>NZ_JAGGKV010000009.1 GCF_017874035.1 Paenibacillus aceris
TTCCTGATGGGATGGTTGGGATACTTTCGCATTGCGTCAGCCAAAACACATTGTGGAAATCTAGATCAGTGGATTCGTAGAAGATTACGGATGTGCTTGTGGAAACAGTGGAAGAGGGTACGCACAAGGATTCGCGAACTGCGAGCTCTAGGAGTTCCCGAATGGGTGGCACTCAAAATGGCGAATTCGCGTCGTGGAGCTTGGGAAATGTCCCGAAATACAAACAACGCCCTAGATACCTCTTACTGGGAGGCAGAAGGGCTGAAAAGTTTGCTTACTCGTTATTTGGAGCTTTGTTAACCTTTAGGAACCGCCGTATGCGGACCCGCATGTACGGTGGTGTGAGAAGACGGGGGCTAGCCGCCCCCTCTTACTCGATCATGTGAAAAAAAGTTGAAGATCAGCTCTGTTTCGGACCAGAAAGAGCCCAATTGCATACAGTGTTAAAGATGATTTTAAGAGGTGGAGGCGTTATTGTGCGCAACGTGGTTGGCATTCTTCTGGATCGGAAAACATACTTAGGCATTCAAAGCAAACAGACCGGGTATGAACAAATTGATCTTTATAATCAAGCTGCTGAGAAACTTGGCATTCATCCTTTTTATATGTGCCTGCAGCATACGAGCGGGAATTCTGTTCTAGGTTTATGCTTTGAGAATAAAAGGTACCGGCTTATCCGGCTTCCAATCCCGAAGGTCATCCATAACCGTGCGATGTCGCTTTCGCCTTTATTGCATCGGAATTTGAATCTTCTCGCCAGTTCAAGCCGCGTCTTCAATCGCCGTAATCGATATGACAAACTGTTTATTCATAAGCTCTTACATACGAAAGAGTCGTTGCGGATTCACCTGCCTACAACTTTAGCGTATTCTCGCAAGCATATGTTGGAAGCGATGGGGCGATTCTCGGATTTTTTCGTCAAACCGACAAACAGCTCGTTAGGGGAAGGGATTATTAAGCTTTCTAAGCAAGATCATGAAACTTGGCGGCTTTTTTGGAGTAATCATCAACCTAGGGTTGTCAGCAGGGACAAAGCGCTTGCCTTTATACAGGAAAAGGTTGGAAATCAATGCTATCTTATCCAACAGGCGATTATGTTAGCAACGTATCGAAACAGGCCCTACGATTTACGAGTATCGGTTCAGCGCGGGGATAAAGGCATATGGCAGGTAAGCGGGATTGCTGGAAAAGTTGCCGCCCACAATAGGCAAGTTACGAATCTGGGCAAGGGCGGAGAAGCTAAGCGGTGTGAAGAATTATTTAGAGAAAGCGGGTTTCAGCCTGACCTAATGAAAGAAGCTATAGATAAGGTGTCACTGCGAATTGCCGAGTATCTAGGTAAACGATTGCCGGAAATGGCAGATGTAGGTTTGGATGTCGGAGTTGATCTATTGGGTCACATTTGGCTAATCGAAGTAAATGGCAGAGATCAAAGGTATGAATTTAAGAAATTAAATATGGAGGATACATTTTATCGAACGTATGAGACTCCGCTTGTGTATGCCAAATATCTACTCAATAAATAAAGAGGACGATCAAACAATCGAATTGGAGAATTCATCTAGTACACTAGCAATGCCAAACGAATACACTATGAATATAGCGCAGTAAAGGTGGAGTCTGATAGTGAAAAATCGGGTATTAGTCATTAAAATGAATTTATTGCCCTGGTACAATGAGCTCAATGATACGTTGGAAATCAACAACCCGGCATTCCCAGGATCTGTCCGTGAGAGAATTGCATTGTTTGGCGATTATTCCATCATTGCTATTAATCGCTTAGAAACGAGACTAAGACAGGATCGCCAAACAGCCAAAAGAAATAACCTCTAAAAACGTAAAAATACGATTTGGAGGTTTTTTCTTTTACAAGTGAAATTTTTCGATTTGTTCCCACTGCTGTTCAATCTCTAATATTTTCTTTTGGATGGGACCGAAGAGGTCGTAATGCGGATAAGAAGGACTATGGTGAATATATCGCGGATTGAGATCATGAGACACACACCAGTTGGTTAATCGCTTCAAATCCGAGCAACCTACCTTAGTAACAGTACGCACACCGCTAAATCGCTCATCGAGCCAATAGTGGGTTAAAAAGGCAATTTCGCCGCGGATGACGGCTTCTTTCCACCGATTAAGCTCATCTCTTTTTATGCCAAATGCCATAGTGGACTCCATCCTACTGTTTATTTTCATGGTAAAGGCTTAGAATATATAAAAGTGTGTTATAATTATACAATACATCAATGGTACATGGAAAAGGGGCACAAAAATTGAATGTTCATTTGAATTTTACGAACAAGGGCAAGCTGGTCATCGAGAATTTTAATAATGAGGAATTAATTGAAATTTTCAGTCGATATATGAACACATTGACAAAGAAATATGCAGTTGATATTAACGTACCTGAAGAGGCCAATCAAAATATTGTCCAAGATGGCTCGTTTAAGGTTGTTCTTTCCAATGTGCAATGCGACGTCGATACCTTTTTTAAAGAGCTCAGCCGGGATATCAAAGTACCTTTGAAAAAAAGGTCAGAAGGCAAATTGGAAAACGTATTTAAAATTCAAGTGATCGAGTAAGCGGCGGAGGTTTTATGCTGAGTTTAGAAGAAAAGTTAGCGATTGTGGAATCATTTCCCGAGTTGCAGCGTAAGGATGTTTCTCTGGGACGCATTAATTTTCATTATGAAGAAAGCAGCTATGATAAAAAGATTGTCGTCTACCATCTGCACCCGAACGGCAACGGATTTGTTTATGCAGATTATGTGAAAGGCTATGCAACGGATAGCAAAGGCTTTATCAATATTCGTGATTTTAACGGGGATGAGCTTCGCACCATTATTCAAAAGTCCATTCTTTCGTTAACGGATCCTTCATCCAAAGCTCAGCCGAAAATGGACTCCCCGAAGGAAGAACGGTGGACGGATGAAGACGGTCACGTTCTTTCCGTTACTTTTTCCGAGGATCTGTGGTACGTTTATGCTGGAAGTAATTTGGACTGTGCTTTCGAAACGTATGAAGAAGTCGAAGAGTATATGTCAGAAGAAGGATTTGCCAAGCAATAAATCAGCTATCAGGAGAGGGCCATCCCATGTGGTTTGGGAAGGTCCTTTCTTATGACTTAGACATGTAGGTCATCTAGGGTAATAATGTGCTATAATATTTGGAAAATCAAGTTAGCAACAATTTAGGATAGTGGGGGTAAAGTCATTGGAATTTCGGCCATGCATCGATCTACATAACGGAAAAGTGAAACAAATCGTTGGTGAAACATTAGGCACAGAGGGAAATGCTATTATAGAAAATTTTGTATCTTCTTATGATTCCAAGCACTATGCCTCCATGTTCAAACAGGATCAATTACTAGGTGGACATGTGATAATGCTGGGTGAGGGTAACCAAGATGAGGCTGTCAGCGCGCTTCAAGAATACCCCGGCGGCTTACAAATCGGCGGCGGCATCCATGCTGAGAATGCCAAGTATTACTTGGACCGCGGCGCTTCCCATGTGATTGTGACCTCTTATATTTTCCGCGATGGACAGCTCAATTTGGAAAATTTGAATAACATTGTAGCTGTGGTTGGAAAGAAACGTTTAGTCATTGATTTGAGCTGCAAAGAGAAGGACGGTAAGTGGTTTGTGGCGACTAACCAATGGAAGCAGTTGAGCAATTTTGAACTAAATGAAGAAAACATTCGGTTTCTGGAGCAATATTGCGATGAGTTTCTGATTCACGCAGTTGATGTTGAAGGCAAACAAAGCGGTATTCAGCAAAGTCTGGTTAGCACGCTCGCGAAGTGGGTAACGATACCGACAACGTATGCCGGCGGGGCAAGATCCTTCGAGGATATCGAGTTGTTCAAACAATTGTCGGACGGGAAGCTGGATATTACGATTGGCAGTGCACTAGATATTTTTGGGGGGAGCCTTTCGTACGATCAAGTTGTAGCCTATATGAAAGAGCAATGAATCTGAGATAATAAAGTAGCGAACTCTCCTGACGAGAGCATCAGCTACTTTTTTACATAGGGAAGGATGCGTAAAATGGCTCTCTGGCAAAAGCTTTACTATTCGGGGATGGTTTTGACTATGCTGTTAGTTGTTACAGGCGAGTTGATTTGGCTCCCCGATCCGCTGCGGTTTGGCGGCACGATGTATTGGATTGATGTCATCGATGAGTTGATTTATGTCCTTGTCCTCATTCCCTTGCTTTGGATGGCCGGTTCGCTTATTCATCTGTTTTCGGACAAACAGGTAGGGATGCGGATCCGAACATCAGCTGTTATCGCGGCTGGTTTGGCGAGCGCCATCATCCTGCTGACGATACCGAAAAGGCTGGAGTATTCGGCAGGGGCATTTATTCTGACCTTGCTGCTGGTGTTTGTGGATTTATTGTTCCATGAACGGAAACGCCGCAAGCTTCCGATCCGGAACATAAGTATTTTCGCTGTAATGGCGTGTTTCTTGTTGGTTATGTTTTGGCCTACGAAATATTTGGTTACGTACCCGGGATTGACCCTGAATATGAACCGATATGCGCACGCGAGTGAAGGCAGTGTTCACAGTGATATCTCGGGCGTGCTCGTGTTCGAACGTCCTGCTTTTCCGATTGATTGGGTTTATGCCAAGCTTTTTGCAAAGTATTCGTTTGAAGTCGAAGATTTAGGGATGACACTTGGTGAATACAATCAAGAAGTACGGCTTATGAAGGAGGATGCGAATGCTGCAGGAAGTGCTGTTGCTTTTCAAAAGGTGGGAAAAGGGAAGGGGATCACTTCCAGCGGTGTCCGAATTACGGCCATCCTCAAAGATAGTCCTGCCGCTGCACATATACGGCTTGGCGATGTGATCCAACAAGTGAACGGCCAAGCCGTTACCACGGTTCAGGAACTCACTGAACGAATGAAAACGGTCAAGCCTGGCGATCAGGTATCGATTGCGGTGCTGCGCGGCGGCCAATCAATCACCCTGCAGGCTGCAACACGTCCGAATCCTGATGATCCAAGCCGTGCAGCTTTCGGTATCCAAGTGGCGAACGAATTGCAATATGATATCCCGCAGCTTGTGACCTATCATGATTATTTATTGCATGAAGGCGGCCCGTCTCATGGCGCCATGTTGGCGCTAACCTTGATTGATCAACTTACCCCTTGCGGAGTGACCTATGGCAATCACGTCGCTGGTACGGGAACAATGGAGCCAGATGGCTCTATCGGTCCAGTAGGAGGGTTGGAACAGAAAGCCTATACCATAAGCCGAACGAACGCCGATGTGTTCTTTGTGCCTGCTTCAAATGAGGCGGAAGCGAGAAAAGGGGCTCCTCACCTTCAAATCGTGCCCGTACAGACGTTAGATGATATTTTGAAGTGGCTAAAAGATCATTCTAAGCAGGCAGGTCAGTTATCCTGCCCTTAGTCTCTGGCAGCCTCGTACAGCTTCCTTGCGATACGCTTAGGTTCGAACTGTATTGTTGTCATATGATCGCCCGGCGTTTGGATGAGTCTGAATAAGCCTAAGCGACTGGACATCTGAGGGTGCCACCCATAATCAGGATTACTCAGCGGTAACGCGGTATCGTCTGTTAGATGCACGTAGCTTCTTGGTACGGTGAGACTGTAAAATTTCTTCAAATTCAGCTTTTCAAAAAGAGGCCCGGCAGGTTCCGGTGAGATTTTATTATAGAGGGATTGGACCTGTGGAAGGCTTCCCAAATTAGAGAATTGTTCTCGGTATACAGGAAACGGGAGCATAATCGTATCGTCTTTTGAACTTTTTCTAAGCTGTTCAAACGTGCCTAACATGGGGGCTGGGAACTCATCAACCAGCCTTTCGCCATCTTTCAGTACAAAAGCGTTAATAAAGACGAGCCTTTTTAAACGTTCAGGGACAAGCTCTGCTACTTTTTGTACCAATGTGCCGCCGAAGCTATGTCCAACCAAAATGATGTTGTGAAGATTATGTGATTGTATATAATCGGCAATGGATTTCGACAACATCGGATGGGTAACAGCCTTGTTAGGGTCAGCGCCATGTCCTGGATACTCGGGGACATAGACGATATGGCCCTTTTTGCGAAGCTCGGCTGCGACACCCGCCCAGAAGCTTGCATCCGCCCAAGATCCATGAATAAGTACGAAGGTGAGGGGCTGCTCCCTTTCACGGTACTCTTGATCTGCATCCTGTTCCCACGGAGCCGTTGACATAAACGGCCAGTTGGTAGGTTGAAATGGAAAATGGCCCGAATAGGGGATCGGGAACGGCAAGTACGCCGGGGCGTGTGGGGGAGTTTCATAATTGAGAGTCATGGTAGACTTCCTTTCAAATAAGATGTAATACTATATGCCCAGAATGGCCTTTTGCCTATGGAAATATCGGAAGGATGTCCGGAAAGGGCTTTTATGGTAAGATGGGAATGGTTTTCCACAACATTCAAGTAAAGTAGGTTCTGTGCATGGCATTCAACGATCCGAAGAAGTACCGATTCAGTGAGTCTCCTATCTGGGAGCTGCAGCGAGCCTATTATGAAGAGCAGGGCATACGTGCATGGCAAAATAATGAGGTTCCTGAGTACATAACTAGTAATCCGATGATTGCAACCTGCTATGCGGAGATCATATTTGGCTTTCTTCAAGACCGGGCAAATCTAGGCAGCTTTTCTGAGCCTGTTACGATTGTCGAACTTGGCGCCGGCTCTGGCCGTTTAGCCTTTCATATTCTGAAGGAATTGTGCACGATGAGGGATTATGCAGGTATGCCGCTTCCCTCTTTTCGTTATGTGATGAGTGACTTGGTACTCAAAAATATCACCTACTGGCAGCAGCATCCGAGCTTGCGCCCATTTGTGGAACAAGGGATCCTGGATTTTGCCCAGTTCGATGCCGTGGCGGATTCAGAGCTAACCTTGACGGAAACCGGCATCCGCATCCGAAGGGGAGACTTGCAGCAGCCTCTGCTCATATTGGCGAATTATTTTTTTGACAGTATCCCGCAAGAGCTGATCTATGTTGATGATCAAACCGTCTATGATTGCATGGTATCACTTCATTTCTCAGACAAAGCTGCAGAGTTAAGCGCCTCTGAGATGCTGGAAAGCGTGACTGCCGAGTATGAATATCGCCTAGCTGCGGATTACGAGCAGGAATCGTATCCCTACCGCAATGTGATTGCCCAATATACGCAAAAGCTTGAGGATTCCCACATCCTCTTTCCCGTCAGTGGCTTGCAATGTCTTGAACGCTTGAGCTTGCTCTCAAGTGAAGGCTTTCTGCTAATTACTGCAGATAAAGGAGACCACCGCCTGGAGAGCTGGGAATATAGCGAGCCGCCTCAGTTGATTCATCACGGCAGCTTTTCACTAACAGCCAATTATCATGCCTTGAATTATGTTTGGGAGCAAAGAGGAGCCCGATGTTTATTTACGCAGCATCCGTATCATCACTTGAACATTGGCTGCATGTTGATGATCGCTAATCCGCTCGGATATGGAAACACTCGATTAGCTTATCGGCGATTTATAGAGCGTTATGGCCCGGATGATTTTATCACGATCAAAGAATGGCTGGATGCGTATTTGGAGCAACTGGAAGTGCCGCAGTTCCTATCCTTTTGGCGATTGTCCGGCTATGATGCGCAGCTATTCCTGCAATGTTCAAGCCGACTTATGGAGCTGCTGCCGATGGCTGAGGAAGGGACGTTCTCCGACATTCGTCAAGGCATTTTGCAGATGTGGGAGGGGTACTATCCGATGGGGGCTCAGCATGAAACTGCTTTCGAATGCGCAGAGCTTCTGTACCATATGGAAATGTTCCAGGATGCGATAGTCTTCTACGAACGAACGGATGATGTCTATCATCAAAACCCCGATGCTCTTTATGCAATGGCGATCTGTTATTACGAGGTAGGGCAATTTGAAGCTGCAAGGCGTTATGCCGAGATTATATTGAAGCTAGTACCAGAGCATGAAGGAGCTTTAGCGCTATTGGAGCTTGAAGATCAGCTGTAAAACTAGCCGTGCTAAGCAGAGGAAGGTGATATTTCGTGGAAGAGCAATTGCAAAAGGCTAAGGAACTTTTTGTCTTGTATCGAGGCAACTTTATTCACATGCATCGTGAGGGTGTCCTAGAGGCTTACAAACAATTTGAAGTCGGAAGACAAGTGGAAATTGATTGGTATTCTGAAATGATTGATGCATATGCCAAGGAATTGTCGATCCGGAACTGGGAGGCGGTCTCCGGCTTGGGGGCGCTGGCTAAATATTATCAAGACGCCCGAATCGTTGATCATGTGACTGCCTTTATCTCTCGTCAATTGATGGGCGCGGATAGCATCGTTAAGTTGATGTATGCCGAGAAACTTTTGGAGATTATTCAGACAACGAAGAACGTCATTGCCAAAGAAAAATTATATGAGGCTTATCGGCATGCGTTAAGAGTTTTGGAGGACATCATTGCAAAACCGCTCATTGTTGACCCGGGGCATGAGCTTTCTCTTTTTCAATTAAAAGACAAGAAATCGCTTAACCTTCGCGCAAGAAAAAGCATCGAGGAGATTAAACTTGTTGAGTTTTGAACAGATTCTACAATCGGTGCGTTCTGCTTCTCCAGAAATTAAACCACCCCACACCACAGATCGCACACATCGCAATAATGCCCATTAAATCGAACCATTCCTCTTGAAGCAGCAGGAGGATGCCTGGTTCTTTTTTTATTTGGAGGACAGCGAGTTGCGCCAATAGGCCGGCGATGGCGATTTCCAGCCACGGCATTTTGACGAAAAACTCTTCCATTTTGGAGGAAAAAAAGAATAGAAGAAATAAAGCTGGGAGCACGCCCATGGCAATAAATGCAACGTTATTCGAAAGTCTGGCTGAGAGCAGAATACTATCAATGCCCATAACTAAATCTAATGAAGCAATGCTGCTAAAGATCCATATCAGTGAAAAATGCTTTCTCATTTGATTTTTAGGCAAGACCATCCGAATGGCAAAGAAGAACATGACGGCGGCCGTACAAACACTGACGTAGGGAACTTTGGACCAGGACTGGACACAGGCGATATAGATGATGCGCAGGAGGCATAATACAATCAAAAGGTACACTCTAAACTTACTTCTCAGGCTGTACCTGTTAAGTGAATTTTGAATCATGATCGCGTTATCTACATTTGTAAATAAATTATATATGAAAATAATAAACCAATTTTGCATAGAAGGATTTCCTTTCGCGGGCATTCGCCTGTCCCTAGAGACTAAGATCATTATATGATTGGGATTCCAAAATAAACCAAATCCATCATAGAAATGAGTCTGAACATTTGATTTAAAAAGCATAACAATCTGCAACATTATGGAGAACCTTCACGTTAAGTAGGTAACACCATGGGAGTCATATTAAAATAGCAAAGGAGAGAATAAATGATGAAAAAGTTAGCCGCCATAACGTTAACTTCCTTGTTGATTAGCTCATTGACATTTAGCTCCGCATTTGCGTTTTCGGACTTGGAGGAAGGTCAATCGGAAGCTATATTGGCATTGAAGGATCGGGGGATCGTGAGCGGGATCGACAGCGAACATTATGTACCGAAAGGTAAAATCAGTTATGCGCAAAGCGTGCAAATGATTGTTAAAGGCTTGAACTTGAATCTGGACACGATTCGTTTCATTAAACAGCCTGTGGCATCGGATACGTATACGAACATACCGAACGATGCTTGGTATGCGGATGCATTTATCATTGCTCATTATAATGGACTTGAAATTCCTAAGGATGTGAATCCGAACTCAACCATTACCCGTGAGCAGTTCGGGGATTTACTCGTGCGTGCCCTTGAAAAGAAAGGGAATTTCCCGTTAGTCAAAATGTTTATTGTCATCAAGGATGAGGATCAAATAAATGTGAATTACCAAGGCACTTTGCAACGATTGTTGCTGTATAAGATCACACAGTTGGATAAAGACGGCAAGTTCAATCCGAAAAGCGAACTTACGCGTGGCGAAGCGGCCAGATGGGTATATCAAGCGATTCGATTTGTAGAAGCTCATACGCAGAATCCGGCTCCGGTTGAAGAAGTTTCCGTTAAGGTTGAGAAAGTGAATGACGATGTCAATAAAGTGACTTTGTCCAAAGAAATGCCGAATCCCGGATACGGCCTTGTTATTCAAGCAATCGAGTTAACGGCGGACGGCCAGGCGGTCATTAAATACACGGTGAAGAAACCGAACCCGGATATGATGTATCCGCAAGTGATAACTGAAGTAAAGGCAGAAACGTATGTTTCTTCCAAATATAAAGCAATTGCTGAGCCTGCTGGCTCACAATAAATAGGAACTGCTGCTGCCTTGTATGAGGTGGCGGCATTTTTTTTGTGCCCTTGCAACCTGTCATTTGGACAGGTCCGGATTTAACTCTCTCTCATAAAATATAGCATCCTATTTTAATAGGAGGTGAGAGAGATGAAAATAAACTATTTTACGTTAACTTTGGGCTTGATTGGTGCAGCTAAATTGATTTTAGACGCGTACGGGATGGACCTTATTAAAGATACAGATATGAACGCGATCGCAAACGGTGTTGCTGCCTTGCTTTCTGTTATCGGTATTTATACAAACCATCAGAAACCTTAGTCTATCTTGTTTGAGGTGGAATAGGACAAGGGAGGCATCGAGTATGTACTCGGGGCCTTTTTTGTGTACAGCCCGTCTCTTGCGAATGATGGGAACTACAGGGTGATATTTCTTCGGAAATCGCCATTTTGCCCAAATGTGGGAAACTATGGTCAGCTATTTCCTCATATTGCTCGAATTTCCGCCCAAATCGGAGAAATAAAGCCCTGTAGATCCCCTATGCCTGCGAAATCCCCGCTTATCGCTAAAATAGCGGACTGTGGTTTCTTTCAGGCGGCTGGGTGGCATGGATTGCTTAACTTTGCAGGCAAATGCATTTGAAACAGAAGGGCGCTATTGGAGCAAAATTAGCTGCGGTAGAGGGAATTGTTCTGCTTGGACATAATAATGTAAAATGTCAAGCTGGAGGGATTGACTTGAGTAGAAAACACGTCGCTATGGTCACTGTGATCGCTTTAATGCTGCTGCTAAGCGCCGGATGCTTCTATTCCGCCAAACCTTCTGTCCCTCAAGAACCCACTCCGCAAGCCAAAGAATCACAGCCACCTTCAGCCGCGATTCAGCCTGTCCCGTCAATCCTGCATACCGCGCCTACGGAAGTAAAGCCAAGACAGTATAAAGTAACACTCGCAGCAATCGGTGACGTTCTGATTCATAGCGAAGTTTATCAAGATGCCAAGCAAAAGGACGGCACATATCATTTTTCAGGCATGTTTGAGAGCGTGCAGAGATACTTGCGTGAACCTGATCTTTTAGTTGCTAATCAGGAGACGATGATTGGAGGGAAGGAGCTGAGACTGTCCGGTTATCCTTCATTTAACAGCCCGCATGAAGTCGGGGATGCCTTGAAGAAGGCAGGGGTGGATCTTGTTACCGTCGCCAATAATCATACGCTTGATCGTGGTGAAAAAGTGATTCAAAGCGCTCTTTCGTACTGGGATCGACTAGGCATTCCTTACACAGGATCTTTTAAATCACAGGAAGATCAGAGTCAAATCCGTACACTGACCAAAAATAACATCACATTTTCTTTTCTGAGCTATTCCTATGGCACGAACGGGATTCCTCATCCCAAAGGAAAAGCCTACTTAATCAATCGAATTGAAGTCACTCAGATCGAGAATGACGTGGAGATCGCCAAGCGAATCTCTGACGTCATCGTAGTCGCCATGCATTGGGGGACGGAGTATGAGTCTTTACCCAATGAGAATCAAAAGTTCCTTGCCCAAAAGCTAGCGGATCTAGGCGTACATATCGTTATCGGAAATCACCCGCACGTTCTGCAACCACCGGCGTGGGTGACGGGGAAAAATGGCAACAAAACACTCGTGCTGTACTCGTTAGGTAATTTTATTTCCGCTCAAGGCGGATTAGCTAAACGCGTCGGCGGAATGGCGGCGATAGATGTCATCAAAACCACGGAGAGAGAAAACTTAGCGATTGCGTTGCAGCATCCGGCTTTTCTTCCCACCTATACCACTTACCGAAAAATGACCCAGTTTAGGGTGCTCCCCATGCGTCAAGTCAGCGAGGAGCAGCTGAACAACGGCAATTTCCAATATGATCAAATTCAGAGACATATGAGAACTTATATGCAAGAACTGAGATTCATCGATACCGATAAGTAGCGATATGAAAGCGAAACACCCCTCGAACTTTTCGAGGGGTGTTCCTTGTGTAAGCCCAGATGGGGCTTCATCTCGTTCGAGTCATTACGAGAGACTATCCTCTTCATCTGTGCTTGCCGTTGCTCGTGCAGTTCGCGCTTCAGCCAATTGTGCATGCGCCGCGTCCAGTTGTTCTTGCGCTGCTTGAATCACTTGACGGCGATTATTATCGGCTGTTTGAGCTTCGTTGAGATTTTTAAGTGCATCAGCTACTGCATTATGAGCTTGGATCTCTGCATCTTGCTGCTGATTGGATTGTTGGTCTGACATGAGGCGGCCTCCTAATTGTTGGAATTTTGCTTAGTTAATATTCCCAAGAAAGCAGGAATCATTCATTGGATAATGGAAAATATAGGCCGAAGGAGGGTTTTGTTTGAAAATTAACAGCGTAAATCACTTTCTTTTTTCTGTCACGGATTTAGATAAATCCATTCAATTTTATCAAGCTGTTTTTGGGGCAAAGCTGCTAGTGAAGGGGAGAAGCTTAGCTTATTTCGACTTAAACGGCTTGTGGCTGGCGCTGAATGTGGAAAAGGACATTCCTCGCAATGAGATTAAGCATTCTTACACGCATATCGCATTTACAGTTGAGGATGAAGATTTTCAAACGATGGTAGAAAAACTTGAGCAACTAGGGGTGAACATACTTCCAGGACGTGTGAGAGATGAGAAGGATAAGCGTTCCGTCTACTTTACGGATCCAGATGGGCATAAATTTGAATTTCATACGGGCACTTTGGAAGATCGGTTAGCTTACTACATGAACGAAAAACCTCATATGTTATTTTATGATAATGATGATGATGCCAAATAAGTCGGCAATGTGCGGTCTATTGATCAAGTAACGGCTCTGGAATCCGTTGTTGATGAGATTAAGCCCATTTATCGAAAGAGGCTGCCCTCAAGGTTGATCTACCTTTGGGACAGCCTCTTTGATTTGTAACAGGATCTTTAATCTTGCGACTGGCTGTTGGAAGAAGCGGAAGGGTTGGATTGGAATACTTCTGCTGCTTCCTCTGCGGAAAACTCCGTATCATCTTGACCTGGAACCGGAAGTTTATTTAGTTCTGTAGACTGAACTTGCGCTTTGTTTGCTTGATTATTATTTTGATTCTGCATAACGACACCTCCTTAGTCTTTTAACAACAAAGTATAGTATCCCATAAAAGGAATATTTTATACGGATTGTGAGGACATAAAAGAATAAATCAAGTCTTGAATGTTGACGAACCTCCGCTCTTTGGAGAGCATGTCGTGGATTAGCCGTTTGAGAGGCGTACGTTCCTCGTAGTAGGGAGGAGCATATTTTCGAATGTGAATGTACGGAAATTCAAGAAAGGGATGATAAAAGAAGGAAGCCAAATCCGTCTCTTCGTACTGACTAACTTGGTTCATAATCCTGGTGACATCTTGTTCTACGGCATCAGAGCTAACATAGCCAAGGGGGGTTGGCACGTAATAGGTTCTTCCAACAATTGAAGCAGCGGTTTGATAGGTCACCTGCCGATTGGTCGGGTCGTGGGGATTGTTTTCGTAAATGAGCCAGGAGCAGGCTTCCAGAATTTTACGCTGCACCTCCGATGCGGCATAGTGCGGTGTTTCAAACCAATCCGGCCGCAAACCGGCAGTTTGAAAGGCAGACAAGGCCATGTGAAATCTGCCGTATGCATAGGACCTCTGAATATGCAGGCTATCCGAAAGAGAGGACTTCGGATCATCTGGCGGACAATCCTTGAGGCAGTCCGGATAAGCAAATTCAAACCCTTCGCCGCTGACGGATTGACCGTATTGATGGGTATAGCCGTGAATGCCCAGCGAAGCGCCGCGCGTTCTTAATGCTTGTAACGTTTCAACAAATCTTACGGATACAGGATCAAAAGGATTGCTGATCGTACAGTCATATTGAAGCTCCGGATTAATGAAGCGGGAAATGACAGCCACGTGAAAAGGTATTTTTTGCATATATAAATAATCTGCAACGGCGCGCAATTTCAACTGGCTCTCCGTTGTTTCGTAATAGCCTCCAGGTCCGATATCCTCCAGCCGTAGTAGTGCTTTCACGTTGAAATCCCCCCGCAACGAATAGGTTGGTTACTTCCAATACCATTGTATGTGTAAGACTTCTGTTTCAGTTCGATGAAAATAGGCGGCGTAATTCATGGGTAATGTTGTCGATTTATAGCGAAGTAAGTCGATTTCTGACAAAGAGGAAAGTCGATGAAAGAAAGCGATTTCATTTATTGTTAAAATCGTGTAAACTCCTTATATGACGTTAGGTTAACCGCTTTCCCGAATTTTACGAATAATTCATAAAAAACCTGTTGTAATTTGCATGTTTTTAACTATAATAAGAAATACAAGGATCGTTAAACCGGTTTAATTAAACCGCTTTAATGAATGATTAGAATAAAGTGCTTAAAGGAGGTGGAAGGATGGCTACCATTGATGATGTTGCCAAGCTGGCAGGTGTTTCCAAAGGAACCGTCTCGAGCGTTTTCAGCAAAAAGCGACCGATTTCTCAACCGGTGACAGATCGGGTGCTTTCGGTAGCCAAAGAACTAGGCTATTTTCCGAATCATATTGCCAGAAGCTTGGCGATTAAGAAGACGATGATTGTTGGATTGAAGATGCCGATTTCTAAGGCGGGCAACCTGTCACAATTTGAAATTCAAATGCTCAATGGTGTGATAAAGGAATGTACGAAGCACGGGTATCGCATTCTGCTCGACACGCTTCCGGAGCACGATGATCTTACGCAATTTTCAAGTGATCCTGTAGATGGCGTTATTATGCTGAATCCACGTAAGCATGATCAACGCATTGAGCGATATGAACAAATGAGAATTCCATTAGTGCTTGTAGGAAGGCCTGATCCTTTGGATAGTTCGATCAGCTACGTGGATAACGATAATGAACAGCTGGCGTACGAAGTCGGCAATTACTTGCTGACTCAGGGTCACCGTTCTATCTTATTCTTAAATGCCTCATCTGATATGACGGTGTCGGTCGATAGAGTAAATGGTTTAAAGAGAGCTTTCGATGTACAGGGAACCCCTTTTCATAACGCCAAGGTCATGAACTTTGACCGCAAACATCACGCAACACCAACAGAGTATGGTTACATATCCATGATGCAATCGCATCAAAAGATTCCTTTCACGGCTGTCGTGGCTGACACAGACAGAGTTGCGCTTGGCATTCTGCGAGCTACCAGAGAGCTTGGGATGGAAGTTCCAAGAGATCTCTCGATCGTGGCATTAAGCAACGACGTGAGGCTGGCCGAAGAGATGACGCCAAAGCTGACATCCGTCGAGCTTTCAGCGGAAATGTTAGGAGCCGAGGCTGGACGCATTTTAATTCAAAAAATGATTGATCCGCAAACAGTTGAACAATGCATTGTAGACGCACAACTCATTTATCGCGAGTCTTGCAGAACCCTATAGGAATGAGACGCATTCTGAACCGGTTCATCGTTTGAAATGAAAGCGCTTTATTAAGGTTTCGTAAAGGCTTGTCCCATAAAAACGCAAATTACGGAGGGGTAATATGAAAGCCAAGAAAACGAAAGTTGTCAGTTCGATGATGGCCGTTCTACTCGTTGGAAGTTTAACTGCTGGTTGTACGTCAACTAGCACGACGGGGAGCGAAACGCCGAAAGCATCCGATCAGCCGAAAGCAGCTGAAGGGAAGAAGGAAGAGCGTTCACTGCGGATGATGTCCGCCGTCATTGGCGGTAAAACGCCGGAAGAAAACGTCCTGTTTGAAAAAGAAATCGAACGCTTAACGGGCATTAAAGCGAAGTTGGAAAAGCCAGCTTCCGATTACAATCAGAAGCTGATGGCGGCCGTTTCCTCAGGCGAAAAGTACGACCTTCTGCAAGTGAGCAAAGAACTTATGAATACGTTGACAGAGCAAGGCGTTCTCATGCCGCTGACGGACCAAGTGAAAGGGTCGAAAACGCTGCAAGATCCTGATGTTCTGCCAACACAGGAATGGGACCAAGTCAAAACCAAAGACGGCAAAATCTACGGTGTATTCAGTAAATTCCAAGGTGGAACGATGCCGATCGTGCGCGCTGACTGGCTTAAAAAGCTCAATCTGCCTGAGCCCAAAACCTTTGACGACTACTATAAGGTGTTGAAAGCATTCACGGAGCAAGATCCGGATGGCAATGGAAAAAAAGATACCTATGGGCTGAGCACAGCCGGGATGTATGAGCTGCAAGGCTTCTTCAGCGGCGCTGGCTTGAAGCAACGGTATGTGGAGAAAGACGGTAAGCTGGATGTTCCTTATTCAACGGATGCAGCCATCCCAGTCTACGAATGGTTGAACAAATTGTATAAAGAAGGCATTCTGGACCCTAACTTCGCGACAAACGATACAGGTAAAATGCGTAATCTATTCCTTGCTGACCGTGTGGGCATGATTACTTACTGGGATGCTTGGGTAGGCATGCTGAACAACACAAGGAAAATTGCCGATGCCAACACGACATTTGAAGCGAAGGGCCTTCCAGGGGTTGCAGGCGCTGACGGGAAATATATGCTGCGCCGTGGAGATCCGGATGTTTGGGTGATTCCGGTTAACGCGCAAAGTCCGAAAACAGCCTTTGAGTTCATCGAGTGGTGGCACTCCAAAGATGGTATCGTTCTTGGCAGCATGGGAATCAAGGATACGGATTATAAGGAAAATGACGGTAAATATGAGCTTACGCAAGCCGGAAAAGATCATGCCATGGATCATGGTGTCCCTTTCTGGTATAACAAAAAGTTCCCGAATCCATTCGGTTTACTTCCAGGCGTGAAAGAAGCGCAGGATCTTGTTATGAAAAATGCAACGCTGGAGCTAACGCCGCCTAAATGGGCAGATGCGGAGAAAATTATTAACGAATACTCCTTCAAAGCCATTCTTGGCGAGATGCCGGCTGCCGATGCTGTGAAGAAAATGCGTGAGCAATTGAAATCAGCAAAATTGATCGATTAGTTTCTCTGTACGGTGCTTGGGGGAGTATGTGCTGCATGCTCCCCTTACAACTAATGGCAAGGTGGTGACTTCGCTTGAAAGCCTTATGGAAATTTAAAGCCCTTTACATGATGATGCTTCCAATCATGGCCTATTTCCTTGTATTCTCCTATTATCCGCTCGTTCGTGGCTTCATCATCTCCTTTCAAGAATTCAGATTGATTGGAAACCGGCCGTTTATCGGATTTGATAATTACCTGACGGTGCTGAAAGATCATGCTTTCTGGGAAATGCTGCAAAATACGCTGCTGCTAGGCGGGGGCATGCTGCTCATCGGCTTTATTATGCCAATTGCGCTTGCGCTATCGCTTAATGAGATCCTTC
This sequence comes from Paenibacillus aceris, assembly GCF_017874035.1. GTDB lineage: Bacteria > Bacillota > Bacilli > Paenibacillales > NBRC-103111 > Paenibacillus_E > Paenibacillus_E aceris. The sequence continues at coordinate 17,637 of NZ_JAGGKV010000009.1, forward strand.
AAGCCTGGTTTAAAAAAGTCATCCAGATGATTGTTTATATTCCGCACTTGTTTTCATGGGTAGTCGTTGGCGGCATGTGGATTCTCATGCTTTCTCCGGATACAGGCATTGTGAATGCGATCCTCAAACTGGTAGGCATGGAAAAGCCGATTGCCTTTATGTCCAGCACGGACTCGGCCCGTTGGGTCATGGTGCTAACTTCGGTGTGGAAAGAGATGGGCTTTATCTGCATCCTCTATCTGGCGACAATTGTAGCGATCAATCCTGCTCTCTATGAAGCCGCACGTATCGATGGAGCGAATCGCTGGCAATTAGTTCGTTATGTAACACTGCCATCGCTGGTTTCAACGATGAAAGTGGTTATTATGCTCAACGTGCTGAGCATTCTGCGTATTTTCGATCAAATCATCGTCATGCGCAACGGCGCCATTGCCAAGAAGGTCGACGTCATCATGATGTACACGTACCAAAAAGGGATTCTGGAGTTTAAAGTCGGTTTAGCAACATCAGCAGGATTTCTAGTGATTTTCGCGACATTGATCATTACGTTTGTGACCAGAGCGATCATTCGCTATGACGAGGGGTGAAGGGATCCATGAAAACAAACAAATTGCATACGAGTTGGGGAAGCCGGCTGTTCGATGGGATTAATCTGTTATTTTTGTTCATCCTGCTGGCTACGATGCTTATTCCGTTATTGAATACGTTCGCGCTGGCTTTCTCATCCAATTTTGCTTCCATGCAGCCAGGCATTATTTTATATCCGAGAGAATTCAGTTTCCAAGGTTTTACGACTGTTTGGAATCGCATGCAATTGTATCTACCATTTATGAATAATGTGATTGTCACACTTGTAGGAACGGTTTGTCATGTGTTTCTATGCTCGATGGCTGGTTATGTACTGATCCAAAAAGGGTTACCTGGGAAAAAGCTGATGGTCTCAGCTATTTTACTTACAATGACGATTCCAAGCGAAGCGATTATGATCCCGCTTTATGTGGTAAATAAAGAGCTTGGTTTGTTAAATTCTTTAACGGCATTAATTATGTCCGGTTTAGTTTCCGGATTCAGTATTTTACTTATGCGCAATTTCTTCTTATCTGTACCTGTTGAAATGTCGGAGTCAGCGACGATGGATGGGGCTGGTGCATTCCGAATTTTCTTTACCATGTACATCCCCCTTGCTGCGGCGGGACTGGCGACAGTGACCCTTTTCGAATTCGTTAGCCGTTGGAATCAATTCACGCCAGCACTATTATTTATTAGCAATCACGCGAAATATACGCTGCAAATTGCCTTGAAATCGTTAATCGTGGATACCGATTCGACATCCAGCAACTTTATTGTTACTACGAATGTTAGGATGGCAGGGATTGTGATAGCGCTTATCCCTCTCGTCATTATTTATCCTTATGTGCAGAAATATTTCGTTAAAGGCATTTTGGTAGGAGCAAACAAAGAGTAATCTTCATGGAAAAGGGAGCGTGGTAGTCGTCATGCTGCAGCTTAATCGAAGAAAACAAATCGCGGTATACCGGAGAGATATCCATCACTTTGAGCAAAGTACATATATTGAAGTACCATTCGAAATGCCTGAACAAGTGGAAGAGGTTCATGTTCATTTCTCGGTTCAATCACATGGTGAGGCTAAACCGGTCATTGATCTTGGCGTCAGAGACAGCCATAAAGTACGAGGCTGGAGCGGCGGTGCGCGTTCCGAGTTTGTTATCGGACTGGAAAAGGCGACTCCCGGCTATTTGCCTGGTGAGCTGCAAGCCGGCGAATGGGCCGTTCTTCACAATGCCTATAAGGTTCCGGCAGAAGGCTGTGAGGTGACGATCACGGTCACGTTCTACTTCCATACTGCGCGCTGGTTAAAAGGCGATCTGCACACACACAGCGTGAACAGTGATGGAACCTATACCTTAGAGGAAAATGCTGCAATCATGGAGCAGCTTGGATGCGATTTCATTGCAATGACGGATCATAATGCGGTCAGTCAAAATTATTCGTATCCTCGAAATACGTCGGTTGTCATGATTCCTGGGATGGAATTTACAACGAATTTCGGTCATAGCAATTTCTTAGGCGTACTAGAGCCTATTGATGATTTCCGGGTAAAAGGCCAAGAGGATGTCAACGCTCGAGTGGCGACAGCACGTGAGCGCGGGGCTAAAATCGTTCTTAACCACCCCCACTGTGATTATTGTCCTTGGGAGTGGGATCTGTTTGTGGACCATGATTGGTGGGAAGTATGGAATGGCCCTTGGACAGCGCGCAATGAGCGAGCGTTGATCTGGTGGCAGGAGCAGCTTGCATCAGGCAGAAAGCTTGTCGCGATTGGAGGCAGCGATGTTCATCGGCCTGATCCCTATGTGAAGCATGCGATGCCGTGTACATGGGTGTATGCGGAGGCGAAAACCGTTCCGGGTATTTTGCAAGGGATTGAGAAAGGGCATGTGGTGATCAGCTACTCGCCGGAGGGACCTTTTGCGCAGCTGACTTGTGGCGACTATATGACGGGAGATACTGTGCCAGCAGAAGTGACTGACAACATCATTGCGAAGGTTGAACACGTACGTGAGGGAGATCAAGTTAAGCTAATCAGCGAACAAGGTGTAGAACGAATGGAAGTTTGCTTAACAGCTGGCGCCTATGAGTTGGAAATGGAACAGAACGGCAGAGCGTTTTACCGCGTTGAAGTATGGCGTCATTTTGAGGAAGTGGATAAGTCCTTGATGGCCATGCTTACGAATCCAATTTATTTTCAGAGGTGAGTGCAAATGGAATGTACAGTGATGACATTTAACTTAAGATATAATAACCCTGGAGATGGACTTAACGCTTGGCCGCATCGCATCGACCGGGTTGCTCAGATGATCCTGGCGCATGATCCAATAGTCGTAGGAACTCAGGAAGGCTATTTCGACATGCTGCACGATTTGCATCCGAGGCTTGCCGAATATGCTTGGATCGGTGAAGGCCGCTTTGGCGCTCATGAGAATGAGCACTGTGCGATTTTCTACAAGAAAAAGGAGCTGGAGCTTCAGCAGCATGGGCAGTTTTGGCTGTCCGAAACGCCGGAAGTGACCGCTTCCATCTCGTGGAACAGCGGTTTTCCCCGGGTCTGTACGTGGGCCGTATTCGAGTATAAGGAAACTGGGGAGCGCTTCATCGTGTACAATACACACCTCGATCATCAAAGCCAAGAAGCCAGAGATCTCGGCACCAAAGTCATCTGGGAGTACATATCCGCCCATCACAAGGAATATTCTCTTCCTGTTATCTTAATGGGAGATTTCAATAGCCATCCTAACGATTTGCCGATACGCTTCCTGCGAGGCGAATTGGATTTGCAAGGCCATGAGTCATGGCTAAAGGATGTTTACAACGTGGTACCAGCTCCAATCGGATGGACAGCGCATGACTTTCAAGGCGGCGAGGCCGGAGAGCCGATCGATTATATTTTCGTTTCACCGGATGTGGAGGCTCTTGAGGCCGTCGTGGATAGAAGGCAGATGGGCGGCGGGTATCCGTCCGATCATTATCCAGTGATTGCGAAGATTAATCTCTAGAGAAGAACATCCAGATTGCTGACAGAAGGAGATAGAGGCATGACATTAGAGAAGATTTATGTCGTTTTTAAAACGCATTTTGACATTGGCTTTACGGGATTAGTCTCAGACGTCGTTGGGCGATATCGCACCGAGATGTTGAAGGATGTTATTGAAATTTGTGACCGGACCAAAGAAAATGACGAACATGAAAAATACGTTTGGACCATGTCCGCATGGCCGCTGCTTCAATCTCTGAAAGGCAGTCAAGAGGAAGAAAAGCAGAAGGCGCTTGGCTTTCTGGAAAATCGGCAACTGATCTGGCACAAGCTTCCCTATACGACACACACGGAATTTTGCGGCCTGGAGGAATGGATTCGCGGCATGTACGTGTCTGAAGGACTCACTGACCGCTTCGGGTACGACCCGAAGGATGCCAAAATGACGGATGTTCCGGGACACACGTGGGTTGTGCCTTCTCTCCTTAAGAAAGCTGGCGTTGAGTTTCTTCATCTCGGCTGCAATCCGGCTACAACGCCGCCAGACGTTCCGCCGGTATTTTATTGGGAGGGACCGGATGGTGAAAGGCTGCTGACGTTTTATTCCAAAGGATCCTACGGGACGGGCATATTGCCTCCGGAGGAGTGGACGCACCCTGTTTGGCTCGCGATGATTCAGACGAGCGACAATCATGGGCCGCATGATGCGAGCATCATCGAAGAGATGAAAGCTTCCATTCGAGACAGCGGCTCATCGGCCGAGCTGCATATCGGCAGTTTGGGCGATTTCGCAGCGGATTTCTTATCGCGAAACCCGGAATTGCCGGTTATTCGCGGCGATATGGCCGATTCTTGGATTCATGGTGTCGGGACTGCACCGCGTGAGGTGGCAAGGGTCAGAGCGCTGAGAAGCCAAGTAACGGCTGTCGAAAGCGCATTGGCCGTGAGTCATTTTACAGGTGAGAAGTTGGAAAGTGAACAAGTGGTAAAAGCGAAAATCGATGAAAGCTACGAGCACACGCTGTTGTTTGGCGAGCACACTTGGGGAATGGATTGCAAAACCTTTCTATTTCCTAGGGTAGCGTATGATAAGAAATCATTTCTGCAGTTAAAACAAAGCGAACGTTATCAGCGGATGGAGCAGTCCTGGGCAGAGCAGATCGATTATCTGAATAAAGCGGAAAGCTCTTTGCATGAGGCGAAAGCCGGTTTGACGAAAGAGCAGTTGAGCGGCAGTCAAGGCTCTAAGGCGCTGCGCGTTCATTCGCATCTAGGCTGGAGCCGGAATGCCAAAACATTCATTCCAGAAAGTGACCTGCCAGCTGAAGATGAAGTGCTGATCGATTCGGTTTCAGGCGAAGTGATTGCGCTGCAGCTGTGTGAGGGTGGGGCGGAAGCTCTAATCAGCGGCCTGCCTGCGCTTGGTTATAAGACACTCTACTATGCGAAGAAAGAAGGCCAGTCGGCTTCGATCCCAGCAAGGAGTGAAAGGAAATCTATTGCTTATTTGACGGAAACGCAGGCGGTTATCGAGAATCCCCATATGATCGTAAAAGTAGATCGGAACACGGGCTGGATTCAAAGCCTTTGGGATAAGAAGCTCCGAAAAGAGTGGATTGACGACCGTTCTGAAACCGGTTTCGGGCAGTACAACTATGATATTTACTCCAATAAGGAGATCACGCGCTACTTGAAAAAATACGCGTATCGTTTTTATGATTGGGGAGTGCATGATTTCGGGAAAACCGATTACCCGGAGTTGCAAAAAAGACTTACATTCTCTACGCATTCAGCAGATGTACTTATTTGGGAAAATGACAGCTCCGCTGGTCTGACAATTAAGGCGGTTACAGATGCTGAAACTACGTCCGACTATGGCAATGCGGGTACAATCGAATGGACATTCTCTCTGACCGACGATTCACCGTATTTGGACGCTGCCTACAAGCTTCACGCTAAACAGGAAACACCGCTGGCGGAATCGGGCCATATTGTGTTTCCGTTGAAACTGGAACGCCCGCAGTTCAGGATCAATAAGCTGGGCTCTGTCGTGAATCCGTTGACGGATACGATTCGTTCCTCCAGCACGCTGCTTCATTGCTGCGAGCATTTTGTTGATATTTCCAACGGCTTCGCGGGTATGGCCGTCATTCCGCTTGATTCGCCGCTGTTTTTTATTGGGACAAATGGCATGTGGGACTATGAGCATGAGTATAAACCAGAGAAACCGGAACTGCATTTCAATTTATTCAATAACTGGTGGGGGACGAATTTTCCGCAATGGAGCGGAGGAGACTTGAGCTATCGGTTCCGCTTGGTACCGCATGCGGGGGATTGGAGAGAAGAGGAGGTTTGGAAAATCGCGCAGGAAACGATGACCCAAACCGTTACGACATCTGCTCTAGCCGACGAGCGCAATGCGATAGCAGAAATGCTTCCGGCGGGGCTGGACGGGATGGCTGTAAGCTGCTGGAAACTTGCAGAAAATGGAAATGGTTGTATCCTGCGAATTCGCAAGTGCACAGGTGTACGGCGAGAAGTGGAGATTGTACTCCCGGAGCAAGTGAACGAAGTTCGTGTGACAAATCTTCTAGAGCGAGATCAAGAAGTTTTGCAAATGAATGAGAATCGGCTTCGCCTGGTAACCAATCCTTTCGAAGTGCATACTTTTAGAATTATCCGTTAATCGTCACTATCAAGTTTACAGCGCGGCAGTTCTTATCGTATGATAGAGCCAATATGGAATATCAGTGAAAAGGAACGTATTTTGAGAGGGGCTAGGAATGAAACCGACCATTTACGATGTGGCCCAAGCCGCCGGAGTGTCCATCGCTACCGTATCGAAAGTGATTAACGCCACAGGCCGAATTAGCGATAAGACGCGGAAGCACGTACATAGCGTAATGGAGCAGCTGAAGTACCAGCCAAGCATGGTAGCGTCCGCATTAACGGGGAAGAGTACATACACCATCGGCCTCACACTTCCTGATTTGGCGAATCCTTTCTTCGCCGAAATTGCCCGGTCTGTTGAGGATCGGGGGCACGAACACGGTTTCAGCGTATTTATTTGCAGCACGGACAACGATCCGGACAAGGAAGTGAAATATTTATCGCTGCTCATGCAAAAGCGAGTAGACGGGATGATTTCCGCCACCCGGATTCAAAATGATCACTTCCTGAAGAAGCTGATCCAGCAAAATATCCCTATTGCTTTAATAACGGGAGAAATGCCAACGCTCGCTGTGGATACGGTTATGGTCGACGATTATCTCGGAGGCTTCCAAGCGGGTAATCATCTTGTTGAGCTAGGTCACAGGCAGATCGCCATCCTTGTAGAGGATATGGATAACATGAGCAACCGTGAGCGGATTCGAGGCTGTAAACAAGCACTGGGTAACGCAGGTTTGCAAGTGGAGGAGCATCTTATAGCAACCGGAGGATTCACGGTTGAAACAGGCCAAAAGGCCATGTTACAGCTGCTTCAACTGGAAGACCGGCCGTCAGCCGTGTTTGCTTGTAACGATCTGCTGGCCATAGGCGCTATACGCGCAGCCAGAGAAGCGGGCATGCAGCTGCCGAACGATCTTTCGGTTGTCGGTTTCGACAATACGATTCTAGCAACCTTAATTGATCCGCCGCTTACGACCATTGCCCAACCCATACAGGAAATCGGGCGCAGGGCGGTCGATCTGCTTGTACAGGAGATCAAAGGAGAGAAAGTGCTTAAGCAGCGCGTTGTTTTGCTGCCTGAGCTTGTTTTACGCAATTCATCAGTGTCCTATAAGGAGCAATAGACCGTTTGACCTGTCACGATAAAAATTCGAAAAGGTGCTGCGGTCTACCTTTTTCACATTAGGTTAAGCGCTTTCCTTGCTATTTAATGCGGACCATTTATTTAATTGATTTCCAAATCATTCTTTGAATCAATCATAGTTTACAGAGTGAGACATATTTTAAAATAAGGGTAAGCGCATACCTAGAAAAGAGGGAATGAAATGCCGAAGCCACGTACAGCAAAAATAGATGAAATTGATAGACTGGTTGAGCTAGCAGACCGCATATTCCGTAAGCCTGGGCAAACGTCTATGGGTACCGCTTATGCAAGGCTTTTTGCGAAGGAAAATGCCGGTCATCTGCTCGTTATGGAGGATGAGGGGGTTCTCGCTACGCTAGTTGGCTTGCTGCAAGCTGACATATCCGTAGAAGGCTGTTCTATTCGCACAGTAAGTATGGGTGCTGTATGTACAGATCCGGCCTATCGCGGAAAGCAGTATGCCGATACACTTTTCAAAATGAGTGTGGAGAAGTGTGTTGAGGACGAGGCTCATCTGATGCTCATATCAGGTGCGCGCAATCTATACCTTAGAAACGATTGTGTCGAGGTTGGTGCGGTGAAATTATTTACGTTCCAAGCACGATCTGGCGTACATGATGATGAGGTCTCCAGCCATTTAACGATAAGACCTTTCGATGAGTCCATTGACCTGCTTTCAATGATTACGCTCATGGAGCAGGATACCGCTTATTACAAAAGAACGGAAGCTGAGCTTGCCCAATTAATCCGCAGTGCTGCCGTTTTAAGCAATGCTAGCGCTGAACAGCATGTATGGATGGCTTGCGACTCAGACGGAACTGCAGCAGGGTATATCGTTTTTGGCCCGATAGAAAAAAATGGTGTCTCGTCCGTAAAGGTCATTGAATATGCCGGCAGTGATGAGTCTGTGTTAGTCCTGTTGCAGCAAATCGCTCTAAATTTCCATGGACGGCAAGTGAATGTGCACGTGATGGGAGATCGTCCGGCGCTTGTAGAAAAACTGGTTGTGAGTGGCGCTTCCTTTATCGAAACCAACATTCCCGGAACGATTCGGATAATCGATTTTCTTGGTTTATGGCGATCTTTGAAACCCTATATGGCAGCAAGAGTAAGCGAAGAGACGCTCTCGGAGCTGGAGATTTCTGAAGCATCTTTCGGTTATCGGATTGCCTATCGCGGCCATGCACATCTCGTCGATCGCCGTGGAGCTGCAAGACTTGTTTTTAATGGTCCGCAGCTGACGGAAACAAGTGAATTGAAAGAAATTCTTGGCAAGCTTTTTCCGCTCCCGTGGGTGTATACCGATAATTTAAATTTTGTCTAGTAGAAAGGAGAGGTCACACGACATGCTGTGGTACTTCAAAGCGCTAGGTAGACGTAAGCTGGTTGAATTTATTATCCTTGTCGTCTTTGCCGCATTCTTTATGGGACCGCTGCTGAACCTTCTCATCCTAGCGTTTACAGGGAGGTGGCAATATCCGGCTCCACTGCCGCAATCGTGGTCGCTGGATTGGTGGCGGTTCGTGCTTTCCAACCAGGAAGTTGTGAAATCTATCTCTTTATCGTTCATGATTGCGATTGTTGTAACCGCTTTCTCTATACTGCTCTGCATACCTGCCGCCTATGCGTTTGCACGAATTCGTTTCCCGTTAAGCCGGATCTTCTTGTTTTCCTTCCTGCTAACGCATGCATTCCCGAAAATGGGCTTGTACGTTTCCATTGCGGTTTTGTTTTATAAAGTCGGACTGATGAACACATTTCTCGGAGTCGTACTCATCCATATCGTCAATACCTTGATGTATATGACATGGATTCCTTCAGCGGCCTTCCGCAATGTCCATAAAGCACAGGAGGAGTCGGCGAGAGATGTAGGCGCATCGCCGTTTCGCGTCTTTTGGAGCATTACGTTTCCGATGGCACTTCCCGGCATTACAGTCGCGTCGATCTTCACCTTCTTAAGCTCACTGGATGAAGCACAGGGAACTTACCTTGTTGGGATTCCGGACTTCCGTACAATGCCTGTAGTTATGTATTCGATCATTTCGGATTATCCGAGTACGGCAGGCGCAGTCTTTTCCATTATTTTGACACTGCCAACCATCATTTTGCTTGTTGCTGCACAGCGTTTCGTTTCAGCAGACGTGATGTCAAGCGGCTTCCAAATGAAATAAACTCAGTCATTCCATGGAAGGAGTAGCTTATGATCCAACTATCCATTAGGCAACTAGCCAAAAGATACAAAACAGGCGAGGGCGTCTCAGACATCAATCTTGACGTAAAAAAGGGTGAACTAGTCACTTTGCTCGGCCCGTCGGGATGCGGGAAGACAACCGTTCTGAGAAGTATTGGAGGATTCCTTGAGCCTGACTCCGGCGATATTCTCATTGAGGGCAAGAGTGTACTGAAGCTGCCCCCTGAGAAGAGGCCGACTGCGATGGTTTTCCAAGGCTACAACTTGTGGCCTCATATGAACGTTTACAATAACCTCGCCTTTGGTTTGAAAATCCGGAAGAAAAGCAAACAGGAAATCGATGAAGCGATTCACCGGGTGCTGGAGCTTGTCAGGCTTCCTGGGTCTGAGAAGAAATTTCCGGGTGAGCTGTCAGGCGGGCAGCAGCAGCGTATAGCCGTAGCCAGAGCTTTCCTGTTGGAACCTGCTGTTTTGCTGCTGGATGAACCTTTCTCAGCGCTGGATGCGAAGCTTCGGCATGAGATGCGGGAAGAGCTGCGCGATATTCAAGCCAAAACCGGACTTACCATGGTATTCGTAACCCATGATCAGGAGGAAGCGCTGTCCATTTCCGACAATATCGTCGTCATGAATGCGGGGAATGTGGAACAAATGGCATCTCCCCAAGTGATCTACGACAATCCGCGCACGTTGTTTACCGCTCAGTTTATAGGGAAAATGAATTTCATTAAAGGGAACGCTGGCGGTTCTCACGTGAATGTTAAGCAGCTGCAATTTCATAATGTGAATCAACTGGAGGGGGAAGTCACGGTGGCTGTCCGTCCGGAGGATATTATGTTTGTTAAGCTGGATGAGGGGTTACCTGCCAAAATTCATCAAATCATGATTCTCGGCCATTATGCAGAAGTTTCGCTCGAAACGGAATGCGGTTTGCTCAAAGCCTTTTTGCCTCGTGATGCTGTGAAGAATAGACAGGTCGGTCAGCTTGTACATGTCACGTTTTCCAAGGTACTGACTTATATGGGTCAGCCTAAGAAATAAATAGAAATCCAAGGAGGAATAAGGGATGGTCTCTATGAAAAAACGGTTGAGTGTAGCAGCAGCTTCTGTTTTGGTGTTATCGACATTGGTCGGTTGCAGTAACGGGGGAAGTAAGCCGGCAAGCAGCTCACAGAAGCAGGATGAGTTCCAATTCTACTTTACCGGCTCTCTAAACGTGAAACAGCTGTGGGAAACCTTGGTCCCGATGTTTGAAAAAGCGAATCCGAATATTAAGGTGAAGATGGTTTACATCGACTCTGGTTCAGGCGGCCAGTCCACCCTTGACCGGATCACCGCTGCCAAAGCAGCCGGCCAAAAGTCCGGTGACATTGACCTGTACGAAAGTAGTTTAAGCGATTTGACTAAGGGGATGAAAGGCGATCTGTGGGCTTCCTTAGACAAAACAAAAATTCCTAATTTAAGTAAAATTGATGAGAATAACTTGAAAAACCTCGACGGGAAGGGAATTCCTTACCGAGCTTCAGCTGTTGTTTTGGCGTATAACAGCGCAAAAGTGAAGAATCCGCCAAAAACGGCGGATGAGCTGTACGACTGGATACGTAAAAATCCAGGCCGCTTTGCCTATAATGATCCAGCTACCGGCGGGTCTGGGGATTCTTTTGTACAGACGACCATTTATAACTTCCTTCCGCCGGAAGCCAATACGAGCCAGGACCCGAAATGGATGGAGCAGTGGGATAAAGGCTTTAAGCTGCTGAAAGAGCTTCACCCGAGCATGTACCAGAAAGGCGTGTATCCGAAGAAAAATCAAGGCACGCTCGATTTAATGGCGAACGGCGAGGTGGATATGATACCGGCTTGGTCAGACCAAGGGCTTGAGCAAATCAGCAAAAAGCTGCTGCCCGAAACGACGAAGCTGACGCAAATTAGCCCGTCTTTCACCGGCGGTCCGACTTATCTGATGGCTCCGAAGCTTTCCGAACACTTGGATTCGGTTGCTAAGTTCCTTGATTTTGTTCTAACCCCTGAAGCGCAAACCGTCATTATTCAGAAAATGTATGGCTATCCGGGCATTAAATGGTCGGAAATGCCAGCGAATCTGAGGGATGAATTTAAGGATGTGGCAGCTGGATACCGCACGTTCAACCTTGGTGATTTGGGCAAAGAGATTCAAAAACGGTGGCAGCAAGAAGTTGCAGGCCAATGAATAAACAGGTAAAGCAGGGTATTCTTGGACTGTCACTCGTCATTCCTGCCTTTTTACTCTTATGTTTTGTCGTTATTGTCCCGATCATTCTGGCGATCAACGAGAGCTTTAGAGACGATAACGGCACGTATACGATGCAGTATTACACGAAGCTTTTTACGGATAAGGTGATGTCCGCCAACATCGTATTCACGTTAAAGCTGACGATTATTTCCGTACTCGCCGTCGTTCTGATCGGTTATGCGCTTGCGATCTACATGCGGTTTAGCAGCGGACGCATTGTGAATGGCATAAAAAAAATGTACATGATTCCGATGTTTGTCCCTTCAGTTATCGCATCTTACGGGATTATTAACATGTATGGCAATCATGGTTGGTTGTCGCGCCTATTACTGCCCCTTGGTGTGGAATCGATTCCAAAGATTATTTTCGACTATAAAGGAATCTTGTTAGCTAATCTTTGGTTTAATATTCCGTTTACCACCATGCTGCTTGCCTCTGCATTATCAGGTATACCGAACGCTCTGATCGAAAGTGCGAAAGATATCGGCGCAGGGCGGCTGCAAATCTTTTTCAAACTTATCGTTCCGCTGACTTACCGCACGATGTTAGTAGCGATCACTTTCAGCTTTATGGGGATCATTGGCGGCTTTACAGCGCCGTTCTTAATTGGTCCGAACTCGCCGCAAGTGCTTGGGGTCGCGATGCGCCAAGTTTTCTCGGTATATCAAGAAACTCAGCTCGCAAGCGCTACAGCTGTATTTATGTTCGTTTTATGCTCATTTATGGGTTATTTCTACATCCGCACCATGATCAAAGACGATAAACTATCGTCGCATTAAGGGTAATGCTATGGAATGAGCACCTGTCCCTTAGAGAGGGGATAGGTGCTTTTCATCTAGAAGGAGGAAATCCGATGAAGACATTGCTTATTGCTGAAGGAACCGTGACACCGAGCTGTTCGAAAAGCCATATTACTTATACCCTCCATTTGCAGAAGGATTGCGACCAGCTTCATGTTGAATTCGGCTATGATCCGAAAAAACTAGAGAATGAAGGTCAGGCCGAGGCGCTGATTCGCGAAGGGCTTAACCAGTACATATTGGAAGAACACAGAGCCACTTACAATTGGCGGGAGTTTCTGCCTTTACAAAATTTGATGACGCTGTCCTTCGATGATGAGCATGGTTTTCGAGGCGCCGGACACCGACATGATCCGATCCAGCATCTTGTGATCACATCTACAGAGGCTTCTCCAGGGTTTACGCCTGGCGTCTTTCCAAGGGGGCAATTGAAAATCATGATTAATCTTCATTGTGTCGTGACCGAAGAATGCCGATATCGTCTGCATGTTTGGGAAGGAGGTGCAGACGTATGAAGCAATGGCTGCCATTTGAGCTGCACTGTCACACCTTTCATAGCGATGGCAAGCAATCCCTTATGGAGCTTGCTGAAGCTGCCAAAGCATTAGGGCTGCGAGGGGTTGCGCTGACGGATCATAATACAATGACAGGATTAACGAATCGGGAAGAGGTTGTTGCGGCTACAGGTGTGGAAGTGATTCCTGGTCTGGAATGGACCACATTTTTCGGCCATATGCTCACACTGGGGTTATCCGAGTATGTGGATTGGCGAAATTTAAGCCCCTTCCACATCCATAGAGGGATAGAAGGCGTCCATCGCCAAGGCGGGCTTGTCGGACTGGCTCATCCCTTTCGCGTTGGCAGTCCGATGTGTACGGGATGCTACTGGGAATTTGAGGTCTCTGACTGGAACGAGATCGATTATATCGAGGTTTGGTCGGGATTATTTCCGTCCATCCGCAGAAATAACGCGCGTGCGCTCAGACTGTGGACGGATCTGCTTAATCAAGGGCATCGGATAGCAGCTACAAGCGGCAGAGATTGGCACGTATCCGACCCGGTTTCAGAGCCGGTATCGGCGACTTTTTTGGGGCTGCGCGATACGGTTATGGCAAGCTCAGGCATTGTCGCGGCAGCACTCGATGCGTTGAAACGCGGAGCGGTTGCCGTTTCCATGGGGCCGCTGCCTCAGCTGCGAGTCAGCCATGCCAAGAGCCAATCGGCGGATATCGGCGATGTCGTTCCTCTTAAGCCAGGCGCGCGATATGAAGTCATGGTTGGGGTCGATTTCTCTGCAAGAGGAGGCCAATGGGAGCTGCCCGATCATCCGTTAGAGATGAAACTCGTTAGTAATAAAGGGGAGCTGGCGAATTTGAAATTGACGCGGGATCGGTCAGAAATGAGCACAGAGCTTGATTTGACCGGCGTGCAATGGATGCGGGCCGAGATGTACGGTGTATTTTGCAACTTGTGTACGTTGATCGGATTTACAAACGCCATTTATATGACAGAAGGAAGTGTTTTCGCATGACAGGGACAGCGGGAATTTGGACAATTAGCCATGGTGAACTGCTATTGCGCTTGGTTTTAGCGGTTTTTATGGGAGGAGCGGTGGGCATTGAAAGGGAGTGGCATAATCATGCCGCGGGATTCCGGACACATATTCTGGTCTGTCTGGGCTCGACGACTATCATGCTGCTTTCGATCTACGGGTTTTCTGAATTTGCTAATGAACCGAACGTGCGATTAGATCCAGCCCGTCTTGCGGCCCAAGTCATCAGCGGAATTGGGTTTATCGGAGCCGGTGCGATTTTGCGAAATGGCTCGACCATCAGCGGTTTGACGACAGCCGCATCGATCTGGGTCGTAGCCGGCATCGGTTTATGCGTCGGAGCCGGTTTTCTTTATGCAGCCGTTTTCTCCACCATGCTGCTGCTGATTTCCCTATTTGTCCTAAACAAGTGGGAGAAATATGTCATGCGTCACCGGCGAAATCACGAGATGACGATTAAGACATTGGATAATCCGACTGCGCTTGGTCAAATCGCCACAGCCCTTAGTAATGAGGGGATTCAAATCGTGAATGTCAAAATGATGCGTAAAGACGCGGCAGCAAGCTCTGGAGAAGCAGCGACCATACAGCTGCAATTCGTGCTGCATGTCCAAAATCCAGTCAAGCTTATGGAGGCCATGGAGAAGGTACATACCTTGGATTTTGTCATTTGGACTGAATCAGGAGGCAAATCATTGGACGTCACGCATCAAGGGGTCAGGCAGGTACATTAAGAGGAGGAAAAATGTTATGATTTCATTTCCGCGAATGACTGCCCATACCGGCTGCATGGGCACACCGGATAATACGCTTAAATCGATAGAGACAGGACTTCGTCTAGGAGTCGATATCCTTGAAGAGGACATTCTTATCACAGCAGACGGGATGCTTGTACTTTCCCATGATGATCAAGTTCATGCAGCAGACGGAAGCGAATACTGCATTTCTCAGATGAGCTTTGCAGAGCTGAGCAAGCTGGATATTAAAGCACATAACGGCTCAGAGGACGAGACGATCCGGATCCTTCCCTTGGACTCATTACTAACTTACTTGCAGGGGGCGAGCGTTCGGTTGAATTTGGATCTTAAATCGGATGCCTGTGTCGAGCCCGTTTCCCTCTGGATCGAACAGAATCGACTTCTGGAGCAAGTCTTTCTCTCAGGCTGTGAGATCGATCGAGCCCATCTCGTAAAGCGTGTTAATCCGCGCCTTCACAAGCTTCTCAACGTTGATGCTGCGATATTCATGGCAAATAACTACACCGATACGGCGCATCAAATCTGTAAAGATGCAGTAAGCGCTGCTTGCTTTGGGCTTAATTTAAACTATCGCGTTGTGAAGCCAGAACTGCTTGAGATCGCGAAGGGTTATGGGCTTGATGTTTGCATTTGGACGGTCAACGAGGAAGCAGAGATGAAGCGGTTTATTGAGATGGGGGTTCATTCGATCACGACACGTCACGTATCTGCACTTATTCAGTTGAAGGAATTGTATAGCTGTTAGCGCAAAAAAGCCAACTTGAGTTGTAACCCAAGATGGCTTTTTTCTTTTGTATAGGTTCACGTCAACGAAATCGGCTCTTCCAGGCTGGACTTCAGAGGTTGTCCTTCTTTGTAGTACAAATGAGGGGACAATAGGATAAAAAAGATATGAACATCGCGAAAGCCATGCGCGGCTAACAAGGTATTCATTTCCTGTGCAATGCGGTCATGCATTTCCTGATCTCTGGGAAACATGAGGATTTCCAGAGATTGCGGTGAATTGTTTAACTGATCTACAAGCAGGAGCTCGATTTTGACTTTTTGCTGCAAGACGCCTGTTATCTTTGAGAATTCCTGAATCACGTTGGTCGAAATCGAAGAAACGAAGTCCTTCTGAAATCCTTTGAAACGGAGAAACGGCATGCTGATTCCTTCTTTGCATAGTTGTTTGCGAATTTAATCATTCTATTGAAAAGTTAACGTAAAAACAAAACCGATTTTAGATGAAATCATTCTCAGAACTAGATAGATAGGTCATGTGAACGATTTGCTGCGCTTAGACGTATTATAGATGTTCTCATAAGTTTAGGAAAGAAAATGAGTTCTGCAAGTAAATAATTGAAAGCTCGGAGGTAATCCTATGTCAAGAACAATTGAATATACGAACGATCGTTTCATTCTTCATCTATCAGGATTGACAAGCGCTGCGGCGTTAAAACGTCGGGTCGAAATTCCGTACAACAGCATTAATAAAGTTTCCATTGAGGACTTCAAATTATCCATGTTTCGATTCAGAGTAGGTACCTCTGTTGCTGATATACGAGAAGGCCGTTTTCTGATTGGGGACCGATGGTGCTTCATTTCTTATGAGAATCACAATGATGTCGTGGTTCTGGAACTTGAGGGTCATGAGTTTGGTAAAGTTGTGTTTCAAGTCGAAAATCCGGAGGAAGTCAAAATGCGTATTTTGGAGCATACTGAGAAAAAATAATCGGTGTACCTGAAAGTGAAAAAGGAGAGAGTTCAGAGGAAGAAGAAATTCCCTGAACTCTCTTTTTGTAGGAAGCAGATCTTAGTAATGTCTAGCTGTTATGTAGCGAGTGCTCCAGTAACCTGTGTTCAGTGATGAAATGACTACACCTGAGCTCTTCGTATTGCTTATAAAATTACCGTTTCCAACGTAAATTCCTACATGGTCGATTTGGCCAGGCTTGCTCACGCTGAACATGACTAGGTCACCAATAGCTAATTTGCTCTTGCTGGGAACTCGGGAACCGAAGCTCGTTTGAGCTTTAGAGCCCCATGGGATGCTTACGCCATTTTTCTGGAACACAAATTGTGTAAATGCGGAGCAATCAAATGTCAGATGCTGTGGGTCTCTCGTACCAAAACGGTAGGTTACTTTGCCGATATATGATTTTGCAGTATTCACAAATTTATGACCATTCGTCGCGTAAATCTCTTGTGCTGAAGCAGATGCAGGCATTGACACCCCAACCGTCGAAAATAGTACTGTAAGCGCTACAGTGGTAGAAATAACTAGTTTTTTCATATGTATTAACACTTCCTTATTCCAAATTTGGTAGTTAGAAGGCTTTATGGGATAACTGTACCATAGAAAATCATGGTGAACCCTAGTTGATTACTGGTTCTGAAGGGGATATTAACCAATGTAATTCTTGTTAGCCGAAAGTAGATTAATATAAGATGAATGATATAAATGACCAGAGGAAGGACTAAGCCGTCATGATTCAATATCAAAATGAACACGTTACTGTATTCCAAAGCGCACTCTTTCAAACCACTTCCACGGTGATCCAAACCAAGGAGATGGTACTCATCGTAGACCCGAATTGGCTGCCTAATGAAGTCGCGGCGATTCAAAATTATGTCCATGCGATCAAAGGGGAGCGGGAGACATATCTTCTTTTTACCCATGGCGATTTCGACCATATTATTGGGTATCAAGCATTTCCGGATGCGACAACAATTGGCAGTTTGGAACTTCAAAATCACCCTAAGAAAGAGCACAAGCTGAAGCTGATCCGGGATTTTGACAACCAAAATTACATCACCAGAAACTATCCCATTCAGTTTCCAGAGCTGGATATTGTGGTCCAAGAAGATGGTCAACAACTTCAACTAGGAGAGACAACATTGACTTTCTATCACGCGCCTGGTCACACGGCTGATGGCTTGATGACGGTCGTTGAACCGCTCGGTATTTGGATAGCAGGTGATTATGTATCGGATTTTGAGCTTCCATTTATTTATCAGAGCGCTAAAGCCTATAGTCAAACCCTTGAAAAGTGCTGCATGATGCTTGAAAAGCATTCTATTCAACTCTTAATTCCTGGACATGGTCTGGCAACTTCGGAACATAAAGAAATGAAGAGACGTCTGGAGATGGCTTCCGATTATTTGAAGCGGCTTCGGCAGTCCGTTATTGCGAATGATGAGCCTGCGCTAGAAGCTCTTTATCAAGAGCATGCCTTTCTATCGTCCTTTACCGAAGAATGTCATAAGGAAAACGTGAGTATTATGAAACGAGAGTACTTGTAGTTCTGTCCTAATTTGATGATGAGATGGCTGCCTGTGGAGGGGAAGAAATGAGAACGGAAAATGAAATGCTGCAATTAATTGTTCAATTCGCTCAAGAAAACGAGCATATCCGTGCTGTTATCATGAATGGATCGCGTGTTAATCCGAACGTTCCGAAAGATATATTTCAGGACTATGACATTGTGTACGTGGTGGCATCGCTTCAGTCTTTTATAAACGACCGCAGTTGGATTAAACGGTTTGGGGAATTAATTATTATGCAAACGCCTGATGAAATGGGCCCTGAAGCTTCAGAACCGTTTCACAAATTTGCCTTTCTCATGCAATTCACAGATGGAAATCGGATCGATCTTACGTACTTTGCGGCTGACCAGGTGGCTGCTCTCGGGAGAGACAGCTTAAGCGTGCTTTTGCTGGATAAGGATGGTATCATCGAGCCCTTTGCGGAACCAAGCAATCGTGATTATTTGCCGGAACCGCCAACCGCAGCCGAGTTTGCCAATTGCTGCAACGAGTTCTGGTGGGTAAGTACATATATTGCCAAAGGGTTGTGGCGCAGGGAGCTTGCCTATGCGAAATTTATGTATGATCGGCCGGTTAGGGACATGCTGATAAAGATGCTGCAATGGCATATCGGAGTGAAAACCGATTTCGCCGTTGATTCAGGGAAATGCGGCAAATATTTCGAGACCTACTTGGAGCCTGATTATTGGGCGGCATTTGTTCGAACGTATTCGGATGGAGACTATGACAATATGTGGAACGGGCTTTTTGTCATGTGTGAACTTTTCAGAGAAACAGCGCTCGGAGTGGCTGATCATTTCGGTTATCCGTATGCTGCAGAGGAAGATGAACGTGTGACAGCTCATTTGGCACATGTGAGGGAACTTCCTTCAAATGCAGATGGCATTTACTGAGGATCATAGACGGAGGCAGAAAGAAGACGATAGGGGGGCTAAGTATGCAAGAATTTGTTGGCACTTGTAAAACATGCGGCAAACAAATCTTTTGTCGGGAAGGCTTTCTTGACGGTGTTGTTTTGGAGGATAAAAGCCTTATTTGCTTTGCTTGTTTGGAGCAGTCCGCGAGTATTCCCGATTGATTTCCGCCTTCAGACGGAGAATGATTAAATCCTCAAGTCGGATGATTGAGTTCCTGTACGCAGGTAAGATGAACGTATGGAAATCAATCATTTTGAAAAGATGAGGTGCGCAATTGAATAAGGAAGCGAATAACAAAAAGCTGATTTTAATCGGCCTCCTGTTAGGGCTCGTGTTCTCCGAATTGGACCAAACTGCCGTGTCCACGGCATTGCCAACCATAATTCGGGATCTGCATGGGCTATCACTTTACGGTTGGGTAGCAGGAATTTACATACTCTCGATCACGATGTTCATGCCTATTTTCGGCAAATTGGCCGATATTTACGGACGAAAGAAAATCTATTTGAGCTGTGTCGCCCTGTTCTTGGCCGGTTCTGTCATTTGCGGTTTATCGGGCTCTATGACAATGCTGCTGATCGGCAGATGCATCCAGGGCATCGGCGCAGGCGGCCTCATGCCATTAGGCATGATCATCATCGGAGATACGTTCCCCTTAGAGCAGAGGGCAAAAGTACAAAGTATTGTCGGTCCATTATTAATTTTGCCACAATTGCTAGGGCCTACCGTTGGCGGATATTTTGTCAGCCATGTAAGTTGGCATTGGATATTTCTCATCAACATTCCAGTCGGTGTGACCGCGGCAGTTTTCGTTTCGAAAGGACTGCGCGAGTCGAAGCATGCGGAGAGACAATTGATTGATTGGGCAGGCGCCATCACGCTTGTTCTCTCTATGCTGTCGCTGCTGCTGGCACCTGTATTAATCGATGTAAAAGGATATACTTGGACTTCTCCGATCATTATTGGCTTGCTGGTGTTATCCTTGGCGCTTATCGTCCTATTCGTGCGTATCGAAGCGAAAGCCAAGGAACCGATCATCCCACTTGTACTGTTCAAAAATCGCTCCGTAGTCGTCCTATCCATTATCGTATTTTTGACGATGCTCGGTATTATGGGGGGAATGTCCGGATTCCCGTTCTTTGCTCAAAATGTCATGGGCATGACACCGACAGCCTCCGGTTACTTGTCATTAGCTTTCATGGCAGGGGCCATTCCGGCAAGTGTGCTTTGTGGAAATCTGATAACAAAAGTTGCTTACAAGCATCTGTTCATCGTTTCGTTCATTTTTCCGATCGCCAGCTTTATTATGCTGTCACGTATACACGTGGATACGACTGTGCTGTATATCATCGTTTCGTTTTTCATTATGGGGCTCGGGATTGGGGTATTATTCGGGTCCGATAATCTCATTGTGCAGGAATCCGTCAGCAAGGAACATAGCGGGGTAGGCGTGGCAACCGTTCAATTATTTCAGGCCATTGGGACGACGCTGGGCTTCAGTATTTTCGGCAGTCTTCTTTCGAGAAATATTACCAGCGGCATCTCCGGTTTATCGGATCAATTTCCCGCAGGCACTAGCGAGTCCATCATGAATGGAGGCATTCCGCAAGGGCTTTCCGCAGATTTACTGCTGCAGATCAAGCTGGTTTTTGCTGAAGCTTTCCAGCACATCTTTGCGATTAGCATCGGCTTCGCCGTTGTAGCCTTCCTGGTCACCTGGATCATGAAAAAAGAAGTTTTAACGTCTAAAGAAGAAACGCCTTCCGCACCATCTGTTGTGACTTCGAGTTCAAGTGTGTAATTCAGTAAGTGCTTGTTCCAATAAAAAGCCTAAGAGCCGATTAGAAACGGTCCTTAGGCTTTTTGAATGTTTAGAAGAACAAGATATTAGAATATTTATACAAAACATGATAATATCCAATGTACTTTGCCTGATGTTAGGAAGATAATATTTTGTGTAATCGTTTTCTTTCTGATTATTTCGATACATTTTATATCGGAAAATTGAGAGGAGGAGCACTCAATCTCAACCCAGATCGAACATAAATATTGCACCAGAACACCACAAGTAAGGTCACTATTTTATGGGAGGATTTGAAACCAAAGGATGAGAAAAACATCTGCTTATGTGGCTTCAGTGTTATTACTATCCTTATTGCCCCTTAACTATCCTAATGTAGCGGTCGCCGATGCCGTGGATATTTACAAAGATCCGGCTGCACCGATTGAACAGAGGGTTTCTAACTTGTTAAGCAAAATGACGCTAGATGAAAAAATCGGTCAGATGGTTCAAGCAGAAAAGGCATCTCTTTCCACGGTTTCCGACGTTCAAACATATTTTTTAGGTTCTGTATTAAGCGGCGGAGGATCCGTTCCTGCTGCTGGAAATAATCCAACAGCCTGGAAAGCCTTGGTTGACAAATACCAAAATCAAGCTTTAGGATCGCGTCTCGGTATTCCAATCATTTACGGTGTAGATGCTGTGCATGGTCATAACAACCTGCAGGATGCAACAATGTTTCCGCATAATGTCGGATTGGGTGCAGCTAATGATGCGGATCTTGTGAAGAGAATCAGCAGCGCTACCGCCGAAGAAGTAAGAGCGACTGGAATTCAATGGACATTTGCTCCCGTTATTTCAGCCGTTCAAAATATTCGCTGGGGCAGAACGTACGAAGGCTACAGCGAAGATCCGCAAATCGTCAGCAAGCTCGGCGTTGCGGCTGTACAAGGCTTGCAAGGCGATCCAAACGATCCTGGATTTTTGAAAGGCAATAAAATCGTTGCCAGTATCAAACATTACATTGGAGACGGCTTAACAGATAACGGGGTAAATACTGGCAACATCACGATTCCGGTTCCGGCAGGAAAAACGCTGAATCAAGCCAAAGATGAATACTTGGCTCCTTACCTTGCCTACTACAAAAAAGCGGTAGATGCAGGCGCACGTAACGTAATGATCACATACAGCGGTATTAACGGACTGAAATCGCACGCGGATACACATCTGATTACGGATGTGTTGAAAGGACAAATGGGATTTACGGGCTTTGTCGTTTCGGATTATGACGCCATTCAACAGATCGTCGTAGATGATCAAGGCAATGATGTAAGCGGAGCAGCCAACTATAAAAAACAAATTAAAGCTAGTGTAAATGCCGGCGTTGATATGTTCATGCTTTCCGCTAAAGGGAATACGACAGCTAGCTCCGGGGCAGGGAGCGGTTGGGCTGGATTCATTAACAACTTAAAATCGTTGGTAGGCTCTGGCGATGTATCAATGGCACGGATTGATGATGCCGTTACCCGAGTTCTCAGAGTCAAGTTCGAGAATGGGCTGTTCGAACAGCCATTATCGGATAGTGTAAATAGTCCTTCGAGTGTAATCTATAACGCAGACCATGCTGCGCTTGCTCGCGAAGCGGCTAGAAAATCTCTTGTTCTTTTGAAAAACAGTAGTAACGTACTTCCATTGAAAAAAGATGGATCGCAAAAAATTATCATGATTGGCGATAAAGCAAGCCATATTGGTTATGAGCTTGGCGGCTGGTCGCTCACTTGGCAGGGTTCAGGAAATGCGATTACGAAAGGCACGAACCCACTCGACGGTATTAGAAATGCGGTAAATGCCGGAGCAACTGTGGATTGGGATCAAACAGGAGCAACTGCTACAGCAGGTCATGATATTGCAATCGCCGTCATCGGGGAAGATCCTTATGCGGAAGGCAGTGGTGACCGTAAAGGTACGGACTTGACTTACGGAACAGGTGGCGGAGCATCCAGCGATACTAGCATTGTCGCTAACCTGAAAGCGGCTAAAGCAGCTAATCCGAATTTAAAAGTGGTTATTATCCTCTTATCGGGCAGACCTCTTGTCATCACTAAGGATATCGATAGTTGGGATGCCGTTGTAGAAGCTTGGCTTCCAGGTTCAGAAGGCGGAAATGGTATTGCTGATGTCGTATTCGGCGACTACGATTTCCAAGGCAAACTGCCTTATACGTGGCCTCGTGATTTCGCTGAAATTAATGCGAAAGACAAAAGCAACCCTTTATTCCCACTCGGATATGGCTTAACTTATGCAGCTACAAGACCTGGCAGTTCATTGACAGGTACTGACCAAGCAAATGCAAATCAACAATTCAGTTTGACCTATACATTACAGAACTTGAATCAAAATGCGTTCGCGCAAGATGTAACGGTAACTTACGATCCTACAAAATTGGAATACGTTTCTGCAAATCCGATTAAGGACGGCGTTACAATCGTAGACAAAAAAGCGACATCCGGCCAAATCCGCTTTATCTTGGCCAATGTTGGATCCAATCATGATGCAAACGGAGATTGGCTGAATCTAAATTTCCGTGTGATTTCGCCGCAATCCGCCAATGCGTCTGTCATTGTTTCTAATGTAAATCTGGCTGATGCACAAGGTGTGGAGTCCACGGTAAGCGGTACTTCCCATAGTGTTCAAATTATCGTGGTTGACAAAGCAGCCCTGAGCGCCGCAATTGCAGATGCTCAAAGCAAATACGATGCAGCAACAGAGGGAAGCAATCCTGGACAATATCCATCAGGCTCAAAAGCTGCCCTGCAAGCTGCTATCACAGCTGCTACTACGGTTTTGAATAATACGGGGGCTACACAAGCCAACGTAAATCAAGCAGTAACGGATCTGAATGCGGCCATCCAAACATTCACATCCTCGGTTATTGCTCGTGCAGTTAGCGATGTAACTGGTGACGGTAAGATCAGCGTCGGTGACTTGGCTGTTGTTGCTGCTGCTTATGGTAAAACATCGACAGATTCAGACTGGAATCAATACAAAGCTGCGGACGTTAACAATGACGGCAAAGTAGATATTACAGACCTTGCAATTGTTGCAAGCTCAATCCTAAAACTGTAATCTCTCAGACTACGAGCAGTCTGCTGTAAAGCAGGCTGCTGCCGTTTTCCCTTCGCTCCAATAAAAAACCTAAGAGCCGTTGAGAAACGGTTCTTAGGTTTTTTTTAGTAATGAGGAGCTTGTGTTACTCAAAAAAATAGGGGTTGCAAACCCTTACAATGGCATATATAATCAATTTAGTATTACTAGTAATACTAGTTGTACAGCTTGGAGTGAGCTCTTTGATGGTTTGTCTAACTTTGGTACAGAAGTAGTAGTAGAGCTCCTTTAGGAGGGTCACAAGAACGATGAACATTAAATTGGATGCATCACGAGATGCAAAGGGATTAGTCCGCGACTATGTCCACGATACACTAAAGAGAAACATTATGGAGCTAAAGCTAGAGCCTGGTCGGTTCATTTCTGAAAAAGAAGTCGTCGAAATGCTGCAGGTTAGCCGCGCCCCGATCCGGGAAGCGTTCGTTAAGCTGTCGCAAGAGGAATTGATCGAGACGATTCCGCAGAAAGGTTCATTCATTTCGCTGATCGATCTTGAGCTTGTCGAGGAATCGAGATTTGTAAGAGAGACGATGGAACGCGCCATCATTCGGCAGGCTTGCGAGATGCTTAATGCGGAACAAGTGATGCAGCTGCAAAATCTGATCTCGCTCCAAGAGCTGTGCGTCGAGGGGAATAATTACGAGCGATTGTTTGAACTAGACGAAGAGTTTCATAAAACAATCATCGTTGGCTGTGGCAAATACCGGACTTGGAACTTACTGCAGCAGCTAAGTACTCATTACAATCGAATCCGCTTTCTGAGATTGGCAGTTAATTACGATTGGCAAATCATTCTTTCCGAGCATCAAGCGATTACACGGGCGATCCGCGAGAAAAATCCCGACGAGGCTGAGAAGGCGATGGGCGAACATTTGGGCCGCGTCAGCTTCGAAAAGGAAGAGCTTCGTCTGAAGTACCCCTCATATTTCAAGTAGGTCCTTCCATCGATATATGCGTTTCTCAGCAAAAGCTTTCAAAAACTTTCAGCAAAGTTTTTGGGGGCTTTTTTATTTAATTTCATGTTAAAATTGTTAATAGGATATATTTTACAAATGCGAATATACGGGAGTGTTGTAAAATGCCGTGGCCAATGGTGCACCTGGAGAGGAACGGGACTTGAAAAAATGGATCGCTCTTTTTCTTCTCACTGCCCTTTGTATCGTTAATTACTTGCAAAATGATTCGCTTGACCAAGACCCCTACCTCATCACGGATTACAGTCGACTGCATCCAGTAAAAGTAACAAGTGTAGTTAAAGGTCATGAGGAGCAGCAGCTGCGGAATCTGTTGCAGGAAGCACGGGAAAAGCATTTGACTGTCTCCATTGCCGGACAACGGCATAGCCAAGGTGGACATACGTATTACAAAGACAGCGTTGTCATCGACATGACTTCATACAACCGAGTGCTATCTTTCGATCCACAGCAAAAACAGATTCGTATAGAAGCTGGAGCGACATGGAAAGACTTACAGGATTACGTCAATCCCTATGGGTTGGCGGTGAAGACGATGCAGTCGCAAAACCTTTTTACGATCGGTGGATCCCTTAGCGTGAATGCGCATGGCCGGGATATTCGAAACGGATCACTCATTAAAAGCGTTGAAGCGTTCCGCTTGCTTCTCGCAGATGGACGCATCGTTAACGTAAGTCGAAATGAGAACGCAGAGCTATTTAATCTTGTTATCGGCGGTTACGGTTTGTTCGGAATTATACTTGATGTAACGCTTGCATTGACTGAAAACGAGATGTATAAGCTGCGGTTCGATAAGATGGACGTCAGTTCGTACAGTCAGTATTTTGAGGAGCAGGTGAAGGCAAATCCTGATATTCATCTGCATATAGCGCGTATATCGGTAGCGCCTGACCATTTTTTGAAGGAAATGTATGCATTGAATTATGCGGTAGAGCGTTCCGTTCCGTTGGAAGGGAATGACCAATTGAAAACGAGAGAAGACGGCGTGATCATCTCGAAGCTGATGTTCAATTTGAACCGTACATTCGACTGGGGGAAAAATGTGCTGTGGAAGTTGCAAAAGCCGCTTTTTGCCCAGCAGGAAGGAAACTTAATAACGAGGAACAACGCTATGCGTTCAGAATCTCAGTTCATGGACTATCACCAAGCGGGGAGCAATGATATTTTGCAGGAATATTTCATCCCGGTCAAAGAATTCGCCGGTTTTGTTGATGACATGAGGATGGTGCTGCAAACGGAGAAGTTGAATCTGCTGAATATCACGGTACGATATGTGAACCATGATGAGGAAGCTGCGCTCTCCTATGCAACGGACGACATGTTTGCGCTTGTTTGTCTGTTTAATGTTCCTTTGTCAAAGGAAGGGCAGGATCGTGTGCGCTCAGGTATCCAGACTGTGCTTGATCGCGTGATTGAGCACAAGGGATCGTATTATTTGCCGTATATCGCGTATCCGCGGCTTGATCAATTTCGTACGGTCTACCCGAGATCTGCAGAGTTTTTTCAAAAGAAAGAGCAGTACGATCCAGATCATGTTTTCATGAACTACTTTTACACGGATTACAAAGGGGAGTAACCAGTGATGGATACAAAATGGCTCATTCGCTCACAAAGTATCGTGACGCTGGCAGCAGGCATGATTTATCCCTATTATTTATTGTTTTTAAAAAATCTCGGCAACAGCTACTCGAAATACGGGCTTGCATTTGCTGTCTTCACGATTAGTTCAGCGGCTGTGTCGCAATGGCTGGGTTCGAAACTGGATCGTCACGGCATCCGTCTGCTGACATGGAGTTCGCTAGGCATGATGGCTGCAATGCTGAGCTTCCCTTGGGTAGCGAGCTATTCATGGGTATTGGCTTTGCAGCTTCTGATGGGCGTATGCAATGCGATGCAAAAAATGAGCGAACGTCTGCTGCTTGCTGACTATACCGAAAAGGGCGAGCGTGGACCTGTTATTGGGACTTTTCATTTTTGGACATCGGTCGCTTCAGGTTTCGCTGTCATCCTGGGCGGTTATGTGATTGATTGGTTGACGATCAACGCGCTTTTTTATGCTAGTGCATTGTTATATGCGAGTAGTGCATGGGTGACTTGGCGGGCAAGGAAAAGGAGGGAATGATATGGAGGGCGATCAATGTCTCGGCACTGCGATTGAAATTTATCACATGCATATTTTTCCTCGTTATGAGCAAGATGGGTTTGCATGGCAGGAACCGATTGACACAAAGAACGCGAAAGAGCGTTTATCCGAAACAAGGGAGAGAATACGTGATCTTATTTCTTGACGTAATTAAATAACTTTACTAAACTTAATTACAAATAGTAAGTATTAAAGGAGGAACTTTCAATGTCCACGACCTTACCTTCAGATATGAAGCTCGGTATTGTAAAATTATATGTTTCAAATCTAGAACGTTCTATTCGCTTCTACCAAGAGATCGTTGGTTTGCGCTTAGGAAAATCTAACACAACGTCAGTTGAACTGACGGTAGACGGCAGTACCCCCTTTCTAATGCTGGAAGAGATGGCCGATGCACGGGTCACTCCCCGCAGATCAGCAGCAGGGCTTTATCATTTTGCCATTCTGCTGCCGACACGGAAAGATCTCGGTCTTAGCTTAAACAATTTGATTCAGTCAGGCATCCATATTGGCCAAGCGGATCATTTAGTGAGCGAAGCGCTGTACATCACAGATCCGGATCATAACGGGATTGAAATCTATTGCGACCGGCCCAGAAGCGAATGGCGCCGCGATGCGCTCGGTAATTACATCATGGCCTCTGATCCGATCGATTGGGACGGCTTGCTGAGCGAAGCGGAAGGAACGGAATGGAGCGGTTTACCGGCCGGAACGACGATGGGACATATTCATTTCCATGTAAAAAATTTGCAGAAGTCCAAAGAGTTTTACTGCGATCTTCTTGGCTTTGATGTGGTGGCAGATGCAAGAGAGACGATGAGAGCTTTATTCATCTCCGCCGGCGGATATCACCATCACATCGGGTTGAACGTTTGGGCTGGCGAAGAGGCACCCTCGCGTCCTGCCAATGGAACAGGGCTTGATTATTACACGCTTGTCTTCCCTAATGAGCAAACACGTAATGAGGCGATTGACCGGTTGAAGCATGCTGGCGTATTAGTGGCAGAGATTGACGAGACTGTAACGGTAACAGATCCATCCGGCATTCAATTGAGATTAGTTTACGACAAGTAAAGCCAATGCGAGCAGAAGCAGTTGTTGGAGAAATCCTGCAGCCTGCTTCTTTTTTATTGTCTGCCCCTCCATTGAGCCGTCTGCTAAGTTACTTATTTTAGGAATAGTTCCGGATTGTCCGTTTCCCTTCTCGCGAACCAGGCATATTTTAGCATAAGGAAGGCATGTACAGAGGAGGAGTTTTTATGCGTCTGGTTGCTAGTAAATGGTCGAAGTTCGCAGTCCTGCTGCAGCATTCCGGCGTCGCCAAGCATATTCCTGCGATGCGCCGTTATAGCGCGGAGAATCTTGCAGCGATGCTTCGTCAATTTCAATTTGTCGTGGCAAAGCCGATTGTTGGTACCGGTGGCAGTCGTGTTATGAAAATCCAAAAAGCTGGTAACAGCTATATGCTGCACAGCGCAGGAACGAGAACCATGTATCGCAATTGGAATGAATTGTTGCAGGCTATTAACCGGATAAGTCAGAAGCGCCCTTTAATGATTCAGCAGGGCATTCACTTGGCCACCATCGATGGTCGGCCAGTCGACTATCGGGTCAAGCTGGCAAAAGTTGGACGAAAATGGGAGATTCGAGCGGTTGTTGGGCGATTAGCTCGTCCGGGACTATTTGTCACGAACCTTTGTCAAGGGGGCACGCAGTTGAGAGGCAGATATGCCGTAGGATGGACATTCCCTGCAGCGCAGGTTAAATCCAAAATCGACACCATGGTAGGCGTATCCCGAACGTGCACGATGCTGCTAGAGGCCAAATATCCAGGCATTGGCATGCTAGGTTACGATTTTGGGATTGATAAACTGGGAAGTGTTTGGATTTTTGAAGTGAATACAAAACCCCACTAAATACACTGAATTCGCCACATGCTTGAAGCCCACACGTCTTATTTCTGAGCGCATACCTATATGGTAGATGTACAACTACTTACGAGGTCGCAGGAGGCTCACCCATGTATAAAATAATATGCCACTGGAGCCGGTTGGATTGGAACTTTCCCGAAGTTGTCATGAAGCAAGAATACGAAACGAATCAAATTTGGAAAAAGGCAATGCCCGCCAGCGTGAAAGTTGATCTTCAAGGACAATTCTATGTCTCTGTCCCGCGTTGGTCTCACGGTATTCCTGCGACGATGAATCGCATCGTTGTCAAGGAGGGAAAGCCGCTGCTGGAGGCCTTTCCGAGCTGGGATTGGAATACAGCAGGCCAAGTGGATGTCTTGCAATCCGTGCTTGGCTATGAAATTGATGAATATAATCGGATGTGGCTTCTGGATCAAGGCAAAATGGCATACGAACCATCGGCAGAAGGTTCGCAGAAGCTTGTGATTTGGGATTTGAACACTAATAAGTTGATCGACTCTATCGTCATTCCCTCTGAGATTGCACCCTATCGGACATCTTTTCTGAATGACCTCGTTGTGGATAATAAAAATGGATTCGTTTATATAACAGATTCCGGCTGTGGACACCAGGATCATCCGCTTCGTGGAGGTATTATTATTTACAACATGAGCACCAAAACGTTGCGGCGCGTGTTGGACCAGCATTTCAGTACACAGGATTTCCCTAATTTTCATTTTCAAATCGATTACAAGCCTGTGTTCAAGGATAAGCCACTGCGTATCGGCGCCGATGGCATTGCTTTGTCAGCGGATCGATCTACGCTTTACTATTGCCAAGCGACAGGCCGCAATTTATATGCGATCCATACAGGGCTGCTGCGTAACGAGCAAATGCCTCTAGAGCAAATAAACGGCGCCGTGCAGGTTCTTGGCAGCAAAGGAACGACGACTGACGGTATGCACGCCGATAATCGAGGCAATTTATTTTACACCATGCTGGAGGGGAAAGGGATCGGTTTCTTCGATGCGAGAGATCGCAGCTTCCACAAATTCGTTTCGGACGACAGGATGCTGTGGGTGGACGGGGTTGCTTTTGATCAGAAAGGTTCCATCATTTTTAACAGCAACCGGCTTCACGAGATGTTTGGGGACGATGACATTGATTGGAGCAATCCGTACAACTTAATTATATGGAAAGCTTATGTGGGGAAAGATGCCAAATCTTATTTGTATGGGTAATCGCATAGGACTCTCTATAGGAATCTGGATAAAAGAGAACTGTCCTTCGAGTAGATGAACTACTTTGGGGACAGTTTATTTTCATTGTTTTGTTTTGAGCCGTTTCAGTTCCGCTACAATGACAAAGGATACGATCACTAGTAAAAACCAAGCGACAATTTTGGATGGATGTACGAAATGCCAGCTATGATCTTGATTGGGATATCGCCAAGCGTCCAGATAAGTCGCCATATTTTCTGCAATCCAAATGAAAAAACCGATGCACAGAAATGAGAGTGAGAGTGGCATCGCATAACTGATTTGACCTAACTTAAATCCGACTTTTGACCGGTAAAAGAGAATGCATAGCAATATGATGAGCAAATATCTCACATCAAAGATGAAATGATGAGTAAAGAAATTAAGATAAATACTTACGCCAAATGGAACAGTGATCCCAATTGGCGGGTAGGCGTCCAAGGAAAGCTCCAATCTTCGCCATGCTTGACAGATAAAACTTGCCACGCTTGCATACATAAAACCGCTGTAGAGCGGAACGCCATACAATTTGCTAAACCCTTCCTCTGGATAACTCCATGACCCCATATGTACTTTGAACAATTCTAAAGCGATGCCGATTAAATGAAAAACACAGATAACTTTTAGCTCATCTTTTGTTTCAAGTTTGCTTACGTACATGAACAGTTGCAACAGAATACAGCCAGCTAGTATAAAGTCATATCTGGGGAGACCAGGAATAGTTAACAGTTTGCTTAACGCAAGTGTTAGAAAAATACCTACGGGAAATATACAAGACATCGCTGCATGGTAAGTAAAAACACATAATTGTTTCAGTAACAGTCTCATGTCTTTGTCACCCTTCCGATTGCTGATCACATCTAGTATATCGAAGACTCTGATACAAATTGACTAGTATTGGATAAGTTTTGTTCAAATAAATACATGAAACCGATGGGTTTCATGTATTTTCCATTTTCAGCAAACGTTAAGTTGGTTTTCAACTTTCTTTCAGCCCCCGCTCAGTAGAGATTCAGCCTATCCCCTTAAACTGCTTACATGTGAGATGTATATGACGAAGACAATCGTGGTCTTGGTACATGGGAGAGGGGAATCATCGATGAACTTGAATCGGAAAAAGAAATGGATCATTGTCGTTGTGGCTGCGATGCTGTGTGGGGCAGGAACTTACTATTACATACATAGCAAGTCGAAGCCTGCAGTAGCTGCATCTGAGCAACAATCGGCGATGAAGGTGACGAAAGGCTCGATATCTTCATCCATATCGGGAACTTCTCAGTTGGATGCGAAAGATAAACAAAATATTGTCATTCCGGTGGACGCGATCATTAAAACGATGAACTTAACGCAAAATCAAGCGGTTAAGAAGGGAGATGTGCTCGTAGAGCTGTCTGTTCCATCTACCGAAACGAACCTCAAAGAAGCACAGGTGAGCCTGCAGCAGTTGGAGAAAGAACTTTCAGAGCTGCAGGGCGAACAGAACCATATGAGCGTATCCGCTTCGATGAGCGGAAAGCTTACGTTAGCAGCCAACTTGGATGTGGGCAGTCAAGTGAACAAGACGACGAAGATTGGAACGATCTCAGATACTTCGCAATTCAAAGTCAAGCTGCCGTTCCCGCTACAAGAAGCTGTTCAATTGCAGAAAGGCGATAACGTTGAACTAACAGTTGACGGGTATTTGCTTTCTAAAGTTGGGACGGTTTCAACGGTTTCTCGTGAAATGAAGGCTGATACGAATGGAAATAAAGTTGTTGATGTGGAAGTTTTGGTTTCAAATGACGGGACGCTTTCCTCGGGCTTGAAGGTGAAAGGCAGCATCGGCAGCGGCGATGACAAAATAGAGTCAACGGAACTAGCAGCTTTAGATTACGTGCGCACGGCACCCATTTTTTCGGAAGCTAGCGGAACAGTCAAAAGCCTGAAGTTTAAAGACGGAGAAACGGTGAAGCAGGGGGACCTCATCGCAAGCTTATTTAACGATGATCTCCAGCAAAACATCATCAGCAAGCAAGCGGCTATCGACAGCCAGAAAATTAAAGTTGACGATGCACAGCAAAAGGTAGATCAATTGACAATCACAGCGCCTTTTGACGGCGTGTTCTCGGCGGACTTTGCCAATAGCAAAAGCAATGTGCTGCGCAACTATCCGGTCGGCGCGCAAATTACTGCCAATACGACTTTAGGGGCGGTAGCGAGCTTAAGTACGATGCAGCTGCCCATTGCCGTGGATGAGCTGGATTTAACGAGTGTGAAGGTGGGGCAGAAGGCAGTAGTAAAAGTCGATGCGATATCGGGCAAATCTTTCGAGGGTGAAGTGACTTCCGTGTCCAATGTAGGGACTACTTCGAACGGCGTTACGACGTATGATGCGGTCGTTTCCATTCCGAACTCGGAAGCGAGTGAGCTCAAATACGCGATGACGGCAACAGCTGAAATTTTTATTCAAGATAAAAAGGACATCCTAGTCGTGCCGATTCAGGCCATTACGACGACAAAGGGCAAATCTACCGTTTCTCTGAAGAAAGCGGACGGAACTGTGGAAGAGCAGCATGAGATTAAGACCGGTATTCGCAGCAAAACGCAGGTTGAGATCTTGAGCGGCTTGGCAGAAGGCGACGAAGTGGTCATGCCAGTACGCAAGGCTGCTACGACAACGAACCAGCAAAGGACACAAGGCGGTTTTCCTGGTGGCGAAGGCGGTCCTCCGGCTGGCTTCCAAGGCGGTGGAGCCGGCGGTGGCTTCCAAGGTGGTCAAGGCGGTGGAGGTACGCGCCAGTGAATAATCAGCTTCGCGGAAAGGAGCGAGTCGTATGAATATCATTGAACTAACGGGAGTCACCAAGAGCTACGCCCGTGGGGAAGAAGAGCTGCAAATTCTGAAAGGGATCACACTGCATATTGCGAAAGGTGACTTTGTTGCGATTATCGGTCCCAGCGGATCGGGGAAATCCACCCTGATGAACACAATCGGGCTGCTGGATATTCCGACCTCAGGCACATATTCGCTCGATGGTGTCTCCACCGAGAAGATGTCCGACAATGGTCTTGCCGAACTACGGAACCGGAAGATCGGCTTTATTTTCCAACAATTCAACCTGTTGCCCAGATTGTCAGCCATCGAAAATGTGGAATTGCCCATGATTTATGCGGGCATTCCTGCCAAACAGCGCCGAGAACAAGCACAGCGCATGTTGGAGAAGCTGGGGATGGGTCAGCGCGGACATCATAAGCCTAGCGAATTGTCCGGTGGACAGCAGCAAAGGGTGGCGATCGCGAGAGCGCTAGCTATTTCACCATCATTGATTTTGGCGGATGAACCTACCGGAGCTTTGGACTCCAAAACAGGGATAGAAGTGCTGGAGTTAATCCAGGAGCTGAATCAGCAGGGCAACACCATCGTGTTGATTACGCATGATAATCATATCGCAGATCATGCCCAGCGTGTTGTTACGCTTCGAGATGGCGAGATTATCAAGGACGTTCGCAATGAAACGATGCTTATTCCACAAGTGGAGGAGGCGGTTTCGCTATGAGACTTTGGGAGCTTTTCCAAATGGCCATGGCCACTGTACGCTCAAATCCGCTCAGGACGGTTTTGACGATGCTCGGCGTTATTATTGGCGTAAGTTCGGTTATTACGCTCGTCTCCATTGGGCAAGGCACCTCCAAATCGATTGAGAAGCAGTATGAAGGTCTAGGGACGAACCTGCTGACTGTTAACCTGCTTGGCAATGGCCGCGCAACCCAACTGAAATATGAAGAACTCATGGACCTGGAGAACACAGCGGGGATTAGCGCGATTGCGCCGACGATGACCAGAGCCAGTACGAGCATTAAATATGACCGTACCACGGAAACGTATATTGTACTAGGTACGAATGACCGTTATCTGAGCATGCAAAAGGGGGAAATCGGCAGCGGCCGATTTCTAGCCCAAGCAGATTTGGACTATCGCAATCATGTGGCTGTCATTGGTACCGAAGTGGCGACGAAGTTTTTTGGCAAGGATGATCCGATCAATGAAGAAATCAATGTCAATGGCTACATGTATACGATTATTGGTGTTTTGAAAAGCAAAGGCTCGAATACAAGCGGGACGTCGCTGGACAGCTCGGTTATTGTGCCACTGCCAACGATGAGCAGAGACTTTAAACTAGGATCAATTCGTTCTACGTATGTTGAAGCAGCTAGCGGCGATGATGTGAGCAGGGTGCAGGCCGTGCTGGAGCGATATTTAACGAACAAATTCAAAAGTACGACAGGATTTAACATTTTCAACTCCTCCGAATTGATCAGTGCCAAACAAACAGCGTCCAGCACGCTAACGAACCAGTTAGTAGCTGTAGCAGCCATTTCGCTTCTGGTAGGCGGTATCGGAATCATGAACATTATGCTTGTGACGGTAAGTGAAAGAACACGAGAGATTGGGATTCGTAAATCCATTGGAGCTAAACGCCGGAATATTCTGCTGCAATTCTTGGTGGAAGCGACGTTAATCAGCGGCATGGGGGGATTCATTGGCCTTGTTCTTGGCGTAGGTTTATCGCTCGCATGGCCTTACATCAATCCGAGCCAAGCTACGAGTCTTTCGTTAAACGTAGGATTATACGCGTTCTTATTCTCGGCTTTAGTCGGTGTCATTTTCGGATTATATCCGGCCAACAAAGCTTCCAAATTGAAGCCAATCGATGCCCTTCGTTATGATTAGTGACTGCTGAATGAATTGTTTACTATTAAAAAGCTACGGGAGGTAAAACATCATGATCCGCAAATTAACATCGATTTCTTTGAAAAATACGACACTAGCTTTGTTCTTAACCGGCAGCATAGCCGCTGCCTCGTTACCCGCTGGGATGGTTCATGCCGCCGGGGAAGCGGTATATATCTCATCATCTTCCTATTTTACATTAAGCCAAGCTGCGCTTTCGTCTTCATCGCTTCAGTTTGCCGTATCCATACATAATGGAGACAACAAGGCAATTGACTTCAATCAATACGGCGTGCGGGTAACAGATACGGCTGGGCACAGTTATACAGCCAAATTGAGCGAAAAGAAGAGCGCGAGCGTTCTTCCCGGTCAAGAGGCGAGTTACCGCTTTTACGCCAATTTAGACGAAGGCGAAACGGCGGATCAGCTGAAAATTGACGTCTTCCGCTGGGATGCGGGGCAGGCTGATTTTATGAATCATCTCGGTCAGCTGCCCGTCAGTTCTGCGCTTGGCGAGGGCCAGGCGAGCGTGCCGGAAGAAATTATTAATCTTCGAACAGTGGACAGCACGTTGGCGAATGATTCCTCGCTTGCGTTCCAGTTAGGACAAAGCGTTCGCGTTTCGGAAAATGGCAAATGGTATCTTTATACGCAGGTGTCAGCCAAAAACCTTGGTTCCAGTTCTGTTAAACTGCCTGCAGGACTTCAGTACCGATTGGTGGATGCCAATGGTATGAAGTACGATTCATCGATCGCAAATGGATCAGGAACAACTTTCCTTCCGAACGAAGCGGATACAGTGACGTTAAAAACGCCGATCTCCAAACAAATGGCGATGTCGGGTGTTTCGTTGGAATTTTATTATTTGAATCAAAGTGAAGATGTGACGCTTGGGAACATGAATCTTAGCACTTCTCTTCAAACAACTGCGCTAGATACGAAGGTGGTGTACAGCGGTCAGCAGACAGGCGAGCAAATGACAGTCAAAGCGAGCTCAACCAAGTATGCCAATCAAGCTGATGGCGTTCATGTGCAAACGATCGTGACACTAAGCAATGACGGGAAAGAGGCTGCTGCAATTCCTTCGTTCTTCGCTGCGTATCAAGTTGGCGAATCCGGCACAGCTTTGACCGCTACGGATAATACGGCCCGTGATACGTATTTGGCTCCGAATGAAACGACGGATTATTACTTCAACGCGGTTCTGCCGGTAGGGGTTGATCCTAATACGGCGCAGCTTGTCCTCTGGCAGAAGACATCGGATTCCTCGGCGAGCTCTGGCGGCGCAACATCGTCTGCTGCAGCGAATGCAACGAGCACATCGGCAACTGCCGAAAATAGTACCTCTGCAAGTACAAGTATGAATACAAATGCAAATACAAGTTCATCCGCGAATACAAATACAACTGTAGGACAAATGCCTGTTGCTGTATTCCAGCTTAAAGGCGCAGTCGAAGCCCAAAACGGTTTCACGACAGCTGTCAGTTATACGATTGGCAGCAAGTTGAATTTGACTAATAGCGCTATCGTGAACAAAAATGTAGATGTTTCGCTCGTTGAGCTTCACGCGCACGAAAACGATGATCTAGGCTACAAAACGGCCATCGCCAAGTATAAGTTCACAAATAACGGCACCAGCACGATTGCACTGCCTGAGCTTCAGAACGAGCTGCTGGATAGCAGCGGCAATTCATACACGGGCACGCGTCAAAGCTCAGTCACGACACAGCTTACGCCGGGCAGCTCTTATGTGGTCAGTTACTCCTATTTGCTGCCAAACGGTAAAACAGATGACGATGAAACTTTTGCACTGAACATTTTCGATGATAAATCGGTGTCCGAAGGCAAAGTGTCGGCAGGAACGTATCAGGTTTCTCTGCAGAAGGACGAAAACAGCGACACGCTTGATCTGTATCCATTCTCTTTGAAAGTCAACAGTGATTCGATCAGCTGGCTTTACAGTAGCGGCTCTTATTCATATCAATTAAATCTCGATCTTGATATCACGCATGAGGATCAGGTCATCATTGACTCGAACTTCTCCAAAATTGAATTCGATATGGTGGATTCCCTCGGTCGCATCGTGGGCACCCAAACGTCCACACTAGTTGGCACTGGCAAGTTGATAAGCGGCAGTCAAAAAATTGTCGTCACTGGATTAAAAAATGAACAGGTAGACTCTGGCGTCGTCGTCAACATGTATGAAGTCATTGATACCCCTAACGGGACAGCTAAGCGCCTGATCAAGCAATTCCATTAAAATAACTTAGGTTCCTTTGAGGCGTCTGTGTGCTTTTCGCATATGGGCGCCTTTTTCATTGGTTCACCAAAAATTGCCGGACGCCCAACACCTAGGTTTCCGTCATAATCCCACCGTTAACATGCAGCACCTGTCCGGTTACAAAGGAGGAATCATCCGATGCCAGATAAATGTAGGTCGGCGCTAATTCGAAAGGTTGGCCAGCCCGTTTCATCGGTGTTTCCAAGCCGAAAGTTTTGACGTATTCGGCGGAATAACTGGAAACGATGAGGGGGGTCCAGATCGGACCTGGAGCTACTGCGTTCACGCGGATGCCTTTCTTCACGAGCTGAAGTGAAAGCGAACGAGTAAAAGAGACAACGGCGCCCTTTGTTGCAGAATAATCTACAAGCAGAGGGGCTCCGGCGTAGGCTGTCACAGAAGCTGTGCTTATAATAGAACTCCCTGATTTTAAGCAGGGAAGCGCTGCTTTGGTCATATAAAAATGAGGGAAAATATTCGTCCGGAACGTGTCCTCCAGCTGCTGGGCACTAATATCCATAATGCTCTCCTGCGGAAATTGCACGCCTTGGTTCAGGACGAGAATATCGATTTTTTCGAAGCATTCCAATGTTTTACTCACAACTTCTGCGGAGAAAGCCTCGTCTCTTAAGTCACCGGCAATTAGAAGAGCTTGACGTCCATATTGAGACACCATTTCCATCGTAGCCCGGGCATCTTCATGCTCATATAAATAGACTAATACAACATCTGCGCCTTCTTTGGCGAAGCCGATGGCAACGGCTCTCCCGATCCCGCTGTCTCCGCCTGTGATAATTGCAACCTTACCTCTAAGCTTTCCGCTTCCAACATATTCAGGATTATCTGAAATGGGGGTGGGAAACATTAAGTATTCCAAACCTGGCTGCTTATCTTGATGCTGCGGCGGGAAGGTCACAGGCTTATTCTCACAATTCAATTCATAGCTGTAGTAAGGATACATCGGATACATAGGTAATCCTCCAATCTTTTTACAGAAGCAGGATATTCACCTAGTTTATAAATGGTTCTGACGCGACGGGTTGCTCTGCCAATTAAACTCCATTCATGCTGTAGGATCAGCTTTGACGGATACGTGCTGAAGAAATAGAATGCTCAAAGTCAACCCGATGAGCATGAGGGAGAGAAAGACGATCCATTCTATTTTCTCATTTTTTTTCTTCAAACGGGGAATCTCATATGCCGTAATTGCCCCATAAAGGAGGATAGTGAAAATGAGTTTGATCATGGATTAGCCCCCTGACTCTTGGATAAGCCCCAAACGTTTTAGGCTCACATTAGGATGAATGGATACTTCGAGCTCAGGGAAAGTCTCATCCCAATTCTGTTTGAATTGTTGATTCCATTGCTTCGGAAAGGAGCGATACACAGCCCTGCCAATCCCAAAAATATCGGATTGATATTTCTTCTGTGCTTTATCCAGAGCTAGCTGCACTCTGTCCTTGAGCTCTTTATTCAGCTTCATTTGAAGATAATTGATCATGTCAATTTGACTTACTTTGATTCCTGAGGCATTCTCTAGCAAATTAGCATCAACACGGATATTGACATCGATTGATAAACGGCTACCGGTAAGCTTTGGAACGATATCGGATTGAACCGTAATAATTTCCATGCTGACTTTACCGCCTCCCTTTTCCTTCGGAATATTGATGGTAATGACACCAATGGATATTTCGTTTCGCAGGTAAAGAAGTCCGCGTGTTTCCATATCATCCAGCCAACCGACCAATTTATCTTTTTTGAAAACAGCTGAACCTGAAATGATTTGCGTTTGCTGCTGTGACGTGCTTGCTACGCTTTGTTCCGATTTCATTTTAACTTCCCTGGGCACCAGCTCAAATTGCGGAGAAACAGGCTCGATCCCCTCATCCAGTATCATATCCCAGAATTCTTTGATTGTAATTTTAAGCCCGATGCCTTGTTTGGTTAGTTCTCTCGTTTCTTCGGAAGGCACTTTCTCCAGGAGTGCTCGGCTGTTTAATAAATCAGCGGCTTCTCCTTTCGTACAGATCAAGTAGCTGTGAAGGCGTGGTTCATGATATCTGGCAAAAAAGTCAATGATGTGAGAAATACCTTCCTTGGCCAGCTTTTCTCCAATGATTAAATCTCGGCTGTGCGCAAAGAAAATATGTCGCGATATTTTCTTTTGAAGATTCCGGTATGCGTCCGAAATGGTTTCGCCTGTCGCTGAAATCACGAATGTACTGCTTTTCTGATCTCCTCCGCCAGTGCCCATAGTTGAAGATCCGAGTTTAGCCGGGATGCCTACTTGAATGGATAATCGCAATTGTTTATCCGGCATGAGGTCTAATCCAATAGCCGTTACAATACCAATATCATTAATCTCTATACGATTCCAACAACCTGCAAGAAGAGGAAGGATCA
The DNA here is from genome assembly GCF_017874035.1 of Paenibacillus aceris. Taxonomy (GTDB): domain Bacteria; phylum Bacillota; class Bacilli; order Paenibacillales; family NBRC-103111; genus Paenibacillus_E; species Paenibacillus_E aceris. The sequence goes on from NZ_JAGGKV010000009.1 coordinate 57,432, forward strand.
TAGAGAACAGCACTAATATGCTAAGTTTTTTCATGATTCTCATCTGCCCTTTGGGAACGATCTAGTTTTTGCGGTTTGGCGATTGTGGACGCAGCCATTTCTTGAACCGGCTTGTGTTCTTTTTGGCCGTATCGTGCGGCCGCTCCGACATTGCCCACCATGGCGCACGTACCATTACATCCTTAAGTTCAGTAAGTGTAAAAGGCGCAATGGGGGATAAGTAAGGAACCCCAAAGGAGCGTAGGCGAGTCAGATGAATCACAATGAAAAAGATGCCGAGCAAAATGCCATACAAGCCGAGAACAGCAGCAAGAAACATCATGGGAAAACGCAGCAAACGGATTGCACCGGTTAAGCTATAGCTCGGAAACATAAAGGAGGCAATCCCGGTAATCGATACGACAATGACGAGCGGGGCACCAACAATGCCGGCTTGAACAGCCGCTTGTCCGATGACGAGAGCACCTACAATACTGACGGCTCCGCCAACTGGGCGCGGCAGACGTATGCCGGCTTCCCGCAGTGCCTCAAATGAGATTTCCATGAGGAGTGCTGCTACAAACACAGGAAATGGGACAGATTCCCTTGCGGCTGCGACACTAAACAACAAGTTGGTCGGCAATAGTTCTTGATGATAAGTCGTTACGGCGATGTAGATCGAAGGGAAAAGCAGCGCGATTCCTAGAAATAAATAACGCAGGCAGCGAATAGCGGAAGCCAGCAAAAAGCGTTCATAGTAATCCTCGGTTGCATTCATTAACTGGTAAAAGGTGATCGGCACAATGAGAACGAATGGCGTATTATCACAAAAAATGCCGATTCTGCCTTCCAATAAATTGCCTACAACACGATCGGGACGTTCTGTTTGTAAGACCTGGGGAAACACCGAGTAAGGGTTATCCTCAATAAACTCTTGTATGTAACTGCTTTCTTCAATGGCATCTATTTGAATCCGGTTCAGCCTCGTTCGAACTTCTTCAACGACTCCAGGGTCGGCGATTCCGTCAAGATAAGTAATGACAATCTCCGTTTTGGAGAGCGCACCAATCGTCATACTTTCCATTTTCAGCTGTGTGGTGCGGAGTCGTCTCCGAATCAAACTTGTATTCATGTGTAAATTTTCAATGAAACCTTCGCGCGGACCGTATACGACCGCCTCAGTTGCCGGTTCTTCAACGGAGCGCTGCTCCCACGTTTTTTCGCTTATGATTAAGGCTTGCTTAAACCCGTCAATCAGGAGGACTGTATTCCCATCTAAAATGCCGCTTGCCACTTCCTGCAGAGTTACGCATTTGTTTAAAGCTGCTGAGAAAATCGCATTCTCCAGTTCTTGCGGGAAAGCGGCTTCCAGACATAATGTTCCTTTGAATTGCAGCAACGGGCTTATGATGTTTGAATCCAATCTATCCATATTGACAAGTCCATCCAGAAATACAATGACAGCGTCGTACGAGAAATTAATTTCGAAATTCCGATAAGTAAAATCAAAGGTTCGCTCAAACATGGCTTCCAGCTTTTGAAAATCATCTTGAAGAACTCCCGTCAATATCGTCCTTTCTTGATTCATGTTGAACGCCTCCAAGATATATTAAAGCATCAGGACTTTCTTGCTTTCCGAATCAGTGCAGTAATGAGCAAGCCAATGGGAATCACGATTTGCAGCGGTACATGCAGATAGGGATCAATAAAGCCTTTGCCTACGTCTCTGAATTGAACAAAGTTGGTAGCCAGAATGATGGAGAATGGTGTAATTATCGCACCGAGCGCCAGTAAAACCGAATCATTATTTTTGATTTTAAATAACTGGGATATCGCAACCGAGGCACCGAATGTCCATCCACCAACCTTAAGGAAAACGCCGGCTACCATCAATAAAATAATGATGGCATCGAAGCGCTCGAGAAAATCTGCGATGGAGATCATTCGGGTAGCCGCAAGCAGAGGGAAAAATTCTTGCTTATAAATATTCGGCCCTAACACGGCAATCACGACAAGGGAGTTGAGTGCTAAGAGAATTCCTCCAGCAAAGACGATGGCTATCCCCGTTTTTTTGGCTTTCTTTTGATTATTTAGAAAGGGTAAAAACATGGTAATCAATACGGTTTCTCCAAATGGAAAAACCAAGATCGAGGGGGAAGGGTAGGGGAATACCTCATCCAAAACAGGTTGTATACCTTCACCAAGCACAGGGGTAAGCTGTTTTAAATGGAATTCATCGTTAGTAACCATCATTAATATCCACACTATGACCATGACAAGCATATAAACAGGCAGCAGCATTTCACCCATCTGGCCAAGCGATGTAATGCCTCCGCGCAGGCAATAAACGACTAACACAACAAAGCAGCCGACCACTACAACCATTGGCGTATTCGGCAATATCGTGGATAAAATCAACTCAGCAAAATCTCTGCATGCTGTACTTGCGAGAAAGGTGAAGTAAAGAATGTATAGGATAATGACCGGATAGGAAAGGAACCTGCCGATGATTTTAGGTAGCATCTGGACCAAAGTATCGTTTGGATATAGGGAACACAACTTGACATAAACGCTCATTAGAATTAATCCGCCTAACATAGAGACAAGAACAGCCAACCATGCATCCTGCTTAGCGCCTGCCCCAATGGCAAAAATCAGCGTGTTCCCGATTTCGAACCCGAGCATGACATAGAAAAGCTGCAGCGCGCTTATATGTACTTGTTTCAATCGTCCCAACCACATTTCCACATTGTTACATTTTTTAGTAATGTATCCGAAATCACAAAAAATATACGGAAATTACGACTCTCTATAGATTTGAGCTAACGCCTGAAATGCCTCCTTAGGTTCCCAGTTCATGTCTGCATACGTGGTACCCTGTTGATCAGGATACGTTTTAACAATGCTGTAACTGGCGGTATCCAAATTGTAGGGAGGATCATCGCTATAAGGATAAAAAGGCATGACAAAAGTAAACCAAAAGGCACCGTTCACGCATTCTTCTTTAAATATCGAGAGAAGTTCTGTCATATAAGCGACTTGCACGTGTTCATCCCGCATATATTCGCCATTTAGCCGGTTAGGTGTCTGAGTTCGATCAACGATGGCCCATCCGTATCCGCCTTTATCTTCAGCTCCTTGATACGTACAGCAGCCGAACTCTAAGACAACGACCGGTTTGCCGTGGGAAAAGTAAGCTTTTAGCTTTTCGCGGTATGTTTTCTGATTGAATTTTTCACGATAATAATCGATGCCCACATAATCAAATGGAGCCCAATTGACATTTTCCCATGAGCCGGAAGCATAGGTAAGCTGCCCATGGAAATGTTCTCTGACCACACCCACAGCTCTACCCAAAAAGGAGTTCAACCGTTTATGAAAAGAGCCTTTAAGAATTGTATTTTTAATGAGCCTCCAAGGCTTCATAAATGTTTGTATGCGGTCAAAGGCGGTGTCGCCGATCACGAGACCTTTCATAAAAAATGTGAGCTCGCACCCAACGACGAAAATAAGAGCAGAAGAGTGCTTGCGCAGATTTTCTGCTGCTTTTGCGCATTCAGCCAAGTAGGTTAGCGTTTCCTGTTCGGTTGCATTGATGAAAGCAGGGGAAAACCATACTTCCAACCCCAGCTTAAGGGCATATTCAGAAGCCAATGTGAGCCGTGAGATATCTTGACCTGAAATCCGAACCGCATTGCAGTGCAGATCGTTCTTAATAATTTCCATCTCTCTCGCAACGACAATCGGATCAAAAAGCTCACGGGATGATTGGTCTTTGCTTCTGGTGAATGTTCCAACATCATAGTTGATGCCCTTACGTTCGAATTTGGCATTGTTCGTCATAGTTGATTATCTCCTCGCGTAAATTCATTGATCAAAGTATACGCTTCTTTTATAAATTCAATATCAACAGTTGGTAGCGGTTCGTAATGTTTAATTACAACCAAACTAGCGTTAGGAATTTCGTATAGACGAATAGTAAAATAGATAAATATAACAAAAATAATGAGGCAGATAGGAGCTATGGATAATTATGAAACAAAATAAATACGATGATCTCGGATTTTTTGAAAAATACAGCCAAATGGCGCGCTCGACGGGAGGATTGGACGCTGCGGGGGAGTGGCCTGCACTTCGAGCGCTGCTGCCGGATTTAACGGGGAAAGTTGTGCTGGATCTCGGCTGCGGTTATGGCTGGCACTGCCGATACGCTCGCGAAATGGGAGCTCGCAGTGTCTTGGGAGTGGATCTTTCCGAAAAAATGCTCGAGCGAGCAAGAGAAATGACTGATGATTCAGCTATTCAGTATCGTAGGCTCGCGATTGAAGACATTGATTTTGAAGCGGGAGAATTCGATGTGGTGATCTCCTCACTGGCCATCCATTATGTGGAGCATTTCGACGCCCTTTGTCAAAAGGTTCATCATTGCCTTGCGGAAGGTGGAAGCTTTATTCTTTCGGTTGAGCATCCGATTTTCACCTCACGCGCGGAGCAAGATTGGTATTATGGGTTACAGGGCGAACGGTTGCATTGGCCAGTCGACAACTATCAGCGTGAAGGGCTAAGGCAGGCTAGATTTCTGGAAACCGACGTTGTCAAATATCATAGAACGGTTGCAACTTATATGAATGCGCTAATCGAGGCCGGCTTCAGTTTGAAGAGGCTGTCCGAACCGCAACCGTCACAAGAAGCTTTGGACAAATATCCAGACATGCGCGACGAAACACGGCGGCCTATCTTTCTTTTGATAGCAGCAGTAAAAAAATAGCAAGTAGGTACAGCTTCTGTCAGCTGTATGTCCATAAGCATAATTTTCTTGATTGTTGAGCTAACTTGGTTATAATTAGAATTGTAAGTTTATACATTAAACAAACTAAGTTGAACGAGGAGAAAATGGACATGAACAAGCCTGTACAACCTAAAGAACCTTTAGTTACACATATTTATACGGCTGATCCATCTGCCCACGTATTTGAGGGGAAAATTTATATTTATCCTTCCCATGATCTTGATCACGATGGACCTTCCAATGATAATGGCGACCAATACGCGATGGAAGATTATCATGTTCTTTCTTTGGACGATTTTAATTCGCCTTGCGTTGACCACGGGGAAGCCTTGCACCTCAAGGATATCCCTTGGGCAAAACAGCAGCTATGGGCACCGGATGCCGCATATAAAAATAATACGTACTATCTCTTTTTCCCAGCTCGGGATAAAGATCATGTTTTCAGACTTGGTGTAGCTACAAGCACATCTCCTGCAGGTCCTTTTACGCCGCAAGAAAATTATATCCCAGGCAGTTACAGCATTGATCCTGCTGTCTTCATTGACGAGGATAACAAAGCCTATATCTACTTTGGCGGACTTTGGGGAGGCCAGCTTGAGAAATGGCAGACAGGGGAGTTTCTTCCGGATGCTGCGGGACCAGCAGAAAACGAGCCTGCCTTAGGACCTAGATTTGCTGAGTTAAACGATGATATGTTGACATTCAAAGACGAGCCTCAAGAGATCAAGATTGTGGATGAAGAGGGCAATCCGATTCTTGCGGGTGATGAAGACAGAAGGTATTTCGAAGGTCCATGGGTTCATAAATACAATGGTTATTATTATCTGTCCTATTCTACAGGGACTACTCATTGTCTGGTTTATGCGATGAGTGAGCATCCTCAAGGACCTTATGTCTTCAAAGGCAAAATACTTACCCCAGTAATCGGTTGGACAACACATCACTCTATTGTTCAGGTTGAGGATAAATGGTATTTATTTTATCATGATTGCTCATTATCGGATGGAGTTAACCACAAGCGCTGTGTTAAATATACAGAACTGACATACAACGTAGATGGCACCATTCAAACGATTGATCCTTATAAATAAGCAATAAATCACATCGAACAGCTCCCTATGGTCAAGTAAGACCTAAGGGGGCTGTTTTTATTCATGCATAGAATATCAAATTTGGATAAAAATACAGGAAGGTAATGAATGGGAACAGGAAGCTGAAATCATCATGAGAGTATGTACAGGGGGCGAAATCGGATGACCATTTGGCAATCGTATAAGCGACGGTCAAGGCAAGGATCCCAAACTCAACAGCCTCGTATGATCCCGCGGAAGGAACAGCTCGCTCATCAAGTTTTGGAAAACAACGAAGAGGCGATTGTCAGCCGGCATCTTGAAGACACAATGAACTTCGTTCAAAGCATCCTTGGCGAAAATGACGATTTTATGATGCGCCGATTTTGCATTTGTGACGAGCATCCGGCAGCAGCTCTATATTTCGCTGATTTAATTGATAAACAGCATTTGAACGATCATATCCTGAGGCCGTTAATGCGAACCACTTCCGGCGATAATCCGAAAGCAGATACCCGATCCATGAGGGATTTTCTGTTAAACGATACGCTGTATGCGTGTGAAGGGAGAACGGAAACCCAGCTGGATGAAATCATCCAAGCGATTGTTGAAGGAAAAACCGTACTTCTGGTTGATGGACTTGAAGATGCGTTTCTCTTCAGTACCCGCCAAGTTGACAAGCGGTCGATCACACAACCGGAAACCGAACAGGTTATCAGGGGCGCGCGTGAGGGCTTTATCGAAATGCTGGGAACGAACTTGGCACTGCTGCGCTACCGGCTCCCGACGCCGGATTTCCGGATCAAAACGATCCGTATTGGGCGCGTCACCAAATCCAAAGTTGCGCTCTGCTATATCGACGGCATCGTGAATCCTGCGCTCGTTGAAGAAGTGTTTCGCCGGTTATCGTTGATTGATATTGACGGTATTCTTGATGCAGGGTATCTGGAACAATTTATCGAGGATAATCATATATCTCCATTCCCGCAAATTCAAAATACGGAACGACCGGATAAAGCCGTCGCGAATCTGCTCGAAGGCAGGGTGATACTACTTGTTGACGGATCTCCGTTTGCGCTCATACTGCCGACAGTATTCAGTCAATTTTATCAAACGATCGAAGACTATTCTGAACGGTATCTACTCGTTAGTTTCATACGTCTGTCGCGCTTGGTAGCATTAGTTTTCTCACTGATTTTCCCATCGTTATATGTGGCGCTGATCTCGTTCAATCCGGAGCTTATTCCAACGGAGTTTGCAGTGGCCGTAGCAGGCGGGAGAGCCGGTGTGCCGTTCCCTTCAGTCATTGAAGTGTTAATCATGGAAATATCCATGGAGGTGCTAAGGGAAGCGACACTGCGGCTGCCGCAGCAGGTTGGTGGAGCGCTCTCCATCGTTGGTGTGCTTGTCGTCGGGCAGGCGGCCGTTGCGGCAGGATTTATCTCGCCGATTACCGTCGTTATCATTGCCTTAACGACAATCGGTTCTTTTGCAACGCCGGCCTACAATGCGGCCCTAGCTCTGAGGCTGCTGCGCTTCCCGCTTGTCATTTTATCAGGCGTCTTCGGCTTGTATGGGGTGATGATCGGGCTAATTCTGATCGCAAACCATATGCTTTCCCTAAAATCGTTCGGTGTACCTTACTTGAGTCCCATTGTACCGGGTAACTTCCAAGGGATGAAGGATACATTGGCACGTCTACCGCTGTGGTCGATGCCGAAGCGGCCGGCTCTCTTGCATACACCGAATGACACCCGACTTGGGAAAATAGCGAAAGAAATGAGTGGAGAAGCACCAAACAATACATTAGATCCTTTGAAAGTCGGAAATACAAGGAGGAACGGAACTCATGGAGCATCCTCGCCAGATCACGGTAATTCAAGCGGCGATCATACTAATTAGCACAATCATTGGGGTGGGCGTGTTAGCGCTCTCGCTTTTTGCTGTCAGAGCTGCAGATTCCGGGGCACCTCTTGTTACTTTACTCGGCTTTGTGATTGGTTTAATCGGGCTTTGGCTGCTTACAAAGCTCGGTATGCGTTTTCCCGCACAATCCATTATTGAATATAGCCAGGATTTGATTGGCAAATGGGTGGCAGGGATTTTTAGTGTATTGATCATCGGATTCTTTTGCCTGCTTACAGCTCTTGGTTCACGGGAATTTGGGGAAGTTGTTGTGACTTCCGTCCTAACCAAAACACCATTAGAAGTAACGGTTATCGTTATGCTTCTGCTCGCAGCCGTTTCCTCTCGCGCAGATATTACGACCTTTGCATATTTTCATCACTTTTATTTTCCAGTCATCGTTTTTCCGGCGATTTTGATTATTGTACTGTCGCTAAAGAACGCGCATTTAATCAACCTGCTCCCTGTGTGGGGGAATGAACCTACTAGCAGCGGTATTTTGGGCGGAGTGCTCACGATGGCAGCCTTATTTCAAGGTTCTTTTGTCATGACAATCGTGATTCCTGCGATGCGTCGTCCGGAGAAAGCTATGCTGGCCGGCTATATCGGAATGGTGATTCCCGGTGCTCTTTATGTTCTAATCGTGATTGCGACGGTTGGCGTATTTGGTGCTGAGGAAATTAAGAAATTAGTATGGCCTACTTTGGAATTAGCCAAGACCACGTCGCTGCCCGCCAACATCCTGGAGCGTTTAGACGGCGCATTTCTTGCCGTGTGGGTTACTGCCGTATTTACGACTTTGTTGTCTACCTACTATCTTGCCATTTCTTTTTTAACACAACTTTTACGCCTGCGAGACCACAAGATGTTCGCATTTTTTCTCGTTCCCTTCATTTATGTTATCGCCATGTTCCCTCAAAACCTGGTGGAGATGTATGCAATTATTCAAGTCGTCGGTCGTTGGGGGTTGGTCTTTACGGTTATATATCCCTTAGCCTTATTGGTTGTGGCGATGATTCGCAAGAGAAAAAGTCGGGGTGATCAACTTGTGGCAAAGTCTGATTAAACAGATTCTTGTTTTCACGTTGATTGCCCCTTTGCTTACAGGGTGTTGGGATCGTCTCGAAATCGAAGACCGTGCTGTTGTTCTGGCGATTGGCATTGATGAGGCGAAACCGGGTGATGAGAAGGAAACCAGCAATGCTACTCATATTCTCAAACAGGATCCAGCGACCAATAAGGGTCTCATTCGTCTTACCGTTCAAATTGCTGTTCCGGGCCGTATTCCGTTAGGTACGGGCAGCGACTCCGGTGGTACATCCGGGGTAAAACCGGTTTGGGTGCTGACCAGCGTCGGATATACTATCGAGGATTCATTAATGAATCTCCAGCAGCAGCTCTCTTCTCAGTTGTTCTTTGGTCACTTACGGGTCATTGTGCTATCAGAAGCCGTAGCCAAAAAAGGGATTCAGAATGAGAACGACTTCTTTCGCCGTCAGCCGCAAGTCAGAAGAACAGTTTGGATGGTTGTTTCCAAAGGAAATGCATCAGACATCATGAACGCCAATCCTCAATTAGAGCGTGTTCCGACTTTATATTTACTCGCCACCTTGGAGCATGCCAGACAGATGGGCAAGCTGCCTAACATTTTCTTGGGCGTTTTTTTCAGTGCCAGTTCTGCTAAGGGGCAGGAAGGGACAGTTCCTTATTTGGAATTAAAAAAGGAATCGAGCATTGAACTTGCCGGCATGGCTTATTTTAAAAACGATAAAATGGTGGGTACCTCAACGGCTTTACAAATCGGCCACTACATGGCGATCAAACAAATTAACCCGGGGGGGTATAGCGTTCTGCAGGAAATGCCAGGGGCAAAAACTTTGGTTATGTTCAAAACGACTCATCGAAAGTCAAAAATAACAACAACCATCAAAAATGGAAAAGTGCACACCATAATCAAATGCCAAGTCGAAGGTGATTTGACGGAGAAATCGAATGAGAGGATGTCCATTTCCAAAGAAAATTTGAAGAAGCTAGAGGAGAAAATTCAAAATGATGCTGCAGTAGGATTTGAGAAGTTCATCCAACAAACTCAGAAAGATGGCAGTGACATTTTTGGCTTTGGAGAATATGTGCGCGCGACTCAGTCGTCCTACTGGAATAAGGAAGTTAAAACCAAGGAAGCGTGGGAAAACAAGTATAAAGATATGGACGTTGAAGTCACGATGCAAGTTAAAATAAGACGGATTGGGACGAAAACCAAGTAAGGAAGGATTCGGCCGATGATTACCTTTAACAATTACACGGTTTTGCTGCTGCTGATTTCCGGGCTGCTCGTCTTAGTGTTCGATGTGAAAAATTATGCCAAGGCAAGCATGCAGAAAGAAAAAAAAGGGGCTCTTATTGCCGGATGGTTAAATCTTTCATTAGGAGTCCTTTCGTACTTTGGCTATCTGGTGTATGAGAAGTGGTTTTGGAAATAAGGGTAAGATCTGCGTATAAATAAATCGGAGTAAAACGCTCTGATAGTCCGTTTTAAGAAGGGAAATGGGAGATATATGGAGAATATAAATTTGTTGCGCTTTACTACCAAAGCTGCAATTACGAGGAGGGGGCAAATGAATGAAATACCGTCAACTGGGTAATACGGAACTTTGCATTAGTGAAGTTAGCTTTGGCACATGGGCCATCGGAGGAGGCTGGGGTCAAGCTAACGATAATGAAGCCATTAAAGGCTTGCACACGGCGATGGAAGCAGGGGTTAACTTTTTCGATACAGCCGATGTTTATGGCTCGGGGCATGCGGAAGAACTCTTAGCTAAGGCGACTAAAGGGAAAGAAGATGACATTTACATAGCAACAAAATTTTGCCGGGCAGGCGATATCTACGATCCGCATACATATTCCGAGGAAACGGTTCGCCAATATTGCGAAAACAGCTTGAAAAGATTGAAGCGCGAACGCATCGATCTGTATCAAATCCATTGTCCACCGCTTGCCATTCTGAAGGATGGACATGTTTTCGAAGTCCTTGACAAGCTTCAGGCAGAAGGAAAGATTCGCCATTACGGCGTCAGCGTAGAGACGGTGGAAGAAGGCTTGTTTGCGCTGAGTATGCCGAACGTTAAGGCGCTTCAAGTGATCTATAATCTATTCCGGCAAAAACCGGCTGAAGCTTTGTTTCCGCAGGCGAACGCCGCGGGGGTAGGGATTCTCGTCAGACTACCGCTAGCAAGCGGGTTGCTGACCGGGAAATTCACGGAAACAAGCACATTTGCTGCAGATGATCACCGGAATTTCAATGCAGACGGCGCTCAGTTCAACGTAGGTGAGACGTTTGCCGGGCTTCCTTTTACAAAGGGAGTTGAGCTAGCCAGGGAATTGGCATGGATTGCCGAAGGACGCGGTAACATGGCGCAGGCTTCCATGCGCTGGATTTTGGACAACCCGAACATTACATGTGTTATTCCTGGTTTTAAGAACGAGCGTCAAGTGGAAGACAATCTGGGCACGGCGCAAACGTCACCATTTCAAGAGGATGAATTGAATCGTCTTCGGGCCTTTTATGAGGATAAAGTGAAAGATTATATTCGAGGTCCTTATTAAGTGATAGTGACGGTGTCTGCATGATTAATTTCTTTAAGGATTTTTTATTAAATATCTTTTTAATTTTTTCGCCTCTTGTTATCTATCCATACTTGTATAAATCACAGAGTCATAGCATGAAGTATCGGCTATGGCTTTGCTTGTTATTTTCATTAGCCATCGGATTTACGATGTATTTTCCGGTCCATTTTAACGGATTAGTCTATGATTTTCGATCGATTCCATTGCTGGTCGGCTCGCTTTACGGCGGTATCTATGTGGCGATGTTCCTGTATGCAGCACTTGCTGCTTTCCGATTTTTGCTTGGAAGTCCGAATAATCTCTTCTATCTCGTTTCCATTCTCCCGACGATCCTACTCGTTGCACTTCTGCTTAGAAAGTATAAGTATTTGAGTATAGTTCAAAAAATGATAGCAGCAGTTCTTGTATGTACAGTTATAAAACTCGTTACTTTTCTTATTTATCTGAGCTATCTGCATAGTCTGGAACTTTTTACAACCAACCTTTTGGCCTCGCTCAAAACTTACATACTGCAAAGCATTGTTATTGCGGCTTATATTTATCTCATTGAGTTTCTCCAAACCTATTATCGTATGCAAGAAGAAGCTATACAAGGTGAGAAGATCAGGATTGTTAGTGAGATGGCCGCTTCCGTCGCGCATGAAATTAGAAATCCCCTGACTGCGGTAAGAGGATTTATTCAATTAATGGCGATGCCCTATTTGGATCAAACAAAAGTACAATTTTACCAGCAAATCTCACTGGAAGAGCTGGATCGGGCGCAATTAATCATAAGTGATTATTTAGCCATCGCAAAGCCTGAACCGGAAAAAGATGAGCTAATCAGACTGAACGATGAAGTCCAATATGTTTCTCAAGTGCTGTTAACGATCGCGAATTACAATGATGTCAAAATCGAAATGGCTTTGCATGAAGGGCAATTCTGTATGCATGGGGATCGCAATAAACTGCGGCAATCGTTGATCAATATCGGTAAAAACGCTATCGAGGCGATGTCTGAGAGCGGAGGAGTGTTAGAAATAATACTTTCCGAGCAAGCGAATAAAATGATCATAACGATGCGTGATAACGGCGTTGGAATGACACAGGAACAAATTAGCAGGCTGGGAACTCCTTATTTCTCAACCAAAGAGAAAGGTACCGGTCTTGGCACAATGGTCTCGTTCAGTTTGATTAGAGCCATGAAGGGGAAAATATATATAACGAGCGAAAAGGGCAAGGGGACCGAGTTCAAAATTTCATTTCCGGCCGTTCGATGGGATTCTTTTCATCCCGACATACGACATACGTCAAAGAGCTTGCTATAGAGCAGGCTCTTTTTTTGGTTTTTATTCAATAAAAAATTTTCTTGACAGTTGTCACGATTTGGCAGGATAATAAAAACGACTATTCAGTCTTTTATTTTTATTTTGACAATATGAGGAGGATTTCTATGACTGGACACCATGGCAATTTAGACAAATATGCATCTTTGGTTATACAATTAGGGGTTCATGTACAGCCGGGACAAACGTTAGTCATTTTCGCACCTCTTGTATCGGTGGATTTTGTACGCTTATTAGTTAAACGAGCCTATGAGGCGGGCGCAAAGCACGTGTATGTTGACTGGTTTGACAGCGAAATTACACGATTGAAATATGAAATGGCTCCATTTGAAGCGTTGCTCGAATACCCGATGTGGCAGGCCAAAGGCTATGAAGAATTAGCCAATCAAAATGCTGCTTTTCTATATGTCGCGGCGAATAACCCTGATCTTATGCAGGGGATTGATCCCAAAAGAATTCAAACCGCCAGTAAAACAGCCAATACCGCAATGAAAGGTTTAACATCAGCCAGATTAACGAACAAGGTCAGCTGGTCTATTGTCGCAGTTCCTTCGCCTGCATGGGCGGATAAAGTGTTTCCTTCATTACCGCAAGAAAAGCGGCTCGATGCGTTATGGAACGCCATTTTCAAAGCTACGCGAGTCGACAGAGAAGATCCGATCCAGGATTGGAAACAACATGCGAATGAGTTAGAAGCGCGATCCAGCATGTTGAATCAGAAGCAGTATACGGCGCTTCATTACCGAGCGGAAGGTACGGATATTAGGGTCAGTCTGCCTAAGGACCATATCTGGGTATCGGCCGGCAGCAGAAACCAGCAGGGCACCAGCTTTATTGCGAATATGCCGACGGAAGAAGTGTTTACATCTCCATTAAGAAATGGCGTAAACGGTACCGTGAAAAGTACAAAGCCATTGAGCTACAACGGTGTTCTTATTGAAAATTTTTCTTTAACCTTTGAAGATGGGAAAATCACTGATTATCAAGCGGAAAAAGGCGAGGAGATGCTGAAAAGTCTCGTTGAGTTGGATGAAGGATCTCATTATTTGGGTGAAATTGCTCTTGTGCCGCATCGTTCTCCGATCTCCGAGATGAATCTTATTTTCTATAATACGCTGTATGATGAGAATGCTTCTTGTCATTTTGCCATCGGCCGGGCGTTTCCGTTCTGTTTGAAAAGCGGCATAGCAATGAGCGGCGAGGAGCTGCAGCAGCATGGATTAAATGACAGCCTGACGCATGTGGATTTTATGATGGGGTCCGCCGATATGGACATTGACGGTATTCTGCCGAATGGGGAAACGGAGCCGTTGTTCCGACGCGGGGATTGGGCAGTTTCATAGAAAATGAAAAGGGGAGAGCAGTATGTCACCCAAAGTTTCGCAAGCTTACAAAGAAGAGAGAAAGGCGATCATCCTTGAGGGAGCGCTCCACTGTTTTACGGAAAAAGGCTTTCAAGCAACGACGATCGATGACATTGTTCGGCACTTAGGGATAAGCAAGGGCGCCATTTACAGCTATTTTGCGAGTAAGGAAGAAATGTATATTCAAATGGCTGACGACAAAATGAATGCCATGCTTGAGAATTCTACAGAGCTCTTCAAAAGCATGCCAAGCGCTGCGGATCAAATCCGTTATATGTACGGGCGTTTCCGCAGCCAATCGCTGAATGAGCTTCGCAAATGGATGGCCTTTCATTTGGAATTTATGCTGTATGCTGCGCGCCAGCCCCAATTAACGGAACGATGGAATGAATACGCTCATAAAGCCTTAGTGTTCATACAGGACATCATGGATGGCGGCAAGCAAACAGGAGAATTTCGTTCTGATCTGGATAGCGCAGCCGCTTCCCGAATGTTCTGGTCGATCCGGGATGGGCTTGCGCTGCAATATATGTTAAGCGGCGAAGAAACCGACTACAAGCGCATGATTGACGAGATGGAAAGTATGGTATTCCGCTACATTTTGGTATAACGTTTCGAACCGGAGGATGAAAACGATGATGTTCAAAAAAATGAGCGAACTGACAGCGGAAGACATGGTGGTACTGTGGAATAAAGGATTCGAAGGTTATCCTCTTAACAATACGCTGACCTTGGACAGATTTTTTTCAAGAGCCGTCAATGAAGGCCTTTCTTTCGAACATTCCTTAGTGATGTTTGAACGGAATGAGCCTATTGGTTTCGTTATGAACGGATTTCGGTCAATTGAGGGGAAAAAAGTAACTTGGAACGGCGGCACCGGGATCGTTCCTGCATACCGAGGGAAAGGCTTCGGGAAACAATTAATGGAAAGAAACCTGCAATTGTATCGTGAGCAGGAGGCCGGGATAGCCTTGCTGGAAGCGCTCGTCCATAATGAAACGGCAATTAAACTTTACAGATCGGTTGGCTATGAGATTACTGAGCAACTCGTTTGCTTACAGCGGAGTGAAGCGATTGATGCTAGTTTGTTGGAGACAAACGCTGTTGGGCGTTATTCTACGCGTCGAGGACTTCCTATAGCTGTCAGAGAAGTTCCATTCTATAGGCCGATGTCTGCGTGGCAGACACAATGGCCAAGTATGAAAGATGGAGAAAGCATTATCGTCACCGACGGTGAAGAGGTGGTTGGTTATGCGCTTTGCAAGCGTATTTTTGGTGAGGACGGACATTTGGCAACCATTGCACTCTACCAATGCGAAGCGCTGCCAGGCCGTGAGGATGAAAGGGAAATTCTTAAAACGACTTTAAGCGAAGTATTTGCACCATTGACTTCTTCCTTTAAGCGATTAACGATGAATATTAGGCACACCAACAGCAGTGTTCATGAATTGCTTGAGGAACTGGGATTCTCCTCATTTGTCGAACAGGTGCACATGTTGCGACAAATGTGATGGGTCCGACCGGAGAACATTTGGCGCCGAAGTATTAGTTTGACGCGGGGAAGCATATGAATCGTTATGAAGATGAAAAACGATTTGATGAAGGGGGTACCCCATGTCTTTTTTTGACAAAGTCAAACAAGGAGCATCTGATGCCGCGAAGAAAGCTCAGCAAACCGTAGAGTTAACGAAGCTAAAAGCGCAGCTTTCATCCAAGGAGAAAGAAATAGAGAAATTTTATACGCTCATTGGAGAGTCCGTATATGCGGCTTATATCTCCGGAGATTCAGCGCGATCAGGAGAAATCGTAGAAAGATTCAGCCAAGGCATCGATGCCGTCAAGCAGGAAATCGCGGTATTGGAGCAAAAAATCATCGAAGTTCGCAATGAGAAGGAATGCGTTTGCGGCAAAGTCGTTGTGGCCGATACCAAATTCTGTTCAGCCTGCGGCCATCAGTTCTGAAGTTGAAGCGGGACAGTCTGGAGAGACTGTCCCTTTTTGTTGTGGCAGGAACCCCTCAGCTACGAGTTTTTCCGAAACGTTGTTTATCAGCGTAGCACAAAAAGCAGCCGGGAGCGCCAACACAGGCAGGGATCCAAGGGGATTTATTGAATTTATGTCATATACATCAATTACTTACTAGGAGGGACTATGCCTGAACCCATCATTGTCGTTCCCTACAGGGAAGAGTGGAAGACGGATTTTGAATCGATAGGCCAAAAAATCCGAGCATCAATAGGCGATATTGCGATACGAATCGACCATATCGGGTCTACTTCCATCCGGGGACTCGATGCGAAGCCGATCGTAGATATTCAAGTAACCGTGCAATCATTGGAGCCGATTGAACTTTATAAAGAATCCTTTGAACGGATAGGCTTTTATCACAAAGTTGAGAATCCCGATCGAACCAAGAGATATTTTAGAGAAAAGCCAGGCGGGCAAAGAACACATATCCATGTGAGAGAACAGGGAAGCTGGTCGTCATTATTTTCATTACTGTTCAGGGATTATTTACGGTGTCATCAAGTTGAGTGTCGAGAGTACGCTGGGCTGAAATATCAATTAATGGACAAGTATAAATTTGAAAGAGAAAGCTACGTTGAAGCGAAAGAACCTTTGATCTGGGAGATCATGCGCAGAGCCAGTCGGTGGAGCCAAGAAACGGGTTGGAAGCCAGATCCAAGCGATTGTTAAGTGCGATTCCATTTGAAAGTTAATGAGTTCAGCAAAGAAACAGGAGGGAGACTTAATGAGCGCTGAAAGCAAATTATTCAAAAATGTTGATTACAAAGAGCTCAAGTTTTTGAAACCATATTTAGCGGCGGTAGAAAGAAAGAAGCGGAACGCACTTTTCTGGTTAGGGCTGTTAACTAGGATATCAATATTGTGTCAAATCACAAATCTTTGACTTCTAATTTTAACTATATTGACAAAATGTAAGCGGATGCATTAATATCTAAGTGTAGTCAGGAAAACGTTTGGGCAAAGATTTGGATTTCGGTTTTGGATAAAAAGGAGCTGTCACTATTGCCTACACTTAAAGATATCGCTGATTTAGTGGGCGTCTCGATTTCAACGGCCTCGCGCGTGGTCAGGAATGACACAAGCCGGCATATTAACCCAGAGACGAGGGCTAAAGTATGGGAGGCTGTACGTCAGCTTGATTACACGCCAAACGAGTCGGCACGTCATCTCGTGAATAAGCAGAAGGGCGCGAAGAGACAGACGAAGCAAATTGGCTGCATTATTCAAGGAGCGCGCCTGAATGATGATCACCCTTACTATTCGCCGATCATTACATCCTTTACGAAAAAGATTTTGGAATCCGGCTACTCGTTAGCGTTCATACATACTTCAGACGAACTGTCAGACGATGCTTTGCTCCATCGATGCATTCATGAGACTCAAGTGGATGGCGTCATCATTGTTGGCGAAGTGGGTCCAGCGATTCTGGCGTATTTGCAAAAGGTAGAGGACCTTACTTTGATTGGCATTTGTACCATTGGCACTGAGATCACGATGGTGGACTACGACCGTATCCACGCTGCGAAATCCGCAGTTGATCATCTCCTTGCGCAAGGTCACCGGTCGATTGGCTTTGTTGGCGGACCCGGACATACGGGAGAGTTGAACAGTGAAGAAAGATTCCAAGGCTACAAATTTGCGATGTATGATGCAGGTATTCCCTTAAACAAAGACTGGGTGATTGACACCCGGTGGGAAATTGACCGCAGTTATGAGTATGTGAAAGAACAATTGAACCGATCAGATATCGAGCGCCCTACGGCTATTTTTTCGGCAAGCGACCAACTGGCTATCCCAGCTATGCGAGCTGTCTTCGAGAGCAATTTGCGAATTCCGGAAGATATCGCTTTGATCTCTATGGATAATATTGATTTCGCGCAGTATACAACGCCGCCATTATCTTCGGTGCATGTGCCCAAAGTCGAGATCGGTATGACTGCCGCAGCAACACTGCTGGATATGTTAAGAGGAGAGCAGTTAACGCTTTCGAAAGTACTGCTGCCTCATAAATTAATCGTGAGACAATCGTCAATGTTTGATCGAAACTAAATTTTTTTGATTCTCAGGATAACGTTGTCCAGAATTTGGCGCCAAATATTTTTTACTTTTTCAAGGGGGTGAAAACGCTTTTACGGCAGCGTCAATTTACATCTGTGTTTCATATGGACAAGTTCTTTCACAAAAAAAATTAAAAAGGGTGATTGTGAAATGGTAAAGAATTCAAAAAAGATCGTATGCCTATCCATGTTGATGTCTTCAATGGTTGTTGTAAGTGCTTGCGGAAGTTCCAACTCATCTGACCCAGCTTCTTCCGGTGCGCCGACAAGTGATACGAAGGCTACGGCTGCCGCTAGCGGAGAGAAAGTAACGATTACTTACGGCGGCTGGGGACTGGACACGATGACTGAGGTCATTAAAGCCTTTCAAGCAAGCCATCCAAATATTGAAGTAAAAACAGAAAATACACCGTACAAGCAATATTTCACCAAATTGGAAACGGCGGCACAGGGCGGAACAATGCCAGACGTGCTGTGGATGAACGGTCCGAATTTCATTAAGTACGCTGAGAACGGCATGCTGAAGGATTTGTCCGAAAATATTAAAAAAGACCAGGTGGATCTGAAAAATTATCCTGATTCACTTGTTTCCTTATACAGCTTAGGCGGTAAAAACTACGGAATTCCTAAAGACTACGATACGATTGGTTTATGGTACAACAAGAAATTATTTGATGAAAAAGGCGTATCCTACCCTGACAGCACATGGGATTGGAATAAGTTAACAGAAGCTGCTAAAAAGCTAACAGATCCTGGGAAGGGCGTCTATGGCTTCGCAGCTCCGATGATGAACCAAGAAGTTTACTACAATACGATTCTTCAAGCAGGCGGCAAAATTATTTCCGATGACCACAAAAAGTCGGGGTACGATCAGCCTGAAGCCATTGAAGGTTTGAAATTTTTAACGGATCTTATTCAAGTTCATAAAGTATCTCCAACACTGGCACAAATGACGGAAACGGCTCCATCGGATCTGTTTACCTCCGGTAAGCTTGCGATGTATTTCGACGGTTCTTGGGCTGCTTTCTCCATTAATCAAAATGCCGATATGAAAAACAATGCGGATGTTGCCCCACTGCCAAAAGGGAAGAAGCAAGGCGTCGTTATTCACGGACTAGGTCACGTCATTTCCGCGAACTCCAAGCATCCGAAGGAAGCATGGGAATTTGTTAAATTCTTAGGCTCGAAGGAAGCAGCGGAAGTTGCCGCTAAGCAAGGCGGAGCGATCCCGGCATTTAAAGGTTCGGAAACGGCTTGGTTAGCTGCATTCCCGCAGTACCACGCCAAAGCTTTCATCGATATGGCGCAGTATGCTTCACCTTATCCGGTATCCAAGAATACGTCCGTTTGGACAACGTATGAAACGGAAATTTTGAAGAATGCATGGACAGGAGACAAACCGGTAGCTGATGCAGCCAAAGAGCTCGGCGCCAAAATGAACCAAGCGTTAGCTGCAGAAAAATAAGATTTCGGTGAGGAGGTTCGCTTACAATGAAGCGAATCTCCCTCCTTACTACACTCATTGGAGCGTGAGTACTCATGCGAATCAGCTCGAAGCGCCGGTCCGATTGGATGTGGGCGTACATCATGATCACACCATTAATGCTTGGTTTGCTAGTTTTTTATATTTGGCCCGTGTTTCAAACTTTTTATTTTTCATTCACGGATTGGGGTTCATTTGGCAAGTATACATGGTCGGGTTTGTCGAATTACAAGAAACTTTTTACGGATAAAGACTTACTCTATGCTTTTCGAAATACGAGTATTTATATCATCACGGCGGTGCCGATTGGCATCATTTTATCGATCATACTTGCTGTGCTGCTGAATCAAAAGGTAAAAGGGCTTTCGGTATACCGGACCTTGTATTTCCTTCCTGTCGTCACGATGCCCGCTGCGGTTGCGATGGTATGGAAGTGGCTCTACAATTCCGATTTTGGTCTGATCAATTACGTGCTGAGCCGTTTGTCCATTCCAGGCCCGCATTGGTTGACGGATAATCGTACGGCTTTATTATCGATCATTATTGTTGCGATCTGGAGTTCCATCGGCAGTCATATGATTATCTTTTTGTCCGGACTTCAAGGTATTTCAGAGTCGTATTACGAAGCCGCGTCGATTGATGGGGCGGGGGCGTTCACGAAATTCACACGCATTACGATGCCACTGTTGACGCCGACGATATTTTTTGTCATGGTAACGTCACTCATTGGTGCATTCCAAGTCTTTGACTTCATTTATATGATGGTTGGCGATATCGTCATGGAATCTACGCAGTCGATTGTTTTCTTATATTACAAATACGGTTTCCTCAAAAATGCCAAAGGGTACGCTTCTTCCATCGCTGTGCTATTGTTCGCCATTATTATGGTGATTACGTATATTCAAATGAAAATTCAAAAGAAATGGGTTCACTACGAATAAGGGGGCGAGTGTATGAATACGAAACCAGTCAATCAGAAATCGCTTCAGATCGGTGGCATCCATTTCATCCTCATACTGGGCGCAATTATTATGGTTACGCCATTTATTTGGATGTTTCTTACATCGGTAAAAACGTTAGGGGAGTCAACGGCAATTCCTCCCGTATTGTTTCCTAAAGCTTTTCAATGGAGCAATTATGCGAAGGTTTTTGTGAACTTGCCGTTCTTTACTTTCTATTGGAATACATTGATTACGACACTGGTTAAGGTCATTGGTCAGTTAATCATTTGTTCGTTGGCGGCATATGCGTTTGCAAGGATTGCTTTCCCAGGACGTCACTTCTTTTTTATTCTGATGCTTTCTGTACTTATGGTTCCTGGGCAAGTGTTTCTCATTCCGCAGTATATGATTATGAAAGATCTTGGCTGGCTGAACTCTCTGACAGCTTTGATTGTGCCAGGTTTATTCAGCGCTTTCGGGACGTTTTTGCTTCGTCAATTTTTCATGACGCTGCCAAATGAGCTTGAAGAAGCTGCAAAGCTGGATGGCTGCAACCAGTTCCGCATTTATTGGCAAATTATGATGCCGCTAGCCAAATCCGGGATGATTGCCTTGGCCATTTTCACCATGTTGTGGTCATGGAACGACCTGATGTGGCCGCTCATCGTCAACTCATCGCCGGATAAAATGGTGCTTTCCGCAGGAATCGCGTTCTTGGAAGGAGAGCACAAAACAAACTATACGATCATTATGGCAGGCTCCATGATGGCCATTTTGCCCATGATCGTGATCTTCTTTGTCTTCCAGCGCTCCTTTATTCAAGGGATTGCATTCACAGGCAGCAAGTCTTAAGGTCCATCATTTATTAGCTGTTATGACAATACAAATGAAGTCACAGGAGATGAATTTTCGATGCAAAAAGTTACGGCTATCCTGCTTGGCGCGGGAGATCGCGGAGCGCAAGCCTATGCGCCATTTGCGCTGAATTATCCGCACGAATTACAAATTGTAGCAGTTGCTGAGCCTAATGAGGAACGTCGCGCTGCATTCACATCCGCGCATCAGATTGCTCCAGAGCGCTCGGTTGATAAGTGGGAGCAGCTGCTCGCACAGCCCAAAATTGCGGATATCGCTATCATTTGTACGCAGGATCAAATGCATTATCACCCTACGCTGAAAGCGCTGGAACTTGGTTACCACGTGCTGCTGGAGAAGCCGATGTCGCCAAGTCCGGAAGAATGCGTGGAAATGGAGCTTATGGCGAAGAAGCACAACAGGCTGCTGACCATTTGCCACGTCCTCCGTTATACAGCCTTCTGGACGGCAATGAAGCGTGTGATTGAGGAAGGTAAAATCGGACAAATTGTCAACATTCAGTTGAATGAAAATGTCGGTAACATGCATATGGCGCACAGCTTTGTCCGCGGGAATTGGAATAATTCCGATAAGTCTTCTCCAATGATTTTAGCTAAATCATGCCATGACATGGATATTCTTTCCTATATTATGGGCGAGACTTGCCAGCGTATCAGCTCCTTCGGTTCGTTGATGCATTTCAATGAAGAGAACGCCCCTGCGGGTGCGCCGTCGCGTTGTTTGGACGGCTGTCCGGCTGAATCGACTTGCCAGTACTTCGCACCTAAATATTATTTGGGCGCTGGCCGTCGCTGGGCACGTAAATTTACGACAGATACGAGCAATGATGGCATTGTGGAGGCGCTTCGTACAACTCCATACGGAAAGTGCGTCTATCGCAGCGACAACAATGTCGTTGACCACCAAGTGGTCAATATGGAGTTTGCCAGCGGTGCGACAGCGATGTTCAGCATGTGCGGATTTACGCGTGATAACACGAGAATATTGCAAATCATGGGCACAAAGGGTGACATCCGCGGCAATATGGAAGAGAACGAGTTCTCCATCCATGATTTTGTAACGAACGAAAAAACAACGGTCCATGTACATGCATCGGAAGAAGGGCATGGCGGAGGCGATGCAGGCATCGTTCGAAGCTTTTTACGCGAAGTCAGAACGTATAACGGCGGGGAAAGCAGCTCTTCCGCATCCGTTTCCGTGCGCAGCCATCTCATGTCGTTTGCAGCGGAGGAATCCCGCTTGAATGGCGGCAAGCCAATAGAGATTGAAGAGTTCTATCATCGACTTGTAACCGTATAAAGAAAACGCAAGCGGCCAGTGGAATTGGCTGCTTGCGTTTTTTTAGGAGGACGGATAATAAATGAGCGTCTTATATATCGCTTTCCGATCGGACAAATTCGTATACGTATGCGGTCGATCGGCTGTGAAGTGGATCGCGTCGCCCGGTTGAAGAATGTAGCTCTCCTGCGCAATGGAAATTTGAAGCTTGCCTTCGACCATCAGAATATACTCTTCTACGCCCTCGTTGTGCGGCTCTGAAGCATGAGTACAACCTTGTTCCATTTCGACGGTGTAGATTTCAAAGTTTTTTTGCGGGTGAAAAGGGAAGAGCGGATAAGCACGATATTGTCCGTCCTCTTCGTCAAATGAAGAAAGATCTTGAGAGCGGACGACCGTAATCTTCGGTTCATCATCTTCAATCAAGCTTGTGAAGGAAATTTGCAGACCGCTTACGATTTTCCAAAGTACGGAGATGGTAGGGTTGGAATCTCCACGCTCGATCTGTCCCAGCATCGCTTTGCTGACACCTGTCAATTCTGCCACCTGATCTAAGCTTAAACCTCTTGTTTTACGTATGTTCAGCAGCTTCCTGCCGACCATTTTGTGGATCGGTTCATGCATCTGCGTGACTCCTTATATTCAATTTTTATCCGAAAAAAATGCCTATTTACAATATAACATACATTCGTGTACTATGGTATATATAGACAGTAAAACGCACGTATGTATATTATATTGTATGTTTGTCCTAGGAGGAATGAAGATGGGTGCAACGATGATAGGGTTGGTTAAAGAACACCGGGGGCCCGGTGCTACATTAAAAGAAGTTCCTGTTCCCACGTGTGGTGACGATGAAGTGCTGGTTCGCATTAAGGCGACTTCCATTTGCGGAACGGATTTGCACATATACAAATGGGATGCATGGGCTGACAAAACCGTCCTAACCCCGAATGTGTTTGGTCATGAGTTTGCAGGGATCGTTGTTGATATCGGAGACCGTGTAAGAAGCGTTAAGATCGGTGATCATGTATCGGCAGAGGGACATATGATTTGCGGCAGCTGCAAAGCTTGCCGGACTGGAAATGGCCATGTTTGCCCGAATACCAAAAGCTTTGGGATTACCGCACCCGGTTGCTTTGCTGAATATGCGGTTGTGAAAGCCAGTAATATTATTCATAATGCACCTGAATTGCCGTTTGAAATTGCTTGTTTGCAGGATCCGCTGGGGAATGCCGTGCAAACCGTTTTATCTGGAGACATTGTCGGTAAAACGGTTGCAATTATCGGTGTAGGGCCGATTGGATTGCTTGCCATAAAGGTGGCTAAAGCATGCGGAGCCGGGGCGATTTACGCGGTAGACATTAATCCAAACCGATTGAACATGGCCTTGCAAATGGGAGCGGATGTTACGATAAACGCAATGGAAACGCGTACATCTGAGGAATTGCGCAAACTGACCGACGGAGAAGGCGTTGAGGTGGTGCTCGAAATGTCCGGAAGCCCGATCGCGATTGCGGATGCATTTGAAGCCGCTGCAAACGCCGGCAGGGTGTCCTTGCTCGGTATTCCGACGAAAGAAGTAAGCTTGGACGTAACCAATCAGATTATTTTTAAAGGACTGAAGGTTGAAGGCATCACGGGTCGTAAAATGTACCAAACCTGGTACCAAATGAAGGGCTTGCTCAACCAACATAGAGTCGATCTTGCATCGGTTATCACACATAGATTCACGCTCGATCAATATGAGGAAGCCTTTCGGTTAATGCATGAAGGCCAATGCGGCAAAATCGTATTTACACACTAATGTAAATACTTACGAGTAAGTTAGTTCCATAAACTCTGAGGCGAAGGCTTATGAAGTAAGCCTGCTTCGCAAACTTTTAGGAGGGCGCACATGAATTACTTAAACGATTTGGCTGCTGATATTGAAGGTTGGAAGCGGGATGGACGTTACCGTACTATTAAAGTATGGGAAAGCGGTTCCGATACATGGATGAATTTGAACGGGAGAAAAATTCTCCAAATGTCGTCCAACAACTATTTGGGATTGACCCATCATCCCAAACTGAAGGAAGCGGCGATTGCAGCCATCGAGAAATATGGAGTCGGCAGCGGCTCAGTGCGCACAATTACAGGGACGCTCGATATTCATGAGCAGTTGGAGCTTGAGCTGGCAGCTTTTAAAGGTACTGAAGCGGCACTCGTGTTCCAATCCGGTTTTACGACGAATCAAGGCGCGTTATCATCGATTCTAGGTGCAGAAGACGTGGTCATTAGTGATGAATTGAACCACGCAAGCATTATTGATGGGATTCGGCTCACAAAGGCAGCCCGCAAAATTTTTGCCCACAAAGACATGAATCAGCTGGAAGCGGTTCTCAAAGAAACGCAAAAGCACCGCAAGCGCGTTGTAGTTACCGATGGCGTATTTAGCATGGACGGCGATATTGCGCCGCTTCCCGAAATTGTGCAATTGGCAGAAGCCTACGATGCCATTGTATACGTCGATGATGCACATGCGAGTGGTGTTTTGGGCAAAAACGGCAAAGGTTCTACAGACCACTTCGGACTTCACGGACGCGTCCATATTCAGATTGGAACACTATCCAAAGCCATTGGCGCCGTTGGCGGTTATGTAGCGGGTGCTCAGCTGCTGAAAGAACACTTGATTCATACAGCGAGACCGTTCTTGTTCAGCACATCGCAGACGCCAGCCGTGGCAGCTACTTGTTTGGCTGCGATTCAGGTGCTGCGCGACAGCACGGATTTAGTAACAAAGCTATGGGAGAACGCTAATGGTTTCCGAAGCGAGTTGCAGCGGCTGGGCTTTGATACAGGAGCTAGCGAAACGCCGATCATTCCGATCATTATCGGTGATCCTGCGCAAACAATGCGGTTCTCTGACCGCTTGCTGGAAGAAGGCGTATTTGCGCAAGGTATTGTCTATCCAACCGTAGCCATGGACAAAGGGCGTGTACGTCTGATCGTTACAGCGCAGCATACGAAGGAAGATTTGGCCTTTGCCTTGAACAGCCTGCAAAAGGTTGGCAGGGAATTCGGTCTGGTGTAAGGGACCTTGCTAGGGCACGGTATGAACGAGAGTAGTGGTACGAAACGGCTTAGGTAGTGTGTATGCAGTGGAGTCGGGTGGAGTACCGTAAATGAGCTGCATGCAGCGTAGTTGGGTGAAGTACCGTAAATGAGCTGTACGAAGCGGAGTCGGGTGAAATACCGCAAATGAGCCACACGCAGCAAGTAAAGTAAAATATCGAGGGCTGTCTTAAATGTAGAAATTTCTACGTTGGGGACAGCCTTTTCTTTTGTTTACAGCAGCGGAGGAAGCTGAATGGGAACTACACGGCGCTATTTGTGAGAATAGTGCTATTTCCATGCTCCAAAGGGAACCACAGGCTCTTATTTACCCTTGCATGATGTAATACGGCCTATTTCAGCAAAATAGCGGATCCTAGTTCCCACCAAGCTGTGAAATGACGGCTTTTGGACTAAATAGAGGACCATAGTTCGCACTACCACTAAGTTCATATGACCGCATGGATCAATGTTGGATTCGCGGAATAAAAACGTATTTTAGCCTATATATTAGGTTGGTAGTTACATTTTGTAACAATAAGAATGAGGAGTGATGGGCTTGAGAAGGTTTCGTAAACAAACAATTGCTTTTATCATCATAAGTTTGTACATGCTGGTATTTAGCGTTGTACATGCGGCTGCGGAGAGTCAAGATTACAAGGTTTATTTGAAATTGGACGGCATTGAAGGGGAGTCGCAAGCAAAAGGATACGAAAAGTGGATCGAGCTTCAGTCGTTTTCATTCGAGGTGCAAAATAATGCGACAGCAGCCAGTACGGCCAGCGGATCCGGTTCAGGGTCAAGTAAAGCAGAACAGAGTCCGATCGTTTTGAACAAAAATTTCGATTCCTCCTCAATTCCTTTGTTTCTGAGCTCAGTTTCGGGGAAATGGATCGAAAAAGGTCAACTTGTTTTCATACGTGCGAACAGCGAAGATAACCGACCGTCGATCATCATTGATTTAGAAAAAGTTAGAATAAACTCATTTCGAATGTTTGAAACGAATGAATCTGTTGAACTGAACTATGGATCGATAGCCATAAAATACAATATGATCGGCCCTAATGGGAAAGTCACTACGATAACGGGCGGCTGGGACTTCACGAAAAATCAGAAAAAATAAGTGAACATAGAAGCATATAATTGTAAAAAAGAAAGGGCTGTCTCGGAAGGTCTGAAAAGCCTTGTGGGGAGCCCTTTCTACTGTTTCACGTATCTGTACTTTTCCTCTCCGAGTCGATATAATTGGAATCATTTGTTAGGAGGACGCTTATGAACAATTCTATGAAAATAGGCATTTTACTTCTGGCAGCCGCGTTGCTAAGTACAGCTTGCACTGGAAAGTACAATTCAACAAACAAGATAGAAGCAGTAGATAGTCAAACAAAAGTCAATGCCTACACCATCATTGCAGACAAGCTGCATATACCATGGTCGATTCAATTCGACGGAGATACGATTTATGTGAGTGAACGTGAGGGCAATATTGTTAAAATCAATGATGGCTCCATAACACGTCAAAAGGTACGGCTCCGCAAACCGCTAAAGCTTGAAGGCGAAGGCGGGTTTCTAGGGATTCAACTTGCTCCGGACTTTTCCGAATCACGGCAGGCTTACGCCTATCATACTTATGAGGAGAAGGGGAAAACCCTCAATCGAGTCATTGTCCTGCAGGAGAAAAACGGCGCATGGGAAGAAACGAAATCACTGCTGGAGGGTATCCCTGGCGCTATTTACCACGATGGAGGCAGACTTGGGATCGGCCCTGACAAAATGTTATACATGACAACCGGTGACGCCACGCAAGACGCGCTTGCACAAGATGTGAATAGCACCGCGGGGAAAATCTTACGCATGACCCTTGATGGTAAAGTGCCTGCTGACAACCCGTTTCCGAAGTCTTACGTGTATACTTACGGGCATCGGAATCCGCAAGGTATTGCTTGGGACAAGCAGGGGCGTATGTTTAGCTCTGAACATGGTCCTTCAGGAGATCCTGGCGGGCATGATGAAATCAATCTGATTGAAAAAGGCCGCAATTACGGATGGCCAGTCATTATCGGTAACGCTAAAAAAGAGGGCATGGTAAGTCCGCTCTATCAAACTGGAGATATCGCTATTGCTCCATCAGGGATTTCCTTTGACGCTGAAGGGCAACTGCTGATTGCAGCATTGAAAGGCGAGAAGTTATACAGGTACAATCCAGGTGCAAATCTTTTGACCGTGAAGTTGGAAGGCGAAGGAAGACTTCGGGATGTCAAGGTTCACAATGGCAATATCTATGTGATAACGAACAATACGGACGGCAGAGGCAAGCCGTCGGCAAATGATGACCGGCTATTAATGCTTAAATAGCGTGTAATACGAAGCAAAAGGAAAATGAATAAACCTAATCCGCCCAGCTGCTGCTGTAAGGATTAGGTTTATTTGCGTTGCAGAGGTGTGAAGGTCAGTCGTACTTTTTGAAAACGAGTACGGCATTATGACCGCCGAATCCGAAAGAGCTGGATAAGCCGTATTGCAGTTCCGCTTTTCTTGCCACGAGGGGTACATAATCAAGGTCACAAGCTGGATCTGGATTTTCCAAATTGATGGTCGGCGGAATCAAGTTGTTCTGTAATGTTTTAATCAGCGCGACAGCTTCTACACCGCCAGCTGCGCCGAGCATATGCCCAAGCATGGACTTGTTCGCGCTGACCGGAACTTCATAAGCACGGCTGCCGAGCAGCCGCTTGATGGCAAGTGTCTCCGACAGATCACCGGCGGGCGTGCTCGTCGCATGCGCGTTGATCGTGTCGAGCTCCTCTACCGCCAGCTCGGCGTCGGAGAGCGCTTCGCGCATGGCTCGGTAAGCCCCCGAGCCTTCAGGATCGGTCGCCACAATGTGATAGGCGTCCGAGGTTGAGCCATAGCCGA
The DNA here is from genome assembly GCF_017874035.1 of Paenibacillus aceris. Classification (GTDB taxonomy): domain Bacteria; phylum Bacillota; class Bacilli; order Paenibacillales; family NBRC-103111; genus Paenibacillus_E; species Paenibacillus_E aceris. The sequence continues at coordinate 86,160 of NZ_JAGGKV010000009.1, forward strand.
CGATCTCGGCATGGATACGGGCACCTCGGCGCTCGGCGTGCTCGAGCGACTCCAGCACGAGCACGCCGGCGCCTTCGGAGGCGACGAAGCCGTCGCGCTGCGCGTCGAACGGGCGGCTCGCTTTCTCCGGCGCATCGCTCCGCGTCGACAAGGCCGTTGCATTGCCGAACCCCGCCAGCGCCAGGTCGATGACCGTTGCTTCGGCGCCTCCGGCAATGACGGCATCTGCGCCTCCGCGCTGGATGAGCTTAAATGCCTCGCCAATGGCATTGTTGCCTGTGGCGCAGGCGGTGACCGGAGCGAGGGAAGGCCCCTTGGCTCCGAACAAAATGCTGACTTGTGCGGCCGCCATGTTGGCGATCATCATCGGCACGACCGTCGGACTCACGCGGCTGGGTCCGCGGGTCAGAAGTGTGCGGTAGTTGTCCAACATCGTTTGAATGCCTCCAATGCCGGAGCCGATATAGACCCCAACGCGCTCTTCATTGGTTTCGTCAATGGTTAACGCAGCATCGTCAAGCGCCTGCTTGGCTGCAGCTACAGCAAATTGCGTATAGCGATCCATTCGGCGCACATCCCGCCGACCAACGGCCGCTTCCGCATCAAAGTTGCGAACGACGCCGGCGATACTGGTTTTATAATCGGAAACATCCATATGATCTATTTTGGAAATCCCGGATGTACCGCTGATGAGATTTTCCCAAAATGTATTTACTTGATTGCCAATGGGGGTAATGACGCCCATACCGGTGATAACGACACGTTTCATATACTTATTACGCCTCCTAATCGGACTGAAGAAAGTTTAAGCAACTTCTTTTGTCAATAGAATGTCACATTTGTTATCCTATTACAAGTTACGGTTTATACTGGTATAATGACTTCTATGTTGCGATGTTAAGGAGGAAATGAAGTGAATACGAAGGAACGGCTGCAAGCACTTTCCGAGTTTTTAACTGCACATCGTGCAAGGCTTAAGCCCGGTGATGCAGGGCTTCTTGGCGGCAGCCGAAGACGCACGCCAGGCCTGCGGAGGGAAGAGGTAGCGGCGATAGCCGGTGTGAGCACAACCTGGTATACCTGGTTAGAGCAGGGAAGAGAAATAAAAATGTCGGTACAAGTGCTGGAAAGTATCGCCTCTGCTTTACAGTTAAACGAGGACGAACGTCAATATTTATTCATGCTGGCTCTCGAACAGCCTGCGCCAACTACGATTGTGGATCAAGCGCCGACGGTGTCCCCGGCTTTACTTAGAATTTTGGATGAACTTCATGATTGCCCGACCATCATTTCGGATCGCAGGTGTAATATTGTGGGCTGGAATCAAGCCGCGGCAGCCATATTTTTGGATTTTGCAATGATTCCGCTAGAAGAGAGGAATTTAATTTGGCTGCTTTTTACAAGAAAAGAATTAAAAGCATTGGCCGTTAACTGGCGAGATTTTGTGATGGGCTTCTTGGCGATATTTCGATCCTATTATGGACAATATGTAGGAGATAATTGGTACAGTGAGTTTATTGAGCGGATTAGTGCGGAGAATCCGGATTTTCGGACTTTTTGGAATCAGAGCGATGTGAGCAGTGCGCCCGAAGTGTTCATTGAATTTCGACATGCGAAGGTGGGGAAACTGCTTTTTGATTTGACTACCCTGCAAGTGCAGGGGAGGGCTGATTTAAGATGCAGTGTGTATACATCGTCCCCCGGTTCCGATACCGATTCAAAAGTAAAACTGCTGATGAGCAAAATTTAGTATAAAAAAAGGAACGCTGTAAAAGCGTTCCTTTTCATCATTTTTACGAGTGTGATAACTTTTTGTCTTCCCGTTCTAATGCTTTTTGCTGCTCTTTGGTAAATGTGCAGCGAAGCTTTGCTAATCCGGTGTGTTCGTTGACGTAAATGATTCTTACAATGCCATGGATGGATTTCAGCTGTTTGGTCCATTCTCTTGGATCGAACATGAACATCAACTCCTTTTGGAAACGCTTTATTCTATAGTCAATACTATGTGCAGAGGACAAGTTTCATGCCTGAGGTATGGAAATGATAAAAAAGTGGCATTATGGGAAGTAATGACATGATTGTTCGGCGGGTGATAGGTTGAAAATGGAAAAAGTTAATTCAGCAGTATGTTCGTATTGTGAGGCTTCAGCGACATTTCGGATCGGAAATGCCGAGTATGAACTTCATGCCTGCGATCGACATGAAGATTTTGCGTATAACGAGTTCGATTTCGTGAGTGGAGAGAACTCGTGGAGAATCATTTCAATGGCTTCTCACGGCTTTCCTGAGCGGGCGATAATATAACACAGGAGGGATTCCCATTCGGTTATTTCATTTGAGCTACATTCTTTTCTTTAGCGCGGTTCTGTTGGCAGGCATCATTGGAATCGCTTGGTTCGTTTTTCATCGCAGAAAAAGAAAAGCACGTTAATTAATTTATTGAAGTGCCCTTAAAAGATTGCCCCCATACTAAGTACACAAAAGAGCCTCCATCTCCACATCTTTAGTGGATCAGGAGGTTCTTTTGTATTCAGAGGTCCCGAATCATCGAATTCCCTTCATAAATCCCTGGATTTTTGGAGTTAAGAGGAAGAGAACGAGGCTGAGGACCAAAGCAATGACTCCAATTGTCCCAAAGTAGAGCATTTCCGAATCAGGCGTATAGAACTTCACGATCTGCGCATTGATGGCCTGTGCCGCGGCGTTCGATAAGAACCACAAGCTCATTGTTTGGGCTAAAAATGCAGCCGGGGCTAATTTAGTCGTAGCTGACAGACCCACAGGAGATAAGCATAGTTCCCCGAGCACCACAATGAAATAGCTGAGTACAAGCCATAAAGGGTTGACGAGGGATTCCTTGCCACCGAAGTAGGCGGGCACAAGAATGACAAGGAAGGATAAGCCGGCAAGCAGCAAGCCTAATGAAAATTTGGTAGGGATGGAAGGCTGACGATCTCCGAGCTTGACCCAAAACCACGCAAATATCGGCGCAAACACGATAATAAATAGCGGATTTAAGGATTGAAACCATGCCGGAGAAATATGTATGCCTGCAAAATCCAACTGTGTCCGCCGGTCCGCGTAATTGGCGAGAATGGTTGATCCTTGCTCTTCGATCGCCCAGAACATGACGGAGGCAATGAAAAGCGGGATATAGGCAATAATTCTGGAGCGCTCGATGCCGGTTGTTTTAGGACTTCTGTACATGACAATGAAATACAGAGTTGGAATTAGGATCCCTAACAAGCCTATGATGGCTTTAAATGTCTTAAAGGTGAGATAGCCTGTCGGAATCGTGACGGCAAGGATTGCGATGATGATGACAGCGCCTATTCCGATCCATGTCATCACCTTAGTTTTCTCAGACGGCGAGAGCGGGTTTACAACAAATGTACCGGCGAGTCCTAAGTTTTTTTTCTTTGTAAACATAAAAACGACTAAGCCTAGAAACATTCCGATCGCTGCTAATCCAAAACCGAGGTGAAAATTGTAGTTCATCCCGACGGTGCCGACGATCAAGGGGGCTAGAAAGCCTCCGAGGTTTATGCCCATATAGAAAATGCTAAATCCTGCATCGCGGCGCGCATCTTCTTCGCTATAAATTTCACCGACAATGCTGGATACATTAGGCTTCAGCATCCCGGTGCCCAGCACAATCAGGACCATAGAAACGAAAAACAACGCTACGCTCCCAGGCACAGCCAAGACGATATGGCCGAACATAATGAAAATACCGCCATACAGAACCGCTTTTGAAGTTCCGAAAATCCGATCGGACAGCCAGCCGCCGATAATGCCGGACATATAGACAAGCGAGCCATAAATCGACATAATCGCCAGAGCCGTATTTTCGGCAATTCCCAAACCGCCCTTGGATACCTCATAATACATATAGTAAACAAGTATTGCACGCATGCCATAATAGGAAAATCGTTCCCAAAATTCTGTAAAGAAGAGCGTGAACAACCCTTTCGGGTGGCCCAAGAAACCATGTTGCGGAACGCTTGATACAACCTGCTGCTTTTTATTGACATCGGACATGAAGCAATCTCCTTTATAGAAACTTGTTATGAGTCCACTGCTGTATCCCCTCAAGGTAGATTTCCCATGTAGATAAAGTTATAAACTTTTTTTACAATGAAAAAGGTACTTGCAAGTCCTTTTTTCAAATTCAAATTCGAACGAAGAGGTCATTCATGGTAAAATATGCTGCAGCCATTTTCATTACTATCGTCCTGGGTTTAGGCTCCAGGAGGTACTCCTATGTATTTCCTGATGTTATTTCCGAGAATGCCGGGGATATTCTTTGGGCAAGCATGGTTTATTTTGGATTTCGATTTATTTGGATGAAAAGAAAGTTAGCTTGGGCAGTAAGTCTCGGCGTCATTTTCTGCTTTGGTATTGAATTCAGTCAGTTGTACCAAGCGGAATGGATAGTAGATCTAAGAAGGACTGCCGTTGGATCGCTGGTTCTTGGAAGAGGTTTTTTGACAATTGATTTATTGCGTTACGTGATTGGCATTGCCATAGCATATGGCGTGGACAAGTACGTCTTTCAGCGCAGCAAGTATACAACTTCGCTTTGGAGATGATGGGATGGAAATCAAACATATAAAGAAAGAGCAAGCCTGGCAGCTGCGGCATGAAGTTATGTGGCCAGAACGTGATCTGACTTATGTTCAGCTTAGTGATGATGAGAAAGGTGTGCACTATGGCCTTGTAGAAGAAGGAGCGCTAATTTCCGTTGTCTCCTTATTCATAGACGGAGAGGAAGCACAATTTCGAAAATTCGCTACAAGGCTTTCCGATCAGGGCAAAGGCTATGGAAGCCGCCTGCTAACGCACATGCTTAAGGAGGCTTATCAAGCGGGTGTGAAACGGATTTATTGCAATGCGAGGAGCAACAAGGTCTCTTTTTATGAAAAATTCGGTCTTGCCAGTACAGATCTTCAATTTACTAAAGGCGGCAAAGATTATGTTGTGATGGAGCGTTTTTTCACGGCAGAACCTGATCAAGCCATGAACAGAAAGGAAAATTCTCATGTCTAATAAGCTATACTACAAATCTGCGTCCATAAGGGAATGGCAAACAACAATCAGCGAAGTTTTGGAACGAGAAGACGGGTATTACGTCATTCTGGAGGAAACCGCGTTTTATCCGCATGGGGGCGGACAGCCTTGTGATGAAGGTTCCATCAATGGCATTCCTGTTCTGGATGTTAGCAGTGAAGGGGAGACTGTGCTGCATAAAGTTGCAAGTTTACCAAGTAAAGGCGTTGCGGCCTGCAAGGTGGATTGGAATCGAAGGTTCGATCATATGCAGCAGCATAGCGGCCAACATCTGTTATCTGCCGTATGCCGCGACCTCTATCAAGCCCTGACCCTCTCATTTCACTTGGGGACGGATTATGCCACGATTGATGTTGAACAGCCGGAGCTGTCTTCGAGTCAATTAGCCGCCATCGAGACCGAAGTGAATCAGCAAATATACAAGAACCGCAGCATCGCGAGTTATTTCGTTACCGCAGAAGAGTTAGCCCAGTTGCCGCTTGTTAAGCAGCCCAAGGTGACCGAGAATATCCGAATCGTCGAAATCCAAGATGTCGAGTATAACGCGTGCGGAGGCACCCATGTTTCGTCAACAGGTGAAATTGGAATGATCAAGCTGCTGAAAGCGGAAAAGCAGAAAGGGAATACGCGAATTTACTTTAAATGCGGATACCGTGCGCTGGAGGAATTTAATGATAACCTAAAGATATTGGGTGCTTTGTCTCATAAATTCAACACGGGGAAAGATGAAATAATCGACCGAATTGAGAAGTGGGAGTTTGAGCAAAAAAAGCTTCAAGCCGAGTTAGCAGATTTAAAAGAGAAAAACGACGCTTATATGGTACAAGAACTTTTGTCCAGTCGGGAAGGTAACCTCATTGCACATGTGTTTGAAGAGAAATCTCTGAAAGATTTGCAGAGTCTGGCAGGCAAGCTAACGGCCGAAAGTAATCTCCCTGTACTGCTAGCTACTCTTACGGAGAATAAAGTTGTACTTGCGAATCATGATTCCTCCTTATCCTGTGGAGCATTTTTTAAAACGAACTTGGGAACCTACCAAGGTAAAGGCGGGGGAAGCGACAAGATCGCTCAAGCAGGATTCCCGTCTTGGGATGACGCTTCAGCTTTCTTTGAGTACTCTAAACTCCGGTTGAAAGAAGGCTGAGTAAAAGAGAACAGGCAGTTGATCCACTGTAGATCTTCTGCCTGTATGTGAGTTAATCTGCGGGAGCTTGCTGCTTCAGCCATAACGCTTCAAGTTCAGGGAGCAGCAGGACACTCTCCTGTTCATTCGGATCCGTTCTCGCCAGCAGAGCCGTGCAAGATTCCGTATCGCTCGGATTATAGGGGAGATGAGGCATGCCGGCAGGGATGTAGAGAAAATCGCCTTCTTCTACTTCCATATGCTGATCTAGCTTCTCCCCGTACCACATGGCGGATCTCCCTTTTAGCATGTAAATAGCTGTCTCGTGTGCTTGATGCAGGTGTGCTTTTGCTCTTTGGCCGGGTGGAATTGTCAATAGATGCATGCAAATTCCTTGTGAGTCAACGCTTTCCTTGGATATGGCTTCCGCATAATCAAAGCCTTGCTTGCCGTGATAAGTCCGTGATGAACGGATTAATCGACAAGTGCGTGTTGGCTCCATTTTCAAACACACCTCCTTATGATTCAAAATATTAGGATGCTATGAAAATCATGCAAAAAACCCTCATCTTGAATGCAGATGGGGGTTTTGATTATCATATTTAGAATGTGCGGCAAGGGAAGAAAGGTCTTGTATCCAATAAAGCGATGGCTAAGAGGTCAAACAGTACGAGCGGTATAATAAAAGGCAGAAAAGAGATTTGCGCCTGTTTTCCGTTTCTTATCGGTCTTAAATACACTTTATTGTTGTCTACTTTTACAATGGTTCCTTTGTAAGTCCCGTGTGCTGTTTTAATCATCACAACGCGATTGAGGTACTTATTGCAAATTCGATAGGAATCCGTTTTTTTCATCATGTAACCTCCTTTCTATCTGTCTTAAACTAGTATATGTTCGTCCGATAGAACTAGTGCGTTTGATTTGTAAAGAATGGGAGAAAGATCCAATAAGTATTTTCGTTCATAAATGATATAATCAACTAGCAAATCATTCACAATAAAATGACATGGCTAAGGAAGAGTCGATCGATATGTTAAATAGTCCAAAATCTAAAAGAGTAAAAAGCTCATTAAAAGTCACGATCATTTATGTGTTAGTTGGTAGTTTGTGGGTTATTCTATCCGATCGATTAATCAATATGCTGAAATTCTCTGAAGCTATTTCTGTAAATTCTTCAAAGGGACTTTTTTATGTGATTATCACAGCTTTCATCCTCTATTTTTGTTTGAAAAGATTGAAAAAGCAGCTTATTGAAAGCGAGGAACGTTACGGGATCCTAGTCGAACATTCACCAGAGCCGATCGTTGTTCACAGCGATGGGATCATTGTCTTCATTAATCCTGCCGGTGCAAGAGTACTTGGCGCGAATTGTCCCGAGGAGCTTATCGGCCAATCCGTCATCAATTTCGTTCATCCTGATTTTGTAGACATTTCGTTCGTACGAATGAAGCAAATCACAGTGGATAGGCAGCCTACGGAACCGATGGACCAGAAATTTTTGCGCATAGACCAGCACATCATTGATGTTGAAGTTAGAGAAGTACCTATTGTCTTTCTTGGCAAGCCAGCTGTGCAATTATTATGCAGAGATATTACGGAGCGTAAACGAGCCCAATGTCTCCTGGAAGAAAGGGAGCAAAGCTATAAGTCGCTTGTTGAGCACAATCCGGATGCTATTTTTACATTAGATTTAAAAGGAAATGTACAAACGGTTAATCCAGCAACTGAGAAGATTACCGGCTATGGGGAAGAAGAGTTTCAAAACCGGGTTTTTATCCCATTCCTTATTGAAGATGATCATGAAAAAGCATGGTGCCAGTTCGAAAAAGCGGTCATGGGCGAGGCCAACGACACGGAAATTACGCTCACCAATAAAGCAGGGAAAAATGTCGAATTAAACTTAAAAATGGTTCCGATTATTCTAAACGATAAAATTGATGGCGTTTACGGCATAGTGAAAGATATTACAGAACGCAAACGAACGGAAGAATTGTTGTTAAAATCCGAGAAACTTTCGATTGTGGGGCAGTTAGCGGCGGGTGTAGCCCATGAAATTCGAAACCCATTGACTTCACTCAGAGGATTTGTGCAATTATTACAGTCCAAAGTTGATAATTATCAGTACTATTTTCAAATTATGCTATCTGAATTAGATCGAATTAATGATATCGTTAGCGAGTTTATGGTGATTGCCAAACCGCAGGCAGTGAACTATGAGATGAAAGATATTCGGAAAATTGTAGATGATGTCATGTCGCTGCTTGACACGCAAGCCATATTGAATAATGTACAAATTCATACCGAGATTGCAGCCGGGATTCCAGCTATTAAATGCGAAGAGAATCAATTGAAACAGGTCTTTATTAATATTCTTAAAAATGCCATTGAAGCGATGCCGGATGGAGGTAATATCGTTATCGCATTGGAAACGGACGACAACAAGATCAGGATTCGTTTCATTGACGAAGGGTGTGGAATCTCAGAGGAACGTATCGTACTGTTAGGAGAACCCTTCTACACAACGAAGGAGAAAGGGACCGGTCTGGGATTAATGGTATGTCATAAAATCATAGAAGCGCACCGCGGCCATCTCGAAATCAAAAGTGTCATTGATAAGGGAACAACGGTTGAAATACTCTTGCCGATTTCAGCTAGCTGATCTCAAAATAATGAAAGGACTGCTCCTTAGTAGATGTACTACTATGGGGCAGTCCTTTTTGATTCGTAAAGATATTTACAAAATAATTAAATTCAAATAACAATGGACGAACAAAAACGAGATACAATACAACTAATCACTAATTAAAACAAATTATTTAATGAGTTTTATGTTGTTATTCTGAAAGGAGGGAGAATTTGGGCAAAGAATCAAATCATCAACGAATAATAGGCAGATTTCGAATTTTCACGTTACTGTTAGCCTGGACGCTTCTTCAGCCTCAAGCAGTCACGGCACACAACTCCTCCTATGGTTATTCTAATGTAACACTCACGGAAGTCGGTGTACGGTACGAGTTGTTACTTCTTCCAGATGAAATGCAACCGGTTCTCAATTTGGATCTCGATCAAGACGGTACAGTTACAATAGAAGAAGCCAATCAGAAGGAATCAGAATTGCAGAACTTCGTGGCGCGCTGGATGTCCGTCAAAGCGGATAATACCGAACTGCCGCCAAAGCTTGTGTCTATGGAGATGACGGAACGAGGCGTCGGGCTGCAGATGATCAAGTTGAACCTTGATTATGATTTTGGGAAGACAGTTAAGGAAGTGGCCATCAAGTATGACATCTTTGTCACAACTGAAAGTCCGACACACCACAACTTTGCCAGCATTGTATCTGTTGACGGCTCGACAAGAGAGTTTGTTTTTGACAAGGATCATCAAATTTTAAAGCTTAGGTTGAATCCAAATAGTCCGAAAGAAGCCGTCCAGAGGATCATTAAGTTCTCTCCGTGGATTCTGCTGATATTGCTGGTGACTACAGGAGCCTTTGTAATCGTTCTAGGATATTTGATAAGACTCAGAACAAAGAGGAGGAACCGATGATGGAAGTTGTTATTCCGGAGTGGCTATTTGATGCATGGACTTACATATGGTTTGGCATGGAGCACCTGTTCACAGGGTATGATCATCTGTTATTTCTCTTGGGTTTAGTTATCGTCCGCCTGAAATGGCGTGAATATTTGAAAATTGTCACATCCTTCACAGTCGGGCACAGTATTACGCTAGCATTGGCAGCGCTGGGCATCGTATCGATTCCCGGGACAATCATTGAACCTTTAATTGCATTAAGCATTGTGTTTGTCGCGGCAGAAAATGTGCTCCGCAAGCAGCATAAGTGGCGTTGGATGATAACAGCATTCTTCGGTCTTATTCACGGTTTCGGATTCGCAGGAGTGCTTGAAGGTCGGTTCACAGGAAATATTGCATGGCCGTTGTTTTCTTTCAATCTGGGGATTGAATTAGGACAGTTGGTCGTACTTTTTGCTCTTTTGCCGATTATCAATAAGATTGGACAAACCCGTTGGAACATCCAGACGGTTTATGGCGTATCAGGGATGATCGGCTTGTTCGGCATTTATTGGTTCATCGAGCGTGTGATATAGCGGATAGTGTAGAGCTTACTTTACACGCCTCCTTTACAAAATCGATAGATGTATTTAACATCCCACAAACAAAACAACAATAAACTACAATTAAACGTACATAAAAACAACTAATACATAATTAATTGACATGCTTTTTATTGTGTTTTTATGTGTAAGGGGGAGTGCCTATACCGAGCCATTCTGATACATGCTCCATCAAATCCGTTGTCAACCCGTAGCTGAGAATTCAAGTAGCATCAAAATTCAAGTATCAAAGGAGGATTTATTTTGTTGAATGCCAAGAAATTCGTATCTGCAATGATGGCATGCACTATCGCCTGTTCAGTTGTTTATTCTGCTGGAGCGGGCTTTGTTCCAGTCGCTATCGCCGCTGAGGCGGTCGGCGTACCGGTCGCTTCTGCACCTGCTGGCCGTTATGAACAATCCGTCAGTGTTTCGCTTAGCAGCATGACCTCAGGTGCTGAAATCTATTACACTTTGGATGGCACTATGCCTGACGAAACCAGCCTTAAATACAACGGAACGCCAATTGTCCTCTCGGATTCAACGAACATCTCCGTTATCGCTTTGAAAGACGGTATTTGGAGCAAACCTGCTACGTACGGCTATATCATCAAGACAACCGAGAAACCGCTGCTGAAATTCGCAGCTATGTCGGACATTCACATTGGTCCTGGTACAGATGAAGAAAATGCGAAGACTCGTGCACGGTACGCCAGCAACTTCGATGTGATTTCTTCCATATTCTCCAAACCCGATGCCATTCTTATCGCGGGCGATCTTATCAATGACAACGGAGACGGGAAAGGGCCGCATCATACTTTTGTGCGCAGTGTTTTCGAGGAACAAATGGCACGAAAAGGCTGGTCGGACATGCCCGTACAGATTGCTATCGGCAATCACGACGCCAGCGTAGCCGAAGTCAAACAATACTATCCTGCCGATTGGTTCACGAGCCAGTCGAACGGCTACTACGAGAAGTCAATCGGGGACTATTCGTTTTTCTTTATCAATGGGAACAATTACAACGGTGACACGGGACAAAGGAACTGGCTGAAGGGACGGCTCGCGGCGCTGACAGCTGATCCGGCGAATCTTAACAAGCCGATATTTATTACCTTGCACCACCCAGTCGCCAATACGGTCATGGACGGCCAGCAAGGATCTAACCAGAACCTGTATACGGATCTGAAGGATTATCCGCAAGTCATCGTCCTATCCGGCCACTCGCATTTGAACATTAACGACGATCGGTCGATCTATCAGAAAGATTTCACTTCGGTCAATCTAGGATCCATGTCGTATATTGAGACAGAGCATGGAAATTCTGCCGTAACAGAAGAAGGCTTAGCGGACGGAAGGTTCGAATTCCCTGTTAGTCAATCTCAATTCATTGAAGTTTATAAGGATCGCGTAGAGATTGAGCGAGTAGAGTACAACGGCGATCAAGGCTCCATTTATATTGGAGGAAAATGGCAAGGAGCTGGTGCCGGGCCACCGTACTCGAGCGCTGGTGCACTAGCGGGCAAGAAATGGGTCATAAAATTACAAGGAAATACGAAAGATGAAATTAAAAGCAATTTTACTTACACGCCGAGCAACCGCAACAAAACGGCGCCTCAATTCCCTGCGAATCCCGAGATTCAGATGGTACCTGGAGCGAATAACGTGCCGGTGCTCTCGTTCAGACAAGCCAAGGACGATCAGTCCATGCATCATTACGAGATCAACGTGTTAAACAAGCGAACCAGCGAAATCGTTAAATCTTACAGTGTGTTGTCCGATTATTACTTTTCGCCGATTCCGAACAAAATGAATATTCCCTTGACGGGACTAAATGCAGCTACCTCCTACGTCTTGACCATTACGGGAGTGGATGCCTACGGAAATAAAAGTTCACCTTTGCAGACTTTATTTAAAACCGACGGCACGGCACCGGAATTGACGCCAATCGACCCAACTACGATGTGGAATCAGCTCGTGTCCGACATGAAATTTGATGAAAATTTGACTGACAACGCCTCTGGGGTAACAGGTCTTGCTTCCAATAGCGGGAGTGTCACCTACGTCGAAGGAAAGTCGGGCAAGGCTGCCAGCATTGCGGCAGGCAACGGCAATTATATCGATCTGGGCAGCAGATCCGACTTAAATTTCGGAAATGGCAGCTTTACCGTATCGTTCTGGCATACGGGTAATTTGGCAGGCGATCAGACGGTCATTTCCAATAAAAACTGGAATTCCGGGAAAAATGCCGGCTGGTATATCGGCCCTGCAACTGCGAATAACATGACGCTTAATATGGCTGACGGCACGAACCGCATTGATTATTCAGCTGCCGGCGTAGGAACAGAATGGCACCACTTCACAATTTCTGTAGACAGGACAAGCAAGATGGCCACCACATATGTGGACGGTGTTATGAAGGCATCCAAGGACATATCCGCTCTAGGCACCTCCAGCATGGATACGCCTTATCACATCATCATCGGCGCAGACGGCAATAAAGGCAATGGCGGCGCAACCGTTACGATGGATGATTTAAAAATATGGAAGCGCGCCCTATCTGCCACGGAAGCCAAAGCGTTGTCCGATTCATACCAGTCGGCAACGTTGTACACGTTCGAACAGTTGAAGACACGAATCCAAGAGGCAGAACAATTTGTGGCAAAAGTCGCAGCTACTGCGGGCATGTCCGTTCCCGTGCAAACGAAAAATGAATTAGATGCTAAGCTTGCTGACGCAAAGCTCTTGACGGCAAACAACGATGCTATTTTAATCGATCAAGCCTATATTGATTTGATGTGGGCATTGCAAACGGCCAAGGACAACGTTGTATACACGTTCATTCCGAAAACGGCTTTTACGATCAACTCCTTCAGCTCTTATGCCGACAATGAGAGCGCGTTTGCAAGCAACATCCTTGACAACCAGGATACAACAATTTGGCATTCCAAATGGGAGGCTCCTGCTGCTCCTTTCCCGCATTCGGTCATTATCGACATGGCAAACACTTATAAGCTGAATGGCATTCAAAGAAAGAGCCGTCTCAGTCAAACCGCGATGGAGTTCCCTAAGACATTCGAATTATACGCTTCGGATAACTTGGCCGACTTAAGCGATCCTTCCTACTTGGGAGATTCCGCAAACAAGGCTTCGGGCACTTTCGGCAAGACTTGGGCAGGTACGTTGTATAAGGATTATGTCTCTTTAGACAAGCCTTTGCAGGGGCGTTATGTGAAATTCGTAGTTACTGGAACTTATAATACAGATACATCGAAAACCTTTACGAGCATGAGCGAAATTGACTTTACCGGTGAAGGCGTATCAAGCGAGAGCGCGGCGCTGTCGGATCTAAAAGTAAACGGAACTACCGTTAGCGATTTTGCTCCGGATAAAATGAACTACTCGGTGAACGTCCCGAATGACGTTACGGTTGCGAACGTGACCTATACGGCCGTTAATCCTGCAGCAGCCGTATCGGTAGAGGGCGGCAAGGATTTGGTGATCGGTGAAAATCCGGTTACCGTTACGGTTTCCACTCCAAGCGGCACCACGAATGTATATCGCATTGCGATAACCAGACAACCTGAATCAAGCACAGGTTCCACTGCGGCATTGAGTGGAGCCAATACAGTGGTTGCAGGACAATCGCTCGATCTTACTTTCGGGCTCAGAAATGTGACGGATAGCAATTATCAGAGCATTTATGCTCAGGATTTGACACTGAATTATGACCCGGCAAAATTCGATTTGAACGCGATTACTTCCACGAAGCCTGGATTTGGGGTCGTATCGCAAAAAGAAGTAGCGCCAGGTCGTGTACGAATCCTGGCCGCCAGCCAAGGGGCAATTTATGCGATTCATCCCAATGAAGACTCTTTGAAATTCTCGTTCATTGCCAAGTCATTGACCCAAGATACGGATACGGCAGTGTCTGTGTCTAATGTGGTAATCGCGAATAATTTGGGTGGCGAGTTGCAATTAACCGGGGCTTCCCGTGACGTGCTGGTTACTGCACAGGCGGATAAAACGGCATTAGCTGCCGCGATTCATTCCGCTCAGTCTAAACACGATGCTGCGGTAGAAGGAACGAATGTCGGTCAATATCCAGTCGGTGCAAAAGCGAATCTGCAGAATGCGATCAACACGGCATTATCTGTGGCCGCCGACCCGTCAGCAAGCCAGCAACAGGTCGATCAAGCCTTAATGGCATTGCATGCAGCCGTACTGGCATTCGATGCACTGGTTATAACCAACAATCCGGGAGACATGAACGGAGATGGTCGTATCAGCATAGGAGACTTGGCTAGAGTAGCGGCCGCCTATGGGAAGAACTCCTCCGATTCGGATTGGACTCAATATCAACTTGCTGATATCAACCATGACAACAAGATTGATGTTCTCGATCTCGCGGCAATCGCAAAATTAATTTTAGAATGATGAAGTAGAAGAGAAAGGTGAAACTAAGCCGTTGTCAATCATGCTCATGTTTGGGCATGTTGACAGCGGCTTTTTGCCGTTCTCGGAACCGTCTTACTTTCATCAAATTGCCGCACATTTTGTCATCACAGTATTTCTTGGAGCGATTGCGCGTAGCATCAACATACACCCATAAGCAATTCGGATTATCACAAATACGTATACGGGAGGGTTCGCCCTCAGCGATCTGCTGTGCCATAGAGGCTGCAATTTCAGCGCGAATATGTGTCCATTGCCGATTTACACCTTGCCATTGCAGTTGATACTGGTTCTGGCTAATGGCAAGACGGCGGATAACCGGACCTAGAGCCATGATGGAATTGAGGGCTTCAACATCTTCTTCTCTCGGCAAGGAATTCTCAACGTATTGTGTTACGATCCGATGCAAAAGTGTTCTTAAATCCTTTAAATCTTGTAATTCCTTTGAATTAGGAGGCTGATCTGCGGATAGATGCTGATCCTTCAACCATTGCTCCAGCCATTCAGGTTTATCGAGGCGATCGTCAATCGCTCCGTCACCTTTCCAATCATGATGCAAGCTATTTATAAAATCATCCCAAAGCATAACGTGCCCCTCGTTCTTTTTTATCTTATAGTGTAACACCTTAAAAATAAGTTTGCTAGTTACTTGACTGTCAAATCATTCCATGCTAAAGTACTGATGTAACTTGTTAATTATATTTAGGTAGTTACATTACGATATTAGGAGGCTTTGCGATGAATAAAATCGAGCTTTTGCTTCATGGTTGGGATAGCTGCTATGAGAAAGAAGACTGGTATCCGCCGCTGACGGATGCACTCAAAGGACTGACTGCGGAGCAAGCCAACTGGCGGCCAGACGGCGAGCATGTGAATGCGATTTGGGAAAATGTCCATCATTTAATTTTTTATAAAGAGCGTTTGTTGAACAGAATGACTGCCATAGAGTCCGAATATCCGGATTTAAGCAATGACGATACGTTCGTAGTCGAATCTGCTTCGAGTAAGGATTGGGAAGAAACTTTAGCTCGGTTGCAAACTGTTCATCGAGGAATCCGGGATCGGATGGCCAAATGGGAGGATAACGACTTCGAGCATGTATATCCTAATCGGACGCAATCCGTTGGGCGTTGGGTGAACAGCCTGATCCTGCATGATGCTTATCATACAGGTCAGATTATGTTCATCCGTAAGATGCAAGGATCTTGGCCTTCCCGTCGTTCCTTTGACTAGAATGGCAAGGGAAAATAATTGAAATGGATGTTCTGCTTCTCACCCTGTGCCTGGTTCAACGCTAAAGTTGAGCAGGGCACAGGTTTTCTTTTGCCTAGAAGCATTCATATAGAGGGATTAGAAGATTAATTTCGAATAGAGAAAATAACTGATTATAAGGAGGTTCTCATACACATGACACTCGACATACATTTGACCAAATCTTCACCTGAGCAGCAGGGGATGAATGGACTTAAATTACAACAAGCCTTTCAGCTGGTGGCGCGTGAAATAGAAGTTGGTGAAATTCCCGGCGGCGTGGCACTCGTTGGCCGAAATAATTCCATCGTTGGAACTTATGCCTTCGGCCATTCCATTATTTCTGAGGAAACAAAATTGAAAGTTTCGGAGGATACGATCTATGATTGTGCTTCCCTGACGAAAGTGATAGCGACATTGCCGCTGATTTTACAGCTGATCGATCGCGGCGAGTTACGGCTCAGGGATCCTATTTCCCGTTATTTCCCCGAATTCTCGGCGAATGGAAAGGGGGAGGTGACGGTGAGGCATGTGTTGACGCACACCTCCGGATTTAAAGCTTATAAGGATTTGCACTCGCATGGATGGACACCCGATCAGATCAAGGCAGCTGTGTTAGGGGAGAGTTTGTCCGATCCTTGCGGCGATGGTTATATGTACAGTGATTTTAATTACATCATTCTTGGGGAAATCGCTGCATTGCTGTTTGGCATGCCTCTCGATGAGGCAGCACGCCGCTTTGTGTTTGAGCCGCTTGGGATGCGCGATACAGGTTATCGCCCAGCGGCGGCATTAAAGCCGCGAATCGCAGCAACCGAGTTCATGAGCGGCGCCTATCGCTGGGGCGAGGTTCACGATGAGAACGCATGGGCGATGGGAGGTGTCAGCGGTCATGCGGGAGTGTTCTCGACGGCGGAAGATGTGGCAAAATATGCGGCGATGTGGCTGAACAACGGGAAGCGCGCCGACGGCTTCCAGGTGCTGTCAGGTGCGTCAATTGCTGCTGCGACGCGCAGTTATACGGAAGGCAAGGCGAATGCAAACCGTGGCCTTGGTTGGGTACTGAAGGGGGATGTTTGGGATGCTTCCGGCGATTTATTTTCACCCTTAAGCTATGGCCACACGGGTTTCACGGGAACAAGCATATGGATGGACCCCGAGAGCAGCGTTTTCGCGGTACTGCTGACTAACCGGGTGCACTTTGGTCGGGAGAAGTCCGTTGTCCGTCTGCGCGATTGCTTTCACAATGCAGTGGCTGCATCCGTCGAGAGATGAAGCTGGAAAACATACAATGGGAAGTGGAACCGCTTCATTGTTCTGGGATGGACGCGTCTCGCTGCGAAAACCTGTCAAACGCCATTAGAGGTGTGTGGCGGGTTTTCTTTTTTTTGAGCTTTATGAAACTGGTAAATCATACCTGACATAACTGAAATGTGACGTAAATACTTTAATAGAACTACGACCATTTACTTATAAAGCAGACAGAGAGGGGGATTTACTTGAAGCCAACAGGGATTGTTCGCAAGGTTGACCAACTTGGTCGTATTGTTTTACCGATTGAAATGAGGCGCCTGCTAAATATTGGATGGAATGATGAAGTGAACATTTATTTTGAGGAGGGAAGAGTTACCATAGCAAAAAGCGAGATGAACTGCTTGTTTTGCGGGAGTGAGAGTGAAACGTATTTCTTTAAAAGAAAATTGGTATGTAAGTCTTGTATTCAGGAGCTGCCGAATGTAACATCCATCGAACAGTGATATGGAATAGGATCGAGTGAAGTATGATGAGGTAAAAATAAATTAAGTTTTGTTGGCGTTTACAAATAGGGGATCCAAAAAGAATTATAGTTGATAGGGAAATGGGAATGTTTTACCCTATTACACAGAGACCTATATAAGCTGCTCGTTCGAGTCAATTCAAGGGGGAAGTCATGCAAGATCAACTAGATGAGTTAGTTCGTAATTATTTCGAGGATGCTGTCTATGAAATAGCTTCCGTTCCATTTGGACTGACCAATGTAACCAAAATAGTAAAAATGAACGAGAAAAGATATGTGCTCCGTATGTATAACCGTTATATGAAACACATAAGGGGCATTGCATTGGAAGCCAGAATCACGTCATTTTTAACACAAAGCTATCTTTCCTTTCAAGTGCCGGTATTTCAGCAAACTTTAACGGGAAATGATTTTGTTCAATTATCAGACGGGACGTTAGGGGCTATAATATCCTTTCTAGAAGGGGATAATCACGAATTAATCAGCTTACAGGATGCGGCTGAAATTGGACGTGTCGTTGGCGAAATCACGTATGCACTTAGTCAATTCGATATAGGTCAAATGGATTATCTCGGCATTTCATTTTTGGATATGTATAAGCTTCATCCATTAGCCAGTCGTGGTGCTGTAGCAGCTTTTATTGAAAGCCCGCCGTTTCATATACCAGAAACTAGTCTGTGTTTTTATAAGGAAACGGTCCAGTTGGTAGAAAAAAACGTCCACCTATTAAAAAAGCTGCCTGAACAGCTTGTTCATCACGATTTACTAATATTCAATTTATTATCGCAGAACAAACGAATTTGCGGTGTTCTTGATTTTGACTTTGTATCGCTGGATATCAGCTTTATGGAATTTGCTATTTGTTTGAATCATCTGCTGCAGATGACGAATGGTTCAATGGAGATGATGGAAGCATTCGTTAAGAGTTATTCCGGCTATAGGAAACACAATTTGCAAGAATTAGAACAACTGCAAACTCTGACACAAATCTATCATCTTGCTGTTCTTCATTTTTATATCGGTCAGCATCATGGTGGAGATGACATTCAACAGAACTTCAATTACATTCTTAATCAATTGTTGACAAGGGATGCATGGTTGGTCAAGCATAACAAGGACGTACAACAGATGCTGATGACATATTTGATTGATTAAAGAAAAGCGACAAAAAAAAGGGCCACCCGCAAGTAGATAAACTACTTAGGGGCAGCCCTTATTTTTACCAGGCGTAAGCCCGTGGTGCATCTCCACCAGGACCTGGAAAGATTTCATCTAACTTCTTCAACGTGGATTCATCCAACTTGATGTCAACCACTCTTAACGTATTTTCGAATTGTTCCAGCGTCCGCGGTCCAATGATCGGTGCCGTCATGGCAGGATGGATGAGGGTCCATGCCAAAGCCACATTCGCTTCGCTCTCGCCAAGCTCTTTGCATAACGCAGAGAAAGCTTCTAGCTTCGTGCGATGCTTTTCTACGCGTTCTGGGTTGCTCGCACGTTTGGAGCCTGCAACAGGATTGAGCGCATTGCCCCCCAGCAGACCGCCGTCGAGCGGGCTCCAAGCGATAACGCCAATGCCAAGTTCTTCAGCTGCCGGCAGCACTTCAAGCTCTGGCAATCTGCACAGCAAGCTGTATTTATGCTGCTCGGACACAAGACCCAACAGATGACGGGATTTGGCTTCATACTGTGCTTTCACCAGATCACGCCCTGCAAAGTTGCTGGAGCCGACATAGCCAATTTTCCCTTGGTATACGGGAACTTGAAAAGCTTCCCAGAGTTCGTCCCACGATACGTTCCGATCTACGTGATGCATCTGGTAAAGCTCGATATGATCCGTCTGGAGACGGCGTAAGGAAGCGTCCAGGTGACGGCGAAGCTTGTAAGCGGATAACCCGCCTTCACGATTAGGACCGTCGTTCTTATCATGCATATCGCCATAGAATTTCGTAGCGATAACGGTTTTCTCACGGCGGCCGCCGCCTTGGGCAAACCATCGACCGATGATTTCTTCGGTACGTCCCGCATTTTCGCCCCAACCGTAAATATTAGCTGTATCAAAGAAGTTGATCCCGGCATCCAAAGCAGCATCCATGATGCGGAATGCTTCTTGTTCATTCGTGTCTACGCCAAAATTCATCGTTCCCAAGCACAATTGACTGACTTTTAAGCCTGATCGTCCCAAATAACTGTATTTCATCGTAATCTCCTCCAAAAACGTTAATGTAGGGCATAGCTTGTTCTTTTACACCAATCCCATCATACTAGATTCGCTGACGATGCAAAAGTACGCACTTTTCCTTTATTTAGTAGACGGAGGGTTACCTACTTACTTTTAAGTAAGCGCTTATATATAGCCGTAAAATAGCAACAATGCTATGATTAGAAAGTTACATATTACGGAATGAAGGTGCAGAAATGAGTACATTAACAAAAGCTATTCTACTTGCAGCCAAAGCACATGATGGTCAAACAGATAAGGGAGGCAGCCCTTACATCCTGCATCCGATTCGACTAGCCAGTAAAGCCAAAACGACGGAAGAATCCATTGTAGCCGTTTTACACGATGTTGTAGAGGATTCAACTATGACGTTGTTTGAACTAAAGAATGAAGGGTTTAGCTTGAAAGTCATTGAAGCTCTGGATTGTCTGACAAGGAGAGCGGATGAAACGTATGAAGGCTTTATCAAGCGAATTAAACTAAATCCGCTTGCATCGAAGGTGAAGCTTTTGGATCTAGAGGATAATTGTGATATAAGCCGAATTCCGCAACCTACAGACGCTGACTATGCAAGAATCGATACATATAAAAAGGCCATTGCTATGTTGAAATATTAACATTTATTTGAGCAGAGGACGTGTCGTTGAACCGCACTATCATCAAAATGCATCCACTAGAACCTCTCCATAACGAGACGATCATCATTGGACCAACGGACGAATGTTTGCAGAAGTCGCATCAACAGCAGCAGGCGAATGCGCAGCACTATCACCATCAAGGACAATATTACTACGGGCATCCGACTTACTGAGTGCACCCAATAAGAAGGGGCTGTCTCCAAGGTAGTTCAACCTTGAGGGCAGCCTCTTATGTTGTTTGGCATCCGTTAGCGCTTTTTTCTTGTTGACGCGTTTCGTTTTTTTGCTCTTTTCACTTTTATGCGGGATGTAACGAATTTGTTTTTGGATTTCTGCGGAGACGTTTTCTTCTTTTTGGATAAACTGGCGATTCCGCTCCGTTTGCGCTTTGATACCCGTGTTTGTTTAATTCGTCTTCTAACGGTGAAGGTGGGCGGTTTGGCTGTTGAGGATAGCGGACTTATTGAATTTAATGAACTTAGCATCCCGAAGTGGATAGGCTGTATGCCCAATGCTTGATACGTCGTTTTTACCATAGGATCTCGATAAACAGCCATCTCTGCTTCCCTGGGTTCCGTCCATTCTGAGATGCTGCGCAGCGTGTCGTCAATATAACCCGGATGGCACATCACTTCCGTCGTTCCTTCCGGCAGTTGGTGCAGATAATGCAGAAGTTGATGCAGCCCATCTTGCTTATCGTAGGTGTCCAAAATAATGTGATCCGTCTTCAAATGGGACGGGCTGATCGCTTCCTGAGACGTTTGCGAGCGCCGCATGGGAATGTTCTCTTTTACCGCCAAATGATTCATTGCTCGGAATACGGCGGGGAAAATTTGATGTATATGATGATGCGAATCCAAATGTGTGGGCCTGAGTCCCGTAGCAAGGAAGCGATGCCACTGGGCATTCAGCTCGATTTCGATATCCCTTTCTTCTCGCGTGCAAGCCGTTTTTATATCATAAAAGCTTCCGTCTTGTTTCACGAGAGAAGGGACATCACGTGGACTCGACACAGGACTTCCGTAGGTTAAGTTAAAATGAAGCCCAACCCCGAGTTCTGGATGCACACGAGACAAGTTTACCGCTTCTTCAAATCCAGGCATATTCACCATAAGGGTCGTACTCGTAATTCCGCCTGCCTGAAACGCTTCTACAATTCCTCTATTCACACTGGGTGATAGCCCAAAATCATCAGCATTAATAATGACATATTTCAAGATGAACTAGCCCCTTTCTTCTAAAGTCAAGCGTGTATCGATTATCAGATGCAAGGGAGTCGAAATCGGCAATGGACAAGAGTGGAGAGGAGAAATGTCTTTTTTTGTCGGAAAATGAAATAAAAATTTATTGAATAATTTACAGAATAAAATAAAATTTCAAAATCTATTGACCCCTATATTCTTTTTCAATAGTATAAAACAATAGTCATTCATTGGAAGCAAGGATGACAACTTGGTGAGGAACGGGGGCAATCGCGATGGCCATTTCTAAGGTGCATAAGTTCCGATTAGCCCTTTTTTGGAGGCTTTTCACGAATTACTTTATTGTTATTTTGATTCCTGTTATTGTCGCCAGCTTTCTGGCCCATGTGCTCGCAGTCCGTACGATCGAAAAGGATGCCGAAAAGCTCAACGACGTGGTCATTAGCCATTTTTCGAAGCAAACTGACACGGCACTTGATTCACTCAAAACGAACATGATTAACATGCTCAGCTCCTCCAATTTAACCAGTGTTCTTCGGGTCATCGATGATTCGCGGGAAAATCAACAGCGTTCGGAACAGTTTTACGCGCTTAGAGAGCAATTGATGAAGCTTCAATCGGATAAATTGGTTTCGAAAGTATTTTTATATTTTGCCAATCACGATTTGGTCGCGGATGTCGATATTTACACGGATAAAACGTATTATTTCAAAATGACTTATCCGCTCGGTGAGCAGCAGAAAAACGACTACTTGTCTCGATTTACGGGCAAAAAGATGATGGAAATTACCGATTTGGGCACACTCGGTATGTCCGCTGTTATGAGTTATCCGTTCAATACGGAAAATCCGGAGGTATACTTGGTCGTCCATTTTGATCAGGACAAACTCAAAGAACAAATTTCCATTCCCGAGGAATGGGTCACGGGTACTGCTATTGCCACTAGCCAGGGGGAAATTCTGAATCAGAACGGCTTGACGGATAAGGAAATTAATGCCGTGCTTGCGCATACACGCTCGAATGCCATGTCTTCTCAATTCCTTGTCACAGATGCAATTGCTATGTCGCTTGTGAAGTCCCGGTTCAACGATACATGGTATTACGTGACAATCGCAGATCTTCGCACCTTAATGAAGCCCGCCTATATGACGCGGTTGATCAGTTGGGCGTTTCTGGTCTTTTTTCTCGTCGTGGGCAGCGTTGTGTCTTACTATTTAAGCCGTCGTTGGTATCGTCCGATACAAGAAATTACCGAAGAAAATAAAGAGCTTTCGCAAAGAATGAGCGGGATGTTCCCTTTCATGCAGGAGCTGTTTGTCACCAAAATTTTGCAAGGGGAATACCAGGACGAGCTGTCTATCGCCTATTATGCGAAGGAAATTGAATTTACCTATGACAAACACGCGATGCGCACAGTATTATGCATTGCTTTTCATTACGATTCGCAGGTTTACGAACAGCTATCGGAAACAACGAAGTCTTTCATGTTCGTGGAGATCAAAGAATTGATCCGTAAATCTACTCCGTCTATGGTTTGGCTCTGTCAAACGAAACCAGACGTTCTGGCTTGCGTTGTAACTCATGATACGTTCCTGCATCTGGGGGCGGATGAGGCTGCAGACATCGTCAGATTGGTATTGGAGTCATACAGCCAATATTTCAAGGCGACGATTGGAATCGGGAAAACCGTGAACGCAGCGGAGGAACTGCATGAATCCTATGAACAAGCGTTATCCGTTCTGCAAAATCGCGGACTTGATGCCGATGTGGAAATTTGCCGTGGCCCGCTTGTAGGAGACCGGACACAGTGGGAGAGCTTTTTATCAGTGCAGGAAGTGAACCGCATCTTCAATCAATACAAGACGAGGGAATACGAGAAACTGCTGGAGTCCGTGTGCGAAAAGCTCAAAGAAGGAAAACAGAGAAATGCGACCGCTATGCAGGTTAAATATTTAAGCACTGACGTGCTTAATACGTGGATTCGTGCTGTAGAAACCGAACACAACGATTTTAATGTGCCGTTTTTTTCAAGTCTGTACGAACGGCTGCATAGCAGCATGACGTGGGACGAATTAGAGCAATGCTTCATTGAGATTCACCGTGTGCTGTTTCGGACTGAGGAGCCTGATCAACGTTCGAAACAGTTTTCCGAGGTCTTGGAGTACATACATGATCATTATAACGAAGAGCTTTCGATCGAATATTTTGCCGGATTGTTAAACATGTCGAACGGGCATTTCAGTCGAACCTTTAAAGAAGCGGTAGGCGAAAAGTATGTGGAGTACATTGCAAAGTACAGGCTCATGAAAGCGAAGCAATTTTTGCTGGAGACGGATATGAAAATCGATGATATTGCGGAAAAGGTTGGCTATTGGGGCCGGAATTCATTCATTCGAACTTTTCGCAAATATGAAGGCATTACACCGGCCAAATATCGAACGATGCATCAATAAATATGTAGAGACTTCATTTTTTCCGAAGTCTCTATTTTTTCTTCTGGAACGTTCAAACAGCTGAAAAACCGCATGAAATCAAGCTTGTAAAAAAAGAGACATAAGGTAATTATGCGTGCTTTACGGTAGAAGCCCGATCTCTGTATAGTAAGGCCATCAACTTCCGAAAGGAGGAGGGGGTGGGCAGTATGCTGCAGCGAAATGGGATGTGGTATGTGTTAAAGAAACATAGAGCGCTATATTTGTTAATGCTGCCTGGGATTTTGTACTACATCATTTTCAAATATGTACCTATGTACGGGGTCATCATCGCCTTTCAGGATTATTCGATTGGCAGAGGAGTTTTGGGCAGTAAATTTGTAGGATTGAAACACTTTATTGAATTTTTTTATGTCAATCCGGATTCTTGGAAGCTGATTCGCAATACGGTCATGTTAAATGTGTATGATTTACTGTTCCATTTTCCGGCACCGATCATTCTGGCCATTTTGTTTCACGAACTTAAGAATAAAATGTTTAAACGCATCGCGCAAAGCATCAGCTACATGCCGCACTTTTTATCAACCGTCGTCATTGCCGGAATTCTTGTCACCTTCCTGTCACCGCAAACCGGTATCATTAATTTCCTGTTGGTAAAAGTGTTTGGGATGGAGCCGATTCTATTTCTGGGGCTGCCCGAATGGTTCAGAGCAATCTATGTTTCCTCGGAAATATGGCAAAAAATCGGCTGGGGAACGATCCTTTATCTGGCTGCCATTGCAGGGATTGATCCGACACTGTATGAAGCTGCCAAAATGGATGGGGCGAACCGTTATCACCAAATGCGCCACATTACATTCATCGGTATGGTACCTGTGATGATCATTTTGTTCGTCCTTACGTTAGGCCATTTCATGGAGACGGGCTTTCAGAAAATTCTGCTCCTGTACAACTCCATGAACTACGAAACATCGGATGTCATTAACACCTTCGTTTATCGGCGCGGTATCCTGGATGCAGATTTCAGCTTCGCAACGGCTGTCGGACTATTTCAGTCGGTGATCGGCTTGATTCTTGTCATTGGTGCAAACCGCATAGCCAGAAAACACTCAGAGACAAGCCTGTGGTAAGGAGGAATCCTAGTGAAAATCAAACAGTCGGCAGCCTCCAGAGTTTTTGATGTTTTTAACTATGGCGTCATGATCCTTCTTATGATTGTGATGATCTATCCGCTCGTTTATGTATTCAGTGCTTCAATCAGCGATAATGCGCTGGTGTCTAGCGGTGATGTTCTTTTATTTCCCAAAAAGGTGACGCTCATTGCCTACAAACAGTTGGCGGCCAATTCCGATCTATGGATCAGTTACTGGAATACGATCCGTTATACGATTGTGCATGTCATACTGACGTTGATTACGACAGCAGCAATGGCTTACCCATTAGCGAAGAAATGGCTGCCCGGCCGCAGATGGATTTTGATGATGGCTGCGTTTACGCTGCTTTTCAGCGGAGGGATGATCCCAACGTTTCTCGTCGTACAAAAGCTCGGCATGCTCAATTCGATTTGGGCTATCGTTTTGCCTTCCATGATCAGTACTTGGTATTTGTTCATCATGCGGACGTTCTTTGAAGCATTGCCGGAAGAGCTGGAGGATGCAGCGACGATTGACGGCTGTTCCTCTCTGCAAGTGCTATTGCGGGTTGTCATGCCGCTCTCGATGCCCGTTATGGCGACCATCGGTCTATTCACGGCCGTGAATCAATGGAATGCATTCTTCGACGCGCTCATTTACTTGAATGACCGTTCGATGTATCCGCTGCAAATTATGCTCCGGAACATTCTGGTGGCCGGCACCACGATTCAGGGAGAAGGCGATATGAGCCTGCTCCAAACGATGAAGTACGCCATTATCATGATGGCTACACTCCCAATTCTGTGTGTCTATCCATTCATCCAGAAATATTTCGTTCAGGGAACCATGATCGGCGGCATTAAAGGGTAAGAGGCGTATGTGATCCACAGCGCTCAGAAGCGACATTTTAATCCTATTAGGGAGGTCTTTTCATGAAAAAAAGAACAGTAGCAGCGGCATTGTCAGCCATTATGCTCTCCAGTTTGGTTGCAGGCTGTACCAGCGAAACGAAGGATACACCGGCATCAGGCGATACGAAAAAAGGGGAAGAGGCTAAGAAGCCGATCACCTTTTCCTGGCTGGCCTATGACCGTCCGGAGGGGAAAGTGCGACAAGACTGGGAAATTTTCAAGGAAATTGAGGCAAAGACCGGCGTAAAAGTAGAGTTTCAAGTGGTCAGTCAGGAAGGCTTGAAAGAGAAAAAGCAGATCATGATTGCGACCAATGCGGTAACGGATTTCATTCAGGTCGATACGTTGGAGGGAAGACAGCACGGGCCTGATAAGGTGTTTTTGAATCTGAAGGATTACTTGGATAAAGCTCCGAATATGAAGGCGTTTTTCGATAAATATCCGGAAGCCAAAGCCGTAGCAACAGGAGCAGACGGCGGTATTTACACTGTACCCGTCATCGAGGGGGATGCCGAAGGCAAGGGCTTCAACTTTATCTGGTATACCCGTAAAGACATCATGGATAAATACGGCTTGAAAGCGCCGACGACAGTGGAAGAATTTTATCAGTTCTTGAAGACTCTCAAAGAAAAACAGCCTGATACTTATCCGTTGATCAATAACGCGATTGTAGGCGATACGGGGCTATTCACTACATTTGGAAGAGCTTTTACAGGCATTCACGGTTTCTACAACATTGATCCGGCTACTGATAAATATGCTTTTGCCCCATATCACAAAGGTTATAAGGATTCGCTCGTGTTCCTTAACAAGCTGTTTAACGAGAAACTGCTTGATCCTGAATTCTCGATGATTACCCAAGCACAGTGGGAAGAGCGCCTTCTGAAAGGCAAATCGCTGGTTACGTTTTTCTGGAAGGCGGATCTAGAGACGCTGATGGATAAAGGGCGCAAAGCAGGAATTGCCGATTACACGCTTGACGCGATTCCGCAGTTTGCTGCCGACGGTATTAAGAACTATCAATTCTCCCGTTCTGTTGTCGGTACAACCGGGCGTGCGATTTCGGCCAAGGTGAAAGATAAAGATAGAGCGGTTCAATTCCTTGACTATCTGTTAAGCGAAGAAGGCTCGAACTACTTATCCCTGGGGATCGAGGGCAAAACGTATACGAAAGAAAACGGCAAGCCTGTTTACAACAAAGATTTCGGCGCGTCGCCATTTACAACACTGCGGAAAGATTGGGGCGTCTGGTATGACATGGTTACGCTGGACAATGCCAAATCCCGTGCGGTGTGGGAAAGCGGCTTAAGCGATAAGAGCAAAGCGATTAACAAGAGCTACGAACCATTCATCATCCCGGCACCGAAGCAGATCGTGAAGACTAGTGAAGAGCTGGAGCTTGAAAAGTCGAAACTGAACAATCTGAACAAGTACTTGGAGCAAAAGCTGACAGAATTCGTTTCTGGTAAAACGCCGATTAACGATAAGACCTGGCAAGAATTTATCGATCAGTGCAAAAAGCTTGGCGCTGATGAGCTGCTGGATATGTACAATGCCGCTTATACACGCACTTACGGTAAAAAATAATAGATTTGGCACTGTAAGGGGGCCCGGAAATGATAACGGGCCTCCGAAATGGAGGGATTCGAATGACCGAAAAGATGAAGGTCATTGATGTGGATGTTCATAATGAGCAGAATGATTCGGACCTGCTGCCGTATTTGGCCGAGCCTTGGCGGTCGCGCGTAGCCGCGACAGGCATCGGGTATTCCGGTTCCGGTTACTATTCGCCGGTTGGCGTCATGAAGAAAGATGCGATACCGCCAGGCGGTGGAAAAGCCGGTTCAAATCCTGATCTGATGATCAAACAGCTCCTTGAGGATTATAATGTCGAATACTGCGTACTAACCGGAGTGGTTTATAACATTTCAACGACGCATGATCCGGATTATGCGGCCGTGATCTGTTCAGCTTACAACGACTTTTTGATCGCTGAGTGGCTTGGAAAACATAAAGCGTTCAAGGGAGCAATGGCAGTCGCCACGCAGGACCCTTATCTCGCCGCAAGAGAGATTGATCGTATCGCAGGCCATCCCGACATCGTTGAGGTGATGATTTCAAGTGCGGCACGTGCGCCTCTCGGCCAAAGGCAGTATCATCCGATTTATGAGGCGGCAGAGCGCAATGGCCTGCCGATTGCCATCCACCCGGGAGCGGAGGGAGGGGGCAGCTCGACTGCGCCTACGGCAGCGGGGTATCCTTCCCGTTATATCGAATGGCATACTTGTTTATCCCAAATGTTCATGGCTCATCTCGTCTCCATGGTGTGCGAAGGGGTATTCGAGAAATTCCCGCGGCTGAAAGTGGTGCTTACCGAGGGCGGCATTG
Source organism: Paenibacillus aceris (assembly GCF_017874035.1). Lineage (GTDB taxonomy): Bacteria > Bacillota > Bacilli > Paenibacillales > NBRC-103111 > Paenibacillus_E > Paenibacillus_E aceris. Next base: position 114,873 of record NZ_JAGGKV010000009.1, read on the forward strand.
CTTGGCTGCCGCATCTGATGTGGCGGCTGGATAAGAACTACAAAGCACTGCGCTCGACAGTTCCTTGGCTCAAAAAAATGCCTAGCCAATACATTCGCGAGCACTGTTATTTGACTACGCAACCGATTGAGGAGCCGGACAATCCGCAGCATTTAATTGATTTATTCAATATGATCGATGCCGAGAATATGATTTTGTATTCAAGCGATTACCCGCATTGGGACTTCGACTCGCCGGATATGATTCTGCGGAGATTAAAGCCGGAAGCGAAACGTAAAATCTTTTACGAAAACGCCAAAAGCCTATATAACCTTTAATTCACGGAGGAGCTTATGACGGTTCATTATGTGCTGGATGCCGGCGCCGTTTCCGACGGCGGTCACGCTGTCGTCACCATCGAAGGGAAAAGCATCGGCGTTTACCGGATCAACGACACCTATTATGCCATCAACAATTATTGTCCGCATCAGGGAGCGCCGATGTGCGCCGGACTCGTTTCCGGGACAACGCTTCCCTCAAACGTGTATGAATACGAATACGGTAAAAGCGGTGAAATCCTTCGTTGTCCGTGGCATGGTTGGGAGTTCGATATTCGATCCGGCAAGTCGTTGTTTAGCGAGAAGATTTGGTTAAAGACGTATAAGGTTCATGTACAGGACGGCAGAATCGGTGTTGATATGGAGAGAAAGTAAATAGGTGAGGATGAGGGATCGAAGTAGGCTGAAACGGCCCTTTCGAACCTCTTTTTTTTGTGCGTCTGAAATGTGACTGATACGGTACGGATCGACTATTTTCGCTGTTAAACGTCAGTTTTTAACTGACAAAAGACGACATAACCAGTCATCCTTCGCTATGTACATATTGGAAACTAAAGGATAAACTTAACGTGTATATACTGAAATTAAATTTCATTAATGAGTAAAATTTCGAAAGATTATTTTTATGTAAAGAAGGTTAACTGAGCTTTTATGGATTGTTCTTGCAGTTCGATACATAAAGTATCGGGAGTTGGAAACTCTTCAGGGACGGTGATGCAAATGCGGTTGTAGGTTGGACGAAATTGATTTAATACGATGAAAGTCGTGCCAGGGAAATACATAGAAGGGATGTGTCTCTTGATGAAAAGCTCCACATATTCACTGAGAAAGAAGTGGCATGCATCCGTTGCGCTTATGCTGCTGGTCTGCACGATTGTATCCGGATTTGGAAGCGGTTTACCTTCTGTTCAGGCACAAGATGCCACGATGAAGAGCACGGCTGCGCCTTCTCCGCTGCATGAGAAGGTGATGGCCAAAAATGCCGCTGCCAAAACGATTGAGCTTGCCTCCAAAGGAGTTGTCGCATTAAGCGATAACTTGATCGTTGAACAGCAATTCGGCGAAAGAATCGTCACCAAAACATTGAACGATGTGATGGTAGGCGCAGAGAACGTAGACGTTTATTTAGACGGGGACGGGAAAGCGGCGAGAATGGTGATTCTCGGAGAAACGCCAATGAATCGCATGCGCGTCGGCATTCGAAAAGATATTTCCAATATTGCCGATATGACGCAGATCGATCATCCTCAAATCGATATCAAATCGGCGCAGGGCTTTGTGATCAAGGATAAAGCGGATAACAAGCTCTATCCGATTACGGCAGGAACGCTCGTTTCATTTACCGTCTCGAACGGTGAGACCGCCGTTATGCAGAATGGTGCAGCGCTGTTCTCAACGGCAAACCGGCTGTTTATCGAGCCTGTGAGCGTTGATTCTCTGCTGCAGGTCATGTCCATTAGTCGTGGCCAGGGCAAGCCGCAGTATCGAGGGACTTTTGAACTTTTCTTAAATCCTGATAAAAGCAAGCTTAGGCTGATCAATGAAGTCGACATTGAACAGTATTTGTACCAAGTTGTTCCGAGTGAAATGCCGTCTTCTTTTGGATTGGAAGCATTGAAGGCGCAATCGATCGCTGCGCGCACGTATGCGCTGACCGATTATATGACGAGCCGGTTTGCTGATCTCGGCTTCCACATCGATGACAGCACACTCAGCCAAGTGTACAACAACCAAGCGGAAAACGCGCTGACGACGCAAGCTGTACAGGCTACCGCCGGGAAAATCATGAAAAGCGGCGACGCACTGGTGGATGCGAGATTTTACTCGGCATCCGGAGGCTACGGAGCGTCGAAGCATGAGGTGTGGCAGGATGTCGATACCAACCAGTTTCCGGGCACGCCGCTTCCGTATTTGACGGGTCGCAGCTATACGTATGACCCTGCTAATAACGGCAGTATGTTGAGTATTGATACTTCCAATGAGCAAGCACTGAATGACTTTTACAAAAACTTGAGCTATACCGGTTACGATTCGGACTCTCCTTATTTCCGATGGAAAGTGAGCCTGACGAAAACCGAACTTCAAAATACAGTGAACAAGAATATTTTAGATCGTTATGCGGCAGAGCCAATGTTTGTTTTGACCAAAGAAGCAGACGGCAGCTTTGTCAGCAAACCTATCCCGCAAGAAGGTGTAGGAACGATCAGCACGATGTATGTTACAAAGCGCGGAGCCGGAGGCAACGCCATGGAATTAGTAATTGAAGGCAGTACAGGCACTTATAAAATTTTACGTGAATTCAACATTCGATTTACAATCCGGCCAAGCAAAATATATACCGGCGGTGGGGATGTATTAGCTTACCGTGCCAAAGGCGGGGCAGGCGTTTATGATAATTCACCGCTGCTCAATCCAAGCATATTGTACTCCGCATTTTTCAGTTTTGATTTGGCACGGGATACCGGCGGAGTGCTTACGAGCGTAACCTTCTTTGGCGGCGGCAACGGGCATGGGGTAGGGATGAGCCAAAACGGCGCGCAAATGCTCGGGCAGAAGGGCTGGACGTATGACAAAATTTTAGACGCTTATTACAAAGGCATGCGCCTGGTAGATATGAATGCGCCGGTTCTCAGACGGCTTGAGGTAGCGCCTAAATTGGCGAATGTGAATCCAGGTGCAGTCCAATCCTTCACGGTTAAAGGATTTGATGGCAGCGGCAATGAAATGCCGGTCCCGTCAGAGCAGCTGGTTTGGAGCCAAACAGGCTCGATCGGTACGGTTTCATCTGCTGGGGAATTAACGGCTGTAAATGGATCGGCGGTCGGAAAAGTTGTCGCAGCGGTTGGGGATGCCAGCGGGGATGCAGGGGTCATCGTTGGGAAGCCAACAGCTGTGGTGGAGGATTTTGAAAATATAACGGATATCGTGGCCACGAGTGTGCGTACGGTTCCGAATTCGGTTCAATTGATGAAGGTGAACAGGCCTGATCCGGTCCATGCAGGTACGTACGCCGGCAAATTCACCTATGATTTTACGGGAACAACAGGCACATCCGCTGCCTATCTGAACTTTAAAGATGAACTAGGCGGCACAGGTCGCGTGCTGGAAGGCTATCCGAAGAAGCTGGGCGCATGGGTTTACGGCGACGGTCAAAAGCATTGGCTGCGCGCGATGCTGCAGGATTCTGCCGGTACGAAACCAACCGTGGATTTCACTTCATCCGGGGGACTCAATTGGTCGGGATGGAAATACGTAACGATTGATCTACCGAGCAATCTGAAGCCTCCGATCCGCTTGAATCAGATTTATCTCGTAGAAACAAGCGATACGAACAAAAACGGCGGAACACTGTACGTTGATCAGGTAACCGCTTTGTATGCCAACACAGACGTATTCGAGTTGGAACTGTCCGGTTTATCGCCGATGGTGATCGGCGAAAGCAAGCAATCCGTCGTCTATGCGACGTATGGCGGCAGTATAGCGGCTGTGCAGGTTCAAAGCGGCACGGTCTTTTACAGCAGTGATCCTGCAATTGCGACCGTTGATGCAAAAGGGATCGTGAACGCGAAGCAAGCTGGAACGACTACGATCACCGCGATCTTTGGAAGCGCACCGCCAGCTGTCTATGAGCTGAAGGTAACCGCTGAAGCGCCTGTGGTTGAGCGTCTCGAGCTCGCTGGATTGACGACGATGGAGAAGGGACAGACGAAGCAAACGAAGGTATTCGCCACTTATGCAGGCGATTCTCAACCGGTTGAGCTTGCAAGTAGCGATGTCGTATTCAGCAGCAGCGTTCCGGACGTGGCTTCTGTTGACGTGACAGGGAAGGTGACTGCGTTGAAAGCCGGTCAAACGACTATCACGGCTGCTTTCGGCGGGCAATCCGTTCGTTATGATCTGGTTGTGACGAATCCGGTGGCTGTTCTGCAAAGCATTGATATTCAAGCGCTGAGCGCAATGACGATAGGTGATTCGCAGCGACCACGCGTAACGGCACTCTACAGCTTAACACCCGATCCTGTTGAACTTACGAGCGGGGTTATCTTTAAGAGCAGTAACCCGGCGGTAGCGACTGTGGACGATTCCGGGAATGTGACGGCATTAAAGGTGGGATACAGCATGATTACCGCTTCCTTCGGCGGAAAATCCGATTACTTCTCGCTTGTTGTCAATAAAGCGACAACAGCCCCAAAACGGGAGCTGAGAGCGGCATGGATTGCATCCGTTGAGAATATCGACTGGCCGCAAAAAGGGGTTGTAACGCCAGAAGCCCAGAAGCAATCTTTCACAGCACTACTGGATGATTTGGCCAAGATGGGCATGAATGCCGTCGTCGTTCAAGTGAAACCGACTGCGGATGCTTTCTACCCATCCGAATACGGTCCTTGGTCCGAGTATTTGACGGGTGAGCAAGGAAAAGATCCGGGGTATGACCCACTAGCCTTCATGGTCGAGGAAGCTCATAAGCGCAACATGGAGTTCCATGCTTGGTTTAACCCGTATCGCGTTAGTATGAAGGATAAGATTGAGAATTTGGTTGCGAACCATCCAGCTAGACAGCATCCGGATTGGGTTGTTAGTTATGGCGGGAAGCTGTACTACAATCCGGGTGTGCCGGCAGTGAAAGATTTTGTCATTGGAAGCATTATGGAAGTGGTCCGTAACTATGATATCGACTCCGTTCACATGGATGATTATTTCTATCCGTATGTGGTTGATGGTAAAGACTTCCCAGACGATGCTACATATCAAGCCTATGGAGCAGCCTTCCCGAATAAAGGGGATTGGCGCAGAGATAACGTAAACAAACTGGTGCACGAGTTGTCTACCGCCATTAAGCATGAGAAAAGCTATGTCAAATTCGGCATCTCGCCATTCGGCGTCTGGCGGAACTTGGCAGACGATCCGACAGGCTCTGATACAACAGCCGGACAGCGAAATTATGACGATCTGTATGCCGACACTCGCACATGGATTCACGAAGGTTGGATTGATTACATTACACCGCAAATTTATTGGAATTTCGGATTCACAGCGGCAGCTTATGAGAAACTAATCGACTGGTGGACGAAAGAAACCCAGGGTACGAATGTTCATCTCTATATCGGTCATGCCGTCTACAAGATTAATGCAAACAATGAGGCATGGGAAAATCCCGATGAGCTGCCGAACCAGCTTAAATACAATTTGAACTTTGAAGGTGTCAAAGGCAGCATGCACTTCAGTGCGAAGGATCTTCAGACGAATCCTTTAGGCATTAAAGACAGATTGACGAATGACAGTTACAAACTGCCAGCTCTGATTCCGTCTATGCCTTGGATAGACGCCACTGCGCCGGAGCAGCCAAAGCTCGATACCGTTAGCAAAGGTTCAGCGGGAATCGATCTTTCATGGAAAGATGCAGAAGGAAGCGATGCCGCTTATTATGTGATCTACAGATTTGACGGAAGTCAGGGCGGCAGCATTGACAATCCTGCTCAAATTGCAGGCATTGTCCGCAAGCAGTCGAGTAATGTTCAGCATTACACGGACAACAAAGCTGTGGAAGGCAATTTGTACACTTATGCTGTTACAGCAGTGGACCGGGTGCATAACGAAAGCGTTGCGAGCAATTATGTAACGCTGGGCGAGAGCCAGAATCGAATCGAGCTGGAGCCAATCGGTGAGCTTGCGGTTGGAGCCACAAAGCAAGCCCGAGTGATCTCGTACGGCGCGGGAAGCGATGCTGGCGTTGATGTAACGAGCAGCTCTCAATTCACCAGTTCTCATGCGGATATCGCTACGATTGAGCCAAGCGGCTTGATTACGGCGCTGAAGGAAGGAACGAGCGTGATTACCGCAACCTATGGCACGCTATCAACCACATCTACCGTTCAAGTTACTAGGCAACAAGGCCAGACCTCTGCCATTCTGGTTGGTCAAAGCAGTGTGTTAACGGGTCAACCGTTTACTGTTCAATTTGGCCTGCGCAATGTGACATCCAGTGTTTATGCACAGGACATCACGATTGAGTATGACGCAGCCATTGCGGATTATGTTTCAGCGGCTTCGATCAAGGATGGCGTGAGTATCGTTTCCGAGAAGGCGGGTCAAGGGAAAGTAAGGCTTATTCTTGCAAGCGAAGGAGCAAGTCACGCAGTTAGCGGCGATGCTGATCTGGTGCAAATTTCGTTCCAAGCCAAAAAAGTAAGCCAGACTACAGCCGGAACAATCGCTGTATCCAGTGCGCTGCTAGGCGACGCTCAAGGACACGAGATTGAGGCGAGCCCAGCTTCTATCCGGGTTGAAGTCGTGACACAGCCTCCTGGTCAACCAGGTGATGCGAACGGCGATAACAAATACACGATAGGTGATTTGGCTTTTGCTGCAGCTCATTATGGAGAAAACAGCACGAATCCGAACTGGAATCGCATCAAAGTCGCTGACTATGATGGCGACGGAGTCATCGATATTAAAGATCTTGCATCTATCGCGAGGAAAATTATGGAATAAGACACTGATAGCAATCGAATAAACGACATTCTGCCCCTCTCCTTAGACATACTGCTATGTGCAAGATACATGGCCTAGGGAGTGGGGCATTTCTTAATCCAAAAATGCCTAAAAGGAGGCTTCGTGAATGAAAAAGCTTCGCAACCGACTTTCCAACTGGTTATGCGGCGTTTCTGTTTTATCCATGGTTTTGCCTTATGGAGCTGCTCACGCTGCAATACCGGACTTGGAGAGTCAAATTGTTGATTCGCGCCAAATGGAAATCGCCTCTGGCGCTATGTATAACTGGTATGATATGAAGCTGGATCGTGGATTTGAGAAAGTGCATACTATTGAGTTCCATCCACAAGAAGGAAAGCTGGATTTACAGCCTGGGAAAACCGATGGCAAAGTTTACGGCATGCAAGGCGTGTCAAAAATGGCCAGCGATGCCGACCAACCCGGTAACCGAGTAATCGCAGGAATTAATGGAGATTTCTACGATTTGGCAAACGGCATTCCGCTCGGCATGTTCGTGGGAGACGGGAAGATCTTAACGAGTCCACCCAGCGACTGGTATGCTTTTGGTCTAAAAGCTGACGGAACAAGCTTGTTCGGACCGAGTCCCAAATTGACAAGGACAGTCACGATTGGTAGCAAAACGACGCCAATCACGCATATAAACCGTTTGCGAGGCGCGGATACTCTTGTTTTGTATTCGTCTGATTTTTACACTTCGACGATGACGAATGATCTTGGCGATGAGGTTGTTCTGGACATTCTTGATGGCGATGTAAAAAGTGGACAGACGATGAAGCTCAAAGTAGCCGAACTCCACAAGGACAAGGGTAACAGTGCGCTAACGGAAGGCAAAGTGGTGTTATCCGCAGCAGGCACGTCCAGAACAGTACTCAGCGGACTTAGCCTCGGCGATGAAGTGACAGCTAGCTTTGAGCTAGAAGCGGCATGGCGCGATGTGAAAATGGTAATCGGCGGCTCTGAGCTGCTGGTGAAGGATGGTGTCGTGCAGCCGAATGGCGATACGGCTGTTCATCCACGGTCGGCCATCGGCACCAAAGCGGACGGAACGATTGTGATGTTCGAGGTGGATGGCCGCAGCCCCGGCTTTAGTGAAGGGGTTCAGCTGCAAGAGTTAGGCCAATTGATGAAAAAACTCGGCGTTGTTCAAGCTTTGAATTTAGACGGCGGCGGCTCTTCGACGGTTGTGGTCAAACTCCCGGGACAGTCTGATAGACAAGTCATGAACAGACCTTCTGACGGCGGAGAAAGGAAGACGGCTAACGGCTTGCTGCTCGTTAACAAGGCTCCAGAGGGAGCAGCTTCCAAGCTGGTGATTCAACCCAATTTTGAGCGTGTTCTTGCTGGTTCAACCTATACGTTCCAATCTGCGGCTGTTGATGAGTCAGGACACCCGGCTTCTTATACGGGAGAGCGTTCGTGGGTGCTGAATTCTGCCGCAGGGACAGTAGACAGTTCAGGTAAATTTCTTGCAGGCTCATCTGCAGCAACGACCGAATTGACCGTTAACGGAGCGGGGCTAGCTTCTGGAAAAGCGACTGTAGAAGTGGTAGACGAGTTAACTGCGTTGAAATTCCCTGATAGCGTTAAAACGTTTGCGTCAGGCAAATCGGCGGCTTTAACGGTGACCGCACTTCGAAACGGCCAAGTTGTGCAAGCAGACAACAGTAAACTAACCTGGCGTGTAGAGGGGCCGATTGGCACGATTGATGCAAATGGGACGTTTACGGCAACGGCAGAAACCGAAAAAAGCGGTAAAATTTATGTGAGTTATCATGGAGTTGAAACATCAATGGATGTAAACGTAGGTTTGCCGCCCGTCATACTTGAAGACTTTGAGAATGGACTGGGCAATTATCTGGCAAGCTCCTCTGCACAAGCGGTAAAAAGCATTGCAAGCATAGAGACGAATGAGGATTTCGTGAGGTTTGGCGGCAAAGCCCTCAAGCTTGAGTATGATTTTACAGGCAAGCCTGGTACTTCCGGTGCCTATTTAACGGCTAAGGATATCGCTTCCCGTATTCAAATTCCGGGATACCCGGAGAAAATCAGCATGTGGGTGTACGGGGACGGGCGCACGCACTGGCTAAGAGCGCAGCTCAGGGATGTGAACGGGACGATTCCGATTGATTTTACAGACCAGAATATCGGAGTGAACTGGACCGGTTGGAAATACGTAGAAGCTGTCGTTCCGAAAGGAAGGGCACTGCCGCTTACAATCGATATGCCTGTCCGATACATGGAAACGCAAGCGGCCAAGAAAGATGCGGGCATCATCTATATCGATCAAATCCGCGCGCTGTACGGACCGGCCAAGGATGATATGGATCCGCCGATACTGGGCAATATAACGCCTGCAGACGGCGCAACCGTGCATACAAACACACCAACCATTCGTGCATATGGCGAAGATTACGGCTACAATCACGAGACGAATCCAGGCACAACGCTGATTGATCAGGATAAAATTCGGTTTTATTTGGATGATCATCTCGTTTCGCATGCCTTGTACCCACCGGAAGGACGCATTTGGCATACGCCTGAGGTTCCGTTAGCTGACGGTGTACACAAGGTTAAGCTTCAGATCAAAGATTTGTCCGGCAACCAAACGACGAAGGAATGGACATTCACCGTTGACACGGGCTCTCCCAAGATCGGATATCAAGCTCCCACGGAGACTTACGCCGGGAATACGTACACGCTTGATATTAAAGGGGTAAAAGCATCAAAAATCCGCGACGGCCAAATCGAATTCGCCTTTGATCAAACAAAAGTCGAAGGGCTGCAAGCAATCAAAGGTGGAAAGCTTACCGACAGTATGTGGCAAACAGCGATTGATCCAGCGCAAGGTACGGTTCGATTAAACTGGGTAGGAATCGATTCAGCTGCGCTTACGGACGATGATCTTCTAGGTCAAATCTCTTACCGCGTTAAATCGGATGCCACTGGGTCGCACGACATTGCATTCCGTTCCGGTTCCATTCGGTTCACGGATTCGGGAGAGACACATTTCGCCTTCTTTGGTCTGCCGATCACCTCCACGATCAAGCATCATCTATCATTAAGCTGGGATGAATTTGGCGTGGTGCAAGGCTATACAACCAAGTTTACGGTGAAAGATCAGCAAGGGCAGGCTGTGGGAGATGCAAAGCTGATTGCTGATGGAACTGAAATTGGTGTGACTGATGCACAAGGTATTTTAGAGACCAACACGTTGACATCTGTCGTAAAAGAGTACAAACTGCAAGCCGTAAAAGACCAAAAGTTCAGTCCACTGATGAACTTCAAGGTGTCCCCACTGGCTGGTACGCAAGTACCTTACAACATAAGCATGACAATGGGGGATGATCCGACGACTTCGAGGTATTTTGCTTGGCATACACATCCAGGAATTGAATCTACTGTCGTTGAAATCGCCAAGGCTGCGAAATTTACTGATTTTTCGCAAGCGAATGTCATGAAACTTACTGGCAGCAGCTATGTTTACAATACGTATGATTTAGGGACGGTTCGTGTCCATAAAGCGAGTGCTACCGGATTAGAACCAGATACACGCTACGTCTACCGTGTCGGGGACGGAAACGGGAATGTGAGCAGTCAAGGATCGTTTCAAACAACGTCCGCGAATGGCGATCATACGAAATTTCTTTACTTTGCCGATTCGCAAGCGGCTGATTTGAATGGCTATAAACTGTGGGGGAATACCGTTAACAAAGCCGTAGAAGAGCATCCGGACGCAGAATTCATGGTGCATGCCGGCGATATGATTGATAGCGGTTTTAAGGAAAGCGAATGGAATATGTGGTTTAGCGCAGCGCAGGACAAATTAATGAATAAGACGCTTGTTGCTCTTATCGGGAATCATGAAGTGATGGGCATGCGGGAAAATAATGATTTCCTTGCTCATTTCAACCAGCCGGGCAACGGCGTTAGCACACTTAAGGGGACAAACTTCTCTTTTGACTACAAAGATATGCATTTTGTGGTTCTCAACAGTGAATATGCCTATGAGGAGCAGAAGGAATGGCTGCGTCAAGATCTTGCAAACACGACGAAGAAGTGGAAGGTGGTTGCTTTCCACAGAGGTCCCTACGGTAGTATCTATGACACGGCTATCGTTCGGGAACAGTGGGTGCCGGTATTTGACGAATTCAAGGTTGATCTTGGCATTAACGGACACGATCATATTTATTTGCGAACTTTCCCCATGAAAGATGGCAAACCGGTCGCCGAGGGGCAAGGGACTACCTATATGGTGGCAGGCTCCACAGGACCTAAGTTCTATTCGCTTACAGCTAGAGATTGGCAGAAAGTGACCGATGCGGAGAATACACAAATGTATGCGGTTGTCGATATTCAAGGCGATGAAATGAAGGTTGTCACCAAAACCGTTGGCGGACGCATTGTGGATGAGTTTACACTGCAGAAATCGGCCGCACCGGAGACATTTGCGTTAAGCACAGATAGTCCTTCTTATAACCTGGAAGTCGGAGAGACTCATCAAACGGTCGTTACAGCAACCTACAGCCCTTCAGGAACAGCTCAAAATGTAACGGCATCCTCCTCCTTCCATGTAGAAGATGAACGCATTGCAGCCGTTGATAGCAACGGGATGGTGACGGGACTTTCCGAGGGCAGTACTTTGCTTACGGCACAATATGGCGGGCGGCAGGTACAGGCTCAGATCCACGTTCAAAAAGGGGCCGTTCAGCAAACGGTAACAACGCTTTCCGGTCCTTCGGGCGTCCTGCCGAACGAGTCTTTCACACTGCGCTTTGGGTTGAAGAATATACAGCAGCCAATACTGGCTCAGGATCTGCAATTCCATTACGATTCGAATCTTTATGAGTTCGTGGATGCAAAAACGACCGCAGATGGCGTGAAGATCATTAGCACATCGACTCAAGCTACCGGAGATATTCGTCTACTAGTCATAAGTGAAGGGCTTGCGCACGCTATTTCTACCGATTCAGCCTTCATTGAGCTGAACTTCCGCGCGAAGCCTATCGCGCAAACCGCCAGCGGCTCGCTCGCCGTTACCAGCGCGATCATGGGGGATGCCGATGGAAATGAACACATAGCGGCGCCGTCAAGTGTGCGCGTCGAGGTAACCGTTCCGAGGGGCTTGCCAGGCGACTCCAATCACGACAATAAATACTCGATCAGCGACCTAGCGATCGCAGCAGTTCATTACGGCAAAGATCGCACACATCCGGATTGGAGTTCCATCCAAACTGCGGATTACGACGGAAACGGAGTAATCGATATTCTCGATCTTGTGGCTATTGCCAGAAAAATTATGGAATAAGAAGTAAAACATCCGATGAGGCTGTTCCCAGGGTCGCTCTTGATCCCGGGGGCAGTCTCTTTTTTACACGGTGCAGTCCGAACATGGCTTCGTTTAGCAGAGCTACGAATTCAACGGCCTCGGGCGCAGTTAAGGGAACGACGACAGGGCGCTATTTTATTGAATGCAGCCCTTTTAGCCGGTGAGAGGGAACTGTGCTCCTCTATTTCGCCATTTGAGTGAAGAGAGAGCTCATTTCGTTGGAATAAGGCCCTGTAGTTCTCTTATAATTGGGGCCTCGCCGTTTTTTGCATACATAGCGAACTGCAGTTCCCTTATGTGCAGTTTGTCTCCAGCAGATGCGCCCATCGACGAGGATCCCCTCCTTTCTCCTGCCAGGCCAAGGGGCTGCTTAGAATTCTTTTTGGCCATTTAATCACCTTTGGCTCGGAGAAAAAAAGGATTAAACAGCAGCATGACGAAAATTTGTACAGAAGCATGTAAAAGTAAACGAAATGGGGTCGTCATTCTAATGAGCGATAATAAGTCCATTAACGCTATGCAATTAGATTCGAACATGCAGATTGAGACTAATGAGAAAAGTCTTTATTGGCACTCACCGCTGAAGCCACCGTTTCAAATAGCCGGTTTTGGATGGCTGCAGGGAGAGGGGCGATATCGCCGGCTTCCAGAGAAACCAGCTTGGGAGCTGCCGCAGGCCGTCAATCTGTTAGCGAATTGCACATCCGGCGGCCAAATTCGCTTTACGACAGATGCAATCTCTTTCTCCGTCAAGGTAAAGCTAAAAGGCGCTGCGGACATGTACCACATGCCGGCTACCGGTCAGTGCGGATTTGACTGCTACCTTGGAGGACCGGGCGAACAAATGTATTACGGCACGACCAAATACGATCACCAGCTAGCAGAATACGAAAGCGTTTTATTTGCGAATTTGAACCGAGAAACACGGGATATTACTCTGAATTTCCCACTGTACCAGGGGGTAGATGAGCTCTGGATCGGCTTGGACCCGGCAGCGCAACTTTTTCCTCCGCCGGTGTACGAGAGCAAGAAGAAGGTCATCGTATACGGAACCTCCATTACGCAGGGAGCTTGCGCTTCCCGTCCGGGGATGTCCTATACGAACATTTTATCGCGCCGCTTCAATATAGAGTTCCTTAACCTGGGTTTTTCCGGGAGCGGGAAAGGCGAGCCTGAACTTGCCCATCTTCTGGCTGAAATCGAAGATCCGGCATGTCTCATATTGGATTACGAGGCAAATGTGTCGACTGAGCTGCTTCAGCAAACGCTGCCCAACTTTATTGCAATATATAGAGAAAGGCATAGGACGACGCCTATTTTGGTGATTTCCCGTATCACGCATGCCAAAGAACGATTTGAAGCTCAGATGGCGAAGGATCGCGCGGACCGCAAACAAATTGCGAAACGAACCGTGGAGGAGCGTCGTGAGAGAAATGACGCCAACATTTATTTCTGCGACGGTTCTCATCTTTTGGGGGAGGAAGCGCAAGAGTGCACAGTGGATGGCTCTCATCCGACTGATCTTGGTTTTCTGCGGATGGCAGACGGGCTGACACCTATTCTTCAGCAGATTTTGGGACAAACTAAAGAAAATTCGTTCGATCCGCAAAGCACCAAAGATGACCTTGGGAATATCTGATCCGACATTTTCAGTTGCAGAGACAATCATTCATTTGACATAGTAGATTAAAGTCCAGCAGTCCGGTCTCCCGTATGCAAATGGATAATGGCGAGGAGGCTCAATTTCGCTTCCAGAGCAGCACTGGGCTTGGGACCCGTGTGGCGCATTGCTTACCTCTAGATCTGTGTGTAACGTCCCTAGAGGATCAAGTGAGCTGAAAGGAATCTTACATTTTATGTTAGGGAGGATGAGCCATGCTTTATCTTATCGTTCTAATCCCCGTGCTCTTACTTATGTTGTTCGGAGTGTTTATACTGACTCGCAAAGTTAGAGATAAAGTCGAGACTTCGAAAGTAATTAACATGTCGTTGTATCAGTCTAAGAAGGCTTCAAAGGCTCCAACTGCTAATAAAAAAGCTTGTTCTTTCTGCCGGAAGAAGGAAAAAAAGCTGGCCTTTTACTCAGACGAGCAGGGGAGAGTAGTTGGTGTTTGCTCTGTATGCAGACCCCAAGCTGAGCGGAGAGCGTTGATGAGGTTGTGAAGATTCGCTTGAAATCGTGCATGATGAAACATAGCAGGCAAAAAGCAGCTGTCACGGAGTATTCTGTGAGGGCTGCTTTTTTGTGTATCCAAGATAGCTGACTCTGTCAAATTGTAAAAGCGGGACATATCCTACTAAAGATAATTACAAAGAATCGCAAATGAGGGGCACTACCGGGATTGCGACAGTGAAATGATGATTTCGTTCTGCAATTTGTATTTATTGATTATAGGAGCTGAGCATAGATGGACAATCAGAAATTAACAATTAGTATTCTTGGCAGCGCTGGTGGGGTGGCTAAAGCAATTCTTTGCATTTTAGACAAATCGTTTCAGGATGTCAATGATCCTATTCATGCGTTTATCCATCAATGCAACATTCATTTGATTGACCACAACCAAAAGGACATAGCCTACTATGAATCTTTTCTTCCCCATTTAAGTCCTGCACTAACGTTACATCAGTTTGACTTGAGAAATTTGAAAAGATTTCGTCAGCACTTAACTCGCACGAAAACAACGATTGTTATTGACATCTCTTGGGCAGACACCGTAGATATGCTTCAATGCTGTAATGAATTGGGCATTCCTTATATTAATTCCGCATTAGAGAATACAATGGTGGACGATAACGAGGAAGAGCTTAAAGGGTTTACATTATTGGAGCGATATCGCATTTTCCAAGAAAATAGAGGACGCATCTCAAATATGAAAGCCATTATTGGATCCGGCATGAATCCTGGTGTCGTACAATGGATGGCTTTGGACTTAATGAAACAATCTCCCGGCGAAACACCGCTCGGATGTTACATCGTTGAACATGATACTTCATTTTATTCAGATCAATCGCTGGCTGAAACGAAAACGATTTATTCCACATGGTCCCCTGAATGCTTTTTGGATGAAGCCTTAGTTAATTATCCAATGTTTATGAAGCATAAAATGCCCATTTTTCTTTATGAAGATGTTTATGGGTTGGATTTTAAGGTTTCGCTTGGAAACAAACTATTTAGCGGATGCTTGATGGCGCATGAAGAGGTTCTCGCTTTGGGGGAAGCCTATAACATGGAAACAGGTTTTATTTATCGAGTAAATGATTATACAACGGAACTGATACGTGCGAATCTCGCCAATGCTGACGATCTCTGGGACTGGAATCATAAAGTGTTAGACCCTGCGGATGCCCCACTGGATGGAGAAGATCTAGTAGGCGTGCTTCTTGTTTATAAAGACAAGGAACGGTTTATGTACAATGCCATGAGTAATCAACACATTTTTTCCGAGTACAAGATAAGTGCCACTTATTTCCAGGTAGCATGCGGCATCTATGGGGCCATTTCTACGCTGCTCCTTGATGAGATTCCGAATGGCATTTATTTTGTTGATGAACTGCTCTCGCAAACGGATAGCGGCTATGGCAGGTATCTTTCTTATTATATGAAAGACTTTGTTATAGGAGAAAATAATAGGTCGGAAGGACTTTTACTGGATAGGGTTTCACGATGGGATGGGGGGACTTACACTTGACGAATAACAAGAATACATTGACAGGCTATTACAAAGAATCCGATGAGGACCTGTGGCTATGGGACGATATACCGGAGCTTGATATGGAGGTCGGATATAAAGTCGAAGCGCTGCTCCACTATGAACGATCTCCCTTTCAAGAAATAAGTATCGTGGATACGCAAGGATTCGGTCGCATGCTTGTTCTCGATGGAACGCCTCAAGTCACGACCAAAGATGGCTTTATTTATAATGAAATGATTACGCACATTGCCATGACCACTCACCGCGAACCTAAAAGAGTAGGAATGATCGGCGGAGGGGATTGCGGCCCGTCTCGTGAAGCATTGAAGTATGAAAGTGTAGAGCAAATAGACGTAGTTGAAATTGATCAACAAGTTATTGAAGTATGCCGAAGATGGATGACAAAAGATAGCGGCGATGAGCGGGAAGCGTGTATCCGAATGATATATCGAGACGGGTATAAGTGGATTCAAGAACAAAAAAATAATTTGGATGTGCTGCTTATAGACAGGTCAGATCCCTATGGACCAGCAACCAGCCTGTATAAACAACAATTTTATCAATACGTTTACGATAGCTTGACAGAGGACGGCATCGTCGTTTTCCAGTCAGGATCTCCTTTTTATAATACGAGTATTTTGAAAAATACGGTTCGCAGCTTGAGCAAGCTGTTTCCCATCGTACACCCTTATGTATGTTCTATTCCAACGTTTCCCGGGGGAATATGGAGTTTTGTTGTTGCTTCAAAAAAGTGGGACCCGCTTCAGGCGGATTTAACTCGATTGCCGTGTAAAGATACGAAATATATAGATCCTGAAACGTTTCTGGCATCCTTTGTGTTACCAAAATACATCAAAAACATTTTGAAATAACAGTATATATGCATTGTGAAGGTAACATTTCATAACTCTTTTCATCGTGAAACCCGCTCTTGGAGCGGGTTTTTTTTGTGCGCTTACATCGTCGAAAATTGCCATATCAGTTAATCTGATAGAACTTATAAATTCATTATAATTGACCTACATGTAAACCTATGATAGCTTCAAGAGAGTGAAATAATATGTGACAAATTAATTGGGGATTTTCTTATTACTGCAACATATGAGAGGTGGATTTTGTTGGAACTTCAAGTAACAAACAGTCCTTTTAATCAGGAGCAGGTAGAACTGCTAAATCGTCTACTGCCTACGCTGACAGAATCACAACGAGTCTGGTTGAGCGGTTATTTTACTGCAATTAATGGAGCGGCAGGATCGGTAAGTGCCGGCTCAGCGCCTATAGCGGTTGCGGCGCCAAACGTTGAGGCAATTTCCAAAGAAGTTACGGTGCTCTTCGGATCACAATCCGGTAAAGCACAAGGATTAGCTAAGAAGTTTTCCAAAAAACTCGAAGAACAAGGTTTTCAGGTAACGCTTTCTTCCATGTCCGATTTCAAGCCGAACGGTTTGAAAAAGGTGCAAAACTTATTGGTTCTTGTCAGCACCCATGGTGAAGGGGTTCCGCCGGACAATGCCATTTCATTCCATGGATTCCTTCATAGCAAAAGAGCGCCTCAACTGGATGGCTTGCGGTACTCGGTGCTCTCGCTTGGTGATACTTCGTATGAGTTCTTTTGTCAAACGGGGAAAGACTTCGACAAGCGTTTGGGTGAGTTAGGCGGCAAGCCGCTTACGCCTCGCGTTGATTGCGATGTAGATTTCGATGAACCGGCAGCAGAATGGATGAACAGTGTGCTAAGCTCACTCAGTGCATCTTCAGCATCTTCATCAGCAGCTGTGGGTGGAGCTGTTGCTAGCTCCGCTAGTGGCGCTGAATCCGAATTTTCAAGAACGAACCCTTTTGAGGCCGAAGTTCTTGAGAACTTGAATCTGAACGGCCGCGGCTCAGACCGCGAAACTCGACATGTGGAGATTTCCCTGGAGGGATCAAACCTTCAGTATGAGCCAGGCGACTGCCTAGGCATCTATCCGGAAAATCACCCTCGTCTTGTCGACGAATTAATCGAAGCAATGGGCTGGGATGCCGATGAGTCCGTTACCATCAACAAAAACGGTGACAAACGTTCTGTTCGGTACGCATTAACCCGTAACTTTGAGATTACTGTATTAACGAAGCCATTGCTTGAGCAAATTGCTAAATTGACTATAAATACAGACCTGAATGGACTTGTAGCAGCAGGACATGAGCAAGAGCTTAAATCCTATATCAGCGGCAGAGATCTGCTGGATTTGGTTCAAGATTACTCGCTTAAGGGTATTCCGGCTGCTGAATTTATTGCTGTCCTACGTAAAATGCCAGCTCGCTTATACTCCATTTCCAGCAGCTCGAAAGCTTTCCCGGATGAGGTGCATGTGACCGTCCGTGCAGTTCGCTACGAAGCGCGTGGACGTGAACGTTATGGTGTCTGCTCCGTACAATTGGCAGAAAGAGTGAAAGCTGGCGAAACATTGCCGGTGTACATTCAAAACAACCCTAATTTCAAATTACCTGAAAGCCCCGATACGTCGATCATTATGATTGGACCAGGAACAGGAGTAGCGCCTTTCCGTGCATTCTTAGGCGAGCGTGAAGAGACGGGTGCGGAAGGCAAATCATGGTTGTTCTACGGAGATCAGCATTTCTCAACAGACTTCCTGTATCAAATTGAGTGGCAGCGCTGGTTGAAAGATGGCGTTCTAACGCGTATGGACGTTGCGTTCTCTCGCGATACCGATCAAAAAGTGTATGTACAGCACCGTATGCTTGAGAAAAGCAAGGAACTGTATCAATGGCTGCAAGAAGGAGCCAGCGTGTATGTCTGCGGGGACGAGAAACGCATGGCCCATGATGTTCATGAAACATTAGCAAAGATTATTGAACAAGAGGGCGGTTTCAGCTCGGAAGAAGCTGCTGAATACTTGTCCCGGATGCAACAGCAGAAACGCTATCAGCGGGACGTCTACTAAGACGAGTCCGTTGATTGCTAGAGGAGAGAGCGATATGTCAGAAAACAATTTACTGTCGAAAAACAGCGCACCGCATAGCGAAGTTGAACATATTAAACAGAGAACGAACTATTTGCGGGGAAGTCTCGAGGAGACACTGCTAGACACCATTACGGGATCAATCCCCGAGGATGATAACCGCTTGATGAAGTTTCACGGCAGCTATATGCAGGACGACAGGGATCTGCGCAACGAACGTCAAAAGCAGAAGCTGGAGCCTGCGTATCAGTTCATGCTGCGCGTACGTGCGGCTGGCGGAATTGTGACAGCTGACCAATGGCTAATGATGGACCGCGTCGCACAGAAATATGCGAATGGCACAATTCGCTTAACGACGCGTCAATCGTTCCAGCTTCACGGTGTTCTGAAGTGGAACATGAAAAAGACGATTCAGGAAGTTAATGCATCGCTGCTTAGCACGCTGGCAGCTTGCGGTGACGTTAACCGTAACGTTATGTGTAATCCTAATCCATACCTTTCAGATGTGCATGGTGAAGTTTATGAGTGGGCTTGCCGCATCAGTAATCATCTGGATCCGCAGACACGCGCATACCATGAAATTTGGTTGGACGGAGAGAAGATCTTAGACAGCCAGGACGTTGAGCAAGAACCGATTTATGGAAAAGTGTACTTGCCGCGTAAGTTTAAAATTGGTATCGCTGTTCCGCCTTCCAATGATGTAGACGTATTCTCGCAAGATCTCGGTTTTATCGCGATTGTGGAAGATGGCAAATTGAAGGGCTTTAACGTTTCAGTTGGCGGCGGCATGGGCATGACGCATGGCGATACGCTGACTTACCCTCAGGTTGCCCAAGTGATCGGATTCGTGACACCGGATCAAGTCGTTGATTTGGCAGAAAAAACAGTTACGATTCAACGCGATTATGGGGATCGTTCGGTGCGTAAACATGCTCGTTTCAAATATACGATTGATGACCGCGGCATTGAATGGTTCGTTGAAGAATTAACCGCTCGCCTAGGTTGGAAGCTTGAAGCCGCTCGACCTTATCAATTTGATGACAACGGGGATCGTTATGGCTGGGTAAAAGGAAGCAATGGCAAATGGCATTTCACCTTGTTCGTCCAAAATGGACGCATCAAAGACGAGGAAGGAAACCAATTGCTGACCGGTCTTCGCGAAATCGCGAAAGTTCATGGCGGCGACTTCCGACTCACGGCGAACCAGAACTTGATTATCGGAAACGTGAGCGCTCAGAAGAAGAAAAAGATCGAAGATTTAATCAAGGAATATGGTCTTACAGATGGACTTCATTACTCTGCATTACGCAGAAGTTCCATGGCCTGTGTGTCCCTTCCAACATGCGGCATGGCCATGGCGGAAGCCGAGCGTTACCTGCCTGAATTGATGGGAAAAATCGAGCCGATGCTGGAAGATGCCGGTTTGAGTGAGAAAGAAATCACCATTCGTATGACAGGATGCCCGAACGGATGCGCACGCCCGATGCTGGCAGAGCTTGCGTTCATCGGTAAAGCACCTGGCAAATACAACATGTATTTAGGTGGCGGCCATGCCGGCAACCGACTCAACAAGCTGTATAAAGAAAACATTGGCGAAGCTGAGATTTTGCAGTCGCTTCAGCCGATTATTACGCAATATGCCAAAGAACGTTGGGATGGCGAGCACTTCGGTGACTTTGTCATTCGTGCGGGCTATGTGAAGGAAGTTCGTTCCGGTCAAGACTTTCACGCATAAACCTTAATAACATGGCTGTCCCGAAGGTCTGAAAAGATCTGACGGATAGTCTTTTTTTATTTGAGGTAACCTATGGAAAGGTTTGGTGTACAAGGAGCAGACAGGATGGACGAAGCTGTTTTATTACAAATAACAAAAGCTCAAAGCAGGAAAAGCTTATACCATTTTACACGAGCAAAGAATTTAAAGGCTATTGCGCATTTTGATACGCTATTTTCCAGTTATAGTATCCAACCCTTCTATGGAGGCGCGCGGCGGTTAGAGCCAGAGGATATCAATTATCATGATCAAAGGATCACGATCAATTCACACTTGAGAATCGCTGATAGTATGATCGATGCTTCTACAACGCAAGAACAATTTCGGGCGTATCTGGACCGGCATGTGTTCTTATGGCCTACATTGAAGGATTGTCAAAAAATGATGGCCACCTACGCTCGAAGAGAGCCGAATGAGGCCTTTGCAGTTCTTGAATTCGATGCTTATACCTTGCTGAACAAGCACCGTTCAGTCGCAATGCTATCTAAATACGATTCAGGCAGCTCGCCGCGATTTCCCAAGCATTGTTCTTACAAGAAGAGTTTGGCGATGTTTTTGCCTCTTGAAGAGTTTAGTCTCGTAAAGAATGATCTAGTGCCAAGTACGCCATCGCAGATACGAGAGGTCCTCATTAAAAACAAGATGAGTGGTGTGACTGAGTTGTTAACAGCTGTTTATGTGAGCGGCAGTGTGGAACCTCCTGTTGGCTGGAGGCTTTTGATAAAGCCATGGTTGGACTTGGTTGAAATCTAGATCGTACATCTGACGACGAATTTCGAGTGAACAAGCATCTACCCGACACTATCCCTCATACACTGTTACATCAAACAAATTGATGTCTGTAAACAGCGGTGACGAGGAGGGGTACGGATGAGATATATGGTGCAATATATACCTCTAAGCAAGATTAAGCCGGAAAGTACCATAACCAAAACCTCGGGTCGAAAAAAAGATTTAAAAAAAGTCGCGCAAGATCTCATGCATCTGATGGTTGTTCAGAAAAGCAAAAAAGCGAAAGGTTATGTCATTTTAGATGGACATCATCATTTTAACTTCCTTAAAAAGCATACGAATAAACAAACAGCGGTGTGTTTAGTCGATGAGAGTAAGATGTCGGCAGGTTTGGGGAAGCTAGTTAATCAATTTCGAAAACGACCGCTTCCTTATGACGTTCCTGACATACGCTCGGATCGAGTGACCGTTAGCAGTTGGTCGATCATTCGTACTTTTTTGAAACGTGAGCCCCGGTTTCGCAGTCTTTCGCGCAGACAGCAGCTGAAGGTGCTCCGGCTCGGTATGCAATATAAGAAAACTACGGTACGCAGCATGCAAGCTAAAGTAGATGAGTTATTAAAAAAGGTGATCATGGATTAATTAGTTATGGAAGTTTGGGGAGCTGCCTTGGCGGCTCTTTTGTCATATCTGCCTGTCATAAACCTATCTATTCAATTCATATCATAGAAGATAGAAACATAGATTCATAGATTTGGAGGAAGGTCAATGCTGGATTACTCGAAATGGCAGGGTGCGAATGATGCGAACTGGTACATAGATGACCCCATTGTGACCCGTTATGCGAAGCGGTACGTATCGGAAGCGGTTATGCGTTATGTCGAGGATGCTTTTGTAGAAACAGGCCGTCTTGCTGCAGGTCCAATAGATAAGCGAGCCGTGCATACGGATCGGGATGGTGCGCCAAAATTAATTCGATATAACCGTCAAGGTGAAGAGATTAACGAAATTTGGTACAACGAAGGGTATTTGCAAACGGTAAAAGACGGCTTCGGTTCCGGTGTCGTTGCTTTACGATACGATCAGAAGGCACCAGAGAAGATTCCGTTCTTCGTGAATAGTATTTTGTTGTATCTGTTGTGTGAGGCGGAGACTGGTTTCGCATGTCCTGTAACTTTGACACAGTCAGCAGCTTTCGTTATTGAGAAATTTGGTTCCGAAGAGCAAAAACAAAAGTATTTGTCACGATTAGCCTCACCAAAGGTAGAGGATATTGCGCAAGGCGCTACATTTTTGACGGAAATCCAAGGCGGTTCAGACGTAGGAGCAACGGAGACGAGAGCGGTCAAGCAAGGAGATCATTATGTGCTATCAGGTCAAAAATGGTTTGCCAGCAACTGTGATGCTGAAATCGCGATCACGTTGGCACGTATCAATGAAATACCTGGCACACGCGGCCTTGGCTTGTTCTTAATGCCAAAGTTTTTGCCGGACGGTAGTCGCAACCCCATCACGATTCGGAGGCTGAAGGATAAATTAGGGGTTCGTGCAGTTGCTAGCGGTGAACTCGTTTTGAATCAAGCAATTGGCTATCTGATCGGTTCGGAGGCGGAGGGCTTTAAATACATGGCGGAAGCATTGAATGTGTCGCGCATAGACACAGCCCTTGGCGGACTGGCTGTCGCTCGCCGTGCTTACCTTGAAGCTATTCTTTACGCTCACAAGCGCTCTGCTTTCGGGAAGCGGATCATAGACTATCCCATGATTCAAGAAACATTTGCTGCGCTTATGGCGGAAATTGAAGCAGGCTGGGCTGTTACTGCACAAATGATACGAAGATTTGACCTAGTCCACACATACGGCACCGGGACAGAGGAAGACATTTCTGTTATGAGAATCCTGCTTTCCCTAGCCAAGTATCGATTAAGTGAGCTTGGAGTGTCTGCGGCTAGGCAAGCTATGGATATGCTTGGGGGAAATGGTTATATCGAAGAGTATCCGCTTGCCCGACTGCTGCGAGATGCGCTCGTTAATCCGATTTGGGAAGGTACAGCTAATATCCAGTCGCTTGAAGTGTTGAAAAATCTTAAAAAGGGCGGCTCACAGGCCTTCATCGCGGCGCTGCAAGAGACTCTTGCAGCCATTGATCTTAAGGAACTTGATGAGCTCCGAACGGAAGTGCATCGACATGTGCTGCGGCTTCAAGAACTCTTTGATAAGTTCGCACAGTTGGACAGCCATTGCCAAACAGCAGGGATCAAAAAGCTGGTACATGTGATGTATGATGTGTTTGCTGCTGTTCATCTACTGGAAGAAAGCCAGTATGATGTTATGCAAGAAGGGAATGGACGCCGTATCCGTATTATTCAGATTTGGATGAGGCTGACATTGAATGTGAATAGTGACACAGAAATACTGAAGCCGGAATTGTATTCGCAGAATGAATTTCAAGCAATTACAGCTTTTGGACATATAAAATGAGGTATAATCAGGAGTGTAGATGAATGAAGGAGTGAATGTGCCCATGATTGAGAACGTACGCACGAGTAATGTACAGCGTTTTGCCGGCTTCGGCGCGTTGTACGATCAGAATCGTCCCACGGCTCCGCAAGAAGTCGTTAAGTTGTTAACAACATACTTGCAGCGAAAACCGCAAACGGTCGTTGACGTAGGATGCGGCACAGGTCTTTCGACTTTTTTATGGCTGAATGAAGCAGAACAAATCATTGGCGTTGAGCCAAGTGACGATATGCGCGCGGTAGCCGTTAGCAAGTGGGAGGCGAGTAATAAACCGGACAATATGCAATTTGTAAAAGGGCTCTCCCACGAGTTAGACCTGCCATCTGCATCCGCCGATGTCATCACTTGCTCGCAATCGTTTCATTGGATGGATCCGCAAAGTACTCTGCGCGAGTTTGCGCGCGTACTCCGTCCCGGCGGTGTATTCGCCGCATATGACTGCGATTGGCCGCCAGTGTTCGATTGGAAAATTGAGGAGGAGTACAAGAGACTCCTTACTTTAGGGGACGCACGTGCGTTGGAGCTGGCTCCGACGGAGCAGCAGGCCCACAAATGGAACAAAGAGGAGCATCTGCAGCAAATTCGCAGCTCAGGCTTATTCCGATATGCGAGAGAGATCGTTTTTCATAACTGGGAAACTTGCAGCGCTGAGCGCTATGCGAACCTTGCTTTTAGTCAGGGGGGCTTGCAAACCGCGTTAAAATTGGGCGCAGATGAACTGCGCGAAGAGTTGACGGCCTTTCGTGAACAAGTAAATGAGGCTTTCGGTGGTGAAGAACGGGAGATTTTGTTCGGATACCGGCTGCGCATGGGCGTGGTCTAGGTCACAACGGCTATGATGAAATTCATCATAGCCGTTTTACTTTCATAAAAGATTCCCAGTAGAATCAAAATTAATATTATTGTTTTCTGCTATAGAAGATATGTACATGCATGCGCAGACGTCACGCTACATAGAATGGCAATATTACCTTGCTGGCCAAGGAAGGATGACGGTGTTTGTCGGCAATGGGAATTCCCGCACTTTCGACTATCGAGCAGGCGATGCCGGCTATGTACCTTTTGCAATGTTAGGAAGTCCGAGTATCGCCCCAAAAAAAGGGAGCTAAGCAGAATCAAGCTGCTTAACTCCTGTTTGTCATGCTCCCAGATTTGAGATCCGATTGATTAAGCCTGTAATGTCGTTAATGGTCGTGAGGATTTGGGAGTTTTGCATCTTATCGAGCACCAGATGTCCATTTTCAATCACTTGATTAATCTCGTCTAACAAGATTTTATTTTTGTCTACAACCTGCTGATGCAGATCCTTTGCGAATGCGGGGACACTTTTTAAATTAAATTGTTCGATTTGTGTCTTTAATGCCAGTAATTGATTTTCAAGCTCCTGTTTCGTCTCAGGATTCGTAGCGGCGTCTTTGATCAACTGGGGGGCTTGCTCAGCAAATGTACTTAGCTTATTTATATGCGCCGTAGCTTGATTCACATAGTCCACTGATTGGCTTGCTCCATCAAGGAACGAACATGCTCCCAGCATCATGGTTGATAGGACAACCAATAACAGCATTGATTTTCTCATTCAAATTCACTTCCTTTCCCATGTAATTTGAGAAAACATGTATTGTTTGGTATTGTTTTAATACGCTTTGCTAGAAAATAGAGTTTCAAGGAAAAGGAAGGGAGCATTTAGATATGTCGGCATTTATTGATAAAATTGCGTTGATCCGTATCGTTGACGGTCAAATATTGGGTACACGCTCGAAAGGGAAAGAGCTTTATTATTTACCGGGAGGCAAAAGAGACCCTGGAGAAACAGATACCGAGACATTGATCCGGGAAATCGAGGAGGAGCTTTCTGTACGCATTAAACCGGAAACCGTCGCGCATTTTGGGGATTTCGAAGCACAAGCGGACGGTAAGGCAGAAGGTATTGTTGTAAAAATGGCTTGTTATACGGCAGATTTCGACGGCGAACTGAGTGCCGCTTCCGAAATCGATGAATTGGAGTGGCTGTCCTACAAGGACAGGGAGCGCGTATCTCGTGTGGTCCAAATCATATTTGATCACTTGCATGAGAAGAAGCTGCTGCCGTAAGGAATTGAATGTTGTGCAACTATTCCTCCCTTTTGACGTCAAATTATGACAGAGGGGAGAGAATTGCATTGTCAATATTCAAAAAAGTTGTGGTTCAAGCCACTGCACTTTTCGTATTGGTCTCGACTGGAAGCGTTTATGCCTATGACGTTTCTTTTAAGCCTTTTACGGATGTATCCAATCAAGATTGGTTTCAAAATGAGGTCTATTCGCTTTCCGCGATCGGTATTATTGACGGATACCCGGATCTTACTTATAAGCCGGATGGTATACTGACACGGGAAGCGTTCATCAAATTGTTGATGACGGCGAAACAACAAGAAGTTGCTTCATCCACCATTGTAGCGGGAGCTCCTGCGGATATCGAACAGGGACGGTGGTCATATCCTTACGTAGCCGCCGCTTTTGAGCGGAAATGGATCGATTTTATGCTGGATTCCGAGCACAAGCTCCATCCGGAAACTGCGATAACGAGAGAAGAGGTGGCAAGCGTTGTCGGCAAAGCCTTACTCGATTCTCAAACAGCCGAGGCTCGCGACCGTTGGATGGCTCAAGGCTGGAAAGCGGAGAAAGAGAAGAGAAGCTTTGTGGACAGGGAAGCCATGAAGGAGAACTTTGGGCCATATGCCTACTATGCTGTTAATCAAGGGATCATGGAAGGTGATCAAACGGGTTTTCACCCTCAGCAATCACTAACCCGTAAAGAGGCAGCTGCCATCATTTACCGTCTAATTAATAAAGAAGTCGCTGCGCGGGAGCTGGAGAAAGTAGGCTTTTACGCCATTCGTTCCTATACAGCGATACAACGGTTGCCGCTATTGAATCAAGTAACTCTTGGATGGTCGCATCTGGAATACTCGGCGACAGGGACTGCTAAACTGGAGACAGCTTCGACGGAATATCGCATTCCAACCGGATGGGAAGAGGTTGTTCAATCAGCAAATACAGCCAAGATCAACAAAGATTTGATGGTTTATTACGGGGAGAAGAATCTGAAGGATTTCTTGAAGGACGAACCCGCTCAGAAAGCATTTATCCAATCTTTAAAAGCTGTCGTTACCGATTCCAAATATGGTTTCACAGGGGTGACGATGGATTTCGAGGGACTCATGGACGAAGCTAGCGCACCTGACTATATCCTATTTCTTAAAGCCTTGAAAGCCGCACTTCCTACGTACCCGCTATCTGTTGCTGTCCAGCCGGAATATTATTATAAAGGGTATGATCTGAAAGAAATCAGCGCTTTAGCGGACACGGTTATTCTAATGGCGTATGATTTTACTCATCTTGACAGTAAACTTCCGTCTGCGCCGCTGCCACTCGTAAACGATGCCGTGAAACGAACCCTTGCCTCCGTTCCAAAAGAAAAGCTCGTGCTTGGAGTATCCAAACAGGCTAATCAATGGATAACTGCAAACGGCCAATCCGAATTAATGAATCCGGAGATTGAGGCCGTCGAGAAGAGGCTAATGGCGCCGGGAGTCAATCAGTCTGTTAGCCTGCCGTTTTTTCTGCGAGAGATTACTTTTCAAGATGACCGTGGCAGCCACGAAGTGTACTATGAAGACACGACAAGTATAGAGAAGAAATTATGGCTTGCGAAGTTTTATGGACTGAAAGGCATTTCCTTGTGGTACATGGGCAACTATACCGATTCTGATTGGGCATTATTTCAAGAAAAATAATTGTGCAAAGACTGTCGTATCCATTGGGTCGACAGTCTTTATTTAATGAATGAGCCAGAGAACCTAAAAAAAACCCGAGTACCCCTAAAGGAACCCTATATGAGGTTGGCGCGGATTCGTATACGATAAAAGCAGAAAAAGTTGGAAGCGGTTACAACATTGTGCATGCCGACATTTATGATACTGATGACCGACGATTTCCGGGTTAAACAGAAAGCGCTTTACGCTTTCGTTAAATCATAACATGTAAAGGAATGAGGGGTACGATGAGAAGGTCGAAATGGATGGCATGTACGATGGCTTCCCTACTAACCGTTGGATTGATTGGCTGCTCGAGTACGGACAACACGACGCCGGCAGTGTCAACGACAGCGCCTAAAGCGGAGAACGCAACAACACCGAATGTACCGAAAGGACCAACGAAGTTTAGCATTTCCCTGCGAACGCTCAATTTTGATTATGTCGAAAAGGCAGCCAATCTGAATGAGGACAAATGGGTAAAAGAGTTAGAGAAGAAAACCAATACAGACCTTGATATTCGCCTTGTTCCTCATGCAGATTTCGAGAAAAAGATGGTACAAATGTTTGCGACCGGCGACATCCCGGATGTCGTGCAAGCTGGAGCAAGCACAAGCGGCAAAGAGCTGGCAGGCTCTGTGCAAGCGGGCGTTTTCCTGGAGCTGAATGATCTGATCAAGCAGTATGCGCCAAACCTGTTGAAAACGATTCCGCAAGCGGCATGGGATGAAGTTACGCTGAACGGGAAAATTTACGCAATTCCGGAGTATATTTCTCAGCCTTCCCGCCGGGCAACTTGGGTGCGTGAAGATTTGATGCAAAAGGCCGGCATTACGAAGGATCCAAAAACTGTGGATGAATACATGGATATGCTGCGCGCCTTTAAGAAAATAGGTGTTGAGCATCCGTTTATGGGCCGACAGGATTTTAAATATGCGGATATTTTCTTTGGCGCTTATGATGTATATCCGTACCTCAGCCAATTTGAAGTCGTTGACGGAAAGGTACAGCCGAAGTTTTTTGATTCGGAAAATATGCAAAAGGCGCTGCAAACGTACAAAACGATGTTTGATGAAGGCTTGATCAACAAAGAATTCGCGACGATCAACCCGACGAACTTTAAAAATATTATTTTGTCAGGTAAAGCCGGCATGTGGGAAATGAATGCGCAGGAACTGCTGCAGTGGCAAACGCAATTAAAGCAGGCCGTCCCCGACGCGAAGATCAAAATCATTCCATCTCCGGTAGGCACAGACGGCAAAGGTGGCGGGTACTTGTACTCTTCGGGAGCCCGTTCGTACTTGATTAATGCGAAGACAGCCAAAGATAAAATTCCTGGCATTCTAAAGTTTTTCGAGTGGCAAGCGTCAGAGGAAGCGGACAAATGGTTTGATTTGACACTGCCGACAGAGCCGAAAACGGATGCTGAGGTTTCCGAACAGCGTTATTTGAGCGGATTCCTTCACTTGGTCAAAGACGACGCGTTCCGCAAACAAATTTTGAACACAACGCAGGATGGCAAGGATTTGCTCAAAACGTTTGAAACGATTTTACCGAATGAAGGACGCGGTGGCTTAGAGTTCGATCCGATTTTGGAAGCGATGCAGAAAAACCCGGACATAGCGCCATTATCCGATACGGCTCCGGCGGTTCTGCTCTCGCACATGGTTAAAATGGTGTATGGCAAAGAGCCGATCTCGGATTGGCCGAAGGTGATTGAAGAGTGGAAGTCCAAGGGAGGAAACGACGCATTGAAGGCTGCGAATGATCTGTATCAGAAGAAAAGCGGCTTTAAGCTCAGAGGACCAGAAGCTCAGAAGTGGAAATAAGTTTGAAAGAGGCTGTACCAGAGGTCTGAAAAGACTTCTCTGGCACAGCCTCTTTTTGTCTATGCGGTCCAGTGAGGCGGTCGGCTGAGCGTCAACGGCAGCTGGGTGCTAGCATCTCCCTTGGCTGCATTGATCTGAAACTGCGTGAGGAAGAGGCTTCCCGTGAGATCAGCCCCACTGAGATTGGCATCCCGGAAGTCGGCGCCAATGAGATCGGCTGATCCCAGATTGGCCTCGCTAAGGTCCGCAGCGATCAGGTAAGCCCCCCGCAAATAAGCGCCTCGGAGATCGGCGCCTTTAAGACGGGCCCCGACCAGATCGGCTCCCCGGTCGTAGCTCTTTTGGCGTCCCCTCGAGCCTTTCTGCTGTCGATGAACGCCAGCCCGCACGAGCTCGCTCGTCTGCAAGAGCAGGACATTTACTTCGGCGCGGTGCGCTGCGATGTCTAGTTCCAGGAGCGCTTCGGGACTTAAAGCGGTTAAACGATCCGTTTCATCGCGTGCTGAGCGGAGTGCTGCATGCAGCGAACGTGTCTGTTCCAGCTCCAGAGCCTCTGTCAAATACCAGAGCAGTTCATGAAGCTGACGCATGATCGGGAACACCTCAAACATTTGCTTCGCGGTGTGCGGAGCTTGCACCCAATCTTGTCCCCTATAAGTGACTTGCGCAACCTGCTGTCCGGCTCCGAAACAATCGTATACGGTGCATCCGCGAAAGCCGGTCTCCCGCAGATTTTGATGCACGCCGCAGCGAAAGTCTCCTAGCAAGTTGTGACAGGGATGGCTGGCAGCCTTGTCGATTGCAAAGTCGATCGAAGCGGCGAACGGCAGTGCGACACAGCATAGGCCGAAGCAGCTTTCACAATCAGCCCGCAGACGGTGATTGATCCTGTCGGGGACAGGTTCGGTGTAATCCTGTTGCTCAGACAATGGATGTCCTCCTTAAGCAAGGTGTGAAGTAACTATGTTATTCATGTTATCTAAAATATATAATTCAGGTTCCTTTTCGTCAACCGTACAAAATCGTTATAACTAAACTTGCTTCAAGGATCGTAGAGTCGCTGCTTTGAGCGATTTTTTTTGTTTATTTGGACGAAAAATCAATGAATTTACAGATTTTGAGCATCGATTGATTTTATTATCAATGCTATTGGAGGTTTTGTTTATAGGCAAGCTAACCTTCTGTAAGCCATAATGAAGCGTGATGGTTGGCTATTATTTCCATTTTGTGCGATGTCGAGCAGAGCAGGAGGTGTGTAATCGCCGCATTTTTGAAAACGTTAACAAAATCTTGTCTATTCGAAACGGAGGATAACAAGCATGAAGAAAAAGGCTCTAAGCTTGATAATGGCATTAAGTTTGACCGCTGGTTCTTTGCTGATTGTTCCTGGCGGGAGCAGGGCGGCAAGTTCGTCTGGAACGCAGATTTCACCCCTTCAGGATGTCACGGTGTACTCGAATGGCTATTACCTGAATCCCAAAATCGCAGCTGCTGCTGATACGGGTAACTATCATAAGCACGCTGATGACGGAGGAGAGGAGGATATGATGCGTGTTGGCATGCAGCAAGACGGTTCATCGGCGTATACGTACGTAAAGTATGATATTGCCAGTCTGCCTGCTGCCAGTTCGGACATGGAAGTTGCACTTGCATTCAAAGCCTTTTCAGCAGTGCCGATGCAAGTTAGTGTATATGGCCTTCATCCTTTGCAAACCGCTGCCGATTGGTCGGAATCAATCATGACTTGGAAGAGCAAGTTCCTAAGTTTAACGGATTCTATTGATACCATTGCCATTACAAGTACTCCAATGGTGTATCAGTTTAATCTTACTGATTATATAAAGGAGATTAAAAGCGCTGGCAAGTCGGTGGTTGGGCTTATGATTAAGGCGGAGACCCCAGGTGCTATAGAACTTAGAGGACATGAGACGGCGGACAGCGCATCGGCGGACCTTATTCCGACTCTGGTTGTGAATGAGCAAAGCACGAATCTTCACGCACCGCATTCGTATACAGCTCCGATTATGTTCGAATATGGCAGAAATATGCCGCCACTGCACGATACGCTTGTGTACAACCCGGCAACTACGAACAACAAAGATGCAGACAAAAACTACCACAGCACCAACAATACGGCCTCCATTGCCGATGGTATGACCGTGGAATTCAATAAGTCCTATGGGTATTATAAATTTGATATTTCTAATCTCCCAGATGCTGATCATATTGGAAAAACGCTTTTTTCCGTGTGGGGACGAGACACCTCGAAGGCTACTACTGCTACAGCGACTAATTATATCCAAATTTACGGAGCAGAAAACGCGGGAAGCTGGACAGAAACGAGTTTGACTTGGCATAACAAGCCTGAGATAGGGGCTGCTCCAATCGCCGAAGTACTGTACAAAACTGCAAATGATTATCAAGATGCTGACATTACCGATTACGTGAAACAGCAGAAGCTTAAAGGTGAAAAGACGATTACGCTGGTGATGACTGCCAAAAGCAACAGCGGCCTTTTTTATCATCGTGGCAAGGATACAACGGCTTCGGGACAAATGCCGCCGAGACTCATTGTTTCGGATCCGGCGGATGCGCCTGAGGATATGAAACTGGGAGCAGATGGAAGAAGTCGTCTCTATCCGGCAGATTGGTATCCGGGATTTAAAGACAGCAAGGGCCGTTTCTTGCACGATTTTTCATTTGCCGGCTATCGCTTGGGAGAATCGTCCATACCAGTTACGAATGCGGCAACGGGCATTGATGTGACCAAAGCGCCGTATGGCGCAGATGCAACGGGGCAAAGTGACTCAACTCAAGCGATTCAAAGTGCTATCATTGACGCTGCGTCAAAAGGTGGTGGTGTGGTCTACCTCCCTGAAGGTACCTATCAAGTCAATCCGCCAACGGGGAAAGATTTCTCACTAAACATTCCGGACAGCCATATCGTGCTAAAAGGCGCGGGAATGAATAAGACGTTCATTTATAACGCGACCGAAAATATGAAGTCTAAAGATATTATCCGAGTCGGAGACGGCGACTGGAAGAAGACGAATGTCTCGACGAAGCTGAGTAAATCGGTTGCTGAGCCCAGCGTATTAATTCCGGTCGAAGACACAGGCGGTTTCGCTGTTCATGACTATGTATTGATTACTTTTGATACAACAATGGATTTTCTTAATGAACTTGGTATGCAAAACAAATGGTCTTCTCGCCTTGGCAAAGTAGAGCAGTTGTTTTACAGGCAGATTGTCGGAATAGATCACGTGAATCGGACGATCACAGTAGATATTCCAACTCGCTATGCGCTTAAACAAAGGGATAACATTACAATTACGAAAACGGAGGATCCGATTACCGAGGTGGGTATCGAAGATTTCTCCATAGCCAATGTCCAAAATCATAACGGCGGTCTGGGGGAGGACGATTACAAGGTTGTCGGTACAGCCGGCTATGAAGCTGATAACGCTAAGGTGATCAATATGATCGCGGTTGCAAACAGTTGGGTGCGAAATGTAAGCACTTATAAACCTGTTAGCAATTTGACCTATCATATTTTGTCCAAAGGAATTATTTTGGATCGCACGAAGAATGTAACGGTCGAAAACGTCACCATGCAGTATCCGCAATACAGGGGAGCAAACGGAAACGGGTACTTGTATCAATTTATCGGCAACGACAATTTAATTACGGACAGTAAAGCGATTGCAGCGCGTCATAGCTTCACCTATGCGAATTTCTCCGCTAACGGAAATGTCCTGCATAACATCTATTCGGAGAATTCCTCACTGATGACCGATTTTCATATGTACCTCAGCATGGCGAATCTCATTGATAATATGACGTTGAACGGGGATGGTATTTCTGCGATTACGAGGGATTACGGATCTTCCGCAACGAATAGGCATGGTGTCGTAACAACGGAAAGTGTGTTCTGGAACACGACCGGACAGGCCGCACATAGCAGCAAAAACGGGATTATTATAGAGTCGGAGCAATTTGGCAACGGTTATATTATTGGAACCAAAGGGGCAGTAACCGGAGTAAATGTGAATATCGTGGGCTCCATTTCGGATACGAACACGAAGCCGTTCGACATGGCGGAAGGCGTAGGCGAGGGAACGAAACTTGTCCCACAAAGCCTTTATGCCGATCAATTCACGCGAAGAACAGCTGGCAAGGAACTGGCTTTGCAATCGCTGTTAGTAGGCGGCGAGGCGATAGGCGGGATGCAATTCTTAAAAACAAAGTATACCTACGTACTTCCTTTCGGAACAACGCAGATTCCAACGATTCAAGCCAAAGCGTTGACGGAAGGCGCTGCCATAACCGTGATGCAGCCAAGCGGAACGAACGGAACAGGTATCATCCAAGTGTCTAAAAATGGCGCTATGCAAGAATACCAAGTTCAATTCCAAGTGGCGGCTACGCCGATTTTGCCTAAAAGCATCACACTTGCACCTGACAAATCGGTACCGGGATGGAGAGCTGCTGGCAATGTGATTAGCAGCGGAAACAGCGGGAAATTGAAAGCATTCCTTACGTTGGATACCGGCGAAGTTCTCAATACGGAGAAAGCCAATATTCCTGTAACTTACAGCTTGAGTAACGAGGATATCGGTATGCTGGAGAACGGTTGGTTCAAGGCGAAGAAGGCTGGTGTGGCCAGAATAACAGCTGAAATCGTGTGGAATGGAGTGAAAGTCAGCGCAACGGAGAACTTTGAAGTAAGAGAGGCGATGACAGAGCCGGAAGGAAGCTTCGCCAAAGTCGTCAAAGTGACAGCAAGCGCTGACGATGGCAATCTGCCGAGCAATACGATCGATCGCGATCCCGATTCGAGATGGTCTGCCGAAGGCAGTGATCAGTTCCTGCTGCTAGAGTTAGATAAGGAACAGTGGCTGGATAACATCTCTATCCTGTTTTATAGCGGTAATTTGCGCGCTAACTATTTTGATTTGGAAGTTTCATCTGATGGCGTGACGTATCAAAGGGTACTGACACAAGCGGCCAGTCATAAGCAAAATCCGAACCAAACGGAAACGTTCGCGTTCTCGCCAGTGAAAGCCAAGTATGTGAAATATAGAGGTCACGGCAATGAATTAAATGCGTGGAACAGTATCATTGAATGTTGGGTGCATCTAGCTCATATCGAGGCTCCCTTTACTACGTTGAGTGTTGCTGAATCTGTCTATGGGGGACAACCTTTCCAAACGATGTTTGGACTAGGTAACGTAACGAACAGTGTTTATGCTGCTGTCTATGCGGTTGATACGGTGATCACGTATGATCCGAATGTCCTGGCGTTCGTTTCCGTTAAATCGTTGAAACCCGGATTCCTTATTCATCCCGTTAGTGTCGATCATCCGGGACAAGTGCAAGTAACAGCCGCTGCTCGGGATGAGAGCGATGCTTTGACCTCCCGCGGAGATTTGTTCCAATTAAACTGGATAGCCAAAAAGATAACTCAACCAGCATCAACACGGATTACCATTGCTTCGGCTAACTTAACTAACGGGAATGATCAACGTACAGAGGCATTAACGACAGCTGTGGATGTTCGAGTGAATGTGATAGGCTCCTCAGGAAAAGACGATCATTCTGGTGGACCGTCGGGGCCGTCGCTACCATCTACCCCCGTTGATCCGCAAAAACCTGATTCACCGGAGGAGACAGATCAACCTGTCAAGGTGAAAATCTTGGTGAACGAGCCTGTGAAAGAAACAGCACCAGACGGGATGTCGGTTTCAAAAACGACTGTATCCAACGATGCGATTCAAAATGCATTGGATGCTTTGAAGCCGAATGAAAGCTCCGGCATTGTACAATTCGTTATTGATGTGAAAGGGCAAGAAGATAAGGGAGTTGTACTTATACCTGCTGTTAGTTTCATTTCAATACATGCAAAAGTGCCTAATGCCGTATTGCTTGTAAACTACAATGCCGTGACTTATGAACTTCCGGTTAGCGGATTGAATATACAGGCGCTCTCACAAAAGTTAGGAGCTGATCCTACTGAAATAACAATTGCTATTCATATTGAAAAGCTTACAAACGTTGTCCAAACAAAATTGCAAGCTGCAGCAAATAAAATTGGAGCGACGCTGCTTTATCCAGGCATGCAGTTTGAAGTAACGGCAGAAAGCAGCGGGAAAAAGCTTTACGTTGAAGACTATGGAAGCAAGTATGCTCCGCGCACGATTTCATTGTCCGGCGGCGTTGATTCGCTTCATGCTAGCGCAGTCTGGTTCGATCCAGCGACGGGCGAAATGAACTACGTACCGGCTTCCTTTGAACATGTAGATGGCCGAACACAGGTTACCATCTATCGTACAGGCAACAGTATTTACACTGTGGTGCAAGCGAACAAATCCTTCTCCGATCTGGAAGGACACTGGAGTGAAAAGCAGGTTGAACAGCTTGCGTCCAAGTTTCTTATCAAAGGCGCCGCTGAAGATCGCTTTATGCCGGATGCCGCCATTACACGAGCGGAGTTTGCAGCTTTGTTGACTAGAGCAATCGGGTTAACGCCTAAAGCAACGGAAAACTTCGCAGATATTCCAAGCGTGGCTTGGTACGCCGGCGCTGTGGGTGCTGCTTCATCAGCAGGAATTATTAATGGCTATGAGCCTAATACATTTAAGCCTGATGCCAACATCACGCGCGAGCAGATGGCTGTCATGATTACGAGAGCGATGAAGCTTACAGGCATTGAATTGAAAGCGGATTTGACACAGCTAAATCGATTTGCCGACAGCCGTTTCATTAGCGAATATGCCAAAGCTAGTATCTCTCAAGCACTCCAGGCGAAAATCATCACCGGTGTAACGGAGGACGCCTTTGCTCCACTGAATCATGCAACACGTGCCGAAGCAGCCTTAATGCTGCTGCGAATGCTTGACTATTTGAAGTTTAATTAGGTTGAAGGAAGAGGTTGTCCCGGAAGGCTTGAATAAGCCGTTGGAATGACCTCTTTTGCGCATGTTCAGTAATTACTACATGGAATTTGGGTATAATATAATATTTACTGTCTAGGATATTAACAATTTTGGTGTTGAAGTGGGTGATGGCGATGCAAAAGCTTATGCGAAAAGACCGAGTCAACGATCTCTTTGAACTGGCACTGTTTGTACTTGCGGCCGTATGTTTTGTATATTTTCTGATCAAGGGCATAGCGCCGAAAATGTGGCAGGCTGTCTTGATTGCAGGCGTACTGATTCTGATCCGAATTTTGATAAAGTTGACGAAGACGACGATGTTTGCCGCGCTGCGTTTCTGCGTGCTGCTGTTTATTTTTGTAACGATGTTCTTGGCGAATGAATTTGGATTTTACAGTGTCATTCCTTACTTGGATAAAGTTGAGCATCTCTTTTCGGGTGTGATTTTATGTTTCGTCGGTTTACTAATTTATGAAAAAGCAAGCGGTAAAGAGAAAAGCTCGGTCAAATCAAGTGCGAAAGTAGCTATATGGCTCAGTCTTTTCTTTTCCGTGGCCATGGCGGGTGTCTGGGAAATCTATGAGTTCACGACGGATCACTTGTTCGGACTGAATTCGCAAAACGGCAGTTTGATGGATACGATGACCGATATCATCTGCGGCACGATAGGAGCCGTGTTGACCAGCCTCTATTTGGTTATTCAGGCAAAACGGAGGAAAATGCCGGTAATTGACGAATAAGTTTGTATATGAAATAAAGCATGAGATGAATGGAGGCACGGATGAGAAAAGTCATTCTGTTTAACAGAACTTCGATAGACGGATTTTTCACGGGGCCCAAAGGGGAGATCGATTGGTTTATCCATGACCCGGAAGTTGACAAAGCCGCACATGAAATGATGGACCCGGATACAATCTTTTTTGGAAGAGTTACCTACCAGATGTTTGAAAGCTACTGGCCCCAGGTCGCCAAGAATCCCAACGCACCAATGGGGGCGAAGGCTCTTGCCAATGAATTAAATGAGATGACCAAGATCGTATTTTCAACATCGCTAACAAATGTAACATGGGAGAATTCCAAACTGGTAAACGGGGATCTGGCTAAATCAGTACTGGAAATTAAACAAAGTGATGGCGCGGATATTGTTATTTTCGGCAGCGGATCAATCGTACAGCAATTGACCAATGAAGGTCTCATTGATGAGTATTTAATTACGGTAACGCCGGTTGTTCTGGGTGCAGGGAAGCCGTTATTTCATGACGTGAAAGCCGTGCATCGCTTAAAGCTGAAAGAGACTCGCAGCTTTGCTTCAGGAAACGTATTGCTGCATTATGAGAAATTGAGCAGATGACACAATAAGAGGAGCTTGCCTAAGGGCAGCTCCTCTTAATATTCATTGGCAAAGCAAGAATATGCTGAAGCCCGTTTCGGCCCATCCGATTGTTGTGAAATGTGAAACATACGATAACCATTGTACTAGATATTGTCGCTGGAAAAAGAGGAAAAATTAGCGCAGCGTGATCACCTTTTATGATGTGGAAAAATAATTTGCCCCTCCGATCAGGTTTCAGTACTTTTCACAGGAAGAGTCTGATATGCATATTACCAGTAGGTAAAAGGAGGGTGATCAATGTTAGAAAAGTACGAGTTTATCCTTGCTTTGAAGTTGTTGGATTTTGAAATTAGACAAATGACCAAATACACGAATGTATTTCCCAGTTGTTTTGCTTTATTGAAGAATAAATTGGATGTTCTCTGTGAATTTATAAATAACGATGAAAATGTGCAGAAGTGGCATTCATGGAGCCAGATTGACGAAGTACAGGAGCATTCGCGAAACCTGAGGGAGACAGCCGTTCAAGCTCTTTGCCAATTGGAGAAATATCAATCGCGTCTTATACATAAGCATGAACATCTGATTAGTCACTATATCGATCAATTATCGAATTCGGTTCGGGCCGAGCTGGAAAGCTTACAAGTTCACCAACATTCAAAAGTACTGTTCATCGGTTCAGGCGCGTTCCCGTTATCTGCTTTAACGATTGCGCAGGAAACGGGGGCAGAAGTATTGGGGGTGGATATCGACAAGGAGGCCGTCCAACTTGCAGAGCAGGCAGCGGCGATGTCCGATTTCGGCTCCAAAGTAACGTTCTCTCACCAAAAGTTGAAGGAGCTGGCATTTACCAAGGAAGCTACGCATATTATTATTGCTTCTCTTGTTGAAAATAAACTTGAGATCCTCGAGGAGCTGAAGCTTACAGCGAACAGCCAGGCGAAGATTATGATGAGATACGGCAATGGGTTGAAATCATTGTTTAATTACTCATGGCCGCTGGGGACGGAGTTGCCCGAATGGACGCAGAACCAAGTAAGCACGTCGTCGCAGCTGTATGACACCATTATTTTGGAGAGAGCGATGCAAATGAAAGGAGTTTGAACCGGTTAAATCCATGACAATAAGTTGATGAAGAACCTTCCGGTCACAAGGGAAGGTTCTTTCATTTTAATCATCATGAAAGATTCGCTGGAAAATATTGAAACTTTTTGCGGGCGAAAACCGTCTATCTTTTATAAATAAAGCGTACTCTTCATTTTATTTAAAAAGGTGGAGTGACATGAAAAAGAGGAGAATTTTCAGCAGTTTCATTATGCTTACCACACTAATCAGTCTGTTGCCCGATAATCCGGCAAATGCCCTTATTGCTTACCCGGGAAGTGTTGTGCTTCACCAGGAAACACCGGTGTATGACTCACCGTGTGAATGCGGCAAGCCAGTGTTAAAGCTGTCGCCACAGGAGGTTTATATTCTGGAATCACACATTCCTGAAGACGGAATACAGACGAATTGGTACCGAATCGCCACTTGGCGTGGTGAGAAATGGATTAAACTGAAGGAATCCGATTGGAAAGGGCAGGAGCAGCTTGAAAATGCCTATGTGGTCATACTAAAACCTACAAACCTGTATAACAATCCGGAGTTAGAAGGGCGTACCTCTGTTGTTATTAGTCCTCAAACCCTGCATGTCAATGCGAGATCTGGTGATTATTTCAGGATAGATACATGGTTAGGCCAACAATGGATCCGGCGCAATGCTGAAATGCTGCTGGAAGTTGAGAAGAAGGAGGAGATGCTGGAACTGCCTTCTATTACGGCTGTCTTCGAGCAGCCTGATGCAAGTTCGCCTCAGGTCACGGAACTTTCATCCCAAATCGTCCATTCTTTCGAGCGTGCAGGCAATTGGTATCATATCGATACCTGGCTTGGCCCGAAATGGGTGAATCCTAAGATCGCTCAACCAGAGAAACCGGTA
Source organism: Paenibacillus aceris (assembly GCF_017874035.1). GTDB lineage: Bacteria > Bacillota > Bacilli > Paenibacillales > NBRC-103111 > Paenibacillus_E > Paenibacillus_E aceris. The sequence goes on from NZ_JAGGKV010000009.1 coordinate 154,579, forward strand.
GCAAGCGTGGAAACCGTTAAGATCAGCAAGTCTGCACAGCTGTATCGATATCCTTCTTTCGAGGCCAAATCATTGGGGACGTTGGCGCCTCAAAACGTAAAAATCTATGAACGTTCCGGCGGGTGGGTGCATATTCACAGCGATTGGGTGGGTGACGCATGGCTGTATCCGATGCCGCTCGCTAAAGACTATCTCCCCCCAAAGAATACAGCTCCGATAGATTTCAATGGGGCATGGAACTTTAGACAAACAGAAATCGGCGGACTAGGTTCAAGAGAATATCCGTTTTCCGTAGAGCTAAGAGAAACTGGTTTTACTTGGAATAATTCCATCGAACGGATGCAGCTCAATGCGGGAAGCGATTTGCAGTTTGGAGCCAATTTGTTTAACGTGTCTTCCGAATCGTTAGCCATTTCTAATCCGATTCGGCTGCAGATTGTCATTTACCGTGAGCAAGGAGATGAAAAGCAGCTGGTGTGGAAATCACAGCTACCTGCTTTTACGGAACCGTCAATCCCATCTAAAGGGATGTATGAATGGAATGGGCCGCTTTGGGAACTAACTGATTTGGATGGCAAGCTGGTGCCGGCGGGTGACTACACGGTTCAGCTTACCTCACTCCAACCGGTGACATACGTGTCATCCGAGACCACAGAAGAGACAGCTGCTAATTTCAAAGGTTTATATACGCAATTTCGTTTTCGAATATTGTCTCAGCCATAAGTTTGTGGGATCATTTTGCCGGAATACCGGCCAGAATGGTCCTTTTTTATTATTGGAAAATATTGAATAGAAAAAAGCGATGCAGAGCATAACAAAGAGTAAAAGAATGTGTAAGTAAGGAGAGTTTGGCATGAATAAGGTGTTTCCCGGGGAGCCGAGTATCGAGAAGGAAGCCTATCAGACCTGGATTTCAGCCGAACTTGCCCAGAACTTGCAGATGTTGAATACATACCTAACAGACTGCGAAGATGTGATTTTTGCCCATTTTCACATGCGTAACGGGTTGAATGCCTCATTTCTGTATCTACGTGGTTCTGTGGATGCTGAACTTCTCGACAGCAATGTGCTCCTACCGCTCAAAAACGAGGTTGCTGAACATGGCAGTAACATTGAATCGTTCAAGGATCATATTAACGTGTCGGATCTGAAGACTCTGCAATCACTTGGTGAAATCCTCCATGATGTACTTGAAGGCAGGCCGGTTGTGCTGATTGACACTGTGCCGGGCGCACTTTCCATCGGACTTACGAAATTTGAAGCACGTTCCGTCGAAGAGCCTCTTGCCGAATCAGTCGTCCGTGGTTCACGTGAAGGCTTTATTGAATCCTTAACCGTGAATACGTCATTAATTCGGAAAAGGTTAAAGACGCCAGCACTGAAGTTCGTCTCATTCACAGTAGGCGCATATTCGAAGACGGATATCACAATGGGGTATATCCAGGGTATTGCGAAGCCTGAAATCATTCGCGCGGTTTCAGACCAAATTAAGCAGATGAACATTGACGGCGTCCTTGAGAGCGGATACATCGAAGAATTTATCGAGAACAGCAACTATTCACCCTTTCCCCAACTGCAAACGACCGAACGTCCCGATGTGGCGGCAGCGAGCTTGTTGGAAGGTCGAATCATTATCATAACGGACAATACCCCCATGGTGCTCATTGCGCCTGCTACTTTCTGGACGATGATGCAATCCCCCGAAGATTATTATCAGCGTTTTATGATCGGGACTTTGATTCGCTGGTTGCGATACACCTTTTTCCTAATAGCGCTGCTTGCTCCTGCTGTTTATGTGGCTGTATTAACATTTCATCAGGAAATGGTGCCAACAACCTTGCTTTTGCGCGTAGCCAAATCGAGAGAAGAAATCCCGTTCCCCGCTTTGGTGGAAGCTCTCATTATGGAAGTTACGTTTGAAGCACTGCGCGAAGCAGGAATTCGATTGCCTAGACAAGTCGGCTCTGCTGTCAGTATCGTCGGCGCACTCGTGATTGGTCAGGCCGCCATACAGGCTGGTCTTGTTTCAGCCCCAATGGTCATGGTAGTCGCCATAACGGGGATCTCCTCCTTTATGATGCCACAGTACTCCGCTAGCATTGCGCTCCGGATTCTTCGATTTCCGATCATGATTTTATCGGGAATATTGGGGTTATTTGGTCTCATTCTGGGCCTGCTTTTAGTCATAAGTCATCTATGTATTCTTCGTTCGTTTGGCGTGCCATATATGGCTCCTTTAGCGCCAATCTCCCTAAGCGGCATAAAGGATGTACTGTTTCGAGCGCCAGTCAACAAATTAAAAACACGACCGTCTATCTACAGTCAAGGGAATATGAAGCGACAGGGCGATAAGCCGGATGGGAAGTAATCTCAAAGGATTGATGGAGGGGAAGGGAATTGAGGCATCGTATTGGCTTCCCGGCACTTGCGTTAATGCTGCTGCTTACTACTGGCTGCTGGGATCGCGTAGAAGTGAATGACATGGCCTTGATTATCTCAGCAGGCGTGGACATAGGCAAAGAAGATAAAATTGAAATGACCATTCAAGTTTTTATCCCGAATCCAGCCTCGGCAGGTACGGAGGGAAGCGGAGGGGGGGAAGGAAATGTGTATACACTTACATCGAGAGGCGCCTCTATGGCGGATGCTTTAAGCGAATTGCAAAAGAAGCTGCCTCGTTATTTTTCCTGGGGGCATGCGAAGGCTTACTTTTTTGGTGAAGAGTTGGCCAGACGCGGCATGTTTGACGAATTTGATTTCCTATTCAGGGATATCCAGACGCGGGAGCAGGCAAATTTCTTTGTATGCAGAGGAACCGCCAGACAGTTGTTAGAGTCGCAAGTGGATCCCAATACCTACGAAACATTAATCAAGCTTTCACAAAAACCTCTTAATCGTTCTTCTACGATGCATGAGATAGAGGAAGTATTAAGCAGTGAATCTCAATCCTTTATTTTGCCTGTTATTGCGCCCAGCTTAGTAATGATGAATAAAACTAAAAAGCAGCTCTTAAGTGTGGATGGAATGTCTGTTATCCAAAAACAGAAACTGATAGGCTTTCTCACTCCTGAATCTGTCATGGGAATCCGGCTGTTAAGACCGAGGGATCTTGGCCGAAACATAACGATTACACAAGAGCTCGATGGCGGAAAAATAGTGATTAAAATCATGCATACCAAAATTCGCTTGAATCCTTCCATAGTAAACGGAGAATGGAAAATGAAAGTAAGACTGACGATGGATGCCGATATCGTACAAAATTCAAGTACAATTGTTCTCGCCAAAGGCTCCGATACCATGAGGCGAATCGAGGAGCCTTTCAATGAAAAAATAAAGGGAATAATGGTAAACACGCTACAGCAATTGCAAACCGAGCAGAAAGCGGATGTTGTCGGGTTTGCAAGAGCTTTTCATAAAAAATATCCGCACCAATGGAAAGCTGCCAAAGGTGAGTGGGAAACACGGTTTCAAACGATGGATATTCAAGTGGAAGTCGACAGTTCCATTCAAAGACCCGGAATTGCCAATATCTCGGTGCGTAAAGGAAGAAATGAGGTGGGAAATGAGTGACATGGTCTTATCAAACCGTCAAATTTTTTGGATGATGGTAAGCACGCAAGTCATTATGACCATTCTGTTGACCACAGCTCCCGCCATTCAAATGGCAAAACAAGATGCTTGGATTTCTTTGGTCGCGTCTACGGCGATATCATCAGGCATTGCCTATGTTTGCGGGAAGCTTGCCCTGATATTTCCTGACAAAACACTTGTGGATTTTAACCGGATATTGCTGGGTAAATGGTTAGGCGGGGTTATTTCTGCTTTGTATTTGCTGGTCTGGATCGTCATTCTTACTGTGATATTAAAACAATTCAGTTTATTTATCACAGGCACAATCATGCCCAGAACACCAGTATTTTTAATTCAAATTCTGATGTTTCTCGTTGTGCTCTATCCGACGATACATGGCGTTGGGGTAATTGCCCGTATTTGTGAATTAACGGGTCCTATAATTTTGATTGGCGTTATTGGTCCTATGTTTTTAGCTATAAATCAACTTGAACGAGATCGGCTGCTGCCAATATATTCGGATAACGGCTTCCTCCCATTAATGAAAGGTGCGCTGCCAACAGCTGCTTTCTTAGGCGATTGCATCATGCTTTTCATACTGATTGCCTTTGTCGCTAAGCGAAAGGAGACTATTCGTCATGCGGTAGGAGGGGTCATGGTCTCAGGAATCATAACCTTGATTTCTGTTATTTTCAGCATCTTAATGTTTGGACCCAACGTTGCAGCCAATTACACCTATCCTATGCTCATGATCGTCCGCTCGATTTCCATCGGCGGCATTATTGAAAATCTGGATGCCATCGTTGTTACTATCTGGATCATGAGCGTTTTTACCAAGTTAGCGCTTTATTTATTTGTTTCAGGCTATGGCACAACACAGCTCTTGGGTTTAAAAGACTGGAAAAAAACGACATGGGTCATAGCGGCTATCGTCATGGCAGCATCATTACTCCCCTTTAATTACGAGGAGATATCCGTCATTTTTCCTTTGAAAGCAGCTGTTCCTTATGTGTTCCCGATCTTCATGGCGGGTTGTCCGGTTTTACTGCTTCTTTTGGCTCTGCTTAAGCGGAAGAAACTCTCGAGTTAATATAGATTACATATATTTCATTCCCCACGGGCAAACCAAATCAAGGATGAATGAATCCGCAAATATCGGAAACGGGGCAGGGATGAAAACGTATGAGCGTACAAATCGCACAAAAAACAGGAATGATTCTTCCGGATTTAAAAGACAAGGTAGCCTTGATCACTGGAGCAGGCTCGGGCATTGGCAGAGCGACCGCGATCATGTTCGCGCAGCAAGGAATGAAGGTGTGCCTTGTTGATTTGAAGGATGAGCGAAGAGAGCAAACGAAGCAGGAAATAGCCGCAGCAGGCGGGCAGTGTATCACGGTGGACGTGGATATTTCTGATCCGGCACGCGTCGAAGAGGCCTACGCACAGACGGTAAAAACGTGGGGCCGACTAGATGTTGTTTTTGCCAATGCTGGCATTAATGGCGTTCTGGCACCCATCGAGGACATGAAGCCTGAGGATTGGGATCGAACACTTTCCGTCAATTTGAAAGGAACGTTTTTTTGCGTTAAGTACGCGATTCCACATATGAAAAAACAGGGCGGCAGCATTATTGTCACGAGCTCTATCAATGGCAGCCGGGCTTTCTCCGGATTTGGCATGACGGCGTACAGCACCTCGAAAGCTGGGCAGGTTGCATTTGCGAAAATGGCTTCGCTGGAATTGGCGCGGTATAAAATCCGGGTCAACGCCATTTGTCCTGGCTCGATTGAGACGAATATCGGTGAAAATACAAAGCCGACACCTGAGCTCGAAAAAATTAAAATTCCAGTGAAATATCCCGAGGGCAGCCAGCCCTTGGAACATGCGGCGGGACAGCCAGAGCAGGTCGCCAGTCTTGTGGCATTCTTGGCATCAGATGCTTCAAACCATATAACCGGCACGGAATTATTCATTGATGGTGCCGAATCTCTCCTATAGAATACTTAAGGACTGCCGAGATCATCGGCAGTCTTTCTATTTGTCAAAATATCCGCGAATAACGACGAAAACTATATTGACACACGATATATCGTCAGATAATATAGTGATATACGTTATATTGTTACTCTATATAGCTACGGACGATATATGTTTCAAATAAAGTGAGGTGAAACCATTGACGGAGCTTTCCAAAGATTTACTGCCTTTGACCGAGGCGTTTTTCTACATTCTAGTGACTCTGTATCCCCGTGCTGCGCATGGGTATGCCATGATGCAGGATGTAGAAAAAATAAGCGCAGGACGGGTTCGTATTGGGGCAGGCACGCTATACACCGCTTTAAATACACTTCAGAAAAAAGGGTTGATCGAAAATGTCCCTGAGATTGAGATTGGGGCGGATTCACGGCGCAAGCTGTATGCCATAACGGAGTTGGGCAAGATCGTTTTAAAAGCCGAAATGGAACGTATGGAAGAATTACTATTGAATGCGAGATCAGCTATCACAAATGTTGAGTAGGGAAAGGAAGAGCGGACTATGACAAGATCCTCAAGCAACCGTTTCGAATATCGGACTAGAATTTCATTTGTTTGGAATTACGAGAAGGATGAGTCTTGGCTTACTGGCTTGTCTGCGCAAGGACTGCACCTCAATAAACCGGGACTCATACGAAGCCGTTTTGAAAAGGATACCTCGGTACGTTATGTCTATCGTATGGATTATCAGAAAATCAGCGGCAAAGAAAGCCTGAACGAATATATGACGCTCTTTGAGGATTCAGGCTGGGAACATGTTGGATCGCTTGTGGGCTGGCATTATTTTAGAAAACGATATGACGAAGGTGAATCGTATGATATTTATACCGACCGTGGATCTGTGAAGCAGTTGCTTCGCAGAGTACAGTTAACTTTGGGAATCATTGGGTTAGCTAACGTACTGCCGCTTATTCTAAATATCAACAATTTGCGTTCCGAAGCTCGCTCATCACTGATAGAAAGCACATTCACATTCGTGGTTGTTCTTGAAATTGTCATCATTCTGTTGTTATCTTACGGCTGCTTGCGATTCGAGCAAAAGATCAAGAAGCTTGATGAATAAGAATCGATGAAGCAATTATTTGTCATCTTGCTCCAACTCGCGTAATCGTTCGAGTATTCTTCGCTTTCGGTACAGCATTTTTGCAGCTTCGCCAACGTCTTTCAGCGTTCCACGGTTAATCCATGCGCCAAAAAGGATGCCGGCAATTGGAATCAGCTGAAAAAGCTTCTTCCAGCCCCAATTATCGCGGTAAGTAGCGAACACTTCACGCCATCCTTGAAGCTGCGAGATCATCTGCGCGTCAGCTTTCTCATTGACGGCATAATCGGCAAGCTCTTCGAGAATCGCCTTTTTACCGACAATGTCCGCTGACGAGAATTGCATGCATTTGATCGTAAAGATTCTTTCCTGCTTGATTTTCGGATCGTAACCATAACAGATCGCGAGCTCTTGAATCGTTTTGAGAGACAACCCAAGCACGGCCGGTATATCGATGGCGAGGGTCAGAATTCCGCCTATTCCTGTTGTGGCTCCTTGGAGTCCGGCCAAAGTTGTGCGGCTTTGAACAATTTCATCGGCAGCTTGATCCATGATGTTCAGCGGTAGCAGCCCAACGTCCTCAATCACCGCGATGTGCTTTTGCGCCGGATGATTTCCCTCTATGCGACTGTACACTTCCTCTATATGACGCAGCGTGCCTGATTCCGAAATAAGATAGCGGCCACCCGCCTGCAAATAATTCCCTAGCTCATTCAATGCTTCGCTAATTTTGGTATTCAAAAATTTAGGTGTTAAACGATCAAGCAATTGGAAGGGCAGCCGCCCGATTTTCTCCCAAAACCACAAATCTTTCTGCTCTGATTCCCAGGCGCGTATCGTGTGTAGCTCTTGCAGCAAAACTTCTCTTGTTTCCATCATCACTCACTACTCCTTTGCAAGTTGTATACGTTACAGTGGCGGATTAGGATTCAATGAACGCATTCACTAGTCAAAGGAGATGTGAGCGGAACTATCGCATATTTCGCTAGAAGGCTCTAATTTATTTTTTTGATAACGTGTAGCTACTTGCTCCAAATATTTATGAATCAACGCATCGACGGATTCGGGGTTGAGACCCTTTTTGCGGAAGGAGCTAGGCGGAGTACCCATTTCTTTGGTGAACACTTGTGTAAAATAGTGAATGCTTTCAAATCCGGTATCTTCTGCGATCTGTTTGAGCGGGATGTCCGTGTAACCGAGCAAATAAGCGGCTCTCTTGACCCTTTCCGTCTTGACGACCGAAGGGAAGGATTGCCCTAATTCTTCCGCCATAAGGCGAGAGAGCTGCCTTTCGGACAAATGCAGGCTTTGAGCTACATCGGAAAGCGCAATTTTATTCGTAAGATGAGTCTGGATGTACTCTTTTGCCCGTTTAAGTGTTCCTTGCAGCTCTGAAATTGCCGTGGAGGAAACCGTATCGCCCGAGATGCAATGATGCAGAAATAAGTTGATACAGCTCATAACAAGCGAGTATGCAAGCTGTTCAATAGATTCTTTGTAGCGTATTTCAGGTTCGGCGGCTTGAATAAGCAGAGCATGCCAAATAAGTGCGGGCGCCGTTTGCTCCGCATTCGGGATGAATAAGTGCGGATAAGCGCATAGTTGATGGAAATCACGCATAAATGCTTCACCGCATTCGGAAGCTACGGGCTCAAGTGCAAAGAAAAGCAGCAGCATGCCCTCATCGCTTTGTATATAGTGCCGGCTCTCGGGCTTGGAGCAATAGAGGGTTCCGGCACGCAGCGGGTAGGTGACGCCATTTGAAAAGTAAACGCCTTCACCCTGGACGACATAACAAATTTCAAAAAAAGTATGTGCGTGGGGACTATTTCCTTTATGCTGCGGCTTCGCTCCCCAATAGTGAATAAAGATGGATGCGGAGGCCCCTTGCAGCTGAACCAAATGCTGGTTGAGATATAGGTTGCTGCGGGAATAGACGGTATGGCTCAGCATGAAAGTGATCTCCCCTCTATTTGGCTAATTGGCTGCCCTCTATTATATCACGGAATTTTTTAAAAAAGCGGCGTGTTTTTATAAAGACCGGCAAAGGGCGTGTTTTCTATAATGAGATGTAAGATAACGAAAAGGGGCTGTTCGATATGGGAAGCGATAAGCATGTGTCACTTGCAGGCATAATGGGATTTCCGGTAACGCCGTTTGATGATAACGATTATGTGAATGAGAAAGCATTCGAGGCTAATGTCCAATTTTTATTGAATAATGGCTTAGATTCTGTGTTTGTTTGCGCGGGTTCCGGGGAGTTTCAATCTTTGGATATTCAAGAGTACGAGAGACTCGTTACCGTTGGAGTATCGGTTGTTGCAGGAAAAGTGCCTGTGTTTGCAGGTGCCGGCGGCAACTTGAAGGAAGCTGTCGAACGCGCGCAGTTGGCGGAAAGAGTAGGTGCGAACGGCTTATTGCTGCTGCCGCCTTATCTGATCATTCCTGAGCAGGAAGGGCTGTATCAATATTATCGGACGATCGCGCAGAGTACGGAATTACCTGTCATCATTTATCAGCGGGATAATGCTGTATTCACATTAGGAACGCTGGAGAAATTAGCGAACCTGCCGAACGTCATTGGGTTCAAAGACGGTCTGGGCAACTTCGAGCTTAATATCGAATTCGTTCAATCCATAGGCTCTAAGCTGCAATGGATGAACGGGATGCCGCTTGCTGAGCTGACAATGCCCGCTTACAATGCGCTTGGATTTCATTCTTACTCATCCGCTATTTCCAATTACATTCCTCAGGTATCGAGAAAATATTACGAGAGCTTAATCGGCGGCGACCAAGCTTCTCTGCAAGCCATCTATCGCGAAGTGATTTTACCGATTCACCGCATCCGGCAGCTTCGTAAAGGCTATGCGGTTTCACTTATTAAAGCGGGCATGGATATCGTCGGGTTGCCAGTCGGTCTGCAGGTTCGGTCACCATTAGTGAAAGTAGAAAGAGAGCACTATGTACAGTTGGAATCGATTATTAAGAAGAGCATAGATCTTATCGCGGCTACTAATAACGTTTAGGAGGAAATGAACCATAATGAAAGTATCCATTCAAGTTCCTACATGTGATCTGTCGGATAGCGATTTAAAACAAATGTGCCAGCTCGGTGTCGACTGCATTGATTTTACGCGAGGCTCGTCGTTTCCGGGAGTGAAAGAACTAGGTTATCCGGATCTGGATCAGCTTCTTAAACTCAAACGCCGAATCCGCTCACACGGGATGGACATCAATCGAGTGACGCTTCCTGATATATCAAGCAGCTTCATGCAGGATGAACCCGGTTCCGAGATTCAGCTGGACCATGTCAGCAACGCGATTAAAGCATTTGGCGAGGCTGGGATTTCGCTGGTTCGCCAGCGCTTTGCAGGCGATGTTTTTCCGTATATGTCAGAGGAGTATACAGCCGTACACCGAGGCGGGGCACTGGTTCGCGGGGAGTCCATCCGGCGCAATCCGGAACTTCAGCCTCCGACTGTGGAACAGTTGAATGCTTGGTGGAAGCGCTTCGACATAGTCTTCGGGAGACTGGTTCCTTTGGCAGAACAATACAATGTGAATTTGGCCGTGCATCCTTCGGATACGCCTCATCATAATACACCATTCGGCGGGCTTGGTTTTCATCGAGTCATCGACGCCTTCCCTAGCCGGAATGTAGGTCTGGTTTATTGTGTGGGTACACGAGGTGAGGCAGGCGGTACCCCGTTAGTTCTTGATGAAATTTATCAATACGGACGCAAAGACCGGATTTTTCTGGTTCACTTCCGTAACATTCGAGGCAGTTTGGCTACGGCAGGGGCATTTGAAGAGGCGCTGCTTGACGATGGTCATATGAATATGGCCAAAATCCTATTAGCTCTGCATAAAGTCGGCTATAACGGTTGTATTAACCCGGATCATATTACCTCGTTGGAAATGGATCGAGCTCCTCATAATCCTTCGAAATCCGGCATGGGTTGGGTTGGTTGGGCTTATTCCATCGGTTATGTGAAAGCGCTTCTAGCAGCGCTAACCGAATTTCGAGGCGGGAGGGATTAAACGTGGCTGTACCTTTAACGTATCTGAATTATTTAGGCGGCGAGTGGAAGTCTGCATCCAATAAGTCGGTTGAGGCTAGTATGAACCCTGCCAACCGCCACGAAACGGTAGGATATATTCAAAAATCATCGGAAGATGACTTGTTTGAAGCTGTAACTGCGGCCAAAGAGGCAAAGCAGGGATGGCGCAAATTATCGGGACCGGCACGCGGAGAATTCCTGTTCAAGGTCGCCAATCAACTGGAGCGCCGTTTGGATGAGATTGCCGAAATGATGACCCGTGAAATGGGGAAAACGCTTCCTGAGGCGAAAGGTGAAACGGCGCGGGGCGTAGCCATTTTGCGCTATTACGCAGGAGAAGGCATGCGGAAGGCCGGGGATGTAATACCGTCAACGGACAGCTCTGCTTTGATGTTTACAACACGGGTGCCGCTTGGCGTCGTCGGCGTCATTACGCCATGGAATTTCCCCGTCGCCATTCCGATATGGAAAATTGCGCCTGCCTTGATTTATGGCAACACGGTCGTGTTTAAACCAGCCCAAGAGACAGCGGTAACCGCGGCACTGGTTGTCGAATGTTTTCATGAAGCGGGCATCCCGGCTGGCGTCATCAATATGGTGACTGGCGAAGGCGGCGTCATCGGACAAGCCATGGCCGACCATCCGGACATCAATGGACTTACCTTTACAGGTTCCAACGGGGTGGGTAAAAAAGTCGGGCAAAGCGCTTTGGCAAGAGGAGCGAAGTATCAGCTGGAAATGGGAGGAAAGAATCCCGTTATCGTGGCGCATGATGCGGATTTGGATCAAGCGGTGGAAGCAACTGTCAGCGGCGGATTAAGGTCGACAGGGCAGAAATGCACAGCTACGAGCAGAGTCATCGTCCATAGTGGAATCTATGAAGCTTTTAAAGAAAAGCTGCTTGCAAAAATTGCAACGATTCGGATAGGGCCGGGCTTGGATGCAGAAACGTGGATGGGACCATGCGCAAGTGAAAATCAGTACCGTACAGTGCTATCCTACCTGGCAAAAGCCGTAGAAGAAGGAGGTACCTTGCTGTGCGGAGGGGGGACAGGCATGGGGAGAGAGCTAGAAGCGGGCTTCTTTATTGAGCCTACTGTATTCGAACATATCTCCAGCTCGATGACCATCGCCCAAGAAGAAATCTTCGGACCTGTGCTTGCGCTTATTCAGGTGGATTCGATGGAGGAGGCTATCCAAATTGCCAATGATGTCAAATTCGGGCTCAGCGCGTCGATTTTCACGCGCGATATATCGACGATGCTGACGTTCATGAATGACATCGATGCCGGTCTTGTTCGGATCAATGCTGAGAGTGCTGGGGTGGAGCTGCAGGCTCCGTTTGGCGGCATGAAGTTCTCCAGCTCGGGCTCTCGGGAACAAGGGCAGGCTGCAATTGAATTTTATACGGAAATAAAGACCGTATTCGTTAAAGCTTAATACGCATGTTAAGAAGGAGCGCACTTCATCAAATGGTGGAGTGCGCTCTTTGTTATGCCATTATTTTCTGGACGTCACATACTGCTCAATGCCGTCTAAAATTCTTTCGAGACCGAAATCAAATTCTTCCCCAAATTCCTGTGAGTTCTCTTCTTTACGGTGATCCTCCGCTGAGTAGGCACCTGCTTGAACGACTGGCTGGAGATAGGGAAACCGCTCGGCGGTGACCAGGTGATTTAGCGCAGCGCTATAGTCAACGCCTGGAACCGGTCCTGTGTTGACGCCTGTTCGGACTGCACTTTCCATATCCCGCCGAACCAACCCGTAAACACGTGCATAGCTGGTCAGCAAGACAACAACTGATACCTTTTCCTGATGGTTTAAAGGCAGCTCGTGCATAATCTGCAGGGCCCAGTCTACAATCCGCAAGTTATTTGGTGTCATTGGAATACCGGAGGCAGGGATATCACACAACCATGGGTGTTCTAGGAAACAACGGATGATTGTTTGAACAAAGAGCGACATATGTTCACGCCAATGTAAGGAAGCAGGATCCTCGGGAACAGAGATATTGCATACGGCGTCCTGCATGAGGAGAACTAGATCATCCTTGCTAGGCACATATCGGTAAAGTGACATAGTCGTAAAACCTAGGGACGCGGCAACGCGGTTCATGGAAACAGCGGAGAGACCATCCCTATCAGCAATTGCAATAGCAGAGTCTACGATTTGCTTCAGACTCATTTCACGCTTGGGACCTCTCTGCGGCTCTTTGACTAACCCCCAGCTAAGAGCTACACCGCGCGGTAAATCCCCTTCAAATTCATTATTCATATCTAAGAGCCCTCTTTCATACGCTATCCAAAAATGTGGTTGCCTTTTAATTGTATATAACATATACTGTTTATGCAATACACAGTTAATTTAAGTTTTTAAAATAAATAACAGGAGTGATAATCCATATGACGAAAGCTCAAACAATTCTTATTTCTGGTGCAAGTATTGCCGGGCCCGCGCTCGCTTATTGGCTGATCAAGTACGGATTTGAGGTTACAATCGTAGAGCGTGCTCCTGAATTACGGCGAGGAGGCTATGGCGTTGATATCCGTGGCGCCGCAATCTCCGTGCTTGAACGGATGGGCATTCTTGAACAAGTTCGGGCAGCCGATACACACATGACCGGCGTTTATTTCATGAATAAAGATGGCCAAATAGCAGGTCAGATGAGTGAAGCAAGCATGGGAAACCAGCAAGGTCTGGACATAGAAATCATGCGCGATGATCTTACGGATATTCTATATCGTTTGACGAAAGACACTGTCCGCTATATTTGGGGAGATTCGATTACCGCCATTGTTGAGACGGAATCAGGCGCTGAGGTTCATTTTGCCCATAGGAAGCCGCAAACGTTTGATTTCGTGGTGGGCGCTGATGGACTTCATTCCAACGTGCGCAGCTTGACATTTGGCGAGGAGGCACAGTTTAAACGATCTCTTGGTTGCTATATTTCAATTTTTACGACGCCTAATTATCTTAAGCTTGATCACAGCCAACAGTTTTTTACGGTACCAGGGAAGACAGTTGGTATGTATAGTGCGCGTGACAACACGGAAGCTAAAGGGATGTTTATTTTTCAATCACCTGCTTTAAAGTACGATCGACACGACGTTGAAGCTCAAAAAGAGCTTGTAGTCAAAGTTTTTGGTAACGAAACAGGCTGGGAAACGCAGAAATTGATTCATGAGATGACAGATGCGAAAGATTTTTACTTTGATGAGATTTGCCAGATTCATATGCCGACTTGGTCAAAGGGCAGGGTTACGCTTGTCGGCGATGCAGCCTATGGGCCTTCACCGCTTTCAGGGCAAGGATCTAGTCTTGCGATCGTGGGAGCTTATGTGTTGGCTGGTGAATTAAAGGAAGCTAATGGTGACTTTACGAAAGCTTTTACTGCCTATGAGCAAAAGATGCGAGCTTTTGTGCAAAAAAATCAAAAAGTAGGCCTCGTCGCAGCTGGAGGTATGATCGAACGCTCAAACTTCAAAATACGGGTAAGAAATTGCATGCTGCGTGTGCCATTTTTGATGACGTTCATGTATAAAGCAGTGATGAAGATGATTTCTAAGGCTGCGAATGCCATTGAATTGGAAGATTATAGAAACCGCCAGTCTTTTTGAAAAGAAAAAATAGCAATTCTTGAAAACTACTATGCTTATATGTGACAATGAGGATGAACTGAATTTGAACAATGGTAGGAAAACCTTGGAGGAGGATTTATAACGTTATGAGAACCATGAAACTTGGTACCAGCCAATTAGAAGTTCCGGTTTTAGCAGTAGGCTGCATGAGAATTAATTCGTTGGAAAAGACTGAGGCTGAACGCTTCGTCCAATCCGCTTTGGATGCAGGGGCTAATTTTTTTGACCATGCGGATATTTACGGGGGAGGTACCTGTGAAGAAATCTTCTCCGAAGCTATCCATATGAATGATGATATTCGCGAGAAAATCATTCTGCAATCCAAGTGCGGCATTCGCAAGGGGATGTTCGATTTCTCGAAAGAACATATTTTGGAATCCGTCGACGGCATTTTGAAGCGGTTGAAAACCGATTATTTAGACATTCTGCTTTTGCACCGTCCGGATGCCTTAGTAGAGCCTGAAGAGGTAGCTGAAGCTTTTGATCTTCTCGAAAGCACTGGGAAAGTTAGGCATTTTGGTGTTTCGAATCAGACTCCTTTACAAATACAATTGCTGAAAAAGTCAGTGAAGCAACCGCTTGTTGCCAATCAACTACAATTAAGCATCACTAACTCCACGATGATTTCGAATGGCATGAATGTGAATATGTTGAATGATTCCGCCGTGAACCGGGACGGAAATGTGCTTGATTATTGCAGACTGAATGATATTACGATTCAGCCGTGGTCGCCATTCCAATACGGGTTCTTCGAAGGTGTCTTCCTTGGAAACGAAAAGTTCCCTGAGTTGAATCAGAAAATCGATGAAATCGCTGCAAAATATGAAGTGACCAATACGACGATCGCTATTGCTTGGATCTTACGCCATCCGGCACGGATGCAACCGGTAACTGGAACGATGAATATTGATCGTTTAATCGATTGCTGTAAAGCAGCTGATGTGCATTTGACACGCCAAGAGTGGTATGAGATCTATCGTGCTGCTGGGAATATTCTTCCATAAGTAAAGTTGAAAGCCATCGCATCCTTGATGCGATGGTTTTTTCATTTAATCGGTGCTGAGATTTGAATAAAAACCGACCGATATAGGAACGTTAGTCCATATGCAGACAGAAGGGGAGGTTTGAACGATGCCTGATAATCCGAAAAATGTTAAAAATGTCATTGAAAATAAAACGAATATTTTTAATAACATGGGGCAATCAGCAACAAATTATGTGCAGAATGCTATTGAAAATGTGTTTGATTCCACCCAAGACGCAACACAAAACTTAGTGAATAACGTAATGAAGCGGCGTAAAAATGAAAATAAAGAAGGTAACAAATAAAGCTTGTTCATTATATCTATTGGTCATACCGCCTAAATGGCGGTTTTTTTTATGTATAAAAATGTTTGACATCTCTCTAATACTTTTCAGAACTATCAAATTCATGTAAAGTATGGAAAAGACATCTAAGTAATAAGCGATTTTGAATGCTGCTCTGATCTTGAAAACGAGAGGAGATTGATGATGTACTCTTTATTAATCGTGGATGATGAAAGGTGGGTCCGTCAAGGATTAGTTTCAACGATTGATTGGCAAGCGGAAGGTATTGAAGTGCTAGGAGACGTGGAAGACGGAGAAGAAGCTTTGAAATTCATCCAAAGTCATATTCCGGATATCATCATCACAGATATCAAAATGCCGCGAATGGATGGGCTTACGTTTATTGAAACGCTCAAAAATGCCAACTTGTCTTCGAAAATTATCATTATAAGCGGATATAGCGAATTTAGCTATGCTCAGAAAGCGATGCGCTTCGGGGCAGTTGATTACGTGCTGAAGCCAATCGAAGAAACGCTTATGCTGGACGTAGTACGGAAATGTATAGAGCAAATTAAGCGTGAAAGAGAAGATCATCATGAGTTTGTACAAATGTCAGAAAGCATTCGGGAAAGCTTGCCGCTGGCCCGGCAGCGCTACTTAGAAACTCTTTTAACGAATGAAAGCGCTTCTAACCAATATTCGCGAACCGTGTGGGATCGGCTGAATATCCCATTGGATCCCCACCATCTCAAGGTAATTATCGTTAAGGTTTATGATTGGGGCCTGCATGAGCAAAACCCGAAAGAGCATTATTTGCTCCGCCATGCCATTGGCAATTTCGCAAAAGAAACAGTAAAAATGATTGGCAAGATGATAACTTGTCCTTTGCACGATCATGAAGATGCAGATCTTGCCCTATTGATTTCGCCGTTAAACGAGGCTGATCATTGGAGTGAACAGGGGACATGGGAAACGCTTATTACTGCTTGCTGGCGCCACTTAGGCATAGGGATCAACATCGGAATGAGCCATAAAAGCGAAATCACTAAGCTCCATGCTTCTTTCCAAGATGCCATACAGGCTTCCGCGTACGCCTTCTATGACGGTTATGGCAAAGTGTATGCTGCCGAAGGGAAGGAGAAGCCTCCATCATGGCCACTTCAAACCTATAGCCAGCCGAATGGTTGGATGACACGGTTCATCCATGCGGTAAAGCTTGGCGATGATGGTGCACTTCAGGCATTGATCGATGAGCTGTTTACACATCTACAGCTGCATAGGGAGAAGTGTTCTCCACTTTTATTGAGAAAGGGCTTAACCTCGCTCTTCAGCGAGATTGAAAAAAAGCTATGGACAAGCTATTCCTCTGAGCCGAACGCCAACCTCAAAAGCTTTATCCTTCCATACTTCGCTCTGCCCGAGCTGAAAGATGTGCTGCGTGCTATCGTCCTCAAGTTCCAAATTGGCGACAGCACCTCGGGGAATCGAAAAAGATTTATCGAGCTAGCGGTCAAATACATGGAAGAACATTACACAGAGCAGCTTACTATGAACCGGGTAGCTGAGCATTTATTTTTAAATCCATCCTATTTCAGCAAACTATTTCATGAAAAAATGGGCGAGACATTTAGTAAATACATAATCCGTCTAAGGGTGAACAAAGCTAAAGAACTTCTTAAAGATTCAACGCTAAAGATTTATGAGGTTGCCGAGCAGGTTGGATATCAAGATTTCCGGCACTTTGTCAAGCTGTTTAAGGAGCAAGAGGGGATGACTCCGGCTCAATATCGGGATAGAGGCGTTTAGCGGCTAATCGGAGGAGGAGTTTGCTTGAAGCTTCTTACGCATTTAAAATGGCGTTCGGTAGGCTATAAATTATTCATTTTATTTTTTTCCAGTATGTCGATCTCCATCATGCTCATGGGGTACTTATCCTATCATAAAGCGAATGATATCATTAGTTCCAAAGTCTCGCAGGTAGCTTGGCAAACCGTGCAGCAAGCTAACAGGCGGCTAGAGTTAATTATGAACGAATATGACAACCGGTCTTTGCTTATTTTTGGCAATAAGGAAATCCAGAAAGGCATTCTCGGCGAATATAGGGATAGCTATGATCAAAGCTACAACAATCAGCAGATCGGCAAATTTTTGTCCAATTTAGTTAACGTTAAAAATGATACGCTGAACATTTATATTTTGGGCGAACGCAGCGCTTCTTATCGGTTTACGAACAATGGTTTCACGGAGCTCCCGATGATAAGTAAAGTGGAAGCTGAGCAAGATTGGTACAAACAAATTAAAGCAGCCAATGGCCAGGTCGTATGGTATGGCATCCGCTCGCCACTTGTTCAATCGCTTGATCAAGACAATAAGCCTGTGTTTGTACTGGGCAGGTCATTAAAAAATTTCGATAATCTTGACCAAACGCTAGGCGTGCTCATCATGGAGTTTAATCCGGAGTTGATCCAGCAATTTTTGTCGGAGGTTGATTTTCAAGCGCAAGGTACCACTTATATCGTCAATCAAAACGACACGGTTGTTGCCGATTCGAACAACTCGCTTACTATGCGTCCTGCCGGGCTGAATTTACCTCCTGCAAGCAGTGGATATTTAACGGAAAAGGTCGATGGCAAGGAAGTTATGCTTGTCTATGACCAACTGAAAATAACAGATTGGAAGCTTGTCGGTATGGCTCCGATTCAAAATTTGGTTAGTGATTCAAGGAAAATCGCATACTACACGGTCTATCTTGTCATTGGATTTAGCGTTGTGGCTATTGCGCTTGCTTTCCTTGTTGCCAAACAAATGCATAAGCCGGTCAGGATGCTGCTCTGGTCGATGCGCAGGGCGAGAGAAGGCGATTTCGAGGTGCAAATTACGAATGAGCGCAGTGATGAATTCGGTATGCTGTATCACAGCTTCAATACGATGGTGACGCGAATTAAAGACTTAATTGATGAAGTATACATTCAAAAGCTCCTAAAAAAAGAAACGCAGTTGAAAATGATGGCGTCGCAGATTAACGCGCACTTTTTGTACAACACATTGGATTCCATTCATTGGATTTCTCGCATTTACAAAGTCGATGAGATCAGTACGATGATCTTCGGTTTATCCAAATATTTAAGGATCAGCTTAAGCGAGGGGAACGATTTTGTTACTGTCAAGGAAAGTGCGGAGTTGTTGGAAAGCTATATATCGATACAAAAAGTAAGGTATCAAGATAAATTTACGGTGAATATGAACATAGACCCCGCCTTGCTGAATTTCAAGGTTCTGAAGTTTGTATTTCAGCCCCTCGTAGAAAATGCCATTTATCACGGCCTTGAGAATAAGCGTGGAAAGGGCAAGTTGGACATTAGCTGGAAAATGGAAGGGCAAATTCTCATCTTTGAGGTTGAGGATGACGGAATCGGAATTTCAGCGAACAAAATGGCCGAGCTTACAACTATGATGGATAGTGATGAATGGGAGGGAGAACATAATTTTGCCTTAAGAAATATTCATTCGCAAATTCAATTAACCTACGGCAAAGAATATGGACTTTCCATTGAAAGCACTTTGGGTGTTGGCACAAAAGTCACTTTGGTCCTACCGTTAAGATCATGACGAAATGCAGGAACGAACAAAAATAATACACTAAAAACAAAAATCGCCTCGTTTAAAGAAAGGTATGAAAGCGCCTACAATATAAATAAGCTCATAAGCGAGTGAGAAACTAAAAGGAGGCTCAATATGATGAATAAAAAAATACGAATCGATTGGCAAAGAACAAAATTGATTGCACTCCCACTTTCAGCAGCACTGGCGATGACGTTAACAGCGGCCGGATGCAGTTCGACGAACACCGCATCGAGCAGTCCCGACAGCAAAGGTACAGAAGCGAAAAGTACAGAAACCAGCAGCCCCAAGGCTGCTACGAACTCAGGTGAACCGGTTACTATTGATTTTTGGTTTCCGTGGGGCGGAGACTATCAGAAAGATTTCAAAGCTAGTGTTGTGGACGTATTTGAGAAGCAGCATCCTAACATAAAAGTGAAAATGACATTCGTGGAGACGACGGGCCAAACACAAGCCTCCGATAAATTACTTACAGCCATTGCAGGCGGCAACCCGCCTGATGTCGCTTTGTTCGATCGATTCTTAATCGGATCTTGGGCGGCGAAAGGCTCTCTGACAGATTTATCGAGCTATGTGAAAAGCAGTGGAATCTCTCCCGATGACTACTATAAAGGTCTTTGGTCTGAAACTGTTTACAAAGACAAAATATATGCATTGCCTTGGGGGACGGATAATCGCGGAATGTTCTACAACAAAACTTTGATGAAAGATGCTGGCCTTGATCCGAATAAGCCACCGCAAACGATTGAAGAGCTGGATCAAATGGCGGAGAAAATATTCAAAAAAGGCAGCAACGGTAAATATTCGCAAATTGGCTTTATTCCATGGATGAATCAAGGTTTCTTCTATACACAAGCCTGGAACTGGGGCGGGAAATGGGAGGACAGCAGCCATAATTTGACTCCAAATGATCCGCAAAACGTGAAGGCGCTTGCATGGATGGCCGATTACGCTAAAAAGTACGATATCGCTAACTTGACAAGCTTCTCCGACGCTATGGGTCAAACGGGTATGAATCCGTTCTGGACAGGCAAGGTTGGGTTCGAATTTGACGGGAACTGGATATTGAACGATTTGGCGAAATATAAGCTTAATTTCGATTGGGGCGTAGCTCCGATGCCAGCAGCTGAAGGCAATAAATCGGTGACATGGGCTGGAGGTTGGTCTTATGTTATTCCGAAGGGTTCCAAGCATGAGAAAGAGGCGTGGGAATTCGTGAAATTCGTTGCACATAAGGAAGGCTCGCTGCTCTGGGCGAAACGTCCGAAAGCGGGTAACGATATCAGTGCGATGCCAAGCGTGAATGAAGAGCTGAAACTGGCAGACAACCCGAATTTGAAAGTATTTCTGGACTTAATGCCTACGGCTTACACCAGACCCGTCTCACCGGCAGGCGCATTCTTATGGAATGAAGCGATGAGGGTCCAAGATTTGGCGATTCATGGCAAAGGAGACGCTAAAACGCTGCTCGATGAAGTGAAGAAGAATGTCGATGCGGAATTAGCTAAAGCAGGAAATTAATTTTTCGTACAAATAGGGGGGTAGGGCATTCTGTTTTGTCCTGCCTCTTTTACTTGAAAAGGAGGGGAAAGGATTGAAAATGGCCGAAACTGAAACTCCCATAAACCAAACGTCAGCTACCGCACATCTTGTAAAGGCTAAGAAATCGCGCTTCGAGAAAAAGATTTCCTTATTCGGCTTTATCTTCGCATTGCCATGGATTATCGGCTTGCTTCTCTTTCACGCTTATCCGCTAATTATGTCAGCTTACTATAGCCTAACCACCTACAGCATTCTTGAACCTGGACAATTCGTAGGATTTGATAATTATGCAAATCTTTTTAAGGACAGGGTATTCTGGATCAGTATCTATAATACCTTGTACTATACGGTTATTTTTGTTCCGCTAAGCATTGCATTTGGCGTCTGTCTGGCGCTGCTGCTAAATTTAAAGATACGCGGTCAAGGCATTTACCGAACGCTATTCTTTATTCCTAGCTTAGTACCTCCAGTTGCCACCACGATTATCTGGCTTTGGCTGCTCAACCCGCAATTCGGCCTCGTGAATTATTGGTTGGATAAAATCGGTATCTCGGGACCGCCATGGATTGGCAGCGAAGCGTGGTCTAAGCCTTCCTTAATTCTGATGAGTCTATGGGGGACAGGGCAAGCGGTTGTCATTTATTTGGCTGGTCTGCAGGATATTCCGCAAGATTACTACGATGCCGCCAGTGTGGATGGAGCCAGTGCTTGGCAGAGAACGAAAACGATTACTTTGCCGTTGTTAACGCCTGTTATCTTTTTCAACTTAATTATGGGCACCATCGGCGCACTGCAAAATTTCGTCCTGCCCTTTACGCTCACGAACGGTCAGGGGACACCAGCTAATTCTATGATGTTCTATGTGATGTACTTGTACACGAACGGCTTCGGTTACTTAAAGATGGGTTATGCTTCCGCCATGGCCTGGATTCTGTTCTTGATTGTGGTCGGTTTAACAGCGCTGATTTTTGTGTCTCAGAAGCGTTGGGTCCACTATCAAGGAAAAGAATAGGGAGGGAGCGATTGATATGGGGAGCACGGAACTCGGAACTGTACAAAAAATATTTTCACATCTTCTGTTAGTTGTCATTGGCGCCTTTTTCCTTTCGCCGTTTCTATGGATGGTTTCTACTTCGCTCAAAGCTAACAATGAATTGTTTCAGTGGCCGCCTGTCTGGATTCCGAGCGTGTTGGAGTGGAACAATTATCCGGCAGCGCTAGATTATATTCCATTCTTCAAATATTTGAAGAATACGCTGACGATTGCAGGTTTATCGACGTTTGCAGTGTTATTTTCATGTCCGCTTGTCGCATATAGCTTGGCAAGAATTTCTTGGAGGGGGGCAAAACCGCTTTTTGCCGTTACGCTCATCGTAATGATGCTGCCTTATCAAGTTACGATGATTCCAATTTTTATCGCATTTAAAAATTTCGGTTGGGTAGGGACGAATATCCCGCTTTGGCTTCCTGCTTTTTTCGGCGCACCGTTCTATATTTTCTTGCTTCGCCAGTTTTTTATGGGTTTGCCGAAGGAATTGGAAGATGCTGCTCGTATTGACGGCGCTTCGGAGCTTCGCATTTATGGGCAAATTATACTGCCCCTCTGCCGTCCGGCCCTGCTGACGATTGCGCTGTTCCAGTTCATGGGCAGCTGGACGGATTATCAAGGACCACTTATTTATTTGTCGGATGAGAGCCAGTATACCTTGATGCTTGGCATGCAGGCGTTTAAATCTCAACATGGCGCTGAGTGGCAAATGATGATGGCTACGTTGGTTATGATTACTTTGCCGATTATTGTGCTGTATTTCCTTGTGCAAAGAGCTTTTATTCGTGGAATTACTTTCTCAGGTATTAAATAGGAGGCTACAGTCCAATGAGTAAAATTCGTGTTGGTATGATTGGAACGGGGGGTATTTCTCAACTCCACGGCCGTCAGCTGCTGGAACTAGAGGAAGTGGACATTGTCGCACTTTGTGACACTAGTGCAGAAAACCGGGAAAAGTTCGCTGCCAAGTTTGACCTTGATGATGTCAAGCACTTTACTAACTATCGAGAGATGTTGGATGAGTCCGAATTAGATGCTGTCGTCATATGCTCCCCGCATACGATGCACTTCCAGCAAGTGACCGATGTGTTGAATAAAGGACTGCATGTGCTGATTGAGAAGCCGATGACTTGTTCCTCGGAAGAAGCGGAGATGCTGATTGCTACAGCGGAAAGAGCAGGGAAGGTGATGCAAGTTTCCTACCAACGCCATTTCCAACCTGAGTTCCTATTCATTCGCGAAGCAATCGCAAGCGGTCAGATTGGTAAGTTGACATCCATTACAGCATCGTTGTACCAAGAATGGAAACAATTCACGACCGGCTTATGGAGACAAGTTCCGGTGCTATCTGGCGGCGGTATGCTGATGGATTCCGGCAGCCATATTATCGATGTGCTTCTCTGGACGACGGGACTCACGCCGGCCCAAGTGAAGCCGAACCTGCATTTGCAAGGAGCGCCGGTGGAAATCGACTCCTTCACTTCGATTCGGTTCGAGGAGGGCGCGGTGGCTGGATTGAACATTATCGGTTTTGCGCCATGCTGGCATGAAACCTATGTATTTTGCGGCGAAGATGGAGGTATTTTTTACGATAACGGTAAAATAACTATTCAACGCTTTGGACAAAAGCCCGTCGTGCCCGAGCTTCCTAAGCAAAAAACGAATCAAGATAAAAGCTTTATTGATGCGGTACTCGGACGCCATGAGGTGAAGGTGCCAGGCACTTTTGCCCTGAAAGTTGTTAAGTTAACGGAGATGATCTATCAAGCTGCCGGATATAAACCGTATTAATCCTAGGATGTGAGGAGAAAACATAATGAAGCTGAAAGTAGGAATGCGCATTCCGCCAAAAATCGGCGCCGAAGGGCTGGAGCAAACTGCCGCATGGGCTGCCGAGGCAGGATTGGATGTCCTTGACGTCCCACATTTAAATCAGGAAGTTAAGCAAATATGCGATTCAGCGGGAATTGGAATTGGCTCCGTAGATGCCGTTCAGATGGGTGCCACACTGTTAAATAAAGAGGATAGCCGCAGGGAGCGTGCTGCGGAAGCGGTTAAGAAGCAGATTACGGAAATGTCTGCGCTCGGAGCGAAGACGATGTTCATGTGCCTCGTACCGGAAGATCACACACAGTCAAGAAAGGAAAGCTTCGCGATATGGAAGGACACCTTCCCGGAGATAGTCAGCCACGCCGAACGTCAAGGCGTTTACATAGCGATCGAGGGCTGGCCGGGTCCAGCCCCGCATTATCCGACAATCGGATGTACGCCGGAAATGTGGCGGGCCATGTTTGAAGCGATTCCATCCAAGCATTTTGGTCTAAATTATGATCCATCGCATCTAGTGCGGCTTGGCATTGATTACTTGCGTGCATTGAGCGAATTTGGCGAAAGAGTAAATCACTGTCACGGCAAAGATACGGAGATTTTGCCTGATGAGCTCTATGAATGCGGCGTCCTTCCGGCAACCTTCGGGGACAAATACAGCTTTTCCGAAGGCTCGTGGCGATATACGATTCCCGGTCATGGAGCAGTTGAATGGAGTAAGGTCGCAGTCAGATTGGATCGTCTGGGGTATCACGGTGCAATCTCTATCGAGCTGGAGGACCATCGCTTTTGGGGCACGCTGGACAAAGAGCGGGAAGGCATCGTGAAGGCGGCAGCATATTTGAGGAACTATTTTTAAGTGAAATAAAGTTAGAAAAGCCTATCCAGAACAGCTTACAACTGTTCGGATCGGGCTTTTTTCGTTCCGTAGCATGTACCCGTAAATAGGAAGATATGATACGATATTTGATAAGGTCATACACGCCTCATCAGGTCTAGTTAGGGGGTATCCTCAATTTATTTTTATTTCGACTCATAATGCGTTACATTTAATGGAAAGATGTATAATAACTTCATCTATGAATTAGACAGGACGTGAAGAAATGAACGACAAAGTTGTGCTGCCGGTCTGGACGATCGGTTTATTTATCGTTGTGATGAATACAACGATGTTTAATGTTTCAATCCCGAGTATTATTCAAGATCTACATATTACCGCTGATCTCGGCTCTTGGGTAATCTCCAGTTATTCCATCGGTTATGCGTTATCTACTGTGATCTACAGCAGACTCACCGATACGGTGCCGATAAGAAAATTGTTGCTGGTCGGGCTGCTCG
This sequence comes from Paenibacillus aceris, assembly GCF_017874035.1. GTDB lineage: Bacteria > Bacillota > Bacilli > Paenibacillales > NBRC-103111 > Paenibacillus_E > Paenibacillus_E aceris. Next base: position 179,608 of record NZ_JAGGKV010000009.1, read on the forward strand.
TCCTTGGCTTATCATCCATCCTAGGTATCTTTGCACGCGATTTCCATATCCTTCTGTTGGCGCGCATTTTACAATCCGCTGGCGCTGGCGTGATGGCAGGACTCGGATTGGTGTTAGCCAGCCGCTATGTGCCGCTCGAGAGACGCGGCTCCGCAATCGCCATGATTTCTGCGGGGAGTGCGATGGCTTTTGGACTCGGCCCGATTGTAGGCGGACTTATTTCGGAATATTTGGGCTGGAACGGGCTTTTCGCAGTAACGGTTCTAGTTCTTGTGATCCTTCCCATACTTCTTCGCTTGCTCCCCAAAGAGACGGCGTTGCCGTTTCAATTCGATATGCTAGGGGCGCTGCTTACGGTTGTAAATGCGGCTACATTACTTTTGGCCGTGACGCAAATGTCGTTTATCTGGCTTGCAGTCAGCTGTCTTTCATTCTTGCTGCATGCCTGGCATATGAGGAGGGGGAAGCAATCGTTTATCAATCCTGATTTGCTGAAAAACAATGCTTTTCGGAAACTCGTTGTAATTGGATTTTGCATTTTGGTTTTGAACCTCGGAAATTTGTTTTTAATGCCGCTTGTTCTGGCTAACTTGCACCATTACTCAGCTATGCAAATAGGTTTGACGATAGCGCCAGGTGCGGTGCTGTCCGCTTTCTTGACTCGCTTCGTGGGGAGATGGATTGATCAGTACGGCAACTTGCGCTTTCTGCTGATTGGACATACGATTTTATCATTCGTCATGCTAGGCTTCTGCACAGTGCTGGGATCATCACCGATGATCATTCTCCTCGGATACATTTGTTTTTCGCCTGCATTTTCGGCAACGATTGCTTCCTTGAACAATGAGACATCGCGTATTTTGCCTAAAGAGTTGATCGGATCTGGCATGGGACTCATGCAGCTCATCCAGTTTTGCGGAGGTTCAATCTCTGTAGCGGTATGCGGAATTTTGATTGAAATACAAAAGAAATCAAGTCTTCTTCAATCCTATCGGCATGTCTATAGTTTATTGCTGGTAGTCGGATTGGTTTCCGTAGGGATGCTGCTTTGGTACAAGATGTCGGTTGCAGAAAAAGCAGCGATTTAAGAAGTAAAAGCCGGAGCTCACTTCGGCGAATTGCGAAGGAGCAGATTCAAGCTTACCCATCTGTTCACTTTATGGAGGAGACAGCTCTTACCATTGATGGTGAGGAAGGTAACTTTCAGATTACAACGGCACAAGGGTCAACTTTCCGGGCTAAAAAGCTGCTCTTTGCAGTAGGGATGAAGGACTTGCCTCTGGAAATTAACGGCTTAAATGAGGTTTACGGCAAAAGTGCTTTTGTTTGCCCGTATTGCGACGGCTGGGAATTGAGAGACCAGCAGCTTGTCTTGATTGCGAAAGGGGCAAGAGCGCTTCACTCAGCCAGAATGCTGGCGGGATGGACTCATCATTCCGTTATCTGTACAGACGGACCGGATGAGTTGACAGACGAGCAACGCAAAGAGTTGAAGCAGCGTAACGTCCCTGTGTATGATTCTCCGATCCAACAGATACAGTCAAAGGACGGTATGGTGCAGCAAGTCGTGCTGGAGGATGGCACCTTATTAACATGCACGGGTATTTTCTTTGCGCCGAAGTTGGCTCCCGGATCAGATTTGCCGCGAAAATTAGGCTGCCAAGTTACCGAAGCTGGGGCGGTTATTGTGGATACTTTTGGAAAAACGAATGTACTTGGCATTTACAGTGCAGGAGATGCGGCGTCGGAACTCTACCAGGCAATTACCGCCGCTTCATTAGGTGCTCTAGCAGGTGTAGGCATCAATAATGAGCTGCTTGCTGAGGCTTGGAACAACCCCTCTAGTTTCCCGAGCAAGCCTGAATAACCTAATCGTCTGGTTGCTTCAGAAAAATTAAAAAAGCTGCCCATTTGAAATTCAAAATGGGTAGCCTTTTTTAATCTAGAAATGTCCGATTGAACTTGCACAACAGTTCGCCGAATTTTTGTTGATCTTCCATCTTCCATTCTTGAAGCAGCTCCGCTACGCGTTCAAACCGGGCCTGTTTGTTGGAAACGAGTTCCTTGGCGCCGATTTCTGTGATTTGAAGGGAATACGCACGGCCATCTTGAGGATCAGGTATCCGGTAGACGTACCCTTTTTGCTCTAAAGCAGCTGTTTGACGACTGACGGTCGAGATATCCAGATGAAATTCCTCCGCCAAGGCTTTCACACCGGCAGAGCCATGAGAGGAAATTTGATGGAGCAGAAGATAGGCGGAACGGTCCAGGCTGCCAACTTTTTTATTCGTAGCGGCAGCCATTAATCGACGCATAAGAATGGCTAATTCGAGTTCAATTGTTTCAGCAGGATGAATAGTCATAAAGTACCTCGTTATTGATTTCTATATAAGAATTATTGTAATCGTATCATATTCAGATTGTTTTGAATATCTTCCATTATTCGGATGAATACAATTGAACTTCCCGGTTAATAGTTGTATAATACAAATATATAGTTGCATTATACATCTAGTTCCTACAGAAGGCAATTTATATGGGAGGGGAACCGTCATAAAAGCGAAGGATATCATGGTTCGTCAAGTGTTCAAAGTGAAGGAAGATGACCCTGTACGCAGTGTAATTGAGAAATTTATTAAATATCGAATCAGCGGTCTTCCTGTCGTTAACGATCGCAATGAAGTAGTCGCTTACATTAGCGATGGGGATATTATGCGTTATATCGGTAAGCACGAGGACCATGTCTTCGGCTCTTTTATTTTCACAGCTGTGATTAAAGGTGACTTCGAAGAGTTTCACGAAAGAGTTCAAAGTCTGCTCCCCATTAATGTTATGAAAATTGCTCAAAAGAAAGTAATTGCCGTAGACGCGGAAGAGGATATTGAGCAAATTGCCGCCATATTAGGTAAAAAACGAATAAAGAAGCTGCCTGTCTTACAGCGCGGCGTATTAGTCGGGATCATTAGCAGGGGGGACGTCATTCGTCATTCTTTTCAATCTATTTTATAAGGAGATGCTAGCTAAAGGAATCGTGCATTGGAGGAATAGAAGTGGAGAGTAGAGATACCGTGCAAAAACCGTTCTGGACAATTATTTTTGCCGTGTTTTTCGGGAATTTCATGGCGACATTAAGCACGACCAGCATCAATGTGGCTTTGCCGGTTTTTATGGATGACTTTCATTCAACATTGGACATTGTTCAATGGATGATGTCCGGATTTATGCTGGCGACTGGCGTTATTGCTCCTATCATTGGTTTTATGGGAGACAAATTAAGCTATAAACGTTTGTATATCTATGCGTTAGCCGGATTTACTCTAACTTCTTTACTGTGCAGCTTCGCATGGAGCATGAAGTCTCTTATCGCATTTCGTATTCTGCAGGGACTGTTCAGTGGCATTATTATGCCCACCACGATGACGATTATTTATCAGGTTATACCGAAGGAAAAGCAGGCGAGCGCCATCAGTTTTTGGTCGGTTTCTGCTATGCTGGCACCGGCTTTCGGACCGACGATCGGAGGCTGGTTGACGGAGACGTACGGCTGGCAGACTTTGTTTCTAATGAATATTCCGATTGGAATCATTGCCATCATCGTCACTCAGCGTTTTATCCCGTATTATCGGTTGGGAAAAGGATTATCTTTGGATTTTATAGGTTTCTTTGCGGTCATCCTCGGCACGAGCTCTCTGCTGACCTCTTTTAGCCAGAGTCATAGTTGGGGTTGGACGTCATGGAAAACGATAACCCTTATGCTTGTCGGCATACTTATCCTTTTCTATTTCATCCTAAGAAGCTTAAAAGCGAAAGAACCACTTCTTAATCTGCGTTTATTTAAAACTTCAAGGTTTACGTATAGCCTAATTCTGAACTGTACAATAACCATTTCTCTTTATGCGGGCACTTTTTTAATTCCTATTTATTTGCAAAAAATCCAGCAGGAGTCTTCGCTGCACACCGGACTTGTCATGCTGCCGGGAACGCTGGCAATGGCGCTTGTTTCCATGCTTGTAGGTAAATTATATAACAAGGTAGGGCCATTCCGTTTAATCCTATCTGGAGCTGTGCTGATGGCGGTATCGACGTGGGCGCTTTCCAGGTTGAATTTGACAACGGGAACTACCATTATCGTTATCTGGATTGCCATTCGTTACATCGGAATCGCGATGAGCAACATGCCGGTAACTAATGCGGGTATGACTGCCATACCGGCGCAGTTATCAGGTCAAGCATCAGCTTTAATGAACTGGATACGCCAAGGAACAGCTGCGCTTTCCGTTAGCATTTTCAGTACTGTGCTTGCTTCCAGAACGTTAAGTCATCTGGGTGAATTTGCGGCGAATGATAAACAAGCGGAATCTAGCGCGCTCTCATTAAGCATACATGACGTGTTTATCATAGGGACGGTACTTGTTGTCATTGCGATTCCTCTCACATTCTTGATCAGGAAGAAAAATGCTGCAGATGAGGTCACGGTTAGCAGCAAGCAAAGTGTAAGTGTAAGCAAAGAACGGGGAAGATGAAGCAGGTAAAAAAGAGAACTCTTAAACAAAAAAAGGGATGTCCTGGCAGCCGCGAGAGGCTGAGGACATCCTTTTTGAGCTTAATAAGCTAGAGCGAACAGACCGTGAATGTGAGAAAGGTAGCGAACATTGCTTGCTTCTTTCATCAGTGAAGCCGGTAAGCCTTTCAGCTGTGTGCTATTTCCACCGATCGTGCCGATACCGTCTTTACGGCCTAAACTGCCAAGCGTACCGGAGAACACAGGTGTGAATTTATCCATTGCGCCACCCTTGATTTGAACGGAAAGGTTGTAACCAACCGTTTCACCCATCTGCCAAGCAAGCTGTGCAGTAGGAGGATATGGTCTTTCGCTGCCTTCAGGGAATACAACCGCGCAATCGCCTGCTAGGAAAATATTCTCGTGGGAAGTGGATTGAAGCGTTGAAGTTACCGTAGCACGGCCGCGGTCTTCTGCGATTCCACAGCTGCCGACAACAGGATTGCCTTTCACGCCGCCAGTCCAAATAATCGTGTTCGATTCGAGGGTTTGTCCGTTTTTCAACGATACTGTGTTTTTGGTAGCTTCCGTAATCGCTACGCCTGTCAGGAAAGTGACTCCGCGTTTTTCAAGGCTAGTAACCGCGCGCTCGATCAGTACTTTAGGGAATACTGGCAGAACGGCAGGGCCAGCTTCTACGCAATAGATGGATACATCGCTGAAATCGATGCCTTTGCTGCGGCAAACTTCTGGCAGTTTATCAGCGAATTCGCCGACAAGCTCGACGCCTGTCAGACCGCCGCCGCCAACTACGATCGTTGCATCAGCTTTATTCCCGGAAGCTTTGTAAGCGTCCAGACGAGCTTCAACGTGCTCGCGGATACGGTTCGCATCAGCTGCTGATTTGAGAACCATGCTGTTCTCTTCCAGACCTGGAATGCCAAAATAGTTCGTTTCGCTGCCTAGAGCAACGACAAGCGCATCGTAAGTATGTACAGCGCCGCTGCTTGTGACGACTTGTTTATCATTTGGTTTAATCTCTTTGATCGTGTCAACAACAATATTCACGTGTTTGTCGCCAAGCAATTTTTGCAGTGGAAGCGCAACTGCTTGCTCTTTAATTGTGCCGCCAGCAAGACGGTGCAATTCCGTAATAATTTGATGTGTTGGAAAACGATTGATAATTGTTATGTTAGCTTCTGAAGCCGTCAAATGTTTACGCGCTGTCAATGCGGTTAAAAGGCCGCCATAACCGCCGCCAAGAATAAGTATTTGTTTTGCCATCGTTATCATCCCTAGTCCGTATTAATTTTTGCGTTCAGATAGTACGTTCAAGAATGCTTGTGCAAAGCGAAGTGTTTTCTGCACTTCAGGATCTTTCAGCATTTTTAGTATACCGAAGAGACCGATCGTTGATCCTGCTTCAGCCTGTGAGCGTTCACCAGCTTCAATAGCCGCGGATGCAATATCTTTCGCCTTATCATGTACGGGCTTCACAAATTCGCCAATACCTTGGGCAAAATCGTTAATCAATACTTTGTCTGTTGCTACGCTTTGTGCAAAATCATACGCTTTGGTTAACACAGTAACCATTTCCGCCAATTTAGGCAGGTTGTCGACCAGAACAGTCAGAGATTGTTGCACCTCAGGCTTCAGCAATTGGTCAAGTACGTCTAACGATTTTGGTTCCGCAGCAGCCGTTGCTGCTACTTCTTGAACAGCAGATGTCTGTGACATATGAAAATCCTCCTTTGCGTTGAAAAAAAATCGGGTACTGTCACAATGTGTACGGGTGAAACAAAAGTTTCCCAAATGGTTGTAACATTTTTCACATATGAAAATGTCAATCAACATCGACACAATTGGATATAAACCGTATTTAGATATTTTACACCGTTTGCCAGTAAAATTATAATTGAAAATATTTCAAATTCGTGAACATTGATCGAAAATGGAGCGGATATAGCGAAAGTAATGAAGCGCTTTCCGAAAATCATTCAACCTGGCGATTGACATGGCACCAAATAGTGCCGTATTATTTTGCCAGGCATCATTTGGTGGCTCATTTTATCGACAAAGATTAGGAGAGGGCGGTTGTGGGTTGTGAGCGAAAATAACCCGATTCGAGATGTTTACGACGCTGTGGCTGATCCAACCCGCAGAAAACTGCTGCAACTCTTGGCAAATATAGAAGAAATGCCGCTGCATGAGTTAATGGTTCATTTCCAGATGGGGCGAACCGCTGTTTCCAAGCATTTGACGATTCTGAAAGAGGCCAATCTCGTCACAGATCGCAAAGCAGGCAGAGAAACGCGTTATCGGCTGAATGCTGCTCCACTCCAAGAAATTCAGGATTGGGTATCCTTTTACGAGAAGTTCTGGAAAGAAAGAATGCTGCTTTTAGACCAATTATTAAAGGAAGACTTATAAATGCAATCGGTCACTCAACAATTTGAATAATCATGAACGTATCAGAAAACGTCAATCGGTCTACATGATCGGATGCCGTTTTTTTGCATGTATCGGGAAGGATTCTTTAGAAAAATATTGAAATACTAAAAGCAATTTTAGTTCTAATTGTATCGCATAGCTAAGCAACTTAGGTTGTCTACATTCAAATATTGAACTAAAACGGAGAGGAGTGTTAACGTTTTGAGCGTATTTATTATCATTCTCATGCTGCTGGTTCTGATCGGCGTATCCAATGTCGTGAACCGTTTTGTTCCGTTCATTCCCGTCCCCCTTATCCAAATCGCACTTGGGGCTGTTCTGGTGATTTTACCGTTAGGTATACACTTGCACCTGGAACCGGAATTGTTTTTCCTTTTGTTCATTGCTCCGCTGTTGTACAACGATGGCAAGCATACGCCGCGGGATGAACTATGGAAATTACGCGCACCGATACTGCTGCTGGCGGTAGGGCTCGTTTTCATAACGGTATGTGTCGTTGGATATGTCGTCCACTGGTTGATTCCTTCGATCCCACTCGCGGCGGCATTCGGTCTGGCAGCGATCCTTTCACCTACAGATGCCGTGGCCGTCAGCTCCCTGGCTGGTCGTATTCATTTGCCCAAAAGCTTGAAACGACTGCTGGAAGGGGAAGCCTTAATGAACGATGCATCGGGTCTCGTTGCGTTCAAGTTCGCCATTGCCGCGGCAGTCACAGGTGTTTTTTCATTACCGAAAGCAAGTCTCAGTTTCCTCGTCATCTCCATTGGCGGACTACTGGTCGGAGCTCTTGTCGCTTTTCTCATAATAGGCCTACGCCAGCTGCTGCGTAGGGCAGGTCTTGAGGATGAAACGATGCACATGCTTTTGCAAATTTTAACGCCTTTTCTGCTCTTTCTGATTGCCGAGGAGCTTGGTGTATCAGGGATTTTGGCGGCGGTTGCTGGTGGACTGGTGCATGCTATCGAGAATGAGCGTATGGCGTTTACGATGCCTAGCCTCCAAAACGTATCCAATGCAACGTGGTCTGTCATTTTGTTTGTTCTAAATGGTTTGGTCTTTGTCCTTCTGGGCTTGCAAATCCCGGGAGTGTCCCGAACGATTCTAAGTGATCCGAATTTCGATAATTTCAAAGTTATCGGGTATGCCATTCTCATATTCGTTCTTCTGCTAGTTCTGCGATTTGTATGGACGCTACTATTCGCAAGAGGCGGGCGCTGGTTCGGGAATCAGAATCAAGAGGTACCCAGCATGCGTATGATGACGTTAACGGCAATTTCGGGTGTTCGTGGAACGGTAACGCTGGCGGGTGCGTTCTCCATTCCGCTTATCTTACAAAATGGCGATCCATTCCCGCAACGTGATCTTATAATCTTCCTTGCTGCCTCCGTCATATTGTTTTCGCTCCTGACGGCGAGCATCGTCCTTCCGCTGCTTGCCAAGCAGAAGAGTACAGAGGGAGACGCTGAAAGAGAACGTATGGAGCGTGAGTGGCAATTGGAGGTTATGACTGCTGCAGTACGGGCTCTACAGAAAATGAGCAGCGAGAAAAACGAGGTCGCCGTAGATACCGTGATTGGCGATTATAAATTAATGATGCAGCAGCTCGGACAAAAAGACGGCAAAGTAAGACGACTGCCGCGCTTTCAACAAGAAGAAGCAGGGATGCGCCTGCTGGCACTGGATATAGAGCGCAAATATGTGAACGATCGTTTGGAAAGCGGGCAAGTGAGCCGGGAACAAGCGAATTATTATTTAAATATGTTGGAACAAATAGAGCTCATTCTTGCGAATAAGTTGGACTTGGGGAAAGTTCTCGTCAAAAATTTATGGCGGCGACTAAAAATCGCTATCAATGCCATCTTCCAGCCGCGTTTGGCTGCCAGCTTCGCTGAGCCCGATATAGCAGAGATCCGAACGCTCAAAATGCAATGCAGCCAAGCCGTCGTCGATGAATTCTCCAAGCGCTGCGCTCTTCAGAGCGATGAAGCAACAGAAGGCGTGCTCGACTATTACCAGCAAATGCTGGACAGGCTGCGTAGATTCACGTTCGGTTCGCGGCGCAAGGATGCCTCGTTCAATGATTGCCGGCGCGAGCTGCACTGGATCGCCATACAGGCGGAGCGCGATGCCGTGCAACATTTTTTCGAGAGCGGAGACATCACACGCGACATGGCATCCTTGCTGCGGCGAATCATTCGGAACAGAGAAGCTTCGCTTTATGAGCTTGAGGAGATTGGATAAATGGCGAGATTTTATTTTTACATTTTGAATGAAAATAGGTTATTATGTGTTATGAGATAAAAAAAGAAAGTGGGAACAAACGTGGGCCGTAAGTGGAATAACATTAAAGAGAAGAAAGCCTCTAAAGACGCAAATACAAGTAGAATTTACGCGAAATTCGGACTTGAAATTTATGTGGCGGCACGAAAGGGCGAACCCGATCCTGAAGCGAATCGTGCATTAAAAGTAGTACTCGAACGCGCGAAAACTTACAATGTACCGAAAGCGATTATTGATCGCGCCATCGATAAAGCAAAAGGCAGCTCCGATGAAATTTATGAGGAGCTTCGTTATGAGGGCTTCGGACCTAACGGTTCAATGGTCATTGTGGATGCTTTGACGAATAACGTGAATCGTACCGCTCCGGCTGTTCGTGCAGCATTCAGCAAAAATGGCGGCAATATGGGCGTAAGCGGCTCTGTGGCTTACATGTTCGATGCTACTGCAGTAATCGGGATCGAAGATAAGAGCATGGATGACGTCATGGAAATTTTACTGGAAGCTGATGTTGATATCCGTGACATTGTTGAAGAAGATGAGATGGTTATGGTCTATGCAGATCCGGAACAGTTCCATGCGGTTCAAGAAGCATTCAAAAAAGCTGGAGTTACGGAGTTTTCCATCGCAGAATTAACGATGCTGGCTCAAAACAACGTATCGCTATCAGATGAAGCACAAGTCCAATTCGATAAGTTGATTGATGCTTTGGAAGATTTAGAGGATGTACAGCAGGTTTATCATAACGTGGAATAATTCATAGAGGACTAGTTGTCAAGATCCGCGCTCAGCGCGGATCTTTTTTTATCATAATAAAAGGAATTTGGGAAAATATAGTTGTAGAACGTTGGAAAGGATAGCATCCTGATGAACAACCAGACGAACTCGGCTATTCCCCACTCCCGGCAGCAGTCCTGTATGAGTACAGATCTTCAAATCAACTTAACCAGATTGAAGGAAGATCTGGGTCAAACGGATGATCTGAATGTTCGGATGATTGAATTAGATGATCCTGTTCTAATGAGTGCGGGTCTCGTTTATTTCTCCGGGATGTCAGATGTACAGCAAATCAATGATATCATCCTGCGAACGTTGGATTACAAATCCGAATTGCTTGGCAAGCCGGACGTACTGAGTTATTTGGAAGAAATAGCGTTAACAACGTGCAATGTTCATATCACTGATTTATGGGACGATATGATGAATGCTTTGTTAATGGGCAGCGCCATCATATTCGTAGATGATTGCAGTCAAGCCATAGTCTGTTCGATTAAAGCGATGGAAGGCCGCCCCGTATCAGAGCCGACGACACAAGCTGTCATCCGCGGTCCTAAGGACTCTTTTATCGAAGCTTTGGAAACCAATATTTCTCTTGTCCGGCGACGCATATTGCATGCTGGATTACGTGTCCATAATATGCGTGTTGGTAAAGTGACAGGAACCAGAGTAGCCCTCATGTACATGGTAGACGTGGCTAAGCCTGAAAACGTAGCCCATTTAAAAGAGAGGCTTACGTCGATTGAAATCGATACGGTGTTGGATTCTGGCTATATCGAAGAATATTTTCAAAAAAACAAATATTCACTGTTCCCGACCGTCTTTAATACGGAGAGGCCGGATGTTGTAACCGCATGCGTGCTGGAAGGGAAAATAGCTGTTTTTGTTGACGGCAGTCCGTTTGCTTTGCTGCTGCCAACGACATTTTCCCAATTTATGAACTCGCCTGAGGACTACTATCAAAGATTTCAATTTGGATCATTCACTCGGGTACTGCGTTACATCGCTTTTTTTATTTCTATTTTCAGCTCCTCATTATATATTGCGTTTACCACCTTCCATAAAGAAATGATCCCGACTACACTTTTGATCAGTTTGGCAGCTCAGCGGGAAGGAATCCCGTTTCCTGCTTTTTTTGAAGCGCTGGTGATGGAAATTATCTTTGAGTTCCTGAGGGAAGCGGGGGTCCGCATGCCACGGGTTATGGGACAAGCGGTGTCAATTGTTGGCGCTCTAGTTTTGGGTGAGGCGGCTGTGTCAGCCGGGCTTGTTTCATCCGCCATGGTTATTATCGTTTCCATTACGGCCATATGCAATTTTACAACACCATCCAATACACTTTCGGTTTCAACACGGCTTATTCGTTTTATATTTATGCTTGTGGCAGCTACGTTTGGTTTATATGGCATCGCGTTAAGTTTTATCGCATTGTTTGCTCATTTGGTTAGCCTAGAATCTTTAGGTACTGCTTATATGTTCCCTTTTGCTCCTGCCAGTTTACAAAAGCTTAAGGATGCCGTAATCCGCTTTCCGCTGAACATGATTCAAAGAAAACAACATGACAAGACCGGACAGGGTGAACGGAAATGATTCGGAAATTTGCTCTCAGCTTGCTATTGTTGTTTGTATTATTTCTGGCCGGTTGTTGGAATCGTGAAGAGCTCAATGAGGTAGCCATCGTGACTGGCATCGGGGTTGACAAAGGGACGCCAGAAGAAGGTTTTGTTTTAACCTATCAAGTGGTAGCTCCAAGAACAGCAGCTTTGACAAAACAGAGCTCGGAGAGCGGTGGAAACGGCCCTATTATCCTCTACAAAGGAAGCGGGAAAACGTTGTTCGAGGCAACGCGCCGTACAGCTCCAAAACTGCCGAGAAGGCTTTTTTTCTCTCATTCCCGATTATTCGTCATTTCGGAAAAAGTGGCGAACGATGGGATTGGTGATCTATTGGATTTTATAGAGCGAAACGATGAATTCCGACCTACAATGCAACTGTTTATCGCGAGAAATTCGGACGCGTATAACCTTCTGAAGGCCTCTACACCACTGGATAAAATATCTTCTAATTCCATTGTGGAAGAAACGAGGTTAAGCCAAAAAATATGGGGTAACAATTTACAAGTGACATTAGGAGAATATCTGACTAATCCTCAAATCCCAACTGTTATTCCTGGCCTGCAATTGTCTGGTTCGGATGTAAAGGTATCCGGCTTGGCCGTGATGAATGATCAAAAGCTGGCCGACTGGATAGAGGAACCCGAAGCAAGAGGATTACTCTGGATTAAGAATAAGATAAGAAGCACTGTCGTATCTTTGGGCTGCAAACCAAAACAGAACGGAGTCGGTTTGGTGATTACCCGATCGGACACGAAGGTGAGGGCTCTGATGACAACCAACCAACCATCTATCCAAATTCAAGTAACCGCAGAGGCTTCCATTGGAGAAGATGATTGCGCAATCGACCTTACCGATCCGGATGAAATTACGAAACTAGAGAAAAAGATGTCCAATCAAATTAAAAGCGAGATTGATGCCGTCATACTCCAGGAGCAGCATAAAAAGCTTGATGTGTTCGGCTTTGGAGGCACCGTAATGAGAAGTGACAAACGATATTGGCATGAAATAAAGGACGAATGGAAGGACCTGTTTTCACAAGTAGCGGTGAAAGTAGAAGTGGCTTCTGTGATCCGGCGTTCAGGGATGAGGAGTAAATCGTTCAGCACATAACATCGGAAAGGAAGAGTGGTCAGAATGGAGAACTTGAAGCTGAAACCAACGCAATTGTTCTTGATTATGCTGCTCTTCGAGATCGGAACGCCTGTTGTGTTTAATCCCGGTTTGTCCGCAAGAAAAGACGCGTGGATGGTTCCATTATTGTCCATGCTCATTGCTTCCGTGCTGTACTACATCTATATCCGAATGTTCAAACAAAGAACGGATGTTACGTTGATCGGCTACATAAGACTTGTGATTGGTAAGCAGGCGGGCTCGTTACTTGGCTTTATGTACGTTATTTACTTCCTTTATTTGGCGTCCAGAAATATTAGGGATTATTCCGAGCTGCTGGCTGATACGATTCTGGACAATACGCCGCTGTTTATCATCAGTTCGTCAATGTTGGTTACGATCAGCTATGTATTATGGCTCGGATTAACTACTCTTGCGAGAATGGCCCAGATTTTTATCTTCTTAAATTTGTTCATGCTTATCCTGATGGCGCTTTTTATCATTCTATCGGGAGTTATACAAACGGAAAATTTATTTCCCGTTCTGGAGGAAGGCTGGAAGCCCGTTATTTCGGCCATTCCCTCCGCTTACAACTTTCCTTTCGCGGAGATGATCGTGTTTACGATGTTTTTCCCGTATTTGGCAAAGCCTCAGAGCGCTCTAAAGATCGGTCTGACCGCGATGTGGGTAACGGGAATCATTCTTAGTATCATTTTAGTTTTCGATATTTGGGTTCTTGGTCCGAACATGGCCGCAAGATCTAACTTTCCATTATTGACTGTCGTAAGAATGATCAATATCGCGGACTTTATCCAGCGGCTGGATCCATTGCTAATCCTGACACTAATCGTGGGCGTATTTTTCAAAGTGTCCATCTATTTTTACGCAGGAATGATTGGCGCCGCCGAATTATTTCATATCGGCAATCATCGGCGATTAATCGCACCGGTGGCCGTTGTCATTTTGTATTCCTCACTGATCGTTTCGGAAAATATGGCAGATCATTTAAAAGAAGGGCTTAAAATATTGCCCGTTCAAGTGCATCCTTATCTGAGAATTGCAATTCCGCTCATGCTGTTAATCATAGGTTCTTTTCGCAAGTTATCGCTTCAACGTGAAGGCGAACGTAATGGCAAGCAGTAAATAAATAGAGGCTAATAAAAGTTCTACAGGACCGAAGAGAACGTAGGTTTGTTTCAAGTTCTTAAGAAATGACTGGACACTAATCCCCGCAAGTTGATCAATGCCAATTGCTGCCAAGGTGATTGCAACTAGCAGCAGTACAAAAATAACTATGATTTTCATTAAGGCTTGTCCCTTCTGCCTGTTATCGAGAACGAATTTACGATAGCGCATTCATTTACATACATTGTTAGCCAAACATAGTTGGCGTATGCACGTCTCGCAGGCGAGTCATATGCTTAACCATTAGGAATACGCTAATATATGACCTTCGAATCTGCTTTCATAACCGGTCAGGGCATCACGGGGAGGGGAAAAGATGCAGGAGCATTTACAGAGATGGACCTTGCAGGCTGACGGTATCGTATGGGACATAACGCAAGATCGCGCGATCCCTCACGAAGACCATCTTGAAATGAGCGGCAAGAAGGTATCCGTCATTGTCCGTTACGGCGTGAACCAAGATGGGAAACTTGTGCTGTCCCGCAAAGTGATCTGGCCTACGCTTAGGACGATACCGAATGATACACACGGCAGTTTGATCCGCGATTTTGAGTTGGAGACTATGCCGGTCATTTGGATAAACGGTAAGCCGAGCAAAAACGAGAAGCCGCTGCGCGTGGAATATAACGGACGGATCCGCATACAGAGTATCGAAGAAAACGGGATGCTGATTGAGAGATCCATCTTTCCCTCAACGGACTCGAAAAGTGTTTTAGAAAAAATCATGATTAGCAATACTTCGGATCAATTCATTTCTGTAAAAATCAGTTCTTCAACCTCTGGCGCAAGTGTAAAAGGTGTATCCGGCATTTACCTCATCGCGGTTACGCATGATGCTGCTGGCGAATATTCGCTTGGTCCTCAGGAGTCTTGTCAATTTGGCATCCGAATTAGTGCTAAGCATTTGAAGGAGAAGGACGAGGAACTCGATGTTTGCAAGGAAGAAAGGAAGAGAACTTGGTTAATTGAGGATATTAAGCAAAAATTACGCTTGGAAACGCCAAATCCCGTCCTTAACCGGATGTTTGAATTTGCTAAACTAAGAACGGCAGAAAGTATATTTGAAACGAAGAATGGCCCTATGCACGGTCCTGGCGGTGGACGCTACTATGCGGCTATTTGGACCAATGACCAAGTGGAGTATGCCGGACCTTTATTTCCTTACTTGGGATATAAACTTGGGAATGAGGCGACACTCAATGCTCTTCGGTTGTTTACGTCCTTTATGGGACCCGATTATCAACCGATTCCAAGCTCTATCATTGCCGAAGGTATAGATATATGGGAAGGGGCAGGGGATCGAGGAGATGCAGCTATGTATGCATATGGCGCGGTCCTTTTTGCACTCTCATCTGGCGATTCGAAAGTTGCAAGCGAACTATGGCCGGCGATTGTGTGGAGTTTGAATTATTGTGATCGGCAAAAAAACAGAGACGGCGTCATCGCTTCGGATTCCGATGAGCTGGAGGGCAGGTTTCCGAGTGGTTCTGCAAATTTGTCAACTTCCTGTTTGGCTTATGCCGCCTACGAATACGGCGCTCATTTGGCAAGAGAGTTGGGTCATGATCAATATGCGAAACAATATGTTTGCTTAGCTAAGGAGCTTTATGATGCGATCGAGAAATACTTCGGTGCAAATGTAGAAGGATTTGATACTTACCGATATTACGACGGGAATGAAATCTTAAGATCGTGGATTTGTTCGCCATTAGTCATGGGGATCGAGAAGCGAAAATCAGGAACGATCAAAGCCCTGCTTTCTTCAAGGCTCTGGTCGGAAAATGGTTTAGTTACTCAAGCGGGAGATACTACATTCTGGGATCGTTCCACTTTATATGCTTTACGAGGGATGCTTATCGTAGGAGAAACGGAAGCGGCAACCGCGTATCTGCTTTCCTATTCAAGCCGGAGACTGCTAGGGAACCATGTCCCTTATGCGGTAGAAGCATTTCCGGAAGGGAATCAGCGCCATCTTTCGGCTGAAAGCGCTTTGTATTGCCGAATAGTAACGGAGGGTATGTTTGGACTCCAGCCAACGGGATTGACGAGCTTTATTTGTACGCCAAGAATGCCGGATGGTTGGGACCACATGGCGCTCCGCTCTATTCAAGCACTCGGTCGAGAATTTGATTTAATCGTGAATAGGCAAGGGGCAGGCATTGAACTTATTGTTACTGATGCCGATGGATCTATGACCTATGAAGGGGCGATCGGGACAGCATTTGAGGTGCGGAAATAACCACCTATAGGAATCAAAAAGAAACGGCTTCTGAATAATAATCAGATGCCGTTTCTATGCGTATGGATAAATACTTTGCGACGCCGGAAGAAAAATCTCGTTACAGACCTAATGAATAAGAGCCACATGGGCTTCTTCCTTTGAGAAGGATGACGAACGGATCGTGGCGCAAGCGTGACGATGGGGAGAACGCAATCAATCTCATTTTGTTTCGATAAAGGTTCGACAAGCTCAGCTGCTTCTGTCGTACTGGCAACTTCAGCTTTATTTTGAAGCAGCATATCCAGTTTAAGCTCGTATTCAGTTATGCGATTGGATAGAATGAGATTTTCTTCCTTAAGTTTCTTAATAAGTTCGAATAGTAATTTCATGGTTAACTTCGGTTTCTCAGCTAAGTTAGTTTCTTGGTTATCGCAAATGGGGGACAGCAGCAGCAGCAGTTCTTCATCACTGATTACTTTGTGTGCCACGATAAGTCCTCCTTTAATCATAGATATGAATTCAGACTAGTAAAATCCTTATTCATAGATTATCAGATTTGACTTAAAATGTTACTCGAAAACCGTTGTCGTTTTGTAGGCATTAATGATGAAGAATGTTTTTGGCCTGTTTTCTCAACTCTGAAGGGGGGAGACCAAAGTATTTGGAAAACTGCTGCGAGAAATAATGAATCGAGGAAAAACCAAGATCTTCTGCAATCGACGTGATGGAACGTTCGCTTTCATGAATGGTCGCGTAAGCTCGCTGCATTTTAATACGAAAAAAGCATTCTTTAGGCGTTAGTCCGGTCATTTTCTTAAACATGCTATAGAATTGTGATTTTTTTAATTGGCATAACTCTAACCATTGCTCATATGGTGGATTCATCCCGGGGTACTGTTCCATCAGGTCAATGATTTTTTGAATGCGGTAATCAGGGATATTATCGGACAGGCTGAGATTAATGAGTTGAAGAATCCAGCTGTAGAGCAGACTATTCACAATTTCGGCTTTAAACTGAATATCCAATCGATTCATCCGAACTATTTGGATAAAGGTTTGAATGAGCTCTGGATACCGGGAAAGCTGTGTGATCCCTGTCAGTTGGTCCAATTCCATGCTTGGCTTGATCTCCGTCAAAAGCCCAGGCTCGAAATCATGAAGAGGGTCAAAATAAAGATGCTGAATGGTGGCTTTCTTCGTAAAAAAATCACAGTACATATCATAAGAGGAGATCGGCTGCGTTTCGGATATATGAAAGGAATGCTGAAGGCCAGGTGGAATAAAAACAAGCGTTCCTTTTTTTAGAGGATAGCTTCGGCCGTTGATTTGCACAAAGCCAGTCCCTTTATCAATGAAATGGAAAGCAAAGCAATAGCCAAACCTGTTCTTCTCTTTTATTCTTCCGGAATAAGCGTGGTAATGAGCTGCCCGAATGGATGGTTGAATTGCAACGATAGAAGTTAATTCGTTCATTGGTTACACCTCTGGCCCGCTATATCGCAAGGATGTTTTCATTTCATGCATTTTTTTAGGATAAACTGGCTTTTATCAGCTGTCAATTGGGCTCCTGAAGGAACAAAGCTGGAATTGTTTATAACCGAGCGGAAATTTCCCTAAATACAAGATCAATCTATCACGGGATAATAAACAAGAGTCACTGCTGCAATGGAAGACATGGAAACGTTCACAATTATCTTAGATAAAGGATGAGATCGATGACAACTCAAATTCGAGGCCTGTATGACAGGCTGCTGCCAGCCCCGAGATCCGGGGGATTTCGGATGGAAGGCTATTGGGTATGGTGCGGTTCCGTCGTGAAGGGGGAGGACGACCGTTTTCACATGTTTGCATCGCGTTGGCCCAAACATGTTCCGATGCACCCGGGGTGGCTTGTTCACTCCGAAGTCGTTAGGGCAGTCTCGGATACGCCGGAGGGACCCTATACGTTCGAGGAGATTGTACTCCCGGCGCGCGGGGCTGAGTATTGGGATGGCCGCAGCACGCATAACCCGCATATCACCAAACACGGGGACACCTATGTGCTTTATTATATGGGCTCTACTCACCCTTTGGCAGACGTAATGCCGGGAGAAGATTTCGGTCTTTCGGATCCGCGCTGCATCGTTGCCCGCGCTAATAAGCGAGTAGGCTTGGCTGTTTCAAAAAGCGTGTTCGGCCCTTGGGAACGAAGGGATGCTCCAATTCTACCTACTAGACCGGGGCGTTTTGATAGCTTCCTGACCTCCAACCCTGCGCCGTGTATCCACAAGGACGGCTCGGTGCTGCTCATTTACAAAGCGCGCCAATATGAAGGGAATGTTCATGGGCAAATGATGATCGGGGCCGCGCGTGCTGACCGTTTTGACGGCTCTTATCGCGTAGTCAGCGAAAATCCTGTTTTTCCGCCTGCTCAGTTTCATTTGGAAGATCCGTTTATTTGGCATACGGGCGAACGCTATGAGCTCATCGCCAAAGATATGGACGGCCGTATCTGCGGGGAGCTGCATGCAGGTATCCATGCCTATTCCAAGGATGGACTAACCTGGCTCCTCTCGGATAGTCCTAAGGCCTATTCCCGAAAAATCAAATGGGATGATGGCACTGAGACCAGGATGGGCAGCTTCGAGCGGCCATTTATTCTGTTCCAGGACGGGAAACCGACACATTTGTTTGCCGCAACAGCGGATGGAGAAGGAGGCTTCGCCAAAGCTTCCAATACGTGGAACATGGTAGTTCCGATTGCCTCGGAATAAGCGATCAATCATAGAAGAACCGGCCTCTGGATATCCGAGGTCGGTTTTTTTATGGTTGATTTTCATGAGTCGGTAAGACATATCTAATGATTTAAGACAATATAGTTGAATATAACAAATTAGGGGGAGGCCACACGATATGGGGGCAACTGCAGTTAAGGGATGGACAACTTTGCTAGCCGGAGTCATGTTATTGGGTTCTTTAGCAGGGTGCAGTGGCAGCGGAAACTCTGGCAGTACGGCGACGCCAAGCGGGTCCACGCCAGCGGCAAGCGATAACGGGAAGACTCCTGAGCCTGCTGCCAAACAAGTAACGCTTCAAATGATCGAAAGTTTAACGAGTCCGGAACGCACTAAACTGCTTCAAGACGCGATCGCGCGGTTTCAAAAGGATAATCCGAACATTAAAGTTGAACTCATCTCGCCGCCATTCGACCAAGCAGACAATAAGATAAGAACGATGCTGGCCGCCAAGCAAGACCTTGACATTCTTGAGGTCAGGGATCTAAACATCGCTGAATACGTCAACAATGGTTATCTTGAGCCTTTGGATACTTACGCTTCGAATTGGGCGGATAGTAAAACTCTCTCCGGCACGTCCAAAGTTGTAGGTTCTACGAACGGCAAACTTTACTTTATTGCCAATGCTCTTTATCAAAGACAAATGTTCTATCGGAAAGATTGGTTCGATGCCAAGGGCTTAACTGTGCCGAAGACGTGGGAGGAACTGGTGGATGCTGCCAAAAAACTGACCGATCCGAAGCAAAATCGATACGGGTTCTCATTCCGGGGAGGTCCGGGAGCGAATGGTAACTTCGACCATATGATTTACGATTATAATGACAAAGCCATGAATATTGACGACGCGCCATTTACGAAGGACGGCAAGACGGTGTATAGCACACCAGAAGCTAAACAGGCGTTGGAGCTGTATAAAAAGCTTTATAAAGAGGCGTCGCCACCGGACTCCATCAACTGGGGATTCCAAGATCAAGTTCAAGCCTTTACGTCAGGCGTAACCGGCATTTTGCTCCAGGATCCGGACGTTATTAAGGTTCTTCAGGATAAAATGGATCCCAAAACCCTAGAGACAGCTGCCATGCCTCTGGGACCAAACGGTAAATCGCTGGTCAGCACAGGAGCGGCAGGATGGGGCATAACCGCGAATTCCAAAAATAAAAACGAAGCATGGAAATTGATTTCTTATCTCTCAAGTCCGAAAGAGAATACGGAATTCTCCAAACAAATCGGCACGATACCGATTCATACGTCAGCAACGGCAGATGCGTTCTTCCAAACGGGTCCCTACAAAACACTGCTGGATATGACTGCAAAAGCAGATACGTTCGTCAACTTTACGCCACCGTTCAAATATCCGGGCAATGGCAGCTGGGGAGAGCTGAGCATGAAAGGGCAGCAATCCTATTTGTTGGATAAAAAATCTGCCGATGACACGTTAAAGGAATGGGATAAATTTTGGCTGGATCAGAAAGCAGGATTGAAAAAATAAGCGGAAAAGTCGGAAGCGGCGGGCGTTCATCGCCTGCCGCTGCTTGCTTACCGGGAGGTGTTCGACTTGAGTGCTCGGCAAAAATTCATTCTCTCCAGCTTGCTGCCCGCACTGCTGCTTGTACTGATTTTTACCTATTATCCCTTCCTCAAAGGGGTAGTCATGGCTTTTCAAGAGTATAAGCTGTTCAATTTAAAGCAAGTGCACTTCGTCGGTATGCAAAATTTTATTGATGCATTTCGAGACCATCAGTTTCTGGCTGCACTGAAAAACAGCGTGTACTGGGTGTTCTTTTCGTTAATTTTGCAATTTTTATTAGGATTCATTCTGGCTTTGTTTCTAAACAAGAAATTTTGGGGAAGAGGCGTGTACCAAGGATTTATTTTCTATCCGTGGGCTTTATCCGGATTCCTGATCGGGCTCATTTGGAAGTGGTTGTTTAACTCTCAAATTGGTGTTATCAACGATCTCTTGCTGCGTCTCGGACTGATTGAAGATCGGATTGGATTCTTGTCGGATCCCAAATGGGCGATGTCATCGGTTATTATTGCCAATGTATGGTATGGAATAGCTTTCTTTACGATTATGCTGCTGGCGGCATTGCAATCTATTCCTTCCGAACTGTACGAAGCAGCAAGTATCGACGGAGCTAACGGTTATCGAAAGCTGCTCGATGTAACAATTCCGTACATCATGCCGACGATTATCGCTACCACACTGCTGCGGGTCATCTGGATTTTCAACGATCCAACACTTATTTACGGCATGACGAATGGCGGGCCGGGAGGGGCGACACATATTTTGTCTTCCTTAATGCTTAATAAAATTATTTATGACGGTGATTATGGAGCTGCGTCGGCCGTTGGTGTCATCATGATCGTCATGTTGTTCTTGTACACGCTGTTCTACCTGATGGTAACGAAATCGGAGAAAGTAGGTGACTTTTGATGAAGCGAAGATTCTGGTACCGGCTCATGAAGGTTGCCTTTCTCTTTTTTTACTTCGTCCTTATGGTGTTTCCTTTATACTGGATTGTCATTACCTCGTTAAAGCCTCAAAAGGAAATCTTTAGTTACCCCGTGCATTACTGGCCTGAACAATTCACACTGCAGAATTACATTAACATTTTCAAAGTTTCAAAGTTTAATGTGTATATAGCCAACAGCCTACTCGTCTCGATTACTTCTGCACTGATCGTCATCGTCATAGCAGTATGCAGCGCGTATGTGCTGGCACGATTTCGGTTTCGCGGACATAGACAAATTATGCTCGGGTTCTTCGTCACGCAAATGCTTCCAGGTTTCATTTCACTGGCTCCACTTTATATGATGATGTCAAACATGCATCTGCTCAACCATCGAATCTCATTAATCTTGATGTATACGGTCATTTTGATTCCATTTTCTACGATCATGCTGCGCGGGTTTTTCCAACGAATTCCATCCAATTTGGAGGAAGCGGCAATGATCGATGGCTGTTCCCAGTTGTCCGCGTTAATTCGAGTCATTATCCCGATTATGATGCCAGGAATTTCCTCAATGTTTATTTTCGCGTTCGTCCAGAACTGGAATGAACTTTTCCTGGCCGTCATGTTTATTGATAACGAATCGCTTAAAACGCTGCCGGTTGCAATGAATTCGTTTATCCTCAAGTTTAATGTGGATTGGGGCTCCATGTCCGCCGGAACAGTGCTTTCCGTACTCCCGACAATACTATTGTTCGCCCTCGCGCAGAGGTTCATTGTGGAGGGACTAACTCAAGGGGCGGTGAAAGGATAATGCCCAAAGAAAATCAAAAGATGCATTCGATCGTGGCCCATGACGAGCATGATGACCGCCATCACGGTTCGATCAATGTTCCCATCTATCAGACTAGTTTATTTTCGTTCGATACGTACGAGCAATTCAATCTCGCAAGACTCGACGAGCAAGAAAACTTTGTATATTCCAGAGGAAATAACCCTACCGTGAGGTACTTGGAGGATAAGCTTGCACAGCTGGAGCAAGGGGAACGGGCAAAGTGTTTTGCATCCGGTATGGCGGCGATTTCAGCAGCAATTATGTCGGTTGTTCGTCAGGGTGATCATGTAATTTGCGCGCATCAAGCTTATGGGCCTACAAGGGAATTCCTAGGAAACTATTTGCGGAAATTCGGTGTTGAAACGACCTTCGTCGATGGCAGCTCGATGGATGACTGGAAAAATGCGGTGAGATCGAACACAAAATTATTGTACTTGGAAAGCCCGACGAGTATGATGTTTCAACTACAGGACATCCGCAAGTGTACGGAACTGGCGTCATCCATTGGAGCAGAAACGATCCTCGACAACTCGTGGGCAACGCCATGCTTTCAAAATCCGCTCGCAATGGGGGTAGGCCTCGTCGTACATTCGATTACGAAGTACATTTCCGGGCATAGCGATTGTGTAGGTGGCGTCGTCATCGGTTCCAAACGATTGATGGACCCGCTAATGACGACTGAATATATGTTATTCGGCGGCATTATGACGCCGCAAACCGCGGGCTTGGTTACGCGTGGGCTGCGTACACTTCCTTTGCGGATGCAATGGCATGAAACAAGTGGTCTTAAGGTTGCCGAATTTTTAAGCATTCAGTCTTATGTGGGTAAGATTAACCATCCCGGGCTTCCGGATCACCCTCAGCATGAGCTTGCACGCACTCAGATGACTGGTTACGGCAGTTTATTTTCCTTTGAATCCCATGAATCGCTCGTTACTTTAAGAAAATGGGCGGACCGATTGCAATATTTCCGAATTGGAGCCAGCTGGGGCGGATTCGAAAGTTTAGTCAATGTGAACGCCTTGAATGCCAACGATCCGCAAACTTGTACACTTGTTCGACTCTATATCGGCGCTGAGGATCCGGACGATTTAATTCATGATCTGGATCAAGCATGGCGATGCGTCGCACTGAGCCTTTCCGAGGAGGAGCAGTATGAGCAGAATTCGGGTATCAACCCAAGCGGATGAACGACAACCGCTGTATTTGCAAATTCAAGAGCATTTTAAACATCTGATCCTTACAGGAACGATGGAGGAAAATAGCAAATTCCCAACGGAGAAGCAGTTGATTGAGCAGTTCAGCGTTAGTCGAATGACGGTGTCCAATGCGCTTACGCAGCTCGCGAAAGATGGATGGATCTACCGAATACCGGGGAGAGGCAGTTTCGTTAGCTCGGGCTTTCGTGCGAAGTCAGATGAGAATTCGCCGAACAGCCAGCTTGATGTTAGGCAAGTGCAAGAGCCTGGCAAGCGCGCTTCTTCACGCAAAATGATTGGATTAGTTCTCCCCTTCCTGGAAGATTTCTTTGCGATACGATTATTAAGAGGTATCCATGCGGCTCTGGAAAATTCCGATTATTATCTAACCATCGTGCTCACTCACAATCGGCAGGAGCGGGAGAAGGAAGCGATAAAGGAGTTGATTCAAAACGGTGCGGCCGGGCTTATTATTTTTCCAATCGACGCGGAAACTTATAATGAAGAAATTTTGGTATTAAAAATGAATAAATTTCCGTTCGTGCTCATCGATCGTTATTTGCCAGGCTTTGAAACTCATTGTGTCTGCTCGGACAATGTGATGAGCGCGCAGATGGCCGTTAACCATTTGTGGGAGCTTGGACATCGAGATATCGCGATTTGCTCCGATATATCCATTGGAACAATGACAGTGGATGAACGGATTCGCGGCTACATGGAAGCGCTAAAACAAAAAGGCTCCATGATCAACCCTGCACTTATCGTGACTGATTTTCATTTGAGGGACACGATATCCATGGAGAGACATCCGCTATACCAATCCATCATGAACCGGACAGCTACCGCCTACATCGCATTGAATATGAAGTTGGGCTTGTTTGTAGCCGGCATTGTTAAGAATCTAGGAATGAAGGTACCACACGACCTTTCTATTATAATGTACGACAATCCATTGTCAGAGGTGGAAAGAAACCCTGCATTCACACATATTGACCAGCATGAAGAAGAGATCGGATCAAAATCGGTTGAACTGCTGCTTAGCCTGCTTAGCGATAAAGAAAGGATGACCGAACCTACTAAGTTGATCGTTAAATCGGCCATAGTTCTTGGGGAATCCACAGGTTTTTTATCCGCAAAGGTGTAATCACAGGTATAGACAAGGAGGATTTATCGAATGAACCCGATATCCAATCCAGGAGCATTTACGGAACTTGATCGCTTCATGTTTGAATCGTGGGGTTATCTGATTATTCCAAATGTGCTCTCCGAAGAAGAAGTAAGCGAATGTCTGGAGGCGTCCATCCGGCTGCATGAATCAGCAGGTACAAGCGGATGGGCCCAGGTGGGAAAAGGCTATGAGACGGAAGTATCCTTAGAGCGTCTTATCGATCATCCGGCTATTTTGCCAAAAGTCAGGGCGCTTTACGGAGACCGGTTTATTCTGCAGTCCGCTTGGTGTACCAAACAGCCGGCATTTGGGGGGATGGGCGGTTGGCATCAGGACGGATCAGGTGCCTATGACTTTCAAAAGCTTGGCTATCCGATACCGCTAGTGCAACTGAGGGCATCCTTCTTATTGACGGATCAATCGGTTCCGCGGACCGGAAATATGGAGCTAATTCCTGGCAGCCATAGAAGTCAGGTTCGGCTTCCAGATTCGATTAGGGCGGCCAGGGAGTCCGTTCCAATCGGTCACGTCATTTGTGCGCCAGCGGGTTCCGTATTGCTTTTTCACAATGCTGTTTGGCACAGGACGTTTGCGCATGATGGTGATTACGACCGCTTTACGATGCACTATATTTATAGTCCGCCTTGGGTTCGGTGTTCAGATCGCTTTGAGAACAATCAAGAGTTCCTGCAGCGCACAACACCTACTCGCCGCTACCTCATGGGGGAATTTTCAAGACCTGATGCACCTTTTGGAGCAAGCTACCCAACTGAATTTGAGAATGAATGATTCGTAACTAGCACATAATCAGAAGAGTCCAGGAGAGCAATTAATCCTTGGGCTTTTTTCATTTTAGCATTATATCGTTTTCGTTTATTTTCAGTTTAAGAATGATTCGTATACTTTCGTTAGTTGATAAATCACTTTTAACTTCGAGGTGTAGATAATGAAAACTACTATAAAAGCACAAAAACAACAGCGCATTGCCATCATAGGGGCTGGCCCTGGAGGGCTGACACTGGCACGGATTCTACAGCAGCATGGTATAAAAACCGTCATCTATGAGCGTGAGACTTCACCTGCAAGCCGCCAGCAAGGCGGTTCCTTAGATATCCATGAAGATTCCGGACAAAAAGCTCTGCGTGAGGCCGGTTTAATCGAACAATTTGAAGCACTCGCGCGGTATGAAGGGCAAGACTTCCGTCTTCTTGATAAAACAGGCAAGATCTATATGGACGAGGTGGCTGAGCCGCATGAGGGGGACCGTCCTGAAATCGATCGTGGAACATTGCGCGAGTTGCTGCTTCATTCCGTCGATCCTGATTGCATTCGCTGGGGGCACGAGTTGACCGAAGCGATCCCCTTGAACAATGGCATGCATGAACTTCGTTTTGCAAATGGACATGTCGATCGAGTGCATCTAGTTGTGGCTGCTGACGGGGCTTTCTCCCGCGTTCGACCGCTTATGACGGACTCTGTACCGGCCTATGCCGGACTCAGCATGGTTGAGCTCTATCTGGAAAATGCCGCTATCTCTCATCCGGAGATCGCCGCTTTTAACAGGCGCGGTAAATTGTTCGCACTGGATGACCACAAGGGCATTCTGGGGCAGTTGAATGGGGACGGCCGCATTTGTGTCTATTTGGCGTTCCGAGCTGAGCGCGATTGGCTGGATACTTGCGGCATACCGTTCGATCAGCCCGAAGAGGCGAAAAGCCTGCTGCTGCAGCATTTTCACGATTGGGACGACTCGTTAAAAAATTATATCCGATCCGCTGATGGCCCTATGCTGCCAAGACGTATTTATATGCTGCCTGTCGGCGTCAAGTGGCCGCACAAGCCAGGAGTTACGCTAATCGGCGATGCTGCACATTTGATGTCTCCTTTTGCTGGAGAAGGTGTGAATTTGGCTATGCAGGATGCCATGGAACTCGCATTATCCATTGTTGGACACGGGGATATTAATGAGGCGGTCCGCGCATATGAAAAGAAGATGTTCGTTTACTCGTCCAAATCTGCAGAGGTATCGGATTCGAATCTAGAACTTTGTTTCTCCGATGATGCCGCGGGCAAATTGGCGGAATTAATGAACCAATATCATGAAGGCGCATGAGCAACAGTGAGAATGGGCGAAACAGGTAATTTAGGGTAGAATAAGTAGGAACCGAACCTATTTTACCCTCGGTTATTTTCAAATAGGAGCGAAATCTCGATGAAGCGTACAACGATATTGATAGCGGATGACGAAGCGGAGATTGCAGATCTAATTGCTTTGCATCTTGAAAAAGAGGGATATCATCTCATCAAAGTAGCGGATGGGAGAGAAGCCATGCGCGCCATTCAATCTCATCCGATTGACTTGGCGATTTTAGACATCATGATGCCCAAGCTGGATGGCCATGAAGTAACGCGTCAAATACGCGAACAACATCATATGCCGATCATTTTTTTGAGTGCCAAATCATCTGATTTGGATAAGATCACGGGATTGGTGATGGGGGCGGATGATTATATGACCAAACCGTTCAATCCCATGGAATTAGTCGCTCGGGTGAATGCTCAGCTGCGTAGATCCATGCAATTGAACCAACCCGCGGCAGCCAATAAAGCTGTAATTGAAGCGGGTGGGTTAACCATTGACCCTGACCAACGGACTGTTATCCAATATGGTGAAATCGTCGAACTGACTCCGAAGGAATTTGATATTCTTTATTTGTTGGCTGCTCATTCAAAGAAAGTCTTCAGCGCAGAACATATTTTCCAGCAGGTGTGGGGAGAAGCCTATTATGAAAGTGGCAACACGGTTATGGTTCATATCCGTACCTTGCGGAAGAAGCTAAAGGATGATCAGAACAAAAACAAATTGATCAAAACCGTTTGGGGTGTGGGATATACATTCAATGGCTAAAATGTTGCGAAGCTTTCGTTTTAAAATGATCGTACTATTAGGTCTTAGCATGCTGTTGTCGGGCATCATTACGTTCCTACTGTATAAAGTGCTCCAGCTTTATTATACGGGTGTTCGGGCTGAGGATCCGTTAGCGAAATTTCGTCATCTCATCTCCAACTTTGGAGATTTTAATTTCTTTCTTATTGTCTTTATCCCGCTTGCGATTATATTTTTCTTTTTCCTCACAAAGCCTTATGCAACCTATTTTGATGAGATTTCGACGGGGATTCACCGTCTTGCCAACGGCGACTTTCAAAGTCGCGTTCAAATCTCCTCCAATGACGAGTTCAAGGAGATAGCGGAAGATATTAATATGGCTAGTGAAAAGCTGCAAAAAGCGGTGGAGAGAGGGGATTTCGCAGAAAGCAGCAAGGATCAGCTGGTTTTGAATTTAGCCCATGATTTACGAACGCCGCTGACTTCGGTTTTAGGTTATTTGGATTTTATTCTTCAGGACAATCAATTGACTGAGGAACAAATTAAACATTATACGACCATTGCTTTTACCAAGTCTAAGCGGTTAGAAAAGCTCATTGATGAACTATTTGAACTCACAAGAATGAACTACGGCATGCTTACCATTGAAAAAAAGCAAATCGATTTGAGCGATCTTCTCAACCAACTCAATGAAGAGTTATACCCTGTCTTTGAGAAGAGTCATTTGCAGGCGAGATTACAAATCACTCCGCATTTGAAAATTTGGGGTGACGGCGAATTGTTGGCACGTGTATTTGAAAATCTGTTGACTAACGCCAATCGATATGGAAAAGATGGTCAGTTTGTTGATATTCACTGTTATTCGGATGTAGACCATGTGGTCGTCCACATTATCAATTATGGCAACTGCATTCCGGATGATGAACTGCCATATCTTTTTGATATGTTTTATACCGGGGATCAGGCTAGGACGCATCAAGGGGGGAGCACCGGGTTAGGACTGTTTATCGCGAAAAATATTGTGGAGCAGCATCAAGGAACGATTTCTGTTCAAAGCAATTTGATTCGTACACTCTTTGAAGTGCGTTTACCGCAATAACTTATAAAATTTAAGAAAAATTTTAGATTTGTCCCACTTCTTTTTTAAACTGTTTTTCCTATCCTAAATGCATGCAAGGTTAAGGAGGAAACAGAATGAAGAAGTGGGTTTTTTGGCTTGTCATCATACTGCTGCTAGGCTATGAAGCCATTCACCAGAAACCGGAAGTCGCAAACGGCGACCAAGAGAAGGGGAACTTTGAGGCGCAAGCGGTGACTTCCCAAAGGAGCGAAATGACGATACAAGTCGCAAAAGATCAGATTTACCAAGGAAATTTAGTGTTGATTAATCAAGATTATCCTGTCCATCAAGTGGGAATGCAAACTGATATCGTCAATCTGTTTCAGCATAAGGAGTTGGTCAAGGGGTTTGGTTTATTGGATTCTACCATTCGATTGTCGCAGCATGTCGTGCAATCATTCTCAACGATGATCGGAGCCGCTGATAAAGAGGGTGTACGTCATTTTGTGATTAACAGCGGCTATCGAGACAACAAGGAACAAAGCCAGCTATACAAAGATATGGGGGCTGATTATGCTTTGCCTGCGGGTAATAGCGAGCATAATTTAGGCCTGGCTCTTGATATTGGCTCTTCGCAATCGGAGATGAGTCAAGCTCCTGAAGGGATTTGGCTAACGAAAAATGCTTGGACATACGGGTTTATTTTACGTTATCCCAAAGACAAAACGGCCGTCACAGGCATTCAATATGAACCTTGGCATTTTCGATACGTCGGTTTGCCACACAGTTTGATCATGCAGCAAAAGAATTTAACCTTGGAGCAATATTTGGAGTTTCTGAAAAAACAAAAAACCTTTTCGACAACGGTTCGCGGTGTGAAATATGAAATTTCCTATTATCCCATCTCCAAAAACACGACCATTCAAGTGCCGAAAGATCGTCACTATGAGATATCAGGCAACAATATGGATGGCGTCATTGTGACGGTGTTTTGATGAAATGGGCCTATAAAACGAGAGAAAGTGGGGATGGAGAATGAATCAAACGAAATTAATGAATATCGTTCTGCTGCCGGCACTATTTGCCGTATATATGTATGCCGTATTCAAAATTATATTATTTAAGTTCGCATTGATTGACTTCAACTTCCTCTGGCATCAGCTTCAGCGAAATTTAGAGAATCCGGTATATATTCGGAATCGGTTGCATACAGCCAATTTTACTCCACTCGAATCCATATCAAGTAATATTCAGAACCTGTCCTATCATGATCTAATTAATTTGTTTGGAAATATCGCAATATTCATGCCGTTTGGCATCTTCCTTCTCCTATTGTCAAAAAACAGGCATATGTCATTAATCGGAGTGCTGAGCCGATCTTTGGGCTTAAGCTTGAGCCTGGAGTGCTTACAGGTTGTTTTTTCAATTGGAAGCTTTGATGTTGACGATCTCATTTTAAATGTATCCGGGGGCTTGCTTGGTTTTGGAGCTTGCAAACTGGCATTAGTTGTTAGCCGCTTGGTCCGGGTCAGTTCCCTTCGTTTCTTTGCCAAAGAGCAGCAGAACTAGCGCTCCGAACAAGATAGCGGCGAAGAAGATAATAAAAATAGAGGTAATGCTGTGACCATTAGCTACCAGTAGACCAACAAGGTATGGGCCTATGATGCCGCCGACACGTCCAAAGGAAGCGGCAAGCCCCACACCTGTCGAGCGAACGGCGGTAGGATATAGCTCTGGCGTGTAAGCATACATGGCTCCCCAAGCGCCAAGATTGAAAAACGACAGGCTAATGCCTGCGGCAATCAGCAACCCTTCCGTGGACGCAGTGCTGAACCATAAGGCGCTCACAGCCGTCAGCAGCAAATAGGTTACAAGAACAAATTTGCGACCGAATTTCTCAATAAAGTAGGCTGCCGTGAAATAGCCGGGTAGCTGCGCCAATGTCATGATCAAGACATATTGAAAGCTTTTTACGAGACTAAAGCCTTTCAAAACCATGACGGTTGGAAGCCACAGAAACATGCCGTAATAGGAAAATACAACGATGAACCATAAAATCCAAAGTGTAATGGTTCGTTTACGGTATTGAGCTGACCAGACAGAGATCACACGCTCTTTGAACGTCAACTTGCGACTGCGTTGTTCGTTAAACCTCGGTGAATCTTGAATGGCCCTTCTGAGATATAAAGCATACAATGCGGGCAATGCGCCTATGATAAAGGCGGCTCGCCAGCCGTGTGCAGGTATAACGAAATAGGCTATGAGTGCCGCGATAATCCATCCGCATGCCCAAAAGCTTTCCAGCAGCACGACTGCGCGGCCCCTGTCTTTTGCAGAAAAGGATTCCGAAACAAGCGTGGAGGCGACGGGGAGTTCACCGCCAAGTCCAAATCCGGTAATGAAACGGAGGATACATAGCATCATAAAGCTTGTTGCAAGCGCAGAGAGTCCACTCGCTGCAGAAAATATTAAAAGCGTTGCCAAAAGTACAGCTCGACGCCCATAGCGGTCAGCACTAGCGCCTGCAATTGCAGCACCTGCAGCCATACCGATTGAATTGATTGCAGCCAAGAAACCGATCTGCTGTGCACCCAATTTCCACTCAACAGCCAGCGCGGCAACGATAAAGGAAATAATTCCCACATCCATCGCATCGAAAAGCCAGCTAATTCCCGCGCTAAACAGCAATTTGCGCTTAGCGGGTTCACGCAGCAATGTTGTTATGCTCATGTTGAACGATTCTCCCATCTACAACCATTTCCCCTATTTTCCACTCCTATGCCTTTTTCATACATGGAAATCTGAATGGTTCATTTATTCCTAAGTTTCTAGGTATATATTCCCAGTACAAAACTACTCTATGAGTCTATCAATTCAATTGTTTCTGGTATATAATGGGATGCGTTCCGTATTTTTGTTGTGTATATTTTACAGGAGGGTTGATATGAAGTTTTCTTTTCAAAAAGGGGTAGTATCCATTTTTGCGGCGGTATGGATCGCGTCGGTTGCGGTACCTATTGGCGTTCAGGCGAGCAGCGATACAGCCGCCTATCCAGATGTACCTGCAGATTATTATGCGAGTCAAGAAATTTCCCTGCTCAAGCAGAAAGGCATCGTTGATGCCGAAGAGGACGGTGGCTTTCATCCGAATGATGCCGTTACGCGCGGTGATGCCGCAGAATGGCTTAGCAAGGCGCTAAAGCTGAGTAAACCGAAATCACTGAATGCATTCAAAGACGTAGCGGAAACTAGCCCTTATGCAGAGGCGGTCAATGCCTTGAAAGAACAGAACATTGTTCAAGGCAATGATGGGTTGTATCAGCCCGATGCTCTTCTTACTCGTGAACAGATGGCGAGCTTGCTCGTCCGTGCTTTTCAGCTCAAAGATAACGGCATCCAGGCTTGGCTTAAAGATGAAGCAACCATATCCAAAGCCCATCATGACGATGTTATCAAACTGAAGCAAAATTTTATTACCGATCAGCTGGCGTTTATGCCGCAGGATCAGGTGACCCGCGCTCAGCTTGTGCTATTTATATATCGTACAATTTCCCAAAAAGAAGAAACATCGCAAGGCTCCTATTCACTGGACGACTTCTTGCAGCTCCCGAATAAAATTGGGATGCGGCTATCGCCTGACGGCAAAACGCTGGCCTATTTACAGCCATGGGAAAACCGAATGAACCTTTATATTCAAAAGGTAGGCGAAACGCAAAGCACACGGATCACGAGCTCCAAAAACGAAAACATCGGTCAAATCTATTGGATTACAGATAAGGTAATCGTCTATGTTCAAGATACTGATGGGACGGAAAATACGCATCTCCGCGCTGTGAAAGTTGACGGTTCCGGAGACATCGATCTGACCCCATATGCGAATGTAAAGTCGGATCTTCTGGATGTATTGCCTGCAAAGAATGAAAGCGATATTGAATTATTGCTTACTATGAATAAGCGGGATCCCAAAGTGATGGATGTTTACCGTGTTAAGCTGAGCACAGGTGAAACGAACATGCAGGTGCAGAATCCTGGAAATGTGAATTATTGGATAACGGACAATTGGGGGGAAGTTCGGGCGGCGATCGCCAGAGACGGTGAAACGACAAATCTTCTCTACCGGGAAGACGAGAGTAAAGCTTTTACTAAAATTGACACGTTTAACTCGAAAGATAACTTTATTCCAGTTATGTTCACCTTTAATAATGAGCAAATTTACGCGGCTTCAAATGTGGGAAGAGATAAAATGGCCTTAGTTGAATATGACCCGATTACGAAGAAAGAGACGAAAGTTCTTTATATGAATAACGATGTCGATATCGATAATTTCATCGTCTCCTATAAGAAGCAATCGATTCTGGCCGTATCGTATGAGACGGATGACAAGCAAATGCACTATTTGGACAATGAGTTTGAAGCGTTGTCGCATAAAATCGAAGAAAAGCTGCAAAACCGTCATTGGGGCTTGATCGGATCGCCGGACAGGGATGTGCTGCTCTTGCATACGGAGAGCGATAAAACCTACGGCAGCTATTATTTATATGACCGCAAGTCAGATAAGCTCGACAAGGTTACGGATATCCAGCCCAAATTTGATGAGAAAAAGATGGCTGACATGCAGCCGGTTTCTTTTAAAAGCAGGGACGGGTTGACGATCCATGGATACTTAACGTTTCCAAAAGGCGTTGACGCGAATAAACTGCCGGTAGTCGTCAATCCGCATGGCGGACCGTGGTATCGCGATACTTGGGGTTATAATATGGAAGCACAACTGCTTGCCAACCAAGGGTATGCGGTGCTGCAGCTGAATTTCCGGGGCTCCACCGGCTACGGAAAAGCATTCCTGCACGCTGGGGACAAGCAATGGGGCAAAGCCATGCAAAATGATATTACCGACGGTGTGAACTGGCTGATCAAACGGGGGACAGCAGACCCTGAGCGAGTTGCGATCTATGGTGCATCTTATGGTGGGTATGCGACCTTGGCAGGATTAACGTTTACTCCTGATTTGTTCGCAGCAGGCGTGGATTATGTAGGGCCGTCCAATCTCCTAAGCTTTATGAGTACTATGCCTCCATATTGGGAAATTGATCGTCCGCAGATGTATCAACAGGTAGGCGATCCGGTTAAGGATAAAAACCTGCTTGAATCAGCGTCGCCGCTCCTGCATGTCGATCAAATCAAAGCGCCGCTGATGATTGCTCAAGGCGTGAATGATCCTCGCGTGAATAAAGCGGAATCGGATCAAATGGTCGCAGCGCTGCGTAAACTGGATGTAGACGTTCCTTATATGGTAAAGAAAAATGAGGGACATGGTTTTGGTAAACTGGAAAACGCTCGCGATTTTTATCAAGCACTTATCCATTTTCTTAATCAGAACGTGAAAAACAAGAAAAAATCAGCCTAATGATTGATGTGTCAAGAAATCCTGTTGTGACAAGGTTTCTTGGCACTTTTTTTAACATTATGGAGCTTATAAATGTTCGGAGTGGGAGCAGGACTACCACTCTGTTTTTGTTTTTGGTAAGGTAGAGGTATGGAACAAGTGGGGTGGGAGGACAGGCCATGAACAAAGAAGAACAGGTTATAATGGCTTTCAGGGACTTATTTAACAAGATGGTTTGGCTTAATAAGGATAAGATGGAAGACAGTCTTAAGGGGTATAAGTCCTCTGAAGTACATTGCGTCGAATACATTGGAAAATATGTAGATTCCAACGTGACAAAACTTGCGGAATCCTTCTATATGACTCGCGGTGCCATAAGTAAAATGACTAAGAAGCTCATCAAAAAAGGTCTTATCGAAAGCTACCAGAAGTCGGATAACAAGAAAGAAATCTATTTTAGGCTTACTGAGCAAGGGAAAATCATTTACAAAATCCATGAGGATCTGCACAAAGAGTTTCAAGAGCGGGATAAAGCCGTATTTGAGCAGGTAACCGAGGCACAATTTGACGGTATGCTTAGCTTCGTCGAAAAGTATAGCAGACATTTGGATGCACAAATAAAGAAACAGGGTATAGATATGAAGTCGGAATAAATTTGAATATTGAAAATGAAACCACAGGCAGCCGGGCTCTATTGAGAACGTGCTGCATTTTTATTGCTATTAATTTGTTGACAAGGAAACAAAATTTCGATACGATAAATTTGTTTCCAAGGAAGCAAAATCGCATTTTTTAGGAGAGAAATTTAATGTCCATATTGAGATCACACAATAAACAGAAGACAGAACAAACCATAGATAAACACGCTTTAATATTTGGTCTTATCTCTGTGTTTCTTTGCGGTTTAGGCTTCAGCATTATAGCACCTGTAGTCCCATTCTTAGTGCAGCCGTATACAAGCAATCCGGGAGAACAAGCTATCGTTGTTACGCTGCTGACCTCTGTTTATGCAGTCTGCGTGTTTTTTGCGGCCCCCGTACTTGGAGCTTTGAGCGACAAATATGGCCGTCGTCCATTGCTCTTATTCTGCCTTTTGGGTTCCGCAATCGGGTACGTAGTTTTTGGCTTAGGAGGAGCTATTTGGGTACTATTTGCTGGGCGCATAATAGAAGGTATAACAGGCGGGAGCATAAGCACGATCTTCGCCTATTTTGCAGACATCATTCCTCCGGAACAGAGAACCAAATACTTTGGATGGGTGAGTGCGGTTGTAGGTGTAGGCACCGTCATTGGACCAACGCTAGGTGGATTGATTGCCAAGTTTGGTTATTCTGCACCCATGTATTTTGGCGCATTAATCACTTTATTGAATGTTGTTTATGGATACTTTTTTATGCCTGAGAGTCTTGGAAAGAATAACAGACTGAAAGTAATTACCTTTGTAAGACTGAATCCATTTACACAGCTTGCAAACTTACTTTCCATGAAAAACTTAAACAGGCTGCTTGTCTCAGCGTTCTTACTTTGGATACCCAACGGATCTTTACAGGCCGTTTTTTCACAATTTACAATGGATACTTTCAGTTGGAAGCCTGCGCTAATCGGACTTATGTTTTCAATTATGGGCTTCCAAGACATCATTTCACAAGGTTTCATCATGCCAAAGCTTTTGATAAAACTTAGTGATAAACAGATCGCAATTCTTGGAATGGTTTCGGAGATGATAGGCTACAGTCTTATTGCGCTATCTGCGTTGTTCTCATTTTCTCCTCTTCTTATCGTTGGAATGTTTATATTTGGTTTTGGTGATTCGATTTTTGGGCCTTCATTCAATGGGATGCTCTCCAAGTCTGTCGATTTTAG
Organism: Paenibacillus aceris; assembly: GCF_017874035.1. Lineage (GTDB taxonomy): Bacteria > Bacillota > Bacilli > Paenibacillales > NBRC-103111 > Paenibacillus_E > Paenibacillus_E aceris. Next base: position 215,368 of record NZ_JAGGKV010000009.1, read on the forward strand.
TGAACAAGGAAGGATTCAAGGTGGCAGCCAATCTATTCAGGCTTTAGCAAGAATGATTGGGCCTATCATTGGAGGTCAAATCTATGTTTCACTTGGTCATGCCGCACCTGCTTTTATGGGTATGATCCTTATAGCAGCGGCAATACCAGTTTTATATAAGAGAACGCATGCGACTTGATTTGCTGGAGAAGATGCTGGGTGATATGATGAATGAACGGGATTATTGTGACTAATTTAGGTTATTGGAGGGCAACGTGGACAAAATTTCAATTCAACAGCTTTTCAAAAAGCTGGATACAGAACGTGTGCTATTGCTTGATGTTCGTAGCAACGAGGCCGTGTCTGAATATACGCCTGAGCATAACAACCTTCACCATATCCATATTGAAAAAGGCGAAATCAATCAGTGGTCTGATAGCACAGCAGCTGAAATTCAACAAATTGCTGAAGGCAAGACTTTGTACGTGACTTGTTCAGGGGGCAATTCTGGTGCGAATTGTGCAATGCTTCTGCGCGAGAAGGGTTTTGACGCTGTTGCCGTCGAGGGCGGAATACGCGCATGGCAGGCAGAGATCGACAATGAAAAGGAGATAGGCTGGAATTTTGATAACAGCTATGCTCGACTGCCGAAACTATTTTTTAGCCGACTTCAACCAACTCCTGTTAGCTCTCCAGAAATAGTCGTGTTGAATGGTCCGCTGGCAGCTTCACTAGGGTTAAAGGCTGAAGCGTTGCGAAGCGCAGAAGGCGCGGCAGTGCTTGCCGGCAACGAGATTCCCGAAGGTGCTTCTCCTCTTGCTCAAGCCTATGCAGGGCATCAATTCGGGTACTTTAATATGTTAGGGGACGGGCGGGCTAATCTGCTCGGCGAACATATGACTCCGCATGGCGGGCGTGTCGATATCCAGCTAAAGGGTTCCGGCAGGACGATCTATTCCCGCGGCGGTGACGGCCGAGCGGCGCTAGGTCCGATGCTACGTGAATACATCATTAGTGAAGCTATGCATGCGCTTGGTATTCCGACAACACGCAGCTTAGCCGTGGTCAGTACCGGTGATACGGTGTATCGTGAAAAGGAGCAACCAGGTGCTATTCTTACCCGTGTGGCTGCGAGTCACCTGCGTGTCGGCACCTTTCAATTTGCTGCCAAGTATGGCACGGATGAGGATCTCCGAGCCTTGGCGGATTATACCTTGCAAAGACACTATCCAGAGATTGATCGGGATGAGAATCGCTACTTGATGCTGCTTAAGGAAGTGATTCAGCGTCAGGCTGATCTAATCGTCAAATGGCAGCTCGTTGGATTCATTCATGGCGTAATGAACACAGACAACATGGCCCTAAGCGGAGAAACCATTGATTATGGTCCTTGCGCCTTTATGGATGCCTATGACCCAGCAACGGTATTCAGTTCCATTGATACGCAAGGACGCTATGCTTATGGGAACCAGCCGCGCATTGCTGCGTGGAATCTAGCTAGATTTGCTGAAACCTTATTGCCGCTATTGAATGAAAATGAAGAACAGGCGATTCAATTAGCTGAAGATGCGCTTTCCATTTTCTCCGAAAGGTATCACCGTAACTGGTTTTCGGGAATGAGGGCAAAATTGGGGATTTTTAATGAAGAACAGGAAGATGTGTCTCTTATTGAAGATCTGCTCAGTATGATGCAAAAGTACGGAGAGGATTACACCAATACTTTCGTTGCTTTAACTTTTGATAAACGGGAGGATATGTTCTTGTGCGGCACCACGGAATTTGCACAGTGGCATGAGCGGTGGCAGGCGAGACTAGGCCGGCAGGAGGAATCAAAAGAATCCTCGAATCAGCTGATGCGCAGCAGTAATCCTGCTATAATACCGCGCAACCATCGTGTAGAGGAAGCGCTTGAAGCTGCGGTGCAGCATGGAGATTACAGCGTGATGGAAAGGTTGCTCGACGTTCTTTCGAATCCATACGCGCACACCTCTGAGCAGGCTGAGTACGCAACACTTCCGGCGCAAACAACTGGTCCATACCGAACGTTTTGCGGGACATAAGATTGCGAGATGGAACAATGAATAATCAAATTACCATTCAGGCTCTGAAATATGGAAACCACCTTCATTATGAGTGGAACACACGATTATTGGAAAAGACGGACTCACATATTTTTGTCTTAGGCGAGTTCGGTAGAAAATTAAATCATTACACGAAGCAAAAGGTTTTTACAATGGATAATTGGACGATTGAATATTTTTCATTTGATTCATGGTTTACCGTAAGCGCCGATATCGTTGGTGGACAAATTATGCAATACTATTGCAATATTAATCAGCCCGCAAAAATGGAAGGTCAAACGGTTTCCTTTGTAGACTTAGATCTGGATTATATACAAAGAAATGGCGAATGGAGCGTTGTTGACGAGGATGAGTTTGCGAGCAATGCCATTAAGTATGGTTATCCGGATACTCTGATTCATAAAGCCCGCCAGGAATTAGAGAGTTTAAAGGAACGAATAAACAATCATGTATTCCCTTTCGATGGCTCCATTGAGAAGCTTATAGCGCACGTGCCAAGAAGTTAGGAATGAACGAGAAAAAGGAGCTGCCTTGTAGCAGCTCCTTTTTTCTTTCGTTCAGTACAAATTTAAAGTTGTTCCGCTTTATATGCATTTGGCTTGACCTGATGCTTAATGCGATTGACCAGGGGGTTCTTTTGAATAAGGACAATAATGGCTATCAAAGCAAGTAGAAGGAAAATGACGGATCCTGTGATGGATGCTGCAGAGGCATGAGACAATACATACTGAGCCTGCTTGTGTGGCGTGGCTCCGATAAGCGGATGATCAGCGGCGGTGCGGCTCGCCGAACCAAACACGGTAATCAGGATAGCAAGACCCAAGGAAGCGCCCATTTGATGCGCGACATTCACTAGACCGGAAGCCGCGCCTGCGTCGCCGCGCTCAACCCCGGCTATGCCCGATGATGTGAGGGGGATAAAGACAACCCCGGCGCCGATGCCCAGAATAACTAATGGAATCGCGATGTTTGGAAAATAGGAAGAGTCTACGGTTATACGGCTTAACCAGGTCATACCTGCAAGGGCGATGATAACACCGCCGATCAGCAATTTGGTGCTGCCAAAGCGGGACATCAAACCAGGCACTGCGTAGACCATACCAAACATTACGCCCGTCATCGGGATAAACGCGATTCCGGCAACGAGAGGATTAAAGTCCGTAACACCTTGCAAGAATTGCGTCAGAAAAAAGAACATGGCAGACATGCCGCCTACAAATAGCAATCGAGCCATATACGCACCAGTACGTTCGCGGCTGGCAAACAAGCGGAGTGGCGTGATCGGTTGTTCAGCCCTTTTTTCGATACGGATGAACATTGCGAGCAATACGACTCCGGCTATGAACGATACGATGGTTCCATTATTGCTCCAGCCGTCAGAAGCTGCCCGAACGAAGCCGTACACAATGGATGTCATACCAAGCGTCGAGGTAATGGCGCCGACTATATCGAAGCGGCCTTTGATCCTCGGAGTTTCCATCAAATAGCGGGGAGCCAAGAGAATAATCACGATGCCAATGGGGACATTGATGAACATGCCCCATCGCCAGGAGATAAGGTCGGTTAGGATGCCGCCCAGCACAAGACCGACACTGCCTCCTGCGCCGGAAACAGCGCTATACAAGGAGATTGCACGCATCCGCTCCTTGCCTTCCGGGAAGCTTACCATAAGTAAGGCAAGTGTAGAGGGTGCGGCAAATGCAGCTGCTAAGCCTTGAATAGACCGAGCGATTAACAAGCTTTCTGCGGAATGGGCAAAACCGGCAATCAGCGAAGCTAACGTGAATAACCCGATACCCATCATGAAGATGCGTCTGCGGCCCAATAAATCACCGGCTCGTGCGCCAAGCAGCAGTAGTCCGCCGAAGGTCAGAGAGTAGGCATTTTGTACCCAGGATAAGTCTGTTGCGGATAAGTGCAGGCTGCGCCCGATTTCAGGCAGCGAAGTGATAACAATTGAACCGTCCAAAATAATCATAAGTTGGCAAGCAAGTATGATGGCCAGAACGATTCGTGAGGAGAAGGATCGTCTAGTTAATTCAGTTGTGGATGAAGACATCTGCGGATCTTCCTTTCAGGTTTGGAATGTTTGTTCCAAACCATCATAATACCTGAAAGGGAGAGAGTCAACACTTTTTTGGATTATTCATTCCAAATTCGAAAAAAATGAAGAATAAATCGACGGAATACTTGACGATCTCAGTTGCACATACTAAAGTTGGGTTTAACGAGGTGTGTACAATGAGCAAACGCGACGACATTTTGAACGCGACGTTAGATTTAATAGACGAAGAGGGGCTGCAATCTGTTACTTTTGCCAAAATCATGAAGAGGGCAAATGTTGGATCTGGAACCGTCTTTAATTATTTCAGCAATAAGGAAGAACTGGTCAATGAGCTGTATAGGGAGTCCCGTAAACTTCTTGGCGAGAACCTGATGATGGGTTACGACCCCGAGTTCAGTTTATATGAGCGCTATAAATGCTTGCAGTCGAACAGGATTCGGTTTGCGATGGCATTTCCGAAGCATTTCCGATTTATCGATGCGTATTCCTATTCGCCTTGCATCAAACCGGAACTGCGTAAAATGGATGATGACAGTACTTCCAGAGAAGCCGTTTTGTCACTGATCAGAGAAGGGCAAAAATACGGCGTCATCCGGGAAATGGATGTGAACATTTGCCATTCCATCATGCACGGCGTCGTGACGGCCATTGTGAAGGGCTTTTACGTTAACAAATATGAGTTAACCGAAATTCAAATTCAGCAAACACTCGAAGCTTCCTGGAAAGCTGTTCTGGTTTAAATCTTGGAGTATTTACTCCATTGAGTAAGAGTTGTAAACATATATGGTTATCAACCGCGCTCAGCGCGGTTTTCTTATTTTTGGGGAGTGAAATGGCTGGAAGGGTAGGGGCGTATGGACATTTCGAATCTATGGGATGCAGAGTGGGAAGTTTCAGAGGAACTCGCCCGAAAATTAATTAGCAGTCAGTTTCCTTCGTTAATGTCTGCTCCTATCAAAAGATTAGGTTACGGCTGGGATAATACGGTTTTTCTTGTTGGAGAAGATTATGTTTTTCGCTTTCCAAGAAGAAAAGTAGCGATTGATTTGTTAAGAATGGAGGCAAAGATCTTACCAAAGCTTGCAGACTTTGTTACGCTCCCGTACTCAAAACCGCTATTTTTTGGTGAAGGGAATCTTGAATATCCAGCACCTTTTCTAGGCTATCCCTATTTATCGGGAAAGTTTCCGATTGGATTGACGGACGAGCAGAGGCAGCTATCGACTTCGTTACTTGCGCAATTTTTAAAAAGGCTGCATGCTTTTCCGGTGCAAATTGCTCAAGAGAACGGCATACAAAGGGACCACAGGAATCTCACCGACCTTACTGAACGCAAAGAGAAAATGCTTAAATTTTTATCCGATCTTAGCCCCCATTTGAAGAGGGAAGAACATCGTGCAATTTTGGATTATTTGGAGCAGCATACAACTGACCGAGTACAACAAAGGTATGTTTTCCTTCATGGCGATCTTCATTTCAAAAATATATTGGTGAACAAGAGAGGCGAAGTTTCCGGAATCATCGACTGGGGAGATATGAATCTCGGTCACCCTGCTTGCGATCTGAATGTCGCATACAGCTTTTTGCCTCCGCATGCCCGCTCTGATTTTTTTAGAGAATATGGGGAAGTGGACGAAGAGACGAAGGTATTAGCTCGGATGATTGCTGTATACATCCCCATGTTGATCTTGATGCAAGCCATTGATGAGAAAGATAACGAAGTAGCTGTTGAAGCTAAAGCGATTATTGCTCGTGCTCTTGCCGATGTATAGAGGATGGGTCTCTAATTGCTTGCATTTTGCTACGTAAACTAGTCATTTACCTCATTGCCCAAAGCATCCCACGCTTCATCATCCCCAACACTTGCGGCATTGTCACGATATCCATGGTGTGTCCCAACGAGTTGTAGAAGACATGCCCTTTACCGTAATTTTTCGTCCACATCATTGGCATAACCACATCTCCGAAGCTAGTCTCTGCCAATACGGTAATAGATGGATCAATGAGCATATAATATTTTTCCGTTTTGACTTTAAAATTTTCGATGCCTTTCATAATAGGGGAAGTAGGATCTGTAATACGGATCTCATAAACGGAGTCTGCACCGCCAGGGTGATCAAGGAACTGTCCGCCGATCATTTCATGATATCCAATCTCCCCGCGGAATGCGCCGACGGATGCATGAATGCCTACGAATCCGGTTCCAGCTTTTATTGCAGCCAGTAGAGGATTCAACTGTTCTTGCGTAATCGTTCCTCTTGTCCAGATCAGGACAATTAAATCTACCTGTTTTAATTTCTCCTCATCTCGAAAAATATCGAGTGAATTCGAAAGTTGTACATCAATATACTCTTCTCTTAATAAGGCTGCCAATATTTCGGCGACTTCTTTGGGATGATGTTCCTCTGACCCTCCAAATACGATCAGTGCCGTTTTGTTTTTTTTCTGTCCAAGCCAGCTTGCTAGATCATGCCTAATATGGATGGTAAACGCTCTTTTCATAAATTAGGTTTCCTCCAATAAGATATATAGACCATGATATGCGATTACCTAAATTTTCGTTTTATTTGAGTTTAAAAAAAGGATGTGAATCGCTTTTGAAAATTCATATCGTCGCAAACAGGAATAAGCCGGTCGACATGCCGATTTGTTCTTCAGATATCCCGACGGACTATATGGTGAACTGGATTCCGACTGTTTCGCTGGAAGAAATGGCAAGCACGGAGTACGATGCGATTATTATCGGCAGCGGAGCCGGTGGCGGAGCTGTTCTCTGGAGGCTGTGTGAGCATTGGAAAAACAGTGGGAAGCGTATTGCCATGTTGGAGGCAGGCGATGCCTTAATCCCTACGCATGTCAACAATATCGTCACGATGAACGAAGAGCGGGCGGCGAAATATTTGGCCAACCCTCAAATATCGAAGACGATCGGGGGGATGTCATCCGAATTTCCGGGTGCATTGCTTGTTTCCATCCTAGGCGGCAGAACGGTATTCTGGGGAGCGGTCACTCCCCGGCTGCATGCTTCCGAATTCGAAACCTGGCCAATTACTTTTCAAGAAATGGAAAAATATTATAACATCGCTGAAGAAGCGATGAACGTATCTTCGCTTTATACGCAAGGATCTAGCTATACGAATGTTTTGCTCCAACGTCTCCGCGCTCACGGTTATCCTCAGGCACAACCAATGCCATTAGCAACCGATCTACAAACCACGCAGTATGGCCAAATTCATTCCAATTCTTTTTTCAGTTCGATTGTCTTTCTCGGTAGAGCAATCCATCTGAATCCATTCGATTTGGCTGTGAAAGCACGCGCCGTTCGTATTTTCACCGACAATCATCGAGCATCTGGCGTCAAGGTTATGACGGCGGATATGAAATCGTTTGTAATTAAAGCCAAGAACGTTATCGTTTCAGCGAGTACTTTGGAGAGTCCTCGTCTCTTGCTAAGCTCTGGCATTCCAGGTAAAGCAATCGGGCATTATTTATCGAATCATTCGATCGTTATTGCCCCTGCGACTATAAAACGTACGGAGTTTCCTGAATTACTGGGGGTTCTCGGCATTATGCTGCCTTATTCCGTCGAGCAGCCATTCCAGGTGCAAATTGGCGGCGATTTTTGGCGTCAAGAGGAACAAATCCCGCTTCGCGACAAGCTCCAATTCGTGCTCAGCACGTACGGTAGAGTGGAACCGAGATTTGAAAATAAAATAAGTTTGGATCCGAATCGAATCGATCGATACGGTATGCCTGAGATCAAAATTCATTTTTCTTATAGCGACAAAGATAAAGAGGTCATCCGCCAAGCATCGGCTACTTTAAGCAGCATTTCCTTGGCGATGGGCTCGCAAATAGAAACGCAAAATGGCATTCCCGACATTTGTCGGAGGCCTGAAGGAAGGCCATTCCACGATTTCGGGACGTGCCGAATGGGCCATAATTCTGCGACGTCTGTCACGAACCGATATGGCCAAATCCACGGGATCTCAGGCTTATTTGTGGCTGATAATAGTGTGCTGCCTTCCAATGGGGGTGCCAATCCTACGCTAACAACAGTGGCCTTGGCTATTCGTACGGCAGATTATATTGCACACTATGGAAAATAATTCATATTGTTTTATTCCGTGGGTCATACTAATTTAACAATGATTTAACACTAGTTATCATTATTTCTTCGTAGCGATCGGGTGGGCAAATAATGAATCCAGAAAAGATCGGTCTTGTACAATTGGCTCTCCTTTTTCAAATTTCCTTGGTTGGCTCGGCAATTATCAATGCACCTCAGTCTCTAGTAGCTGTAGCCAAAAATGCGACTTGGATATCAATTCTGCTAGCAAGCAGTATCGCTGTGCTCGGATTGGTGTGCATTCTTTATTTGAATAGGCAGTATCCTGGATTAACATTTATGGAATATACGCAAGAAGCCATAGGGAAATGGTTCTCGCTTCTGGTTACTATTCCTTTCCTCAGTGTACCCTTGATACTTCTTCCCAATATCGTACTCGATATCGGCTCTTTTTTTAAGGTTACGATGATGAAAGAAACGCCTCTATTTCTGATCAATTTTATTTTCTTCTTGCTTGCTGCGTTGACGGTAAGGGCGGGGATTGAGGTCATGGCCCGAATGTTCAGCTTCCTTGTTATTTGGATGTACATCTCTGTCATTGTGATCTTAGTATTAGTGTCGCCGCTGTATCATCCGGAATATCTTCTTCCGGTATTACCCTATGGCTTCCAACCTGTGCTTCACGGTGCCTATATGGCTTCGAGCTTTCCATTTACGGATGTCGTACTACTGTCGATGATTTTGCCGTTCACGGTTGGGGGTGATGGGAAGAAGTTGGGGAAGCAGTTGTATGGGTCCCTTATGATTGTCGTTATTACGTTAATTATGGTTACGGTTTGTTCCATTATGGTGCTAGGACCGATTACCGGTAACGTTAAGTATTCCGTGTTTCAGCTTGCTCGATTGATCTCTTTGCAAGAAATAATTGAAAGAGTGGAAATGTTGAGTGGGATAGCATTGATCGTCGGTTCCTATATGAAAGCAACGATTATTCTCTTCGTTCTTGTCTTAGGTATATCTCAATTATTGAAATTAAAAGAATATCGGAATATCGTTTTTCCTCTTGCATTTATTACACTGCTGCTTTCTACGACCATGTATCAGAGAAGAGGGGAATTTCTAGAGATTGTATCCGTGATCCGGCCGTTAATGGGCGTTTCTTTTTCTATAGCTCCCATACTTCTCATTACTTTGGTCACTTTATTCAAAAGGAAAGCTGCCCGCGGGCATGAATAGCACTGACATTCGAAGGAACAATAAGGAGGGTATATTCCAGTAATTACCGAAGAGAGAAGTGTCGACGATGTGGAAACAATTCCTCAGCAAGAACCGCTCGCGTAACCAGTTATCTGCGGATGCCGCACAACAGGAAGGGGAGAGAGTAGTTCCGATTTCCCCCCATTTGTCTTACAATCTGAAGCGGATCGAAGAGACGTTTTGCGCTTGCAAAGATCTTATTATTCTTCCATGGAGCTACGGTCCCGGGCTGGAGCAAAAGGCCTTCTCCGTTTATTTCGATACGCTGGTCCAAGAGAAAAAATTAAATTATATGAAAGAAACACTTCAGGATTTGGTCCCGCACGAAGTCGGTCAAGCAACGACAATTACAGCCGAAGATGTGATACACTACTTCACGCGACATGGGGTATCTTCTCAGACGGCCATCAAGTTGAATGACTTCGATCAAGCTGTTCAGCACATATTGGACGGTGACGTCGTCATTTTTTTCGACCAGTGGAATCAAGTTCTAGCCTATAACGCACTTGGATTATCGAGTAGGCAGGTTACAGAACCTGTTATGGAACCAGTTGTACAAGGACCTCATATGAGCACGATAGAAGATATTGGATCGAATATCGGCTTGATTCGTAACCTGCTGAAATCGCCTAAACTCAAATTTAATTTTATGACGACAGGTGAGGAAACGCGCAGGCAAATCGCTTATGGGTATCTGGATGGTGCTGTGAATCCCGAAACATTAACTGAATTCGAGCGGCGAATGGCGGATCTCGATAGAGAAGAGATATTGGAGACGTCCTATTTGGAAGAATGGATAGGCGAGTCCACGTTGTCCCCATTTCCCCAAGCCCGCTATACAGAACGTCCAGACACTGCTGTCGCCGCACTGTTAGATGGAAAAATTGTAGCTTTTGTTAACGGTTCTCCATCCATTTTGATCGCGCCAAGCATGTTTTTTGAATTTTTTTCATCAAGCGAAGATTATTACCAGAGGGCTGTTTTCTCCAGCTTGATTCGTTTCATAAGGATCGGGGCATTCTTAATGGCACTCTTGCTGCCCAGTACATATATCGCCTTAACCACCTTCCATTCCGAGCTGATTCCAACCGTTCTGTTATTAGCCATTCTGGACACGAGGGAGGGTATTCCATTTCCCGCGTTTATGGAGGCACTGATTATGGAGTTTTTCTTTGAAGTGCTGCGAGAAGCCGGGATTCGTTTACCGCGTCCGATCGGCTCTGCCGTGAGCATCGTCGGCGCCCTTGTTATCGGTCAAGCTGCCATCCAAACCAAAATTGCATCTCCGGCAATGGTCATTGTCGTTTCCTTAACCGGGATCGCTAATTTCTCGCTTCCTCAATACAATATGGCCATCGCAATCCGAATCCTGCGTTTTCCGTTCATGCTGTTCGCGGCATCAATGGGCGGTTTAGGCATGATGTTCGGTTTGCTGTTGACGCTTCTGCATCTGAGCTGTTTACGTTCGCTCGGCCAGCCTTATTTGGCACCCGTGGCGCCTCTTGATTTCCATCAATTGCGAGATGTGGTACTGATGATCCCACGGAAAATCTTGCTTCATTCTCCCCGAAATCGGCACCTGCATAAGAAAACAGGAGCAAGGAAGAAGATACAATGAAATCACGTGTTGTTCTCGGATTGTTGCTGTTATTCGTGTTACCAGGATGTTGGGATAAAGCGGAGTTAACGGAGTACGCTTTTGTACAAGCTGTTGCGATTGATCAAAGTGAAAGCATGGAGTTCGAACTTACGATCCATTCTTACAACCCATCGAGCGGGGCAGAAGTTAGCGGAGCAATCAAGCAAGTAAAAAAGGGGATCAATATTAAGACAAAAGCGGATACCATCTTTGAAGCCGTTCGGGATATCCCTATTCATCTCGGAAGGAAAGCGAAATGGGATCATATGCGCGTTATTCTGATAAGTGATAAAGTAGCTCGGAATCAAAACGTAGGGGAGATTCTCGACTTTTTCTCTCGGGATCACGAACCAAGATCCTCTGTTCTCTTGTTAATATCTGAAGGAAATGCCGGCGATTATTTGGAGATAAAACCATTCATTGAGAATACAATTGGCCAGCAGTTGCGGAAAATTGAAGAGTCTGCCACCAAGTTCTCCGCCAAAACATCAACAGTTCCGCTGCTTGATCTGGCGATTCAAATGCAGAGCGAGACGGGGACCGCGATGGTGCCTTATATTCACAAAGACAATCCGCCCAATTATGTTTCTGTGGCTGGAATCGCATTGTTAAAAAAAGGGAAGATGGTTAGTGGTATTGTAACGCCTTTTGACACGCAACGATTACTTATGCTCATGAACAAATATGAGAGCGGAATTCTGGAAATTCCCTGTCCCGCCGACTCATCAGAAAAAAAGAAACTCAAAGAGTCAATCGAAGTTAATACTTTGGATACGAAGGTAACGCCAATAATAAAAGGAAAAGAAGTCACCGTTAGTGTGGTAACTAAAATAAAGGGATCTGTCAGTGAGCTCCACTGTTCTGTACTGAAGAGCAAAGAAGACGACAAACGTTTTGAGGATAGGATCAAGAAAATGGTTGAGCATGACATCCAGAGAACGATTACGATTCTACAAAAAGATAAAATGGATATTATCGGTGTCGGAAATAAAATTTTCAGAAAAAACCCAGTTTTGTGGAAAAAGTTGAAACCAACGTGGGAGGAGCGCTTTGCTGAAATGAAGTTTAATGTCGATGTCGAGATAACTGTTTTGAATACGGGCTTGAACGCCGGGACGCCATTCTCAGAAGGAGGAGGAGGTTAACTGTGCTCGTCAAAATCATTTCTTTGCTTTGTGTGCTTCTGTTGATGTTATCCTTCGACGTTTCAAGATGGACTCGGATAAGCCGAATGGAACGAGTTGTCTATGGCTTATTGTTGCTGCCAATCCTTTATCTTGGTTTCCTTTATGTAACGGGAAAACCTTGGCTGAATCTTGATGACGTAATCAGTTTCATTTTTGCTCAGCCAGCCAAGTTTATTGTTAAATCGATTGATCCATCGTCCTGAGATAAAGCATTCGATAACAACAAGGCTGCCGATGTTTCCAGCGGCAGTCCAAGCCTCGAACTCGATTTTCAAAATTTCCTCGCCATGACATGAATGTCGATTTGATTATTCTTGATGATCAACGAGGCGTCGTAATAACCGCTATTTCCGGTGGTACATTTATAAGCGCCCGAACATCCGCACACATAAAACTTCGTCTTGGTGAATCCGGGGTAAATGGGGCTGGTTTTTTCATACCAGGCATGGGCGTGATGCGTAAAAATAGCAAGAATGTTATTTCTTACATGGCCAGGAATCGCATTAAAAAAACGATCCGTTTCCATTCTACTCAGAACATGGGAAAGATCCACGCCAATCCCTTGAACTCTCAACGGCCAATGAAAATCTATCACATAGGAAAAATTAGGATCCAAGGATTTCAACAGAGCGATACTTTCGTCGCTGAATTTACCGGGAGCATTGTCCAACCAGACGTGCTTCACCTTCCCTTTTGTTCCTGGCATATTCATCTGTCCAACCGTAGAGCCTAGATAATGCTTGAATAAGTCTCTCGTATTATCTTCCCAATTGCCTATCGATGCTTTAAAGGGTATGTTCTTTGGGTTCAGAATGCCTGAGGCAATATCCTTGAACTCTTTATACCAAGCATTGGCATCTTGCGATGTAGATCCTCCGTGCTTATTATCCCCTCCAAAAATGACGAATTTTTTTTGACCAGATTGGACTGCTTTTGGCAAAAGAGCTTTAAAAATGCCGGCGCCATTCTGATAACCTACATGACTGTCGCCCATAACAGCAAAGTTGATAACCTGAGTTGCAGTAAAACGACGAAATTGTGACTTAATAAGCAAATATAACAACGGTAATTTATGTGGTTTGCTCTGATCCTTTTTCATCCTGAGGATCACCCTTTCTAAAGGTCAACAGTAGTTATATATGATCCTTTATATGCAAAAAGGGTTGTCCTATCTTGGACTATTATAAAGATGAATTTCCATGTCGGTATTGTCCGGGCGTGGTGTTTTCAAACTTTTTAAACACTTTGAAAAAATGCCGCGGATTTTCGTATCCAACAAGCTCTGCAATGGTGTTGATCGGCCATTCCGGGTGATCTTGCATGAATTGTTTGGCTTTGGCAAGTCGAAACGTATGCAAATAGTGAAGAAAAGTAAGGCCCATCTCTTTGCGAAACAACATGCTGATGTAATTAGGATGCATTTGCACATGATCGGCAACAGCGTCAAGCGATAAATCCAGTTTGTAATTTTGTTCGACAAAAGTAACGATTTTATCGATGGCCTGGATATGCGGCTGTTTGTGTTCCTGACGGCGTTCAAAGGGAATGAGTTTTCCAGAGATCGCGGATACTTGTGTATCCTCCAGTGCAGCGCTGCAGTGAGCGCCTACACAGACGAGAAAACGCTCTCTCAGCTTATTGTGGCAGTCGTCGTCACCTGAGAAAAGCTGATGGATGGACTGCATTTCCTTTTCGATTTGCTCAATAGAAATCTGATTTTCCAACGTTCGATTCCCGGATTGTGCGAACCCTTCATCGTTGACTAAATCCTCTGACTCCTGTCTGAAAACGGTCATGTTGCTAACGGAAAAGTATCGATTACATAACATAGCCGCCATCGCTTCAATATACAGCTCACGCAAACTTTCCTTTTCGTTCTGATTCCCACTAACACCAATATGATATCCAGCGCTCTTTGTGCCCATTGTATAAAAAAGATCGCCACATGCCTGTTGAAGTTCATTGTCTGTAAGTCTTTGTTTGCCGTTAATAAGGAGAACGGCTTGCCGTAGGAAGCGGGATTGAAGGGAATAGGCTTGCATGCTCAATTGCCTTAGAACACTACAAATGTCTTCTAGTCGTTCGTTAGTTAGCAAAGGAGTGCCATCGTATGCTTGAATGACAAGAACCATTGTATACGGTTCAGGAAAAAGAGTGATCTGCAGTTCCGGCTTGAGCGGCATGTCCTCAAACGGCGTATTATAAAGAATATGTTCTTTGAGCAGCAAAAGGTCATGTTCTTTGGTCTGTTGCTGTTCCACACGAATGGTTTGTTCGACTCTACCCAGTACAGACAGAAGTTCATCTTTATTGATGGGCTTTAATAAATAATCCATAACATGATAGCGCAGCGCTTGTCTGGCATAAGCAAAGTCGCCATAGCCGGTAATAATGATGAAGCGATTACAAAGGTTTTGCGATTGTATTTCCTTGATAAGAGCAAGCCCGTCCATCTCTGGCATATGGATATCCGTAAGGATCAAATCCGGTTGAAAGCACGCAAGCTTTTGCAGCGCATCAATGCCGTCGACAGCGCCAACAATTTCAGTAAAAGATGTATTCGCTTTCTGGATCATGCGGATGATCCCATTCAAAATGATAGGTTCGTCATCGACAACCATGAGCTTCATTTTGTTGCCCCCTTACCTAATTTGAGAAGACAAGTCGTTCCCTCGTTAAGCTTGCTCTCCATTTGGATACCTGAACTATCGCCAAAAAACATTTTCACGCGCTCGTTTACATTCATCATTCCGATACCTCCGCCGTTGATCTGCAAAAGCTGCACGTCCGATGCGCCGCTTAACACGCGTTGAACGAGTTTGAGCCGATCTTCCTCCATACCAGCACCTGTATCACTAACCGCAATGAACATAAACGAGGAATCTTCCC
Organism: Paenibacillus aceris; assembly: GCF_017874035.1. Taxonomy (GTDB): domain Bacteria; phylum Bacillota; class Bacilli; order Paenibacillales; family NBRC-103111; genus Paenibacillus_E; species Paenibacillus_E aceris. The sequence continues at coordinate 230,534 of NZ_JAGGKV010000009.1, forward strand.
AGATTCGAATGGAGAGGGTGACTTGTTTTCTTACGCTCGCAATCCCATGTACGATACTGTTTTCAATGATTGGCTGCAAAATATAATGGGGACAAATAAAGTTATCGATAACAGCATCTATAATGAAGGATACTTGCATGCGGTCGCCTAATCTAATTTGCTGGATTTTGATATAGTCTCTGACATTATCCACTTCTTCCCGCAAATAAGTTTCGCTTTTCGTTCCCGACAGACTGTAACGGAATAGCTTGCCCAGCGTATAAGACATTTCAGCTGCCTCCGGGTCATCGTTTGCTTCCGCAATCATCCGAATTGATTCTAACGTGTTGTAAAGAAAATGAGGCTTAATTTGCGCCTGCATCATTTGATAAGCGGATTCCTTTCTCAGCATTTCTGAGCGGTGGACCGTGTTGACCAACTCGTCCATTCGCCGAATCATGGCATTATAGGAGGAGGTCAAATGTCCGACTTCGTCTTTATTAATTTCTCCATGATACAGTGGAAAATAGTTCTCATCAACTTGCCGCATATGCTTGGAAAGCTTCAAAATGCGTTTTGTTATGGAACTGGCGATCAAATAATACATGCCGGAAAGAAGTAATAAAAGGATAGAGACCATCATTACGAGCACATATTTGTTCTTTTTGATCCCGCTAAACACATCGTCAACTTGCTCCATCATGACAAAATGAAGTTTAAGACTGTCGGCATAAAACGATTCAATCAGCATTTTATTCCCGTTGACACTTTGATACGAATATTTTGCGTTCATTTGGAAGGCATCAGCCAATAAAGCCTTTTCTGAATCCTTAGATAACGTGATTTTTTCTATGCGAGAGATGACTTGATGATCTTGGTCAAGCACGTATAAATTACTTCTGCTGTTCAAATTAAGCGATTCGAATAATGGTTTAATTAACTTGGAGGTTACTTTGATATCAAGAAGACCGATATCCTGTTCGAAATTCCGGTTACCAATCTTATGCACATAATGGAGGTTGATATTTTGATCGGATACGTTATTCACCGTTATCCATTTGCCAACGCCAAGAGGGAGCTTTTTGATGTTCTCGCCCAACTTGAACTCGTCCATCTTCGCCATTTCCGGGCGAAAAATCATGCCGTTCTGCTGCTCCATGTAGATGGTCATCCCATCAATCATCTGATTAGATGAAAGAATATAAGAGAATAACGGTCTGATGTAGGTCAAAAAATTGGATACTTGTTCAAAATCGGTCCGGTAGTTACCGCTTAAATAGGCAATTGTATTCGAATTATTTTGGAAAAGCTGATAGGCCGATTCGATCTGCACAGTGCTAATATTTATGTTGTTTAGCACCTGATTGACGATTTTTTGCCTGCCTTGCGCGTATTCTTCAAGAAAGCTGTTATAGTTTTGGTTGTAAAGGAAAAGGCCAAACGAAATGATCGGAATGAAAATAATGACGATATAACCAATCGCCATTTTTTTAACAATGGACAAGTTCTGAAAGTTAAAAGAAGGTTTGTTTGAAATAAATGCCACCACCTTATAAATGGACAGTTCGGCTTAAAAATGATCCCTATAAATTTGTTTCTCCGTCCTATATGATAGACCTTGTAAGCGCTTAATAATGGCCGAAAAGTAAATGCAGCGTGGAGGGGAGTAACATGAGTATAGCATTAAGAATGGTAAAGAAAAACTGGCAGCTCTATCTGATCATCTTGCCGTCACTTCTTTATTTAATTATTTTTAAATACGTGCCGATGGCTGGCGTGCAAATTGCTTTTAAAAACTTTATGGTTACAAAAGGGATTTGGGGAAGCGATTGGATAGGCTTTAAGCATTTTATTGAGTTTTTCCGACTGCCTATTTTCTGGAGAATTATTAAAAATACTGCTTTACTTAGCCTTTATTCGCTGATTGTTGGTTTTCCTGCGCCGATCATCCTTGCCTTAGCGTTAAACGAATTGAAAAATGGTATTTTTAAGCGGACCGTTCAACTCGTCACATTCGCACCGTATTTTATCTCAACCGTCATCATGGTCTCGATTATTATGTTGTTCCTTTCCCCGCAGCTTGGTTTCGTCCATCTATTGGCTGATAAATTCGGGTTCCCTGCGGAAAATATCATGTCTAAGCCGGAGTATTTCAAAACCGTGTATGTGCTCTCCGATGTTTGGCAGTTTACGGGGTATGCCTCGGTCATTTACATAGCCGCTTTGGCAGGGGTGGATCCGCATTTGTATGAAGCAGCTAAAGTGGACGGCGCTTCTCGTTTTCAACGGATGATACATATCGATTTGCCAAGTCTCATGCCAACGGCTGTTATCTTGCTCATTCTGAATGCAGGACAAATCATGAACGTTGGGTTTGAGAAAGTGTACCTGATGCAAAATGCCATTAATGTTGGAGCATCTGAAGTTATTTCCACTTATGTTTACAAAATGGGTTTAGTCGGGGCGAACTTCAGTTTCTCCGCAGCCGTTGGGCTCTTTAACGCCATCGTTAACTTGATGCTGCTCATTGCTGTGAACTATGTGGCAAGGAAAAATTCCGAAACGAGTTTGTGGTAGGAGGTCGAACAAATGGTTAATCCTGAACAGACATTGTCGCTAGAAACACGAAAGTCGCCTACCCGCATTCTTGAAAGCAGTGTAGACCGATTGTATTTATTCTTTGTCTACTTGTTTTTGATCATTTGCTTAGTTATCGTCGCATATCCGCTTATCTATATTGTGAGCTCATCATTCAGCTCCTCATCGGCTGTTATCTCTGGCAAGGTGTGGCTGCTTCCGGTAGAACCAACTCTTCGTGGCTATAAAGCAGTGTTTCAAAATCCGCAAATCCTAACAGGGTATGGCAATTCGTTATTCTATCTGTTCTTCGGGACGCTGCTTAGTGTTTCGTTGACGATTACGGCTGCTTACCCGCTTTCTCGAAAAAACTTTTATGGTCGCAATGTCATAACGGCCCTGTTCGTTTTTACGATGCTGTTCAGCGGGGGATTAATTCCTTATTATTTGACCGTTAAAGGACTAGGCATGCTCGACACGAGATGGGCCATGATTATTCCGGGGGCAATTTCCGTCTGGCAAGTCATTCTGGCAAGGACGTTCTTCCAGACCTCGATTCCGTCGGAACTGACGGAGGCCGCACATTTGGATGGATGCAGCGATTTCAAATTTCTGCTGCAGATCGTTATCCCGCTTTCCAAACCCATCATTGCTGTACTAGTGCTCATGTATGCGATCGGTTATTGGAACTCGTATTTTGAAGCGTTAATATTCCTGAAAAGCGCTAAATTGTATCCGCTGCAGCTAATATTACGGAACATTCTCATCCTTAACTCGATTGATCCTACGATGATCAAGGATGTCAGGGAGCTTGCGGAAAGACAGGGCTTGAAGGAGCTGCTAAAATATTCTTTGATCGTCGTTGCAAGTGCGCCTGTATTAATTCTTTATCCATTTGTGCAAAAGCATTTTGTAAAGGGGCTGTTGATTGGCTCTCTGAAAGGCTAAATTTGGACGCACACTGAAAGGCGGGATGCGAGGCAGCGGAACAGACCAGGTTTGCCCCCGTGTGATTGATAGACGAAGACAAACAAGGAGGGTTTTGAGTATGGGGAATAAAGGAACCAAAAGAACATGGAAATCGGTAGCCCTGATAGTATTCATTACTACGTTTGTAGTCGGCTGCACATCTGGCAGTGGTGAGCCGAATGGCAGCGCTAGCCCTAATGGGGGGGGCGCAGACGGAGGGAGCAACGTGAATGTAACCGGCTTTCCCATCGCCAAAAATAAAATCACAATGAGTGCATTTGCGCCGCAATCGGCTAATATTGCAGATTTAAATACGAATTGGTTTACGAAGTATCTAGAAGAGAAAACGAATGTTCACTTGAACTGGCAGCTTGTCCCAGGCGAAGCGGCAGCCTTGAAAGAGAAAAAGCAGTTATTGCTCGCAAGTGGCGACTATCCTGATATTTTCATGTCAGGGGATCTTACGAAAGAAGAGCAGCTGCTATACGGTCAACAAGGCGTTCTGCTCCCCCTAAACAAGTTGATCGATCAATATGCTCCAAATATTAAGAAGGCGTTCAAAGATATCTCCTATTTGGAGAAGGCGATCACTGCGCCAGACGGAAATATCTATGCGATTCCTTCCGTGAACGAATGCTATCACTGCCAATTTTCGGCCAAAATGTGGGTGAACTCAAAATGGCTGCAAAAGCTGGGGCTTAGCGCACCTAAGACGACAGATGATTTCTACAACATGTTGAAAGCTTTTAAGGAAAAAGATCCGAACGGCAACGGCAAAGCGGATGAAATTGCATTCACCGGTTCGCCAACGGGATGGCACACGGATATTGAAACCTTCGTCATGAATGCGTTCGTTTATTTCAATGCCGATAACAACTATTTTGTGTTGAATGGCGGCAAGCTTGGAACCTCCGTTGACCAACCTGGCTTCAAAAAAGGGCTGCAGTATTTGAATAAACTGTATTCGGAAGGTTTGATCGATAAGGAGGCGTTTACGCAGAAATCCGATGCGCTTTCACAAAAAGGGAATAGCCCGGATACAGCGATCGCCGGTGCGATTCCAGCAGGTTGGTTCGGTGAATTCACCGATGCGTCGCCAACCGCAACTCGTCACAAAGACTACGATCCGATTGCGCCTCTAACGGGACCAGATGGAGCTTCGTTTACGCCGCACTACATCGGTATCGGAAATTCTGTATTTGCAATTACAAATAAAAATAAAAATCCGGAAGCCGCTATTCGTTTAGCCGATTATCTGTACTCGGATGAGGGGACAACATTATCTAACTTCGGAGAAGAGGGCCGCAACTGGGTGAAGGCAGAACCGACCGATAAAAATACGCGGGGTACTGCAGCCAAGTTCAAAGTGAAAGAAACGTCTTACGGGGTAGGTCAAGTACAGAACGACCATTGGAATCAAATGGGACCTAACCTGCGTTCGTCCGAATATCGCGAAACGGCCTATGCCGCAAGCCAGGACATCTACACCATGGATGGATTGGAAACCCGCTTGTACAAGGCAACCAAGGAATTGTACGAAGGGCATCAACCGAAGGAAGAGTTCCCGACGGACATTTTCTTGACGAATGAACAGGCGAATCAAGTGAAACAGTTGAAACCTATTATTACGGATTACGTCAAACAGTCCATGCTGCAGTTCATTATGGGAGCCAAAAGCCTTGACAAAGATTGGGATGCTTATTTGAAAGGACTTAAAGATTCCGGCATGGATCAATTTATCAAAATTTATCAGGACGCGTATGACAAAGGGTATAAAAAATAACGGCATCCAGGATGTATTAGGCCGTCTGGAAAGGAAGACTGAGGATGCAGCGCATATTGGTAGAAGAGTACCGCGGTAGCGTGCTCGAATGCACGCATGCTGGCCATATTTGCGGTGTCGACGACACAGGAAGCATCCGTTATGCATCTGGAAATCCGCTTCATATGACGTACTTGCGTTCGGCGGCCAAACCGTTTCAAGCGATTCCTGTTCTACAGCATGGCATCGAAAAGCGTTTTGGCTTTACCGGCAAGGAGACAGCCGTTATTGCCGGATCGCACCGGGGAGAACCATTCCATATTGAAGCGGTCGAGTCGATGCTTCACAAAATTGGAATCGGGGAAGAGAAGCTCGTCTGTGCATCGACGTATCCCTTAAATGTGAGTGCAAGAGATGAGGTCGTGCGGAAGAGCAGTCCGAAGCGGCGGGTGTTTCACAACTGCTCCGGCAAGCATTCCGGAATATTGGCGCTGTGCAAAGGGTTGGGTTATGAAATGGAGTCCTATTGCGACCCCGAACATCCTGCCCAAAGGCAAATCTTGCGTACGCTGGCTTCGCTGTCCGAGGTGCCGGAAGAGCAGATTCCGATTGGGATCGACGGCTGTGGATTTCCTGTCTTCGCTCTTCCGCTTGATGGATTAGCAAGAGCCTACTTGAAGCTGGCATGCCCTAATCTGATTGTGGATGTGCAAATCAGATCCGCCGTTGAGAAACTGACCGCACTTATGAGTGAGCACAATGAAATGATTGCAGGCACAGATTTTATATGTTCCGTCCTGCTGAGGGACTCGAACATCGTCGCTAAAGGAGGCGCCAAAGGTGTTTATTGCTTCGGATTGAAGAACGAGCGCTTGGCGTTTGCTTTGAAGGTGCTGGACGGTTCTGAGGAGGAGTGGCCGCTCATTGTCGCTTCCATTCTGGAGCAAATCAACTATCCAAACCATGCGACGATAGACGATTTATATCGAATATCTCAGGCGACCATTAGGAACGATGCCAATCGGATTGTCGGATTCAGCAAGGCGGTATTTGATCTAACTGAATAAACATGAACAGGATATGTTCGATTTATTAAGCCACTCCTTTCAGGAGTGGTTTTGTCTTCTGTTTTTCGCCTAAATAGCGCCCTCTTGTTCCCATAAAGTGGGCGTCATGTCGATTGGTATAAAAAGAAATATGATATAATGAGCTTGATTTGGGAGATGAGAGAGGATGGGTACGTGATGAAGTTAATTGATTTGAGTGTGCCGATTAGTCCAAGCATCCGCGAACCGCTGCCGGCAAAGATCGAGTATGCGAGCCATGAAGACGGAGCGCTTCAAGCAGCAGCGGTACTAGGGCTCAAGCAGGAAGATTTTCCGGAACGCAAGGCGTGGGCGACAGAAACGGTAACGTTGAACACGCATGCGGGAACTCATATTGATGCGCCATGGCACTATTGGCCTACTTCCGAAGGGAAGCAGGCACGGACGATTGATGAGATGCCGCTCGAATGGTTCTATTCCGATGGTGTGCTGCTCGATTTCAGTTCCAAGCCTCCGGGATATGAGATTACAACGGACGACTTGATAGCGGAACTAAAACGGATTGCGTATACGTTGAAACCGCTCGATATTGTTCTTATACGAAGCGATGCGGACAAGCGGCTGTACCACGAACATTATGCATTTATGCATGCAGGGGTATCGGCCGAAGCAACACTCTGGTTGCTGGATCAAGGCATTAAGGTAGTAGGCACTGACGGCTGGGGGTGGGATATCCCGCTCAACCTGCAGGCCGAAGCATATAAAAAGGAACCGAAGCCGGGCGTTTTGTGGGCAGCGCATTATGTCGGCAAGGATCGGGAATATTGCCAGATCGAGAAGCTGGCTAATTTGGAGCAAATTCCGAAGCCGTTCGGTTTCAAAGTATGCTGTTTTCCGATTAAAGTGGAAAAGGCGAGTGCTGGCTGGGCGCGTCCCGTCGCGATCGTGGAATAATTGAAGACCCAAAACCAGTATAACGGGAAACCGTTATACTGGTTTTTTTTATCCTTAATTTTTTTTTTTTCTTAAGAAAAAAATGGTTTACAAACCGCTTGATTCGGCATATATTTAAGTCAAAGTGTTTCCTTTGGTAAACTTTTTGTCCCATTGGAAACAAAATTTTTACCCAAAATGTTTCCTTAGTGCAAAAAAATTGTAAACAAGCAATATAAAAAGGGAGGATATAAGATGTTCCGTAACTCCGGGGATAAGATGTCAAGACGCAATCTTTTGAAGATGGGAAGCGCTGGGGCTTTTGCTGTCATTGGAAGTGCTCTGCTAAACCCATCTACGCTATTCGGTAAGTCATCTTTAGCGGCAGATAAGCATGACATTCATAAAGCCATGAAAAATCAGCTGCATGAAGGAATGAAGCATGGTTATGTTCCTAGTATGGAAGTAACCGAAGGATTTAAAGCGGCTCGGAAAGCACTCACAACTTTTGACTACGGAAAAGTAAGTAAGCTCTCTGACGGAAGAACATTACGCGAGTATGAAATAACTGCTTATGAGAACGAAGTTCAGATCGCTAAAGGGATCAAGTTTCCCGGCTGGACGTTCAATGGCACGATCCCGGGACCCACTATTCGTTGTACAGAAGGGGATCTGCTTCGTATTCATTTTGGCAATGCAACGAGTCATCCGCATTCCATCCATTTTCACGGTATGCATCCTACAAATATGGATGGACTTGAAGCCGTCAACGCAGGCGATTCTTTTACTTATGAATTCGAAGCAAAGCCGGCCGGCATGCATGTGTATCATTGCCATGTAGCTCCTTTAGCCAGACATATTCACAAAGGACTTTATGGCAATTTCATTATTGATCCGAAGAAACCAAGGGCTGCAGCCAGAGAATTCAGCATGCTCATGAACGGCTTTGATCTTGATCTAGATGGCGAAAACGAAATTTACACCGTAAATGGGTATGCCTTTGCCTATCAGCAAGAGCCCATCAAAGTAAAGGTCGGTGAGCTCGTACGTATCTACCTCAGTAATCTGACTGAATTTGATCTCATTAATTCCTTTCACCTGCATGCGAACTTTTTTAATTATTATGCAACCGGCGCTGATCCTGAAGCGCGTCCACAGTTTACGGATACGATTATGCAATGTCAAGGAGAACGCGGGATTTTGGAAATCGTGTTTCCGTCTCCTGGTAAATACATGTTTCACGCCCATCAAAGCGAATTTGCCGAGCTTGGTTGGATGGGGTTCTTCATAGCTGAATAAGAAAGGAGAGGCGAGGGTTCCATGAGTATTAGGGGTCAAAGTGAAAAAAAGGGGTCATCCATCCATTTTAAGGCGATCTTATGGGGAGTTCTTCCGCTAATTTTGTTAATAGCAATTATTGCAACGATTGCCAAAGTAGGTACTGGCATTGAGAGTGAGCCTGCGGCTCCAATTGAAGTGTTGAATGTCGAGAAGATTACGCTGAACGATGATGGCATTCAAGTAAAGGTTCTAAATTCGGGCCCGGAGGAAATAACGATAGCGCAAGTCGTTGTCGATGGAGCCTTTTGGAATGCCCATTTTACCCCTAGCGATACGTTAAAAAGGTTCGAACGGGGAACGATTCATATTCCATATCCCTGGGTTCAAGGAGATCCGCATGAAGTTAAGTTAATCACGACGAACGGTTTGATATTCACCGGTGAAGTCGCAGCAGCTGCTGCAACACCAGTACCAAATGGGAAGCTGTTTTGGCAATATGCGTTAATTGGATTTTATGTTGGGGTTATTCCAGTAGGGTTAGGACTCTTGTGGTATCCCTTTCTACGCAGGTTCTCAATCAAAGGCATGCATGCCATTCTTTCCCTGACAGTGGGACTTTTATTCTTTCTTGTGATTGATACTTTTGAAGAAGGCTTTGAAATGGCTTCAGAAGCTCCTGGCGTGTTTCAAGGAACCGGACTAGTGTGGTTTGGTGCACTCCTCAGTTGCCTTTTCTTGATAGCGGTTGACCAGTCGAATGAGCGTAAGTTAAGCAGCAGGACTTTAGAGGGAAGCAGGGTTTCCAAAAAAATAGCCACAGGCATCGGACTTCATAATTTCGGTGAAGGTCTCGCTATTGGATCCGCTTTTGCTGTAGGAGAGGCAGCGTTGGGAACTTTCTTGATTATTGGTTTTACCCTTCACAATATTACGGAAGGCGTAGGAATCGCAGCTCCGCTGCTAAAGGATTGTCCTACTTGGAAGACTTTTCTTACATTAGCCTTAATAGCGGGGGGCCCAGCCATTGTTGGAACTTGGGCAGGGGGCTTTATTTTTAACGATACATTAGCTGCCCTATTCTTCGGCATTGGTGCTGGCGCTATCCTGCAAGTCATTTATGTCATTTCAAAAATGATTCTTAAAGAATCCGAGAAACGCAGTTTATCGCCCGTTTCTTGGATGAACTTCGGAGGGCTAACGGCTGGAATTATGATTATGTATGTTACAGCTCTCATGGTTAAATTTTAATCCGGTAGAAGAAGGTAGGTGGTTTTCATGCTTTCAGGTATTGGTGTTTCCGGTGTCATCATCATTTTTGCAGTTGCGTTGCTGCTGTTCGGCCCTTCAAAACTTCCTCAATTAGGTCGCGCATTCGGTACTACCATCAAGGAGTTTAGACAAGGCACGAAGGGGTTATTGGAAGAAGAAGCAAAAGAGAAGCCAAAAGGCGAACAAGGATAAACGACTTCGTCGTCCTTTTTGGACGAACGCGTTTGTCAAGGTAGATGCGAAGCAAAAGTATAAAACTTATACTTTCTTATCTACTGAAGATAAGACTAATCCGCTTGATTGCGGATTGGTCTTTTTTAGTTAGGAAAGGTAAAATAGTTGGATATAGTAGGGAAAGCAAAAAGGGACGATGATCATATGAAAATTGAATTTGAGAATACGACAATAGAATTTAACGTGCAATATGGCGTAAGAAAAAAAATATCGATTCAAATTGACACGATGGGTTTCATAACAGTTAAAGCTCCGAATGATACAAGCCAGGAGATCTTGATGAGTGTCGTAAAGCAACATGGGAAAAGGATATTGGAAAAGCTGCAGCTTATTGCAAAATCGCGAGAAGTACCTAAGACAGGTGAGTATCAAGACCAAGGCAAGTTCCTTCATCTTGGAAAATATTACTTCCTTCATGAGTTAATCGATACGGCTGGACTTCAGGAGGAAGAGATGAAAATGAATCTTAAAAAATTTTATTTCACAAGCTGCAAGAAGATCATAGCTGAACGAATTAAAATCTATCAAACCCAGTTGAAGGTAAAACCAAAATCGTTTGAGATCGAGGAGTCCAGAACGAAGTGGGGAAGCTGCAGCTCGGATAAGAAATTAACGTTTAACTATCGCTTAGCGATGGCTCCAATTGATGTTATTGATTATGTGATCATCCATGAACTCTGTCATCTAACACATATGAATCATGATCGATCATTTTGGAGACGCGTAGGAAGCATAATGCCGGATTATAAAATAAAAGAAGAGTTTTTGGCCAGGTATGGACATGCTATGACACTTTGAGTTTTTGATTTCAATGCAATTATGACGATTGTCACCTTCAATCCATGACTTGATTCACTTATGAAAACCTCCCTAAAAAGTGATAATTAGACTATAAAATCCTTTAAGGGAGTGTTCGTAACTATGAATTCAACAGTATCGTTACTGATTTCGGCGTTAATTTTCTTTTTTATTCTTCGTGGTCAACGAAGTGGCATGTATAAGCCGCTTAAAAAATCGGGAATCACGCTGCTGCTGCCTATCCTATACATTTCTACCTCGTTCATGCAATTGTTCGATCCATCGCTGCATATCGGTGAAGAACAAGTGATCATTGCGTTGTTGATCGGGATGATGGTATCGATTCCGCTGATCATGACGACCAATTTTGAGGTTCGAGAAAATGGCAGCACATTTATTAAACGTAATAAAACGGTATTCGTGCTTCTGATCGTGATCTTTGCACTGCGTTTCATCGCGATTGCGACTATTCACTCTATTGAACCTGGTACACTTAGCTTTATGTGCAACTTGATTACCTTTGGCTACATTGCAACATGGCGGATCGTTAGTTTTATTAAATTCCGGAATGTTAGCTCTTCCAAGCGAGCTTTGCTCCATATTTAACAACAAATGAACTGGCGTCGGTACGTAACCGGCATCAGTTTTTTTGTTTTTTGAAGCTGTACTAACCGAATGGCCGATTACTCTCATAAAAAAGGGTGGATTATTGTAAAAAAGCTCGGGATATTACAAATATATATTTTAGAAAATATGTTAACTTAAAAGCATGCAGCAAAGAAGGGGAAAGGGGAGGCGGAATAATCAAAAAGGCAATGAACTGCAAGCTTTGTTACTTACAAAAAAATGGAGAGTAGGAGAAAAAAAGATGAAAAAAGTAGTAGGAATACTCATGGCTATCATCCTTTTTGCATGCACGATCAACATGCCTTTGAATGCTAGTGCTGCTGATCCAACCATGGATGGTCACGGATTAATGGGGGATTTCTTTAAATGTATCCCCAACCCTGATAATCGCACAGATATTAACGTATTTAAATTCGATGATTTACGAGGATCACGAGCTATTGGCAATTTGAATGGGGATTCCTTTGGAAGCATCTTCAATCAATTTTCAGGAACTCCTGATTATAATACAGCACGTTTTACGGGTACCATCGTTCCAAAATACACAGAAAATTACACCTTCCATATGGTCGGTGATGATGGTTTCAGACTATGGGTGAATGGGCAGCTGATCATTGACTTTTGGCAGCAAACTTGGGAAAAACCGCAAGACAGCATCCCTATCTCTTTGGAAGCAGGAAAGCACTATGACATCAAAGTAGAATATTTGCAAGGCTGGGGCGGCACTTGGCTTCGTATGGAGTGGGAAAGTGCAAATCAGAAAAGAGAAATCGTTCCTGAGTCGGCCCTTTATTTGCCGGCAGATCGTATGATCGTAACGAAAAAGGCCGATTTGACAGCTGAAATACAAAAGCTCGACTATTTAACCGAAAACTTTGCTGACAAAGTAAATGAAAGTGCATTAAATCATTTGCATGCAACGAAAATTACGGCTGAGGAACTGCTTAACACAATTGATGCTAACACAGCAAATGATCGTGATAAGCTAGACCTATTAATTAATGGAATTGAGGCCGTATCGATTGCAAGATCCGAATTCATGAAAGAAATGGGTGTAACAAGTTCATCTGTCTCAACGAAATTTAACAATCCGTTATATCAAGGACAAGACCCATTTGTAACCTATAAAGACGGTTTTTATTACTTTGTTTCTTCAAGTAACTTGGATTCTAACAATAAAGTTTATGTATCCAAATCCCGTACGTTGACTGACCAAGGTGAAAAGATACAGGTATTTGATTCGCAAGGAACTCAAACGCGTATTTTTGCTCCGGAAATCTTCTTCTTCGATGGTAAATGGTACATTTATTACTGCGCTGACTTGCAAGCTTATGGGTACAAACATATGGCTACCGTCTTAGAATCCGTTTCGGATGATCCTCAAGGGGCTTATGTCGATAAAGGTGCCTTATATGCTGGAGAAAATGGCGTTTACAAGCAAGCAAACGATTTTACGGTATTCGAGAACAAAGGAAAACTGTACGCAGTATGGGGGACATTAGGTTCCGGCGAACCTATCGGTCCGGCTATTGCGCCCATGGATAACCCGTATACAATTACAGCGGATCGTTCCTTCTTGCCGGGCGGCGGAGGAGAAGGTCCTCGTGTGCTACAAAAAGATGGAAAAGTATTTATCACCATGTCTGAAGGCGACTATGCATCAGATGGGTATCGGTTATCTTATTTTATGAACACAGACGGGAATTTCTTAAACCCGAGTTCTTGGACACGTAAAAATGATGTTTTCGTTTCTACCAGTGATGTATCCGGCCCTGCCAGAGCAGGTTTCGTAAAGTCAGTCGATGGGAAAGAAGACTGGATGATCTATCATTCACGTGTATATCAAGACACAGGACGCAACTGGTGGCGTCAAGTGAATATTAAGAAATTCGGTTGGAACGAAGATGGCACACCAAACTTTGGTGTACCGGTTTCTCCGAATAAATGGCAAAATTTACCTTCGGGTGATTTAGGACAAGGCGATATGTTTCAAGCAGAAGATGCCATTCTCTTAGGTGAGATTACAAAAGATAACAGCCATTTGAATTATCAAGGAACAGGTTATATTAACCTGCCTAAAAAATCCGGGGCTGAAGCAAATTTTGTTGTCAATGCAGCTGAAAATGGTGATTATATCGTAGGTGTGAGATATGCCTATGGTGAGCAAGTAAACGGGGAATCAACCAATAACCCAACGGTACAATTGCCTGCAAGAGCCCAAATCAATGTTTATGTCAATGGCAAACATGTCAAAACAATTGCACCTGATAAAACAGCCATTAGTTGGGATGAATGGTTTACAGCTTCTGAACGTTTATCTTTAAAAGCAGGAAAAAATGTAATCAGTTACCGGATTGATAATGGCAATATCGGTAATGTGAATTTGGACCATTTGACGATGTATAAAGCTGATGTACCAAATTCAGTTGAGACTACAGAATTATCAGGAACCCTTACGGGCGCGTCTCAAATATCGTCTGGAAGCAACTTCGAACTGAATTATGGATTAAGCCATGTATCGAGCAGCGTGAACGAAGCGATTTATGCTCAGGATTTAACGTTCGATTATAACCCTGATACTTTTAATTTTGTATCGGTCGAGTCTCTGAAAGAAGGTCTTTTGGTCGTCGACGTTAAGAAAGATGTTCCAGGTCATGTACGTGTCCTGCTTGCAAGTCTAGGAGCAAATCATTCTATAACAACAGATGGCGGACTGCTTAAATTAACGTGGAAAGCTATCAAAGAGTCAGCAAATGCAAGCATAACGCTTTCACAAGCGAAACTTGCCAACGCAGCGGGTGTGGAAAGTTCTTTGAACTCTGTCACGCATACTGTACAAGTCACCGGCACGAATGAGCTGAACAAAGAAGCATTGAATGCTTTGATTGCACAATCTCAGGCTGCCGTGAACGCAGCCGTGGAAGGCAGTGCGCCAGGACAATACCCAATCGGTTCCAAAGCAGCCTTGCAAGCGGCGATCGATGCAGCGATTACAGCATCCGCAAATGCAAGAAGCCAAGCTGAAATCGATCAAGCAGCAAGCATCTTAACTCAAGCGCTGCAAGCCTTTAAAAATTCTGTTAATACTTCCTTAACTGGAGATATTAACGGAGATGGCAAAGTGACAATTGGTGATATCGCGATCGCAGCTGCCAGCTATGGTAAAAATTCAACGAGCCCAGATTGGAATGTGGTCCAAAAAGTGGATGTCAACCATGATGGCGTCATTGATATTGCTGATTTGGCAATTATCGCAAGAGCAATTTTTCAATAATAGCATATGAAAATAATCGTGGAGGAGCTTGCCTTATGGCAGCTCCTTTTCGATTTGTCATACGGATTGAAAGCACGCTGGCTGTATGTATTTGTCATATTGGCACGTGCGAACATATGTGCTATGATGGAGAGATTCTGAGAATCACACATAGATTGGAGATTAGGAATGAATTCTTCTTTGCTGCGAAATCGAACTTTTGTTTTTATGATGATAGGAGAAGCCATTCAGGGCGCAGGCATATGGACAAGCATCATTGCGAATTTACAATTTATGCAGAGTCATGTGCCGTCCGATCTAGGGAAAAGCTTGATCCTGATGTGCGGTTTATTTCTTGGCGTACTCATTTCGCCGCAAGCCGGCGTGTGGGCAGATCGCTTTGATAAGAAAAAAATATTGTTTATTTCTGGTCTTTTCCGTTGTCTAGCCCCGATTATTATGTTTGCTGCTTTATATTACCAATCCGTTGCCATCATGTTGTTATCCGTCATTATCATGCAATTAGCGGCTACTGTTTATATGCCTACCGTACAAGCTGCGCTGCCTTCCGTCGTTCCTGCTTCGGATCTGCTTAGGGCGAACAGCATTAATTTTAACGTGATCACTATAGCTAGAATTGGTGGCACTGCTGCAGCAGGGATATTGGTATCCGTAATGAATTTGTATACGGTCTACGCGTTGTCGCTAGTTTTTTACGTCATCCTCGTCATGCTCATTACACAGCTTAAGATTCCAAATCGGGCGGATTCCGCTGCAGCTAAGAAGCAGGAAAAAATTCGATTTTCGGAGTTGTTTCTGCTCATTCGACAAGAACCGTCGATTCTGATCGCTCTTATCAATAGCGGAATTATTACCTTGTTTCTTGGCGGTTTTAATTTGCTTGTATTGAAGTTTAGCCAAATTCAGCATAAACCTGAACTGATGGGATGGATCTACTCCTTAGAAGGAACGAGTATTTTAATTGCAGGTTTATTTGCGAAGCGAGTGATTGGCATGCGTAATCTGGTAACCAGTTCCACGTTGTTCATGCTATTGTTTGCGTTCTCTTTTGCCGGAATGTCCTTTAGCGAGAGCAGTTTTGCTGTGCTCGGTTCTTTTGTTTTGTTCGGCTGCGCAGTCGCGTTTTTCTTTCCGATGATTTCTACACTATTCCAGATTAAAGTGCCGAAAGATGTCCAGGGCCGTTTTTTCTCATTCCGAGGGATGCTTGATCGTGTCATGTTTCAGCTTGCTCTGCTTGCGACCGGCGCATGTCTTGATTGGTTCGGCATTTCTACATTTTTATTGACACTGGCCGTACTTACAATTATAAGCGGTATATTGACACTGTTGTTTGCCAAACGAAAGTCTGTAGACGTCCGGCAGTCAGTCACTAGTGACACGGCCAGTTGAATTAAGCTGAGTAACTATAGTATATTTTATAGATCATTCAAAAGGTCCTAGTGCCTTTCGGTGTTAAGGGGGTACAGCTTGAAGACGGAGACATTTATTAACATCCTTAAAAACGAACTCGTAATCGCGCTTGGGTGCACGGAGCCAGTAGCCATTGCTTTGGCTGCTGCGAAGGCTAGGAGCTATGTCGGTGGAAAAATCAACAAAATTACGGTTTATGCAAGCGCAGGGATCATCAAGAATGCATTAGCGGTTGGTATACCCGGTACTGGCTTAACAGGCATCGACTTTGTTGCTGCGTTAGGGGCGATTGCCGGTAATGCAGAGAAGCAGCTTGAAGTTCTCGCTGATATTAAGCCGGAACATATTACTGAGGCGCAGGAAATGGTTAAAGAGGGCATCTCTGTTGTCCATCTTGCCGATACGCCAAGGAAATTATATATCGAGGTTGTTATCGAAGCCGAGATGAGGTACGCAAAGGTTGTTATTACGGATAATCATACGAATATAACGCTGGTAGAAGTTGACGGAAAGGTCGTTGACACCGGTGGCTGTGCAAGTGCAAGCTTTAAAAGCTCGAAAGAGGAGCGGAGCGAATTAACGATCGATTCGATTGTAGAATTCGTGAATACGGTTGATCTTGAAGATCTCAGCTTGGTCAAGCAAAGCATTGAATTGAACCGCAAGGCAGGAATAGACGGCTTGACGCATGCTTACGGTCTCGAAGTTGGTAAGACGATTAAAGAAAATGTGCAAAAGGGTATTTTGTCAGATGATTTAATTTCCCATGCGATGGCGCTCGCGGCAGCTGGATCAGATGCTCGCATGGCTGGCTCTACGATGCCCGTCATGGCGAATTCAGGAAGCGGCAATCAAGGCATTGCAGCGACAAACCCTGTTGTTGCGGCTGCAGAGAGGCTTGGTTCTTCGGAGGACAAACTCATCCGCGCCGTTACATTAAGCCATTTGGTCACCATTCATATCAAGTCCAAATTTGGACGGTTATCTGCATTATGCGGGGTTACCGTGTCCGGTACGGGGGCAAGCTGCGGAATTACCTATCTGCTGGGCGGTGGCATAACGGAGATTAAAGCCGCGATCCAAAATATGCTCGGCAATGTGACCGGGATGATGTGCGATGGTGCAAAAGGCGGCTGCGCTATGAAAGTTGCGACTTGTACAAGTGCCGCGGTACAATCTGCACTCCTTGCTTCCAAAGGGACGTCCATCTCCTCGACGAATGGATTTATCGAAAATGACGCTGAGAAGACGATTGATAACTTTTGCCGTATAGGGAATGAAGCAACATCGGATATCGACAAGCTTATACTCGAAATGATGTTAAATAAAGACATTTAGCACGATGCTTGAGATAGCCAACGTTGGCATCTTCCGTCGTCTACGTAGCTGCCCAAAAAGGACCTGAAGATTGGCTTCAGGTCCTTTTTTGAGTTTATCGCGGGTAATCCTTCGGCGTGAAACCTGTCATCTGCTTGAAAATGCGGCTGAAATAAAACTGATCGGAATAGCCGACGCGTTCGCCAACAGAATCAAATCCTCGTCCTCTGCGACAATGACCTTAACTGACAGCCGTTCCTTCCCAAATTACGTTGACAATTCGGACAAAAGTTTGGTTTCCGTACATCAACTTCATACGGATATTAAAATTTAGCAGACCCATCCCGTTTAGTTTGAGCAGCGGGAACTAGAGGGCGAGTCATATTTCAAACAATATGACGAAAAACTCCGAACAAAATGCCACCTGTAAGTCAAGATTACCCCAGAAGACAACAAATTGCCTCCCCATCACAAACAACTGTCGGTTCTACCTCAGAACTTCCTTGGTTACAATGAAAGCGCATTCTGCTTTCGAAAAGGAGATATCTTATGAACTTTGACCTGAACGTTGTACCTTTCAGCCGGAGAGAGTCTTTCTTGGCGATTTCGATTCTTCCTGAATCTGCAGATAGAAATGCAGGCTTGTATCTGCGTACTGTACGCGGCGGCGACGATAAATTCGGTGAAGCGTTTCGAATTGAAATGCTGAATGAAATCGGTCAATCTGTGCCATTCCAGGCAGTAGCTAGCCCTGAAATGATCCAGCTTACTTCAACGACAGGCTTAACTGCTGAGATCTGTATCTCGGATCGTCGAACATGCCGGTTTCGGTCACAAGGATGCGGGATTCGCTTAACGTTCCGCACGGCAGCTTATGATTATGCTTACCAAGCAGCTTTGAAGAGCTGGGAGGTAAACAGCTTCACGCATGAAAGCAGGTTTATGCTGACAGCGCTGGTTGGCGATTTGAAAATGGAAGTGCCATGGGACAAAATCAAAAGTTCCTATGTCATCGCAGACTTTCTGCCTGCAGCAGATTCTGGCATTTCCGAGTTTGCTATCGAGGAATTTCGCACGGTGTGGGAGCCGCGCGTTGAATGGGAAACCTTTGATGACACTGTGAGGCAGGTAAAAGCGGAATTTGCAGAATGGGTGAATTGCACCCTGCCTTTGCCGGAACGTTGGCAAGAAAGTCGGGAGTTGGCGGCATATATCACGTGGTCCTGCCTCGTTCCGGCAGAGGGTTGCTTGACGCGTACAGCGATGTATATGTCAAAAAACTGGATGACGAACATCTGGAGCTGGGATCACTGTTTCAATGCGATGGCGCTCGTTCGTCATGATCCGAAATTGGCGTGGGATCAATTCATGATTTTCTTTGACCGTCAGGATGAGAGCGGTTTGATTCCGGATTTCATCAATGACAAGTATGAGCTCTGGAACTGCAACAAGCCGCCAATCCACGGATGGACGCTTGCTTGGATGATGGCAAGAACGGACTATATTCAGGCAGTTCAGCTTCGGGAAGTTTACCAACCGCTATCCAAATGGACGAAATGGTGGTTCCGATATCGCGACGGAGATGGCGATGGCATCCCGCAGTACAATCACGGCAATGACTCCGGGTGGGATAACAGCACCGCATTCAATAATGGCATTCCGGTGGAAAGCCCGGATTTAGCGGCTTTTCTCATTCTTCAAAGCGAGGTGCTTGCCGAGATTGCAGGATTACTTGGGTTTGAGGAAGAAAAGATCGAATGGCAAAAGCTTGCTGAGGACACACTGGAGAAGATGCTGCTTCATTTCTGGAAAGATAGCCGCTTTATGGCTTGCCGCTCCGGTACACACGAGTTTTCCGATGGCGACAGTCTCCTTATGTTCGTTCCCATTCTGCTTGGCAAACGGCTGCCCGATCCGATCCGCACAGCTTTGCTTAAAGGGTTAAGAGAGGAAGGTCGTTTTCTAACCGGAAATGGTTGGGCGACAGAGAGTTTGAAGAGTTCTTACTACCAGCCAGACGGCTATTGGCGAGGCCCGATCTGGGCGCCGTCGACCATGCTGCTTATCGAAGGAGCCGCCGCAGCGGGGGACCGTGAACTGGCCGAAGAGGTTGCGCGCCGATTCTGTGCGATGCTGGATCGTAGCGGGATGGCGGAGAATTTTGATGCGATTACGGGACAAGGTTTGCGGGATCGAGCTTTTACATGGACATCAAGTGTGTTCTTGATTCTAGGTCATGAGTATACAACCAACTAGTGAATAACTGCACTTCACCCTGCTATTGACGAGCAGAAGGGAGGTGCTTTTCCCGTTTAGGCCGGAAGTGTGGAACGATGATCGTTTAACACCCCTCTCAAGGGTGGATACATTGTTCGCTGAATATGTTCCATGCTAAACTGCAAGAGTGCGATTAAACTGAGAAAGCTGGAGGAGGGGCGATCATCAAAGGTTATTGGCATAAGAAGCTCAACATCCGCCGGCTGTCCGGCTCTTATCGGAGCATTCGTACGAAGCTGCTCTTCTGTTTTCTTATCGTGACCATTATTCCGCTGCTCTCACTTGGAGCTTTATCCTATTATCAGTCCGCGAAGGTGATCAACTCACAGTTCGGGAAGTACGGTGAGAATGCCGTGGCGCAGTTGGAGCAGCAGACGAGCTCCTATTTGAATCGGATGAATCAAACGACGGAGACGGTTTACTCCTATTTGCTTGATCCGGCTAGAGTGGATCTAGGAAACCAGGTTCCCATTACGTACAAAGAGATTATGGATAAGGATGATTTTGAAGTACTTCTGAAAGCGCTTAAAACCGATCGGACGACTGGTATTTATATCATTACGAACTCAGGCTATTATTACGGGGAAAATAATTTGGATGTAACCAAACTCAGTCTAATCCCCGCGTGGCAGGCTATGCCGGATACGTATAAAGGGAAGTATTGGCTAGGATTTTATCCTCAGAATCATGAGATGAAGGAAACCGAACAATCGGGAATGCCCGTGCTGGGGTTGGCTGTACCGATTAACAACCCTTACGGCGCACTGCGCGGCAGCAAGATTCTGATTGAGGAGAATGCGGAAGATTTGCTTCATATGTTCAAGCTGTTCGAGACCGATACAAAGGCACATCTTCGAATATCAGATCCTCAGGGGCGAATTATTTATGAGACTGAAGCTGCCTTCACTTCGCAAACAAGTGATATTGTGTGGAACAAAAAGCTTGCGGTTAATCAATGGACCATCGAGGCCAGGCAGCCTGCCAAGGCGTTCTATCGCTCATCTAGTATTATTAGATCTAATACGATTATGGTTGCAGTTGCTTCGTGTCTGCTGGCGTTCGGGTTTGCGTATTTATTCTCCTCCCGATTCACGGCACGGATTCGCCGTCTGAAGGATGCGATGCAGAAGGTCGGCTTCGGCAAGCTGCATACAAGGACACAGGTTGAAGCGAGAGATGAGCTGGGCAGTTTGGATTCAAGTTTTAACAATATGGTGCGCGGCTTTCAGACATTAATTGGCGAGGTTGAGCAAAGTGAGCGGCTTAAGAAGGAGGCGGAGCTGAAAGCTTTTCACTACCAGATCAACCCGCATTTACTTTTTAACACACTCAATTCGATTCAATGGAAAGCCAGGTTGCAGGGCGCGGAGGATATCCGCCAAATGCTTTATCATCTTACCATGGTTCTCGAAGGCAATCTGGATATCTCGCAGGAATTGATCCCGCTTGGCCGGGAGCTGCGAATGATCGAGCATTTTCTGAAAATCCAAGAGGTCCGCTATGGCCCTGTATTCACGTATGAGTTAACCTGCGATGAGAAGTATAAGCATTATTTGATTCCCCGCATGACACTTCAGCCGTTGTTTGAAAATATTTTTTTCCACGGTTTTGAGGACGGCGAGGGAGTGATTACCTTACACGTTCGGGAGGAAGGCAATCATTTGGTGCTTACGCTAACCGATAATGGAGCCGGGATTCCTGCGGATAAATTGAAGCGCCTGCTGCTGCCAAATGAGCCGAAGCGCAAGGGCAGGGGAGGTCTGGGTGTGCAAAATGCCGATCAGAAATTCAAGCTGCATTTTGGCCTGCCGTATGGGTTAAAGGTACAATCCGTTCATGGAGAAGGAACCACGATCATCATGGAATGGCCTAAGAAGGAGGAGAGTCCGCATGGAAACAAGGAAGAACATTAGAGTGATCATCGCAGATGACGAAAGCATCGTTCGAAAAGGGCTTAGGTCTACGGTGCCATGGGAAAAGTTTGGGATGGAAGTGGTTGCGGACGCGACGAATGGCCGTAAAGCTTGGGAAGCTTTCCAAGAGCATAAGCCGCAAGTGGTCATTACCGATATCGTTATGCCTGAAATGGATGGCATTGAATTGTCACGCCTGGTAAAGGAAGCTGCTCCCGATACAAAAATTATTCTGCTTAGCTGTCACCGGGATTTTGAATACGCCCAGCAAGGAATAAAGCTTGGAGCAGCCGGTTATTTGCTTAAGACTGCTTTTGAGGATGAAGAACTAGAAGGCATGCTGGCGAAATTTCAACACGAGCTGTCAATGGCACCAGCGACGCCAGTTCTCTATCAGGAAGCGGGCAGTGAGAATGAAAGTGAACGGCTTAGTACTATGCTCTACGCTTGGCTCAATGGCCATAATGACAAACTTGTTGGGGAGATGCAGAAACGCACCCGCGAGGTGTGGTCTTTTCACGGAGAGCCTGTCTATGTCTATTTGATTAAAACTTCCGGATGCGAAGCGGCTTGGTCGGATCTTTTGGAAGCGGCAGCCCAGGAAGATCGCCAACTCCGTGAGGGGGCCGTTATTCCTTACGGAGATGATCGCTGCTATTATATAGTCCCCGAATCGCTCCTACATGCGGTGGAGAGTCTGCTTGTTGAGAATAAAAGCCAAAATTCGAAGTTGAAGTGGTCAAAAAAGGGACCGCTGACAAGCACGGAAGAACGACTTGAAGCGTTATTAACTTTGCATAAAGCAGCGGAATTGGACAAAATCTATGACGTGACCGGCGAGGATTGGCCCGAGCCGATCTGGAAAGCGGTTAAGCTCCTGCATGAGAATCCGTCAGCTGAGTGGTCTGTCAGCGATGTAGCGGGACAAGTCGGCCTAAGCAGGAGCCACTTCTCCATTTTGTTCAAGAAAGCGGTGGGAGACAGCTTCGTCGCTTTTCAATATAAACGCAAGCTAAAGTTGGCTTATGGATTGTTAAAGGATACCGCACTGACGATGCAAGATATTGCTGAGCGCACGGGGCTTGGCGACAGCAAATATTTCAGCAAATGGTTTAAACGCTGCACAGGTCAAACGCCTAGTCAGTACCGCAGCCAACATAAAGACGACATGCTCCGAACAAATGGACACCAGCCTCGGTGAATCGAACAAAAAAGCGCTAACATTCGAATAGTTATCGGTTTTGAACCGCTTTCATTTTAGTTATGATGAAAGCGGTTCAATTATTATGTACCTCACTCAGTGATAGGGGAGCTGACCGAATGAAAAAGAAACTTTCACTCATTGTTGTTGCGACTGCAATGACAATAACGCTTACAGCATGCGCCGGTAGTAACGAGGGTACGACTGGCAAGACGGCACAACCGACGGACGGCAACAATTCAGGCAATGTGAAAACGCTGCGGTTCGCCACTTGGGATACCGGAGATGCCCTTAAGATCGAGCAGGATATCGCGAAGAAATTCGAGGCGCTTCATCCAGGGACGAATGTTCAAGTAGAAGCATATGCCGACGGTTTCGACCAAAAGCTTGCTGCGGGTTTCGGTGCTACGAATCCTCCGGATGTGATGTACATGTGGGATTTCCCAACGTACCACCAATCGCTTGAGCCGCTCAGCAGCTATGCTGACAAAGATAAGGATCTGAACAAGGATGACTTCTACAAAGGATTATTCAATTACGCGACGATTGATAACAAGCTCTATGGCATTCCAGCGGGATTCACAACTCGTGTTGTCTATTACAACAAGAAGTTGTTTGATGAGGCAAAGATTCCTTATCCAAAGGACGGCTGGACATGGGATGACTTCCAGGATATCTCTAAAAAGCTGACAGATAAAGCAAAGAAACAGTACGGGTTCGGTGTTCGAGCAGAGAATGATACGTACGATCTGCAAGGATTTGTATGGAGTAACGGCAGTTCTTATATCTCTGATGACGGTAAAACGATTAATGGCTTCATGAACAGCAAAGCAACAGCCGGGGCCATTCAACTATTCGGCGATATGGTCAAAAACGGCTCGGCGGTACTGGCAGGAGGCAAAGGCCAGCAAAGTGGCGAGGATATTTTCAAAGGCGGTAAAATCGCGATGTGGGAAAGCGGCATCTGGCCGTTGGAGTCATTCAAGGAAGCAGGCATTGATGTAGGGACTGTAGAGATGCCTGCGTTTGCGGGGAAACCAGTTAAAGGTGTAGTAGCGGAATCTGCTCTCTCGATTGCGAAAGATTCGAAGCAGAAAGATTTGGCTTGGGAGTTTATCAAATATTACGTTTCCAATGAAGCGATCAAAATGCGTGTAGCGGATTTGCCTGTCAGAGTCAGTGTCGTCAACGAGTTGAAGAAAGATCAGGACCCTCTGTACAAACCGTTCTACACGATGCTTCAGCGCTCGGATAACTCGCCGGCCTTCCTGCTCAATGCCAAATGGAATGAAATGAACCGCCAACTATCTGCGGCTGTCGAAGCTGTCGTACATGGCAGCAATGCACAGGAGGCGCTGGATCAGGCTGTGAAAGACAGCGAACGCTATTTGAAATAACATAATCCGTTATTGCAGAAAGAAGGTTAGGAGATGGCTCAAACCTACCCGCAGCAAGCAGAAGCAGGGAAATCAATGGCCAACCTCATGCCTAGAAGGAAACGCAGTTGGGGTGGGGGAATTCCCTACCTCTTCATTTTCCCATGGATCTTCGGGTTCCTAGTGTTTACTTTAGGGCCATTGTTATTCTCGCTCATTATTTCATTTTTCGATTGGCCGATTGTAGGAAAAGTAAGGTTTATCGGTTTTGGCAATTATGTGGATATGTTTACCGACGATCCTCTGTTCTGGAAATCTTTCGGAGTGACGATCAAATTCGCGGCTCTGTTCGTACCGCTGAATATTGCGGTTGCCCTTGGACTAGCGATTTTACTCAACCAGAAAATTCGCGGCAGCGCGATATTCCGAACCGCATTTTACCTGCCTTCTGTTATTTCCGGCGTTGCCCTCGCTATGATCTGGTCTTGGGTATACAGCGGGGATTACGGCATTCTGAATTATTTTCTTTCGACAATCGGTGTGCAAGGTCCGGACTGGTTGAATCATACACGTTGGTCTCTCGTAGCAATGGTCGTAGCGAGTCTATGGGGGCAAGGTTCGATGATGCTCATCTTCCTGGCAGGCCTTAAGGGGATTCCGAAGGATTTGTATGAATCCGCTTCAATGGATGGAGCGGGCAAACTTAAACAATTCTTTAACGTGACGATACCAATGCTCAGCCCTACCATTATTTTCAATCTCATCACGTCTATTATTGCGGCGTTCCAGCAGTTGACTCTTGCGCTTCTCCTCACGGGAGGCGGACCTATGAAATCAACGTACTTCTACGCGATGTATATGTATGAAAATGCTTTCAAGTTTTTTAAAATGGGTTATTCTGCAGCAAACGCATGGTTCATGTTCCTTATTGTACTCTGTCTGACATTCCTTGTTTTCAAATCGTCGGAAGCTTGGGCGTATTATGAAGGAGAAATGAAGCGCAAGCCTCAGAAGAAATCGAAGTCCAGCGGAAGGAGGCAGCCTGAATGAAACGGATAATCGTGTATGCAATGCTGATTATTTGCTCACTGCTGTTCATCGCACCGCTGTTCTGGGCTTTGACAACGGCGCTGAAATCACAAACGGAGCTGTACCTTTTTCCTCCAAAATGGATTCCTTCCGTGTGGAAATTCAGCAATTTTGCCGATGCCTGGACGATTCAGCCGTTTAACTTATTTCTGAAAAACACCGTCATCGTGACGTTAATGTCAACGCTCGGCCAACTGATCTCCTGTACGCTCGTTGCTTATGGATTTGCTCGATTCGAGTTTAAAGGGCGCGATCTCTTGTTCCTGATTGTGCTTGCAACGATGATGATTCCATGGGAAGTCACCATGATCCCGCAGTATATGGAGTTCAATTATCTCGGGTGGATTAATACGCTCAAACCGCTTATTGTGCCATCGTGGTTCGGTTCGGCCTATTTCATCTTCTTGCTAAGACAGTTTATTCTGACGCTTCCTCGTGAATTAGATGAGGCGGCAACGATTGACGGGGCTAACAAATTTGCGATTCTTGTGAGGATTATTGTTCCTCTCATGGGATCATCGCTCATCTTAGTCGGCGTGTTTCAAATTATGAGCTGCTGGAATGATTATCTAGGACCGCTAATTTTCCTTAATGACCAGTCCAAATATACATTGACGCTTGGACTGTCCCAGTTCAAAGGGATGTTTGGCGTCGATATGCAGTCCATTATGGCGATTACTTGTTTGATCTCTATTCCGCCGCTGGCTGTATTCTTCTTCGCGCAGCGCTATATTGTCGGTGGAATCGCAGGTACGGGAATTAAAGGATAGATCCGCAAAGAGATAAAGATCGTGATTCGAGAGGAGAAGCAGCTATGCGTAACGAGAAAGTGGAACGCGATTGGGATAATCTTGCCGTGCTGGAGCGCAATCGCGCCAAGAGCCGGGCTTATTTCATCCCGTATTCCGACCAAGCCGGAGCTTTGAGCTATGATCGAGGGAGCTCCCCTTGGTTTCAATCACTGAATGGCAATTGGAAGTTTCATTGGTCGAAGGGGCCTGAATGGGCACCGGAACATTTTTACGAAGAGAATTATGATCTGTCAGGTTGGGATGAGATTCAAGTACCTAGTCACTGGCAGCTGAAAGGTTACGGTCACCCGCATTATACGGATTTATACTATCCGTTTCCGGTAGATCCTCCGCATGTGCCTAACGATAATCCGACGGGTTCTTATGTAAGAGAGTTTGAGCTTCCGCAATTTTGGGAAGGCAGACAGTTGTCCGTGAAATTTGATGGCGTGGATAGCAGCTTTCATGTATGGGTCAATGGGACATTCGTTGGTTACAGCCAAGGAAGCCGTTTGACGTCGGAATTTGATCTGACACCGTACGTAAAGCAAGGAATCAATCGATTGGCTGTGCGTGTTTATCAATGGTCAGATGGCAGCTATTTGGAAGATCAGGACATGTGGTATATGAGCGGTATTTTCCGGGATGTGTATTTGATTTCGGGACCTGGCTCGCTTCGTATTTCGGATTATCGAATCGTTACGGAATTGGACGCGGACTATCGCGATGCGGATTTATTAGTCCAAGTGGAATTGCAAGGGCATGACTTGGCGGGAGAGCTTCAGTTACAGCTGCTGGATATGGCAGGTCAACGCATTGCTGAGAGTAAACAGCAAATCGCCTTGGCTGCTGCAGATCAAACGATGCTTTCTGTTTCGATGCCCGTCTCAAAGCCTGCACTTTGGAGTGCTGAAGCTCCAAATTTGTATCATTTGATCATTTGCCTGGTGGATCAGAACGATCTAATGGTGGAGGTTGTTGCTCAGCGAGTCGGGTTTCGCAAGATCGAAGTGAGGGACGGTCAGTTTTTAGTGAACGGCAAGGCAATCATGCTGAAGGGCGTAAACCGTCACGATCACCATCCGGTCTCGGGACGCACAGTGACGCTCTCGACGATGAAGCAAGATGTGAAGATGATGAAGCAGCATAACATTAATGCAGTTAGAACGGCACATTATCCGAATGATCCTCGGTTTTACGATATTTGTGATGTGTATGGCTTATATGTCATGGAAGAAACGGATTTGGAAACACACGGCTTTGAGCCGCTGGGCAATATTTCACGGCTAAGCGATGACCCTGCTTGGCAGGAAGCGTATATCGACCGCATTCGCCGCATGGTGGAGCGCGATAAGAATCATCCATCCGTCCTTTTTTGGTCCCTTGGCAATGAGTCCGGCTTCGGCTGCAATTTCCGGGCGATGTCGGCCTGGTGCAAGCAAGCAGATCCAACTCGGCTCATCCATTATGAAGAAGATCGCGAGGCAGAAGTGTGCGATATTGTGAGCACGATGTATTCGTCCCCCGAGAAAATGGCAGGCTTCGGCCAACTTGTCGATCACCCGAAACCGCATATTTTATGCGAGTTCGCCCATGCCATGGGGAATGGTCCAGGCGGTCTCAAGCGCTACTTCGATACTTTCGATGCCTATAGAAGACTGCAGGGCGGCTTTGTCTGGGAATGGATCGATCATGGTATCCGCAGGAAGACGGCTGCGGGTAAAGACGACTACGCATACGGCGGTGACTACGGCGATGTGCCGAACAATAGCAATTTCGTTATTGACGGTCTGGTTCGACCGGACCGGACACCGTCCCCAGGTCTTATTGAATATAAGAAAATAATTGAGCCAGTCAGGGTCGACTATATAGAAAATGATCGCATTTGTATCACCAACCGCTATGATTTTGTGACGCTCGATCACCTTCATGCAGATTGGAGCGTGACAATAGACGGGCAGACAGTCCAAAGTGGTGTACTTGTACTGCCGCGGATTGGCCCTGGCGAAAGCATGGAACTACAAGTCCCTGTAAGAGCAGATGGGCAGCTAACCTTATTGGATCCACGTGCGGAACGTTGGTTGAATGTCGGCTTCACGCTTGCAGCAGACTGCATCTGGGGTAAACAAGGTCATGAAGTAGCTTGGGCACAGCTTGCTCTAGCATCAGTCGGGAACAGCGAGCACAAGCGAAATGCGGAAAGTAACATCAATGATTCGTTCGTTTCTACAGCAGTTAGTCAACCAAATCGAAGTTTATCCTGTACAGCGGTAGATCGTCAGCTCATTCTAAGGAACGATTTATTTCAGATCACTTTCGACACACGGTTGTCGGGTTTCTGTTCACTGCGAATGAACGGCCAAGAGTTGGTGAACAAGGGGCCTCGGCTAAACTTTTGGCGAGCTCCAATCGATAACGATATGTACGTCCTTCCTGATTGGCGCAAAGCGTATCTCGACAGGCTCAGCGAACGAATCGATGATTGCCGCTGGGAGAGGTTGGATGAGGGATCGATTCGTATAACTTTCGCGTCACGTATCGCTCCTCCGGTATTCGACTGGGGATTCCGGTGTGAAACGATTTACACCATCATGAGCTCAGGTCTGATCATTATCGACGTGCAGGGGGTTCCTGAAGGCAAGCCGCCTGCGATGCTTCCGAAGATTGGACTTCAAATGGAGCTCCCCGAAAAAATGGATGCCGTTCAATGGTACGGTCGCGGTCCAGGAGAGAATTATTCTGATAGTAAGGAAGCAGGACGGTTTGGTGTATATCGTAAGAATGTCGATGAACTATTCACGCCTTATATTTATCCGCAGGAGAACGGCAACCGCACAGATGTCAGATGGGTTTCAGTAACGGACGGTGCCGGAATCGGCCTTTTGGCCGTAGGAGCGCCGACTCTAGAATTCAGCGCACGGCGCTATACCGATGCTGATATCGAAGCGGCTAAACATGCGAGTGACCTAACACCGCGGGATTTCATTACAGTCAACTTGGATTATAAGCAGAATGGTCTTGGCAGCAACAGCTGTGGACCTGCACAGTCCGCGGAGAGCACCGTCACCTCAGAAGCATTCCGCTTCCAAATGCTGCTCAAGCCCTATTTATCTGAAGATACCTCACCAGCACGGTTGAGCCGTCAAATGAGAGTTGAAATGGAAATGAAGCATTTACAACAGGAGGAAATAAACCATGCTTAATACACAAGATATATTGAATGTATCGGGAAAAATAGCGGTTGTGACCGGCGGTGCTTCAGGAATCGGCCTTGCGACAGCTGAACTGCTGGCCAGCTTTGGCGCGCATTCCATCCTACTTGACATTAACGAAACGCAAGGTGAACAGGCTGTAGCGGTGATCAATAAGCAGGGAGGACAAGCGAGTTTCTACCGCTGTGATGTGTCCTCTTCGGCTGATTGCGAGCGTGTTGCGGGCGAAATCGATAACGCACATGGACGAATTGATATCCTGTTCAACAATGCGGGGATCATTCGGCGAAAAACAGTCGTAGAGTTGGAAGAACGCGACTGGGATCTCGTCATCGATGTTTCCTTAAAAGGAGTCTACATGCTTTCTAAGTATATTATTCCCATCATGGAACGAGAGGGTGGGGGCAGCATTATTAATTCCGGTTCCGGTTGGGGGTTAAAAGGCGGAGACCGCGCTGCTGCGTACTGCGCCGCCAAAGCAGGCGTTGTAAATTTAACGCGAGCTATGGCTATCGATCATGGCGCTGCGAACATTCGGGTGAACTGCGTATCGCCAGGCGACACGGACACGCCGCTGCTGCGGGATGAAGCGAAGCAGCTTCAGCGAAACGAGGCTGAATTCCTAGTAGCCTCAGCCGGCGGCCGACCGCTCGAGAGATTAGGAACACCGCGTGATATCGCCAATGCCGTTCTGTTTCTTGCAAGTAGCATGTCTTCATGGGTAACGGGAAGTGTGCTCGTTGTAGATGGCGGGGGCATTGCTTAAGGGCTAGTGTGGATTGAAAATTTATGCGTACACAACGATGAATGGAGGCGTTACCTTTGCCTAATAACAGAACATATGCCCATCCTTATATTCCGAATACCGTACCAGAGGTTCGTGATGCCATGCTGAAAGAAATCGGATTGTCCTCGATGGATCAACTGCATGATGCCATTCCGGACAGTTTGAAGCTAAATAGAGAGATGAACCTTCCTCCAGCTATGAACGAGTATGAACTGCGTCGACATGTGGAGGGCGTGCTCGCCAAGAACAAGCACGGTGCTGCTTATTTGAATTTTCTCGGAGCGGGCTGCTGGCAGCACTTTATTCCTGCGATTTGTGATGAAATCAATCAGCGTTCCGAATTCGTTACGGCGTATGCCGGCGAACCCTATGAAGATCATGGACGATTCCAGACGCTTTTCGAGTATCAAAGCCTGATGGCAGAGCTGGTCGATATGGACGTTGTGAATGTCCCGACTTTTGACTGGGCTCAAGCCGCTTCAACGGCTATTCGGATGGCAGGCCGTATGACAGGCCGCAGTGTTGCATTGCTTCCCAAATCAGTGGATCCTGACAAAGTGATGATTATCCATAACTACTGCACACCTGTGATGGAGCTGCGTTTTGTTGACATCGACGAAGCGACGGGCAAGATGGACTTGAATGATTTGCGAAACAAACTATCAAGCGACATAGCAGCGGTTTACTTCGAAAATCCCGGTTATCTGGGCATCATTGAAGATCAAGGTCATCAAATAGCGGAGTTGGTACATGATGTGAATGCCATCTGCATCGTTGGCGTAGACCCAATCTCCCTTGGCGTACTTCAGCCGCCAAGCCAATATGGCGCAGATATCGTCTGTGGAGATTTGCAACCGCTAGGGATGCATATGAACTATGGCGGCGGGCAAGCCGGATTTATTGCGACGCGTGATGAAGAGGCATATGTCATGGAATACCCTTCCAGGCTGTTCGGCATTGTGCCGACGGAGGTTGAAGGTGAATATGGATTCGGCGACGTGGCCTATGAACGCACATCATTCGCTCTTCGTGAGAAAGGGAAAGAGTCCGTTGGTACACAGACAGCCTTATGGGGAATTACCGCAGGTGTCTATTTGGCCTTGCTGGGTCCAACTGGCATGCAGGAGGTTGGGGAGACGATTATGCAGAAGTCGCAATACGCGGCTAAGTTGCTCTCTTCCATTCCCGGCATATCCCTCCGATTCGAAGGGACCGCTTTTTTCAAGGAGTTCGTTGTTGATTTCAACGAAACGGGCCTAACTGTCGCTCAAATCAATGCGAGCCTGTTAGAAGCAGGGATTTTCGGCGGCAAAGATTTGTCGGCAACTTTCCCTTCATGGGGACAATGTGCCCTCTACTGCGTCACTGAAATTCATTCGCAGGCGGATCTTGACCGTCTGGCAGACGCCATTCAAACCATCGTTCGTAAACCATGATCTTATAGAGAGAAAGGACGGAACGCCATGAAACGAATTCGCAGAGATCATAAAGTTCGTAATTTTCATCAAGCCAAATGGGATGAACCAGTCATATTTGAGCTTCACCGTCAAGGGGAGCGTGGCGTCATTCCGCCTAGTGCGGAGGCTGGCATTGCCGCTCAGGTAGGAGACGGTATTGGGCGAATCCCTGCTTCAATGAAGCGAAGCAAAGCGCCTGCTTTACCTGAAATCGGTCAAGCCAAAGTACTACGTCATTATTTGCGTCTCTCCCAAGAGACGTTAGGCTCCGATTTGAACGTTGAAATCGGGCAAGGGACTTGTACGATGAAGTATATTCCGCGTATTAACGAAATGCTTATCCGTACGCCTCATATGATGGAACTGCATCCCTTGCAGGATGCCGATTCCGTTCAGGGCATGCTTGAAATTTTCTATAAACTGGACATTGCCATGCGTGAGATCAGCGGAATGGATGCCTTCTCCTTCCAACCAAGCAGCGGTACGCAGGCTTTGCTTGCGATGGCCTCTATCGTTCGCGCTTATCACGACTCGCGCGGGGAAGGTGAACAGCGGGATGAGATCATTACAACGATTTTCTCCCATCCCTCACAAGCTGCTACAGCTGCGGTTAAGGGCTACAAAATCATCACGCTGCACCCTGACGAAGACGGATTCCCGGACATCGAGAAATTGAAGGGCGTAATCTCTAAGCGGACTGCAGGTTTTGTAGTCGCGAACCCGGAAGATACAGGTATTTATAACCACCGAATCCGCGAGTTTACCGACCTTGTTCACGAAGCAGGCGGAGTTTGCTTCTACGATCAAGCCAATGCGAATGGCTTGCTTGGCATCACAAGAGCGAAGGAAGCAGGCTTCGACATGTGCTTCTTCAATCTGCATAAGACCTTTGCAGCCCCTCATATGTGCGGCGGCCCCGCTACAGGTGCTCTTGGTGTCAGTGAGGAGCTCAAGCGTTTCTTACCGGGACCGCTCGTCGATTACGATGGAAGCCGTTATAGGTTAGTCAGCCAGCCGGCAGACAGTATTGGCAAGGTCCGCAGCTTCCATGGCGTAGCGCAGACTGTACTGCGTTCCTACGCTTGGATACTGAGCCTCGGTCCGGATGGACTGAAAGATGTCGCTCAAATTGCCGTTTTGAACAACAATTATCTCTATCACAAAATTTTGCAAATCCGCGGAGCGAGCGCACCTTATATCAAAGGACGACGTCTGGAACAGGTTCGCTACAGCTGGAAGCAGCTTACAGAGGAGACGGGTGTCACAACAGAGGATATTACTCGCCGTATGTGCGACTTCGGCTTACACTACTGGACGTCCCATCATCCGTATATCGTTAAGCAGCCTTTTACCTTGGAGCCGACGGAATCATATTCCAAAGAGGATTTGGATGAATACATTCAAGCCTTGGAGCATATCTCGCATGAAGCATACACTCAGCCCGAAATTGTGCGGTCAGCTCCGCATAACAGTACCGTTCACCGGAACGATGAATCATCCCTTGATGATCCGGAGAAGTGGTGCATAACATGGCGTGCGTATTTGAAAAAAACACAACCGGAATAATTCCATTCCTTATTATTTGTTAACAGAGAAGCTCCGAGAGGGGCTTTTTCTGTTTTCTGAGATTTTTCTGATAAATGATCTAGAAACTTTCCTTGTCGATTGGCGTCTTATGTATGTAAAGATATGTATGCGCTGTCATCTGTGCCTGCCATAACATTCGTTAATCGTTTTGAAACTCTGAACCAATCGAAAAATTTAAATGTGAAGGGATGAGGAAAATGTACGCTTTTGGATGGTGCAGTGAGATTCAACAAGCAGAGAGATTAAGAAGTTTGGGTTTTGATTACATAGAATGCGCGCTTGTCTCTTTAAATCTTGAAAATGAAAAGGATTATGCTGAAAGGCTGCCTTTATTTTTAAATAGCCCGTTACCCGTCAACGCATTCAACATCTTTTTTCCTGGGGACATGAAGGTAGTAGGGCCGGAAGTTGATCAGGAACGTCTTCGGCGTTACATATACAAAGCTGCCAACGCATTAAATCATATTGGAGTTAAAACAGTGGTGCTTGGGAGCGGGAAATCACGTAACATTCCCGATGGCTGGGAACGGGATCGTGCAGAGGAACAGTTCATTCAATTGCTAGCTCATATCGGTGAAGCGCTTACTGGTACAGGCGTCACTTTGGCATTAGAGCCGCTTAATAAGAAGGAATCTAACTTAGTGAATAGTGTGTCGGAAGCCGTAATGTTTGCGAGTCAAGCCAACCACCCGTCAATTCGGGTGCTAGCGGACTTTTATCATATGGATGAAGAGAATGAGCCTCTACAAACGCTAGTCGATAATAAAGCTTGGCTGCAGCATATCCATCTTGCGGATACGGGCAGGTTTTATCCAGGGTCCGGGAATTACCCGTACGATCAATTTGTCTCAGCACTGAAGGCTTCGGGATATGAAGGAATGATTTCTGCCGAGTGTACGGTTAAAGATCCGGAAACGGAGCTGCCCGCTAGCTTGGCATATATAAAAGAAACTTTCCGCCTGTGAGGAGTTGAGGGTAAGGGAAATTAACGTCTCTTCATTCTTTGGCCCGCTATCCAAATGGATAAGCCCGTTCCCCATAAGATCAGAGCTGAGCCAAAGCCAACCGCGAGCCACCATGTGATGATTTGCCGGCCCTCCAGCATGACTCTCTCCGGAAAGAACAGGAGTGTGAAAATCGCAAGTAAACAGAGGAGCAGGCCGGTTACATAATGGGTCTTGACTTGAAAAAGAGTCGAGAGCGGAATGAAATGTACGCCAACAATGATTGCCATGACAGGAAAAAACAGGCCAAAGCGATCGGTGGCGCTGCAGATGGCGCTAGCGGCCCCGATTGCCGCACCTTCTATCGTAAAGATAAGGCCAAACCAAAGCCTTGCCCGTTTCCACCGGCGAGCATCTGCTTCTGTCGTTTGGTTGGATAGATGCTGTGCCGATGCAAATAGGGAGATGCCGCACGCGAGCAGGGTGAGCCCCATGATAATAGCAGCAATCAATACCCAAGGGGATCCCCAGCCTTGCAGTCCGCCAATGCCAATACTTGCCCAGAGCGTGCCGAAAAACGCCATGAAGAGGACACCCCAAGCAGCCCCCCGCACCGCTCCTCTGGGAATAGGTGATGATTTATGTTCCATGAGTGAAAAGTTCCTTTCATAGAGATTTTTGTGTGTTAACCCTGTTTTCTGATCCATACTTTTACACCTAATCACCGGATAATGAAACATTGCACTGCATAATGAAAACTACCTGGCTCCAACCCAAGCTATACTTAGGAAGGGTATTGACATATGAAACGTATATGCGTGGAAGAAGACATTGATACGATACTAATACAGGCGAACTTGTTCTCGCTGCAGCGCGAGTGGGTTGAGTAGGCTATGTTTATTTGAGACGATTTATTAAAGGAAACTGAAGGCCGCTATTTAGTCGAAAAACGGAGATTCTACCCTTTAGGGGGAACCACAGGGCCTTATTTCAGCGAAATTGGCCCTTTTTCAACCAGAATGACAAAATAGAAGAACCTAGTTCCCGCTTGCTATTAAGCCCCCTAATTAAATTGGAGAGTACCATGGGAAATAAGGTACTATTCATATAAAGGGAGGCGAGCGGAATGAGACAACGTAACAACGC
>NZ_JAGGKV010000010.1 GCF_017874035.1 Paenibacillus aceris
AAGCGACCTGATCAATATACCACATCAGCCTATTCGATTGCAAGAACTTTTTTTCAATTTCTTTTGTTCTTTCGTTCGACCGCCGAAGCGACAAGAATTAATATAACAAATACGCAAAGGCATTGCAAGCTTTTTATCAATTGAAAAATATGGAAAGAAAAAAGCTCCGGCGCATCATGCACCAGAGCTTAAAGCTTTTTAACCTTGACTTCCTATAAAGATGTAACGTGCTAGAACAAGAATCGCTAGGACCCACATGAGCCAGTGAATGGAATAACGTTTCTCGCTCTTGCCCCCGAGGTTCGCTGCTGCAGCCAACACGACATACGTAACAACACCAAAGGAGATACCGTTCGCAATATTGTAAGTGAAAGGCATCAATACAATAGTAAGGAACGCTGGAATCGCGATAACGAAGTCTTGGAAATCAATTTCACGAATCGATTGCACCATCAGAACACCAACAACGATCAACGCAGCCGCAGTAGCGGAACCAGGAATCAACATCGCAATTGGAGCCAAGAACAGAGCAAGCAAGAAACACACGCCTGTAGTCACAGCCGTCAAACCAGTGCGTCCACCCTCCGCTACGCCTGCTGCGCTTTCTACGAAAGCAGTAACGGTACTTGTTCCAACTAATGCACCACCGCTAACCCCGATTGCGTCAACGAACATTGCTTTACCCACACGCTTATTGCCCTCTTCTTTATTCTTCATAATACCAGCGCGACTAGCTGTTCCAACCATCGTGCCGAAAGTATCAAACAACTCAACGAATGTAAATGTAGCAATAACGGAAACAATCCCCGTTGTCATAATCCCTGCAAAATCAAAATCAGCGAAACGAAGTTTACTTAAATCCGGAACCCAAGTCGTCTCAGCACTTGTCAAAGACCCCAGATTAACCATACCCATGAAGTATCCGATAACTGTAGTAGCCAGGATACCGAACAGAATTGCGCCACGAATACGAAGCACCATAAAGATGGAAATCAACAAGATACCGACAATCGTTAGAATAACGCTTTTATCTTCTAATGAACCCATATGAAACACAGTTTCAAATGACAGAACATCTGTAAATTGATGTGCTTTAATATCTTTGCCGCTTTCTACAGCAACAGTTAGAATACCGCTGTTTTTGAAACCGATCATTGCGATAAACAATCCGATCCCTACTGTAATTGCATGCTTCAAGCTATCTGGAACAGCGACAAGGAGCATCTGACGGATTCGGGTCACGGTTAAAATGATAAAGATGATCCCCGAAATAAACACAGCGGTTAGAGCCATTGAAAATGTAAATTTACCCTGTGAGGTCAAAATAATCGTTGCAAAATAAGCATTCAAGCCCATCCCCGGCGCAAGCGCAACAGGAAAGTTAACGAATAACCCCATAGCAATCGTCATGACACCCGCAGCAATCGCTGTAGCCAAGAAGATCGACGTCCAGTCACCGCCGGTAGCCCCCGATTTAAAAGCACTCAGCACATCTGGATTTACCGCAAGGATGTAAGCCATTGTCATGAACGTTGTAATCCCCGCCATGATTTCTGTTCTTACTGTCGTGCCGTTTTGTTTCAATTTAAAAAAGCGATCCATTTTTCCTACTCCTCCTAAACGAATGGTGGGGAACAGCAAAAAACCCGGAATCATGTTGCCTGATTCCGGGTACGAAAAAGGAGCTTCCATATGAGAGCTGCCCCTTCTAAGCATACGCAAAGAGTCGTAGTAACTCACACAGATTCCGTTCCTTTTTTTCGTAGCCAGATCATTTGCGGTGATCTCGTAGAAACTCTCGGGCCAATCCCCAAGATTATACGAAAAACTGTTATCCATCTCACATTTTATTGCGGAACTAACCCTTTGTCAATAAAAAAGACGAACATTAAAGGGCTAATTTTTCCCATAATGTTCGTCTTTTCCAATTTATCTATTCCCACTCAATCGTAGCAGGCGGTTTGGACGTAATGTCGTACACAATACGGTTTACATTCTCAACTTCGTTGACGATACGAACCGAGATTTTCTCAAGCACATCCCAAGGAATACGCGCCCAGTCGGCTGTCATGCCGTCGATGGAAGTAACTGCACGGATACCTACGGTATAGGAGTATGTTCTCGCATCTCCCATAACCCCAACGCTTTTCATGCCCGGAAGAGCCGTGAAGTACTGCCAGATCTCGCGATCTAGGCCCGCTTTAGCAATTTCATCGCGCAGGATGGCATCGGATTCACGAACAATTTTCAGCTTGTCCTCCGTTACCTCGCCGAGAACACGAATAGCCAGACCAGGACCTGGGAATGGTTGTCTCCAAACAATCGCTGCAGGAAGACCGCACTCTTCGCCTACTTTACGCACTTCGTCTTTGAATAGTGTTTTGAGCGGCTCGATCAGTTTGAACTTCATATCTTTCGGCAATCCGCCTACGTTATGATGCGATTTAATCGTTTGTGCCGTCGCCGTGCCGCTTTCTACGATATCCGTGTAGAGCGTACCTTGTGCCAAGAATGTAAAGTCATCGAACTTGCCGGACTCCTCTTCGAACACGCGGATAAATTCGGTACCGATAATTTTACGTTTTTGCTCCGGATCGTCTACGCCGGCCAATTTGCCGAGGAAACGCTCGCGCGCATCGATTTTGACCACATGCATATCGAATTTGCCAACAAACGTATCCATAACGCTTTCTGCCTCGCCTTGACGCAGCAAGCCATGATCAATGAACATACAAGTCAATTGCGGGCCAATCGCTTTATGCAACAGGATCGCAACGACAGATGAATCCACGCCGCCGCTAAGCGCGCAAAGGACTTTCTTGTCGCCAACTTCTTGGCGTAGTTCTTTTACCATATCTTCAACAAAGGAAGACATGGTCCAATCGCCTTCACAGCCGCAAACGTTGTAAATAAAGTTGTGAATCATTTCGTTCCCTTGAAGCGAGTGGCGAACTTCCGGGTGGAACTGCACGGCATGAATATTACGCTCACGGTTACTCATCGCGGCAATCTCCAGGGAATCCGTGCTCGCTTCGATCACAAAGCCTTCAGGAAGAACGGAAACGTGGTCGCCATGGCTCATCCATACAGTTTGTTTTGCGTCCAAGCCTTTCACAAGCGGGCTTTCATTCGTAAACGAAAGATCTGCCTTACCATACTCACGCGTATGCGCGCGTTCAACTTTACCGTTCAATTGGTGGGCAATCAGCTGCATGCCGTAGCAAATCCCCAAAATTGGAATCCCCAGATCAAAAATTTTCGGATCAACAGCTGGAGCTCCCTCACCGTACACGCTTGACGGACCGCCTGAGAACACAATACCCTTCGGCTGAAGCTCACGAATTTTTTCGACCGTTGTATTGAACGGCAGCAATTCGCTGTACACGCCCAAATCACGAATTCGTCTAGCAATCAGTTGGTTGTACTGGCCTCCAAAATCTAAAACGACGATCATTTCACTCGGTTTACTCATTATCCGACCTCCTAATTTCATAGCGATTTAGGTTTTTGAGGGCTCCCCGCAAAGTAATTGAAATAAACAACAAAGTATCTCTTCACTTTTCAGGGTCACCCTGTCCGCTTACCGCTATTTATAGGTACTAATTTTAAACATTAGGTACCTAGGATGTAAAGGGGTTTAATGTGTCTTTTGAATGGCTTTCCAAATTGCCATGATTTCCCGCTTCGTGTAGGGAGCTGAATTAGCGGAATCATAACGGATGCTTTCATAGATTAAGGCGAAGCTAAGCATCGCTTGTTTTTGTCCGTGATGCTCGAAGTTCAGTGCTGAAACATAATCCCGCACGGTCTGATCCTTAGGTTTGGCACCGTATTTGCGAAATAACTGTATCCACAAACGATCCATATAGGGAATCATGGGATGCGGTTGGTTTAGATCGTTTTTGTAAAAGGGTACAAGCGCCGCGCTAACCAAGAAACCTTTTCGCTTAAGTAACAGGACAATCCCCGCCATAATGAGGGCGCTTCCGATCAACACGATTAGGAGGTTACGGTTGGTTGTAGCATAATCAATCACGGAATTTTTCGCTGCTTGCAGCCACTCGCTCGGATTCGCTGTAAATTTCCCCGGCATTGGAATGTTCATGAGAGAGGCTGTCATCGCAGATTGCGCCATGGCGGCTGTCGTCAGGGTCTCTCTTGGATGATCGGAAGAAATACCCGAGAATCCCGGCGTAGGCTCAAACGGCACCCAACCCATAGAAGGGAAATACACTTCCACCCATGAGTGCGCATCCTGATTGCGTACAAGCACCTCTTGAAGGGAATCCGCCCCATCCTCAGTAGAGGAAGATTGCAGCGTTCCTGGAGCAAAGCCTTTTACCCACCGAGCGGGCACACCGACCGAACGCAGCATGACAACCATCGCCGTTGAAAAGTGATCACAATAACCTGTCTTATCCACGAATAAAAAGTGGCTGACAAAATCCTCGCTCCGGCTTGGAGCGGTCGGCTTTTCAAGGCTGTACGTATAGGTATGGCTCAAATATTGTTCGATCGCAACCGCTTTGGCATAAGGCGTGGACCGGTTCGCGGTCACTTGCTCAGCAATGCTGCGGACCGAACGCGGGAAAGCCTCCGGAAGCTGCAAATAATCGCCTGTAATCTCGGCAGGGTAGCTGCTCGTATCCGCGTTAAGCAAGGAAGAATCTTCCTTGACTGGCTGCACGGTTATTTTGTAATACGAGAGCGGATCAGAAATATCAGGCAAAGTGACTTTGCCGCTGAACGGAGAAGCAAGCAGGAGATTTGACGCCAACGGCTTCCCCTTCTCTGTCAAAAGCGAGTCTACCCCTACTAGATTGCCTCCCAGGAACAATTGCTTATTCAGCGACTTGTCGCTCCATAGAACTTCCTGCTGAACAAGTCGGCCTGCGCCGGTTTGAACAGGTTCAGCATAAGACTCAAGCCCTTGATTCGTTTGGGTCCAGCCTTTGCCGTCGTAGAAGTTTTTGGATTCCCCGCGCCAATAAGTAAGCTCGGAGGTTTTGGCTGTGAACACCGGAGTAGTGTCCACTTGGAGCGGACCGCCTAAGGAGGTGTCATTTTGACCGTAGCCCGATTTCGCCACTGCTCCCCCGGGATGTGTCTCCTCATTGTAAAGGTCAAACAGGCGATCTGAAACATACGCCCAGCTTACCGGCTTCATCAGTGGTTCCGTTTCAGCCTGCCTTGCCGCATACCACGCTGCGCCAGCTAGCGCCCCCACCACGACTAAACTAACAGCCATCCATTTAAAAGCACTGCCAGATCGCGTCGAAGCCAAGCCATAGGTTTGTTCAATTCTTGAAAGATTGAGCAGCGACAGCAGCAGCAGCCCATATCCTATTGTGCGCATGATGCCTTGAACGGTATCCGCCCCATACACCAATTGCAAAATAACCAGATAAATCAGTGTGGCAGCGACGAACCACAGGCTGTGCTGTCTTTGCAGCATGAGGGCTTGAATTACGGAAATAAGAAGCGACCAGCCCAATAGAAATAGCAAAGTCCTGAGTTCACCGCTGATAAGGTCGAAATGGGCCTGCATCAAATGTACAGCATCCTGAGCGATGATCCTCAGTAAATCAATTCCCCATGCTCCGGTTACAAAGGTATCCCGGTTAAACATAAAACCAACGAAAAGCAGAATCAATACGCCTTTGGCGGTCCAGCCCCATGCGTAGGGAACCTTGAAACAATCAATTGCAATACAGAGTGCAAAAACGACAAGAATCGGTCCTGTTTCAATCGATGTATCTGCCATCCATGCCAATGGGTGAAGCCATTCTGAGATCAGTAAGAAAAGCAAGAGCGAGATCAGAATGTCTCGAAAAATGGATTGGTGGACCGGCGGTGAAACCGGCGCGCCGGTGACCGCGCTGGCACGGAAAATGGGACTCGATGGGATAGCCCCCGAAGAACGTACAGCCTCAGCTGCGTTACGGGACGCTTTCGAAGATTGAAAGAGCATGCGCGATTCGCGCCGTGGTTCAAGCGGTTGCATCCGCGACACCTCCTTGCTTTGGCCACTGGCTCCGCGGGTGCGGCACTTCCGTGAAGCTGCAGCCTGCGGCCTGCAGCTGCGAAGCCCCCTCTCGCTCGGCGACCGAGAGAGAAGGCTTGGCGTGCACGTAGACCACGTGCACCGACCGGCGCCTGGAGCGCGCATCGAATATCGCGCGCACCAGCGCCACATCCAGCGTCGATGTGATGCACAGCATCGACGCACCCGGCGGCAGGGCTGCCGCCTCTTTCCTGACGAGGTCAGGAAAGGACAAGGCGGGCTTGCCGCCAACGCTCGCGAGTACCTCGTACGCGAGCGTCAGATCCGGGCGAATCGCCGGCGCGATTCGCTTTCCGTTTGAGCTGCTGGCAAAGCCGCAGCTCTCGCGCCCGCCAGCGGCGGCTTCGAAGAAGCCGGCCGCGAGGGCGACGCCCTTTTCCAGCAGCGGCTGAGCCGCTTCTGCTGGCCCCGCCGCAGGCGCCGCGTCGAGCAGCAGCATCCGCTTCGCGGAGGCGGCCTGCTCGGGGTCTTTGGTCATCAGCCGGTTCAGCCGGGCTGTGGATTTCCAATGGATGCGGTGATACGGATCACCGCTGGCATAGTCACGGACACCGCTGATGAGCGGTGTCTCGGCTTTGGGACCGCGGACGGTGGGCACCTCGCCATCGTCCGCATGAAAGGTCATGCCGGAGCGATCCAAGGTATCCGGTTTTGGGTAAACGACGCACCGGTGAAGATCGTCACGGCGAGATCGCCGGACGGCAAAACCGAATAAGTCCCCGGTGACCGCTTCACACCCCGCGAATCGATAGACGCCGCGCATAAGACCCGTTATTTTATAGTGAAAAAGCAGCGTGGACTGAAACCATGGAAAGAGCAGTTTGCTGTAGCTGATTTGCGCACCGCTTCCTTCATGCACCCAGGTTTCTTTAATGACCATCCAAGGCAGCGGCATCCGCGCACGATGCTCGATTCCCAGTGTAATTCTCACATCCTCGCCTGCTACAAATACCTCTCCGGACAACTGCCGGTTGATCGACAGTCCTTGGAAGGCAAAAACATAAAAGAGGCCGGCCTGAATCCAGATCAAGGTCAAGCAAATGCCTAAATACCAGGCGGCGAACCCGCCTTGCCAGTAGGCCAGCAGAACCGAAAGGACACACCCCGCAAAGAGCAGCGACGTTTTACCCCAGCTTTTCATGCGTATGCCTCCTACTTCGACGAAACATAACGAAGCACCGGCGTTTGCAGAGAGGTTAAGATCTCTGCCAAAATCAGTTCCGCCGACTTGCCGGTCATCCGTGCTTCGGAAGTCAGAATAAGCCGATGCGTCCACAGCGGAAGCACCAGATCCTTAATATCGTCAGGCACAACGAAGGTTCTGCCCTTCATGTAAGCAGACGTTTGCGCAGCACGCATCAACGCGTGGGATGCTCTCGGACTTGCGCCGAGGTACAAATCAGAATGTTCCCTTGTTGCTAACGCAAGGCGAACAATGAAATCTTTTAACGTATTATCAACATGAATCATTGCGGCTTCTCTCTGTAACTGCACAAACTCATCCTGCACAATAACGGGCTTCACCTGATCGATCGGATGCCGATCCTGGAGTCGGTCCAGCATCAGAATCTCTTGATCCGGTGTCGGATAACCAAGTGATAGTTTCATCATGAATCGATCCATTTGCGCTTCAGGCAGCGCATAAGTACCCTCGTAATCTACCGGATTCTGAGTTGCCAGTAAGACAAAAGGCTTGGGCAGCTCATATCCTACTCCGTCCACCGTGACCCGCTTCTCCTCCATAGCCTCCAGGAAAGCAGACTGCGTTTTCGGGGAGGTGCGGTTGCATTCATCCGCCAATACGACCGGAGTCATTAATGGTCCGGGGCGAAATTCAAAATCACCGGTTTTCGCATTAAACACCGATACCCCCGTCACATCCGACGGCAGCAAATCCGGCGTACACTGAATTCTCTTAAACTCGCAACCAATGGTTTTTGCCAAAGCGCGCACAAGCATCGTTTTACCCACACCCGGCACATCTTCCAATAAGACATGACCGCCGCTTAACATCGCAACAAACGCCTGCTCGATCGTCTCTCTTTTACCAACAATGACTTTCTCCACGTTCAGGATCATCCGTTCCACGAGAGGCTGCGGCTGATCGAATATTCGTGTCTTCGACTGCATAGTCAAGAAGCCTCCTTATATAAGGGTATGCTTCTAGTTTTTCCAGTCTTCTACTATTTTAGACATTAGCCCGCCATAGCAAATAGAGAGTTTTTCAGATTACTATTATTCTCTTTCAGCATGTAGAAGTGCCGGAATGCCATGGACACCTCTCGCCTGCCGGGTTCCATAACCGTATCCGTAATTCGCCCACCTAGCGAATCTACTGTTTTGCGCAGAGGAACGATCATCGATCCCCCCTGTATTTCCATATCTGCTAGGGAGTAAGTTGCGACACGACTACCCAAAGCATAGGCTCGGATCGTTCTCGCAGGTAAGTCATATTCAACATCATATATGCCATAATGGGCATTAGCCGTCTTCGTTTTCTCCTGCCAATGTACATTTCCACCTATTTTCTCAATCAGAAAACGCAGCGGAAGCTCAAGGCGATTAGCTCGCAACTGATATTCCGTAGGCTCGAGCGTAACACTGCTCCACTGAGAAAAACGAACCTGCAGCGGCACCGCCGGCTGCGCAGCCAATAATTTCGCCTCTTCCTCCGCAGCTGCCACCTTCATCTTGGCAATCTGCTCGTCTGTATTCTTCGGCTCTTCCTTTGTCTGCTGCCCCGGATGCGGGTGCGCAGAAGCATATTGCTGCGTTTCCTTCCATAACTGTTGAAAATGAGCCGCACTCATGCTTCTCGACCATTTGGATTTACCTACCCGAAACTGTTCGGGTTTCACTTCTGTTGTCAGAGGGGCGAAGGCGTAACCCAGGTTTTTGTAATAGTCGATGACTTTAGGCAATACTTCCACCGTCGACTCATGTCCCGTTCCGTCATGGAACAGCACGGTCAATTCATGTTCAAGCGGAGATCCCTTCACGGTTTGCCAAATCTCACTCGACGGCACATGAAGGCGCTTCGAATCCCCGCTGTCTACATTCCAATCCACTACGGTATAGCCCGCCTGATCCATTAAATAGTAGTAATAGGCGTCAAAATTTGTAAAGGTTCCTCCAGGAGCTCGGACCAATTGCGGGCGGATGTCGGCGATGTCGGCGAACACATCCTCGCTGCTCTGAATTTGATCCCAAAACGTTTGAAAATCGCTATACAGCTCGTTATATACATGATTATAGGAATGATTGCCTAAGGTATGTCCTTCGTTCACAATTCGTTTTACCATATCCGGGTATTCTTTAGCCTGCTCGCCCAGTGCGAAAAACGTTGCTTTCACACCCTCTTCTTTTAAAATATCTAAAACCTTGCCAGTCAGCTTGCTAGGACCGTCATCAAAGGTTAAATAAACAGTAGGCTGTTCCGGTGTTACATAACTCTTCTCTTCCTGGATGCGTTTTCCG
The DNA here is from genome assembly GCF_017874035.1 of Paenibacillus aceris. GTDB lineage: Bacteria > Bacillota > Bacilli > Paenibacillales > NBRC-103111 > Paenibacillus_E > Paenibacillus_E aceris. Next base: position 9,542 of record NZ_JAGGKV010000010.1, read on the forward strand.
TTTTTGAGCTTTTGATAGATGTCCTGCCCCTCTTTCGCGGAGTTTCCATCCTCTTCCGCAGCCCTTACGGGAACCGCAGATAGGAACAGTGAAACTAGTAATAGGAAGACCATGGTGAGTTGAATTCTTTTTCGATTGCTGGCTGCATGGTGAACTAGAAAGCGCATGCGATGATCCCTCCGCTTGTTCTATCATTTTGCTAACTGATAGAGTATATGGGAGAAATGCCGGGAGTATGTCTCTTGCCTAGCACCAAAATGAGAGAAGTTCCAAAGTAACACGTAGAACCTCAATCTAAAAGCAGGCTTTCGAATCGATCACAGATTCCGTTACGATGCTTAAGGTGCTTTCTACCAGCTACAGCGAGCTCATGGATCGTATCACTCATTCCTCAGCAACGATTAGCGACTCTACGAACAATTTAGCAGCCATCTCCGAAGAAGCTTCCGCGACACTTGAGAAGTTGTCAGCCACTTTGCAATCCGTGCTCATCAGCAATCGCAGGAACTTAGAGCGCATTAAGGAGGCTGAGCAAGGTTTGCTGGTCGTTACGAAGTAATGCCGGGGTGTTGGGTGTTGGGTGTTGGGTGTCGGGTGTCGGGTCTCGGGTCTCGGGTATCGGGTATCGGGTGTCGGGTGTCGGGTCTCGGGTCTCGGGTCTCGGGTGTTCTCGGTATATCGGGGTATCGGGCTCTCGGGCTCTCGGCCTGTTGGACTGTTGGGGCCCTTGGGGAAAGGGAACGTGAGTCCTCTATTCGGATAAAATCAGCCACTTTCCGGAACTTAGCGGAACTACAGGGACTTATTGCCCTGCAATCGTTGCAATTCAGCTAGAAATTGCTAAATAGGGGATCCTCGTTCCCTCTCTACTTCCAAAAGACCTCTTTTTGAGGAAATAGCGGCCCCCTGTTCCTTTACCTCTCAAAAAAAGGTCAGCCAGATGAACGGGTTGACCTTTTTTTGAATATTCAAACTGCAGCATGAGCTTCAGCTGCTAAACAGAGGTAGTAAGCGAGCCCAAGCTGCTGGGACTCCAACATTTGGCGATGAAAATCATCGTTCAGAAAAAACCGCGATTGCGCTGCATAATTCGCAGGACTAATCACATGACCATGAGTGTTCAAGAACGCAAGGTGCTCCTGAATAAGAAGACTTACCGTCTCGTCATCATGCCTTCGCCCTTCTCTGAGACAGGTCACCATGCCATGCATAAACCGGGTGGCCTCCTGAGCCTGTTCATTCAACTCAGCGAAGTTAACCGGGTTGTTTTCAAGCAAATCAAATTGGTACTTTTCTTTAAGATGCTCGTTTTGCTCCGCCAATGCTGAATTCCACTCTTCCTCGCTTTGAAAACCTTTAAACATATCGCTGTGATCCATAGTTCCTCCATTCCGCGTGCACATGATTGATGACTCCAACGTACCGATGAGCTGCGTCAATCTTGACTTCCGGGCAACTAGCTGCTCTTTCTGGTTGGATAAAATCGTTAATCGCGCGGGATTGCTTTCCAGCAACTGCGCTATTTTCTCAAGAGGGAAATCCAACTCCTTATAAAAGAGCACCTCTTGTAAACGTTCGAGCTCCTTCCTCCCATATAACCGATATCCGGCTTCGCTGATTTCACAGGGGACTACCAACCCGATTTTGTGATAGTGGTGCAGTGTCTTGATCGTTACATTCGACAAGTTAGATACTTCTTTGACTGTGTACAGCACTGTGCGCCTCCTTCCTTGATTTGAGTTTAGAGCCTCCCCTAAGGGGAGAGTCAAGAACAAGAAAAAGAATAAAAGCTATCCGCTCCCGATGAGCTGAATAGCTTTCATTCAAAGTTACTTTTATTCCACAACCGCGTCCAAAACCGCCTGCACATGGTTCTTAATCCGCACTTTGCTCCATTCCTTCACAATGTACCCTTCCTCGTCAATGAGGAAAGTCGAACGCACAATGCCCATGTACTCACGGCCATACAGCTTCTTAAGCGCCCATACTCCGTATTTCTCTGCCACCTGGTGGTCAGTGTCAGAAAGCAGCAGGAACGGCAGCTCATACTTCGTGATGAATTTATGATGGGCGTTCAGCTCGTCGGGGCTGATGCCGATTACTTCGACCCCAAGCTCAGCGAACTTGCCGTTATAGTCGCGGAAGTCGCAGGATTGCTGTGTGCAGGTCGGTGTATTATCTTGTGGGTAAAAGTAAATGACGACCTTTTTCCCTTTGTAATCGTGCAGGGATACGCTGCTGCCATTGGATGCAGGCAATGTAAAATCGGGGGCAAGACGCTTGATCGTCTCCGGCTCTTTTTTCTTTGCCATTCTATGAACTCTCCTCTAACATTCCTTCTATACTCCCCCCATTATGCGTTATTTGAAGCAGCACATCAAACCGCTATGCCCAAAACTAGCATGACTCAAGAAAAATATGGTAATTTTAATAGGAAGCTATAAAACTTAAAGGAGTGAAGAACATCATGCTTCCTATCAAACGTATGTCACTACTTTCCATTTTGGGATTAACACTTGCCGTCCCTACTCTATCTGTCTCTGCCGAAACGGCGAATGATAGCGCACTTATTACACGCGGTCAATTCATTAAACAAATTGCCGATGAGCTTAAGCTGACACCTATGAACAAGCAAGCCGCTCTGCCTTCAGACGTCAACGCCGGGTCTCCCTATGCGGATACGGTGCGTGTCATGCGTGAACGCCAAATTCTGCAAGGCTACTCCGACGGTTCATTTCGCTTGGACCAACCCGTTAGCCCATCTGAAGCTGCGCTGATTCTAGGCAGATTTCTCGGAATGGCCGACAGTAAGGCTATCGCCGAATTGCAAAGCAATTTCGGTGTTGAGTTAGGGAAAACTTCCGGCATTTCCCTCGATACTGCAGAAGCCGCCATAAAAAAGGCGCTAGCGAACGACTCCTCGGTATCCTCCTGGCTAGTTGCAGATCCGTCTTCACCGGTAGATCTTCAAACGTTTCGTGCTCACATGGAGATGGACATGCATATTCTTTTCAAATCCAATGCGGCATTTCCGATGGATAACCTTCAAACAACAGCCAAATCTGACATCAGCTATAATAAAGATCAAGGTATTCATCAATCCATTACGACCACGGCACCAGGCTCAGATATGGTAACGAAGACGATCAAAATAGAGCAGTACATGGTCAGCCAAGGCACTTTCATGACCGTTCCTAATGCGGCGAACGATGGCTTTGAATGGTATGATTTTTCTAAACAAATGCCATTTACCTTTGAACAGCTGATGGAGCTTCAGCAGAAAAACATGGACCTCAGTAAAACCTTAGTAACTCCCTATTTCTTCTATAAGGATCTTGGCACGACGGAGAAAGATGGGAAAAAGCAGCGTAAAGTCTCGATTCGCGGCAAATTAACCAATACTGCTGATATCGTCAAAACATTGAGCGGGCTTGGCAGCGGTCAGGATGCTTTCAAAGATGTTCTCAACTCCCCCGCTATCGCAGGGTTGAGCGTTTCCTTATCTGCCGTACTCACGGTAGATGAGCAAACCAAGCTTCCTGTCAGCATGGATGGCGATTATATCATCGTATATGGCGAGGACCCGAATCTTCCGCTTGACCATATGGATATGACCATGTCCATGACTTACCAAGATGTGAATCAGCCGGTAGATATTCAATTGCCGGAGGAAGCCAAGAAAGCAAAGCCCCTCCCTATGCCGGCTCAATAATTTCAAAAAGAGAACCTCGATTTCCACTTACCTGGAAGTTGAGGTTCTTTTGTGTCAGATAGCAGGCGTGGTCAATTCGCACAGGCCGCCTTTTTCCTTTACAATGAATGTTAGAAATTTGTCGTAAGCGGGTGATGCCTTATGTTTAAAATTTTGCTGATCGAAGATGATGCCACGCTCTTCACAGAAGTGAAGGACCGGCTCGCCCAATGGTCCTATGATGTCCATGGCATAACGGATTTTGGCCGGGTGATCGAAACATTCGCCGCCTTAAAACCGGATCTCGTAATTATTGATATCCAACTTCCGAAATTTGACGGCTTTCATTGGTGCCGAATGATCCGAACCCACTCCAATGTGCCCATTGTCTTCTTGTCCTCGCGCGATCATCCGACCGACATGGTGATGTCGATGCAGCTTGGCGCCGATGACTTTATCCAGAAGCCTTTTCATTTCGATGTGCTTATCGCTAAAATTCAGGCTATCCTCCGGCGTGTTTACAACTACAATACGGAGCCGCTTAAGCTCAAAACCTGGTGCGGCGCAACCATTGATTATGAGAAAAACACGGTGGCGAACGAGACGGGAACGATCGAATTAACGAAGAATGAAATTTACATTCTTAAGCTGCTCATCGAACGCAAGAACACGATCGTAAGCCGGGATGTCCTCATTAACAGCTTATGGGACGACCAGCGGTTTGTCAGCGACAACACTTTAACCGTCAATGTCAACCGGCTGCGGAAAAGACTGGATGAGCTTGGATTAGGCAGATTTATCGAAACCAAAGTCGGGCAAGGCTATGTGGCCACGGAAGAGGCACCCTTTCATGATTAGACGCTATCTCGTCGAACGAAGAAGCTGGCTCCTTTTCTTTTTATCCGTGCAGGCGCTTTTGCTGCTAATTGCCTTTTTGGATCACGCCATTCCCTTTGGGCCCATTTTATATATTGTCTTTCTATCCACGACCATATTTCTGATGTTTCTCGTTTTTCGCTACAACAAAGAGACGCGTTTCTATAAGCAACTGGAGGAACGGGACAATAATCTGGACCTTACCAGCATAGAAGGCGCCGATAGTCCCTTCGAGTCTATCGTAGAAACGAGTATGACGAATCTGGCCGAACATCTTCGCCAATCCGCTTCCCGGCATCAAGTCGCGCTGGAGCAAGAAAAGGACGATCTGCTGGCATGGATTCACGAAGTCAAAACACCGCTCACCGCGATGCGGTTAATGATGGATCGCCTGGAGGACGAGACGATGAAAACCGCATTAACCTATGAATGGCTGCGGATTCACCTACTCTTGGATAGGCAGCTTCACCAGAAGCGGCTCCCGTTCATGGAGAACGATCTGTATATCGAACAGGTGAATTTGGAATCATTGACCTATGCGGAAATTAAGACGCTGAAGACATGGTGCATTCAGAAAGGCATTGGCTTCGATGCCGATTTCGAAGTGACGGAAGTGCTGAGCGACGCCAAGTGGCTCTCCTTCATTCTGCGGCAGTTAGTGACGAACGCCGTGAAGTACAGTGACCCTAATGCCGCGGATATTATCGTCCGAAGCCGCTGCTGCAAGGAGCGGACCGTCCTTGAGGTCATCGATCATGGACGCGGGATCGAGCCGAAAGATCTGCCGCGCATTTTTGACAAGGGCTTTACCTCCACAGCCTGGCATCAAGACAGCGCCGCTACAGGGATGGGTCTCTATCTGGCGAAGAGGGCCGCCGAGGCCATGCTCATTCACTTAGCCGTGAAGTCCGAGCCTGGCTCCGGCACAACCTTCACCCTCACCTTCCCCCAGCCAAATGAGGCCGTGCGTATCACGGGCATGTGACAACATTGTCACATGCCTTTCTTCTTTGTTCGCCCGATCGCGGGAAAACCGGGACAGCTCTTTTTATAATAAAGCTAACGAATAAAGGAGTGTGTGAGATGACAATTTTGGAAGCAGCCAAAATCCATAAAAGCTACGGTAACAAATTCAACAAGCAAGAGGTGCTGAGAGGTCTCGATATCCGTATTGAGAAAGGGGAATTCGTCAGCATTATGGGGGCATCCGGCTCGGGGAAGACAACCTTGCTGAATGTGCTTTCCTCTATCGACAAGGTCAGCCAAGGCTCGATCCAGATTGAAGGCAAAGAGATTACAGCCTTGAAGGAGAAACAGTTGGCCGATTTTCGCAAGCGGCATCTGGGGTTTATTTTTCAGGACTACAATCTGCTCGACACCTTAACTGTAAAAGAAAACATTCTCCTTCCGCTTTCCATCACCAAAACTTCAAAACAGGAAGCCGAGCATAAATTCCATACCGTTGCCACCGAACTTGGCATCTATGAAATCAAAGATAAATATCCGAACGAAATCTCAGGTGGGCAAAAACAGCGGACTTCCGCGGCCAGAGCGTTTGTTCATGAGCCGGGCATTATTTTCGCGGACGAACCGACTGGGGCACTCGATTCCAAATCCGCTTCGGATCTGCTGCACAAACTGAGCGATATGAACCAGGGACGGAAAGCGACCATCGTTATGGTCACGCACGATTCCGTTGCTGCCAGCTACGGGAGCCGGGTCATTTTCATCAAAGACGGGCAAATTTACACACAGCTTTATAAAGGGCAGGAAACCAGACAAGCTTTCTTTCAGGACATCATGAAAACACAAGCAGTTCTAGGCGGTGTGCAGAATGAGCATTAACCAGCTGATTGTTCAAAATTTGAAAGCGAACATTAAGCACTACTATTTGTATGTGTTTGCCTTAATGTTCAGCGTCGCGCTTTATTTCGCTTTCGTCACCTTGCAGTACGATCCTGCTTTGGACCAAGCCAAAGGCTCGATTAAAGGGGCCGCCGCCCTCAAAGCCGCCTCTATTCTGCTGATCGCGATTGTCGCCATCTTTAACCTGTATGCCAATAACATTTTTGTAAAAAGGCGCAGCAAGGAAATCGGCCTTTTGCAGTTGATCGGTATGACGAAAACGGCGATTTTCCGTATCCTAAGCACGGAGAACTTCATCCTGTATTTCGGTTCATTGCTTGCGGGAAGCTTTATCGGGTTCTCCGTATCCAAGCTGATTCTGATGATTTTATTCCATATTACCGGTGTCGATGCCATCGCAACGCTGCATTTTTCCACCCAAGCCCTTGTTCAGACCTTTGTAGTGTTCGGAGCAGTCTACTTGTTTATCATGCTGGTCAATTACACATTTATTAAAAGACAAACCATTCTATCGTTGTTCCGCGTCTCCGCTTCAACTGAGATCAAAGTCAAACGGATGTCCCTCGCAGAGGCCGTCCTCGGAATGACTGGAATCTGCCTCGTCTTGCTCGGCTATTATGTCTCGTCAAAGCTATTCAGCGGCGATTTCACAACGATGGTCGAGCTGTTCACAGCCATGATCTTTATTCTTGCTTCGGTTATCATCGGCTCGTATCTGTTCTATAGAGGCTCCGTTCGCTTATTGCTTAACATCATCCGCAAGAAGAAAAACGGTTATTTAAATGTTCGCGAAGTACTCTCGCTCTCTTCTATTATGTTTCGCATGAAATCCAACGCCATGCTGTTGACGGTCATTACAACCGTTTCCGCACTGGCCATCGCACTGCTGTCGCTCAGCTACATCTCTTACTATTCCGCTGAAAAAACAGCAAAAAACGACGTCCCGGCCCATTTCTCTATCACTCAGAAGGAGGATGCCGATAAGTTCAAAGCGGCGCTGGATGCCCGTCACATTCCGTACAAAGAAACGACCATTGAAGTGATACAGGCGAAAGCTAACTTAAAGGGAATCCTTGCGACTAACATGAACGGTCTAATGATTGATCCGGGCAGCATGACGCTTTCTGTGATCAGCGACAAAAATACGCCTTCCTACGATGTGACGCCCGAACAAACACTATTTACCGGTACCAACGATCTGTTGAGTAAATTTATGAATTTTAAAGATTCGGGGCGAATCGAATTAAGCGGACAGGGAGTCATTGTCCCTCTAACCTATTTAGGCTCGAAAAAGCAGTCCGTTGTCTCCTGGTACTTCACGAACGGCGGCCAGCCGACAGCGATCGTTGACGATTCTGTCTTCCAACGGCTGAAGCAGGATCTGATTCCTTCACTTCAGAAGCCATCCTCCACCTATCAAGGAATCGATCTAGTGAATGAAGCTGAGCTGAAAACAGCCAATCAGATTTTTGGAGAGCTGGGCTTTAACCACAATAATCGTTATGACTCCCGGCTGGATAGGACCCTTAGCCAAAAAAATAGCATGGGACTCACTATGTTCATCGTCGGGTTTCTCGGACTTACGTTCCTAATTACATCGGGCTGTATTCTTTATTTCAAACAGATGGATGAGAGCGAGGACGAGAAACCGACCTATACTATTTTGAGAAAGCTCGGCTATTCGCAAGAGGATTTGTTAAAAGGCATCCGCCGCAAGCAGCTCTTTAACTTCGGAATTCCGCTTGTTGTAGGACTTTCTCACAGCTACTTCGCCGTTCAGTCAGGCTGGTTCCTGTTCGGGGCTGAACTGTGGACGCCGATGATGATTGTCATGGCGCTTTATACCGCCTTGTATTCTGTCTTCGGGTTCCTCTCCGTCCAACATTACAAGAAGGTCATCCGCAGAGCGCTTTGATTTTGATAGATTTAAAGTAATTTAAAGCAAAACAGCCAAATCCAAAAATCATACAGGAACTACAGAATTGAGCAAATAAAGCGCCGTTGTTCCCTTTTGATTAGCGATATGGCTGTTTTTGGAATACATAGAGGTCCATAGCTCCCCTTTTACACCTCAATACTCGCTACATGCCTGAGTTTATCGGGATTCACAACCAAATAAACAGCCGCAACCCGATTATCTTCAACATGGAAGGTCATGACATTGTTCGCCTGACCGTCCTGATAAGATACAACACCCAGTTGTCCATTCACTGTCGTTAATGCAAAGCTGAAACCAACCGGAACTTTGGCGAGTATGCCGGATAAGAACAGCGCAATGCGTTCCGCCCCCTCAATAGGTCGAATGGCCGCTCTGACCTTGCCTCCACCGTCTGAGTATAAGACAGCATCCGTTTTGACGATGTTCAGCAATTGAGCCATGTTCCCGGAAACTAGAGCTTGCACGAATTGTTCCACGACAGCGTTTGCCTGCTCCTTAACAGGCTGCTTAGACCGCATGCCTCCTGTATCCGGATCGTCCTGATTGGCAAAGGTGCTGATAGCGTTTTTGGCCCTGCGAAAAATCTGGCGGCAGTTCGTGCTGCTTTTGCAGACAATTTCGGCGATCTCTTCGTAATCGTATTGCAGGACTTCCCTTAATATGAAAACCGCCCGCTCAACCCAGGAAAGCTGCTGCAGCAATAACAAGTAAGCGGTAGACAAGGACTCTTTTTGCGAATAAAATCGTTCTGGCGCATCGTCCAGGCTCTCCGCCGTCGTCGTCATAAGTGGCTCCGGCAACCACGGGCCGACGTAAACTTCGCGCATTTTGCTAGCGGAACGCAGCTTGTCAATGCAGCGATTAGTCACGATTTTGCACAAATAAGCTTTAGGCTTCTGAATGCCTTGAGGATTTTTCTCATTCATATAGAGAAATGCCTCTTGTACGATATCCTCCGCATCCATGACACTCCCCAGCATCCGGTAAGCGAGTGAGAACAATAACGGTTTATACGCGGTATACATCCGCTCGGCATCTCCGTCTATTTCCATAGCTTGCACCTCCCATACATTGCCATTTTACGCCAGACGGCTGCTCTTTAAAATAGCTGCTGCCGCTCGTTTGGCGCTAGCTGCTGAAGCATCGGCCAGCATTTCGCCATGCGTGACCCAATCTCCGGCCACATAGAGGCCGCGAATTCCCTCAACAGCGGGTCCTGTGAAACGAGACGATTTCCCCGTATGCAGGGTGTCGTGGACAACCGTGATATTAGGCAGGAACTGCCGCACCACCACTTCTTCTTCCCAGCCCGGATGAAGGGTATTCATCACGGCAACGAGCATCCTCTCGTCAGCTTTCGGATCACTTTCCCCAGGGCCGTTGTACTTCACCAGATGCATAACTAATGTTCCATTGTCGCTTAATTGAGCATTCACGGTATGGTGAGAGAAAAAAATCGGTTGATCGAGACCCATGGCAACATCCCGGCCTCGTTCAGGCAGCTTTCTTAAACCAAGATCCAGACATGCCGCCATAGAAGGGCGTGCTTGATCCTTCCACTGCTTTAACATAGTGCGATCCGCCGTATCACCTACCAACTTATAAGTTTCAGATGGAGAAGCGGTGCTGATGACATTCGCTACATTGACCTCCGCCCCGTCTGCAAGCTTAACCTTGAGAACCTTGCCATTCTCTTGCACGATTTCCTTCACATCTTTGCTGCTTACGATTTGTACGCCGGCTTGAATAGCTTTGTCTTTGAGCTGATCCACAATCGTCTGCCAACCCCCATGCAGGTAGAGGACGCCCTTTAAGGCACGCTGCAGCTGTGCCAATACGGCTCCTGCGAGCTGATAGTCGGGATCTTGCGCGTAAGTGGCCGTTCTGCATAGCGAATAAAAGATATGACGGACCATCGGGTCCGAGATCTCCGCCTCCGCCCAAGCTCTGAGGCTACTATCAGGAATGCGATTCGTGTCCATTTTGGCAAGCTTCATCACAAGCTGCATGAGCTGCATTTTGCCGGACCATGTCAAAATCTTCGAAGTCAGCATACTCCCTAAATTCGCAGGCATGGGAACGATTTGGTTGTTCCACAAGGCATTTATCTTAGCAGGCGGACTTCCCCCGTATAGTCGAACGCCGAGCTCGGTCAAAATTGCGTACGCCTGCCCTGCGCGGTATAACGCATGCCCGCCTAGATTAAAGAAGGCGCCATTCTTCTTATTCGTCATCGCCCTTCCGCCCACGCGTCCCGACTTCTCAAATAAAATAACGGACTGCCCGCCTTTCGCTAACTCAAGGGCCGCAATTAAACCCGCCAAGCCCCCACCTATGACTGCGGTATCACATTGGTCTAACTCAGATTTATTCAACTCCATCATCGTGAATCACCCTCCGTTTTCACATTTCTATATATAAGGCGAGTGAGGTAATGGTTCTGTGACAAAAGTTAAGCTTGTTTTTCGGCGTTAACGCGGATTTTTTTCGCGAAGTGCGTATGTTAGCGTTGAAAAACATCGTTATGGCGGGGAGTCGAGCCGGGAAGAGACATCTGCAGAAGTTGAGAAGGCCATTTCGGACGTCTCCGTGCTACATTTCTGCACTTCTCTCCCCGAGAGGGCCATTTTGGCTCTCTCAGTCCACAATTTCATCTCTGCACATCCTTCTTCAACTCCCCTTCTCTCCCCCTTCCAGCCAAGCACACAACCCCGCAACAACAAAAAACCTCCGACTCACAGAGTCGAAGGCCCAAACCAAACACGATTACGATCCCGCGCCGCGGTACCGTTTCACGCCAATATTCCAAACCGTAATGCCAATAAAACTGAAAACAACCCCCATGACCGGTGTCAGCAGCGCAAACCACTTCCAATTCTCCGGATCGATGAAATACGCAGCGGGATAAAAGCCGACGAAAGCAAACGGCAAAATCCACGTCAAAATGCTGCGCAGCAGCTTATTGTAAATCGTCGCCGGATAGCGTCCATAGTTCTGGATGTTCCAGATCAGAGGCAGAATACCCGTCGGAGCATCGGAGAAAAAGGCAAGTGACGTCAGCGAGATATACACGCCCGCATAAATCAGAATCGATCCCACAACCATCACGATAAACATCAGCGGATCAGACCAATGGAACGGAAGTTCCAGCTGCACCCAAGAGTAAATCATGATAATCAGCCCCGCCAGCGCGCTGAAGAGAGACGCGGGATCCAGATTTTCAATCATCAGCTGCCATAAGTTATAAGCCGGTCGGGTCAGGATACGGTCCATTTCCCCTTTAACAATATATCGTTCACTGAAGCCCCACAGATTAAAAAAAGTGATGAATATGCCATACGGGATCATAAAATAACCGTAAATGAACAAAATTTGTTCTTGATTCCAGCCGCCCAGCGATTGTGTTTGCATAAAGACGACGAGAATGAAGAATAAGTTAAGCCCATTGAACATCAGATCGGAAAGCACTTCAATCCAGAAGTCGGATCGGTAGGTGAGACGGGTTTTCATGTAGTTTTTTAAATAATCGACAACTAGGGAGACATAGAACATCTTGTGTTAACCCCCCTGTACGAATAAACGCGTTTTGGATTTTATCCAGAGGACGGCAATTGGAATGAGCAGAAGCACAAACCACAACACTTGCACGCCAAGGTTTTGGAAAATCGCCGAACCTGTAATCTTTCCGGTGAACACTGCGCTCGGCAGGTACGTAATGGCTTGAAACGGCAACCATTCCAAAACCGCTTTGGACCACCCCGGGAAAAAGTAGATCGGAATAATCAAGCCGGAAAACAAGTCGACCGCAACGCGCTTCATGCGCATCAGGCCTTCGTTATTTTCCAGGAAGAACGCAAACAACCCGGTAATGATATTAAGCTGCGTATTGATTAAGAAGCTGAAAAACAGCATTACGAAATAGATCAGCCAAAGGCTGGGATCACTTGGGAATTCAATCGGCAGCAGCAGCCAAATGAAAATCATGCCCGGCGTTGTGAAGAGCAGCAAACGGAAGACACCCTCTCCGAGTCCTTGCATCATTTTCACAAACACATAATTATAAGGCCGGATGAATTGGATCGCTACGCTGCCGTCGCGAATTTCATTGGCAATTTCCCGGTCTAAGTTATTGAAATAAAAAGCGCGCCCCATCCAGGAAATCGCCACATAGGTGGTCATTTGCCCGAGTGTCAGGCCGCCGATCATCTCTTGCCCGCCATAAATCGCTTTATACACAAAATAATAGGCCCCAATATTGAGGGCATAAATCAAAATGCCGCTGTAGTAATTCACCCGGTAAGCGAGCATCATGAGAAAACGCATGCGAATAACTTCCAAGTACGCGCTAAGCATGTGTGACGACTCCCTCTGGCTGCTTCGCTTCCTCTGGACGTTTCACATCGGCTGAACCTGCTTTATATATTTCTCGTACGATGTCATCTGTATTGGTTTCATTGATTTTGATATCTTGAATCTGCACAACGCCGACCACGCGGCTCAGCACTTCAGACACGTTCGCGCGCTCGAAAGGGATAAACACCTTGGCGGACAATTCATTCTCAAGCTGCCACGCCACCTCTAGACCCTGTGTGAGCTCTTGCAGGCGCGGCAGTGTGATCGGATGTTCGAACTGGAGCACCACTTCCTTACCTTTGCCCCACTTGACTTTCAGCTCCTCCAGACCGCCGTCATAAATAATACGGCCGTCATCGAGCATAATAACTCGCGAGCAAAGCGCCTCTATATCCTGCAAATCATGCGTAGTCAGCAGGATCGTTGTCTCGTAGCGCTGATTGAGTGATTTTAGAAACTCACGAATTTCTGTTTTCACGACGATATCCAATCCGATCGTTGGCTCGTCTAAGAAAAGAATGGCCGGATTATGAATCAGCGAAGCGGCAAGCTCACAGCGCATCCGCTGCCCCAAACTCAATTTACGGACAGGTCGTGATAATAAATCAGATAATTGTAGGCGATCGACCAGCTCGTCGAGGCGCTTTTTGTAGTCGGCTTCGGAGACGCGATACACTTTTTTCAACAATTGAAATGATTCCACCACACCGATGTCCCACCACAGCTGGCTGCGTTGACCGAACACGACGCCGATTCCAGCGACGAACTTCTCGCGTTCTTTGAACGGAATGAAGCCATTCACCTTGATATGTCCTGAAGTAGGAACAAGAATGCCGGTCAGCATCTTGATGGTGGTCGATTTACCGGCGCCATTTTCACCGATATATCCGCAAATTTCGCCCTTAGGAATTTGAAAGCTAATGTCTTTGACAGCTGTAATGTGTTTGTATTCTCTATGAAATAAATCTTGGAAGGCGCCTTTTAAGCCGCCGCGGCTCTGCTGAACTTGAAATTCTTTGCGAAGCATTTCTACATCTATGGCTAACATGAACTTCCCCCTGTCCCTGTAGACTCGGCTACATATAACGGCAAAATTCGCCGTAACTTGCTATCGAAGTTTCGTAGCATCTATAATATGGATCATAAAGCTAAAATGTAAAACAGATGCACCCAACTCATGATACATGAATTCTGTAAGAAAAAAAAGTACAGATTATCTCTACCAAAGAAAGGAGCGCAGAACCTTGAGAATTATTAAACGAACCTTGCTCCTGATCGGCTTACTCCTTATGGTGGCAGCTGGTTATTATTCCTATTCCTTTTATCAATTCGCGCAAAACATATCCAATAATTCGGATGCTCCGAAGGGCAGCACGCCCCTTATCGCTCAGACGGTCAAAGACAAAGGAGACAAATATACGCCACCCAAATGGGAGGGCAAGCAGCGAGTTAATATTTTACTTCTAGGTGGAGATTCCCGCGGTATGGTGAAGAATGAGCTGCCCCGGTCCGACAGTATTATGCTCGCATCGATTGATCCTGTGACCAAGAAAGCGCACCTTTTCTCCATCCTTCGTGATACATATGTGAAAATTCCAGGCGAAGGCGAAGACCGCATCAACACGGCGATTACGACAGGCGGACCGAATTTGGCCATGAAAACCGTAAGCGACTTGCTTGGCATCCCCGTCCAGTACTATGTTTATACAGATTTCAAAGGTTTTATTGCCCTTATCGATGCTGTAGGCGGGATTGATATCGACGTCGAAAAGGATATGAAGTACACCGATTCAGAAGATGACCACGTATATGATATTAATCTGAAAAAAGGGCTCCAGCATCTCGATGGCAAAACAGCACTTCAGTATGTGCGCTTCCGGCACGATGCCTTATCAGACTTCTCGCGTACGGAACGCCAGCGGAAGTTCCTAACGGCAGTAGCCCAAAAAATGCAAACCACGTCATCTCTCATTAAACTGCCAAAAATTTTGAATGCAATGGATCCTTACATTGATACGAATCTAAGTGTAACGGATATGCTGAAGCTCGCTACTTTGGGCTATGAAGCCAAAGCCGACGGCATCGTCTCCTCCCAGCTTCCGCCGACCGATCTCCTCGTCGAGAAAAATGTCCGCGGCGCTGCGGTAATAACAGCGAACAAAGATAAGCTGCAGCAATATGTGAAGGATTTATTTGCCGGCAAGGCGGAGGCGGACACCGGTCCAACGAAGCCATCGCCATCCCCTACACCGAAGTCATCCGTGAAAACAACGGCAAAGTAAGTGACCGAAGATTAACATGCCTCTACTTGGTGCAGGGCTTTAAGCCCCTCAAGTAGAGGCTTTTTGTGAGATAATTAACTACATAAAATTAATTAACGTATCCGCTCGATCCGTTGGTAATGGCAACTCAGTCCGTTACACAGGAGAAAGACAGAACAAAACAAGAAAAACACAACAAAAAACTACATTAAAGGAATGATTTTTTCTTATGGAACGCAAAAACTCCGAGCAGTTATATCAGGAAGCACTGCAGCACATCGTCGGCGGGGTCAACTCCCCTTCCCGCTCATTCAAGGCCGTCGGCGGCGGCGCTCCCGTCTTCATGAAGCGTGCGCAGGGCGCACACTTCTGGGATGTAGACGGGAATCGCTTCATTGACTACCTCGCCGCCTACGGCCCAATCATTACCGGTCATGCGCACCCGCACGTGACCGAAGCGATTTGCCGCGCCGCACAGAACGGCACGCTGTACGGCACCCCGACCGAACTCGAGATCGAGTTCGCCAAAATGCTCAAGTCCGCGATTCCTTCGCTGGACAAAGTGCGCTTCGTCAACTCCGGCACCGAGGCCGTGATGACGACGATCCGCGTGGCGCGCGCCTACACCGGGCGAACCAAAATCATTAAGTTCGCCGGCTGCTACCACGGCCACTCCGATCTCGTGCTCGTGGCGGCCGGCTCCGGGCCGTCCACGCTCGGCACGCCGGACAGCGCCGGCGTGCCTGCGAGCATCGCGCAAGAGGTCATCACCGTGCCGTTCAACGACATTCCGGCACTCGAAGCCGCCCTTGCGCGCTGGGGCGAAGACATTGCCGCCGTGATGATCGAGCCCATCGTCGGCAACTTCGGCATGGTCATGCCTCATGCCGGCTACCTCGAGCAGCTCTGCGCAGCTGCTCGCAAATACGGAGCCCTCGTCATCTACGACGAGGTCATCACAGCGTTCCGCTTCCATTACGGAGCGGCACAGACGTACCCCGGCCTCCCTCTCGTGGAGGGCGGCACAGCCGAGGCGGCGGCGCGCTTCGCCGCCGTCGAGCCAGACCTGACGGCCCTAGGCAAAGTGATCGGCGGCGGACTGCCGATCGGGGGCTATGGGGGCCGCAAGGCCGTGATGGAGCAGGTCGCGCCGCTCGGACCTGCGTACCAGGCCGGCACGATGGCGGGGAACCCCGCCTCCATCTCGGCCGGCATCGCCTGCCTGGAGGTGCTCCAGCAGGCAGGCGTTTACGCCAAGCTCGAGCAGCTTGGCGCGACGCTTGCGGATGGGATCGCGGAATCCGCCGCGAGACACGGCATCGCCTTGACGCTGAACCGTATAGGCGGGGCCTTCTCTACCCACTTCTGCGATCATCCCGTCACCAACTATGACGAAGCGCAGGATACGGATGGCGAACGCTTCGCGGACTTCTTCCGCCTCATGCTGGAGCAAGGCATCAACCTCGCCCCTTCCAAATATGAAGCATGGTTCATGACCATCGCCCATACCGAAGAGGATATCGCTCTAACGCTGGACGCGGTCGACAATGCATTCAAAACAATGAAAACTAGATAATTTCTCAACAAGTGGACCTGCTCCATGTCAAAATACAGGTTTGTACCTGCGAAACTCAAGCAATAACTCAGCACCAATCCGCGTCTGTTTCACGAAGCCAAACTTATTAGAAAATACACACAATTAATGGGGTCTGACCCGAAAATGGAGCCTGTCAGCCCCCTTCCACAGCAGGTATTTCTTGGTCCCTTGCACGCCCAACATGTCCCAGAAGCGAACTATGATCCTATCAGGATCATAGTTCGTTCGTATTTTAAGAGGACTCCAAGCTATGAATAAATTGGTTTTATTCACCAGTATACAAAAAAGGTAACGCTTACATTTGTGTTTTCGCTCTGCAACTATTGTCGGATGAAGTTTTTCATGCTATTCTAAGATTACTTTTACCCTTTTCACGAAAAGTCTTGTTTTCGCAGTATTTTCCTAGAAAGTTAGGGCATGATTTACAAATTCACGTTCGTTTTTTGTATGCGACGCCTTACTTTATAACGGGTCGATTCTTGACTGAATTCAAGGGAGCCATTTCCTCGAAATTGGCATGCTATTCAGTTAAATTGCATTTTTATTCAGAATCTCGCATATTTCGTTTTTGACCACTTTCCGGTCATCCATTGAAAATGCTAAGAGTTGCGGGCTCATTAAGCCAAAATGCAAGAAGCGTAAGTAGGAAGAGGAGTTTAAATATGTATGGGAGGTGACGGTCAGGCGACTGACCTGAGCAATGAATGAAATTATGCGTAATGAAGGCCGTTTTCAAGATCTACTAGGAACCGAACACGACAGCTGCGGTATTATTTGTATTATTGAAAAGAACGGTCATCCTACCCGTGAAAACATCCAAAAAACGATTGATGCCCTTGTAAAAATGGAACATCGCTCAGGATTTATTAACGGCGAAGGCGACGGTTGCGGTATTTTAACTGACATTCCACGTGCTCTTTGGGAAAAGAAACTAACGGATGCTGGCCTGGATGGCAAGCTTGCCTATGACAACCGTTTTTCTGTTGGACACATCTTTGTTCCACGCAAACTTGACCTGACCGTTACCGAGATTCAGAATGGCATCCGTGAGCTATTTGCTGCCCACGACGTATCCATCATTCTCGAGCAAGAAAACCAAGTCGATAGCAATGTTCTTGGTCCTAACGGATTAAACGATGAGCCGACTTTCTGGCAAATCGCTGCAATCAGCAACAAAACGGAAGGCCAAGTGGCTGATCACCTTTTTGAACTGCATATTGCTATTGAAGACCGTTACAACGTTCACGTTGCAACTCTAAGTAATGTAACTTCTGCTTATAAGGTATTGGGTGCGGCAAGCATTCTGCCTAAGTATTTCAACGATACACGCGATCCGCTTTTCGCTTCCCAAGTTACTATCGGTCACAACCGTTATTCCACCAACACACTATCCAGCTTTTTCCGCGTTCAACCGTTCTCCCTGCTTGGGCACAATGGTGAAATCAATACAGTTAAGAAACTTCGTATCGAAGCAGACATGGTCGGCGTACCGCTTGTTAGCGGCGGATCTGACTCCCAAGACATGAACAGAACGATTGAAACGTTCATTCACCGTTTTGGATTGTCCCTATTTGAAGCCATGGAAATGGTTTTCCCTCCTATTATTAATGAAATGAAGCAATTCCGTCCGGAACTTCAAGATCTATATGTATACTACCGCCAAGTTTGGGGTCACTTTGCACAAGGTCCTGCAGGTATCGTTTCTCGTTACGGTAACGAATGTATTTTCAGCGTTGATGCGCTTGGTCTTCGTCCGGTTTGGATGGTTGAGAGCGATTCTTCCCTTTACTTCTCTTCAGAACAAGGTGTTATTACGGTAGGCGAAATGGTTGCCGATCCGAAACCTATCGCACCAGGCGAGAAAGTCGGCGTTGTGCTGACACCAGGAGAACACGTTCAAGTTATTCCTTACCATGAAGTACAAACTCTTGTGTACGAGCGCGCAAGCAAACGTCTGAATATTAGCGGACTTCGCAAATATCTGAATCCTGTGAAAACAGACACACAAGCTGAGCTTAACGAAAATGTTGTAGCAACTGATCAATTGTACAGTGCGTTTGGTTGGGATCGCGACGGCATCTCGCACATCGAGACGATGTCTGAGACAGGCGCAGAACCAATTCGCTCCTTGGGTCACGATTCACCTCATGCAGCAATTGCCTGGGAACGTCAAAACGTGCCGGATTTCATTAAAGAGAGCGTTGCGGTAGTTACTAACCCGGCGATTGACCGTGACCGTGAAATGGAGCATTTCTCGACTCGTGTTATTGCAGGTGCGCGCACTCCAGTTTACTCACAGGTTGATGGAAACCTGCGTCTTGAGCTTCTGGCTCCGCTTGTTCTTGAAGGTACGAATGGCGTAGACAGTGAAGAGCATCTGTCCCAACCTTCCTTTGAGCAATTAGTTGCTTTGTTCCGTGCACAAGGTGACAATGCTGTAGCCGTGCTTTCCGCGACTTTCGCAAGAGGAACATCGCTGAGCGCCGGTTTGGATGCTTTGGCTGCTGATGCTATAGCCGCTGCTCGTGCTGGTGCTGCACTCATCGTTCTCGACGATGCGGGCGCTCACCAAAACGATCGTCTGTGGCTTGAGCCTCACTTAGCCGTTTCCAAAATCGATATCGCGCTTCGTGCAGAAAAGCTTACTTTCGGCGATAACCTGCGCCGTCACGTTACATTAGTCCTTCGTTCTGCTGCTATTCGCAATCTGCATGATATCGCTGTTGCTTGTGGTCTTGGTGCTGACGTCATCTCGCCTTACCTGTTGTTCTCCACAGCTTCTGATAAAGAAGGCAGCGCGGCAGCAGCACGCAAAGTGTATGCAGCTCTAACCAAAGGTCTGGAGAAAGTTATCTCCACAATCGGTACGCATGAGCTTCGCGGTTATACACGTTTCTTCTCCTCCATCGGCTTCCATCCGGAAGTAGCTGAGGTGCTTGATATCGTGAACTACCTTGGCAGTGAAAAAGCCGGAACTGGTTTCGCTCAACTTGAAGTTGAAGCTGAAGCTCGTTATAACGATTTCACTAATCCGAAGGCGAAGGCTGCGAAAAACTTCCGTTTCTTCCAACGCATGTGGAAAGCATTAGGCGATGCCGCTTCAGGAGCTGCTTCTTATGGCGACTACCGCGACAAACTGCGTGAAGAAGAGAAGAAGAACCCGATTTCCATTCGTCACATTGCTGGATTCAATGTTGAGAAAGCACTGGGCGAAGGACGCAAACCGTTGGATCCATCGAAGGTTGATATCTCCATTGGCGATCATTCCTTGCCTATGCTGATTTCCTCCATGTCCTTCGGTTCACAGAACGAAACAGCTTTCCGTGCCTACGCTGAAGCCGGCGAACGCCTGAACATGGTTACCATGAATGGTGAGGGCGGAGAGATTAAAGATATGCTCGGCCGTTACAAAAAAACGCGCGGTGCGCAAGTCGCATCCGGACGTTTCGGTGTTAACGTAGAACTGGCTAACGCGGTAGCGTTCCTTGAGATCAAAATCGGTCAAGGTGCTAAACCGGGTGAAGGCGGTCACTTGCCAGGCTCCAAAGTTACTGCCAAAATCGCAGCAGCTCGTAACGCAACAATCGGCTCCGACCTGATCTCCCCATCGAATAACCATGATATTTATTCGATCGAGGATTTGGCCCAAATCATTTCCGAGTTGAAAGAAGCTAGCGGTCGTAAAGCGAAAATTATCGTAAAAATCCCAGTTGTTCCTGGTATCGGTACAATTGCGGTTGGTGTAGCCAAAGCAGGCGCTGACGTTATTACCCTTTCCGGTTTTGACGGCGGTACAGGTGCGGCTCGTATTCACTCCTTGACTCACGTAGGTCTTCCTACTGAAATCGGTACTAAGCTTGCTCACGTTGCTTTGATTGAAGCTGGTCTTCGTCACCGCGTTGAGCTGTGGTCCGATGGCGGTCTGAAATCAGGAGCTGACGTTGTTAAAATGGTTATGCTCGGTGCAAACCGCGCAGGCTTCGGTAGTATCGCAATGCAATCGATCGGTTGTACAACATGTCGCGGCTGTCACTTAGACACTTGCCACGTAGGTATCGCAACACAAATCGATTCCATGGAAGAAGCTGAAGAGAAAGGTCTTCGCCGTTTCGTTCCTCGACAATTTGACGTAGCTGTAGACAGCTTGGTTCGTTTGTTCGGCGGTATTGGCGAAGAAGTGCGTGAAGTTGTTGCTTCCCTTGGATTTACTAGCTTGCAGGATCTTGTAGGCCGTTCTGACCTGCTTGAGCAAATCAGCCACTTGGATCGCATTGATCTGTCTGACATTCTTCGTCCGGCTCCGCTTCAGTTCGTTTCTGATGCTGAAAGAGCAATGGAAGAAGCAGCAGTATCCTCTGATATCCGTATTGCGGCTGGTGCAGAAGGTCTCGAATTCTTCCCTGAATCCTTGGCATTTGATGCTCCAATCGTTCGTAACTGGTCCAAAGTGGATGCAGAGTCCCGTATTCTCGGAACTCGTTACTCCAGCCATCGCGTAAGAGACCGTTTCGACGGCAGCTACGATGAATTGCCAGCTATCGCTCTGAACCTCGTTGACGGATCTGTTCCAGGTAACGGCTTAGGTGCTTTCAATGCCCGCGGCGTTGACATTACTGTTCAAGGTGGTGCTGAGGATGGTCTTGGTAAAATGGCGTTCGGCGGTAAAGTGGCCATCGTGAAGTCACTTGGCAAAAACAACACCTTCATCAATGGTAGCGTTGGTAAATCATTCGGTTACGGCGCACAAAAAGGCTTGTTCTTGATTCAAGGCAGCGCAGATACACGTGCTTGTATCCGTTTCTCCGGTGCAGACGTTGTATTCGGAGGCGAAATCACTACGCCTCTTCAAGATGAGCTTGGCGGATTGGCAGCTCGTGCGAACCTCAAAGGTTTCGCATTCGAGTACATGACAAACGGCCGTGCTGTTGTGATGGGCGATCCGGGTCCATGGATTTGTGCAGGTATGACAGGTGGCGTTATCTACCAACGTCTTGTACCGGAAATGGGTCTAGATCAAGCAGCAATCGAACGTCGTATCGCCAAAGGCGCTAAAGTTAAACTTGAGCCAGTCGGTGTACAAAGCAAGAAAGATCTTACAGAATTGCTCACAGCTTACCGCACAGAGCTTGCTAACTCCGGCCAATCGGATGCAGCAGCCAAAATTGACGGTCTGCTAAGCAATCTTGAAGCTAACTTCATCCGTATCTCCCCGGTCAACATGCAAGCTGACCAATCCGTTGCTACGGAATAGATAAACGAAAGCTCCACAGGACCTATATGGTCTTGTGGAGCTTTTTCTGTGGCATAATACCAGAAAAACCATCGATACCTTGCATAAAAGAGGCGCGCAAATCACACTTTATTAGTGCAACACCCATCCGCA
The DNA here is from genome assembly GCF_017874035.1 of Paenibacillus aceris. Classification (GTDB taxonomy): domain Bacteria; phylum Bacillota; class Bacilli; order Paenibacillales; family NBRC-103111; genus Paenibacillus_E; species Paenibacillus_E aceris. The sequence goes on from NZ_JAGGKV010000010.1 coordinate 31,508, forward strand.
TACCATAGGAGGTTTTGTGCTATGAGCCAATCGAAACGCCGCGAAGAAGCTGCATGGAAAAGCCGCAAACAAGCTAGACATCCACATGGTAAGGTGAAGTCACTGGCCGAATTCGCCAGTGAGTACGACGCGGAACACAACAAATAGCGCACCACCCCCTCCAACGTCAAAAGAGGGACCAACTCAAAGTAACCCGGTTTACCGCGCATCCTAGGATACGCGGTACCGGGTTCTTTGAGTTCGCGGTGGCTATCGGCACTATCCCTTTCACTTAGGGAGCTTGCTTTAGGGAGCTTTAGGACACTTCAACGATAATCTCCTGACTCTTGGGGATATGGCGATAGTGCCTCCCGTCCTAATTAAATGCATCCTTAGCACTGTCCGTAAGCACATAAGTATCCTGCGGCTGACTTGTGATGAAGTGACATGGGTCCCCAAGCGCGAAGATGCACAATTCGTGCATGGCCCGGGTGCAAGCGGTGTAAAACAGCTTGCGCTCATTCTCATGGCCGTACTGATGATGGGAACCATCATAAATGAGTACGGCATCGAATTCCACCCCCTTCGCAAGATACGAAGGGATGACGAGCACGCCCGACTCAAAGGTCGGGCTATGTTTGGTAATGCGCCCCAGCGGTACCTCCAGCAGGGGCGTAAGGGCTTGATGCGCGAGCTCGCTTTCGCTCGCGGTTTTGGTAATGATCGCGATGGAGGCATAGCCTTCGCCCAGCAGCCGCTTCACTTCGGCTGCCAAGTGGCTATGCAGCGATCCGCGATCGCTGGCTTTAACCACCCGCGGCAAAGCGCCGGCGCGGGTGAAGGGCTCTATGGCATCACCGCCGGGCACGATGCCGCGGGTGAACTCCACGATCTCGCGCGTGGAGCGGTAACTGCGGAACAAACGGATGACTTCCGTTTGTTCCGGCCCATACAGAGCGGCGATCGGATCAATTTCGCTGTACGCGGAAGCGTGCGAATATATCGCCTGGCCCAGATCTCCGAGCGCTGTCATGCGGCAGCGCGGGAACAGCCGTTTCAGATAAGCCAACTGAAACGGAGAATAGTCCTGCGCCTCGTCGATAATGACGTGGCGCACGGCGCCGTTCGTCTGGAAGCCGCAGACTGCTTCCATCAAATAAAGGAACGGCGTGGCGTCCTCGTACGGCAGTTTGGCTTGCGCCAGCTGCTCCTCCGTCCGCCAGCAGATTTCAGACCAATAGGATGGCTTCTCCGTTATCAGCCCTCCCGCTCCCGCTTCTTGCTCATCGCGAAACAATTGCCCATAAAGACCAGTCAGATCCACAAACTTAAACTGCTTCACCGCAATTCGAACAGGTTTTAAGTGTTCCTTCATAACAAGCCGAGCAAGGAGCAGCCTTTCTTGATCAAAATCGTCAAAAGAAGCTCCTAAGCCACCTTCCATTTTAAGCAGCCGTAAATACGTACGATGATAGTCTTCGCTGCTGAGGAGTTCAATCTCCTCGTCGACCCAGGCTTCTTCTATTTCAAGCTCCGCAAAGCGTTCAAGCTGCTCCAGCATCCACTCTTTCATCAGGACCAGGCGATTCGGCAGCCGTATGGAAGTATCATAGCTATAAAAGCGTTCCGCCAATTGCGCCGCGCTAAGCACTTCTTTTTCCCGGAATTTAATGGGGTTAAATAACATCCCTGTACGTTCCATATGCTTTATATAAGCCTCGATAACGGTAAGAAAAGCAGTTGAAGACTTATAGTAAATTCCGCTCAGACGTGCCTTATAAGCCTCTTCAGTTACAGGCGTTCCTTCGGACACGCTAGAAGTGCTGCCACTCGTCAAGATATATTCCAGTTGCGCGAAAGAATCCTCCACCTCAAACATCTCGCCCAAACGATGCTCCAGATAAGCTTGGTAGGTCGTCTGCTGCATATTTTCTTCACCTAACTCAGGCAGCACCGTGGACACATAATGATTAAAAAGCGGATTTGGCGAAAACAGAACCATCTGATCGGAGCTCAGCTTATCCCGATGTTTATACAGGAGGTACGCGACTCTTTGAAGAGCGGCAGACGTTTTACCGCTGCCAGCGGCACCCTGCACAATTAGCATATGGGCGCTATCGTTGCGAATGATTCGGTTTTGCTCTTTTTGGATGGTCGCTACGATCGTCTTCATTTGAGCATCTGAACTACGACTGAGCACCTGCTTCAGCAATTCATCACCGATGGTCACACCGGTGTCAAACATGAAGTGAATATGACGGTCACGAATCACATATTGACGCTTCAGAACCATTTGCCCTTCCACGGTGCCATTCGGTGTAGCAAATGCTACTTCTCCCGGCGCAAAATCGTAGTACAAGCTGGAAATGGGAGCTCTCCAGTCGTAGACAAGATACTGACCTTCTTCCTCATCCAGAAAAGATGCAATGCCCAAGTAGACAGCCTCTTCTGTCCGCTCACCGCGTTCGATGAAATCAATACGGCCAAAATAAGGAGAATCGACGAGCCTTCTCAGCTTGCCCAAAGCTTTGGCTGCTTGCCGATGCGTTCGTTCCCGCTCTGACAGCACTTCAGTTTGCTGCCTCATGCTCGCAATGGATTCCACCGCATCTTCCGCCGTACTCATATCCATCGTGACTTCGTCCCAGTAGTGTTTGCGAATCTCCACAACGTCAGATTGAACCAAGCCAACCTGCTCTTCCAACTCTGTCATTTTGACGGACATCTTCGCTGTTACTTCCTGCACTCTTTGCTCTTCTGTTGCCCAAGCTTGATCTGTCAGACTCATTGCAACGCCTCTTTTCTTACCATTTTATTACGATTTGACATGGGGGTTGTTTTGATGCTATAATTAAATTAGGATAATAATGTTTATTTATCCCATTTATTTGAATCATTCTTTATTTTATCAATTAATGAGCCTAAAATCAATAAAAACCCCAGGTCTTTTTGACCGGGGTTTTCTTGCGTTCTTTTACACCTTGAGTATGGGTGTTGATTTCTCATTGCGGTTTCTTGGTTGGGTCTGGCAGCTATCAACAACCACGCTGCTCCCGAATGAGCTGTACGGCTCGGATATGATGCTTTGCGTGGCCTGCCATCATTTTCAACAATTTCGCTACGGACTCTTCACGGTCCTTCGTGATAACGGTCCTTTCGAGTGCATCCGGCAAATGCCCGCACAGTCCAAGGATATGTTGGCGCAAAGCCCGGAAGAGCTGTACTTCTGCATGAATCGGCCGATTGTGGTAATCCAGCCCTACGCTCCAATCATCCTGTGAAAAACCATTGCCTTGATAGGCACGGCCGGGCTCTGCCAATGCGAACTTCACTTTATGAATCGTGACCAATTCCAAGTCGATCAAGTGCAGAACCTGCTCACGAATCGACCATTTGCCTGGAACTTGCGCTAAGCTCAGCTGATTCTCCGTCAACCCGGCTATTGCACTTTCTAATTCGTCAGCCCCTGCCGCATACATTTCTATAATCTCAGCATTGGTTGCGGTTAACTCCTCCCAGTACACAAACGTATATCCATCGATGTCAGGAACAAAAAGCTTATGAAGATGACCAGGGTTCTCTTCTTTTCGCAGCCCTTTGCAGTCCTTGGCTTGCAAGTTTTGCTCCACAGCGTTAACCGAGGATACGCCAACGTAAATAAGATCACCTGCTTTAGGTGAGGAGTACTTGGGCTGCAGCCAACGAGACAGGTGCGCCTCCAGCTCTTTCGGCACAAGCTGAGTAGACGGATTGCGCTGTATCAACACAACGTCATAGTCTATAATGATTCGCAGCAGCGCAACAGGACCGGAGGCTGCTCTTTCGAGCAGCTCCCAGCCCAGCTGTTTCGTATAAAAGGCAATCGATGCCTGAAGATCATCTACCTGCAAAAGCAGCCTCGCCCCGCTATGTTCCATCGTTTTACTTCTTAGCCGCTTGATAGGCCTCGATATATTGCGCAGCCCTCTTCGCGACAAGGCTGTAATTGCCGGTTTTGACCGCTTCGCTGGTCAAATCGGAACCGATGCCGACGGCAACCGCGCCAGCCCCAATCCATTCGCCGAGATTGCTCAGCGAAACTCCGCCGGTTGGCATAATGTTCGCCTGCGGCAGCGGACCTTTAATGGCCTTAATCATCGCCGGCGAATAGAGATTGCCCGGGAAGAGCTTCACGATATCGACGCCAAGCTCCAGCGCCGTCTGAATCTCTTGAATCGTCATGCAGCCCGGCATGACAGGTACACGGTAACGGTTGCAGAGCGCAACCGTGTTCGGGTTAAGCGATGGGCCGACGACGAACTCGGCCCCGCTCAGGATCGCGGCACGCGCTGTCTCCGGGTCTAGGGCTGTGCCCACCCCGATAATCGCGTACTTGGACGCGTCCTGCGTAGTGCTCGAGTAGCGCTTCGCCAACTCCTCGATGGCGCGCAGAGCGAACGGCACGGTCATCGTGACTTCGATGACTTTAATGCCTCCTGCAATGGCTTGGTCCGCCATTTCAACGACTTCTTCCGGCGTTTCGCCACGCAGTACGGCAACGACGCCTTCATTTGATATTTGCTGAACCAGTTTCAATTTTTTCAACGGAATCTTCTCCTTCTTATATAAGCATGCATTTAGCGTTCTATATGTTTAACATCATTAAGAATTGCGTCTACTTGTTCCCAAGTTGGCGCACCTTCCCAATCTCCTTCGGTTTGCACGATCAGGGAGCCCACCAGATTACCGATACGCACCGCTTCCGCATAGTCGTACTCTTTGGACAAGCCTACCAAAAATCCCGCACAAAAGCCATCGCCTGCGCCAACCGTGTCCACCACATGCTCCGCTTTGAAATAAGGAACTGCGGTAATCGAATCCTGCGTTACGACGTAGGTTTCGTTCTCCCCACCTTTGACGATGGAGACAGCGGACAACTCACGCAGCTTGCTAACAATCACTTCCCAGTCTTCCGTCTGGTAGAGCAGCTTCAACTCATCTAAGCCTGGCAAGAAAATGTCAGACAGCTTGGCAAGCTCAAGCAGCACAGGACGCGCTTCCTCTATACTCCAAAGTTTCAACCGCAGATTAGGATCGAAACTGACTTTGACGCCATGCTTGCGGGCCATGCGAACGGCTTCAAACGCAGCTTCTTTGCAAGACTCGCTCAAAGCCGGCGTGATGCCGGTAATATGCAGAATTTTTGCCCCAGCGATATAATCCTCGTCCAAATGCTTTGCGCTCATCCGGCTAGCCGCTGAGTTCTTGCGGTAATAGTACACGGAGGTTTTGCCCATGACCACTTCGCGCATCATAAGCCCTGTCGGAGCTTCAGCCGTTAATTCAGCACGGGAAACATCGACGCCTTCACCGCGAATTTTTTTGAAAATTAGACGACCCATAGGGTCCTTGCCTAAACGCCCAAACCAGCCTACCTTCCCTCCGAGCCGGGAAATACCGATAGCTACGTTGCTTTCCGCGCCGCCAAACAAGCTGTGAAGCTCTGACGAGTACTCCAGCCCTTTCCCGTTTGAAGGCATAAGAAGCGCCATCGTTTCTCCAAAGGTAATAATGTCAGGTCCGGTAACCGATTGAGATTGTGTGTTCGTCGTCATATTAACTCTCCATCCATTTCCTGATCGTTAGTTGAAACGTTTAAATGATATATATACTTCATATTATAGTGTATTACGACCAAATGTACCAGATAGTAAGATTAGAATCTGCCAAGTGCGTCCTTCTGACAGATCGTCTTTCTTTTCGATCCACGCGATCAGCATTAAGAAAAAAACCTCAGACTAATGTCTCAGGTTTGTTCTTCATTAAGTCTCAGCTAAAATCCGGTTGCTTCCGCCTTGACCAGTTCCTGTCTCAGTTCATCATGGATTTGGCCGTTAGTGGCCAGCACATTGCGAACCGCCAAATTGTATTCTCTGCCTTCCGTGTCGGTTACTTTACCGCCTGACTCTTGAATCAACAAAGCCCCTGCTGCAATATCCCAAGCATTCAAACCTATTTCCCAGAAACCGCTAAGTCGACCTGCAGCCACATAAGCCAAGTGAAGCGCAGCTGAGCCTGCGATCCTTAGGTTGCGCACTTTGGGAGATAGCGCATGAATTCCTTTCAGGTTAATCGGCAATGCTCCGTTGCGGTCTGCTGGAAGACCCGTGGCAACCAGACTTCCCGACAGCTGTCCATCCAGTGATACGACTGTCTTTTTGCCGTGCATGTAAGCGCCTTTCCCCTTCTCCGCAACGAACAGCTCATCACGAGATGGGTCGTAAACAACCCCGACAATAATCTCGCCTTTGTGCGCGAGGGCAATCGAAACTGAGAAGAAAGGGAACCCATGAACAAAATTGGTTGTTCCATCAATAGGATCCACGATCCAGAGGTATTCTTCTTCGCTCATGGCTTGAAGCGCTTTGGCCGATGCTTCCGGCCCCGGCTCTACCCCTTCTTCACCGAGAATGGAATGATCGGGGAAATGTGTCATGATCAAGTTGCGGATAAGTTTTTCCGAGCCTTTATCCACTTCGGTCACTAGATCCTGCGGGGAAAATTTTGTATCAATGCGGTTGATATCCCCCATTTTGGTCTTGATCCATTGTCCAGCCTTGGCTGCCGTATTAATAGCCACTGCCGTAAAACTTTTACTGCCGACGACGAACGGCTCCGCCCCACCATTTACCACTTATATCAACTCTTTCTTTTTTATTTAGATCTAGAAGTAAGTTAAGTATAGTAAATTATACGTTTTAAATACTAGTGCGTTTCATCCCAAAATATTCGTACATTTATACATTTTCTTAAAAAGAATCAGAGATTTTCAAATATTTACAATAAAAAAATCCGCACTGCCGATTGGGCAATACGGATTTATGTTGCTATAAAGACATGATAGTCACTTAAATTCCTACGATGTGATAGCCGCCGTCAACATAAATAACTTCACCAGTGATGCCTCGGGACAGGTTGCTCATTAAGAACATCGCTGTGTCGCCTACTTCAGCTGTTTCGGTTGTTTTGCGCAGCGGAGCCTTTTCTTCTACTTGACGAAGAATCGAGTTGAAATCCTTGATGCCTTTGGCAGCCAAGGTACGGATTGGGCCAGCGGAAATTCCGTTTACGCGAATGCCAAATTGGCCGAGGTCAGCCGCCAAATAGCGCACGGAAGCTTCCAATGCAGCTTTGGCAACGCCCATGACGTTGTAGTTTTTCATTGCACGCTCAGCGCCAAGGTATGTCATTGTCATAATGCTTCCGCCTTCTGTCATTAGCGGGTAAATGCGCTTGGAAACCGCAACGAGCGAGTAAGCGCTGATGTCATGCGCTAAGGCAAAGCCATCACGCGATGTGTCGACGAACAACCCGTCCAATTCTTCCGTTCTTGCAAAAGCAATACTATGTACAAGGCCATGGACGACACCGAACTTCTCTTTTAGCGTCTCAGCTAACGTGTCGATTTCAGCATCTACCGTTACGTTACAAGGCATAAGCGTTGAGCCGGGAATCGTATCAGCAAGCTTGCGCACGCGCTCCTCAACACGCTCATTTTCAAACGTAAACACCAAATTTGCTCCTTGTGCCGCTAAAGATTGTGCAATAGCCCATGCGATGCTGCGATCATTGGCAACACCCATGACAAGTATATTTTTTCCTTCTAACAGTTGACTCATGGCCGTTAAAAACCCCTCTCAACATTGGATTATGCGTCATTCATACCCATTCTCCAAAGTACCCCATTTTGCCAAACAATTCAAGAAATAAATCTGAATCGCTACAGCTGGATCGAGGCTTGATCGAGTATGGTCACGCCCTCTTGGAGCTTAAAATCCTCCATCAAGCGAAATAACGCCTCATCCTTCATTTTGGCTTCAATCATAATATCAAGCCTAGGAGTAATTGGCGCTATGGCGCGAAGAAAGGTAAGAAGGGGGCCTACCTCCACGTAGTCGGCGTGGCTTCTCGGTTCTGTTTCGCTTTTGGGACTTGAAACGTGAATTTTGGGTGGAAGCCTCTCTTCGGGTTGTTGCACCTGCTGCTCTGAATCCGGTCTTTGCCACGTTTGCTGGATGCGCGGCCACAGCTCCGAAGCATCCTCGCCCTCGTTATTCACCGCATGATGATGAACATCCAAAACCATAGGAACCCCAACCGCTTCAGCGATGTCGAGCGTCTCCTGTGCGTTGAATGTTTTATCGTCATTCTCTAGGGTAATCCGCCTTTGAATCTCCGGGCGCAGCGCGGCAAAATTCTGAATAAATCGCTTTGCCGCTTTCTTCTTATCCCCATAGGAACCGCCTACATGGATGTTGCATTTGGCTTCCTCGCCACTAAGCCCCATCGCATTCAGCATCGCATTATGCCGCTCCAGATCCAGCACGGATTTCTGCAGAACATCCGCCTTGGGCGTACTCAGAACGGTGAAATGATCCGGATGAAAGCTTACGCGCATGCCTGCCTGCTTGGCATAGGTGCCAAGCTCTTCGAATTCAGCTGAAAGCACCGGGATGGGATCCCAGTCTCCTAACATCTCATGCCCGATGAGGGGAATGAATCTGGAAGAGAAGCGGAACACCATAATATCGTGAGCCCGGTTATGCCGCAGCAATCTCAACGTATTATGCAAATTTTCCGCACCCAGGCGTTCCAGCTTCCGGATAGCAGCCTCCCGGTCCAGCAGCTTGCTGAAGCTCGTGGCCGTCATTGTTTTGGACGGTGAGGCATTTTTGACGACCGTCGACATCGCCACATACCCAAGGCGAATAATCATGCAGTTGTAACCTCCAAGATGTTAAGGTAAAAATCCAGGATTAGGTTACCCGTAAGACCTATGGTACATTCATCTTTTTCTTCGTTCCCTCCTTAACAGAGTGCGCCTATCAGAGAGCTGCTAGGACGAAAGTGCCGCTATGATTTTAAAACTGCAATATGCAGTTATGGCTATGGGCAGAGGGCTCAGAGCCAGCATGCCGAGTCTAGTGGCTCGGTCTTCTTTTCGCAGGATCAGCAGATTGCCGAATAGCCAGACAATCAGGTACACGAGCAAAGCTCCGGCAGCCATGTATTTTTCATGGGTCGTTGAGGGGGCCATGAAACCATAGAAGCCGAAAATCAAATAAATCATCACGAACGGTGTCGGTATCCCGAGCACGATATTAAAAAGCCAATAGGCGGTAAATTTCATCGGATTCATCCCTTCGCTGAGAAGTCTACAAAGTTCATTGTAGCTGTGAAGGTTCCGGAAAATAAGTACTAACTTCTTATAGTACCTTCGCAGAAGAAAAGCTAGCGGAGGATACTCCGTTAGGTCACTTTCTGTGCTATGCGATAGGTATGCTGGGCTTAGGGGCTTGGGTGGGCTTCTGTGAAAAACATCCCAAGCAAAGAGCTTTATCAGTCCTTGGCTGCACTATTGAGATCTCCTACGTTGTACTTCGTATAACATTATGGCTGCAATTTGGCCTCAGTCTCCCCTATGTTGTACTTTGTACAACATTTTGAGCCGAAAACCGCTGTTTTCGGCCCAACGCCGCTAAAATGATTGCACTTTGTACAACGTAGACTACGATTGCGAGGCACACACCACTTTTATGTTGCACAAAATACAACGAAGCAGCAAAGGCTACACCCTAAATAGCCCAGAAGCCCTCCTTAAAACCCAAAAAGACACCGTCCTCAACGGACGATGCCTTCGTGTTAACTACCTATTAAACTTGCTCGCCAAAAAACATCTCATAAGCAAGTTTCGTCTGAACCTGTGCCTCTTCCTCCGTCAATCGGCGCACCAGCTCCATCTCCACCTGCGTCACTTCTTCACCTTGGAAATTGATTTCCGCGATGGAAGCGACGATTTTGACGATGGCGATCGCTTCATTGTCAGGGGTGTAGGCAATAACCTTCTGCCCTGTCGGGAAGACGCGGAAGCCGCTTTTGACCATTTTGCCGCGGCCATACTCTAGAAGCTCGAAGAGCTCCTGCGAGGACTTAAACTTACAGACCGAATTAAACTCCGTTTGGAATCCCATTAGCATCTACTCCACATCAAAAGAATATTGGATACTTTGCTTAGCTGAGTGCCGCTCTATCGCCAGACGAATGAGATCGTCCAACAGCTCGCCATACGGCTTACCGGATTCCTGCCACAGCAGTGGGTACATGCTGTAAGGCGTGAAGCCCGGCATCGTGTTAATTTCGTTGATATAAATCTTTTGATCGGCCTTACCTAGGAAAAAGTCTACGCGGGATAAGCCGCTGCCATCTACAGCCAAGAAAGCTTGGAGCGCCAGTTGTCTGACCTGCTCAGCGGTTTCGGCCGGAATGTCAGCCGGGATCACCATCGCGGATTTGCCGTCGATATATTTGGCTTTGTAGTCGTAGAACTCGTTCGACGAAACAATTTCACCCACAACTGACGCTTGAGGTTCATCATTCCCGAGTACCGCAACTTCAATCTCACGGGCATCGATATTTTCTTCAATAATGACTTTGCGGTCATATTGGAAGGCGAAACTAACCGCTTGTATTAACTCCTCTTGGTTCCTTGCTTTGGAAATGCCAACGCTGGAGCCTAGATTAGCCGGCTTCACGAAACACGGGTAGCCAATGGCCGTTTCGAGCTCAACAAGGTGATAGGCGCGATTCTTTTCCCATTCTGTCCGGGTGAAGTGACGGAAAATACATTGTGGAAGCCCCTCTTGTGCAAAAACTTTCTTCATCATAACTTTATCCATGCCGACCGCGGAAGCAAGCACGCCTGCTCCTACGTAAGGGATATTCGCCATTTCCAACAAGCCTTGAATCGTCCCGTCCTCGCCAAACGTACCATGCAAAAGCGGGAAAATGACGTCGATGCCTTCCTTCGTTCCAGCCGCTGCGGCAGAAGCGATCGTTACGTCGCCTTTAGTTTGAACAGCTCCGAAAATAGGTGCTAATGCATTACTAACAGGTGCATTCGCGGAGTCACCGCTGCTGAACGTCAATACCTCTTTCGATGCAACGGGAGCCAAGAGAGGCGCACCGCTTTTCCATTCTCCTTTTTTGGAGATGTAAAACGGTACAACTTCATATTTGGTGAAGTCTACGGCTTTCATAACTGCCATTGCCGTTTGCAAGGACACGTCATGCTCTCCTGATTTCCCTCCGTAAATTAGACCAACTCTTATTTTGCCGCTCATTACGTACCTCCGTCTAGTCGTTCTATTCCTTTCAAAGTACCTATCCCATTTCATCAGCAACCCGAACGAAAACGTATTTGGTCCGTTCCGTCCAAGCAGGCGAATCTTTATAAGCCCAATAGCGATTGCGGCTATTATACGTGTGTGCATTGACGAGTGGCATGCCGTTGGCATCTTTGCCCGTCACAATAACATTGTGCTGGTAGCGGCCATCGCCGTCCCAGTCATAGCTGATGGTGTCGCCCGGCTGAAGCTCTCTCGGATCTTGAACGGCATGGCCGTGTAACCCTTTACGGCTGTGCGTAAAGAAGGTTTGCAAACTATTGGCGACTGCCCAGCTGAAGCTCCACAGCTCTTGATTGCCTCTTCTGCCAGCGTACCACCAACCCAAATCCCTTTTCCCAGTATAGTCCATTGGAGCCCCGCCTGCAAAGAGGCATTGCGAGACATAATTGGTGCAATCCACTTCGAACTCCTCGTATTTTGGATTCGGCGTCTGCCACCACGTTTCCGCATATTGGACGGCTTTGGGACGGTTATAAATGATTTTGCGAGGAACGAATTCCTGAGCTGCGCTGTTGAGTATACTATAGTTGATATAAGGAAGGGATGGCGCTCTCCGCACACCCTCCGCAAACGCTTCTTGCTCAGTGAAAAAGACGCCCCGCTGCTTGTTCGGAGACGATTTTTCCCCATGAAGGGACTCTGAGCTTCTCACCAGCCAACGGTTCGCGTTGCTATCAATGAGGACTCGCTCGGGCTCAATGCGCTCCTCCACATGAGTGGCTGAACCGATCCTGTAGTGTAAAAATCGGTGCAATGCGACATCTGCAATAATCCCTTGTGCCGATTCTCTGACGCCGGCGAGGCGCAGCTTCGTTTCCCCACGCAGCAGCTTGGCGTCGCGGTCGCGAAAGCTTTCCAGGAGCCTGCGTACTCTGACATCCTGTTTGTGTACATAAGCGCTGTCTGAAACATAAGCTTCCAAATGTGCTGCAGAGCCTTCAAGCTCTGACTGATTTTTGGCGTGGACGTAATTATAGAGCGCTGTTTTCCAGGACATCGGGATACCCTCCTAAAAAGTTTTTTGCTAGGAAAGTTAGGTGCGCAATCTCTTGTTGTATTTGAAACTTTATTTATGGAAAGAACGTTTTTGCGGCAAAATAACAATCATCTTAGGACGAGCCCGATTTGCTTTGAATTGATTCAATATATGACATTTGTACGGTAAAAATGATTGAAATAAATCTTTACTCACACACAGCGAAACGCTATACTTGAAGTAGGGGATTAATGAAATTGAGTTTCATTAGATGAAACCAATGGATGAAGATATTAAAGGAGGAATAACCTATGTCCAACAAGGACACTTTTTCTGTGCGTAAGCAGTTAACTGTCGGAACACAATCGTTCCAATACTACAGTCTTCCTGACTTTGAGAACCAAGGTCACGGTACTGTTAGCAACCTTCCTGTTTCCATTCGAGTTTTGCTTGAAGCCGCTATCCGTCAATTCGACGGCCGCGCTATTACAAGCGAACACGTTAAACAAATCGCCGGCTGGGCTGAAGGCCGTGACGACAACAAAGAAATTCCTTTCATTCCTGCTCGTATCGTTCTTCAGGATTTCACGGGTGTACCTGTCGTCGTTGACCTTGCGGCAATGCGTGCGACTATGGCTCGTGAAGGTGGAGATCCAAAACGGATCAACCCTCTTGTTCCTGTAGACCTTGTTATCGACCACTCTGTCATGGTTGACGCTTTCGGATCCCCGGATGCGCTTGACATGAACATTAACTTAGAATTCGAAAGAAACGAAGAGCGTTACCGTTTCCTTCGTTGGGCACAAACAGCATTCGACAACTTCCGTGCGGTTCCGCCTTCAACAGGTATCGTTCACCAAGTTAACTTGGAGTACCTTGCTTCTGTTGCAGCTACAAGAACAATCGATGGCGAAACGGTTGTCTATCCGGATTCCCTCGTTGGTACAGACTCCCATACAACAATGATCAATGGTCTTGGCGTTGTAGGTTGGGGCGTCGGCGGTATTGAAGCTGAAGCCGGTATGCTTGGACAACCGCTTTACTTCGTAGCTCCGGACGTTGTCGGTTTCAAATTGACAGGCCACTTAGCAGAAGGCGCTACTGCGACTGACTTGGCTTTGACTGTTACACAAATTTTGCGTAAAAAAGGCGTTGTTGGTAAATTCGTTGAGTTCTTCGGTCCTGGTCTGAGCAACATCTCCTTGGCTGACCGCGCAACTGTAGCGAACATGGCTCCTGAGTATGGCGCAACAATCGGTTTCTTCCCGGTAGATAGCGAAACATTGAACTACCTGAGAGCAACTGGCCGTGAAGAAGAGCAAATCGCACTCGTAGAAGCTTACTACAAAGCACAAGGCATGTTCCGTACTGACTCCACACCAGATCCAGTATTCACAGATGTGATCGAACTTGACCTTGGAACCGTAGTACCGAGCTTGGCTGGTCCTAAACGTCCTCAAGACCGCGTTGAGCTTACGAACATGAAAGAGTCCTTCAACTCCATCATCCGTACGCCAATCGACAAAGGTGGATACGGTCTAACTGAAGAGAAAATCAACGAAGAAGTTGATGTGGTCTACCCTAATGGCGAGACGGTTAAAATGGGAACAGGTTCCGTTGTAATCGCAGCGATCACTTCCTGTACGAACACATCCAACCCAAGCGTTATGCTAGGTGCAGGTCTTGTAGCTAAGAAAGCCGTCGCTCTCGGTTTGAGAAAACCGGCATTCGTGAAGAGCTCCTTGACGCCAGGTTCCCTGGTAGTTACTGAGTACCTCAAGAAAGCTGGCTTGCTTGAGTCCCTAGAAGCACTAGGATTCCACGTTGCAGGTTACGGCTGTGCAACATGTATCGGTAACTCCGGTCCGCTTCCGGAAGAAGTAAGCAAAGCCGTTGCTGACAACGATATGACGGTAGCTGCCGTTATCTCCGGTAACCGTAACTTTGAAGGCCGCGTTCACGCTCAAGTGAAAGCTAACTACCTTGGATCACCTCCACTTGTTGTTGCCTATGCGCTTGCAGGTACAGTAAACATTGATTTGGCTAACGATCCAATCGGTTACGACCAAAGCAATCAACCTGTCTACCTCAAAGACATCTGGCCTACAAACCAAGAGATTCAAGAAGCTCTTGGCGTAGCAATGAGCCCGGACATGTTCCGTGACAAATACAACAACGTATTCCGTGCGAATGAGCGTTTCAACGAAATCGCGATTCCGGAAGGCGATCTGTACGAGTTCGATACGAACTCCACTTACATTCAAGAGCCTCCGTTCTTCACAGACCTGGGTACGGTTCTGGATGATATCGCGGATATCCGCAGCGCGAAAACTTTGGCACTGCTCGGCGATTCCGTTACAACGGATCACATCTCCCCTGCAGGTAACATCAAAGTTGACAGCCCTGGAGGTCAATACCTGATCAACCATGGTGTAAAAAGAGAAGACTTCAACTCCTACGGTTCCCGTCGTGGTAACCACGAAGTGATGATGCGCGGAACGTTCGCGAACATCCGTATTCGTAACCAAGTGGCACCAGGAACAGAAGGCGGCGTAACCACTTACCTGCCAACTGGCGAAGTAGAGTCCATCTACGATGCATCCATGAAATACCAAGCTGAAGGTCAAAACCTTGTCGTTATCGCTGGTAAAGAGTACGGAACTGGAAGCTCCCGTGACTGGGCGGCAAAAGGTACATTCCTGCTTGGCGTTAAAGCCGTTATCGCTGAAAGCTTCGAGCGTATTCACCGCAGTAACCTTGTGGGTATGGGCGTTCTTCCGCTTCAATTCCTTGAGGGAACAAGCTGGAAAACACTAGGTATCACAGGTCGCGAAACATTCGATATCACAGGTTTGAGCAACGATGTTCAACCAGGTTCGACGGTTAAAGTGACAGCAACTCGTGAAGATGGTACAACTTTCGATTTCAACGCACTTGTTCGTCTGGACAGCTTAGTTGATGTAGACTACTACCGTAATGGCGGTATTCTGCAAACCGTTCTTCGCCAAATCTTGGCTGAGAAAAACTAATTAATCATCCAACTAAAACCTTATATACAACCAAGGACAAACGCGCTCGTCCTGTTAGGACGAGCGCGTTTGTCAAGGTAGATGCGAAGCAAAAGTATAAAACTCACACTTTCTTATCTACCAAAAAAAACCGGGATTGCCGTATGGCATTCCCGGTTTTTTTGCAATTATTGAGACTGCTGTATCTCTAGGGCCCCAAGCAGTTGAGTGTCCGGGCCACGAGAAAATATTCGGAATTAGCCGCACAAATGATTTACAATTTCTTGGAAACAAGACTTACATTGGTAATAACTGCGTGTTGAGCCTGCCTTTCTCCCCACCTATAATGGATAACAGCGAAAGGGGAGATGAAGATGAACTCATTTAAAAGGCTCGTCCTAGTCATGCTGATCGCTTCGATTGGTCTAGGTGTTTCAGTAAGCGAATGGAGCCAACCAACTTCTGCCGCATCAGCTAATTTGCAGGCAGGCAGTCAAAACGGAGATGTCTGGGATGCTCAGTTCCGACTAAAAGTGTTAGGCTATTACCAGCAGCCGATAGATGGCGTGTACGGTCCAGTTACCGCTGCAGCTGTGCGTAATTTTCAATATAATTATGGCTTAACGATTGATGGCATTGTTGGTGCGAACACATGGCAAAGCTTACGTAAGTATTCGGTTAATCAAGAAGATCTTGATATGCTGGCGAAAGTGATCTACAGCGAGGCCCGCGGTGAATCCTATACAGGACAAGTAGCGGTTGGCGCGGTCGTTATGAATCGTCTGAAGTCAAGCAATTTTCCGAATACAATCGAAGGGATTGTTTTTGAATCCGGAGCTTTCACGGCAGTAGATGACGGACAATACTGGTTGACGCCAGATAGCACGGCATACCAGGCTGCACAGGATGCTGTGCGCGGTTGGGATCCAACCGGCGGTGCTCTCTACTACTTCAATCCAGAAACAGCGACAAGCAAGTGGATCTGGTCACGGCCGCAAACGGTTAAGATTGGCAATCACATTTTTGCCAAGTAAGAAGGAATACAAAAGAAACACCTCTCACATAGCTGCTCCTTTGGAGCTGCCTCGTGAAGAGGTGTTTTTTTCATGACTCTGCATACCAAGGATTCAAATGCACTAACACCTCGTCCACATCGTGATGGGCGGATTGAATTTTTTGCTTAATGCCACGAATAATGTCATGTCCTTCTTGGATGGTGAGATTGCCGGGTACACCCAGCCTGGCGTCGACCAGTATATAGTGCCCGTGTTCCCGGGCCCGCAAGCGATCAATTCGCTTGATCTCAGGTACAGAACGGATCAATGCCGCATATTGTTCAATCTGCACACTACTAACACTTCGTTCCATTAGAACATCGAATGACTCCCGGCCCATTTCGAATGCAAGCTTCAACACTAGGAATGAGACAATGATTCCTGCTACAGGGTCCCCATAAGCCAAAATGCTATAACTAAAATGATCTCCGATTAAGGCTAAGCCAATACCCACGGAGGCTGCTATAGACGCATAAACGTCTGCCAAATGATCATAAGCGGTTGCGATTAAGCCTTTACTGTTGAGTCTGCGTCCGATGCGCATCGTGTAGACATAAAGAATTTGTTTCCAGATTAAAGAGATGACCGCCGCGGCAAAAGCAATAAGATGCGCTTTGCCTGGAGGCTCAAAAAGCGCATGGATGGCATGATAACCCATATAGATGGAGGCTGCGCCCAAAATAATCGCGACGATGAAGGCGCCAAGCACCTCGGCCTTGCCATGCCCGTAGGGATGGTCTAGATCGGCCGGCTTCGAAGATACGCGCATGGCGCTGTATGCCGTCGCCGTCGCAATCACATCGCCGGCATTATGGATACCGTCGGCGATGAGCACTTGGCTGCTCGATAAGAGGCCAACGATGATTTTGATGGCGGTTAGCACGATGTTGCTGGCAAGACTAATCCAGATCGCCAGCATCGAGGCTGTCTTCTTCATACTTGCCACTCCCTTTCCCTCTTCTAGTATGGCTTCCTAGAAGCAAAAAATCCCCTATCCCAGTTCGGGATAGGGGACTGCATGAACGATGCGCTAACGCAGCATCGTGCCCATGCGTCGCGCCGCTTCCATAATAAGCGGCGCTTGCTCTTGCATCAGCTCCAGCGTAAGCCTGTTCGCTGGACCCGATACGGCGAGAGCGGCGACAAGCCGTCCGCCGCGGTCTATAATCGGCGCGGACACAGCCGCCGCGCCAGGCTCTCGTTCTTCCACGCTCGTGGCGAAGCCAGCGCGTTTGGTGTCGGCCAGCTGCTGCAGGAACGCCTGCTGATCCAACACGGCCGGCCAATCGGCCGAGGCTAGAAGCTGCTGCTGCACAGCAGGCTCCGCGAAGGCGACGAGCACCTTGCTCGAGGCGCCGACGTAGAGCGGCATTCGCGCCCCTACGGGGGCTACTCGGCGAATGGCGTGGTTGCTCTGCACGGCTTGGATGCGGATGCGCTCCAGGCCATCCTGCACGTACAGCGAGATCGTTTCGCCGAGGAGGTCGCGCAGTCGTTCCATCTCCGGCAGCAGGATGATGCCGGGGTCACCCTCTTGGGAGAGATTGGCCGAGAGCTCCCAGAGCCGATAGCCTAGCCTGTATTTATCTGTGGCTGCATCGCGCATAATAAAACCCTTACCCTCTAAAGAAGCCAGGAGGCGATGTACGGTACTTTTATGTAATTCCACTCGACTTGCAATTTCAGTCAATGTCAGCTCGGTCGATTCGGTAAAACAGAGCATAATATCTAAGGCACGCTCTACTGCTCGCACCGTCAGCTTGTTATCTTCCATGACGAACACCACTTTCATTGTCATTCTGCCTGCGGAAGCATCAAATAGTTTCACTATATGAAACCCAGTTATATCTAGTATAACCAAACTCCAACGATGCGTAAAGGTCAAACATCTGTTTCTTCTATTGTTACAGAACCGTTACAAAGGCCTTACAATTGCCGCATCCGCATTGACTTGAAAGCGCATTCAGAATAATATTAAAGTAATAGATTACTTATCTGAAAATTTAGATAATTAACTCCTTTCTCCCTATAACATCTCAGAGCAGCCTATTCGAACAAACAACTTCTATGGAGGGAGGGTACTGCGATGTCTACAACATCACTATCCCCAGGCTCACTTCAACCAACGCTCGATCAAGTCGTTACCCGTCCGCTTTTACGCAAAAAAAGGCTGGTTCTCACCATCCTGATCTCAATTCTAACGCTATGTACTTCTCTGCTGTTGGCCTTTCACGCCTATATTGCTTGGACGCTTGCGCGGCCGCATATTGATCCGCTTCATTCGGATCCGATGAGAGCCGTAGGCCTTCCTTACAGCAGCGTTACGTTTCCAAGCCTGAATGGCACTTCGAATTTAGACGGTTGGTTCATCCCTGCTCCTTCCGACAAAACCGTCATTTTCTCTCATGGCTATGGAGGCAATCGCGAAGAACTATGGGTTCCGCTTTATAACCTGGCCCGCGAGCTGCACTTGCAGAACTACAATGTATTGATGTTTGACTATGGCTATGTCCATCCCGGCAACGAACGTATTATGACCGGCGGTATTCAAGAATCGCAGGAGCTGCTCGGGGCTGTTAACTACGTTAAGCATTTATCCAGCGGTCCTATTTATATCTGGGGCTTCTCCATGGGTGCAGGAACAGCACTTCAAGCCGCACTCCAAAATGGCACCGATATCTCAGGGATGATTCTGGACAGCACGTTTATGCTGAATCCGGATACTCTCTATCACAATATGAAGCAAGTTGTGAACGTCCCGAAATTCCCGTCTCTCCCGCTCGTTCGATTATTTTTCCCGCTCCTGAACGGGGTCAGCTTGCATGAAGTTCCTTATAAAAAAGTAACTTCGACCAACTACTCCATGCCCATCTATTTCATACATGGGACCGAGGACTCTAAGGCTCCTTATGAAATGGTTGAGGACATATTTAAAGTGCAGACTGATACACAGTCGAAGCTTTGGATTATCCCAAAAGCGCAGCATGAGCTGCTATACCGAGCAGAGCCGAAGAAATATGTGCGTACGACGTTGAGCTTCCTCAATGGCCTGACAAGTACAGCTACAACTACTACTGCAAGTGCAACTGCAGCCGTGGCTGCAAATTGACTCTGGTATTCCCTCCTCCCTATAAAATCGACCCCTTACGGGGTCGATATTTTTTTTGCGGCACATCCCGCTTTGCTCATTTTTATTATATGACGTGCTTGCCTAGTCCATCTCATAAATCGAGCCGGACTTGCTAGCAAACAGCTCCGCATACACTTTCTCCGCGTACGCATCCGTCATGCCGGATATATAGTCCGCTACGAACCGCGGCCAGCTCCAATTGCCCATCCTGCGCTCGTAGCTGTCGATCCAGTCAGGTGGAATGATCCACATCCCTCTGTCTTGATCGATAAAGCTTTCCCAGAGCCGCTCGACGATGATCTCGCTGCGTTTCTGCAGGCGAAGCACCCGGAAATCCTTAATCAGCGTAACCCACGCTAGCTTCTTCAAGATTTCCATCGTCCGCAGCAGATTCATATCCTCCGCGCCGTCTTTCACGAGCGCAACCTTTTTCCAGCCACGTTCAGGGTCATCCAGGATGTCCAGCCGGCTGGCAAAAGAGCTCACCCAACGGGCTTTCATCTCCCTGCGCGTCCGCGATTCCTCCCGGTTGCATTCGGCGAAAATCTGCTGCCACTGCTCCAAATAATCGGTCAGCACCTTTTTGACCATTTGCTCGATATCAACTTGCTCCCAGCCGAATTTGTGCTTGTTGGGGTCATTCAAAATTTCCATGACCAAATGGCGAATCAAACGCTGATCCTCAAAAAATGTAGCGTTCATCTGGATTTTGCCAGCACGGATGCCATCTTCAATATCATGCGTCGAGTACGCGATATCATCGCATAAATCCATCAATTGCGCTTCTAATGTAGAGCAGCCCTCCGGCATGTTCCACTCCCTACGCAGCTCACGGATGATTTCCCACTCGGAGGCATATACCCCTTTGAGCCGTCCCTCTTCCTCAAGCAAAAACGGATACTTATTGATGCCCAGCAGCACCGCCGCGGTTAGATCCAAGCCGCTTTCACTGCCCGCCCGTTTTTCGAGGAACATGAGGATGCGGAAGTTCTGGGCGTTGCCTTCATATTTCAAGCCATGGTCCTTCAAAAGAATATGATTCAGCACCTCTTCCCCTTTGTGACCGAATGGAGGGTGGCCAAAGTCGTGCGCAATAGACGCACACTCGACAACGGTAGGGTCAATAATGAGACCCGGATGCTCTCTTTTTTGTAAAAAAGGGTTCGTCCTCTCCAGACGCTTCGCTACTTCCCTGGCAATTTGGGCAACCTCTAACGAATGGGTCAGCCGTGTCCGGTAATAGTCGCCTGAACCGGCTCCGAACACCTGTGATTTGCCCTGCAGCCGGCGAAAGGTCGGCGATTGGATCAGCCTTGCGTAATCCCGCTCAAATTCATCCCGTTCTTCACTCACTTTAGAGGAAGCGGCCTCACCCGGCCGAAATTTTCGTATGTTGTTCATCAGCTTGCCTCCTCTGGTGCTCTTGCCAACTCCCTGATTTGTACATCTGGCCAATAAGCCGCTTCTAAGCCACTTCATGCTACTATCAGTTTATGCTATAGCATGTACGCTAGTCACCCTGGGACTATTTATTTATAAAAGAATACTATATTCGTCTGTTCGGCAACAAGTCATGACTTTCATTCCGCACAAAAAAAGGGATGCTGCACAAGACAATTGTCTCCATGCACACCCCTTTTCACATTAATTTACCTATTAATCAAGGACAAGAATTCGGAACGCAGCGTCGAGTCCGTCCGGAAAGAACCGCGCACCGCCGATGTGATCGTCTCGCTGCCGTACTTTTTGACCCCTCTTGAGCACATGCACATATGTTCTCCTTCAACAACGACCATGACACCGTGCGGCTTCAACACTTCATCGAGAATGTCTGCGATTTCAGACGTAATTCTCTCCTGCACCTGCAATTTGCGAGTTACGACATCGACCAGACGGGCAAATTTGCTAAGTCCCGCAACTTTACCGCTCGGCAGGTACCCTACATGCACTTTACCGAAAAATGGCGCCATATGATGCTCGCATTGGCTGTAATAAATAATATCTTTAATAATGACCAGCTCTTCGTGCTGCTCGTCGAAGGTTACGCCGAGAACATCCCGCGGATTCGCCTCATAGCCCGAAAAAATTTCTTCATACATGCGCGTTACGCGCGCAGGTGTGTCCAGCAAACCCTCCCGGTCCACATCTTCTCCGATCAATCGCAAAATTTCCCGCACATGCTTTTCAATCAATTCGCGATTCTCAGCCACCCTCGTATTTTTGTATTCAACAGATGCCATCTTCTCCACACTCCTCTTTCATATCCTCTATCCCATGCAAACTGTCAATACCTTGATGCCGTCCCGCATTGCTCTGCTGTCTTTATGCGCTTTCGTGAGCAGCATCCCGCCCTGCAGGAGTGAAACGATCGGTGCAGCCAGCTCCACAGGAGTCAGCCCCTGCAGCGACAGCTCCCCTTGCTTCCGGCCTTCCAGCAGGCAAGCCTCAACCTCAGTCTCCAGCTCCGTGAAGAAACGGCTCAGCGGCTTGCGCAGCTCCTCCGAACTATCGCTAAGCTCTAGCGCCAAATTGCCGAAGAAACAACCCTTCCGGCACTCGTTTTCATCGCAGAAGCTTAGCATCCGTTCAAACAAAGCCAATACGCGCTGCTTCGGCGATAGCTTAGTATTGCCCAGACTCGGCTCCATCACAGATTGCCGCATTTCGTCTACCTTGCGCTCAATAACCTTTACGCCCAGTTCTTCTTTGCTTTTAAAATGATAGTAAAAATTGCTTTTACATACCCCGCTGCTCGACAAAATGTCCTCTAGTCCCGTTCCTTGATAGCCTTGATCATGAAATAGATCCATTGCAGCCTCCAGGATGCGGTCTTTGTTGCTTGCCATCGACTAGCCACCTCTGAATCGTACTGGTATGTCCTAATTTTACTAAACCTGATCATAATAGGAAGGGCTCCTGCTGCCCGCCGATTGTACGGTAAGACAGCAAAGCCCTTTGGAAGGGATTTGACTCCCTAATATTATTTCCACTTTTGGTTTTTCATCATTTGCTGCGCTTTGTTCAACTGCTGCTTATTCATGTTGTAACCCATTTGCTTGGCCATTTTGGCCAGCATTTCCGGATTGTTTTGCATAGCCTCAAGCTGTCTTTTCAAATAAAATACGCCGATAAAGAATCCGCCGACTAAGCCCACAATTAAAGTGAGAATAGGAATAAGATAACTCCACATAACGTTGCCCCCTGCATGTGTTAATAGGTTAGATTGCTTGCCTTATCATACCATTTCTGCTGATGGCTTTACAAATGACTTAGCCATAAAATCAAAGGATTTGTTCAATGAAAACCGTTGTATGTTTAGCCAGATCTATTTCCTTAATATCCAGCTCCCTGTCCGCCTGATCCTGCTTCACGATTCTCACAATCGGACGGCTTGGGAGTCCGCGATGCTGGCCGACGACAACGCCGGTTTGCCGGTTCGATAATCGAACTGAAGCTCCTGTCGGGTAGATGGAGATGGTTTTCAGAAAATGTATTAAGACCTCCCGATCCAGCTTCGTTCCCGCCAACGCCATCATATGCTCGCAAGCTTCATACGGCAGCATACGGCGCCCTACGGAAGTATCGAAAAGCAAATTATCGTACATATTCGCAACCGCTGTAATTTTGGCATAGATATGAATTTCGTCACTGGTCAAGCCTCTCGGAATGCCCATGCCATCTAGTGCCTCATGATGTTGAAAAGCGACATGAGCGATGAGCAAACTGAATTCACGTTTGGTCTTCAAAAGCTCGAATCCGCGCCATGTATGGTGCCTTTTTCTGTCAGACGATTCATCGTCGTAGGTAAGCTCAACCTTCCCCACATCATGCAAAAGAGCACCCACGGCAAGCTCTTTCAACTGCGTCGCATTGAACCCCATATTAATTCCTATGAGCACCGCCATCATGCAGACGTTCGTCGCATGGACATACATCTCATTATCCTTCGTCCGAATGTCCGTCAGTTGGACGAGCACATCACGATTTTTCATAACCTCATCAAGCAAAGTATTGATCGAAATGCTCATAGCGCGAGTGTCAAATTCCTTGCCGGACTGGATCGCAGCGAAGGTTTGCCCCATTCGCTGCATGACGATACGTTTCGTTTCATTTGAAACGATTTCGGGAATCTCCACATCCTCCATGTTCGGGTCTTTGATGTAGATCATCGTAACACCAATCCGTTTGAGCGTATTGATCATGAATACCGTTAACTGGACGCCTTCTGAAAGCAAAATAGAACCATTGCTGGCAAAAATCGTGCGCCCCAAATATTGACCCGACTCAACGGAATCCAAATGTACGTATTTCATAGGATTCACTCCACTGTTAGTTATTGTTTGGATCCGTATTAGGGAGATCTAATCGCTTTAAACGTTCTAAATTAAGCAAGGATATTTTCATATCCAGGCCTCCGGCGTAACCAATAAGATCGCCGCTTGCGCCAATGATACGATGGCATGGAATAATCACCGGAACCGGATTCTTGTTATTTGCGCCGCCAACCGCTCTTACGGCTTTCGGGGACTGAATCGCTTCGGCAATATGTTTATAAGAAGCAGTCTCTCCGTAAGGAACGGAAAGCAGTGCAGTCCATACTTTTTTCTGAAACTCCGTTCCCTTCAAATCCAGTTCCCCATCAAAGCTCAACCGTTCGCCTCTAAAATACTCCTCCAGCTGCTCCACAACTGGCGCCAGACTGGAAGCATGCTCTTGCAGCTGCGTCTGCTTGCCGAACCAGCGTGCCGCCCATTCCTGCAGCCCCTCCTGATTCTGAGCCATAGTACCGAAAGCGACGCGGCACAGTCCCTTGGATGTCGCGACAAGAACTAAAGGACCGATGGGCGAAGTGATCTCCTTATAAAACAGGACATTCGAAGCATCCTGATGGAATTGTGTCATGTCGATTCCTTCTCCCCTATGTTCGAGCTTTCTTGATGAATAATGGCTGCTACAGCCTTCTCAATATCCTGCTGCACAGCCGGCTCCTGTTCCGTTCCTTGGGCTTTGCTGAGCGCAGCCGCAGCGTCTTCGCCGCCTATCCGCCCCAGTGCCCATGCAACCGTTGCCCTGATCTCTGGCCGCGGATCGGTCCGCAGCAGCTCGCTTAGAACCGGCACCGCGGTGCTGTCCTTGAAATTCCCCAGCGCAATGATCGCATTGCGCTGGATGGGCTTTTTGCCCCTCCAGGACGCCGCGATGCGTCCGTATTGCTCTTTGAAGTCCTTGTTCGTCATCGTGAGCAAGGGGATCAGAAGCGGCTTGACCTTCTCGGGGTCAGGCTCGAATTCCGGGTGATGCGTCCAGTTCATCCCCTTGTTCTTCGGGCAGACGATCTGGCAGGTGTCACAGCCGTAGAGCCGGTTGCCGATTTTGAGCTTAAATTCGTCATCAACATATCCCTTCGTCTGGGTGATAAAAGAGATACAGCGGGACGAATTTAGCTGTCCCGGGCCGACGAGCGCCCCTGTAGGACAGGCGTCGATGCATATCGTACAGTCCCCGCATTGATCCATCATCGGCGTATCGGGCCTGAACGGGATGTTCGTGATGATTTCGCCCAAATAGACCCACGAGCCCCATTCGGGGGTAATAACGGCTGCATTTTTGCCGGACCAGCCGATGCCGGCCCGCTCCGCGACAGCGCGGTCCACCAGCACGCCGGTGTCGACCATGCTTTGCAATCGCGCGTCAGGCACGCGCTCCGCGATAAAAGCTTCCAGCTTCGCGAGCCGGTCGCGAAGCACATCATGGTAATCGCTCCCCCAGGAGGAGCGCGAAATGATTCCCCGATACGCGCCCGGCTCGGATCGTGGCGGATTCGCCAGCTTCGACGGGTATGCCACCGCGATGGAGATGATCGATCGCGGTGCGTCGAAGCTCAGCTCGGGATGCACCCGCTTCTCGATATCCGGCTCTTCGAAGCCGGATTCAAACCCCTTCTCGCGGTGGCGGAGAAGGATGTCTTTCAATTCCGTGAACGGATCCGCTGACGTGAAGCCGATCTTATCAATACCGAGGGACGGCGCGGCTTCCACGATCTCTTGTTGTAATTTGCTGATATCATCCTGTGTGGTTATCTCCATGGAAACCGCCAAAACACCCTCACCTCACCTCTCTTCGTTCTGTTAAAGCTTCACGGCCATCGAAAATGGCCACAGCACATACTCGGCCCGGCCTTGAATCAGGCTGGCCGGAACTTCCCCGAACCTGCGACTGTCGGCACTTGCCGCTGCGTGGCGGTTATCGCCCATCACGAAGACACGCCCTTCCGAGATGCGCATCGGGCCGAAATCGCCGTCCTCGATGGGCGAATCGGTATACGGCTCGTCGACCTTCTCGCCGTTTACATACAGAACGCCGTCTCGGCCCTTCACTTCGTCGCCTCCGACGGCCACAACCCTTTTCACCAAAAAAGGGTGATGGGTAAAGGCATACTCCTCCGTCTCCTTGAGAATGACAATCTCTCCGCGCTGAGGCGCCTTAAAATACGTAATGGCTTTGTTCACAAACAGCCATTCACCTTCTTGAAGGGTAGGATCCATCGAGTGACCGCGAACCGTGGACAAATTAAATCCAAACTGATGCACAAGAATAACGACAAGAAGAGCTACGAGAATGGATTTCGTCCAGTCCCACAACTCATGGGTTAGGCTTCTTGCCTCTGCCTGATTGACGGACCTGGGCTGTGAAGCAGCTTGATTCGATTGATTTCTGCCTACAAAGAAGCTCATCTAGGCTCCTCCGTTCCTATACTTTTCCCACTGCTCGTAATAATGCATCACCAAATCATCTTGAAAAGGTGGCTTGTCCGTGTTCACCAACTCTAATACAGCGGCAAGCCCATCCTGCACCTTCGTTTCGACAAGCGTCGAATAGTGATAATTCAGTTTATGACGTTCATATTCATCTTGATCGACGATATGCACGGAACGATCCGGCATTCGAATCACATCAAGGTCGTAGTCGATATAAGTCAACACTTGCTGAGTGATATACATGGGCGAAGCCACGTTGCAATAATATCTCACGCCTGTATCTTCAATAAGGGCAACAATGTTAAACCATTGCTTGGGAATAAAAAATGAGACGCCCGGAATACGGCTGACCCATTCCTTGCCGTCAGCCTCCTGAATCTTCGTCTGGCTATTAATAAACACCATCATCTCTTGCTGGAGATGATCGAGATGAAGGATGTGCGGCGGCACCCGCCAATTCGTGAGCCACATCCGGTGTAAATGTCCGTCATGTTTGAAGCTTTTTATCACATAAGGCGCGAAATTATCCATGTCTCAAAGCTCCTCTATTGATAGCTGCCGATAAGTTCCCCTATTATATAGAAAAGCATATCTGACCCCCAATTGCAATGGCGGCACCGATATGCTTTCCTCAATTCATAGCTATTCAATTCCACTTCGTGTAAACCGTGACTACACGCTGACTTTTTTCACAATGCTTAACCGATGTGCTGCACGGGAAAAATCTGATGTACTGTAACCTGCTGACTCATAAACAGGGAGTACAACTTCATTATGGACGTCGACCGTTACCATAATTTTGTTCACTTTCCGTTGGAGGAACCTCATTTTCATTGCTTCGATCAAAGCTTTACCGATACCTTTACGCTGATACTCTGTGGCAACTGCAATTCGATAGTAATAGCCGTTGTTGTTATCGATGGTGCCAATAATCATGCCCACGATTTCTGATTCTTCCTGTGCAACTAGCACAAGCTCCGTATCCCAAGAAAGTTGACGAGCAAATGCTTCCATCGTTTCCTCATAGCAGGTTTCCGACAAAACATCCTGTAAAAGTGATGTCACCAAAGACGTATCACCAAGCTGAAATGAACGAACATGCATACGGTTCTCTCCCAATCCCCTATTGATTTGTTAGGATTAATTTTATGGTATTTTAGTAAATACGACAAAAAAGGACGGAATCCTGCTGAAAATGTGTTAAAATTCACAAAAATCTTTGTTTTTTTCTAAAAACCTCTTGAAAGCGCTTAAATGCAAGCGTTTTCAACAAATTGCGCCTTAATCGTCTACTTTCGTATCGTTGCGTTGGACTAGAGATTCAGTCACTTTCTAACTCGTGCGCGGGATGTGTGTTGAGGTGAGGTGGATTGGGAGTGTGCGTACGCGGGATGTACTTGTTTTACCAGTGTGTTGGTTTTGTGCATGTACCGGGCATATGTTTTAGCGAAAATGTGTTGGTATTGAGCGTGTGCCAGACGTATGTTTTGGAGCCATTGTGTTGGAATTGTACATACGCGAGACGTAAGTGTCAGGCCAGTGTATGGGAGTGCGCGCCTAGAACCCCGCCCCATTTTGGGAAACCTCGTTCCCTTATTTTGCCGAAAAGCTAAATTCGGCGGTTGAAGGGGAACTACAGGGGCTTATTTCGCCCCAATCCCCCAAATGCCTGTCCATCTGGAGAAATAACGGACCCTGTTCCCTTCCCATCGCACAAATGGCTGTTTTCGGCAAAACAGTGCCCTGCAGTTCCTCTAAATGCCCGTGAGGCATTGAGACGGAACGTCTCCGCACGAAAAAAAGGGGCAAGCTCCGCTTACCCCTTTCCTGCAACTATAGCTAGCAGCTAGGTCACACTTGATTCCACGAGTGCCTGCTTAGGCCCCCGATATTTGTAGAAAAACGCGACACCAATGAGCGCCAGACCATTTATGGCAAAAACGAGTGGAATTCCGAGCCAGCCGCCCAAGAAACCGCCGATGATCGGCCCGCTCATCGTTCCTAATTGCGTAGCGGATTGATTCAAGCTAAATGCCCTGCCCCGAAAGCTGGGATCAGTGAACTTCACAATTAATGCGTTCAGCGCCGGATAAACTGCCGCAAAGAATAGCCCATAGCTGAACCTCAAAATACCGAATGCCAGCAAATGATGGGTGCCCAGCTGCAGCAGATTCCCGATACCGCCGCCCAACAGTCCGATGAACAGCGTTTTGGAGTAGCTGAATTTCTGCCCAAGCTTGCCCCATCGCGGCGCGGCGATGACTGTCGCTACGCCGACTGCCGAGAAAATGATGCCCGAGCTTAGGGACGCGGAGCTTTGGCTGCCTCCCATTTGTAAAACATAGATGGTTAGCAGCGGCTCAACGATCATGACGGAGGTCGCTACCAACATGGTGACGCCGAGGATAGCCATAAAAGATCTATTATGCACAGCCGACTTCAAATCATCCAGGACGCCGGACCTCACAGCCGAGCGATTGAAGTTTTTTTCCTTGGCGCCGAACAGCCCGATGAAAGCCGCAACCAAGACGACACAGCCGGAAACGAGGAAGGACTCCCTGTTCCCTACCCAATGGCTGACAAAGCCGCCGACCAGCGGGCCGATCACGCTTCCGGCTGCGCCTGCCGTCGACATGACGCCAAGGGCATACCCGACTTCTTTCTCCGGCGTATTCGTGGCGACCAGCGCAATCGAGGCAGGAACGAAGCCGGCTAGCAGCCCCTGCAAAATTCGAACAACTAAGAAAAGATAAGGATCGTGAACGAAAAAGGTCGCAAAATAAAGAACGCTTAAACTGAACCCCGAACGGATGAGCATCGGTTTGCGACCATATTTGTCGGCAAGCGATCCCCAGTAGGGTGCAATTAAAGCGCTGGCTAAAAAGGTGATGCCAAATGTAATGCCTGACCATGCTTCGAGCCCTTTATCAATCCCGAGCTCCGTGTGCAGGAAAATCGGCAAGAACGGAATGGAAATGGTATAGGCCATCCCGCAGAAAAAAACACCGATCCATAACGTAACCAGATTTCGCTTCCAAGAAAATTCCATGTGCTTTCCCCCTGATGTTTCATATTGCACTTGCGTGCTCAACGATTCTCCCATTCTCCCGAGTACCCTGCTTGCGATAACGTTATTTTATCATCTTTCGCCCGATAGTAGAAATTTTGGATTCATGATGCACAAAAAGAGGTTGTCCCAACAGCGGCTTTGGACAACCTCTTCCCCCTCGTAATGCCTCCGAGGTTCTGTATGTACAGGCTTATCCAATTGTAATTTTACCCTCCGGGTAGCGGAAATGCTCTTTCTCCGGAAGTGGAATCAATATGTAGGCGAGCGTGACAGGGCCAAGCCGTCCAACGAACATCAGAATGACTAGAAACACTTTGCCGAATTCCGTCAACTGCGACGTTAATCCTAACGACATCCCCGCGGTGGCATAAGCCGATGTGACCTCAAACAATACGCCAAGGAACGGAAAGCTCTCTGTTATCGTGAGTACGATGGTTGAAACGACAATTAAAGAGAAGGAGAGCAGCGTAAATGTAATCGCCTTATAAATACGGTCTTTTGAAATACGCCGGCGAAACAGCACAATCTCCTCATTGCCCCTCATCATCGCGATCACCGCGCCGACGAGAATGACGAAAGTCGTCACCTTGATGCCTCCGCCGGAGGAACCGGGCGACGCTCCGATAAACATCATAATAATGATGAAAAACTGCGTCGCCTGCCGCATCGAAGGAATATCGATTGTATTAATGCCCGCTGAGCGGGACGACACCGACTGCAGCAGCGAGCTGAGCAGCTTGCCCATGGCGGAGAGAGGCTGCAGGGTATGCGTGTTAGTGAACTCGAACACAAGAATGACTAGTGCGCCAATGAAAATTAGTGCCGCGGATGCGCTGAGCACAACCTTGCTGTGCAGAGTAAGCTTTTTATTCTTGGGATATGTCAGCAAATCAGAGATCACGATAAACCCGATCCCGCCGAGAATGACTAGAATCATAGAAACAATGTTTACGAAAGGATCCTCGACATAATGCATCAGAGATCCTGGCCTGTCAGGCAAGCTGCCGAACAGATCGAACCCGGCATTGTTGAAAATCGAGATGCTGTGGAAGATGCCAAAGTACACGGCCTGACTTATCGGCAGTTCAAACGACCAACGGATTGCAAACAGCACCGCGCCTGCCAGCTCAATGTAGAGTGCGTAGATGAGCACTTTGCGAACAAGCCTAACGATTCCTTCCGTGGACTCATGGTTCATCGCTTCCTGCAGAATAAGACGCTCTTGGAAAGAGATACGCCTGCGCAGAACTAGCGCAATAAGCGTGGACATGGTCATAAAGCCAAGACCGCCGATTTGAACAAGCAGAATAAGTACAACTTCCCCAAAGGCTGATAAATGCGCCCCTGTATTAATCACAGACAGCCCGGTTACACAGGTGGCGGAGGTCGCCATAAACAGGGCGTCGGTCCACATCATTTTGCCTTCCCCCGATAACGAAACCGGTAATGACAGCAGGACAGCCCCGGCCAAGATCATCAGGATAAATCCAAGAGCCAGAACCTGAGGCGGACTTAAGCGAAATTTCTTTTTCGGATTATTTATCATTTCAGACAGCTCCGTACATAAATAAGTTTGCGATAATTGTATAATTTGGTAGAAGCGATGTAAAGAACTGTCAGTTTTTCAGGATTATTGCCTCTACATAGATCTTTCCACCTAAAATATTAATTGAAATAGGCAGGAATAGACCTGCTCCTGGTAGAAACGTTTCAATTGGAATCTTGAGTTAAGCCCTGTACCGGAGGTAGTTTTGGCAATGTCCATAGACCAGAGACTGATAAATGAATCTTTATTTACACAAGCTTTTAAGTATGCTCCGATTGGCATGGTTCTGGTTGCACCTAATGGGCGCGTTCTCAAAGCTAATCCAGCCATCTGCTCTATCTTAGGATATTCGGAATCAGAACTATACACGATTACCTTTCAAGAGATCACTCATCCGGAGGATTTAGAGCTTGATCTGCAATTAATGGCGGAACTGCTCTCGGGTAAACGGGACTCCTACCAAATGGAAAAAAGATATTATCATAAAGACGGGCATATCGTATGGTCCATTCTGGCTGTTTCCCTTGTCAAGGATAAAGAAAGTGACTCCCCATTTTTCATATCTCAAGTTATTGATATAACCGATCAAAAGTATACCGAAATCGAACTGCGCGAGAAAGAACGTCTTCTGCAAGAAAAGGACCTCCAATACCGTCTCAACATGATGAAACATTTGGAGCAAATCCATGAGCTATACCGTATGATTTCAGATCATGCCTTGGATATCATTGCCATTTCATCGCCGGACGGCGTAACACGCCATATTTCACCAGTCGCTCGCAATCTGCTTGGCTATGAAATCGAAGAACTCGTGGGGAACAAAATGGTTGATCTATGGCATCCGGACGATTTGCTTGCTATGGATCAGCGTTGTCTTCTTGCGAATTCGGATGACGATATGTTTATTTGCCGTGTGCGTCATAAAAAAGGTCACTATGTCTGGTTCGAGACAACTGTCAAAATGATTCGCGATGAGAACGGCGATGTCGCCAAAATCGTAGCTGTCGGCCGAGACATTACAAAGCGTAAACAAGCCGAAGATGAGCTATGCGCGACCAAAGACAGACTTGAGTCCTTCATCAAAAACAACGGGGATGCGATATGGGTTATTGACCGTGACGAAAAGGTACTGGAAGCCAACGCCGCTTTCGAGAAGCTTTTTCAATGGAAGTCTGAAGAAATCATCAACCACTCGTTGCCTATCATACCGGCAAATCTAGCCGATCAAACGAAGGAGCTTCACGACCGGGTTCTATCCGGACATTCCGTGATCGGCTTCGAAACGATCAGACTGCGCAAAGATGGAACCCTGGTAGACGTGAGCACCACGCTATCTCCTATTCATGACACAACAGGCCAAATTATTGGCATAGCCGGCACTTGTCACGATATTACGGAGAAGAAGCAGGCAGAGCAATTGTTGATTAATTCGGAGAAGCTGTCAGTCGCAGGTCAATTGGCTGCGGGTATTGCGCACGAGATCCGTAATCCGATTACGGCGATTAAAGGCTTCATTCAGCTCATGAAATCAGGAGTTTCCGAGAAAAAGCTGTATTTCGAAATTATGTCTTCCGAGATCGAGCGCATTGAATCGATTCTCAGCGAGCTATTGGTTTTGGCTAAACCCCAAATGGTCCATTCCGATCGCAAAGATATTCGAAATCTTCTGGCTCAAGTAACTACGCTGCTTGAATCCCAGGCTATTTTGAACAATGTCGAGATTATAACGGAATGTGAGCCTGATCTCTCCCCCATTCTGTGCGATCAGAACCAATTGAAACAAGTATGCATCAATTTCATTAAAAATGCGATAGAGGCTATGCCGTTTGGCGGAATCCTTAACATTCAAGTCAAACCGATGAACGAAAACAGATTGCTTCTGCGTTTCATCGATCACGGCTGCGGAATCCCGGAGCAGATTCTGGCGAGACTAGGTCACCCCTTCTATACAACAAAGGAAAAAGGAACCGGCCTGGGCTTCATGGTCAGCAAGAAGATCATCGAGAACCACAACGGAACCGTAAGCGTATTCAGTAAAGAAAATGAAGGAACTACCATCGAGGTTAGCCTTCCGACGGTAAGATAGCTTAGAGGGCATCAGGGTCATTCTGCCAAGGCAGGATGGCCCTATTCCTCTTATTTAATTTCACCCATATCCTGAATCTTTGTCTTCACATGCACATTTACCTCTGCCTTGGAGAAAGCCTCTCCCCAACGATCATCTACCTTTTTCCATGCGTCATATTGATAAGCACGCGCGAATAAACCGAGTCCGATCGGGTCGATTTGATACTTCTGGAATTTGGCGATGAGCTCCTTCATTTGCTTGTCTAGCTCCTTATTAATCATTTCTTCCAGTTTCTTGCCCTCACTCTCCACATCCAAAGCAAACAATTTCTCCGTCAAACGAAGAGGCAAATCAAGCTCAACATCGAAATGGAACTGATCCTGCGAATAGGTCACGTGAACCTTCCTTTTGAAATGCAGGACATAAAAGGTCACAGCACCGGCAGAAAACAGATCTTCCTTACTCTCCTTCGGTAATTGAATTGTATAGGACAAACTCCCTTGCACTTTATCCTGCAGCAGCGTAAGCAGTTCATTTTCCTTCAAATTTAATGATGTTAAATACTTTCCTTTTTTATTCAGCAGCGCAGTTCCCGTCGCGATAATTTCCTCATTTTTACGTAATTGCGGAATATATGGCGTTATTCCCTTCTCATACATTTGACGATGAAGTGTAAAAAGAGTGGTATCGGCCGCAAGATTTCTCGAATTTGACGTATCAATGAGCTTGGCCACATGCAGAGGGAGCCGCCGCTTATCGACCGGTTTAAAGAACATGATGTCCTCAACAGGACCATCAATGGCAAGAATCCTGACAAAACTATTTGCTTTCGAATCCCGAAAATAGACATCCAGCAGCTTGAACCATTCCTCATGCTCGAGGAGGCGTTTACCAAGAAGAATACTCTGGATTTTCCCGTTACTGATAAGGGCTGAAACTCGAGCATCTAATTTATTTCTTGATTCTCGCCCCGTAATAGCGCGTACCTTGCTTTGTTCATTTTTTTCTTTTGCTTCCTTATTGAACACAGGGCTCGAGGAATAGAAGACCAGATTATCATCCTTATCCAGGTCAATTCCCATCATGAGAACAAGTGAGATATTTTCCAAATCCATCCGATCATCACACCCTGGAAGCAGCAAGATCACGGCCATCAGGAGCAGCATTATTTTACGCAGCCGAATCAGTTCCGCCACCTCGCCATCCAATTTTTCACCATAAGAAGTCCCAATAAACCAAAGGGAAGCAAATAGGCCACTCCTAAACCAAACTGATTGAAAACCTTAAACCAATTTTTATTCTGATTCCAACTTGGATCCCACAAGAAGGTTATCGCTACTATGCAACCCAGAACAACAATCAAATGAGCGCTTGCTTTTTCTTTGGCGACCAACTGCCCGGTGCATTGTACGGCAATATGAAGAGCAGGAATCCATGTTTTACAAATAAGCAGCAAATACACGGTTAAAAAAACAATATCGAATCTTTCAAGAAAGCGGAATTCGATGATTTTGGCTAAGGTTAGAGGCGCATCATGAAACAGGGTGATTTCATCCGGGCTATATACAACAAAACAAATGATCGTTACAAATAAATAGACAGCTAGAGTCATTGTATTTGCAATAATCATGTTAACGGATGCCGACTTCTTGTTTTCCAAATAGGGGTAAAAGAACAACGCACCTTCAAAGCCCAAGAAAGAAAGAATGGTGGAACTCACACTGTGCCATATCGGCATCCAGCCTTCTTTTAGAATCGGCAGCAGATGAATCCAGTTCGCATCCTTTAATACATATAACAGAATGAACGGCATCCAGATGGTGCTTAGAATCACTACTTCAGCGAAACGCCCCAAGCTTCGAACGCCCCCCTTCGCAATCATAAAAGCAGGGATGACGAATAACAGCATGAGCATATACGTGTAGGATTGCTGCATAATCCATGTTTTTATGAGAAGAACCATTCTGTCAAAAATTAAATAGACGAACACAAGCATATAAACCGCATAAACCATTGTTACAAGAGTACCGGACCATTTGCCGAAATGATGCCTCACCAATTGAATTACTGTTCCGTTTGGGTATTTTTTCATAACCTGAATCATCACCAAACTCGCCAAAACAGAGGCTGCCCAGCCAAAAAAAATCGCCATCCACCCATCCGTACCGCTAATTCCTGCCAGTGTGGATGGCAATTCAATCACACCTACGCCCACCTGCATACCATGAATCAGGAAGATAAACTGCAGCCGTGTAATTTTGTTGTTTTCATAGGTGTTTCCTATAGTGGGCATCAGTTGTCATCACCTTCATTACGTTTTGAGCCCATCCTCTTTTTCTGAAGAGTTCTAATACTTTGGGGCCGATTAATCATCTTCCACAACGGCAGACGAACGAAGCCATCTTTCCAATCCCTCATGCGTATGGGTGTGATCGGAGAGGTGTAGGACTGTCCTAGTGATTTTAAATTAATAAGATGCGCGACCAGAATCATATATGCCGCTATGATCCCCACAATGCCAAACAGAGAGGCAATAATCATTACGGGAAACCGAATCAACCGAATGGCGGAAGCCATGTCATAATTAGGCAGAATGAAGGAAGCCACCGCTGTGGATGCAACGATCACGACCATAAGGTTGCTGACGATCCCCGCTTGAACAGCCGCTTGACCAATGACAATCCCCCCTACGATGCCTACCGTCTGGCCAACCGGGGCAGGCAAACGAATACCGGCTTCGCGCAGCATTTCAAGCATAATCTCCATGATAAAGGCTTCAATAAGCGGTGGATATGGAACAGCCGCCCTAAACTGGCCAATAGATAAGATGAGATCTAATGGAATCAATTCATAATTGAATGAAATGCAGGCAATATAGATGCCCGGCAGGAAGGCAGCCACAAAGCAAGCCAGAATACGCAGCAGCCGAAGGAACGACGCCACGGGCCATCGTGAGCTATAATCATCAATGCCTTGAAAGAAAGAGATAAGACTCATCGGCGCAATCAGTACGCTCGAGGAGCGGTCCAACACTACGCAAATTCTTCCTTGCAATATTTGAGAGGCAGCCGTATCCGGACGCTCTGTCGTAATAAATTGCGGGAACAAAGAGAAGGCGTTATCCTCGATATACTCCGCCAATTCGCCTGTATTTAAAATACAGTCTACATCCAGCTTTGTTATCCTGGATTCCATTTCTTGCAGCAAATCAGGTAGAGCAACATCTTCTAAATAGAGAAGAGAAACCTTGCTTTTAGCTCTTCGCCCTATGTAGTACTCCTTGATTTTTAATTCCGTGCTGCTAATATACCGGCGTATTAAAGCAATATTTTGACTATCCGTCTCAATAAATCCTTGGTGAGCTCCTTTTAAAGACGCTTCTATTTGCGAATCCGAAATTGCCCTCTGCGGCCATCCTTGCGTATCCATTGCATAAGCGTGTGGAAGTCCATCTATGAGAAGGATGCTATACCCCTGCAAAATGGCCGTCTCTATTGACTCCCACGTCGACATGGTGTTCATTAGCCCAAGCGTTACAGGCAGTTCAGCCCCATCAGTATCAACCTTGTGAAACATAAGCTGACGTAAAACATTGTTGTTAATGGAATTCTTATCCGAGAGTCCGGACAGGTACACAAGTGCTGCTTGGCTTTCCGTCTGTTTATAAATGAATGTGCGAACAACCAAATCCGGGGCTTTGCTAAAAATAGTCTGCAACAACAGTATATTGTCGATAAGAGTTGTATGCAGTGCGCTGCTCTCCGGCGCAAAATTCCCTTGCTGCTCCGGCACAGCCGTCGGAATGAATAATCGGTTCGTCCAGCGAAATAATCGGCGAACAAAACTCATCATGTACACCCACTTACTTCATCCATTGTTTCTTTCATTCTCCCTTGAATTTCCATGGATTATTCAAGCATTTTTTTGGAGGGACTAGAGAAATTCAGCTTTCTGCTAAATCCCATGCATAAAAAGTGGGAATTTTTCGGATGGTATAGAGGAATGCGAGGTGAAACCATGTCTAGCAATGAAGAATCCAATTCAGAATATCCGCGGAAAATTCGCGATTTCCAAGTTCTAAGCACCATGAAGCCCAGTGAATGGACGGAGATTGAGCTCCACTTTAACCACAGGCAAATGAGCGATTTATCCCCTTGGCTTAACGAGCAGGGTACTCATATTCACAGCCAAATCATTCAAGAAATTGAACGTCGTGGCGTCTGACTTAGTAAACATAGATGTTGCTTTATTATCGCAATTCCTTCATAATGAAGAAGTTGAATCTACATAATTTTAGGAGGTATTTATACAATGGCACATCAACTACCAGCTCTTCCGTACGCGAACGATGCACTTGAGCCGCACATCGATGCAAAAACGATGGAAATTCACCACGACCGTCACCATAACACTTACGTGACTAATTTGAATGCAGCTCTGGACAAGCATCCTGCTCTGCATGATAAATCCCTAAACGACCTGATTGCTGATCTGAACAGCCTTCCTGAAGATATTCGCACAGCTGTTCGCAACAATGGTGGCGGACACGCGAACCACTCCTTGTTCTGGGAAGTTATCGGACCAAACGCTGGCGGAGCACCTACTGGCGCGCTTGCATCAGCTATTGAGAGCGAGCTTGGCGGCTTTGACAAATTCAAAGCAGACTTCGCAGCAGCAGCAACAACACGCTTTGGTTCCGGCTGGGCTTTCCTAGCTGTTGATAAAGCTGGCAAATTGAAAGTGTACAGCTTGCCTAACCAAGACAGCCCGATCATGGAAGGCGAAACGCCAATCCTTGGTCTTGATGTTTGGGAGCACGCTTACTACCTGAACTACCAAAACAAACGCCCTGACTACATCGCAGCGTTCTGGAACGTTGTGAACTGGTCTGAAGTTGGCAAGCGTTACGACGCTACGAAATAAGCAAAGCAATGTAAAGAGGCTGATCTTAAGTAGAATTATCTACTTGGGGTCAGCCCTTTTTTTAGTATAAGTTTTTTACTTTTACTTCGCATCTACCCTGACAAACGCGCTCGTCCTAAAAGGACGACGAAGTCGTTTATCCTTGTGGCATCGCATGGTGCATCAGGGAGGTGTGGCGCTTTTTTGTGCATAGTGGATGGAGTTCAAGCGGATGATGATGGAAATTGTTTACGGTTTTTCGGGAAAGTAGTACGATAATAGTAACCAATATTATCCTGAAACGAGATGAGAACCCGGTGAAAACAATCGTACCCTTACTTCAAAACGTTCCTCTTTTTCAAGAACTCTCACACACTGATTTACTTGGTATTGCCCCATTATTTGAGGAAAAAAAAGTAAAGAAGGGCAGCATACTTTTCTTGGAAGGCGACGCTGGCGAGGAGTTATTCCTGATCAAATCAGGAGTCGTCAAAATATATCGGTTGGATGAAGCCAAGGAAATCATTCTGGCTCTGTTTCGTGACGGGGATTTTTTCGGCGAGATGTCGTTGATCAGCGCTGGGCTCACTCGGTCGGCAACCGCCGAGACGTTGGAAGCCTGCACGCTGTATGCTTTGAAACGCACCTCCTTCGTGCAATACATGGAAAAGAGCCCTAGGCTGTGCCTAAAGCTCTTGGAAACAACAATGGGCCGACTGCGTCAGGCCAATGATCAAATCTACGATCTGACGTTTCTGGGTGTTCGTTCACGGATTATGAAAACGATCATCCGCCTATCCGAGCAGCATGGCATCCCGACACCGGAAGGCCTTCTGATTAATGTTAAACTCACTCATCAACAGTTGGCCAATATGGTTGGCACTGTGCGGGAGTCCGTAACCAAGGTGCTGCAAGAGCTGCAGGACGATGCCCTCATACAGATTGATAAAAAGTTAATCACATTAAGAAATGTGGAGGCTATCAAGTCCGAAATTCGATAGCACCTGGGGATCAGGAGGCTACGGGAAGCTGCGTGCTACTCGTTGCTCTCCTGCCACTCTTTCATAATGCGGATGAACACATTCGGAAAAGCATACTGCTGGAGCTCGTCCGGACCTACCCAACGGTAATGGAAAGGGACCCATTCTCCCCCGCTGCTTGCCGGGGTCACGCTCCCCAGCTTGGCGCGAAAGACTTTCATTTTCCATACGATATGGCTGAAAATATGCTCCGTATCCATAAACCATTCGCCGGGTTGGATCATAATTTGTTCTTGGTCTGCAAGCGATTGGCGTAAGACAGCCTTATTCTCCTCATCGGCGAGCCACGCCTCAGGCTCCCAAGCCACATGCGGCAGCTCCCACATACGTGCCAGCAAGCCTTCCTGCGGACGCTGTCTGATCAACCATTTTCCCTCATACTCACCGGTGCCTTCGATTAAAGCTACTGCCCGTAGTTCCGGACGCGGCGGTTTGGCTTTCTTTTTGATGGGCAGGGCCTCTTCCATGCCGGCATCACGCGCTGAGCAATGCGCCATGACCGGGCACGTCAAGCAGTGCGGCGACCGGGGCGTGCACACCATAGCCCCAAGCTCCATCAGCGCTTGATTAAAGTCACTTGCCGTTCCTTCCAGAATGAGCTCGCGCGCCAGCTTCTCCATACGGGTTCGGGTTGCGGGCTTCATAATATCTTCTTCAATCAAAAAATAACGCGACAGCACTCGCATCACATTGCCGTCAACAGCCGGCTCCGGCTTATTATAGGCGATGCTGAGTACCGCCCCGGATGTATAGGGGCCAACTCCTTTAAGCGACGAAATCTCTTCCTTCGTCTGAGGAACGATACCGCCATAACGCTCGTGAACTTCGCGAACGGCGGTTTGTAGATTCCTTGCACGTGAATAATAGCCGAGTCCCTCCCAGGCTTTCAGAACATTTTCCTCCGGCGCTGTGGCCAGAGCTTCAACGGTCGGGAATTGATCGATGAACCGATGGAAATACGGAATCACCGTATCCACACGGGTTTGCTGCAGCATGACTTCGGAAATCCATATATAGTAAGGGTTTTTACTTCTTCGCCAGGGTAAGTCCCGCTTATGTGTATGGTACCAATCCAGCAGATTTTCGGAAAAATAAAGCATTTGTTCTTGACTGTACATGAGCTCTCCTTCTCTATGGGGCGCGTTCCAGTTATAATGAATGAATGGACATGACTCCATTATACGAGAATTGCGGAACATAAAACTAGAGGTGAATGTATGCAAAACACGAAGCAAAAGGATTTGAACAATACGAAGCATAGCGATTTGGCAAATAAAAGGAGAATATGGATCGGCGAAGCCCGCGCCCTCATTCCCTTACTCTTCATCTGGGGCGCGGAGTGGATATTCAGCGCGCTTGTGGATTTCGCGATATACTGGCGCGATCTGGATTGGCTGAAGCAAGCCGCACTCCTTACCGCTGTCATAGCAAGCTTGATTCAGCTGTGGAGCCTACGGAAGGATTTCCGCACGGGCGAGGAAGGCAGGGGCTTGATGGACCGAAGCGGCTGGGGGCATCCGGCCCTGCTGCTGCTGCCGGGCGTGATGCTCATCGCCGCTGTCGCTTTGCTCGAGGCCATTGGCGCCATCGGGCCTTTATTCACCCCTGTGCTGCGAGCGTTCATTCTCGCGATTGGTTTCGTACAGATCGGGTTACTGCTGGGCAGACCGCTGATTTATTTGGGACTATGGCTGTTCGCCCTGTCCGCTTTGATGGGCATTTGGTATTTGGGCTACTCCGCTGTTGTACTTGAAGGCATGGGCGGCATAAGCCTTATCGTGAGCGGATATATGCTTCGCGTTTGGGGACGGCAGCATGAATAGGAGGACACTCGCTATGAGGCAAAATAAAGAAGCCATGCTGCGAACAGCATGGCGGCGGAAAATCGGCGCGCTCCTCGTCGCGCCGATGGTGCTCGCGTTAGCCGCGTGCGGCGGAGCTTCGAGTGGCGAAGCCACGCCGAAGGCTCCGGCTGCTACCGCAGCAAGCGAGAGCAACCCTGCGTTCGTGAAGGCGCAGGAGCTCTTCACCGCGAACAAGTGCATCAGCTGCCACGGCGTGGATCTGTCCGGCAAAGTCGGCGCCAAGACGAATTTGCAAAAGGTCGGCAGCAAGATGACCAAAGAGCAAATTGCAGACCAGATCGCAAACGGCGGAGGCGGCATGCCCGTTTATAGCAATAAGCTGTCCAAAGAAGAAATCGGACTGCTGAGCGACTGGCTCAGCTCCAAGAAATAGCAGCCTTACAGCTGCTCCACAATCGCATAGGCGGCAGCCATCGATTCCGTGTGCGTAATGCTGATATGGATCCGGTGACTGCCTATTAGGCCTGCCCGCTGCAGCGCTTCCTCACGCACCCGGCATACCGGTTTGCCCAGCTCATCCGGCAGCACCTCCACGTCCTGAAAACCAATCTGCTTGCCGATGCCGCAGCCGATTGCTTTGACAATCGCTTCTTTCGCCGCAAAGCGTCCGGAAGCAAACTCCGCTAGCCGCCCCTTGCGTTTTTGCGCAAGCTCTCTCTCCTGAGGCGTCAGAATTCGCTCCAAAAATCTTGGACCCGCAGAACCTTCCAGCATTTTACGAAGACGCGCAATTTCAACTAAATCCGTTCCGACGCCGATAATCATTACTCATCATCACCACTTTTCTTCCAGCGTTTTGCGTACACTGTACACGATTCATCCCTCACGGTCAAGAATTAAGGGGATTGCTTACTTCCAGGTAAGTAAGTAACACTATTTTCAGCTCTTCTGCCAGGCGTTAACTAGGCGTATACTGGACATAGATTACAAGCTGGGAGGCCAACACGAATGAGAATCATGCCACTTGAAAAGCGTGGAATATCGAATAGCCGAATTGTTTTTGGATGTATGGGACTTGGCGGGGATTGGACTGCGGCTCCATTGACCAAGGAAGATTATCTCGTTGCCGAGAAAGCTGTGGAAGCCGCTCTTTCCATCGGCATTACCATGTTCGATCATGCTGATATTTATAAAAGAGGGAAATCCGAAACTGTTTTTGGCGAAGTCCTTAAGAAAAGACCTGATCTTCGCGATCAAATCATTCTTCAATCCAAAGTCGGGATCCGCTTTCAGGACGATGTGAATCCACAGCGCTTTGATTTTAGCAAAAGCCATATCATTCCCGCTGTCGACGGCATCCTTAGCCGCCTGGGCGTGGAACATCTGGATGTTTTGCTGCTTCACCGTCCAGATCCGCTTATGGAACCGGAAGAGATCGCGGAAGCTTTTAATCTTTTGCGTTCAGCCGGCAAAGTGCGTCACTTCGGCGTCTCCAATATGACCGCTGCCCAAATGCGCTTCATTCAAAATTCCCTGCCTGAACCGCTCGTGGTAAATCAGTTGGAGCTGAGCCTGGCTCGCCTGGACTGGATTGAGCAAGGCATCCTGGTCAACCAAAAGGCCGGAGTAGGCGTCAACTTCGCCGATGGCATCCTGGAGCACTGTCAGATGGCGGATATTCAACTTCAAGCTTGGGGCCCGCTGGCTAAAGGCAAATTCTCCGGTAGAGCGATCGAGGACGAGCCTGACAACATCAAGCAGACGGCAGCCCTCGTTCAGAAACTGGCGGCTGAGAAAGAAACGACACCCGAGGCCATCGTACTCGGCTGGCTAATGAAGCACCCTGCTCGTATCCAGCCGGTCATCGGAACTTCCTCGCCTGAGCGCGTGCTAGCCTGCCGTGAGGCGTTGCGCGCCTCTGAGAACATGACGCGCGAAGAGTGGTACACGCTTCTTGAAAGCTCACGCGGTGTACGCGTCCCATAGGTTGATAAAGGGTTGAGGGCTTGTAGCCTCAGCCCTTTTTTTGAGTTTATGTTTACAGCTAACATCTGCATCTGCATCTGTATCTACATTTACCTCTGCACCTCCATCCGTCCCTTATCGCGCTAACACTCCAGCTCCACGAATCTCTCATGCTCGCTAGCACAAAACCCCCAACCTCAAAAGGCTGGGGGTTACTTATCACGAGCTTAAATGCCCGGAATCGGGATGCGTTTATGTTCCGTTTTGAGATACTGCTTCTCCAGCTTCTCTTGGACAGCCGGATCGATTTGCTTGCCTTCCAAGTAGTCGCTGTTGTCGCCATATGTAATGCCGAGCTCATTCTCATCCGTCTGGCCATCCCAAAGTCCGGCTGTCGGAGCCTTATCCAGCACGCTTTGTGGAACGCCCAGTTTTGCAGCAAGGGCACGCACTTGCCGCTTGTTCAGCGTGCTCAGCGGCGTGATGTCGACGGCACCGTCGCCATATTTGGTGAAGAATCCGGTAATCGCTTCGGAGGCATGGTCTGTTCCCACAACGATCAGACCCAGCTCAAACGCCAGCGCATACTGCATCACCATACGTGTTCGCGCTTTGATGTTGCCTTTGCCGCCTCGGCTGACATGCTGGTGGACGCCGATATGCTTGAGCCCATACTCAACTTCTATCGCGATTTCGTCGACGGCCTCTTCAATGTTGTTCTCGATTTGATATTTCAAATCGAACGCTTTGGCCACCGCGTAGCTATCTTCGATATCCACTTGCTGACCGTATGGTTGAAACACGCCGACTGTTTTGTACTCAGTGCCCTTCTCCGCTGTCAGCTCATCCGTCGCTTGCT
Source organism: Paenibacillus aceris (assembly GCF_017874035.1). Lineage (GTDB taxonomy): Bacteria > Bacillota > Bacilli > Paenibacillales > NBRC-103111 > Paenibacillus_E > Paenibacillus_E aceris. Next base: position 74,894 of record NZ_JAGGKV010000010.1, read on the forward strand.
TGCACAGACCTGTCGCAACTGCACTATCGATCCCACCACTGATTGCGATCAGCAGACCCTTTGCGTTCGCTCCAAGCACATAACCTTTCAGAAATTCCACGCGTTTACGGATTTCTTCATCAATATCAATTTCCGGCTTAACGCCGAGCTTTGCGATAATTTCTGCTTGCAAACTCATGCCTCTCTCCACCTTTTCTATAATGTGAAACCAACATTCTTTGAAATCTAGTATAGACTTTCAACCTTGAAATTTCAAAGAATAATCGCAATTTTTCGCCCATAAAAAGGAAAAGACCCGCCATGCATCAGCTGCAATAGCGAGTCAAAACCTTATACGTTCATTATTTGCAATATTGATTGAAAGCACCGATCAAATCGCCTGCGATCATATCCGCGGAACGGTCTTCAATTTGGTGACGTTGGATGAAGTGAGCAAGCTCACCGTTCTTGAACAATGCGATGGATGGGGATGATGGCGGGTATGGTGCCAAATATTCACGAGCCTTCGCTGTTGCATCCTTTTCTTGACCTGCGAACACAGTGTATGTGTAAGTTGGCAGTGTATCGTTTTGAAGTGCTCTTGCTACACCTGGACGACATTGACCTGCTGCGCATCCGCAAACGGAATTGATAACCAACAGCATAGTTCCGTCTTTGGACTTCTCAATCGCTTCGTCCACTTGCTCTGGAGTCAGAAGCTCCGTAATTCCCAGACGAGTCAAATCTTCCCTCATCGGTTTAACCATATCTTTCATGTAGGAATCAAAAGACATTGCCATATGTGCCACCCCTTAGGATTTAATAGTTACTCTCAAAACGTAATCGTTACAACTTATATTATACATCCGATGGCGATGAATGCAAAGTCCTTATAACCATCTGTAGCACAAATAGAAATAAAGCGAAAGCTATTAAGCTTCCGCCTCATCCTTCTTCTTCGTGCTAGAAGACTCTCCCGGCTCAAATGAAACATCTTTATCCGGGTGCGTAAAAATTCCGCTTTGCGGCACGATGCCTTTTTCGAAATAATCGCGGTTCTCTGCACTTTGAAATCCAATGTCTTTATAAGGATGAACCCATTCATCTCCAGCCATGACTTCAGGATCGGTCTCTGCCGTCCATTGCTCAAGCGGAGAGTTGTCCGATTCATACTCATGATCACCGATGACGACGCCATGTTCGTTCACAAAAGCTTCTCGCGGACCACGTCCCTGCTCAAATTGCGGGAGAAAATCGATCTCGAATGGATCGAGATTGCTTTGATCCTGAGCGGCTTGAACAGATTTCTTCGGATCCTTGCTCATGTCGATGGCCGGTTGGGTCCGTCCAGTTTTTTGTCCACGAAGCCCTCTTTACCTGCGCCTGATGCCGCCTTCTCGCGCTCTTTGTTTTGCTGCTCTTGCTGGATTTGGGTCTTGGAATCGTTTTGACTCATTGCACTCAGCTCCCTTCTGCCAGTATTATGTGCCAAAGCAGGGAGGAGCATTCCAAATACAAGCATGAAAAGGAAGATCAGCTGTGACAAGCTTAAATAAAGCAATACCGGCTTAGCAGCGGCAAAAAAACTAGCCAGCATTCCTGCCGCGCCTCCATAAATCAGCGAGTATTTCAGCAAAAAGCCACAACCGAAGCTCTTCCGACGCCTCTCAAACCCAATTTGCCAAACCAGCAGCGGCACAAGCAGCAGCGATATATAAGCATGATAGGGATGAAAACGGGACACAGTGCCTTTGACGCCAATGCCCCATGGCGATGCAGTAGGCAGTCCGTAAGCCGGAACCAGCGCACAGTAGAGGAATGCAGCGGCAGTCAGACCTATCACGACAATGTCTAGAAAAAAGTACAGCGGAATGCGCTGCTTTCGTATTTGAAAGTACATGTAGGCGCATGCCAGCAGCAATCCAAGCGTAATTTCTAAGCTGGAGCCAACGACCATCAGCAGTTTCAATGGACTTGTCCATAGCAAGGAGGGTTGCGTCACAAGTATGCCTAGCTTCCAAGTGAGAATTACGATGATAGCTCCGCCAAACACAATATCATCAATTGGCTTTGTCGTCGGGAGCTCTCCCTGATCACGAACGTGATCCCTTTCCCTAGTCAACTCCCCCGCATACCGCGCCGCTCTTCGTATAAGCCATAAGCCCAGAGCACAAGCCAGAAGCAAAGCCACCAGTTTCCCCTGAAGCTGAAAAGGTCCAATTTGCAACACATCAGGCATAACAAGCGCCAGCCCCTCTCTCTCAATTACCTCCATCGTAACGAGAGGAGACGAAATGTGCAACTATCACGGCTCCAGAAACTGAAACGTAAACGAAGCTTTCTGCAGTTTGTCAAAGCGGAATCCAGCGGCCTTCAATTTACTGATCACAACGGGAAGCGCTTCTACGGTTGTCGTCTTGTACGTATTATCGTGCATAAGTACGATAATACGCTTCTTCCCTTTGCTTGCGCTCAGCACGGAGTCGATAATCATGTCTCTATCCTGCACCGGTGCCGCCGCGTCCGTCGAGCTTACGTTCCAGTCAAAATACTGGTAGCCCTCCTCCCTCACCACGGCAGCCACCTTACTCATGACTCCCTTGCCGCCGGATTTCCAGCTCAAATGATTGTTTGAACCGCCCGGAAACCGTAAAATATCTGGTCGATACCCGACCGTTCTCTCCAGCAATTGATCCAGCTTGCGCACATCCCTCATGAAGGCTTCAGGGGTTTTATAAATTCGGTTATAGTCATGTGAAAATGTATGATTCCCCAGTGCGTGCCCTTCCGCTACGATTTCTCTGTAAAGCGATTTCCCTTCACTCGTTTCATTGCCTATAACGAAGAAAGTCGCGACTGCTCCATTGTTTTTTAAAATACGCAGGATCGTCCTTGTACTCGCTGAAGGTCCGTCATCAAAGGTCAAATAAGCGATTTTATCCCCGGCAGGGTGAGGCAAGTGCGGAGGACCTGTATAAAAATGCCTCGTCTCCACAATGGCTGTATCTAAATCGTCCACTGCTGCTGGAGTCTGGCTGCCATCGGAGACAATGCGTGATTTTTCTCCTGACAACTGCTGCGGCACCTCACTGTCTTCCTCCGTATGTATTTGTGCAGTCGAACAGCCTACCAAATTGACGCTAATCATTAACCCCATTACATAAACACTCGTTCTGCGTATCCGATCCCCCATGCAAGCTCCCCCTCATCATGCAAATCCTGAGCTTTTTTAGTATGGCTTTCCTCGCTTTCGACATTAAACCCAATATTTCCCGGGAAATCCGACAGGAACAGCGAGCAATACCTCATCTATCCCCCTGGAAACTAAGTTTCCAGTCCCTTCATTAGTCCGCACAAAAAAAGACCATCCTCAGGCAAAATTTCACCTAAGGATAGTCCCTTCGTATCCAGCCGCTTACTCGGCGGCGTTACCGTTTAATTTCTCTTTCAGCAGGTTCAACTGCTCATCAACTTTTGCTTGCTTTGCAACGTCAACAGGTGTGTAGGTACCTACTGAACCTGCAGGCACGTAAGGTTTGCGAGCGATTTCGGCTTCTACTTCCAATTGGATGATTTTCTCTTCCATACGTTGGAAGCCGCGGGATGCGTTGCCGCTTTCAATCACACCGTTGTAGGAAACTTGCGCCATTTGTTTTTTGGCTTTAGCCAGTTGAGCGCGGGATACAAGCTCGTTGCGTTTGTTGCGCATTTTGTAGAACTCATCTTTCATTTCATGAAGCTGTTGCGTCAATTCATCGGCATGAGCTTTGGCAGAAGCATACAAATCCGTGTATTCGACAATTTTATCTTCGTGGTACAATTTTTCTTCAACGGCTTGGCGAGCGATAGCTTCTTGACCGTTTTTGATCGCTGCTGAAGCTTTCGCTTCACGATCAGCTACTAGACGAACGGACTCCTCAAGGCGCTGCTTCAACTTACGTTCGCTTGCGATTTGTCTCGCTACTGTTACTTCAGCCTGCGCAATTTCTTGCTCCATGTCGCGCAGATATTGATTCAACATGACGATCGGATCCTCGATTTTATCCAATACCTCGTGAATTGATGCTTTTGTCATATCCTTCATTCTTGTAAATACTCCCATGGTTTACACGTCTCCTTTTTTAATATCAATTGGTTGTTGTTCAAAACGAGCGACTTTGGCTCTTAGTTCTTCCACTTCTCTTTGCAAAGCTTTCTTCTCAATATCTTTCATCATTTCATCGATATTGTTTGTTTTGCTTGCCTCGTACGGTGCGTTATAACCTGCATGGTGCGGCGGCACGTGGCTTGCGTGCGGCTTATGAGCATTGGTGTTCCATCCACCGCCATTGTACGGTGAGCGGGAATACGGGCCGGCATAAGGATCATAAGGCGGTTGGTCGTAGCCAGGTTCTTTCGGAATTACGATAGCAGCGATAAAGTAGATGAAAATGACCGTTCCTCCAGTGAAAAATGTCGTAATCACCACTAACAACCGCAAAAGCGTTGCATCTACATTCATAGCCTCGGCGAGTCCGCCGCAAAGACCGGTAACTTTTTTATCTCTTCGTGAGCGGTATAGTTTGCTCATGATTATTTGTTCCCTCCTGATTAAGCCTATTTCGCAGAGCCTCCAATTCAGCGTCTACAGCCGGATTTCCCGCGCCGTAGTAGCTTTCGCGGCCCATGCGTCGTACATCTCGAAGCGTTCTTGCATGAAGCTCCATATCGGATACGCGCTCTTCCAGGCGGCCGAACATCCGTGGTGACGCATCCTGCGACACACTGCTGCGAGCATGTAATCTTTGCTGCAAGCGGGCGGATTCCATTCGTGCCAGGTAGTAGCTGCGTTTATCTGCCACTTCTTTATAGTCCGCTTTGAGCTGCTGCAACTCTTCATCCAAGTCTAGGATGGATTGCTTAGCTTGCTCATACAATTCGCGGTATTGCTCGCTTTTCTCTTCGGCTTGCAGCTTCTCTTGAAGCACAATCCGTGCCATATGTTCTTCGCCGGCTTTCAAAGCCAGGAGCGCTTGCTGCTCACGCTTTTCTTTGGTTTCAAGCGCCGTCAGGTATTGCTGCCGGAGCGACGCTGCGTGAGTAACGCATTGTTGGTACAACCTCTCGGATTGCTGAAGCTGTTCGCGCTGTGCAGCTAAGTACTGATCAATTAAGCGAACCGGATCTTCGGCCCGTTCCAAATGTTCATTCAGGGATGCTACGGTAATGTCTCTCATACGCCTCAATAGGCTCATCTCTCATACCACCTTTTTCACTCTCTGTTTTTCCATCCACAATTCAACAATTCCCTATTTACACGGTTCTTCTTGTCAACATCGAAACCCCGTAACCAATCAATCCAATCGCCAAGAGAATAATAATCCAACCGGCTAATTTACCAACCAGGATCACACCGCCAATCCCTGCAATAATCCAACCGAATTTATTGCCATTCTGAATCCCGATATAACCTAGACCGACCATACCAATCGGAATCAGGTATCCCATCACCGAGCCAATAAAGGGTCCCAAGTGAAGTCCCAGCTTGTTAAGCAGAATCAGTGCGCCGAATGCGATTAGCAGAGCGGCTAAGCCTGTGTTTCTTTTCATGATTTCGTCACCGCCTTTCGTTATGTGCTGTGCTCTTGTTCATGTCTTTATTCTAGGTAAAATCGAGCTTTTCCAAAACGGACCGCGGACGGTATTTGATCCTAGACCTTAGTCGGGGCGCTACTACGACCTCTGTTCGGAGGCAGCATATACTGTGCTGCGGCATATCGAGAACGCGGACAACCAAGCCGCGAGGTGAAACACCCTCGATGTTAAAAAAATGCGGTGGCAGATAGGCTGCGGTGTACATACAATAAGTAGTGATTGGGAAGGGGGCCGAACCTATGCCTTCAGTGGTCTATGGCGGTGTCAAAATTCTAAGTGTGAACTCGGGTTCGAATGTCCAGTTCGGTGATACTGCCTTAATACGGTTATCGAGCAATGCCAAAATTTACGCGGGTGCCAATTCATTTGCCCCCGGGGATAGCTTCGGCAGTGTCCAGAATGTTCTAAACGGCAGTACAAACACAATTGACCCGGATTTGATTGATAACAATACCAATAATGTGGTGTAACACAAAGAACCCGGGAACAAGTTCCCGGGTTCTTTCTTTTATGCGATGATCCGCTATTTCCCCTTAGTGCGCCACTTTGGCGTGTGAGAGGGAACTACGATCCTCTATTCCAGCAATTTCAACCCAAATACAGGGGGATGAGGACATATATGACCCTGTGGTTCCCTCAGGACCTAGGATTCAGTCCGTTTATCCATAAAAGCACCCTGTAGTTCCCCTGCCCCTGCAATCAATATTGAAGCGTTCCGCTCACATCGTATTAGGCCGCCGATCTGCGGAGCAACCCATACGCGGCTGCCATATAAATGGCAACTAAGGGCACCATCCACCAGAATAACTCCAAATAATGATGACCAATCCATGAGAAAATATTTCCCCATATCCCGAATTGGGATAGCAATAAGGAGCCTCCTGTACCTATCAGAAGTGTTACAACGAAGAAGATTAACAAGCCTGCAGCGCCGAGGCGCCTGTGAATGCTGGAAATGGCAAATCCAAGAAAATACATATGCAGCAGGAGAATCAGATATATACCGAAAACCGCGATCGGAGAGAGATCTCCCAAAAAGGCGACTTTGAAAAGATGGAGGCGAACTCCCCATCCGCCGGTGACCTCTTCGATAAATGCCAAAATCACGAGCAGCAGCGCTGTACAGATACTAAAAAGGAAAGTCGTTGCCGCTGTTCCGAAGAAGTAATCCTTTCTGCGGATGCTGAGCCCCAAAGCAAAAGGGAACGTATCCTTAATGGTCACTGCGCCTGTCACTAACATGTAAATGAATATGGAAATAAGGCCGCCCGTATTCATCGTTTCTTCCTCATTCAGCGACAGCGCAATAACAAAGCTGATCAAGAAGTTTAAGCCAAGAATCATCCACGGAACTAATAACCACGACATTTTGTTCCTCATATGAAGCTTAATGACGTTGCTTACTCGATTCATGCCTGCTCAGTCCCCTTTCCCGCAAGTGGCGTACGTGTCAGATGCACAATGAGCTGCTGCAGCGATACCGGTGTAAATTCCAGCCCCAGCGACTCGGCTTCTCTCCGTTCACGATCAGTTAAAACACCAAAGAATGTAGCTGTTGCAGCAGCTCCAATAGACTGACGTTCGAGCACTTCCTTGCCTCGTGAGAATGCTTCCACGGCTGTTGCCAGACCAGAGACCGTGCAGGCGCGGCCGCGAAGAGCATCCGCATCTTCATTGAGTATCAGCCGGCCATTATCAATAACCAATACATGCTCAAGCAAGCGGCTCACTTCGTCGATCAGATGCGTAGATAAGATTACCGTTCGCGGATACTCCGCGTAGTCCTCCAGCAGGCGGTCATAAAATAACGCTCTGGCCACGGCATCCAAGCCCAGATAAGGCTCATCGAATATCGTAAGCGGCGCGCGGCTGGCCAAACCAACCACGATCCCAACAGAGGACAGCATCCCTCTGGACAGCTTCTTTACTCTTCTTTTCAGAGGCAGACGAAAATCTTCAATCAGCGACTTGGCATACGCATCGTCCCATTCCGGATAGAGCGTTTTGGCAATCTCCATCACATCTGCGACACGAAAGCTCTCCGGGTATCTCTGGCTTTCCTTAATGAAGCAAATTTGATTCAGCACGCGGCTGTTCTCAAAGGGCGCTTCACCGAATACCTTTAACTCGCCGCTGGTAGCGAACTGCTGGGCCGAGAGGATGTGCATGATCGTTGTTTTCCCGGCACCGTTCCTGCCTAGTAAACCATAGATTTTGTTCGCTTCTACCTTGAAGCTGACATGATCTACCGCTGTTACGTTCCCATAGGACTTCGTCAGCCCGTTTACTTCCACAATGTTGGTCATCACACTTTTCCTCCTCTGCGCACCATTTCCGTTAGCTGCTCCACCGTAATGCCAAGCTTTTCAGCTTCTTTCACCATCGCCACGACATACTGCTCATAAAATAATTCTTTTCTCTTCTCCATCAGCTTCGTTCGCGCTCCCTCCGCTACAAACATGCCAATCCCGCGTTTCTTATACAAAATGCCTTGGTCTACCAACAAATTAACACCCTTCGCCGCGGTCGCCGGATTAATTTGATAAAAGGCTGCAAACTGATTCGTAGAAGGCACCTGCGATTCCTCCGGCATCCTTGCTTCAATAATGTCATCTTCAATACGTTCCGCGATCTGTACAAAAATCGGGCGGCTGTCATCCATCGTCAAACCCATTTCCTCACCACCACATTGGTTAGTTACTCATGTAATTAACCATACAACCAAAGCACTTAATTGTCAACGGGCACAGCGTATTTTGGGTACTCGCCCAACATAAATCCCCTCAAAACTGGGAATACCACTAGAACAAACCGTCATCTACTACTCCCATGAAAGGTAAATCAGCCTATGTTTTTATCAAAAATACGTCTAACCTTAGTTACCCTGCTGCTCTTAGCTGCTCCGATTTCAGCCTACAGTGCGGAGTCAGGGGCGCGAGAAACGCAACGAACGGAAAGCCGTGCAGACCACGAAGCTGAAAATAGCGCAAAAGAGCTTGCCCCTCCACTCCAGGCGTCGCCGCTCTTTTCCTTCTCCGTGCTTAGCGATACCCATATCATGGCCACAGATCAAGTATCCCAGCTGCTGCTCAGCCGCGCGCTGGCCGATCACCGCAAGCTGCGCCCGGAGAGCAAGCTGCTCGTGCTCAACGGCGACCTGACGGGCGGCAGCGAGGGCGACTATCGCAGCTTGATGGCGCTGCTCAGCAGCCAACCTCATGCCCCTGTGCACGCGACCATGGGCAACCACGACTACTACGGCGTGTGGCGCACGCCGGAGGGTGGCATGGATACATCGAAGATGAATCCAGCCTGGTCCAGCAAGCAAGCGGTCGCGTTGTTCGACCGCGTGTGGGGCTACGATAAGCCGTATCACGAGCTTATCGTGGAGGGCTACCGCTTCCTCTTCCTTAGCGGGGAAGCGTACCGTGACGTGAACGCATCCTACAAAGAGGATGCGTTCCTCTCACCCGAGCAGCTCGCATGGCTGCGCGACCGGCTTGCGGCTGCGGGCGCGGCGGATGCCGGCAAGCCTGTGTTCGTGTTCCTCCATCAGCCGCTGCCGCAGACGCTGGATGGCACGGACCGTGAGCTGGGCGTCGTCCAGCACCAGGAACTGCGGGAGCTGCTGGATGCGCACCCGAATGTCATTCTGTTCAGCGGCCATACCCACTGGAACCTGGAGACGACCAACCAAGTCAAGCAGCTGAAGTTTGTGGCCGCTTCCAGCGCCTCCATCCGCGAGGTATGGAACGCGCAGAACGAACCGGAGACGATTGGCATCAGCCAGAGTCTCGTCGTGGACGTCTTCAAAGACCGCGTGGTCATTCTGCGTCGCGAGCACACCACGAAGCGGTGGATTGAGCCCTCCATCGCCAAAGGCTACGACGTCAATTAAAAAAGATAAAAAGACTGCCAGACATCAGGCTCCATAGCCTAGTGTCTGGCAGTCTTTTTGCATGTAAGAGCTATTTCCATTGTAGAAATCTGATTTCATCCAATGAAATCGAAGAGAGCCGTTCCCCCACTTCCTTAAACTTCAACCTTCACATGCCGATTAGCAGGAATCGGTATGCCTAAGTTACCGCGGAGCGTATCCGAATCATATTCCGTCCTGTAGATCCCTCGCTCCTGCAGAATCGGCACAACGAGATCTACGAAGTCGTCCAAGCCTTTCGGCAGCGCTGCAGCAATGATGAAGCCATCCGCCGCATTCTGCTCGAACCACAGCTGCACGCGATCCGCCACATATTCCGGAGTTCCCGTAAATTCCGTGCGCGGCGTCGCCACACTCAAAGCCACTTGGCGCAGCGTCAAATTTTTCTCTTTGGCATTTTGTTTGATTCTATCCGTTCCGCTGCGGAAGCTGTTGCTGCCGAAGTCGCCTAACTCAGGGAATGGCTCATCAAGCGGATATTGCGAGAAATCGTGATGCTCGAAGAAGCGTCCCAGGTAATCCAGCGCCTTCTCAATCGTAACGAGATTGGCAACTTCTTGATACTTACGCTCCGCTTCTTCTTCGGTTCGTCCGATAATCGGCGAGATGCCCGGCAGAATGACAACCTCATCCGGATTCCTACCGTTCTCGGCGGCTCTCTTTTTAATATCTGCATAATACGCTTGCGCCTCTTCAATCGATTCATGCCCGGCAAAAATAGCGTCAGCTACCTTCGCTGCAAATGCCCGGCCATCCTCAGAAGCCCCAGCTTGGAAAATAACGGGCTGCCCCTGTCTGGAGCGAGCGATATTGAGTGGACCTTGAACAGAGAAATATTCGCCCTTATGATTCAGCGTATGCATTTTGCTCGGATCAAAGAAAACACCGCTCTCTTTATCGCGAACGAATGCATCATCCTCCCATGAATCCCAAAGCCCGCGCGTGACTTCTAAATATTCATTCGCAATGCGGTAACGCTCCGGATGTGACGGATGCTGCTCTTTGCTATAGTTTTTGGCGGAACCTTCAAGTGGTGAGGTGACGACATTCCAACCGGAACGCCCGTCGCTGATCATATCAATGGAGGCAAATTGTCTTGCCACAGTGAAGGGTTCGCTGTACGAGGTGGATAACGTGCCGACAAGCCCGATATGCGAAGTAACAGCTGCTAAAGCCGACAAGATCGTAATCGGTTCGAATCGGTTCAGGAAGTGAGGAATCGATTTCTCCGTGATAAAGAGGCCATCCGCAATAAATACGAGATCAAATTTGCCGGACTCGGCTTTCTGCGCTTGCTGTTTATAAAATCCAAAATTTACACTGGCGTCTGTAATCGCATCCGGGTGTCTCCAGCCCGAAACATGACCGCCTACCCCATGAATAATGGCACCCAATTTGATTTTTTTCTGCTTTGTCATGCTATCCCCATCCTTTCAAAGTATGGCCGCAGCTTGCAACTGCAGCCGATAGCTTTTTACAAGTATCTCGCCTTTTTGTATATCTTTATCGTAGGCGCGTTCAAAGCCCAGCCTTTCATAGAGCTTTATCGCAGATTCCATCATGTCGGATGTATGCAAATGCAGCGTTGCTGCCCCTAATTCAATAGCGCGCCTAGCGCTTTCTTTGATAAGCGCTGTAGCTATGCCTCGCCCTCTCGCCTTAGGTGAAACGGCCAATAACCGAATAATCGGCGATTGAATACCTAACTCTGGCAGCCCGTAAGCTGCTTCGGAAGAAAGGAACAAGAGAGAGCTTCCCATAACTTCACCGCCAGACAAAGCGATAATGCGGGCTGTGGGCTCACCGCCATCCACGGAAGCGACAATATTTTCTTTATACTGCTCCCATCCTTCAGGAGGCAGCACGTCTTGATACTGCCCATAGGCTTCTGTCAGGAGCTTCCGAATGGCATCCCGGTCTCCCTCATTAGCTTCACGAATTTGAATGTCCTGTATATCCGCCATAGCCAAACCCTCCCTAAACGCGTGCGTTTTGTGCTTCCAATGCTTTCTTAATACGTGAAATTTGCGCCAGATGGACTTGTACATGTGCCACAAAGGATTGAACCACATCCGTTAATGACAGTATTTGCCCCTTGAAATTAATGCCTGTTTTCACCCAATCTTCCGCTGATAAGCGTTGGAACAATAAGTGGTTATAAAGGAGCAGCGCCTGGAAAACAGCTAGAATATCGTTGGCTGACCCCTCATTTGCCTTCGCACCGCTTACCCATGGATCTTGATCAAATGCCGGAAGCTGTACAGCGGACCCCGCCAAAATTTGACGTATCCGAAACGAAACAACGATATTGTGATCCGCCAAATGAGAGAGAACCTCGGTTACACTCCATTGATCCGGCGAAGATTTCCAACTTAATTGTTCTGCATTCAGGCCTTGAATGGCAGTCTGCAATTGGTCATGTGTTTGCAAATAGGATTGAAGATCAGGAATGGAATGACTCATGTCGATACCTCCAGTGGAATGTCGGATGTAAGCTCCTTTAAAGCCCGTTCAGCCAAAACGGCAAAATAGCGCGCGCTGCCGGACAAAGCCCGTTCATCGATATCAAATGCCGGATGATGCCATTCGTGAGGCCCCGAAGTCCCCATAAAGACGAATACGCCTGGCACCTTTTTCTGATAAAAAGCAAAGTCTTCGCCTGCCGGAGATGACGGCGGAGAGACAACCTGCAAGCCTGCCTGCTCAGCAGCGTGGGTGGCCAGTTGGGCTAACTGCGCATCATTAGAGACCGCTGGCGGACCTTTAATCCAACGTACAGAAGCCTTCGTCCCATAAGCTGCCGCCACGCCATGAACTACCTGCTCTAGCCGGGCAATAACCAACTCTCTTACGCTTTCTTCGAACGTTCGCAGCGTGCCATCCAAAATAGCTTTATCCGGAATCACATTCCAGGCAGTCCCGCTATGGATGCGCGTCACGCTGATGACGGCGCTTTGGAGCGAGCTTATGTTACGGCTAACAATGGATTGCAGCGCGGTCACGATATGCGCGCCTGTTACAATGGGGTCGATCCCCGCTTCCGGTACAGCTGCATGCGTTCCAGTTCCTTCCACTTCAATTACGAAACCATCCGCGGCAGCCATTAATGGCCCTGCTTTGATACCAATCGTACCGACGGGAAGGTCCGGCTTATTGTGCATGCCATAAATTGCGCGCACGCCCTCTAATGCTCCGCTGCGAATCACTTGCTCCGCGCCTTGCGCTTTCTCTTCGGCGGGCTGGAAAATGATTCGAACCGTTCCCCGCAGTTCATTCTCCTGCTGTTTGAGCAGCAAGGCTGCGCCAAGTATTGCCGCCGTGTGGAAGTCGTGACCGCAGGCATGCATTTTACCGGCTGTCTTGGAGGCATACGGCAATCCCGTCTCCTCGTGGATCGGCAGTGCATCGATGTCTGCTCGGAGGGCTATGATCGGCCCTGCCTGAATGCCCCCTACTTCCGCAACCAGGCCTGTTTTGAGCGGGTAATCGGCAATTCGAACGCCCGCTTCCGATAACCAAGCACGAATCGCCTCCGTGGTTTGAAACTCTTCATGCGACAATTCTGGATTCTGATGTAAATGTCGTCTGATCTCGATCAGCTTGCGGTCGAAATCCGTCCATAACGGCTCCGAATTGGATGGGCTCATCATTTGTCCTCCTTTCCCTCTAGACCGGCAATTCCGAGAAAGCTTCGCTAAGCAGTTCGAAGGAACGCAGCCTTTTGCCAAAATCTTTCACAGACGTGGTAATGATAAATTCGTCGATGCCATATTTGTTCTGTACATCCAACAAGTGTTGGCGCACAGTTTCCTTCGTTCCCTTGGTAATTTCAGCTTGCTTGACCTCGACGGTGAACTTGGCTTGTGTCTGGCGGCCGTATTCCTCTGCTTGTTCCAGAGTGCCGACCGTTAAAGTTTTGCCATTTTCTAAATGGATTTTGACATTCTTATACTCGCCTGCCAGTTCAATCGCTTCCTCTTGCGTATCCGCAACGATTAAGGAGAGAGCGAGGATCAGCTTCGGCTTAGTGCCTTTTTCGGAATTAAAGCCTTTCTGATAAGCGTCAAAAGCCGCCTCGGCAATCGCATGATCTCCATTAATGAATTGAGCAAAAACATAGGGAAGGCCGGCTTCGGCCGCCAACTGAGCGCTAGCTACACTCGTTCCGAGGATATAAATATCCGCCGGGACTGCAGGAATCGGTGAAACACGCAGGCCCTTCAACGGATGTTCATCATCGATCCGGTTCTGAACAAACTGCTGAAGCTCGCTTAATTTGTCCGATAAGGAAGCTGCCTCGACAACGCCCTGCTGCAGCGCTTGGGTAGAACGAGGAAGTCCGCCCGGTGCCCGGCCTACGCCAAGGTCAACCCGGCCAGGGGCAAGCGAGGCCAATACATTAAAATTCTCAGCCACCTTATAAGGGCTGTAATGCTGCAGCATGATGCCGCCTGATCCTACGCGAATGCGCTCTGTTTTGGCCAGCAAATGAGCAATCAACACTTCAGGCGATGAGCCGGCTACCTGCTCCGAGTCATGATGTTCAGACACCCAGAAACGGTGGTATCCCAGTTCTTCAGCTTGCTGTGCCAGTGAAATCGTATGTTGAAAAGCATCCGAAGCATTCTCCCCCGGAAAAATGACACTTTGGTCCAAAATACTAAGCTTGATCCCCAAGATCTTCACTCCAATCTGACTTGACGTTATATGGTATAGCTCCACTCCGGCGTAATTCGCTTCAAAAATTGTCTCGTTCGCTCTTCCTTCGCGCCGCCAAATATATCCTGCGGCTTGCCCTCCTCAACGATCACTCCCTCATCCATGAAGACCACGTGATTGGACACCTCTCTGGCAAAGTTCATCTCATGTGTGACAACAATCATCGTGATGCCTTCTTTGGCAATCTTCTGAATGACATCCAGCACCTCGCCAACCAGTTCAGGATCAAGCGCCGAAGTCGGTTCGTCGAATAATATCACTTCCGGGTTCAGGGCTAGCGCGCGCGCAATGCCTACCCGCTGCTGCTGTCCACCGGACAACTGGCTTGGATATGCGTCCAGCTTGCTTCCCAAGCCGACCTTTTCCAGCATCTTCACGCTGGTTTCCCTCGCCTTTTCTTTGGGCTGCTTCTGGACGATGACGAGCCCTTCCATCACATTTTCCAGCACGGTTTTGTGCTTAAACAGATTGTAATGCTGGAAGACCATCGCTGTTTTTTGACGTAATGTGTGGATTTCCTGTTTGGTAGGGCGCTTGCAGTTCACCGTGAAATCCCCGATGGTCACCGCACCGTCGTTCGGCTTTTCCAAATAATTCATGCAGCGAAGCAAGGTCGTTTTGCCTGAGCCGCTGGGGCCTAGGATGCAGACAACTTCCCCTTTTTTCACAGTTAGATTAATGCCCTTCAGCACCTCATGCTTGCCAAATGATTTGGTGATATTCGCCATTTGAATCATGCTACGCCCCCCCGGTTATACAGATTAATTCGTTTCTCCAGTAGTCCCGTCGCTCTTTCAATAAGGAACGTGATGCCCCAGAACAGGAGTGCTGCAGCCATATAGGCCTCAAAAAACTTCCAGTTGGTCGTTGCCACAATTTGCGCTTTGGCATTGATCTCGACCACGGAGACGGTGAAGGCTAGCGTCGATCCATGCAGCATGCCGATCAACGTATTGGATAAGTTCGGTAAGCTGACAGCCAGCGCTTGGGGCAAAACAATCCGGCGCAGCGCCTGCGGCGTGGTCATACCGATAGAATAGGCTGCTTCTATTTGTCCTCGGTTAATGGCGACAATGCCCGATCTCACGACCTCAGCCAGGTAAGCCCCAGCTGTGATGGAGAAAGAGAGGAAGGCAAAGACAATCATCGGAATCGACACCGACCGAAAGCTCCAGCCTAGAGCTGCTGCAACAGAGTCAATGATCATCGGCAATCCGAAATAAATAAGCAGCAGGTGCATCAGCATCGGAGTTCCACGGATAAAGGTTACATACGCAGTCGCGAGATAATGTATAAAAGGAACCCGGTATAGTCGGATTAACGCTGTGACTGTTCCAATAAGGAATCCGAAGAAGACAGATACTACGGTTATGACTAATGTTGTCGGCAGAGCGGTTAACAATTGAATAAAAGCCGTCCATATGAACGCGGGATCGATCTTCATGCTTGATAACCTCCTTTATCAGGCTGCGAAGCCCAGACCCCCTTCCACCATCTGCGCGTAAGCGGCTGACGCCCTTGGGAAACGATCGGTTGTTCATGCTGGAGCAATCGTCTCTCGATATACACAAACAGCTTCTCTAGCCCGAAACAAATCACAAAGTAAATTATGGACAAGGAGATGTAAGTCTCAATAAAGTGCTGCGTGGCGCTCCCCAGCGTCTGCGCTTTCCCCATTAGCTCCATGGCCCCTAGCGAAAAGGCAAGCGAGGTATCCTTCAAGTTTGCAATCAACAAGTTTGTAAAATTGGGAAGGGCAATAGCCACTGCTTGCGGCATAATAATTCGTGTAAAAGCTTGATACCCCGTCATCCCGATGGCGTAAGCTGCTTCCATTTGCCCCCGGTCAACGGCTTTGACAGCGGCTCGGATCACTTCCGAGATATAAGCTCCGGAGTGAAGCGCAAACGTAAGAATGACGAAAGTCAGCACCGGCGCTTTGGACACGTCCACCTGGAGAACCTTCAGCATTTCCGGGAGTCCATAATAAATAAGGAAGAGCTGAATCAGTATCGGCGTTCCCCGAAAGAAGGAAACATAAATTTGTGAGATTCGCTGAAGGATCGGTACTTTATACAGCCGTGGCAGGGCTACTATAAACCCAATAACGAGTCCGAGCCCCATAGAGCAAGCTACAATGAATAACGTAATGTTGATGTAGGACAACAGTTTGGGCAAAAAGTCGAATACATAGGTGATATCGAATTGGTTTGCCATAATGGCGATCTCACCTTTCTTTTATCTTCTTTAGCTTAAGACTATTTCGTGTCTTCTTTCTTCGTAAAGTCGCCGCCCAACCACTGTGTGCTTAGCTTGGAAAGCGTGCCGTCTGCCTTGACGGCTTTCAGAGCCGTATCGATCTTATCGGCTAAAACCTGTGCGTCTTTATCGTTTTTGCGGAATAAGAACCGAACTTCGGCTTCTTCAATAATAGGACCGATGGCTTTCAATTTACTTTGCGGATCCACTAGCGGAAGCAGGAAATCCGCTCCTAACGCGCCGTCCACGCGCCCGGTCGTCAACTGGTTCACTAAATCGTTAGCTGCGCCGCTTTGATATACAATTTTGATTGCATTATTATTTGCCTTATTGTAATTCTCAAGAAGAGTTGCTTCTGCACTCGTTGCCGTCGTTAAAGCTTTCTTCCCTTTCAGATCATCAATCGACTTAATCGTTGTGTTATCTTTAGCTACGATCACTTTGGTTTTCCAATATGCGTACGGCTCGTTATTAAACAGATATTTCTCTTCCCTCTCCTTGTTCTTCTCAATTTCATGGGCTACGAAGTCGATTTTGTTTGTTTCTAGGCTGAGAAGCAGGTTGGCGAAGTCCATCGTTTTAAACTCAAATTCATATTCCGGCAAGCGCTTATCAAGCTCTTTGACTAATTCGATATCGTAACCGGTAAGCTTACCGTCTTTATCCAGGAAAGCAACGTTAGGGAACTGAGTGCCTGTTCCAACGATAATTTTCTTCGCCTTGACCGGCTCAGCAGATGTGGCGGCAGGCGCTTTCGCCCCTTCAGCCGCAGCTGCTTTGGGGGATGCCCCCGTTTCCGTGCTCTTCGAGCCGCAGCCTGCAGCTACCAGTGTTAAAGCTAATGTGGTTACCACAAGTGTTGTTAGTTTCTTCATCGTGAATCCCTCCGTATGATCTATCTATTTTAATCTTTATAATTCCTACCTGTTTTGTATGAATTATTGCTATGCATTTAATTTATCATCAAGTTCCAGAACTGGATAATAGAGTTTTTCTATATACATATTCAATAATCGAATCATTCCTTATTTCACGGTCGTGATTCCTTTGCATATATCCAATGCGTTATTGAAAAAAAGTCCGCTCTCTCCGTTCAGGGCGATGATGTTCGTCTGCAAGGAAATACCCGAGGTTTCGGGAAATTCGATCGGAAACAGCTTGTTTTCCCGAACTTCCTGTTCGACACATAAACTTGGCAGGAAGGCGATGCCTACGCGCTGCAGCACCAGTTTCTTAGCCGTTTCCAAATTATCCGTTTGAAATTCAATATTGGGGGGCTGGCTCATGCTGGCAAATAGTCGGTGGATGCGCATCCAGTCCAAAGAACCACATTCGAAAAAGACAAGCGGGTGCTCGCCAATCTCCTCAATTGAAACAATACCGCTGCCTATGAATGGATGATCCTCATACACGTATAAACGGATTGGATCTTCATAAACCTTCGTCGAAAGGAGGTTAGGATGACTTATGTTTCGAACAAAGCCCACATCCAATTCGCGATTCAGTACCTTATTAACGATATCCTCCGTAGTGGCAGTCGTTAGCTTGAAATTGACGTCCGGATATTTACGCTTCATCTTCGGCACTAATTCGGGAATGACATAGTTCGAAACAGAAACCGTACAGCCTATTCGGAGCTCATTGGGCAGCGTCCTTTTTTGCTTTAATTGGATTTTGCTCTTTTGAAAAGTTTGCAGAAGCTGCTGCGCATAAGGCAGGAACCTTCTCCCCTCATCCGTCAAAGAAACCTGTTTCCCGATGCGGTCGAATAACCGGCAATCAAGCTCACGTTCAAGCGATTGTATGCGTGCTGTGACCGAAGGCTGGGACAGGAACAATACTTCCGCCGCCTTGTTAAAGCTACCGTAATGGATCACGTAAACGAATGCTTCTATATTTTCGATATTCATGGAGAGCCCCCATTACTTCAAAATTATATTAATTTGTATTATTCCTATATATTAACTCGGAATTAAGATTGTTACTACTATATGCCATCTTACATTAGGTGTCAATATATAAAAACGCCGCCTCCTGTGCCCCGTATTAATGGGGAAAGGAATGCGGCGTTTTGCATGTGCGCTGCTTGGATAGAAAGCAGTTCTATTAGTTCGTTGCAGCAGGAGCCTGCGCTGCTCCATCTGTGGAAGGCTTGGCCTGCTGGCCTTTATGGCCGAAGCCTTTTTGCTCGACTTGCTTCTTGATGCTGTCTGTCATGGAGTCTTTGATTTTGCTGATCAGATCATCTTCGCTGATTCCTTTGGCAGCAGCCACGTCAGCAAGAGATTTGCCCGCTTCCAGCTCCGTTTTCAGTTCCTCTTGCGTGATACCCAGAATGGTTGTCACAGCTTCAGAGTTTCCGAAAAATCCGCCGCCAAAGCCGCCAGGTCCGCGGTGATCGCCGCCAAAGCCTCCTTCACCGCCTTCTGGGCGAGTGCTTTGCACTTGCTTAGTGATGCGATCGGAGAGACCGGAAAGCATTTTATCCGCTTGATCCTGCGTAAGTTTGCCCGCTGTTACCTCAGCGTTGATCGCTGTTGTTTCCGCTGCGACCAGCTTCGCTACGTAGTCCGCTTCTGTTAAGCCCTTTTCCACCGCGAAAGCTGACAAAGTCTTGCCTGCCTGCAAAGCTTCCTTCACAACGCTTGGCTCTACGCTAAGAATAGTTGCCGTTTGCTCAAGGAGATTGCTGCCATGTCCTATTCCTCCGCGGTCGCCGCTTGGGAAACCACCTTTGAACCCGCCCTTGAACCCGGTTCCGTCAATTTGCTTCGTTAATTGATCGGAGAGGCCACTCACAATTTTATCCGCTTGCTCTTGCGTAATTTTACCCGAAGTCACTTCGGCTGTGATCGATGCTGTCTCTGCTGCAACCAGTTTTTGCAAATAGTCGTCTTTCGTCAGGCCCTTTTCTTCTGCAAATGCCGTTAATGTTTTGCCGGATTTCAATGCTTCCTGCACGGCGCTTTCCTCAACACCTAAGATCGTTGCTGTTTCTTTCATTACGTTCCCGCCGCGGAAGCCGCCGCGATCTCCAAAGTCTCTAACCCCTTTTCCCGGACCTGCTTTTTGAGCCGTTGCACTTGTGGAGGTGCTTGTTACTGTATCTGCGTATGCCTGATTATGTAGGGCTCCAACAAAACCGACACCAAGTACAAAAGAAGCGATCAATGAACCTGTAAGAATTTTTCTGGAGATAGTTTTCATCGTTTGTTTCCACCTTTTTGAATTATTTTTGTTTGTTTCTTGCTTACAAAACCAAGTATAGGCGCCTAACCTGAATCTGATCTGAGTATAAACTGAAGGTTGGTTGAGAAGTTTCTGAGAATTGGCTGAAAAAGGAAATCGGCTTGCCTTATTCTTCATTAGCGATAAATCAGGCGCGGACCCGCATAGCCTCGCTGCATGAATCTGCCCAACGCCATCCCTTCGCTTAAGGTTCCTGCAAAATTTACCGCTATTTAGGATGCTAGCTCCGGAATGAGCCGAAAGCATCGAATTATCAAGTATCAACCATCACCATCTGGATTAAAGGAAGTGTCTCAAGAGAGGAACTACAGTCCTCTATTTCTCATGAAATCGCCCCTTCAAGCCGTTGAGTGGAACTACGATCCGCTATTTCTCCAATTTCAGCTTACACGTAGACTTTGATGGACAGATAAGACCCTGCAGTTCCCCTCCAGAACCCGAAACCGCCAATTTTGCTCAAATAGCGTCCTATGGTTCCCACAAGATCAAACGGTGAGGTGCAAGACGTGAGGTGACAGTTAAGGCTGTTCTACAGCGTTAACTTGGGCTGAACGTGAGAGTTGGCAACTTTAAGAGCGTCAACAGCGTTAAAGTAGCGGATGTGTAGCGCATGAACGAAACAGTCGTCCCCTGTATTAGGAGAAACTCCAGCTATTTCGAACCGGATCGGGATGTACGGCATATTTAACAGGAGGTTTCCCGTTAAAAGTGAAGTCACACCTAAACAGCAAAAAAAGCCCTCCCCCGGCACCGTTCACGCCGAGATAGGACTCTTCTCATTTCATCGCAGGGAGCAGCACTTTAAATGTGGTGCCCTCTCCCACTACACTATCCACTTCGATCGACCCGCCATGAAGCTGCGCAATGGAATGGGTGATCGATAAGCCCAAACCTGCACCGCCGCTTCGCCGTGCACGCGAGGTATCGATGCGGTAAAACCGGTCAAACAAATGAGGGAGATGTTCAGGAGCAATCCCTTCTCCGTTGTCATGAACCGTAATTTCTACGCCGGACGGCGTTTGCGCCAGAGTCAGCCCGACCTGCCCCGTCACCGGGTGCGTATGCTGAACGGCGTTGTGAAACAAGTTGAGCACAACCTGCTTGATTTTATCGGGATCATACAGGCACCGGGTCTGAGGCTCTAAGTTGAAGGTAACGGTTCTGTCTCCTGCCAGTAGACGAAGCTGAGGCTCCATCTCGTGCAGCATCTCGTCGAGCACCCCTTCCGTCTTCTGAAAAGTGGGCGAACGATCAAGCCTAGCCAGCAGAAGGAGATCCTCGACTAGCTTGTTAATTCTTACAGATTCACCATGCATGCTTTTCAAAGCTTTCAACAACTGTTCCGGTTGTTGATACGCCCCGCGCAGCAGTACCTCCAGAAATCCGTGAATGGATGTCAGCGGTGTACGCAGCTCATGCGAAGCGTCGGCAGCAAAACGGCGCATCTGCTCTTTCGCTTCTTTTTCCGCCTCAAAAGAAACCTCCAACCGCTTTAACATCCCGTTAAAAGAGGCCGCCAGTCGATCCACTTCCACTTGCCCTTGATGTGCAGGGAACCGCTCGTTGAGATTGCCTGCATCAATCTGCTTTACGGTTTCCACCATATTAGAGAGCGGAACCAGCGTTCGCCGCAGGACGGGGAGGAAGCCTAACAAACCAAACACCATGGCTAACAAAGATAGAAAAATAAAAGTCAACAGCTGCTGCAGCAGCACATCGCGAATCGGCGCGACACTGATGCTCGCTTGAATGAGGCCTTGTATACTTGGCCCGCCAGGGCCGCCGCGGGATCGTTCAGACTCTCCGCCTATCTGATGAAAGACAACGAGCTGATCATTGCCTTTTTCATCCTTGATGATGCGGTGGTCCAGCTTCATTTTCTTTTGCATGAGCGCCAGATATTCCTCTTGCTTCAACTGAGGAGTCGGCTGCTCAAACGGGGAGGAAATGAGCTTATAATTCCCTTTGTCATCGATAAAAGCAATCGATAACTCCGATACGAAAATCCGCTCCTGATCGCCCCCAAAACCAGGACGGTTATCACGGTTCCCTTCTTTGGGGAACAAAGGATTTTGCGCATCTCCCGATCCCATCCCCAAACGCCACATGTTGGGGGGAAGCGCCGCAAGCTGATTGCGGATCGTATCCGCTTTGTTCTGATACATGAACCGCTGCATGACCACGTACTGAAAAACACCGATGAGCAGCAGCAGCACAGACAGGACCAGCAAGGTTCTGGACAGCAGTTGAAACTTCAAAGAGCCCGTCACAAAAAGGTCGGCAAAACGGCTCTTCCTCTTCATGTCAGATCCATCCGGTAGCCTGCTCCCCGAATCGTACGAATCAGCTTATGTTCCTTATCGTTCAGCTTATCGCGCAGCGACCGTATGTACACCTCCACGATGTTTTCCTCGCCTCCAAAGTCATAGCCCCAAACCTTATCGAGAATCATCGATTTGCTCAGCACAAGTCCATGATTGATCGCCATAAATTTAAGCAGCTCGTACTCCGTAGGGGACAGCTCCAGCACTTTGTCATGCAGACTAATCTCCTTGCGCCGGTCATCCATGCGAAGCGGTCCGATTACAACCTCGCCGAACAGGTTTGGAAAATGATTTCGAATCCGCGCATAAATGCGGGCTAACAGCTCTTCAAAGCTGAACGGTTTGACCATGTAATCGTCTGCCCCGATGGTAAGCCCCTTTACGCGATCATCGATTTCGTCCTTCGCTGTCAGCATAATAACCGCGACATTCTCCGTTTTTTTGATCATACGGCATACTTCAAATCCGTCCATCCCCGGCATCATCACATCCAAAATCGCGATATGCGGTTGAAATTTGTTGCATGTCGTAATAGCTGAAAGACCGTCCGTTGCGGTCATAACCTCGAAGCCTTCGTTCGTCAGGCCTAATTCCAAAAACTCCAAAATATGAGGCTCGTCGTCAACGAGCAGAATTTTGATTCCTTTTAATTGGCGCATGGGGTGGTCCCTCCGTGTTCGATTCAATACTTAGACAATTTCTATAGTCAGTATCCCATATCCTGCCTAAAAGCAACCTGAGCAGATGCTGAAAGGTTGCTGAATATTGTTCTCCGTTACACATGCATCGCCCTACTGAAGGTTCTTGAAGACAAGCCGAACAAACCCATTTGGAACAATTGGGCTCAGACTTTTCAGTATTTTTTCAGCTAACTATCAATTGAATCTCAGGTAACACCTCTATAATTAGGACTATCAACGTATGGACACCAGAGAAAAGAGGAAAGCCTAATGGAGCCTATTACACCATCCTTTCATTCGTTTCATTTCCAGGCGCTGGAATCTGAAATCGAATTGCTGCTCCGCTGTGACGAGATAGATCGCACACTCATTACAAAGTTAACCGATGATTGGTTTCGCAATGTCGAGAAGCGTTTCAGCCCCATCCTCGCCGACAGTGAAATCTCTTTACTAAATACATTAGCCGGCGAAAATTGCTTGGTTTCTAATACAATGCTGGAGGTTCTTTTTCTAGCCGAAATGTATCAAGCCGTAACCGATGGCTACTATAATCCTCTTTTTAATAACGGCGAGCAGGCCGCCGCTCTCTTAGAGTGGGAAGTGGACCCGGCTAATAAATCGATTAAGCTCCCTCAGGATACCAATATCCATTTAAGAGGTCTAGATCACGGTTGGGCGGTCAAACGACTAGCTGAATATATGCGAAAACAGCTTTCCCTGGAGCAAGGATTAATCCTCGCGGGAGGAGAAATCACCGTGTGGGGCCGAGGCTCGCAGGGCGTAGATCCGTGGATTGTCGGCATTCAAAGTCCGTGGCAAGGCACCAAGCTGGGCGCCGTCGCTCTACCTGAGGGCTCCCTGTCCACCTACAGCCTGCTGGAAGAGCCGGACGCAAGCTCAGCAAATGAGGTCGTGCAGTGCACCGTCGCCGGGCAAGATCTCATAGAGTGCCAAGTATGGGCAAGAACCCTGGCAAGACTTGGCGTAGACGAAGGATTGGCGCTGCTCGCTAGACGCACCTCCGTGTGCGAAGCTGTAGTGCTGACAGCCAAACAGGAGCTTCATTATTTCGGGAAAAAGGCCTCGCTCCAACGAAGGTGGCTGGATATGCGAATCGATCATTATCACTTTCAGGATAGGGTATCCTAAGGCATTGGATGTTTTATCCACATAATTGCTCACATTATCCACAAAGAAGAATTGGTTTACCCACAAACATGGCGATTTTATCAACAACTTATCCACAGGTTGTGAGTATGTTACTATTCTGTTACAGCCAAATAGGGGGCCAGCCTTCCGCTTATCCCCCCTGTTACTTGGGTTTATACCGAAATCATGATACAATTTTTCAAAAATGAACTAGAGGTATTCGAATGACTTATGATGTTATCGTCATCGGCGGAGGCTCGGCTGGCCTCATGGCCAGTATTGCGGCAAGCCGCCAAGGAGCCAAGGTTCTCCTCCTGGATAAAGGAGATAAGCTCGGTCGCAAGCTCGGCATTTCCGGTGGAGGCAGGTGCAACGTAACCAATAACAAAGACATGGACGATCTTATTAAACATATCCCGGGCAACGGGCGTTTCCTATATAGTGCTTTGACGCAGTTTGGCAACAGGCACATTATCGATTTTTTTGAAGGACTCGGGATCCGTCTGAAAGAAGAGGATAACGGTCGCATGTTCCCCGTCAGCGACAAGGCCAAAACCGTCGTAGACGCGTTGATCGGCCAAGTTCGCAAGCAGGGTGTGGAGATCCGGATGAGCAGTCCGGTCAAAAGGGTCCTGTATCAGGACGGCAGCGTCCAAGGCGTCCTACTCCACTCCGGCGAGAAGATGAACAGCCGCGCTGTCGTCATCGCATCAGGTGGATGTTCTGTCCCGCACACCGGCTCCACAGGAGACGGTTATGCATGGGCTGAAGCCGGCGGACATACGATCACGCAGCTCTTTCCAACCGAGGTGCCGTTGACCTCGAAGGAAGCTTTTATCCGCAGCCGTGAGCTGCAGGGGCTTTCCTTGCGGGAGGTAACGCTGTCCGTGTGGAACGCCAAAGGGAAGGTCGTGATCTCTCATAGGGGAGATATGCTGTTCACCCACTTCGGTTTGTCCGGTCCCATTGCCCTGCGATGCAGCCAATTCGTTGTGAAGGAGCTTGCCAAAACCGAGCGCAGGGAAGTTCTGCTCACTGTAGATCTCTTCCCCGATCTGAGCATGGATGACTTGTATAAGGAAAGCATGGCGCTGGCGAAGGCTGATGCCAAAAAAGCGATCAAAAACGTACTGAAGCCGCTCTTATCCGAGCGGCTGATCCCGATGCTGCTGGAGCGGTCCGGCTTGGACGATCAGCTCACGTACGATAACATTCCGAAACAAAAGTGGCTTGACCTGTGCAAGCTCATGAAAGCCTTCCCCGTGCATATTCACGGAACGCTTTCGATTGAAGAAGCCTTCGTCACAGGCGGAGGCGTGCATCTCAAAGAAATCGATCCCAGCACGATGCAGTCGAAGCTGGTGAACGGACTGTATTTCTGCGGAGAAGTCCTCGATATTCATGGCTATACAGGTGGTTATAACATTACGGCTGCCTTCTCGACTGGATATATGGCTGGCCTAAGCGCGGCGCAGCAGTAGTCGCAAGAGGGTCTCATCAACTCGGTGCTTGAAATAACGGGGGAATTTCCCGTTAATACTACAAAGGACCTGCATCCATTGGATGCAGGTCCTTCTTCTTTTTATCTGATTAAGCTGTTACCGCTTCGAGGTCATCTTCCTCGTCACGATCGAATGCCGCACGGTCGAATTCACCTTCGGATTCTGCTACAAGCAATGCTGTAACTGTTGTACCTGTTGCATTAACTGCTGTACGACCCATATCGATCAGCGCTTCGACGCCAAGTACAAGACCCATACCTTCTAGCGGCAAACCAAGTGCTGTCAGTACAACTGTCGTGGAAATCGCAGCTGGTCCCGGAACCCCGGCAACACCAATGGAGGAAATTATGCTTACTAAGACAAGGATAAAATACTCAGACGGTCCAAGCGGAAGATTGTAAACCTTCGCTACGAAAATCGCTACAACCGCCGGCCACACGCCGCCGCAGCCGTTGAAGTTCATTGTCGCGCCGAGCGGTGCTACGAAGCTGGCAATACGCGGTGATACGCGAAGACGCTTCGTGATAACTTCCAAGTTCACAGGCAGCGTAGCGTAGCTGCTGCGTGTTGTAAATGCGACAGCGATCGTCGGATACGCTTTTTTGAAAAACTTAATAGGGTTAACCTTCGCTACCAGCAGCACCAAGCCGCCGAAGATCAAGACGAAGTGAATGATTAATGCTACATAAGAAGTGAGGATAATTTTGGCAAGCGGAGCAAGTGTTTCAAGACCATACTTCGACGCCATCCCTGCGATCAAGGCATATACACCATAAGGTGTCAGACGAATAACATACTTAACAACCTGGTGCATCACAGCTGTTGCTGATGTAATAAACGATTTAACGGCTGCTACGCTTTCCGGCTTTTTGGAACCCACGTGTACAATCGCTACTGCTACGAAGATCGCGAAGATCAGAACCGGTACGACCTTTCCTGTCGCCATATCGTTAATCGGGTTGGAAGGCACCAGATCCAGAATAACTTGGGAGAACGTCGGAATTTCTTTTGCTTTAAAATCTTTCGGTACAGCCTGCGCAATCCCGTTACCCGGATCGAATGCCAGGGCAACGACCAAACCGATGATGGATGCAATCCCTGTTGTTAGCAAGAACCAGCCGATTGTTTTCAAACCTAGTTTACGAAGTTGACCCAGGCTCGATAAAGAAGAAATACTATTAATAACTAAGATAAGGACTAGAGGCATAACGAGCATTTTGATCAAGTTAACATAAATCGTTCCGATCGTACTGACACTCTTGTACTCCAAATGCAATTGGTTAAACACTACGCCGGCCACAAGACCAAGACCCAAACCGATGAATACGCGGTTACCGAAGCTTACTCTTTTTCTCCCCAAGAAAACGAGCAAACCAATTATTATTATTGATACGACTAAGCTGACCCAGTTCGATGAAAATGCGGTGACTAGGTTGTTTTGCACTAGAATCATCTCCTTAATTCCTACGAGGTTACTTGGTTTAATGGGATAAGAATATGACATTAGAAGTTACATGTCAATGGTTAATTTTAAAAAAATCAAAAAAACCGAATTTCACCCTCGAAAACAAGAGATAAAATGCGGTTTTCATGCACAATGTTTGAGTAAACACGAACAAAAATTACATTGTATGCTGATCATGAACGACAGCGACCAAGTACCACGACCCGCCCGAATTCTCGAAAACGAGTCTCAAACTGGTCCAGTCCATTCCTTGATATTGCGGATCAAAGCCGGGAAAATGGTATTCCACCGTTATGAACGCTGATGTCGGGTAAATGCTGAACACATTATTGATCATGTTTCCCTTGCCGAGAATCACGTTATAGCTGATTTGCGGCGCAGCTGCGAAGTCTTGATTATATACGAATTTATCCCAATAATCCGGAAAAGTAAGATCAATCGGATCGCCTGATCCGTCATACTCCCCCCAATGCGCGGTGCTGGTATTGACCCAAAGTGCGGCTAGCCCGCTGCCCGTCACCTTGATATCACTGGTTACATTAATATGGGAATAGGGCGAGAATTGAACGCCTTTTTTCGGATGGATTAGCGCAGCCAGTTTATCCATATCCTTCTCTTTCAACACTTGTATCGTTTCTTTCGCTCGCTGCTCAATTGCTTTCTTGGCATCGGATTCCTTGGCATAAGAGGTAGGCGCTGGCTTCGTTGAGTTAGTTGGCAGTTGTGATCCGGCAGCTGTAGTTGGCGTATTAGAAGGAGTCGTGCTGGCTGCGGGAGATGAAGTGGTAGTTGGCGCGGATGAGGAATTTGTGTTTGTTGGTACTGCATTAGGACTTGCGGTTGAACTTGTGCTTCCACTCGTATTCGTGCCTGTGCTCGTGCCAGTGTTTATAGTTCCACTAGTTGCTTGCCCCTTCATACATCCTGCCATCACACATACTAAAGCCGTTACCAGAACAATCCCTGCCATGCGTCCCCCCATAATACCCACTCCTCCATGTCATTGACTTCCTTATACTCACCAGACGCATCCAATGCTTGGGAAGTTACAAGTTCTGCGTCATCTACAATAAAAAAGGCTATTGCCCATGGAGTAGGGTTTGGGTAGCGGCCGTTTTCGGTTGCCCTGTGGGCTGCAATGGCAGAAAAAAAACAAAATAAGAGCCTCTAGAGGCTCTTATCCCAATCTCCCGGCTCGGATCCATGAGCCGAAGCAGCAGTCCCATTTCAGATCCGGATACCGGCGCTGAAATGATTATAGTCATCCGAGGACGGGTCGAAGGCCGCCTCTTCCTCGCTTGGCACGGCGTCAGCGTCACGCGCTGAGGCGTAGCTGTCGGGCCAATCCTCATTCACGGTGTGCGCCGGGATGCGGATAGAGCCCTCCAGATCGTACGCCATGGCGAAGGTCGACGGCTCGGATTGCAGCGGCTCCCGCTCCACTAGGCGGCCGCCGTGCGACTGCGCGATCTCGAGCGCCGAGGTCATCTCCTGATCGTCGAGATGGATGTGCAGCGTCGTCCCCTCTCCTTCCAGCAGCTCAGGCTTATAGCCAAGCTCCTCCAGGGTATCGAGCGCTAACAGCGCATCCCGCTCCTTATCGAATTCAAAAAAGATAGGAACAAAGTTCTTCATCGCATAGCATCCTTTCTTCCTCCAAATGAAAAGTCTGCCATTAGCTTCTGCAACTTGTTCTCAGCCTATTCTATTTAATGGCTTGCTTCACGATTTTGAGCAGTTCCTCGTGGTATTCAGGCACAGCAGCCACGATGTAAGCCGGTGCCCCCTGCCCAGCGCCGACGCTCGCGCCTCTGTTTGCCCTTGAACCTATACCCGCCCCGCCCAGCAGCGCAAGCGGATTACCGTCAAAATCGGTCACCTTCACGCCCGCCTCCTGCGCAAGCAACAAACCTGCATACAAATCCTCGCCTTCGGAGTTATACAAGACAATGCCGTGCAGGTCGCCTCTAGCCAGCATAGCCCAGGTCAAAGACGGGGCCCACATGCGCAGCACCCTTTTCACGGATTGCTCAAGATGATGCCTAAGCTCCAGCGCTCCTTGATCGTTTTTGCCAACAGCATGACCCTGAATCCACGAAATGGTGGATTTAACCAACGCTCCGCTCGGCTTCGCCGCAAGCCTCATATCTTCCTGCCAAGCGCCTTCTCCCTTCAATGCAGCATAATTAAGCCCCAGCGCAGAATCGTGGATAACGCCAAGCACAATACGGCCCTGATAGCTTAATGAGACGGATACCCCATAAAGCGGTATTCCCAAAGCGAAATTATTCGTTCCATCCAGCGGGTCCACATGCCACACCCAATCGCTTTCCGCGCCGCCTTCACCAGCTTCTTCGCTATAGATACGATGAGTCGGAAAAACCGCCAAGATCTCATCCACAATCAACCGATCTGCGGTCACATCAACCTCGGTTACCAAATCGCCGCGCTCATCTTTATGCTCAATATTCAACTTACTGCCAAAGCGTTCTCTTGCCAGATTCCCTGCTTTGGACGCCGCTTTTACAGCAACTTCTCTAGCTAATGACCACTCGTTCGGATTCATATCCCCAAGCCCCTTCATATAAACATTCTTAGTTGTACCCATTTTACCATATGTCCCCAGTGAAAGTTACCTTGTATGAAGCTTCCTACATTGACAAGCAGCCTCTTCATAAGTGATAATATAGCAAAATCTTAAGCGATATGAGCAGTCGAAAGGGGCATTACGAGCATGGTAAAGCATCATCAACACAAGATTTTGGATTGTACGATTCGGGACGGCGGTTTGGTGAACGATTGGGATTTTAGCGTGGAGTTTGTCCAAGACATGTATCGCGGCTTAAGTGCAGCCGGCGTAGAATATATGGAGATTGGCTACAAAAACTCGGAAAAACTGCTGAAAGGCGGCGCATCCGGCCCTTGGAGATTTTTGAATGAAGCTTTCCTGCGTGATGTCATTACCAAAAAGACAGATACCAAGCTGTCTGCACTCGTAGATATCGGCCGCGTCGATGAAAGAGACATTTTGCCTCGTGAAGACAGCTTGCTGGATCTAATCCGTGTCGCTTGTTATATCAAGGATGTGGACAAGGGTCTTGAGCTTGTTCAAAAATTCAACGACATGGGCTATGAAACATCCCTAAACATTATGGCTCTGTCTCATGTAATGGAAAATGAGCTTGTTGAGGCGTTCGAAGAAATTAACAAAAGCTCTGTTGACGTTGTCTACATCGTAGACTCCTATGGCAGCATGGCTCCTAAGGATATCGATTACCTCGTAACGAAATTCCAGCGTCTGCTTCCTGAAAAAGAGCTCGGCTTGCACATGCATAACAATATGCAGCTTGCTTTTGCCAACACGATTACTGGCGCATCCAGAGGCGTAACGTTCTTGGATTCCTCCGTATACGGAATGGGCCGCGCAGCAGGAAACTGTACAACAGAATTGCTGCTCAGCTACTTGAAAG
Source organism: Paenibacillus aceris (assembly GCF_017874035.1). Classification (GTDB taxonomy): domain Bacteria; phylum Bacillota; class Bacilli; order Paenibacillales; family NBRC-103111; genus Paenibacillus_E; species Paenibacillus_E aceris. Next base: position 105,261 of record NZ_JAGGKV010000010.1, read on the forward strand.
GCGCGCGCTACGACATTCGTCCGGTGCTCGAAATCATTGAGAAACACATGATTACTATGCGCGAGAAATGGGATTGGGGTTACCTTATTCCTTACATGATCGTCGGAGCGCTTGATGAGCATCCGCGTACAGCGATGGCGCAGCTCAGCTCCGCGGAAAGAAATAACTTCGTTGATTTCTATGACCGTTTGACTTCCGTTGAGACCGTACCTGTTACTAAAGGTTAATCCGCTCTAAGTATGAAACCCCTTGTCGACCCTTCCTAAGGCATCGCCTTCGAATGGATCAGCAAGGGGTTTTTTAGCATTTGCAGGTACAAGCGTTATTTGATAATTTTAGCTGCCACGACGTAGTCCTCTGCATATTCCCGGTCAATGAGGAACGTAAATTCCTCTCCCTCCCTGCGGGCGCTCCCCTTTTTGCGGAATACTTCTATATACTCACTGTCAATAAGTTGTTTACATTCCTCATCTGAGTAAATCAAACCGCTCTCTAGACGTTTGAGAGCTTCGACCATCAATTCGCGCGACTTTAATCCGCCTTCAATTTCCACATAAATTCTTCCGGCAGCATCCTGGTCCTGCAGCAAGATCGCCACTCTCTGTATGGCTTTGTCGCCTGTTTTTTTATCCGGTGATATGCTCATCTGTTTTGCTCCTTTATCCGTTTTCTCTGTGCTAGTTTATGTCGGGAAGGGTGACCGCGGACTAGGCAAATGATCACTCTATGAAAGACTGGGCTATAAGAGCCTGCGTACACATGTATGTAAAAGCACCTAACCTGAGAAACTAAGACGATGAATCGACGCCGCTATCTTAGTTGGAGCTGGGAGTGAATATCTTTTCGCATGAGCCGCATATTGCTGATCGAGGACGAAGAACGGATCGCCCGCGTGCTGAAACTGGAGCTTGAGCATGAGGGTTATGAAGTACATACCAAATCTGACGGGCGCACAGGGCTGGACGCTGCTCTGACTGAGCCCGAATGGGATCTAATACTGCTGGACGTTATGCTGCCTGAGCTAAGCGGCCTTGAGGTCTTGCGCCGTATACGCCAGGTAAATCCTACACTGCCGATTATTTTGCTGACTGCTCGCGATGCCGTGTCGGACAGGGTCAGCGGATTGGATCAAGGCGCTAACGATTATGTTACGAAGCCTTTTGCCACGGTTGAACTGTTGGCACGTATCCGCAGCTTGCTGCGACAGCGAAGTTTGCAGGACCAGCCGGCCGAACAGCCTCATCTGCTGAAAATCGACGATTTATCGATGGACTTGAAAAGCCGGTCCGTTGTCCGTGAAGGAACTACGATTGAGCTGACGCCAACGGAGTTTGAGCTGCTGCGATTCCTTATTCAACATCAAGACGAAGTCATGACGAGGGAACAGATCATCTCCGAGGTTTGGGGATATGACTTTGTAGGGGATACGAACGTGGTTGACGTCTATATTCGTTATCTGCGGCAAAAGGTGGACAAGCCCTTCTCCTCCAAGTTGATACAGACCATTCGCGGGGTCGGTTATTTGATAAAGGTTGAGTCTTCACCAGAGGATGCAGCAGGCGGAGATGTCCCCAAAGAGAAGCCCCTATGAGTCTAAAACTGAAAATTACATTGGGCGTCACTGTCGGTCTTATGTTGATCCTTTTTATCAGCTTCACCTTTGTCTACTATATGTTCATTCGAGTGACAACCAAAGGCGAAGCCGATTTGCTCAAAGAAAAAGCCCGAACACTGCTGTTGAAGGATTTGCCGAATCATCCTGAGTATTGGCGGGACAATTCCCAGATGGAAGAGCTCCTCATCCCGCAGGAAATGCTCCGCTATATTTCTCCGGATGCCAAAGTCATTTATCAAATCTATTCCGATGAGAACCTGCTTCGCTACCCCGTCATTTATGTTAACAAAGATACAGTCATCGTAGAAACCGCATCAGACGGAATTTTTGTTTTTGTGAAAATGCCTGTTTTTAAAGAAGGGCATCAGATTGCAACTTTGGAAATTGGACGCAGCCTGCGCAGATTGGACCAATACGCGAACATGCTCATCTCTGTCCTTCTCTTAACCTCCACAGGAACGCTGATTTTGGCTCTCGTCGGTGGTTATTTCTATACGAATGTTCTCTTCCGTCCCCTCCATTATTTTGCAAGCACGATGCAGAACATTGAGCAAAGCGGATCTTTCCGGCATATCAACCTGCCAATGAAGGCGACGAACGACGAAATGATGATGCTTGGAGCCACATTCAATAGGATGATCGACAGGCTGCAGGACATGTTCCAAAAGCAGGAGCAGTTTCTTGCCGATGCTTCCCACGAGCTGCGTACACCGCTCACGATCATTGAAAGCTACGCCAGCTTGCTGCGAAGATGGGCTTTCCATGATGAGAAATTACGGGAGGAAGCTCTCGAAGCTATCATTTCCGAATCCGCCCAGCTGAAGGTGCTCACGCAAAATCTACTCTCCCTTACGGACGTTGTCCGGGAAAACTGTGAGCAGAACGTTTCCTTTGACCTGCTTCCACTTGCCCGGCAAACCGTAGCTTCGCTTCGCATCACATCCGGCAGAGACATTGAGGTACAGCTGGATTCGGACAGGCAAGAGCTTCTTATGGCGGGCGATTCTTATAAAATTAAGCAGCTGCTCATTATTTTGATTGATAATGCTCTAAAGTACAGCCAACAAAAAGTCGTACTTTCCATAAGTCTTACCGAGGATAAATGGGTCATTCTTAAAGTCGTCGATCAAGGCATCGGCATTGCCGAAAATGATATTCCCCACCTCTTCGACAGGTTCTATCGCAGCGATAAAGCAAGGAACCGCAAACAAGGCGGCGTGGGTTTGGGACTGGCTATCGCCCTGCATATCGTGCAGAAGCATAGGGGTACTATTGAGCTCCAAAGCCGCTTGGGAGAAGGGACTTCGGCTATTGTGAAGCTGCCTGTAACGTGTCAATAAAAACATTTTAATAGGATTCTCACGGTTCTCTCAGAAAGTAGGAATAATCCAGCAGTACCATAGAGAAAGGGGTTACAAGGTAAATAATAGGCGGGTTTTCATCTGGTATACTTGGGGCATGTCAACGAAACAGCCGCAAGTTACTCATATAGAAGAGTTTGGCGAAATCAATTCCAAACAACTCAACTCTAGGGGGAAACCAAGATGAAAAACCAAAATAACTGGTACAAAAAATTAGCCATTACGGCCCTGACCGTTTCCATAGGACTTTCTGCAGGAATGATCTCCACACCTCATCAAGCTGATGCAGCGACGAACTCAACCATCGAAGCATCCATTACGGCTACTTCCCGCGCAAGCCAAGTCATCGGTATTGGTAAGAACTATTTGGGAAGACCTTATCAATTCGGCGCAAGAGCAGGCCAAACCAGCACGTTCGATTGCTCGTCTTTCACCCAATACGTGTTCAAGCGTGCAGGCGTTAACTTGCCGCGCACATCCAAGGACCAAGCACACGTGGGCAGCTACGTTTCCAGAAGCAACCTTCGCGCAGGCGATCTTGTATTCTTCTCCATTCCGGGCAAACCGGGCGTAATTAATCATGTAGCTATCTACATGGGGAACGGCAATCTCTTGCACACTTACGGTGCCGGCGGTGTACGTATTACCAACATTCATAGCGGTACTTGGTCATCCCGTTATATGACCGCTCGCCGCGTGCTTTAATAGAGCGAGACGAAAAGGAGCTAAGCGGCTTGTACCTGCTTAGCTCCTTTATTTTTGGCATCCACTGCTGCGCTCTAAACTCCCCCCTTAATAACGTATATACGCTTCAACGTAATTTTCATTCAAGCCGCGTTTTCGCACTTTAATCTGCAGCAGTCGCTGCTTGTAGCTCACTCTAGCCGTTCTAGGCAGCACCAGTGTCGGCATCTTCACGATCTTGCTCTTGCCGCTTTGGAAGCCGCTCAGCTTCAGCTGATTCGATTTCACAAAAACTCGAAGAGCCCTAGGGTCTTCGCCTTTAGCTATTTTCACTTTGATAATGACATGTTCATGCGTTTCAAAAATTTCCGCGCCGGAGGCTTCCTGGGAAGAAACGCTCGCATCCATGCCCGGCATCGCTTTTTTCAGCATGTCCTGTACATATCCCTCAACCCACGTCATATTATCTAGAAAGGTCTGCCCTTTTTCACCGAAAGGCAGCTTTTGCCCAAGAAACTTTTCTACGTGCTCCCACTTTAGCCAAGGATGGCGATTAAACCCGCTCAAGCCTATCACCTCGTTTTCTCTTGCAGTATATGTGCCTATGCCCTGATGTGACACTAATCTGAAATTGAGATCACCTCTGGGCGAATACCTCATATACTGAAAGTGTGATAAGCCTGAAGCAAGGGAGGCCTAGTATGCCATCTATCGTAGGAAATGTGAAGATCATCAGCGTCGGGTCTAGCTCAGTCGTCCACTTCGGCGACACCTTCATCATCGCGCCAAACAGTTCTTCCAAAACATTTGCTGGAGCAGGCTCCTTTAATACGGGTGATTTCCCCCGCATCTATAATGCATATAGTACCACCGTCACGAACGACTCGGATCTCATCGAAGCGAACGCCACTAGCGGATTGATCGTCTAGGCTGAGCGATTTCAAGCATAGCGAGGTGTTCCTCCACTATGAACATGATCATTCATCAAACCATCATGATTCAACAGCTGAAAGTGAACTCCGTTGCCAACTCCTCCGTCCTCCAAATCGGCACCGCGGGATCCATTCGTTCATTATCCAATCTGTATAATACAGGCGGCTTTGTTGAGCCTACGCCAGAGCTTGGTTCGAGTGCAGTAAACCCAGTCTCCCTCGTGCGTTTGCCTCCTCCAACCTGACGAGAGCCAGTACCATGGAAAAAAAGCATTCCTACCCTACAGGTTTTCCTAATAAAAACCGGAAGGAGGTGCCATATAATATGCATAACTCAATCACATGGCAGCAATGGGCCCAGCAACTCTCCGCCTATATTGAAATGCAGAAACAACGTATCGATAAACTAGAGCAAACCGTCACAAAACTGCAATCCGACCTCGACGCCATGAAGGATCAAAAACGAATCCACATTGATAAAATCGAATATAACTTTGATCAGCTCAAAGTCGAAAAGCTGGACGGAACCTTAACCATAGGCATCAGCCCTAGTTCGCTGGATAATGTCGACGACTTCACAGTCAATGGTGCCTCAGTAGGCAAGGATGCTGGGCAGAATCAGAATCAGAATCAGGATCAGAATCAGAATCCTTTTGCCCAGGGACAGGGTCAAGGGCAGGGACAGGAACTCGGAATCGGGCCTGAACAGGCTGGCTATAGACAAGAGCCGATGACAAAGCAACAGAGGTCAGATCTAAGGCAAGTTCAATCAGGGGGTGGCATGCAGCAGGAAGTTTCTGATAGCATTGCCCATTATCTGCAGTATGGGCTCCAATCAGACATGCTAAATCTGGAAAATAAATACCAGTACCATCTGGATGAAGATTACAAAGATCTCATTGTTGAAGATATTCGTAAACAACTGGATACCCGTATCCAGCATTATGTCAACCAATACCGCGGCGTTGGATTCAAAGAACCGATGGAGGCCGTAACGACCAGCATTATTGATAAAACCAAGCAAGACATCATCAGCGCGATTGAAAGCTACATATCAAGTCTACCAAGAAAAGAGGGCTAATTATGTTCAATTTGCATGTGGAAAACAAACAGATTTTCGTAGGCGATGTCCGAATCGTCGGGGTAGCCAGCTCCTCCGTCTTTCTCATTGGCGATACGGAAGTGATCTCCTTATCCTCCATGTTCGATACGCCTCCGGAAGCCGTCATCATATCGCCGTACATCCCTGTGCCGGGAGAGGGGTGAGCTGTGGCTCGCCTCTCTATCGTTGGCTACGTCTATGTAAATTCCATCGGCTCCAGCAGCGTCATGCAGGTGGGAGACAACGTTACCACTGCTTTGGAAACCAATGTCTTCGCCGTACAACGCGAAGTTCCAATCTATTACGGGAATGAGGGCAGCTTCAAGGCATATCCTTTCTATCGTCGCCCAATTCCCGTTCCTCAACCACCTGAGCCTTTCACAATGTGTGTGGATAACTTAGGATCATATATTCGGGTGAGAGGCATTCGTATTCTAGGCGTTAATTCCACCTCAGTGCTCCAGATTGGCAGCAATCGCATCATCGGCGGCGAGTCCCGGGTCAAAAACATCCGTCAGTTCGTCACCAATAAACCTGGTCCTCAAGAACCAACAACCTTCCTCAAGTTGGGCAGCGAGGATGTCATCGGCGGCGTCCTGCCTGCCATCAAGCCTCCGCTTGGCTTATGAGGCGGGCAAAACAAAGAACCGCCCCAATGGGAGCGGTTCTTTAAGCGGTGCTCACTTCGTGAGCAGCGGCTGGACACGGCTGAGCAGCGTCGCCATCTCTGCGCGCGTCAAAGACGCGCTAGGGCGGAACGTGCCGTTCGCGAAGCCGTCGACAAGGCCATTGCTGCTCATCGCAGCAATAGCCTCCGCCGACCAGCTTCCTGCCGGCACGTCAGAAAAGCGCTTCGCAGCGGTAGAACCGCTCTGCGAAGTCAAGTGCAAAGCGCGGGAGAGCAGCATGCTCATCTGCTCCCGCGTCATGATCTGATCCGGCGCGAAGCGGTCGTCGCTGATCCCCTCGATCAGCCCGCTCTGCTTCGCGATCTGGATATCCTGCCACGCCCAATGGGTGGCTGGCACATCCGTGAACGAGGCGCTGCTGCCAGCGGCCTCGTTTTTTAAGCCGAGCATGCGCACGATAATCGTCGCGGCTTCTGCTCGCGTGAGCGCCGCGTCCGGCGCGAACCGGTCTGCGGCGGGGCCTAGCATCCAGCCGCGGTTCGCCGCGGCGAGAACGGCCTCTTGCGCCCAGTGCCCTTGCATGTCACTGAAATAGAAGCCGTCCGACCACAGACCATAATAATCCCAGGTATCGGCTGTCTCTTGATTCAGGCTCCAGCTCCCGGTGCCTTTCAAATTGTACTTGCTGACCAGTTTCAGCTTTTCCTTCAACGATTGTTCGTTCTCGAACCAAACGGTGTAATCCCCTGTCTCTAGCTTATTGCCATTAATGCTAGACTCTACGTCGGTAGGACGGATTGTAAACGTGGCGACAGGTGACTGGCTGGCAGAATCAAAACGAACAGATCCACCGTACGTAGTAATGAGTTTGCTAAGCGTTTGGGCTGATATGCCTGAGCCGTTAGCAGCTGCATTTTGATTCCAGTACCTTCCGTAGAAAGGAACCCCCAACACAATTTTATTTGAAGGTGCCTGAGAAACCGCATATTGAATCGATTTCTCCACGAAGGGCAAACTAGCCACAGGCCCGGGTGTCGGATCTCCTGGATAGCTTTCGTCATAGGCCATGACCATTAAGTAATCACTTACGGCTGCTAACGCCTTATAATCATACAATCCAGTCCACCCCGTTGTCGTACCGGTTGGATTGGCGGCCACTGCAACGGAAACTTCCTTGTCGTTCGAAAGCTTTTCACGGAGTATTTTAACCAAATCGGTGTATTTATCCCGGTAGGCGGCATCCACATTCTCAATGTCCAATTGAATACCGTCGAGGTCGTTATCCTTAATAGCCTTAACAATTTGATCCGCCAGAGCTTCGCGGCCATCAATCGCTTTCCCCCCAAGTATCCGATCAAAATCATTGCTAAGAAAAGGAACAACCCGCTTTCCTCTCTGATGCATGTCCGTGATGAAAGAAGCTTGCAGGGTATCCGATAACTGCAGGCTGCCATCTGCATTTATATGAAAATAACTAGGCGCAACGACATCAAGAGTTTGTCCGCTTTTATCCACTTGTGACGTATACGAACTCGGATTCCCGAAATACATATAAGACATATTGAATTTACCTTGGGTGGAGCTTGCTTGGGCTTGAGCATCATGCGGTCCCGTGCTTGTCGCTATCGTTAGTATCCCCGCAACTGCTAATGTCACAACGACTTTACGCCATCGCCTTTTGGTGCGCATTTTACTCATCCCCTTTTTAAACATAGTGTCATTACTCTATCATCCTAGAAAACCAATAAATAGGCTAGGAATAAATATTGGTAAACGCAAAAAAACCGCTATACAGTGGGCGATGAGCCCCTCTAGCGGTTCGTTGTTCTACGGATATTTATCCAAATCTTGTTGATAGAATTGGAAGTGATTCCTGCCTTTCCCCTTCACTTGATAGAGGGCGACGTCCACTTCTTTCAACATGTGTGAAGCCTCTGTTTTATCGGATTGATACATCGTAATTCCCATGCTGACCGTAGCTCTAAATTGTTGGTCCTGAACTTCCCAGGGCTGATCCACGCACTGCAGAATTCTCTGTGCCACGTTTTTCACATGCTCCTCGCACTCTACGCCCGGCAAAAGAATCGTAAACTCGTCGCCGCCCATCCTGGCAAACATATCAACATCGCGTAAGCAGCTTTGAATGCGGTGGGCAAAATTCTGCAGGAAGGCATCCCCCACATCGTGCCCCATCGTATCATTTATCATTTATCATTTTAAAATCATCAATATCGATATATAAAAGCGCAAAAGGCCTATTCGTTCGTTTGGCCTGCAAAAGCATTTGCTGCAGTTGTTCCTTGAACAGCCGCCTGTTTGGCAAACCTGTCAGGGGATCATGGAACGCCATGGCGATTAACCGGTTCTCATGATTTTTGCGCAGCGTAATGTCATTAAGCACGAATGAAATCTCCGTAAGCGTTCCGTCCTCGTTACAGATGGGCAGCGCGGTGCATTCAAACCAGTTGAAGCTCTCGCTCGTCCCCTTCATCCGAAACTCCAGCTTACTGCTGGTGCTTGTCTGCAAGGTTTTGATAAACATTTTATGGAAATCCATACGGTATTCAGAATCGATGAAATCTGCAACTTGCTGAAAATCCTCAGGTATAAAGCCGATTACCGGGTTAAAGCTCTTAGACGCATAGGTCAGATTCCCATGAACATCGAATATGCAAAAGAGATCCCAAGCCTGCTCAATGAATTGGCGAACGAAGATGTCCTTCTGCAACCATGGATGTGTAACAGGACTCAAATCAGCCGAATGACTCATTACTTTCGTCGCCCCTTTCTCTACTGAAGCACAGAGACAAGGGTAGATTAGCACGGGAACATAAAGATTTCATAAAAACCAACTTAAATTTGCGTCAACTAATGCAATTTTCCACCTTTTTTCATCATGTTTCGCCATTATTCGGGACTATTGACCTTCCAAAGTGCCTCTTTCTATCAGAAACAGGACCAAATCTCACCATTTGTCAATAAAAGGATAGAAATTTTTGGGAGAATCGTTCTATAATATAGTAGTATTTGCGAGCGGGAACTCCGCTCCCATCATGAGCCGTTCCGTTGCTGAGGAGGATTTCTAGTATGGCAGGTGAAACAATTTTAGTTGTGGATGATGAGCAGGAAATTGTCCAATTGATCCAGCTCTATTTGGTTAGGGAAGGATACAAGGTCATCAGCGCCAACAATGGACAAGATGTCTTTGAGATCGTAAAGGAACACAAGCCCGATCTTATTATTCTGGACATTCTGCTGCCAGGACTTGATGGCATAGAAGTTTGCCGACAACTCCGCAAAACAAGCAATACGCCAATTCTGTTCATCTCTTGCAAAAGTGAAGATATTGATATTATTCTCGGATTAAGCATGGGTGGCGACGACTATATGACGAAGCCTTTCAGTCCTAGTCAACTTGTGGCACGGGTGAAGGCCCTTCTACGCCGTAATTCCATCCGCGAACAGCATCAGGACGACCCGCAGCTCGTGAAGTTTCCGGGGCTCGAGATCGATCTGGTCAGCCACATCGTCCGCGTCAATGGACAGACCATCTCACTGTCGGCCAAGGAATTCGATTTGCTTTCCTTAATGGCCAAAACCCCGAATCGGGTTTACAAAATCGAGCACTTGTTTGAGCTTATCTGGAGCCTGGATAGTATGGGTGACCCGCGAACGCTCATCGTACATATTAGCAATCTGCGCAAGAAAATTGAAGCGAATCCAGCTGAGCCTCGGTACATTATTACCGTACGCGGTGTCGGCTACAAGTTTAACGGTTCTGCGGTCTAGAACAATCGGTCCCACCATGCCGAGAAGTAATTCTGCAAAGGAACAGCGGCTGCCGCTATGACAAGAGCCGGAAGCATGTTGGCGACATTGATTTTTTTGATTTGAAGAATATTGATGCCTACACCAATGACCAGTACGCCGCCGACGGCTGTAATTTGAATGATCATCGCATCCAGAGAGGCTTGGCTGAATGCCATAGCGATCACTGTTGCAGCCAGTGCAACCGTCCCTTGCATGACGAACACGGACACAGCTGAGAAGATCACGCCGACCCCTAAGGTCGAAGCGAATATAATGGATAGAAATCCATCCAGCAATGATTTGGTGTACAAAATATCATGATTATGGCGAAGGCCGCTGTCCAGTGGACCCAGGATCGCCATAGCCCCGATGCAGTAGACAAGCGTACAAGTTACGAATCCTTCGGAGACGCTCCCGTGTTGATCCGATGCGCCTTTGCGCATTTTGGCCTGCAGCCAGTCACCGAGCTGACCTAAACGGTATTCGATGCGAAGCAGTTCTCCAAGAATGCCTCCGATGACGAGGCTTATTATGACAAGAACGATTTGACTCGACTTCAGAGCCATCGTAATCCCCAGCACAGTGATCGCGAGCCCCAGGCCCTGCATCACTGTGCTTTTTATGCCTTCCGAGATGCGAGGCAGCAGCATCCCTAATAATCCCCCAACAATAATGGCGATAGCATTCACTATCGTCCCCCATAACGCCATTCTGTTCATTTCCCTTCTGTCTAACAAAGTCTGTAATCCGTGTATGACAACCTTATCATTCTACACGATTCGACTCATAATTTCCTCCCTCCTTGGAAATGGTATGGATAAGCAACAGGAAAGGAGGAATACGGCATGTCTAAAGACAAATCGATGGACCCGATGACAGGCGATACGGTGGAGACAGACGGTATTTATGCCAATGAGGCAGGGCAAGAGGTTACTCTCAAACGCGGTGATGAATTTCCTGCGGACCTCGTACTGGGCCGCACAACTTGGGATTTACAGGGCTTTGCGGAAGAGGCCGAAATTGACCACGATCAAACGGAGCTGAATCCGATGCGCAAGCGTGCGGATAACCGAACCTAATCTTAGAACCGGGCTGCGACGAATGCGGCTCGGTTTTTTGCCTCATTATGGTATACTAAGGGGATGATATTAAGCGCTGGAGGAACAAGCATGAACGGGAAACGCATTATTATAGTGACTGGCGGCACACTTGGCGATTGGGCCCTGGGAGTCATTCAAAAGAACGATATATTGGTGGGCTCTGACCGCGGCGCTTTGTATTTGATTCAACATGGCTATAAGCCGCATATTTCACTTGGGGATTTTGATTCGGTAACGGCTGAGGAATTAAGCCTCATTCGCTCTTCAAGCCTTTCGTTCATCGAATGCGACCCGGTTTACAAAGATTTGACGGACACAGAGATGGCCTTCAATTGGGCGCTCGCCGAACAGCCGGAACAGATTATCCTGCTAGGGGCGCTAGGCACCCGCTTTGATCACTCGCTAGCTAATGTACATTTGCTTCGCAAAGGTACGGAGCTTGGCATTTCGTGCTCTATTATTGATTCTAACAATCAAATCCTCGTTATGAATCAACCGACTCGCATTGAACGCGGGAGCTACACACACATCTCTCTGCTTCCGCTTAGTTTAAAAGTAACAGGCATCACGCTGCACGGCTTCGCATATCCGCTTCACGAAGCGACACTCGAGATCGGCCAGTCTCTCGGCATCAGCAATATTCTCCAAGAGCCGGAAGGTCTTATCGAGCTTCAAACAGGCCTTCTTCTTGTCATTCAAAGCAAAGATTAACCGCGCGCATCCATATATGCGAATGCAACAGCATTTCTTCTACATAACTGATATTGGGACTGACTGCCGACTGGCTGTCAGTTTTTTATTTCCAGAATTCTCCCCCTGCCGCTCAGGTATAATTCTCCCAACCATTGCTTACAAATAGAGTAATAGAATATTCCTCTAGAAATGGTTGGTGTGCCGATGAGCTTTCCTAGAAAGAAAATCCTAGGGTATTCGTTATTTATCGCGGTTTTCACGATAACTCTGCTGCTCTTAACCAGCTGCCTTTCGGCTGCGAACAACGGGACTAAGGGAGCCTTACCTGCCGCTTCATACACGAATGCAGGCCAAGCCCTGATCCCGACCGAAACTGAAGCTCTATCAGACATGCCAGAAGAGCTCCCCGCTTTAAAAGCGGACAAGTCCGAGCCCGAAGCTGACCCTCCCGTTGGAAATGAACCTGGCGCTGGACCCGAGCAAGCTTCAAACGTAGGATACACCCTGTTTCTTCCGCTCGCAGCGGACACGAAACCCGCGATGCCTACCGTTACTTCGGATACTTACGTTCCTATAGTTCCGCCTGCGAGCAAACCGGACAAGTCGGGCAAGCCTTCGTCAAAAATCAGCATTCCTGTGCTCAACTACCACAGTGTAGCGATAGATCCAGGGAATATCGTCGTTATTCCCCCTGACAAACTGGATGCCCAAATGGCGTACTTGCATGATCATGGCTACACGCCGCTTTCACTGGAAGCATTTATACGTCTCCTGGAAGGAGACAGTTCCGAAAAAGCCCCGGAGAAACCGGTGCTGCTCACATTCGACGACGGCTACCTCGATAATTACGAGCAGGCGATGCCCATTCTGGCGAAATACGGCTTCCGCGCCACCCTCTTCGTTTCCCCTGGCATGACCGAACAGGACGGCTATCTCACTTGGGAGCAGATTAAGAAAATGCAAGCAGGAGGCTGGGATATTCAGCCGCACGGCATGTCGCATCCACACCTCCCCAAACTTTCGGCAGACGAGCAAGCCTATGAAATCGTGGAGGCCAAAAAGCAAATTGAAGAGCGGCTCGGAACCAAAGCGGATGTCTTCTGCTACCCGTATGGCGAACATAACAAAACGACGCTTAAACTTCTTAAGCATCACGGGTTTCGATATGCCTTTACAACCGAACAAGGCTTTGCGACGAACGAGCAGTCCCCTTACCTGCTGAAACGGCTTTTTGTTAATGGAGAGGAAGATCTGAATGCTTTCATAGCCAAGCTCCCTAAGCTCAAATAGGGGGCTTTCTTTTCATAATCATGGTCCAAAATATCTACTTTTATAGTATAATATACCTATTAACATAGAGGAGCATCTCCATGACGCAATTTAATAAACGCTCCAGCTTCAGAATTCATCTCCAAATACCATTAACCGCCCTATTCAAAATTATAGGGATCAAAAATAAAGCCACCGACACCAAACACTCCAAAATCATGATCAAGGATATCAGCTCCGGCGGTATTCGAATGCATACCCCTCTGAACCTTCCTACCGAGATGAGCCTGCTGCTGGAATTTACTTTTCATCTGTTTCATCAGGAAATGAAAATACTAGGTGTCATTAAACGAAAAACGATGCTGAAGCCCTCCCTCTATGAATATGGGATTGAATTCAGCATCGCAGATCCGACTCTCGAGCAGCAGCTGACTAGTCATCTGATTCTGTTAGGTTCTCGTTTAAGGCATACCAACGTACTGGCTAGCTGCAGCTTCTGCTCCGATGCAGACATGTCGGACATTTTCTCAACGACCTACGACATTACATAGCGGCAGCAAGCTTTTGGACGAACTGTTCCAGGTAGCGCTGATCGATCTCATCAAAACGGCTCAGGCTTGGGCTATCGATATCCAGCACTCCGATCAGCTCTTCCCCTCGAAGGATCGGAACGACGATCTCCGATTGGGAGGCGGCGTCGCAGGCGATATGGCCGGGAAATGCATGAACGTCATGTACAAGCACGGTTTCCCGACGCGCGGCAGACGTACCGCATACTCCTTTACCGAGCGGAATCCGAACGCAAGCCGGCAAGCCCTGGAAAGGCCCCAGAACGAGCTCTTCCTTCTCTTGGTCAGTGTCCAGCAGGTAGAACCCCACCCAATTGATATCGGTCAAAAATTGTCCGAGCAGCGCCGCTGCATTCGCTAAATTGGCAATTCGGTTCGGTTCGTCATGTATCAATGCTTCAACTTGCTGAATCAGCAAGGTATAATTGTCTTCTCTTGTTCCTTCGTAGCTTGACTTCGCAAACATCGATGATCACCCTTCTTCCCCTTATCATTCACTCTCATCATACCAAAAAGAGCCTGATCCCGCCAAAGGGTAAGATCACCAGGAAATAACTTCTAATGTTGAAGTGCAACTGCAGCTTCGTTGCGTGCTCGAGGACAGCTGTGTTGATTTAATTCACTCACGTGAGCAACGGCCGGCATTGAACAGCCTTGTTATATTGTATTTTGTACAACGATATTGCTAAGAATGGTCCCTAGAACTCTTCTTCATTGTACTATGTACAACATTTTGGCGGGAATAGGACTGATTTGGGCTTTTTCCGCTAAAATGATTGTATTTTATACAATGGAGGGAGAGGTTGCAGGGGGAATGCAGTATTTTTATTGCACAATGTACAACGAAGGTTGTCGCCTGCAGCTGTGCCTCTTGGCAGTGATGGGTTGTGATGGGTTGTGATGGGTTGTGATGGGTTGTGTTGTGACAGGCAGTGACAGGCAGTTAGTTATGGGCATCTATGTTAAAAAAGACAGCCGGCATGATCGAAAATGCCAACTGTCTTTTTCATTATGTTTGCCCGTAATATGCTTTAGCTCCATGCTTTCTCAGGAAGTGCCGGTCCAGGAGCGTTTGGTCCATGGGCTGAATCGCCGGGTTCAACTGGAAGGTGTGGTAAGCGATTTTCGCTACCTCCTCCAGCACGACTGCGTTATGCACCGCATTGTGCGGGTCTTTGCCCCAGCTGAACGGCGCATGGCAGTTCACCAGCACACCCGGAACCATGGCCGGGTCCAAGTCCTTGAACGTCTCAATGATGACGTTGCCCGTTTCCAGCTCGTAGGCTCCCTTAATCTCAGCCTCCGTCATGAGACGCGTGCAGGGGACCTCCCCATAGAAATAGTCCGCATGCGTTGTACCCAGCGCCGGAATGCCTCTTCCGGCCTGTGCCCAGCTTGTCGCCCACGGCGAATGGGTATGCACGATGCCGCCAATCGTCGGGAATGCGCGGTACAACGCCAGATGGGTCGGCGTATCCGAGGAAGGCTTCAGCTTGCCTTCAACGATCCTGCCTTCCAAATCGACAACGACTAGGTCCTCAGCCTTCAAATCCTCGTAAGGTACACCGCTGGGCTTGATCACGACGAGCCCCTGCTCCCGGTCAATCCCGCTGACATTGCCCCATGTGAACGTAACGAGACGATAGTTGGGCAGATCCAAATTCGCTTCCAGCACCGCTTGCTTCAAATTTTCCAACACTCTCTCTCAACACCTTCCGAATGAATGAACGTATAATGTTCTATTATACACTTGTACGTACATGTTATCTAGATAGTCGCGAGATAAAGTTTGAGGCGTACAACTTGTATGTACACCTCATTATTTTATGCCATTAATGATTAAGTATGGATGATCGAAAAAATAATCGTTTTGCCATCCGACTCCAGACGCGTCTCTACGGAGAAACTGCCGATTTGCTTCGTCGTCGTTTCCAAAACGCCTTTCGCTGCAGCACGCTCACACGCATCCGTAAAATGACGGTAGAAGATGTCCGCATCATAGCCAAAGAGGAAATCCGTAAACTTCCGGATGCTTTCCATATTGCGTGCCAGTGTCCCATCCTCAAGACGAACGGTCACACCATAAGTCAGAAATTGAGGATCCAGCCACAACGAGGCCTCATTGCTGTTGCGCACACCGGCTGTCGCGCCGTTTACGGCGAGCGCTTTGGCATCCGCATCCCGGAACAGTCGCAGTGTTGTTTCTTCCAGGTCGTAATTCGTACCCCGCAGCTTGCCGGCATCCTCCATGACACCATAAGCATCGAGCATACGCTGGTCAGGGAATATCAGTTTTTTATAGCTGCCATCCTTAGTAGGAACGACTTTAACGAAAGCCTCTCCCTCGTTTTTCACGCTGATCCGCTTGGACTTCGTCTGCAGTCGGGCAATGATTTGCAGTGCTTCCGCACGAGTAACATCTCGTCCCACACCAAAATACCCATTCGGGTATCCTTCCATGATGCCCTTCGTCATCGCTTCGCCGATAAACTTTTGCTGCCTGCTTGTCGCGCTTTGCAGATCCCCAAATTGGGAAGCCGCTTTGAGGCTGTATACTTCATCTTCCAAATACTCGGTTTCCTTCAGTAAGTAATACAAAATCTCCGCTACATCTTCTCGCTTCAGCTTCGCCTTGTAGTCCGTGAACTGGCCTTTGCTGATGAAATGAAGATCGCTGGCTAAATCCAAATACGGTTTCGCCCAATACCCGACGGTGCTCGGCTTGAAATTGAAGTCCCGGTAATCCTGCTGCAGAATGCTCTTATTGCCCGCGCTCAGCGCTTGCAGAAAACTTGGTTTCCAATTGCGCTCGCCATTCGGAAACTTATCTGTAAAAGCCAGCAATACGATTTTCACGAATTGGTCAGCCGTCACTGCATCATCAGGCCGAAATGTCCCATCCGGAAAGCCGTCCAGCAGCCCCTGCTGCGCCATCAGGGTAATTGTCGGTTCAGCCCAGTGACCTCGCACGTCGGTCATACTTGCCGCTTCCGTTCGTGCTTGTCCAACACCTATTGTCATTACACAGCATACCGCTGCTATGGTTATCCATTTATTTAACTGCCTCATCATAAAACTCTCCGCTTCTCTACATTTTTTGATACCAAGTTGTACCATTCTATAGAATAATCCTTCTATTCGCCTTTGAGAACAGGCTTAAAGCCTAGAAAGAAAGCGCTGCAAGCACTATTGGACTTGGGTCTATAGCCGCAGGAAGCAGCTTTTTCGAATAACGCCAAATCCGTCTTTCTGCGCATCAAAAAGGACCATATTTATCTACACATGCAGAAAATATGGTCCTACTATTCAACAACTAGCCTAATTTCCTGCCAGCGCCTACTGTTTTCGTTGAATTATAATAACGCAGCCAATCAGTTATATACAACATTTTCATTAAGAAATCCGGCGCACTCCCCTGCAGATAGCTGTATTTCTCCTCTTGCAGCAGTTGATGCATCTCCCAGCTTTTCAAAAATAATGTTTTGACAAAGGCCTCTTCCGTTTGCGGCTTATGAAGATCCGTTCCCCGAGAGAGCTCAATCTCCTCAAAAATAACGCCTCTATAATAAGGATATACATTCACCTGGCGTCCCATATCGACATAGGCAAGACCTGTATATTCGAATGGCAGCCAAATTAAATTCGTCTTCCTGTCTTCCAGTTTAACGGTGTACGCTAAGCCCATATTCAAAGCAACCGGCTGAGGGTAATTGTTTATGACACCAGATCGCAGGTGATCCATGATATACTCAACGAAATTCATCGTGTTCTTCCTCTCCGAAGGACCTGTTTTACCTCAGTATCCTTCCTTCATATTGCGTGCTAACGCCTTCTATTGTCAAGACCGCAATTCATATGCGTTCCATTATTTACATAAAAAGTACCAATTGTTGCGATACTAGTCCAAAGACATTTTGAAGTGAAGAGGAAGGATTTCTTTTGCCAACAAATTCCACACCCCGATGGACGATGGCTGCTGTCAGAAGGTTCGATATTATCTACGTGCAGCGACGAAACCCCCTTATGGTCGCATGGTGGTCTGCATCCTTTCCTGGCTTCGGTCATCTGCTCATGTACAAAAATACGACAGGTATCCTGTTAACGCTTTCTGAAGTCATCATTAATTCATTGGCAAAAATCAATTTAGCTATGGTGTATTCGTTTAGCGGCAATTTCGCCATGGCGAAGCAAGTCTTGCATCCACAATGGCTATTCGGTTATATGTTTATTTATTTCTTTGCGATCTGGGACAGCTACCGTTGCTCCATTGAAGCCAATAAACACTACGAACTCGCTATACTGGAAAATGGACGAATTCCTGTGCATTTAATGCGTTCAACCGGTATCCAATTTCTTGAAAAGAAGAGACCTCTTGTTGCGGCCTACTGCTCGCTTATTTTTCCAGGTCTTGGACAGCTATATAATAAGCATATTTGGCTTGGTTTCTACGGGATTTTCTGGTGGTGGATTTATATCACATTTTCCCACTTCTATGAAGCGCTGATGGCTCTCATCTTGGGACATAACCGCATGGTTGTCAGTATTTTGAATCCGCAGTGGCTCATGTTCATGCCATCCGTGCTCGGAGGAGCTATGTACCACTCATATACAAGCGCGATTGAACAAAATCGGCTTTTCCGCATTACCCAGCGCCAATATTTAACCGATTATTATGAGAAAGCAAGGATAGATTCAATGAATGGAACCGAACGTAACTCCCCTTTATGGATGATAGGCACATTTGAGCATTGCACGGAAATAGAACAAGCTTTAAGCATACTGGAACATAGCGGCATTCATCCAAGCCGGATCCAACCCGTCCTCATGGACGCCCATGCAGACAAATCGTTAACAATCGTTGATCAACGCTTTGATGGCACGGCAAAATCCGTTGAAATTGGCTTTGCCAGCGCAACAGCCTGCGGTGTCTTGGGGATCAGCCTTGGCTTTGTCTTAGAATGGGGCCCTATTATTTGGGGGCTCATTTTCGGTTTCGGCGGCTTCCTGCTTGGATTTGGCCTCGGTCACATGATCAAATCCAAGCACCGTCTCCCCCGTCAAAAGCATAAGCTTCCGGAAGTGACGGTGCTTGTACAGTATCTAAATGAAGAAGAGGCTTCCTTCATCCAACAAACATTTTGGCGCTACAAAGCTATTACGGTGGGTAAAATCGAGCGCCCGCGAACTATGATTGCACCTTGAACTGTTGAACCACGCGCTGCAGCGCTTCCGCCGATTCGGCCAAGTGAATGACCGAGCCATCTATCGCTTCCATCGCAAGTAATTGGAGCGGATCGCCTGCTCGGCAAGCTTCCTGACCTCAGACGCTACGACCGCAAAGCCGCGGCCATGCTCCCCTGCGCGTGCAGCTTATATAGAAGCGTTTAGCGCAAGCAAATTGGTTTGCGAAACAATCCCTGCGATGATATCCACGATATGATGAATATCCTGCGACCTGTCCCCTACCCGGTTGATGACGTGCGTAGAATTCTCTACGGAATGCTCGATGCGCATCATTTGCTGGATCGTTTCCGAAATAGAGACATCACCCCGTATCGCATCTTCTCTGGCATCGATCGTTGCGGCCGCTACCGCAGCCGTAGAATCCGCCATGCGCTGAATTCCTGCCGCCATCTCTTCCAAGGCTCTCGCGCTCTCCGATGCGCCATGATCCTGAGCCGCAGTCCCTGCAGCAACCCTATCAACCGCATGCGCGATTTCGCTGCTGGCGAGCACCTTGCGCCGGGCTTGCGTCCCCAACTCGCCGCCCGATTGCTGAACCGAAGCCGTATTTATATAAAAGCAAGGGTTAACCCGATAACTACGATCGCTGCGCCGGAGATCAGCAAAGTTTTTACCATAAGAGATATGTCGGCATTCAACTGATTTTGAGATGCCTCTTGCTTTCCCTCGTAGGCTGCGACCATAGCGCCTGTCATCTCATAGATGCGGTTTTTGGCTTCATCCGCCTCGTCATCCACTTTTTTGTATTCCACTTTTAACTGCTGCACTGTATACTTATTTTGATTGTTGTTGACTCTGCTTTACAATCTCCTGCGCCCTCTGCCGCTCTTCTTCGGTCTGCGCCGATGCGGTTATTCGCTCGACGAGTTCCTCGTATGGCTTCAACTGCTTCTTATAATCCTCTATGACTTCACTATTGTTGTTGATTTTCAAGTCAGCCTGATTGCTGTACAGGACGCCCACCATGCTTTTCAAGGAAAGAGCCAGCTTCTCGTTATTCATACTTTCCGTCTGTTCCTCCACGCTAAGCTTCGTGGAACTTATCATTCGGTAGGAAAGCCCAGCTGAGGCTATGAACAGCAAGATCAGAGCGATAAAACTAATCAGAAACTTTAACCTTATGGAATGTACAAAAGAAGTCAAGAGGACCACCGCCTTCCGAATTTTAACGAAAACTATTCTATGGCTCAATAAGAAAATCCTTTTAATTTCGACGAAATTCTACACGTTTTACAATATTCATCCATAACGACTCATGTTTTAACGTTCTTACGAATCTTATAGGTATGAGATTATGCCATCATATATTTTTTGGGCGCATTTCGAACTTTTTTTAACCTTCGAGCGTCTAATTCAGAGAGGTGAGAGAATGGAGACGACCGGTGTCCATGTTTTTGAATATTTAAAGTACGTATCTGAAACAACTGATCAAAAAGTAATTCTTCGCAATTTGATGGAGACCTATGGAAACGACGTTTGGAACTATGCTTTCAGCATTTGTCGCAACTCGGATTTAGCCGATGATATTACCCAAGACGCTTTCTTAAAAGTTTATCGCAATCTTACTACATTCCGCGGCGAGGCTTCGGTCAAAACTTGGCTTCTTACCATTACACGCAATACAACTTATGACTATCTACGCAAAGCTTTCTGGCGCAAAGTTACGCTTGTTGGCTTCATTCAATCAACAGGCACATCCAACTCTGCTGAAACAGAAGCCATGGAGAAATTATATGCCAGCGATATTTGGAAAAAGGTAATTTCCCTTCCTCCGAAATATAGGGAAATTCTTATTTTGCATGCCCACTATCAGCTCTCAACCAAAGAAATGGCGTCTATCCTCAACATCTCGGAGGGAACCGTTAAATCACGGCTTCATCACGCCAGACTCAAGGTGGTTAAATTGAAGGAGCGTGAGGCTCTTGAACAATCCTGATCCGGATGATTTACGCAAGCAATTGGAATCAGGACCGCTTGAGCGCCCCGGATTTACTTCCAAGCTTCAGCGTGACATTGAAGAAGCGGTTGAACGCAAGGAACGAGCCAAGCCAAGGGTCAAGCCCGTGCTTTGCTTCGCCGGAGTCGGCGCGATCGCTGCTGCGGTCATGCTTTTCCCTTGGAGTACGCTACATACCCAAAGTGATGCCGCCCCCGCGACGGATGCAGCGGTTACGGCAACAGCAGCGTCCTTAAGCCATTCTCCTGCGCCTATCACCACGGCGCTGCTCATCGGTTTAAGGACTGAGCATGAGCCTGCCGGCAGCGAGCCTGGACGCACGCTGAAACCCATGCGCTACAGCACCTATCGCACGATGTTGATCGCGCCTGTCCGCGGACAGCTGCAAAAAACGGCCGAGGGAACAGGCATTCTCATGCCTTACAAACAAAATTTTTGGAAAATTGATTCGCAAGTTCATCGAACCAAAACGGAGGATTTCCGTTACTTATCCGCTCATTTGGCGGATCAGCCCATGAAGCCGGAAGCTTTTCCTGAGCAAGAGGGCGGACAGTTAAACCGTACAGAAACCCTGTTGTTTGCAGGAAATCAATATGTATCCATTGCCGAATCGGAAACAACCTTGCGAGGCGGCGCAGCTTATCAGGCGGATCGCATCTGGGTCCGCACGCTGCCTCAATTAAAAGAAGGCCACACCGTACAGTTCTATAACAAGCCGGTGGACAAGAATCATGTATCCATCTCCGATGTTTACGGAACCAATACGAACGTCAGCGGTGTGCTGGCTAGTGTAGCCAGCAGCTTGCGTGGAGAGATCTCAGGGCAAAGCTGGACCGTTCAGCGCGAACCGGGCCACTGGGTCGGCAAGGTCGCCGAAACGCCGCATGCTGAGGCCGGATCTGCAGCGCCGGACAGCTATGTGCTGCACGACTTCCCTCGGGAGCTGCCCGACAAAGTCGTAAACCACGACGACCTGTGCTGCACCTGGAGCGGCATTCAGTCCTCCTGGCCCAAAGCGACCGACGCGTTGACTTCTCCGATGAACGATATGCTCGTCATCTTTGAAGACAGCAAGCTCAAGTTCTATCCTTACGGCCAGGCACCTGGCAATGATCCGCAGCTAGTCCTGGATCTGCTTCCCGGCGAGCAGCTCGTTATGGCACAGTGGGCCACGGATCATTACGTTGAAGAGTGGATCGACAAGGTTGACCGTTATTTAACGCCGGATACGGATAATCGTGTAGCGTTAAGCGAATAAACATTAAAGGGTCTGTTCCCCAGCTATGTAGTTTAGCTGGGAACAGACCCTTTTTATGGAAAATATGACTTCTACATGATTTGTTCATTTGCTCCCAAACTCACCAGCTTAGCTTGCATTTGATGTCCTTTTAGCATGATTCGGAATCGTTTGCATGAAAGCGTCAATAAACGTCTGCGCGTACCGGGGATCCCACTGCGATTCGACACTTTGCGCTTACAAGGAAAAACGACTTCATCGTCCTTTTAGGACGATCGCGTTTGTCAAGGTTGATGCGAAGCAAGAGCAAAAAACTTATACGCTTACCCCGTCCTGCAGCTAATCCGTGTGCGTGGAACTACTGTTCGGACTAGTGCATGGATGCCCCGCCATAAATAAGGGAACTCCGGTCTCCTATTTATGCGAAAAGCAGAACTTTAGACTCGGAAGGGGAACTACAGGATCTTATTTCACCCCAGGCGCCCAAATAACTGTCTAGAACGGAGAAATAGCGGAACCTAGTTCCCGCTACCTCGCTCAAGGGGCTGTTTTGGGCATAATAGCGCCCTGTAGTTCCCCTACCTGTCCGAGCTACCTCGAAACCAGCCATCGCCGCCGCATGGAATAAGGGGAAGCCTGGCGTGCTTTGTTAAAAAAAGCCCCCGGCTTATAGCTTATAGGCCGAGGACATTTGCTGTCTGGAATCATTCCGTTTCTTTATTCAAATTAGGCAAATTCTCCTTGCCGAGGAAGGCGCGCGCAAGCTCCGTAACGCTTTGGCCCGTTAACGTTTGTGTAATCTCGGGCACTTGGGCGATCATTTTGGCAATGTCGCCTGTCACCCGGTTTACGCCGGACGTCGCGCCGTCTTGGGAGATCACCGTGATTTTATCCACGTTGCTAAGTGGTGCCGCAATTTTCTCCGCCAGTTCCGGCAAAATACGAAGAATCTCCACCGTCACCGCCGCCTGCGTATACTGCTTGTAAGCCTCCGCCTTCTTCTCCAGCGCCTCGGCTTCCGCAAGCCCTGCCAAGCGAACGACTTCCGCATTCGCCTTTCCTTTGGCAAGCTCCGCTTCCGCCGTCGCTTCTCCGCGCTTTCTCGTCGACTCAGCGTCAGCCTCGGCTTCGAGAATCTGCCGCTGCTTGTTCACTTCGGCACGCATAATCGCTGCCAGCTTTTCCGCTTCGGCCGGCTTGATGACAGATGCCTCGAGTTCCTTTTGCTTCAGCTCAACTTCAATCTGCCGAACGGTCTTATTGGCTTCAGCTTCCATCTGTCTAATCTTCACCTGTTCCGTTACGAGCGATTGCTGGATTTGCTTCTGCTTCAGTTCATACGCCAAATCCGCTTCAGCCTGCCGGCTCGTCGTTTCCTGTTTAAACTCCGCTTCCCTCATGCTGAGCTCTTTGCGGTACTGCGCTTCTTTCGCAGATGCAACCGTTTCCGCCTCGATTTTGAGCTGATGCGCCTCAGCGATGCGAATGGCGGATTCCTTTTCCGTATCGGCTTGTCGGATCTGAATGTCCCGCTCCACCTCGGCTCTGGCAATGCTGGCGCTTTTGCGGACACGTTCAACCTCCGGCACGCCAAGGTTCTCTATGTAGCCTTGATCGTCGGCCACACGCTTGAGTACGAAGGAGATCAGGCTCAACCCCATTTTATCCAAATCCTCCGAGCACGTTTCCCTCATCTTGCTATTCAGTTCATCCGGATTTTTGAGAATGGCTTCCACCGTTAATTGTCCTACCAAGCCACGCAGATGTCCTTCTACGGAATGCAAAATCATCATCTCCCGCTCCAGCAGCGTATGGTCCAGGAACTGCTCGGAGGCTGTCGCTATAGCGATGGGGTCGCTTTGAATTTTGATTTGGGCAACCGCCTCGATTTTGAGCCGTATCCCCTGCTGAGAAAACATGGGCTGATCCGGCTTTACATCAAAGCTCATGAGCATCATGGAAATCGTCTTATAGCTCTGAAAGCCCGGAATTACGAAGGTCCCCCCGCCCTGTACGACGCGTTTGCCGCCTAAACCGAATACAATCATAGCCTCGTTTGGCGGTACTTTTTTATAAGCCCTAACAATCGTAGTAAGTAAAATGAAAACAACAATTACAATAGCAACAACCAAGTACAAAACTGTCAACATAACTGTATTACCTCCCAGAAGTTATTCGTACCTGCAAGCTCATTCACTGAATTGACTGACTGTAGCAACACCTTTGTCCATGTGCAAAATAACTACCCTCGCGCCTTTGGCTATTGATTCTCCGAGCTCCGATCGTGCGCTGATGGACCGCTTGGTTCCCTGCATCACAATCACCATTTCACCGATGCCATTCCCGTTAATCGGCACAATCAGCTTCCCAAGCTGCCCATTCAGGTCAAAATCGCTTTCCCTCATGCTGTCGTCATGCTTATAGATGACTTTGGCATAAAAGAGGAAGAACAGCCATCCCACGACAAGACCTGCACCTGCGGCAATAAGCAGAATAAATAAACTGCTGGTCATCCCTAACTCATTCAGCATATACCCGATTCCGCCGAATACCGTCAGGCTGGCCAAGAGGGAAGACAAATTAAAAAAAGACGGTCCCCCATGGCTATGGGATCCCCCGGTATCCCCATGAATCTCAAAGAAATCGCCGCCAAAAAATGTAACAAGAACCGTAAGTACAAGACCTACAAAAAAACATACGGCAAACAAAGTCATCATAGATGTCACCTCCTTCGGGCTTCCTTAAGGAAGCATTTTACATCTAATAAATATAGACGAAATTGGTAATAAAAGGTTTCGCACAAAAAATATCCGTTTGCATGCGAATCCTTCTTCTTGACGTCGCGTATAATCATTGGACATCTTATTTGTTATTTCTATTAAACCTAAGGAGTAGATTAGCACATGTACAAAAAGAAAATGACCTGGTGGTTATCCGCCGCACTGGTACTCCTGCTGCTTGCATTGACAGGTTGCCAAGCTGTACAAGGCTTAGACATTGCTGCGGCGATTAAGAACAGTGCAGCTGTAAAGTCCTCCGAATCCAACGGCACTCTGCAAATCGAGTTAGTACCCGGCGACACCTCCAAGCTGACTGCGGACGAGCAAAAGTCGCTCAGCGCTTTGCAAAACGTGAAAATCGAGCTTACGAACGTTAAGACTCAGAATGCACAGCAGCTTTCGGCAGATGGTTCGATTACATACGGGAAAGGCGCTATTCCATTCAAACTTGCAACGGAAAACTCAAAGCTCATCTTGAGTATCGAAGGCGCTAAAAAACCGATTGTTATTGATCTCTTTGGAGGTTCTAACGTTTCGTTCATGAAATTGCTGCCTGCAGTGATTCAAGAACAGTTCGGAAGTAAAATAGCGGAGGTTAAGCCCGCGATTATCGGACTTATTTTAGCGAATATAGCAAATCCTTCAAACATTTCGGTCTCTGCCGTCACGGACAAAGTGAACGGTGCCGACCTCTCACTCCAAAAAGCGCATATTGAACTAAACGGCACTGAACTGTCCTCCCTGCTCCGTAAGCTTTTCAGCAACATTCTTGCGGATGAAGCCGGATTGAAAGACCTGCTTAGCCAACTGTACGATGCCCTGTCACCTGTAATTGAAGATCAGATTAAGGCTGGATCGGCCGATTTTGCCTTAAAGATTTTGAGCAATAAACAATTAGCGGTCGGACTGGTCTATCAGCCAATCCGTGACTTCCTGGAGACAACGGCTGGCTCCTTAGAGAAAGCCATTGCCGAAGATGACGAGCAGGGCTCACTGCCCGTTCATGGCTTATTTGACGGCAAGTCCACGCTGCAGGCTGATATTTACATAGATAGCGACAAGCTGGTTCGCAAGCAAGCACTGGCGCTGAGCATGCCTCTTCCAGATCGGGGCACTGGCGTTGCAGAGCTTAAACTCTCCTTCGTAAGTGAAACTTGGAATACGAATAAGCCGGTAACGGCACAAACGATTGATATCTCTGGCGGTGCCGTCCAAATTGGGACGGAAGCTTCCTCTATTTATCACGTACTGAATAATTTGGATAAGCAATCCCTTTTCTACAAAATGCTGCGCGAAGATGTGAAAGTGACGAAGAAAGAAGTTAACCTGAAATTGAATGCCGGCGATGCGGGTTCGACAAGTGATACGCCACAGCCATTTATTAATCAAGATAACAAAACGATGGTGCCCGTACGTTTTATTTCTGAGAAGCTTGGTGCGGAGGTCGGCTGGAATGGCGATCTGCAGGAAGTTACCATTAAAGACCTATTATCCGGAACAACGATTATCCTGAAGCTGGACAGTAAGATTGCCAGTGTTAATGGTGCTGCAATTGAGCTCGAAAGTGCGGCGACGCTCCATAATGGATCTACGTTCGTGCCGATTCGTTTCATCGCAGAGTCGCTTGGCGGCAAGGTATCATTCAACGATGAGACTCGCGTGGTAACGATTAAACGCGATTAGCATGTCAGTTTAGTTGTTTAGGCAATTGCACCTTTTTCGGACGGCTGAATAGTCTAGTAGTGAACTTAGGCAAAATGCCTACCGCTGCGCGCAGCCGAACGAAAAAGGAGCGAACGCTATGTATATGAATCCATCGCAACACCCCGGGCATCACGGACCCCAAATGATTTATCAAGCAGAGCCTAATTGGCAGCATCAAATGAGGCACAAGAGAGATATGATCATGGGTGCGCTTCACCCCCATGTCGGGCGTACGATTCGCGTCACGACCATCGATGGGCATACATTTGAAGGTGTATTGATTAACGTAGACGGGCACCATGCTCATCTGCAAATCAGCGGCCATCATCACGATCACCTCAGACCTATTTATACACCGGCTCAATACAATCAAATTCTGACGTTAGTTCTGTTTGAATTGTTAGTTATTTTATTGCTTGCCTAAAAAGAAAGCTCGCGCTCATCCGGTCTGTAGAGACCTTGAAGCGCGAGCTTTTTTGGTTGCGAATTATCGAGGTTATACGAACTATGAAATTATGTGATGCGGCTGTATTTTGCCTCGATATAGGGAATTTATGGTAATGTATTAATCCGTGTGGAAATGAAATTTTCATGAAATTGGAATAAGCTCCCTTCCAATTGGATATATTATCAAAGCTGCGTTAACAAGCTGTCAGGTTCTACATGAACCAAGAGCAATACGCAGGAACAAATTATTGGAGGTTTATGTCTACATGGAAACAGGTACGGTAAAATGGTTTAATGCAGAAAAAGGGTTTGGTTTCATTGAAGTGGAAGGCGGCAATGACGTGTTTGTTCACTTCAGTGCAATCACAGGGGAAGGTTTCAAAAGCTTGGATGAAGGCCAACGCGTACAATTTGAAGTTGTTCAAGGTAACCGCGGACCGCAAGCTGAAAATGTAGTCAAGCTGTAGTCCTTACCACATATTGCTATAAACTGCTTGCGAGTCTGAGTCTACTATGACAAGGAGGAGTTCACATGTACTTTTCAAAGAAATCGATGGAACCTGTGCCTGAAGAGCAAACCAACATTTGGACCTGCAGCACAGAACAGTGCTCATGTTGGATGAGAGATAACTTTTCATTCGCCGAAAGTCCAGAATGCCCGATTTGTCATTCTGCCATGGTCAAGGATTCAAAGATGCTCCCAACCTTATCGAACACAAGCAGCAGGCGATAATAAGTAATAGCAGCCTACGGCAGTACCCGAAGCCCTTTTTGTCTCCGTACTTGGAGATAAATAGGGCTTTTCTCATGAAAAAGAGACCCGCGAAGGGGTCCCTTGTCCATTTTTATAAAATCGTACGTTGAAAATCGGCTTCATCATAGGCCCTGTACTCACCGGAAGGCTTCGCCAGAACGAGGATTTTTCCTTTATCCAGCTCTCTTTCCAAACGACTGGTCTCTACATCGGGCACGCCGAGCGCCTTCATCTTGGCCCGCAGCTCCTCACCGCGAGAACGGAAAAGATTCGCAATCGCCGCAAGCATGCCCTCCTCCTCCATCGTAATTTGCTCTGCACCCGTATAGTTCGCGACGAAATCGGTACCTTCAGCACTGTGAGTCAGCACATAAATATGCTCTCTCGCAAAGCCTTCTCTGTACAATTGCTGCACTTTATTCTGCGCTTCTTGAAGATTGGACGTCACACTCACTCTCGTAAAAATACTCATGGTAATTCCTCCTCTTTCGATTGTTTGTATAGGGTTAAGCAGTTGTAGCTGTGGGAGAGATGCGGGCTAGAAGTCTCGGCGTCTGCCGAAAATCAGCGATACGACAAACATAATCAGGAATACGAAGAAAAGTACTTTGGCAATTCCTACAGCCGCTGAAACAATCCCAAAAAATCCGAATACTCCAGCTACCAGCGCAATGATTAGAAACATAACAGCCCAGCCTAACATAGGAAACACCCTCTCTTCATCTTAATTTATGTTGCTTGGCTATGATATCTATTAACCGCTTGGCCCTAAAATGAAACACAAATCACCATAAATTAGGGGGTTTCCTGCTTTAAGACCTGCCGTTCAATTCTCTCCAGCCTCTGGTCCAACCTTTCGAGCAGCTCCTTCATCTCCATGTTCTCCTGCTCCGCCCGGTAATTAATCGCAAAATCGAGAATGGCCTGCTGCTTCGTCAGATGCGACTTGATATTCCCCTGATACTCTTTGACCATAGCGGTGATCCGGGCTAATTGTTCTATGTTTAGCTTCGTATTCGTATCGTTATCGAGCTCTCGAAAAAGTTTCTCCGGCATGTGTTCACTGGGAGATTTCTTTCCACCTTCTTCGCTCATTGGGTTCCCTTCTTTCTGCGGCGTATACACATCATTTAACCGCCGGCGCTGCGGGCGAAACAGTGGGACTGCCGCTGCCTCACGGCACACTTGCCTGCAGCAAAAAAAACCATTTTGGACGATCACAACATCGTCCAAAATGATTTTATCGCTTACGGTATATGCGTTCCAGTGGAACAAACTCCTCATAGTGCACGCCTTCAGGCACGAATAAGATGGACTCCTTCTTGCCCAGCCCCAGGTACCCTCCAGATACCAGGCTGCCATGAAACAGACTGTGTACTTGCGTCTGCAGCTTGTTATCGAAGTAGATCATGACATTGCGGCACAGAATCACATGAAATTCGTTAAAGGAACCGTCCGTTGCAAGGTTGTGCTGAGCAAACATCAGATTGTCTTTCATAAGCGGTTGGAAATAGGCGTACTGGTGGTCTGTCGTGTAATACTCCGAGAAGGCCTTCATTCCGCCGGAGTCCAAATAATTTTTGGTGAAAGCTTGCATTTGCTTCAGCGGGAAAGCCCCTTTTTGCGCGGCTTCAATCGCTTTCTCATTCATGTCCGTCGCATAAATCTTCGTTCTCTCCGCCAGCCCCTCTTCCTGCATCAGGATCGCCATGGAGTATACTTCCTCTCCCGTTGCGCAGCCAGCGTGCCAGATGCGAATCTCGGGATACTGCCTCAGCTGGGGCACGACCAAACTGCGAAAAGCGCGGAAAAAGCTAGGGTCCCGAAACATCTCAGTGACCCGGATCGACATGTCATTGAGCAAGCGATCCACGAAACCGGGTTCATGCAGAACTTTCTCCAAAAGTGCGGTAACATTGGGCAGCTTCTCCGCTTTCATGCGATTGAGCACCCGCCTGCGCAAGGAAGACCGCACGTAATGGCGGAAATCAAACCCGTACATTTGATACAAGCCTTCCAAAAGCAGATTAATCTCAATATTTTGCAATTCGTCTTCATAGGACGGTTTCGCGAAATCTTCAGGCTCCTCTATGGACGTAAGACTCAATGTTTCTTCACCTGCTTCGTT
This sequence comes from Paenibacillus aceris, assembly GCF_017874035.1. Classification (GTDB taxonomy): domain Bacteria; phylum Bacillota; class Bacilli; order Paenibacillales; family NBRC-103111; genus Paenibacillus_E; species Paenibacillus_E aceris. Next base: position 135,276 of record NZ_JAGGKV010000010.1, read on the forward strand.
AGCCATACGCGCATGAGCGAAAATAGCTGATCCATATTTAGCGGCTTCGTAATATAGTCGGAAGCGCCGGCTTCCAGACATTTTTCTTTCTCACTCTTCATCGCTTTGGCGGTAAGGGCAATGATCGGCAAATCACGCAAGTTCAGATCGCCTCGAATCGCCTGCATGGCCTCATAGCCATCCATAACCGGCATCATGATGTCCATTAAGATGAGATCGTAGTCGGCGTGTGCCCCCAACATTTCCAGGGCATCCTTCCCGTGATCCGCCACATCTACGGTAACTCCTTTCGTCTCCAGCGCTGTAACGAGCGCGAAGACATTGCGCGCATCATCGTCAACGAGCAGCACTCTTTTGCCGTGGAACAATTGCGCATCCGAATGGATGATTTGGACCTCCGACACGATCAACTCCATCGGCGGCGCTTCAGCTGTAGTCTGCGCAACCGGTTGCGTGGAAACGATGGGACGCTCCTCGAAGGTGGCTGCAATCTCTCCCTGATGGCGGCCGTTCCCAGGCGTTTCCGGCTCCGCTTCACTTGCATTTGGCACATATAGCGTAAACGTACTGCCTTTGTGCAGCTCGCTTTTCACAACAATGGAGCCGCCAAGCAGGCGCGTAAACTCCCGGCATATGGATAAACCAAGCCCTGTCCCGCCGTATTGGCGGTTCGTAGTGCCATCGACCTGACGGAACGCTTCGAATATAACCTGCTGCTTGTCGATCGGTATCCCTATGCCGGTATCCGTAATCGAGATCGCAAGCACCTTTTCTTCCGGATCCCGGTGCAGGAGTTCTTTGACACGAACCGGGTCGGCCAGCGCTATTTTCATCGTGACGGAGCCCTTTTCAGTAAATTTAAACGCGTTAGAGAGCAGATTCTTCAATATTTGCTGAAGGCGCTGACCATCCGTCAGAATGACATTCGGCACATTCGGCTCCAGAATGACATCGAAATCCAATCCCTTTTTCTCCGCAACAGGGGCAAACATGAGCTTCATCAATTGCGGCATTTCGGTCACATTGAAATCGTCCGTCATAATTTCTATTTTGCCTGCCTCGACCTTGGATAAATCCAAAATATCGTCGATCAGCGCGAGCAGATCCTTGCCAGCTGCATTGACCACGCGCGAATATTCCACAATCTCCGACATCTGCAAGTCGCCACTATTTTCCGCGAGCATCTGGGACAAAATCATAATGCTGTTCAGCGGCGTTCGAAGCTCATGCGACATATTCGCAAGGAAATCGGATTTGTACTGCGAGCTTGTCTCCAGCTTTTGTGAATACTCCTCCAACTCGTCTTTTGCTTTCTTTAATTCCAACGCCTTCTGTTCGGAAAAGTGATTCTGCTCCTCAAGGAACTCATTCGTCATCCGCAGCTGCTCCTGCTGCATTTGCAGCTCTTCCGACTGCGTCTGCAATTCCTCGGACTGCGCTTGCAGTTCTTCGGTCAGCATCTGCGACTCGGACAACAGGCGTTCCACTTCCATTCGACCGCGTACATTCGTAATGGCCGAGCCGAATTTCTCCTGCAGTGAATCAACTAACGTCAGATGCTGCGCCTGGAACGGATGCAGAGAGGCTAATTCAATTACAGCCTCTGTTTGACCATCCACAAGAATAGGAGCCACCAGCAGGCTGCGTGGTGCAGAGGCCCCTAATCCGGATGTTAGCTTCACGTGGTTCTCCGGCAAGTTATCGATAAGGAAAATGCGCTGGTCCAACGCACACTGGCCAACCAGACCCTCCCCCAGTCGAAAAGCAGCCGCAGAAGGGTCCTGGCCGGACGCCGCATAACCTGCTATCTTAACATAACGAGCCTCGTCCCCGACGTTTTCACGAAGATAGACAACACCGTACACACTCTCAAGCATTGGTGCCAACTTGCTGATAAAGGTCCTGCTCAAACTGCCGATATCGCTAATCCCTTGATACAAAGTGGCGACTTCGGCGATATTCGTTTGAATCCAGTTTTCTTTCTCCAAGCCCTCCAGCATATCATTGGTCGCTTCTGCCAGCTCCCTTATTTCATCATGGCTGGTCAGTTCAATTCTGGACGCCAGATTCCCTTCGGAAGAGGTAATATAACGAATCATTCTCGTAACTTGCTTTATTGTATTAGTAATAGAGTTGGACAGAATGAGTGCTACTACAATAGCAAAAATAGAAATGATGCCCAAAAGGGTAAAAAGGACAATTCTAAGATTATTGTTACTTTGAGCAAGCTGTTCGGCTCTGGCCGTCGTGAGCTGCTTTTCGGCTTTAAGAAAAGTGTCAAACTGCGTACGCAGTTGATCCATCAGTTTTTTCCCTGAGTTTTGCTTGAAATATTCTTCGACGGCCGCTTGATTGTTTTCTTTCTTTAACTGGATGACTTTATCGCCGCCCGTACGAATCCAACTTTGGATCGTCGGCTTGATCTGCTCCAAGCTCTCCTTTTGAGCAGCGTTATAACTGACTAACTGCAGAAGCTGATTATAGTTATCGAGCCATGTTTTATTAGCAGTATCATACGGTTCTAAGTACTGGGTATCTCCAGTAATGACGAAGCCCCGCATGCCCGTTTCCATATCCACCATGTTTTTTTGTATCGCATTGATCAGATCGTGCGCCTCCAAATCGTGGGTCGATACGAAATCCACTTCCTTCTGCAGTGCGCTGACACGACCGCTTACGATTAGAATGGCAATCCCTAAGCATATGATAATAAATACATATCCCATTATGATTTTTGATCGTATATTCATACGAAAAAATTTACCCATAGCTACCTCCTCGTACAGTTCATAGAGAACGTTATATTAACATTCTACTACTCTCACTATACCATAGTTGCGGAGGTTGAGAGAAAAAGACTGCCCTATTCCTGTAGTTCCTCTAGTAATAAATCAAGCTCCGGATCAGATGCCGGATACGCTAAATTCATGCACTTTTGCGCTTCTACAGCTATTTTCAGTACGGCCCAATCCCGGCCCCCTCCTTCTACACGTTTGGGGTTAAAACCGTCTTTAACTTCACGATGGCCCGCTTCTGGATACGGGAGACGCTCATCTGGGATATCCCCAGCTGCTCGGCAATTTGACGTTGTGATTTTCCTTCTTGATAGATAAGATGAATGACTTTCCGTTCTTCCTCTTTCAAGCAAGTCATCGCTTCTTCCAGATCCATGCGTCTTTCCAGCGATTGATACTCATCAGTTGACCCGGCAATCATATCGCCGATCGTCGCGCTGTCTCCCTCGCTTGTAAGCGGGGTGTCCAGCGAAGTGTAGTGATAATAATCACGGCCGGCCAAAATCTCAATCGTCTCTTCCGTACTCAGCTCCAAATAAGCCGCCATTTCATCGATATTCGGCGAGCGTTCAAGCTTGACAGTGAGTTCATCCAGAGTACGCTGGACGAGAGCGCCTTTTTCCTTAATTCGTCTTGGAACTTGTATGTACCATGACTTGTCACGCAAATAATTTTTGAGGTGACCGATTAAGCTTTTCATCGCATAAGCCTCAAAAGGGGTTTCCAGCGTGCTGTCATACTGGGTAAACAGCCTTAGGAGGGACATCTGCCCGACTTGAAACAGATCTTCATATAAATCCGGACGGCTCCGTGACATCTTACCTACCGCCATACGAACGATAGGTTCGTAGTGCAGCAGAAGTGCCGTAGCCGTCTCTTGGCAAGCCGTCTCTTTATATATCTTCATCTTCACATACATGTCATATAGAGGCTTGGAGGATGATGCATTTACATTCATACCATTTCCTCTTTTCTATTCAGCTGCCCTGCCAACTGCTTCTTCAAAACAACCTCAGTGCCCTTGCCGCTGTGCGTTAGCACCTGAACATCGTCCATTAAAGCTTGCATCAGGAACAGACCTAAGCCCCCCACCGCCGCTTCACTAATGGATTTATGATGCAAAGTAACCGCTTCGGAATCCGTCTGCACATAATGAAAGCTGTTGCCTTCATCCTTAACGGTAATTTGCAGAAAACCATCCTGCTGCTCGAACTGAATGTCTACCGATCCTGGCTGGTCGTGCTCATACGCATGCAGGATTGCATTGTTGCAAGCTTCCGCCACAGCCACTTTCATATCTTCAATGTCTTCAAACGAAAAGCCCGCTTTAGAGGCCACACCGTATAGAGTAAGTCGAACAATATCCAAATATTCCGCCTGTGCTGGGATCGTAAGGCCAATGTATGGTCTCATATGATTTCTTCTTTCCTTTCTGCTTTGCCTTGATTATGAATTTGCAGCTCCCCATTTTCAAAGTAACGGGCAACACCTGTGATTTCGAATAAACGCTGAATTCTGCTCGGGATATGCTGAATGCGGAAGGCTGCACCCATCGCAGCTCTTACTTTGAGTACAGAGACGAACATGCCGATACCGGTGCTGTCAATGTAACGCAACTCTTTTAAATCCAAGGTTAGCTGCTGATCGCCCTGTGTTACGACGGAGTCTAATACGACTGCCAGCTCAGACGCTGCGGACAAATCGAGCTCCCCACTTAAGTATATGATATTTTCTTTCCCATTCGATTGCTTATACACTGTAAATTTACGTATGTTCACAAAGATAACCCCTTTCTATTCCATGCCGTTGATCGACGGTGACTTTTTCATTTTTAAATGCTTCCACATCTCCATAGAAACCGCCGCGCCATGCAAAATGGTCTGCCATCGCTGGCTGAGTGTCGGCGTTTTTTTCGTTATACGGGTTTGTTTCACCGCGTCGATGAAGCCTGTGGCCGATTGTTTCACCGAAGACGTCAGCTCATGAATGGCTTGACCGACATCATTCACGGAACTAAACAGATGATTAAGCTTAGCCAGCTTGGCACGAACATCTATGGCCATCTCATTGGTATTGAGAATAACATCCTGCACTTCCGAAGAAATTTGTGTCACCTCATCCTTCATTTGCCCCATCGTCAGCGTGATCTGATCCAAGGAAAGCTTCAGTGATTTCAACGTTTGAATTAAATAGAAGACAAGGAATACGAAAGCTATGGCAGCAAGGACTGCGCTCAGTTGGACTAACATTTCAATCACCCCTGTTTGCTTAATTACTTATAGTTACCCTCATGCTCCACAGATGAAACATCCCCTCCATAATTGTTCAAAAGTTCTTGTCTTCCGTTTCAACAAGGACAAGGCCGGGTAATGCAATAGTATCAAGCTATCTTACAATTGAAATGGAGGAATTCCCCATGGTGAAAACCGCAACGGAAGTAAATGCCCTAACCGAACTATTAGACAAGCAGGTTGCTAACTTCTCAATTCTTTATACGAAACTGCATCATTATCACTGGTATGTAAAAGGCCAAAATTTCTTCACACTGCATGTAAAATTTGAAGAATTATACCTGGAAGCTGCGCAGCATCTGGACGTTATCGCAGAACGGATGCTTTCGCTGCGAGCCGTGCCGACAGCCACCCTGCGGGAGCATCTAGAGCTGGCCTCCATCAAAGAGGCAGGCAAAGGGGCTTCCGCAGGAGAGATGGTGAAGCAGCTGGCAAGCGACTTCACCTTGGTCTGCACGGAGCTGACCGAGGGCATCGCGATAGCCGAAGAAAGCAAGGACCAGCCGACGGCTGATATGCTGATCCGGATTCGCGCTTCGCTAGAGAAGCACAGTTGGATGCTGGAGGCTTTCCTCGGCAGCTAAAGGAAAAAGGAGCTAAGCGGCTTATGCATGCTTAGCTCCTTTTTTTTTGCGTTCACAGTATGTCTTCTGGGAATGCCTATCCTTTGTTCCTACACGACAAAAGGGACTATCTCTATCAGGTCATTCCTGACCTCTAGAGACCGTCCCTTTCGTTTGTTACATATTTAACGAGCGTGATTTCGGTGCCTTGATCGGTGTTCACCGTCACCTCATCCATCAGCGCTTGCATCAGATACATGCCGAGGCCTCCAGACTGCAGCTCGCTAAGCGAATCGCCCACCGGCGGTTGCGAATGCCCAATTTGAGCCTCGTAATCAAAACCTGGGCCATCATCTTTCACCTTCACGGTCAACTTGCCGTCACCCAGCTCATAGCTAATCTGGATTTGCCCCAGAGTGGCAGACGTCTCCCCGTGAAGCACCGCATTATTGCAGGCTTCCGAAACCGCTACTTTCATATCCTCGATGTCCTCATATGAGAATCCCAACTTGGAAGCAATCCCATAGAGACTGAGTCTGACGATATCCAAATACTCCGCTGCTGCGGGGATGTGCAGGCGTACGTCATTCATGCGCTTCCTTCGATCCCTTCGTTTAGAAATCCGGAGATGCCCGTAAGGTCAAAAAGCCGCTTAATGCCGGGCGGAATATGTCGGACAGCGAACGGTGCCTTCAACTCATCGCGAATTTTCATAGCGGAGACCACAATACCAATCCCCGTGCTGTCGATATATGTTAACTCACCTACGTCTATAACTAGCGCTTTATCCTTCCGATGAACGACCGCTTCAAGCGCATGACGGAACGTTAATGCCGCTGCCAAATCGAGTTCCCCACGGATATGAAGCTGTATAGATTTCTCCAACTCTTCTTGATCAATCTGGAACTTTTCTACTGGCATGAGTCACACTCCTTTTACGTGATTTGCTCTTTTAAGTGTAACAAGCGCTTAAGTATTACACAAGCTTCACGCCCAAAGGCCTGATCTTCCGGGCATTTGCGGACATGCTGAGAAGCCGGCTAAGCTGGCCAGCTCCATTTATAACACACCGCTCTTCTCAGCTACAAAAGGATGGGCGTATTGGCCGCAAATCATTGCCCCCTGCTCTACAATCACCTGTTTGTCCAAAATAACCTTGTCCAAATATGCCCCTGCCTCGATGACGCATTCATGCATAATGACGCTATTTTTGACATGTGCGCCAGAATGAACGGTCACGCCGGGGAACAAAATGCTGTTCTCCACGCAGCCCTCGATTCGGCAGCCGGGAGCGACGAACGCATTGCGGATCAAGGCTTGCCGGTGACATGCAATCGCGGGTTCGTCTTCTTTGCGCGTATAGACAGACTCTTGATGCCTCATGAATTGTCTCCAACCTTGCGGCTGTAGAAGCTGCATGCTGTGCGCATAGTAGCTGTCGACAGAGTCCATGATAGCCATATATCCATGGTTCGCATACCCTTGCACATGCAGCAGGTCCAGCTGCGCCCAGATGACATTTTTCAGATAAATATCTCTTCCTTGCTTCATACTTTTCAGGATGAGATCAATCAGCAGATCCCGCTCCAATACCATCGTGTCCAAATCGATATTGTGCGAGGCTAGACTCGGCAGCGCATGGAAAGTCGGGTTAGCGCCAACAACGCGTCCTTGATCATTCAACTCCAAGCTATAGGCTTGTCCTATATGCGCATGCCCGTCCATCTCGCTTACAGGCTTGAAGAGAACCGTAATGTCCGTTCCGCTGTTAACATGGTAATCGACCATTCGCTCGTAATGAGAGTGATAAATAACGCTGCTGGGCGCAAGCAAGACGTACTTTTCCGGGCGCGATTTCAAATAATCAAGTCGGCTGTACAGATGAAGCAGATCGCCATGTTCTACCGTCAGCGCCTCGACCGCCTTCAGGCCATAGTGCTGCCCGCTTCCGATATGGCGGAGCAGCGAGTCCGCCTTCGGACTCGCCAGCACCATGACTTGCTGTATGCCTGCATGGCTCATGTTGGAAAGTGCAAAATCCGCCAACCGGAACCGTCCGGCAAAAGGCACAGCCCCCACACACCGGTCACGCGTAAGCGCGGATAAATCATCATCCTGTTCATTCATGAGATTGATCATACCGAGAACGTTCTCCATAAGGCATTCCTCCTACGAATTTTGCCTGGACAAAAGCTTAAACGAAATTCAGCCTCGTACCGGTCAGCTTAGCAGGGATGGTAGCCGGATAATGCCGTCCGATCACGGCTTTCTCGCCTATCACAGTGATGCCCGGATCTTCCGGCTTCCCTACGATTGCACCATCTTTAATGATTGAGCCTTCTCCGATAATGGCATTGATGATAAGCGCATGCCTCCCAATCTGAACGCCGGGCATAATGATGCTGTTTAACACCCTGCTGTGCTCACCAACCGTCACCCCATCGAACAATACGGAATGACTGACATTGCCGTAGATGGAGACGCCGTTTCCAAGCTCTGCATTATTAACTCGTGCATCCAGACCTACATGGCTTCGGGGGAAGTTGCTTTTTGCCGTCAGCACAGGCCATGCCTCTTGATTTAATTGCAGCGTCGGATGATAACCAAGTAAATCCATGTGCGATTCCCAGAAGCTTTCGATCGTTCCGACATCCCTCCAGTATCCTTCGAAAGGAAAGGCGGACACATGCGCCCCCAAGGCTAGCAGTCCGGGAATAATATCGTGGCCGAAATCGTGGCTCGACGCCTGATCTGCCGCATCCTGCTCTAAACAGGACTTCAGGACCTCCCAGTTAAATATATAAATCCCCATAGAGGCCAAGTTGCTGGCCGGTTTGAACGGCTTCTCCGCAAAAGCGGTAATCCTGTGCTGTTCATCCGCGCTAACAATCCCAAACCTGCTCGCCTCCTCCCATTTCACAGGAATAACCGAAAGCGTTGCATCCGCGCCGGTTGCCTGATGATGTGCCAGCATCGTCCGATAATCCATGTTATAAATGTGATCGCCTGAGAGAACTAACACATATCTAGGGTTATGTGCTTCCAGATAGGCTAAGTTCTGATAAATGGCATCTGCGGTCCCCGAATACGCATTAGGCGCACTGGGCTGCCGCTCCAGAATAGATAAGCCCTCACAGTCACCATCCACTTTCCAAATGTCCCCGCTCCCGATATGCGCATGCAGCACTGCTGGCTTATACTGCGTCAGCACACCGACTGTACCGATTCCTGAATGACGGCAGTTGCTTAAGGAGAAATCAATCATTCGGTATTTCCCTCCAAAATGAACGGCCGGTTTCGCCATCTCCTTCGTTAACGGGCGAAGCCTGCTGCCTTCACCGCCAGCCAACAGCATAGCTACACATTCCTGCTTTTTCATCCTCATCTCATCCTTTCGCTTTGATTTTTTGGAATATGACAGCCGCCAATGGCGGTATGGTTACCGTCATGCTGTATGGACGATCCTGACACGACCAGGCTTCGCCTTCCGGCCAAACAGCACCAAGCCGTCCGTCGTATCCTCAAGGTCAATGGACTCAAATCCGCTGGGGGAGAAGTCCACCTCCCATAAAGCATTTTCCGCTATGTAAAAATGATGCAGTGTTTTCGTGAAAAATTGAAACCGACCATGTTCCTGCTCCTGCAGGAGCTCCCACTGGAGTGCCTCTTCCGAGTTCCATTCCTGCTCCTGACCGAATTCGCTGCCCTCGTCATTCGTAATGTACTCTTCCTCCGGCCTGTCGAAATTCAGCACCAACATACTGTACACCGCATCCACCCGCAAGCCGTCGATATGATAAACATCCATCCAAAACAGTGCATTGGAGATTAAAAAGCTGAGAACCTCGGGCTTCCCATAATCGAAAATGCGGGTCCCCCACGTCGGATGCTCTCCTTTACGGCTGTCACCATATTCATAGAGCGGCGTCCCGTCGAATCGGGATAGTCCGTGAGCGTCTTTGCAGAAATGCGCCGGCACCCAGTCCAGAATGACGCCGATCCCCTGCTGATGACAGCAGTCAACCAGATACATGAAATCCTTCGGCGTTCCGAAGCGGCTCGTCACCGAGTAGTATCCGGTTACCTGGTAGCCCCAGGATTTATCCAGCGGATGCTCCATGAGCGGCATAAGTTCGATATGCGTAAAACCATGCTCCACGACATAATCGACCAATTGCTCAGCCATTTCCCCGTAGCTATAAAAGCCGCCGTCCTGCTTGCGCTTCCAACTTCCCAAATGCACCTCATAGATCAGGAGCGGCTGTTGCAAAAATTGATGCGGGGTTTTCCCCTCCAACCACGCTTCATCCTGCCATACGTAACCGTCTAGCGATGTGACAATGGAAGCGGTTCCCGGACGAAGCTCAGAAGAAAAAGCATACGGATCCGACTTCAAATAACATTCATCGTCCAGAGTAACGATTTCATATTTGTAGAGCGTGCCTTCGTCCAGATCGGGAACGAACAGCGTCCACACCCCTTCTGACATCGTCATGCCATGTTCCGGCCATCCCAGCCGTTGAAGCTGCCCGATACATTCACCTGTTTCGCATTGGGCGCCCAGACGGCAAAACGGACTCCCCTCACGGAATCCTTCTCTTCCAAGTGAAAGCCCAGATACCGGTAACTCTGATATTGCGTCCCCTCATGTAACAAATATAAAGCGTCAGAACTGGGTGCCGAGGCCATGGTTGACATCCCTTTTCCTCCTCGCTTGTTGCATTTATAAAGTTATTACACCCATTCGCGGCTATTGAAACAAAAAATGCACAAGTTCCCCTGTTTTTAGGATGAACTTGTGCATCTTTTTATTTAGACCGTTAAGGAATACTGACCATGACCAAACACATGTCGTCTTGCGGGGGTTCGCTTTTATCAAACGGAGAGATACGTTCCACGAAATCCATCGGATCGTGGCTGCTTGCGGACTGCAGGCCTTGCTTTATTTTCACGATACCGTCCTGCTCCTCATCATCGAGCCATTCCGACAGACCGTCTGTGAATAAAACAATACGAGCTTCTTGTTCGTACTGAAACACACCTTTTGCCACTTCAATGCTTTCAAAAAAACCAATGGCGCAGCAGCCTTCCGTCAACTGCTTGACCTCGCCGTCCAACATCGCAATGCCAGCCGGATGTCCCGCATTCACATACTCAATCGTTCGCTGTTCCGTATCCAGGACCATGTAAATCGCCGTAAAATAATAATTAATCAGACTATCCGATTGATGCAGTTGATGCATCCGGCCATTCAGCTCGCGCATGACGCCTTCCGGATCGCAAATCTGCGTAATGGTATCCTTCAAAGCCGAGTAAATGTACATACACACAAGCGAAGATGAAATACCGTGACCCATCATGTCCAGCAAAATAATCCCATACCGATTCGGCCCAATCGGGTACCATGCGTAGAGGTCTCCTGCCAATTCGGACGAGGGCTTATAGAGTGCTGAAATATGAATGTCTTCCTTCTCGATCGGATTGCTCAGTACGCTGCGCTGAACCTGTTTCGCCAAGTCCAGCTCATATTTTATCCGCTTATCCCGCTCCTTGTGCCAATCCTTCTCATATTTCAAGCGGAGCGTCGAACGGATTCGGGCAAGCAGTTCCACCTTATTAATCGGCTTCATCACATAATCAAGCGCCCCGGCATCCAACGCCTCAGCAAGCTTATTCGAATCTCCCATCGCCGTCACAAAAATAATCGGGATATCCCGCAGCCTTTCGTCAGCTTGAATCGTGCGGCAAGCTTCCACCCCGTCGATTTCCGGCATCATCATATCCATCAAAATCAAATCCACCGGCACCTCAGCCGGACGGGGTGAATTCATATCTAATAAAGCATACAACTCTTTCGCCGAGGACACCGTCAAGAGATCTGTGTATCCGGCTTTGAGCAGGATTTTTTCAATTATCAACAAATTGGTCGCGTTATCGTCCACAATGACAATACTCATCGTCGTCATAACCCCTTTCGGGTAAAAGTTAACAGGAACCCTCACCTAGTTTACCATAGTTCAAAAATAAAGATCTTCCCTTTCTACTACCCGTTTCGTGAAAACTTCAATCAAGAAGGTTAAGACAAAAAAACAACCAAGAAGGACAAGACAAAGTTAAATAAAGCAATCAAGAATGACAGGACAAGAACAAACAAGGCAAGATAAGACAAGAACAAGACAAGAATAAGACAAGAACAAGACAAGAACAAGATTAAACAGAACAAACCCAGTAAAAATACCCTGCCTGTTTCAAAAAGTCGTGACTAGGTTATATCCTAGTATAAGGCATGACCAACTATACCCCAATTAAAGGAGAGATGACTCATGAGTGAAACAGTCGGAGCAAACAAAAACGGACTATGGTTAGGCTTAGTAATCGGCGGTGCTGTTGGCGCTGTAGCCTCATTGTTATTAGCACCTAAAAAGGGAGCCGAGCTGCGTGAGGACCTATCGGAAACCTATCGCACCTTTTATGATAAAACGAACCAATTCGCCGCAGCCCTAGGTCAAAAAACACAGGAAATAGCTGCCAAAGCAGGTGACAAAACCGAAGAAGCAGCTGTTAAGCTGGGCGAGAAAACCCAGGAGATGGCTGAGATGGCTGGTGACAAAGTCCAAGAATTTGGTGAGAAGACTAGCGCTAAAGTGCGGGAGGTCGCTGGGATTGCAGGCGACAGAGCACGAGAGATGGCTGAGGCGGCAGGCGATAAAGCGATAGAGATGGCTGGTGGTAAGGCGTAGGAGTTGCTGAGGAAGCTGGACAACTAAGGTGCTGGAGTCGGCGAAAAAGTCGGCGATAGTACGCGAGGGATGGCTAGGACGGCAGGCGATAAAGCGATAGAGATGGCTGGTGGTAAGGCATAGGAGTTTGCCGAGCGTCTGCCAAAATCGGCTAAACCGGCTTATTGAGCATTCGGCACTAAACTGCCGGCTATCATTTGAAAGGAGTGGGTTGGGATGGATAAAAGTATGAGGCTACAGCTGCCTCCTATCCGCTTACGTTAACGGTACTTACCTCAGAGCATGGAAATACTACCGTGCACTTCCACGAGGCCAACTTTCCAGAGAACACCTTCGTTCCGCTGGAAGTCCGTCGTGCTGCGCTGGACAAGCTGATCGAATTAGAGCGGCTGTGCAACGGCTCCTCCGGCAAATCCCTGGAAGAAGCCAACAACGGCTCCATGGCCCAGGATTTGGACGAAATGAAGAAGCTCGGCAATGAAATGAAACACATGAAGACCAACAGCGAGCTAATGGAGAAGAATCTGATCCCGGATCCGATTCAATAATGAAAAAGGCTGGACAGGACAATCCTCCTGTTCAGCCTTTTTTACGTCCAGTCAGTTATGCAGGCTTCTTACTTCTCGCCGAGGGAACTGTGGTCCTCTATTTAGGCAAAATCGGCCTATTTCCACACCAATTGGGAACTACAGGACCTTATTTGCTCCCGAAGCAGCCTTTTTTCCAAAAAAAGGGGAATAGCAGACCGTAGTTCCCCCTCAAAGCCAAAGGGACTGCTATGGGAGCAAATAGAGGACCATAGTTCCCTCTGAAGGGCTGCATAGCCGCTTCGGGGTACACGGGGTACACGAGATACAGCTTGTGCCCGCTCTCTCCGGTTAAGTAACACGTGCCAAACGCAAGCAAAGCAAATGCAAAAAGTGCAGCAGAACACGTGTTTCCCTCGATTTCAAAGAGAAATCCCGCAAATTGCACATCAAACTCGCCCGTTTAGCCCCAAGTAGGGGCGCAAACCGCTAAATTTGATGTACCTTATGCAGGATTAGATGGGAAATCGAGGATCGGTACCACGCCGCCGCGTCAAGCCTTCGGCTGCACCATATCCTCCGGCCGCACATAGCTGTCAAACTGCTCCGCCGTCAAGTGGCCGCTGCGCACGGCTGACTCCTTCAACGTCAGCCCCTCTTTGTGGGCTTGTTTGGCAATGCTGGCCGCTTTCTCATACCCGATATACGGGTTGAGCGCTGTAACCAGCATGAGCGACTGCTCGAGATTGCGCTGAATCACCTCGCGATTCGGCTCCATCCCGACGAGACAGTTGTCGTTGAACGAGCGCATGCTATCAGCCAGCAGCCGCACGGACTGCAAGAAGTTGTGGATGATCACGGGCTTGAACACGTTCAGCTCGAAATTGCCCTGACTGGCGGCGAAGCCGATGGCCGCATCATTGCCCATGACCTGGCACACGACCATCGTCATCGCTTCGCTCTGGGTCGGGTTGACCTTGCCCGGCATAATCGAGGAGCCGGGCTCGTTCTCGGGGATCGTGATTTCACCGATCCCGCAGCGGGGACCGCTCGATAGCCACCGCACATCGTTGGCTATCTTCATCAAGTTCGCTGCGAGCGCCTTCAGCGCGCCGTGAGCGTAAACGATCTGATCATGGCTGGTCAGCGCATGAAACTTGTTCGCGGCCGAGACGAAACGCGTGCCCGTCTCGTTCGTGAGCTGCTCGGCAACGCGCGCGCCGAACTCCGGATGCGCGTTGAGCCCGGTGCCGACCGCCGTGCCGCCAATGGCCAGCTCGCGCATCGTATCCACGCTGCTGCGCACCATGCGCGAGCTCTGCTCCAGCATCGCCCACCAGCCGCTAATTTCCTGCCCCAGCGTCAGCGGGGTCGCGTCCTGCAGGTGGGTGCGGCCAATCTTAACGATGGAGGCATAGGCCTCCATCTTACTGTGAAGCGTCGCCTGCAAAAGCTCCAGAGCAGGCAGCAGTTCTTGCTCCACTGCGAGGACGCCGGCGACGTGCATCGCGGTAGGGAACGTGTCGTTCGAGCTCTGCGAACGGTTCACATCATCATTGGGATGAATACGCGCGCCATCCCCTAGCAATTCGCTGCCGCGATGCGCAATCACCTCATTGACGTTCATGTTCGACTGCGTCCCGCTGCCGGTCTGCCAAACGACGAGCGGGAACTCTCCGCTCCAGCGGCCCTGTACGATTTCGTCCGCTGCCTGCGAGATGGCCGCCGCTTTCTCCGGCGTTAATCCGCCAAGTTCACGGTTCACTTGTGCCGCGGCCTTTTTCAACAAAGCAAAAGCCCCAATCAACCGCTCTGGCATCCGCTCGGTGCCAATCTTGAAATTTTCAAAGCTGCGCTGCGTTTGAGCGCCCCACAACTTATCCACAGGTACTCTGATTTCCCCCATCGTATCTCGTTCAATCCGGTATTGCTGCTCCATCTATATATCCTCCTTTATAGGCGCTGCACGCCGTTACTATCTGTTAACCCATCGCTGACTAGCGTCAAACACATGAAGCATAGTTTACCCAATTGATGGAGCACTATGAGCCATAAACTGGTTTTCGCCACAGCAAACGAGCTATAATTAAGGTAACAAAAACACGTGCCTAGAGCAGGTACACAACAAAGGAGCTCTCACACATGGAATCCAGACTTGAGATCATCGTCCGCTCGACGGAAATCGATGTGAACGGCCACGTCAACAATGCCAAATACTTGGAGTATCTGGAATGGGGACGTGAGGAGTGGTACGAGCTCTCCGAGCTGTCCTATGAGACTTTTGGCTCGATGGGCATCCAGACTGTTACCGTGAACATCAATATTAATTACAAAAAAGAGTGCAAACAGGGAGAACACCTAACCATTACCTGCCGTCCGGACAAAATAGGACGTTCCAGCTACGTGCTGAAGCAAGAGATCTACAACAAGCATGGAGAGCTATGCGCGGATGCTTTGGTAACCAGCGTCACCATGGACAGCTCGACACGCAAAAGCGTGGAAGCGCCGGAAGCGCTGCGGAAACATTTTAGCTAAAAAAGAACGATTTACAGGTTGCTTGTGGATAACTTTTGCCCAAGTGGCGTTGGCATGCCGTCCATGCTGGTCATGTTTTTATCCTGCCAATACGCTAGCAGACCTTCGTCTCCTTTACTGACAGCCCATTTCTGCAGCGTATTCCGCTCACCCTCATAGTTGTAAAAGGGAACGCTAAAGCCGCAGGAAGTCTTGACCTCATGGACTTTCACAGCAATGATTTGCCGAGCTCCAGGCAGCAAGGTAAACTTGGGTGCTAATGTCTCCCACCCCGGGGTTTCCGGCAAGACGACGCGCCCCTGTCCATACAAGCGCAAAATCATCGGAGGTCCTTCGAATGCAGTGAACATGATGGTAATTCGCCCGTTCTCTTCGAGATGCGCACTCGTTTCGTTGCCGCTCCCGGTTAAATCCAAATAGGCCACTTCATTTTCGTTCAAAATGCGCAGCACATCATGGCCCTTCGGTGATAAATTCACGTGCCCTTCCCCCGACAGAGGGGCCGACCCTACAAAAAAGATGTGCTGCTTCGCAATAAATGCCACATGCTCCGGCAGTATGGACTTGAATGATTTTCCCATCAAGATTCGCCACCTTTCCATTTTCTTCTATTATGCTCCTCCTCACTATATTTGTGAAATACATTAATTAGACGACCTCTATAGTTAAAACCTATGAGTCGCTCTGATCCAAATTCAGATACATGGAAATTATTTGTATGATTTCGCCCATATGGAGGCATACTTAGTTAGTTGAAAAACGAGGAGGTGAGTGTTCATGTCAGCGAACAATCAAAATGATGTAGTAAGTCATGCCATTAATGCCGCCGAGGCCAATGCGGAAGACAGCCAAGCGCAGCAGCAGGTAGAGGAGCTAAGCTCTCTGCTTCAAAGCTCAACCGCTAATGCCAACGAGGATACGTCCTCTGAAGAGTAGTCACACCGCTATTTTTACATGAGACCGTTTGCCCTAAGCGCAGACATAAAAAGAGCTTTCCCAGCAGGTCCTTCTGGACCGAGGGAGAGCTCTTTTTGTATGTAGGATGGCTTACGATGACTACCGTGGCTACACAATGAACCAAACGCCCAACCGCCGAATAAATTGTAGGAAAAATGTTAGGGATGGATGAGCAGCATGGACGAATTGGATCACCCCGTTAGTATACAAACCTATCAAGTGCTTCACGATAAATTGAAGCTTCTGTATCCCGCCGTTATACACCACACGCCATACACGGCAGAACATGCCATGAACACGACGATTGTTAATGCCGTTAATAAGCAGCTTCACGATCAAGGCTATCCGAAAAATCCGATGACAGACGTTACCGCCTATTATGAACTGAAAAACAATCAAAGGGGCGTGCTCAGTCTGACGTTATGGAATTATGCGTTTTCGGGCGGTGCGCACGGTCTCACGATCCAAAACGCCTTAACTTTTAATACAGAAACAGGTAAGACTTACGCTTTAAAAGACTTATTTAAGCCAGGCAGCGATTATATCGGCAAGCTAAGCGAAATCATTAAAGCAGAAATTAAAGTGCGAAATATTCCGCTGCTGGTTGATTTTAAGGCGATTCGGCCTGATCAGGATTTTTATATCGCAGATAAATCATTGGTCATTTATTTCCAAGTCTATGAGTTGGCCGCTTATGTGTATGGCTTTCTTTACTTCCCTATTTCCGTGTACGCCCTCCAAGACATCATCGCCGAGGACGGTCCGCTGGGGAAAATGTTCAGCTAAACGCAGACGATAATCTGCCGGCTGAATTTCCCTTTGTGGACAGCGCAGCGCTCTGCGATGCGAAAGCCTGCTTGCTCGATGAGCGGATCAATCTGCTCCGTCGTAATAATAACCGCACGCTGCGTTAATCGGCGGGCAGACTGCAGCATTTGCAGCTGCTCGTCCTCCGGCAGCTTAGAGCAGAGGTTGTACGGCATATCCAGGATGAGCGCGTCGTAGCGGTTCTGCGAGCTGGCGTCAGGTGCGGACGCAGGTGCAGGCGCAAGGGCAGGTGCAAGGGCAGGCGCAAGGGCAGGTGCAAGGGCAGGTGCAAGGGCATCCGTTGGCACGGGCAAGTCCAGCGTCCGCATGTCCGCCAGCGTGACCACATTCGGCATGCCGAAGTGGGCCAGATTCACCCGCGCGCCGCGCACCGCCAGCGGGTTCATGTCGCTGCCAACGATGTCGATGCCCATCGACATCGCCTCCACCAGCACCGTGCCGATGCCGCAGCACGGGTCGATGACCCGCGTGCCCTCCGTGAAGGGCACGGCGATGTTCACCACCGCCCGCGCTACGCGCGTACTGAGGGCGGTGGAGTAGTTCTGCGGCTTCTGCTGATGCAGCAGCCAAACGGCTTCGCCGTGAACGCAGTCGCCGAACAACCAGCGGCCTCCCAGCTCCGTCACGGCGAACCACTGCTCCGGCTTCCGCATCTCGGCTTTGCCGCGGAGATGCCGGCCTATTTCGCGTTCGATCTCACGCCGCCGGTCATAGCTGACCGGCGTGTCCGTCTCCGCGAACGCGACCTTGAACGTTGACCCGCGCACGGTCAACGTTTGAACCTGCGAGGCCAGCTCCGGCAAACTGCCGGCCTCGAACAAAACATCCAGCCGCAGCTTCAGAAACGGGCTGCGGCTCGGCTCCACGCGGTGCGCACTGACGGCGAAGCCCGCGCCGAGCACGGCTTCTGCGCCTAGTAAGGTGCGCAGCTCTAACTGACACAACGCCTGCTCGTCTTCGTGGCAGGCGTAAATATATAAGTGTTCCATGTTTGTCATATCCCTCATTTGAATCTATTTTATGCCGGGGCGTTATTGTTTTCGCCAAGGAACTGGTGCATGACCTGCTTCATGAACGTTTTGGTCGTCTGGCACAGGAACATGTCTTTGCGATACACAATGCCGACGTCCTTCTGAGGCACAGGGTCTACAATCGGAATACACCGGATATCACTGCTCTGAATATGTTCCATATACGAACCGGGCAAAACGGCTCCGCCGACATTGTTTTTGGCCATTTGCAGCAAAGATTCCAAGGTAGAAAGCTCTAATATTGGCTTACACACCAAATCTGATTGCTCACAGCATGCCTCTATCATGTGCCTGACGTAAAATTTTTTGGGCAGCATCGCTACCGGAAGCTGAACAAGATCCTCCAGACGGATCGCCTCGCTACCTGCCAATGAATGATTTGACGAAACTACGAAAAGCAGTTTTTCCTTATATAACGGAATACGAACAAGCTGGTCATCCGCCTCAGGCAAAAATACAACGCCCAAGTCCAGTTGATTGTTTAACAGACCCTCTATCGTCTCCTCGGTTGCCAGTTCAGCTACCGACAGTTCGATTTTCGGATATAGGGCATGAAAAGCCATCATCGTCTCGGTGAGCAAATGATTGCCGGAGCAACCGATTCGCAGCCTTCCTCTCTGCATCCCTTGAATCTCGTTGAAAGCAGCCTGCGCTTGCTCGAGCTCATGGAAAATGTTCCGGCTGTGCTTAAGCAGAATCTCTCCCGCTTCTGTCACGTAAACTTTTTTACCGAGGCGCTGAAAAAGAGGTGATCCGATTCGCTGCTCTAACGCGCGAATTTGCTGGCTTAACGTCGGCTGACTGATGCCCAGCTTCTCGGCGGCTTTCGTGAAATGAAGTTCTTCACAAACGGCCAAAAAATATTCCAATAACCGATAATCCATCCTCGTAAGCCCCCGTTCATAGCGATTAACTATGATCGTAATTGAAATTTCATAATTGATCAATGATTGTTATTTTTCTATAGTATAGAATAACGATTAGGATCGTAAACGAAAGGTGGTTGCTCGCAATGTATGGACAGATTCGATTTGAACGCAATCCGCAAGGCAAAACAAAACCCGGTATTCATGATGATTTAGGGTTTGGGCGTCATT
This sequence comes from Paenibacillus aceris, assembly GCF_017874035.1. Lineage (GTDB taxonomy): Bacteria > Bacillota > Bacilli > Paenibacillales > NBRC-103111 > Paenibacillus_E > Paenibacillus_E aceris. The sequence continues at coordinate 154,640 of NZ_JAGGKV010000010.1, forward strand.
TTACAGACCATATGTTTGTGTTGGACTATGAAGATGGGCAAGGCTGGCATGACCCGCGCATTATTCCTTATGGGCCTCTGTCCTATGACCCCGCCGCGATGATTTTTCATTATGGGCAAGCTGTTTTTGAAGGATTAAAAGCTTTTAGAACAGATAGCAATGAGATCCAAATTTTTCGTCCCGACCAAAACGCCAAACGGTTAAACCGCTCCAGCGAGCGGCTAAATATGCCGGCTATCGATGAAGAGTTTATTGTGAACGCCATTCTGGAGCTCGTTCGTGTAGATGCGGACTGGGTACCGAGCAAACAAGGCGCTTCCTTATACATTCGACCTTTCGTCATTGCTACCGAGGCCGGGTTAGGCGTACGCCCTTCATCGCGCTATTCCTTCGTTGTCATTATGTCGCCAGTGGGCGCTTACTATGAGGAAGGACTCCAGCCCGTCAAAATTCTTGTGGAGAGCCACTACGCCAGAGCCGTTCAAGGCGGTACCGGCGGTGCCAAAGCAGCGGGTAATTACGCGGCAAGCCTGAAGGCGCAAGTGCTTGCAAAGGAGCATGACTGTGCGCAAGTGCTGTGGCTAGACGCCATCGACAAAAAAAGCTTGGAAGAAGTCGGCAGCATGAACGTCTTTTTCAAAATTGGCGGTGAAGTTGTCACGCCAAGCCTTAGCGGCTCCATCTTGGAGGGAATCACCCGCAAAAGTATCATTCATCTGCTGAATGATTGGGGGATCCCCGTCACAGAGCGGAAAATTTCCATCGACGAAATCGTTCATGCTTACGAAAACGGAACGCTGGAAGAAGCCTTCGGCACCGGTACGGCCGCTGTTGTTTCGCCCATTGGCAGCCTATTGTGGCAAGGAACGCCGATGGTCATTAATGAGGGGCAGATTGGGGAACTCGTTCATCGGCTTTATGACACGATCACAGGCATTCAATATGGCCGGATCGCGGATAAGCATGGTTGGATGGTTACTTGTTAGATCATATAGAACGATGAAGAACCTTTCACTCCACTTCGTGGAGTGAAAGGTTTTTTGTTCCTCGCACGGTCAGGCTTCCAGCGATGCTTCTCAATGCCGAAGAAGCGTCGGCCTCCCCACCCAGCTTCACCGCCGCTCAGTATCGACGTCCTTCTCTTTATCAACCACGAGCTTTCCGTCAATGTCGATGATATCCTTGGATTTTAGCGCATCCTCCCCAAGAAAATCGCGCAGCTTATTTTTTGCTTTCAGCTTCACATCCTCGTCGATGCTTTTGGCGACGACGGCAAGAGCTAATCCAAGCGCGCTTAAATCATCGACATAGCCGACAATCGGCAGCAAATCGGGCACGAGGTCTAGCGGCAGAATGAGATACCCGAGTGTTCCGTAGATTTGAACCTTTACCCGAAGTGGTGTTTTGGGACTTTCCACCGCGTAAAAGAGCAGCAAGCCGCTATAAATTACCTTGCTGCCTGCTTTTTTAGCGCCTTTTTTTAACTTGGACCAGAAGCCGTCCGGCGTGAAATATTTTTGGTATTTAGAAGCGTCCATTCGCGATCACTCCATTCTTAATTGGTGGAAAAGGACAGCTCAAGGCTTCACCCTTACTTCCCTAATTCGTAGCTGTTCAACCATTCCTTGCCGGTGGCCCATTCTTTGACAGGGTTTTTCTCTCCTAAAATGTCCATACAAGCATAAGCCATAACCCACTCTTTGAGGCCATTATTCTCACTGGCTTTAAGAGTTTGGACCAAGTACGGAAGGGCAGGCTCTCCATGTCTAACGATATCATCATAGGATTTCTTGTTATTTGTAATATTAACATATGGATTGCTGGAAAACTGCAACTTAGGATCCGTCGTAATAGTTACAAGATCCTCTTCAATTTGCTTTTCAATGTTTTTACCGCAGGCGGAAAGAAGCAAGGCGCAGCAAAACAAGAAACTTAGCAGCTTAGCACTCAGTCAAATCCCCTCCTAATAGGCTCCACCCACTATTTTATTCCAATTATACCACTATCAAATGCACTCGGCTAAATCCATATCACAGGGGACTGGGGATAAGGTTACGGGTGACTAGTCTAAAGGCGGGCGGAGCTGGGGTTGGGTTGGGGCGCGGGTTGGGGACGCGGTTGCGGGCGGAAACAGCCTCAACTTTAGCCCATGTTCGGGCTCGGAGGTTAGATAAAGGGCACTGTAATCCGCTATTCCCGCTAAAACTGCCACTTTTGAGCATTTATGGAGCCCCTATTCCCTTATTTCTACCTCCAAGGTTGCGGTTCACCCGAAATCGGCGAAATAGAACCCTGTAATTCCTCGCGAACTCATAAAAACCGCATGATTCCATATTTAACGGACCATAGTTCCCTCAAATGAATTACTCAGGCAATTCTTGCTGAGCTTCACCTCGTCCAGACTGCATTGCGTTAATCGATGCTACAACAGCAAATCAAAACCAAAAAGGCTACTCCCCAAGGAGCAGCCCAACGATGGCCACGAGGCCAAATATGGTTAATGTAACACCCGATATCCGGTTAATCCACCGATAGACCGAAGCATGGATACGATCGCGCAACATCCCGATCACGAAGCTCAGTGCCAACCACCACAAGGCAGAGCCTGTGAATACGCCAACCACCAGAGCAATGGCCGCAGCCATACCGGTTTGTGCGCCGCCCATGCCTAAACCGGCAAAAGCGCCGAGAAAAGACATGATGGTCATCGGATTAGTAATGGTGAGCATTAGGGTCGACGCGTACGATTTGAACAGCGTATCGCCGGAGGCTTTAGCCGCCTCGGTCGCAGGCCTGGAGCGAAAGGTTTGCACACCCAAGTAGCATAAGAATAATCCACCGACCGCTTGCAAGAGCACTTTTTGATCTAAGAGAAAGGAGGTAATCAGCGTTAGACCGAAACCGGCGATAAAACCATAGAAAGCATCAGCCGTCGCTGCCCCCAGCCCTGACAAAAAGCCATGCAACCGCCCCAAGGTGATCGTTCTCCGAATGCACAAAATACCAATGGGCCCGACCGGCGCTGCGATCGAGAGCCCTAGTAAAATACCTTTCAACAATGGAATGAGCATGGTTTACAGCACCTGGTCTCCATCGTAGGTAGCAATTTTTTTGTATAGATCCGGACGACGGTCGCGGAAAATGCCCCACTCGATCCGCTGAACTTCCAGCTGATCCAGGTCGAATTCGGCGACAAGCACCGTTTCTTCCGTGCGGCCTGCTTCTTCAATCATATTGCCCTGCGGGCCTGCAATGAAGGAAGATCCGTAGAAGTCGATGCTGGAATCCTCGTCTTCTTCTTTACCGATGCGATTCGATGCAATAACCGGCATCAGGTTCGACGCAGCGTGTCCGCGCATACACATTTGCCAGTGATCTTTCGAGTCGATAGAGCCATCCTGAGGCTCTGAGCCGATTGCGGTCGGATAGAACAGCAGCTCAGCGCCCATCAGAGCCATAACGCGCGCAGCTTCCGGGTACCACTGATCCCAACAAACGCCGACGCCGATTTTGGCGTAGCGTGTTTTCCACACTTTGAAGCCGGTGTCGCCGGGATTAAAATAAAACTTTTCCTCATACCCCGGACCGTCCGGAATGTGGCTTTTGCGGTAAGTGCCGAGCACTTGGCCATCGGCGTCAATCACAGCTAGCGAGTTGTAGCGTGCATAATTCTTTTTCTCATAAAAAGAAATCGGCAGAACGACCCCAAGCTCTTTGGCAATTTCGCGGAAATGATTGATCGCTTTGTTGTTCTCCAGCTCCGTCGCGTAGCGGTAGTAGTCGGACTTTTCTTTTTGGCAGAAATAAGGCGTCTCGAAAAGCTCTTGAATCAAAATAATTTGCGCACCTTTCGCGGCCGCCTGACGAACCAGTGCCTCGGCTTTGCGAATGTTTTCTTCGATGTTATCGGAACAGCTCATTTGCGTTGCTGCTACTTTTACGTTTCTCACGATCAATCACCCTTTCTGGCTTGCTGGCATTTGCTGCGTTGTGCAGTGAACGTTGCCGCCCTCTTTGATAATGGACATACCGTTGATTTTGCGGATTCTACGATCCGGGAACGCCGCGCTCAGCACTTCTTCTGCTTTGCGATCCGTTTCTTCCGCAGTCCCGCCGAACACCGGCAAAATAATGCCGCCGTTTACGAAATAAAAGTTCAGATAGCTTAGCGTTAAACGCTGCTCTTCAAAGAACGTAATCGGAGGCTGTTCGATTTGGATAATCTCGAAGGAACGACCTTTTGCGTCTGTCGCATTGCGTAGAATCTCTAGATTTTCCTGTGTGATCGCATAGTTCGCATCCGATGGATCGTTGCATACTTGCAGGATGATTTTGCCCGGAGCGGCGAAGCATGCGATGTTATCGACATGGCCGTCCGTTTCGTCACCGTCGAGTCCTTTGTTCAGCCAGATGATTTTCTCAACATTGACGAAGTTCTTAACGAGCTCCTCGATTTCCAAACGACTCAACTCCGGATTCCGGTTCGTATTGAGCAAGCATTCTTCTGTTGTCAAAAGTGTGCCTTCCCCATCGACATGAATGGAGCCGCCTTCCATCACGAGCGGAGCGTCAAAACGTTTCACCCCATGATGCTCCAATATTTGCGGGGCCACATTATCATCCAGATCCCAAGGGGCATATTTGCCGCCCCATGCATTGAATTTCCAATTGACCGCGGCAAGCTCCTGCTGCTCATTCAACAAGAAGGTTGGGCCATTATCACGGAACCAAGCATCGTTATGCTCAATTGTCAGGAAATCTACGTTAGGCTCTGTAAACATCGTTTTCACTTGCTCCGCATCCGCAGGGTTTACGATCACAGTTACTGGCTCGAACTCAGCGATGGCTTTTGCCAAATCGGCATATCCCTTTGTTACAACGGCATGATCCTCTGGGTACACCATGGAAGCTTGTACAGGCCAGGAAATGAAAGTACGTTTATGTGTTGTCCATTCTGCCGGCATTTTATAGAGTAAATCCTTAGGTTTCATGTTTTTCATCCATCTCACTTTATATTAATTTATTGGGTTGATCCTGATTATACGAATTTGAGGCCAAAATGCACCGTCTTTCATCATATAACAAAAGAAGCCTTCGCTCAATGTACAGAGCTTTACAATTTTAGCAACGATCTTCTGCCAGGGTCCTTCCAATGTCCGGCAAAAGTCCATCCAAAATTCGCTTTGTATAGTTTGCTCCCGTTAAATGAACATTAAAAAGGCTTGAAAAGCGCAGCACACAATAGGGAGGATGGACGAACTTGGCAACTATTTTACACATTACCGCACACCCTCATGATCATCAAACCTCTTACAGTATGGCTGTAGGAAAAGCCTTTATCGATGCTTATCGAGAAGCCAATCCTAACGATGAAGTCATTCCTATCGATTTGTACAGCATTTCGGTACCGCACATTGATGCCGATGTGTTCAGCGGATGGGGGAAATTACGTGGCGGTCAGGACTTTTCCTCGCTCAGCAAAGATGAACAGTCCAAAGTAGCCCGTCTCGGGGAATTAACCGATCAGTTTGTCGCGGCGGATAAGTATGTTTTTGTTACACCGATGTGGAACTTTTCCTTTCCTCCAATCATGAAAGCTTATATCGACTCGCTGTGTACAGCCGGGAAAACGTTCAAATATACGGAAAACGGTCCTGTCGGCTTGCTGCCTGGCAAAAAGGCGCTGCATATCCAAGCCCGAGGCGGTGTGTATTCGGAGGGCCCCGCAGCAGCTATGGAAATGGGGCATCGTTATTTAAGCATTATTATGGGATTCTTCGGAATTACCGACTTCCAGGGGATTTTTGTGGAAGGACATAACCAGTTCCCTGATAAGGCGCAGCAAATAAAAGAAGAAGCGATCGCTCGTGCGAAGGATTTGGCGAAGAGCTTCTAACGAAGTGCTTCTGGCGAGGTACTAAAAAGGTCTTAAAAAGGTCTGTTTCACCATCGGTGAACAGACCTTTTCGCGCAGACAGACTGGCGGATGAAAACCAGCCTCACATTTTTTCTTTCGGACATAGGAATAGCGGCGTTGCAATGTGCCCACCGCTCCACGCCATAAGAAAAAGCCAAGCAATCCCGTGACACGGGTCTGCTTAGCTTTTTTGACTACTTCTTCCGCCCCCGGTACTGCCCAGTCCGCAGCTCCAAAATATAAGCCTCAGCGTCAGGCATCCGCTCATCTTTGGCATGCTGTACAGCAAGCTCGATGTTATAAGGAACTCTTACATGCTGAAGATTGAACATACCGGGCTGCTTGCTGGCATAATGCCCTTCCACCAACACATAGGAAGCTTGCGTCATATCCAGCGGATTACCAACGCTCCCCGTGTTGAACAGCATCCGGCCCTTGAGAATTTGCAGGAAAGCATTGTGGACATCGGCATAGCCCGCTACATCCGCTTCCCGCTGCTCTCCGCAGGCTTCAGAGGACTCGAACATCGACAAGCGGCTCTCCATAGAATCCCACGGCTGGATGCGCTCATAAACGCTTCTTGGCGAAGCATGAAACAATCTCACGAACTTACCGCTCATCCAAAATTCGCAGCAAAACGGCAGCTCTTTCAAATACGCCATCCGCTCTTGCCCCAACCGTTCCTGCTGCCAAAGTAAAACCGGATCTGTCGCCTTGTTCCCAATGAAATCATCCCAATTTCCTTGGATAACGATCTCGCAAGTTTCCCGCACACGGTCCACGATCTGCTCAGAATGCGGCCCCTTGCCGACGAGGTCTCCGAGACAAATGATTTGCGTTACATTCCGCTCCTGAATATCGTTCATCACCGCTTCGTATGCAGGCATATTACCATGGATATCTGAAATAAGGGCTATTTTCTCCATCAAGCCGCACCCGCCTTTATGTTAAAATGGTTCCGCTGTTGTCGTTCTCGTTCGTTCCGTCCCCGTGCCTGCCCCTCGAACCAGAAAAGGATGCATCAGATACAGGCCAGCCACATACAGCAGCACAGCTATATAAACAGGAAGCAAATGAATGAAATCTGTATAGCCGATATGAAAATGCACCAGCAACCCGGCAGCGAAGCCCGGGGTACCGCCCCAAAGAAACGTCCACCACAGCCAACTTTCGCCTTGGTTGACTCCCCAGAGCGCGGAAGCCGCTATAGCGACCGCCAGCGAAAACAATGCCCCGCCAAAGCCCGCCCTGTCATGCGCGATCAGCGGAATCAGATGCTCATTCCATTCAGCGAGCTGACGGGCGGTCAAGCCGAGATAAGCCAAGTCGGTCGGCACGAAGACGCTCGTAATTCCAACGAAAGCGATCGTTAGTCCTCCAAACGCAAGACCGATTCCAAGCACAACGAAGCAGCATTGCCCCCATTGAGCCCGGCGCCAGACGATGTCATTCGTCAAGCCGGGCGGCTTGCGTGAGGGGTAGTCCTTCAAACCGCGCAGCGTGAGCAGCAGCATCGGAAGCAGCACGGCGGCAGCAGTAGCATGCAGCGGATCAAAATAGCCGTAGCCAAGATAAAGAAAGAAGCTGCTGAAGCCGACCGTACACGAAGCCAGCAGTGCGGTGCGTGCCCAATGCAAGCCAAAGCGCAGACCATGCTTAGCTAGCTGGCTGTAAAAGATGCCGAGTGAAATCATCGTCCCGGCCAAGGTGATACGGTCATGGGACATGAAGTGTATAATATGCCCGTTAAATCGATTTATGACACTTCGGCTTACGCCAAGAAAGGTTTCATCGTAAGGCAAAAGCACACTGGTCGCGGCAATGAGCCATGCCAGTAGACCACCAATGATCATACTGAAGCCGAGCAGGCTCATCCAGCCCCAATTCGCCCAAAATGACGGTGGCTGGGGCTCTTCCGTCTCGCGAATGCGATCATACAAGATCGCTTCGTTAATTCGCTTAGGCAGTCCAGGCCCGGCATACACCAGCCCGCTGTGCAGCTGTACGCTATTCGCGCCAGCCGCCAATAGCTCCAGAGCATCCTGTGGCTGGCTGACAGCACCAGCCGCAACGATCGTGGCCGCCCCTGCCGAGCGGAGCCGGCGAACCAGGCTCAGCTGGGCGCTGAGGACATCGCTCCCGCCAACGCGGACGCGGCGGCTGCCCTCCTCGCGCAGCGCTTCGCCGACGACGACCCCGCTCCAGCTCGACAGCTGGGCGGCGAGTTCCCGCAGCGTGCCTTCGGGCAGCTGCGGCGGCACGTACAGCAGCGCCGGCTTGCCCGCTGCTGCTGCCAGCTGGCGTACCTCCGTGAGGTACGCCATGGCTTCATCCGGTGGCCAGCCTTCGGCAAGGCCATCGATGTAGAAGCCCGCCGCGTACGGTGCCAGCTTCTCCAGCAGCTCCTGCTGCTGAAGCAGCGCCTCGCGCGGCGTGCTGCCCGGCATCGGCCGAAGCCGCACGAAGTGCGGCAGGCGATGCCCCGTGCCCTTGCGCAGGCGCGCGGTGATCGCATCCGCGCCTGTGTTAGCGTAGCCATCGGGGTACACGATGGCTTCCTGCTCGGGGACGCGCGCGATCGGACCGTCGCAGCGCACTTCGCGCACCGTGACAGGGCCGAGCTCGATGAAGCCGATCCCGAGCTGCGCCAGCGCTTTGTGCGCTGTACCCTGAAGATCGAGCGCGCCGCTCAAGCCGACGGGGCACGAGACCTGCACGCCCGCGATTTCGTCGTGGAGCACTGCCGACTGCTCGAAATGGCCCATCGTTTTGATCACGAAGGCTCCTCCGGGCATGCGGCTTAAGCCGCCCATCGCCTGTAAGGTAAGGTTTCTTGCGAGCTTGGGAGGCAAACCAAACAAAAGTGGTTTAAATATCGAATGATAAGACCAGTCAGGCATCGAAGCGCTCCTGTCTCTTATAATGATATGGAAATTTCTTCATTCTAGTATAACGCGAAAAGGCTGAAAATGAATACAGACACAGATTGTTGTCTTTTCGTGTGATTACAATCACTCCCCAAGCGCTTACCTTCTACTATACTTACCTCATAACCATCAAAACTTTCTGAAGTGAGGCGAGTCTCTATGCTAAGTCAACATTCGATCGACATCATTAAGTCTACTGTTCCCGTGTTAGAGATACATGGCACAACCATTACGAAACGCTTCTACGACATGTTGTTCACCTCGCACCCGGAACTGCTGAACATCTTCAACCATGCGAATCAAAAACAAGGCAAGCAGCAAACGGCTCTAGCCAATGCCGTTTATGCGGCTGCGCTGCATATCGACAGGCTCGAGGCCATTTTGCCGGTTGTGAAACAAATCGCACACAAGCATCGCAGCCTAGGGGTGAAACCAGAACATTATCCAATTGTCGGACAGCATTTGCTTGCCGCTATACAAGATGTGCTTGGTGACGCGGCTACACCGGATATTTTGCAGGCATGGGGCGAAGCCTATGGCATCATTGCCGATGCTTTTATCGGAGTTGAAGCGGATATGTATCATCAGGCGGAAGCTCAAAAGGGCGGTTGGGCGGATTTCAAACGTTTTCGAATTGTTCGGAAGGTGAAAGAAAGCGATGTGATTACCTCGTTCTATCTTATGCCTGAGGATGGAGCTCCACTCGCTGCTTTTGAACCGGGGCAATATGTCAGTGTCAAAATTGAGATTCCCGGTGACGAGTATACGCATATTCGGCAGTATAGCCTCTCAGATGCGCCAGGTAAGCCTCACTACCGGATTTCCGTGAAACGGGAGGATCTGATGGCGGACCGCCCCGCCGGCAAGGTTTCGGTGTTCCTGCATGAGAAGACAACGGAAGGTGACGTACTGCTGCTATCCGCGCCAGCCGGAGATTTCACACTGGAGCAGCAAGATACCCGGCCTGTCGTTCTCATTAGCGGCGGTGTCGGACTGACCCCGATGGTCAGCATGCTGTATACGTTGGCGGCCACTAATCCGAAGCGCCAAGTGACATTCATTCACGCCGCTCAGAATAGCCAACATCATGCCTTCAAGCGGCAAATCGAGGAGCTGGCCTTGCAGTATCCTGCACTGAGTGTTTATTGGTGCTACGATAAACCGACAGCCTCAGATCGGGCAGAGAATGCTTTTCATAGAGAAGGCCACATTCATCTGGATTGGCTTCAAAGCGTGGTGCCTACACCAGCGGCCAGCTTCTATTTCTGCGGTCCCGTTCCCTTCATGAAGGCTGTAAACAGCGCGCTGCGCGAATGGGGGGTCCCTGAAGAGGATCGGCATTATGAGTTTTTCGGCCCTGCCGGAAGTTTATGACTTTAGAATTTGGTGGCCTGCTCTCGCAAAAGGCGATTCACAGTCTCTCGGCGAAGCCCGATCAATTGGCCGATTTCTTCCTGCGTTAACACCTCAGTCAAAACGGTGGTGCCCAGATAGCTGTGTACCCAACGCTCCAGCTTCTTAAGCTTCATAGCAGGAGTCACTTCCGTCAATTGATCAATCCGCTGCTGCATCATTCTAAGCTTATCCTGCAGCTGCTCGGCAATCCTGCGGTATTGCTCGGGGTTGCTCTCCAATTGACGGTACCACTCCTCAGCCGGAATGATTTCAATTTCACAAGCCGCAAGCGCGATGGCTGTCCCATAGTAAGGTTTGGGACTGATCAAAGAATGATGCGGGATCGTCTCCTCCGGCACAATAATGTTGACGAGTGTGGCATGGCCGTCCTCGTGGACACGGACAATTTTGAGCAGTCCGCTTTTTAGTCGAAACAGGCCTCCTGCTTCCCCTTGACGGAACAGCGTCTCTCCTTTGTGCAGCCTCATATTCGGTCTCCTTTATGAGAAAAAGCGACAGCAGTTCTTCTGCTGATCGCTTTTATTTGTTTACAATTCTTTTTTGACAGGCGTTGGCGTTACTTTACTGCGGAACAGCGCAAGGGCCTCCGACCATTTGGAGATGACCGGCATCTGCTCCACCTTCCCAATGAGCCACACAGACACCATTAGACCAAGCAATGAAACCAGAACGGCCGATGGCAGAGCCCAAATTGAAGTCGGATGCGCAAAAAAGGGCACGAACGACACAGCCAAAATCGGAGCTGCATTCCATTTGAAAAGTTGTATGAGTGAGATCGTAACAATGGCCGTAAGGAAAAAGGAGACGGCGCCGTGATTCACGCTGTACATCACACTCCCGATTGTTACAGCAATAATAGCACCTATTGTAATTCGGCCGACATCTTTAATTTGGTCTACGCGATGCATGAACAGGAAGCTGAACGCACCTAGTGTCGGATAAAAAACCATCTTCAGCGATGGAAAATGGTAGGATGCCCAATAAGCTCCCATTAAGTAGCAGCAAATGATGAATGAACGCAGAAGCATCGTTGGTTCCCGTCCTTTGTGGTAAGTAATAAGAAGCAGCAAGCCTCAGCCTGCTACTAAGCCTTTCTTATTTTACCTAAGATCCAAGAGGATGGTCAATTGCAATTTTCAGGGTTAATTCCGGTCTACGGAGACGGTCGTTGAGGCAAAAAACTTTGCCACCGCAAAGGAGGCGGCACCAAGCACGGTCGAACGGTCGCTCAACTGGGAGAACTCCACGTTCAGCAGCTTGCGCGGATGCGGCAGGGAACGCTTCTCCAACAGGTTCAACAGCGGCTTCATCAGCCATTTCTCGGCACCGGCCAACCGGCCTCCGAGAATGATGAACTCGGGATTATAGCCGTTGATGATGTTGACGACGCCCACACCGAGGTAATACCCCAGCCGCTCGAAAAGGGCGATCACCGTTTTGTCTCCGGCTTCCGCTTTGATTAACAGCGTATCAAGCTGAGCAGGTTCACCCAGCTCCTGGCGGGCTTGCTCCAGCAGCGCATGCTCGGATGCATACAGTTCCCAGCAGCCTAAGCTGCCGCAGCGGCACTTCGGTCCGTCATGCTGGATCGAAATGTGTCCGATCTCTCCGGAGAAGCCAGTCGCGCCACGGTACAGCTCCCCCTTAATGATGATGCCGGCGCCGATCCCGATCCCGATAGAGATATACACCAGGTTCGCCGTGTCTTTTCCCGCGCCGAACTGCTTCTCTCCAACAGCTCCTGCATTGGCTTCATTATCAATGACGACAGGGATATTAAACGTATCCTCGATATACTTCTGCAGCGGCACATTCTCCCAACCTAAATTCGGAGCAAACAGCAGATTGCCGTCCTCATCGCATATGCCTGGCACACCGATCCCGATGCCGATGATCCCATAGACGCTCTCCGGCGCGCTATCGATCAGCTCGCGGATCGTCTTTTTCAAGAGCTGAATGACCGCTTCAACAGACGCATTGTCATGCAGGACCCTTTTTTCGCTGATCACCTTACCGGTTAAGTCAGTCAAAACTGCGAGAATATCATGAACGCCCAGATCCACACCGATGGCGTATCCCGCCGTCCCATTGAATAGCAGCATCATTGGCTTACGTCCGCCGCTAGACTCGCCTGCACCGATTTCATCGACTAGATTGCTTTCGATCAGCTCGTTTACGAGACTGGATACCGTCGCTTTCGTTAGCCCTGTAATCTCCGCGATCCGTGCGCGGGATATGGGCGAATCCGTGCGAATATGGTGGAGCACGATGGATTTATTTATTTTCTTCACTAAATTCAAGTCGCCTGTTTGTTTCATAACTAGCCCCCACGCTCCAATAGCTTCTCTTAAGTAATTGAACTGATTTTAACACGAAAGACTTCCACACGCACTAACTAAGTTTGTTTAATGAATTTACAAACTTTATGAATGATGTTATGATGGCTTCATAAGCATTTATTAATCCAATTTTGGAGGCTGAATTTATGAGCTATTTTGAGAACATCCAACAAATTAAGTACGAAGGCCGCACATCGACGAACCCGCTGTCTTTTAAATTTTATAACCCTGACCAAGTGATTCTAGGTAAAACAATGCGCGAACATATGCGTTTTGCAATCGCTTACTGGCACTCTTTCTCCGCTAATGGCTCCGACCCGTTCGGCAGCGGCACGGCGATTCGCGCTTGGGATCAATACGCCGGCCTTGAACTTGCTAAAGCACGCGTTGACGCTTGCTTCGAGCTTCTGCACATTCTCGATGTCGACTACTTTGCCTTCCATGACCGCGACATTGCGCCAGAAGGCAGCACGTTGCAAGAAACGAACCAATACCTTGATGAAATCGTTGCTCTGATCAAAGACAAAATGCAAGCTACCGGCAAAAAATTGTTGTGGAACACTGCAAATATGTTCACGAACCCACGTTTCGTGCATGGCGCTGCTACAACGAATAACGCTGACGTTTTTGCTTACGCTGCTGCGCAAGTGAAGAAAGCTTTGGATCATGCGAAAGAACTTGGCTCTGAAAACTACGTTTTCTGGGGCGGCCGCGAAGGCTATGAAACGCTGCTAAACACCGATCTTGGCCTGGAACTCGACAACCTTGCCCGCTTCCTGCACATGGCGGTAGATTATGCCAAAGAAATTGGCTACACAGGTCAATTCCTGATCGAGCCTAAGCCGAAAGAGCCTTCCAAGCACCAATACGACTTCGATGCGGCAACAACGCTTTCTTTCTTGCAAAAATACGACCTGCTTCCGTATTTCAAATTAAACCTGGAAGCTAACCATGCTACGCTTGCTGGTCACACGTTCGAGCACGAGCTTCGTGTTGCCCGCATCAACGGTGTTCTTGGTTCGATCGATGCGAACCAAGGTGACCTGCTGCTCGGCTGGGATACCGACGAGTTCCCTACAGACCTGTACTCGACGACACTCGCGATGTACGAAATTCTGCTTAACGAAGGCGGGATCGGCAGCGGCGGCGTGAACTTTGACGCCAAAGTTCGCCGCACGTCCTTCGAGCCAATTGACGTGGTGTACGCCCACATCGCTGGGATGGACTCCTTTGCACGCGGCTTGCAAGTCGCTGCCAAAATGATCGAAGACCGTGTATTCGACAACATTCTCGATACACGCTACGCTTCCTTCAAATCCGGCATCGGCGCGGATATCGTGTCCGGCAAAGCAAACTTCAAAACACTTGAAGCTTATGCGCTTGAAAACAGCCACAATATCGTGAACCAATCCGGCCGTTTGGAATTGATTAAGGCTACGGTTAATCAGTACCTGATTAACTCTTAATTGTTTGCATGCCCTCCCCGCTAACGGGACATAAAATGAGACTGTCTAGAAGGTCAGCAATGACCTGCTGGACAGTCTTTTTTGTCTGCTCGCAGATGGAGCGAATGGGACAGGGGGCGCGGCGGCGCGATCGAGCATTACCGCACTAGCTAAACTTCCTGCTGGGAGCCCTCAGCGCCGCTCCGAAAAAACCAACGATTAAACAAAAGTGAAAGCAGCAAAGTCGTGAATATGCTGATAAACGTCCAATACCAGCTCCAAGTATGATATTTAATCAGTTGGGTGCGCGTTTCGAGCAAAATTTCAATCAGAGTAATCGCTGCGGGAAACGACAGCACAAAGAGAAAGCGGGTCCACCCTTTTTTCACCTTCGGATAGTAAATATTCAAATAAACGGCAATAATCGGGTAGCCGATAAATTCAAACGTCAGGCTGGAATAATTGTAACGAAGCTCTCTTACCGGATATTCCAGCCAGTTGTTTTGCACAACGATAAGTCCCAGGATCCAGCTCAAAAACTGTTGAAATAGAAAAGCAACCTGCGCTTTACGACGGTTGCGTTTGGGCACAAGGAGCATTCCAATGACGGAAATCGCCCACACGGCTAAGATAATCATATGGTCTACCTTGACATTCATAACCGTCGTTCTACCCTTCCTTCTGTATCTTCCTTTGAAAAAACCATGACGCATATGTCCTTACCACATTTAAGACAATCCATAAGAGAATCATGTGTAAGAATATATTGAAATGAATATAATGCAGGATTTGCGTGTATCTAGAAATCAATATCAAATAGATCCCTGCCAGTAAGACGATCCGAACTTGATAAAAAGTCCTGATCGCAACAGACTTCTGACCTGGATAGTATAGAGCGAACAACGTTGAGATCAACGGAAAAAAGATATAGTTATTGGTGAAGTTGCTTCCGGAGGCCGAAGGAAATTCGCGGATCGGATTTTCAATGGCCTTCCACTCGACCAACAGCAAACTCATGATCCAGGTGATCATTTGGGTGAATAGGAATAATAGCACAGCTTCCCGAGTTCGATGCTTCGGTATCATGACCGGTATGAGAACGATACAAACAACCCAAATCACGATCAAAATAACTCGTTCCACTGTCATAGTTCTCAGCCTTTCTACAAAAAATGTCCTAATTCCCAATATGCCCGAATTGCTTCCATTTATCCCTGAAATAAGAAAAGAAGAGCCTCAACTTACAGCTCTTCAACATTTTTTTCCGCAGGATGCAGCGGTGCATCGTCGTTATTGTCACGAACGGTTTTTTGGAGCACAAAAGAAGACATGGTGAGAAATAAGGCGGTTACGGCGTAATACCCTTTTACGGAAAGCAGCTGTTCTAAATTAATAATGCCGATGAACATACCTAGCAGCGCAAGCGCGAAAGAACTCCAGGCCAAGAAGGTAAAGGCCGATGTATTTCGTTTGCGAGAATCGTAGCCGTCCTCTAAATTATCGCGAATGACCTTTTGCAAGACAAATGCCGACATCGTTAGGAATAAAGCACACACTGCAAAATAACCTTTTACACTCAGCGATTCTTCTAATGTGTATATACCTATGAACATGGCCAGGAAAGCGCCGAGAAAAGATGCCCATGCCATAAAAGTAAATGCCGCGGTATTCCGTCTCCGATTATTGAGTATCATCTCTGATAATCCTCCTGTGGCTGCTGCTGCAACCGTGTAGTATCTAGCTCTTGATACTTATTATAGGAGACGTAAATCATTCTAAATAGTACTATTTACCAATAGTACCCATCGATCTGCCTACGGAAGGAAGCAAGCCGTAAGAGCGTCGAAATGGTGATGGGAACCTCAATCGCAAATGGCCACACCTAACGCCATATGATTCCAGAAAGCCGTTTGAATGTGCTTGGCCTCCTCCTTCGTGCAATTGACGAGGACGACCACTTCCGTTCTCTTGCCTGGGGCTGCCGGTTTCTCGCCTTTCTTCTTTTTATGCAAAATATCAATAAGGACCCCGAGCATAAACCCCACAGCTGCGCCAATGAGCCCCCACAGGATAGCCCCGCCTTTTAATACAAAGCCATAAGTAGAGCCAATGACCGTGAAGGCTGTCGCCAAAGCAGTCCCGGCATCAAATAAACTAATGCCATCCGCCCCGTGGATACTGTCGAACATCGTAGGTTTGCTAGGTCGCTCAATTAACGGAACCGCATAAATATTTTCCTTGAGAATACCCGCTTCTTCAATAGCCGTAATTGCCAGCTCCAAATAAATTGAGTGTTCAAATGACGCTATGACATGCATGGTAACCTCCTCATTTTCGAAGCAATGATTTAGGAAACGGAAATTGTGGGGGCTGATAGCTTCTTTTCAACATTACAGCCTGTTCGTGATCAAACAACTTGTTATACTCGACTGTATTGACATAAGCATCATAAACGGCAAACCCATATATGGAAGGCAGAAAAAGAATCCAATGCATATCTAGAACGCTAGCGGCTCTGGATAAGTCCCAGTATAGGAGATAATGGATTCCCTCAAGTAAATGCGATAAATAGGAAACAACAATCCAGTTCACCAGGACGAAGAAAGCATTAATGATTCGATGCGTATACAACTGCCCCATCCCCGGCATCAGCAGGGACCAGACGACCGCCAGCCAAGGGGAGCGTTTATCCAGGTAGTTAATCTCCATGCCGGACATTTTGAATGATTCGACCGGTGCGTTTTCCCGCCTGGCAAGTAAATATTGATGGTTCAAATCCACAGAGGTGCGATAGCTATCATAGATAGAAAATAAATAAACAGGAGCGTAGAGAGACATCCAGCGGATGTTGAGCACTTCATTGGCTTTGTCGAATTGAGCGGTAAAGGTGTACACGATAGCTTCATTTAAATGCATTTGGCTGTTAATCAGCATCTCCCAACCAATGAGCATAAAGCCGCGAAAGTACTTGGATAGCAGCAAATGGCCAAAACCCGGAAAAGCCGCAGACCACCAAGCAATGATGTATGGATTCCGCAAATGGAGCTGAGTAATGCCTAATAAACTTACGAAAGCAATTTGACGACGTGGTTTCTGTAGCATGTGCAGCATCCTTATGAAGAATAAGTTTCCAGTTATTCTATTATCTTCGCTGGTGAGTAAGATATGCATTCCTTTGCGACAATTGTTTGCGCATAGACATACACCTATCTGGTTTGCTTGGAATATGGTAAAGAAAAAGTTAAAGTAGGCTCGGATCCGGTTCCTTGCTTACGAAAGAAAGTGAGGAATCCCCATGCAAATCCACGTTGTCCAGAGAGGACAGACGTTATATCGCATTTCGCAAACATATGGTGTATCTGTGGATACAATTGCAGCAGCCAACGAAATGACGCCCAGCCAATCACTGGTGATCGGACAGGCATTGGTTATTCCAATTGTAGGCTCGTACTATTGGGTGCAACCCGGAGAAAGCCTCTATTCGATCGCTCATAAGCTGGGCCTTGACCTCCACGTGCTTGCAACTACGAATGGACTCACGTTGTATCACCCACTGCCCGTTGGATTTCGTCTCTATCTCCCGCCAACTCCCCGTACGCAGGCAGAAGTAAATGCCTACTTGGAACCACGGGGGAGCGAAGTGTCGCCCGCTTTAATTCAAGCCTCTAGAGAAGCGGCCCCACATCTCACCTATTTAGCTCCCTTCTCCTTCCGCATTAAACGGGACGGCACTTTACAGCACCCGCCGCTCGATGATCTCCGAGGAATCGCCTCGCAGCATGGTACCACCTTGATGATGGTTGTAACCAACCTCGAGAAGGATCAGTTCAGCGCGGAGCTCGGGCATATTATTCTCACAGATGAAACCGTGCAGAACCGCCTGCTCCAAACCATTCTAACGACAGCTAAGGAGCTTGGCTTCAAGGATATTCACTTCGACATCGAGCATTTATATCCGAGTGATCGCGATGCGTACACCCGCTTCCTGCGGAAAGCGGCTGATCAGATTCATCAGCAAGGTTACCTGATGTCAACGGCGCTCGCGCCCAAAACAAGCGCAGCCCAAGCCGGTGAATGGTACTCCGCTCACGATTACAAAGCGCATGGTCAAATTGCTGACTTCGTCGTCATTATGACGTACGAATGGGGCTACAGCGGGGGTCCTCCCATGGCGGTCTCCCCCATCGGTCCCGTACGCAAAGTACTGGAGTATGCGGTTAGCGAAATGCCGGCTTCCAAAGTGATGATGGGTCAAAATTTGTACGGCTATGACTGGACGCTGCCCTTTGTCAAAGGCGGCCCCTTCGCCAAAGCCGTCTCCCCGCAAGCTGCGATTGATTTGGCGCGTAAGTACAATGCCCAAATCTTATACGATTACACAGCACAGGCTCCGCACTTCAACTATTGGGATGATGCCGGCAAGGAGCATACCGTCTGGTTCGAGGATGCCCGCTCCATTCAGGCGAAGTTCCGTCTATTGAAGGAACTTGGCTTACGGGGCATCAGTTACTGGAAGCTGGGGCTCAAATTTCCTCAGAACTGGCTGCTGCTTGAAGAAAATTTCAAAGTCGTCAAACGTGCTTAAGCGGTGGTGCAGTTGGTGCAGTTCGGTGAACTAACACCTTGTAGTTCCCATGCACGAAACATAAAAAGGATAGAGTGTCAGTGGCTATGACGACTCTATCCTTTTTTGCCGCTTGTTTACACACGGAAACGGTCAACCGCCTGTTGAAGCTGCCCTGCCATATCGGACAAGGTTCTGGAAGAGACTGAAATCTCCTCCATCATGGCGAGTTGTTCCTCATTGGCGGCCGCTGAATCCTGGCTCGCTGACGCTCCTATATTCGCAGAATCCGTAATTGGCTGTCCGGTGTTAAAATATGTTCTAAAAGCCGATCGTTCATGGTATGGACGTTGCTCCCTACTTCGTTGATCCAAGTTGTCGGCAAATAATCGCTTGCGTACATTAAAAAGTGAAGCATCATTTATCATCCCAAGGTTGAATTTGGGTACATATTGTGACAGCTATTCATTTCGTATCTTTCAATACCGATATTAAATAAGTTCCCTATTTTTTATTCACAACTTATTACGGAACGATATCGGAGGGATTAGATCGTGAAGTTAAGACACAGCAAGTGGTTAACCTTGGTATTCATCTTCATTTTAGCCAGTCAATCATTAGTCGTTGGAAACGCCTTTGCCGCCGAGGAGATTTCCAAACTTGTCCTGAACAAGAATGAGCTTGCTCTGCAAGTTGGAGATACCGCGAATCTGACGGCAACCGCCATTTTCGTAAGCGGCTCTACAGAGAATGCAACAGTCAAAACGGATTGGAATTCCGGCACGACAGATGTTGCTTCCGTCTATGCAGGTGTAGTAACGGCCAAAAAAGAAGGGAAAGCCGTCATTACCGCTACCTATATGGGCAAAACCGAAATCGTGAATGTCACCGTAAGCAAAAAAGTAAAATCGTTAACCACAAACAAGCGGTCTCTCGAGCTGCGTCTTAATGCAACAGAACAGCTTGCAATCAACGCTTATTACGATGATGGCACATCCGAGGATGTGACGAGTAGAGCGGACTATACCGTAGATACAAGTTCGATCGCAACTGTGACAAATGGTTTGGTGAAGGGACAAAATCCCGGCAGTACAACCGTAACCATCAAATACATGAATCAATCTCTGACCCTCGATGTCGATGTTGAGGTTGTCCGTCGTATTGACGCTGAGAAAGCAAGCGTATCCTTACTGCTGAATGGCACGGAAGATATTAAAATTATGGCAACTTATCCGAACGGCGACATTGCCGACGTATCCGAAAAAGTTGTCTGGACAACTGATAAAGCCAAAGTCGCCGATGCCATCAAGGGCAAGGTTACGGGCTACAGTGTGGGAACGGCCAACCTGACAGCAACATACGGCACCAAATCTACAACGATTACCGTTGACGTGGATAGCACGCTCAAGCTCGAATTGGATAAACAAAACATCCTTTTGAAGAAAAATGCGACCGGCGCACTGAAGCTGACCGCGACGTATGCCGATGGAAAAATAGAAGATATTACAGATCGCGCTGAATGGGCGTCCAGTGACGAGAATATCGTCCAGGTTTCGAAAGGTAAGCTCTCTGCTTTAGCCATTGGAGAGGCGACAATCTATGCGAAATACGGTGAAAAAACAGTCACGGCGGACGTGGACGTGGAAATTCCGCGCCGATTGGTTGTAGATACCGATCTTGTTTCCTTACAAACGGGTCAGGAGCAGCTTCTGGTTCTGCGCGCTACCTATGCCGACGGCACAAGCGCAGTCGTAACGGACAGTGCTGATTGGAGCGTGGATGATGAGAATGTTGCTTTTGTCATTAAAGGAAAAATCACAACATACAAAGCCGGTACCGCCACGGTAACTGCGAAGTACGGCGGCAAAACAACGACAACCAAAGTTGAAGTCGATGTCCCAACAGTGATCAAACCAAGCAAAAAAATCGTGAATTTACAAATTGGCGGCTCCGACAAAGTTACGCTAATGGCCTCTTTCAAGGACGGAAGAGAAATCGATGTCACGAACAAGGCCGAGTGGACAACCAGCTCCAAAGATATTGCCGAGGCACGTAGCGGCGACATCTCAGGTCTTGCAACCGGTGCAGCGACCATTACCGCGAAATATGGCACACGCACGGCAGTCATTCAAGTATCGGTAGGCGTCTTGAAGAGCTTAACGGTCAGCCAAGAGAAACTGATTATGAAAAAAGGCGATACGGTTGCGTTGAACGTCGAAGCCCTTTATACGGATGATACGAAGAAAGATGTTACCTCCGACGTAATTTGGACCAGCAGTAATGCAAAAGCAGCCACGGTTGACAGCGGAAAAGTGAAAGCTATTGCTTCCGGGGAAACGACGCTGACTGCTCAGCTGGATAACAAAACAGTAACGGTTGCCGTTCAGGTCGATATGGCAAGCGACCTGACGGCCAGTGTGCCTAATCTGGTTTTTGACATGAATGAAACACGTTCTATCGTTCTTACCGCGACCGATTCCTCAGGCGCAGCTCGCAATGTCACGGCTGATGCCGAGTGGAAAACAAGCAATAGCGCCATTGTCTTAGTGTCCAAAGGGGTCGTTACCCCGGTATCCCGAGGAAAAGCTACAATCACGGCTACCTACGGCGGTAAAAGTGTATCCATCCCGGTTGAGATCGGTGTTGTTGCGGGACTCGTGGCAGATAAGTCTTTCATCGTGACAAAAAGCGGCGACCAAGTCCAGGTGAAATTAACGGCGACACTTTCTAACGGCACAACCAAAGATGTCACCGGAGATGCCACATGGAAAGTGAGCGCCTATAAGCTGGGTACCGTAACGAATGGACTTTTCACGGCTACAGGTTCAGGGAAAACAACGATTACCGGATCCTTCGGCGGCAAAATGGTCGCGATTCCGGTGGAAATCGATTCACTGAAATATTTGAAAACCGATGTCGTCAAAATCGAGTTAAAAGAAGGCAGCACGGCCAAGGTTGAAGCTCTCGCTACTTACACGGACGGATCGGAAGAAGATGTCACGAAGCCAGCCTTATGGACCTCGTCGAATATTATGATCGCAGATGTGAAAGACGGTATCATCAAAGCAACCGGCAAAGGGACTGCAAGAATTACAGTTACGTACTCCAATATGAAAACAACCGTTCAAGTGACGGTGACCAAATAAATCATAGGCTATTCCAAAAGTAGAAGGATCTGCTTGCGGATAGCCTCTTTTTAATGCATAACACTCGCCTGCTTTCCATGTTTTGTACTATACTAAAAAGGTAATTATTTGCTTAGGAGAGGATTGATGAGATGTTCGGAAGAGTAGCAGCAGACATTCTGGGGTTAAGTGACGTAGGTTCGGTAATCAAGCCTGAAAATTACGACAAGGTCGATGCCGATGATTATGTCCTGCATGAGGATAACGAGAAGATTTTCTTTTTGATTAAGTCCAAATCGGATGAGTACTGCTTCACGAACCAAGCGTTGATTCATCTTGACGGCACAAGCGCCGTAAGCAAGAAACGAGTGCTGCACCGCTACCCTTACAGCAAGTATGCCATTTCACAGGTATCTTTGGAAACGGCAGGCACTGTGGATCTCGATGTGGAAATTAAATTCGCGCTCGGCCCCGTCAATTTCTCGATTGATGTGCACAAAAAGCATATTGAAGAGCTGAAAGACCTGTATAAGGCACTGTTTAAAATCTCCGAAATTACACAGGAAAATGAACACTTCCTTGATTATGCGAAGCAAAGCATCGAGCTTGCTGCTTCCACATTAAACCGTACGACAAAGTCGGAGGCGCAGCATTTATCGGAGGAATTCAAGCAAGTAAATCAAGGAGCTTTCGACTGGCTCGTAAGCACACATAAGACGTACAAGGTGAAGGATTTCGGCTTTGTCTTTGAGAAATTCATTAATCAATAAAATACCCTAACGGTGTATACATAAGTTTTCGTACATAGGGGAATATATCCATACCTGCATTTACAGACAACTATTGCACAAGTGCTTGGAGGTATGGAACATGTTACCCCGTTTTATGAAGTTGGCTTTGATTTCATTTCTGTGCATAACCGCCCTGCTCGGGGCTCATCATTATCGCATGCATCCGCATAACCAACAAACGATTACGAGAGCTGAAAGCTGGGAAGCGGCCAAGCAAGGCTCACCCACTTTTTTTCACACGAATCCTTTCGGCATGCCGGGTGCAGACGCAAGGCTGCAGATGACTACGGATATGAATCAACATGCCGCGGCATATGGACTTACACCGCCGACATCCATGAAGGCCTTAATGGTCCATACACAGGAGAAAGCAGATAAGGGCTGGACCGGATGGAATTACATCGGGCTTCTGGGACTGCTTGGCCTGCTTGGAATCAGAGGCCGATCGGAGTCTTCTTACTCGGAATAAGCTATTAAAGGAGCATGGTTCCCCTTATCTTGGGAAGCCGGCTCCTTTTCATTTATATCACCTCTCAAACAAAAGTTTTGTCATTGGACATTTGTTTGTCATTACGATAAACTAGAGATAGTCAACGATCGAAAGGAGCCACTTCATGGATCGTGAACAGCAAATTTTAGCGCTCATTCGTCAAAATCCATTCATTTCTCAACATGAAATGGCCAGCATCATCGGCATCTCCCGATCCGCCGTAGCCGGCTACATCGCTGCCCTGACCAAAAAAGGGACGATCCGCGGACGGGCTTATGTGACATCCGATGAGAATACGGTCATGTGTATCGGCGGTGCGAATCTGGACAGTAAAGCCACCAGCAAGCAGGCCATTCGGCTCGCCTCTTCGAATCCGGTCAGAGTGACGGAATCTTGCGGCGGAGTTGCCCGTAACATCGCGGAGACGCTGGCTGGACTGGCATGCCAGACCGCACTGCTCACCGTTGTAGGCGACGATAAGGCAGGCCAGTGGGTGCTGGAGGAAACGCGAAAACGCGGCGTTGACGTCAGTCAAGCTATTGTTCTCCAAGGCGAGAACACCGGGACGTATACGGCGCTGCTCGATGCGACGGGCGAAATGTTCCTCGCTTTTGCGAACATGGACATTTACGATAAATGCACACCGGCCCTGCTTCGGGACAAATGGCCGCATGTCGCCTCAGCCAAGCTCGTCATTGCCGACACGAATCTACCCGCTGAGACGCTCGGAGAATTGATTGATCGGTGCAGGGAAGAAAGCCTTCCATTATTCATCGATCCTGTGTCTTCGGAAAAAGCCAAAAAGCTTCCGCAAGAACTGCGCGGTGTGACGGCGATTTTCCCCAATCTCGAAGAAGCTTGCCAGCTCGCCGGGATCACCCCCGGCAGCAGCAACGATTACAGCATGATTGCAGGCGCGATCCGCGAACGAGGCGTCCGTCACGTTTTTATTACGCTTGGCAGTCAAGGCGTCATGTACGCCGGCGAGGAAGGCGAGCGGCTCTTCAAACCTATTCCCACCAAAGTCGTGGAGGTCACAGGCGCAGGCGATGCTTTTGTCGCCGGTATTGCTTACGGTGTCATGAGGCAATCCACCTATATGGACTCCTGCAACTATGGACTCGCTGCTTCCCATATTACGCTCCAAACCGATCAATCTGTCGCGAGCGAGCTGACGGAAGACCGGCTGCAACAAACACTACTTCACCTGACAAAAGGAGACGAATCGCTATCATGAATACAACTTACTTAACGTTTACCGATGAAGTTAAAGAGGCTTTGGCAAACAATAAACCTGTCGTTGCGCTGGAGACCACCATCATCTCCCACGGAATGCCTTACCCGCAAAACATAGAAATGGCCAAAAAAGTCGAACAGATCATCCGCGATAACGGTGCGGTTCCTGCAACGATTGGGATTATGGACGGCAAAATCAAGATCGGCTTAAACGAGCAGGAGCTCGAAGCATTTGCGACGAACCCTCATGTAGAAAAAGTCAGCCGCCGCGACTTCCCGTACATCCTCTCGTCAGGCCAAATCGGCGCGACGACGGTTGCTGCCACAATGATCGGCGCTGCGCTGGCGGGCATCGAAGTATTCGCAACCGGCGGCATCGGCGGCGTTCATCGCGAAGGCGAAGTGACCATGGACGTCTCCGCCGATTTGACCGAACTGGCACAAACGAACGTTGCCGTTGTCTGCGCAGGCGTGAAGTCGATTCTCGATATCGGCCGCACGCTCGAGTACTTGGAAACCCACGGCGTTCCCGTGGTTGGTTACAAAACGAGCGAGTTCCCGTCCTTCTACGCCCGCGAAAGCGGCTACGGCGTGGACTTCCGCCTCGATGAGGCTGCCGAGGTTGCGGCTATGCTCCGCACGAAGTGGGAGCTGGGCCTTGCCGGCGGCGCCATCATCGCCAATCCGGTCCCTGCGGAATCCGCCATGGACCATGTCGAGATCGAAGGCTTCATCCAGCAGGCGCTGTCTGAAGCCAAAGAGCAGAACGTGACCGGTAAAAAGGTCACGCCATTCCTGCTAGCGCGCATCAAACAGCTGACCGAAGGCCGCAGCTTGGAGACAAACATCGCGCTCGTGTACCACAATGCGGAAACCGCCGCGAGGATCGCGGTTGCGCTGAAGAACTAAATCTGTATACCCCAACCCTCCATTTCCACGGTTATTGTGGAAATGGAGGGTTTTTAAAATCGCTGCTCGCGCACATGCAAAAAGTGCAGCAAAATTGCCCGCGATCGTCATTTACTCACGGGGAATTTGCTGCACTTTTTGCCGTTATATATTCAGTGGGCTCTACTCGCTGACCCAGAGCGTTTTCTGCGCAAACGGGGTGCGCTCCGCTCTAGGAGGAGCCATGTCCGGGTAGCCGATGTAGACGAAGCCGACTAGCTCCTCCTTCGCGGCGAGGCCGAAAGCTTCGCGCATTTTCGGATGATAGGTTGGCGCGCCTGTCCGCCAGATCGTACCCAGACCCAGCGAGTGCGCGGTCAGCATCATATTCTGTACCGCTGAGTGCGCAGCAGCGTACTCCTCCACCTCAGGCACGATCGCGTGTGCCGTTGGGGTTACCGCCACGGCGATAACTACCGGCGCGCGAAACGCTTTTTTCTCCTGAGCGCTTTTCAGCTTAGCCAGCTCTTCCTTGGACAGAGCGGGATCTGCTTCTGCCGCCGCCACTTCGGCATAACCTTTCCCCAGCAGTCCGCGACCTTCTCCCGTCATGACCCAAAACCGCCACGGCTCGGTATGACAATGGTTCGGCGCCCACGTACCCGCTTCCAAAATCTCTTCAATCAGCGCTTTATCGACGGGATCTTGCTTGACCTTGCCAATACTGCGCCGACTGCGAATCGCTTCTTTTACGTCCATGCTTTTGCCACTCCACTCATTAAATTCTATTTTGACTTCCCTAGCCTTTTTTCGCTTCTTCTTCCACAGATTGTTTCTCTCATGTGCAAGTCCACTCAACTACTTTTCTTCCTACTCTAAGTCTATTGTGACATGAGTGATGATGCAACCACAAACATACAGATCTCTTTAAAATAATAAAAACCTAGCCTGCGGCTAGGTCCTTGTCTAAACCCAATATGGGGAACTCCATTCCCTTATTTAAGCGAAAAGCGGTATTTGGAAGGTTTGAGAGAACTATAGGCTCTTATTCCACCTCACATCGTCCAAATATATGTCAAATGGGGAAATAGCGGATCCTAGTTCCTTCTCCCTCAAGGATCTTTTGGGGAATATAGCGGCCTGTAGTTCCCCAATAACATAGAGATTCTATAATGATAAAAAATTCTTAACGACTGCAACTTTCGCGGAGTCTTTTGAGTCTATCATATAGGTATGAAATTTTATTTGTCCTTTCACATGTCAGCTGTTATTAGGCATTGCCGCGCGTTTTAGCACTCTATTGCCTAGACTGCCAAGAATTTGACAATGACACTTTCTATCAGGCAAGATATAGTTATAGCAACAGAACGACGCATACTAGATTGCTAGGATCCTACTAGATCAATTAAATTTCTAATTTCTTATAAAACTTTTCATCCCTAGGAGGTACTAACCGAATGAAAAAACTTACAATGATCGCCACAGCTGCTATGGCTTTTTCTTTGTTCACTTCTGCAGCACTTACTCATCCTGCTTCCGCGGCGGGCAAGACCAGCACAGATTTTACGGATCTAAGCGGAATCGATGCTTCTTTGAAAGCCAAAATTGATGCCATGCTCGCAGCCAATATCTTCGAAGGCGTGTCCGAAGACACATTCGGCATCACAGAAAATATGACGCGCGCACAGTTTGCAAAAGTGGCAACTCTCATTTACGACATTCCAGTCGATTCTACTGTTAAGGTGTCCAGCTTCACTGACGTTCATGCGGACGATGCTGCGAACGGTTGGGCCATTCCTTACATCGAAGCTGCGAAAAAAGCGGGTCTTATCGACGGTGTGACCGATACGACTTTCGTTCCTGGCGACTCCGTAACGGCGGGTCAACTCGACACTTTGCTTCTTAAAGGCCTTGGCAAAAAAGTCAGTGTAACGGGTTCACCTTGGTACTCCGATGCCGTGAAACAAGCAACTGAGCTTGGCATTCATCCTGCTGGCAAATCCGGCGATCAACTAGCCAACCGCGCTGACCTTGTTCAAAGCTCCTATACAGCTCAGCAAGCTTTCGACAATCAAACGCTCATTTCTGTCACGAAAGTTCAGGCTTCATCCGATAATAAACAGGTTCAAGTTTCTCTAAATAAAAAAGTAGACACTGCGAAAGCAACCTTAACGCTAAAAAATGGTACTACTACGGTTCCTGCCACAACTTCATGGTCTACGGATGGCCTCACAGCAACGCTGACTATCGATGCTGCACTTGCCGCGGGTGATTACACTGTAACGCTTGGTGGCCTAGATGCTTCTACTATCCAAACAGCTACAGGAAGCTTCAGCGTAGCTGCAACGAACACAGGAAATGTTACAATTCCTGGTAACTACACGCTACCTGCTGTTATTGACAGTGGCATAACGTCCTCAGCAACGGGTTCGATCACCAAAGCAATCGCAGAAGATCCGACCAAAAGTAAATTGGCTAAGGAAATCGAAATTAAAGTGACCGCGGCAAATGGAGACGTTGTTGCAACTCCTGGAATTGTTCAATCCGTGTTCTCTTCCAATTCCGGTGTTGCTAAAGTTGGTGTATCTTCAGACCACCGTGCCTATGTGATTGGTAACAAGGCTGGAACAGCAGATGTTACTGTAACGGTTCAGATTGGAAGCGGCGAAGCGAAGCAATTGCACGTTACTGTGACTGTCACGAATGACGCCGTTATAACCAAAGAGATCAAAGCAAAAGAAACCTCAATTACACAAAAAATGTCGGTTGTCGGCAGCACGTACGAAGCTGACTTCAACGCATACACTGAGATGGATCTGCTTCTAACCGACGCCTCTGGTATCGAATATAAGGAAACAGACATTGGCGATTACAATTTTGCCTTGGGCACAGTTTTCTCCATCAATCATATTGAAGGAGATCCGGCTTCCCAAGTTGGAACCGTAACGGTTGACGAAGATGGCCAAGTTCATGCGGTAGGCAACGTGACGTCCTTCGAATTGACAGCTGTTGCCCCATCCGGTCAAAAAGCTACAAGCTATGTGACTCTGACTCGCTAATCTGTAAAATGCAGACCAAGAAGGCTATCTCTAGAGTAGTTAATCTACTTTAGGGGTAGCCTTTTTTCATGCTTTATATCGTGCATTTGCGCAGATAAAGGCAACATGCACCATTGTGCCTATCTCACATATATTGCTATTGCGCACTCAATTTCCCAAGAAAAGGGGCTTTTCGATGTACGACTATCCCGCTTACTACTACCGTCAACAGCCGGTATATCCGCATCCCCCAACTGCATACCTCAATTATCAACCTTATTACTCCCCCTACGAAAGCTGGGACCGCACTACTGCAATGGGTCATAACCCATACGAGCATCGTGATTATCCGGCTATCGATTCGAAAATACTTTCTCAATCACTGACGGCCTCGCAGCATTTGCTCAAGGACGCTTCACTCGTCATTCAAAAGTTGGCTGATCCTGCCATCTCCCACGAATTAATGAAGTACGCCCAACAGGGCAATCAAAAAGAAGTGGATCGCATCATCCACTCCTTCGGCTCCAAATCATTAATTGTGACCAGTTATTCGCCAAGCGCCGTCAAGTTTGCAATTGATCCCCATACGGATGGTATGCCATGCTGTGAAGTTACCTTAATGCTGAAATGGGGGCAATAAGGACAATTAATCCCCACCAAAAAATGTCCTTATCGTACGTCGAGAGCATCCCAAATCGGCCACACCGTTCCGATCCATTGTGCTATAACGACAAGAAGCAGCCAGTAAACGATATAATAAATATCTACGCTAGAGTAAGTTGAAAGATAGTAGTAGGTCCGCTTTGTGTGTGTTGAAAAACGCTTCGCTTCCATTGCCACAGCCGTTCGGTGGGCGCGGCGTATGCTTTGGGCAAGCAGAGGGATGGCATACATGCGCAGCGTCGTATACCAGCCCGTTAGCCAATTGCGCCGCTTCTTGCCCCGTACCTTAAGCGCATAGCGCAGTGTTTGGAATTCCTCTACGACAAGGGGCAGCATGCGGAGGGCAGCTAGGAAGCTGTAGGCGTACTTCGGCGCCACCTTCCACTGCTGCATCATCGCATAAAAAAGAGCAACCGGACGAGTGGTTAAGCTGAACAGAAGCCCCACCGCCGCGACCTGTAGGCCGCGAAAACCGAGATGTAGGCCACGGTAGAAGCTCTCCTCTGTAATTCGAACGAAACCCAGCCGAAACCACAGCGTTTCACCGCTGCCGAACATCATCATCCCCGCCGCTGAAGAGAGGAAAATGAGCAGGAACGGCGAAGCATACAGCAGCAGACGCCTAACCGGCTGGCCGGAAAACAGGAACAGCGGCACCAGCGTACCGGCTGTTAGATACATCATTGTATTCAGATTATGCGTGAATACGACAAGAACAAACAGAAGCAAAGACAGGACAAGCTTCACACCCGGATTCACCCGATGCAACCAAGTTTCACGATATGTGAACGTTATTTGCATACCAACTTATCCCCCTTCTCTGGCGAGTGCGACAAGAGGCGAAGACATCTCTGTCGGCAGCTCTTTCACGCAGCCGTTTTCAACATGCCAAACGCGCGTAGCGCAGCGTTTGACGATTTCCTCATCGTGAGTCACCATCACGATAACCGTCCCGCCTGTGCGCAGCCGTTCCAGCTGCTCTAGCATGCGCATCGTGCCGCGCGCGTCGAGCCCGAATGTGGGCTCATCCAGCAGCAGGATGCGCGGCCCGCGCACCAACGCGGTGGCCACGCTTAAGCGCCGCTTCTGGCCCATCGAGAGCTGGAACGGATGCTGCTTGCGCAGCTCAAGCAGGTCGTACTGCCGCAGCAGCTCCTCCATCGCGGCCTGCTGCGCGCCTCTTTCCTTCGCCTCCACCTCCGGCAAGGAGTAGAGCAGTTCTTCCTCCACCGAATTCGTCACGAATTGGAATTCAGGGTTTTGAAACACGAAGCCGACTTGCTCCGCAAGCTGCTCGATTTTGCTGCCCTTCACACCCTCGATCCAGCAGCTGCCCTGCGTCGGAATGAGCCGCATGATGGCCAGCAGGAGCGAGCTTTTGCCAGCACCGTTAGCGCCGGTGACGGTAATCCAATCGCCGGGATAGACGCTTAAGTTATCCACAGAGGTCTTGATCTGTCCGCCGCGAATACCGGCAAAATCGCGAAAAGACATTACCGGCTGCCTTCCAGTAAGCATCGCACTAGCAGCAGCACTTTCCGCTTCGCGCCGAGTGTGACAGTCTTCCCAAACGCCGGGATACCAAATGCCGTAGTCGGCAAGCTGCTTTTTATACGTTTCAAACACAGATCGAGGCGATCCATCGGCGAGCATTTCCCCGTCTGCGGAGATGACAATCAGGCGGTCGATGAGGTCGAGAATGCCGCTAATTTTATGCTCTACAATGACCAAAGTCTTGTCAGCGCCAATGGACCGGATGGTCTCCCAGACAAGCCCTGTGCCCTCTTCATCCAACAGCGCCGTAGGCTCATCCAGAAACAGCACTTCCGGCTCTAATGCCAGAACACTCGCAATCGCCAGACGCTGCTTCATGCCTTGCGACAACTGACCGATTGGCGTATGGGTATCATCAAGCCGCAGCCCCACCAAATGTAAATAATGGGCAATTCGCGCCGGCATTTCCTCGCGGGGAACCTGCCTATTTTCCAAGACAAAAGCAATTTCTTCATCCACATACGGCATGCAGAACTGTGCGTCAGGATCTTGAAACACATAACCCCACCGGCTGGGTGTGACAATGCTATCTGCCTTAAGAGGGATCTCAATTATATCGGGCACAATCCCGCTCAATACTTGAAGCAGAGTAGATTTGCCGCAACCGCTTGGGCCGAGCAACAGAACCTTCTCCCCTGGCTTCACCGAAAAGGAAACCCCCTGAAATAACAGGGGGGCCTCATCTCCGGGATATTTTAACCTCAGATTGGTAACGCTGATTTTCTCGCTCATTCCCATTACCCCAACACGTCGTAATCTTTCTTCGAGACGGGACGAACCAGACTAAGGACTCCGGTGCGAGCCAGTGCTCCAGCCAAGTAATAGGCAAAAACACCTGCAATAATCGCAGAGCCCGCAAGGCGGAGTCCAATAAACAGGCAGTAGTTCCAGAACGTTAGCTGATCAATATAGCCATAGTATTTATCTACGAATAGTGAAAGCACTGCAGAAGCGAAAGATGCAAGAACCGTTACGCCCACATTCGCACGACGATATAGAAATAACGCAAAAATCAGCTCTGCACCAAGCCCCTGAAGAATACCGTAAACCAGCGTCGACACACCCCATGATCCTCCGAAAAGCGCCTCAATCGTCGCAGCCGCTACTTCCGCCAACAAGGCGACCCCGGGCTTGCGAATGACAAGGAAGGCAAACGTAGCCGCCATGAACCACATGCCGTAACTTAACTGCTCCGCGTGTAGACCCAGAGGTTTTAAAATATCGTACATCGGGCCCCATATGCGATAAATCACCCCAAATACCGCCGCGATCACGATCGTGACCAAGATATCGGTCAGTTTTAAACCTTTTGTCCCTGTTTGTTTCTGTGCCATCTGTTCCTCCAACTCCTTTTCTTAATACAAATTTGTAAAATGAGATAGGCGAACACGACAAAAAAAGCCCACCGGGATGCGGCAGGCATAAAATTAGTGCAGAAAGGCACTCAAATTCTCTACGCTGGCATTACCCAGATCAGATTAACGGTCAGCGGCATAGGGCCACTATCTCAGCCTGACTTCATCAAGCACCCGTGTTGCTTATTCATTTGGCTTAACTGTAGCGGATTCACCGGTATTTGGCAATGCTTTTTTACAGAGAATCTTTACATAGGATTTGACTTATTGTCCATAACGAAACTACAATATGTAGTGTACGAAAAGATTTTAATAATAAAGGAGCTTATACCAAATGGACCATTCCACGCTGCAAAACGGATCGAATGTTGTTGCTATTTTGCTTTATATAGGGCTAGCCCTTTTCATTTTGGCCATTATTGGCTACGTACTCGCCGCGAAGGCGAAAAAAGCGAACACAAGCAAGCTGAAAAAGGCCGAGAAGCAGGCCCTGCAGCAAAAGCAGAAAACGTGGCTGATTCTCTCTCATACGCTTGTAATTTTGGCGGTTTGCTCTTTGGGAACTTCCCTGATCCAATCTTCTTCCAACAAATACAGCGTAGAAAAGCTTAATTATAATGCCCCTATTCAGGTCACGACGGATAAGGATTACGGGCGCGGCCATGACGAAGGCATGCTGACGTACGAGATGAAAATCCCTACCTCAGGGACGCACAGTCCGCATGACTTGAAGTTCGGCTTTTACAAAGAAAGACCGACTTATGCCATGCTTGTCCATAATTTAGAGCACGGCGATATAATCATCTATTACCACCCCGATGCGCCTAAAGAGCTGCTGGATCGACTCGACTATCTGAGCCATTTCAAAAAAGCGGGAGCCGGTGTATTGGCTGTGGCAAATCCCGATGTGCCCAGCGATATGGAAGTGGTCGTAACCGCTTGGACCAAAACGATGCAGCTTCCGAAGTTTGACGAAGCCAGCGTAGGTACCTTCATCTATCAGAACATCGATAAAGGACCTGAGCAAATTCCGTCCGAAGTGCGTCGCGGCGGCGGCACGATGTAAGCGTCGGAGATCATTTTAAGACACATTCCCGTTACTTGCGTACGGTTTCACGGTCGGACACCAAATCTGTCGGTACTAGGCCGGTCAGCCGTCTGAAAACACGATAGAAATAGGACGGATCATTGTACCCGATAAAATCGGATATTTCCGTAACCGTCAAGGCGGAATGCTTGAGCATGTAAACGGCTGTTTTGATCCTGGCAGCGTGTACGAATTCACTGATCGTCTGGCCGGTCACTTTACGAAATAAGGTTGCTGCATAATTCGGCGATCTGTTAATGCAGGCTCCCAGCTCATCCTTGGTGACATGCTCCCGGTAGTGGTTCTGGATATACCCCTTCATGCTCTCAACTAACAAAAGAGTGGCACTAGTTGCAGCTTCATGATCCCACTCTCGATGCAGATAAACGAACAGCTCTGTTAGCAGCGCTTCACACAGCGTTTGATAATAGGGCTGTTTGTCTTGCCATTGCTGATGGATGTGGCGCAGCCGGTCAACAATAAGTTCATATTTGTTTGTGATCCGGCTTGCTGCGTTGGACAGCCTTAGCAGTGGGAATGACTCTTGGGTTTCACCAGGCACAAACTGTACGACATATTTTTCGTGCAGCATCGTTGGAACACTTCTTCCGTAAAAGGGAATATTACTCGGAATAAGCAGCCACTGCCCTTTCTCCAACACTTGCTTCTTATCATTTATCCAATAGACACAGCGGCCGTAAGTCACAAGTACGAGCGTCCAATCGGGGCACCCCTGCTGTGCTTCTCCGTACCAATTGCTGCTTTTATCATAGGCATAGCTCGTTACCTTCATCTTCCATCACCTGTATACCATAGTACATATAGCATACTATATTTCATGGAACTTTGTCGAAATAAGGCATATAATGAAGCCAAAATTGATTCGTCCTAAACGAAAGGAAGTCCTGAACAATGCGTAAAACGAAAATCATTTGCACAATGGGACCTGCTTGCGATTCCGTCCCGACTTTAAAGGAATTAATTCGCTCCGGCATGAGTGTTGCCCGGTTAAATATGGCGCATGGCGATTTGGATGAGCATCGCGGCCGCATTCAACGCGTACGTCAAGCGGCTAAGGAGCTTGGTGTTGTCGTTCCGATCCTGATGGATATCAAAGGACCGGAAATCCGCATCGGCCAACTCAAAGATGCTTCTTATGATTTGAAAAGCGGCGATCGCATCGTCCTGACGACAGAACAAATCATCGGCGATGGCAACCGCGTTTCCGTCAATTATCCCGGCCTCCCGCAGGATGTACAGCCTGGCAATCTTGTCCTCATTGATGACGGGTCTATTGAGCTTCGCGTTGAAGCGATTGATGGAACGGAAGTCATTTGCAGCGTCTTGAATCAAAGCGTTCTGAAACAGCGCAAAGGCGTTAACTTGCCGGGTGTACGCACATCTCTGCCGGGTGTAACTGAGCGTGACGTGATGCACATTAAATTCGGTGTCGAAGAGAACATCTCCATTATCGCGATGTCCTTCGTCCGTAACGGGAACGATGTTCAGGAAGTTCGCGGTATTCTAGAGCAGCATGGCGCAGGCAATACGCCGATTGTTTCAAAAATTGAGAACGAAGAAGGCATGACGAACTTCGCTGCAATTCTTGAAGCTTCCGACGGCATCATGGTTGCGCGTGGCGATCTTGGGGTGGAAATTCCGACGGAGGAAGTTCCTATAGCGCAAAAAGATATGATCCGCGCCTGTAATTTAGCCGGCAAACCGGTAATTACAGCGACGCAAATGCTAGATTCGATGCAGCGGAATCCGCGTCCGACGCGTGCTGAAGTGAGCGACGTTGCGAACGCCGTGCTTGACGGCAGCGACATGGTCATGCTGTCCGGCGAAACTGCCGCAGGCAAGTATCCCGTCGAGTCTGTGACGATGATGGCGACGATTGCCGAACGTGTCGAGCAAACGATGGAGCGCAGCTCCTTGATCGACGCACAGCTGCAGTCGAACAACGAAGTGACGGAAGTACTGTGCCAAGCGGTTGTATCCTCCGCAAACAAACTGAAAGCTGCGGCGATCCTGACGCCGACGGAAAGCGGCTTTACAGCTCGTATGATCGCTAAGTATCGTCCGGAGGCGCCGATTATCGCGGTAACTTCCAATGAGTACGCGATCAACCTGCTTAGCATGGTTCAGGGCGTGATCCCGATCCATGGCGAGTTCTGTGAGTCGACCGATGCGATGATTCGCTCGGCTATCGGACATGCGGAAACACTTGGCTATGTGAAAAAAGGCGACCTTACTGTCGTTTCCGCCGGGGTTCCGGTTGGGAAATCCGGTACGACGAACCTGTTGAAGGTTGAGCGGGTTTAGGACGGTTTTATATAGACTGTATAGAGAAAAAGACACCTTCTTGGTGTCTTTTTCTCTATTTTATCGCCTGAAACCACCGCTAGCAGTCAAAATCGCCTGTATGCTTTACAGTAAATGCTGTACGGCGGCTAGGTAGACTGCTGTTTTTTCTGGGCAGACTAACTAGACTGTTCGTCTTTCCTTTCTTCTTACTTCGCACATGTAACGGGAGGACCTCATGATTATCCGACTAGGATTCGTATCGATCGCAATCGCGATTTTCAATAATACCCCCAGCTCGACATTTACCTACAAGCTTTTTTCTCAGCGCCCGTATGAGGAAGCCCTCCAGCGGGCGATCGACATCGGACGTAAAAACCTCGAAGCGACGCAGCGCATCCTCTATTACAATGCCGCTCATGGCATTCGTTTGTTTCGCCTCTCCTCGTCGCTCATTCCACTGGCGACGCACCCCGATGTGCAGATTGACGTGACCAACGAATATAAGGACGAGCTCAAGAAGCTCGGCGACTTCGCAAAGGCTCAGGACATTCGCCTGAGCATGCATCCAAACCAGTTCACACTGCTTAATGGGAGTGACTCGGTCGTGGCGGCAGCGATTCAGGATCTGCGCTATCACGGAGCGATTCTCGACGGAATGGGGTTGGATGAATCCGCGATCATCAACATTCACGTAGGTGGCGTGTACGGAGACAAAGCAGCCGCGACAGAGCGACTGTATGCAAAGATCCCTGAGGTGCCAGAACATATTATGCGGCGGCTCACCTTCGAGAATGACGACAAAACCTACACGCTGGAGGAAACCCTAGCCGTGAGTCAAAAGCTGCAGCGCCCCTGCATGCTGGACTTGCACCATGATTGGTGCAATCCCTCGAAAGCCACGCCTCAGGAGCTGCTGCCGGAGATTGCGAAGACATGGGGAGATATCCCAATGAAAATCCACGTCTCCTCTCCGAAATCCCCAAGGGATACGAAGGAGTTCCGCTCCCATGCCGACTACATTGAGCCGGATCAGCTCGTCGCTTTTCTGAAAAGCTGCAAGGAAGCCGGTCTTGACCGCGTGGACGTCATGATCGAGGCGAAGATGAAGGATCTCTCCTTGTTCCGGCTCGCTGAACAGCTCGGCAAGATTCGCGGCATCAAGCGCATCGATGGTGGTGTTTTGGAATGGTAAGGCAACCAAACAACCGTAGAACTAAGCGAATCTTGCTTGGGTTTACGGTCTTTTTTTGACGGAGATGGCGGGAGATGAATCTTAGAGGAACCACAGGGCGCTATTTGAGCAAAATTGACGATTCCTGGTGATTGAGGGAACTAGATGGCTCTATTTGCCCAATGAATGCCTATATTTAGGCTGATTTGGATTTGGCAAAATAGAGGACTGTCGTTCTCTTCAAATGGCGAGGTTATCGCTTTCGGGAAGAATAGAGGATCATAGTTCCTTCTAAGTTCCTAGCGGTTCTCCCCCATCCGTTGCCGATAGCAAATTCAGCTAAGTAACCGTGCCGCCAGTCGCCACTATCAACGAATCGTCTTATCCTTGTTGTCCAGCGGGACCGTATGCATATGCTCCTGGCTCTTCACATGCTTCAAGGCATTGATTTCCCCTCCGATAATGATGAGCAGGGCAGAAATATAGAACCACGTCATAAGTACGATAATTCCCCCTACACTCCCATAAGTGGCGCTGTAATTCGTAAAATTATTTACATAGAAGGAGAAGCCCAGCCCTGTCCCCTGCCAGCCTAGGGAGGCGAAGAAGGCGCCGGGAAGCACACTTTTACACGTTAAGCAGGTATTAGGAGCTATGTAATAAATGCCTGTAAAAACAATGAACAGAATGATAAAGTTCGCGATCCAGCGAAGATTGTTCCAAATGTTGACAGTCGTAGTCGCCATATGGATATGCGCTTGCACCCAGTCCCCAATCCAATGCCCGAACACGCTCAGCAGCAGCGCGGAGGCAATGACGATAAGCATGCCTAAGGTCAGCATGACAGCCAGAAATCGCGAATGAATGAAGCTTTTGCGCTCCGGCAGGCCGTAAGCTTTGTTCACGGCGATCACGATCGCATTCATCGCGGCGCTAGCGCTGACCAAGGCGAGGATTAACCCGAAGGACAGCGTTCCGCCCCTTTTTACATCGAGCAGATTGGTCAAGGTTTCCTCAAGCCAGCCGGATACGGCCCCGGGTATATAGTCTTTGATCAACGCCACGACATCGTCCGAAGAGAAAGGCAGATACCCGAGCAGGCTCAATATAAAGAGCAGAAACGGAAACAGCGACAGCAGGAAATAGTACGCGCACTGCGCAGCCAGCCCCGTGGCATCGTGCTTTTGGAATTGCTGCCAGAGCAATTTCAAGTTAGATATAACCATACAGAGAGTTATCCTTTCAATGCTCAAGAATTGTGATAAAATAGGTAGTTCAGTCCTCAGGCAATGCAAGAAAAAAGCAAGGAAACAGCAAGGAACAGGTGATAACCAATGAACTCTCTATCTATTTACCCTACTCCATCAGGCTCTAAACCTGCCACTGAGCACAAGGTTCCGCATGCGCAGCTGGCACGATTAACGAATAGCACGGATTTTGTTCCCGACGACGACCGGGATGCTTATTTTTTTCGCGATTTGGAACGCCACCGAATTTTACTGAATGAAGCGCAGGTACAAGCCGTTCGCCATTTCAAGGGCCCTCTCCTCACATTAGCGGGTGCTGGCTCAGGGAAAACAACGGTGCTGGTATGCCGAGTCGCTTATTTGCTGCGTGTTCACAGGGTTCATCCGTCGAACGTGCTGCTGATTACTTTTTCGAAAAAAGCCGCCGAAGAAATGCGGGAACGCCTCGCTTCCCTGCCAGGTCTTGACGCAAGTATAACCCATTCGATGCAAGTCCGAACTTTTCATGCCTTTTGTCTGCGATTGCTGCGGATGAACGGATTCGCTCAGGAAATTTTGAGCGACGGCCGCTATCAACAAATCGTGTTCAAACGCATTATGCTGGGGATGGGACTTCAAGATACTTATCAGCCCGAAGTTCTCATTTCTCTCCTTTCCTCCTATAAAATGCAGTTGATCGATGTCAGCGACCTTCCCGAGGAGACGGATGAAGATAAGGAGATGAAACGAATTTTTCTCCAGTATGAGCAGTGGAAAATGGAACAGAGGAAGATCGATTTCGATGATATTTTAATCCTTGCTCACCAACTGTTGAAGCAAAACGCGGATATTCTGCGCTCGCTGGAGCGAAAGTTCACTTATATCAGCGTCGATGAGTTTCAGGATACGAACACGGTACAGTATGAGATTATTAAAATGATTGCACACAATCATCAAAATTTGATGGTTGTCGGCGATGATGACCAGACCATTTATTCGTTTAACGGCGCCCGGAATGAATTTATTTTACAATTCCATGAGCAGTATCCAACAGCAAAAACAGTTACACTCGATATCAATTATCGCTCCACTTCGAGCATTGTCGGGTTAGGGAATGCCATCATTAAGCATAATGTGCAGCGCAAGAGCAAAACGCTGCTTGCCACCAAGCAAAGTGAAACGAAACCTCTGTATGTAAAGCCTGCCAGCAGCGATGATGAGGCCGATTGGTTAATCAACGATATCCGGGTCAAAGTCGCTGAGGGTAATTGTTCGTTTGGGGATTTTGCTATTCTGTACCGGACGCAAAGCAACAGCAGGGCCATTATTGAGCAGTTAATTCTGCATAATTTACCTTTTGTCGATTATGGCAGCAGCGATTCCTTCTATGAGCAGTGGATGGTGAAGCCGATTATCGACCATCTTCGGATTGCTCACGAACGACGGAATTTCGAAGCCATAGAGGGTGTCCTACCCTCATTATATATAGGTCGTGACCAAGGCATGCGGATTATTCAAGAACAGGAAGCGATTCAGGCCAAAAAGTGGCCGCTCATCCACCTGCTGGGCTTGCCGCAGCTGAAAGATTTTCAAAAGGAAAAGTTGAAAAGCCGCATCCGTCTCATCAAAACGCTTGCCGAGATGAAGCCGCTGGAAGCCATTCAAGCGATCCGCAAGGACTTCTACGACGCTTTCCTGGAGACGAACAAACGCAGCAAGCTTACGCATCACCGGGAAATGCTGAAGGAAACACTGGACGAGCTGGAGTCCTCTGCCAAGCGTTTCGATTCGGTGGAGCAGTTTCTTTATTTTATCCATGAAGTCGCAGAAAAACGCACGGAGATGAGCGCCCTGCAAAAAGACCATGCCGCGAACAAAATTTCGCTCATGACGATCCACAAATCAAAGGGCCTCGAGTTCAATGTGGTCTACTTGCTCTGTGCGATTGAGGGCAACATGCCGCACAGCTCGGCACTGGAAGCGAACCAGCTGAACGATGTTCAGCTGGCAGGTGTTACGGCGCGCGACAAGACTGCCGCCGCGCTGGAGGAAGAACGGCGACTCGCCTACGTCGCCGTCACGCGCGCCAAGGCCGAGCTGCTGATCAGCTCGCCGGCGTATTATCGCGGGAAGAAGGCGGAGCCTTCCCGCTTCCTGCTGTCCGCGTTCCCTGACGCGGACGGGTCTGGCAGCCGCAAGCCTGCGGCGGCTGTGAGCGTGAAGGCAGCCGCTCCGCGGGCGGCTGCCGCTGCGAAGCCCGCCGCGACGGAGCTCGTCGCGGCGTGGGTCTGCAACCAGGCCGGCTGCAAGGCCTGGTCGCGCATTTCTTCGCCGCAGGAATCGCGGCGAACGGCGAAGCCCTGTCCCTTGTGCGGCGGGGCTATGGTCAAGGGCAGCAGGCTCGTTCCTCCTGCCCGATAGCACGCGGCGGCTTGCATGATTTGCCGCCGGCTTGGTTAGAATACACCCGTATCTGACCAGTTGGAGGGATCATTTTGATCAAACGTTTCAATCGCTTAGCCATTGAACTGCCGCAGCCGACAACCGCCGATCCGAATGCAGCTGCCGCTGTCCAAGAATTACTCGGCGGCAAATTCGGGGAAATGTCCACACTGAACAATTACATGTTTCAGTCGTTTAATTTCAAGAATAAGACGAAGTTGAAACCTTTTTACGATCTCGTTTCGAGCATTACGGCCGAAGAGTTCGGTCATGTCGAGCTGGTGACGCACACGATTAATCTGTGCTTGGCCGGTTCAACGAAACCCGGCGATCCCGATTCTACGCCGCTGGCGGCAGCCAAGGATGTTCGCAATACGCAGCATTTCATCTTTGCAGGGCAGAATGCTCTACCCGTGGATTCCATGGGCAAGGCGTGGACCGGGGAGAATGTATTTAACAGTGGCAATCTTATCCTCGATTTGCTGCATAACTTCTTTTTGGAGTGCGGTGCACGCACGCATAAGATGCGCGTCTACGAAATGACAAGCCACCCCGTCGCCCGCGCTATGATCGGCTATTTGCTGGTTCGTGGAGGCGTGCATGTTGTGGCTTATGCCAAGGCGCTTGAAATGGCTACCGGCGCAGAAGTGACCAAGTTGATACCGATTCCGAGCTTGGACAACAAAGCGTTCAACGAGACCCGCAAGTATGAAGAAAAAGGGGTCCACCGTGTGCTCTATCGCTTTAGTGATGAGGACTATAAGGATCTGGAACAAATCTGGAAAGGTGCCCATCCCGAGGATGGTGGCGATTTGGTCGTCAAAGAAGGCATTCCCGAAGGGGGCCCGATTCCTGAGTATGCCGATACACCGGAAGAATTTGCTCCAGGCATATTCACGGAGGATTTCATGAAAATTGCCGCTAGGCTGCAGCAATCCGCCGGGATTAAAATATAAAAAGGACGAAGCCGACGGCTTCGTCCTTTTTGCATATTACACAAGCTCTTTCAACGCTTGAAGCGCCGCGTCATAATTCGGATGCTCTTTCATTTCTGTTAAATACTCTACATAGCGAACGGTATTATTGGTATCTAGAATGAAAACGGCCCGTTGATCAAGCTGAATCTCTTTAATCAATACCCCGTACGCTTGACCGAAGGCACGATTTTTGTAATCGGAAAGGGTAATGACTTTATCAATTCCGGCAGCTCCGCAGAACCGGCTTTGTGCAAAAGGAAGATCGACCGAAATCGTCAGGATGACCACGTCATCTCCAAGCTTGTCAGCTTCCACGTTAAAACGGCGTGTCTGAGCATCGCAAGTCCCTGTGTCTACCGAAGGAACAACGGAGATCAGCTTCACTTTACCTTCGAAATCCGACAAGCTAACTTCTGTCATGAGATCCTTATTCACC
Source organism: Paenibacillus aceris (assembly GCF_017874035.1). Lineage (GTDB taxonomy): Bacteria > Bacillota > Bacilli > Paenibacillales > NBRC-103111 > Paenibacillus_E > Paenibacillus_E aceris. Next base: position 196,034 of record NZ_JAGGKV010000010.1, read on the forward strand.
TTGAAATCAGGCGCTTGATCGCCAACTTTAATCTCTGGACCTAGCAGTGTTACCGGATTTCCTCCAACTGTAGCTACTCCTGTGCGCTCTTGTAATTGTGTCATCGTAATGCCTCCTGAATAATTTTTTGTTTTGTATGCTCAATTCCTTTAAATGTTAAAGGTTAATTGGATCTGGCTCGATTAAGCTTGATCGATAACGGCTTTAAGCTTTTCTTTGGACTGCACGCCGACAAGCTGGTTAACGACTTGACCGTCTTTGAAAACAAGCAAGGTCGGGATACTCATCACGTTATATTTGGCAGCTGACTCCGGGTTATCGTCCACATTGATTTTTACGATCTTCGCCTTTGCCCCAATCTCGGTTGAGAGTTCATCCAAAATCGGAGCGATCATTTTACAAGGTCCGCACCAAGGTGCCCAGAAATCGACGAGTACGGTGCCCGCACCGGTCTCATTTTGAAACGTTGCATCGGAAATTTGGTTAACTGACATGGCTGATTCCTCCTAGTAAATGATTGTTATTTGATAATGCCTCACGCATGCTGTTCGGAAATAAATCGCTCTGCATCAAGTGCCGCCATACAACCGCTGCCTGCCGATGTGATGGCTTGGCGATAGATGCGGTCCTGTACATCGCCACAGGCGAATACACCAGGCACAGTAGTTTGGGACGTTCCCGGAATGACCTGCAGGTAGCCGAGCTCATCGGTTGGCAGTTGACCGCCCAAGAAGCCGGTATTCGGTGTATGCCCGATGGCCAGAAAAATACCGTCAGCCTCAAGCAGCTCCTCCTCGCCAGTCTCGTTGTTGAGCACCTTCAATCCGCTTACCCCCATAGGTCCTGCTGCCACTTCAAGCGGCGTGCGGTTTAGACTCCAGGCAATCTTCTCATTGCCGCGGGCGTGATCCTGCATGATTTTCGATGCCTTTAGCTCATCACGGCGGTGCACAACGCGCACTTCAGATGCAAATCTGGTCAAGAATTGCGCTTCCTCCATCGCGGTATCCCCACCGCCAATCACGATGATTTTCTTATTCCTGAAGAAAAATCCGTCGCAAGTCGCACAGGTGCTGACGCCTCTTCCGATATTCTCCGACTCACCGGGGATACCCAACTTTTTGGCCGAGGCTCCCGTAGAAATAATTAGCGAATCAGCCGACAATTGGCCTCCATCCTCTAAAAATAAAGTAAACGGCCGTTTCGACATGTCGACTTCCGTAACCCGACCCGACTGGATCGTCGCACCGAAGCGTAACGCCTGCCTCCGCATGTTGTCCATAAGCTCTGGCCCCATAATGCCATCGGGAAACCCTGGGAAGTTATCCACTTCGGTTGTTGTCGTTAACTGACCTCCCGGCTGAATGCCTTCGATGACAAGCGGCGCAATATTTGCTCTTGCGAGATATATGGCAGCAGTTAATCCTGCTGGTCCCGTACCGATAACGATCGCTTTGTAGTGCATAGGACTGCCTCCTTTAGAAACTGTGCTATTTATTCGTTATGTTTCAATATACTTTGTAAGCAAATAAATTTGATGCGAACCTTATGAACAAATCATATCAAGTTTAATCAATATTGTCAACAATTATATTGTGTACAATGTAATTTGGGGCATCAACTCTTTTCACCGAACTTCCAGCACTCCCCTGCTCATTCATTAAACTTTCAGTTAGCCTTCATGTGGGCTTCAGATTCCATTGAGATAATAGCAGCATGTCATCCAAGAGACACAAACTGAAGGGAGCAATTATGACAAATACACATAGATCATCTAATCGCACGTGGAAATGGGTGTCGGCTATACTGGTGCTCAGCTTTATCGCTTATATCGCCTTCTACCCTCCGATGAAGAAAACAGCTCAGAGTGCAGCAGAGCCTGTAGCTAAAGTTAATGGGGTTACCATCAACTCTGACCAGTTGTATCAAGCTATGCTGGCCAGCGGGGGCGCGCAGACGCTTGATTCCTTGATTTCTGAAGAACTTATTAACCAGGAAGGGCAAAAAGCTGGAGTTCAAGTTACCGATGAGGATATTGACAAAGAAGTCGCTTCCGTTAAAGGCTCTTATGGTTCAGATGCTGAGTTTCAGCAGGCCCTAACTTCCTATGGCATGACAATAGACGATTTAAAGAAAAGCATGAAGTCGCAAGTACTCTTGAAAAAGATTCTAGCGCCTCAAGTTAAGATCACCGATGATGATATCAAAAAATACTACGATGAGAATCTCGAAACTTTGAAGGTGCCGGAGCAAATTCAGGCTTCCCACATCTCCGTTGCAACGAAAGAAGAAGCGGATGCCATTCTGGCTGAACTGAAAAACGGCGGAGACTTTGCCACACTTGCCAAAAGTAAATCGTTAGACACCGCGACCAAGGACAACGGCGGATCTCTTGGCTACATTTCCAGCGGCAACATGGACGAAGCGTTCGATACCGCGGCCTTTGCTTTAAAAGCAGGCGAAACCAGCAGTGCCGTTAAGACAAGCACAGGTTACGACATCATTAAAGTAACGGACCGAAAAGCAGCTTATACCCCTACCATGGAGGAGAAAAAAGAGGACATTAAAACAGCGATCACCACTCAGCAATTAGCCTCTCTCTCGACCACATGGCTGCAGGATAAAAAGTCACAATCAACCGTTGAAAATTATTTAAGCAAAGCCTAATCATGTACAGTTTCGTGATACCCTGAAGATAAGGACACTACGATCCTTTATTTACTCCGAAAGCAGCCATTCAGGCGATGAGCGAGAACTACATTCCATTATTTTCACAAATTTGAACAAAATGGACCACTTGGGGGTTAAATAGGAACTTGTAGTTCCACTAAAGCTCCGAATGCAGCCGATTTTGAACAAATAGAGGATTCTAGTTCCCTTTATCGAAAGGGCCGCCCTCAAGTAGAAAATCTACTTTGAGGGCGGCCCTTTGTGAGTTCTTTATTAAGTTAAGCCGGATGGCACCTGCTAGAGCCCTTTTACTCCTTATGGTGTACGCATCTTCATCTCGTCCAGACTCTTGAACACATACCCCTGACTTCTGGCATCGTCAATAATTTTGCCAAGTGCCTCCGTATTGTCTTTGGATACGGAATGCAGCAAAATCACCGCTCCTGGGTGCAGCTGCGCCATCACATTTTTGTAAGCATAGTCCCAGCCCTTTTGCTGCTTAGGTTCCCAGTCACGGTACGCAACGGACCAGAATACGTTCGTATAGCCAAGCTGCTGGCTGACGGCCAAGGATCGCCCGTTGAAGATGCCCCGCGGCGTGCGCAAATAATGCATCTCCTTCTGCCCTGTAACAGCGCTAACACCGTCTCTGACTTGGTCGAGCTCTTTCTTGATGCGGTCCGCCGAGATTTGGCTCATATCCGGATGGCTCCAGGAGTGGTTGCCGATCAAGTGGCCCTCCGCCGCCATGCGCTTCAGCAGTTCAGGCTCGGTTTTGATGTAATGCCCGGTCACAAAGAAGATGGCAGGCACTTGCTTTTCTTTTAACACATCCAGAATTTTACCGGTATAGCCCTGCTCGTACCCATTATCGAACGTCAGGTACAGTTCCTTCATAGCAAGATCACCTGTAAAAATAGCCCCATGCTGCTTCAACAGACTCTTGAAGCCTTCCTCATCAATGGACGGGCGCTGTCCATTGACGCTTTTTTTGAAGCCGAAATGATAAGACCCGTCAGCGGATACGAGCGTGGCCTGTCCGAGCAGCATCGCCAGCACGACGGTAAGGATACGGATGTAATTCACGGGTGCAGATTCACTCCTTGCCTTCTGTGGTTTGGTAAAGCCTACATAGACTTTTACTAATATGCCTCAGAGAAGACAAGAGTAGGCGTGCTTTTGGCAGGGTAATATTGGATGCTAATCGATCACTTTTCCGGAGATCTCTGCGATATCCGCGCGGAAGGAATGTCCCGCCAGCTTCTGAATTTCTGCATAGGCTTCGCGCTGGGACATCTCCTGCCTGTAGGACCGCGGCGTCGTTAGCGCAAGGAATACTTCCACCTAGGCAATACGGGTAGCCGGTGCCGTCCACTTTTTCATGGTGGTACAGGAAAGATTTCTCCACTTCTTGAAAATCAGGGATTCCTTCACATAATTCCTTTGCCATGTAGCAGTGCTCTTGGACGAATTCGAACTCGGACAGCTTTCCTTCCTTTTCGAACATATAATCGGGGAGCTTGATCCTGCTTACGAAATGCAGAAGAGACAACAGATCAATTTCCCACTCCTGTACGCGCAATAAGGATAACACCGCCAAAATCGTGCTGCCTAATGTATACACTCCTTTGGTTGTTGCCGCAATAATCGGCGAAACGTCTCCAACCATAACCCTCTCATCACTTCATCAACGGTGGAAAGTATGACCTCGGGACTCGTATCTTTCATTAAGTAACCATCCACACCAGCTTGAAAAGCCCGATAAATATCCTCACTTTCATCAAGGCAGAATATGAAGACCTTCTCTGACAATGGAACGGTCATCCGCAATGACGACTTTATACATAAGCAATATTCCTTTCACGTGGAATAAATGCAGTAACTGTTGTTCCCACCGCCTCCTCCGTTTCGAAGAGGATTGTGCCGTTCAAGGCTCTGATCCGGCTCTCCATGCCACCTAGTCCGAACTTTCCCTCTTGATGCACACCCACTTTCTTCATTCCGATTCCATCATCCATAATAGTTACCATCAATTGGAAACTCGTAACTTCTATCGCCACGTGAAGATGCTTCGCTTTCGCGTGCTTAATGACGTTCTTGGCCGCTTCTTCCACCAAGTGATAGATCTCGCCTTCAATATCCGCCTGTTCCTGCGAAACCCAACCGATATGTTCGAAGACCGGCCGCACGTCTGTGTTTTCCGTAATACGCTGCAGCAGTTTCTCAATGGCATGGTGGAGATTGAATTTTCTCTTTTCATTCTTCAGCTCAATTATGAATTGCCGCATGTCCCGGTGGCTTTCTTTCACCTTTTTCTCGATCTCGGCCACATAAGGGAGCAATTCGTCACGCGCATGTGCGGGAAGCGCATTTTTCAACTGAAACAGTTGAATCGAAATGAAGAACAACTCCTGCGTGATGCCATCATGTATGTTTTGGGCAATCGTATTGCGCTCCATAGCGACCGCTGTTTCTTCTGCGTCCAGCAGTTGCTCATCACTGAAATGAAAAGCTTCCAGCCTCATGAGAATGAATTGGATATACATTTTGTGCAGAACGGACAGTTCGTTCTTTTCCGCTTCACTAGCAGCCATCCATAGAATTTCCCGTTGCGGTCCAGCAGCGTCTGGATATACAGAGCCTCCAATTCACCTGTCGGAGAAGGCAGCTGGGCGTACATTCTCTGACTGTGCAGGGGTGAATTATGCTTCAAATAGTTCGTAAAATAAGTATGCTTCCAGCTCTGTACTTTCTCACTCTGCCTTGCGCTTGCCATGCAAAGCATCACTTCACGCTCATCCAAAATCTTCTTAAGCATCCCTTCTATGTATAGAACGGCTCCTTGCCTTAATGGCTGCCGCGCCATAAAGCGAGTCGAATAAATCATCACAAGCTTGCGGTATTGTTTACGTACGCCTTGCAAGGTATAGTGCACAAAACTCACACTGCTGAAGTAGGCCAACACGACAAAACTATAATCAAAATGGTTCAGAAGATACATATACACAGGTCCCTCAGAAATCAGTGCAAAGATAATCGGGAGGAGGAGCGTGTAGCTGAGACAGATTGGATAATACTTTCGCCATGTCACAAACCGCTTAACCATCAAAAGTCCAGTAAAACAGTATATTAAAAATGGAGAGGACAGCCCCCCTGTTAACCAGAGCAGATAGATCCCAAAGCCAATATCAAAGGCAGACGCTGCAATGGCCGTGATTCGATCCATTTTAAATACATATAACAGGCTGTAGACAGTGTGAAAAAGAACAGCGGCTAACAGCAGTCCCGGCGTTACGTTCCCCGATTTGGTATAAATCAAGAGCCCCATCAACAGGAGCACCCATCTGCACCAAAAAAATAAATATAAGCCCGATTTGTTGGAGACATTCATGCTGATCTACTCCTAAACTTTATGAATTCTTAATGGTTTTTCGACTATTTTTGTTATACAATGAATCAGTCGATTCAATTCGTAGGTAGAAAGAACTAGGTATTTATACCCAAAATTAGTATATCATAGATCGCATCATTTTGGAGGGAACCCGATTGATGAATATGATTATCCTTGATGATCACCCGCTTGTCCGCAAAGGCATTTGCACGATTGTTTCATCCGGTCAATCCATGAATATTGTTGGGGAAGCTGCGAATTCGAAGGAAGCACTGCTGCTTCTGGATCAGACACACCCCGATCTTGTCCTTGTAGACTTGAACTTGGGGAATGAGAATGGATTAGATTTTATACAAATGGCCCGAAGGGCGGGACATGCTTGTAAATATATGATTTTAACCTCATCGATCACGCAAAGTGAGCTTCAGCTCGCACAATCCATGGAGATTGAAGGCATCTGCTTAAAGGAAGCGTTTCCCGAAGACTTGTTGTATGCGATTGAAGTTGTGGCTCGCGGTCGTAAGTACTACGACCCTGTGTTAATGGGCTCCATGATGACGCATAGAGCAGGCAGAGAAAAGCAGGAGCTGTCTGAACTGACTCCCAAAGAACTTGAAGTGCTGATGTCGCTCGGCAAGGGCCGTTCCAACAAAGAAATCGCAAGCGCTCTGTACATCACAGAGTTCACCGTTAAAAATCACGTAAGTCAGGTTCTAGCCAAATTAGAACTGGCGGATCGGACGCAAGCCGCTTTATATGCTTTATCCAAAGGGCTGGTTCAATTCGAGTTGCAGCATTAGATCGCATAGGTACAAAAGAAAGATCCGCCGGGATAACCCGTCGGTTCTTTCTGCTTTACAGGTCAAGAGGTGCTGCAATTTGGTGCATTGGCAGCAAGGCATACGCCGTACTCATGATGAGGAGAGTTGAGAAGCTCAATGATACGATCACCACTTTGCGTTTCAAACGAATCATCGCGCTGCCCTGCCTCCTTCTTGCTCTGCACTTGCTTACAAATTTATTGTAGCTATGCATACGTTTTGAGACTTCACTCGCAAGTGTAATTTGTCCCTACTACCTTGGAGGTATTAAAGGTATACTTTCGTACCAGACCGATATGTACGGACCCCTGATTCAAACACGCCCATCCTGTGTAATAAGGTAAGTCCCCAAGCCATTTCGCGAGCTCTTGCATATACTGGAGCAAGACCCTTGGGGACACACAACCCTTCAGCCGATCAGACTGCAGGCACATAACGATGTACGGTGGTAATCTATGATGACAAAACGAATTATGGCTGCAAAATATGACCTGCTCCACGTTCTCGGTCTAGCTTCCGAGGAAGATATTTACAATGCCCAATATAACGGACAGTCGCTGGCCGATATCGCCGAAGCCAATAAGGTCGATGTCCAAAAAGTAATCGATCTGCAACTCGCGGAGCTAACCGAACAGCTCGACGAGCGCTTGTCGAGCGGCAGCATCACGCTTGAGCAATATTACGCCCAGCAAGCTGAGCTGCCTGAGATCATTATGAGAAGCGTCTACGCACTATAACAGATCCCTATCCTATTCGCAGGCTTCGCACTACCAAAAAGCGCCCACTTGGGGCGCTTTTCCATGTTTTCACCCTTGTTGCAAACCTCTAACTGTGTCACTATCAAATGAGAATCATTACGAGGTTAGGAAAGGATCTTGCTTATGAATTTTCAACAGCTTATTCCCCTCGTCCCGCTCATTGAGCAGATCGAGACCTGCAGTGCCCCGATAAACATAGAATGTCCGACCGGAATGCACCGGCTTATTATTGTGCGGCGCGGCCATATTACCATACATAGACACGACCAGGAACCGACGGTCTGTTCACAAGCCTATGCGTGCCATCCCGATCATGGCCCTTACGCTATTCAGGTTCCCAAAACCAAAACCGTCGAATACGTCATCATTGCCTACAGGATGTTACCGGAAGGGAGCATCTGGTCCCAGCACGGCCCTCTCACAACCTTAAGTGAGATAAAAATTCACTACATGTTGGACGAGCTGCTTCGAACGACGGAGGACCTTCATCCGCTGACGGATGAAGAAATAGCCGCTCACACATTTCGAAAGCGCATGATGCTGGAGCGCATTCTGTTCATTTACTTATATGAATCTCATCTGACGCAGGACAAAAAGTCCTCAACGGAATCGATCGAGGAGATCCTTTCCTATATGAACGAACACTACATGTTGGAGCTGTCGCTTCCGATGTTGGCTAGACGAGCAGGCATGAGTGTCGGTTATTTAACGGTTTTATTCAAAAAGCAGACCGGGATGACGATGATGAATTATTTGTACACCCTGCGTATTGAGAAAGCGAAGCAAATGTTTCTTCATACCGATTTACTCGCCAAAGAAGTCGCCGGACGCGTCGGATTCGTGGATTATTTCCATTTCAGCAAAGTATTCAAAAAAAAGACCGGAACTTCACCCTCGGAATTTCTGGCTAACCAGCATTAAATCTAATAATGGGACATGTTCATTATGCATATTAGACATGTCCTAACTGTGAAATATTGAGTATTATTTCAAATGAGAATAATAATCATTGTCACGGGGGAATGCACAAATGAAACACTATTTTACTCGTTTTAGCCTGATCGCACTGATCACCGTATTTGCGTTAAGCCTTGCAGCTTGCGGCAAATCGACGAATACCGAAACGGCAGCAACAACCACTCCGGCTGCAGCCAGCCAGAAGCCTACCGCTCAAACGGACGGTAAAATTACCGTGCAGGATGCTACAGGGACACTCGAACTGCCTAAGAAACCGGAGCGCATCGTTGCCATGGAGTTCGGCTTTACAGACATCCTTGTCACCTTAGGTGTACAACCTGTAGGCGTTGCCGACGACGACAGCCCGGATCTTCTGATGGATTCTGTAAAAGCTCAACTAAAATCCTACAAATCCGTAGGTTCCCGCTACGAGCCTAACATTGAGCTGATTTCCTCACTGAAGCCTGATTTGATCATAGCGGACATCAACAAGCATAAAAATGCGATTGCGCAGCTAAAAGGCATTGCACCGGTTCTCGTATTGGACGATTTCCAAGCTGACTACAATCAAATGCTGAAAAATGTCGGCATCATCGCGAAAGCAGTCGGTAAGGAAGAGGAAGGCAAGAAACGTCTGGCTGAGCACCAAGCTAAGGTAGAAGCGATGAAAAAGAAACTAGGCGCAACAAACCTTCGCGTACTTCCAGCTGTTGTGAATCCCAAAGGATTCTTCGCACATTCGGATCACGCTTACAGCGGTTCTTACCTAGCAATGCTTGGTTATACGGATCCAGTAAAAAATACCGCAGCCTATCCGCAAATTACGCTTGAACAGCTCGTTGAAGCAAACCCGCAAGTTCTGTTCCTGATGCCAACTGAGAAAGAAACGATTGTTAAGCAATGGGAAACAAACCCTCTATGGCAGAAAATTGATGCTGTAGCTAACAAGAAAGTATTTACTGTAGAGCGTCGTGACTGGTCTCTATCGCGCGGATTCCTCGGATCCGAGAAAATTCTTGATGACATCGTGAAGAATTTGGGGCAATAGTCCGATGAAGCCTATAACTGAGAAGCAGAGCCAGAAATGGCCTCTGCTCTTCCTATTTTCTGCTGCTGCTCTCGTGATGCTGATCGGTGTGATCAGCAGTTTGAAGTGGGGCCAAGCCCCTGTTTCTTGGCGCACTTTATTCGAAGCGGTGACTTATCAGGGCAGCGACAAAGCCCATCTTTACATACAAACACTCCGTTTGCCGCGCGCCATCATGGCGTGTATCGTAGGGATGCAGCTCGCTTTGGCCGGCATGCTTACCCAATTAACAACCAAGAATCCGCTGGCATCTCCGCATATATTCGGAATTAACGCCGGGGCTTCGTTAGCTGTTGTAATCGGGCTAGCTTTTTTGCCCCATTTCGGTAACTTCGGGCTCATCGGTTTCGCCTTCGTCGGGGCCGCCTTAAGCGCGCTGCTAATCTGGTCGCTTGCGGGCGCGGGACGCGGGCAGTATGTGCGTCTAGCCCTTGCGGGAATCACGATCCACTTCCTCATGTCTTCATTGACGGAAGGCCTCATTATCATGAATCAGCACGCGACGGATAGTATGATTTTCTGGCTGGTTGGCTCCCTGAACCAAGCAGGATGGTCGGATGTACGGATCATTTTGCCTTTTTTCATTGGCGGAATGGTCTTATTCAGCCTTATGCTCCCGGCGTTCAAACTGCTGCTGCTCGATGACGACATCGCCTCTGGCCTGGGCCAACGCGTGAATATCGTACGCGGTATCAGCATCGTGCTTGTCATCGTGCTCGCCGGCTCTGCCGTAGCCTTATGCGGTCCGATCGGTTTCATCTGCTTGCTTGTTCCGCATATCGCCCGTGCGATGATCGGACCTAACTTAAACATTCTGGGTCCGATGACGGCTCTGCTTGGAGGAATATTGCTCGTATATGCCGACTTTCTCAGCCGTTTCATCGCTTTTCCGTTCGAATCACCGGTTGGCATCGTGACCGCTGTCATCGGCGCGCCTTATTTCATTTACTTGGCTCGCAAGCAAGGAGGTGCGAAGTGAGAAGATTTACACATACATCTTCCCTCTCTTTGATAGTCGCCCTTGCGGTCATGCTCGTCCTAGCCACCCTATATGTTCATGTGGGTGCCGTGCGGATTCCACTTAAAGAGGTATGGGCCGGCTTAACGGATGCGAAAAGCTCAACTTACTTCATCGTGCATCAAGTCCGCTTACCGCGCGTCTTCGTTGCGATATTAGCGGGCTTCGGCTTAGCCGTCGGCGGTGTTATTCTGCAAGGCTTGGTAAGGAATCCTCTGGCCAGCCCGGACGTGGTGGGGATTACGAAAGGAGCCGGCTTCATGGCGGCCGCAGTGCTCTTTCTATTCCCCAAGTCGCCAAGCTACGTCTTGCCGATTGCCGCCTTCGTCGGCGCCTTCCTAGCCTTCTTGCTCCTGCTGCTGCTCAGCCGGCGCTTAACACTCACGCCCGCCTCGCTAGCCTTGGTAGGCGTCGCCATTGGTACTGTGTTCCAAGCCGGCACACAGTACTTGATCATTCGACACCCCAGCGACATCAACATGGCGCTGCTCTGGCTATCCGGCAGCTTGTGGAGCCGCAATTGGCACGATGTTTATACACTGCTGCCGTGGATCGCAGTGCTCTTGCCCATCGTGTGGGCGAACTTTGCGAAGCTGAACATTTTTCTGCTTGGCGATGACATTACCGCCTCGCTTGGGCTTAACATCGTGAGGCAGCGCTTCCTGCTGCTGCTGCTCGCCGTTGCTTTGGCCGGCATCTCCGTGTCGGCCGTGGGCGCGATCGGCTTCATCGGCCTCATCGCACCGCACATCGCGCGCAGCATCGTCGGCAGCCGGCATCAATGGCTGATCCCGCTGGCCGCTGTCATCGGCGCGGATCTGATGCTGCTCGGCGACTTGCTCGGCCGCATCATTATCCTCCCGCGCGAGGTGCCGGTAGGGATTATGACCGCCGTCATTGGCGCGCCGTATTTTATTTATTTGCTGCGCAAGGAACGTCTGCGCCGATAAACATGGTTAGGATCCCGCCCCCCGTACCTGCAACTGGCAAGTAGGCTTGGGGGAAGCTCGGCTTGTAAATTCGCTTTTATTTAGGGAACTTCATTCCCCTATTTATGCGAAATGAAGTATGACGGGGGTTCGTGGGGAACTGCAGGGTCTTATCTCACCTCAATCATCCAAATATGTGTCCAGTACAGCGAAATAGCGGACCGCTGGTTCCCTTTCCCCCGCCCAAAGGGCTATTTGGGGCAAATAGCGCCCTATACTTCCCTAAAAGCCCTTGGACTTCCATACCAATTTGCCAATGGCCACGCCACATTACGAAATAAAAAGGGCTTCCTTGAAGGTCAGACAAGACCTTTCAAAGAAGCCCTTTACTTTTAGTTCATGCCTCACAGCCGCTCCGCGATCACATGCATCATACTGCGCAGAACGTCGATGTTCTGGAAGTAGAAGGTCATCACCTGATCCCGATGAAGCTGCAGCAACAGGGCAGTTTCCTGCGCCGTGCAATCTGCCGAGCGTGGACATAAGCCCGGATTCCGCTGAATCCTCTGCAGCTGCTGGCCCTTTCGCTAGTTCGGATCGCAGACTGCGGGAAAGCTGCTTCATCATTTCCACTGCAATGCTCGTTTGGTCGAAGATCATATCGTAGAAAACTGTTGAATCCAGCCGCCACAGAAGGACATCCTCCTCTGCCCGAATAATCGTTGCGGTCCGCGGTCCCTGACTGAGCAACGCCACCTCGATTAAACGAACATTTTTCAACAAAAAAAGACACATCCTCCTGGGACATGTCTCTTTCTTTTAAATACTATATGCGGTAATCGTCGCCTCTCCAGCTCTTAATAGACTTCTTAATCGCATCAGGTGACAACTGCTCAGCAGCCGCCTTCTCGGATAGAGCCGGGAATTCCGCGTCGGAAGCAAAGCGCAAAGCAGCAATTTGGCCAATTGCTAGCCTTGAATCCAGCAGCTTCTGGGTCAAAACATAGTGCCTAAGATTCTCTTCTGCACGTATCGCGCGATCCTGTGCTTTCATAGGATAGGTACGAATCAGCAAGAAGACGACGATCACGATAATAGAAATGATCAGAAATAGAAACGAGGGAAGCACTCCATTCCCCGATTGCAAGGATCTAACCAGTTCGATGATCGACAAAATAAGTAAAACTAATGCCAGCAAAGAGAATACAAAGTGAAACAACGGATGCATTCTACGGTGATTCGCATAGGTTTGATTGCCATTACTCATGATTTCCCCACAATCTCATCGATCTCGCTTTTCAATAGCAAGTAACGGTGAACACTTCTCATAATAGGCACCTTGGTTAAATTGTGTTTGTCAACATACTGCTTCATCTGATCCTTCGTTAAACCTAATGATTTTCCAGCTTCCATCACCGTTAATACCACTTCGTTACTTGTAGCATTAAACGTTGTTTTCACCTTTTGATTCCAATCCTCAAATGTCTGCATGTCCGAAGCAACACCCTTCTGTTCCAATCCTTCCATTATACCACAGAAGTGAAAAGAGACATCATCCATTTCTAGGATATGTACTTACTTGGCCTCCTCCTCATTTAAAAGTCCCAGCAGAGCCTGCGGCAGCGCAAATTGCTGATTGTTAATGACGATCTTATTCAGCTTATCGCTTGCCACAACCTCGGAAGTCTGCTCTTCTTTAATCTCTTCAATTTCGGCATGCAGGCGTTCCATTTGCAGATCGAGTGCAGACGCCGCGACGGCCGCTTGTTTGAGCTCCTCCAGCAAACGCACCGGCACTGTTTGATTGCCTTCATTGAACTTATAAAATATTTTATGTTCCAAGCTAGCCCAAAAGTCCATAGCGATCGTACGGATTTGAATTTCGATGCACACACTTTCTTGACGATCCGTCAAATGTACCGGAACCTCGATTAACAAATGAAGACTTTGATAGCCATTCGGCTTCGGATGCTTGATGTAATCCTTCTCTCCCAGCACCTTTAAGTCGCTTTGGTTCTTGAGCATATTGGAGATGACATAAATATCGGACACGAATGAGCACGTAATCCGCATGCCTGCAATATCTTTAATGCATGCTTTTATCCCGTCAAAAGACATTTCTCCGCCTTTTCTACTTAGCTTATGAAAAATGCTTTCCGGCGATTTCAAGCGGGACTTGGTATGCTCGATCGGATTATATTCATGCAGCAACTCGAATTCCTGCACTAGTATTTCTACGCGGGTCTCCATGGCGTCCAAAGCGAATTTGTAAGTCATCATAAATCTGGTTATATCGTGCTTAAACCGTTTCAAATCATTCATAGAAAGTTGATTCATCATAGCAGTTCCATCCTTTGTTCGTGGTTATTTTACCAGTCTTATCTAGTGTAAAGTACGAATGCGCTCGGAGCAAATTTGGCGTTCGTATTGACACTTTGCAGGGTCGCTTGGTATAGTACATCTATCATATTTCGAGTAAATACTTACGTTGGAAGCACCCGTAGGATAAGGCTTTTGCCTTTCTTGCAGGTGCTTTTTTGTATTTCCCGAAATTAAAGGAGGCTTCTATTTGAAGAATTTCATTTCACTTCTCGCCGCTTTCGTTCTACTCTCAGTCATTTCGGTGGAGGCGGCTGCAGCAGCACCTATTGAAATCACAGCCGCACTCCTCGAGAAAACCATGGCCTCCGCTACCCAGACTCAGGCCAATCGCATCCATTCCTTGCAGGACGAGCTGCTCACCCTTCAGAAACAAGAACAAGATTGGGACACTACGATTGCTTTGCAGCATAATCAAAATAAAGAAGCCCAAGCAGCGCTAAGCCAACAAGCCAAAGAGATCGATAAACCCCAATTAGCCAAGCTGGAGGAGGATGTCCTGCAAACGAGAGAACGGTACAAACCATTATTATCCCGTTACACGGCATTAAATAAACAGATTGAAACCGTGCGCCCGCTCAAAAACAAAAGCTTAAATACCCTGCTCCGGCTTCAAGCCGCTGCCTTGAAAATTCCTGTGCAGCTGGCTCGTGCAGACATACAGGCAAAAGAGAAAGTCCGGCAAGCAGCCAAGGAGCAATCCTCCAAAGCTGCGAAAAAAGTCCGAAGTCTCCTCGACGATCTGGATCCGGTGAACGCGCAAATTAAAGCTAAGCAAAGTGCCGTGAAGTCATCCCGGAAAAGCTTATCCCCGTTATGGAGCGGCTTTAAAAAAAGCGCCAAACAAGGGGATGCGATTGGGGTCCAAAGCACCCTCAGCTCCATGGTTTCCCTTCTGCGCCAAATCAACGAGGAGAAGCAGCGAATCTTCAAGCTCGAGACCAACGTCCGTGATAAGCTTGCTGCCATTAAAAAAGACACCTGATCAGGTGTCTTCCGGTTCCTTTAATTCATTTTGTAAGTCTTGATAATGTCCTGTAAATCCTGAGCAATGCTTGCTAACTTTTGCGAGGAAGAAGTCACTTCTTGTGCGGATGCCAGCTTCGCTGACACTTGCTGCGCCACTGCCGCCTTTGAGCCTAATCTATGAGGCTGCTGCCCGTTAAAGATATTTCAGCTTCAATGGGTGAAGAACACAATCTGAATAAAAAACAGCACCGCAAACAGATAAAAAATCGGATGAACATCGTTGCGTTTCCCGCGGAGCAGCTTTAACACCGGATAGACGATAAACCCGATACCGATCCCAGTGGCGATACTATAGGTTAAAGGCATCAGCACCACGATCAGAAAGGCCGGAAAGGCTTCCTCCAGATCCTGCCACTCGATTTTGCGCAGCACGTTCATCATTAGGAAACCAACGATGATTAGCGCAGGAGCTGTAATAGCCGGGATGCTGGCAAGCACCGCGATGATCGGTGAGAAAAATAATGTCAATGCGAGCAAAACGCACACCGTAACCGCCGTGAGCCCTGTCCTCCCTCCAACTGCGACACCGGAACTGGACTCAATATAAGCCGAGGTGGGACTCGTACCAAGCAGGGCCCCTGTCGAGGTTCCGATCGCATCGGCCAGCAGCGCGCCCCGTGAACGCGGAAATTTATTGTCTTTGAGAAGTCCCGCTTGCTCGGCAACCCCGAGCATCGTCCCTGTTGTATCAAAAAGTGTTATCAACAAAAACGTAAAAATGACGGCATACATTCCCCCGGAAAACACGCCGTTGATATCCAGCTGAAATGCTGTGGCGGAGAGTCCGGAAGGCGCTGAAACGAATGTCTCCGGCATCGTCAGCAGACCTGTTATCCATGCCAGTATAGCGGTAATCAGCATGCCGAAGAACAAAAAGCCCTGCACCTGATAAGCCATCAGAATGAGTGAAGCTATCAGACCAATGATCGTGAGCGATGTCATGGGTTCTCTGAGATTGCCCAGCGTTAGCAGCGTCGCCGGAGATGCTACAATGATTTTGGCATTTTGCAGGCCGATAAATGTGATGAATAAGCCGATACCCGCTGTTATGGCGTGCTTCAAGCTCGCAGGAATAGCATCCAGCAGCATATATCGGAAAGTTGTCAGCGATAACACAATGAACAAAGCCCCTGCGACAAAAACTGCGCCTAAGGCAACCTGCCAACTCACACCGCTTCCTCCCACAACGCTAAAGGCGAAATAAGCATTCAGCCCCATGCCCGGCGCAATCACAATCGGGTAGTTCGCAAAAAGCCCCATTATCAGCGTGGCCACAATACTCGCCAGTACCGTTGCAATAAACACTCCGTGGAAATCCATGCCCGCTTTACTCAGAACCCCCGGATTCACGATCACAATATAAACCATAGTCAAAAACGTCGTAACCCCCGCCATGAGCTCCGTTGGAACGGTCGTGCCTCGTTCTTTCAACTTAAAAAGCGTGTTCATTGCTGATTACCTCCAATAAACGGGATTTGTTTTTCTATTCTTCCCTTTGTTTGGAACCTTAGTAATCATTTTTCTGCATTGACAGCGCTGCCAGGCGACGATACAATTGGCAATAAACAACAAGATCACAACAATAAACAACACTAAATATTCATGAAACAACATTCTTTGTTTGATTTTCATGATGCTCTACGACGTCAAGGAGGGTGTATTTATGAAGGTCCATTTCCTGGGTACAGCGGCTTTTGAGGGAATTCCATCGCTATTCTGCCACTGTCTCACCTGCAAACAAGCCCGTGAACGCGGAGGGCACAATATTCGCACCCGCACCTCGGTGATGATTGATCACGACCTGAAGGTAGATTTCCCGCCCGATACCTTCATGCATTCGCTCCAATACGGGGTGGACATGAACAGCGTGAAAGACTTGCTTATCACCCATTCGCATTCTGACCATCTGTATGCCGAGGATATGGCCATTCGCGCCGAAGGCTATGCCCAATCAGGCGACGAAACCATGCATGTCTATGGACATGACATTCCTTTCCGTCTATGCTTTCAAGCGCTTAATGGGCTGAAACACAACTATAAGTTTCACCGGGTAATTCCGTTTCAGCCTGTCCAAACGCAGACGGCCACAATCGTTCCGCTGCTGGCGGATCATGACCCGCTCGAAACATGCCTGCTTTATTCCATCGAAAAAGACGGCAAAACCATTTTGTACGGCAACGACAGCGGTTGGTTTCCGGACGAAACCTGGGCTTGGCTGAAGGATAAACAATTCGACATGGTCATTCTCGAATGCACTACGGGCCGAGTCGGACACAGAAACAATCATATGAACGTGGATGCTGTACTCGAAACAAAAACGTGGATGGACGAGGTCGGTGTCTTAAAGCCGGGCGCGCAAGTTTTCGTTACGCATTTTTCCCATAATGCAGGGTTGTTGCATGAGGATTTGATTGAAATTTTTCAGCCGCATGGGATTGTGGTTGCGTATGATGGGTTGATTGTGGAGCTATAAGCTCGTGGCTGGCCCGAGCATTAGAGTTTAGCTTGTTCTACAGCGTTAACTTGGACAGCATGAGCGTTTGGCATCCGTTAACTTTGGAAACAGCGTTACGGCAGGATTTTGGGGTGGGAGTAAGAGGCTCTGGCTCTGGTTGTCGAGTCGGCCCTATCGGCCGTCTCACTGCCACTTCACGCCCCCTCTCCTCCTGAGAGGGCCTTTTTCAACCGCTCGCGCCTCTCCCCGCAGCCATTGAAAAACCATTCAAAATCAAAAAGACACCCCCAAAGGGTGCCTTCTCAATTCTCATATCCTCACGAAAGAATCGGCAGCTCTGGCGAATCCAATCCATTGCGGTACTTCGCCCGTACGATGTAATTGGAAAGCTTAATGGAATTGCCTAGATCATCGACATCGCTCAAAGTAACCACCCAGTCCGTATCAACCCCGGTGCTAGCCGCAAACAGCTCACACGACAGCTCGCCCGCCACAGTCAAATCGCTCTCCAGCACATCGCTCGTATATACGAGAATATCGCAGCGAAGCTCATGCTTTCGCATGTTCTCCGGCTCTCTTTCACCGCTGTCGGCAACCGGGTCCTCCGGGTTATAGATATACGTATCCGCAGGACTACGACGAGGAGGAGTCTCTAACTTCAGCACCCCGTCTCCATGGCTAGAATTGGCCCGCCCATTGCTGCCCAAATACAAATTGCTAACCTTCGCCTCGGCAGGTGTCCAATCTTCCGACGTCCGCCACTCGTTACTCCCAACAACGTAATACGTCGCTCTAGGCTCCTGATCAATGCCATTGGTGCTCTACTCCACTATTCAGTTAACACTGGCTTTGCGGTACTTCACGAAGCTTCCGACGCGCCATACACAAATGTATAAATAAGCCATCAACATCGTAAGAACTGTAAATTCTGTATAATCCAGTCCTTTAAAATATTGCGAAAGCGCGATGCGAATGGCCAGCACGGCGATGATGACATACTTGAAGTTTTTGTTCGGCTTCGAGTAGACATACCCGTCTTCCCGCTTCTCATAGCCGGTATGATACAGCATAATGCTGCCAAGCCCAATTCCCAGCAGGACGGCGCACAACATCTCCCAAATCACGGGTAAATGAAAAGGATGATCAGGAATCTTGGTCAACGAATAAATGGAAAATCCAAAAACGACAGGAAGCAAAATAACGGGAATTAACATTCCTATGCCTTTGTTTCTGATCGGACGTTTTTTGCCCCGGGTTCTGAACCATAACACCAGTATGATGATCAGAGCACCAACGCCATACCCGATCAACGTTTGAGCATTCATGATAGTTTTTCCTCCTGTTGATGCATTTTATATAAGTATACACGACTCATGAAGGTATTCATTCAGACGCGGGTCACATTCTAGCTCCGTCTCTAGACCGATACGCTGGCAAGACAGGTCTGCCTTATACGCCAATATTCCGATTATCCGTATGTTCTTCCTTCGTTTTGTTTCTCTAGGAACAGTGGTAGTATGATACATAAAGACTTTCAACTAGAGGTAATAGCAGATGAGAATGAAAGATTGGGATATCAATTTAAAAATCCGCCTCGGCGGAGAGACCGCTTTTAACGTCATTTTTTGGACGTTTTTTCCATTTCTGTCGATCTATTTTGCGAATTCCTTCGGCAAAAGCTGGACAGGCATTCTGCTGATCTTATCGCAGACGCTGTCTGTTTTCGCCAATTTGATGGGTGGCTACTGCGCAGACCGGTTTGGACGCAAACGGATGATGGTTATTGCGGCCTTCGGGCAAAGCATCGGCTACGGCATCTTCGCCCTTGCCGCTTCGCCGCTCCTGGCGATGCCCATTCTCGGCTTCGTCGGATTCAGCTTCGCCAGCATGGCCGGCTCCTTATACTGGCCAGCGAGTCAGGCAATGGTCGCCGACGTAGTGAAGGAAGAGCACCGCTCCAGCGTCTTTGCCATCTTCTATACGGCCGCGAACATGTCTGTCGTTGTCGGTCCGCTGCTCGGATCCATCACGTACAAGGATAATCCGTACATCGTACTTACCGCAGCATCCGTGTTCTGCCTCTTCCTCTCTATGACGATGAGCCGCACCTTGCACGAAACGCTGCCTGAGCAACTCGCCGATCGCCACCGCTCCACGGCTGGCGAGCCTTGGTACCGCTTCTTGGCTGCCCAGCTGCGCGATTATAAGGTCATTGCAGCCGACCGTGTCTTCCTGCTGTTTATTCTAGCAGGCGTGCTGTTGTCTCAGACTTTCATGCAGTTAGATCTGCTGTTTCCCGTCTTTATGGAGGAAACTGTGAAATTAACGACGATCTTCTCCTACGGAGACTGGAATCTGCAACTGTCGGGCAAGCAGCTGTTCGGACTGATCGTATCCGAGAACGGCCTGTTCGTAGCTCTCTTTACTGTCGTAGTTACCAAATGGATGCTTGCTTACAGAGATCGCTATGTATTCATCGGCGGCGCGTTATTCTATGCGCTGGGCATCGCTATGTTCGGCCACATGTCCACATTCTGGGGCTTCACGCTCGCCATTGCCGTTTTCACGTTGGCTGAGCTCATGTCGGCAGGCCCGCAGCAAGCCTTCGTCTCCCGGCTGGCTCCTGAACATATGCGCGGCCAATATTTTGCCGCAGGCAGCTTGCGGTATACCCTTGGGCGTACCTTAGCGCCGCTGTCAATCCCGATCTCCTCGTGGATCGGTTTCTCGTGGACGTTCATCCTGCTTGCGGGAGTCGCCGTAGTGTCTGCCGTCTTGTACAATATGATGTTCAATCGGTATGAGCGTCAAACGGCGGCTTAATAAATAATATAGGAATGCAAAAAGAAGTACCCGCTGGGGTACTTCTTTTTACATTTCCTCACATCAGACCTTTCTCTCTCCCTTAAGGCTTGCACCCGCTGCGTACCGCGTCATGCAGAAAGAAATGGTTGGAATGTGCATAGCTTTCTTGTGCATATCTCAATCTGTGGATATGTTTATATCTCAACTGGGAGTTATACACATCAAGGCTTTATTGCCTGTGTGTATTGTGGACAATTCTGTGTATAAGATTCCTAATACGGGACATTTCTGATGCCTTCTATATGCAAGAAAATGTCCTGTCCTTTTTTCTCCAGTCATCTTTAGGAACACGCCGGTAATTTCGGGTCAAATTGAGTCCCTCGATTTTTTCGGATCAAAAGAATCCGCTATAGACAAGTTACGGGCTAATCGGGGAATTTGCTCCCCTTTTAACCTTTCGGGATATCCGGTCCCGTCATACCTTTCATGATGATATAGAATGATATCCAAAATAACGCTTTATTTCGAACGAGGGGAAATGCTTAACCTTGTTATAACCAATGGTAGCATGCTGTTTAATAGCATCATATACTTCCTCTGTTAGAGGTAAATCATATCGCATTGCCGATTGGATAGCTTCATTTCTGTGGCTATTAAAAAAGCGTACTTTGCTACATTCTCCGAATGAAAGGCGGTATGCGGATCTCTGGAATCCAACGATTTCGCTAGTGCAAAGGTTAGATTCAATGTATTCTTTTTCTCCCGAATATACAGCCTTATCGAAGTGGATACAGACAATATGGCTAATGTGTAGGTCAACCACTGAGATACAATCACATGTGAGCTAAGCGGATGTCCGTATGGGGCATAATGATCGCTGATTCATATCAAAACGCCTGCTACAACAATTTGTACAGATAAGTTTTTCCAAAATGTAAAGCCTATCGCTAATTTTCGACACCAAAATGCAGGAATTTGTGCAGGGGTCTTCTCCTGAACCTACAGAAAAAAACCTCTTCTGTATCAACAGAAAAGGTTTAACGTTAATTTGATCTTGCTTTATACTTGCCTGTGTGTTGCAATTTAACCTTGACCTCTACTTTATCGAGGGAAGTGGCATCCAAATTGAAGTCGTTGTCCTGGTTAAGTTCATGCCATTTTTTGGGGTAATTCCTGTAAAGCCGCTCGCCCAATTGCAGCACGTCTATTTTTTTGCTAAGCCCTATCTCATAGGTTTTTCTGAGCTGATCCTCAATCACTTGCTCCGCGAGTTTCTGCATGTCTTGTGTAGAAAGATCCTCAACCATTTCATCTACATAGGCGTCCATTTTTAATTTAATCGTATAGTACACCTTACCATTTCGAATAGTAGGCAGAATCTTCGATTTTGGCTCAATCATAACAATTGCCGCGACAGGCTTCTTTGTATCCGGAATGTTAATCGGGGAGCGCGACAGTTTTTCTTGAAGCCATCGAAATCCTTCTAACTCTTTTTCGGACATCCATCCTAGGGACTGGCTTCCTTTTAAATAAAATGCCCCATCGATTCTAAACATCGATTTGGGCTGTTTATCTTCGGTCCATTCTCCCTTGTCAAGAGCGATCGAAGGAAGCATGGCCGATTGCCCTGGTTCATTTATCTCTGAAATAATCTTGAAACCGTAATGCGGCGTAATATACGAGCGCTGAGAATAGATTTGTGACGGATTGTCCAGTAAGGAATCTGTCGGGGATAGATTCAGAATCGACTTCTGCTGAAATATATCGCTTAACAACTCTTTTGTTCCATACAACAGAACGTTATAACGGATTTCCCGATAGCGGTTTACCATATCGTAAGCCTCTTTAACTCTTTTACCGTTCTTTAAAAACCTGTCCGTGCACACAATTGATTTCACATGCCCCCAATACACTCTCAGTTGGGAAGTCGCATAAATCGCATTAAACGTTTCAGTAACCGTTGCCCCTTCTCCTCTTCCAATCCATACGGGGATATTTTTCCCTAGCTGTGTTGACTCGGTTTTAGACACATTGGCAAAATTGAGTACCTGTACATAGGTGATATATTTTCCATCTTCGTAATCCATTCCGATCGCTGTTACATAGGCCATGGTTTGAATATCTTTGGAATTCCAACAACCCGTTTGTAGAAATAGAAACGTAAGGACCATAAGAAAGAGACAGAGTTTCTTCATTCGATATCTTTCCCTTTATGGTCTGAATCAATTGTGTGCAGCTCTTGCGGACGAAATCGCATTTTACCCCATGGGAACCTTAGAAAGCTCTTAAATATGTCTTTGTAATTGGGTGGTGACAACGGGGCTAAGAAGGGAATCCCGAATGATTTGATTCTAGACATGTGAATCACCAACAAAATTAAGCCCAAAATGAGTCCGTACATCCCAATGACTGCTGATGCTAGAAAAATAATCAACCTGATCACACTTACGACTGTGCCCAGGGTCTGATTAACAAGCGTAGCTCCCATGATTGCAGTAATCGCCCCAACCACCACCACCGAAGGTGAGACCAAACCTGCGCGTATGGAGGCATCACCAATGACTAACCCACCGATGACCGTTAGTGTTTGTCCAATGGAACTGGGCAATCGAACTCCGGCCTCTCGAAAAACCTCCAGGAGAAACAGCAGAGTAAACATTTCCATTTGTGCTGATAGAGGTAAACCGCTTCTTGCTACCGATATTGTCGCCATGAGCCGAAATGGAATTTGATCTTGGTGAAATGCAGTAAGGGCCACCCAGAAACCAGGCAAGAGAATCGAAATCCAGAAACTTAAAAAACGGATCAAGCGAGCAAAAGTCACGTATTGAAAACTGAAATGAATATCCTCCGGGGATTTCATTATCAATGAAAAGGTCCCTGGTGCAATTAAGATCAAAGGGTTGCCGTCCACAATAATAATAAATCGTCCGGCCAACAAGCAGTTGACTGCATAATCGGGCCTCCCCGTGAAGTCCGTTATAGGAAATAGCGCAAATTTCTTATCGGTAAGTGCTTCTTCCACCTGACTGATACTATAAATGCCATCGACATCGACTTTATTTAAGCGAGAACGAGCTTCCTCTAAAATATTGGGAGCCAAAATGTCCTTAATATACATAAGTCCGATCTTCGTTCTCGTTCTTCTTCCGAGAATGAACGTTTCACAGCATAAGGAATTGCTTCGAATCCGTTTGCGAATCAGGGCAATATTCGTCGAAAACTCTTCCACAAATCCATCTTTCGGCCCTTTGATAGAAATCTCGACACTCGATTCATCAGGTGTGCGCTGAGGACGGTTGCAAATGTTAAGCTTATACATCGCATCCGATGCTAAGAGGACGAGAAGAAGATCCCCTTGAAAGACGCAATCTGTTATTTCTTGCTCAGTAGCTTCTCCCTCAAAGGAAATGAGCGGTAAAGAGCCAAGCACATATCCGTTTTGCAAATATTCAAAGCCATTTTCTTTATAAACGTTATTCAACTCCGGCAGAACACTTCTCCCTAGTTGAACGGCATCACATAAACCCTCTGCATAGATCATCATAATCGTGGATGACGGGTCATCCTCACCAAATAAGTAAGTCTGTATTTGCACGTCAGAACAGTTTGCGAATAATTGCCGAAGCATCTGCTCTTTCGTTACATCGCCAGATTGAGTATTGCTAACGCTCATGTTGCTCACTCCTTGGTGGGTTTGGCCATCCATGCAATGACGGCTAAAACAATTGTTATGACTAGAGTGAAAATCAGAGTTACAGGAAAATAAATTTTGTACATCCATAAATAGAACGAATTTTGGTGCGTTACAATCATTGAAAATATAATGATGCAAAGCGTTAAAAACAGAATGAACCAACGCCGCATTTCTGCCTTTTTATATGGGATTATTTCCGCTAATAAAAAAAGAGAGAGACTAAT
Organism: Paenibacillus aceris; assembly: GCF_017874035.1. Taxonomy (GTDB): domain Bacteria; phylum Bacillota; class Bacilli; order Paenibacillales; family NBRC-103111; genus Paenibacillus_E; species Paenibacillus_E aceris. The sequence goes on from NZ_JAGGKV010000010.1 coordinate 220,254, forward strand.
TCGTATAGTTGCTCCAGCCAACCATTGATACACAGACAAGAAATCGACATGTTCGATATACGAACCGATTTTGACAAGGCGCCATTGCTCATACGGTGATACCATCTGCTTGGCAGCTTCTTGAGGACCGAATTCCGTGATCGCTCCTACCAAAGGACCTAATGTAATATATACCAGAATCGCGCCGAGCAGCAGCATCTGCCAAACCCGCATTTTCGATTTAAGACGGTGCTGGAACAATAGCAGCAGCATGATCTCTACTAATGCTCCTCCCGTATAAACCATACCGTTCAAAGCTGGCTGCCAACCATGTTCAAGAAAAGGCTTGAGAAGCGCGTAATCTTTCTCCGGCATATTCGCAATGGAAACGAAGTATCCGAGGCAAACGACAGTAGGAAGCAGGATACCCGCTACTATCGCGATCGTGCGAATGCCATTATAGGCCGAGTAATAACAAACCGAAACTAACGCAATTATCAATATATATTGAGGCGTTGCTGGCAAATAGTTGGTGACGGTCCATATCTCCGTCTGGATAACCGTCATGCTACCGATCAAAAATAATTCGACACAAATCGGGGCTATAATGATCCAAGCAATAAAAGGGCTTGTTTGCTTCGACAACCATGCCCGCAGCTCCTGTTGACCTGATTTTCTCATAATATAAACAAGAAGAGCGCACCAAGGTAGGTAGAGAATAGCCGTCATTAGAACAGATATCCAAGCATCTCTACCCGATGTATCCAAAACCAGCGGATTTACAATAACATGACTAGTCAAACCATTGAACAGCATCATGACCATAATGATGGAAACAATACCGATTTTCCCTTGTGTTCCTTCCATATCGTTTTCCTCACTTACAGCCATGAATAGCCAGTTATTACGAAGAACATTTTGTAATTTTATCCTATTGGGGCATTTTTTATTCGCGGCCTTTCTGATCCACTAGGTTTACGGCCTACTTTCATAGTTTCCTCCGGCCTGATTCCGTTAACATATAAATCGGATCCCTAGGCTCGGCCAGATCAATCGCTTTAGATAAATACAGCCGGAATTGGCCGAGATTCCGATCAAGAAATTCCCGAATGACGGTAATCACCTGCCATTCCTCATAGTTTAGGTTACGTACTCAGCGTTGAATCATGGTGGCATGATGTAAGGCTTTTGAACCTATCACATTGATTGAATAGTGCATGCATATGCTTGCCTAAGCGGTGAAATTATGCCTGATTTTATAAAAGCACCCTCAATGGGTGCTTCTTCTTTCTGTATGGTGGTGAGGGGAGTATTGAAATGTCCATCTAACTTGCTCCGAAGCACACTCAACGATGACTACCCTAGCGGTACATTTCAATGCCGTGCTCCTTACGCTGATGCTTCAATCCGGGCGGGCGAACCTTAGGGGTTCTCCCCCCATACCTCCAAATACAAAACAAAAGACACCCTCTCGGGTGTCTTTTGTTTCTGTATGGAGGTGAGGGGAGTCGAACCCCTGTCCGAAAATATCGCCACACAGGCATCTACGGGTGTAGTCACAGTTTTGATGTCACCCGAGCAGCGCGCCGTAACCCGCTCTGCGTTGGGTCAGCCTGATTGTCTTCCTACGCTCGACCCCAGGCGGAGACCAAACGTCGTATCCCACTAAGGTTGGGCCCCTATCCTAGCACATGGGCGATGCGAGGGAGGAGCTAGCTCACAGGTTATTAAGCTGCGAAAGCTAAGTTGTTGTTTTGTTTGCCATTTAATAGGCTTTAGCGTTGTTAAAGCGGACGCGTCCCCACTACCCGCAACCCGCGCTCGAACTATCCCCGTCGAATCCAAGAACACCCCCGGATTGCCTTCATTTCCGCTGATAGAGCGGAGAAGGTAAAAGACGAGCTGTTGGAGCGAAATTGCTTCAAAAGCTTCAATCACTTGCTGTAAACCTAGTATAACACATGCTGTGTAAAAATGAACGCTCAGGTTTGTGGAAGCCAAGGTGCTGGTTTCCAATATCCCCAACGGTCCTATCTAGCAATCTTCTGTTTCTCGCGCAGCGCACGCTGAATGTCGCGTTGTGCATCCTTTTTCGCTGCCGATTCACGTTTGTCGTATTGCTTCTTCCCTTTACCGATCCCGACCAGAAGCTTAGCGTATCCATTCCGAATATACACCTTCAACGGAACAAGTGTATAACCTTCCTGCTTCGCCTGTCCCAGCATCTTAGCGATCTGTACCTTTTTCAGGAGCAGCTTCCGAGTCCGGGTTGGATCTTCCGGATTGCTTCGGTTACCTTGCTCAAAAGGACTAATGTGCATGTTGTGAACAAAAGCTTCCCCATTGCGAATGGTCGAAAAGCTATCGCCAATGTTTGCTTTACCCGCCCGTAGGGATTTGATCTCCGTGCCGGTTAGAACAAGACCGGCTTCATACGTTTCTTCTATAAAATAATCGTGCGAAGCTTTTTTATTCTGGGCAAGCACCTTGCCATCTGCCTTTTTCGTTGCCACGTGAGATCCTCCTCCCGCACACTGATGCCGCAGGTAAATAATGCTACAATGTGCATCCTATTGTAGCAAGATCAAGCCCGAAATGCAAGAAGCGGCGTTATCACCGCCGCTTCTTGCTACCATCGCCGTCACTCCGGCGACGGCCACCCTTGGCGAGCGCGTTCACGCCGCTCGCCCAATCACTGCCGCCGCTGCGCTCCACGGCAGGCGAACCACCGCCCGCTTGGGCTTCGCCCCCAAGCGCAATACCACCGCGCCCGCGCTTGCCTTCGCCGCGGGCAGCGCCGCTATCTGTCCGCCCTGCGCCGACAGATTCAAGCCTTGCGCTCAAGCTGCCGCCTTCGCTCAGCTTAGGACCGCGCGCCTTCCCGCGACCGCCGCCGGCCTTCCCGCGGTTCTCGCTCCACGGCGTGCTTCCGCCCTTACCTCGGCGCGATTTGCCTTGGCCTGCTCCTTCGCCGCGCCCTTGGCCTGCTCCTTCCGTACCGCCCGCACGGTCTCCACGAGGTCCTCTTCCTTCTTGACCTTCCGCTCGACGCCCTGCTCTTGTACGCCCAGTGCCTTCTGCTCCGCCTTGGCCACGTCCTTGACCTTGCCGCGCGTCAGTTCCGCTCACAAGGTTAGGCTGGCCAGCTCCTTCACCACGTCTGCGCCCGGCACGTACAGCACCTTCTGCCCCGCCTTCGCCACGACCTTGACCTGCCCTTGTTCCTTCTCCGCCGCCTTGAGACTTCGCAAAGCCGCCTTTCCCTTTGGTATAGCCACCCTTGCCTTTCTCCGGCTGGCCTTTGCCCCCGCGGAAGCCCTTGAATCCGGCTGCTCCTTTGAACGGCTTGCCGCCACCTCCACCGCCGCGGCTAAAACCGCCCTCTTTGCGAGGCTTCATGTCCAGCAATTCAAAATCAATCGTATGCTCCTCCATATTCACGCGAGCTACACGGACTTTAATTTCATCCCCAATCCGATAGATCTTGGATGTACGCTCCCCAACGAGAGCAAATTGTCTCTCATGGAAGTTGTAGTAATCGTCGGTCAGATCACTTAACCGGATCAATCCCTCTACCGTATTATCCAATTCCACGAACATCCCGAAGCCAGTCACACTAGAAATAATGCCTTCGAATTCCTCTCCGACTTTATCCAGCATGTACTGAGCTTTCTTCAGTGCCTCTGTTTCACGCTCTGCATCTACAGCCACACGCTCACGTTCCGAAGATTGCTGAGCAATATCGCTCATTCGCGATGCGAGGTATTCATGACGGGTATCGGATAAAGTCCCGCTTTCCAGAACCTCACGAATCACTCTGTGAATGATAAGATCGGGGTAACGGCGAATCGGAGAGGTAAAGTGCGAATAAAATTCTGCCGCCAAACCGAAATGCCCCAAGCTTTGTGCATCATAACGCGCCTGCTTCATCGAGCGGAGCATCACTTTACTAACGACCGTCTCCTCTGGCGTTCCCTTAATGTCTTCCAATAACGTCTGCAAAGCACGCGGATGTACGGAATTGCCTTTTCCTTTGACTGAATACCCGAAGTTCGTTACGAACTCCATGAAATTCATCAGCTTTTCGGCATCCGGATCCTCGTGGATACGGTATAAGAAAGGCACTTTCATCCACGAAAAATGCTCAGCCACTGTTTCATTCGCAGCCAGCATGAACTCTTCAATCATCATTTCTGCGACAGAACGCTCTCTCTTCACGATATCGATCGGTTTGCCGTCAGGATCCACAATAATTTTGGACTCTTCAAAGTCAAAATCAATTGCCCCACGCTTCATCCGTCTGGAACGCAGTCTAGCAGCCAGCTCTTCCATCCTTTTAAAATCTTCCATCAAATACGCGTATCGCTCCACAAGCTCTGGCTCTGCCTCACCCATCAGCAGCTTACGCACATTCGTATAGGTCATACGCTCGCTAGTCTTAATTACACTTGTGAAAATCTCGTGATTCACGACTTTTAGGTTCTCGTCGAACTCCATTTCACAAGACATCGTCAAACGGTCTACTTGCGGGTTAAGCGAACAAATTCCATTCGATAGCCGGTGCGGCAGCATCGGAATCACACGATCGGTTAAATAAACGGAGCAACCGCGGTTATATGCCTCAATATCCAGCGCTGTGCCTTCCCGTACATAATAACTTACATCGGCGATGTGGACGCCTAATTTATAATTACCGTTTTCCAAGAGCTCCACGTTAACGGCATCATCCAAATCCTTAGCGTCTTCACCGTCAATCGTAACAATCCGCTTGGAACGAAGATCACGGCGCCCCTGGCTGACAATCTCATCTTCCGTAATCGAATCCGGTGCGGCATCCGCTTCTTCCAGCACTCCCTCTTGGAAAGCTTCCGGCAGCTGAAATTTGCGTACTATTGCCAGAATATCAACGCCCGGATCATCCTTGTGCCCAAGAATCTCAATAACTTCCCCTTCAGCCGCAGAACGCCCCTCTGGGTAGTTAACAATCTTAACGACGACCTTCTGCCCTGTGACAGCTCCATTGAAGGCATGCTGAGGAATGAAAATATCCCGTGTCACACGCTTATCATCAGCAATAACGAACGCATACGTCTCCTGCCCTTGAAATACACCAACAATCTGTGTATTGGCACGCGAAATCACACGTACCACTTCGCCTTCCAGGCGTCCTCCGCCTTGGCTTCTGGACGTAATCTTCACGAATACGATGTCGCCGTTCATTGCCGTGTTCAAATCATGCGCATTAATGTAAACATCCGGATGCTCCCGGTCTTCGGGAATTAAGAAAGCGAAGCCCTTTGCGTGAGCTTGCAGCCTTCCTCTCACTAAGTTCATACGCTCCGGCACACCGTAACGGTCATTGGCGCCTCGGACAACGTGACCGCTTTCTTCTAATTGATTCAATAATTTAATAAAGTCCTTAAACTCGTTGGCACCTTCAATACGGAAATGCTTCTCAAGCTCTTTATAGGACATAGGCTTATAAGCCTCTTCTTGCATGAAATGGATAATATCTTGATCTTTAATCATATCTCTTCACCTTCTTGTTGTTGTTGAGCCTCGCTCGAATTCACCGTGCCTGTTCCTTTACTCCATAGTATGCCACTTGAAGGGAAAGGATAAACGCTGCAATATCGGCATAAACCAGCTCTCTCTCTTGATCTAGAAGCAAACCGTGCGAGGAATTCGCATAATAGCGAAGCTCTTTGATTTTGGAGCGTATGCGTTCATACAAAAACGCTGCGCTACCCTGATGGACGACGCCATCCTTGCTCCCTTGCCCGATCCATATCGGCGCTTCCACTTGAGGCAGCAAGCTTTTCACATGTTTTAACAGCTTTCGTAAACTCACGACGCAGCGAATCGGCGTTTTGGTATATGCACATGACTCATCTAATAGCGTGGAGAATGTTTTGGGCTTCTTATTTATGTATTTGATAAAATACTGCATAATGACCGCCAGCGCTGACTTTCTTGACGTCAGAAAAATCGGCGTAGCAAGCGAAATAACGCCAGCTACTTGACGCTCCACTGCCAGCTTCAGGGCTAGCAGTCCACCCATAGAATGCCCCATGACCACTACGCTTTTGCATGCTGCTGCAAGCTCATCGTAACTCTCCAGCACATGCCCATACCAATCCGTCCATCCGGTTCGTATCATGTCTTCGGGTGACGTTCCGTGTCCGGGAAGTCTCACCGCTTGGATGGTGTAACCTTCATCTCGCAATTCGTACCCAATCCGCCTAAACTCGGAGGGCGATCCCGTGAACCCATGGATCATTAATATGCCTATTTCCTGTTTAATACCACGACCTGTCCAGAAAAAAGGCTCAGTCGATTTGTAAATTCTGCTCTCGATGGGAAACATCTCCTACCTATACGCCCGTTTAAAATGAAAAAACAGCAGGAGTAGATTTCCCCTGCTGTTATCGTTTTATGTGTGTTAGGCCTTCACTACGTATGCTACGACAATGGAAAGAATGAAAAATGCAGCAGCAAGCCCCATCGTGAAACGGGACAAGAAAAGTTCCAAACCGCGTGCTTTTTGTTTACCAAATAAATGCTCTGCACCACCGGAGATGGCACCGGACAACCCTGCGCTCTTACCTTTTTGTAAAAGAACAATCGCAATTAATCCGACCGAAGCTATGATCAACAAAATTTTCATAAAGATTAACATGTTATTAGCACCCCAATTGCCTGTTCTTTGCTTATACAACTAGCATGAGTATTTTAACACAGTTTGTCCAAGATTACAATAAAAGAGCCAATCTGACGTGAAAACACTTTAATCACGATAGGATGATAGCGGTGATTGGCGGCTTGCGCTTCTTGGTCGTTTGCTTCGCCCCAGGAAAGCCTGCACCGCTTGCTTCGCGCACCATAATGCAAAAAGTGTAAATAGAATCGCCCATACCATGGCCGGAACACCGGTATGTAATGCCAGATTCGTAGCATCCCCAGCTTGGCGAGTATTTCTCGCTGCCGCCTGGATTAAATAAATGGGACCGAATACCGACTCTTCCAAACATAAGAAAGCGAGCAGCAAGTAATAAAAGTTGCGCAGCCATTTTAAAGGAATAGCCATTATGATGATCGTCAATGCAATAAAGCCGATTAAGAACATAATGCCGAATCCATTGCGAACAAATAAGAGCAGTGAAATAGCGGAGATCACGATCATAACTATGAATCCGATCTGCTGCTTTCCTTTCGCAAAGACTGAAAACAGGAACCACGCGAAAAGGGAGGCTGTCATATACCCTGCCAATGCCACAGGAATGATCGACCACGACCTGGCCCCAGATATCGCGGACAGCGTAACTCCGCTATGGTTGGCATACAGCTCGATCCGCTGCACTTGACCAGACAGCGCCAAGGTCACTACCGCATGCCCAAACTCATGGACCATCGTGTCCAGGTTGCGAAAAAAAGAAGAGGGGATCCAATGCGTGAGCAATGCGGAACCTATTAGAAATAAAATAGTCTTCACCCAATTGCTCATTACAATGACCCCCTCGGTCGCTTAGGCAGCAGGTGGTGACAAAGTCGCCGGCCCGCCACTGCTGTTATTTAATTATTTACTACGAACCAACTTATTTAAAGTTTCTCAAGTTGTAGAATGCTTTTTTACCAGCATATTGAGCTACGCTGAACAACTCGTCTTCGATGCGAAGAAGTTGGTTGTATTTCGCAACGCGGTCTGTACGGGAAGGAGCTCCTGTTTTGATTTGACCAGCGTTTGTAGCTACAGCGATGTCAGCGATTGTGCTGTCTTCGCTCTCACCGGAACGGTGGGAGATAACCGCTGTGTAACCAGCGCGTTTAGCCATTTCGATCGCATCAAAAGTCTCAGTAAGCGTACCGATTTGGTTAACTTTTACCAAGATGGAGTTACCGATGTTTTGCTCGATACCTGTGGAAAGACGCTCTGTGTTCGTAACGAACAAATCGTCACCAACGAGTTGAACTTTGCCGCCCAATTTCTCAGTAAGCAATTTCCAACCTTCCCAATCGTCTTCGGAGCAGCCGTCTTCAACTGTGATGATTGGATATTTTTCTACCCATGCTGCAAGGAAGTCAACCCACTCAGCAGATGTGAACGTTTTGCCTTCGCCTTCAAGCACGTATTTACCGTCTTTGAAGAACTCAGTGGAAGCAACGTCCATACCCAAGAATACGTCAACACCTGGTTTGTAACCAGCTTTTTCAATCGCTGTAAGGATTGTAGTGATCGCTTCTTCGTTGGATGTGAAGTTAGGTGCGAAACCGCCTTCGTCGCCAACAGCTGTGTTCAAGCCTTTATCTTTCAATACGGATTTCAAGCTATGGAAAATCTCTGCGCCGATGCGAAGAGCTTCTTTGAAAGTTGGAGCGCCAACAGGCAGAACCATGAATTCTTGAACGTCAACGTTGTTGTCGGCATGCGCCCCACCGTTGATGATGTTCATCATTGGAACTGGAAGTGTTTTAGCGTTGAATCCGCCAAGGTATGTGTACAAAGGAATATCCAAAGCGTCAGCAGCTGCGCGAGCAACAGCCATGGAAACAGCAAGGATCGCGTTAGCGCCTAATTTTGCTTTGTTCGGTGTACCGTCAAGCTCGATCATTTTCGTGTCGATGCCAACTTGGTCAAGAGCATCCAAACCAATGATTTCAGGAGCGATGATTTCGTTGACGTTGTCAACGGCTTTCAGAACGCCTTTACCCAGGTAACGACCTTTGTCTCCGTCACGAAGCTCAACAGCCTCGTATGCGCCTGTGGAAGCGCCTGATGGAACGATAGCGCGGCCGAAAGCGCCGGACTCTAAATATACTTCAACTTCAACCGTTGGGTTACCGCGGGAATCCAATACTTCGCGTGCATAAACATCAGAAATAATAGTCATTGTAGAAAACACTCCTTTTATAAAATAATTTAGTTGCTATCTCTTAAGGATCGTTGTCCCGGTCATTTGCTCCGGTTGTTTAACCTCTAAGAAGTCAAGCATTGTCGGGGCAATATCTGCCAAAATTCCGCCGTCTCTTAGTGTAACAGATTTGTCCGTAACAATAAAAGGGACCGGATTCGTTGTGTGAGCCGTATTGCGTGAACCGTCCGCATTCGTGACCACATCGGCATTCCCGTGATCGGCCGTGATGCAGACCACTCCGCCTTTGGCAAGAACCGCTTCAACCACTTTGCCTAAGCACTCATCAGTCGCTTCGATCGCCTTCACCGTTGGCTCCAGCAAGCCGGAGTGACCAACCATGTCAGGGTTTGCAAAGTTAAGAATAATCGCGTCATGACGCTCTGCTTCGATCTCTTTAACGACTGCATCGGCCAGCTCGTAGGCGCTCATCTCTGGCTTCAGGTCATAAGTTGCGACCTTAGGCGAAGGAATAAGCAGGCGTGTTTCACCCGGCAATTCCGCGTCGCGGCCGCCGCTGAAGAAGAACGTTACGTGCGGATATTTCTCAGTTTCCGCAGCGCGGAGCTGCTTCAGACCGTTCTGAGCCAGCACTTCGCCAAGCGTGTTGTCGAGATCCTTCGGTTTGTAAGCTACGAACCCGTCTACGGACTCACTGAACAGTGTCAGACATACGTAGTACAAGTTCTTAGCCACTTTAGGACCACGGTCAAAGCCACGGAAGTCTTCATTCGTGAACACTTGCGATAGCTGAATCGCACGGTCAGGACGGAAGTTGAAGAAGATTACAGCGTCGCCTGATTCAACAAGTCCTACCGGTTTGCCGTCATCGCCTACGATAACGGTTGGCATCACGAACTCATCGAAGATGGATTTTTCATAAGATTCGACAATAGCTTTCATTGGATCGGTGTACGTTGGACCGTCGCCATAAACCATGGCGCGGTAGGATTTCTCCGTGCGCTCCCAACGTTTATCGCGGTCCATCGCATAATAGCGTCCTTGAACGGTCGCAATTTTGCCTACGCCAACTTCGGAGATCTTCTTCAGAAGGCTTTCCATGTAGCTTTTCGCAGAATCCGGAGCCACATCGCGGCCGTCGAGGAAAGCATGGATGTACACTTCATGGAAGTCTTCTTTCTTAGCTAGATCCAGCAAAGCGAATAAATGCTGAATGTGGCTATGTACGCCTCCATCGGAAAGCAGCCCGTAAAGGTGCAGTTTCTTTCCGTTTTCTTTCGCATGGCGAACAGCGCCTAAGATCGTTTCATTGTCGTAAAATTCACCGTCACGAATCGATTTGGAAATCCGCGTCAGATCCTGATAAACGATACGGCCTGCGCCGATATTCAGGTGTCCTACTTCAGAATTCCCCATCTGGCCTTCAGGCAAACCTACGGCTTCGCCGCAAGCAGTTAAGGTTGTATGTGGATAACTTGACCAGTAACGGTCATAGTTTGGCTTTTTGGCATGAGCAACCGCATTCCCCTGCTCTTCCGAACGAAGTCCGAAGCCATCGAGAATGATGAGTGCTACCGGTTTCGGTCTGGACATATTACTTCGCCCCCTGGACGAGTTGGATGTAGGAAGCAGACTCTAAGCTTGCTCCACCGACAAGTGCACCATCAATATCAGGTTGTGCCATGTATTCAGCAATGTTGTTAGGCTTCACGCTGCCGCCGTATTGGATACGAACCGCATCTGCTACGGAAGTGCCGTAAAGACCGCTCACAAGCTCACGGATGTAGCCGATAACGTCTTGTGCGTCAGCCGCTGTAGAAGACTTGCCAGTACCGATAGCCCAGATCGGCTCATAAGCGATAACCACTTGTGCCGCTTGCTCTGCGCTAAGGCCGGCAAAAGCTGCTTCTGTTTGCACTTTGCAAACATCTTTCGTTTGACCTGCTTCGCGCTCTTCCAGCTTCTCGCCTACGCAAAGGATCGGTTTCAAGCCGTGTTTGAAAGCTGCAACGACTTTCTTATTCACGATTTCGTCTGTCTCCGCGAAGTAAGCTCTGCGCTCGGAGTGTCCGATAATGACATACTCCACGCCAAGATCTTTCAGCATTACGCCGGAGATTTCGCCTGTGAACGCGCCATTGTCTTCGAAATGCAGGTTTTGTGCGCCTACATGCACGTCTGTGCCTTTTACAGCTTCAACCAGTGCCGGCAGGTTTGTGAAAGGAGAACAAATTACGCTTTCTACACCTTCAACTGTGCTGCCTTTTACTTCGTTCACGAAGCTAACAGCTTCGGAAACAGTTTTGAACATTTTCCAGTTACCTGCGATAATCGGTTTTCTGCTCATTGGGATATGCTCTCCTTCGAAAATAAATTATTTATCGTTCAAGGCTACAACGCCCGGTAATGCTTTACCTTCCATGAACTCCAAGGAAGCTCCGCCGCCTGTGGACATGTGGTTCATTTGCTCAGCCAAGTGGAATTTCTCAGTTGCTGCAGCAGAATCGCCACCGCCGATTACCGTGTAACCTTCTGTTGTTGCACAAGCTTGCGCTACTGCACGTGTACCATGGGAGAAAGGCTCGATTTCAAATACGCCCATCGGTCCGTTCCAAACAACCAGCTTGGATTTTGCAATCACGTCTGCGTAAAGTTCACGTGTTTTTGGTCCGATGTCAATACCTTCCCAATCTGCAGGAATGCTGTCAATATCAACGATTTGCGTGTTCGCATCTGCGCTGAATTTATCCGTAACAACGATATCTACAGGAAGCAGGAAGTTAACACCTTTTTCTTTGGCTTTCTCAATAAAGCTAAGCGCTAAATCAAGCTTCGAATTGTCTAGAAGCGATTTACCGATTTCGTAGCCTTGTGCTTTCAAGAATGTATAGGAAAGACCGCCGCCAATCAAGACGTTGTCTGCAATGTTCAGGAGGTTTTCAATGACAGCGATTTTGTCTTTCACTTTGGATCCGCCGACGATAGCTGTGAAAGGACGTTCAGGGTTGTTTAGCGCTTTGCCTAGAACATCAAGCTCTTTCTCCATCAAAAGACCGGAAACAGCCGGGATGTAAGCTGCGATGCCTGAAGTCGAAGCATGTGCACGGTGAGCAGCACCGAAGGCATCATTCACGAACAGATCAGCTAGATCAGCGAAAGCTTTTGCCAATTCAGGATCATTCTTCTCTTCGCCTTCGTTGAAACGAACATTTTCTAGCAAGAGAACGTCGCCATTTTCAAGCGCATCCACTTGTGCTTTCACGATTTCACCAACGGATTGATCCGCTTTGATCACGTTTTGGCCAAGAAGCTCAGCCAATTTTGCAGCAACTGGTGTTAAACGGAGCTCTTCAACCACTTGTCCGTTTGGACGACCAAAATGGGCAGCAAGAATGACTTTAGCGCCTTGCTCTACCAAGAATTTAATCGTAGGGAGCGTTTCTCTGATTCGTGTATCGTCAGTGATTTGACCATTTTCTACAGGTACGTTGAAATCAACGCGGACGAATACTCTTTTACCAGCTACTTCAACATCGCGAACACTTTTCTTACTCATAAGTTAAAGCCTCCTGAACGTGTATGGTTTACTTCCGTACTTCCTGCTACCGATCAACTTTATATAGGCGACAATCGCACATAAAGAGGAGAATCGCTTCTCCTCTTCATGTGGTTGTTAGTGTGTATTGTATGAAATTACAGACCTTTTTTAGCGATGAAAGCAGCCAAGTCAACTACACGGTTGGAGTAGCCCCACTCGTTGTCGTACCAGGAAACCACTTTCAGCATGTTATCGCCAACTACCATTGTGGACAAAGCATCAACTGTGGAAGATGCTGGGTCACCATTGAAGTCGCTGGATACAAGTGGTTCTTCTGTGTAGTTCAGAATGCCTTTAAGTGGGCCTTCGGAAGCTTGTTTCAGAGCTGCGTTAACTTCGTCAACGGTTACGTTAACTTTAAGTTCAACAACCAAATCAGTTACAGATACGTTAGGTGTAGGAACACGCATAGCCATACCGTTCAATTTGCCTTTAAGTTCTGGAAGAACCAGACCGATTGCTTTTGCTGCGCCAGTGCTGGAAGGAATGATGTTCTCAGCTGCTGCACGAGCACGACGAAGATCTTTATGAGGAACGTCAAGCACGGATTGGTCATTTGTGTAAGAGTGAACAGTAGTCATCATACCTTTTACGATTCCGAAGCTATCGTTGATAACTTTCGCGAAAGGAGCCAAGCAGTTTGTCGTACAAGATGCATTGGAGATGATTGTGTGAGCTGCTGGATCGTATTTGTCTTCGTTAACGCCAAGTACGATTGTGATATCTTCGTCGGATGCAGGAGCGGAAATGATAACTTTCTTAGCTCCGCCTTTCAAGTGAAGGGATGCTTTTTCTTTCGCTGTGAAAATACCAGTGGATTCAACAACGATTTCAGCGCCTACAGATGCCCATGGCAGGTTCCCAGGGTCACGCTCAGCAAAAACCTTGATGGAACGACCGTTAACGATCAATTCACCTTCACCAGCTTCAACTGTAGCGTCTAGTTTACCGTGAGTTGTGTCATATTTGAGCAAGTGAGCCAATGTTTTAACGTCAGTCAAATCGTTTACTGCCACGATTTGTACTTCTGAGCTGTTCAAAGCTGCGCGAAACACGTTACGACCAATACGTCCGAAACCGTTAATACCTACTTTTACCATAGCGAATTCCTCCTAAAATTAACAAAGATTTATTTATTTCAAAACGCAGCTGATAAAAGCCCACGTTATGATGTCTCATTTAGACATGTTTCATGATTTCTATGGCTGCCGCTTCATCTGTCACAAGCACATCTTCCTGACCATGCCTGAGCACGGAAGCGATCGCTTCACCCTTGCTTTTACCGCCTGCTACGCCAATCACGACTTCTGTACGCTGCAGATCCTCGAGCCGAAGTCCGACTGTTGGCATCTTGTGCACGACATTTCCTTGGCGGTCAAAATAGTACCCGAAAGCCTCTGCTAGAGCGCCATCAGCCTGTAAGCTGCTTGTCGTTTCGGCATCAACCTTACGCCTGCGAGCCATGACCATAGCATCTCCGATACCGTGAACAACGATGCGACAGCTGCGCACAGCGTCAACAACTTCCTGAATCTGCGGATCTTGGATGAGCGTTTGGTACGCTTCCTCGCCAAGATGATCCGGCACATGCAGCAGTCTGTATTTCCCGCCTGTCTTCTTGGCCATAATGGATGCGATGGTGTTCGCTTGCATATCCACGCTTTCGCCAAGTCCACCGCGAGCCGGTACGAACCAATTGCCCTTCATGGAAGAGGATATCGTGAGATTACTCGCAATCTGGGCCATCGTTGAACCGCCCGTTACCGCAATGATGTCGCCTTTGGCTACATATTTGCGCAATGCCGCTGCTCCTGCGCGTCCGAGCTCCTTCTTCGTAAAGACCGAAGTGTCCGTATCGCCGGGAACCACAATGACTTGCGAGAGACCGAATGCTTTGGCGATGCTTTCTTCCAAATCCGTTAACCCGAAAGCAATCTTAATGATCGGCAGCATATCTTCAAGCAGTTGACGGCCGGACTCACTGATCTTCATCCCTGAGGCATCCGATTCCAAAAGCCCATGCTCCTTGAGGAAGTCGACCTCACCGCGAAGCACCCGCTCCGTCATATCGAGCGATGAGGCTAGCGTTCTGCGTCCGACAACACCGGAGACCAAAATATGATGCAGAATCGAGTACCGCTTTTTCATGATGTCCATGAGATCCGGCAAGAGCTTTTTCTGAATGTCAAGAATTTCTCTCATATGACGACGTTCGACGCTCCTGATCCAGTGTTGGACGTTTTATGTCCCGGGTATGCATTTTGCGTCCCACCCAGGTGAAAAAAAATTGCCTTACTCGTTTATTATAACCAATAACCGACGAACATTCAACAATTGTTCATACAATTTTCTGAAAAATGTACGGTAAGGGTTTACTTCTTGCTTTTTGCGCGGAGGTGACATATAATAACCCTTGCTTCGCTTTTTTTATACATGCGCCCGTGGTCCAATGGATATGACGTAGGCCTCCGAAGCCTGAGATAAAGGTTCGATTCCTTTCGGGCGCGTAAACAGCAACAATGAAGAGAAATCAGTCGTTTGACTGATTTTTTTTGTTGTTAGTTTGACCTTCCTTGACCTTCGGAGGTTTTTTCGTTATCATACTTGTAGATACTGTAAATAGTATGTACATCGGAGATCAATTTCATAAGTCTATGACGATATTGACTCCAGTCTTTTCAACCATCTACCCACCCCAAGGAGGTCATTCTCATGAGTTTTATCCCTATGGTCGTCGAACAGGACGCGCGCGGTGAAAGAGGATATGACATCTACTCTCGCTTGCTGAAGGACCGCATTATTTTCTTAGGCACGGGTGTCAACGATGTTGTGGCGAACTCCATCATTGCTCAGCTACTTTTCTTGGCCGCACAAGATCCTGATAAAGATATCTCGCTATACATTAACAGCCCTGGCGGTTCCATTACAGCCGGTATGGCGATCTACGACACGATGCAGTTCATCAAGCCGGACGTTTCCACGATTTGCGTAGGTATGGCTGCTTCCATGGGCGCATTCCTCCTTACGGCAGGCGCCAAAGGCAAACGTTACGCGCTTCCGAACAGTGAAGTCATGATCCACCAACCGCTTGGCGGTGCTGAAGGTCAAGCCTCTGACATCGAAATTCGCGCAAAGCGCATTTTGAAAATGAGAGACAACTTGAACAAAATTCTCGCAGAGCGCACAGGACAAACGTTCCAGCGCATCGAAAAAGATACAGACCGCGACAATTTCATGAGCGCTGCCGAAGCGGCCGAATACGGACTCATTGATAAAGTGATCGAGCGCGTCTAATCATCGAAAAACCAGCCTGCATGGACTGCTCTACGAGCGGCCTTGCGGCTGGTTTTTTTGCGTTTCACGAATGAATAAGAGCCCCCAGATTCCCCTATCGCTTCAAAATCTTTCGATTTCAACACGATAAGGGTCTCCAAAGGCTCTTATGGTCAATTACTTCTTCTCATCTAACGGATAGAAAATAAGGTCGATCGGGAACGCTGAACCCGCCGGAGGCGTGAACTCAATGTCCAGTGCATCTTCCTTACCTGTCGTACGAGCCAGCACTTCCATGCCATCGAATGCTGTAATTACGCCGGAATACGGAACCGGAATGATTTCGCCGTTGATTTTGAACGGCCCTTTGAACACGCCGCCTCTGGCCATAATCATAACAGCCATTTTGCGCGGCTTATCCGCATGGATTTTGTAAACTACGCCGTAGTTTCCGCCGTTCTCGACATTCTGCTTCCGCATCACATCATAGCCCTTGACGAACGGATCCGTCTTGTTGTCGCCTATCGTGAGCACAGAAGTCTTGTTAAAGCTTGATGCATCAATATCCCACTTTACCTCCGATACCGGGAAAGTCCCTCGCACATGGCCATTGAAAGCCAGAAGCGGAAGCTCCTTCACGGTTGTCGGTGTCAGCCTCTGATCTGTAGCGCCAAAGGTGATTTGCAGTTCGCCGTCTGTTTCTACGTCATAAAACAAGTTCACGCCTTGCCCCGGATAGAAGTCCGGAAGCTTCGCGTACACATAGGTCTCATGCGGAGGCACCGTCAATTGATCTGTGTACACATTTTCCAAAAGGAAATCTACGGAAGCCTCGCTGCCGATCAAATTGGCGTAAACGGAAGGATAGACTTCACCTTTATTCGTCGTTTTGATTGTTACCGGTTTATCGGAGTTATTCGTGGCGAAAATCGCCAGCGTCATCTTCTGCTTTGTCCCGTTAATGTGGTCAGCGTAAAGTCTAGCCTTCCCATTAATGTTATCTTGATACAGAATGCCTTTCTCTGTGAACTCTTCCGGGCTGTCACTCACAAGCAGTGTGCGACCTGGCACTTCTGTCACTTTTCTAGGAAGCATCGGCATGTCATTGAAATGGGACCAGATCGTTCCCCAATCCGTCTTAATAAATCCGCCCACTGGCTTCGTATAAATCGGGTACTCCACTTGGCTCAAGTATGTTTCATCCACAACTGTTACATAGCTTTTGAAAAGTTTACTTTCATGCCCGTGGCGATCCTTTACTGTCAATGTGACCGGATATTTCCCCGGTTTGAAAAAGGCTTCCTCGTTGCCCACCCAGTCATAGGACGCAATGCCTTCCGCATCCGGATCATAGCTAAGATCCAAATACTTCACAGGCTCTCCAAGACGGTATGTAGGCTTCGCTGTCGTAAACTTGGCTACTGGTCTGGAATTGCTGTCCTGGTCAATGTAGATGCCCTCAGGTGCCTTAAAGTGGACGATTTCCACACGGCGCAGTTCACTGTTATATTTGTACTTCGCTCCCATATAATCCGCAAGCCAAGTCAACTTCACCAGAAGTTTCCCGTTCACAATCTCAGCTACGGAGTTGAAAGGGATATCTTGACCGTTCGTTGTCACCGTCTTATGATCCGCATCCAGCACGATGTTGTAGCCTGGGGGAGTCATCTGAATCGTGCGGGAATCATTGTTCCACTCCACCTTGAAGCCCAGTGTGTCTCCCAAAAACTTCGCAGGGACGAATGTGCTGCCGTTAATAATAGTAGCCGGCGATTCCAAATGAATTTGATCTTCATTCACGAACGCCTCGGCCTTATCGATATAAAGTAAAATAAAGGACGAACTTGTCGATACCGCATGCGCTGCTGGTGCTGTTATTGCACTAGCCAGAAACACTAGTACTGCAAGCATGACAGTGATTTCTTTCTTTAAAGCATTCCATCTCATTCTCTCCCTAGCTCCTTTAACCTTAGTATGCAAAATTGAGGGAATGGCAAATAGCCCTTTCCTTCATTGACCACGTTCATTAGACGCCGCCAAGAGAAAAAGGTTGCTAATTTCCCTAATTGTTAACAAGATAGACACTTATTCGCCGTGCTGCCCAAGCAGCAACGGTCACTTGCAAAAAAGCCTCCTCGAAAGGAAGCTTTTGAAGGATTATTGGTTTTCCAATTCTTCCTTGCTGACTAAAGTGACTAAAGCGTTTACAGCCTGCTCTGCATCCGAACCTTCTGCACTTATGAAGACTTCGGTCCCTGTGCTGATCGCGAGACTCATAATTCCCATGATGCTCTTGGCATTCACTTTCTTTTCATCTTTCTCAACAAAGATCTCTGATGAAAACTTATTCGCCTCTTGAACAAACAATGCCGCAGGTCTGGCATGAAGTCCTGTTCTCAACTTCACAACGACTGGACGTCTGGACATGGAACTAATTCCCCCTAGTGTGGAGCTTATATGAATTACTACTGATAACAGTGCTATTCCTTATGTTATAACATTATAGCATTTTTCCCTGAAGTACACTAGAAAAAATGAGAAAAACTTATTTACAACGTGTTCAGTCCCTTTAAAGCTAGGAATTCCGCTGTTTTTCAGCCAATTCGTCAATTTTTCGCAGACGATGGTTGACTCCGGATTTGCTGACATTGCCCTTGAGCATATCGCCAACTTCCTTAAGATTCAGATCGGGATGCTGAAGTCTGATTTCGGCAACCTCTCTGAGCTTCTCAGGCAAACTATCGAGCCCGACTTCTCTCTGCAAAAGACGGATGTTTTCGATCTGCCTTACCGCGGCTCCGATCGTCTTGTTCAAATTCGCTGTTTCACAATTGACAATCCGATTCACCGAGTTCCGCATATCTTTCATAATCCGGACATCCTCAAAGCGCAGTAACGCTTGGTGAGCCCCAATGATGCTGAGAAACTCAATGATCTTTTCGCCTTCTTTGATGTACAGGACAAACCCTTTTTTGCGTTCGATAAAGCGGGCATTCAAGTCGAATTTATTGGCCAAATGCGCCAGTGCCTTGCAATGCTCCTCATAAATCGAGGCAATTTCAAGATGATAGGAAGATCCCTCGGGATTGTTTACCGAGCCGCCGGCCATGAATGCACCGCGGAGATATGCGCGTTTGCAGCAGTTGCCCTTAATAATCTCTTTATTGATTCCTGTCGTAAAAATAAAACCTTCTGAAACGATTTTCAGATCACTGAGCAGCTCCTGCACTTGACCGGGTACTCTAACGATATATACATTGTTCTTCTTCAGACGCATTTTCTTACGCACAAGCAATTCTGTGTGAAGTTTATACGTCTTCTTGATAAGCGAGTATATACGTCTGGCAATAGCGGCGTTTTCGGTGGAAATATCGAGAACAACGCGTTGGTTCGTTAACTGTACGGTTCCATTCATGCGAATTAAAGCCGATAGTTCCGCTTTTTCACAACACGCTTCCGCTTCCGTTATTAAGGTCAATTCTTTTTTGGTTGTTGCCGCAAAGGACATGAGACTCACTTCTTCCTTAACATCCAGCTTTCGACGAGCTGATAAATATGATCACTCAATTTCTCGGCGTCATGACGCAGATAAGTACGAAACAGTACGAGCCGATCAGCAATAACCTGATACCCTCTTTTCGTGACTTCATCCAGGTCCAAATGAACGGCCTTCGACCCCTTTTCGGCATATCTCGCCTGAACTTGCGGCGGAATTTCGCCATTGTTCACGATGACATAGTCAAACAAGTGCTCATTGAGATGATCATAAATCGCGTCGAGATGATCACTGACCGAGTAGTCGTCAGTTTCCCCCGGTTGCGTCATGACGTTGCAAATGAACAGCTTAACAGCCTTCGATTTGACAATCTCTTCGGCAATACCGGGAACAAGCAGATTTGGCAGCAAGCTGGTGTACAAACTGCCAGGACCGCAAAGAATGGCATCCGCATCGCGGATAGCTTGAACGGCATCCGCAAGCGGTGTTACGTTAGCGGGTTCGATGAACACTTGTTTGATGCGTCCTTCCGCTTTGGGGATTTTGGATTCCCCTATGACTAAAGTACCATCTTCCATAATCGCTTTCAACACAATAGCTTGGTTCGAAGCCGGTATCACCCGGCCGCGGACCGCAAATACGCGATTCATCTCCTGCACGGCCGTTACGAAATCACCGGTAATATCCGTGAGGGCCGCTAATATTAGATTTCCCAGACTATGGCCGGCTAAACCTGTTCCCACCTGAAATCGATACTGCAGCATTAATGACAGCAGCGGCTCCACATCAGCTAGTGAGGTCAGCACGTTACGAATATCGCCTGGAGGCGGCATCTGCATCTCATTGCGAAGAATGCCAGAGCTTCCACCGTCGTCAGCCACCGTTACGATAGCTGTAATATCAACCGGCTTTTCTTTTAAACCTCTAAGCATAACTGAAAGACCTGTGCCGCCACCGATCACGACTATTCTGGGAGTGCGCTGTGATTTTTCATATTTCATCCTTCATTCACCCTCTTAATCGTTAGGACAAGCTTATACCCGATCCCGCTCGGCATCTCGATGACTCAAACGCACAGCTTCCGTTTCACTGTTTCCAAGCACTTTACCCAGATATTCGGTAATCGCTACGGAACGATGCTTGCCTCCTGTGCAGCCTATCCCTACTACAACCTGACTTTTACCTTCTTTCTTGTATTGAGGCATTAAGAAATTCAGCATATCGAGCAGTTTCGTTAAGAACTCCTGCGTCTCGGTCCATTTCATCACGTAATCGTACACATCGGGGTCCTGACCTGTCTGCGGGCGAAGCTGTTCCACATAGTGGGGATTCGGCAAGAAGCGAACATCGAAGATTAAATCAGCATCAATTGGTACACCATACTTAAATCCGAAGGAGATTACATTTATAGATATGCGGTTTGCTTCCAAATTGGTAAACCGGGAAATAATTCTTTCTTTGAGCTGTACCGGCTTTAACGTGCTGGTGTCGATTACCTGTGTAGCCAGACCTTTCAGCTCTTCAAGCAGCTTGCGCTCAAGCCCTATGCCTTCAAGCGGAGCCCCTTCAGGGGCAAGCGGGTGTCGGCGACGGCTTTCTTTGTATCGTTGAACAAGCGTCGCATCGGTAGCATCTAAGAAAAGAATTTCATAGCTAAGCGTGTAATTCTCATGGATATAACGAAGCGACTCCTGAAGTGCAGTGAAAAATTCACGCCCCCGCAAATCAATCACCAGTGCGACTTTGCCGATTTTCCCCATCGACTGTACGATCAATTCAGCGAATTTAGGAATAAGGACAGGCGGTAAATTATCGACGCAGAAAAATCCGAGATCTTCGAGGCTCTGCACCGCAATTGTCTTTCCAGCACCCGACATTCCTGTAATAATGACCAGTTTCGCTAAAGGGTGGTTCTCTTCCATGAATGACACCTTCCTTTGGAGTGCTTTCGCAGGCCGAGGTTCGTACCATCAGCCATGCGAACCTGTACTTGTCTAACTAACGTAAGTTCAAACCAGCAGCACCTACGACGCCTGCGTCATTACCGAGTATTGCAGGAACAATCTCAACGCCCTCACCGGCTGTCTCAGGTGTGTACTTCTTGAATGTATCTCGAATAGGCTGGAACAAAATTTCCCCTGCCTTGGATACGCCGCCGCCGATGATGAAACGTTTGGGGTTAATGATAACCGCCATCGCCGCCATGGAACGTCCCAGATAGTAGGCCGCACGGTTTACGATACGAAGAGACACTTCATCTCCGCTTTTCGCAGCGTCGAATACATGCTTAGCTTCAATCTTTTCATGAAGCGCAAGGGAAGTACGTTCACCGCGTTCAACTGCTTCTTTGGCCATACGAACGATACCTGTTGCGGAGGACACCGTCTCAAGACAACCCATTTGTCCGCAACCGCACTGGATCGCTTCGATGTCAGGCACGACAGACATATGTCCAAGCTCGCCGGCCATCCCTGCAGAGCCTTGATAAATTTTACCGTTAATAATAATTCCGCCGCCGACGCCTGTTCCGAGAGTATAGCACACGACATTCGGAATGCCTGCTCCCGCTCCAGCCCATGCTTCACCTAGTGCGGCCACATTCGCATCGTTATCGATCTTCACAGTTTTGCCTAGTAGCGTCTCTAGCATTTTTTTCGCAGGGACATTATGCCATTGCAAATTTGGAGAGAATTTAACGAATCCTTCCGGAATATCCATGAATCCAGCTAAACCTGCGCCGATACCTGCCACTTGCTCCCACTCAAAAGGGGATTCTTCGACAATTTGTCGCACTTGCTGCGCAATTCGTCCAATTACAGCCTCAGCACCGTTCTCCGCGCCTGTAGGGCCTTCTAATGTTTGCAGCAGCTTTCCCTGCTCGTCGCAGATACCAACTTTGATATTGGTACCGCCTAAATCTACACCGATATAAATCTGATTTGACATTGCAAGGTCACCTCATGAATAATCATTAAAATTTTCGGGCATATGCTCCTGTTTAAACTATAAGACAACCCTGTATACAGGTCAAGATTCAACTATTTCCCCAATGAAATGAGAAAACGTGGAAAGCATAGCCTTCCACGTTTGCTGTACCCTCTTAAAGCGATTGGCTCCAATCGTGTACGATATGGCCTTCAAGGAATTTCTCAGCTTCCAGAGCCGCTGCGCATCCGCTGCCTGCTGCCGTGATCGCTTGGCGATACTTCGTATCTTGGACGTCGCCGCAAGCGAAAACGCCAGGAATATTCGTCTCCGTCGTGCCTGGCTTCACAATGATGTAGCCTTGCTCATCCGTATCAATTTGTCCACCCAAGAATTTCGTGTTTGGTGTATGGCCGATCGCTACGAAAATACCGTCCGTTTCAAGAAGTTCTTCTTCTCCGGTCGTATTATTTTTCACTTTCAGACCTACAACACCTTTCTCACCTGAAACAACTTCAAGCGGTGTGTTGTTCAAAGACCATTTTACTTTTTCGTTTCCGCGAGCGCGGTCCTGCATAATTTTGGAGGCGCGAAGCTCATCACGACGGTGAACCAAACGCACCTCGGAAGCGAAGCGAGTCAAGAAATTCGCCTCTTCCATGGCGGAATCTCCGCCGCCGACGACGATAATCTTTTTGCCGCGGAAGAAGAAACCGTCACAAGTCGCGCATGTGCTTACGCCGCGTCCGATATTTTCTTTCTCATTGCCGATTCCGAGCAATTTAGCGGAAGCACCTGTGGAGATAATCAGCGTTTCTGTCTCAATCTCACCCAGACCTTCAACTTGCAGTTTGAATGGACGATTGGTCAGTTCAACCGAGTTGACCCAACCTGTTTTGAATTCAGCGCCAAAGCGTTCAGCTTGTTTGCGCATATTTTCCATCAACTCAGGACCCATGATACCTTCAGGGAAACCCGGGAAATTCTCTACTTCGGTGGTAGTGGTCAATTGACCCCCCGGCTCCGGTCCCTCGATGACGAGCGGGCTCAGGTTAGCACGAGCTAGATAAATGGCTGCTGTTAGACCGGATGGTCCTGTTCCTACGACGACTGATTTGTACAATTGGTTTCCCTCCTAGGCGCTCTCCACTCGGAAAGCTATCTTTAGTTAGCCTACATTTATGTATGAAAGCCGGGTCTTGCGACACGGCAAAACCCCAGCTATCAAATGCTCGTAAATTTGTCGAAAATGGCTTCCATCTTCTCACGCAAGCCGCAAGTATCATCGATCAGTTTCACGTTGCGACTGACCGTAGAGACAGTCACGCCATAGCGCGTCGAGACCTCCTGATACGAAATAGCGCGGCGATGCATTTTGGCGATCAAGTATTCTAACGCGGCTGCCCAGCCTTCAGATTTCTGAATTTTCGGCACCGACGGGTACATCTTCGTCAGAAATTCAACCCACAGTATTTCTAAATCATACTGTTGCACCATATCATAGCGCTTATGCATATGAGAAAGCGCTGTTTCCATTACACTCTGCCATTTGACATCCCAAACAGGCAGATGAGGCGAGTAGGGAGAAGCCTCAACCATAATCTCTTCATTCTCAAGAAACGCAGGAATGGATTCGCGGATCCCCATGCTGCGAAGCACAAAAATGGCTACTTTCTTCAAATAGTCATCTTCGTGACGATCCAGAATGAAGTCCTGCAAAGCATCTCTCACTTCACCGTCGGCAATCAGACCGAAAGCCTGAATGACCTGCAGCTTGGTTTCGATATCACCGTGGCGCAATGCCCAGAAGAAGGATGACCGCACGAGCGGGTCTTTCTTCAATTGGTCGGGTATGCCCTGCGTGGATTTCTCCAGCACACGGAACTGCTCTTCAAAGGGCAAATGGTAATGATAGCTCCAAGTTAATGGGCTTTCCGACTTCTCCCGCGTACGCAGCTGCTCCAAGTAAAACTTGGAGATTTCAGCGCCGGGATCCAGCTTCTGCGTTTGCTTCCAATACCGGAAGGCTTCCTCGAATCGACCAATATGACAAGCGGCTACAGCTGCATAATGATACAAGCAAGGGTCCGACGTACCGTCTCCTGCTTTCAGCAGACGCTTGAACAGATTATAGGCCTTCTCGTGTTGAGAAAGAATCCCCATCGTTGTGGCAAGCTTGAATACATGATCCTGCTGAAACGGATACGTTTTGCACAAGAGCTCCGTTAGCTCGGCCAGCTCTTTCTTATTACCGAAATGCTGATGGAAAATGGCCATATTACACAGCGCATGCAAATTTCCAGCATCAATTTCGAGCACCGCACGAATCGTTTCCATCGCCTTTTCAAATTGACCCATATAATAATAAGCAAGGGCCAAATTGTTCCGCGCTGCAGTGAATTCAGGCTGGTTCTTCACCAGCTTTTCCAGCTGCCGCACAGCTTCGGCGAATTTCCCTTCCTCTAGAAGGGCGCGGGCTTTATCATGCTCGAAGAGCCCTTCTCGACTCTTAATGCTAGTGAGAGGGGCGGGCCGTTCAAGCTCGTAGCTCAGCATTTCCATCATTTCTTCGGATTCATCCATGAACTGCCCTGTAGGGTCAGTCTCCAAATACCGAACCAATGATTGTTCTGCCTGCTCGAAATTTTCCATATTGGCGTAGTTGTTTGCCATATAAAAATGACATTCCGTCATCTCGGGATCGATCGCATCAAGGATATGCTGCAAAATTTGGTTCGACTCGTCATAATTGCCCATTTCGGAGAGAACTCCCGCGAGGTTGCAGTGATTCACAGGGTTATCCTGCTCATACTCGGCAGCCCGCCGGAAATATTTCAATGCCTTATCATAATGAAACCGATCCAAAGATTGAACCGCTCTCTCGAAAAAGAACGCGGCATCCATATTTATTGAGATTACTTTAGGTTTTGGCACTTCGGACACACGCTTAATCTTTTCCATAGCAAGACACCTCCGGCAATTTGATTACACTCAAATTATACCATAGATCGCTTGGAAGCCAAAAACATTATCCGAAGGTAAGATCTGGTCTGAATAATCGGCCTTAAACGCCGCCGTATTTAAACAGGGAAGACAAGGAGCCGCCATCATTAATAATACGGATTGCATCCGATAACAATGGAGCTACGGAAAGCACATTGAACTTATCGGAATGACCTTCCGGAATCGCGATGGAGTCCGTAATGATAACTTCCTTAATGTTCGGGTGATCCAAACGCTGCAGTGCAGGCCCCGAGAAAACAGGATGCGTTGCACAAATGTAAACATCATGCGCTCCTCTTTCTTTCAGGCTTTCCACTACGTTAACAATTGTCGTTCCCGTATCGATCAGATCCTCGATAATAATCGGCGTACGGCCTACTACATCACCAATGACGTGAGTAATCACCGACTCATTGTGCTCCGGACGCTTTTTGATCATCATCGCAAATGGCGCATCCAGGATGTTGGCCATTTTCTCAGCCGTTGTCGCACGGCCTGCATCCGGCGATACGATGATTGGGTTAGACAGATTTTTCTTTTTGATACAATCACTGATGACGTCAAGAGCCGTCAGGTGATCAACCGGAATATTGAAGAAGCCTTGAATGGCCGGTGCATGCAGGTCAATCGTAACAACACGGTTTGCCCCTGCCGCACTGAACAAGTCAGCGACTAATTTAGCAGAAATCGGCTCACGCGGAGCAGCTTTGCGTTCTTGACGAGAGTAACCATAGTAAGGGATGACAAGGTTGATCGTTTTTGCAGAAGCTCTTTTTGCCGCATCCATCATGACCAAGAGTTCCATCATATGTTCATTAATCGGATGGGAGAATGTTTGTACCAGGAATACGTCACAGTTACGAATCGTTTCTTCGTAGAGACAGTAGATTTCTCCGCTTTTAAAACGGGATAATTTGATTTGTCCAAGCGGCTGGCCGAGCTCTTTACAAATACGTTCCGCAAGCTTCGGATTCGAAGATCCGGAAAAAATTTTAACATTGTCGCTATGCATGGTTAATGGTTACCTCCGAAGGTTCATTAAATAGATTGTTCACGCCTTACTCATTATACATGATAGTTGTCGAATTTAAAAAGTCACAAGATGTCGATTTCGTGCATGAAATGTGGCTATTTCGTTAAATCCAATCATTTTGAGCAGAGATCTTGCTTCTTCCAAATATTGAGCCAACCTTTCCGGCTGATGGGCATCCGACCCAAGCGTTACGGGAATTCCCACCTTATGGCAATATTCCAGCATGCGGCGGCTTGGAAACATTTCTTTGCACGGATGACGCAGCCCGGAAGCATTCAGTTCGATAGCAACACCGCACTCCTTCACGGTATCCAACGCAGCTTTCTCCAACTCCCACGTATCGCGGTCAGGAACGTAGCCAAATCGCTTGATCATATCGATATGACCGATATAATCATACAGTCCGGTGCGGACTGCTTTCTTCACTGCCTCGTAGTATTGGATATAAACCTCATAAATATCCTTACCTTCCCAACCTGCGAGCTGGCGAAAATCAGAGATATCCCATTCTCCCAAAAAATGGACGGAACCAATGACATAATCCCACGGATACGCCTTAATAATGGCCTCAATCTCCGTCTCATAGCCTTCGATGTAATCCCCTTCCAGACCAACGCGGATATCGATCTGATCCTTGTACTTTTCTTTCAGATGCAGACACTCTTCGACATAGCGGGGCAGTTCTTCCATCGGCATGGCCATCTCTGGCCAATACGTTTGCGGATCCACATGCAAAAGCGGCATATGATCAGACAGCCCTAATTGGGTGAGCCCGATCTCAATGCCGCGTTTGACGTATTCCTCCAGTTCCCCGGAGGCGTGACCGCAGCGCACATGATGTGTATGATAATCAATCAACATCGTGAATTCACTCCAGGTCGTTTTATTTATTTTTTGACATGTCGGTTCGCAAGCTCTTTCATAATATCATCCAATGGCAATTTATTATTACGCAAAAGGACCATTAAGTGAAAAATGAGATCACTCGCTTCATAGCGAAGCTCGTCGTTATCTTTATTTTTGGCTGCGATGATCACTTCCGCTGTTTCTTCGCCTACTTTTTTGAGAATCTTATCGACGCCTTTTTCGAAAAGGTAAGTCGTATACGCGCCTTCGGGACGCTCCGCATCACGTGATGCGATGACGGCTTCCAACTCGCCAAGGATAGCAAAACGATCACCGGAGACCGCAGGCTCCGTTCCTTCTTGCGCTGCCCCTTCAACCGGAATGTTCTCCGTGAAGCATGTGTAGGTGCCATTGTGGCAAGCAGGTCCCACTTGTTCTACAAGAACAAGCAGCGTATCCGCATCACAGTCGTAGCGAAGTGCTTTAACCTTTTGCGTATGGCCGGAAGTTGCTCCTTTATTCCACAGTTCCTCGCGGGAACGGCTCCAGAACCAAGTAGCGCCAGTCTGTATTGTGCGCTGCAAAGATTCGCTATTCATATAAGCCATCATAAGTACCTCTTTGCTGACGGCATCCTGCACAATGGCGGGAACGAGCCCGTGTGCGTCATATTTAATTTGTTCCACTGAAAATGTCATCGGATTTCAACCCCTTTACCTTTCAGGTCAGCTTTGACCCCTTGAATAGAAAGCTCTTTATAGTGAAAAATCGTAGCCGCCAGCCCTGCATCGGCCTTGCCTTCGGTAAATACATCGTAGAAATGCTCCGTTTTGCCCGCTCCACCGGAAGCAATCACTGGAATCGTGAGCAGCTCGGAAACAGCGCGCGTAAGCTTCAAGTCAAACCCGTCCTTTGTTCCGTCCGCATCCATGCTCGTCAGCAGGATTTCGCCTGCGCCAAGCTCTTCCATCCGCTTCGCCCACTCCAGCGTCTTAATGCCCGTAGCATTACGTCCGCCATGCGTGAACACTTCCCACTCGCCCCACTCCGCGTTATATTTCGCGTCAATGGCTACAACGATACACTGGGAGCCGAACTTGCGCGCTCCGTCGGATACAAGCTGGGG
Organism: Paenibacillus aceris; assembly: GCF_017874035.1. Lineage (GTDB taxonomy): Bacteria > Bacillota > Bacilli > Paenibacillales > NBRC-103111 > Paenibacillus_E > Paenibacillus_E aceris. The sequence goes on from NZ_JAGGKV010000010.1 coordinate 248,403, forward strand.
ATTGCGAACCGCTGCCGTGTTGATACCGATCTTATCCGCTCCGGCACGCAGCAGGCGCTTCATGTCGTCCACGCTGGAGATGCCTCCGCCTACAGTGAAAGGAATCGTGATCTCCCCTGCCGTTTGACGGACAACCTCCACCATTGTGGCGCGTCCTTCAACGGACGCCGAAATATCCAGAAACACGAGTTCATCCGCGCCTTCTTTATCATAAATCGCCGCTAACTCCACGGGATCGCCAGCATCGCGTAAATTCACGAAATTAACGCCCTTGACCACCCGACCATCCTTGACGTCAAGGCAAGGAATAATTCTTTTGGCTAACATGATGGCACCTCCTTCTTAACATAAGAGCCTAGGCATGAAATCTAATTTCTATAAAAAGAGAGCAATTTCCGCTTTAATAGGCCTACTTGCAAAGAGCCAGAAAGTTTTTCAACAGCTGCATGCCGATATCGCCGCTCTTCTCGGGGTGAAACTGCATGCCGTATACGTTGTCTCTGCCGACAATCGCCGTCACGGGCTGATAATAGTCCGTTACCGCAAGCAGGTCGCTTTCACGCTCCGGCTTCGCATGATAGGAGTGCACGAAATACACATGCCCCTCCTCTATCCCTGCGAAGATCGGACTCTCGCTCTGCTTGTAACTCAGCTTGTTCCAACCCATATGCGGCACTTTGTAGTCTCCGCGAAAACGTACCACCGAGCCGGGCAGAAGGCCTAACCCTTCATGATTCCCATGCTCCTCGCTGCTTGCAAACAGCAGCTGCATGCCAAGGCAAATGCCGAGCAGCGGCTTACCAGACTCCGCGTAACGCAGCACGACATCGTTCAGCCCTGACTCGCGCAGCTGCTCCATAGCATCGCCGAATGCTCCTACCCCTGGAAGGATCGCCCCTTCAGCGGCAAGAATCTGCTCCGCATCGCCGGTGACCACAGCTTCATAGCCAAGCCGCTCAACGGCTTTGCTGACGCTATGTAAATTCCCCATGCCATAATCAATAATCGCGATCATTCCTACAGCACTCCCTTCGTCGAAGGAACCCCCTGCACGCGAGGATCAATCGATGTCGCTTCGTCTATTGCACGGCCTAACGCTTTAAACACCGCTTCAATCATGTGGTGAGTATTCTGGCCGTAATGCACGATCACATGAAGCGTGATGCGTGCTTCCAGTGCCAGCTTCCATAGAAACTCGTGTACAAGCTGCGTCTCAAAGCTGCCTACGTTGGCAGTTGGATATTGCGCACGATATTCAAAGTGGGGGCGGTTGCTGATATCAATAACGACCTGTGCAAGTGCCTCATCCATAGGGACAAACACGCTTGCGTAGCGTTTAATGCCTCTTTTGTCACCGAGCGCCTCGCGAAGCGTCTGTCCTAAGCAGATCCCGATGTCCTCGACGGTGTGATGATCATCAATTTCAATATCGCCTTTGGCGTCAACTTTCAAATCGAAGTGACCGTGCTTCGTGAACAAATCCAACATATGATTCAAAAAAGGAACATCCGTTCCAATTTCAGATATTCCTGTTCCGTCCACTTGGAACGAAAGCTTAATGTCCGTTTCATTCGTTTTGCGGGCTACACTCGCCGAGCGAGCAACCTTATCTTGTTCAGCCATTTATTTCAACTTCCCTTCCTTCTTCAGTCGTACTTCCACTGCTCTCGCGTGACCTTCCAACCCTTCATTCCGGGCCAAGGTCATAATCATATCTCCGTTTGCAAGGAGCGCTTCCTTGCTATAATGAATGACGCTTGATTTTTTCAGAAAATCGTCCACATTCAGCGGCGATGAAAACCGGGCCGTCCCGTTTGTCGGCAGCACATGGTTAGGGCCGGCAAAATAATCGCCGACAGGCTCCGTGCTGTATGCGCCAAGGAAAATAGCCCCTGCATTTTCAATGCGCGGAAGCAGATTGAAAGGTTCCTGCACCAACAGCTCGCAATGCTCCGGCGCCAAGCGGTTGACCACGTCAACGCCCTCGTCCAAGCTATCCACGAGGAGAATGGCGCCTTTGGTCGCTGTGGACACTGCAGCGATGGCTTTCTTCGGCAGCACGTCGAGCTGCCGCCATAGTTCGAGCCGAACCGATTCGGCTAGCTCCTGCGACGTTGTCACTAGAATTGCGGGTGACATCTCATCATGCTCGGCTTGCGCCAGCAAATCAGCCGCCACGTACTCAGGATCGGCGTGTTCATCCGCCAGCACCACGATGTCCGTCGGCCCGGCAATCATGTCGATATCGACGACGCCGAACACGAAGCGCTTCGCCAGCGCGACGTAGATGTTGCCGGGGCCGACGATTTTATCGACCGGCTGGATCGATTCCGTGCCGTAGGCCAGTGCGGCTACCGCCTGCGCCCCGCCTGCGCGGTAGATCTCTTTCACACCCGCTTCGGCTGCCGCCACGAGGATATGCGGGTTGATGCCCTCTTCCCCTGCGGTGGCCGGAGGCGTCACCATCGCAATCTCCGGCACCCCCGCCACGATCGCGGGGATGGCGTTCATGAGCACGGAGGACGGATACGCCGCCTTCCCTCCGGGTACGTACAATCCGACCCGCTTCAGCGGTCGGATGATTTGGCCCAGCAGGCTGCCGTCCGGCTGCAGGTCCATCCATGACGTGCGTTTCTGCTTCTCATGAAACGCACGAATGTTCGCGGCGGCTTGCCGCAAAGCCGCCAGAAACCCGGCGTCGACCTGGGCATACGCCGCCTGGATCTCTTCGTCGCTGACGCGAAGCTCGGCGACTTCTACGCGGTCGAACTCCCGCGCCATGCGCCGCAGCGCGGCATCGCCGTCCTGCCGCACCTCATCGATGATGCGGCGAACGGTCTCATTTTGCTCGGGTGAGCCGTATTCGACCTCGCGTTTCAATTCAAATTCCGAGGCGGGTAGTATCCGCATATCCATCTTCCTCTCTATCTAGATCTTCGTAAGCGCAGGAAGCACCGCCTGCAGCATATCACACAACCGTTGAATAGACTCGTTCTTCATGCGGTAGCTAACACGGTTCGCAATTAAACGGCTCGTAATTTGAAAGATCTCCTCTTGCTCCACAAGTCCGTTTTCCTTAAGCGTTTGACCCGTTTCAACCATATCTACGATCCGGTCAGCAAGACCGATAAGCGGTGCCAGCTCGATGGAGCCGTTCAGCTTAATGACTTCCACTTGCTGCCCTTGTTCGCGGAAATATTGTGACGCCACGTTCGGATACTTCGTCGCTACCCGAGGATTAATCACTTGTTTCCAATCCGGCAGCCCGATTACCGACATCCGGCAGCGTGCAATGCCCAGATCCAGCAGCTCGTAAACGTTACGGTTTTCCTCCATCAGCACATCCTTGCCGACAACTCCGATATCCGCTACGCCGTATTCGACATACGTAGGGACATCCACGGGTTTAGCCAGGATGAATTCCATTCGCGCTTCAGGCACCGGGATAATTAATCGGCGTCCTTCTTCCAAGTCTTCCGGAATCGGCAGCCCCGCTTTATGAAAAAGCTTCGCTGCCTGTTTATAGATACGGCCTTTCGGCATCGCTACTTTAAGAATGTCTTCCACTGTTCCAACCTACCTTCCGATCGCCGGGAGGAACAAGCACATGGACTGCGCTCCCCTCCCTGCATTGTGTTTGCCTTATTGTGCCAACAGTGTGATAACTTCCTGATACACTGTGCCGCGCACCTCATATGAACCGTCAGCCTTTGTCAACCTAGTTTCCGACCAAGCCTCTGGCTCGCTAATCAACTGCGTGATGACAACAGCCGTTTCCTCGCTGCCCCGCTTAGCTTTCGCCAGTTGGAGCGCTTCTTCACGATGCTCCGTATCGTATGCAATCAGCACGCGTCTAGGAGACGTTACAGCTTCCCCGCCAGTCACCTCAAGAATACGGTTAGTCTTCAGAGCAAAACCCGTTGCCGGCGCAGGACGCCCAAACTGGCTTAACAGATTGTCGTATCTGCCGCCGCTGCATACAGGGAAGCCCAAATCAGCCGCATAACCTTCAAACGTCATACCTGTATAGTAGGAGAAATCTCCAATCATGGTTAAATCAATGACTACATGCTCACTTACCCCGTAGGCCTGCAGCACATCCCACACTTCGCATAGATGTCGAATTGCATCCTGCGCGATAGGGTGCTGAGACACCATCCGAGCTTGCTCGCAGATTTCGTCTCCGCCTCTAAGTCTTAGCACTCCAATAAGCTCTCGCTCTACTTCTGGTGTCAGCGCCAATGATTTAATCGCTTCACGGTAACCGACATAATCACGACCGAGCAAATGCTCCTTAAGGCTCAACTGAGCATCACTGCGTCCTTCCAGCGTTTCCTGGAACAGTCCGTTCAGGAAACCAACGTGGCCGAGCGCAATCTTGAATGTGCCCACACCAGCCGCTTGCAGGGAAGCAATGGCTAAGGCTACAACCTCTGCGTCAGCTTCTGATGAAGCATCTCCGATGAGCTCAACGCCTGTTTGGAAAAATTCCGAGTCCCGTCCAGCTTCCTCTTCAATCGCGCGAAATACGTTCGAATGGTAAGATAAGCGAAGTGGGAACTTATGTTCTTTCAATAAAGAGGAAGCTACACGCGCAATCGGTGCTGTCAATTCAGACCGCAAAACCAATGTCTTCCCCTTACGGTCAAGCAATTTAAAAAGCTTCTTATCTTCTGTGGAGCTTGCCACCCCAACGGTATCGTAATATTCAAGTGTTGGCGTAAGGATCTGGTTGTATCCCCAGCGTTCCATACAAGCCAGTACACGGTATTCTATATTGCGCAGTTTCGTAACCGCATCGGGCAAATAATCCTTGACCCCTAACGGCTTTTCAAATACTTTTGGCTTTGACACCACGTCTCACCTCAACATCTAGGAATTCAGTTCTGTTTTCTCTCTTCATAATCACTTTAGCACGTTAACGTGCTACCATACTACCAAAATAAAGAATGTACGGCTATTTTATCACGTAACCTTAGGACCGTCAATTGCCTCTTTCCCTATTCCCCAACATTTACAGGTCTTTCCCTACACAAAGAAAAAGAGCTGCACAGCTCATTCGCGCACAACTCTTATTTCTCATTATGTGTTTCACGTATCGTTTGCAACGGATTTCCTGCGACGAAGCTATGCGGCGCCACATCCTTGTGCACCACCGAACCCGCGCCAATAATGGCGTAGTCTCCAATCGTTACACCAGGAAGAATTGTCGTGTTTGCCCCGACCATCACATGTGACCCGATATGAACGTCCCCAAGCCTATACTCCTTGGTCAAATATTCATGAGCCAATATCGTCGTGTTATACCCGATAATCGTATTATTGCCAATATGTATCTTCTCTGGAAAAAACACATCCACCATCACCATCAAGGCAAAAGCGGTATGCTCTCCCACCTTCATCCCGAGGATATGCCGGTAGATCCAGTTTTTCATCCGCAGCGAAGGCGAGTACCGCGTAATCTGGATGAAAACGAAATTGCGGATCGCCTTCCATTTGCTGACGGTATGATAGATTTGCCATAGAGCGTTAGGCCCCTCTACCGGGTACCTGTCCGTTTTTCTCAACGGGCATCCACATCCGACGTGAGACCCACGATAGGCAGCAGATCAAACATATCGTCAATCAGATGATCTGGCTTGTACTCCTCCAGGTAAGAACGCCCTTTCCATGACCATGTGACACCGACCGAGATCACACCGGCATTTTTCGCGGCCTCAATGTCATAATGGCTGTCTCCCACCATCACGGCTTGATCCGGCGTACCGCCTAATTCTTTAAGTGCAGCTAATATCCCTTCCGGGTGGGGCTTCGCTTCCTTAACATCTTCAACGGTAACGATTATGTTTACGTATTGGTCTAGTCCGCACAGCTTCAGGCCCATTAACGTCGTTTGTCTGATTTTGCTGGTCACGATGCCGATTTTAATGCCGTTTTCGTGTAATTTTTTCATGACGACCCGGACATTCGGGAACTCTTTCACCAGCTCATCATGCTTCGATAAGTTAAATGTTCGATATTTTTTAATCAATTCTTCGACTTCTTTTCTGCCTGTAAAAAACTCCATTTGCTCCACAAGCGGACGTCCCATATTCGGAATGATTAGCTCCCGGCTTACTGGCTCAGGCGTTTCGCCTTCCAAGCTATGCAAAAAGGATTGCACAATCAACTCATTGGTATCAACAATCGTGCCATCCAGGTCAAACAGTACGGTTTGAATCATAATCTGCTCCTTTATCCTGTTGCTCTTGATCTTTCACTACTCTGTTTCTCTCTAGCTTTTTTGAGGAAACAATGGGATCCGCGTAACGAACATTGGCGTACCCTTTTTTCCGTCTTACGATAATGACGATCGCCATGCTGATCACAAGCAGAAGCGCTAACAGCTGTGAGAATCTAATGTTACCGCCATATGTCATAACGCCCGGCTCAAATACTACGGTCATCGGGGACCAAAGTGCATTCATCAGAGAAGCCAGCCATGTAGGCCCTGTGAAGTCCAGACTATCCGTACGGATCCCCTCAATGAAGAAACGGCCGATGGAATACCAGATGAAGTAGCTGAAGAACAGCTCTCCAGCCCGCAGAAAAGGTCTGCGGCGAAGCCATAGGAGTACACACAAACCTACAACATTCCATAGGGACTCATACAGGAACGCCGGATGATAAAACGTTCCTTGAATATTCATTTGATCTACGATGAAATTGGGCAAATGTAAGGTATTGCGCAAGAAAGACTCCGAAACAGGGCCTCCGTGCGCCTCCTGATTCATGAAGTTGCCCCAACGGCCAATGGCTTGACCTACGATTAAACCAGGCGCGCAAATATCCGCAATCCGCAAGAAATTATAGCCTTTGGCTCTTACATAGAAGAACACGCCGATAATGGCCCCGATCAAAGCACCATAAATAGCGATCCCGCCATGCCAGATCATGAAAATTTCAGCCAAATTATTCTTATAATCAGACCACTGGAAGGCTACATAGTATAGTCTTGCCCCAATAATCGCAGAAGGCACGCCGATCAACAATAAATCCATGAAAAAGTCAGGAATAATCTTGAACCGTTTCCCTTCTTGAATCGCCAGTAATAACCCGACCAATGCTGCCGTACCTAAAATAATGCCATACCACCGGACGTGTATCGGTCCAAGGGAAAATGCAACACTTTCTAACATAGTTTCACTCCTTCAGATGTAAGCTGCCTCTATATCAAGTTCTCAATCAAAGTCTTCATAATCCTCGCTCAGCGATTCAGTCAGCTTATTCGTAAATTGAAGCGCCGCGTTATAGCCCATGCGTTTCAAGCGATAGTTCATCGCAGCCACTTCTACGATAACCGCTAAGTTTCGTCCTGGTCGTACCGGAATCGTAACAAGTGGCAGATCCGTGTCGATGATGCGCGTAAGCTCCTCATCTAAGCCTAGACGATCATACTGCTTGTCCTGCTGCCAATTTTCCAATTTCACTACGACAGAAATTTTCTTCACATTGCGAACGGCCCCGGCGCCGAATAAAGTCATCACATTAATGATACCGACGCCGCGGATCTCAAGCAAATGGCGGATCAGCTCCGGCGCATTCCCTGTCAGCACTTTATCGCCGTTTTGGCGAATCTCAACCGCATCATCAGCAATTAGGCGATGCCCTCTTTTTACAAGTTCAAGCGCTGTCTCGCTTTTCCCGATGCCGCTGCTGCCAGTAATCAGCATACCGATTCCATAAACATCGACGAGTACACCATGAATCGTTGTGCTTGGTGCTAATTTATTCTCCAAGAACCCGGTTAAACGGCTCGCAAAAATAGTCGTCGACATTTGGCTGCGAAGCACGGGGAGATCACGCTTTGTCGCTTCTTCCAACAGCTCGCTCGGAATATCCAATCCTCGAGTCACAATAATGCAAGGCGTTTCCTCTGGAGCACATAGCTGCTCTACCCGGTTTCTACGAACACCTGTCGTTAACATCTCCATGAAGGTGATTTCTGTTTTTCCAAGCATTTGAATACGTTCTCTCGGATGATAATTGAAATATCCCGCCATCTCGAGACCCGGTCGGTACAGATCTCCGGTTGTTATCGCACGTTTAAGTCCAGATTCACCTGCAAGAACCTCCATATGGAGTTGTTCCACTAATTCGGAAACCTTCACCTTTTTGGCCATCGTCCTATCTCCTCTGCATTTTGCCTGTGCAAAACCTGCTTCATCTGCTCATACTCATTTCTATCCAATAGTTTCATCGTAATGGAATACGATATCGAAATCAACTAAAGTGTTTGCAAACTCTAACATCGCATCAACAGAAAAAAAAGCCAGCCGATAACGGCTGGCCTTTCTGTTCCAACTTATTTCGCTAAGATGGACAATGTGGATTCTTTATCGAAGAAATGAACTTTGTTCATATCCAAAGCCAATTTCACGTTTGTGCCTTCTTTGATTCCGGAACGGCCGTCTACACGAGCGATAACTGTGTTGGAACCAATACCGTTCAGGTACAAGTACATTTCATGACCCAAGTTCTCAGTCAACTCAACGTTTACGTTGAATACTGTGTTCGGGGATGCTTCCAAGAATACCGGCTCTTCGTGGATGTCTTCTGGACGAACACCCAGAATCACTTCTTTACCAACGTAGCCTTTATCTTTCAGTACTTGCGCTTTACCAGCTGGAACTTCAACGTTAACAGAACCTGCTTTGAAGAAAATACCGCCGCCTTCTTGTTTCAATGAACCTGTCATGAAATTCATGGATGGGGATCCGATGAAGCCCGCAACGAAGATGTTCACTGGGAAGTTGTAGATTTCTTCAGGTGTAGCTGCTTGTTGAATAATACCTTTATCCATAACAACGATGCGATCGCCCATTGTCATTGCTTCGATTTGGTCATGCGTTACGTAGATTGTCGTAACACCAAGACGTTTTGTCAATTTAGTGATTTCCGCACGCATTTGTACGCGAAGTTTCGCATCCAAGTTGGAAAGCGGCTCATCCATTAAGAATACTTGTGGTTCACGAACAATCGCACGACCCAAGGCAACACGTTGACGTTGACCACCGGAAAGAGCTTTTGGTTTGCGGTCCAGCAAGTGAACGATATCCAAGATTTTCGCTGCTTCGCGAACGCGAGCATCGATATCTGCTTTTTTGAATTTACGAAGTTTCAAACCGAATGCCATGTTTTGATAAACAGTCATATGCGGATAAAGGGCATAGGATTGGAAAACCATCGCGATATCACGATCTTTAGGAGCAACATCATTTACAAGGCGGTCTCCGATGTAAAGTTCACCTTCAGTGATTTCCTCTAATCCTGCGATCATACGAAGAGTTGTGGATTTTCCGCAACCGGATGCTCCAACCAATACAACGAACTCTTTATCTTCAATTTCAAGATGGAAATCCTTAACTGTGGATTCTTCTGCACCAGAATATTTTTTAACGATATGATTTAAACGTACGCCTGCCATGAGTTCATTCCCCCTACGGTTTATCGATGTACACTACTTGTTCATCAACTTTTGACTATACTCATCTTACCCCACGAATGCCGGACTGACTATGCACAATACCTACAAAAAAATCACTTTCTTTTCGTTACTTTGTACAATAATAGAGCAAGTCTCACTAATACAGCGTGATTGAACGTTCGGACATCCAATCCAGTCTCGTTTTTGAACTTGTCCAACCGATATAATAGCGTGTTTCTATGAATATACAGTTTCTTCGCCGTTTCGCTTACATTGCAGTCCAAGGTGAAAAAGTGTTCCAGCGTCGTTACCGTCTCCGCATCAAGCGCATGGTCGGTGCCGCGCAGCACCTGTTCCAGGAACTCAGCCTTCTCCTCTTCCTCGATGAGATGCAGCAGCTTTTCCAAACGAAGCTCCCAGCGAAGATGTATGAAACTCCCAACATGAAAAGAACGGCCCAACATGATGGTTTCTCTTAGTTTGAGAATGGTGGCAAACAGCGACTTCGCGGGTTTCACCGGATAATCAATCGCAAGATGGCATTCTCCTACCCATTCATTGGCTAGCATTTCATACAGACCTGAACCTAGGGCATCAAGAATTTGTTCAACACTTTCTTCTTCGTCGCCCTCGCGTTCCTCGCTGCCGCTCGTTAGCAAGCCCTCCGGCGCTAGAATCAGCCATTCTTTATCCATCAAAGGAATCAGAATGATCTCCGATTCAAAGAAGGACTCCAGCAGCTTCTTCAGATCAGCGTACGATACGCTTTGATTTTGGGAGTAATCCCCGTATAGGAGCAGAGGAATCTTCGTTGAATATAGAGAGGATTGTGAAGCAAGTGCATCCGGAAGCTCCGCATAGGTTGAACCGCGTTCCATCTGCTCCAGCAGCCAATCCCTTAACTGGTATGCTTTTCTTTCATCCTCAGACAGGAAAGCGCCCCACTGCTTTTTCTCTTGTACTTGCTTGGACTCGACAGACATCTCTATGAGTTTGCGCTCAGATGCCGTCAGCTTTGCTCCCGTAACCTGCAGAACCCGTATATCCTTGTGTTCCTTAGCTAAATAAAACAAAACGTCTTGACCACGCTCAATACTTCGGCAAAAGCTCACCGGTTGTTCAGCTTGTTCTTCTGACAAGTGCGTCCAATCTGTTTCAGATATCAAACTGATGTGCATAGGTGTCTGTAAAACCGCTTCCAATCGTTCTTTTATGCGCTCCCAATCCATCTGCCTCTCTCCTAACTTTCTATCTCTATCTCTCTATTGTACCATATCTCCCCTATCTAATGGGAAAGAACCCTCCAGCACCTAAGCTGCTCAAGGGTTCTCTATCTTCCATTACTTTATTTTAGCCTAACACCCGACGTGCAGTTACGTAATGATCCTTCCACCATTCTTTGTTCATGGACGTAAATTTTACGCCGCCTTCGCCATACGTATGAATCATGTTCCCGTCCCCTACATAAATCCCGACATGCCCGATATTCTTACCGGAATCCACAGTTGTAAAGAAGACTAGATCCCCGGTTTGCAAATCACTTTTGCTAACATACTTTCCTTCTTTAGCTTGGTCACGGGATATCCGCGGCAGCGTGATCCCGTATTCCGCAAAGACGGTTTTCACAAAAGACGAGCAATCCATCGTTTTGGTTTGTCCATATTTCGCGCCGAAGACATACGGCGTTCCCAAATACTTTTGAGCGGTCAGGATAAGCTCTGCTTTCAAACGATCCTTCGCCGAGAGAAGGCTTTTCCCGCCTATGAAGCTCTTCTTATAATCGCTGACATTGCGGGTGACGACTTCGTCTTTGCTCTGGGAGGCCATGACCATTTTCCCTTGACCGACATAGATCCCGGCATAGGATGGCTTCTCGCCACTACCAAAGAACAAGACGTCACCTGGCTCAGCTTTGGCAATGTCCGTTATTTGTTTTTTTTTCATTTTAAATTGCTCAGCAAGCGTTCTTGGAACAGAATAATTAAGGGTTTGATACACGTAATAGATCAGACCGGAGGAATCGAATCCCGCTGTCGGGGTTTCATTACTTTTGGAGTAATCGACACCGACCATTTTCTTCGCTAGGGATACTGCGTCCATATCATCATTAGCGGCAAAGGCGGAAACAGCCGTCGTTGCTGACAAGGCGATCGTTACCGCTGCCGTAATCCCTAGTGTACGTTTTGCAAGAATCTTTATCATCTTATATCCTCCAGTACGTAATTGTTTGTAGATTTGGAAAAGTCCAATCATTCTAGTACAAGATTACCATGGCAGTGAAAAGTCTTTCATTCCTAAAATGTTTCCTATCCCACACATGTTTGGTAAACCTAACAAATCTTTCATCAAATTTTACGTTGACGATAGATTAGCAAAATTGACGATGATTAGCTTGCTCATAAACTTCGCTTTTTTGGAAATAATTGTACAAGGGACTAACCCTATAGGAGGGACCGCTAGTGCTGAGCCTTTACTATTTTCATTTCTTAGTATATTTGGTCTTACTGCCATTTACGGAGGTTGAATGACAATGACAACTCATAGCCATTATCCGACTTTTAACGTCATGGATGAGCAAAACGAATGGGACGCACACACAAGGAACGTCGTGAATGCCCGCTTAATACGCGAAAATACGTATCAATACCTCACACATGTTGAAGCTGAAACACTACGAGCTTGGTGTGGACTGCTTATGGATGATCATCGAGGCGATATTATTCAGTACATCCTGTGTCATATTGATGAGGTTCTCTCTGAAGACAAAGGTGAAGGGCAACGCAAGGTCAACGTTCCCCCTGCTCGCATTCTGCTGCGTCAAGGTCTTAAAGCTATTGATGAGACAGGCTGGATCGAGAGCAGTAAACCCTTCTTCCAACTGGATGAACTATCTCAGCGTCAAATCATGCTCCAAATCAGCAGCGCCACCTACCCCTCGACTGAGAAATGGGACGGCATTCCGCAAAAGGCCCTATTTCAAAAACTCCTTCAGCTCAGTGTTGAAGCCTATTATTCACATCCATTGGTATGGTCGGAAATTGGTTTTGGCGGCCCTGCGTATCCTCGTGGATATGTTCGTGCGGAGACAGGTCAACTTGACCCCTGGGAGGCCGTGAGAAAGCCATGAACAGGAGATATGAGAAGGAGGCCGTTGATATCTTAATTGTTGGAGCAGGCGCTGCAGGCGGAGTGCTCGCCAAAGAGTTGAGCGAAGCCGGTCTAAGTGTCGTTGTATTAGAAGCCGGTCCCTGGCGGGATCCGCAGAAGGATTTCGCCAGTGACGAACTGAGTATGCGGCAATTAGGCTGGGAGGAGACTCGGTTCGTAGATGGGACAGTTCCTTTAGGCATGGGGTACTCTAATTCAGGCAGAGGGGTAGGCGGGGGAACGCAGAACTTCACAGGTGTCTTTCTACGGTTTCACGAATCGGATTTCAAATCCAAATCTATCGACGGCGTTGGAGAGAACTGGCCTATCCACTACAAAGATCTTGAACCTTACTACAACCGTATCGAAAAAGAAATAGCCGTTTCCGGGCCCAAACATTTCCCGTGGGGCAACTTCCGGGGACCTTACCCCTATCCAGAACGCGACCCTTTAAGTCCCAATGCTTATTTATTTCAAAAAGGCTGTGGAGCGCTCGGTATTCAATCTGTGGTTACACCGTTAGCTATTCTGTCTGCTCCCTTTGAGGGACGTCCTCCCTGCATCAATCGTGGTTTCTGCATTCAAGGCTGTATGCCGAATGCTAAATTCAGCACATTGACTGTACATATTCCCAAAGCAGTAAAAGCCGGAGCTGAAATTCTCCCTGATTGCATGGTTACGCAAATCGAAGTCGATGCTAATGGACACGTCAGTGGTGCGCTATTCGTCCATCAAGGAACAGAGTACCGTCAACGTGCCAAAACCGTTATTTTATGCGCGCATGCTGTAGAGACACCCCGGCTGCTGCTTCATTCCGCATCTTCGCAATTTCCAGACGGTTTAGCAAATTCCAGCGGCTGGGTAGGCCGCGCAGTCATGACTCATAGCAGCAATGATGTGTATGCCAAATTTGAGCAGGAGGTTCGTTTGTACAAGGGCACCCCCGTGCTCGCATCCACGCAGGACTTCTATGAAACCGATCCCAAGCGTGGCTATGCTAGAGGCTATACAATCCACTCTCATGGCTCGAGACCGATTGATATGGCGGGTGGGATTAGTAATTCGTCGCAAGAGCCTGTCTGGGGATCAGAGCTAAAGCAGGTTATGCGTGATTACAACCACTACGGAAGACTAACGATGGTAGGGGAGGTTCTTCCACACTGGGACAATCATATATCCTTATCTGACGAAAAAGATGCCAATGGCATGCCGCGGGCCTCGGTTACCTTCAATTACGGAGATAATGACCGCAAACTGATTGATCACGCCGTGGATAATATGAAGCTGATCCTCAAGGCAGCCGGTGGGGATGTTGCATACGTTGTTCAGGATACACAACATTTCATGGGCGGATGCCGCATGGGAAATAATCCGGCCACTTCCGTCGTTAACAGCTACGGTCAAAGTCACGATATTCCAAACTTATTTATCTGCGACGCGAGCCTTTTCGTAACTTCAAGCGGCTGCAATCCGACCAATACCGTCATGGCGCTTGCCGCAAGAACTGCGGATTACATCATTGAACTTGCCAGTACTTGAAAGCAACTAGACTCCCTCTCTTTAGAATTGATTGCATAACCTATGCTAACTCAACTAAAATGAGTGATAGCTAGATTACTACACTGCTGCGCAACGAGCGCTTAGGGATTAAAAGATGAAAGGAGAACCCTCACATTCATGGCTATTGCTGAATTCACCATTATCCCGATCGGGACGGCAACCACCAGCCTTAGCGGTTATGTCGCTGATTTACATAAAGAGCTGGAAAAACACACGGACATCACCTTTGAAATGACTCCCATGGGTACCATTCTAGAAGGCTCCTTAGATCGGCTTCTGGAAGTCATACGTGCCGTCCATGAAGTCCCATTTACGAATGGTGCACAGCGCGTCTCTACTTCCATTAAAATCGATGATCGCCGTGATAAAGCCGCATCGATGACTCAAAAAATGCAGTCCATTGCTGAGAAATTGAAATAGAAAAAAAGCATCCCTAATTGAGGATGCTTTTTCTATTTCACCGTACCATTTGATGACCCATGTCAAAGATGAACTTATAATTTCTGAAGAAAGTCCCATGAAAGGTGGGAATTAGGCTCTCTTCCAAGAAAGTCGGACAAAACAAAAAAAGACCCTGATGGTCTTCTGTGTTATTTAGAAAAGTGAGCCATGTAGGATTCGAACCTACGACACCCTGATTAAAAGTCAGGTGCTCTACCAACTGAGCTAATGGCTCTTAGGGAAATGGAGGCTGATGGATTCGAACCACCGAACTCGGAGAGAGCAGATTTACAGTCTGCCGTGTTTAGCCACTTCACTAAGCCTCCAGATGCGAGATAACCGTACTGCTTGGATGCAGCACAACCATCTCAATGGCTCGGGACGGAATCGAACCGCCGACACGAGGATTTTCAGTCCTCTGCTCTACCGACTGAGCTACCGAGCCTTATTTACTTCCAATAGTTTGTCCCATCCAATGAAGAACATGAATGGCGGAGCCGACGGGATTCGAACCCGCGGTCTCCTGCGTGACAGGCAGGCATGTTAGGCCTCTACACCACGGCTCCATGACAATTCAAGCTATACCATAAAAATGGTGCCGTCGAGAGGACTTGAACCCCCAACCTACTGATTACAAGTCAGTTGCTCTACCAGTTGAGCTACAACGGCATATGAATTAGATGGTGGAGGCTGACGGGATCGAACCGCCGACCCTCTGCTTGTAAGGCAGATGCTCTCCCAGCTGAGCTAAGCCTCCATCTGATTTGGTTTTATGGTAGCGGCAGAGGGGCTCGAACCCCCGACCTCACGGGTATGAACCGTACGCTCTAGCCAGCTGAGCTACGCCGCCACATAAAAAGATTATATATGTTTGGAACTGGCGGAGAGAGAGGGATTCGAACCCTCGCACCGCTTACGCAGTCTAACCCCTTAGCAGAGGGTCCCCTTATAGCCACTTGGGTATCTCTCCAAGACATATATACTCAGGAATTATTATTCCCTGAAAACTAGTTACGAAACTTGCGTAAAGGTAGGATTTGCTTAGGTTTTCTGGGCCCCAATCAAGTATTCGGAATTCGCTACAAAGCTGATCTTCACTTGGTTGGG
>NZ_JAGGKV010000011.1 GCF_017874035.1 Paenibacillus aceris
GCTATCTTTCATTCATCATCGAAATCTAAAGGTTTGAAATCCTGCGAATAGACGAGCTTGCGTGAGATAATCAAATCATACAGAGGGAGTTCAATGCCGTGATGGTAACTAGATCCCTTCAATTTTACTTACTGTTTCATTAGTAGTAAGGGACTATGTTGATTAATATACAGGAACTCATCTCCAGGAATCTTTCTGTGGATGCATAAGCCTATATCTTTATCTGTAATGAGATCAAAACACAGGAAATAAAAATTCATATTCATCCACCCAGTCCAATATGAGATGACATGCTGAAAGTCTGAGCAGTCACGTCTTTTATGGTGAGAACGTAATTAAGAAATAGCAAGAATGAACCTTCGACTAGGCACGTGCATAGGATGAAAAGTAATGATTTTGATTATGATTTGCGGAGGTCTTATTAATGAGTTTTCAATATCCAGCAACTCAACAACAAGTTCTGTATCAAGCCGACCCTAACGAAGTAACCACATTAAAATCAGTTCGAGATTGTGTACATCAGATTTGCAGCACGCATGTGAATAGATTAGTTCGTGTTCATACCTTAGACGGTCATACGTACGAAGGTGTTATTGTAAAATGTGCAAGTGGACATGTTTATTTAAGAGTTTCAAATCCACATGGATATCGTGCCTTTTTGGGGCCCGGTTTTGGTCCTAGTTTTGCTCCTGGTTTTGGTCCTGGTTTTGGTCCTGGTTTTGGCCCTGGTTTTGGCCCTGGTTTTGGCCCTGGTTTTGGCCCTGGTTTTGGCCCTGGTTTTGGCCCTGGTTTTGGTCCTGGTTTTGGTCCTGGCTTTAGTCCTCCATTTTATGGACCTAGTGATGAGGCGATTCTTGTATTAGTATTATTCGAATTACTTGTCATTACTTTATTGTATATTTAAAAGTATCTCTTGGTTCTTGTAGAGTTACACTTAATAGCTGACCTTCAGTTGGACGGGTAACGGTTTCAGGGTGGATTGGTATATCATCGTTCCCCCTGACTGCCCCCAATTCCTAAGCAGCCTATCTATATCTTGTGAAGATTCGATTTAGAGCCTACTAATGAAAGGGCTACTATCTCTTTTCAGCCCCTATTCCCGACAAAAACCATTGTCAGTAAAGGAGCACCCTGTCTGTGAGACAGGTGTCAAAACCCCTTTCAAGTTAAGCGACCAGTCGTCGGTCTTATCTGATCTTAGGGGCTGAGCTTCAACAACTCCTTTCTAAAGAAAAAGACTCAGAATCAAGTCTCCATGTTTTTCAGAAAGCAGTACAGAAGTTCATGGAACCGAACATACATGATTCCAATGTCTCAGCCAGTAAACTCAAGGGTTTGCTGGCTTTTTTTGAAAATATAAAGGCAAATATAAGTTTTGAAATATTTCTGAAAACAAAAGAAAGTGGACAGCTGATTCAACTAACGTTATCCGTTAGCGCAACGCAGTTATTATAAGCAATGTCTAACACATTGCATTATTGTATCAAGTGCAACTTTTTGTATGTGTATCATGGTTTACAAAAAATTACAACGAATACAAAGAGGAATTATTCCCCTTACATGGAAAGGTTAATTGAGTGAACAACGGACATATTCGAGTCCGGATTAAAGGAGGAACATTATGCCCATCCATCCCTACGGATTGCTCAAATGCAAAGTACGCGATCGGCGTCTCGGCACAAACGAGAACCCGCATTACCAGGTGCACGCTAGCGCAAATAACGAACACTTCCGCATAGCGATCAATGTCAAGTCGCAGCTGAGCCCATCCGAGCTGTTGTACTGTACGATTGAACATTTTCAGCATGTCACGACGGTCGAATTGTCTGCTATGCCATTTGGTTTTTCGCCGCTGGCAAGTAAGCCTGACGGGCAAGCACTAGATTATATTCGTAGCAATCTGTTCGATCGCCGCAACATGTTACCGCTTGCCTTCAACATACCGGGAAGAGATAACGATCTGAATGAGAAGCTTGACTTCTACATCAGACGCGCGATGGAAACAGATGATGCCGTTCTGTATGCATTCGGTGAAAGATGGGGTCCTGAACACGGCAAGGCGGACAAAATTTTTGGATTCGAACCCGGCAACGGCATTCACGATATTCATATGAATCAAGGTAACAGCGGCACATTTAAGAAAGACGACGGTGTCTATCAGGACGGGGGGCTGCTAATTCACTTCCCGTCTGAAGAAAGGTGGATCGCCGTATTCCTCGCTTTTCAGTCCCAGTCATGGCACACCGACGATAATTCGGGACACGTAATCACTGGCCACGCGAATGAACCAGTACCTGATACCGATGCAACGCCGATTCAGGTGGAAAGCGGCGACATTCGAATCGCAGGGGTCGTCGTGCTGACTGAAGACGGCAGCAGCGAAACGGTCACACTGCTGAATGCTTCGAATCGGGCCGTAGACTTGACAGGTTGGGGCATCGTAAACAAGGCTAAACAAAAGTACAAGATTCATGGCATCATCGAATCCGGACAGTTTATGTCTATCCCAATAACTGAACCTGCATTCTTCCGAGACAAGGGTGATATTATTACTCTACTCGACCGTAATGGCCTAAAAATCGCCGGAGTCTCATATACGAAGCAACAAGTGAAACCAGGCTGGACGATACTCTTTTGATTTCATGCAAATAAAGAACCGGCTCCCAATTAATAGTTTGGAAGACGGCTTTTTATTCCTTTTTGGATTTTTTGTTATAGAAGTTTCATTGCTTCCAGCATGACAGTAATCAAAAGGAGCTGCTTCATTGCAGCTCCTGAACTATAGTTATTCGTTAGCTCAATGACATATTCATTGGAACCTTCGTAGCCATATTAAGAGGGGCAGTAAAAATAAGATTGCTATAACTACCAAAAGCAACATCAACGAACTCGTTCACTACCCCACACGAAAACACTATTTCTTTCAATTATTTGTGTATTGATTTTCACAATATTCTGCTTGTCATCGCTGGGGCTCATGCGTTTAATAAGAAGCTTAATGGCTTCCTTACCTAGCTCGTCTGTCGGTTGCCTTACTGTTGTAAGAGCAACGGGGAGCAACATAGCCAATTGAATATCTGCAAAGCCAACAATCGATAGTTGATCCGGAACATCAATATTTTGCCTCAAGGCTGAATATAGAACTGAGGCTGCCAAGTAATCGTTTCCGCACATGATGGCAGTTATAGCCAGATTTTCTCGTACAAATTGATCAAGGTCCGGATCATCGTCCGAAAAATTATTACAATCTTTTATTTTTTTTATTATATGGATGTATTGACTTTTAACCGGGATCCCATTGTCAGCCAATGATTTAAAATAACCCTGATGCTGCTCTTCACTGCTGCTAATCGGTGTGATCATGTTCGTTATTAAGCCGATTTCCCTGTGTCCTTTATTAATCAAATGTTGTACCATTTGATATGTTCCTTGATAATAATCGTAGTAAATGCAATCCATAAGAGCATCTTGGAAATATCGATCAATAATGACGGTGGGGTATTTCTCTGCCTTCAACTTCAAAACTTGTTCACTGCAATAATCGCGGGCTCGCGGAAATAAAATTATACCCTTCATTTGTTCGTCAACAAGCTGACGAAGACAGGAATCCTCATCTTCTAGTCCTCTGCTTATTTTTATTACGAGATTGAAATCATGCTCTCTTGCCTCTGATTCAATCGAGAATATGATTTGGGACGTATAAGAATCCACATTGGATACTACCATTCCTATGCTTTTGCTTCTCATCCTACTAGATGTTAATTGATTTTTAGTGACGTCGCTTAGAAATGTACCTCTTCGAGGCATACGGTAAACGATTCCCTGATTGGCCAGATGATCAAGTGCCATTTTGGCGGTCATTCGACTGACATTATATATTTTTGCCAATTCCCCCTCAGAAGGGATGGGATCATGTGCTTTTATTTTTCGGCGTCTTATGATTCCCTCAACTTCAGTTGCTATTTGTAGATACATATTCTGACTCTTTTTTTGCATCAGTGTTACTCCTCGAATTAATTCGTTCAAGCTTCCTCAAACTAATGCGGTTTCATCTGTCCGTCCGACTGGAAGACGCCTGAAGGGTCAGAAGGTGTTACACACTGACAGACTTACTTCCTGTCAATTTAATGAAAATCAATAAAGATATAATCGTTGTGATCGTTAGGATACTGGATATCGCTGCAGTGATTCCGTAACTTGCTTTGATTACCTCCGCATATATGGCAACGGACAACGTTTTGGTGCTGCCGGTATAAAGGATAATTGACGCGCTTAATTCATTAATGACACTTATCCAATTCATGATCGCCCCAGCAAGCACACCCGGCAGCATCATGACCGCCGTAATCTTAAAGAAGGTTTTCACGGGGGAACATCCCAAGCTGATGGATGCGTCTTCAATGGTGGGACTGATCTGGTACAGAATGGCTGCGCTGCGCCAGCCTCAATCGAGTTAAACCCGCAATCATTCTCAGCAAAGTCGTTTTACCGCAACCTCCTTTGCTATACAAGCCTGTAACACATGTGTCACAGGCCTCCATAGCAAATTTAGTTCCCTTCTTGGTGAAGTTCTGGCTTACTCAAAGTTGCTTGTTCTTGAATTCTGTAACCTGCTTTAATCCTGCTGGCGCAGGAACTTCAGCCCTTGAAGTGCGCAGCAAGCCGGTTGATGATTGGAAGGATCAAGAACTTAACCCCGTTTTGGCTTCAAATTCATCTTCTTCATTTCTTTTCAGCCAAGTAATCATTATGTATTATATATCTATCTTATTGAATTAAAACTAGGTGAACAATCCGAAAATATCGTACAAATATCCATAAAAATGAACTCATATCAAAACAGACAGCAACCGCAAAGGTTACTACCTGCTTGTGCTGTCTGCATCCTCTAATCAAACTGCGATTTTCCACGCGATTGCGATCAAAACCAAACCTTCAGAGATTCACGATAAGCGTCATCTCCCCCTGATTGAAAGGCTTAAGTACTTTTGATTGCATTGCATTTCACATTAGTAGATCAGCGAAATCTTGGATACTGAAAAAAGCATCATTTCCTTTGATAATTGGCTTTCGTAGTTCTTAAAAAAAATATACTTTTCATCATGATCTAGATTTTTTGAATTTGTTTATAGGAAATTAAAAACTCTTCTCTGACAGTTACGTCAAGGAAGAGTTTTTAGGTTTGTTTTATTGCAAGATCGCTTTGGCTACAATTGCAAGGTCTTCAATGCCAATCTTCCCGTCTTTATTGACATCCGCCTTCGCATTCCAACCCGCCTGATCTGGTTGTTTGCCGTAAGCCCCAGCAACGATAGCCAAGTCTCCAATCGTGACACCGCCTTGTCCATTGACATCTGCGGTTATTCTCATGGTTTCAAACACTTGAATTGCTGCTTCCAATACAGCTTTCGCACTGTCCACCTGCTGCTGAGCGGCATTCGGATCGTTCGCTGTCGCGCTGGCCGTATCGATTACCGACTGCAATTGCGCTTTCGCCCCAATTGCATACAGGCCATCTTCGTTTCCTTCCACTGCAGCATTGTGCTTGGCCTGAGCGCTTGCGATCAACGCATTCAAGAGAGACTTATCTACAGGTTTAATAATTTGTAGTTCACGAGAAGCTCCGTTAACTTGCAGCTCATTCCCCTGTCCGTTAGCAATCACTACATTGTCTACAGAAATTGTCGTCGAATAAGTTGTTTGAGTAACAGATTTGGCCGTGAATTTGAATGTAAGCAAATCGCCTTGGGCAGGCACGTTCGCGCCCACGCTGGCAGCCATGATCCGGATTTGTCCCGGCGCTGTCTCCTTTCGATCGATGACTTGGAAGCCGTCCTTCAGCGATGTAATTGAATCGAGCTGCAAATTCACCGGATCATAGTGAAGCGTCAAATCTTGGGCATACACCGATTGGTATACGCTTTGCGTAACGCCGGTCAATCCCATCGTCAGGTTGAATGTTTGACCTGCGGCTACCTGCTGTAAACCTGTCAATGTAGTCTCAGGCACGATTGGCGCCGGCAGCACGCTCACACTGATGCTCGTTGTCAATGCTACGTTGTTCGGATTTGCCACACCTGCCGGCAGGGTTACCGTTCCATTTACCGTGAAGGTCTGCGCCGTCTTTAGGGCTGGATCATAGCCTGCAGCATCTACATTCCATGTCACATCGGCATTCTTGCTTCCCGCATCGGTAACCAGTTCCACGTTGGAAGGCAAGCCAAGGGCTGCTTCCGTCTTTGCCGTTCCGTTTGCCACTCCTGTGACGTGAGCTGGCGCTGTTATGCTCATTAGCGTCAGTCCTTGCCCCGGGGGTGCTGTATCAATCAATGCTGCAATCTCACTGGCATTCAAGGCTCTATTGAATATTTTCAACTCATCCAAACTGCCTTTGAAATATGAAGTTTTTGTACCGGTTCCAGGTTGTACTTCAACTCCGACGTATGTCATCGGGCCATTCATTTTATTTGGGTTTGTTTCTTTCAATATACCATTTACGTAAAGTGAGGTTCCGTTATTTGTCCCAACAAAAGCCAAATGAGTCCATTGATTTGAAGGAATACTATAATTGAAAACATAATCTTTTAAACCAAATATGGAAAACCCTACTTTACCCGTTTTATTCCACTGATTGATCTTAATAGCTGATGTTTGCCCGCTAATAAGCGCCTCATTCCTGGTGGTACTAGATTGCCCATTAACCCAAACGCCTACAGTCCAGTCACCTGTTATCTCTTGGCCTCCTAAATTCATATAACCAGTGCTTCCATTAAAATTAACCGCTTTTCCAAATTTACCCGTTGTCCATGTTGCGCCGCCGACTAATGTTCCATTTTTATAACCCGAGGTATCTGCTACCGTGGTTCCTGTTCCTTCATCCATCTTCCATTCTGAATTTATTGGCACTACAGGAGGCACCCATACAATGGGGTCGGCGAAATACTTGATTCCCTTATTTTGCATCCTTACAGCTTGATCAATAAGTCTTCCTTTAAAATCGTCCCAGTTTCTATCGCTCTTCGATGTCCAGCCAACCTCTGCATTCGCTATTAATCGCGGATATATCAGGTAATCCATATTATCTTGAGTAACAACGGTTTCTGTCCATAATGTGCTTTCCGTTCCATAAATATTTGCTCCAGAAATACAATCTGTCGGGTCCCAAGTATAAGCTTTATTCGTATTGATGAATCCTCTCCAGCTTAAACCTAATGGAGAATCATTGTAGTATTTCTGATCTATATAAGCATTTGCCGGAGATACGATGATCTTCATACCTTTTGCCTTTGCTGAAGTTCCTGTTGTAGCGGTACAATGCCAGTTTTGCAGAATGGAATCACTTGCTGTACCGCTTGAAGTATCGGATGGATCCCATCCAACAACCTTCTTGCCATATTGATTAACAATATTTGTAACTCTTCCTATAAAATAATCGTAATCGGAGGCAGTTGTTGAGTTAGATTCATCACCGCCGATATGAATATAGGGGGAAGGTGAAATAGTTGCAACTTCTCTTATTACATCCTCAACAAAAGCATAGGTAACCTCGGATTGGGCCATCAGAGTACTATAACCTACTTGTATATCCGTACGCATAGGTTTTCTTTGTCCATCAGGATTTAATTCTCCGTACGAAGCTAAAGCCGCATTCGTATGCCCAGGCATATCAATTTCTGGAATCACTTCGATATATCGTTCTGCTGCATAATTGACTATATCCTTAAACTGGTCCTGTGTATAATATCCCCCGGCGCCGCCGCCAACCTGTGTCGTACTTCCGATTAGGGTTAGATCAGGTCTGGATTTAATTTCAATACGCCATCCTTGATCATCAGTTAAGTGTAAATGAATCTTGTTTATCTTATACTGAGATGCGAGGTCAATCTGACGTTTTATTTGATCTACTGGAAAAAAGTGTCTTGCCACATCAATCATGAGTCCTCGATAACTATATGTAGGCTTGTCGCTTATAGTTGAAGAAGGTATAACCCATTGTACGCCAGAAGAAACTGCGCTCTTTTCAATATCTGCCGGCAAGAGCTGTATTAATGTTTGATTACCTCTAAAAATACCTTCCGGTTTATAAGCCGTAAGTGTAACTTTATCAGTCGTTGCATTTAAATCATAGCCCTCGTTGCCTTGACTCGAAGTTCCTCCCATTGTAGTCAGATAAATATTTCCGGCTTGCGGTTTATCTGATTTTATAACGCTGATATTAAATCCTGTCGGAACATTCAGCTTATTGGCAAGTATTTGTCCAATCTTGTAAATTTCATCTGTTTCTTCAGCAGTATTGCCAGCCACATAGATTGAAGTGCTCTGTGTTATAACAAACTCCCCAGTTCCTATTGTATAACTTACGGGCTTAGGCAATATTGCAGGCGTATTTGTTGCAGCTTTAGCTGTATCAGGTATTCCTATCACAAAATTAAGTAATAAACTAAAAACTAAAGCCATCGAAAACGTTTTGTTTGGATTTACTTTTTTCACATTACTTCCTCCTTTATGACAAAATGCGCAAAAAAAAAAAGTGATTCATCTCCCGCCGTGAATTCGGCGGGAGATTGTGAAAGGCTCTTTAAGGCAATAATGCCGTTGCGTTTCGCAGCAGGTAGCCGGCAGCTTCATGCGTAATGTGCTTATCGCTTTGTGCCTGGTTGTTTTTATAGCAAAATCGCTTTGGCTACGATTGCAAGGTCTGTAATATCAACCTTTCCGTCTTTATTAACATCCGCCTTCTCATTCCAACCCGTCTGACCTTCTTGTGTGCCATAAGCTCCTGCAACAATAGCCAAGTCTCCAATCGTGACACCGCCTCCATTGATATCTGCGGATATTCGATTGGAATCAAACACTTGAATTGCTGCTTCCAATGCGGCTTTCGCACTATCCACCTGCTGCTGAGCGGCATTCGGATCGTTTGCGGTCGCTCTGGCCGTATCGATTGCCGACTGCAATTGCGCTTTCGCTCCAATTGCATACAAACCGTCTTCGTTTCCTTCCACTGCAGTATTGTGCTTGGCCTGAGCGCTTGCGATCAACGCATTCAAGAGCGACTTATCTACAGGTTTAATGATTTGTAGTTCACGAGAGACTCCGTTAATTTGCAGCTCATTCCCCTGTCCGTTAGCAATTACAACATTGTCTACAGAAATGGTCGTCGAATAAGTTGCTTGAGTAACGGATTTGGCCGTGAATTTGAATGTAAGCAAATCGCCTTGGGCAGGCACGTTCGCGCCCACGCTGGCAGCCAAAATCCGGATTTGCCCCGGCGCTGTCTCCTTTCGATCGATGACTTGGAAGCCGTCCTTCAGCGATGTAATCGAATCGAGCTGCAAATTCACCGGGTCATAGTGAAGCGTCAAATCTTGGGCATACACCGATTGGTATACGCTTTGCGTGACTCCGGTCAATCCCATCGTAAGGTTGAATGTTTGGCCGGCGCTCACCTTTTCTGGCCCGGCTATAACAACTTGCGGCACTTCCGCCGGACCCTGATCACCTGGCCATTCCAAAACAGCCAAAACCGGTCTGTGATCGGAAGCCACATCTTCGTGGATCGCTGTTGCACTGGCTACTCGCCACTGATAGTTCTCGCCATACATCACATAGTCAATTTTCTTGCCATCTTCGCTTGTCGAATCGGTAATTCCAGACGTTGCATCTGTCCACTTGTTCGTCAAAATCCTTATCGCATTCGTGCCTGGGATTGCATTAAAGTCGCCGGCTAATATAGACGGATATGTGGCGCCATAAAGCTCTACAATTTTATTGGCTTGAGCCTCAGTGATGCTTGGTGAAGAATATTCAAGGTGTGTATTTAAAAATGTAAATATAGGGAGGCCATTCTGAGGCGCGATCTTGGCCGCTAATACAACCCGCTGCTCACCGCCGCCGGGCAAGAAATATTTCTCCGAAGAGATAATCGGATGTCGGGAAAGGATCGCCGTCCCGTATTCTCCTCCGGAAAGATTGATTGCTTTTCCGAAGCCGACGTTCATGCCCGTCAATTCGCCCAGTTTCTTCGCCTGGTCTACTGTTCCGCTTCTCGGTACGTTTACATCAACTTCTTGAAGTGCAACGATATCGGGATTCGCACTTTTAATTACATCCGCGATACGACCTAAATTCAGAACACCATCGGTACCGGCACCATGATGAATGTTATAAGTAAGGACCCTTACCTTTGGAATGGAATCCGCCTCTACGGTAACGATACATTCTGCCGCAAAACCGCCTTCAGCCGTAGTCACCGTTATTTTTGCACTGCCGGCATTTTTAGCGGTTACTATTGCTTTGCCGCCGTACAGCTCTGCTTTCGCTACATTCTCGTCACTGCTTTTCAATGAAATGTTCTTATTCGTGGCATACGACGGCAGCACGGTAGCTGCAAGCTCTGCCGTATCTCCGGCTTTCAGCGTTAATGTCGGCTTATCGAGCTGCACGCCGGTTACTGGCACTGCCCCATCCGGCAAGTTGCTGCGGTCGAACTCATTCATCAATTGCATTACTTGAGCTTGCGTCAACGCGCCGCTAAATACGCTAATTTCGTCCAGTAGTCCATTGTAAGCTTCTCCGCCGGATTCACTGGCTCCAAGCACGATTTTATTCGTTACAGTCGGAAGCGCTCCGAGATTCGTTGCGCTGCTTGCCACTAAGTTACCGTCGACATAGACCTTCAGCCCCGTTGTCTGATCATAGGAAGCCACATAATGATGCCAGTTGTTATCGTTATAGATCCATGGAAACGTCAGCGCCTTATAACCGGATAAACCATTGATCCAATAAGCCGCACGAGCCTGACCGGATGTCAACTGAAGGGCAGTAAAACGCTTATCTTGACGGAAAATGCTCACGGTGCCGTTGGCAGACTGAGAAGTCTTGAACCACATCGATACGGTCTCGTCACCCGATTTATTCAAAGTAGCCGAAGAGTTGATCTCGACTCTTGAACCGCCGGTGAAAGAAAGCGCTCCGCCAAACTTGCCTGCCCAAGCAGGGTTGTTAACCAGCGTTCCGGTGTTGCCGTTGCCTGAAGAATCGGCCGCAGTTGTACCAGAGCCTTCATCTAACTTCCAATGGGCTACTCGTTCGGCTTGATTTTCAGCCGCTGTTGCCAAGCTGTCTGTAGAGCCAAGGCCCAGAATGCCTGATAGGACTGCAACTACGAGAGTTAGTGATAGGAATGACTTCTTTAACCATTTTCGAAATAACATTACTTGCCTCCCATGATTTTTTTTGCAACCATTAAACGTTGAATCTTTCCTTGAGAAGAAACTGGTTCGAATTTTTAATCAGTCAAATTCTTGCTTGCCATTCTTTTTCAAAGCACTTTCTCCCTCCCTCGCGATAAAGTTTTTGATCTAGCAAGCATTTGATTACCCCTACTCTTGCTACAAATATTTCCATCCGAAATAACCTTATCTAAAGTCACTGACACATTCAACGGCTCTTCTTTTAAATTTATATGAAGAAAATGATTAGATCCCTATCAATAATCACCGCTAACCTTGGTATCTGTAATCAGCCAAATCAAAAAGGGGGGGTACTAGGGATCCCCCCCTCATTAGCTCAATTAATGAAATGTACATTAGAACATTCGGTTTGATTTTATTGCTTTTTTTACTCGGTTTTATGTTTTATTCACCGCTGATATTGATTGCAATATTGTTATACTTTTTTACTTTCATTTATTATGAGTCATCAAAAATGACTGCTAAGATACTCGGTCTCCCAGGAGACACAAGAAAATATCTTGCTGAGCCTATAATCGAAATTTATATAGGTGGAAAAGCAAAGAAAAATGCAAGAGAATTTGCTTTTTTAGCTATTAATTTTGCTCTAGCTGGAGTAAATAGAAATAACACTATCATCTTTTACACGTGGCATATTTCTGATATCCAGGCTCATAGATTTTTCGGGAATTCAGTAATTACGAAGAAGAGGAGTAAGATATTAGTTAATAACATTAACTAATATCTGCTTTTTGTATAAAGTTATTATGAATTCTTCTTGGAGGTTACCATTTCAGCGAGACGGGGAAGCGGAAATAAACATCTACCTACAGCAACCGGTGCATGCTTCGCCACAGTTTTTCGTTTTCGGCTGCATCGGTCCACAGCTCGAAATGAGGATCCATGACCTCCTGCCAGTTCCCAGGCGTGTTAGTGCTCGACAGCTTGCCTGTGCGCTTCATTTCTCCAACTGCAGCAGGATGCTCGCGATAAGAGAATAAGAACGTACCGTGAGCACCGATGATGTAAGTCTTGTTGAAGCTCTCTGGCCGCTCTTCCTGCAATTGATAGTGATAATATATATAACTTGCTGCCATGTCCGGCTTTAATCTTGCGATACATCCAATTCGATCGTCTACTTGCCGGCTTCCACGCCACGATTCCGGGTCTGTCGGCACACCGTCGTGAAAAATGTCCAGCATGGGAATTGACAGTCGACTTCCCTGCTCTCCAGGCCAAGCTTCCAGCCAATCCGCATAGGTAATTGGCCAGTCCCAGTTATGACCACCTGTATATGTCTCCATATACAGGCATAGATAACGACCGCTCAAGAACAAAGAGACGGAGAGTACATTTTCATTTTGCAAATAGCCTCTCAAGTACTCATGATCTTGACGGACTGCTGTGCGAAAGATTTCTTCCATTCCAACTTTCAACTGAGAAAAGTAAAGATGTCTCTGCAATTGCAGTCTCCTTTCGCAAATCTAGATTATTGCTTTCTGCCCTCAAGAAGGACGTCTTTTTCGTGATCTGCCCAAGGCATATCATAGGATGGGGCATTTACATAACGGTTCATTGTCAAAAGCAATAAAGCACCAGTCCCTGCAGGAAGATCGACTTGCAGCCATTTATGGTTAACTGCGGTCATCTCCATGCTTGCATTTAACGCTTCTACGAAGTAAACCTCTTTAAATTGATGTTCCCCGAATGTCCCTGCCTGAATGATGACAGAGCGGTTGTCGAACTGACTTGTATTTACGAGTTCAAGCGTTACAGATTGTGCAGTTAGATCTGTAACCAGCGCAGCGATAGATTCAGGCAGACCTGGACGTTTCGCATCCGCATCATAGTATCTCACTCTTGCATGCTGCAAGCCGCCGTGCGAAATATGCATAGGACCGCCTAACGTCAACTGGACGAGACTTTCCATGTAGATCGGGCACATTTCTTGCCATATGTGAATGCTGGAAAAATCATCATCGCTGAATTGGTTCGCCCAGTTATACGGATCGCCCGCTTCAGAACGCATTTTGTTCAACTGCTGCGCGACCAATTGGGCGTTCGCATCGAGGATCGTCTGCGGATAATCTGGATTAAGCCCGCGAATAAATTGGAACCAAGGCTGTGTATTACCGATATAATGCTTCGTATTTCTTTTCGTTTTCTTGTCTGTGCCTGAGAGCTTCGGAATGATAACCTGATTCCAGTCATGATCTTTCGGAATTCGGTCAATACGTTCCAAATCTTCGTCTGCCATCGACATCGTCCACAAATAGACCGGGTATTGCGGAGCCGCTATGCGGTAATCCGTCCATCCAGCGTCAAAACGCTTATACGGAACGCGCAGCTCGCCGTCTTGCTCCTCGCGCAGCGCCCAGTTCTCATCCAATTGTTGACGCGCCAAATCAAGCATCTTCATATCGCCAGTGAGCAGGACAGCATTCATGCAAGCATTGGTTAATGGCTCAATGATCGTCATGAACCCATGCGGCCAGCGCCAGCCGTAATAGCCGCCCCACCATTTGCCGTCATTATACTCGCCGATTTCGCCGGACAAACCGACATTATCCGGAATGATGCCGCCGTTTTGACGCGTTCTTTCCACCCAGGCAGCTAAATAATCCAACACCCAAGTGCGATATTTCTCATCCTGCGTATGAAGGAATGCATTGGTCACCAGCCCCGTCGCATTGAGGTTCAACGGCACGTCACCGCGCGTCATGCGTTCATTCATCATGCGAATAATATTCGCATACACCTCATCGTTCGACCATGCACACTTGCCGCTAGCAAAATCCACGCCCGGAATATCTTCATACGGCGCCAAATAATCATCCAAAATGCCGCGGTGCGTGCTCCAATCTTCTTCCGTCAGCTCGAAGCGCGGCCCCATACTCCCTGAAATCGCCGAGCGAATCAGCTTGCGCTCTGCATCGTAATTAAGCGCTTCTGTGTCTTCACCGGTGTACATACCAGCGAAACGCACTGCACGTTGGCGATCCTTTAACGTAACCGGGCCTGCAAGACCTAGGAAGTACGTGAACAAATAGCCCTCACCGTGATGCATCCAATCATAATAAGCATCAAACTCGCGGTGAATTTGCCCGTACTCCGTCCACTGCCACGTAATCCCTTCCCAGATTTTACGTGCAAGTCCATGCAGCTCGCTGCTTCCGCCAAGCATATAGAGAAGCGCGAGATTCATGAATCCTTCATACGGATCGTCCGAGCCATCCATCCCTGGCCAATCTTCACGCCAGATTAATGTACCGTCCGGCCGCGTATAGCGTTCAACAAACTCAAAAGCCGCTTTATTCAATTGATCAATAAGCAGTCGTTCCGTTAGTGCCCATTGTGGCGGAACTACCTGACGCTTAGCGGCAATCCGAGGAATCGCATGTTCCGAATTAGGCGTTGACACAGTTATCACTCCCTGATCTTAAAACTTGTTCAGAAGGAGTGCCTTTATCCGCAACCATTGTGTTAGTCAAGGCGCCCAGCTTCTCGATCTGGATCGTGACTTGATCTCCGTCTTTTAAATACACTTGCTTCTCAAGTGGGTATCCGAGTACAACACCTTCCGGGGTCCCTGTGAAAATGATATCGCCAGGCTCAAGTGTCATGTGTTGAGAAATATAGCTGACAATCTCATCGCAATAGAAAATCATATCAGACGTATTCGAGCTCTGACGAACCTCGCCGTTCACCATGCACCTAATATCGAGCTTGTTCGGATCGCCTACTTCGTCCGCAGTTACTAGGTATGGTCCAAGCGGAGAAAACTTGTCGCAGATTTTGCCCAGCATCCATTGCTGCGTACGCAATTGCAAGTCACGTGCGGATAAGTCGTTCACGTTGCAATAGCCGAATACATGGGACAGCGCGTCTTCACGGCTTACATACTTCGCTGTTTTGCCGATAACGATCACTAATTCCGCCTCGTAATCCACCTTTTGCGAAACCGCTGGAAGCGGAATTTGTTCACCTTGACTTGCCAATGTATTGTTGAATTTATTAAATAGAATCGGAAATTCCGGAATCGCAGCATTCGTTTCTTCCGCATGCTTGCGGTAATTTAAGCCGACGCAAATCATTTTGTTCGGGTTTGTCACGCAAGGCCCTAATTCCAGAGCGGCTTCATCTAATACATACGCTTCCTTGTTATCTACTAAACTCATGACAGATTCCGCATACGCGCGAAGTAGTTCCACTGCCTCGCTGCCGCCTTCAATGACTTCGTGAATCGTAGCAGGCAGCGTTTTATTCGAAGGCACAGACTGTAAGGCTGCTTGGACATCCAAAACGCTTTGCTCCAATTTAATTCCAAGGCGGTATTCGCCGTTTTGAACAAAAGTAAGCAGTTTCATTGCAATAATCCCCCCCAATATGTTCTAAACATGCTTGACTCGTTTTTATTCCCACAATCCCAAGTAGGGCAATTCCGCAATGCTGCTGACATCTATGTTTTGAGCCGTCTGCTCATCTGCTTTCAAATAAATACCCTCATCGGTTTTCACAAATATAGGTTGGTTTGGGAATAAGAAATGTTCCGGAAGCGCACGTTCTCCGCCTACCCAACCCAGATCGCGCCCAAAAACAGCTTCGTCTTTGCGGCCAATCAGCTTATACACGTCCTGAAAGTAATAATCGTTGATCGCCCAATGTTCGCCTTCTTCTACCCACATACATTGGTCACCCAACAAGACGGATATACGTGGATAAGGCTCTTTGAGCTGAGAGGCCATTTTCTCCCCTAACCCATGACGCTGATGCAGGTAATAAAAATCGTGCGTGTGCCATGCCGAGCATGGCGCAATGTCAGCTTCGTTCTGCCAGCCGGTTGCCGAAGCCATATAACCTCGAGGGGTTTGATAGTAAGCATAGGTTTCCTCGCATTTCTCTAGGAACAGCGCCAGTTCTTCGTCAGCTTGATGTTCCAGGTAACGCGCAATGCCGTGCAGAGACATGCCCATTCCTGCAATAAGCATAGGCTCTTTCAGTCGAATCCATTCTCCTCCGCGAAGCAACCATTTGCGATTAAAACGCGTCTGTCCCTTCGTATCTACCCAGGCGGATCGGGCCAAGTGACGACACAGACCGCCTGCGTGCTGCAAATAGTGAGGCTCGCCGAACATTTCATAAGCCTGAACCAACGGCGCAATCATTAATCCGTAATATTCAGCGGGCTCGACCATCGACGTGTCTCCCAAATAGCGATTGCTGGCTTCACAATCCGTATCTGGAATGCCTCTAACATGATAATTCTTAATCATAAAGTTCAAATCGTCTTGAATGCCTTCACGCCAAGGCGAATCCGGGAACAGCTGCTGATAAAGCAGCTTACCCCATAGACGGCAATATTCTTGATTACTGATATTTCTTGTTTTTTTGAACGGATAGATCTCATCACATGCCTGCAAGTTGCGAACCATCGCTTGCCGAATACTTTCCAACACATCTGCCGGCAGCCAGGAGCGACCGTGTAGCGCCGTTAGTCCCAAAGCAACGTTCGGCATCATGTTGTGAATTAACCCACGACCCAGCATCTCGCCGACCTGAAATCCGATGTGCTTGTACTGCCCATCCTCCTGGAAACATGTCGTTTGAAACTGGATCATTTGTAATACCTGATCTTCAAGCGAGGAATCTCGCTGCTCAGCGACAATTCGGCTCAAAGCCGCCATCAACGGGCTTGCCCATGTGCTGTGCCCGCTTGTAAAATCTGACCATCGGTATGGATTGGATCCCCAAACAGAATGATTATGAAAGCCGTGAATGGCTCCGTCCTCTTGTACCCAGGACATCAACCAATTGCCGAGTGCGTTAATGTTCGATTTCATGTTGCGCTTCCTCCCTACCAAAACAGCTCCGTACGTCCCCGCAGTTTGGCAATCGCTTCAGCATAGTAATAATCGCCATATATAATAGGTACATTTACGTAGGCTCTCTTCGGAAAATTAGCAGTTGCCATTGTCAAAATGCCCTCTTCGTCTTCACCCCATGAGACGTATTGCTCTGTGAGTACCAACAAAATACGCTTCGCTGCTTCACTGTATATGTACGCCTCCGACTCAGGAACAGCGCGACTGATTTCCAACAATCCAGTGGCTGCACAGGCTGCCGCTGATGTATCAAAGGCCGTTTCCGGCTCAACCGGAGCACGGAAATCCCAATAAGGCGCAGCGTCTGCCGGCATATTGGCGATATAGAAATGAGCGACACGTTTCGCTGCGTCCAAATAACGCTGATGTCCCGTATATTTGTAGCTAAGCACCATACCGTACAGTGCCCATGATGTACCGCGAGCCCAAGCCGAATCCTGCGAGTAGCCTTGTCCGCCTCTAGCCTCAATTCGCTCGCCTGTCTCAGGATCGAAGCAGACGATATGATGCGAGGAGCCGTCAGGACGGATAAACTCGCGAAGCACGGTATCTGCATGTGCCACCGCAATATGACGGAAGCGCGGATCATTGGTTGTTTCACTTGCCCAGTACAGCAGAGGCAAATTCAGTAGGCAATCGATAATTGCCCAGCCCTGTTGATTTTCACCATTCCATGCGCGAATGAATTGGCCTTTAAGATTGAAACGGCCCGCAAGATGGCTGGCCGCCATCAGCCCGCGGATTTTGGAAGCTTCCGT
Organism: Paenibacillus aceris; assembly: GCF_017874035.1. GTDB lineage: Bacteria > Bacillota > Bacilli > Paenibacillales > NBRC-103111 > Paenibacillus_E > Paenibacillus_E aceris. The sequence goes on from NZ_JAGGKV010000011.1 coordinate 17,875, forward strand.
GCCAAGCAGCTTGTATTGCGCCACAGACGTCAAACTCCACATAAAGCCGACGTCATGATGAAGCTTTTCGTACCCTAACAGCGTTTCGTCCATCTGATTCTCAACAGATACTGCGATGTTACGAAAATCTGCATGCTCGTTTTCTTTGTATATCAGCCAAAGCAAACCTGGCCAAAATCCATTGGTCCACCAATCATTCGATTCCGAGTAATAGGTGCCATTCACGGATGCATATGGAAATGAATCTCCGATCCGTTTGCTTGTTCGTTCAACTTTCGCAACGATCTTTCCCCACACATCCTTAACCCATGCTTCATTAACGACGCCTGTTGTCATGTTCGTTTCCTCCCCCATAATCTGCTATAACAATCGCTGCCCAGGGAACAACGCAAATACTTTCTCAAGTTCCTGATCCAATAATCCTACACCGTCACAATAGTTCACATTCGCCTGCAGTGAACGGATCGAAGTCGTTCCCGTTAACGTAATCGCAATATCCGGACAAGTTAAGCTAAAGCGCATCGCAGGCTCTACAAGCCCTTTCAGCTCGGTTTTACGCAAGAATTGCAGTTGTTTCATCCTTCTGTTCGATTCTTCAAGCAAGGCATGATTTTGTTGTAAAAATGGCGCAGGTTGATCTGCTAATATGCCCATGCATAGCGGACTGCCATGAATGACGCCGATATTTTTTTCCTTGGCTAACGGCAGCAGTTCATCTTTTGCTGTATAATCAACCAACGTATACTTCGCATAGGTCTGAATCGTATCGACCAAATCCTCCTTGAGGAAAGGCATCAGAAGTTCAAGCTTCCCCGCGTTAACGCCGATGGCTCTCACCTTGCCTTGTTCCTTCAGCTTTAGAAAAGCAGGAAGCGTCTCGTTCACCGCTTGTTCGTAGCTCGTTTGCTCCAATTCATGCAGCTGAATGAGATCGATATAATCCGTCTGCAGTCTTTGTAAGCTTTCTTCTACGGATTGAATTGTGTTCTCATACGAATATGGTGTACCTCTCATCACAGCCTTCGTGGCCAAAATGACTTGATCGCGCTTCCCTTTTAGCGCCTGTCCGATTCTTCGTTCGCTCTCTCCACGACCGTACAATGGCGCTGTATCGATAAAATTGATACCCAAGTCCAGAGCGGCATCAATGACACGCGTCACTGTCTCATCGGTCGTCTCACCGAAATCCCCGCCAAGCGGAGCGCCGCCTAAACCGATTTTCGAAACTTTAAAGCCTGTTTTCCCTAGAATTGTATATTCCATTGATAGCATCATCCCTTCATGAGAGTATTGAAACTAAATGTTGACTTTATTCCCTGTTCGCACAGATTCTAAAGACGCTTGAATCATATGAATAACCGGCTGAAACGATGAAATGTCTAAGTCAGACTTTCGACCTTGTTTGCATGCATCTATGAATTCATTCACAATACCCTCGCGCAATTCATAGACATAGGCATCATCATCCGGTGCGATCTTCTCCTCTTCCCCGTCATGGTGGATGAAGACCAGGCCGTCACTGCGCAATTGCAAACTTCCCTCCGACCCGTCGATTTGGAATTCTCCTAACCATGATGTTGCCGCGCCGTGCGCAGCCCAGGAAGCGTAATAATTCAAGTTTAGTCCTTCTTCACTCTGTGCAAGAAGTGATACAACGGAAGGCGATTGCTCAATAGACCATGAAGGAAGCACGGAAGTCGCATACACTTGCTTAAATCGTTCGACACCGATCAGGTAATGGATTACACCGAGATGATGGTAGGTTAAATCCTCCAACATAACGTGCTCATACTCATTCATCCATACTGCACGAATATTCGGCCTTTGGCATCGCCATACAATTTGCTCCAAATTGCCGAGCCTGCCGCTTAGAATGACTTGCTTCGTTTGCTCAACAATTTTATCGAATCTGTACGATTCTCCAATTGCGATCTGCCTGCCTGTCGAACGGGAGAGCGAAATCATAGTCGCCCCGTCTTTCCAGGACTGCGGTCTGAATTTCTCAAGATATATATCGAATCCTCTATCCAGTATTGTTCGGATTGTCTCCATACAAGTTTTGGCAGAAGGCGGCGTTACCAGCGTGACTAAATCAGGCTTCAGCAAACGGAGCGCGCCTGGTATATCCTCAAACTGAGGTAAATGGGCACAATGCTCAGTCGCTTCCCCATATCGGTTGCTGACTCCGACCACCTGAACATCTGGGTGAGAAACCCAATGAGAAAGCCAGTGATTGTTCAAGCCGATACAAAAGACCCGAAGCGTTTGTTGCTCCATATCGGTCTCCCCTCCTCAAAAATCTAGATAATAAGATGCTCTCATTATCAGCTTTATGAAGCCCAGCTACTACTGTAAAAAATGAATAAAGCTCTACTTTTTGTCCATACAATACGGAAAACACTGTACATTAATTTTATGAGAACCCTTTTTCTCTGAAAAAAACTAAAAAAACTGGATCAGCGGCTATATATGCCAGCTGTCCAGTTTTTCATTACAACATTACTGCCCAAAATTTTTTTTCGAAGTGGAGACCAATCGGAACGGCTGGGCTCAATTAGATCTCCCCCCATCTCTTACAGACATTCCATTTTATTTCAGAATCGCTTTGGCTACGATTGCAAGATCTTCAATGTCAACCTTGCCGTCATGATTGACATCCGCTTTCTCATTCCAGCCCTCTTGTCCTTGTTGCTTGCCGTATGTCCCGGCAACAATAGCCAAGTCTCCGATGGAGATACTTCCATCGCCATTGACATCCGCAGTTATTTGCTTGCTGTCAAACACTTGAATGGCCGCTTCCATTGCTGCTTTCGCACTATCTACTTGCTGCTGAGTGGCATTCGAATCATTTGCTGTCCGATTAGCCGCATCGATAGCCGATTGCAATTTTGCTTTGGAGCCCATCGAATACAGACCGTCTCCGTTGCCTTCCACTGCGGCATTGTACTTCGCCTGAGCGTTTGCGATCGACGCATTCAAGAGCGACTTATCTACAGGTACACTAGGTATGCTGATTTGTATCTCACGGGACGCTCCGCCGACCTGCAGCTCATTTCCTTGTCCTCCCGCAATCACAACATGGTCAACAGAAATTGTCGTATTGGTTGTCTGGGTCACAGATTTGGCCGTAAATTTGAATGTAAGCAAATCACCTTGAGCAGATACATTTGCGCCAACGTTCGCAGCCAGAATCCGGATTTGTCCCGGCGCTGTCTCCTTTTTATCAATGACTTGAAATCCGTCTTTAATTGAAGTAACCGATTCGAATTGCAAATTCACCGGATCATAATTAAGCGTCAAATCTTGGGCATACATTTGTTGGTATACACTTTGCGTAACGCCGCTCAATCCCATCGTTACTTCGATTGTTTGGCCGGAAATCACCGTCTGAGGACCTATTAATACTGCTTTCGGCATCGGCTTTTTTACTGTAACCATACAGTTTGTAGTGAATCCCCCGTCTACTGTGGTTACAGTAATGGTAGCTGTTCCTTCAGCATTAGCTTTAACGACTCCATTCTGATCTACCGATACTATTGCTTCGTTACTAGATATCCACGTAACATTCTTGTTTGCTGCAGCATCAGGCGTTACTGTTGCTATTAAGGCTTCAGTTCCTCCTACTTCCAAATCCATATTTGACTTACTTACAGTTATACTCATCGCTGCAACTCTTATATTTTCTACCTTGATGTCATCAAAATACCCAATTCCGGATGCCCCTCCCCAAGTGTCTCCCATGGATATTTTATTAAATGATTTAGCAGTTGAAATATTCGGGTCTTTGACTATCACTTTCGTGTCGTCAATATATACATCTACATGATCCCCAGAAGTATAATCCCAGGCAAACTTATGCCAGCCTTTTGTTCTGGTTATATTGGTATCGTAATAAGTTCCACCGATACGTGACTGATAATTGGTTGACCCTTTGGATGAACTTTTGGTTGTATCTACACCTAAGGCCATCCAGGACAAGCTTGCGTTTCCGGTATCATTAACATTGACCATTTGCTTAGTAGTTCCAGACAAGTTGTCATAATACCATACTGAAACTAAAGCATTGTAGTTGTTTGAAAACGTTTTGGAAATATAAACCGTATCTTGATCCTTTACAAAACTCTTTGTCCCGCTATGTGCTTGTGCACTACTTGTTCTGGGTGTTCCTTTCTCTGCTGTCCATCCTGCAAAACCATTCTCGAAGTCTTCGGTAAAAGTACTTAATGCTCCTGTTGAAAATTTATATACCTGAGAGCTCCACTTGCTTCCGGTAATAGAATTTGCAAGACTATAAGCTTTTACTTTCCAATAATACGTTTTATTTGGGCTCAGTCCATTAAGTGCTTTACTTGTTGCCTTCAATGTTTCATCTAATACAATCTTAGTAAATGCTCCATCCTCTGCGACAATCAATTCATAACCCTCTGCACCATTGGCTGTCTGCCACTCTAAATTAGTATTTATCGAGTCTACATCAGTTGCGTTGTTTGCAGGAGCAGTTAAATTGAAATCCCCAATATTTGTATCAATGCTTGTACGGTATTCATCTAGTTTTAGCCCCATCTTATCAAATGGGATCTTGGGGAAGTCAGGAATTTGCTTATAAATGATGGAATTATCTTTAAGAGCAAAATTCCTGTTTGCCTTATCTACAAAACCAGCATCAGCACTAGCTGTCAATTTTACATTATTACCGATTGTGCCATATGTTTTCGCACTGGCTGCAATACTACCCTCTGCGGTATTATATAGCACATTATCCTTTACAACATTTCCCTTAGGTATCTTAGGGCTATCTTCCCATAAATTCACAAGCTGCGGGTATTTACTCGCCCATGGCTCCTGCTTATAGGGAACACTCATTAGATTTATATAGCATGTTCCGTTTGGTGCTTCAGCATGGTAATAAGCCCAACCTTCTCCACGGTTATCCAGGCTCATAAAATTACCGCTGTCAATAATAATATTGTTTTTAACCGTATTATCGCGGCCACCGCCGATCAAAAATGCGCTATTTGCAACTTTGTAAAATACATTCCCAGTTATTTCTGCGCTGCTCATTAAATCATCGAGATAAATGGCGTATGAACCAAGACCTCCAATATTGACTATATCGTGGATATAATTGTTTTTTATAACATTACCGCGGTAGGTCCAATCACGTAAGGAGTAAATGACTCCGGCATCACTGGTTTCCTGACATACATCATAGATTTCATTTAATTCAATAACATGGTCATTTCCTTTAAATTGAATAGCCATATGAGGCGCGTCATGGATCAGATTATTGGTTGCCCTGTTTCCTACACCGTTTAAGGAAATAGCTGGCGTATATGTTCTTAGTATGCGAGCATACCTATAGATGTGGTTATTTTCCGCATAGTTTCCTCCAGGCGTGAGTGTTGATCTGTTGCCCCCCAATATGTATATACCGCCCTGTCCGGTATCGTAAATATCACAGCTTATTACCCCGTTATTGCTCCCTCCCGTGTAGCCGCTGTTAAATTTAACATTGCCCGGATCATTAGCTAAAGCATCCTCGTCCCCAATCGTTACAGCCTTTTGACCAAGACGCCTAAAGGTGGAATGCACGATACGATTATTGGAACTATCGATCATCTTGATGCCATGTCCACGGGAAACCTCAAAGGTTAGATCCATGAAGTTTGTATAATTAGTCTTATTCATGTCCACTAAAGGAGTATTAAGAACAGAAAGTTGGACCTCGCTTCCGTTTAACTCCTGATCAGGATAGAGATAGAGAATACCACTGGTTCTATCCAGATACCATTCACCTGGCATGTCTATTTCACTTAGCATATTATAGGCATAATATCTCTGACCGCTAATTACACCATACATACTCGGTTGTATTGCCTCAATTGTTTTATTTACGGTGTCAATCGATTTTATCTTTAAATTATCATCTGCCCAGTCATATCTCCAGTATCCAAAGAGCCACGGATCGCTTTCCTGTGCCCAGTTGTCGGCATGAGAATCGCTATATTTAAAAATGGGCGCTTGTTGGCTCATCCACTGATCCGCTGGAACATAATCAGGACTGCTCGGATCTCCAGCAGGTTTATCGGGCATGTGATCACGTGGAATAAATCCTTGCCGAACTACCGTACCTGTCGTTAAAAATCCTGTATTCGGATAACGTGCCAATGTCATTGATTTACCATTTATAAATAGTTCAGGTGCTGGCGCAACTTTAGGCCAGCCATATCCAGCTTTTGATATTTGACCGAATTCCGTAATGCCCTGTGCCTTTAAATCAATCTGCTTTACTTTATCTTTAGCTTCTTGCGGGATCCTGCCCAAGATTGTTTGGTCTTTTACAGGTGTAAAAGCTGTTGTATCTACGTTGAATCCACCCATTAATGAAACCTTATCATTTCCATATGCCCTATAGGTAATTGGAGAACTTGATGTACCTGAATCCTGTTCTGTTAACTCAAAAGATGCAGTACGGTTATACACACCTTCTCTAAGGTAGACGGTAACCCCCCCTTCTGGTAATCCAGAAGCACTTTTTAACTCACGGATAGTATCTCTTGCTTTTTCCAGCGTCTTAAATGGCGCGTTGATTGAACCGGAATTCGAATCATTTCCATCTGCTGCAACATAATATATGGCTCCCGTTGCTGCTTTCGCCACTGATGAAAGAGGAGTGACAGAAACTGAAATACTCATAAGAATGCTGAATATCAATAGTATACAAATTGACTTTTTACTCATTTTTTTGCTACCTCCTTCTCATCTGAGAAACTTTGTAGTTAAAAAAACATACTGTTATCTTAACTTTGGAAATAATCGCCTCCTTTCATGAAATCGTGGGTTCCGACCGACCGTCTCTGATGACATGCATGGTGACAATATATTTCCAACTTATTCCTTGTATTTACAATAAAACAAAAGTATGCGCTTTCTAAACTACAAAAATCACCTTGCGGTCTCCCTTGATATGCATCGATTTACCATCCTTAGCATTGAAGTACCGCCCCAGCGATTTATGTAATAGGCTGCCCGCAGGAGTTGCAGCCTCACGGGCAAACCTGAACCACCAGTGTACTTACACCCGTTGATTCGTGATTTCAAACCGGAATTGACTTTCCATACTTGCGCTGATGCTTGTGCGATCGCACAGCAGACGATAGTACTTGCTTTCTACACCATAATGAGAAACCGCCGTTACCTCCACAACCTCGACCGACCAGTCGCTCGGGCTAAAGTGCACATCCACCGTACCGATCGTGATCCAGCCCATCTCGATCTGCTGCGGCTCTACACCGCAAATAAACACTTCTTGAAAAACTGATGGTGATTCACGGAATACTGCTTTATCCGTTATGATCAGCTGTGAGGCCTCATCGCTTGGACGGAGCCACAGAAACTCGCGCGTAAGCGATTGCAAGGTTGGACACGCGTAGGCTTGCGTCAAATCAAGTTCAAAACGCACCTCGTCCTCTGTCGCCTCATGCTCCAGTAATTGTGACTTATACTGTCTGCCGAAACCTTGTCGGTAACCGCCAACGATAGGGACAGAATGTCCATGCGAGCCTGCATGAATCGTTTCGTAGCGATGCTCCGGCTGAAAATATTGCTTTGTGTACACGCCGATTCCCACATCCGCAAGCACGTTTACTCCGTCAACATGGAGAATAAAATGACCTAAATCATTATGATTATGCGGCTCTTCGTTGTACCCTCCCTTTGCAGCAAAAGCAGCGATACGTCCATCTGGCTGAAGCACCTTCGAAATGACCCATTGATTTCCTGTAAAAATCCGCTCCTGAACGCGTTCTTGCCCCTCTGAAGAATTCCCTGTTTCAGCATCCTGATGATCTGATGACCAGAACATCAATCGCGTTGCTTCCACCCATGAAACCGGAATGACGCTCATCCGATATTCGTCTGGCGGCAGTTGCAAGGAAGGGAAATATTCACACAGCCGCTGCATCAACCCAGTATGAAAACGGGCTTCATCCGGGGCATCCGAGAAGTTAACAACCTTTCCGTTTGTCAGCAGGCAGAATTGCGGGAATTGGGCAATCTTCCCGACTTTCTGCTCATCGAGCAGCGTGATTTGTCCACCTGTACGCTCTTTCAGCAATTCTGCAAAATAAACGAGATGCGAGAAACCGAATTGCCAGTAAACTGGCCCTTCTGGCGTCGCTCCTTGCTCATCAAAGCCAGATAAATATTGGCGCAACACGTTTATGACACGCCAGAGCATGCCGGCGAGCTTTTCACTGTCCTCAATCAAATAAATCGCCATGGCGCCGATGCTGGATGCGCAAACGGCAGGCCAGTTATTCGTCTTCAGCTCCCAATTTTGTGGAGTTGGATCATTAAAATAAACCTGAAAAATTCGACGTTCAATTTCCGCTTTCGCGCGCTGGGCAACCCAGGGGTGCAGTCGCGGTCCAACCATGTGTAAGACTTCCGCCAGCGTAAAGCCGGCAACAGCCGCATCCAAATCCACCGTTTCGCGAGGCGCGAGCGGTTGATCCCAAATGCCGTTCGGATATTCATTCACATACAAACCAACATGTGCCGGTAGTACCCACGTATATTCATTGCAAATAGCCCAAATTGCATTTTCTAGCCCTTTCTTCCATTCAGGACGCTCATCTGTCATGGCCAGAAGACCGAACACGTGCAACCCTGAAAAAAGCTGAGTTCGTTTCATTTGATAAGTAGCTCTATCACCCGTTTCGCCAAATAAGAGAAAGTCGGAAAACGGCGGCGAACATAGTGGTTGATCGGTTAAGCAATCAGCTTCTTTTTCAAGCTTCTCCCAAAACTCCTTGTATTGTTCATCGCTCCGAATTCGCGTCCATCGCTCAGATGAAGCGATTTCAGGAAAAAGTGCAGTGGTTTCAGGCTTCGTTTGTTCCAAAGCATTCTTCAATTGCCGAAGTGTTAACGTTGATAGCATTATTTCCCACCCCTTACTCATCTCCAAAACTAAAATCATGCTTAAAGCAACAAGCTCTTCACTTCAATTGCTGTAAGCATGATTTTCACTTTATTAAAGCTTTAAATTACTTCGTTTTCTTCCACTCATCAAGTTGTTTTTGAGCTTCTGCGACAACTTTGTCAATACCGGCTGCTTTCAACTTGTCTTGGAATTCTTTCAGTTTATCGCTTGCAGCCACAGTACCTGTTTCAAGAGCTGGTCTGTATTGGTCAATTACAGTCGCAATGTTAGCAATTTCCGCTATAACTGCTGAATTCACAAACTTGAAGCCCATAAGCGGTGATGCTTTAGCTGTTTCGTTTTCTTTTTGTGTATTAGCTACAACGTTTGGATCTGTGCCTTCAACTAACAAACCGTTGAACGTATTACCGAATACCCAACTTGCGTTAGGAACGTAACCAGCTTCTTTGTTAATTTTGATCGTATTATCTGCATTTTTCGTATAGTGCTTACCTTCAACGCCGAAGCTGATTGTGTTATACAGCTCTTTGTCCGTGTTCAGCAAATTAATGAACATCATCGCGCGCTCAGGGTTTTTGGACGTTTTGCTGATCGCTTGCATAGTTGTAATAATGGAACCGGTTCCTGCCCATACCTCAGTTGTTGGAATCGCAATTACATCATTTCCGCCGTTTGCAGTCTTAAACTGTGTCTCAACGCCTGGCTTCAATACGTTGTGGACTTGAACAACTGCGTTGCCTGTTTTCTCAATGTCCGCTTTGTTTTTCAATGTAGCCGCGTTCTCGTTGATATAGCCTTTATCGTGCCAGCTCTTCGCCACATCTAAATATTGAGCGTATTGTGGAGTTTCAAACATATTGATAACTTTGTCTGGATTTTTAAGATCAACACCAATACCTGCATTAGCAACAATTGCTTCTAATCCGTAACCGCGGTACATATTACCAAATCTGCCTGTACGATCCATCAAGAACGGAACAACGTCTTTGGACTCGCCTGCTTTTACTTTTGCCAAGAACGGCTCAAGATCTTCAATCTTTTTGATGGAATTAACGTCCAGATTGTATTTATCCGCATATTTCTTCTGGATTAAGAAGCCTTGTTTGTTTGTTACGGTTTGATAGTTAGGAATACCGTACACTTTGCCGTTAATTTTTGTAGCATCCCAAACGAATTGCGGCATGGATTTATCCAATGTTGGCGCATATTTAGCCATCAAATCATCAAGTGGGATGAAAGCCCCTTTAGATTGGTTTGTTACATAGTCCCAGTTCCAGTTAGATACCCAAGCGATGTCGTAGTTCTCACCAGAAGCAGTAGTTGTGTTCATTTTTTGAACATAGTCAGCGAAAGTTTGCGGTTGCAATTTAACTGTTGCATTGATTTTCGCCTTCGTGATTTTGTTGACAGCTTCTTGTACACTTGCCATATCTTGCGGAATCGCGCTTAATGGGTAATTCCAAATCAATTCTACTGGCGCTAGTTGCTCTACCTTGGTAGTTGCAGCCGCACCAGCCGCTGGACTTGCAGTAGAAGCACTTTCGGATCCTTTGCTACCGCATGCTGACAATAGAACAGCAATACTTACTGCGCCTGTTAATACCTTAAACATTTCCTTTCTCATACAATTACCCCCCTGCGATAATTTGATTTTGTATGTTGCATATATATCAACTGCAGCAGCTTATTGAGGCGCTGCAGTTTGATAACGAACGACTTGCCTACCCTTTGATGGAGCCCACTGTGAGCCCGCTTATGAAAAACCTTTGGAACATAGGGAAAATAAACATCATCGGTCCCGCTGCAAGCACAGCCATCGCCATTCTTGCCGATAAGCTCGGGAAGTCAGCTAGGTTAAAGTCGACATTTACCGTTGCGAGGTTGTTCGATAAAAATTCAATTGTGCTCATCACGCGGTAAAGTAGCAATTGAAGAGGAATCAGCTTCTGGTTATCGATAAACAATAAGCCAAGCCACCAGTCGTTCCAATATTGGAATGAAATGAACAGACCAATCGTGACAAGTGCTGGTATGGATAGCGGAAGCACCATAGTGAAAAATATACGCCACTCATTCGCACCGTCGATTTTGGCCGACTCGAAAATTTCGAGTGGAAGCTTATCCAAGAACCCTTTCATGACGAGAACAAAGAACGGGCTCAGCAAGTACGGAACGATCAGCGCCCAAATGGTATCCTTCAAGTGCAAATACTGCGATATCAGAATGTAGAACGGAACTAGTCCGCCACCGAATAACGTTGTAAAGAAAACGTAAAGCGTCATGATTTTGCGGTACCGATAATCGCGTCGCGACATCGTATAAGCTGTCAGAGTTGTGAAGAGCAAACCAACAATTGTTCCTACGATTGTTACGAAAACGGTAACCCCATATGCACGAATCAGTGCATCAGGAGCATTAAGGATAATTTCATAAGCTTTCGTGCTGAAAACCTTTGGAAATAAATGATAGCCATGTGTTAGTAGCGATTTTTCTTCCGTAAACGAAATGGATATGACCAGAACAAGAGGCACTATAAGCGCCAATGACAATATGCAGAATAACACATTAATGCAATTGCCTGTCCAGTTCACTTTGTTGCTTTCCGTTTGCATGCCTGCTTACCTCCTTACCAAAGTGCATTGTCTGAGTTAATTTTTTTGATAATCCAGTTGGACAATAGGACAAGAATGAACCCAACAACAGACTGGTAAAGCCCGATTGCGGTAGACATTCCGACATCTCCGACAACTCGCAGCGATCGGTATACAAACGTATCGATTACATCAGTTGCATTATATAAGAAGCTTGTGTCGTTCGGAATAAAGTAGAACAATCCGAAGTCAGCACGGAATATATTACCGATAGCAACGATTAGTAAAATCACGATTAGCGGTGTCAATAGCGGTATCGTAATCTTGCGAATCATTTGCCATTTCGATGCGCCGTCAATTTTGGCAGCTTCGTAATAGCTAGAATCAATGGAAAGAATACCGGCATAGTAGATAAGTGTTGAGAAGCCTACGCCCTTCCATATTTGTGTTAGAATGATAATAAACGGCCAGTACTTTGCTTGCTCGTACCATTTAATGGGCTGATCACCAAGTGACTGAAGCATGACGTTCATGAACCCGTTTTTATGATCCAGAAACCCGAAAACGATATACCCCACAACAACCCAAGATAAGAAATAAGGCAGAAACAAAGTCGTCTGGTGAAGCTTAATCCATTTTCGTGGGATTTCATTTAACAAAATAGCAAATGTTAAGGCAAACACTAAAGTTAGTAAGATAAAACTCATGTTATAAAGAATCGTGTTGCGTGTTACTGTGAAAGCGTTGTCGGATTTAAAAAAGAATTCAAAGTTTTTTAACCCGATCCATTCGCTCCCCCATATCCCCAAATCGTATCGATATTGTTTAAATGCAATAACGAGACCGAGCATGGGCAAATAATTGAAAATCAATTTATACAGGATTGCCGGTAATGACATAAAGAACAATTCCTGATTTCGTCTGAAGTGCTTCCACTCCCTTTTTAGCATTTGCTTCCCCCCCTTGTGATGTGTTCAACCTCTGTCGTATGCCCTTATTATTGAGGGAAAACCGCATAAATAACTACTGTAATAATCAAAAAACACTCCACTTTCGTCCCGCACAATCGCTAAAACACTGCATTTTCAACTAAAAAGGACAAAAAGAAAAGCTTCTAGGTACCTCCGTACCCAGAAAGCCATATAGAGCCTACTCTTGAACAACTGTTTTAAAGCGGTATTCTTTCGGCGTAATCCCGAATTTCTTTTTAAATAACTTGAAAAAGTAGCTTTCGTTGTTGTAACCAACCATTTCCATGATACGAGTGATGCTATAATCTTTGGTTTCAAGCAATTGAAGTGCTTTTCCCAAGCGAACATCATTAATATACTCACTAATGGACACCGATTCATGCAGTCTGAATTGCTTGCTCACATGGGCCGAAGACAGTTTCATGGCAGCCGCGATGCTTTGCATGCTCAGATTCAAATCCTTATACTGCTCTTCAATCATTTCTTTAATGGTATCCGTTAAAATTTGATTCGATTGTTCTTTGACATCTTGCGTTCGCTGCTTCTGAATGGCTTTGAATATGTCAAGAAATACGTGATATATAGGCTCTAACGTTTCTTGCTTCATGGTGTCCTGAACATATCGCTTAAAGTCCAGGCTGACTTGTCTTACGGTTCGACTGTTCATTTCACGCACGATATTTTCCACCAGCGCAAGCAAATGAAGAATGGCATACATGATATTGTTATAATGCATGACTTTCATATGTTGAAACAGTTGATCCAAATGTTCCTGAAAATCCTTCTCTTGCCCAGACTTTAAGGCTTCAGTTATTTTCTTTACTGCGTCAATTGGAAATTGGAACGTGATATTATCATTATTGTGTCTTACGAGATCCGGTGTGATGATACTACCTTTACCGAAAATCATTCGGTAGTTTGAATTATCCAATACATGACCGTATTGCTGTGAAATTTGCTGATACCGGTCAACTTTTTCTCCAATCGAAACGGTAATCGAGAGACTGTAGTATTGGAGAATAGTTTGCTGAAGCTCTTTTAACGTATGTGTCAAGGTTGTCGTATCATCACTATGAGACCTATTTCCATCGCTAATGAGTAAGACAAAGTGGTCATTGCCCATTGGGACAACTTCGCAGTTGACACTTTTCGAAACAAGCTCCTTTGTAATATTCGCGACCGCAAACTTATACATTCTCTTCTCGCCATCACTCGTTTTCGATTCAAATTCAGCAAAATCATCGATCAACAGTACACATACACGCAGCCCTTGATTAAAATCCATATCCCAATTGACTTGTTCCATTTCTTCCTGGGTAGGCAGACTCGCATCGGAAATCAGTCTTCGCAACGCGTAAGTCTTCTGCGCATCCCTGTTCGTATGCTCCTCCGATTCATGTTTCACTAATTGATGCATCACATCTTGATAGGCAGTCGATATGACTTTCAACTCATCCAATTTGGACCTGTCGTTCGTCTCTTTGCTGCGGATTCCCGTCACTTGATTCAATAAATTTTCAATTGGACGATATAGGCGGTAAGCAATCAGCAGCGAACCTGCGACAGATAGAATTAAGAATACAATGATGATCGCAAAGGAAATCACCCGCATTTTGCTTAGCTTGCCCCATACAATTTTGTAAGGCTGATCACTCACAATGACCCAGTCGTTTTTGTTGGATGACGTAAAGCTCAGAATGGACTTGGCATTACCCGAACCGCGTACGAGATAGTCCTGTGTTATGCCTGCGCTCACTTTTTCTCGGATAATGGATTCAATTGAATCCATAGAAGCAACATCGCTCTGCTGTTGGGCCATAAGTGGAATTCCTGATTTATCTGTAATAAAAATAGAGCCTCGAATTCCTTCAGACGTTTTATTCATATCCGCTAAGTTATCAAACAACCAGGACGGCTTGATTGTTACGACCAGCTTGTTCTCAGAGACATTATCATAAATGAACATCGCCAAAGATGGAAATGGCATTTTATCCGTATATAAAGGAACAAAGGTAAGAACGGGTATATTTTTCTGCGAATGGATATACGCATCAATGACACCATTCATACCGTCATCCTGGCAATTCAAACTACTCAAAGTTGAATAATAACAGCCTGTTTTGGCGTTATAGATCGTAATATTTTGTAAAAAAGATGAGTTAGATACGGTTTTCTCCAACCTGTTTAATTTCTGTGCAAGTTCGCCCATATCCATCACATTGATGTTTGACAAATAGACGACGTCAGGGTCAAAAAAGGTGGAAACCGCAATGTTTTTAACCGTATCATGCATGTAGTCAATATTGTATTTGATTTGCGAAAGCACCTTTAAATCCGCTTGCTGCTGCATTTGCAGCATCGTTTTATCAGAGTTGTAGAACAGAAGCGTCGTGCTGACTGATAAAAATGCAACCATGAGAACCGTAATAGAGAGCAAAAGCTTCAGCAAATATTTTCTTGATTTGTACAGACGAATAAAATTCATGTGTCCACCCTCTTCTAGAAAGCTATATGTTAACATGTGTTATTTTGAAGTAACTCACACTGAGGAATTCATTATAATGTCATATCAGGGATACAAAGTTAATACTTTTGAAATAGAATTAGTGTTTACATACGTTCCCACTCTATTATTAGGTCAATTTCACATATTTCGCTACTGTAAAAATTAAAAAAAGCTCTACTTTTTAAGTAGCGCTCTAATATTTCTGCGTTTAATCCTTAGTTTATAATCGGGGGCGAACCGAAACCTGAGTTAGGAAGTTAGGCATTTGACGGTTGAAGCAATCGCTCAAGATGCATTGTCAAATATCCGGTTTCATCATCCGGCACTTCCACATTCAAAGTATCGCTCAGCATCAATGATAGCACTTTTGCTTTCACGTACGTATCTCCATACTCCTCTTTAATTTTGTCCAGCAGTGAGTTCTGAAGCGTCTTTTTTTGTTTGACACGTTCGATTAAGCCCTTCAGGTGACTAATAAAGCGGAGTGTGGAAAATGAGTCATCGAAGTTAAAGCCCAACTCTTTGGCGGCTTCAATCGTCTGAGACACTACTCTCACGACAGCAAATGAGTCAATAGACTGCTCCTTATCTCTCGCCCCCTTGAAATGCATGGCCAGAAAAGCGATTTCGTCCTCAGGAAGTTTTACACCAAGATGTTCATTTAAGAAGTCGACAGACTTCTTGGCTACCTTGTACTCCTCTGGATACATATATTGAATTTCATACGTAAATGGATTGTTGATAAAAGTACCGCGCTTTTGCCGTTCTACGGCAAAGTTAATGTGATCAACGAGTGAAGCATGAATCGTTTCCGAGAAAGCGCCTTCCAGTATCCCCTGCGCATTGGCAATGACTTCCTCGGTGATCCCAATAATTTTAACATCGACTGCGTTTAAAATTTGCTCATAATTTTTAAGCACCTCGGATGTATGCAACAGAAATTCCTGCTTAATTTCACTTTCAGTTATAATCATCCCCGGCGTCTTCTTAAAGCCGATTCCTTTCCCGAAGGCGATCGAATTTTTCCCTGTCGATAAATGCGCCATCACAATGTTATGGGAAAGGACGTGTACAATTTTCCGTTCAATCATAAGCTACCTCCCAATTGTTGGGCTTCGGGGGAACCCCGCAAAAATCGACCAAGACTACAAACATTTTACATCACATCGCTGCCTCAAAAGTTTAGCAGGATTTCACTAAGATCTTGTTATCCTGCACAAATCGCACCCCTGATGAAGGACCGTTGGCAGAAGTAACTATTCATAAATCGCGATCGTGACCTCCACTTGGTAAAAAGAAGCCCGTTATTTGACTATGCAGCCATTTAACGGGCTTTTTCATTACAAGTTTACTGTCCAAGAATTATTCTTGCCATGGCTGCCAGGTCGATTATATCCAACTTGTTATCCTGATTAAAGTCATACATACGTAGTGAAGACCAATCCGGAAGGCTGCTGGTTGCTCCATAATTACTTGCCAATACGGCCAAGTCTCCTACGCTTGCGGTCGTATTTACGGCTCCCGCAAAAGTAACCAGCGCTGTGTTCAAATCAATTACAGCCTGATTCACTTGTGCCTGCGTGGCATTCACATCATTGACGACTGCAATCGCGCTGCTGATCGCTGCTTTTAACGCATCGATTGCGCTTTGTGCATAATATCCCCATCGGGTCGAGCTAATCATGGCTGCATCGACCGTCGCCTGTGCAGCTGCAATCCTCGCATTCAGCGCTGTTTTATCCACAATAGGAACAGTAACCTGAACATTGTAGGCAGAAAGGCTATTTAATGGCGTTTCATCACCATTTAAATCAGCGACGACAGCACGATTCACGTAAACGGCACTATCTGCTGTTTGGTTCAACTGCTGAGCCTGAAAGTTCAGCTTTAAAATGTCCTTACTTCCCGTAACTGCACCATTCGCACCTGATGCTGCTGCAAGCAGTCTTACACTCCCATTAGAGTCGGATTCACCCACAACTGAAAATCCGTTAACGATTGCATCCGCAGATATAAATCGCAATTGCTTCGGATCGAAGCTAATCGTCAGATCCTGGGCGTAAACACTCGTAGTGACATTCACAAAGCTGTACGTCAAACTGACAGGCTGCCCGGCTTGTACGGATACCGGACCGGTTAACTGGACACCGGTTAATGGTTTTACTTGCAGACCAGAGATAGCTGTCTGTAAGGCGACTGCCGCTGCATCTGCCTGCGCTTGCGTCGCATTCGCGTCATTGCTCACGTTGATGGCTGCAGTTAACGCCGTTTGCAACGAGGTCCAGGATGCCGCCGTGTAGCTATTGCTATTCAATGCTTGTGCTGCCATAATTTTTGCATTCAGCGCCGTTTTATCTGCTGTAATGAGTAGAGCAATCTCGTTTGCGCTGAGCGCCCTGTTGAATATTTTCAATTCATCCAGGCTGCCTTTGAAATAGGAAGTTTTTAATCCGGTTCCAGGCTGCGCTTCTACCCCAACTAATGCCATTGGGCCATTCATTTTACCGGCGATTGTTCCTTTTAGCACGCCATTTGCATAAAGAGCAGTTCCGGTACTTGTACCTACAAAAGTCAGGTGAGTCCATTGGTTTGAAGGAATACTATAATTGTAAGTAGAGTCTTTAACTCCGTAAATGGAAACCCCAACTTTACCTGTTTTATTCCACTGGTTGATCTTAATTGATGAAGATGAGCCGCCCAGAAGCGCCTCATTTCTAGTCGTACTCGGCTGCCCGTAAACCCAAACGGCTGCTGTCCAGTCTCCTGTTATATCTTGGCCGCCTAAATTTACGTAACCTGTGTTTCCATCTAAACTTACTCCATTTCCAATCTTCCCCGTCGTCCACGTTGCCCCCCCAACTAAAGTTCCATTTCTAGCACCAGACGTGTCCACCAAGGTGGTTCCAGTTCCTTCATCCATTTTCCATTCTGAATTTATTGGGACAAACGGAGGCTCCCATACAACAGGGTCGGCGAAAAATTTTATTCCTTTATTTTGCATTCTTGATGCTTGATCAGTTAGCCTTCCTTTAAAATCATTCCAGTTTCTATTGCTCTGAGCAGTCCAGCCGACTTCAGCAGTCGCTATTAATCGCGGATAAAGCATGTAATCCAAATTATCTTGGGTTACAACGGTTTCTGTCCACAATGTACTATCAACCCCATATATATTTGCTCCTGATATGCAATCAGTTGGGTTCCAATCATAAGCTTTGTTGGTATTGATGAGTCCTCTCCAAGATAAGCCAATTGGCGTATCTGCGTAATATTTCATGTCGAGATAAGCATTTGCCGGAGAAACGATGACCTTCATCCCTTTTGATTTCGCTGAGATTCCAGTTGAAGCGGTGCAATGCCAGTTCTGCAGAATAGAATCGCTAGTTGCTCCGCTAGAGGTATCGGATGGGTCCCATCCAATAACTTTTTTTCCATAGTTCTTTACAATAGTAGTAACTCTTCCAATAAAGTAATCGTAATCTGCAGCAGCAGTTGATTGAGCTTCATCACCGCCAATATGTATATAGGGTGAAGGTGAAATAGCAGCAAGCTCTCTGATTACATCATCAACAAACGCATAAGTAACTTCAGATTGGGTCATAAGTGAACTATAGCCTACTGCAATATCCGTTCGCATTGGTTTTCTTTGTCCATCAGGATTTAGTTCACCATATGAGGCTAAAGCTGCATTCGTATGACCAGGCATATCGATTTCTGGAATGACTTCAATATAGCGTTCAGCCGCATAGTTGATGATTTCTTTAAACTGCTCCTGTGTATAAAATCCACCTGGACCACCACCAACCTGTCCCTTGCTTCCAATCTCCACGAGATCAGGTCTGGATTTAATTTCTATGCGCCAAGCCTGATCATCAGACAAATGCATATGAAACTTGTTGATCTTATACTGCGATGCCAGATCGATCTGGCGTTCAACTTGATCCACTGTAAAGAAGTGCCGTGCCACATCAAGCATGAGTCCACGATATTCGTAAGCAGGCTTGTCACTAATATTGGAATTTGGGATCACCCATTGTACACCAGGAACCACAGTGTTCTTCTCAATATCTGCTGGTAAGAGCTGTAATAAGGTTTGATTACCTCTAAAAACACCTTCAGGTGTATTAGCAGTAAGTGTAACTTGATTGGAGGTTGTGATTAAATCATACCCCTCATTGCCTAGGGCTGTATTTCCACCTATTGTAGTGAGGTAAATACTTCCGACAGTTGGATTGTTTGATTTTATGACGGTGATTTGGAATCCGGTTGAAGCATTCAGCTTATTGGCCAGCATTTGTCCATTTTTGAATAGCTCTTCTGTTTCCGCAGCGGTATTACCAGCTACATAAATGGAAGTGGTTTGCGTTAAAACAAATTGCCCAGTCCCAACTGTATAACTTACTGGCTTTGGTAATATCGAAGGCTGGCTAGATGCTGCGTTAGCAATATCAGGAAGTGCGCTCATAATATTCACTGATAAAAGTAAAGCTAAGGCTGTTGAAACTGCTTTTTTAACTATTAAATTTTTCAACCTTCTTTCACCTCTCCTACATTTTTTGATAGCCTCTTGGCATAGGTCTTTGTAAAACGCTTACAAAAATATGCAGTTGATTGTTCTCATGCTTAAGCACTCTACATTGATAATTGTATTTTGAATCTACAAGCAGCAGAAGGTTGAAAAAATTTCATACTTTACATTTAATACCGGATTGCGTCAGCCACATAGTAGAATTGTTTATTGTCAAAAATTCCTGTTTAGTTGAGAGGCAGAACTGGCATGATGTGTTATATTAGACGTACTACTCATAAAAATCAGGTGACGCCATGACAATACTCCTAATCTTACTCATGATTGCAGCCATTACACTCTTTATTGCCAAAGCGCGCAATCCTTCAGCCTATTGGATGGGACTTGTGCTAGTCGGATGGTTTCTTAGCATGTCAGGATTGATTTTATATATTGCCAAATTCGGCGGCTTCTATTACAGAGTAAATATTGTTTTATTTTTCAACGACACTATCCGCAATATGCTGTTGAATGCTCCTATCAAAATTGAGGGAATTAGCCGTATGCTTACGGCAGGACGGTCGCTTTTTATTTTTAGCTTGATCAGACTGTCGATATCCTTAATGTCTTTCAAAACCGCAAAGCGCGTGTGGACAGTGTATGTGTTAAGTCTCTTGCCCGCACTAGCCAATCTAATTTTCTATGATCCCATTATCTACAAATGGGCTCTTTCCGTAATGGACCGCAATCATACCTATGTCGTTGGTTGGGTAACAAGGGGATGGCTTGTTCTATCTGCAGCTGCAGCCATTTCTATCATGATTTGGAAATATCAACGCGTAACGATTCCATGGTTAAAAAGACAAAGCCAGTTTATTATCCTCGGTGTGTTCTCGCTTGTTCTGTTTTATTTTTACCTTGGCTTCATGGGTCCTTTACAGGTCTTCGACGTACGTACCTTCTATGTACTGTATTCGGATTTCTCTAATTTTAATCCGCCTCTAACGCTGCTTGAGTGGTATATAAGCATTAGCTTTACAGGCATTTTATCTGTTATCAGCATACTCTCCATTTGGCGTTATACGGAAATTGAAAAGAAAATGGGTAATGAGGACCTACGGCTTGAGCGAAAGCTAAGCACCGCTAATATGGGCGCTCAAGTTTTCACACATGCCGTGAAAAATCAACTGCTCATGATTCAGCTGCTCGTCAAGCAAGCTAATCAAAGCGTGATCGCCGGTGGAACTGCCGATGTTCAAAAGGTGGAGGCGGCACTGAGTAAAGCGGACGTAATTGTGAATCAAACGCTCGGAAGACTCGATCAGTTGTACAAGTCATTTAAAACAAGCCATCTCCAACTGAAACCCCAATCTGTGCAAAAGCTCATTAATCACACGCTTGAAAGGATGCCCTCCTTACCTTCGAACATTCTCATTGAATCCACAGGACCTGAAACTGAAACGATGATCTTGGCTGATTTTGAACATATGTCTGAAGTGATTTATAATCTGTTGATCAATGCGGTTGAAGCGATTGCATCCGACACTGCTGGCGTTATTCAAGTCAGAGTCTATGAGGAAGATAATTGGGTGATCATCAATATTTCGGATAATGGCCCGGGTATTCCTGACAATCTGCAGGATAAGATTTTCGATCCCTTTTTTACAAGTAAAAATACAAATAAAAATTGGGGCGTCGGTCTATCGTATGTGAAGCATATCGTGCTTGGGCATTACGGACGCATTCTTTTTGACAGCAAATCTGGAAAGGGCAGCTCGTTCCAAATTATTATGCCCCTATATGTGTTGAAACTAGAGGCTAAGAAAGGTTGATGGACATGACAGCACCCATTCGTATTATCGTTGCTGAAGATTTGGATGTTCTAAGGGAGCATTTCTGTGAGCTGATCGATCGAGAAGATGATTTGAAGGTAATCGGACAAGCCTCCTGTGGCAAGGAAGTGCTGAAGCTTATTGCCGAGTTGGGAGCGCCCGAGCTGATTCTCATGGATATCGAGATGGAAATGAGACATGACGGGATCATCACTGCACAAAAAGTGCTTGAGCTTCATCCGCAAACACGAATCGTGTTCCTTACGGTGCATGAAGATGATGAAACGGTATTCAGCGCTTTCGAAACAGGTGCTGTCGATTACGTGCTGAAGACAAGCTCTAGCGAAGCCATTATTCAGAGCATTCGTTCCGCTCATGCGGGAAATGTACAAGTCCGTCCTGAGTTTGCCTATAAAATCAAAAATGAGTTCTCTCGGATTCGCCGCAATCAGGAGTCGTTGTTGAATTCGACGTTGATTCTTAGTCAAATGACCCCATCTGAGCTCGTTATTTTAGATCTTCTTCTCAGAGATATGAAATTAACGGAAATCGCCAAGGAACGGCAGGTCGAATTATCCACCATTAAATCGCAAATTAACGTCATTTTGAAAAAGTTCAACAAGAAGAGGACCAAAGAAGTAACTGCCCTGCTTCGGGAACTGAATGTAATACCTTTTATACAAAAAGCAAGAGGAGGACAATGAGTCCTCCTCTTGTTTTTGGCTTAGTAAATATTTTATATCCTCTTCAAAACTTACGTGTTTACTGTCCAAGAATTATTCTGGCCATGGCTGCCAGGTCGATTATATCCAACTTGTTGTCCTGATTAAAGTCATACATGCGTAGTGAAGACCAATCTAAACGGCTGCTGGTTGCTCCATAATTACTTGCCAATACGGCCAAGTCTCCTATGCTTGCGGTCGTATTTACGGCTCCCGCAAAAGTAACCAGCGCTGTGTTCAAATCAATTACAGCCTGATTCACTTGTGCCTGCGTGGCATTCACATCATTGACAACTGCAATCGCGCTGCTGATCGCTGCTTTTAACGCATCGATTGCACTTTGCGGATAATATCCCCATCTGGTCGAGCTAATCATGGCTGCATCGACCGTCGCCTGTGCAGCTGCAATCCTCGCACTCAGCGCTGTTTTGTCCACAATCGGAACGGTAATCTGAACATTGTAGATGGATACGCTATTTAATGGCGTTTCGACCCCGTTTAAATTAGCGACAACAACATTATTCAAGTTTACGGTACTACTTACCGATTGGTTCATCTGCTGAGCTTGAAAGTTCAGCTTCAAAACGTCCGTTGTTCCCGTAACAGCGCTATTCGTGCCTGTTGCTGCTGCAAGCAGTCTCACAAGCCCATTAGAGTCTGATTCACCCACAACTGAAAATCCGTTAATGATTGAATCCGCAGATACAAACCGCAATTGCTTCGGATCAAAGCAAATCGTCAGATCCTGGGCGTAAACACTCTCAGTGACATTCACCAAGCTGTACGTCAAACTGATTGGCTGCCCGGCTTGTACAGATACCGGACCGGTTAACTGGACACCCGTTACTGGTTTTACTTGCAGACCAGAGATAGCTGTTTGTAAAGCGGCTGTCGCTTCATCAGCCTGCGCTTGCGTCGCATTCGCGTCATTGCTAACGTTGACTGCTGCAGTCAACGCCGTTTGCAGCGAGGACCAGGATGCCGCCGTGTAGCTATTGCTGTTCAATGCTTGTGCTGCCGTAATTTTTGCATTCAGCGCCGTTTTATCAGCTGTAACGATTACAGGTGGTTGCGTGATTTGTATGCTCCACGTGGAAGAAGCAAGCTTCGTTTCCATGCCGCTATTATCAACTACGGTCATATCAGTTACCGTGATCAATCCCTCTTGCGTTGCTGTCTTTGCCTTGAACGATAGGTTCAGTAGCTGCGCACTGCCAGTAATGCCATTTGCGCTAGCCATATGAAATTGTAGCTTGCCGGGGGTATCCTTCACAGTAGAAAGTAAGTCAATGCTTGCATCCATGGGATCAGCCGACACGTACTCGACCAAATTAGGATCGTATTCTACGGCAATGTTCTCTCCATACACACTCTGTGTGACATTTTCTATTCCAAGTTGAAGCTTGAACGCATTGCCGGCTTGGACAGTGTCATCACCTGCTAAAACAACAGCTGGATCTTTGGGTACCGGCGTCGATGTCACTGTGAATTCCTTGACAACGACCCAGGGAGTTTGCGTTTCTGTTGCGCGGATGCGGACAAATCTTGCTTTCAAATTATTAACTGGAATGTTGATGCTACTTAGTTCTTCCAAAGTGGCTAGCGCCGTCCAATTAGCTCCGTCGGATGAAGCTTCTAATATGCCGTGATGCATAAAATCGTTCAAGCTGCCTGTCTTGGTCATGGAAATTTGCACGTTTGTAACACTGCGGACTTCATTCAAATCAACGCCGATCACGTCACCAATTGCAGGAGGTCTGTCGCTCCAGTAATAAGTGTTCAGATTGTTGTCAAGCATCTTGGCCGGTGTATTCGTTTGGTACGTCCCCATCGTCGTTATTGGAAAAGGAATTGCCGGAACATTGCCTAACCAAGTGTCGTTCTCTCGAATCGCTCGCGTGAAAAAATCTTCAAATACTTGATTAGCTTTCGCCTGCGTAATTGTGTCAATTTGCGACTTGAGACTCATCAATTGGCTTCTATGCGATGCTGCTTGCTGTTTACTGTTACGCTTTTGAGAAAGCAGCATTTGAGCGGCTTCTATACCTGCCTTCCCATACAGCTCGTCTTTATTCAGGTAATAGTTGGTCTCCGTGATAAAGTTCGCGTTGTTCAACGTGCTGCGTAAAATTGCAGGGGCCTGCTGCAGCTTTGTAAATCCGGCTGTTAATTGGTTCACTGCATCTGTAACAATTCCACCGCTGCTGAATATTGTCCAAAAGTTATTAATTAATGGTGTTAGTGACAATGATTCTTTCGCATTTAATGGTGACGAATAGTGATTTTCTGCAAATGTTTTTAACGCGTCAGAAGCTGATCCACCTAATCTCTTAATACTAAGCTGCCAATCACTATCAGGATTGTAAACCTGAGGGTTCCAAAGGTAATCTGCTATTGAGAATAGGGCTATTTTTGACGCTTCCGCTTCGTTCATGGGATTAGAGGTAAGACCAATGATTCCATGATCTGCTAATCCGGCATCACGATTATAAAGCGGACCTAAGAAAAGTCTATCGCGCGCGTAATCATTAACCGGGTAATTATCCCAGATTAAAAGATCGTGCTTATAAATGGCTTTCGCTTTATCTGCATCCGATACGGAAATTCCGGCAGGTACGACTGCTGGTCCTGTCCACTGA
Organism: Paenibacillus aceris; assembly: GCF_017874035.1. Classification (GTDB taxonomy): domain Bacteria; phylum Bacillota; class Bacilli; order Paenibacillales; family NBRC-103111; genus Paenibacillus_E; species Paenibacillus_E aceris. The sequence continues at coordinate 42,587 of NZ_JAGGKV010000011.1, forward strand.
ACGATGATACTTGGATCAACAAGCGTCGAAAAACGGTTGATATATGTCGTTGTTGTAATATTGGCATAATCCGTTGGAACCGTAATCAAACGATTAGCTCCTGGATGTTTGTCGATGAATTCCGTCTTGAACTTGTTCAGCAGGAATGCTTGCCCGGCCGCTGACGGGCTTGAATCGCTGTTAAACTTGGTCTTATCGGCATTGCAGCTCAGTGTTTTGCTTATATCATCCAAAAAAATTGCAAAAGAGCGTACGCCGACATCATACATCATTTGAGCTTTATCTATTAGAGCTTGAAAGTCCGTGCTGTCCGAATAGCACACAGAGGTCCCAGGCGAAACAGCAAAGACGAATTGAACGTGATTCTGCGCCGCTTTGTTGACCAGCTCGGTAATCTGTGCCAGTTTGTCCGCTGGATAAGGTATGCGCCACTGATCTCTGTGGTACGGATCATCCTTCGGAGCGTAGATGTACATATTCATTTTCTGCTGCCCGTAAAAATCCAACTGGCTGAGCCGGTCTTCATGTGACCAAGGAGTTCCATAGAAACCTTCAATGGACCCGCGCCAGCTCATTTTCGGCCAATCTCTAATCGCAAGCCCCGGGATCGAATAGGTGGAATCTTGGCGTGTTATGACTTGACGCAGCGTTTGGGCGGCATAGTAAGTGCCCGTTTTGTTTTTGCCAGCTAGCACGATACTTTTATTGCCTGTTTGGTCGATTCCAGAAGCCAGCACGTATCCGTCACTTATTAAATCTTCCGGTCCAACCGCACCCAAATTCTGCAGTTCGGAAGCGGTTGCAAGATTCTCAGACGGTCCGCCGACCCATACGGTTACCTCAGTATCAGGGACGGGGCCGCTGTCGCTTGCCAACTTAATTTTCTGAACCCCAGCGTTATGTAATACGTCTTCAACGACCATCAGCGCAGAAGGATCAGTCGAGTCCCCTGTCACCAGCCCTACTTCGGCAGGGATCGCAAAGCCATTTCCCACCAAAGAAACGGACTGGGGAACTGGAGAAATTTCAGGAATTGAACTAGATGGTACTGCAGCTGACACTTGATAATCGAAATTGGAAAATAAGGGCATTGACAGTGAAACCAAAAGCGCCATCGTCAGCATTTTGGAGCTTCCCTTGAGACGTTTTGAGGTCATAAATTCAGCTGTTTTGCTCATTTTTACCGACCTTTCGTTATTGAATTTAAGCATTGCAGAAAAAAAATTGGAAGGCGACAATATATCTCCTTTCTTTAGAATTAACCGCCCCTTAGCACAATAGGGCTGCAGATCATACTCTGCAGCCTCTACATGTTAGAAGTACTGCACTGTTATCCGTTAGCACTCAACTTTATATATTGTATTTTTAAAACTATCACAATTAATTCAATTGATGAGGTGGTTTACTGTCCAAGAATTTTTCTGGCCATGGCTGCCAGGTCGATAATATCCAACTTGTTGTCCTGATTGAAGTCATACATCTGAAGCGAAGACCAATCCGAACGGTTGCTGGTTGCTCCATAGTTACTTGCCAATACGGCCAAGTCGCCTACGCTTGCGGTCGTATTTACGGCTCCCGCAAATGTAACCAGCGCTGTTCTCAAGTTAATGACAGCCTGATTCGCTTGTGCCTGCGTGGCATTCGCATCATTGACAACTGCAATCGCGCTGCTGATTGCTGCTTTTAACGCATCGATTGCACTTTGCGGATAATAACCCCATCGGGTCGAACTAGCCTTAGCTGCGTCAACCTTTGTCTGTGCTTCTGCAATCACCGCACTCAGTGCTGTTTTGTCCACAACAGGAACAGTAACCTGAACATTGTAGGCAGAAAGGCTATTTAATGGTGTTTCAACGCCATTTACATCAGCGACGACAGCATGATTCACGTAAACGGTGCTGTCTACTGTTTGGTTCATCTGCTGAGCCTGAAAGTTCAGCTTCAAAACGTCCATTGTTCCCGTAACGGCGCCATTCGTGCCAGTTGCTGCTGCAAGTAATCTTACATGCCCATTAGAGTCGGATTCACCCACAACTGAAAATCCGTTAACGATTGCATCCGCAGATATAAATCGCAATTGTCCCGGATCAAAGCTGATCGTCAGATCCTGGGCGTAAATATTCGAAGGGACATTCATCAAGCTGTAGGTCAAGCTGAGAGGCTGCCCGGTTAATACGGATGCCGGACCGGTTAAATGGACACCTGTTAATGGTTTTACTTGCAGCCCAGAGATAGCTGTCTGTAGAGCGGTTGCCGCCGCATCCGCCTGCGCTTGCGTCGCGTTCGCGTCACTGCTCACATTGACGGCTGCAGTCAACGCCGTTTGCAGCGATGACCAGGATGCCGCCGTGTAGCTATTGCTGTTCAACGCTTGTGCTGCCGCAATTTTTGCATTAAGCGCCGTTTTATCTGCTGCGTTATAGGTTAAATTAACTGTCACGGTTGAGTTTACGACTCCACCTTTAAAGTCATCCACCTTAACTACAAAGCTGTCCGCGCCTGAGGAACCAATGCTAGCCGTATAGGACCAAACCCCATTTGCCTGTAAGGTAACCGTTCCTTTTGTCGCTTGGGTTAATACACTATAGACCAATATATCCCCGTCTGTGTCACTTCCTACAACTTTACCTGTAACGGCTACGCCAGGATTTGCGTTGACGCTATAGGCATTGGCTGTAGGAGCTGTATTTGGGCTTATCGTCATGTTTACTGTGGTCTGTGCTACCGCAGTTGCTGTACCTTGATCTACATCAATCGTAAAGCTATCGGTTCCCGTAAACCCTGGCTTAGGATTGTAAACCCATGTACCATCGTTATTTACAAGCACTTTTCCATTTGTAGTAGTAACCGTACCATATTCACTTTTCGTATTACGAGCGACTGTTGCGATGGTGATCGCCGGATATTCAGTCTGTACCCCTGTCGGTACTACTTTTCCTGACACCGGTGTGTTCATGGTCGTAGTTGAACTGTAACTTGATGGAATTGTCGCAGGAACTAATTGTGGAAGTACTTTGAAATTAACGGTATATGTGGATACAGAACTATCTATTGCTGTTACCTGCACAGTTGCTGTTCCAGGCAAAGCTGCAGCCTGTGTGATAATCACATTTGAAGCAGCTACTTTTGGTGTCGCTGTAACCGTTGGAATTGTAGTTGTTCCAGCCGGTAACTTTACATCATAAGTTTTCTGCCCCCCTGTGAAATAATCAACTGAAACAGGTGTTCCATTATTATACATAAGGGCGCTTAAGCTTGAGTCTGGTGAAACATATGGAGGTATAGCGAGAGATGCTGAGAAACTATTAATCTGAACATCATCATAATATCCTGTTGGTGTACCAGGGTATGAGCTCGATGTGTTGTCCCCCAATTGAATCGTGTCAAATTTTGCATACCCTGAAACAGTACCAATCTTGTTGTTGTCTAAATATATGTCTACAGAGCTATTAGAAGTGTAATCAACCATCGCTTTATGCCAACCCGTTTTTCTTGAGATCGTTGTCGCTACGGTCTGAGCGCTACTGGTTGTTACTGAATAATAGTTATTACTGATAGCGCTATTAATGCCCACTCCAATCAGGCCGATTGGATTTGTAGAATCATATACCAACGCTTGTTGGTTAAGTCCTGACAAACCTGTATCGTAAAACCAAAGTGATGCAATACCATTGATTGGTTGCAGCAGAGTACTTGAAATCGCATCTTTGGCCTCATTAACAACAAAGCTGTTTGCACCGTTTAGTTTTTGTGCAGAATCGGTTGAAGGTGTGCCAGCTACAGTTGTCCATTTGCCAAAACCTGCTTCAAAATCTTCAAAAAATGATGCAGGCGCGGTTCCTGAAGGCACTGTGGCAAGAGCTGTAATTTCAGCAGGGCTTAGCGCTCTTTCAAAGATCCTCATTTCGTCCATTTTCCCTTTGAAGCTTGGGGATGTGGAAGATGGATTTTCAGCTCCAATCGTTTTTCTAGGGCCAGGAAAGGCAGCTATAGGAGCCGTTGTACCAGTAGTACTTACAATCCCCTGTGTCCCTACAGCTAATGTATCTGCTAAAGTTCCGTTTACATATAGCTTCGTACCTGCGGCTGTACCAACGAAAGCGAGATGTGTCCATGTGCCTACAGGTATTCCACTATAATTGCTAAATTGGAAGTCTTTTTTCACTCCATTAGCATCGAGGCCAGAAATTCCAACTTTTTTACTGCCATTATACTGCTCACTTTTAATAACTGCGCCATCTCCAGCGACCAGAACGACTGTAGTGGGAGCAGGAGTCATATTCTCAGTAAAAACCCATTGAGCAACAGTCCAATCATTGCCTTTAGGTATATCGGATTTACCTATATTCACATAATTTCCTTTGGTACCGTCAAAGGACAACGCATTTCCAAACGCTGGACTTAAATCATTGGGAACCGTTTTAATAGATCCTGATGGCGATACGCCCGTCGCTACGGAAATTGTTGCGTTGTTACCATTAATAACGTCTTCAATGGTTGAACTTGTTGTATTTTCATTCATATTATAATAAGAATTTGCATTGCCTGATAATACGGGTACCTTGACATCGAATACGGTTGGATCAGCGAAGAAACCGATTCCTTGGTATGTCATTCTTGTCGTATTGGCAAGCAGTCTCGCCTTATAATCGCTCCAGCCTACAGATCCGCTGGTACCTCTAGGAGACCAACCTATTTCCGCATAACCAGGAAGTCTTGGATAGAACAGCATGTCTAAGCCTTGGGGGCTGCCTACAGTTTCAGCCCAAAGAGCAGCTTCTACTCCAAGGATTTGGTCGTCGCTGGTTGCCCCAATCAGATTACGAGGATCATCATAATAAGCATTCTCTGTAGGCAGGACATTAGGCCAAGCACCGGTGCCTCTACCTATTGGCATGTTGCCAGTCATTCTTTTGGATAGATAGGAGTAATTCTGATTGGATACGATAACCTTTTTGCCTTGGTTAAAGGCATTACCAGGGACGGCAGGCTTATCTAAGTTATGCCAATACTGCATGACATCGGTAAGATGATAAGTTGAATTAATAGCATCTGCTGAATCCCAGCCAATTACTTTTTTGTTGTACTTAACACCTAGAGATACAAGATAATCAATAAACCAGTTACGGTCAGCTAATGTTGTTGCAGCGGCTTCGTCCGTACCCATATGAATATAGGGCGATGGGGAGATGGACGCTACTTCTGCGAATAAGTTATCCAAAAATGCCATCGTGGCTGGGTCTTTGGCCGTCAATGAATTGAATCCAACCCCGTTACCGGTATATGGATTCGCCGGAAGGTTCTTCCCTGTGTTGCCTGATTGAGCACTGGGTTGACCATTTGGGTTTACAAAGCCATAGGTTGATAAAAGAGCATTTGTATGGGAGGGTACATCAAACTCAGGAATAATCTGCATATACCGCGACTGCGCGTAGGCTATGATATCTTTAAACTCATCCTGTGTGTAGTAACCCGAGATTCCCCCTGCAGGGCCAGTAGCTGCTTTATAATAGGCAGTACTGCCTTTGGTTAATCCACCAAAATCACTGCTAGCATAGAAGTCGTCAATGACTTGAGAACCGCCGATCTTGGCAAGTTGCGGATAATTTTTCAATTCCAAACGCCACCCCTGGTCATCACTCAGATGGAGGTGCAGCGTATTCATCTTATACTGGGCAGCATTGTTGATTTGACGTTTGACTTCATCAACTGTAACGAAATGTCTGGCATCGTCTATCATGAAACCGCGATATCCAAATCTTGGAATGTCATTAATATTTGCACAAGGTATGCTCCACGTCACGCCATTAGCCAAAGATTTTTTTTCAATCTCAGAGGGAAGCATTTGTCTAATTGTGTCCATGCCGTAGAACAAGCCCGCTGGCTTGTTGGCTGCTACCGTAATGCGGTCTACAACTACATCAAGATTATAACCCTCGCTGCCCAATGCCGAATAATCGTCACCTGTTGTTGTAAAGTAAATATAGTTTGTTCCAGAAGGTGCCGATTGCAAGATGCTTAACGTATACCCCGCTGCGGTGGCAAATTTGTTTCTCAGATAAGCCCCCACATTGTCAGCAATTTCTTGGGTTTCTGCGGCGTCTTTTCCTTGTACGTAGATCTTTGTGCTAGCCGTTACGTTGAAAGAACCGGTATTACCTGTATAGCTTGCAGGTTTCGGAATAATCGGCGGCATTGCATTCACCGTTTCTGCCATAATCACCTTTGCAGGTGACACCATTACTCCGCCAAATGCCATTGTAACTGCGACTGCAGTTGATACTAGCTGATTCATTATCCTTTTTCTCATAACATCCTCCCTCTCATAAGTAAAGCGCTTTCAATAATCCTTTAAGAGTACGACTAACCTAATAATTTTGAGGAGGACGATGGGTCCTCCTTTTCTTATTTACTTAGGGAATATTATGGCTGCACAGCTTTAATCGCAGGTTCTGTTGTCATGAACTTCTCAGAAGGAACCGTGCTTTGCACCTTGCCAGTATCAACGAACAGCTTTTGCAGGTTATCAAACCATTTCTTAGCCGTTCCATCCTTAAACACTTCCGCTTGCTTTTTGCTATCAATCCAATCGATGGAGTCTAACTCTTGCTTCAAGCTGTCTTCAGGCACCTGCGTATACGCCGCAGTCAACTTGACAGCCTCGTCCAAATGGCTAATTTTGTAATCCGTGGTTTTGTTCATCGCTTTCATAAATCGTTCGGCAAGCTCCGGCTTCTCCTTCAGGAATTTCGGACTAACGACCCAGCTAGACGGGAAGCTGTAATCCGGGTAAAAGCTGCTGTTATCGCCTAGCTTCACGATGTTTTCTTTTCCTACTTGCTTCTCGATTTCCACCGTATAGGGGGACCAAATCGCAACGGCGTCTACTTTACCTGCCACGTATGCAGACACAGCTCCTGCCACATCCATGTTCACCATATTTACATCAGCTGGCTTTAATCCGGCTTTCTCAAGACCTAGGTTGAGGACCATCTCGCCGGAAGTTCCTTTCGGAACGCCTACGGTCTTACCTTTCAGATCCTTCCACTCTTTTATGCCGGATTTTTTCGTGGCAAGAACCATATCGGCCTTTCCGAGGGAGACCAGACCAATAATATTGCCTTGACCTTGAGCGGATAAGAACGTAGCGCCGGGACCAATATAAGCGATGTCGATATCACCTGACGCCATAGCTTGAAACTCGGGAGGACCACTTAGAAATTTAACCGGATTCAATTTTATGCCCTGTTCTTTGAAAAAACCTTTATCCTCACCTAACGCTACCGGAGCAGCGCCTCCCATATTCGGCATATATGCGAAATTAATCGTCTCCGTCTTCACTTCGGCCTTTGGTGCCGGCGTGCTGACAGCTGAAGTCGCCGGTGCAGCAGGCGTCTGTGTGGCGTTACCGGCGTTCGTAGGACTGCTGCCTGATCCGCACGCGCTTAGAAGAATAGTCACACTGATCAATGCAGAAGTAACCGTAAACTTGGAAAGCGATTTAAATTGAGCAACCATGGATAAAGACCTCCCAAATGTATTTTAGTTTATATGGGCTTGCTCCTTTGGATCCCATTACTTCGAAACTTCAAGATATTCACGGTATACTTTGGACCAAATTTCATTTTTAATACTTATGAACCCTGGATCCAGCTTGGTTGACTGATCTCGAGGGTAAGGAATATCGATATCAATAATTTCTTTAATTCTGCCGGGTCTTGCGCTCATGATAATAACGCGTTGGGCCAAAATCACCGCTTCCTCCACATCATGCGTAATGAAGAAACAAGTTTTTTTCTCTTTCTGCCATGTCTTCAGCAGTTCCTCCTGCAGCTGTGCTCTTGTCTGAGCATCCAAGGCGCCGAACGGTTCATCCATCAACAGCACTTCAGGCTGAACGGCATACGCTCTCGCAATTGCCACACGCTGCTTCATACCGCCAGACAGTTCCTTTGGATAGGCATTTGCGAAATCTTTTAGACCAACGAGTTCCAAGTAATGCTCGGCCTTCTCTTTACGCTCCTGCTTACTTAGTCCTCTTAGCTTTAAGCCGAACTCGACGTTCTTCTGAACGGTTTTCCAGGGGAACAAAGCGTACTGCTGAAACACCACACCGCGCTCCTTACCAGGGCCCTTCACTTCGATCCCATCGACCTTGACCGAGCCGGAGGTGGACGCCTCTAGACCGCCGATAATGTTCAGCAGCGTCGTTTTGCCGCAGCCGCTGGGTCCAACGACGCTGACAAACTCGTTTTGCATAATCGTAAGATCGGTATTGTGCAAGGCTACTGTATCTCCATTACGGCCTTTGTAGACCTTCGATAGTCCTCGAATCTCAATTTTAGTGTCCGCAATTCCACGTTGTACATTTATACCATTTATTATCCTTGCCGGAGCTCCTGCCATCCTGTTAGCCTCCTTTCTAGAAACAGAACGAATTTATCCATACTTAATCCGATGAGGCCAATTACCATAATGCCGAGAATAACGACATCCATTCGGAAGTATAGGCTTGCTTCCATAATCATATTGCCTAAACCTTTACTTGCGCCTGTAAGCTCAGCAGCTACTAATGTCGTCCAAGCGGCAGCAAGACCAAGTCTTACTCCGACAAGAATATATGGAAATGATGCCGGGACAATTACCTCCAGAAAAATGTGCTTATCCGTCGCACCCAGCACTCTTGCCGCACGAATGAGCGTCGGATCGACGTTCCGAACCCCCTGAAAGATCGAGATGACCATCACGAGGAACGTCGCCACAAAAATAACACTAATCTTTGCAGATTCCCCAACGCCTTGAGAAACGATAACGAGGGGGATTAAAGCGATAGGAGGGATCGTGCGAAAAAATTGTATCCAAGGATCTACAATCGCACGGACAAAGGCGTACCAGGCCATTAGAAAAGCGGCTGGAATCGCGACAATTAAGCCGAGTGAAAACCCGCCAATGACACGCAGCAGACTTGCCCAGATATTCGACAACATACGCCCGCTTTCAATTTCGGCTAACAATGTTTTTACAACTCTTATTGGGCTCGTGATAATCGCTCCAACTGCAGGTATGGCAGAAAGCAGGTACCAGATTACAATTCCTATAACAATAGAAATGACGGTCAACAGCCAGCTTGGGAATCTTTTCATAAGAACATGCTCCTTCTCGTCCGATTATCAGCCATTAGCCGTCATATGCAGGCTGTAGCGCCTCTCTCTGGTATTTTCGTCTGATGGTATTCGCTGCAGTATGCCAGCCTGCCTGATCCAATCTGCGTGCCCAATCTTCTGCTTTCAAATACTTCCACGGACCTGTTTCCAGTACTTTCTGCATAGGATCTACCTTATAGTCCGGTCTGCGTGCCTGTTCATGCAGCCATGCGGCTAGACGGTGATCCATTTCTTTCACAACGTCTGGGTAATCGCTCGCCACATTGACAGTTTGATTCTGGTCATTAACCATGTCGTATAAAATGACTTCATCAAAATGCAAATATAAGCCAGGATGGTAGGTTCGGATGAAGTACCATTTCTCATCCCGCACTGCCCGTTGGCATACATAAAGCGCATGATCCATGACCAAGTAATCACGGCCGTGCCAATGTTCGCCCTTGAGTGCCGGAAGGAACGATTTGCCGTCCCAGCCGGATGGAACTTCAAGTCCAACCAGATCTGTAATCGTGGCAATCACATCTACGTTGTAGACAAAGCCGTCTACCACTTTCCCCGGTTGGGTAACACCGGGCACTTTGATGATCAGCGGTATATGATGGACGGCTTCGGTTGCGCTTGGATGCTCGATATAAATGTCTTGCTCGCCCATCGACTCTGCATGATCCGCACTGATGATGAAACAGACTTCATCTTCGATGCAGAGCTCCCGTAGAGTATCCAAAAGCTCGCCCACGTGTTTATCCATATAGCTGATTCCACCGTCATAACCATCGATAAGATGCTTGAAATCCGAGCGGTTCGCAATTTGTCCAGGCATTGTAGCCGGATATCTATTGCCCCAATGCAAGAATGCCGCAGATCGAGGGAAGCTATGCTGCTGTTGACTTGCAATCGCAGCCTCATCAGGGTAAGGTTTCACCGGTTCATCCTTAAACTGTTCCATATATTCGATTGGATACGTATAGAAAGCGTGAGGGTCCCAGTATTGGATGTGTAGGAAGTAGTTATCGTCCTTCCCGTGCTGCTTCAGCCATGGAATTACGGCAGCGTTTACTTCGTCGGCATTCTCGTTCCCTTCCTTCAGCGAGTGGGTATGAACTTCATTCCAACCTGCAAAGTACCACCAGGCATGATGCCGATCGCCGAACGTAGAGAAGGTGATTGTTTTATAACCCGCTTCGCGCAAGTGTCTGGTGAAAAATGGAATTTCCTCGCTGTGCCCGTCTCCATCCGGATATTGCAGCTCTCCGCCAGGTCCCCAGTGCGTTAAGGCTCCATGGTTAATACCGAATCTGCCTGTCATGAAGCTAGCCCTGGATGGCACGCATGGCGATGACGCTGTATAGCAACTGTTGAATCTCATACCACTTGAGGCAATAATATCGATGTTCGGCGTCGTCTTTCTGTTATATCCATAACATCCCATATGGTCAGGACGAAGCGAATCGATATCTAAGTAAATAATTCTCATTGGGTACTACCTCCTGATGCTTAAAAATAATATTTGTTGAAGATGACTTAATTGTATGTATAAATAATGATCCGTATAAGGTTGAATTTTTTTCAACCTTTTGTCATTTTGTAATGCACCCTAGAGACAGAGAAGAGCATTGAACAAAGGAAAACCGAATGTAATCATTCTCTCCGCTCCCTGCGGTGTTCAACCGTCGTTGTATGCCCTTATTATTGGGGGAAAACTGTACAATAACTACTGTAATAAATGAAAAACACTCCACTATTCACCCGTACAATCCCGAAAACACTGTTTTTTCATGCGCATAAAAAAGAAAAGCTTTCCGAGTATTTTTGTACCCGTGAAAGCCTACTCATGAACGACTATTTTAATACCAATACAGTCAATATAATGACAAGAATAAGACGATATTGAAAAGGCAAGGGTTTTCGCAGCAAAACCAGTTCCCCTTTCTAATTCCGAGATCTTCACCCGTTACTTAGCCTGTTAAAATAGAAGGCTGCCAATCATTCGGCAGCCTTCTCAGTTTATAGTGTATACAGTACATAAGGTCTTAGACTTGGATTCGTTGATTTGTTGCGGTTTTTAAGTAAAGTCACAGTGATTCGAACTCCGGGCAACATTACCTAACAATCAAGAGCTCATCTTGCGCTTTTTTCCATTGCTCCTCTATAATTCGCTTAAATAGTAGCGCTTGCTGCCAGCGATCAGAGACTTCATGTTCTTGTCCGTGCTCATCTCGGCGAGTGATCCCGTAATAGTTGGGCGGTCCAAGCTCTGAGCAGAACGGGAACAAATCCCCGGGTTTCGCTTGTTTGAGCCAATGCACCATTCCTTTACGCCACCAGCCTGTAAAATGCTCCAGCATAGGATGATCGCCATCCACAACATCTACCTGGATCTGTTCGCCACTTGAAACACGGCCATGGATACCAGCGGACCGATCTAGAATCTTATCGAAGTGAGCTTCCACATTCTCATTAGTTCCTAGGATTTCACCTGCTACTACATAATGCGATAAGTCGATCATGAGTCTAAGTTCCGGAAGAGCTTCTACATATCCTACGGTGCGGATCAAATCTTGTGTGACTGTTCCTCTGTGTGTCTCGATAAAGTGTGGAATCTTGGATTCCTCGGATACTTTTAACAAGCCATCAAGTAAATGAATCGCTTCTTGATCAATGACGAAAGAATTCGACACCTGCGAGTTAATATATTGAACTCTGCCAAATTCATTGGCATGCTGAATGATATCAATCATATCTTGTGGTTTAGCAGGGAACGCAATGGCACTGAAGCTCAACTTATAGCGGTCAAGTAAACGGTGCCAGGTATCCATATTTTCATGTGAAGGCAACAAATAACTCACACCTTCAAATCCTGCTTCAGCGATTTTCTCGAATTTCTGCTCTAAAGACCACTCTTTACCATTCTCCCCTAACTTATCCATTCCCCATATGGCTTGTTGTACATGCAGTCTGGGTGGATGTACAGTCCCATCATTAATTCGATTCCAATGGCTCATGCTTATCTCCTTTAAAATGAGGATTAAGAATTCAAAAGTGCTTTTAATTTCACATCCGGATTTTCTAAAGCTTTAGGATCGAGTACCGCTTGTTTGTGGATGAGCATTTCCGCAAGACGAATTTCCTTGGCAATTTTTGAGTTTAAGCCCACGGCGCTTGCCGCAACCAAATGACCTTTGTCCGACAGATGAAAGAAAAACTTGTCTGACTCACTCAAATTTCTGACCACTGTCTTCACGCCACAATCCGGCAATCCAGTGACTTGTAAGGTTTGATCATATTGATCCGACCAGAACCATGGGATATCTAGATAAGGTTTAGAGGCGCCTAGCATGTTATGCGCTGCAAGCGTTCCTTGATCTTGTGCATTACGCCAAGCCTCAAGACGAATACGCTTCCCTCCAAAAAGACTATGCGGAAATGAACAGCAGTCACCCGCCGCAAAAATATCGGAGTCACTCGTTACGAGTCTTTCATCAACCCATATGCCGTTATCGACTGTAAGTCCGCTTTGAGCAGCTAACGATGTTTCTGGAATAGCACCGATTCCTACGACAACCGTGTTGCAATGGATGACAGTTCCATCAACCAGTGTAATCGAATGTCCATCCTCTGTTTTATCAATGTGCCCAATCCCTACCCCAAGTTTAAACTCGACACCTGCTTTGCGATGACGCACCTCTACAATGTTCGCAATTTCCTCAGGAACTCCTCGCATCAGAATGCGTGGTCCAACCTCAATAACGGTAACCGAACAACCCTTTTCCCGCGCGCTTGCTGCTACTTCAAGACCAATAAAGCCAGCCCCTATTACAGCAATGTGCTTTCCTGATTGAAATCTTGAGCGTAGTACAAGCGAGTCAGCGAATGTCCGGAGATATAAAAAATCCGTGTTATCGGAGCCTTCCATTTTCAATCGACGTGGATAGGCTCCTGTGGCAAGCAAAAGCCTCTCATACCTTAGCTGCTGCCCATTGCTAAGTTCTGTGACATGTTGATCCCGATCAATCTTTACAACCGTGCTATCCGTGATTAACTGAATGTTGAACTGTGATTGCTTAGCCTCGTCAAGGATAGTCTTTGGTGTGGGCTCTTCTTCATCGACCAATGAGCTTTTGGAAAGCGGCGGTCGTTCATACGGTGCCAACCTTTCTTTTCCTATAAGCGTGATCGGTCCACTCCACCCCTCCGTTCGGAGCTCCACAGCCGCTCGTGCACCGGCTTCACCAGCACCAACAATAACCATTCCTAAGTCAGCCATCTTCTATTCTCTCCTCAGTCTATCTTGATGAAGATCTTATCTTCTTCAATCTTTACAGGATATGTTTTCAGATCAACGCATACCGGCGTACGCTTTGCTTCACCTGTTGTATAATCAAATCGCCCATTATGCTTGGGACACTCGATGGTATTGCCCATCACTAGTCCTTCCGCCAAGTGAAACTTCTCATGGGTGCAGTACCCATCGGTCGCATAATACTTGCTTTTCGCTGTCCGATAAATAGCAAACGTACGATCTCCATGATCAAATCGAATGACATCTTCCTCATCAATAGCATCAGCTTCACAAGCTTCAACCCAACCCTCTAAATGCTGCATACGTACCTCCAAGTAATTAAGTGTAGGTTTATTTAACAAGACCGTGTGGATCGATAACAAATTTTCTGGAAACACCGCGATCAAAATCCTCGTATGCTTGCGGAGCGTTATCCAAAGAAATGAGTGTGGCATTAACAGCTTTAGCAATTTGTGCTCTACCGCTGAGAATTGCCATCATCAAGTCTCTGTTGTATTTCATGACAGGCGTTTGCCCAGTTACGAAGGTATGAGACTTGGCCCAACCAAGACCGAAACGAATCTTTAGTGTGCCAATCTTAGAATCCTCATCTACAGCACCCGGATCGCCTGTTACATAAAGGCCTGGTATACCCAAGCTGCCTCCGGCACGCGTAACTTCCATAATTGAATTCAGCACCGTAGCTGGCGCTTCGCCATGAGCTTTACCATGACCATGCGCTTCAAAGCCTACGCAGTCAATAGCAGAGTCCACTTCCGGTAAGCCCAAAATTTGATCAATTTGTCCCGCCAAATCACTATTTTCACGCAGATTGACGGTTTCGCAACCAAAACTTTTCGCTTGGGCTAATCGTTCTGCATTTAAATCACCAACAATAACAACAGCTGCACCAAGCAGCTGTGCGGAGTGAGCTGCAGCAAGACCTACTGGGCCAGCACCCGCGACGTATACGGTTGAACCCGGTCGAACTCCTGCACTAACCGCGCCATGATAACCCGTTGGGAAAATGTCGGAAAGCATCGTTAAATCAAGAATTTTTTCCATGGCTTTCTCTTTATCAGGGAACTTCAGCAATTGAAAGTCCGCATATGGAACCATAACATATTCCGATTGTCCGCCAACCCATCCACCCATATCTACATAACCATAGGCAGAGCCAGGACGATCCGGATTAACGTTTAAGCATACATTCGTATTCCGTTCTTTACAGCTGCGGCAACGGCCACAAGCTATATTGAAGGGAACGGAGACCAAATCTCCCTTTTTTATAAATTCAACATCGCGTCCTACTTCAATGACTTCACCCGTTATTTCATGTCCTAAAATGAGACCTGACGGCGCAGTTGTCCGACCTCTAACCATGTGCTGATCGCTACCGCAAATGTTAGTGGTTACTACTTTCAGAATGACACCATGCTCGCATTTTCGTCCTACGTTTAATGGATTGACACCTGGACCATCTTTCAGTACCAATTCCGGATAATCCGTATTACGTACCTCAACGCTACCGGGTTTACTGTAGACAACCGCCTTGTTTCCTGCCATGTTCTCATCTTCCTCTCATCATTTAGTTAATCATTGCTTTTGGCTCGTTACTCACTTGCGAAGGCACTGCCTTTTCAGCGTGTACACTGTAATAATAGGGATTAGCTGTACTAGGCAGGGGGCGGTCAACCATATATTGCGGATCTTTCTTCTGCTTAATGAGTGCTGAAATAACTTCTTTGAGAGCCGCCCATAGACTAGGACTTGGTGCTGGATAATCAAACATCAATTCTTTGTGAAGGGCAGGTAATGCGTGATAAGGAACCATCGGAAACATGTGATGCTCTATGTGATAATTCATGTTCCAGTAAAGGAATCTAAAGAATGGATTCAAATAAATCGTACGCGTATTTAAGCGATGATCCAGAACATCTTCATGCAGACCCAAATGCTGAGTTAGACCCACTAATAAAAGGAGAATCGGGCCATAGAAGGTCGGAAGACCAACAAACATTAACGGTAGAATACTTCCGATCTGAATGGACCAAATAATAAAGCCTAGTAAGATTAACACCCAAATACGTGATATCCACACGGCTTTTCTGAATTCAGTCTCTGGAACATAGTCTTTTTCCGAAGCAGTCAGCTTTCCGAAGCAGTGCGTTAAAATGCTTTTGAGATCTCTTGAACCGCCATAGATATGCACGATTTCTCCAAAAATGATCCGCCAAACAGGTGGTCTTGTCATGGCTATTTCCGGATCACGACCGACAATATAAGTGTCCGTGTGATGACGAGCATGACTCCAACGCCAAGGGGTTGGTGGTCTTAGGTCCATGAATGAGGCAATTTGATAGAGGGCATCATTCATCCATGCTGTCTTGAATGCTGTTCCATGACCGCATTCATGCCATCTTGAATCAGCAGTCGAAGCATAACTGATTCCATATAATGCAAATGCCGGTATTGCCCACCATGTCCCCCACGAATAATAGGCAAGCATACCTGTGCCTATGAGCCATGCAAACATAATGATCGTATCTCGAATTGCGGGTCCATCCTTACGCTTCATAAGTTCTTTTAGACGCTGACGCGGAATTGGACTCGTGTACCAATCTGCTGCTGCTAAGCCTTTTTCCTGAGCTCGCTTGTTTTCTGGTCCTGTAAGAGAGTAATCTCTTTTCATGTATGGATTAGACACTGTTATGCCTCCTTGTTCATCATTTGTTAGCGTTTACTAAATGATAAACTTTCAAGGACTCACTGTCTTTGAAATAACAGGACATTTATTTGCACTAAACGGACATTTTCAATCAGCTAAAAGGTATATCTGACAATTGGGATTTGCGATACTTCCCCGGGGCAACGCCTATTTTACGGGTAAAAACTCTTGTGAAATAGTGTACGGATTCAAACCCAGTCTCTTGGGCGATACGACTTATTGTCCAATCTTTCTCGAGAAGAAGCTCCATGGATTTCCGAACTCTTCTCTCTTGCACATAATGCGAAAAAGATTGCCCGACTTTCATTGCAAACAATCGTGATAAATGACGCTCTGTCATATTCAGATAGGCTGACAACTGTGTAATACTTAAGGAAGACGATAGATTGTCCTCGATAAAAAGCTTCGCTCGCTGCAAATAATAGGAAGAAATTTGTTGATGCTCCGGCAATTCGTCACTTTCGGCAACCTCCGTAAATTCACTACAAAAAGAAATAAGCAAAGCATACGCAATACTGTGAATCATTTCTTTTGTCATGGCACGATCCTGCTTGCACAGCGTGAACAACATGCGCCAAGTCTGGGCCGTCACCGTTTCTTCTGCCATTGGCACAATAATTTTATTTAGACTCATCATTTGTACATAACGGTTTAAAGTCCCTTCCATAGACTGAGAGCTATCGGCTTCAAAGGCAACATAATAGAGCTCGATCCCTCCCTCACTTTTAATTTGATGCCATTTGCCAGGTCTTGAACAGAACAATGTTCCTTGACGGAGCGGATATTCTTCACCAGACTCCAAATAGCTCCCTTCACCTGCCAGAACATAACAAACCTCAAAGAAGGAATGTCGATGCAGCGGATTATCAAAGTGTTCCGGCATGGCTCCCCAATAATGCACCTTAAAACTTAAATCTTCTCCGCGCAAATCAACTGCGGTTTCATTTAAAATACGGCTCATCTTTTTATAATCTGATTTGACTGCCATAGAGATCCCTTCCGACATAGATTTTGCACTTTTCTCTATTATACGACTAAAGAGCCCTCAAAAAGAGGACTCTTGAAAAGTACGTTGAGTGAAAAATCATTATTTTCTTTAAAAACTGCAAATGGAATTACTCACATAAATGGCAGTCGATTCACATCATACCCGGTCATCGAAAGCTTTTCATTCGCCAGAATTCGACCGTTCACCTCGAGATATCTAATCCCTTCGCTGATCGGACTGTATTCACAAGTCAGGGTTGCTTCTTCCGAGCTGAAAGATGTCTTTCTCAGCACCGTACGTCGGGAATGCGGACTTGAATGAAATTCGTCATGAATTTGTACTTTCAAGGCGGCAGCTCGGAAATATTCGAAGCTTTCTGTTTCCTGCTTGCTGGAAACCTGGACCACGAATCCGTTACCCGTCAGTACAAATGTCTTCGGGTCGAAGTCCCTCATTTCGCCTTCGTAATTGTAGAACGAAATCATAAGAAATTGGTTCACACGGTCCACCTTCACTGCAGCATATCGGCCGTGGTCTGTAAGCAAGAGCGGATGGAACGCCATATAGACAGCTCCGTCTTTGACGATGACCGGACAAGGCTCCAAGCTTTCTCCTGTCAAATCCTTAAGCTGCTTGTCACCCAGCCAAATTTCATCCGGTTCGCTGAATGGGCATGGCAGGATGAGAGAAAGCTTCAGACTGGACACCTGTAATCGACCAAACCGCTTTGGCTTATAGAGGATCATCGCCGTTTGCTGATGCTGGAAGGCCAGCTTCCGCCCTTCATCCCATAGCGAATAGTCCGGTACCGTAATGGACATTCGTTCATAGACGTTCGACTGGCCCGGCTTCCTCTCGTTCACGATATATTTGGTATACACAGTCCGAGAATTGCGTAGAGATGCTTCCTTGCAGGGATCGCGACGAAGCAGCAAATGAAAGGAATCCGTCTGCACCCCGTTATGGAATTCGTGCGTAGATGTGCCTAACGCATACTCCTCCGTCATATATGTGGTATTGGAGCCGACACCGGCCGGATATTCCGTCATGTCCTCCGCCAATACAAGGTCCTGCGGAGACTCCCAGGCGTGCTCATCGGATGAGGATGAAAATTCGGCTGTCCCCGTAACTTCGTAAGGATAGGTCTTGTTTAACGCATGATGAATCAATTCTTCCGGGCAGTGGTAGGTCGTATTGAGCATGCTTGCAACTGTCACTTGCAAAAACGCCAAATTCAAGTGAATCAAATACCCTTGCTCAACGTCCCCACCGCTGAACAGCGTGTTCAGCGGGTTCATCGGAAGCTGTTCGCCAAGCAAGCCATATACCGCAAAATGCTGCGTATGTCCCATCGAATCAGCTGTGTAAGCACGCGAATATGGTCCTGCCAGCTGAGAAGCCGGCAAATACAAGCGAGCCAATTGATCCGCCCAGATGCGCTCTTCGCAGCTCAGAGCAATGTCCCTCAGTTCTTCATCCTCTACATAATTGGCGATCTCAGCCAACGTCTCCAACTGAATCCCTGTGTACGTCGGGCTGTTATATTCACTTACGAACCCTCGCCGTGTTAACATCGCTTTCAACTGATGAAGACGCTTGGCTCCAATTGCTACGAGATCAGGACGCGACAAAAGCTTTCCACCGATCAGCGTGATGTACGTGCTCATGCAAGGGAAATTATCATTAACCCCGACAAAGTCCATTTCATCGGTGGCGCTTTCTTCAATGGTCTCTTCGAGATAGCCATATAGCCATTTCCTTGCCTTTTCCGTTAAACGTTCATCGTATTTCATCAAAATTTGAGTAGCGATCTTCGGGGCAAAATGACAGTGCGTGTATTCGTTGGCTTCAATAATCCGGTTGCCTGTCCGGCAAGCCTCTTCCGAACCCTCAGCGATGAATGCATACGCAAACCACAATCGTTCTCGTAACCCCGTAATAGGGTCAGGGCCGTTATAATTGCCATCTACATCGAAATCCTTCAAATGAAAACGAACGAGCAGCCCGAGAATCAGATCCGCTCTCTCCTTTTGCTCGTGAATGTTATAGAACCGCTTGGTCATACATGTTCCAGCCCTTCAATCAGCATCAGAAGCGTCATCGATTGACCGTATGGCATCGGGCAGATTGGAATATCGCGGTACTCTTGAAGTGTACGTCCCATTCCGGTGCCATAAGATACGCCTTGTACGATGCCGTCGGAATCAATGTGAGAAACGACGGCATCATACGCTTTCATACCGATCTCTCTATAGGATTGAGGCAGGTAACCTTTGCGAACTGCCTTCAGAATGCCGTACGCAAAAGCTGCTGTCGCCGATGTTTCCGTATAGGAGCTCGGATCGTCGAGAAGCGTATGCCACATGCCGTCGGCAGCCTGCAATTCTGCAAGCTTTGCCGCTTGCTGCTCCAAAGCGGAAAGAAGCAGCCACTCCACCGGCTTCGGAAGTTCAATCATTTCCAAATAATCAACGAGTCCGGCTGTGTACCACGAATTGCCTCGAGCCCATAGCGCTTCTGCAAAGTGGTGACGACCGTTAAAGGTCCAACCGTGAAACAGCAGTCCCGTGCGGCGGTCAGTCAAATATTTGAGATGCAGCAGGAACTGATACACGCTTTCATCGATATACGACTCTTCATTCAGCAGCAAACCCATGCGGCATACGAATAAGACGGTCATATAAAGCGTGTCATCCCATACCTCGCCTTCATTCAGTTGTCCCGAAACGACGTGCTGGATTCCGCCTTCTTCTGTACGCGGCATTTCCTTTACTGCATACGCTGCCCACTCGCGGCAAAGCGCCATATAATCCTCACGTCCCGTTTCTTCGGCGAGAAAGCTTAGCGTCAGCATCGGACACATGGTATTTACATTTTTGGAAGGAAGCCCTTCGACAATTCTGCGATCAAACCACTCAATTAAATATTGCTTGATATCAGGATTTTGGGTTTTACGGTAATACAAATAAAGCGAGAATAAACCGACACCCTGCGGCCACTCCCAGTTTTCCATGGAAATAATGCCAATCGGACAGCTTTCTTCTACGGCACCGCCTTGCAGATGCTTCAGCTTACCGATCACTTTTTCAATTAATGCATGAACTTCGTTTTTGTCAAAATCAATCGTTTGTTTCATTACATGTCACCGCTTTCCATTTGATGAGGATCGAGCGTCAGCCAGGCAAGCTGCTTCTCGAACTCGTACAATCGGGTATTTCTTATCTCCATGTAGGCTTCCCGAGGCACTTCACCGTCTTTATGCGAGCTTTCGTCTATGCGCAGCCCGGCTGCCAGCGAGGCGGCTTCGTCGAAGCCCCTAACCCCGTCAGCATAATAAATAGCCCAACCGCTCTCTAGTCTCGCCTGCTGAAGCAGCTGCGTCTCGCCTGTGTAAAGCAGTTGTCGCAAGCGAAGCGTATTGCCGTCCTGCACCTTCTGGAGCTGAGGCAGTTGACGAGATTGTCCGCCATACCTGATACCGGAGAGCGGGGCGATCAACACCGCCGAATCGGGATATTGCAGAATCGTCCATTCCCTGCCGTCAGCACCTAATGCAACACCTGTGTTCCCATTCCAATCTGGCACGACCCACTCATCGGCAATTTCGCACGCTTCATTATGCAATCTGCTCATACTGCGAACAGCAAGAACAACATGGTCATTCTGCACGGAGCGCAGCTGCACATCCGGATACCAAGTCTCTTGGAATAAGGCGGGTCCCAAGTAAGCAGATGCGTAGCTGGCCGGATGTGTACGCTCTTTTTCGCCATCATGAACATGCCAGCGAAGGTATGACACCTGATGTCCAAGCACGGCCAGCGATACCGGATACGATTGCCAGCCCAAGCCCCATGTCGGCCATTGATACGAGCCGGCAACGACAGGGAAACGGTTGATGCTGCCGATTCTTCCCGTTATACCGATCCAGGTATGCGCATAGCGATCATCCATCACGCGTTCCAATCGTTTCCGCTGTGCAGGCAGCTCGGGAGCAGGCTCTGCCCGCTGCAACTTCTCCTCGAACAACCAATAATAGACACCTCCATCTAAACTGCTCAACGTTTCCGATAAGGTCTCCGGATCGCAATCCACACCCGAGATTCGCCACATCAGACTTTTCGGATGCAAATTGCCTTCAACATTATAGCTGCGAATCGTTGGCACGAACTCGCATCCGCCATGGAACCTCACGTAATCGATCAAGTCATCCATCACGCTGGATAACTTCATTCGCAGTTCCGTATGGGATGTCTGCAGCGAAATCATGGCAATACGAAGCGCATTCATGATAATTTGAATATAGATCAGGCTCAGATTCTCTCCCCAGCCCCAACCGCGGTGCGACGTATAGTCCAGCCAGCGATTGAAAAAATCAATGCTCGTTTGTTCATGCTCCGGCAGCGAGCAAATTTTTGAGATGGCTAGCAGCAATGCTCCATCGCTTACAATTTTATTCGAATAGTACAGAATCGGCTGCTTCAGCTCATGTGCAAACCAGCTAGCACCGCGTTCCAGCATCAGATCGAGCAGCGCGCGCTGGTCCTCAGGTATACGGTCTCCCCCTAACAACCGAAGGACGACCAGCGGCATAAGAATAAAGAACGCCGCATTGGAGTCATTGAGCCTCGTTTCTTCCCGATACCAGCGAAATGCCCCATATTGCGGACTGGTTGGATCGTCCGTCAGCTGCAGCTCGGCCAGCGCACTGAGAATGCGCATCCTCTCCGACTCACCTGGCACACCGAGAACTGTAGCCACTGCATAATAAGCTGCAGTCGAACGACCATCGTGCGCTTCCATAACCTTGGAAGCCTCCGCCGTATGACCAGGCTTTCCTGCATTTACAAGTCCGTCTTCTATTCGAAGCTTGCAGCCATATTGGTTCCACAGGTTCTGCCACAACTGCTCAGTCTGCTTATGCATCTTCTACGTCAACTCCATTCTGGGTTCACTTTCTTCAATTACCATTAAATAAAAGGTGTTGAACACCCTTGGCCGTAACGGCTAGACTTCCTTCTGCTATCGGATGAATGCTGTCTGGTACCCATCGATGAAACTGATCCGGGTCTTCGTTTAATATTGAATGCCAAGCTGCGAAATGATCGATCAATGATAATTGTCTTTCCTTAGCAACCGAACGGTAAACATCGTAATAATCATTAAAGATCGGTCTTACATCAAGAGAACCTCCAACCGGAGGATTCATCGTCATAAGTACGATATCGCACCACGGGTTGATCTCCAATATGCTGTCGATCATCGCTTCCAATCGGCTCCTGCATTGCTCGAGCGTGGTTTCATACGGCAAGTACGCATCGTTGATCGCAAATTCGATAAACACCATATCAGGCTTATGAGCGAGAACTTTTTCAGATAGGTTGTCCATGCCCCATTGCGACCACATGGCGGCTTTTGCGCTATTAATGACAGTGGCAAGCCCAGGGTAATGTTCCGCAAGTTGAGCATTCAGATCCTCCACCCAGGCTGCTCCGTCAGTTAAACTTGTTCCGTACGTTACAATACACTGGTTTTTGCCGTCTTTTAGATTGCGTATCGTCTGAAGATTTGGCATCGATTTGCCTCCTATATTCAATCGCGTTGGCTACATCCACTTGTACAAGCTAACATGTTGGATTGAATGCCAGCTAAATGTAGCGTCGAACGCCATTGTATTGCAATTGCCAATAATTCGTTCAAGCTTCACACGCAAAACAATCAACGCCTCCGATCTATTGCAAAACGATTATCAATAATTCGGGGGTGATAAGATTAGTCTTTTCCGTTGATTTAGAACTAAGACAACTTCTCCTTTACAACAGTGCGTAAGCGCTTAACTGATCATCAAAAAGCAAAGGGGGTCCCCAATGTAAAGACTCCCTTTGCTTTTGCAAAACTAATCTAACAATTATTTTTTCACTTGTGCATACATTTCATTGGCTTCTTTAGCCAACTGCTCTCCGCCTTGTGTATTCCACTGCTTCACGAAATCGTCAAAAGCAGATACTGGCTTCGCGCCGGAAACGATGGAGATGAATGTTTCATTTTTCAACTTTAATAGATCTGCCCAGTATTTGGAGGAGGATGGCATTACATCCGGCTTACCGAACAAGTCAACTTTAGGCATATTGAATTGTTGGGACTTTTCAACAACGACCGGATTCCATTTATCCGTAATTTCGGCAGCAAATTGACGAGTGAACGGGTTGAAGGAAGCGCCGTCCCCAAGCCCCATACCATAGCGCTTATCCAAGTTATCATTAGGAGCCAGCAGCTTGATTCCGCCTTCTTGCTTCTTGGCAGCGTCTTTGAAATCCCAATCTGTACCTTGTTTACCTAGTCCCAAATCCGTGAAGCCCTGATCGCTCATATTGACCACTTCAAGAATCTCCATGATCTTCTTCATTTTCTCAGGCTGCTTCTCCAGCTGTTTACCGAAAGCAATGATATTACCTGCTGCGCCCCACGCCCAGTCACCTTGGCCTCCTGGTCCTTTAGGCAGCGGAGCAATCTCTACTTTCGCTTCTGGATTTGTTTTCTTCGCTAAACTAATCATGGAGCTTGCGTTGCTTTCGTCTGTATCCAGAGCACCGCCGTAATCATAGTAAGCCAGCTTGCCGGCGATAAATTTCTCTTTGTAATCTTTACCCGTCACGAAGTCTGGATCCACATAACCTTTCTTGTACCAATCCGCCAATGTCGTTAATGCTGCCTTAACCTCAGGCTGAACAGCGCCGCTAACGACTTTACCGTCCTTCAGCATCCATTGCGGAGGCGTTACACCGTACGCAGGGAAAATTTGTTTGAACAAGCCGAACCATTGATTGCCTGGCGCTCCGGAGGAGATGCCATATACGCCAATTTTCTTCAGTGCTTCAAAGGCAACTGTCATTTCATCAATTGTTGCCGGGATTTTATCAATGCCCGCTTTTTTCAGCAAATCTGTTCGCCATTCAGCTTTGGCATTAAAGCGACCGCTAGGATAGAACGTCGTGACGCCGTAGTTTTTACCGCTAAAGAGCGAATAGAACCATGCTTGCGGCGCATCTTTATCAAGGGCTGCTTTATACTTCGGCATTGTTTTCGCAATCGTATCAACCGGCACTTCCGCAAGCAAGCCTTGGGAAGCATACTTCTGCAAGCTGACAGGGTCGAGTACCATCATGACGTCCGGAATATCGCCGCCGCCGAGTGTAACTTGCTGTTTCTGGGCATAATCAGCAGCAGCAATCATATATGGTTTAATTTTAATGTTGAACTTCTCTTCCAAATACTTTTGACCGTATGAGTTTTCCTCCGTCAATTGCGGAACCATCCAGCTAATTGTAAGCGGCCCAGCAGGTGCTGCTGATGTAGCAGGCTTGGTGCTGGCTTGAGAAGATGCGGATGGCGTATCGGCAGAATTGCCGCAGCCCGTGAGTGCGATTGATGATAAGAATAGAGCGCTAACTCCTACTGAAATTGTCTTTACAAAAACTTTTTTCATTTGTGAGACCTCCTCAATGAAATAACTTATCTATGATTATTTGGGATTCCTATTTATTAGGAGAATCCGTTTAACCGAAGCAAAATGAGTCCGCTTAACAATTTAGCCTTTGACAGAACCCAGCATGATCCCCTTGACAAAGAATCGCTGAAGGAACGGATAGACGAGCAAGATGGGCAGTGTAACCACCATAATCGTTGCTGATTTTAGCGTGACAGGTGTGTATAAATCCATCTCTCTTCCAGGGTCGATCAATAAGGAAGTATTCGCATCGTTCAGCACTGTTCTGCGAAGAAACATCTGAACCACCTCATACTTAGGTCCTGTTGTATAGATCATGGCATCGAACCAAGAATTCCAATGGAACACTGCAGCCCATAAACCGACAACAGCAATCACAGGCATCGATAAGGGCAGTACAATTCGTGTGAAAATGGTAAACTCACTGGCGCCATCAATCTTCGCCGATTCAAGCAGCTCTGAATGAATCGATTGCATAAAGTTGCGCATGACCATGACGTTGAACCCACCCACGGCAGGAGGCAAAATAAGCGCCCATACCGTATTGATCAAGCCTAAGTTTTTAACTAAGAGATAGGTCGGAATCATCCCGCCGGTAAACATCAGGCTTATGACCAGCAATAAGGAAAGTAATTTACGATGCGGAAACGTGCGAATCGATAAGGGATACGCCATCATTGCCGTAAGTAATACAAGTGAGATTACCCCGAGTACAGTTCTCAATATCGTATTCCCGTACGCTCGGTACAAATCCGGATTGCTAAGTATTTTCTTAAGCGGGTCGAGGTTGAGCTCTGTCGGGAAAAAATGTAATCCAGGTAAGTTCGCTGTATGCGGTGAGCTTAAGGAATACGTTAATACGTTCATTAACGGGTATAGCGTGCTAAGTGCGAGCAACAATAAGAAGCATGTATTGACAACATCAAAGAGCTTCTCTCCGGCTGTTCTGCGAATCATGTGCGTACCTCCTACCATAGACCTTGATCTTTATCGTAAAGCTTCACTAATCGATTAGCCGTAAATACAAGGATGAAACCGACCACCGAAGTGAAAAAGCCTGCAGCTGTCCCCAGCTCATAATCCATAGCCACCAGCTTACGAAGCACGAAGGTATCGAGAATATCTGCAACTCCCATCGTCGGCGCTGTCGTCAAATTATAAATTTGATCAAAGCCTACGTTCAGGAAGTTCCCGATGCTAAGCAGCAGCATCGTAATGATGGTTGGCATAAGGGAAGGAATCGTAATATTTTTGACTTGATGCCATCGGCTTGCGCCATCCACAATGGCTGCTTCATACAAGCTCGGATCGATGCCAGCCAATGCGGCAAAATAAATAATCGAGCTCCAACCAACGGTTGCCCAAATATCCGAGAGAACGACGAGACCGTAAAACTTGTTCGGATCAGCGACCCAATTGATGGGTTCGAAGCCGAGCATCTTTATTATCTCATTCATGGCACCGTCTGCGCTAAGAAAAGTAAACAGCAAACTGGCGAGAATGACCCACGAGAAAAAATGCGGTAAATATGTCACTGTCTGGATCGTTCGTTTGAACCACGATTTGCGAACCTCATTTAATAATAAGGCCAGAACAATTGGTGCCGGAAATACGAAAACATACTTTAGAATTGCAATCACTGCGGTATTCCGAAGAGCTGATAGAAAACCCGGGCCATTAATCAGCTGTTTATAATGATCCAATCCAGCCCACGGACTTGCCCAAATGCCTTCCAGAACTCTGTAATCTTTGAAAGCGAGCAGTAAGCCGTAAATCGGCACGTATCGAAATAAAAGAAATACCAGAAAGCCCGGGAGGAACATGATGATCAATGCCCTGTGTGTTTTGTAGGATTTCAGCAGTTCGCTCAAATCGACCCCTCCTTTTGTTGTTTGATCTGCACTCACTGTAACGCCGGTATCCATTTCAATGCAATTACCATTAATTCGATTGCGTCAATCAAGCGTTTGTCGTGGCTCAGCCAGCGTAATTGACAGGTCGTTATCCGTTTTTCGGCGTGTATTTCTGAAAGCGTTGACATAAAATTGATGTGCATTTAAGATAGACTCAACATTAACATTCAGTCATGGAAGAGAAATGAGGTATCAGATGCGATTAACACAGCTCTCTCAGTGGAAGCAGTGGGCAGGACGACAATGGCTTGCAATTATTTTGCTACTCTCGCTAATTCCGATTGTCTTCTTCGGTACGATCCTGTATTGGACAGGTACGAAAATCGTAGAAGCTGAAGTGGAACGTTCTTCTCAACATTCCATTGTTCAGATGAAAGATCAGATGGATTTATTGACCTTTCAAATCGAACAATTTTCCAATCAATTTTCGCTGCAAACGAATGTGACCGAATTGCTGAATATAGGAGCCACTCCATCAATCGGTTCCCTTCCGTTAACGACAAGCGTCGTGAATGATCTCTCCATGTTTGCTTACTTATTAAAGTCCATAGATTCCGCCTATTTATATCATGTTGCCCAGAATACCGTCATCTATCAGGAAGGCGTCACGACATTCGGCAGCTCGTCTTTTCCAGATACGGGGTGGCTGGATACCGTAAATAAAGCCGCTGCGGCAGGCAGTAAAAGCTTCTGGATTGCACCGCGCACAATGAATAATAATGTCGGCCAGACTGGAAAGACCCTGTCATACGTTCGCATCCTGCCCTATATGAATAATGAGATGAAAGCTGTTCTAGTCATTAACGTGAAAGAATCGTATTTGCTTGAGCTTCTGAAAAATTTCCCTTTAGGCGAAGGCGAAGGTCTATTCATATTTAACGAGAACAACCAGTTGATTACAGCCACCGACACCAACATAACGCTGCAACCAGTGGAGCTCGCGAACATAACCCGATTGTGGACGAATAGCAACTATGCATCGGCCACTTCTCGCATGCAACAGCCTGATGCGTTCGTCACCTACAGTCACTCTGACAAAAATAATTGGACTTATGCGTTGCTCGTCCCGGCCAACATGCCGGTGAAAAGCGTCCAGACCTTGAAGCAAATTATCATCATGACAACAATCGTGCTTTCTTTGCTTGCGCTAATTACTTCTTATTTCAGCTTTCAACGTATTCAAAATGGTGTGCGTCAAATTCTTTATCGATTGAATCGAAGTGTGGGTGATATCCATGCGGAAGAAGGGGCGGTCAGCCCTTCCGTTGAAATGAAAATCGAGCAGATCGAACAGCGGATTAAGAAGCTCATGGAGGAAAATTACGATTACAAACAAAAGCATCTCGAACAAAACGCGGTTATGCGCAACAGCTATTTGCAAGCGCTCTTGCAAGGTCAAATTAGAGGGGGTAGCGCTCAAAATCCAGAACTTGCGCCACAACTGCCGAGCTCCTTCACTCATCCTCATTATTCGGTCTTTCTTATCGAAATGGATGCTGTCGAATCCAAATCATTTCACGAAAACGATGAGCCCTTGTTTTTGTACGCTGCCGCTAATATCGCGAAAGAACTACTTAGTGAAATGACGGCAATCGAAACGGTTTTGATTCCTAAGCAAGCGGTTGCGATTTTGAATATTCCCGAGACCTTATTAGAACGGAATTTGCAAGAGGCCGCTGAAACACTTCGACAAACCATCTTGAAAATTTTGAAGCACTCCGTCACGATTTCCGTTGGCCGTATCGCCCACACATTGGACGAGTTGCCTGATACGTTCATGGAAGCAACGCTGACGCTGCAGCGCCACTGGCTTGGCGATGGCAATGAAGTCATTTTACCGGGTGGAACGATTCGTGCAGAAGCTGCTATCGCTCATTATCCGGCAGTATGGGAAGATCGCCTCTTTCGGTATATTCGCTCAGGCGACAAGCAAGGGGCCAGAGAAGCCTTGCAGCATTTTAATGACGATTTGAAAGCGCAGCATATTCCTTTTAGCCAATTGAAAACGTTCTGCCTGCAGCTGCTGGTTTCCGCCATTCGGATCTTCGGGAATGAACATGATGTGCTCGACGGACGTAAATTGTATGATGAATTTATGCGATTGAGCAACTGGGACGAAATGTCGGAGTGGATGTTCGGGATTCTTGCGGATTCTTTACCTCAAATGATCGAGAAACTGAATAAGCGCCAGAAAGAAGATATCGAAGGCAAAATGTTTAAGATCATCGAAAGCAGATATGCACAAGACTTGTCCTTACAAATGATTGCGGATGAATGCGGCGTGAGCACATCCTACCTCAGCGAATTG
This sequence comes from Paenibacillus aceris, assembly GCF_017874035.1. GTDB lineage: Bacteria > Bacillota > Bacilli > Paenibacillales > NBRC-103111 > Paenibacillus_E > Paenibacillus_E aceris. The sequence goes on from NZ_JAGGKV010000011.1 coordinate 71,471, forward strand.
TTCAAAAACCGAGTAGGGATCACATATATCCAGTATGTTACCAATTATCGCGTCGATAAAGTGAAGCATCTTCTGCTTAACACCGAGCTAAATATGGCCCAAATCGCTGAAGCTGTTGGATATTCCAACGCGCCGCAACTCATCCGAGTGTTCAAAAAGGCTATTGGCACGACACCGGGAGAGTTCCGCACAAACCAAAAATCCCTGTCCGGGTAAGGACAGGGATTTCTTCTATGCTCCTTTAGTACTACTGTAACAAACGCTTCAAAACCGTTACTGCTTCTGCACGAGTCGAGATGCCTTGCGGATCAAACTCGTCTGCTGTAGCCCGCAGCTTCATGCGTAATGTGCTTATCACTTTGTGCCTGGTTGTTTTTATTGCAGAATCGCTTTGGCTACGATTGCAAGGTCTGTAATATCAACCTTTCCGTCTTTATTAACATCCGCCTTCGCATTCCAACCCGCCTGATCTGGTTGTTTGCCGTAAGCCCCAGCAACGATAGCCAAGTCTCCAATCGTGACACCGCCTCCATTGATATCTGCGGATATTCGCTTGGAATCAAACACTTGAATTGCTGCTTCCAATGCGGCTTTCGCACTATCCACCTGCTGCTGAGCGGCATTCGGATCGTTTGCGGTCGCTCTGGCCGTATCGATTGACGACTGCAATTGCGCTTTCGCTCCAATTGCATACAAACCGTCTTCGGTTCCTTCCACTGCAGTATCGTACTTAGCCTGAGCGTTCGCGATTAATGCACTCAGCTGCGACTTATCCACTGGGATACTTATTTGAACCCCGCTTGTAGTACCACTAATAGAGAGTTCATTCCCATCTTGGTTAGCAATGACAACATCGCTTACAGAGATTGTCGTATTCGCTGCAGAGGCTGAAGCTTTCGTTGTAAATTTGAATGACATGACATCGCCTTGTGCAAGCACGGCTCGTGCCGCCGCTAAGCTGGCTGCAAGAATTCGGACTTGACCCGGCACATCCTCGTTATGGTCAATGATTTGGAATCCGTCTTGGAGTGATGTAACCGATACAAATTGCAAAAGCTCCGGGTCAAAGTGAAGCTTCAAATCTTGTGCATACACTTGCTGATACACACTTTGCGTTACGTTACTCAATCCCATCGTTAGATCAAAAGTTTGACCAGGGACTACCTGCTGCGGCCCAGTTAAAGTAGCTTGTGGCTGTGCAACAGATCTGAATGTCACACTTATCGTGTGATTACTTGTAACATTGGAAAACGTATACTTATTGTTCGATACCGTCGTATCGATACCGTCTACCGTGAACGTGTCGATCATATAACCGTTGTCTGGCGTAAATGTGAACGTCTGATCTATTCCTTCTGTCACAGCTACGCTGCCGCTTGGGCTAATCGAACCGTTGCTGCCGGCCGTTGCCGTAATCGTGTAGACCGTAGGTGCAGGAATATTGACAAGCGATAGAATTGAGCTATCAAGAGTCGCTTTAGCATAATCTACTTGTTGCTGTGTTGCATCTAAATTACTGTTTACATACTTTGCATCCGCCAGAGCTTTCTGGAATGGCAAAAGTGTATCAGGCGTGTAAAAGTTATTCAAGAGTGCTTCTGCACTGCTAATTGATGCTAGCAGGGAAGTCCTATTGGCAACAAGCAAAAGTGAGCTTTGGGTTCTATTTAGTTCCGAAACTTTGAAACTGATAACATAAGGTTTGGCATCTCCATCGTTTTTGACAGTAGTTGCATGCGCTATGGCTGTTGCAAATACTTCCCAGCTCGCAGGGGTGTAATCACTTTGTGTGAGCGCAGGAATCGCATGAAGTGCAGTTATTAGCGCAGTCTTGTCAGCAGCTGGTACAAGTGCAGCTTTCGTGTTATTGATGGCAGTTACTTTGGCATCAGCATTAGCTTGTGTTGCAGAGGGGTCATCAGCTACAAGCCTTCCGTTGGATATGGCAGTCTGATACATGGCCCAACTGGAGGTGGTGTAATTGCTAGCTGTTAAAGTTGATGCTTCTGCAATCGCCGCAAGCAGTGCAGTCTTGTCAGCTAACCGTTGAAGACCTGCCTTTGCAGTGTTTATTGCTGCTGTCGCAGCATCTACTTCGGATTGCAATGCGTTACCGTTAGCATTGACACTCTGTCCATTCGTTACGGCATTTTGATATGCTGTCCAGCTAGCAGTCGTGTAGTCAGAAGGATTTAATGTCGCTAAAACTAAAATTGCAGTTTGCAGAGCGGTTTTGTTTGCCAAAAGCACATTTCTGAGTTCGCTTATTGCAATGTCGAGTTTTTGTAAAGCGAGACCCGCTTCTGCTTGCGGAATGTTAGTAAGGCTGGTTAGACTGGTTGCATCATCCCACGCCTGCTTGAACAGCGCCCAAGTTTCGGAAGTGTAATCCGCTTGGGAGTGTGCCGCCAAAGCAGTATCAAGCAACTGTTGGTAAGCAAACTTATCAGCATACTGATCTAACGGAGTTGTTACTTTTAGATTTTTAACGTAGTAATATTTTGTGCCTGCAGCCCATTTTGACAGTTGCAAAGATACCTTTGTGATACTATTTCCAGTAAATGCACTAGTGGGATATGCTGCAGCACTGATTATCTTTGTACCGTCAACATAAGAATCGAATTTTTTGTTGACTGTATCAATAACCATCCTAATGGTATACCATGTGCTGCCGGCATACGAAGTTGTTGTATTCGTATGAGTGGCGCCAATATAGTAAGCAAATTTTGCTGAGGGTGTATTATTATTAAAATTAGTCTGAGCCAATGAGTTCGTATCATTCATAACGCTGTTATAGGCAACAAACGTCGTATTGGCAGACGCCATAGCATCAAAGCTAACCTCAATGGTTTTACCTGAGACGGCAATCGGGAAATCAATACTTGTGCCTCCACTATTACTTGCCGTAGTTTTTGTAAACTTAATATTGCGAGTTCCGTAAGTGTCTGCACTAACCGAAATGTTGTCGCTTGCAGTGGAAACAATGGTCGCACCGTCTGGATTGTTTATGGTTGATGTTACCGCTCCAAGCTGATATTTGCTCAAATCTAGCTTAAACCAGGTATATGGAGTATCTGTTGCCACAAGTCTTGACTGTGCACTTTGTAGGTCTGCTAAAGCGCTATCAACATCTGACTGTCTTGCGCTTGCATTTTTATCAACATTCTTTGCACTGCTGATGGCATTAGTGAAGACATCCCAAGACGAGAGAACATAATTACCCTTCCAGTTTGTCTTCTCAAATGTAATTGCATTTGTAATCGCAGTTTCAAGTGCGGTCTTATCAACAATCGATGCCAGGACTAGTCCGTTTATTGCGTTAATAAGCGTTGTAGTAGCAGAATCGACTTCGATCTGTGTTGAGGCTTGGTTGCTATTAACATTCTGTGCATTTGCAAGAGAACTCGATAGATTTGCCCAAGTTCCAGCCGTATAATCTGTCGAAACGAGTGACTGTGCCGCTGTAATTTTCGCTTGAAGTTGAGCCTTGTTAGCTCGTGCTGGAGCGGAGGTTCTTACAGCGATATTCTTAATGTAAAAACTTGTAGAAGTAGCATCAAATCTAGCTTGCCCAATGCTAATATCTGTTAAAGTATTCATATTGGTAGCTGTAGAAAAAGCAAGACCCTGGGCATACATCACCCCGTTAACATAGATATCGTATGTCTGTTTTTGCGTATTCATAATGATCTTGAGATTGTGCCATTCGTTTACTGGATATGGCAATACATTAGCTAGGTTAGGTGAGCCAACTGGATAATAGGCAATCTGTCCTTTATTATGATAAGCTTGAGCCATTTGATTAGGGCCACTCATTGGAGTTAATGTATAGGCTATGACATCTGAATTTGGCTGTTTAACATCTGCGCTGACCTCAATCAGTTCACTTGGATTTGTAGAAACAGGAACTTTAAAGGTTGTGTTAACAGATGCGGCTGATGTCTTGCTCAGTTTAAGTGCCTTTTCTCCGGTTCCGGTTCCATCGTCAACGACCTCGACTTTTGCTTTTGAAGCATCGAAAGCTACTGTCGCGTTGTCCGGATTGTTTGAAGTTTGTGTTACCTGTCCAAAATCATACTTATTTAAATCTACTTTATACACGTCATATAGCACATAATAGGACCATGGCGTAGAAATCAGAGGATGCTTGACACCACTAACGACCTTTTCCCAGCCTATCGTATATGTCAGCTTTCCTATAACTGATTTATCAATCTGTTTCGGAAGATTACTGTATACGGTAAGTCCATCATCTGTTAACAGTTCTGGCATCTCCTGAAGCTGTCTGGGCGCACCTAAATATACCTTGCCTTGAGTGTCAGCCGTTCCAGAAACGACTTGACCGTTCCATTTTACCGAAATCTGCTTGCCAGCCAAGCCGTTGCCCTCAATATAGAGTTGAACGTAGTCGTCATTTTTTACATCAGCTAACTTAGAAGTTTTTATTGCCAAAGGATAGTCTTGATCTGCAGAATCAGATACACGAAGCTCACCATGGACAAGCGGGCAGTCAAAACGACTGTGTCTGTAGTTTTCCTGCACACCGGCATTTTTCATAATCTCAAGTGCCTCTGGTGGATAATTGGAGCCTGTTACATAGGTGTTATCTAGTATAGACGCTGTGCCAGGTTCGTTTGGACTTGCGCTGCTTGATACACTCGTTTGGTTGGAGTAGTTGTTATGGATTTTATTTTGTACATGTTTAACGAGTATAAATTTCGGTGTATTTTGTATTACGTTATTATATACATCGTAGTAGTTGGAGCCTTCATCGAAATAGAGCGAGCCATATAAATTCTTTTGGTCTAATATATAGTTTTCGCTTATAATTGTCGGTTTAGCCCAACCACCAGCACCGCTGGCCTGAGACTGACTGCCAAGGGTATAGATCGCGCCTGCATCTATTAATACTTCCATGCAGTCATGAATGTAGTTGTACTGGTATCTGTTGTTGCCCATTGGGGAACCTGTAAAGTTTGACCACATACCCCAACCGTATCCCATGTGCAGTCCTGCATAGGGGATATTAAAGATTTCGTTATGAGAAACATCGGTTTCTGTAATTGTAGCAGCGCCAATTGCGGCAGCAGAAAAGTATTGAAGTCCAATATCATGAATTGTGTTGTTAATAATATCGTTATTGGACTGAACATATCTAAAGTCCCAAGCTGCCGCTGTATAAGACGGATATGCAGGGTTTCCTGCCCATGCGGTGTGTGGAAGATAGAAGTTTTTAGGGTCTCTTAAGTCAACATCACCAATTTGAATTGCTTGTGCGCCAATATTATAAAAATGGCTGCCAACAATTAAATTGTCTTTGTTTCCTTGATGCATGTACACAGCTGCATTTCCGAATTGCTTAAATTCACATGAGTCGAACACGATGTGTTGAGTTGCGTTGAGATAAATATTACCTCCAGTTGCTCTATCACCGTCTTCACGGGTATAGTTATTCTGCGCATCAGATATACCGAATTTATTAGGTCTTAACCATGTGGCATCACTAAATGTTATGCCTTCAAATTTAATATCTCTAACTGGTTGGTCAATATTGTCACTCTCAATTTTTATGAGGGTTTCAAGAACAGGAACAACTACTTTGGCTGTGGACATATTTTCGCCATTAAGTGGTTTGTAATAGAATGAATATGCATCTCCGCCGATCGCTCCTGTTTTATCTAAATACCATTCGCCAGGAGAATCAAGGAGCTCATAAGCATTTTCAATCCACTTTGGAGCGCCGCTTGCGGAGGAAGCGCCTTTTTTTGTGGCGTTAGTCCAGCCTGGTTCAGACATTGTAAGTAAAAGTCTTGATGAATTATTGGGGTCAACCGAAATGTGATCCACGATGGTACGGGGTGCTGTCCACAACGCAAAGAAGACAAGCTCCATACTGCTTTGGTTCTTCCAATTAAGCATGCTCATATCAGTGGTATAGGCACCTTTTGAATCTGAAGCGCCTCCTTGAAGTCCTCCAACACTACGGGCGCGCGTAGCAACATTACCATTGACATAAAGCTCACGAGTATCAACAGGGCTGCCAAACGTCGCTTTATAAATTCCCTTGCCCGCATCAAAAAGCGTCCAACCAGTCAGTTCACGTCCACCGCTGATGGTAACAGGCTCATTATTATAAGGCATATAATTTATTGTGAATCCATTAGTTGCAGAATCTTCTTTTGTAAATGTTAAGGTCTGGTCTTGGTAATATGTACCCGCTCGCAAGTATACAGTAATGTCACTGCTCATGTTGTCATTCATAGTTCTGACTTTGTTGCGGGCAGCAGTAACAGTTTTAAGTGGCTGGTCAATTGTACCGGGATTACTGTCGTTTCCACTAGGTGAAACATAAATCGAGGCTCCCGAAACAGAATTTGCGGTACCACCGGAAGTCGGATTCGTTGCGTAAGCAAGAGGTAAATTCACATATACCGCCAAAATTATCGTCATAATGCTCGCAATTAGTCTCTTCATACTCTTTTCCTCCCCTTTTGAATTAATTTAGATTTGCTGCGGGACACAACATATTAATTGGAATTTTGTAATTCCCCCTCCTTTCGAACTCGATCAATCTAAGGTTAAATTTAGTGTTAAGTACGATTGGATTGCAATTATCAATAATTCGTTCACGAAGGCGTCCGCTGCATGGATTTTAAAGCAATTATCAATTTTTCGGAGTCTTGGCGTGAATATATTCCCAACACAAAAGCGCTCCCTTCCCGTCACCTTCCGAACAAACGTTTCTCATAAGGACCTAAAAAGAAGACATCTCCCACAAAAAAATGGGATAGATGTCTTCTTTCATTTTGATCCTACCGCCGACCTCATTGCAATCTTTGAATCAACCAATAAAATGCCAGCACAAAGATAAGGCATGACGTTGAAATCATCATTTTACGATACCATGGGAACTTTCGCAGCCAAATCAATAGGGGAAGCACAAGGCATAAGACCATTATCTGGCCTGTTTCCACACCTAAATTAAATGTCAGGAGAGAACCAATCAGATTGCGCTTTGGAAGCCCTGTTTCAGCCAAAGCACCGGCAAAGCCCATGCCGTGAATCAGGCCAAATAAAGCTGTCAATATCCAGCGCCATTTCGCCTTTTGAACAAACATATTTTCCACTGCCACATAACAGATCGTCAGGGCAATCAATGCTTCGACCCATGACGGGATGACATGGATGCGGCCCGATGCCACCAAGAACAGTGTAATGCTATGGGCGATGGTAAAAGCAGTAACAATTTTCAAAGCCTCCTTGAGGCGAGATGCGATTAATACCAAAGATAACAAAAACAGCAAATGATCATAGCCAGTCAAAATGTGTTTGATTCCAAGCTTAAAGTAATCCCACAAAACAGCCATAGTCTTAGGCTGAGGAAGGTTGATTAGCATATCTTGTTTAGTGCTGTCTATAATGTCATTCTGTAAATTTTTCCCCGAATGGATTAAAAGTACATTCGTATGGTCAGACGCTACGTCAAACATCAGATTGTAATGAAGATTGAATCGTTCAATCTCTTCATCTCCGGTAAACGTCAATTGAAACACCACGCCTCTTATGGACTTTTTTTCCACCTTCATTGAAAGTAATTCCATCTTTAAAGGCTTTGAATCCACATCAATACGCAGACCTTTCTGTAAGTACGATACGATACTATCCTTTTGTGAGTCCAATTCCCCGTTCTCCAATTGATTATCACCGGTGGAATCGAAATGTTTCACCAATTCCCCTTCATCAATAAATAGTTCATAGTCAATCGTGTTCCCTTTCACATATAACGTAGATAATCCAGCGTTTGAAACATGCGCAAATGCAGTTGTGGCAGTTCCCAAGCATAACAAGATGATGAATAAGGACAGGAGTAAACGCAGTTTCATAACGTGAGGACCTCTTTTCATAAAATGGACAAAGGAGAGAACAAATTTTTCTCCCACATATGCTGCATAGAGCACCTTTGTTTAGTCAAGTTCGTTAAGGGGATCGTAATTAGCGTGAAGATACGGCGTATCCGGGACTGCAATTTTCTCAATCTGGTCAGCCTTTATCTTGAAAATGTCTTTGCCATTGTAACTGCCGCTTTGGATGGTTCCTGTGACCTTGACCCAAGTATCTTTCGTATAATTCTGAGCCGCTGGGAATTCGATCATGGCCCCATACGGCGCGGCGTCCGCGGAGCAGCAGTTGATGACAAAACGTCCAACGATAAACTCATTGCTCTTCATGTTCTCTTCACGGAAAACAAAACCGCTGATCTCGATTTTTTTACCTATGAAATTATTTTTGAACAAATCAATCGTCGAGAGAATTTCTTTATAAAGAGACGGTTTGACAACGATCAGATCTTTTTTATAAAGATTGATTCCGATCTTAGAGTTTACCTTTTCCCACTCATCGTTGAACATCTGCTCAATCTCCGCATCTGTTCCTGCCTCTGCCGGGAGCGCCGCCGGTCTTGAGGTACCGCTCTTGGGCCGCTCCTGCTTCGCAATGGAGAGATTCATCCCTTTGGCAGAAGCCATAGCGCTGCCTAATGCAGCATTCGGAAGGCAAAAACCGACGAGCAAAGGAAAAACCAATACACCGTAAGTCAACATGTTTCGAACAGCAGATTTAGGAACAGGATGTTCACAGTCGCAGGCCACTCGTTTGCCCTGGTAGATACGAAGGGCTGAATAGCATTGAAAGCAGGCAATGACATATAAGGCAACAGCAGATACTTTGGCGTATATCATCATGCGTGGTGCTAAGTAATACACGAGTGCGTCGGTTTTGGTCAAAAATACGATATAGGACGAAAATCCAAGCAAAATAATCGTACGCAGCAAATAATGCAAGCTCAGCAAGCGATTTCCCTTCATCCAAGGACCTCCCAAAGAAGCGATCCCGCAAGGACGGTAACCGCGATAAGCATAGACAAGACGAGTACGAATTTTGTTTTAAATACGGAGAGCAACATTAAAGTGCTTTTAAAATCCAGCATGGGACCTATCACGAGAAATGTAAGCAAAGACCCCATACTGAAAGTCGACTGAAAGGATGAAGCGACAAAAGCATCTGAAGTTGAGCATAACGACACCACATAGGCGAAACCCATCATAAATATGTGCGAGCTAAGCGGACCTTGTCCGATTGCGACCAAGCTTTCGCGATGCATAAAGATTTGAATGAGAGCGGCCATCATGGATCCGAAGACAAGAAACTTGCCCATTTCAAAAAACTCGTCCGCGGCGTGACTAAAGAGAGTCGTTAATTTACTCCCTTGATGCTGATGCTGATGCTGATGCTGATGTCCTTCCGTAGATGAATGAGAGGACAAGTGTTCTCGGCTGTTGCGAAGAGGGTTGCTTTTCAGAAACCGGTACAACAGCAACCCGATGACAGCAGCGGCGGCAAAAGCAAGCCCCATTCGCGAATAAGCCATGGCAGGATAATTGCGAAAGGCCAAATAAGTGGCGGAAAAAACTATCGGATTAATAATGGGTCCCGTAAGAATGAAAACGACGGCAAGATATACCGGCACTCCTTTCAAAATCAGTCTTCTGACGACGGGAATCATGCCACATTCGCATACAGGAAAAATAATGCCCAATAAACAGGCGAAGATAATGCCCAGTAATGGATTGGAAGGAATCCAGCGACGAATCGTTTCTTCGGAAACAAAGCTTTGTAGTAAGGCAGACAGCAATACACCGAGCAATACGAAAGGGATAGCTTCCAATATAATGCTGATAAAGATGGTTTTGAAAGATTGGATTTGTTCGGTAGTCACAAAGGAAAGTAACGGCGCACCTTTGTTTATAAAAAAGAAAACGATAAGGAGGAAGCAGATTGCCGTTGCAGTGTGAATACTGAATCGAGTATAGGTGGGTGGCATCATCACAATCTCCTTTTAGTAATTCTGACTAGAACATACTGCTATTATTTCAAGCTGTCTAAAAGTGCTTTCACTTGAGGACTAAGGTTTAATGCATTTAGAATGATCGTAAGTGCCTCTGCACGTGTGGATGTGCCTTGCGGATCAAATATCCCATTGTTTTTACCACTAATGATGCCAGCTTCTGCCGCATCTTTGATTTGATTCACAGCATATGAGCTTGCGCTTGCGATATCCGTCAAGTTGCCCTTGGAAACATCTTTGTCCAGCATACTCAAGTTGATAATACGGGATATAATAACGACCATTTCTTCTCGGCTGATCGTTTTGTCCGGCTTGAATGTAGCGTCTTCGTAACCGGCAATTACCCCTGCACTAGCGAGTTTCTCGATGGCGGTTTTAGCCCAGTGACTATCAATATCGTTCAGAACAACCGTTGGATTAGTGCCGCCGTTGATATCGAATATGCGAGAAATGATCATTGCAAACTCGGCACGTGTGATTGAATCATCCGTATGGAATGTTCCATCCTCATAACCATCAATAACGCTCAGTTTCACAAATGTATTTATGGTCTTTTCACCCCAGTGTCCTTTAATGTCAGTCATTTCAACCTTTACATCAGCTTTCTTGGCTTCCTCTACTTTAGAAGAGATCGAATTAACAAGTTTACTCTCATTGACAATATCGCTATTGAATACATGATTATTGTTGTTATTGTTATTGTTATTGTTATTGTTATTGTTATTGTTATTGTTATTGTTCCCATTGTTCCCATTGTTCCCGTTGTTCCCATTGTTCCCATTGTTCCCGTTGTTCCCGTTGTTCCCGTTGTTCCCGTTGTTCCCGTTGTTCCCGTTGTTCCCGTTGTTCGATGATCCCTGAGAAGTTGCACTTACCTGTGTACTCCATTCGCTGACTCCTGCCGAATTCTTTGCTCTAACCCTATAGGTATGGGTGGAGTCTGCTGCAAGACCTGTGTGCGCGAACGGACTTGATTTATCCGTTTGAACAACTCCGTCTACCATCAGGTCATAACCCGCTGCATCAGTTGAATGATTCCAAGTTACGTTAATCTGTGAGGTACTTGCTGCTGTAGCTGTCAAACCTGCAGGTACAGCAGGAATTTTGACCTCATTACCGTTTTGTATTGTAGCCACTATCTGGCTATTGACTGGAAAAAATTCAGTCTCTAATTTCGAATCCACCCGTTTCATCAGTTTTACACTGTCCAGTACAATCTCGGCGGATCCCTGACTTATCGCGTGAAATGGCAGCGTGGCAAGAGTTACATCGCCGCTCTGACCAGGAATGTTACCTTGTTGCGTATATGCAATTTGAATTTTGTTCCCATCCACAATAGGGCCCACTGTAAAACCACTACTTTGAAAGTCATTTTTTAGAAACTCTAAACGGCTTGTATCAAACGATAAATTAACTTCAAATGCGTACATATCACTTAATTGTTTTCCTTCTACCTTCACTTCAAAGTTATTACCCACCGATAGGCTTGGCTCCGTGATGGAAAGCAAAAAGCTCGGGCTAGTGCTTGCATGGATGAAGGAATGAGGAAGCATCAACATGGTCAAAATCAACGTCAGACTGAAAGCGAGAAGTTTTTTTAACATGAAAGTAGTCCGCCTTTTACAAATTGGTTAGTATATTTGGCCATATCGGAACAATAGGGGGAGATAAGCTCCCCCTTTCATAACCGATCAATCCTCAATAATTCGTTGGCATATTATTTCAACATCGCTAAAGCTACGATTGCTAGGTCTTCAAGGCCAACCATACCATCTTTATTTACATCCGCTAGCTCATTCCAGCCCGACTGACCTTGGGCTTTCCCGTAAGCTGCTGCAACAATAGCCAAGTCTCCAATCGAGACTCCGCCTCCATTGATATCTGCGTTTATTCTCTTTGTTTCGAACACTAGTATGGCTGCTTCCAATGCGGATTTCGCATTATCCACCTGCTGCTGAGCGGCATTCGGATCGTTTGCTATCGCTTTGGCCGCATCGATCGCCGACTGTAATTGCGCTTTGGCTCCAATCGCATACAGGCCATCTCCATTTCCTTCCACTGCTGCATTGTACTTAGCCTGAGCGTTTGCGATCATGGCTGTCAAAAGGGACTTGTCGACAGGTGTACTAATTTGTATCTCATGGGATGCTCCACTGACCTGCAGTTCATTCCCCTGTCCATTGGCAATCACAACATTGTCGACAGAGATTGTCGTCATATAGGTTGCCTGAGTCACAGATTTGGCCGTAAATTGGAATGAGAGCAGATCGCCTTGGGCATACACGCTCTGGCCCACGGTAGCAGCCACGATCCGGACTTGTCCTGGCGCAATCACTTTTTGATCGATGATTTGAAGTCCTGCTTGTAATGATGTAACCGAATTGAACTGCAAACTCACAGGATCATAGCGAAGCGTCAAATCTTGCCCATACACTTGCTGGTATACGCTTTGCGTAACGTTGGTCAATCCCATCGTCAAATTGAATGTATCGCCGGAATTCACCTGTTGTAAACCAGTCAAGGTAGCCTGAGGCAGCGAATTTTGACCGCTGATCGTAATCGTAGCTGCACCTTTTACACCGCTGCCATCTATAGCTGTCGCAACTACTGTCACTGCTCCATTATCTACCGCTGTAAGCAATCCATTCACATCGATCGTCGCTTTATTCGTTGCCGAGATTCCATTGGCGTCGTAAACGCTCCAGGTTACGCTTGGATTAGCGCCCGCCGGCAATACGGAAGCCTGCATTTGCAGGGTACCTCTGTATTGTTCGATGGAGGCGCTGCCGCTTACGCTGCTAACCGTAATGGATAGAGGGCCCATGACCTTCTCAATTTGAGATTTGTCTAGCGCGACGCCAAATACGCGAACGTCGTCAATAGTTCCTTTGAAATTTTCGCCCCCACCCTCTGCAGCTCCAAGCACAAAATTAACAGCTGATGTTTTAAGCGGTCCGAGGTTGGTGGTATTGCTGGCTACTTGAACACCATCCAAATATATCTTCAATCCTGCAACTTTATCGTAGGTAGTTGCTAAATGATGCCACTTGTTATCTTTGTAATTCGCCCAGCCACTGATAGGAACACCTATAAAGCTTCCTGCACTTGAAGGCCAATAGGTGACACGCGGGGCTCCACTAGCACCAGACAACTGAAAGATCATACGTCCATTGTGACGGAAGAGATTTTCATTGACGAAGCTGCCAGGCGGTTCAGTCGTTTTGAACCACATCGTCACGGTCTGTCCTTCCGTTGTAAATTTTGCAGATGGAAACTCAACGCGTTGATTAGTAGTAGAACCCATATTAAATTCAAGTGCTCCGCCGAACCTACCTTGAGTCCAAACCGGGTTATTAGACGCAGTTCCCGTGATCCCGTTGCCTGAGGAATCGGCTACGGTCGTCCCAGGAGTCTCGTCGAACTTCCACCAGGCTATTGGTGTTTGCGATGAATCATTAATTGCAATCGTAGCGGAACCTTGTACGCCGGAGCCATCGTTGGCTGTCGCAACCACCTTCACGGTTCCATATTTCTTCGTCACAAGTAATCCATTTGCATTAATTGTCGCTTTATCCGTAGCCGTGACTCCATCCGCTTCGTAGACGCCCCATGCTACACTGCCGTTTGTTACATTCGCAGGCAGAACAACAGCCTGCATTTGCAAGGTTGCGTTCAGGTCGTTGATCGTATTGACACCGCCTGCGCCACTAACCGTGATGGATGTAGCGAGTACGATCGGTTGGTTGCTATTTGTAATCGTTGCGGTACCTTGTATGCCGGTGCCATCGGCGGCTGTCGCAATCACCTTCACGGTTCCATTGTTCTGTGCCGTAAGCAATCCGCTCGCATCAATCGTCGCTTTATTCGTGGCCGTGACTCCATTGGCCTCGGTAACACTCCATATTACACTGCTTTTTGTAGCATTCGCAGGCAGAACCGCAGCCTGCATTTGCAGTGTGCCATATGGATCCGTAATCACATTCGAACCGTTTGCGCTATTTACAGCGATCGATGTAACAGGTACGGCAGGATCTCCATAGATTTGAATTTCAGCTAACCCATTATTAGGAGCTCCCGTGTTTCCAGTTGCTTGGAACTTGACCCAGCCGACTGTTTTATCCGGGAATATGACCGTCTTAGCAGCACCGTTCGTAGCAATACCCGTTACAGGAATACTGCTGCCATCGCTGAAAGATAACGTGCCATTATTCATGTTATCGCCAGTATTTGCTCGGTCATAAAGGACTACTTTATTAATCGTATAAACAGTGTCCAATTGCAGTTTTATCCATGGATTCGCTTCACCCAATGATGCCCATTCACTGCTGACTATCCCGTCAATTGCATATTTCGCGGCATAACTTGCGTTAAATTCGCTGGATACCGTTGCTGTTGCAAGATTTGCTATGCTCTGACCTGTAATCGTAATGTCTGCGGCGCCTTGTATGCTTCCGTCAGCGAGGGATGTCGCAATCACCTTCACGGTTCCATTGTTCTTTGCCGCAAGCAATCCGCTCGCATCAATCGTCGCTTTATTCGTGGCGGTGACTCCATCGGCCTCGAAGACACTCCATGTTACATTCTTGAATGTTGCATCCACAGGCAGAACATCAGCCTGCATTTGCAATGTCCCACTCTGGCTAGTGATCGCGTTCACACCACCTGCGCCAGTTACATTGATCGATGTTGCAGGCGTTCCTGCCCCGTTGAAGTATACTTGAAATTCAGACAACCCGTTATTAGTTCCCGTGCCGCCAGTTGCCGTGAACTTGACCCAGGTAACGGATTTTTCCGGAAACGTGATCTCCTTGGAAAGACCGGTCCACTCCATCCCAGTAACAGCAATACTGGTGCCATCGCTAAAAGATAAAGTGCCCGCATTTACGTTAGAGGTCCAATTAAACCGGTCGAAGAGAATGACTCTATCAATCGTTTGGCTAGTGGGCCATGTCAGCTGGATCCATGGATTCACTTCAGTCGAAACCCATTCACCGCTGCCATCCACTTCGATTACCCCGTCAGTTGCTTTAGAGGCAGTACTTGTTCCGGTGGATGCGGTTACAGTTGCATTAGCTGCTATGTTTCTGTAGCTTTGACTTGTGTCTAGCAATTCAAACGATGTAATGACAACTCTTTCCGAAACTTGCAACCTTATCGTATGGGTGCCTTGGGTTAAAGCTACGTTAGTTGAAGTTGTTTTGTTATTCGGCCCCCCCCATTGACCGGTACTCGGCACTGCTGTTGTGTTTTGATAAACACCATCAACAAGTAAATTAATGTTAACAGTACCACTGTCATATCTACCTGTCTGGTAATTTAAACGGTAAGTTCCTGTTTTCTTTACATCAACTGAGTAGTCCACCCATGTGTTTGCTGGAAGAATACCTGTCCCCATGGATCCCATGTATACAAAGTCGTGCTTGGCAATAATGTTTACAGCATTCACCCAGCCAGGCACGGGTACTGTGCCTACACTATAAGTAAATACTTCTATATTATAAGTATCCGTCTTCCCGCCCACATTAACAGTTAACGTCTGACTCGGCTGAACCTTACTGGTATTAAAACCGCTTATGTTGTTTCCAGTTATGGACTCCGTTTTTGTAGTGCCATCACTGTAGGTGCCAGTAACGGTCATACCGGTAATATCAATTCTGTCATCAATCCAATATCTCAGCTTGTTTGGCAACTTTGTAATTGCAATACTTACCAATTTAGCGGCAGAGGTTTCATTGGCAATCGCCTTGATCTGATCGATAGTCAAAGCTTGATTGTAGACCCTAACAGAATCTATAAGGCCATTGAAGCCCGTCTTGCCGCTGCTGTCTGCACCTATGAACGTCCCCGTTGTAGGCGTATCAGGCGTTGATGTATTATTCGTTATCGGCGCGTTGATTCCATTGATCGTAAGTTCCCAGGTGCCGCCTCTTCTTACCGCCGTAATATTGGTCCATTGTCCCGCCGTCAAAGCCGTCTGAGATCCAAGAATCGTCTGACCGTTGCAGACGATGGACACCTTATCGCCTTGGGCATGATCCAATGCGATGGAATAGCCATTGGTAAGGCCATCGCCATTGGCCAATATGACCTGAGAGCCTGAGGTTGCACCATTCCACCTCACCCATGCGGTCAGGGTTACATCGTCCGTTTTAGTCGATACAAGGCCTGCACTTGCATAATTGCCGTCAGCACCGTTAAGGCTGAGTGAAGCTAAGCCTTCCATTTTATTTGCCGTATCAAAGGCAGCATTCCCTTGCAGGGTTGCATTGAACCCATTAGGAATAGTGTCGCTGCCATCGTTGTTGAATCCCCACATCGTGCTGTAGTTGGCGGGTTCGAGAATCTGTAATTTATCCAGGTTGACTTCTACTGCGTTGCTCTCTCTTTTTAAGGCGATTTTGTTAGACGGACCCGGTTTCAGATCAACAGCTACATCCACATCGCCATAGGTACCCGTTCCTCCGGTTGGCGGAGCATTAATCGTCTGTACCTTGTATCCATTTACGTATACCCCCATCGAAGCATTGGCAGCAGCTGCTGCATAACTGACTTTCAATATTTTTTGACCGCCGGATGCGCCTCCGTCAACTCTGAGCATCTCTAGATAGGCTCTTCCATCCTTCATATTGACAACCTTGCCGCCAGACGCATTGACATCATCGGAATTGGTTGCGTAAGTGAATGACCCCTCTTCAGCTTCGTATATACCGGTTGTATTCGGTTGTAATTGTATTGTTCCATTCCAAATCGTGGATTTGGTATTGAAGTCTCTGCCCCTGATTTGCACCTTGTCGCTATACACATCAAAGATTAAACCCTGATTGTTCACAATAGCTCCATCTCTTATGGCAGAGAATTTATCACTATATAAATTACCTTCGATTTTAACATCATCATGAATATGCCCTGTTACAAACACACTTTGGGGATAATTCGCCAAAATATCCTTTACTTTATACATCGACTGTGGATTAAGTCCCCAATAATCATTCGTTGGATACGTTTGTGATGCCGTTGAATCTAATGGTTGATGCATGAACAGAAAAATCGGCTTGCTTGGGTCGGCATTTACAGCAAGTGTGTCTCTCAACCAGTTGATCGTCTCGTCCGTATAGCCCGCCGGTTTAATCTCAGCACTTAAAAAAATGAAGTGATACCCATTGATCCACTTATCATAGTTTAAGCTTGGCGCACCTGTCTTCGTTAAAAATCTGTTCTTCGATATCTTGAAATCATTTTCGTAGTCATACTCATGATTGCCCATTGTGTAGTAGACTGGTGGATGAGGTTTTGAATTCATCATACTCATGACAGCGTCATATTCACTGTCCGTTTCGTTATTAGTTATATCTCCGGCTACAGCTATTAAACTTACATTATTAGCAACCGAGTCATCCAGCGCTTTGGATAGATTCGTTGTATTATCATGTATGTCAGATATGGACATAAAGCTGAAGATAGGACCTGCTGGTGTTTGATTTACTGCTTCAGCTGCGGAGCTATTGGACTGTAAAAGCAAATCGACAAGACCAGTACTGCCTGCTAGGGCTATAACGATCATAGACATTGATAGAAATGACTTTTTGATCCTCTTCATGAAAGACATTCGATGTACCTCCCTAATTATTTAAATAATACCTCGGAAACCAGTAAACCTAATATGACTAAAATTAACCATTCACTACCTTGTTCACCATACAGTACACCCATTAATATGGATCTAACTTTTCCATCAGATGACCTTCTTCTTTAGAACACTCGGACTTGTTATCCCCCCCAATTACAGATGCGATATTCTTTTATCGGATGAAGCAACACTTTAAAAATGAAGTTTATTAATCGCAGTATAAGCATTGCTAACGATTTAATATTAAATTCTCAGTTGTACATTGAGTATCCTAAAAATATATACATTTATCCCGAAAAGTGAACATTTACAATATCCTTAAAAAGAAATGTGGGAATACTTTACATTTATATATCGACGACAAAAAGGGGAGATAAGCTCTCCCCCCATTTCATTGCCGATATATTCCTTGGTATCTTACTTAAACATCGCTAAAGCTACGATTGCAAGGTCTTCAAGGCCAACCTTGCCGTCTTTATTTACATCCGCTAACACATTCCAACCCGGCTGACCTTCTTGTTTGCCATAAGCAGCTGCAACAATAGCCAAGTCTCCAATCGAGACACCGCCTCCATTGATATCTGCGTTAATTCTCTTTGTTTCAAACACTTGTATGGCTGCTTCCAATGCGGCTTTCGCACTATCCACCTGCTGCTGATTGGCCTTCGGATCGTTTGCTATCGCACTCGCCGCATCGATTGCCAACTGTAATTGTGCTTTGGCCCCAATCGCATACAGGCCGTTTCCATTGCCTTCCTCGGCTGCATTGTACTTAGCCTGAGCATTTGCGATCAAAGCAGTCAAAAGGGACTTGTCTACAGGTGTACTAATTTGTATCTCGCGGGAGGCTCCACTGACCTGCAGTTCATTCCCCTGTCCATTGGCAATCACAACATTGTCGACAGAGATTGTCGTCATATAGGTTGCCTGAGTCACAGATTTGGCCGTAAATTGGAATGAGAGCAGATCGCCTTGGGCATACACGCTCTGGCCCACGGTAGCAGCCACAATCCGGACTTGTCCTGGCGCAATCACTTTTTGATCGATGATTTGAAGTCCTGCTTGTAATGATATAACCGAATTGAACTGCAAACTCACAGGATCATAGTGAAGCATCAAATCTTGCCCATACACTTGCTGGTATACACTTTGCGTAACGTTGGTCAATCCCATCGTCAAATTGAATGCATCGCCGGAATTCACCTGTTGTAAACCAGTCAAGGTAGCCTGAGGCAGCGGATTTTGACCGTTGATCGTAATCGTAGCTGCACCTTTTACACCGCTGCCGTCTATAGCTGTTGCAACTACTGTCACTGCTCCATCATCTACCGCTGTAAGCAATCCATTCACATCGATCGTCGCTTTATTCGTGGCCGAGATTCCATCGGCGTCGTAGACGCTCCAGGTTACGCTTGGATTAGCGCCCACCGGCAATACGGCAGCCTGCATTTGCAGGGTACCATTTGGATCCGTGATCGAATTCGCACCGTTTGCACCATTTACATTGATCGATGTTACAGGTACGGCCAGGTCACCATAGATTTGAAATTCAGATAAACCATTATTAGGAGCTCCCGTGTTTCCAGTTGCCTGGAACTTGACCCAAGTGACTATTTTATCCGGGAATGTAACCTCCATTGGGGCACCGGTCGTACTAATACCCGTTACATTAACACTGCTGCCATCGCTGAAAGATAACGTGCCTCGATTTATGTTATCGCTAGTATTTGGTCGGTCGTAAAGGACTACTTTGTTAATCATACAGGGGGTGTTCCATGTCAGCTTGATCCATGGATTCGCTTCACCCTTTGATGCCCATTCACTGCTGACTATCCCATCAATTACATTTCCTGCGACAAAACTTGCGTTATATTCGCTGGATGCTGTTGCAGTTGCATTATTTGCTATGCTTTGGCCTTGAATAGTAATTGTAGCGGCACCTTGTATGCTGCCGTCGGCGGCGCTTGACCCAATCACCTTCACGGTTCCATTGTTCTTTGCTGTAAGCAATCCGCTCGCATTAATCGTCGCTTTATTCGTTGGCGTGACTCCATCGGCCTCAAAGACATTCCATGTCACATTTTTGAATGTTGCATCCACAGGCAGAATATCAGCCTGCATTTGCAATGTCCCACTCTGGCTAGTGATCGCATTCACACCGCCTGCGGTAGTAACATTAATCGATGTTACAGGCGTTCCAGCCCCGCTGTATAATACTTGAAATTCAGACAACCCGTTATTATATGTCGTGCCTCCAGTTGTCGTGGTGCCTCCAGTTGCCTGGAACTTAACCCAGGTCACTGTTTTTTCCGGGAACGTGACCTCCTTGCCATAACCGAGCTGATAACCGAGCTGATCCATTCCCGTAACATCAATACTGCTGCCATCACTGAAAGTTAAAGTGCCGGCACTCACGTTAGCATTAGCAGTCTTTCGGTCAAACAGGATTACTTTATTAATCGGTTGGCTGTTGTTCCATGTCAGCTGTATCCATGGATTCTGTTCAGACGATACCCATTCACCGCTGCCATCCACTTCGATTACCCCGTCAGTTGCATTAGAGGCAGTACTTGTTCCGGTGGATGCAGTTACAGTTGCAGTAGGTGCTATGTTTCTGTAGCTTTGACTTGTGTCTAGCACTTCAAAGTTATAAATGCCATATTTAGTGCCCTTTACTTGCAATCTTATCCTATGGATGCCTTGGGTTAAGGCTACACTATTAGATGAGGAGAATACATTGGTAGAAATTGTTTTCTGCAAAACACCATCAACAATAAAATCAGCTTTATCAGCAGCATTAGCAGATAAATTTATTTGGTAAATTCCTGTTTTTTGTACATCTACTGAGTATTCCGTCCATGTGTTTGCTGGATGGGCAAGTGCTTGTGCACCAATTGCAGGTGCTGTTGCAACAACTAAATGAGATACATCGTCATGCTTTGCAACATTGTTTATGACTTCGACCACTCCAGGCACGGGTACTGTACCCACCTTTACACTATATACATCTATCGTATAAGTATCGGTCTTCCCACCCACATTAACCGTTAACGTCTTACCTGTTTGCACACCAGCATAACTGGTATTAAAACCGAGGACGTTGTTTCCAGTTATGGTCTCATTCTTTGTAGTGCCATCGCTGTAGGTGCCAACAACGGTCATACCGGTGATATCAATTCTAGAATTTACCGGATATCTCCGTCTGTCTGGCTGCTTTGTAATTTTGATACTTTCCAATTTAGGGGTAGAGGTTTCATTGGCAATCGCCTTGATCTGATCGATAGACAAAGCTTGATTGTAGACCCTAACAGAATCTATTTGGCCATTGAAGCCCATCTTGCCGCTGCTGTCTGCACCTATGAAAGTCCCCGTTGTAGGCGTATCAGGCGCTGATGTATCATTCGTTATCGGTGCGTTGATGCCATTAATAGTAAGTTCCCAGGTGCCGCTTCTTCGTACCGCCGTAATATTGGTCCATTGTCCCGCTGTCAAAGCCGTCTGCGATCCAAGAATCGTCTGACCGTTGAGGACGATGGACACCTTATCGCCTTGGGCATGATCCAATGCAATGGAATAGCCATTGGTAAGGCCGTCGCCATTGGCCAATATGACCTGAGAGCCTGAGGTTGCACCATTCCACCTCACCCATGCGGTCAGGGTTACATCGTCCGTTTTAGTCGATACAAGGCCTGCACTTGCATAATTACCGTCAGCACCATCGATGCTTAGTGAAGCTAAGCCTTCCATTTTATTGGCCGTATCAAAGGCAGCACTCCCTTGCAGGGTTGCATTGAACCCATTAGGAATACTGTCGCTGCCATCGTTGTTGAATCCCCACATCGTGCTGTAGTTGTCGGATTCAAGAATTTGTAATTTATCCAGGTTCACTTCTACTGCGTTGCTCTCTCTTTTTAAGGTGATCTTGTTATAAGCACCCGGATTCAGATCAATAGCTACATCCACATCGCCATATGTACCCGTTCCTCCGGTTGGCGGAGCATTAATCGACTGTACCTTGGTTCCATTTACGTATACCCCCATCGAAGCATTGGCAGCAGCAGCTGCATACCTTACTTTCAATATTTTTTGACCGCCGGATGCGCCTCCGTCAACTCTGAGCATCTCTAGATAGGCTCTTCCATCCTTCATATTGACAACCTTGCCGCCAGACGCATTGACATCATCGGGATTGGTTGCGTAACTGAATGAACCGTCTTCAGCTTCGTATACACCGGTTGTATTTGGTTGTAATTGTATCGTTCCATTCCAAATCGTGGTTTTGGTACTGAAGTCTCTGCCCCTGATTTGCACCTTGTCGCTATACACATCAAAGATTAAACCCTGATTGATGCTTGTAATAGCTCCATCTCTTACTGCCGAGAATTTCTCACTAAATAAATTACCTTCGATTTTAACATCGTCATGGATATGCCCTGTTACAAACACACTTTGGGGATAATTCGCCAAAATGTCCTGTACTTGTTGATTCGAATCTGGTAGAAGCCCAAGATAGGTACCAGGGGTACCAGTGGTATTAATTGGATAGGTTTGTGATGTAGTTCTATCTAATGGTTGATGCATGAACAGAAAAATAGGCTTGCTAGGGTCAGCATTTTGAGCAATCGTGTTACGCAACCAACTGATCGTCTCGTCCGTATAGCCGGCATATCTTACATCAGCACTTAAAAAAATGAAATGATAGCCATTGATCCACTTATCGTAGTTAATACCTGGCGCTCCCGTTTTCGCTATAAATTTGTTTATGCCTGCTTTGAAATTATCCTGGGGATGGTAGTCATACTCGTGATTACCCATTGTGTAATAGACTGGAGCATGAGGTTTGGATTTCATCATATTCATGACAGCGTCATATTCACTATCCGTTTGGTTATTGGTTAGATCTCCGGCTACAGTTATTAAATCGACATTGTTGGCAACCGAGTCATCCAGTGCCTTGGATAAATTCGCTGTATTAACATGGATGTCAGATATGGACATAAAGCTTAAGATAGGATTTCCCGTAGGGTTTAGTGCCTCAGCTGCGGAGCTATTTGACTGAAAAAGCAAATCGACAAGACCAGTACTGCCCGCTAGGGCTACAAGGATCAGAGACATTGATAGAAA
Source organism: Paenibacillus aceris (assembly GCF_017874035.1). Lineage (GTDB taxonomy): Bacteria > Bacillota > Bacilli > Paenibacillales > NBRC-103111 > Paenibacillus_E > Paenibacillus_E aceris. The sequence goes on from NZ_JAGGKV010000011.1 coordinate 94,126, forward strand.
TGACTTTTTGATCCTATTCATGAAAGACATCCTTTTTACCTCCCTAATTATTTAAATAATACCTCGGAAACCAGTGAACTTAATACAGCTAAAATTAACCACTCACTACATTGTTCAACATGCTGTACATCCATTAATATGGATCTTGCTTTTTCATTCGGATGACCTTCTTTTTCAGAACGCTTGAACTTGTTCTCACCCCCCTCAATTCTTCATCACGCAGCTTAAAAATAACGCTTTACTCAAGAGGAATTTTGTAATGTAACACTTTAAAAATAAAGCTTATTAATCGCAGTATAAGCATTGCTAACGATTTAATATTAAATTCTCAGTTGTACATTGAGTATCCTAAAAATATATACATTTATCCCGAAAAGTGAACGTTTACAATATCCTTAAAAATAAATATGGAAATACTTTACAAGCCTCCTTCTCAAGATAAAAAGAAAACAGTGTGAAGGAAAGCGGCGAGTCTGTCGAGGAGGTATTCTTGCGTAGAAAAATAAGGTCAACTACGTTTTGGGGTTAGTTGAACGAATTCGGTAGTGAGCAGAACCGACTCGATCGTCTAAATCTATCAAATCGTTGCAGGTATTTTACATATCGGCGACAGAAAGGGGAGATAATCTCTCCCATTTCATTGCCGATATATTCCTTGGTATTTTACTTAAACATCGCTAAAGCTACGATTGCAAGGTCCTCAAGGCCAACCTTGCCGTCTTTATTTACATCCGCTAACTCGTTCCAACCCGGCTGACCTTGTTGTTTGCCATAAGCTGCTGCAACAATAGCCAAGTCTCCAATCGAGACACCGCCTCCATTGATATCTGCGTTAATTCTCTTCGTTTCAAACACTTGTATCGCTGCGTCCAATGCGGCTTTCGCACTATCCACCTGCTGCTGATTGGCATTCGGATCGTTTGCTATTGCACTCGCCGCATCGATCGCCGACTGTAATTGCGCTTTGGCTCCAATTGCATACAGGCCGTTTCCATTGCCTTCCTCTGCTGCATTGTACTTAGCCTGAGCGTTTGCGATCAAAGCAGTCAAAAGTGACTTGTCGACAGGTGTGCTAATTAGTATCTCGTGGGAGGCTCCTCCGACCTGTAGTTCATTCCCCTGGCCATTGGCTATCACAACGTTGTCGACAGAAATTGTCGTCATATTGGTTGCCTGAGTCACAGATTTGGCCGTAAATTGGAATGAGAGCAGTTCGCCTTGGGCATACACGTTCGAACCCACGCTGGCAGCCACAATCCGGACTTGTCCCGGCACCGTCTCGTTTTGATCGATGACTTGAAATCCTTCTTTTAATGATGTAACCGAATTGAACTGTAAACTCATGGGATCATAATGAAGCGTCAAATCTTGCCCATACACTTGCTGGTATACGCTTTGCGTAACGCCGGTCAGTCCCATCGTCAAATTGAAGGTTTGGCCAGGAGTTACCTGCTGTAAACCTGTCAAGGTAGACTGAGGCAATGATGGCACTGCAAGCACAGTCACGCTTATGCTCGTGGTCAAAGCTACATTGTTCGGGTTTACCACACCTGCCGGCAGGGTTACGGTTCCATTTACACTGAACGTCTGTGATGTCTTTTGGGCTGGATCATAGTTCGATGCATCAACATTCCATGCCACGTTGGCATTCACGCTTCCAGTATCGGTGACCAATCCTACGGTTGCAGGCAATCCAAGGGCGTCGGCTGTCTTCGCCGTTCCGTTAGCCAGACCGTTAATATTAGCTGGTGCTGTTATTCCCACAAGTATCGGCACATTCTGACCGCTAATCGCAATCGTAGTGGATCCTTGTAATCCTTGCAAGCCGCTGCTGTCAATGGCTCCTGCAACCACTTTCACGGTCCCGTCATTTTTAGCCAATAGCAATCCATTGGCATCAATAGACGCTTTATCCGTCGCTGTGACGCCATCGGCTTCGAAAACGCTCCATGCTATACGATAATTTGCACCAGCGGGTTGAACATCAGCCTCCATTTGCAGGGTACCGTTCTTTGCAGTAATCGCATTCGCACCTCCTGCGCCACTTACAGATATTGATGCAACCAGTGTTTGACCGCTAATCGCAATCGTAGTGGATCCTTGCACGCCGCTGCCGTCAGTGGCTGTTGCAACCACTTTCACAGTCCCGTCTTTTTTAGCCGAAAGCAATCCATCGGCATCAATAGACGCTTTATCCGTCGCTGTGACACCATCGGCCTCGTAGACGTTCCATGTTACACTATTTGTTGCATTGGCAGGCAGAACAGCAGCCTCCATTTGCAATGTGCCATTCTTGACAGTGATCGCATTCGCACCTCCTGCGCCATTTACGGAGATTGATGCAACTGGATTCATTACTTGCTGCACTTGGCCTTGGGTTAACGCGCTGCCATATACGCGAACGTCGTCCAGAGATCCTTTGAAACTTTCGCCGCCACCCCCTTGTACTGCTCCCAACACGACATTAATAGCCGATGTTTTTAGTGCTCCGACGTTGGTGCTGTTGCTGGCTACTTGAACACCATCCACATAGATCTTTAATCCTGTAGTTTTATCGTAAGCTGCTGCATAATGATGCCAATTGTTATCTTTGTATGTCGACCAATTACTAAAAGGAGCAGCTACATAACTGCCTGCACTTGAAGGCCAATATGCGGCACGCGGGGCTCCAGAAGCAGCAGACAACTGCAAGGCCGTGAAATGCCCATCATGGCGGTAGACATTTTCGTTGGTGAAAGCTCCATTTGGTTCAGTAGTTTTGAACCAAAACATCACTGTCTGTCCATCAGCTGGATTCAATTTCGCAGATGGAAACTCAACACGTTGATTAAGAGTAGAACCCATATTCAAAGAAATTGCTCCGCCGAACTTACCAGCGGTCCAAGTCGGGTTGTTATACGCTGTTCCCGTGATACCGTTAGCTGAGGAATCGGCTACGGTCGTCCCAGCAGTTTCGTCGAACTTCCACCAGGCTAGAGGTTGCGGTATATCAGGAACATAGCCGCCGCCCGTTATGGAAGGAGAAGAGTCAGAGGTAGCCGAAACATTTCCGCTATCCACTGCCATTACTTTATAATAGTAGGTACCTTTATTGTTTAATGTATCCGTATATGTCAGCTTTGTACCCATGACTTGCCCCAAATAGTTGGTATAGTCCGTTACGAAATCACTCGACGAGCTTCTATAAATTTTGTAAGTAGAAATTTGACCGCTTGTAGACGCATTCCAAGTTACGCTAACCTGATTGGCCGGGACATTAACTATTGTAGCTTGTACATTGGTTGGCGCATTAGCAACGCTAATCGAGCTTATTTGCAGTTCGTCAATTTCTACCTTCGCATTACCCGAGAAATTCCCTTTTCCGTCTGCGCCCAATTTCGTGGAAAACCCGGAATCAATCGTTCCTACATTGTTTGAAAGATCAACGCTGGCTATCAATACTCCATCTTTGTAGAAATCGGCGTATTTGTCATACGATCGGTCATGGGATATGGCAATATGATGCCAGTTGCCATCAGCTATGTTTGCAATGACGTAATCGAGCGGTGCGCTGCCTGAAGTCTTATAGTTCCAATGTAACCCGCCGTTCTCAAGCCCGACAGACCAACCTGTGCTAGTAGGATCGGATCCGTCTTTATTCGAAATGATCATTCGATTATCTATCGTTGCCGATGAGTTTATCCAGAACGACAAATCAATATTAGCAGCATACCCGAATTGGGGATGGATTAGATCCAGATATTGACCCGGCGCATCAAGGAGCAGTGCATTGCCGACCTCGCCGGGAACAAAAGCCGGGGTTCCGTAGACGGCTGCATGAACATTCCTTGCTATATCGAACATATTATTCTCAAAGCTCATTTTTAGAATGGCCGATTTATTGCCTGCGCTGTCGTCTACCGAGACGATACAAGTGTCTGTAAAGTTTCCGTCTTCGGTTTTAACCGTAATGATAGCAAAACCGGGATTCAGTCCTTCAACAACGGCATCGGTTCCTTCTGGCACACCCGTTACACCTACGATCGCCGGGTCACTGGATGACCAAATCAAGTTTTGATTCGTTGCCATTGCCGGGGATAGGATCGCATGAAGATTGGCCTTCTGGCTTTGCCGAATTTCAAGCGTAGATGAGTCCAATTTGACCTGGGTGACCGGGTTCGACGGACCGGTGACCATAACGTTCGCAACCGCCATGAATCCTCCATCGGCCGTGGTTACGGTGATATTCGTTGTCCCCCCGGAAACTGCCGACACAACGGCTGTTCCATTCGGTCCGGCTGAAACGGACGCAACGAACGGATTGCTGCTTTTCCATGTCACATTCGAATTATCCGGATTAGACGGAGCAATAATGGCATTAAGCTGAGTCGTTCCCCCTTTATTTAAGGTTACAACAGGTTTATCGACGGAAACTCCTGAGACAAATACTTGCCCTTCTCTGTATAAACTCATCGCTTCATCAGCCGTTACGGCTTTTCTAAACATTCTCATCTCATCAAGGAGGACGTTGGTTTTGCCTAAGAACTGGCCTTTTCCATCGACTCCGATTTTTGGCGTAAATGGAGTGTCAATTTCCCCCATGATCGAGCTGATATCGTAAGATGAGATTGCGACGCCGTCCCGATAAAATGTGGCCATTCCATCCCGTTTGTACGAAACAATCACATGATGCCACTCGTTATCGACAACTCCATTCATATTCATGACCAAACCCGGATTGCCGGAAGTAGTGTACTTGGATCTGATTACGTTTCCTGCAACGGAAATATTCCAGCCATTGTTCGCTCCTGTACTCGAATCCATGTTTGAGATAATGGATGTCTCCACATTATCCGTTGTTGGAATTTTCGTCCAAAAAGCAATGGTAAAATCCGTGTCTCTCCCAAAATTATTAAATTGAACCGAGTTGCCAAGATCCAAATAAGTGGCATCGGTTACGCTGGACGCACCAAACTGAAGCGCTTTGCCAAATTTGCCGGGTACATAAATAGGAGCAGGCCCGTTAACTTTGACACTTGTGTTGTAGAGAGAACTATCGGTTACATTGTCATCGAAATTCAAATGCAGCAATTCTTGATTCGATATCGATTGTGTGGTAGAGCCATTAGCGATAGCGATGAAAGATGCAGCAAATCCGTTGAAGATCAACATGATGATCGCAAGACAACTGGTTAGACACACCAGTTTTCGGTATCCTTTTTTGAATAACAACACATTTTGTAAGGAAATCATGTTGGCATTCCCTCTCTTCTATCCTAAATTTTTATGCATCCACTTATAAATGACAGGAATAACAATCAAACTAATGAATGTTGAACTGAGCATCCCGCCCACAACCACGACCCCAAGAGTTTGGGAAATGACCGTATCCGTTCTCGAAGAAAGCGCCAGTGGAAGCAATGTCAAAATCGTCGTGAACGCTGTCATCAGGATAGGACGCACTCGGGACATCGTCCCCTGTAGAATAGCCTCTTCCGGAATCATCCCGCTTGCCATGTTCCGCTCAATCTTATCGACGAGTACAATGCCGTTGGTGACCACAATCCCCACTAGCATTAAGATCCCGATAAATGCGGCAAGATTCCACTGCATCCCGAATACAACCAATCCCCATACCGAGCCAATGACGGATAGCGGGATGCATACGAGTACCGAGAGAGGAGCCTTCCATCCCCGAAAGACCGTACTCACAATCAGGAGAACGAGAATAACCGAAATCGACAAGGCTATAGCCATTTCCATGATCATTTGTTGTACCTGTCCGGAGATCCCTCCGAACGAATAGCTCACTCCTCTTGGAAGCGTTAATTCTTCAAGAAGACTTTGCGTTTGGCTGGTCACCTTCTCCACATCGTTGGATACAATATTGGCTGTAACCACTGCAAAAGGTTGACCGTCCCGATCCCGATATACGGATAGTTCGTTGTTTGGAGCGAGAGAAGTAAGCTGCTTTAAGCTGATGGTATGCCCATCCTTGGATTGGAACGTTTCACCCGATAATAAAGCCAAGACGTCCTTCCCGGATTGTTTGGAGGTAGTATCGAGATCCGTGTTGATGATCAATGGTATACGTTGATCGCCTACGGCTGTATAGATCCTTGTTCCCTGGGATACATACGGCTGAATCCGATTTAGAATATCCTCTACTTTGATCCCATTGCGTTTGATTTGATCTTCGTTAAGAGCTAAGTGGTAGGCGGGACCGCTTTCCGTATCATTCTCAGCCCCTTCTACACTAAGTCCCGGTACGAACGCCAGTTTATTACGGATTTTCAGGGCTACCGTATCGAGTTCATTGGCGCTTGCTCCTGTGATGACGATCTTTAACAACGAATCATCGCCTGCTATGTTCCGATTCGTCACTGTAAACCGGGCTGCGCTATCTAGATTCCATAGTTTTTTATTAAGTTCCGTTACAACGGTGTCCAGATTAGCGTTTGCTTCTAAATTCGCTATGAGATTGGCTTCCTTTGATGACTGGATCCATCCTCCCCCTTCGTCAAATACATCGTCAAACATCGGAATAAAGGAGGACCCTATGGTTGCAGAAAAAGTGGCGATTTGCGGATCCGATTTCAAAAGATCCTCGACCCTTTTCACCTCGATATCAACGGCCTGACCAGAACTCTTCTCCGGTAATGCTACCTTGATCGAGATTGCGCCCGGACCGCTTGCAGGTAGAAAATTCACAGGAAGAAAGATGGCCTGAGCAATCGTACCGATAAATATAACAACAACCAAACCCACAACCCATTTTTTTCTGGGAAAAGCCCATTGCAGGATTCGATTCACAAGGGGCTCGGCCGTACGCGCATTCATTCGAAAATCTTTCCACCAGAGATGGGCAAGAGCCGGAATGACTACAATCGAAACCAAAAGCGAGACGATCAACGCAATGACCACTGTCCAAGCAAAAGACGCAAAGCTGGATTGAACGATTCCTCCCACCAGCAGGATAGGGAGAAACACGACGATCGTCGTCGCCGTCGACGACACAATGGCGGGCAGCATTTCGCGAACCGCTCCAGCCAAGTGATGAAGATACACTTTACGATCCGACTCTTGGATTCTTCGATACATATTGTCAACAATGACGATCGAATCATCCACGACTCTTCCCATTGCAACTACCAATCCGGATACGGTAAGGATGTTCAAGCTGATTCCCATCCCTTTCAACAGAGCGGTCGTTGCCAACAGACATATGGGTAGGGAGATGGCGATCAATACCGTTGCCCGGACATTTCGAAGGAACAACAGCACACTAAGCATCGAAAACAGACAACCTAGCAGTCCTTCACGAATGAGCCCTTTAAGCGATGCCTGAATATCTTCAGCGTGATCGAAGGGGATCGAAAGCTGAATACCGCTTGGTAATGTACCCTGCAGTTCATGAATTCGTTGATGCACCCGTTTCGATACATCGGTTATGTTCGACGAAGGACTCTTCAGCACGTCCAGGATGACACTTGGTTTTCCATCCATACGAGAAATTGTCTGCAGGTCGACCATCGACGGAGAAACTTCTGCTACGGCAGAAAGAGGGATCGTCTTCCCGTCAGACCCCTGAATCCGGGTCTCGCCTAGATCTTGAGCGCTTACTCCCCAACCTGTGACTCTAACAGGAATTGTCATCTGGCTGCTGACAATCTTCCCTTGAGGAAAGTCTGTGCCGGACGATGCAAGAGATCGTTTGACATCGTCCAAGGTGAACCCCATCTTCTCCAGATCTTTCATCCGAATTGTCACCGCAAATCCGTTATTCCCCCCTCCGGTCACACGTATTTCACTTACTCCCGGCACACTTTTCAACTGATTGACCAGTTCTTTTTGAAGCGAAGTGCGGAGCCCATTTTCATCCGTTTGATCAGACTGGCCTGCCAGGCTAATCCTCATCATCGGGAAGGAACTGGTGCTCACCCGAGTGACAAGGGGCTTGTCCACGCCTGAAGGAAAAGTAAGACCGGACATAGCTTGCGTGACCTCATCTTCGGCCTTATCCATATCATATTGAAAAGGAAAATAGAGGCTGCATAACAAACCGCCGTTGAAGGAACTGGTCTCCACCGACTCTAATCCGTTCATGTTGCTTACCGCCTGCTCCATCACTCCCGCTAAACTTGCTTTCACTTGAGCGGCTTGATAATTGTCTGCGCGCACACTGATCATGAGCGTAGAATTATTGATGGGAGGGAGGTAATCGTGTTCCATCTTATAGGCGGACATCCCACCCCAACCCAAGATGAGCAAAATCGATACGACAACTAAAAACGAACGTTTCATAACTGCTTCTATCATTGGTTGCATAATGGACCGGGTTTCTGCTTAAGACCCGTTATTCACGCCCTTTAAGTAGTTTGAAAAACTTTTAGAATGACGGTGTCCATACCTTTTCGCTGTAGACTCGGCGCCGTTGATTCTACCAGAGTAACTTACCCTTCTTGCTTCCGGTGTTTTCCTCTTCTTCATTTTCGCCGCCGAAGATATGGTTCTTCGAAGCAGCCATAGGGATATCCGGTCCCTTGATGGCCCTCCAGAGCTCCTCGCTGAGCTTCTGTTGGTCGACCATATCAGGTTCGATGGGATTCATATCATTTTCCATTGCCAAGGAAGTGGTAACCACTGGTGTCAACGCGGTGTAGGTGTTGAAGTTCGGCTTGTCCCCAAAAGAGTAGATCATCGGCATAGCAGCGGCGTCAAACTGGGTGAGCGGGCCTAGACCTACGAGCAGCTCCATGGTACGGAGCATCGACAGTTGGCTGTATAAGTGTGAGTCGACGATGCCCCGCTGCGTGTAGGGACTGATCACCTGGGCAATCGTCCGATGTGCATCGACGTGGTCAAAACCGGCCTGCGCGTCATCTTCTAGTACGAAGATCGCTGTGTCGTTCCAATACTTTGAGTGCGACACCGTGTCGACGACTTTTCCGAGTGCCAGATCATTATCGGCGACCAGTTGTTTGGCCGTTGCTGCGCCATTAGTGTGATCGCGAAGCAGGCGGATAAACTGAAAGGTTGGCAGTGAATCATTGGCGATGTTCTGCTGAAACTCCCTATTCCACTCGTCGAATCGCTTAACGTCGGGGACGTTCAGGTCGGTCATCGGGTAGTCATGATCCGTATTAGCGTTGAGCACCGGTTCGAAGGCGCCGACCTTGCCAGACGGTAGACCCACCGAGGGCCCCCCCACTAAGTGCATTCCGTAATTGCGGAAGGTCAGTCCGGCTGCGGCGACCGCGTTCCATAGGTACGCGCGGTTAGGGTCCGCATTTCCCCACGATACTTGCGAGTTGATTTGTCCTTCGGAGTCGTAGACCGCGCCACTACCGCCATAAGCCTGTGACGTGCCGAGCTGGTTGAACAGGTTCGAGTTAGCCCCGGTGCTCCAAGCCCAGCCGTTCTGACTCACCTCGCCCACTGAATAGAAGTTATCCAGGGTAACGAACTGCTGGGCGAGCTTGTGCTGGTTCGGGGTGATGTCCTGCCCGAAAAGCGTCATTGACGGGTCTCCATTGCCACGTGGCGTGCCATCGGCGTTCTTGAGGTCACCAAACACTTCGTCATAGGTACGGTTCTCCTTGACGATATAGATGATGTGTTTGATTGGCGAGCTTTCACCGGGGCTACGCGGTATGATCGTGCTGGGCCCCCTGAAGTGCTTATCGAACCCAGTCACCTTTCCGTGTTCATCGAATCCATTGTTCTCTCGCACCATCCGGGTGTACGTCGTCAACTGGGACTCGCTCGGCATCGGGATGATCGACAGGTAGCCCTGCAGCAGCCGCAACATGTAAGTATGGTTTATATTGTTTGGCCCGGTGCCCAATCCCCTGGCGCTGGCTACAAGCAGCTTGCCGTCGGGCGTGACCTGCACGCCAGTCGGATACCAGCCGGTCGGGATGAGTCCCTTGATCCGGCCGAACTCGCCTTGGTCAGAGACGTTTACCACCGCAACGTCGTTGTTGCCGGAGTTGGTGACGTACAGCGTGCCGCTGTCAGGAGACAGGGTCATGTTGGTCGGCGAGCTGCCCGAGGGCGCACCCGGGTAGGGGGCCATCGAGATCGTGTTTACGACTACTTTGCTCACCGTGTCGATTACGGACACCGAGTCGCTGTCGCCGTTGGCGACGTACAACAGGTTCCGCTTCGCGTCCAGCAGTACGCTATTCGGGTGGGTGCCTACGGTAAGCTTGCTGCTTTTCGGGGTAAGCGTGAGCCCGTCAACAAAGAAGACCGACAGCGTATTCTCGCCTTGATTGCTAACGTAGGCCGTGTGCCCGTCTGCCGATAATGCCACGCCATACGGGTATTCACCCGTTGGTGCCGTCGCAGTGCTGCCCGAGGCGATGTCTACCGCGACGAGCGTCTTCTTATACGAGCCGGACACATACAGGGTCTTGTCGTCCGGTGCGACCGCCACACCCTGCGGGTACGTACCGCTTGGCAGCGTCAGTGTTTTCTGGAGGGTCAGCTTACTGGTGACGCTATTCCAACCGAAGACGAGCACCGAGTTCATGTTCGCCGTCGCCAGGTACACGCGACTGCCGTCGTGGCTGAATGCTAGACCGGGTGCCACTCCCTTACCCGTACCGCTAAGCTCAACCTCCTGGATGAGACCGCCGTCCTTGGCGTCCAACACTTGCACAGCCTGTTTGTCATTTCCATTTTTTATAATATCCGGAACCAAAACCGCTTTACCGTCAGGTGAGAGCACGGCATTAGCCGGGAAGAAGCCCGCAGGCTTTTGTACGCCGACAGGCGTCACCCGCCAGCCGTTGGGTGTATAGGCAGTGCCATCTGTCTGGGGTCCTACCACCTTATTATAGGTGGCATAAGCGGTTCCTGTTCCCATTACGAATATGGCTAATGCAGCAATGGCCAATTTATTACGCAATCTCTTATTCTTCATCCTATTTCTCCTCCAAATAAAACTGTTTGGTTTCATCAAAGTGCTTTTACTTTGCGGTATGGAGATAGATTCGCTAATATTACCATTTAGGATCGTTTGCAATTTCCAACTCGCGACAAATCCGATAGTATAGACGTCTGGTTGCCCCAGATCATCACACGCTGACTGACTTGCTCCCTGTCAATTTAAAGAAAATCAATAAAGATATAATCGTAGTGATCGTAAGGATGCTGGATATCGCTGCAGCCGTTCCGTAACTTGCTTTGATGACCTCCGCATATATGGCAACGGACAACGTTTTGGTGCTGCCGGTATAAAGGATAATTGACGCGCTTAATTCATTAATGACGCTTATCCAACTCATGATCGCCCCGGCAAGCACACCCGGCAGCATCATGACCGCCGTAATCCTAAAGAAGGTTTTCACGGGGGAAGATCCCAAACTGATGGATGCCTCTTCAATACTGGGACTGATCTGGTACAGAATGGCTGCGCTGGATCGAAGCGTATAAGGAAGCTTTCTTACAATATAAGCTATGACCAGAATGATGACCGTTCCGCTCAGCAGCATCGGCTTCTTGTTAAAAGCTAGAAGAAGGGTTAAACCAATCACAGAACCCGGTAAAATATACGGTAACATCGTAACCGTATCAATCACCGAGGTTAACAGATTCTTTTTCCTGATTGATAGATAAGCTATGAACATTCCCAATAACACAATAATGGATATTGCTATTAATCCAAAAATGTAAGTATTGGTTACAGATTGCCATAGTGTTCGAAAGACCGATCTGTAGCTGTCCAGGGATAAAGACGCTAGAAACCGGGTGCCTTTCGTCTCCAAGAAGGATGTCACCACGACGGTCAACTGAGGGAGAATAGCCAGGAACACGACGATATAAATGGCAACATGGGCCAATATCCCTTTGATTCCTTCAAATGCAACTGGCTGTATCGGTCTCAAGGAACTCATTGCAAAAGATTTTTTATTGATTATATAATTTTGTCCAATGAACAATAAGACTGTTATAAGCACCATAATGATAGCCATTGCCGCTGAAAAATTTGCCTCTCCACCCACTTCGCTGATAAATTCGGAATAGATCATAACCGGCATTACATTAAAGCCTTCCCCTATAAGCATCGGGGTGCCGAAATCCTCGAGAGCATTCATAAAGACCAACAGGGAACCGGCCAACAATGTTGGAGCAATCAACGGCAGGATGATAGTAAAAACTTTCTTAACCGTGTTGCATCCCAAGCTCTCGGCAGCCTCGCTGAGTGATTCATCAACCTTCTTTAAAGCTCCAGACACATAGAGATATATGTAAGGGTATAATTTCAAAGTCAGTACAAGCAGCATCCCTCCAAAGCCATATATGCTAGGAAGCTGGATCCCCAAAGCTTGAAAGAATTTCGTGATCACACCACTACGACCGCATAAAATCACCCAAGAGTACGCTCCGATAAATGGCGGTGACAACATCGAGATGATAATCAGGATATCAATTATTTTTTTGCCTTTAACCTTGTATGCCGTCATGAGATAGGCCAAAGGGGCGCCGATCAATACCGCAAGAAAGGTTACGCAGCTGCTAATCATAAAACTGTTAATAAGCCCGCGATAATAATATTTTTTCTGGAAAAACTTAATAAAATTCTGAAATGTAAATGCTCCTGTTTTCGAATTTTCAAAACCGCTCATAAGTAAAGAGAACATAGGGTAGATCAGGAATACGGCTAATACGATGGCTATACCCAAGCTTATGGCTGTCCAGAAATTAAACCTAAACTTGAATTTAGTCATATTTTCTCACTTCCTTGATTAAGCTCCGTTCTCCGTCTGCGGTAAACACGTTAATTTGTTCACTCTTTGGAGCCAGATAGAGCCTATCCTTTACCTCATAAAAATTGCCCATTTGGCTCAAGTCTTGGACGAATTCGCAGGATAATCCCGCATCTACATTCATATTGTCCCGAAAGGTTACCTGATAATTGATATATTGGCCCAGGAAAGTGCTTTTGCTAATTATTGCTTCCAAGCCGCTTTGCGCAACAGAGAATTGTTCGGGTCTGATCGCAATCATGATGTTCATTCCATCTGTCACATCATCAACCAAATTATGCATAGGTATCGAATAGCCGTCCTTGAACGTGATGCGTTTTTCGTTTCCATTCAACTTAATCGTTCCCTTAAAGAAGTTGGAATGACCAATGAAGCTCGCTACGAATATATTGGCTGGACGGGTGTAGATATCTCTTGGCTTTCCAACCTGCTGAATGACGCCTTCCTTCATGACTGCAATTCGATCGGATATGGCCAATGCCTCTTCTTGATCGTGGGTTACATAGACAGTGGTTATCCCCACATCCTTTTGTATATCCCTAATCGCAGTACGCATGTCAATCCTCAGTTTGGCGTCCAGATTCGAAAGCGGTTCGTCCATTAGAAGAACACTAGGGCGAATGACAATAGCCCTTGCCAGCGCCACACGCTGCTGCTGCCCCCCGGAAAGCTTCTCCGGAAGCCTTTCTTTGTATGGATCGATTTTTACAACCTTCATTATTGTTTCCGTTCTTTTCTGCAACTCTGCTTTGGGCAGTTTTCTTAGTTTTAAGCCGTATTCTACGTTTTGCTGTACCGTCAGGTGCGGGAAGATCGCGTAATTCTGAAATACCATGCCGATGTTTCTCTTATGGGCAGGAATATTGTTGATTACTTGTTCGTCAAAAAGGATCTCGCCTGCCTCAATCGAGTTAAAGCCCGCAATCATTCTCAGCAATGTCGTTTTACCGCAACCGGACGGTCCGAGAAGTGTGAAGAATTCACCGTTCTTTATATCAACCGAAAGTCCCGGAATGATGGTGATTTTGCCTTTATCGTATTTCTTAACAACGTTATTAACATGTATGGCTACACTCACTAAACTTCCTCCTTTGCTATACAAGCCTGTAACACAAGTGTCACAGGCCTGCATAACAATTCTAGTTCCTATCGTGGTGGATTTCTGGCTTACTCTTAATTGCTTGTATAAACATCTTTAAACTTATCCAGCCATGCCTGATTGTTAGCTAGTGCGGACTTCAGATCTTCTGGAACGATCTTGAATTCTGTAACCTGCTTTAATCCTGCTGGCGCAGGAACATCAGTCCTTGAAGCGCGCATATTGAGTTTCGCTGCTGTAAGGGACTGCAGCTCCTTGGATGTCAGGAAATCAACAAACTTTTTGGCATTTTCCATATTTTTGGCGCCTTTAATGATCTGTACAGTACCAGGAGATACGATAGCGCCCTCTTTCATATAGACAACTTCAACCGGAGAACCTTGTCTGACCGCAGCGGATGCCAACTCTTCATGAGTAAATCCAACAACATATTCGCCATCAGCAACCCCCTTAGGTACTGCCGACGAACTTGCAAGAAGCTTTCCGTCAAGATTCTTGGTTAGGCTTTTGATGTAATCCCAGCCCTTATTCTCATCTCCCGCTCCGATGGTCTGTAAGATGTTTTCGATATGAGTCAAGCCGGTTGATGATTTGGCAGGATCAGGAAACGCTATCTTGCCTTTCAGCTTCGGGTTGAGAAGGTCCGCATAGCCTTCAATCTTGATATCGCCAACAAGCTTCTTGTTCACCAGAAGCACCATCGGAATAATGTTGTTTCGGGTAATCATTCCTTCCGTGTTTTTGGCCGAGTCAATTAAATTGCTTTCATTCGCTGATTTATATGATTCAAACAACTGCTGTTTGGGAGCTATAACTGAAACCGTGCCTCCCCATTCAATATCACCGAGGGGGTTTGCCTGTTCGGCTTCGATCCTCTTAAGAATCTCTCCTGTACCCGCTGTAACGACTTCAACCTTAACCCCCGTTTTGGCTTCAAATTCAGGAATCACAATATTCATGACATCTGTAGCTGCTGCTGTATAAACGACAAGTGACTTTGATGTCTCGCTCTTTGCATCTTCCTTAGTTGGGCTTGCACTTGCACCCTTTAAGTCAGAGCCCGTCTTACTTGACGTTGCGCTTGTGCAACCAACGCTCAGCAGAATCATGCATGATGTTAATAACAATACGAAAGTCTTCTTCATTCCTTTTCCTCCAAGTAATCATTATGTATTACGTATCTATCTTATTGAATTAAAGTTAGGTCAACAATCCGAAAATATCGTACAACTATCCGTAAAAATGAACTTCTGGCCATTTTGCAGAAGATGCACTCGAGCAATATCAAAACAGACAGCATATGCAAGAGTTACTCCCCGCATATGCTGTCTGTACCTTCAAATCAAACTACATGAACATTACCAACAAAATATAGAGGGGCCTTAAGTCGAGCCTTCCCATGCCAGTCCGTTCCGCCAGATACTTTCAAATCTAACTTCTCACAGCAAAGTTCATACCAATTGGATTCTTTAGGAGAATGTTCAGGATAATAGGCTTCGATGCCGTCTAACCCCAAATCTTTCATCTGCTTAAATATATTTAACTCTTCATCCAGACTCAGCTTCATTAGTTTAGGATGCGCCAGAAATGCTTTTCCGCCACTTTTTTTAATAACATCGAAGCTATCTTCAATCGGAGCAGAATATTCCTGTCCTACGAATTTGAAACAATAATCAACAAAGCCCACGTACTGCTCCCAGCCGTTAAACAATCCATCCTTCAACATTGCAGAGAACACATCTGATAGATAAAACCCTTTTCTTTTTCGATTATGGTTTAACACTTGTTCCCAAGAATAGCCGTACTTTTGAGCTATATATTTTTCAAAAGTATACTTTGTGTATTCTGTAGCTTTTGCAGTTAAATCATCCAACAATTCTAGTAACGCTGTGTTTTTTATGTCTATACCATAACCAAGAATATGTACGTGCTTTTGACCAATGCGAGATGAAATCTCTACACCGGGTATTGTTTCAATATTCGTTCCTGCAGCAGCCGTCATGAAGGCTTCTACCCCATCAACTGTATCGTGGTCAGTTAATGCTACCGCGTCTATTCCATATATTTGGGCAAGGTTGATTAATTGTTCTGGGGTGTCTGTACCGTCTGAATGGCAGGAATGCATATGATAGCTATATCTCATGCTTCACTAAATCCCTTCTTGTACCCTTTGGCCGGCCTCATCATTCCGTTCCTCCTCGTATTAAAATTCATGTTACATGTCCATGTTAATGAATTGAAATACAAAGAACAATACGAAAAAAAATACAACTATCCGTAAAAATGAACTTATTCGAGATAATTCTCTTCCTTACGTGACTTCTTAACGACTACCCGGTTGCTAAACTTCATAAAATCTGTGGGAGATGTGCTTGTATATTTTTTGAACACACTGCAAAAGTGCTTGTATTCACTGAAGCCTGTCATATTAGATATTTCATATATCCGGTAGGTACCTGTGGCCAGCAGTTCAACAGCTTTCTGAACCCTGTATTTATTAAGGATATCCAAAAAAGTCTGGGAAGTAACTTCTTTCAATTTACGGCTCAAGTAACTCGGACTGACTCCCAGTTCATCCGCAATAGCTTCTATGCTCAACTTTTGCTGATAATCACTTTTGATTCGTCGAATTGCTTCACTGACATAATTATTCTGTTTTTGTTCGGCTAAAAGATAACCATCCAACTCGATCAAATGGGTATGCCCAATCGTGTTCGTGATGATGTCGTCATAAACCTTGCCCTGCCTGTTGTTGCGATTGATTTTCTCGATAATTTCTGCTAGCTTCATTTCATCCACAGGCTTTAATAAATATTCAAACACCTTCAATGAAATAGCCTGCTTGGCATATTCGAATTCGGTATAGCTGGTCAAAATTATGCTTTGGAACGGATATATTCTCGAAGCTTGCTCCACCATTTCTATCCCATTCATGACAGGCATCCTGATATCTGTAATTACCAAGTCGGGCCGATGCTGTTGAATCAATTGGAGTCCTTTCTCTCCGTCCTCCGCATCTCCTACAACCGTACATTGCATAGCCATCCAATCAATTGTGTATACAAGCCCTTTTCTGATAATTTCCTCGTCTTCAACGATGACCACCCTCAGCACGTTCGCTCCCCCCCTTGCTAACTGGTAATGTAATTTTGACGACTGTTCCGCCATGATGCTCGCTTGATAAGTCTACCCCATACTTTTCGCCGTATATGAGCTGCACTCTCCTATGGACATTATACAATCCGATATGGGAAGAATTGTTTATATTTCCATCCAGGATATGTTTGATTTTTTGCAATACTTTTGGTTCCATCCCCTCGCCGTCATCATTAATAATTACAACCAGGGTTTCCTCAGAAATGGTCGCTTTAATCTGTACGGTCAAGGATTGACGATTTGCAAAGCCGTGCATGATTGCATTCTCTATGATCGGTTGAACGATGAGCTTGGGAACAATGCAATCCAAGGCGGCTTCATCCACATGGATCCCATAGTCGAATTTATTTCCAAAACGGTATTTTTGAATGAAAAGGTAGTTCTTAGTATACTCGACATCCTCCTCTAGACTCACCTCCGTAATGGTGTTATTGATACTGTATCTTAACAAGTTAGATAATACGACTATCATCGTATTGGCGGAAGAAGGATTCATTTTTACCATATAACGAATCGTTTCCAGCGTGTTGAACAGAAAGTGAGGATTAAATTGAGATTCAAGCTGTTTAATTTCGGATAATACATTTTGTCGGGCCTTTTCCTTGTTCGCTTCAATCAAGTTCTTGATATCGCCCAGCATTTGATTATAAGCTTCTGCAAAAACCTGAAATTCATCGTTGGTATTGACCTTGAGCTGGGTTTCCAAGTTGCCTTTTTGAACATGCTCAATCGAGCTGATAATGTCATCAATGACCCTGGTTTTACTGTCAGCAATTTTTCTCGCCGATAAGTAAGTTGTCAAGGTCAACATGCCAAAAAGAAAACTTAATAGCACTCCTGTCAAAATAAGCATCGATCTAAAGTAACCGATGGAGGTGAGTGTATAAATACTAATTTCCGCATCGAGAATTTCCGTTCTCGTAACATATTGGCTGTCATCCTTCGATTCAACAACGCCAGATTTATCTCTGAAATTCATATCGATTTTCCCTAATTCGTTGACAAGCAATTCATTCGTGCAAGCAATTACATACCCAAACTTGTCGGTTATTACGACGCTCGTCGAGAAATTTTTGCTGATAAGGTTGACTAGGTCTCTTTTGTTAAAGTCAAAGGTGATATATCCAGCAACACGACCTTTTTTTACAATCGCTTTACCTACTGTCAAGCTTGGACTATCGGCAGTAAAAGCAGGTTGCCTGGCTATAATGGCTTTGTCTGGCATATCCAGCATTCTTCGAATGGGTCCCCACATAAAAGCAGCTTCGCCTTGGGCATATTCAGGGATATGATTCGAGCTTTGTATTAAAGGCTTTAGCTTATCGTCAAACACGAAGAAATTCGCTTTTGTATCCAGTTTATTTACAAAATCGTAAAATGATCCGTATAATTTACTGTTTGAAAAATTCAACTCCAGGTATTCCTGCATACCTCCATCTTTTGATAAATAATCCGCTTCATTCTGGTAAGTACCTATAATGTTTCCTATTGTATCCGCTATTTGGATATTGTACTTATAGTTCCGCGAAACAATCGTCCTGTAAAGACTGGAAAACGAAAGTAAATAACTGGCTAAAGTAATAATGACGACCGGAATAATCGCATAAATGATAAATGATTTTCTAATACCTTCCCTATAATGCCTGAATTTTTTTGACATTTCCTCACCTTTACATTCGATTGTCCTTTGCATATTTTATCACATACATTCGGTGCAGCATGTGCTTCATCAAAACTTAATATGTTTGCTTCTTAAAGCGTGCACTAAACAAAAAAGGACTATATTGCGCGTCTCGAAGCAGATATTCTGCCGCTTCGAACGCTCCACCTTCACCGCTTAATGTGATCTTATTTAAGGATTCTTAATGTATCTGGATAGTTCAAAGCAAAAGTACCTTTAACTATTCTACTGTCGAAGAGGACTCCGGAAGGAGTCCTTTTTCAAGTTGCCCGCATCATTCCCTGCTTTACAAAGAATTGATCCGCTTTAGCAAGACATGCCCGAATTTTCATCAAGATTTGCGATCCATCAACCACCAGGTCATTTCCCCCCAAACCATAGGCTATCGACCATAATACCAATCGAATTCTACTTCTTCATGTTAGACCTCTTCCCACATACCCATCTCACGCAGACGTTTAAAGAGGAGTACATACGTTCTTTCGTCTGCTGGACGATTTTCATCTGCTACAATGAGCCTTGTTCGAATGTTTGTATTTCTCAAAAACCAACTGTAAGAACTTGCCAAAAAATTTCTCGGTTTGCTCCCTTGCATAGCGGGGTACCTCCTCTAAAGCATCCAACCCTTGCGGTTGTTATTTCTCTAATTATAGGCTTCCTCTATCCAGTGAAACTACGAGTTAATTTTTTAGATTTCTTGTATTTTTTTTGTTTCATTCAGCACTCAGAAATGAACTTGTACACTCATCGGCAGATGTATTTGACGTTTTTCCTTCTTGAAGAAACAGCTGTTACCGCGGTATTCTATATCGGATCAACCATACTGCTTCCATGATGGTTTCTGCTTATATATTCTCTTACAAAAGCAAACTGTTTCACTTCTATATTGCAGCCAACCTCCTTGAGAAATTCACAAATGTGCCTACATTAATGACACAAATCTCCCTACATTGTGACCAAAAAAAAAACCGCGATTTTCGCGGCCCTTTAATGAGAACATTACTCCTGCCGCCGCGCACAAAGAGCCACCAAATACGCGCGTTTTTTTGGGGGCCACTAAAAATGCTGGCTTCCGTCTGTGGGAAACCGCGGCGCTATATAGAATTTTCCGCACATATAGAACGGAGTTACTGGGGTATCTGCAACCGGAATTGTGGAGCAATATCATCGATTCATAAAAAAATCACAAAACCGATGCTTGGTTTCAAATCATTTCTAACTGCTGAAAAGACGTTAAAGGGAATTGAGGCCATGCATATGATTAGGAAAGGACAGGCAGAAAATAATTCGTCTGTCTTCTCTACTGTTGAATGGCTCAATGAAATATTTGGTATTGTGGCATAGTTAATTACAATTTAATGGCTAATTGCTATCTCTTTTAATTCTTGCACCGCTACCGGAATTGTTATTATCCTCCCGTTAGGTTTAACAAAGGCTGCCGATCAATCGCGACAGCCTTGTCGTTGTGTATTTTTGTGCTCTCGTTCTGCTTAACAAATGCTTTAAACGATACGCAAAGGGGCCTAACCCAAATTACCGCCTGAATGACTGAGGGATGGCCCCGTTTTTATTCTCTTTATAAGTTAATCATGTTGGCGGTACGGATAGAGCACCGGCCATGAATCGCCTTCATACAGATCCCCTTCATTACCATTCAAAATTCGCGCGTTGAAATGCTGGCCTTTCGGATCGAATTGATATCGCGTATCACCAGTCATCAGGTGAACCGCCATCGAGCGGCGCGGCAATTCGGTCACATTGGCACCGCTGCCATGGATCGTTATTGCATGGTGGAAGCTTACTTGTCCGGCCTTCATAACGAGCGGAACAGTCGTAAACACTTCATTTTCCGGCAATACCATTTCCGCTTGCTGCTTCTCGAGATTTTGCTCGAAAAAGCTGTTGACGTTCACGAGCCCCCACTTATGGCTCCGAGGAACGACCTGCATGCAGCCATTGGAAAGATCCACATCTGTGAAAGCGACCCAGGCCGTTATCAGTGTCGGTTCCATACAGTTTTTCCAATATATATAATCCTGGTGCCAGCCGACGTTTGCCGTTTCTTTGCCTGTCCCCCTGCCGGGTTTATAGAGCAGTTGGTCATGCCACAGCCGAATGACGTCGGCCTTCATCAACTTGGCGGCGGTGGCGCCGATTGTCGAATCGGTCGCCACTGCACGGAGTTTCGTATCCGACCAATGCGAATTGTCCGTTTTGCGAAGCGCGCGCGGATTGTCGACGCCTTCGAGCCAGTTGCAAACTGGCTCTCTCCCGGTTTCAAACTCTCCGCGATATATTTTTTCCTGATGCTCTACAATCTTCTCCAGTTGTTCATCAGAAAAGATTTTCGGCGACACCCAATATCCATTCTCCTCGAAGAACCGGATGTCTTTCTCTTCTGGCAGCAGTTTGGTTTGAAGTAAATTGTTCAAAGCTATGCTCACACCTCTCCCACAACATTTAGGATGAAATTATGTTCTACGACTCCATGGTAGATCAAGATCCGGTCTAAGTCTTTACCCGTTTTTTCCGCACTTTTAAAGATTTTGATCATGCTTTGATGCCAGTCAGAACGACGCCTTCTATGAACTTCCTCTGAGCGAGGAAAAAGAAAATAATGACCGGAATGACGGCTATCGCTGTTGCCGCCATCATCATGCCGATTTCTCCCTGCGATTGGGATGTTTGCTGTTGAAATATCCGCAAACCTAGAGAAAGCGTAAATTTGGACTGGTCATTCAAGTAAATCAGCGGGCCGATAAAATCGTTCCATGCTCCCATAAATTGAAAGATGGCTACCGTTGTAAGTACAGGGTGGATCAGAGGCAGCATGATATGGGTATAAATCCGCACATACCCCGCCCCGTCGATAAACGCGCTTTCTTCCAAATCTTTTGGAATTGACATCAGAAACTGACGGACAAGGAAAATGTAGAACGCTCCTCCGCCGAACCAGGCAGGCACCCAGAGAGGCATGAAGGTATTGATCCAGCCCATCTTACTAAACAGCAAATATAAAGGGATCAAGGTGACCTGGCTCGGGAGCATCATTGTCCCGAGGACGATGAGGAAGAAGAATTCCCTTCCCGGCCAGCGCAGTCTGGCGAAAGCATATCCTACCAGAGGAGCGGTTACGAGTACGCCTGCGACGCTTAGAACGACGACCAGTACCGTGTTTTTCAGAAAAAGAAAATAAGGAAAGTAGATCCATAGATTTACATAGTTTTTCCATAAAAACGGTTTCGGGATCAATTCCGGAGGCACTATAAATATCTGATGATCGGTTTTCAAGGACGTGGACAATAGCCACAGAAGCGGAAATACAAAAAAAATGCTAAAAACGATCAGGATGATATGTCTGGGAACAGATCTCAGCGACGGTCTGGCTGGCGCGTCGATCGTTTCTACAATCATCCGGGTTTGAGCTTTCGGCTTTGCCATACGACAATTCCCCTTCCGTTACATCTGATCGTAATTCACCCATCGTTTCGAGAGCTTAAGGTTGATCCAAGTCAGGAACATGATGATGACAAACAGTACCCAAGCGAGCGCGGAAGCATAGCCCATTTTCCAAAACCGGAAAGCGTTATTGTATAAATAAAAGACATAGAAGAGGGTGGAATCGTTAGGTCCACCACCCGTGATGATGTAGGATTGGGTAAAAACCTGAAAGCTCCCGATCATCCCGATAATCAGTTGGAAAAATAGGGTTGGGCTGATAAGTGGGAGGGTTACTTTAAAAAATTTCTGGATCGTCCCCGCTCCGTCTATTTCAGCTGCTTCATAGTACACTTTCGGGATATTTTTCAGCCCTGCAAGATAAATTACCATCCCGCTCCCGGCCCCCCAAAGGGACATCAGGATCAGCGAATTTTTGGCCCAGAAGGGATCGGACAACCAGCCGGGCGCCGGCAAACCGAAGAAGCGTACGACATTCGTCAGGATGCCGAAATTAGGATCGAGAATCCACGCCCACAATATGGACGACGCAACAATCGGAACGATGGAAGGGATATAATACAAGGTTCTGTATAGAGCGATCCCCCTAATCTCCCCGTTCAGCAGGAGGGCGATAGCCAGTCCGACGATTATCGTCAACGGGACACTGAATACAACGTAATAAAGCGTATTATAAAGAGACCGCCAGAACAGTACGTCGTGAAACAACGCGTCATAGTTGGCGAATCCGACCCATCTGGGTGGCCGCAAAATATCATAGTCCATGAAGCTGTAACTCAACGAAGCGAGCACCGGAAACAGGACGAACACGATAAACCCGATAAACCAGGGGGAAGCGAAGCAGTAGCCAACTAACGCTTCCCTTCGCGACAGCCGGTACCTTTTATGCGATTGGGCCATAATGCGCTCCTTTCTACGAATGGAATAGAGAATAGGATAAGTGCGCTGTTATCCCATTCTCTTGTACCGAGTTAATTGGATAAGGTGGTGTTGCTGGACCAGAACTTATCGAGTTCCGCCTGAACTTTTTTGGTGGCTGCGTCCAAGATATCCTTCGTATTACCTTTATGGTAAATCGCTTCATCGATCGCTCTCGCGTGTTCCGACCACAGCAGCTGGCCGACAGGAGATACCGGCAGGCTGTTCGACTTTTCCATCGCTTTGACGGTAAAGTCGATCGCGTTCTTGACGTTGGCGTTTTTTAGCGGCTCAATGTATGTTTTGTTCAAGTATTCGTTCAAGTCGATATTGGCGGTCCAGGAAGGAATGTAGGTCCTGTTTTGCGATGCGTTATATTTCGCCGCAGCTTCGGCCTGATATTTCGGACCTTCTGTCGTCAGCCATTTCACGACTTCGAAAGCTTCCTGCGGATGTTTTGCGCCTTTCGGCACCCCCCATGCCCAGCCGCCGCTCCAAGTTTTGAAATTGCTGCCTGTCGGTGTAGGCGGCATCGCCACGCCAAAATTAAGATCTGGTGAGAACCGCAGCAAGTCGGTTAACGCCCAGTTTCCGTTAATAACCATGGCCACCTTGCCAGACAGGAACGGATCGTTCGCTCCGGATTGGAAAGAAGAGGAGTATGCGTTGAGCTTTTGCGCCCCGCCAAGAATGTCGTAGCCTTTGACCATGAAATCGAGCGCTTCCACATTCTCAGGCGAATTTAGCAGTACTTTTTTGCCTTCGTCATCGAGGAATTTCCCGTTGTTCTGAATCGCATATAGGTAAAACCAGCTGTTCCCGAAGTTCGGGATAAATCCGATCTGTTTGAAGGAATCACCGCTGGCGATGGTCAGCTTTTTGGAATAGTCAAGGAGTTCATCCCACGTTCTAGGTGGTTTGTCGGGATCTAGTCCCGCTTGCTTGAACATATCCTTGTTGTAGTAGAGAACCCGGTCGTCCATGCCTGCAGGTAATCCCCACACCTGGCCTTTGAACGACATTTCCTTTACTGTATAGTCATAGAATTTGGAAAGATTGAGACCCGAAGACTTGATCATATCATTCAAGGGCATCAGGATTCCCCTTGAAGCTACTTCCATAATGAAAGGTCCGTTCAAGTTGACGACATCCGGCGGAGAGCCTGCCGCTATCGCAGCGGTCAGTTTGCTCAGGTCTTGGGTGTCATAGCCGCTAGAGCCTGGCATAGCCTGGGTCACCAGTTTAATACTGGGATGAGCTTTGTTAAATTCATCGATCATTTCCTTATTCCCGCTCCCGATGGCCATAGGGTCGAGACCCCAAACAACGACTTCCACTTTCTTTCCTTTTTCCGCCGAATTCTCATTATTGTTTTTTGGCTGTTTCGAATCACTACAGCCGGCCACATAGACGATTAGCATTGCCGAAATCGCTATCATGACCAATAATTTAAATTTCAACATACACACCCTCCTCTTATTGTAAGCGCTTACCACATATTGAATTATACAAGATGCCACATGCAAAGTATTTTTCACTTATGATCCTCTATTTAAAGAATTTGATCATTTTACCTATTCTGGAATGCGTCCTTTACAGTTGCAATCTCATGCTCTATCATGGAGGTACCAAAAAGACATCGCTCCGGAAAGGTGAGGGGGAATGGTAGAAGAGAAACCTGAGAGGCATACAAAGCCTTTGAACGCCAGAGTAGTAGAATCGGATACGGAAATGCGCTTTGAGCTTCCGTTCACAGATCTCGACAATATGTTTTACATCGGGATGAACACGACCGTAGATTGGATGACAAATATCCATTTTCACGATCATTTCGAACTTTGCTATTTGGATCAGGGAAAGCTGACCTATTTTATCGATAAATCCCTGTATCACATAAACCAAGGAGAATTATTTATCACGAAACCCGGGGAAAGGCATTACGGACTGACGGACGGGATTTCGAATTTTCGGCTGTATTATATGGGATTCAAGCTGGACAAAATGCGTGCTATTGAGGCGGAATATTACAATATCGGGGTCGATCGGATCGTAAAGGATGAAAACCGTCAGATCAAACGGTTGTTTGACGAAATCATCGGCGAAGTGAGAAACAAACGGCAAGGCAGTACGGAAATGGTGCATGGGTTGTTTCTTCAGTTGCTGGCGACCTTGCTTCGGCTGCACCTCGACCGTACGCCGTCCGGCGACAACAAGGCGAAAACGCTCGGACCGATCATCATCAAATTGATGGACTACTTGCACGAGGAAATCCGATACGACCATAACATCGAGGAAATCGCGGATAAACTCCACATTAGCCGTTCTCACTTAGCCCGGGAATTCAAAACAACTACCGGAATGACAATCGGGGAGTATATTCGCAATTTATGCCTTGATAAAGCGAAATTCCAACTATATCAGACCGATAAATCGATATCGCTGATCGGAGAAGAATTGTATTTTACTTCAATTCATACGTTCAGCATTTTTTTCAAGCACTATATGGGAATGTCTCCTTTGGAGTATCGCAAGCATACACGAGTTAAATAGTCAAACAACACAAAGGGACTCAGGAATTTCGGAGTCTGAACATATGAAATCTCAAGCATTATGCAGGCTGCAATTCTGGTTTTGGTGCAACAATTAAAATTGATCAAAGATATCCGCGATTTCGTTGTTTGATTATGCTGTCAAACCAAACAATTTGTTGATTAATTCAACTGAAGAAAGGACAGACGAATGAATGCATTCGACCTACCCTTTCCTTAGCATATGCATACAAAGGAATGAGAAAAGAGGCCGAACCATAAGTAGCTTCAGCTACTCGAGGGTCGGCCTCCTTGTGTCCGCTAAAAATGAGGATTAAGATACAGACGGATGACTTTCAAGTACTTTTTACATAATCATATATCCCCATAAAAGTGCTTGTAAGTGTATCTTGGCTTATTAAAACCTGTGTCCTAAGGCCCTGCAAAAATTTAGATACGACAGCGTTATATGCTTTCATACCGATCTCTTTGAGCAATTTATATACTTTTTCCGAGTCCGATTTTCATTCTACTACCAGCGCTTCACTCATTCAGCCCAGTTTTCCCGATACTGTACCGGTGTCACTCCTTTGATTGCTTTAAACATTTTCGTGAAATATTGGACATCGTCATATCCAACGTTACTAGCAATTTCATAAATCTTTTTTGTCGGGTCTTTCATGAGCTCAATCGCCTTCTCCACGCGATATTCCATTACATATTTACTGAATGAAACGTCCATGTCATCTTTAAAAATTTTGCTTAAATAGGATGCATTCATAAAAAACGCTTCGGCAACCGTGTTCAAATTAATGGATTCATTATAATGTTCTTGCATGTATTCAACGATCTTCTCGATCACTTTTCGTTTTTTCTTTGTTTGAGTTTTATTCAAATAAGCCATGATTTTAAACAAGGCCTCTTCAAATAATTGACGTATTTCACCTACGTCCTGAGATCTTTGCAGTAACTCGAAAAACTGTAAACTGAACCTGGAAACATCATCTAGGGACCGATTGCCATCGATTACAGTTCTCGTTATAGCACTGATAATTTGAAAATATATAAACTTGAATTCAATCAAATTCATCGGTTTATTTACAAAAAGCTGATCCAAATGCATGACTACAGATTCCTTATCGCCCAATTTAACTGAATTGACCAGTCCTTCAATATCGTATTGCTTATTTTTCTCCGTTTTTGTAGAAATAGCTTGGAGCGTAATCCGTTCCTGATTTAGAAAACCGCTTAACAGCAAAGACTGCTTTGCTTGTCGGTATGATGAAGAAATATCGATGATATTGGAACAACATCCTCCATAACCAACTTCGACCGGGCAACCAAAAATTTTATAGAGCATATGACTGAACGCTGCCGATTCGAGCTGGTGCTTAAGATATTCGGTTTCTTGGTCAGAAGACACAATTGCCACTACTTCATCAGCATGAATAAAAGTAATCGTTTTGCATTTCAGCTCTTGAAGAATATCTCCAATCAAATTTCCGATAACAAACTGTTTGAATTCGGCATCCAAATGAATTCCATCTTCTTTCCATTCTTTGAAATGAAAAATAACGCAAAAATGATTCAAATTTGAATGTTCAACCTGAAAGTCGCTCAGAGCAGCAAGCACCTCTTGTTCGTTTTGGACCCTCCCATTGATCAGATTGGCAAATAACATTTCTTTCAACATAGGCAAGCGCTTGTTAACTTGCTCATCCGCCTTATGAAGCAATTCTTCTTTTTTCTTTTCAGATTGAATTTGTTCAAGGCATTTCCCTACGACATGAAGCAAATCATGGTCTTCTACCGGTTTCAGTATATAGTCGAAAGCACCGAGCGAAAGCGCTTTCTGAGCATATTCAAAATCGCTGTATCCGCTGATAATAATAACCTTCGTCCGAATCTGACGATCTCTTAAGGATTGAATGAGATCAAGGCCGTCCATATTGGGCATCCGAATGTCGGTCAAAATGATATCTGGTTCCACTTGAAGTGCTTTATCCAGCGCTTCTTTACCGCAATTGGCCTCATCAACGACCTCGATCCCGAGTTGATCCCACTCTATGGTATGGATCAATCTTTCGCGCACCCATACTTCATCATCCACAACGATCATTTTTATCATGTCGCCAACACCTCACTGGTTGTTATGGGAAGTTCTATCATTACTTGTGTACCTTCTCCATAAGTGCTTTCAATATCTATTCCATAACAAGGTCCGTATTTTAAACGGATCTGCTGAACCAAGTTTCTTAACGCAAAGCTTGACCCCTCAACCGCTTCCGCATGGAGACTATCTCGTAATCGCCGCAATTCTTCCTCCTGCATTCCGATCCCATTGTCATTTACAACAATCCTCAACTTTCCTTCGTTAGAAGATACTGCAACATAGATATGTCCTCGCCCCTTCGTTCTTTCGATTCCATGATAAACCGAGTTCTCAACAATGGGCTGCAGCAGCATTTTCGGTACCAGACAATCGGCAAATTCATCCGGAAGGTCAATATGATAGCTAATCTCTCCACGATAACGAATATTTAAAATGGTTAAATAATTGACAACCAGACTTACTGCTTCTTTTAATGAGACGATATCCCTGCCACCGCTTAAACTAACTCTAAAAAATTTGGATAAAGCAGCCACCATTTGCGATATCTCTTCGACCTTTTTTATTTTCGCGATACTATATATAGAATCAAGGGTATTATATAAAAAATGCGGGTTAATTTGAGCCTGCAGCAGCTTAATTTCAGCTTCAAGTTTATAAAGCTTTTCATTGGCCAAATCTTTCACAAGCGCCTTCAGTTCGTCAGCCATATCGTTAAAACCTTGATAGACCTGCCTAAATTCATCCTGACGTTTGTCTTGAATCCGCACCTCCAAGTTCCGGTTTTCAATTTTTTGCATCGCTCTAATGAGCTTTAATAGCGGTTTGTAAAACAGATTTGATAAAAAGTAGCTAACGATAAATAGGATTAGAGCCGTTATCGAGATCAATATGATAAAAAAATTTCTGATTTCATATACTTTACCTAAAATCTCAGAGGATGGAATAACGACCACGTATCTCCAATGGTTGTAAGGGGAGATGGAATAGACGACGAATTGTTTCTGCATATCGACAAAAAAGCTGCCGCTTTCTTTTGCCGAGGCTTGGATCTTATCGTTAATCTGCGAATAGAGATCAGTCTCTTTTCCTACAATAGACTGATCGGTATGGGCGACAACTTTAGAGTCGGCGTCCATGACGACGAAATCCCCGGGAATGCCTCTTTGTATTTTTCTATAATAATCGCTGATATAGTTATCTCTAACATTGACGGCCAGAACGGCTATCGTATCTCCCTTTTCATCCTTTAACACTCTATTGAAGGTTATCAGTTTACTTTCTTCCAGTCGCGTGGAGATACGGTTCAAGCTATAATAATCGACAGGCGTTGAAACAAACCAGTGTTCATTGCCGTCGGTGTTAAAGCTTTTTTTCACAAAATCAATATTTTCGGAATTAACATCTTCATAGTAAGTTGATTTCGAATCGATAATCGTATTTTGCTTAACTAAATATAAATAGAAAGAATCTGTGCCCTCTAAAACATTCTGTATTCGAATCCGGGTAATAAAAAAATTCAGCAAATCCAGCATCCCGACATATTTTTCGTTTCTCACCTCTAAAGGGAGACGTGTTTCTTGTTTCGCAAGCGTTAAAAGCCGGCTATCCGTTAGTATGAGCTTGCTTAATCCGGTCACATTATCCAGAGCAGAATCAATATTATTGACAGCAAAGTCTATACTGCTGATGACAACTTTAGAAGTTTGATCTGTAATGGATTGTGCAGACCTGATATAGAGTAAAGAACTGACAATAATCATAGGAATGAGGATTACAATCGTCATACTCATGAACATCTTGGTACGAAAACTCATGTTTTGAAATATCATCCATAATTCCTTCTTGAGATGGAACAATCCCTTTACCCCAAAGGAATAGGGGAAAGGGATGCCAACTTAGTTTTTGATATCAAGTTTTGGTTCAATTACGCTTCTTCATTAATTGTATCGTTGTGATCAGTACTGCTGTCAATATCAGTAGTCCCCGAACGATATATTGAATATATTCATTGACATTCAAAAGCGTCATCGCATTGATGATTACACCAAGGAAGATCAGACCGATAAACGTGCCCCATACTTTACCAACGCCCCCGAACAAGCTCGTACCGCCAATGATGACGGATGAGATGGCAATCATTTCCCAGCCCTTGCCAAAGTTGAAAGACCCGGACATAACCTGAGAGGAAACGAGCACTCCGCTAAGCGCAGAACACAGCTGAACGATAACCATACAAATGATTTTCACGCGGGAAACATGAATGCCTGACAGACGAGCCGATTCCGGGTTTCCTCCTACTGCATATACGGAACGTCCGAACGTGGTGTAGTTCATCACGACAAAAATGATAGCGAATACAATAAGCAAAATAATAGCAGGAATCGGGATTGAGAAGATTTGTCCGGCTCCAAGTACATTATACCATGAAGGCAGTGTTGTTACGGGAAAACCTTTGGAAATGACTGCTGCTATACCATATATCACATTTAGCATAGCCAAGGTAATAATAAATGACGGCACTTTATATTTGGTTAATATCCAGCCATTGAATAAGCCGATCAAACCGGCAACGATGAATGACACAAGAATACCCACAATGACTGCAACATCCATTGACATGCCTGCATCAGCAAGCTTGCCGGTTGTTAAACCAATAATGACCCCCGTTAACGCAACCGTCGACCCGATGGAAAGATCGATTTCTCCCGCAATAATGACAATTGTCATTCCAAAGGCAATACATCCCTGCAAAGCCATATTCCTTAAAATGTTTAATAAGTTCTCCCCGGTTAAAAAACCGGAAGAAGCGAATGTCATCACGATAACGATAACCAACAGAATGATCTCTAAAACATGTTTGTTCAGTTTCTTCTTCAAATCAAACGATGAAGAAGACAATTTCGTCGATGTTAATGTTCTCAAGATGCTTCTCCTCCCATGCTAAGCGCGTAAAGCTCATCAATTTTCAATTGTTCCGGCGCATATTCCCCCGAAATCTTGCCATCTTTCAAAATGAGGATACGATGACACACTTCAAGCAGTTCTTCAAGCTCCGATGAGACCATGATACTTGAAATCCCTTTGCGAGACTGCTCCCAAATAATTTGAAAGATTTGCTGCTTGGCATTGACGTCAATGCCTCGCGTCGGCTCATCAAAAAACATAATGCTCGGGTTTGTATTTAACCAATTGCCGACAACCACTTTTTGCTGATTCCCTCCGGATAAGGAAGAAACCGGGTGATCAACGTCCGATATCTTGATTTGCAGATCTTCCACTTGCCTTTGAACGAACTCAGCTTCATCTTGTTTACGGATAAATGAACCTCTAGCTATTAAATCCAGGCTGGCTACACATAAATTATCCTTGATCGAAGCAATCTGGATAAGCCCTTCATGCTTGCGATCTTCCGGTGTGTAGGCAAGTCCGGCTTTTTTCATCTTTTCTGGAGTAGGGGATGCAATTTTTCTCCCCTTGCAATAAATTTCGCCGCTATCGAACGGATCCGCACCAAAAATCGATTTGAGCAGCTCGGTTCGCCCTGATCCGAGCATACCCGCAATGCCAAGCACTTCGCCTTTTCTTAATTGAAAGGATACATCATGAAATTTTTGTTTACGTGTCAATCCTTTTACTTCTAGTACTACCTCGTCCGATATTGTTAAATTTTCGGGACGTTTTTTAATCTCCACATCACCAAACATCATGCCGATCAAATCTTTGCGACTCAATTCCTGCATAGGGGCTTTCCCAATAAAGTGCCCTTCGCGCAAAACCGTACACGTATCCGCAATTTCCCAAAGTTCATGCAAACGATGTGATACATAGGTAATAATGACGTTCTTCTTCTTCAATTCTCTGATCATCTTGAACAACGACTCAATTTCGTTTTTCGCAAGCGCTGACGTCGGTTCGTCTAATTGCAAAACCTTCGGGTTATAGCTCATCGCTTTTACGATTTCAATCATTTGCGCCTGTCCGACGCTCAAGTTGTGAACTGTTTCTTCCGCCGGGATATCTACATTGTATTCTTTCAAAATTTCATTCGCCATCTCGTATGTCTTTTTCCAATCCACGATCATGCCTTTCATCGGCATGCGACCTAGAAAAATGTTTTCCGCAACGGTCAAACCCGGTACGAGACTTAACTCTTGATAAACAGTCACGATCCCCTTCGCAAAAGCATCTCTCGGATCGCGAAATTTCAAGGGCACTCTATCCAACATGACTTCTCCCTGTGTAGGCTCGACCGCACCGGAAAAAATCTTAAGCAAGGTTGATTTCCCGGATCCGTTCTTCCCAAGCAGCGCGTGCACCTTACCACTCTCAAACGATACGGAAACTTGATCCAATGCCACAGTACCTGGATATACTTTAGTAATTTTTTTGGTCTCCAATACATTCATGGGGTCTACCTCACAGTTCTCTCACATTTATATAGTTTGGGGTTGCTTCGTTCTTGGAACCGAGCAACCCCTCTTCTAAGATGCGTTCAGTGACTACTTGCCCATTTTCGCTTTCAGGTCAGCCTCAAACTTGGCAATTCCATCTGGATTCGTACGGCTAAGAAGAATGCCGTCAATAATGTTCGTTTTACCTTTGTTTGCACTGATATCTTCGCCTTTAAGACCTTTAATCAAGAGATCCATCGCTTTATAACCAATATCGTAAGGGTTTTGACCTGTAATCGCCTGAAGAATGTTATCTTTATCCTTCAACATCGAGATCAGTTGGTCGCTTGCATCCGTTCCAAATACGGCCACTTTGCCAGCTTTACCGGCATTTTTCACAGCCATTGTTGCACCAATCGTACCGCCCTCGTTTGCCGACCAAATAATATTGATATCCGGATGCGCAGTCAGAATATCGCCTGTTACCGATACAGCTTTATCTTGGATCCAAGCGTCTTGGTCAGCTACAACTTCAACGTTCGGGTTTACTTTTTTCACTTCATCCAGGAATCCGTTTACACGATCTGCACTTTGTTGTGGAAGCTGAGATTTAAATTGAAGGACGGCAATTTTCGCTTTTCCGTCAAGTTTCTCCTTGATATATTGAGCGGCAGCTTTACCGGTAATTTCACCGATGTTTTTGTTATCCGAAGTATATCCGCCAACTGCAAAAGATGCATTCGTGAGGGCGGTATTCGTCAATGCAATTTTTACGCCCGCTTCGTCCGCTTTCTTTAAAATTGCGAAAGAAGAATCCTGATTCAAAGGCGAAATCGCGATGCCATTCACTTTTTGGGAAATGTACGTATTAACCAATTCCGCTTCTTTACCTTGGTCGTTAGCTGTGTTTCCTGTCAGTACTTTAACACCTGCTGCTTTTGCCGCATCCTGGTAACCAAGAGACAGCAATTTCATGAATTGGTCTTCCTGGAACACAACACCCGCTACAACAAGATCCGTCTTTTTCTCTGGAGCTTTGGCTTGCGCGCTTGCTGTCGGTTTAACCGAATCAGCGGCAGGCTTCGCATTGCTGCAGGCTGCAGATGACAAAGAAACAGCTGTTAATGTCGCCAATATCAGTGCTTTTTTCGTAAACTTCATTGGAGTGACTCCCCTTTTAGTAGAATAGTTTCGAAGCTCTTCTTTCACAAACTTTTAATGTTTGTAACTAAATTATAGGTTGAATTGAACGTCAACAACAACGAGAGTAATTTTGTATTTCTTGTAGTATTTTTGTTTTTTCTTATCTTATATTTCCAACAATGCTGCAGACATCGTGAATGTTTGCGTTTCTTCTCCGTGAATAAGATTCGCAGTTCCATTACGTATAGCCTCGGCTAAGCCATGAGTCGGGTAGCTGGAGAATGGCTCCAAACCAATGTTATAATGCCTGCCGTACCATGGGTAACCGGATGTATGACCAAATTCCTGCCAGTACCACAAATAAGGCATCACTCTCGCATCCCATTCAACACGCATTGCTGCGCCGAGTTTATTATTTTCTACCTGATACCAACCCGTTTCATTAAAGCCGGTAAGGTAGACGATTTCTGAAGGGGTACCTTGGGAAGGAAGTATGGATAAATCTGTCATATCGCCGGATGGTTCCTCTACCAGCGGCCATTGATGTGTAATACCACGTTTTACACGTACAGTCTTATCTTCAGGAAAATCAAGTATATCGGCGATGACTTCTATGTTTTCCGGTAAACTGATCTTACAGTCAGGTTGCAAAAATGGTTTTCCTAGCGCCATATGCTGCCCCCACATATAATGCAGCGATACTTCGCTTAGATTTCTCACTTCTTCCTTGATGGTTACTTTCGTAGAATTTGCGCAAAGCGTAAATATTTTACTTAATTCAAAAGGAACTTTTTTGGGTTTCACAGTAAATTTTACCGAGATCATTTCCGGAGTATCCGTCTCAATGATGTAGTCCCAAGGCATATGCGCCACTTCGCCGTGTTGTCCGAATTGAGCCCCCATATAGGAGCTGCTGACTCCACCATTGGGGAAAATCTCCTGCCAGCCCCCGATGTAATAATCAATATAGGTCGACTGAGAATCTGGCGATGTCGGTAAATATCGATTAGGGTTATGGATCCCGTTGTCGGTTAACCACATAAAATCCAAATCGCGGCTTTTTAATAAAAACTCAAATATTTCCGTACCCTTATCGACCAGGACGGACAGCCGGATCCTTTCATTTTCCATCACAATGGTTTTCATTCCCATATAGGTATATTGATCATGGATGCGGCAACCGTAATTTCTCTGTTTACGAAAATAGTTCACCTTAAACCATCCTTTTCACTCAGATAGGGATTACTTTCAAACATACAGGCTTCATAACTTCGAGCATTTGGTTGGTTGATACCGGTATTCCCGTTTCAGACAGCTGAAAAATCGAAATGTTGTCGGAGTCTTGATTAGCGACAAGCATAAAGTCTGACTCATCTACCAGTGAGAAATTCCGCGGAGTTTTTCCCATAGTAGGAGCATAGCCAAGGGACACTAGTTGACCATCATCCAAAATTCGAAAGACGGTGATGCTGTCATGTCCTCGGTTGGATCCGTACAAAAAACGTCCGCAAGCAGAGATATGAATATCTGCACACGTGCTTACACCCTTAAAATCATCCGCTAGCGTGGAGATCGATTGCATGTGAAACAGCGCCCCATCTTTAGTGTTATATCTGTAAACCGAAACCGCCGAACTTAATTCATTAATAATGTAAACCAAAGCTTCGGTGGGATGAAAAGTCACATGTCGGGGGCCTGAACCGGGTTCGCTTTGAACTTTCGTTTGCAGATGCAATTTTCCATTATGCGTATCCAGTTTATATACATAAAGGGTATCGTTGCCGAGATCTGGAACTATCCAAAAATTGGTGCCGGGGATCTGAACAATCGCATGCGGATGCGGCGCCTCTTGTCTCTCACTATGAATGCTTCGGCCGATGTGTTGGATCTGGCCGGTCATGCTCCCAATCATGCCTTGACCCTGAATGGGATATACACACACGCTTCCACTCATATAATTTACAGTAAGCAGGTAATCGCCCGCCTCATTTACACTAATAAAACAAGGATAGTCTCCTTGCGTTAGCTGACGATTTAACTCCGTTAATTCGCCCGATTCGGGGTCAAAATGGTATGAGACTACGGCTCCTTCCCCACTGCCATTCTCGCTCACCGCGTAGAGGATATTTCTAGCCGCATCCACCGCTAAGTAAGAAGGATTGTCCACACCTGCAATGCCGCTAACTTTTGATAGTTTGCCTTCTGATCCTTGAAACCGAAGAACATGAATCCCTTGTGTGTCTGCTAATGAATACGTGCCTACAAACACATAATAATCTTGTTTCTGATCTGTATGTACCATGAATAAACTCCCCTCGTTGATTAACCTTTGAGGTAAAAAGGATAAAGCGTCATCCCACCGTCAACGAAAAGCGTGACTCCCGTCACGTAGTTCGCTTCTTCCGAAGCCAGCCAAGCTGCAGCCGAAGCAATTTGTTTCGGTTCGCCAATCGAATTCATCGGGATCAGAGAGAGTACATCCTCTTTTTGCCTCGGATCCGACAAAATATGTTCATTCATCGGTGTTGCAATTGCGCCTGGTGCGATTGTATTGACCCGAATACCATAAGGGGCATATTCCAGAGCCAGCGATTCGGTCAGCAGTTTTAATCCGCCTTTACTGGAAGCATAATGAGCATGGAAAGGTTTCGGTATTTTTTGATGGACACTTGACATGTTGATAATACTGCCTTTGATTTGATGCTCTAACATATATTTAAGGGCTTCACGACATCCAACGAAAGCACCTGTTAAATTCACGTCCATAACTTTGTGCCAATCCTCCAAGCTTAACTCGTGGGATGAACAGGTTGTTTGGATACCCGCATTGTTGACCAATACGTCTAATCCGCCGAATATTTGAACGGTCTTCATAATCAATTCCTTAACTTCGGCTTCTTTACTGACATCAGCTTGAATGGCAATAGCTTCTCCGCCTGCCGCTTTCACCTCTTCCGCCAATTGCTCAGCTTCACTGGTGTCAGTATGATAGTTAATGACAACTTTCATCTGTTCTTGTCCGAATCTTAGTGCAATCCCGCGTCCAATTCCTTGAGAGGCGCCTGTAACAATCGCTACTTTTCCCGCTAAATCCGAATACATGCTATTCCTCCTTAATTTTATTCATTATTAACTATAGCCAATGCCGCTTTCATATAGCCTAGCGCATAAGCCATGCCGGCGTGCCATGGCGCTTTGCACGTCATCTGCGGGGTATGGTCCGGGATGAACACGCCATCGAAATTGTTTTTCTTAAATATGCGAAGCGCTTGAATCATATCGATATCGCCTTCGTCAACAAATACTTCTTGATAATTCGGCACTTTGCCTTTCACGTTGCGAAAATGCACATAACCGACCGCATTCTGTTTGCTGTACTGATCGATCGTTTCGTAAATGTTACCTTCCGTCATTTCCTGCAAAGTCCCCAAACAGAACTCAAGTGCATTGCTTCGGCTAGGCACGATGTC
Source organism: Paenibacillus aceris (assembly GCF_017874035.1). Taxonomy (GTDB): domain Bacteria; phylum Bacillota; class Bacilli; order Paenibacillales; family NBRC-103111; genus Paenibacillus_E; species Paenibacillus_E aceris. Next base: position 130,839 of record NZ_JAGGKV010000011.1, read on the forward strand.
GAGAAGCTTCTGGTACAAACGCGGTTGGTTAACCAATCGTCCGTATCCCCGGATCGTAGACATCGGCGGATCGTCGGGATGAGCGGCTAATCGCACGCCGGCTTCCTCTGCCACTGGAACGAGCTCTTTAAGAAAATAGTCCAGCCGTTGCCAGAGTTCCTCCGAAGAGATAGCCGGAATATAACCTTTCGGAGCATTAAAGTCATATGTCATATTCCAGATTTGCCCGTTTGGAATCGGCGTCTCTTCAGGTCCTTCTGCGAGGTTAAAGGTAGCTGTCACCGCGCCCCCGCGAGCGACTGCCCGGTTCACATGCCCCCAAACGCCAGCGATGCTGAAGTTATACCCGATGATGGGGATGCCGGCTTTCCCAACATTACAGACAATCCGCTTCAAGTTATCCATTTGCTCTGTTTTCTTGGGACCATCCATCAAAATATCATACCAATCGGCTGGGCTGAAGTTTTCAATCGCTTCAAACTCCAGTCCCTCATCATTCATTGATTTCTTTAAAGCCATTAGGCTTTCATAAGACCATACATCCTCGTTCGGTCGTGCAATTCCCATATTTCTGTCTTTATCCGTGGAAGGCAAACCCTCGACCCCGTTGTAATAATCAACGAGATGGGCAACAATATGGGTGCAACCGGCTTGCTTGGCAAACTGGTAATTATCTTTATTCAATCTGTCGCGGTATAATCCAAGACCCAGCTTCATAGTTCTACAACTCCTTCTTTATTATTTTTTACAAAATGCCAAAAGTTTTGAAAGCTTCGGTGCACAGCATGCCATCCTGCAATGCCTTTCTTACAACATTCTCGCCTTCGACCTTTTCGAGCGACTTCTGAATAACTTCCTCCTCGACAGCTTGGGGAACGAAAACAATGCCGTCGATATCCGCAAACACGTAATCTCCGGGGTTGATGCGGACACCGTCAATCTCAATCGGCTTCTGGTAAAAAATGAGATCCACCCTGCCCTTCGAATCCGTAGGCACTTGTCCTCTCGATGCCAATGGAAATTGCATTTCCAATATTTTGGAAGTGTCGCGATTCAATCCGTCGACAATCGCCCCTCTTCCTCCGCGGGCCCGGCAGGCAGTAGCTAACAACTCGCCCCAGAAAGCAGCCTCGTCCGGCGCGCCTGTGGATACGACAAACACTTCGCCAGGCGATACGCTATCGATCGCTTCCATTTGCAATTTGTATGGTTCCGCTGGAACGGAAAATACTTTTGTCGCCTGGGCGGTGAATACACGGCCGCTAATCTTCAGCTTAGGATCAACCATACGAACTCCTGCGCCAAGGGTTTGATTGCGGTAACCAAGATCATCCAAAATATCGCCGATAACCGCTGTATATAATTTTTGCTCCAAATAATCGAAATCGTATCCTGCAATAGTTTTCACATTTGTCATGTTTTTGAACTCCTTCATTTTTATTTAAATTTATAAATCTAGAATGTGAAATTTCAGTTTAGTTTAAAAGAAATGGGCGCTGACTTTTATAAGCCCCCCCCATTTTGCTGCAAATAATCGATCATACTTAGCTTGCTTGTCATGATGTGTTCTTCAAGCTTGGCACAGGCTTCTTTTAGATCGTACCGCTTCAAAGCCTGAATAATGGATAGATGTTCTTCGTGACCGGCGACTGAACGATCATAACTTTGAAAGTAGTAAATTCTTGAAGCGTGTAGGAAGCTGTTTACTGACTTGTATTGTTCCAACATGCGCGGATTCCCTCCCGCTTGAACAATTTCAGTATGAAAACTGACATCGAGTTCAAGAAAGCTATGAAAAGGGAACGGCTTTACATGGAGAGTGTTCGTAAATTGTTCAATAATATTTTCTAACTGAAGTACAAGCTTTTGCGCTTTCAATTGTGTCAAGTGGGACACACACCATTGTTCAATCATTAAGCGGATTTCCGAAATCTCTTCAATGTCCGAAACCTTTACAGTTGCGACAAATGTTCCCGAACGGGGTTTTACTTCCATTAGTCCTTCGCGAACTAAACGGTTTACGGCATCTTTCAGCGGTGTCCGGCTAATGTTCATTTTTTGCGATAAGTCCTTAAGATCCAGTCTTTGCCCACCCACAAACTCTCGATTTAAAATCATCTTTTTAACCAGTTGGTATACTTTCTCCGAGAGTTCAGTATGTTCAAGCTCAAACACCATGTCTCCTCCTTTCTTTATCAATAAGCGAATATCTAGAATCTGAAATTTCAGTTTCCAAGTAAGTATACTACAACTTCAAATAATTACAACTAATCTTTTGGTGATACTTCAAGAAGAACAGACAGATGCCATACGGTTGTGGTGCAAAGCTCTAGATGATCTGATTCGCTGTGGAAAGCAAAAAGGTTGGGCTAGTGTTTGCATGAATGGCTTTTATGTGGAAGTAAGAGAAAAGTCAAAAGAAGCACCGTACTAAATGTGAATCGTTTTTTTAACATCGAAGGAATCCACCTTTTGGAAAAAAGTCCGAGCAGCAAAGTAAACAGTGGGGGAAAATGTTCCCCCACTTACCGATCAATTCCTACTTTGACTAAATTCAATGCAAGATTGCCTTAGCGACGATTGCAAGGTCCACAATGTCAACCTTGCCGTCTTTATTTACATCCGCATTCTCATTCCAGTCCGCTTGACCTTGCTGCTTGCCATAAGCCCCTGCAACAATCGCCAAGTCTCCAATAGAAATATTTCCATCTCTATTGACATCTGCCGCTATTTTCTTGGAGTCAAACACGTGAACAGCAGCTTCCAATGCAGCTTTCGCGCTATCCACCTGCTGCTGAGCGGCGTTCGGATTGGTTGCTGTCGCAGTGGCTGCATCGATGGCAGACTGCAATTCCGCTTTGGAGCCAATCGCATACAAACCGTCTTCATTGCCTTCCGCTGCTGCATTGTACTTGGCCTGTGCGTTTGCGATCAACGTATTCAAGAGCGACTTATCTACAGGTACGCTTGGAATACTTATTTGCATCTCGCGGGAGACTCCGCTTACTTGCAGTTCATTTCCCTGTCCATTGGCAATAATGACATTACCTACAGAAATTGATGTAGTGGTTGCCTGAGTGACAGGTTTCGCCGTAAATTTGAAAGTCAACAAGTCGCCTTGAGCCAGCACGCCTTGGTCCGCGCCCACGCTGGCAACCAAAATCCGGACATGCCCTGGGACTGCCTCCTCTTGATCGATGACTTGCAATCCGTCTTTCAGTGAAGTAACCGAATCGAGTTGCAAATTCACTGGATCATATTGGAGAGTCAAATCTTGCGCATACATTTGCTGGTATACACTTTGCGTTACGTTACTCAATCCCATAGTTAGATCAAATGATTGACCAGGGATAACCTGTTGTAGGCCAGTTAAAGTAGCCTGAGGCATTAGCGTTTGTCCGCTAATCGTAATCGTAGCAGTACCTTTTACACCGCTTCCGTCTTCGGCTGTCGCAACCACTTTCACAGTACCGTCTTTTTTAGCCGTGAGCAATCCATTGGCAATTGTCGCTATATCCGTTGCAGTGGCACCATCAGCTTCGTAGACACTCCATGTTACACTGCTGTTAGTTGCATTCGCAGGTAGAACAGCAGCTTGCATTTGCAGTGTGCCGTTTATGACGCTGATCGAACTCGCTCCCCCTGCGCCACTTACAGAAATCGATGTAACTGGCACACTCTGCGCCAATGTGTATGTCTCTCCGGCAACGGTATCGAAGGTAACAGTGGCTTCGCTTTCCCAATTGGGGGCGGTTCCGATGGTGGTTTCAATCTTACGGCCGGATGAGTCAAAGACATCGGTGCCCAGAGCCCATGGAGAGGCAACAGTTAGACTTTTGCCCGCTTCACTCTTGATTGTCACTCTTTGCACTACGTTTGACGCTCCGTCATAAGCAGCGGACACAACGAAGGCTCCCGGCGCGCGCAGTCTAGCAAAGGTTGCGTTCTTTCCGCTCACCCAGTTCGGGAACACCTTCATTACGCCCTGGTCACTCATGAGCAGCATGCTGTTGATCGCCTCGGTCGCGCCGATCTTCTCCACGCCGTGCGTATTATCACTGATTCGCAGATTGGGCTGAATCTGGGCTCTGATCGTGTTGGTCATATATTGCAAGACTGAACCTGCAGGGTATCTGGAGCGAACCGCATCGTTGAAGATTCTAGGGAAATTGTTGATCTGACTCCACGCATTGGTGCCGAACACGTCGATCGTGTTTCTGGCGATCTGCTGTGCGCTCGCCGAGGAGTAGTAACCCAGCTGACCGCCTGGAACAACGATATCAAGCGGGATGATATTTCCGTCACCTGGGACAGGATTAGCCAGATCTACCCACTGACCGCTCTTCCACTCCTTTTCTGCGAGGGAATATACCTGCTTGCTATTCCACACACTGGTCGGCTGCGGAGCGAGGTGATCGAAAATATCCTGCCAGTGCGTTCGCAGACCCGCATCTCTGTCTAACGTGACGCTGGCGGTAATCAATTCAGACAAGACACTCTTGAGCGCCGCAAGTTCAACCGCGGGGTTTTTGGCCCATGAGCCCTCATTGTAACCGGCGTACAAGGTATACGAGTCGCCAGTTTTGTCCAGCCATGCGTCATAGAAGTTCACGCATTTCTTAAGATAGTCATAGACGTAGGTTTCCAGATACGTTTTATCCTGCGTATAGTGGTAATATTGAATCAAAGGATAACTGCTGAAAGCGGCGTTGAGCGCCTCGGACAGATAATGATCATCAGTGACGGTGCCCCACGGTCCAATACCCACCGGATATAAAACCGCGTCAGCGATTCCATTTTGCAGTTCCGGACGGCTGTTAAAGTAGATTGAGTTGATGCTTTTGAGCTGATTCGGGTCCGCAGCGCGTCTCATACCCTCTGGCACATAGCTCAAGATCGCCTCCCCGGCCGGCAGTGACAGGTCAGAGCGGTTGCTGGAGTTGGCTCCGAAAAACGTAGCGATGAAGTTATAGTTGAGATGGTAATCGGAGGACCAGCTAGGGTTGTCAGTGGTGTGCCATACCCCATAAAGTCCAGGGGCTACTTTTCCGGATTTGGCGGTGCTGCCAAGGAGATACTGTGCACCGTAATAGTATTTCTGAACGTCCGCGTAGTCCGGGATGTTGATGTAGGAGGCAGACCAGAAATTTTTCCACCAGCTTTGATGATCGGCCAGCAGGGTCTGAACCTCTTGAGCACCGGTGATCGGAGATAGCAGAGCACTCGCCTCGGAGACCGGATCGGTCGTGAGCAGATTGTTCGTTGCGTCGTAGGTCTTTCCGCCGCCGCCGATTGCTGTGACGATCTGCACCGTCTGACCGGCATCCAGGGTAAACGCCGTGGTGCCCATACCTTTCAAACTGTCGACAGAGACCGTGCTTTCGGCGCCCAGCAACTTGGTTGCCAAAGCCGCCTTCGACGTCCATGAGTTCGGGTTGAGCGGTGCGTTGTTGAACGTCGCCCTTGTGGCTACCGCGTTTCCGTCAACTTTGTTGGCAGTGGCCGGATAATTTGGGTTGTCCGCTTTGCCCCATGTGTTTACCTTCAGATCGACTGGCTGGGTCCCCAAAGACGTGAGTTCTGTAACCAGCATGTTTTTCGAGGACGATAGCCATGTGTTCATTGACAGATTCACACCATTGATAGTTAGCTTGGTCTGGATCTGCGCGTTCAAGATATCCTGCTTCTCATACGTCGGAGTATTTAGAGTTTTGCTATAGAGTTCCAGCTCATGGATACGCAGCACATGCTCTTTGCCCGCCTCAGCAGATGCTTTCGTGACCCACAGCCGCACATAGCGCGCCGTGACCGGAGCAGCAAGATTCCTGTTTACAGTAGCATCGTCGTTGCCTGCCACAGAGTCCATATTGACCCAACCACTCTGCGCTGTGACATTGTCCCAGGTAACGCCACTCTCGTCAGGCAGGTATTGCAGCGCAAAATCCTTGGTGTTGCGCGTGACGGGCTCGCCAACCAAGCTTGCGTTATACATACTGTAGCTGGCAATTGTCTTAGGCTCTCCCAAATCGATGATCGCCCAGTGCGGGTTTGGGATCGCAGGATTTGTGTTGGAGACCCATTTCTTATTGGTATCATTTGATATGCCGTCAACCAACAGTCCCGGACCGAAGCCGGACAGGAAATCAGAAACCTTCACCGGCCGATTCAGCGCAATGTTCGGATTTCCCAGAACAGGTGCTGCTTGCTGCGGACGCTCATAGAGTTCAAACTGTCCGATTCTGGCGCGTGGATTGGGATCGGTGTTGCTCTGCTGCAGCGGATTGGTTATGTACAGCCGGAAATGTGCGGAGGTGACAGGAGCGGTCAGGTTCGCGTCGTACACATCATTTGTATTGTTGTCGACGACGGATACGTCCGTCCACACAGCGCCCGGGCCGCCCGTTTCACTGACTTGCAGACGGAATGCACTCGTGTTGTTCATGCTGAAGCCGCTGCGTACTGCGCCATCGTTCTTGACTACCCAGCGTTGCACGGTGATCGGCGCGTTATACTCGACCTCCAGCCAGTGGGTCCTACCGACCGATGTCACCCAGCCATAGCCGCTAGCGGATGGCTGGAAATTGCCGTTTACCGCTGTGGACGGATAGAAGGCGTCATGGGTTGAACTCGCCGTAACAGCTTTGTAAGTCGGGGCTAAATTTGGATTGCTATCCTGAACGGTTTTCTGTTGGATCGTGACGCCGCCGATGGGCAGAGGTTTAGTATTATTGTTTCCGCTATTAAACACACCTTTCAGATCTCCCGCCGAAATGAAGTCAGACTTTGAGATCAGGAATGTCTTTTGCTCTTTCGCCCCTGCCGATGTTATACCCACATCACCGTTGCCTAGTAACGCTGTGTTGGGCATTTTGTCGGAAATGGCGCCACTGTATCCGTCGCCGTTCCATTCGCCGTAATTCTTGCCTACGATCTCACGGATGGTTCCCCAGTCATCTGTACCCGCTGATTCTGCGAACTGCGTTCCCTGGACGCCTTCAGCCGCTAACACGGATGGCAAACTCAAGACCGAAGCACTTAAACAAAGACTAATGGTCAGCACCTGAGAACCAAATCGTCTCAGTGTTCTTGAAAGTTTCATCGTGAATCCTCCTATTATCGGATTATTATGATTCAAACCAACAAGTCGCGAAATATGTATGAAATTTGACTCATCACTGGCTAAGAACTACACAGCACACCCATATTCCATTCGTCCATTTGCATTCATATTGCCAAGCGTGGTTATACCTGCATCCCCGTTTCCGAGAAGTGAAGCATTTGTTGTTTTATCTGTATTCGCTTGCGATGGAGGAGTAATTAAAGATACTTTTGTATTGCTGGACAAACCTTAATGCTTGATTGGCTGTAGTCGTATCAGCTTTAACCGTCATCACGCCAAAGGGGCTTACTTCTAATCTAGAAGCACTCAACAGGGTAAATAACATAATCATTGCAAATCTTTTTATACATTTTACTCTAACATTCATTTACCTCCTTTAGATTGAGTTAACTTTTCTTAAATCATATCCATGTAAAAGTGGAGAATTCATTGATGCCTTATTCAATTAACTTTTTTAATCTCGGGAATGACCACCCCCTAAATTGAAGCGCTTTCAAATATTGATTCAAATAAAGCTTGAATTAGATATATAACACTCTCATTCAAGCAATTACGAAATGTATTCCTTAATAACATGCCTAAGCGCTCGTTAAATGTAATCTCATATGAATCATTTGCTTGGATTTCAGACTCACATGCACGCCATTATTCGAAAGCAGTCCTTCCGACTCCAGTGAATTATTCTCAATAACAGTTTTATCTTCTTCCAATACGTTAACGACAGACGCTGATGTTATGTGGTGTTTTGGAAAACGCAATTGAGTGTCAACGGATTCATTTTTCACATTAACAAGTCGTAAAATCACTCCGTTGCCGTCTTCTGCCTGTTTGATATCGTATAGTACGGCTCCATCCCCCTTACACTCTATCCACTGGCCAGATTGGCCCTCCGCGCAATGAATGACAGGCAAAGCCAGAACGGGTGTAATAGCTCGTGTCCCCGCCATTGTTGCTTGCGTTTCATCGAAATTTTGGAAAGTAGAAAGTACATACGTAAAAGAGGCATATCCTGGCTGATGGGCACGGTAGTTCGTGTCCCAGTAATTGTTCATTGGCCATGCAAGCAGTAGCGGGTTTGGGTCTCTAGGAATTTCTTTCTGTTCCTTGCCGAAATTAAAGCCGCCAACCTGAACAAGAGGTGCATCTGGACAAGCAAGTGTAACACCTTTGAAGCCGTCATACATGGATACCTGCTTATCAACAGTTATCCAATCACGACACACGCCTGGCAGCTGTTCTTTATCCAGTTCAACCATTTGCCCTGCTGTGTCATAGTGACACTGCCACTTATCTAACTGGAGTGGGAAAGCAAAATAGGTTCCTTCCGGAGTCGTAATGTCCTGTTTATGGAAAGAGGCTTTCAGCTCAATTTCCGGACGGTAATTGAAAAAAGTAATCCGCTGTTCCAAATTACTGACTCCCGGGGCATCCCATTTCAAAACAAGTGTAGCCGAGTTTGCCGCCCGTTCAACCATGCATTGTTTCAGACTTGTATAGGTACTTCGTTTGGCCTTCCACTCATGGTTCCAGACGCTGATACTATTGTTACCTTTCTCTATATCCCGCGGAAAGATGGTACTTCGATCTTCCGGATGATAGAGCGGATCAATCGTTTCCTGCACGTACTGAAAGAAAGTCCATGGACTAGAGGAATCAAGGACATGCCATTTTAATTTTTTATCATACACTCCAGTGATTCTTCCAGTAGTAGAATCGAACGTGCAGATATGATGGGGCGTTTCTATGCGACCATTTTCAACAACAATGTCATTTGCTTGTTCCTGAATCTGCATAGATTGGAAAGGAATCTCCCTCCAACTGAAAGGTTTTAGCTCCACGGTTCCATAGCTGTCACCGGATTCCATTCGTTCATGATTCATCAATACATGACGCATTCTGTCAGCCGCAAGATGGCAACCCTCTATCTGGAATGCGGATGGAATCCGAATTTCATAGGTTAGAGTCGCTGGAGAAGGGTTGACCAGAAGTAAACCTTCCGGCTTATCGGATTGGAGCGGATTGTGTGCCAACTTTTCCATTTGCTTGCCGAGCAAGAATCCCGTTAAGCTGTTCGCCTGATAGGCATAATGGGCTTTATGCATCCACTGAATCGCTACATTCAGATGCTCCGGCTCTGTAGTGGAATTAAATGCTCCCCATGTATGTTCATCGAATAATTGAATTTGCTCCCATGCCTGTTTCTTAACGATCTGATAGGGAAGTTCTTGTATAGGCTCAAAAGCATCTAATAGTTCGACTGCTTTCATTCCTTGTTTTGTCTTGCGGCTCAGTTTAACTTCCTTTGCTGAGCTGGCGGATCCGAAATTCCAGTAATCCGTCCAATCACCAGCATGAACAGATAGCTTTTGTTCATGTCTTTTCACTCGCTCATATAATTGTTCTGGTGTAACAAAGGAAATCGTCTGTTCATGCCCTTCTTCATTCCATTTCCGAAGCAGAGAAGCAAGTTCCCGATCAGGTGGATTATTATCGTAAAGCGGCAAATTTGTAGCCGTTAAATAAGCAAAATCGAATGGATAATCCGGCATATCCTCGAATCTTTTCAAATATTTTGCAAGTCCATCCGCAATGACCTGGGTATCCCTCTCATGCAAATTACAAATTTGTCCGAATAACGAGTAATGCTCCCCATGGAAAGTAAGCAACTTACGCTTATCTGGAGCCTCCCAATGGAATGCCATCGGTCTAGTTAAGGGAATACCACCGAAGTGTACATTAATCCCCATCATGAAAAATTCTACGCCGGCATCCATGAGCAATTGACTATACGGCCAAGGTTGACCGTTTACATCATGATGGATCGCCGTCTTTATACGAATATCAAATTGGTCACGTAATTTCTTGACAGCGCTTAACATTTTGGCTAAAACTTCCGCGGAGCAGAGCGGTGCTGTATGCATAAAAGAAGCACTTATGCTCATTTGCCCGTTATGCAGATAATGCTTGAATTTTTCTATTTGCCGTAGATCTGAGGTTTCCAACCACTTTAAAACAACGTAAGAGGATTCGCAGGTCCAACGAAATTTGCAATTCTCAGGCCAATCCTCCGTTTGCTCACAAAGAAGAAGCGCTTGATCGATATATTCCTTCTGTAATTCCAGTAAAATTGGTTGAGCATGCGTATAGCCTACATCCAGATGACTGTGGTGCAGCACCAGTATCTCTTTGATCTTCGTCACATTTGTCCCCTCCATAGTTGCTTATCACTTAACTCTATTTTACTGGCTAGATTTATCAAGAATAAGGTGAAAATTCTTCGATTTCTTCTGTTATTCTACTGTTTCATGTTTTTCTGATATTCTGAAGGCGAGAGCCCCTTCATCTTCTTGAATACGTGCGTAAAATATTTATAATCTTGGAAACCCACTTTGGAGCTTATCTCATAAAGTGGTATCGTAACTTCTGTTTTTAACAATCTAATAGCTTCTTCTATTCTTATTCCATTTAAATATTCAGTAAAAGAAAGACTCATTTCCTGTTTGAATTTATGACTAAAATAGTTAGGGGACTGTTGAATATGATCGGAAACCTCTTTCACCGAGATATCCTCATGAAAATGATTCTGGATATACTTCAATGCTGCTTTTGTCCCCTTTGTACCCGATGTCTGGTGTACATATTGCAACTTATCGTACACTCCCTCAAATACACGGATCGTAAAGTCACGATAGTCATTTAAAGTATCTAACTGATCCAATTGTTCAATGCTAGCAAAATCAGTTTCGAAAATTTTTGTAATAGCCGTAAACTTCTGCATTATCACCTGTTCAGCAACATGAAGATATTGTTTGCAGATTTCAGTTAATTCCTTTCTTGAAAACCTACGTTCATGTTGAAAAACACTAAACTCCCTACCAATGCATGTTTTTAAAACAGAAAATGAAGGTTCCTGAAACCCTTTCCATATTTCCTCCTCAGGAAGCTTATATGAAAAAGTTCGGTCCTCCTTTCTTTGTAATTCAAAAAAGTAATGAATACCACTAGGACCACTGTACAATTTCGTTTGGATTGCCTGAAGAGCTTGTTGATATAATACGGGGAGACAATCCAGTTCCTCCTCGTTACTAACTCCAATGGAGATTGTGCATGCAAAGTTACACTTAAAAATATCGTTTAAATGATTCCACCATTTTTCCAATTCAAAGACCCGGTTCTCAGAATTCATAATAAGCATGTAATTTTTCAATGAAATACTATGAATAATTCCTGGTATTTTTTTAGCTTCTTCTTTGAGAATTTGTTGGAGACGTTCTTTCGATTCTTTTTTATATATATTTTCCTGATTTTCATCGATTTGCAAATAACAAATTCGGAATGAGCTTCCTGGCTTCCATTTTAAACTTTGGGAGAAAAAATCTTTAACATTGGGAGTTTCCTTAAAATCGTTATTTACAACGTCATGAAAAAGTCGATCACTCAAATATTCATCAAACAATGAGATTTGGGATTTTTCACTTTTAATTTTCTCTATTGCTTTTTTTACCACAGTTAGTAAGCGCTTAATATTCACTGGCTTTAACTCATAGTCCAGAACCTCGTATTGCAGAGCTTTTTTGGCGTATTCAAACTCAGAATATCCGCTTAAAATAATAAATTTACAATCCGAAGAGATCTCTCTCACTGACTTAATTAACGTCAGACCGTCCATCTTTGGCATGCGTATATCGGTAATAACAATTTCCGGTACATGTTGTTTATATAGTTCTAGTGCTGAGACTCCATTGTCTGCAATAAATACTTCTTGCAGCCCCAAACTTCGCCAATCTATTCCTTGCTGCAATCCTGTTCGAATTTGAATTTCATCATCTACAATCAGCATTTTCATGTTGATTATTCCTCTCATTACATGCTACTAATTCTTTTAACCACTGGGATCATTATATCAACTTTACTTCCTTTACCAATCTGGCTATAAAATTGAACTCCAAACCCAGTGCCGTATTTCAATTGAATCCGGTTGTGGATATTTCGAAGAGCATATCCGGATTCCGTTTCATCACTATCTAGCATTCGGCGAATTCGTTTTTCATCTGTTCCTGCGCCATTGTCTTCCACACATATTCGGATCAGGGAATCTTCTTGCTTAATCGAAATCTGAATACAGCCTTCCAAAACCATATCTATGAACCCATGTTGAATGGAATTTTCAATCAATGGCTGCAGAATAAAATGGGGGCATTCTAATTGGAGTGTGTTTTCATCCACATCTACAATAAATTCATAAATATAATTAAATCGAAAATTCATGATACGCATATAATTGTTCACATGCTCTACTTCTTGTTGGACTGTTGTAAAATAATGCTCCTGCTTTAAAGAATATCTAAACATGTTAGATAATACTTCTAATTGATCCGCGACTGTATCTACTTGACTTTTTATCGCAACCCACCGAATGGAATCCAATGTATTGTATAGAAAATGCGGATTGATTTGCATGCTAAGCAATTGTAACTTTGCTTCCTTCTCTTTTAATTCGCTGGTGTATACTTTTTCAATTAGATCTTTCAAATCTAAAGCCATTTCTTTAAATTGAAATCCTAATTGCCCAATTTCATCTTTTTTCTGATTCTGTATCTGTATCTCAAGATTCCCTCGTTTTACTTTGTCCATTTCACGCTTCAATAACTTTATAGGTCGAATAATGCCATTATTTTGTATGACAGAAAACACAACGCCAAAGAGCAAGCAAATCAAGATAGCGACCATTATCAAAATTTTAAGGAATTTTTGTGGTTCATTGATTTGTGAATCGGCTATTATTTTTAATACATGCCAACCGTTATTCATGGTATAGAAAAAAACCGACATCTTTTTTTCATCCACCATCATTTGAAAATAACCTTCACTTCCCCGCATGGCACTACGGACATAGCTTTGATTATTAATATTTGTTCCAATTTCACTTTTATTTATTGATGATACGATTTGACCAGATTCATCGATGATCTTCGTTTGGGAAGTTGCCCAAACATCATTTTCGGTATAAGCTTGCTCTAATGCACGTTCGTCCACGTTTAGTACTTCAATTGAAAGCAATTTAAATTTGTTAATATCATTGATTGCTCTTACTAAAAATACATCATCTTTATTGTGGGCCCACAACGGAATTCCATTATTATCGACTGCTTTTTGTAATAATTCCGCGTTTACATTTTCCTTATAAGTTCCAAAATGATAAATTAAGTTCTGCCCTTTCACGAGGAGGAAGAACTTAATATAGGGCTGCATTTTTAACTCCTGTTGGAGAAAAAAATTGATTCCGTTCGTATGCATAACGAACTCATATTGAGAACTTTGTTCGTTCAAAGTGGAAAGCTGTTGGACATCCTCATTCCCCAGTACCTTCAATGACAAATTTTCTGCATTAGAAACGATTTGGTTTAGACGAAACTGGGTTTGCTTAAATGATTGAAACACAGCTTCCCTCGATTTAGAGCCAATAATTTCAGAAGCTTTGGAAAGAATGATACTTGATGCCAACAACAGCGGAAGAATAACTAATAAAAATAAATAAATAAAAAATTTCTTTTGGATAGACATCATATTCTCCGTTTTAACAGCTTTTTTTTAGATTACTAATTAATAATACCATGACCTCCCCCAGTTAACGTCACTGAATTACCTTCATTTATTTTTAAATGAAGATAATCAGATGAATACAAAGCGATTATGTGTGGCTTAGCCTTTTACCGCACCACCAGTTAGCCCTTGAACAAAATGCTTTTGAGAAGATAAGAATAATATGATTAGAGGAACCATAACGATACAAATTGCAGCAGATAGCGGTCCCCAATCCGTCCCCATCTGGGTTTGAAAAGCTAATATGCCTAGTGGTATCGTTCTAAATGTAGAAGCTGACATTGAAACGGTAGTCCAAAGAAGTTCACCCCATAAACCAAAGTTTAAGATAGCTACGGTCAAGAGCGTCGGTATCATAATCGGCATGATAACCTTTCCAAAAACCAAGGTATCGCTTGCTCCATCAACCTTAGCCGCCTCCAGCAGTTCATTAGGAATAGAAAGAAAAAAATTGCGAAATATATAAGTTGCAGTCGGAACGCCCCATCCAATAAAAGGAACAATTAATGTGTAGGCTTCTCCTAACAGTTTTAATTTACTCATCATAATATAAAAGGGCATTAGTATGGATTCCGATGGAAACATGGTTGGAACAAGTATAACCATCATGATGAATTCAGCTTTAGGAACACGCAATCTCGCAAGAGAGTAACCAGCAAGTGAAGAAAAAAGTAAAATCCCTGCAATGGAAAGCGATACGACATAAAAACTATTTAAGAAGAAGTGCCCTATTTCTCCTTGGGACCATGCTTTCGAATAATTACTCAAGCTAAATTTCGATGGTAAAGCCCAAATATTAAATAAAAACTCTTGCGTTGATTTTAAAGATGTCATAAACACAAACAGTAGCGGAAATACCGTGAGGAAAGTAATGAGTAAAACGATGATTCTGGGAACCCATATCCTTGCTGTTAAGTTTTTATCAATATTCATAGGATTCCCCCCTCAGCAGTCTTCTTGCCACAAGCACTGTCAAAAGCAACATTCCCGTAAACAATGCTCCCATGGATGCGGCATAACCGAACTGATTATAACTGAATGCACTGTCGATCATGTACATGGAGACAGTCTTCGACATCGTTCCAGGGCCACCATTAGTTAATATTCTCACTGAATCAAATGTGCGAAATGCAGAAATCAAGGTTAATACAACACACAATTGGATGATAGGTTTAATAAGCGGCAGGACGATCAATACAAATTGGCGTACATAGCTAATACCTTCTAGTTTACTAGCCTCAAATAATGACTTGGGTATCATCTGCATAGCTGTAAAACAGAGCATCATTGTAATCCCCATGTTCTTATAGACATCTACAACGACAATGCTTGGCAATACAGTTGAAGGCTCTCCTAACCAAACGTGCGTTAAAGACTTAAGTCCAATACTTTCTAATGCTTGATTCAAGACACCAGTGGGACTAAAAATAAAGGTGAACAAAATGGCGATAATTGAGCTTGGAACCATAGATGGAGTGAAAAGGGTAAATCTAAAAAACGCCCCCTCTTTTGCTCCTAGAGGGTATATAAAAGCAGCTAACAATATGCCAATAGTGACAGAAAATAAGGTTATACCTACACCTAAATAAGCCGAATGATAAAAGCTAATTAAGGCTGTCTGATCGTGAATAAGATGCGTATAGTTTTTGAATCCAATCCACTTACGGTTTAAGAACCCATCCCATTGTTGAAATGATAAGACTAAGTTCCATATGAATGGAATGTAAGACACAAACATTATTAGGATCAGTACCGGAATTAGAAATACAAAGCCGATGATCCTATCTCCTCGTACTTTAATTATATTGTTCTTCATTACACGATTCTCCATATCATGGTCCCAAAGTGGTTAGTAGTTGAAATACACTCGCCGAACTACGCGATATGAGGTTCATGTCGACCCGTTCAACGAGTGTATTTTGGCTCTTGCTGTATTTTGTTTACTTGCTACTTAAAGCTTCTTTACGCAAAGCTTCAATATCGCCTTGAATTCCTGGGATATTGCCACCTTGCAAGTACAGTTTTGGCAGAAGCTGATTTGTAAAGTAATCCTGTATTTTACCATTTGCATATGTGAAACCAGCTGGATTTGCTATTGCGTGATCATACAAAGCTGAAAGTTGAGTAATTATTGGATCTTTATATTGCACCTTTTTGCTAGAAACCAAGAAGCCAGCATCTGCATGCAATTGCAGATATTCAGGGCTTGTTAACTTTTTCATAATTTCAACAGCAGCTTCTTTATGAGGTGCATTTGAAGGAATCATGAATCCATCAGCACTTCCCGTATAAGCTAATTTGTCACCCATTGTCGGAATAGGCAAAGCAACATATTTAAATTTCGCGTTTGTGCTAATAGTTGCAACAAGGGATGAAGCTTCTGCGATCATGGCTACCTTACCTTGATAAAAAGCAGATTGCTCCTCATCACGCTTTATAGTTAAAGCACCTTTTCCAGGATACCAATAATCCCCATCATTCAGCTTTTTCACATTCGTAAGCATTGTAGCGAACATTGGATCAGTAGCAGGAATTTTCATATTTGCCAAATCATCAAGCTTTCCTTGGGCAGCACCAAGGCTTTCAAGACCTTCCCTCGGCATGATAACAGCCAGATCATTTGACGCTCCGAAGGGATAAACACCCGTTTTTTCTTTGATTTGCTGCATTGTCGCGATAAACTGATCCCAGTTCCAATTATCCGGGATTTTCACACCTGCTTTGTCCAGTAGATCTTGGTTTGCAAAAATCAGAGGAAAAACACCGCTAATCGGGATACCATAAGTTTTGTCACCATATTTACCCGTATTCAACATCGAAGTGAACTGGTTTTTCCATTCTCCATTGTTAGCATCCAAGTAAGGCGTTAAATCCGTAATCATATTGGCATCAATCATCGGCTTTAGAGAATTAGGCCAATAGGTATAAATATCTGCAGGTTGTCCAGAGGCAATCCCTGTCTTTACGACTTTGTCCAGATTACCCCAATCAACCGGAATCGTCTCAATATCGTACTTGCCTTTGAAGTCTTCTTTTAATTTTGCCAGAATAGGTACAAATGAAGGGAACTCCTTAATATCGCCATACATGACTACTTTTGTAGGGGTTGATTGGGCCTTCGGGCTAGCCGTAGCCGCTGAACTTTGTGTACTCGTAGGCGTACTGCTAGCGTTACTACAACCAACTAAAGCTGTTACAAGCAGGAGATTTAATGAAGCAAATACTATCCCTTTTTTCATTTCTTTACCCCCAGATGTTTTGATATCGTCATGACCGATTCCTCTTTATTGTAAGGGCTTTCTTTTATGACGAAAAGGAACTAAAACTTCGAAATGTTCCAAAATTCTACGATTGAGATATGCTCAGATCGTTGGTTATCTA
Organism: Paenibacillus aceris; assembly: GCF_017874035.1. GTDB lineage: Bacteria > Bacillota > Bacilli > Paenibacillales > NBRC-103111 > Paenibacillus_E > Paenibacillus_E aceris. The sequence goes on from NZ_JAGGKV010000011.1 coordinate 147,943, forward strand.
TCGGTAGCATTGTATTACCGGTTGTGGTGCAAAGCTCTAAAACATGATTAGACAAGCAAATTGGAAATATCTTTATAGAACAGTGGATTCAACGGGTAAGACGATTGATTTCATGTTGTCTGAAAACCGAGATGTTCCCGCAGCCAAACGATTTTTCGAGAAAGCATTGACTTCACCACACAATCAATCGCCGCGCGTGATCACCGTCGATAAAAACCCAGCTTACCCTACCGCAATCCAGCAATTGAAGGACGAGAAAACTATGAATCAAGAAACAGTACTGCGACAAAAGAAATATCTCAACAATATTATTGAACAAGATCATCGATTCATAAAGAAAGTCATTAAACCAATGCTGGGATTCAAGTCTATTGGTACTGCAGAGAAAACAATTGCCGGGATAGAAGTCATGCATATGATAAAGAAAGGGCAGGTCGAATGCAAGCATTCGTCTGTCCTTTCTGCAGTAGAATTAATTAATAAAATGTTTGGTATGATAGCATAGTCAAACAACAATATGACGACTATCTTTGATCTGTTTTAATCGTTGCACCTGGTATTGTGGCATAGTTAAAATCGTTCCGATCGAGATCAAATCCTCAAGATCTTCTCCCGTATTATCGAATTTTTTGAGGTTGTGGACACGAAGCAACGTAAAATAATAAAGACCTGATTTCTCAGGTCCTTGAAATTAACTTTATCCCAGATCATTCCAATCGGCGGCACAGCGAAATCCCATATTACCTGATGAACTATCCGGTGTATTTGCCGATCTTGCGGCTACACGATACCGATTACAATAAGATTTATGGCATAAGTAGGAGCCGCCTCGCATCACCTTGGATTGCCCGGTTGGCGGTCCCTTTGAATCCACCGGCTTCGCCCGCAAATGATAATCCCGGCTAAACCAATCCGAGCACCACTCCCAAACATTCCCGGAAACTTGATAAAGGCCATATCCGTTTGGATGAAAAGCATGTACAGGCGCTGTTCCGATGTAGCCGTCACTGGCGTTATTTTTAATAGGGAACTTTCCCTGCCAAATATTACACATATACTGACCATCCGGTTTTAAAATATCTCCCCAGGGATACTTCTTCTGAACGAGATCGCCTCGTGCAGCGTACTCCCATTCCGCTTCCGACAACAGTCGTTTGCCGGCCCATTTACAGTACGTTGCCGCATCGTTCCAGGAAATATGCACAACCGGATGATCCATCCGATCGTCAATTGAGGAATCCAGGCCTTCCGGTTGCCTCCAATAGGCACCTTCCACATTCCACCACCATGGCGATGTTTGCACTACCTGTGTGACCTTATTAGCCGTCTCTTTAGAGACCAAAATATGGAAAACATAGGACCACCCAAACCTCTCAGCATCCGTTTTAAAGCCTGTTGCATCAACAAATTGTTTATATTCGGCGTTTGTGACCGCATAAGGCGATACGTAAAAGGGACTGACGGCTACACGGCGGACAGGCCCCTCTCCATCTGAAGGAAAGCCTTCTTGATCATCCGTCCCCATGAGGAAAGTACCGCCTTCCAGCAGAATCATTCCTTCTTTTGAGTCGGCGGACCGCACCGTTTTAAGAGAGAATGATGTCTCAAGCGAAACGGAAACCTGTGAGGAGGCTTGCCTTGAAGCTGAGCAGCACGACGGTTTATTTTCCATTTCAAAGTCCTCCTGAAAGTTAAGCTAACTATAATTTGCTACGCCTGAAGGGTTGTACAGCATACAGCTAGCCCTAAGCGTTCATACTGCTCCGCAGGCGCTTCGTTTTCCTCCATCAGGCGCTTCAACAGCTCGATCATTCTCCACTCTACCTCTGGGAGATTAGTTAACGGATTCTGCTGAAACGGATCCTTCTGCAGGTCATATAGCAGCGTACCGAAAGAGTGATAATGGTTGTAGCCAGCCGCTCTGATCTTCATCGTTTGAACGTCCTTCGTAAAGGAGAATGGCGCCTGAAGCCTGATTTCTTGCAGCTCCTGTACGGAGAATCGGCTACGCATATGAGTAGGCATTAGAGTGTAATTATACAAAGGTGTATTATCCTTGGAGAGCGGAGCCCGCATGTATACGTATTTGCCATCGGTCACATTTACATGCGCCCCATGCAAGCCGAATAGCGCAGCTTCACGAACTTCCTTATCCTGTGCGATCGTATGCTCAAGATCCTTACCCTGCATATCCGGAGGAATGTCCACACCGAAATATCTTAGCAGTGTTGGAGCCAAATCGATCGTCTGTACGAGACTCTGTCTTCGTTCATTGCATGCACCGTTGCGGGGATCCCAGATGAATAAAGGCATGTGGGCGATTTCGTTATAGAACGGCATGATCGTCTTCGCCCACCAATCATGCTCACCAAGCAAATAGCCATGATCCGTGTTGACGATGAGCATCGTATCCTTCCATAGATCCAGCTCATCCATCGTATCAAGCACCTTGCCCAAATAATGATCGCACATGCTGAGCAATGCGGCATATTCGTAGCGGACGTGCTCGATCTCCTCCTTTGTCTCCTTAACCGGACCGTACGGCGGCCAGTCAAAGTGTTTACCTTCATAAGTGTGAGGGTACAAGTCTCGATAAGCCTGCGGCGCATAGAAAGGCTCATGTGGATCGAACGTTTCAATCTGCAAGAACCACCGGTCCGCCTCCCGGTTATGGCGTATAAACTCAAGGCCCTTCTCCATTGTCTGGGCCTGCGGGAAATCCTTTTCCTCCCGAATGTATGTCCGATTGATCCAATCCTGACGGATGAGCTGGTGCATCTCCTTCATGGCGACCATTTCGGGCAGTTCGGGCTCAGCCACTTCGCCCTTCCAGGGATCCCCCTCCTGCCCGCGGATTAATTCGAATGAGCTGTAACGGGTGTGGTAGGTTCCTCCGCCGTCCTCCCAATAATGCTGGTGATCGGTAACGAGGTGGGTATACACGCCGTTTTTCTTTAATAATTCAGGCATAGAGTCATCAAATGGCTCCATCGGTCCCCAGCTGCGGTGCAGGAAGTTGTACCTTCCGGTCTGAAGTTCCCGACGCGCAGGCATACAAGGCATGCTTCCTACGTAGGCCTGATCGAATGTCACCGTCTTCTCTGCTAGCCGCTTAAAGTTCGGTGCATGGATCCAATCGCAGCCATAAGGAGGCAGCATATGTCTATTTAGTGTATCAAACATCAGCATAATCGCTTTCATGGGTTACCCTCACTTTCTGACTTGTTTTGGATGAGATGGAGCGGCAACCGAATCGAAGCAACAGTTCCGCGCCCCTCGAAAGCGTCAAGGCTAAGCCCGTAGGAGCTTCCGTACTGCAGCACGATGCGAGCGTGCACGTTCGCAATGCCGAGGTTCGGCTGTTTGCCGTACTCATGTAGCGCGTTCTCTGAAAGCTGCTTCAGCATTGCTTGAATCTGCTCCAATCGCTCCTTGCGAATGCCCGGACCGTTATCTGCTACCTCAATGACGAGATCAGACCGGTCATCGAAAGCATTCACGATGATAGTTCCTTTCCCTTGCTTTGCTTCAATGGCATACTTGACCGCATTCTCGACGAGCGGCTGCACAATCAGCTTGGGGATCAAGCAATTCATAAATTTCTCGTTGACGCTAAACTGACTGCGGAACGTACCCGGAAACCGAATATGAACGATCGACAAAAAATGTTTCAGCTGTGTCAATTCTTCCTCCAGCCTCACAATAGCATTCATATCCTGCGCCGTGTAACGGTAGAAGTTCGCCAGACTACGGGCCATCTTCACGATCTCCGGCATATCCTCCAGATAAGCCATACTTTTAATGATATCCAACGAATTATACAGGAAATGAGGATTAATCTGATTTTGAAGCGCCTTCACCAACGCTTCCTTCTCCCGAAGCTGAAGGCTGACCTCCTGCAGTCTCATCGTGCTCACGGTGTCCAGCAACTGGCTCACCTGCTCGATCATCATGTTGAAACTTCGGTTTAAATACTGAAATTCATCATATCCCGATGTATAAGAGGCGCGAACATGCAGGTCTCCCCGTTCTACACTGCCCATCACCTGTCGCAAGTGCAGGATCGGCTTCACGAAGGCGCGAGATATGAACGGCACCACCAAAACAATGCAGCATGCAACCATGACGAAGGCAAGAATCATCGTGTTAGGTGTATGTTTGGCTGCCGATGCCATCTCCTCGTAGGGGACAATCGACACGAACGACCAGCCTGTCGTATCCGACCGGGTCACAGCAACCAGTGTTCGCCTCCCCTCCCATTGCTGAATCGAGGCCTTTTCGTTATTGGATAAATCGAGCTGCCTTAACGCCGTTTGCTCTCGAGGCAAGCCGAGCCACTTATAATTCGGATAATAAACAATCCCATCCTGTTCGGAGACAATAAAGAAGTGGCCCTGCGGAGCAAGGCTGGACTTTTCGAAAGTACGCTGAATTTCGTCCAAGTTAAAATCGATCACCAGCTTCCCGAGCAGATCCATGTTTTCAACACTGTAAATCGGCATCTCTAGCGAGAGAACCCTTACATCCTCGATCACATACTTCACTGCATGGGTCGGAATGACTTCTGCCTTATCAGGGATGCCATTCTGATACCAGGGTTCCTGAGCGAGCATCTCCTCCGAACGCAAAGCCAGGTTGGTCATAGCCAATGTGCGGCCGTCGGGCGTACGCAGGAACATCCCTACAATCTCCGGATAATTCAGAGCAACATATCTCCTCAGCACATTCTGAACGTTCTGCTGCTCCTCGAGAGACGCTTGCTGCCCGTATTTCATCCATCGCTGGACAAGCTCTTCCTTAGCCACAGAGGACGTCGATTTGGTCAGCTGGTAAATATAGAAGTCGATATGATGATTGAGCCGAAGCGTCGCTTCCTGGGAGATGCGGTGGAAATCCCCTTTAATACTGTTATTGTATAAGTGATACGATAAAAATCCCATCAACAGAATGGTGAGCAAGCCCACCAGCAGCAAGGCAACTGTCAGCTTTGTTTTGATAGAGAAACGAAAGTGAAGGCGTCCAAAAATATACTTCATCGGCTCACACATTTAACCATTTCCGATACTCATTAGGCGACTGGCCCGTTAGCTGCTTGAACACGCGGTTAAAATGCGGCAGAGACTGAAAGCCAACCTGCTCAGCAACTTCATAGACCTTAAGCTCCCCATCAACGAGCATGTGCTTGGCCTGCCTGATGCGCAATGAGTTTAAATAGTTAATAAAGGATTGCCCTTTATACTTCTTAAAGAGCAGGCTGAACTGTGAAACGCTGATATGGAACCGCTGTGTAATATCTGAGACCGAATGCTCCTCCTGGTAATGAGCTTGCAGAAAGTCGCACACCTTCCGAATGATCTGGCGCATCTCGACATTGTTCAATGCGTTGTAGCATTGCAGCCACTCCTCTGTCAGCTTAAGAAAGTGAGCGCTTACCTCTTCTCCCACTGAAAAAGGAAGCCAAGTAAAGTCCGGTTGCATACTTTGGATCAAATCATTGTACTTGCTTGAAAAGGTTCGAAGCAGTACGCCCTTCTCGTTCTCCTGCAGGTCTGTAGCATCTAGGATGCAATTCACGATACGAGCCTGTTCCTTGAATAACGCCATGGCGTCGTAATCCACAATTTTATCAAATAATTGTTGAATGCTGAGGTAATAGTGCCGTAGATTGTGAAATTGCGGAATTTGTGCTTTAGCCTTCTCAAGTGCATTGCTCAGCTCTTCCTCAAGAATGGGCTTCAGCAAAAAATCACTTGCATGATATCTCAGCGCTTGACGAGCATATTCAAATTCATTGTGACCTGTAAGAATGATGGTAATAATCGGCAGCTGCCGTTCCGCAATCTCGCGCACAAGCCATAGGCCGTCTTGAATCGGCATCATGATATCGGTAATAACAATTGTGGGCCAAACCTGGTAAATGGTCTGCAGCGCCTCTTCACCGTTGCACGCCTCGGCCACAACCTCAAATGCACCGCCCAGTTGCTCCACCATCTTGACAACAGCACTTCGAATCCACTGCTCATCCTCTACGACCATGACTTGATACATAGGAACACCATCCGATTGTTTAGTAATGACTTGCCCTTTTGATCCAGAGGCATCTCCATCCCATTATAACACGCTCGGTAAGTGCACCTATATCCCCTTCTTACCCTTTCACAGAGCCAACGAGCATGCCCTTGTCAAAGTACTTTTGGAAGAACGGATACATCACAATCATCGGGATCGAGGCCATAACGACAACAGCCATCTTTACTGGAGGACCAAACTCATAACCGTTCGCAACAGATTCCACGGAATTGCCTGATTCAAGTACGATTTGCCGCAAAAAGACTTGTAAAGGAATCATTTGAGAATCACTAATAAATAGAACCGCCTGAAAATAGGAGTTCCAATAAAACACCGCGTAAAATACGATAAAGGTCGCTACCGAAGTCATGGACAAGGGAAGCATTACCCGGAAAAATAACATCCACTCTCCGCAGCCGTCTATCCGTGCCGCTTCCTCAAGCTCTTTAGGCGTGTTCTGGAAAAAGCTTCGCATGACAATTAAATTGAAAGGCAAGATGAGATTATTCAAATACAGCGACCAGTAGCTGTTCAACAGTCCTAACTGATTGGTCAGCAGGTACATAGGGATGATACCGCCACTGAAGAGTATGGTTATAATAACCATAATATTGAGTACTTTTCTGCCCTTCAGCCATGTTCGGGAAAGTCCATAAGCCATAAGCGTCGTTGCCGAAATACTAAGCACTGTCCCTACGATCGTAATCTGAAAAGCATTCCAATACGATGTAAGGAAGTTGTGATTATTGAACAGGTACCCGTAAGAATTTAAAGTCCAGGTTCGTGGGATTAGGAAGAATCCCCTTGAAAGCATTTCCTGCTTGGTTGAGAACGAGCTTAATAGAACATAAAGGCAAGGGAAAAGCACACCAAGCAAAATTATCGCGAGCAGCACATAGACGATCGCCTCAAAGACGGAAGGCATACGCAGCGAAGCTTGATTTTTCATGTTAATAGACACCCTCCTCACCGATCTTGCGGGACGCGCGGTTAGCGATATATACGAGTCCGAGTCCGATTAACGCCTTAAACAAACCTACCGCAGTGGTGTAGCTGAACTCAGCTTGGTTGATCCCTACACGATACACGTATGTGTCGAACACCTCAGAAACCTGAATATTCAGTGAATTCTGCAGGAGCAGAATGTGCTCGAAGCCGGTATCCATAACATGCCCGAGGCGCAATATAAACAGAATAATAATAGTGGAGCGTAGTGCAGGCAGGTTGATATGCCAGATTTGGCGTAAACGGCTCGCGCCGTCCACTCGGGCAGCTTCATACAGTGTTGGATCTACCGAGGCAAGAGCCGCAAGAAAGATAATCGCGCTCCAGCCAGCTTCTTTCCATATGACCTGTAGCAAATACAGGATGCGAAAAGAGTCTGGATTCGTCATGATGTCTAGCCTTTCGTAGCCCCATGTGGAAATCAGATTATTGATTCCCCCATCCTGTGTAGAAAATAACAGCGCCGTCATGCTGACGATAACGACCCAACTTAAAAAGTGGGGAACGTACAGCAGCGTTTGTGCTCCCTTCTTAAACCATTGGATTCGCACCTCATTCAGCAGAAGAGCAAGAACAATGGGCACTGGAAAGAAGAAAAATAAATTCAATGCACTAATCATCAGTGTATTGCGGAAGATCATCCAAAAATCAGGGTCCTTGAACAGCGTCTCAAAATGCTGCAATCCAACCCAAGAACTTCCTAAAAACCCCTCGAACGGATCGTACTCTTGAAATGCAATCAGGATACCAGCCATCGGAACATATTTGAATATGATGAAGAACAGAAAGCCTGGCAGCATCATGATATAGATTGGCAGCCCACGCTTCCACTCAAACCACCGGCTGCGAGTCAATGTCTTGCTTTTTACATTCTCTGGATGTGCAACTGCTGTGCTCAAGCCTATAACCTCCTTCACCCTAGAGTGACCGGGAAGCTTGAGCCATGGCGGCCGCCTCTTCCCGGCTTCAATATCATCTCATTGATTCACTTTCTGATACTCTTCATTCATTTCCTGAATGATCTTGTCACCGCCAGCAGCCTTCCACTCTGCAATCGCCTTGTCGATCGAGTCAATAGGCTCTTGACCTGCAATGATCTTAACCATAGTGTCCATCCACTTCTTGTCAATATTCGCACCGAGCTTTGTCGCAGTTTCCGAAACCAGCCCTGCAGCAGCATCCTTCACCTTGACCTTCTCATTGTTGTCGAAGTAGTTCTTGATCGTTGCTACTTCCTTCGGATCCATCCACTTATAAATCAAGAACATTGGATCAAAGCGCTTGAAGAACCATCCTAGCAGCAAGAATTGACGATCTTTCACCGATGCTTCCAGTTGCTCGTACTTCGTATCGCTGATCTTCTTGTAGTGAACACCCTCAATCCCGTGTTTAACAAAATCATAGCCCTCATCCGACAGCATATAATCTAACAGCTTCAGGATCCGTTGCTGCTTCTTAGCATCAATTTTGGAATTGATGACGATTTTATCTCCTGATGTGGAACTTTTGATTCCGCTTTTGCCGGATGTTCCCTTCGGCGGCATCAGCTGCACGAGTTCAGCCTTGGGATCCGTTTTCAACAAGGGTGGAATCGTTTCCACGTACAACTGCTGTGGATTTACCGGGGCTATGCCGGATTTGCCAGCCTCCAGCTTGTTGAGTGAGTCTCGCGACTTCAAGATCGGGGAATCCTTGTCGAGCACCCCCTCCGCATACGCCTTGCGCATGAACCCAATATAGTCCTTGAGCTCCTTAGCCTGCGTCTGCATCGGAATCAGCTTTCCGTTGCCGTCAAGTGTCCAGTTGTTCGCTAGACCAAAGCTAGTGGTCAAGTATGCCGCCGTACCGCCAAAACCAAACGCCCCTCCTGGATTTACCTCCATGGAGAAGCCTACCGTATCCTGCTTCCCGTTGCCGTCAGGATCTTTCATCGCGAAGGCTTTGGCTACTTCGTAGAACTCATCGATCGTCTCCGGCATCTTAAGTCCCAATTTGTCCATCCAGTCCTTGCGAATCGCGAGCGAGTCCCGCACCTCTTGGTAATAGAACGGAATTCCGTAATACTTCTCTTTCGGGTTAAACTGCTTAATCGCTTCCTCCGGGATATATTTGACTATGTTCGGATATTTGCTCAATTCAGGTCGTACATTCATAAACACATCCTTCGATTGCCACTTAACAAACTCCGCTTTAGGCGCGTAAAACACATCCGGGAAGTTGTTGGACGCTGCCATGACGTTCAGTTTCTCCTGATAGTTCGCAGAGGGAACCCATTCGATCTTTAAGTCAATATTTAGACGTTTGTTGATCTCTTCGACCATTGGGTGATTCGGTGCCCAGCCGCCGCCGGCATAGCTGCGTGTCATCAGGTTAATGGTAATTTTTTCGCCTGGATCATCGACGACTCCTCCGGCTTTCCCTTCCTTAGACTTAGTAGTAGCTGAGCTTCCTGCACATCCAGTCAATGCTGAGGAAATCAACAGAGTACCTAGCGTAATCGCGGTCCATCTCTTCATCAAGCTTCAGCCTCCCATAGCGATTATTTCTTTTCTCTCGAGTCTCTAACATGAGGGACGACATCGCAGGTTTCCATATAGAAATTCAGCATTCTCTCTTTCAATTCTCCCCGCACTTTTGCCAACGAAACATCATGTATTCTGTTCTGGGTCTCTGCTGGATCTTGCTCCAAATCATATAATTCGTCGGTTTCATAAAATCGACGCACATATTTATATTTGTGATTCCGAACCATTATTGCCTTCGTATGCTCCGGCCCCTCACTGCGCTGCATCTCACCTCTAGGCCAATACAACATGGTTGAGTCCTCGTTAGCAGGTGCGGATTCATTACAGTGCTTCTCCCCGTGCAGCCTTCCTCCCTCGCAGAACACGGCATCCCTATGCTCCTCTGTCTCTCCTGAGATTAAGGGAGCTAGGGTCTTCCCGAAAATCGTGTAGTCGGGAGTAATTCCCGCATAGTCGTGCACAGTTGCAGACATATCGATCAGTTCGACTAAAGCATCGTTAACCCTCGGCTTGACCGATTCCGAAGCTGGTGGCTTGACGATGAACGGAACACGCGTCAAACAGTCCTCGAATGTATTTTGATTTTTTTCCACTAGTCCGTAATCACCGGTGAAATCTCCGTGGTCCGAGAAAAAGAATACAGCAGTATCATCGTAGATACCCGCATCCTTAAGTGCTTTCATCAACAATCCGAATTGATGATCCACACGTGCGCACATAGCATAATAGGTGGCTCTCAGCTCTGTCCAGCTCTCCTCGGACCAGCTCTGCATGCTATATCTCTCGCGCAGACCGCTAAGTATCGATGGCTTATTCTCCGATAGGTGCTCCGTGCGAATGCGCTCAGGAATCGAAAACTTGTCAATGAGATTATACCATGACTTCTCCACGGCATAAGGAGGGTGTGGGTATAGGATCGGCAAGTAGATACATAACGGCTGATCCTTCGGAGGATTCTTGATAAGCTCGATCGCTCCCAAAATATTCGCCCAATCAGAATCGTAATAGTCGTCTTCTCCCCCGGTGTCAAGTTCTCCCACAAAGAAAGAATAATACGTATCACTGCCTGGTGCTCCGCGCCAATTATCCCCCGTCCCTTCGAACGCTCCGCCAAAAATGGGTTTCGGCTTTCGTTCCGGCACATACTTGACGTCACAATAAGCATCGAAACCGCTTGTCGGAGGAATGAGATCATTTTTCCCGCCCCACCAGACATAGTAGCCAGCATCCTTTAACGTCTTGAGCAGCACCGGCTCATCAGGCTTCATCATATGGTACATCGTACGATGACCTCTGACATGTGGATACCAGCCCGACATGAAGGAGCAGCGACTCGGCGTACATACAGGATTCTGGCAAAACGCGTTACTGAAGGATACCGCATCCGTAGCTACCAGCTCATCCAAATGAGGTGTGATTGCAGCCGGATTGCCCAAGTGGCCCATAACGTCTCCACGCCACTGATCGGGGTTAAATAATAAAATATGAGGCTTTTTACTCAACTTGCTTTGCCCCCCCTGTTGATCTTAGTTTGCTTCGCAATGAAGTTATCTTTACTATACCGGGTAAGCAACTGCGAAGTCGTTAACGCATTTTCCGATTTCTTTGCATTTTTTCCGTTGATGCGGAGCTCGAAGTAACTTCGGAAAATATGTGAAGAAATCGGAAGATCCGATATCGATGCCACGGTTCCGATTTGATATAGTCGTGGGTGATTCTATACAGAAGAAAGGATGATTTGGTTTGAGATCTCCCAATATCCTCATGATCATGGTCGATCAATTTCGAGCCGATTGGCTGAGCTGCGCAGGCACTTCCTTCGTTCATACTCCTAATATCGACCGTATCGCCCAAAGAGGAATCCGTTTCGAGAAAGCAAGCTGTAACAGTCCTGTGTGTGGACCAAGCCGCTGTTCATTAGCCGCAGGCATGTACCCCCATCGATTAGGTAACCTTGAGAATTTTGTAAATTACCCCGCAGAGCAGCCAACTTACTACCAAGCACTAAGACAAGCAGGTTATCGTGTGGCGATCGTTGGCAAAAGTGATCTGCACAAGGGAGATCATGACTATGGAATGAATGGGGATCTTCCCTTCATGTATCATCTTGGATTCACAAATCCACATGAAACAGAAGGTAAGATGAACGCTGCGTTTCGCAAGAATGAATTAATGAAGTTCGATATTAACCCTGATCATGCCGACCATATCGCCGGACCGTACCAAAGCTACTTACGTGATCAGGGGCTGTTAGCCGCTTTCGTCCACGATTACCGTCAGCGTTTTGCTGAATGGAAATTTTATAACGCATGGCCTTCATCTCTTCCAGCGGAACATTTTCATGATAGTTATATAGGACGTAAGTCGTGTGAGTTTTTGGAGCAAGTTTCCAGCGATACACCTTGGCATTTATTTGTAAGCTTCGTTGGACCGCATGATCCATGGGATGCTCCATCTGAATACGTCGATGCATTTCCTGATAAAACGTTTCCTGATTCCATAAAGGACGATCTTTCCAATAAGCCTGAGTGGGTTAAGAAGAAAGCCAAGAAACAGACAGCCGGAATGTCTGACAAAGAACTTAATCGGGTTAAGCGGCACTATGGCGCTGCCATCAAGTTAATCGATGAGTGGGTAGGTAAGCTATTAAACACCTTGGAGCAAAAAGGATTATCCGAGCACACGGTTGTCATTTTTTGTGCGGACCATGGAGAAATGATGGGAGATCACGGCTTATTTCAGAAAAGCACGATGTATGAGGGGGCCCTGCGAATCCCGCTCATCATTGCGGACCCGAGGGAATCGAGAATGGGAACAAGTGCTGCACTCGCGGAATTAATGGATTTGCATCCGACGATTCTGGACTTAGCCGGTGCAGAATACAAGCAGAACAGCTTGGATGGCAAATCGTTAGTTCCACAATTGAATTCAGAAGCAGTTCAGCATAAACCATTCCAGTTTAGCGAACTGAGTAATACTCGTATGATTTTTGACGGAAGATATAAGCTGATCCAAAATCATAACGATATTAGCGAATTATACGATCTTCAGGAAGACCCGTTTGAGCTGTTGAACATCATCAAAGAGAGTCCTGCAATATCGCAACAGCTATTGAATAGAATGGCGAGCTTAAGAAAGTAAGTAGATATTGTGTGCCAAAGGATAAAAAAGCCCATATAAAGAAGCCTGCCGCAACGACAGGCTTCTTTATTTTTACAGCACTCAGGGTCAGATGTCGGGGCTAAAGGTTGAACACTTGATTTTTGCAGTTTCTCTGGCATCTGCTCCCGAATGAATTAAAGATGGTTCAATTGCGCAACAAGTCCATCCAGCATTTCGTCTGTAAATGCGCCTTGGCTAAATGAAACCATCGCACGCAGCGGCATATATTTCATCATCTCGGCGAACATTTCGCCCGTGCCTTCACCCAATGCTTCTTCCATCGATTGTAAATTGTCCGTTGAAACGCCCATGCCTTCCTGAAACTTCTGAATCAAGCCTTGAACGACAGGCGCTCTTTGCGGATCGCTCATCAGATCAGCAAGCAACGTGCTTCTATCGACTTTGATTTTGACAACAACCGTCGACTCGACGCCGATCGTATCCCGCAGTACGATATCTTCAGACGAACGTCCAATCAGGATTTCAAAGTTACCGGACTCCACATGCCAATCTTTGAGCTCTACGTTGTAGTAAGCGAAGGAGCGTTTGTCCAGCGTCAATGTAACGGTTTTCTTTTCCCCTGGCAAGAGCTCGACTTTGGCGAAGCCCTTCAGTTCTTTGAACGGGCGGATAGCCGTACTCTCCACGTCACGGACATAAAGCTGAACGATTTCTCTGCCGGCGCGAGCTCCTGTATTTTGCACCGTTACTTGAACGTTAACCGCGTCGGTATCTTTGATTTCTCTGCTGCTCAGCACAAGATTTGAATATTCAAACGTCGTATAGCTAAGACCGTATCCGAACGGGAACAGCGGCTCCACTTTTTTCGTGTCATAATAGCGGTAGCCGACAAAAATGCCTTCACGGTACTCGACACGATTGCCTTCGCCCGGGAAGAACAGGAACGATGGATTGTCACTCAACCTCAACGGGAACGTCTCAGCAAGCTTGCCACTTGGATTCACTTTCCCGAACAATACGTCAGCAATCGCACCGCCAACAGCCTGACCGCCTAAATACGCTTCGAGTACCGATTTAACTTGACCGATCCATGGCATTTCGATTGGAGAGCCGTTCAGAAGCACGACCACAACGTTACTTTGTACGCCTGCTACAGCTTCGATGAGTTGGATTTGGTTAGCCGGCATATGCAAATGCTTGCGGTCGAAGCCCTCGGACTCGTAACGGTCCGGAAGACCTGCGATAATGACTGCAACATCTGCTCCGCCTGCCGCTTTTTTCGCTTCCTCGACCAGAGCTGCATCAACGTCGTCTTTATCCGTATGATAGCCTTGGGCGTACATGACAGATGCTGCGTCTCCAGCGAGCATTTGGATTTCTTCAAACGGTACGTCGATTTGAGTTGGCTTGATGTGCGAGCTGCCTCCACCTTGGTATCTCGGCTTTTGTGCGAATGCGCCAATAACAGCCAATTTCTTGCCCTTTTCCAATGGGAGCATATTGCCCTCGTTTTTCAGCAGCACCATCGTTTCGCTTGCAACCGAACGGGCAAGCCGATGATGCTCACCGCGATCATAGGACGCATTTGGCTTTTTGTTGTCCACACTCATGAAAATGATGCGTAAAATCCGCTCAACCGCACGATTCAGCGCCTCTTCGGACAGCTGACCGCTTTGAACCGCCGCGACGATTTTTTTGTCGTTCACGCCGCCACTTCCAGGCATCTCCACCTCCTGTCCCGCTGATAGTCCTTTTACGCGCTCATTGTTTGCGCCCCAGTCCGTAATGACAATACCTTCATGACCCCATTCTTCCTTCAAAATGTCAGAAAGCAAATATTCATTCTCGGAAGCATACGTCCCATTCACTTTGTTGTACGCGCTCATGACCGTCCATGGCTGCCCTTTTTTCACCGCGCCCTCGAAGCTTGCCAAATAAATTTCACGCAGCGTGCGCTCGTCGACGACGGCATCAATGCCCATACGGCGATGCTCCTGGTTGTTAACCGCAAAGTGCTTTAGCGATGTGCCGACCCCTTGGCTTTGCACGCCGTTAATATGGCTAGCAGCAATTTCAGAGGACAGATACGGGTCTTCCGAGAAATATTCGAAATTGCGTCCGCACAGCGGAGAGCGTTTAATGTTTGCACCTGGTCCGAGCAGGACGGCAACATCTTCAGCCTGACACTCTTCGCCGAGCGCCACGCCGACCTTGCCGATCAGTTCGCGATCCCATGAGCTCGCCATACCGGCTGCAGATGGAAAGCAAGTTGCCGGAACGCTATCGAAAACGCCCAAATGGTCGGATTCACCTTGCTGCTTGCGCAGACCGTGCGGTCCGTCCGTCACCATTATACGCGGAATCCCCAAGCGTTCTACGCCTTTTAAACGCCAAAAATCAGAACCGGAGCACATGCCAGCTTTTTCTTCCAAAGTCATCTGAGCAATTAGAGCTTGAATATCGCGTTTCATGGATATAAATCCCCCTCGTAATAGTGAAATCCATACAGGTTTCATTATTTCATGCATGCGCTTTCTTTTATGGTATAATACTCAGAAAAATTGTACGCAGCTGAGGTGCCCGTTGATATTCACAAATCCAAATCAACCTGATCTAGCCTATGTTTGCAAAATGCTTTACGAAAGCATTCAACTTCCGATCTTTTATAACGTTGATGAACACTCGCCCATAGAGGCTATATGGGGGACCGGCTTTCAATATAGTCCTTTCATTTCAGAACCCGAGGCTCTAGTTCGTCCTCTGATCGAACAGGAGATGGAATACCCAGTTATTCGCACAACGAATTTCTGGGAGCAATTTATCGTGCTCCCGGTGAAACGCAACGGTAAGCGGCATGCATGCATCGTGATCGGTCCTTCGATCCAGCAAATGCCGAACGACGAGCAAATTGTTAACCAAATGAATGACTTCCAGATCCCTTATCGGGATCTGCCGCGTTGGAAGGCATACTTGAGCAGCCTGCCCGCCGTAAATCAGCTGCGTTTGCTTCATATCGGCGTCCTTGCGCATTCCTTGGTCAATCAGGAGGCTCTGGAGATAACGGATGTGTTGCAATATGGGTATCAATATGCTCTGCCATCAACGTTCAAGAACAATGTAGAGCTTACGATTTCGACACAGCGGGAGTTTTCAATGTTTCATCAAAGCATGGAAGCCGAAAAGCAATTTTTCAATTTGATTCGGAATGGCGATAAAAAGGAACTCATGAAGCAAGTGATTAATTTCTCTTACAGCGAGGCGGGGGTACTAGCCAAGCGAAGCCAAATCCGCAACAACAAAAATTTGGCTATTTGTGGCGTTGCGATTGCGATGAGGGCCGCCTTGGATGGCGGGTTATTCGAGGAAACAGCTTACACACTGAGCGATCTGTATATTCAGCAAATCGAAGAGCTTCATGATGCAAGAGCCGTGGAAGCCGTCATGGTCAATGCGCTTATGGATTTCACGGAACGGGTTGCGCAAGGCCGCAATAGTAGGGGATCCAAACCAATAAGGGAATGCCGGAAATACATTTATGAACATTTGTACGAAGACATTACAGTGGATAAGCTTTCGAAGCTGACAGGGCTGAATGGCAACTATTTGATGCAATTGTTTAAGAAACAAACAGGACTAACGCTTATGAACTATATACAGCAAGAGCGAGTTGAAGAAGCGAAAAAGCTGCTGAATATGACGAACGATACGGTCTCGTCCATTGCATCGCGCCTGAGCTTTTACGATCAAGCTCACTTTATTAAAGTGTTCAGAAAGCATACGGGCGTGACGCCGAAGCAGTATCGGTCAAATTAAGCTGAAGCCGCTCTTTAGGAGCGGCTCATCGGGTCATTGATTTCATCACCATCAAAATAAAATCATCCAAAATCATCGCATCTTCGTCGGCGTTGTCATCGTCGTTGTCGATGAATAAATTATTTCTTGTCGCCAAACGCTGCATCAGCCCAATCAAGGCTTGTGAAATCATAAGCGCCAAGCGTTCGGCAGGTTGGTTTGCTTTGAGCGAGCCGTCTTCCAGACCGGACTGCAGAACCTGGATAAACGGTAATTTGAGCAGCGCGATCTTCTCCTTATATTTTTGCTTCAACTCCGGGCTTGGATACTGTTTTTCATAAGCATGATCGAAAATCGCAAGAAATCGTATATTGTCCCGATGCGTTTTAAAGCCTCTGGCAAATATAGACAACAGATCCTCGAATCGCTCTGCGCCCGTTTTCCCCTTCGATTCATTTGTTAAGCTCTGCTCGTTCATCTCAGACAATATTTGAATCTGAATATCGAATGTGATTTCGTGAATGGAATTGTAATACTTATAAAAAGTGACGCGGCTGACGCCGACTTTTTTGGAAATATCCATGATCGTCACCCCGGTGATACCTTTTTCCAGAATGAGCTCTTTCGTAGCTTCGAGAATCTCTTCTTTTATTTTGACGCGAAATTGATCGGCATGCTGCTTCCATCTAGGTTCCATTCTCGTTCTCCCTTTGTAAACACTCGTGCATCGAGTTACGTTGATGATCTTAATATAACGTAAAAACAGCCTGTTGACGATTCGCATTTACATAGTGTAAACTCCAATTACACAAAGTAAACATTCTGACGCTATTGTCAAACGCTGCTGTAAGCGATTTCGCGATAGTTTATACAGGAGGTATTTCAATGTATGGATAATACATCAATTAGTTGGCGCAGTTAAGGAGCTTCATAACTTATGACTAGAAAGGGTGTCACAATATGAATACTGATCAAGTGCCGAAGGTTCGGTTAAGTCAAATTTTCAGTTATGGCAGCGGCAACATGGGGTTAAATCTGTTCTTTGGTGCAATTTCAACTTATTTACTTTACTTTTATACGGACGTTGCCGGACTGACGACTGCAGCTGCAGGAACACTGATTTTTTTAGTCAAACTCATCAATTTGGTTGTGAACCCGTTTATGGGCATCATTATTGATCGTAGCCGAAGCCGGTGGGGCAAATTCAGGCCTTATTTATTATTCGGCAGCGTACCTCTCGCGATCATTGGCGTGCTCACCTTCTCTGTGCCGGATTTGGATGGTTCTGGTAAGCTTGTATACGCATACATCACATATCTATTATTTAATCTCGCTTATGCGGTTGTTAACGTTCCTTACAGCTCTATGCTGGCCAACATGTCTAACAATTACTTTGAACGCTCCCGAATTTCTTCAATTAAAGTATTTCTGGGGCAGTTCGGAGGGCTTATTGTTGGGGTTGCCACACTGCCGCTTGTTCATAAGTTCGCCTCGGAAGCAGTCGGTTTCAGAATCGTTTTTTCCGTCTTCGCTTGCATTCTGGTCATCGCTATGTTGATTACATTTTTCGGAACGAGAGAAAGAACGCAGCAAGTTTCGGATAGCGCAACTTCGATAAGTTCAAACGCAGCACCAAAAAAGGTTCCTGTCGGAACGACGTTGAAAGCGCTTACTAGAAATAAATATTTAATCATATTGCTAGGCTTTATCCTGTTAAGCATGACCGCCCAAACGACGATGTCGAGCGTTGCCGTTTATTTCTTTAAATATAATTTCGGAAAGCCCGCTTTATTTTCCTTATACTCTTTGATAGGCTTTTCCAGCTTGATTTTGTTCGTTCTTCTTAACCCAATATTTGTGAGAAAAATGGGGAAACGCAATGTTGGTATTTTGAGCCAGCTTATTGTCATCATCGGAATGACCTGCTTCTATATGTTCCATGACAATCTTGCCCAAGTGTTTATATTCGGTGCGATCAGCTTCGCAGGTATGGGGTTATCGGCACCGCTGCTTTGGTCGATGATTCCGGACACGATTGAGTATGGAGAATGGAAAAGCGGGGTTCGTTCCGAAGGAACCGTATATTCTTCCTTTATTTTTGCTCAGCTTGCCGCAGCTGCTATAGGGTCCAAAGTATCAGGCGATTTACTGTCGTGGTTCGGGTATGTGCCAAATGCAGTACAAACACCGACCGCGCTTCATGGCATTCTGGTCATGATGACGGTTATTCCAATTACAGCCGCTGCTATCGGTATTGTCATTCTCTCCTTCTACAAACTGGATAACAAAACATTCTCCAGCATGGTGCAGGAAATCAAAGCACGCGGCACACATAGGGGGATTGCTCAATGAACCAAATGAAAGAAAGACCAAACATATTGTGGATTACGCTTGAGGATTCCAGTCCAAGAATGGGGTGCTACGGGGATCCTGTAGCCCGTACGCCTCACATGGACAGATTGGCGCAGGAAGGAACGCTATATACGAACGCGTTCAGCACGGCCGGCGTATGCTCTCCAAGCCGTTCCGCCGTTATTACAGGCATGTATCAGACTGCAATCGGTACGCATCAGATGCGGACTGAGCATACGAACGAATATACGCCTGAGCTGCCTACACCGTATTTCGCAGTTCCACCTGCTCATGTCAAGCTCATACCGGAAATGCTGCGCGCGAGCGGTTACTTTTGCACGAATAATTGGAAGACTGACTACCAATTTCAATCCCCGCTTACGGCATGGGATGAGGATGGCTTTAAGGCACATTGGCGCAATCGCGAGCCCGGACAGCCATTCTTCGCGGTATTTAACTATATGTTCACACACGAAAGCTTGATGTTTGCCGAGAGCCCGATAGCGAAATATATGGGGATTAAAGAGGAGGACAAGCCGCTTATTACCGACCCTAATCAGGTGGTCGTTCCTCCTTATTTGCCGGATACGCCAAAAACGCGCGAGTCGATTGCCAAGCTTTACGACCGTTTGGCCGATGCCGATCAATATGTAGGCAATCTGCTTCAGCAGCTTGAGGATGACGGATTGGCAGACAATACGGTCGTGATCCTCTGGAGCGACCATGGCGAAGGCTTGCCTCGCGCCAAGCGATGGACTTACGACGCGGGAATCCGCGTTCCGCTTATCGTCAAATGGCCCGACAAGGCCGGCCAAGGTCAAGTTAGCGATCAATTGGTCAGCATGATCGATTTGGGCCCTACGACACTCTCGCTCGCTGGCGTACCGATTCCGCTGCATTTGCAGGGCAAGCCTTTTATCGGTAACCATTCGGAACCAAGAGCGTATGTTTATGCAACCCGCGATCGTTACGACGAAGCGTATGATAAAGTTCGCGCTGTTCGAGACAGTCGATATAAATACATTCGCAACGATTATCCCGATCAGCCTTATTTGCAGTGGATTCCATTCAGCCACGACCACCCGGCTTTTCAAGAGCTGTGGAGGCTGCAGTTGGATGGCGAGGCGAAGGGCGATTTGCAGACGCTGCTGCAAACCAAGCGACCTCCCGAGGAGTTATATGACTGCGTAAATGACCCGTACGAATTGAACAATTTGGCCGAAGATCCGTCCTATCGTGAACACTTGCTGCGGCTTCGCAAGGAACTTGGGGAGTGGTGCGACAAGTACGACGTGTGGGGCGACATTCCGGAAGAACAGATGGTCAAGACGATGTGGCCGAACGGGGTTCAGCCGCAAACTGTCAAACCGATATTTATTCCAATCAACAGCCAATTGCCGGGTAAGGCTCCGGCAAGCGAAGAAACGTACGCAGAGCCTACGGCGATCATGCTTCATTCCGCAACTCAAGGCGCTTCTATCGCTTACACGCTCGATGAAGGGGCGGACGCCCGTTGGAAGCTGTACACAGGTCCGATTACGCTGAGAGGCGGGGCTGTGCGGATACGAGCAAAAGCGGTTCGCATCGGCTATAAGGATAGTAAAGAAGCGGTGGCGTCATTCGCCATATCCATTTAAGCCACAAAAGGTTCTTGGATTATTTACGGTTTTATTGCACTAATCTGTCTCTTAGTTGAAAAGGCAACCGGTCATCTGTCCGGCTGCCTTGATTTTCAATTTAAAACGGCAACCATGGACGAAAATGAAGTCCTTGACTGCCGTTTATATTTAACTATAGTTCTCAGCTAGTTTAACGAAGAATTATTTCAGAGGTCGCATCATTGTTAGACAGAACAGCTATCACCTGAACAATCTTTGATTAAATGCCCAATCTTTCGAATTGTTCAGGCGGAGCATGATGAAGGTTCATGATTCGGATCAAATGGTCGATCATCCGCTTTTCAACGGCAGCATCCTGAATCGGCTGCTTTTGCTCCGGATCGGTCGCCAAATCATAGAGCAAGGTTCCAAAACGGTGTGCAGGAATATACGAAGTAGCCGGGATTTTGAGCGTTCGAACCCCTTTCGTAAAGGAAAACGGATCTGCCAACTCCATCTCCTGCAGCTCCTGTACACTAAATAGCGAGGTCATATGCGTCGGCATTAACGTATAGTTAAATAGCGGCGTATTATCCGGTCGTACCGGTGCACGCATATATACATACCTGCCATCCGTGCAATTGACATGCCCGCCATGAATACCGAACAACACAGCTTCGCGCTGCGGCGCCCCGCTTCCCTGAAAGGCTAGTCGCAAAGGAACGCCCAGCACATCCTTGGGCACATCCACGCCGAAGAACTCCAATAAAGTCGGCGCCAAATCGATCAATTGCGTTAAACCGTCGCAGCGTTCGTTTTTCCTCTTATCGCGAGGATCCCAAACGAAGAGAGGCGTCCGGGCGATTTCATTATAGAAGGGCATGATGTTTTTGGCCCACCAGTCGTGCTCGCCGAACAGAAAACCATGGTCGGTCGTCACGATCAGCATCGTGTCCTGCCACAGATCGTATTCATCCATCGTATCCATCACCTTGCCAAGGTAGGTGTCGCACATACTGAGGAGAGCTGCGTACTCGTATTTACAGTGTTCGACTTCCTCCCTCGTTTCCTGAACAGGCTGGTACCCCGGCCAGTCAAAGTGCTCGCCCGTATAGTCATGTGGATACATGTCTTTATACTTCTGAGGTGCAAAGAACGGCTCATGCGGGTCAAATGCCTCGATTTGCAGCAGCCACCTGTCCTCGTTGCGATTCGTTCGAATGAACTCGATCCCCCTGGCAAAGGTCTCCGTCTGCGGATGCAATTGTTCTTCCTGCATGTATTTGCGGTTAATCCAATCCTGACGGAACAGATGGCTCCGGTATCCAACGAAGTTTCCCACGTGCTGAGGGATTTCCGGATCTGCGACTTCCCCCTTCCAGGGATCACCTTCCTGCCCGCGAACGAAATCCCATGTCGTATATTGGCTGTGGTAAGTGGCACCTCCCGGCTCCCAATAATGATAATGGTCGCTTACCAAATGCGAGTATACCTTATGCGCTCTGAGCAGCGCAGGCATCGAATCATCAAAAGGCTCCAGAGGTCCCCAACTCCGGTGCAGGAAATTGTACCGGCCCGTAAGCATGTCGCGCCTGGCTGGCATACAAGGCATACTCCCCGCCCAATTATTATCAAACGTTACACTCTGTTCCGCCAGCCGGCTAAAGTTCGGGGCATGCGTCCAATCCCCTCCGTAAGGGGGCAGCATATGCCGGTTCAGGGAATCAAACATGACCACAATCGCTTTCATTGCATTTGCGCCTCCTCATAAAGAGATTGGTACCACCGTCTTACATCTTCCTCTAGCCTTCGGGCGATGTCAGGGAATTGCTTCGCAAGATTGACACGTTCGCCGCTGTCCTGCTCTAGATCGGATAGATGCACAGGATCGGCTGCTGTACGGCTAAAGTCAAGCTTGCCGTTCAGCACAAGCTTCCACTTGCCTTCGCGAACCGCCAATTGTTCCCCGTACTCCCAGAACAGCTGCCGGTGAAGGCTAGGGGCGGTTCCACGAAGGGTCGCGCATAAGCTTTTGCCGTCCAGATGATAGCCTTCGAGTCCGGAGCCCGTCAACTCCAGCATTGTCGGAAAAATATCCATCATCGCACAAACCTCATCGTTTACTTGACCTTGGCTGTCAGTCAGGCCTGCCGGATAGCTAAGAATAGCCGGTTCTCGAATGCCGCCATCGAACAGACTAGCCTTATGACCGCGGAATCGGCCTGCGCTGCCTCCGTAATAATGATCCTCCGTGCCGTCCAGCCAATTGCGCGCTTCCGTAGACGGACCGTTATCGCTGGAGAAGAAAATAATGGTGTCCTCGTATGCGCCTTTGCGCTTCAACGCCTCGACGATCTCCCCTACCCCGTCGTCAACAGCTGCAATCATCGCAGCCATAATTCTCCGATCCGGCGGTAGATCCTGGAACCGGTCGATATATGCTTTCGGCGCGTGCATCGGATAATGCGGGGCGTTATAAGCCACATAAAGGAAATAAGGCTGATCTTCCGAAGCAGTGTCAATATAAGCCGCCGCTTCTCTCGTAATCATTTCCGTCATGTACTCGCCGTTCTCCCATATTTCCGTCTCATTATGCCACAAATCGTGAACGGGATTTACGCCTCCGGCCTGCTCCCAGTAAAAAATATGCGAGTAATAATCAATGCAGCCTGCACGAAACCCATAAAATTGATCAAAGCCGTGCGCATTGGGCCCATACACTGCCGATGCCCCCAAATGCCACTTGCCGAACAATGCCGTTTCATAACCTTGTTCTTTCAAGGCTGCAGCCAGCGTTGTCTGCTCAAGCGGAAGCCCCTTCGTTCCTCTTTTACCACCGAGAATGTGGCTGATTCCCGCTCTCGCCGGATATTTGCCCGTAAGCAGCGACGCCCGGGACGGCGAGCAGACCGGCGAATTGGAGTACCAATTCGTGAACCGGATGCCTTCCCCGGCAAGCTGATCGAGATGTGGCGTTTTCATGGCATCAGAACCATAGCATCCCAGATCACCGTATCCCAAATCATCGCAATAAAAAATAATTACATTCGGTCGTTTCATTTTAACTCCCTCCACTTATCCAAAGAGATGACATCGAACTTGATGCCCGTCTGCGATTTGCACAATTTTAACCGGCTTCGTCCTACAAGTGTCGGTGGCGTAAGGGCAGCGGTGATGGAAGCTGCAGCCCGTGCCGGAGGCAACCTTTCCCTGCGGATCGATCACTTCGAAGGCTTCCGACTGCTCTCTCCAAGGATCGGGAGACGAATACAACAGCAGCTTCGTATACGGATGCTGTGGATTATGGATCAGCTCCTCGGCAGGTCCGCACTCCATCATCTGCCCTGCATACATTACCATGATGCGATCCGCCATATATCTAGCGCTGCCCAGATTATGAGTGATCAGTATCAGCGCCAGATTTTCCTTATCCTTCAAATCGAGCAGCAAATTCATAATATCGACGCCGATGGAAACATCCAGCATGGATGTCGGCTCGTCAGCGACAATGACCTTAGGTGCGAGCCCAAGCACCTTAGCAATGACAACGCGCTGCTTCTGCCCGCCCGATAATTGATAGGGGTACTTATCGATGAAATCCTCCGCTGGCGTAAGACCTACCTTTTGCAGAAGCTCCAACACACGCTGCTGAAGATCTCCTTCCGCAATGTGCTGCACCTGCAGCGGACGGCCGATGATATAGCCGATGGTATGATGCGGGTTCAAGGCAGCAAAAGGGTCCTGGAAGATCATTTGCACAAAGGTAGGCAGCTTTCGGCGCAGCTGCCTGCTTGCCCGCAAGGATTCCCCGTTATAGACAATGTCCCCGGAAGTGGCTGGAATCAAATTTGTAAGCATGCGGGCGATTGTGCTCTTGCCGCTTCCGGATTCGCCGACAATCGCCAGCACCTCACCCGCTTCCAACGTAAAATTAACATCATGAACCGCACGAAATTGTTTCTTGCGAAACATCGAGCGGGTACTGAACACCTTGCCGAGCTCATTCACGTGCAGCAGAGGCTTGCTCACGGGATAATCCCTCCTCGGAATAAAGATGGCAGGCAATCTGCCCCCATTTATCCTGCAATAACGTTGGTTGCAGAGTTTGGCACTGGGAGACCGCTTGCGAGCAGCGCGGATAGAAACGGCAGCCCGCAGGCGGCCGGATCAAATCCGGCGTATGGCCGGGAATGCCGGCAAGTCTTGGTTTGGGACCGGACAACGATGGGAAAGAGTTGAGCAGTCCCTGCGTATAAGGGTGGCGCGGTTCGTGCAATATCTGTTCCCTTGCCGTCACCTCGACCAGCTTGCCCGCATACATAATGCCGATCCGATCGCACATCTCCAGCATTAAGGGAAGATCATGCGTAATAAACAGGATGGAGAAGCCAAACTCCTTTTGAAGCTCCATGATTTTTCGGATAATGCCGTTTTGAACAACGACATCAAGCGCGGTCGTCGGCTCGTCCATGATCACTAGGCTTGGTTTAAGCGCCATCGCCATGGCGATCACCACCCGCTGCCGCATCCCGCCTGACAACTCATGCGGGTAGCTGTCCAAGCGGTCAACCGGAAGATCCACGAGCCGCATCAAGTGTTCTGCTCTCTGATGGACTTCCTTCCTCGCATCAGGCTCATGAGCCAGAATTGTATCGGCCAGCTGGTCGCGGATTTTGAGCACCGGATTCAGATTGTTCATGGCACTCTGAAGGACAATGGACATCTTGGACCAGCGCAGCCGGTCAAATTCCTCGTCGCTGAGCGCCATCAACTCCGTGCCGGCCAATTGCACACTGCCGCCTGTAATTTTGGCCGGGTGGCGCAGCAATCTACATATGCCGAAGGCAGTCGTCGATTTTCCGCAGCCGGATTCACCGGCAAGACCGAAAATCTCCCCTTTGCCAATCGAGAAACTGACCTCGTCTACCGCTTTTACGACACCACGGGATGAAGCGTATTCAATACTTAGATTATGGACCCGCAGCAAATCCGCCAAAACGATTCCTCCTTCTGATTCCTATTAGCGCATGCCCTGCAGTCCTACAAGGCCGCATTACCACGGTTCGCCCGATATTTCTCCAGTATGCCGTTGCCGATTAAAATGAACCCGAAGCAGAAGAAAGCGATCGCCAGCCCTGGCGGCAGAATCCACCACCAGGCATGAAACAAAACGGCATTATTCGCGTTAGCCAGCGCCAGAATGGTCCCCCAGCTCACATTTGTGGGGTCTCCAAGCCCGAGAAAGCTTAATCCCGCTTCCGCCAATACAGCTTGTGTGGTCACCAAGACCAGGTTGGCCAGAATAACCGGTACAATATTCGGCAGAATTTCACGAAACATAATTTCCGTGTCTTTCATGCCGACCATCCGTGCGGCTTCCACATACCCGCTTTGCCGCTCGCTCATCGTCTGGCTGCGAATGCTTCGGCCCATGTAGAGCCAGCTCAAAGAGCCAATAATGACAATCGTGCTGAGCGTCCCCATCGATGGAAGAAACGACGCCAGAATAATCATCAGCGCAAGTGTAGGAATGATCAGAAACAGGTCAACGATCCGCATCAGCGATTCCTCGATCCATCCCCCTTTAAATCCGGAAACAACGCCGACGGTTACGCCAATCACCGTTGTGATTAATCCAGCAAGTATCCCGACCCAGAATGAAGTCCGCGTGCCGTAGATCATTTGGCTCAAAACATCCTGGCCGTAGCTGTCCGTGCCCAGCCAATGGCTGAAAGACGGCGCCAGCCAGGATTCGAAGCCGATGAAGTTTCTTGGGGACGGGGCGAACCAAGAACCGAACAGCGCAATAACGGTGAAGATCAATAAGATGACGAGCCCCATCTTCCCTTTTGTTCCCGGAAAAGCGGACCAGCTTGCCTTCAGTACATTTTTCATGGTTTGCATGTTAGCCTCCTAGACCGGTTAATTGAGCGCCACTCGGGGATCAATCAGCGGATAGACGAGATCGGCGATCAAATTGCAGACGATAACCGAAATGGCAATACACAAGAATGCCCCTTGGATCAGCGGATAGTCATGATTCAGAATCGCATTGAAAGTGACCAGCCCCACGCCGGGGTAGGAGAAGACGATCTCCGTCGTGATCGCCCCCCCAATGACGTGTCCAAGCGAAGTCATGAGTCCGGTAAAGGAGGGAAGTAGCGCGTTCCTTGCTCCGTACATGTACTTCCTTCTGCTTGCGCGAATCCCTTTGGCCTTGGCCAGCAGCATATAATCTTCAGACAGCACCCGCATCAGATTGTTACGCAGCACCAGGATATGTCCGGCAAGTGTTGCGATAATTAATGTGAATACGGGTAAAAAGGCGTGATACAAGATCGATTTCCCTTTTTCCCACCCCGAAAAGCTGTCAAAGGCAGGATCAACTGCCTGCCCTAGCGGGAACCATTCCAAATAGAAGGAAAAAATCATAATAAAGATGATCGCAATCCAAAAGAAAGGAACTGAATTCAGGAAAAAAGCCGTGAACAGCGTCGAGTTGTCAAAGAATGAGCCTGATTTCCACGCTCCCCGGATCCCGATCAGCCATCCTACCAGGTAGCTGAGCAGCGTGGCTGTGAGGACCGTGCCTAACGTCCAGGGGAGCGCCTTCAGCATGACATCGGCAACGGGCGAAGGGAAGTTGGCGTACGATACGCCAAGGTTGCCGTGCAGCAGCTGCTTCAAGTACTTCACGTATTGATACCAGAGGCTGGGGTTATCCAGCCCGAACTGTGTCTTAAGGGCGTTAGCCACCTCCTGCGAACCCAGCGCCTTTTCCGAGGCAAGAGCGCTCGCAGGATCTCCCCCCATGAGACGGGGGAGCAAGAAATTTAACGTTGCCGCAACGTATAACGTGATCAGGGCAAAGCCGATTCTTTTTAAAAGATATACGGAATTGTAACGCATTCAGCGCGCCTCCCCTTCCCTTAGCTTGGTTACTTCTTCTTAATTTGCAGCAGCGAGAGTGCGGAGGTGACCGGCAGATCCTCGTTATAATTCGTAAACTGGTCGACACGGTAAGGAATGTGTCCGCCCACGTTATACATGACGGCTAAAGGCGCTTTTTCCGCGATTCGATTCTGAACCTGTTGGTAGAGCTCTTTCCGTTTGCCGGTATCGGCGGAAGAAGCTTCGTCCAGCCATTTATCGACATCCGCGTCACGGAAACGCATGTAGTTGAGACCGGGCGCATTCGTTTTGGTCGGCGCCGTCATTTTGCTGTGGAAAATCTCCAGCATGGCTTGCGGATCCGGCGGTGTTTGAATGCCGTTTTGCAGCAAGTCATAATCTCCCGACATCAAGAGTTTAGTCAGCTCTGGCCAGGTCACGAGCTTCACCGATGTTTCGATGCCGATACTCTTCAGCCAGTCGGTAATCATGGCGCCTTCTTTATTTTGGGCCGGTGCGTTGGCAGCCATATGGTAGGTAAAGGAAAGCGGCTTACCATCCTTTTCGTAGATGCCCTTGGCATTTTTCTTATATCCTGCGGATTCCAATAACTTATTAGCTTCATTGACGTTATAGGCATATGCTTGACTATCGACCAGCTTAGAATCAACCATTTCACCAAAAACAGAGGACAAGAAACCCGGATTTGCCGGGAATACGCCGTTGGATTCTCCTTTTTCAATGAGCGATTTGCGGTCGAGCGCTAACTGGATGGCCCGTCGCACAGCGGCATCTGTCAGCCCCGGTTTTTCGTTATTTATAATGACAGAGAACGTATTCAATCCCGGGTACACCTGCAATTTATTTACCGGATTCTCCAACAATTTCGGTACACTTGGCATAGCGACTGTTCCAGTCGAACCTTGCACGTCGCCTTTTTCCAAAGCAAGCGTGAGGGTGGATGAGTTATTAAAACGGTTCACGAACAATTGATCGATATTCGGAGCGCCAAGGAAATAATCCGCATTTTTATCCAAAACTATAGCGCTTTCATTAATACTTTTAAATTTGAATGGACCTGTGCCGATCGGCGTTTTGTTCAGGAATTGGGACGGATCTTCTTTCTCAAACTGCTGCTTTGGCGCGATATAGACGGTCGTTAAATAGAAGGGTAAGGATGGGAATTGCTTGCTCAGTTTAAAAACAACGGTATCGCTGCCTTGTGCGGTTACTTCCTGCAGCCTGCCGTCTCCCCATAGCTGATAGCGGTCGAGCACTTTATTATTTTTCAAAGTAAGGAAGGAATAGAGTACATCGTCGACGGTAAAAGCTTTGCCATCCTGCCATTTAGCCTTCATATTCAATTTAACGGTATAGGTTTTGTTGTCATCTGACCAGGTTCCATCACCTACGGCCAATCGGGGAACGAGCTGTCCCTTGACGGGATTGAAGTAGTACAGAGGATCAAATACGTAATCGAAGAAAGGCTGCCAGTTGCCGGTGGCGAGAAACGGGTTAAAGTTGGTGACCTGCTCAGGATTTACCGTTTCACCAAGATGATAAATGACCGACTCACCTTTCTTAGCCGGCTCTGAGGGCTTGGCTGCCTCGGTTACTCCCCCTTTGTTATCCACACCGGTCTGCGCTTGCGGTGTGGAATCGCTGCATCCGCTGAGAACACCTGCAAATAAAGCCAGTGTGGTGAACAAGATCGTAGACGTTTTTCTAGTACCCCACTTCATTGGAATCTTCCTCCTTGAGAAAAAATGGTGTTGTAGACACCTGCATCTACAACACCGATCATAGTGACACGACGAATTAACGTAAAGAGACCATTTCCGAACTATGTAACCTGGGCTTTAGAACCGCGTCCCTATAGGCTATGGACCTTTTCTGATATCGTTCACTTGCTTGGAGAAATCAATAAATTTCCTCCCTATGGAGTTTCTTGGGAGCATGAATGTCTCTGAATTCACCTGGCGTCATGCCTTCGTGCTTTTTAAAAATGCGGTTAAAGCTGCGCTGGTTGGCATACCCCACTGAGGCACCGATATCCTTCACCGTCTTTTCGCTCATCTGCAGCAGCTCCTTGGCCTTCTCCAATCGCAGCGAGATGACATAATCCATGAAGGTGATGCTGATTTCCTGCCGGAACAAGCGGCTGGCATAAGACGGGTCCAACTGTAGTTGGTCAGCGATGCCCCCGAGTGAGATTTCCTTATCAAAATTAACCTGAATGTAGTCCAGGATCTGCTTGACTACTGACTCCGGTTCGCTTTTCTTCTCTGCGTGAAACCGCAGGTTTGTCTGGCGGATATAATCCTGTGTGACATGCACAACATCTTCAACCGTCTCCAAACGCATTAGCTTTTCCTGCAGCATGGCCAACTCATTATCGGTTTGAGCCGGTAGGCCGAGCTCGGTGGAACGCTGGAACACTTCGACCATTATCTGAAAATAGGCATGCTGGATGAGAGCGAACGGCAACCCCTCTGCGTCTTCAGCCGCATCACCCAACTTCTGCAACTCTTCTTCGAAACTCTTCGAAGGCTCTTCCCGAAACAACAGGAAGATCTCGCGTTTCAATTCCGCCAGCTTGCGGATCAGCAGGTGGTCGCCTGGCTTCTTTTCCCGGACGAGCCAGCTTGGCGCGATTAGTCCGTAGCCTTTGAACGCCCGGCTTTCTAGAGCATCGACGGCCTCACGATAAGACTCGCTGATATCGCCTGCCTGCAGTTTCAGCTCGCCAATTCCAGTGCTCACGGTCAATTGCAAATATTCCCGGATCGCAGCGCGCATCCGCTCGGCCGTTTCGAGCGCTCCTTGGCAAAAAGCTTCCGTAGACATGTTCTCCTCCGGATTGCAGACGAGTATGACATCTCTGCTCTCCGTGTGCAGCGGGTAGCTTCGATACATGTGGCCGCCAAGCTCACCGGCGAGCTTAGCGATAAAATAACGGATCAAGCTTTGGTCAAAGCTTCCGTATTTGTTTACATAAGCATGATAATCATCGATGCGGATCACAATGACAAAAAATCCGCAACGCGTCACAGACAGCTGATAATAGGCAAATTTGGCGAAGCGGTCCTCATGAAGTTTTGACCGTTCATGAATTAATTGCTGGAGAAAACTCTGCTGCAGCACCGGCCAATTATCTTTTAACTGGATCTCCATTTCTGCGCCCTGCTCCTTCATCGATATGAACGCCGAGAACAGCATCGCCAGTTCGCTCTGTTCGCGGACCGGAACTGCAGACCTCCAATCGCCTTTTTTGTTATTAACCAATTGCACGAGTGAATGAATAGGGCTGTAAATCCGAAGTGTTATATAAAAAGCTACAAGTACAGCTGCCAAAATACTGAAAGCCATGAGGATCATCATGAAACTCTGAATTTCTTTGCTGCTTTTGTATAAGGAACTTGTTGGGATGAGGTCGACATATTTCCACCCCGAATAAGGGGAAGATACAGCGGTAAATGAAAACTCGCTGCCACGGAAATGGTCGGTAAAGGCGGATATATCGCTGCCAAGTTTGTTCTGAACAACGGAAAATTCTTGACTGGGCACTTGGAGACCCGTATTGCTATTAAAAGCCAAAGTAGCATCCGGACTAACCATCCAAATTTCTTCCCCTTGCCGCATGAGCCGGAACGAAGGAATTTGAAACAGCGCTTGTTGATTCATATTGACAACAATGGCACCTTGTATTGGTGAACTTGCCCAAGGTGTGGTACGAATCAACGTAACCTGGGTCTCTGATAAATTTTTATTGTCATCCGGATATTCACGGACAAACCATTTACCTTCTGTACGGGTCATGCTGTGATAGTAGGGCAGCCAATCCGGATCATCAAATTTCTTCGACTTGGTCGGCCCGATCAGCGCGGTTTGAACCGTGTCGCTTGCCGCATAATAAACATAGATCGATTCAATATATGGTGAAGTAATGTAAGAATCCAGCAAATAGCTATGGACTTGGTCCGTATCGGGTTGAGACGGCCCTTCAGCACCCGATTCCATCGCTGCCGAAAATGCGCGGTTCTGCGCCAGCCTAACCGTAATTTGATCGACATCATTGAGCAGCGTATCCATGAGACGCCGCGTCTGCTCCAGCATTTGAAAACTGGATTGCTTAACCTCGGTTCTGACGACATTCTGGCTGTATCGGTTGGCAAAAAAAACCACAACTAAAACCGTGATTACCACGAGCAGGATTAGCAGGAACAAAATTCGAAAAAACAAGCTGCGGAATTTAAAGTTGGAAAAGGCAATCTGAATAAGGCTGATCAATGGGCTCCCTCCTGTCTAAAAAGTAGGGAAACACAATGTCCCCCCTATTCTTTCCATGCCGAACCTATAATTCCCTTTCCAATTGTTCGTTTAATTCCAGAGCCATATTAGAAAAACAAAAAACCGAAACCCCATCGGAGTCCCGGCCCTCACCCTACCCAACCTCGCTCAACTTCCCATCCCGAAAATGCACAACCCGCTTCCAAAGCCTTCATGACAAGCGGCTCCCGTTCTTTCCTGCTCATCCCTCGGTAAATGAGCGGCAGCTCTACATTCTGATACGCATTAAGCCGTGGCAGCAGGTTAAAGTTCTGGAAGACGAAGCCGATCTTCCGATTCCTTATTTCGCCATGTTCGATTTCCAGGGAAATATCATCCAAAACCTGAATCGTTTCCCCGCCCATCACATAGTTCTTACTCACATGTTCGATCTGGATTAAGGTCATTCCCTTCGCCTCCATTATCTGCCGCCAAATAAATGAAGTGTGCAACTTATCAACCTAACCGACCTTACCGCTTCGCTTTATAAAACTCATGATACAAAGATATCTTGGAATAGGACCGCTCTCCACCTTACGGCATCGTAAAGAAACAAGCATATCGTGCAGAGGGATTTTGACGGGGCACGCTTCGTAACAAGCCCCGCATAAGCTGGAGGCATTCGCAAACATCGTCCCACTCGGCCACGTTTTTCTTTAACGCAGGAGTCAATACTGCGCCAATCGGGCCGCTGTACGTGCCCCCGTATGCATGGCCCCCGATATGACGATACACCGGACAAGCGTTCAAGCAAGCGCCGAAGCGGATACAATTCAGCAATTCTTGAAATTCGGGATCTCCCAGCTGCAAAGAACGTCCATTATCGACGATAATCATGTGCATTTCCTCAGGACCATCGGCATCATGTTCTCTTCGCGGACCCGTAATCCCTGACATGTACACCGTCAGCTTCTGACCTGTCGCCGAACGCGGCAGAAGCGTTGCCATGACTTCCAAATCGGTCCAGTAGGAATAATACGCTCCATACCCATTAGCGTAATTTGCGTCTTAGGAACCGTAGTTACCAGCCGGGCGTTACCTTCATTCTCGAACAGCACCATGGATCCGCTGATGGGCGTCTATTATCATGGGCGGAAGCTCCTTTGCTTGAACTTATCTTACTCGGTACTCTAAGCAAATCGATTCTCTTCGGGATCATCCGTATCATAGCCAAAGGCATCAAGCGCCGGCCATAGCTCAGAGGCAATCGGGTAATTCGCGAGTTCCAACGTTTGGGCTATCCGTTCCGGTTTACTCATGCCGACGACCGTACTCGCGATTCGCGGGTCGCGAAGCGAAAATTGAAGGGCGGCGGCGGCAAGCGGAACATCGTATTCCAAGCAAACCTTGGCGAACATACGCGCTCTCTCCAATAAGAGTGGCGGAGCTTCGCTATAGGCATAACGTGCGTATGCTTCCGGACCTTTAGCGAGTATGCCGCTGCCATAAGGAGCGGCGTTAATAACCGCAATGCCCATACGACTCGCGACATCAAGCAAAGGTTCGGCAGCCCGATTGAGCAGCGTATATCGATTGTGGGTTTCAACGCTACTAAACGCTCCCGTTTCGACATAACGAATGAGCATATCGATCGGTCCGCCGGATATGCCGATGTGATCAATGACCCCCTGCTCTTGAAACTTTTGCAGTACTTCTAACGGTCCGCCGGATCCCATCACATTTTCGAAGGTGGTATGTTCAGGATCGTGGATGTAAACGTATTGCAGACGATCAAGGCCTAATCGTTCGAGACTTCCTTCGATGGAACGTTTAATCTGTTCGCCGCTAAAGTCACCGGTCTTAAGGTCGCGGTCGGCTTTGGTGGCCAACACATAACCTGCGGGAAGACCACCATTCGCATGAATGGCCTTACCGATTCGCCGTTCGCTCTCGCCTTCGCCGTAAGCCGCAGCCGTATCCAGAAAGTTGATTGGGCTTTCGAAGGCGGTGCGCAACGTCACCAATGCTTGTTCTTCCGACGTGCTGTATTGAAAGGTTTCCGGCATATCCCCAAGCGGAGCGGCTCCAAAACATAGCGGTGATATGAGTAGGCCAGTACTGCCAAGCGGTCTTTTGGATAATAATGCGTTTGTCATGGAGTGTTCCTCGCTTTCTGACATTGTCTGTATTATAACGACACACCCAAAAAGCCCCGTGTCATTTGAAAATCGATATTACCTTGTTGATAGAGACGCGGTACATAAGTATGTTCCAGAATTTCTTTGCTGCGTTCGAGAATTTGATTCACCCATATGCCCGGGTTGCCCTCGAGTACCAAATCGACATCTTGCTTATGGTTATGCAGATCAGCCTGTTCCGACGTCACTTGCAGCATTGGGACGAAAGGATGCGTCTGCATCGGACGATCACCGATCAGCGCGATGATTAATTCCACACCCGTGGCGGCGAGTCCTGTAATCGTCTCCACGCCATGCGTTGTTGGAGTCTCCATAATATGGAAGCCGTTTCGGCGGACGTGTTCCCCATAGGAAATAGACGGCCGAACTTGAGACGTGCTAAATAGATGCTGACTGAACGCGTCCTCGGCAAGCAATCCGCTGTTCTCGGGAACGACAACCAAGCCTCCGGCCCCGACGATCATCTTGGTTAGTAGCCCCAGCTGCTCGCCGGCATCTTTGTTAATGGCACCAACGCTTACGATCCCGATGCGCAGCCCTTCCAGACCGACCGTCACCTTCTCCGCAGGATCGGCCGCAACCAATCGATCGGCGAACCAGGCCTCAACCTTTTCGCTCACCTTGGCAATTCCGCCGTCGAGCTGGATGCTGGCATAACCAAGACGGCTCGCATCGACACCCATCACATCCATCTGATGGCGCATGTAGTCGTTATGCGTTTTCTCACAGCCATGCTCCAGCAGCAAACAATGCTTCACCATCGGATGAGTAATATAGCCGATCATCGTGCGGGCAAACAGTGATTCGGCTGGCCCCCCCGAGGTGCCGCAGCCTTCCGTGTGCGCCAATGTGACAAAGCGCGAGAGCTCAGGCTTCCCTGCTCCTTGCTCGTTCAAGCGCCGTGTGATCATACCCGCTACCTGTCCGGCACAAAGACTGGTCGGCACGATCAAGCCGATATTGTCACTGGACTGCCGATTGCGATGCCGAGTAAAGGAAAATTGAAGCGAGTTATTCCTCGTTACAGCCTTATCTTCAATTTCTATCGGAGCTCCTGTCGGTACAGGAGTGTGAAGCAGCGTATCCAGCCGACTCGCATCGTTCTGCTGCCAGTTGCGCCAAATTTGTACTTGGGCATGGCCCGCCTTCTCGCCGACGCTTTGCTGACCAGAGGCAATTTGGATCGCCAACTCGAATACCTCTTGGCCCAGCTCATCCATCGACTTGCCTTCCAGATACTGCCCCGCGTTCACATCCATATCATTCGAAAGCAATTGGAAGCGGCGAGTTGTCGTGACCACCTTGACCGTAGGCACATACGGAAAGTTGGTGATCGAACCATTTCCCGTTGTAAAGAAGATCATGTTGCAGCCGGCGGCTACCTGTCCGGCGATGCTCTCCAGGTCATTGCCAGGGCTGTCCATGAAATAGTAGCCGCCATCTTTCATGAGCTCCCCGTACTCAGTTGCATAATCGATCCGCGTTGTCGGATCTTTCTTCATAGCGGCGCCTATAGATTTGAGATAGATGTTGTACAGGCCGCGATACATGTTGCCACCTGACGGGTTACCTTCCGCACTGGTGCCGTGCCAGGAAGTGCGCTCCTTAAATCGGTTCACTAGTTCCAGAAATTTGCGCGCGGTTTCCACGTTACGTACTTTTGACAGGACATAGGGCTCCGCGCCAATCAACTCATCAGTTTCGGCTAGACTAGCCGCACCGCCGTAACGCACCAATTGTTCTGAAACCCAACCGAGCAGCGGATTCGCGGATACCCCGGAAAATGCGTCCGAACCGCCGCACTGCAATCCGATTCGCAAGTGGCGGATGGATTCAGGCGTACGTTGCATCGCTTTAACCGTTGACAGCCATTCCCGCACTATCGCTTCACCTTTCACCAGCTCCTCTTCAAAGCTACCTGTAAGTGACACGAACTTATGCAGCACTTCATCGATCGGATAGCTATGCTCGCGTGCATAAGCCTCCACCATCTTGTTCGTGACCGATTCATTGCCATAATCGACAACCAATACTGCTCCGACGTTCGGGTTGACCATGAAACCTGCGAGCGTCCGCAGCAGCAAATCCACATTATTCGGGTTCTCTGTGCCGCCCTCCGTGTGAGCGACGGGAACGATTCCGTCTATATTCGAATCGTTCTTCCATTCGCCTTGCAGACGAGTGGCAAGCTCATTCACGTAGCTCCCCGTTTGCGAGGTGGTGCCAAGCAATACGATGTAGTTCCGGGTGCCAACCCCGCGATCTTCATGGCGGCGATATCCCATGAAAGTGCGCGTATCATTAAAAACTGGCGATGCCTGAGCCGGCCGGAAGTTCTCCTCGTCAAAGATATAAGGAGAAACTTGATCAGCGAAATTAGGTTCCGCCGGCACCGCGAATGTCAACTGGCGCACACTGAGCGCTTCCCGTACTGTTTCGTTGATCACATAGTGGCCGGGCTGAATCGGCTTAAGCGCCACGCCGAAAGGCAAATGCCACGAAAGTAGATCTTCGCCTGGAGCGATCGTTTTGACCGCAAATCGATGGCCTTCCATAACCGTATAATCCAAGACGAGGAATTGGCCTTCATACTGAATGACGGTACCGGAGTTCAATTGGTGAATCGCAACGGCGCAGTTATCCCCAGGCA
Source organism: Paenibacillus aceris (assembly GCF_017874035.1). GTDB lineage: Bacteria > Bacillota > Bacilli > Paenibacillales > NBRC-103111 > Paenibacillus_E > Paenibacillus_E aceris. The sequence continues at coordinate 184,415 of NZ_JAGGKV010000011.1, forward strand.
AGGGAAGTCTCGCTACTTCTTCAAATTGGTAAACGACGTCCATCGATGACCGGCTCCTTTAATGAAATTTTCCGAACTTATAGAATAAATTGAGTTTCTTCAAGGTTAGTGCTGCTCAATAATATTGTATCAAGAATATGGCATTTGTTAATTCTTTACCTTTGCAAAAACATACTCTATTTTGATATTCTGTAAATAAGAAAAATAACGAAGTGAAATGATCTGGGGAGGTTCGGAACATGCAAAAACCGCTTATAAAGAACTTTACTAACGACCACCTCTTACCATTTGACATTGTATTTAGGGACAAAAAGACACCAAATCGTGAACTACCAGAGCATCTTCATGATCGCTTTGAATTGGTTTATATTTATAGTGGTAAAGGTACGTTTTTCTTAAACCAAATGCTCTATGAGATGAATGAAGGAGACCTCTTCATCATTCCTGGAAATACCGTTCATCAGGCATTGCCAGATTCTGAATTTCCAATTACCGCCACTGCTGTCTATTTTGATTCGCAACTGATCGGACATTATTCAGCAGGTGATTCGTTTACGAATATGCAAGTTTTTGAACGAGCCCGAAAATATAAGAGCTATAAGCTTGTTGTTCCAGCAGCCATGCGCCCTCATCTCGAAGAAAAACTCAAACAAATGCATGAAGAATTAGAGCGACACGAAGCTGGTTTTAGATACGCAGTTCAACTACATTTAAATAGCCTTCTCATCAGCATTAATCGTTTGATATTAAAAGAATCCCATCATCAACTGGCCGCGTCCGATATCGGCCCCCCCTGGTTACTAAACATACTTCAACACTTAGATCAGTTTCACACTGAACAAATCGCTGGACTTTCGTATTTGGCTAAGCACACTTCAGTCTCAGCCGCTCATTTATCTAGGGTGTTTAAACAATTAACCGGGATGAACATCACCGACTATGTGAATGCCAAGCGAATTTCAACTGCAAAGGAGCTGCTTTTAACTACCGACTTAGGTATTGATATGATCGCCCACAATTGCGGTTATGAGAGCTTACCTTATTTCCATAAGTTATTTAAGAAGTTTACTGGCGTTACCCCAGGCCTATATCGAAGAAAAGTAATTAATGAAATTAGCTTCCAATTAGACAAAATGACATAAAAATGTGAAAGTATCTCAAGAGCAAATTATTGAAATATTACTCACCGAAGCAGGTACCACACTCCACTCCGATTTCCTTAAATGACCGGCTTCATTGCCGCACCAGCGTACATCAGGACCACAAATCGATATGAGTTTTATAGCTTTTTATATCACCTCATGCAATAATAAAATCATAAAAAGAATGATCGGAAAGAAAGGAAATAAAAATGGATATGCCAAGTGATCATATGACTACAAGAAAGCTGCGCTCCCTTCAAACGCGAGAAAAATTGTTGGCTGCTGGTCGTGATATATTTATCGAATACGGGTTTCAAAAAACTACCATTTCTCAAATCATCAAAAAGGCAAATACTGGGTACGGAACAGCTTATGTACATTTTAAAGGGAAAGATGAAATTTTGATCCAACTAATGGAAGAAGTGATGGGCCGATTTTATGAGATAGCTGAACTGCCTTTTAGGCCAGAATCAAGACAAGAGGCTTATCAAATGATTGAAAAGCAAGCTGGTCTGTTTCTGGAAATGGCCAATGAGGAACGGCCCATGATGCAGGTAATCGAAGAAGCCATTCGGTTATCAGAGGATGTTAACCGGAAATGGAAGGAAATCCGGGAACGCTTTATTAATCAAATAGCACAGGATATAGCTTACTCTCAAAAAAACGGCTTGGCGCGGACAGATGTAGATAATTACCTTGTAGCTAGAGGATGGTTTTTTGCCAACGAGATGTATCTTTGGGAAATCGTGAAGAATGAGTTGGGTTTTACAGTCCATCAAATTGCACATAATCTTACAGCTATATATACGGGTGGGCTTTATCAGTAAAATCTCCTTCCGCGGGTTAAATGAACAATTAAACTTGAGGGGATGACCCGTTCGCTTTCTCTTGTCCCTGAGGCGTGACAATTGCACGCCTCGGGGATTTCCTGCGATTCTCCACCATCATATATATAATTTTAATGTAAATGGCAAGAAACAAAATGATTTCGGGACATTTCTTTCTCTAAGGGAATTTCCTTTCTACAGATATCCATTACAAACGGACATCTGGTATGAAAAATACATCCTCTAGGCGGATTTAACGGTGAAGGAATTTCACCTTTTAGAATAATTCGTTCCTTTTTCACGTTTGGATTGGGAATGGGGACCGCTGATAACAATGCTTGGGTGTACGGATGAAGCGGTGAGGAAAATAAACTGTCGGTCGGTGCTTGTTCCACCATTTGCCCCAAATACATGACACCAATTCGGTCGGAAATATGGCGCACAACGCTTAGGTCATGGGCAACAAACAAATATGTCAGCTTCAATTCGTCCTGCAATTGCTGAAATAAGTTAATAATTTGTGACTGGATGGATACGTCAAGAGCAGATACAGGTTCATCGCAAATCACCAACTTCGGGTTAACCACCAGTGCTCTGGCCAGACCTATTCGTTGTCTTTGTCCGCCTGAAAATTCATGTGGATACCGATAATAATGATCGGGCTGAAGTCCCACTTTATGAAGGATCTCCATCACCCGTTCCGTTCGTTCTTGTCTCAAGCCAATTTGGTGAATAGTCAAAGGTTCTTCTAACATCGAGCCAATTCTTTTTCTCGGATTTAAGGAAGAATAGGGATCCTGAAACACCATTTGCATCTCCTGCCTGATATTTCGCAGTTCCATGCCGGATAAATGAAAGATATTTTTATTTTGATAGATCGCTTCCCCGTTTGTGGGCTCCGTCAATCTTAATATCGTTCGTCCCAGGGTACTTTTTCCGCACCCGGATTCACCAACTAAGCCGAAGGTTTCCCCTTCATACAATTGAAAGGATACGTTATTTACTGCCTTGACTTCCCCTGTAGACTGACCCAATGCCCCTTTTACAGGAAAATACTTTTTTAATCCTTTGACCACAAGCATCGGGTCGATTTGTTCAGTCAATTTTGTTAACATCGCACCGATCCTCCCGTTGGGCTATCTTTAAATAATGCCAACACCTGACTTTTTGATTGCTTTGATGTTGGGTTAATTCAGGCATTTCTTCTCTGCAGAGTGCGTCTGCATAAGGGCACCGGGAAGCAAATCGGCAGCCCTTAGGAATGTTGTACAAGGATGGCACCATCCCCTCAATAATATGCAGTTTTTGTGAGCGGTCGCCATCCAATTGTGGAACTGACTTCATTAACCCTTGGGTATACGGATGAAGCGGATGAGCGAAAAGACTTTTCACATCCGCTTCCTCGACGATTTGTCCCAGATACATGACCGCCACACGACTGCAAATTTCTGCTACCACGCCTAAGTCATGGGTAATTAAAATGATCCCCATATCCAGTTTTTTGTTTAACTCCATCATTAAATCCAAGATCTGGGATTGGATGGTGACATCCAATGCGGTCGTAGGTTCGTCCGCAATTAATAATTTCGGCTGACAAGCGAGTGCCATCGCGATCATCACACGTTGCCTCATTCCGCCGGACAACTCGTGAGGATATTCGTTCACTCTCTTTTCAGGTGCCGGTATCCCGGTCAGTCTTAACATCTCAACAGCCTTATCGTACGCTTCCTTCTTTGATACCTTCTGGTGAAGCATGATGGATTCCGCAATTTGATAACCAATCGTGAACACCGGATTGAGCGAACTCAATGGATCTTGAAATATCATCGAGATGTCGTTGCCTCTGACGTTTTGCATGTCCGAGGTGGATATCCGTAACAGATTTTTTCCTTTGAAGTTGATTTCCCCTTCGTATTTAACCGTTTGTTTCTCTTCAAACAACCGTAGAATGGACTGGGACGTAACACTTTTCCCGCATCCGGATTCCCCAACCAGCCCTAAAATCTCACCTTCCTCAACATGTAAGGTAATCCCGTCTACTGCAGTTACTTGTCCTCTTTCCGTATAAAAGTGCGTCCTGAGTTCTTTAACTTCCAAAAGGTGCTGTGTTGCCATAAAGTTCCCCCTTGATATTTCTATAATATTTTTAAAGGGTTATCCTTGTACGTTTCCAATTATTTTTTTGCTTGATTCGTGTGAGGATCCAATAAGTCGCGTAATCCGTCCCCAAACAGATTTAATCCAAGTACAGACAATATAATCGTAATACCCGGAAACAGCGTCAACCACCAAGCATTAAAGATGACCGTTTTCCCATCGGAGAGAATATTGCCCCAACTTGGTGCCGGCGCCGGAACCCCTGCTCCTAAAAAGCTGAGAGCCGCTTCAATAATAATGGCATCGGCAAAAATAAACGTGGCTTGCACGATTAACGGGGATAACGTATTGGGTGCAATATGTAGCCAGATGATTCGCCAAGAAGGGGCTCCCAATGCCTTCATCGCTTCAATATAAGTCTGTTCTCTCACCACTAAAGCGGCTGACCGCACAGCACGAGCGATATGTGGCGTAAAAACGATACTTAGCGCAAGCACGACATTTTCCGTCTTAGCCCCAAAAGCGGCCATCAGGGCTATAGCTAACAAGATGCCGGGAATCGCCATTAATCCGTCACAGATTCTCATCAGCAGACTGTCTAGCGATCGGTAATAACTTGCATACAATCCAATCATCATTCCCAACAGAGAGGCAAGAAAGGCAACGAAAAAGCCAACTCCCATTGATACCTGTGCTCCATAAGCAATTCTACCCAACAAATCCCGACCGAAATTATCCGTTCCCAGCAGATGTGCCGAACTGGGAGCCTGCAGACGATTGGTAACTTCCATCGCATACGGACCTTTTGGAGCAATGAGAGGGGCAAAAAAAACAAGAATAACTAAAAGTATCATAATGATACTTCCAATCAGTACTGATTTATTGGAGAAAAAGCGGCGGATCAACAAATTCCGCTGCTGCTTTTTCAGGTCGTTCTTAATTCTAAGCAGCTTTGTATTCCCATCGAGGCTTCGTTGAATTGCTCCCATAACCACTCCCCCTTCTATTTTCGGTTTAATCTTACTCTCGGATCGATAACTCCGTATAACAAGTCTATGGCCAAGTTAATAAACATGTAAGAAAAGGTAACGAATAACACTGTTCCTTGGATCACGGAATAATCGCGTCGCAAAACCGAATTGATAATCAGTTGACCGATTCCCGGGATATTAAAAATTGTTTCAATCACGGCAGCGCCTGCAATCAACCCCCCGAATGTTTGGCCAATGACGGTCAGTATCGGAAGAAAAGCATTTCGCAACGCATGTTTATAAACGACATGGCGTTCCTTTACACCTTTGGACCGGGCTGTTTTTATAAAAGCAGAATTTAGTACCTCTAACATCGAAGACCTGGTCATGCGGGCAATTAATGCCGACTTCATCGTTCCTAATGCAAACGCAGGCATGATCAGATATTGCAAATGTGTCCACAATCCTCTGCTTAACGGTTGGTAACCGGCCACCGGCAGCCATTTCAAGTAAACTGAGAATAGTAACATTAAGAATAAACTAAGCAAAAAACTCGGAATGGAAATCCCCAATAACGACAGTCCCATGAAGGTTTGATCCGCCGCTGAACCTCTCTTTCTTGCTGCCAGGATCCCCATAGGAATGCCAATCATGATAGCTAAAATCTCTGCCAAAACGGCAAGGGAAATGGTTGGCCCCAAGTGATCAAATATAGCTTTCGTTACCGGTTCTTTCAGAAAGAAAGATAACCCCAAATTCCCTTGAAAGACACCGCCGATCCATTTAAAATACTGTTGGTATAAAGGAAGATTAAAGCCGAGCGACTGACGCAATTCATCAATTTGCTGCTTGCTCGCATCTTGCCCCAGCATAACGGAAACCGGATCGCCGGGTGTTAAATGGATGATTAAAAACACGATAATCGATACGATAAATAATACAGGGATGAGAGAGAGTAAGCGCTTTAGTATATAAAATTTCAAAAAAACAACCCTCCTTTTCGATGAAGCATTTCTGGGTGTTATTGAATTCTCCACCCTTGCTCCTAAGAGCAACAGGTGGAGAAGGTAAAGTACGGTATAGGTTATTTTAAAACTTTCGTATTCCAAAAAATCATTCCATCAAAAGGTTTATACCCTTGTACCTTATCAGTAGTAGCATCAAAGAACGCAAAGTCGGCCAACTTAACACCTGGCAAGTAATCCCAGATATATCCATGCAATTCATCCCATAACTTTTTCATTTCTGCTGGGGAAGCGGCTGCATTGATGGCTTGAAGCGAAGAGGCGATTTTCGGATCATCCGTCCATCCGTAATTTTGGGGTTGAAGAATTCCCAGTTCACCAGGAGTCGCTCTGAAAAGATCACTTACAACCAACATGTCCCATTTCGTTGGATCTTCCCGTTTTGTTGAGTATGATGCAAAATCACTTACATCAAGTTTCACCTTCATTCCAACCTGTTCCAGCTGCTCCTTAATGACTACTGCTGCATTGTATACATAAGGGTAATCTTGAGTTGTCGCGAGTCTGATCTCTTGACCATGATACCCGGCTTCTTGCAAAAAGCGTTTTGCTTTTTCCGGATCCTTCTGGTTATACTCTTTCTTTCCTGCCTCCGTAACCCAGAATTCATGAGGCATATACTGATAATTGAGCTTGTAGAGTTCTTTATTTGAGAAAGCAGCCATTAATATTTTATCCGCATCCAGCGCAGCATTAACCGCCTTTCTCTCTTTAAGATCAGTGAATATACCTTGTTTTTTATTAAAATATATAGAAAGCGCTACATTGGTTTCGGTAATCACTTTCACATTGGAGGTTCCCTTTAACCGTTCATAACTGTCATGCGGCAGAGCCGCAGCGATGTCGTATTGTCCAGTTTGAAGCCCCGTCTCCCGTGTAGAAGCATTCGTCACAATGTCAAAATATAAATCGCCCACCAAAGCTTCTTTTTTACCGGCCAACCCGTCAGCAGGAGCATTCACGGCCTTATACTCATTGTATTTGGTCAGATGAATATATTGATCCTTTTTCCACTCTACAAACTTAAAAGGTCCGGTACCGATAATCTCCGACACACCTATCTCTTTTGCCGCTTCAATGACTTCTTTAGGCATAACCGCCGCAAATTGTGTCTGAGTTGCCAGTATAGTCAGGGCAGGCGTTGAAGGGGCTTTCAGTTGTAACAGAACGGTATCGTTATCTTTGGCTACGAATGAAATATCACCTAACGTTTTTGCCGTTCCGGATTTCTGCTTCCATCGGTTCATGGAAGCCACTACATCTTCCGCTGTCATCTCTTTCCCGTTATGAAATTTTACTCCTTTTCTTAAATGAAATGTATACGTTTTTCCATCTTCGCTCTTATCCACGGATTCAGCCAACATTGGTTCCGGTTGATATTTGGAATTTAAAGTCATAAGGGACTCAAAAATATGTCTGCCTGCATATTTCGTTGCTGCTGCTGTGGTCATGAGCGGATCCATCGTAGGCGGTTGAGCATTGAATGCTACTCTTAACTCACCGCCGCCTTTGGACTCACTGCCGCTTTTGGACTCACCGACTTGTTGGTTGTTTTCTTTGGGATTGCCACAACCTGCCATGGTCAACACTAACGCGATAATCGTAATTACTTTCCCGATCTTATTAACCTTCATTTAACGAAGCCCCCCCAATTTGCATAACGTGCCAATTGACAGACATACATGAATAGGTTGTTCCGCTGCGCTGATGTTTCTGACTATTAATAAGCGTCTGCCTACTTTTTAAAAAAATGAGACCGCTTTCATCTGAACATAATAATGAGACACCATGTGCCAATATCAAATCAATCCTACACTCTCCCTATGAGTCTAGTGAGCCGGAAACCAGTTGTCCTTTATACATCACCGCGCGACGTTTTGCTCTTCGCGCCACTGTCTCCGCAGTACAGCTTGCTTCTACAAACACCACGTTCGCCTCATCCCCAACCTGCGGCCATACTCGCGTGCCCGTTGAATCTAATGACGTCTTCCCATCAGTGATATACCGGATGGACTGGGAAAGAGGATACTCACTATTCCAGCGATTGACTTGCGCCAAACGGCACAAACGCTCCAAAATATCCCCGTTCCCGAAAGGACTCCAGCTATCAAAAACGTTGTCATGCCCTACCGCTACGGTCACTCCTTTTTCCTCTAGAAGGGGGACGGGAGGAAGAGTCCACGGGCCTATATGGACAGCTGTGATGATGGTGATCCCAGCATCGGCAAGCATGGCAGCTGCTTCCTCCGCTTCCCTCTGTGTAACACCGCCAAGTCCAAACGCGTGACTGATTGCCACTTTTCCCTGCCAACCTGCTTCTACTGTAAGGGCCGCCAATCGCTTCATCGTAAATAATCCAAGATGACCGGGATCATGTAAATGCAGATCAATTCCTGCACCGGCCTCGACTGCCAACTCCATCATTTGCTGAAGGGAAGCTTCGATATCTCCATCAATATTTGCTGGATCTACACCACCGACTATGCTTGCACCATTTCGCAGTGCTTCCCGCATTAATGATTGGGATCCTGAGCGAAGCAAACCATGCTGCGGAAAAGCAACAATCTCATGGCTAAGCTTTCCTTCAAAGGAAGACAATGCTGACTTTACCCCTTCCAAATGTTTCAATCCAATCTCAGGATAGATATCAACATGAGTGCGAATATGGGTGGAGCCAGCCTTAAGTATGGTCTCAATGAGATTCTTTGCCCTTTCCTCTGTCGTAGTCGGCAAGGTAGGAAAGAGTTTTTTATCAAGCTCGAATCTCTCAACCAAATTTTTGACCGGTTTAGGAGCACGCCAAGAATCGCCTAACAGCGTTTTATCCAAATGGCAATGCTTTTCGACAAAAGAAGGCAACAAGAGCAGTTTCCCAGCATCTTTCGTTGGTATTCCGCCACTCTGCAGTTCTTCTTTTGCCGAAGCAATCTTACTGATTTTCCCATGTTCGATAAGCAAGTGAACCAATTCGGTTTCGGTTCCCACTACCTCGTCATTCTCATATGTATAACCACTCTCCAACCGAACATTCTTAAGCCAATAAACAGCCTCCAAATTACCCATCTCCATTCTTCCTCCTGTTAAATTCATTATGTAAGCCCTTTCATAGATAAGTATATTACGATTATGACATCATGTCAATGACATCATGTCCGCCAAATCAGATCATCTGCTTTATGAAAGTCATCCACTGAGCGAGCCCGCAAATGTCTCGGATTCTCTTCGCCCTGAACGATGGCCTCATGTAAAATACCACGGCTAAATAAGCCGTGGTTCCTCGAACGATTACCTAAATTGGTAACCCTATAACTCAACCATTTCGCTCAAAGCATCTTCTACTTTTACATAATCGTAACCTAGATCTTTGGCAACTGCTTCAAATGTAATTTCACCATTTGCTACATTTACGCCAAGTCTTAACGCTTCGTTGTCAGAGATTGCTTTATTTACACCTTTGTTTGCGATCTGTAATGCATACGGAAGAGTGACATTCGTTAAAGCGATGGTAGAAGTTCTTGGAACTGCACCAGGCATGTTGGCTACAGCGTAATGAACGACGCCATGCTTGACATAGGTCGGATTGTCATGTGTTGTGATGTGATCGATCGTCTCAACGATTCCACCTTGGTCGATAGCAACATCAACGATAACAGAACCAGGCTTCATCAACTTTACAATTTCTTCCGATACCAGTTTTGGTGCTTTTGCACCAGGAATCAATACCGCGCCAATTAAAAGATCTGCTTCAGCGACTGACTGTGCGATATTGAAGGGACTCGACATCAATGTTGTAATTTGATTGCCAAATATATCATCCAATTGACGCAGCCGATCAGCGCTTAAGTCGATGATTGTTACATCAGCACCGATTCCAATTGCCAATTTTGCTGCGTGCGTACCCACGACACCGCCGCCAATAATGGTCACTTTCCCACGGTTCACACCAGGGACGCCTGCAAGGAGAATACCTTTACCCCCATTTGATTTTTGTAAAAATTGCGCACCGATTTGTGTGGCCATCCTCCCAGCAACCTCACTCATTGGCGTAAGCAAAGGCAAAGTGCGGTTCACCGAAACAGTTTCATAGGCAATGGCAAGAACTCCTTTTTCTTTAAGTGCCTGAGCCAAAGCCGGTTCAGCGGCCAGATGTAGGTAAGTGAATAGAATCAAGCCTTTACGAAAATAGGTATACTCACTCGGAAGCGGCTCTTTCACTTTCATAATCATATCTGATTTTTCCCATAACACTGCCGAATTATCAATAATTTCTGCACCGGTATTGATGTAATCTTCGTTCGTAAAACCGCTGCCTGCACCAGCGTTATTCTCAACAAATACTTTATGTCCGGCACTTACGAATGAAACGACTCCAGCTGGCGTTAATGCGACACGGTTTTCGTTGTTCTTAATCTCCTTAGGGATACCAATTATCATAAAAAGCCCTCTCCTTCTGTTTTCATAAAATTACTTTACATGTTGCTTTTTTTTCATAACAAAATACGCAAGTGATAAAAATAGCAGCCAAGGGATACCGAATTGAAGCATGATTTTGAAATCGGTAAACCATGCTGTGATAATTAAACTCAGTAAGAGAAGTCCCCCCAATATCGTCAAATATGGAAAACCCATCATTCTTACCGGCAATTTGCGACCTCCCAGTTTGTCCCATTTCTTACGGAAAAACAAATGGGAAATGAAGATGATTAACCAGGTAAAAAGTGAACCAAACATCGATATCCCCATCATAAATGCGTAGGAAGATCCAGGCAGCAGCGCATTTACAACAGCTGCGAGAATAATTCCAATTGTGGAAACGATAAGCGCAGTTGTTGGAACCCCTTTTTTAGATAGCTTCCCCATGACGGCAGGCGCAAACTTTTCTTGCGATAGTGAAAACAACGTTCTTGAGGAAGCATACAGCATTCCATTCATAGAAGATAAAGCGGCTGTTAACACGATAAAATTCATGATGCCAGAAGCGCCTGGTATATTTAAGATCTCCATGACTCTGACAAATGGACTTTTTTCAATTCCTGCCGATTGCCATGGAACAATCATCAACATGATCGCCAAAGTTACAACATAAAACGCAGACAATCGGAAAACAGTAGCCTTTAAGGCTTTCGGAACAGCTACATCCGGCTCTTTGGCTTCACCTGCAGTAACCGCGACCAATTCAGTACCTATGAAGCTAAAAAGAGAAATAAAGACGGCAATCCACATTCCTTTAAAACCAAATGGGAGGAAACCTTTATGATCTATCAGGTTATGAGCACCCACATTTTCATAGCTGGAAGTCCCAAATAGAACGTAAGCACCAAGAAGGATAAATCCAATAATTGCACTAACCTTGATCATGGAAAACCAATACTCAAATGATGCAAATGCATTAACACTGGTAGCGTTTACATATATGAGCACTGCAGTAAATATAATGATCCAAGTGATACCTGGAACTCCCGGATACCAGTATTTCATATAGACTGCAATTGCACTTATTTCAACCCCGATCGCAAGAACCTGAGCAATCCAATAAGAGTACCGAACAAGAAAGCCTACCATGGGATGAAGATAGAGATCCGCAATCGTTCCAAAAGATCCTGAAGTTGGATGGGCGACCGTCATTTCTGCCAAGCAACCCATTAATAATAAAACGACTAACGCACCAAGTGTATAGCTCAGCAATACACTTGGTCCAGCAGTGCCAATGGCTAGTCCGCTTCCAAGGAATAATCCCGTCCCAATGGCCATCCCCATTGCGATCATCGAGAGCCGGCTTGATGATAACTCCCGTTTTAATCCCTCACCGCTATTTTTAATTTCCATGTCTTTCATCCCCTTCTCTAACCATCAGGCTTTGCTTTGTCCAAACATTGCTTGATCGATGCCCTCAGAGGGAAAAGCCCCTCCCCGACTTTTTGCTTTATGCCACTACTTCACGTTCATTTTTAAATTTCTCATATTGCTTTTCAGTCATAATCTTTTTAAGGGTTTGAACCACTTCCCAAACTTCCTCGTAGGACGTATAAAGAGCAACAGGTGCAAGTCGAATGATGTTAGGCGCCCGAAAATCCGGAATGATGCCATTTTCCTTCAACGATTTACAAATTCGTGCCGCTTCGTTATGCTCAAGGCTTACATGCCCGCCGCGTCGTGCATCCTCTCTTGGCGTCCCGATGAAAAATCCCATATCCCCTAATTCACTCTCAATTAATTTCATTAAATATTGATTGATTTTAAGAGATTTTTGGCGAATATTTTCTATACCTGCTTCCGCAAAAATTTCCAATGACCCAATCAAAGGGGCAACGCTAAGCACATGAGGTGTTCCTATTTGGAAAGCTCCCGCGGACAGAGCAGGAGTTAACGTATGCTCCATATCGAATTGTTTCTCTTTAGCAGAACTAAACCAACCGGCGAGTCCGGGCATTCTTCCAAAATGCTTTCGATTCACAAACAAGCCTCCGACACCACCTGGTCCTCCGTTCAAATGTTTATAATTACACCAAAACGCAAAATCAACACCCCATTCGCTAAAATAATGTGGAATCGAACCTGCCGAGTGACAAGCGTCAAACCCGATTAATATCCCTCTACGGTGTGCTTCAGCGGTTAGTCGTTTAATATCCAATATTTGACCGCTGCGATAAAGTACGGTGGGCAAAACGATCAAAGCGACTGTCTCATCCATGGCTTCGATAATGTCATCTTCTTCTAAAAAGCGTCCGTCGCGGCTTTTCACACGAATCAGATGTGTATCGGGGTTATTTCCATGTATCCGTAACTGGCTTTGTAGAGCATAAATATCGGATGGAAATGTGAGTTCATCCGCTAAAATTTTTGTGCGTAAGCCTTCTGGATGATAGAACGTAGATACAAGCTGATGCAGATTAACGGTTGTAGAGCCTGTTACAATGACTTCTTCTGCTGAGCCTCCTACTAACGGAGCAAGCTTTTTGCCTAGATTCTCTGCCATAAAGAACCACGGATGTTTTCCCTCTGTCCAGCCGTCGATTCCATATTCTTTCCAATCCTCTAAAGATTCCAAGAGAGTCCTTTCCGCTCTTTTCGAAAGTAGTCCTAATGAGTTCCCATCCATATAAATGGAGCCTGGCTTTAAATAAAACTCTTCTCGAAACTGTGCCAGAGAATCTTCCTTATCCAATTCTTTTGCATATTTTAAAGTTCCTTCAAAGTTTTTCAAATGCATCAAGATCATCCTCTCTCTTATAAAATGAATGATGAAGCGCTTTCTTGAATGAATATGACGTAGTGTCAATATTATTATCACTCTAAATATGACACGATGTCAATATTATTTTTATGCTAATTATTTACATGAATACCTTATGGCTTCCCTTTCCTTTGTATAAAAAAACATATATGCTAGAGATAATGAATAATGGGGGAATAAGAATGGAAAACCGCAATATAGAGGATAAAAGACATTTACGATCGCTGAATACACGGAAGAAGCTTTTAGAAGCCGCTAGGGAAGTCTTTCTTCAAGAAGGTTTTCAAAAAGCAACGATCTCGCAAATGATTAACAAAGCGGGTATCGGATACGGAACGGCCTATGTTCATTTTGGAGGAAAAGAAGATCTTTTGATTGTCTTGTTGGAGGATGTCATGGAGCGATTTTTTGACATTGCTGAAGTCTCCTTCCTGCCCAAATCGAAACAAGAAGCCATGGAAATTATTAACAAACAGGCCTATGCTTTTCTAAAAATGGCGGAAGCCGAGCGGGATATGATGCAAGTCTTTGAACAAGCAATCGGGGTTTCTTCGTTAGTCTCGGATAAATGGAAAACGATTCGTGAAAAATTTATTGGGCGTATTTCCACGGACATTGCCTATTCCCAACAAAATGGGTTAGCTAGATCCGAATTAAATCATGAGATTGTGGCACGAGGCTGGTATTTTACGAATGAAATGTACCTATGGGAAATTGTCCGGAACGAACATCATGGTTCTGTTGAAGAAGTCGCAACAACGATCACTTCTGTCTACGTCACAGGACTTTATTTATAATCGGACCATAACCTAAATAGCCCAGAAACCGTAAACCGGTTCTGGGCCTTTTAGATTCAAACAATTAAGCTTTAACAGTAAAATCAATCGAACCAAGGCCATCCCATTTTGCGGAGACAACATCGCCCTCATACAGCTGGTGTGCTCCAGTAATTCCGCCAGTTAGAATTAATTGGCCTGCTTTCAGCTTACGACCTCTGCGGGCAAGCATATTAGCCAGCATAGCTACCGAATTAGCCGGATGTCCGAGGACCGCAGCTCCTGCGCCCAAATCTTTCATTTCTCCGTTAATAGAAAGGGTGACCCCGACCAAGTCCAGATCCAATTCAAGCGGATTTCTCATCGTGGAACCAACGAATACACGTGAGGAAGAGGTGTTATCGGCAATCACATCCGGCAAAGTGAATTGGAAATTTTGATATCTGCTATCAATGATTTCTAATGCAGGAACGACATAATCTGTAGCCGCCAACACCTGTGCTCCTGTAATTCCAGGTCCCTCGATATCCTTGCCAAGAATAAAAGCAATTTCCGCTTCTACTTTCGGATGTATCAATTCACTTAGCGAAAGCTCTCCGCGATCGACAGCCATATAATCAAAAATGTAGCCGTAAATCGGCTCGTCTACATTCATTTGCTTCATTTTGGCCATGCTGGTAAAACCCATCTTCATTGCAAAAACTTGATACCCTTGCTCGGCCTTAATTGCAACGATTTCATCTTGGATACGGTAGCCATCCTCTATGGACAGTTCAGGATATTCGGCCGTCAGCTTGATGACTTCATGCTTATTTACTTCAGCATCTATAAGCTTTTCGGCTAGAGTTCTGTTAATTTGATCAGAAAGCAAACTGGTTCCCCCCTCGAGAGTTACGCTTAGAGATTTCTGCAGCAATGTCGATGATCATATCCTCTTGCCCACCAACAACTTTGCGCTTTCCAAGTTCGATTAGGATATCGCGGGAATCAATTCCGAACTTTTTCGCTGCACGTTCCGCATGCAAACGGAAGCTGGAGTAGACGCCGGCATAGCCGAGAACCAGGCTGTTTTTAGTGATTTCTTGAGGCACCTCAAGAATAGGCGCTACGATATCTTCTGCCAAATCCATCATTTTGTACAAATCCACACCAGTGCAAATGCCCATTCGCTCCAACACGGCGATTAAGACCTCGGTTTGCGTGTTGCCTGCACCTGCGCCTAAGCAGCGTACGCTGCCGTCAATCCGTGTGGCACCTTCCTCAATAGCGGCAAGCGTATTGGCCATAGCCAAGGATAAATTGTTGTGACCATGAAATCCTACATCAATACCGACGCTTTGCTTCAGAGCTCGAATTCGCTCCGCAACTTCTTTGGGCAGCATCGCACCTGCTGAATCAAAGATATACACGGCATCTGCGCCATAGCTCTCCATCAATTTCGCTTGCTCCACAATTTTATTCGGAGATGCCATGTGGGACATCATCAAAAATCCGATCGTCTCAAGCCCTAGTTCCTTTGAGCGAGCAATGTGCTGCGCAGAAACGTCAGCCTCCGTTACATGGGTTCCAATGCGCGCCATGCCTACACCTAGCTTTGCAGCGGCATTTAAATGTTTGATCGTACCGATTCCCGGTAAAAGCAATACAGCAATTTTGGCTTGTTTGCAAACGGAAACGGCTGCTTCAATCAGTTCCATTTCATCCGTTCGGGATAATCCATATTGCAAAGATGAACCGGCAAGCCCATCCCCGTGCGTCACTTCGATGTAAGGAACGTTCGCTTCATCAAGTGCGCGGGCTACATTGACCACTTGCTCCACGGTGTATTGATGGTTGATCGCATGGCTGCCGTCACGAAGCGCTACTTCCGTAATAAGAATATCGCGGTTTACACTCATCTGTCTCCTTCTCCTTTCTTGTTTATGCTGTCTCTGCGATGCGGGATTTGGCAAATTCCTCAGCCACTTTTACTGCTGTAGCTGTCATAATATCCAAATTACCCGAGTATTTAGGGAGGTAATCGCCAGCTCCTTCTACTTCTAGGAACACCGTTACTCTGTTTTTGTCAAAAATAGGTTCCGTGCGAAGTCGATACCCTGGCACATACGATTGTATGTAGGCAACTGTCTGGTCGATTGACTTCACAATGTCCTCTTCATCGAGATGATCCGGGTCTACCAAAGCATATACCGTATCTCTCATCAAAATCGGTGGTTCAGCAGGATTCATGATAATAATCGCTTTTCCTTTTTTCGCTCCGCCAATGCTTTCAATACCGTGGGAAGTCGTTTCCGTAAACTCATCAATATTCGCGCGAGTTCCCGGTCCAGCGCTTTTACTTGAGATGGTGGCGACAATTTCGGCGTAGCTCACTGGGCTGACCTTATTAATCGCATGAACAATCGGAATCGTCGCTTGTCCACCACAAGTAATCAAGTTAATATTTGATGCACTCATATGAGCGCCAAGATTAACACTCGGAACAACGTAAGGTCCAACTGCCGCCGGTGTTAGATCAATCGCTATTTTCCCTGCTTCCCGGAGTGCCTTGGCATGTCGAATATGAGCTTTGGCAGACGTAGCGTCAAACACGATATCGGCAAGCTCCGGGGTTTGCTCCAAAAATTGCTTCAGTCCTCCGGCGAACACTTCAAATCCGTGATTTTTTGCACGGCGAAGTCCTTCCGATTCGGCGTCAATCCCGATCATTGAAGTTAATTCAAGCACATCTGATCGGCTTATCTTCATCATCAAGTCGGTGCCGATGTTCCCAGAGCCCAGAATAGCTACCTTTATTTTAGACATTCTACTCTCCTCCAAATTATACAGTTAAGATGTAAACCTGACGCCAACTTCCCCCAGATGGGCAATACGTGCGCTGAAATAATCACCAGGAGCCGCATTGGCAGCCGCAGACAGCGCTCCGGAAAGGATAACTTCTCCGGCTTTTAACGTAATGCCGAATTCAAACAATTTATTAGCAAGCCAGGCTACACAAGTTGCCGGATTGCCTAGCGCCGCAGCGCCAACACCGGTATTGATCAACTCTCCGTTTTTATAGAAAGCCATACCCGCCATGACGAGATCAATTTGATCCGGCTTGACTGGACGCCCTCCGAGTACATATAAACCGGAAGATGCGTTATCGGCAACCGTATCCTCAAGCTTGATTTTCCAGTCCGCAATGCGGCTGTCTACAATTTCCAAGGCCGGCAGCACATAATCGGTTGCCATAAGGACATCATGCGCAGTTACCCGCGGACCTACCAAGTCGCGCTTCAGGATGAAAGCGATTTCAGCTTCCGCTTTTGGCTGAAGAACGCGTGCAAACGAAATTTCTCCGTTATTTTCGACTGCCATATCATCTAACAAATGACCATAATCCGGTTGATCAACACCCAATAACTTTTGCATAGCCAGTGAAGTAAGCCCAATTTTCTTGCCTACGATTTTAGCGCCGTCCGCCACTTTCCGTTCGATTGTTTTCAATTGAACGTTGTATGCTTCTTCGACGGTAAAGTTTGAGTCCAAGGACGTCAACGGTGATACCCCGTGTCCAATTTTTACAGCCTTTTCTAAGTAATCAGCAAATCGTGTAATCTTCACCAAATCCAACTTCTCTTCCTCCTCCACGTTTTGTGAGACGTCGAATCTCTTTCTATAGCTTCATGGTAACGGTCTTAGCTTCCGTATAAAACTCGAAGCTATGACGCCCGCCTTCACGACCGATCCCACTATCTTTTGCTCCCCCAAAAGGAGTGCGCAAATCGCGAACATACCAGCAATTAATCCACAATAGACCGGATTTCACTTGATCGGCAACGCGGTGCGCGCGTCTCAAATCATTCGTCCATACGACTCCAGCTAATCCATAAATGGAATCATTGGCAATTTGAATCGCCTCTTCTTCTGTTTTAAACGGAATAATGACAATGACCGGACCGAAAATTTCTTCTTGAGCCACTCTCATTTTGTTGTCTACATCGTAAAATACGGTTGGTTCGTAGAAATTACCATCTCCGAGGGTAGTAATTTTCTTACCGCCATAAGCCAGTTTAGCACCTTCGCTTTGGCCGATCTGTACATACTCATCAACCGTGTTCAAATGACCACGCGATACGAGCGCGCCCATGTCCGTCTCTTCATCAAGCGGATTACCCACTTTAATCTGTTTAACAGCAGCAACGAATTTTTCCAGAAACTTGTCGTAGACACTCTCTTGAACTAATAATCTGGAACCTGCTAAACAAATTTCCCCTTGATTACGGAAAATAGCTTCAATGGATCCTTTAACCGCCTCATCCAAATCGGCGTCCTCAAACACAATGTTAGCTGACTTCCCTCCGAGTTCAAGCGATACCGGTATAAGTTGAGAAGCTGCATTTTTCATTACTGTCTTTCCAGTCGTTGTTTCTCCGACAAAAGAAATACGGCGCACATGGGGATGAGTGGTCATCGCCGTGCCGACAGTTCCGCCAGGACCAGTAAGTATATTTAGAACACCGGGAGGCAGACCTGCTTCATTCGCAATTTCGCCAAGCATAACAGCGCTAAGCGGCGTGTAAGAAGCCGGTTTCACGATCACGGTGTTTCCTGATGCGAGCGCCGCAGAAGCTTTCCATGTCATTTGCATAAACGGCAGGTTCCAAGGAATGATAAGGCTTGTTACACCTGCAGGCGCATATTTGGAATATGACATGTACTTGTTCATATCGTAATGCTCATGCACCATGTATTTGGCCATTTCGGCAAAGAAACGCATGTTCCAAGCCGCTCGCGGGATGTCAAAGCCTCGGCTTTCTTTAATCGGCTTACCGACGTCAAGCGTCTCCACCATCGCCAATTCATCCACTCTCTCCAGGATGAGATCGGACATTCTGCACAAAATTTTCGCTCTTTCTTCGACCGCCATTTTGCTCCAGACGCCGCTTTCGAACGTGCGATGAGCCACATCAATCGCATAGTTCACATCCTGCTCGTTTGCATTCGCCACAGTCGTTAGTTTTAAATTTGTCGCAGGATCAATCGTATCGAACGTCTCACCGGAGATTGCGTCTACATATTCACCATTAATAAACAACTTTGCGGCTCTGATTTTCACCTGGTTGCCTTGTATCGTCTGACTCATTGGAAACCTCCTACTCCTCGACTTCAAGAATCATTTCAACTTCAACTGCATTATTGAGCGGCAGCTGCGCCATTCCTACAGCCGATCGTCCATGCTTTCCTTTTTCCCCGAATACCTCTACAAGCAAATCGGATGCGCCGTTCATCACCTTCGGTTGATCTGTAAAATCAGGAGAGCTGTTTACAAAGCCCAAGATTTTGACGATCCGCTTCACTTTGCTCAGGTCCCCAACTTCTTGCTTAACGACAGTGAGCAGATTGAGCATACACTGTCTTGCTGCCGCGTAGCCTACCTCAATGGTCACATCTTCGCCGAGCTTTCCGCGATATTCATTCGTTCCTTGTCCAGCCGTAAAAATCAAGTTTCCTGTGCGCACGCAGCCTACATAGTTCCCAACCGCTTTACGCGGGTCAGGCAGTTTAAAACCAAGTTCTTGCAATCTTTGTTCCGGCGTAACATTTGAATTTGTCATAGCTCTCACCTTGTTTATTTAATGTTTAAAAATCGTAATGCGTTTGCCCCGAGCATAGCCAGCCTTTGCTCCTCCGGAACATCCAGCGTACGGTCAATGACTTCCCCAGGCGGCACTTCTCGTAATAAGAACGGGTAATCCGAGCCCATCATGATGCGACCGTAGCCAAACTTATCAACCAGATATTTGACATTCCCCGGATCGTTGACGAGCGAGTCAAAGTAAAAATTATCTGTGTAATGGCTTGGCGGATTCGAAGTGAGTCTCAAATGCGGCCATACATGCCACCCCTTATCAAGACGAGGCAGGATATATGGAAACGAGCCCCCGCCGTGTGCAAAACAAATTTTGAGTTTCGGGAACTTCTCAATGACCCCTCCCAAGATTAAACTTGCCGCAGCCAAAGCCGTTTCACTCGGCATCCCGACGGTGTACATGAGATTGTGACGAGGCATCCGCTCTTTGCCCATTGTCTCCCATGGGTGGACAAATAATGGCACATTCCATTGCTCACACATGTGGAAAAATTCAATCAATGAAGGATCATCTAAGTTGCTGCCATTGACATTTGTGCCGATTTCGATTCCTTTTAAACCAAGTACATTTATGCAACGATCCATTTCACGTATAGCAACTTCCGGATTTTGCAGCGGAACCGCTCCCAGTCCGATAAAACGATCTGGATATTGGCTAACTGTTTCTGCGATGAAATCATTCTGAATCCGAGCCATCGCCTCCGCCTCTGCTGCAGGAGCCCAATAGGAGAATGTAACAGGAATAGGAGACAGCACTTGAATATCTACATGTTCCCGCTCCATATCGTATATTCTCTTAACGGGGTCCCAACACTGATCCGTGATTTCACGGAACACCTTACCTGCAACCATAATGTTGGCGCCGCATGTGCAAGTTCGCTGAATCGTGGGCCAACGCCCACCCGCATATTTTTCATTAAAGTCAGGAAAATCTTCTGGAATAATATGTGTATGGAAATCTACTCGCATGTCCATTCACTCGCTTCGGGAGCCATCTCATGTCCGCATTTATCGCACTTTCTCAGATCTTCGTTGCCGTTAAAAGCCTGGATCGCTTCTTTAACTTGAACTTCAATATTTGTCAATTGAACCGTAGTACGGTGCATCATATGATCGCATTTTTCGCAGAACCAAACGAAGCTTTCCAGCTCGCCTTCAGGTCTGCTGCGTTCAATAACGAGACCAATCGTGTCCGCGATCCGGTGCGGGGAGTGGGGAACATTAGGCGGAAGCAGGAACATCTCTCCCTCTTTCACAGTAATGACCTCGCGTTTGCCTTCCTTATTGATGATCTCGACGAAACAATCTCCCTTTAGCTGATAAAATACTTCTTCGGAAGGATCGACATGAAAATCGCGTCGCTTGTTAGGACCTCCAAGAAGCATAACCATCAATTCCGTGTCTTTCCATATAACTTTGTTGTTCACCGGAGGTTTAAGCTGATCTTTGTTTTCCTCGATAAATTTCATCAAATTGATAGGTTTAAGCATTTCGAATCACTCCTCAGTTATTGGTATGGGTAAGATTTCCTTGCTCAAGAGCGTATCTTTTCCACCGTTTTTCCGGCAATTCCCCAGTGCGTTAACGGAATATCATATAGTAAAACCCTTATACTTTCGGGTGAAACTTGCAGCGTTTCGGACACCGTTTGAGTGACACGTTCAATCAGCTCATCTTTTACTTCCTGATCTCTTCCTTCTAGGATCTTCATCTCAATTATCGGCATTTAAACAGTCCCTTCTGTTTTCAACGCCTTTTGCATAAAGACAACCTCTTGAGCCAAATTCGCAATTCGTTCCAATACATCAGCGTCAACAATTTCATTCAGTTTATTGAAATGATCGTTATTCGCATAGACATAACCTGGAGCAACATAAGCTCGGAAATAACCGGCGATCGGCTTCAATTGATTTTCAATTACTAGAAAATGCTGATAAGTACCTCCTGTTGCGGCAAATCCCATTACTTTGTTACGAAGAGCCTGCGGAGGAATATGGTCGAACAGGTTTTTCAGAACACCTGTGATAGACCCCTGAAAGATCGGCGTACCGATGATATAAAAGTCAGCCGACGTGATCATGTCGATGACCTTCTGAGTATCGTCCTCATAGGCGGAGAGCGCACGTCCGTCAACGAAGGAAACTTTGTAATCCCTCATATCCAGCAGTTCAACTTCAATATCAGGGTTTTGCCTTTTAACCTCATCAAGTGCTTTTTGCACGACGATGCTTGGTTTTGCGCCAATGATCGTTCCAGATATACCCAATAGTTTCATTCTGACTCACTCCTTAGCAGGAAATTTTGTGCAAATGCAACCAACCCAATAAAGTAAACGATTGCTGAATTTCTCCATCCGAAATCAATTGGCGTATTCTCGTAGACGAAATCGGTTTTCCTTCCGAACAACAAACAGGCTGCATCACTCGAACCTTGAAATACCGTTCAAGCAGGGCTATATCCCCTTCCCGATTTTTTCCGAACCGAAAATCTTGGCCAATCATAATTTCCAGCGGATTCAGCTCGCTTAAATTGTTAATGAAGTCAGTCGAACTTCGGGAGGCATACGCTTCGTCAAATCGGGCAATTACCGTATGATCGATACCGAGTCGGGCTATTCGATCCAGCTTTTCTTCCAATGTCGTTAACATACGAGCCCCTTGAAAAAATGAGCGAGGCGGGAGATCAAAGGTATAGACCAAACTAGGCACTCCCAACATCTCGCTTCTATGCAGCGCTTGTCGTATGACGGCTTGATGCCCTTGATGCACGCCGTCAAAAGCACCGATCGCGATAACTGAGCCCGGTAAAGTTAAAGTTCCATCTGCATGTGACTGCACGTCTCCGCCTCATTCCCTATTTAAATATCTATTACCTTTTCAGAAGTTCTTCCGTCTCATTTGCACCTGGAATCCGCGACACATTTAAGGCTTCATCTACCATTGCAAACGAATGCGTTTTTTTATAGTTGTTGTAGAAAATGGCTTTTTTGCGGATCGGATCGCCTGTGTAATACCGTTCGTATTGGAGCAACCGTTGGCCGAACGCCTCGCCGCACAGATCCCATGCCAGCTTAAACAGATGAATACGATCCGTACCGGAAATTCCTTCCCGACCACCATAATAACGTTCCATATCTTCCGCTAATTCAGGATTTGTCAAATCTCCTTCCGTCGGAGACATGAGCAATCCTCCTGCACCGATAATCTGCATCACCTCAATCGCACGGGGATAGAACGTCGGCAGTAGTCCGCGAATCGTTTCAATCGGATTATATGCCGGAACCAAATCGCCGGATGGCAAAGTTTCATACTCCAGCTCCGCAACTCTCAGCAGCGCTCTAACCGATTCAGCCGACTGGACTAATTCGCCCAAATCATTTTGAACGTTCAAGTAAACATCTACACCGATGGAGTCAGCCACTCGAATTGCCACATCTGTAGCAAACTGAAGCTTTATCAAGCCTCTCACACCGGTTTGGTGCGATGGTTGCTGCCCAAGACCCGCTTTTGGATATAACAGGTTCGCCGCTTCCACATTGTTATACAAAAATACGCGATCCCAAGGAACCAATACATCGTTAAAGACAAGCAGTGCATCCATCTCTTCAAAACGCGACGCCAACGGATGATCAGCCACGCTGCGAGTTCCATCTTGCATAGGCTCGCGGCAGAGGATGCGAAGCCCTGGCGTATCAATCGGAAGCGCAAATGCAAGCGCGTAGCGCTCATCGCCAGGTTTAAATCCAGGGAACGAATAAACGATAACTTCATCTGTAATCGGCGAAAGAGTGGCCAGCATTTTGGCTCCTCTAACGATCAACCCCTCAGGTGTTTCTTTCACTGCGCCCAAGTGCGTAAATGTGTCCTGCTGTTCATGCGACGTCTTGCTGCGGTCATTTTGCGGGTTGATAATCGCATGTGTTAAAAATAAGTCGTTATCCCGAACATGACGGTAGTAATTTTTTGCGTTTTCCGCCCATTCCGGGTTATATTTCGCCAAAAAGTCCGCATTGCTATACAGCGAAGTGACCACAACGTTG
The DNA here is from genome assembly GCF_017874035.1 of Paenibacillus aceris. Lineage (GTDB taxonomy): Bacteria > Bacillota > Bacilli > Paenibacillales > NBRC-103111 > Paenibacillus_E > Paenibacillus_E aceris. The sequence goes on from NZ_JAGGKV010000011.1 coordinate 208,161, forward strand.
AGGAAATCCGGCGTCCTTCCCATCAAACCGAAGGTCGCTTTGGCAAACTCCTCAAATACCTGCCTCCGTGCCTGGAGATGTTCCGGTTTTTTGGGAACTAAGAAAGCGTTGTTCACTCTTTCTCCGGTTTCTTCACAGATGTGTGTAATCCTGTCCTGAAGTGATGGGTCATGCTGCATGTCATACAGCTTTGCTATTTCATGAATTGGTTGCTTAAACACAACATCTTCATAGACATTTGTCACTTTTCTTCCCGAAAGCCATACCTCCGGTTGACGAGCTTTCAATGCCTCCATGTACTGAGCGCCAGTACGAATTCCCATTCGCTGTACCTCCCTAAACTTTGTAAGATTTGATGCTTATGCCTGAATTATAATACCCGCCCGATAAATGGACTGTAATGCCATTAACGTTTTTCGCGCTTTTTGAAAGCGGATTCATAGCAGTGCCTTCTTTTTTAATTCGAAGTGTTAAGCAGTTAACATTTCTTTTGTATTTTTTGACATGAGATTGTAAACACAATCGTTTATCCCCTATAATTAATTTGTAAACGGTTTCAGAGGAGTGAAGAATTTGGTTATCCCATTTGAACTTATTGATCAGTGGCAGCAAGTTTTGAAGTACGGAAATAGACAGTTTTTCAAAAAGAAAAGCGTCATCTACCGCCAAGGAGCTGCTGGAGATGGTTTTTATTTTCTGCACAGCGGCATAGTGAAAATTGTTGCCTCCACCTCAACAGGGAAAGAGCGCATGCTAAATATTGTCGTTCCCGGACAGCTGGTCGGTGTTCATACGATTGATCGGCAAACCCACTTTACAACTGCAATAACGGCCAAAGACTCCGTACTATATCATTTTTCCAGTGAACGGTTTAAAGATCTGATGACCGAGCAACCTGAGTTAGTCCACCTTGTTGCCCAAACGATCATACAGAAAATGCGCGTACTCTTATTTGCAATAAACATGAAAACGCTTTCTACCGAAGGTCAAATTGCTTTGATTCTATTAAACCTGTTTGATGATTTTAAAAATTACGAAATTCCACTCTCCCAACAAGAGCTTGCCAATTGCACGGGATTAACCAGAATAACTGTTTACAAAATCCTTAGACAATGGAAAGAAGCAGGAATAATCGAAATGAAAGAACGCGCCTTTATGATCAAAAGACCTGATTTGTTAAAAGGTATCGTCGAGGATTGATCATGTAAACAATGACCCGAGGGAAAAGGTGATCTAATGTCAAACCTTCGTTATAAATTGGAGCCCTATTTATCGTATGCCCAAGTCCTTCACTTCAAAAAAAAGGCATCCATTTACCGTCAAGGCGAAGGTGGAAAAGGCTTTTACTACTTGGAGCAGGGAGGAGTAAAAATCGTACTCCTGTCGGATAACGGCCACGAACGTATTGTGGACTACATTCAGATAGGAACACTACTCGGGGAGCACGGCGTGAGCAAGTCCCCCTATCTAACGTCTGCTTTTGCTACCTCTCCCTCCATTTTGTATTATTTTTCCGATGAAGCATTAACCAAGATGTGCAAGGATCATCCCGAAGCAGCACTGATATTCACAAATTCCCTTATTTACAAGGTCAGATTGCTCGCTGAGCTCATCGCCTTTCATGATAGTCCTGTTAAACAGCAAACGGCATATTACTTGCTTAAGCTACTTCAGATCCACGAGAACGAAAATATTCCAATTGATCAAACTTCACTCGCTCGCTACGTCGACACATCCCGAATTACAGTAAATACGATTGTTCAAAAATGGAAAAGTTTAGGTTTGATTGAATTCTCACATCCCGGTACGATCCGTATTACGAACATTGACAAGCTTAGAGAAATCGTAAATAATTCGGAACACATGTAAATACTTATCAATCTTCCTAAAAGACGAATGCAGCCCGTCTCTTCACAGAGGTCGGGCTGTATTGTTTATTTCATTTCAAAACCCAACGAAAAAAAACAAGCTGACACCTGTTATTTACAGTCGACAGCTTGCAGTTTATATAGAAAATATATATTACAAGTTAAATCAATCTATCCTTTTCAACCGGTACAAGTAGGATAGAAATTGAAGCGATTAAGGCTGCGAGAGCAAAAATATAAAAATTTACGTTGAAATCCACTTTCCAAGCCAATAGAAGTCCCCCTAGAATAGGCCCACAGGAGGCGCCGATTCTGCCAACACCGGATGCCCAGCCCAAAGCGGTTGAACGTGCGTATGTAGGGAAGTATTTTGTAAGGTAGGCATTCAAAATAATAAGTATTCCAGTTGAACCTATTCCTGCTATCCCGATAAGTGGATAGAGCAAGACGGTAGGAGGCTTTAAGCTTAATAGAGCGATACTTACAGCTGCTGCAATATAGGCAATGCTAATGACCCGTTTTGAACCCCAACGGTCTGCTGCTGCACCTGCCCCGAGTGCGCCGATCGCTGCTGTAAAGTTTAACATGACTAAGAGTGACAAACTGGAGCCAAGAGGGTAACCAGCCTGGACCATCATTTTAGGCAGCCATGTACTTAGCCCGTAAACTAAGAGTAAGCCCATGAAAAACGTAACCCAAAAAAAGGCCGTTGTTCGTAAGTAGGGTTTGGAAAATAAGAATGCAACAGAACTCCAACTGGTTTTCGGACCTGTTTTGCTTTCTGTATGCTGTATCACTGGTAGATCGATCTGATATTTCTTACAAATGACTTCTGCTTCTTCTTTACGATTACGTGAGACCAGGAAATTGACTGATTCAGGCAGTTTCCAAATGAGGAAAGGCACCAGGACAATGGGGGTCAGCCCTAGCCAGAACAAAAACCTCCAGCCATAGTCATTCAGGAAAAATAAGGAAAGTACTGCTCCAAGTATGCCTCCAATAGGATAACCGGAAAACATGATGGCATTCATGAGGGAACGACGATGAATAGGAGCGTATTCAATGGTAAGTGTGGTGGCAATTGGCATAGCTCCACCTAATGAAATCCCCCCCACAAAACGGATAACTCCTAACATTTCCGGTGAAGTAGCCATGGCCGATAAACCCATAGAAATGGAAAATATACCAATACAAGTGATGAGTGACCACTTACGACCGATGAGATCCGACAATGTTCCAACGATAACGTTCCCAATTATCATTCCAATCAGTGCATAGCTACCAATGAGACCGGCTTGAACGGGTGTTAACGTCCATGTCTTATCCGCTAATAAGCTTGAAATGACCGCACCATAAATTCCTAGATCATACCCCTCAGCCATTATCGTTAGAAAGCAGCAGACGACGACCAGCGCAGTTAATGATTGTGCAGTTCGTGTTGACTTTTGTAGAGGAACAGCAGGCTCTGAATTCTCGTTTAAAGAGAGATTTTCATTGGTATTCAATATATAACCCTCTTTCCAAGTATATTTTTAGATCGAACCGCGTATCATGTTTCCTTTAAACATGACAGCCACCCGCGTGGATCTTCTAGCAACGGTTTCCGCCGAACAGGTCGCCTCCACCAAAACTAGATTTGCGTCATCTCCCACTGCTGGCCAAATCCGTTTACCATTTGGGTCTAGTGTGGTTTTTCCACCTGTAACAAATGCAAGCGCTTCCGTAAGAGAACGTTCATCAATCCAACTGTAGCGTTCAACAAACCGGTTTAATTTGTCAAGAATATCTCCATTTCTGAATGGGTACCACGAATCATAAAATCCATCGCAACCTAGTTCAACCTTCACCCCTTTTTCATGTAAAAAAGGGAGAGGCGGGATCTGTCTGTTGATCAGTACGGTTGATATGATGGAGACGCCTAATTCGGCAAACGAATCGATTGTTTCGACTGCTTCCTCGATGGGGACATCCCCCAAGGCAAAGGCATGGCTAATTGCCACCCGGTTATGATAGCCCGCTTCTTTCGTCATGGCAGCCAACCGTTTCATCGTAGTCAGGCCTAGCTGGGATGGATCATGCAAATGGATATCGATATCGGCATTTGCCTGGACAGCAATTTCCATCATTTGTGCAAGTGACTGCTCCATATTCCCATCCACTCCGGCCGGATCAAGACCACCAACAATAGTTGCACCTTCCTTCATTGCCTGCTTCATTAAATCAACCGATTGCGAACGCAGCAGTCCATGCTGTGGAAAGGCTACAATTTCATACGTCATTTTGTCGCTATATGTCTCCAGTGCTTTACGCACTTCATCCAAATGTTTCAACCCGACATAAGGATCAATATTAACATGTGCACGGATATGGGTGACACCAGCCGAAGATATAAACTCCAACATTCCTTCTGCCCGCTGTTTAACTGTATCCAACATGACAAGGTTCTCTTTAGCTTCAAAATCCAATCGTTCAATCAGATTTTTCACGGGTTTGCATGATTTCCATCCATATCCCATGTAGGTTTTGTCCAAATGAATGTGTTTTTCAACAAACGAAGGAAGGGCAAGCAAACCCTTTGCATCTTTTCTCGGAAGATCGGTTACAAGTGGCAAATCGGCCGGCATCATGTTGGCGATTTTACCGTTTTCAATTAAAAGATGACACACTTGCGAGCGTGTATGAATAATGTCGTCTTCGTCCTGCTCAAAACCACTGTCCAAGCGTACATGTGTCAACCAGTAAGCAGAAATCATATTCTATCTGTCATCCCTTTCTGTTTGAAGCAATCGTGTACTTATTCCCCCATAAATTGAAAAGCTGTTAAAACAGCAGCACATAACCCGACTTAGTTAAACATATCCCCTTCCTCCTTTCTTATATTTCCTCTCCTTCTAATAGGGATACTTATCATTCATTATAAGTTGTATTTTTAACGGAACGTGTTAACTAGTTAACGTTTTAATATTAAATGTAAGCGCTATTATTTTTTATCGTTTTTGATTACCTCTTTTGCGAAATTTCAGAGACAGTTACTAAATGCTGTGCTTCAGTACTAATTGTTTCGATCACTAGCGATATTTCTGAAATTTGTTCAAATTGATTGTGAAATAAGTGTTTCGATCCTTCGAAAAGTTTCCTTAAATTCACAGTTTCATTTGTTAAATCATTAAGAATGCTTTCGATTCGTCTGGATGACTCTTTGGAATCATCCGCCAACTTTTGTATTTCTTTAGCCACGACGGAGAAGCCTCGGCCCTGTTGGCCTATATGGGCTGCTTCAATAAGTGCGTTCAGACCTAGTATTTTGGTTTGGGTTGAAATCCCTGCTATCGTGGAAACAATTGAAGAAGTCCGGTTAATTTGCTCCTGTAAATTATTCATATATTCAAAAATGACTTCATTCTTTTCGAACAGAACTTTTGATGTTCTCATAATCGTAAGTGAGTTTGCATTCGTTTGCTGCACAAGGGCAAACAGATGCTCTGCAATATTCATTAGCCGTTTTTGTTTGTTCAAGCTGACTCCGAATACGATGGAACCGACGATGTATCCATTCTCAAAGATTGGTATTCCACCACCGCAATACACTACTCCATAAACAGATTGATCAACAATGTTGAATTTTTCCTTCTTATTCTCTATTATTTCTTTTGCCACACTGCCATGTTTAAAAGCTTCGTTCACTACGATGGGGAATTTTAGTGAATGACCAGGAAAATAAGCAACAAATTTCTCCATATCTGTAATGCCCATCGTAAAATCTTCCTCAAACAAACAAGTCATTTGAAACCAAATAGGTGCTGTAACAAGTAGATGAGAGATGATATCTGATTTTTGATGAGAATTCATTTGATCCATTGTCATGTCCTTTCATCCGTAGATGTCCATCGATAACGTATTTGAAATAGCTATTACTTAGCAATAAAAACAAACCGAACCCCCTATTTCACGTAGGGTTCCGGTTTTATGTTTACCAACCAAAATGTATTACATGGCATCCAATATGATGGCGGCCGTTTCCTCAATTGCCTTCTCCGTGACATCGATTACTGTACATCCAAGCTGCTTATACAAGTCGAAGGCGTATTCCAACTCTTCCGCTACTCTTTCTATGGCAGAATATTTAGCGCCAAATGGCAGACCTACCGCTTTCAACCGTTCTGTTCGGATCTTAACGAGCTGGTCCGCGCTCATCGTCAAGCCGATCAATTTGTTTTTGTTAAGTGTAAACAAGCCTTCGGGCGGTTTCACTTCCGGTACTAGTGGATAATTGGCTACTTTGTACCCTTTATGCGCCAGAAAAATACTAAGCGGCGTTTTCGATGTTCTTGAAACCCCCAAAAGAACAATATGTGCTTGTCTCAAAGCACTAGTATCCTTACCATCATCGCATTTGACTGCAAATTCAATGGCTTCGACCCGCTTATGGTAGTTTTCGTCCATTTGGTGAAGCAATCCCGCCTGCCTTTTAGGAGAATCCTTGAAAGTATCAATGAAAGCTTGCATGACAGGCCCAAGGATATCGATACTTGTTACGTTTAAGCGAATCGCTTCTTGACGCATCATCTCTCTTAATTCCGGAAGAACAAGCGTGTAAACTACAAAACTCCCCAACTTGGAAGCTTCCTCCATCATACTTCGGATTTCTTCCTCCGTTCGCATTGTTCCAAAACGTCTTACATGAACTTTGCTAGCGTTAAACTGACGAATTGTCGCTTGAACGACGGTATTTGCCGTTTCCCCAACTGAGTCAGAACAAATGAAAATGGTATGGACTAGCTCCCCCACCCGTGACACCTCCAAGCATCTCTGCCGCATCAAATGGCATTAGTTACCTTACATTCGCTGGGAACACCATGTTCGATGAACGCTTGTGCTGCGGCGATTCGAGCTAAAGGAATTCGGTAAGGGGAACAGCTGACATAATCCAATCCGATCGTGTGACAAAAGAAAATTGACTCTTTATCTCCGCCATGTTCCCCGCAAATCCCCGTTTTAAGCGATGGCTTAACAACACGGCCCACGTTCACGGCTAAGTCAATCAATTGTCCGACCCCTTCCGTGTCGAGCACCTGAAACGGATTATGTGGCAAAAGCTTTTGATCGACATAATGGGTTAAAAATTTCCCTTCCGCATCGTCACGGCTGTATCCAAACGTCATTTGCGTTAAGTCATTGGTGCCAAAAGAGAAGAAATCTGCATGTGCCGCAACTTGGCGCGCAGTAAGAGCAGCGCGTGGTACTTCTATCATTGTCCCGACCTTATACGGACATTCTCGAAGCTTTTCTTTCCCCAGCACCTGCATCGCAACAAGCTCAACAAGTTCTCTGAAAATTTTCAGTTCACTTGCATGACTAACAAGCGGAATCATGATTTCCGGATGTACGCTGATGCCATTCTCGATACAACCAGATGCTGCACGGAAGATGGCCTCAATCTGCATCTCATAAATCTCCGGATAAACAATTCCCAATCTGCAGCCTCGTTGCCCTAGCATGGGGTTTGCCTCGTGCAGAGCTTGCACTTTCCGAAGAAGGTGAGCCACCTCATCTCTTTCCTCGTCAGAGCCCTCTTTATCATACATTAGCTGGGCTTGTCTTCTCTGCAGATCTTCAAGGTTTGGGAGAAACTCATGTAGTGGCGGATCGAGCAATCGAATCGTCACCGGGAGGCCGTCCATTTCATTGAAAATTTCTTCAAAATCCGACTGCTGCATTGGAAGCAGCTGGGCAAGAGCCTTCAAACGCTCCTCCTTATCTTCCGCTAGAATCATTTGTTGAACGACTGGTAATCGCGCTGATGAGAAAAACATATGTTCCGTCCGGCATAGCCCGATCCCTTCTGCCCCTAATTGTCTCGCAATTCCTGCATCGTGCGGGTTATCCGCATTCGCAAACACTTTCAGTGTGCGAATCTCATCCGCCCACTTCAGCATAACGAGAAGTTCATTTGTCATCCTAGCTTCATGTAAAGGCATGTCACCGATAATGACGCGTCCGGTTGCGCCGTCCAGTGTAATCCAATCGCCTTCTTTCACGATCTTGTTTCCAACCATCATCTGTTTCTCATCAAGCACGATTCGGATGTCTTCGCAGCCGCAAACGCATGGCTTGCCCATTCCCCTTGCCACAACAGCAGCATGGCTCGTCATCCCTCCACGGCTCGTGAGCACGCCTTCTGAAGCGATCACACCATGAATATCTTCCGGCGTCGTTTCCATTCTAGCAAGAATGACTGTTTTGCCCGCACGGCTCCATTCTACTGCCGTGTCGGCGCTAAACACCAGCTGTCCCACCGCTGCTCCCGGCGAAGCAGGAAGTCCTTTTGCCAAGACATCCTTTACTGCATCTTCATCAATACCTCTGTGCAGAAGCTGATCCAAATGGGACACTTCGATACGGCCAACGGCTTCCTGCTTGGATAATACACCTTCATGAACCAAATCGACGGCAATTTTTAATGCGGCTTGAGCATTTCGTTTCCCGTTTCTTGTTTGTAATAGGTAAAGCTTATTATTTTCAACCGTAAATTCGATGTCCTGCATATCTTTGTACTGCTTCTCAAGCTGCTTGGATGCCTGGAATAACTGCTCATAAATTAGAGGCATCTCGTTTTTCAACGCAGCAATGGCCAGCGGTGTTCTTATACCTGCTACGACATCTTCACCCTGAGCATTGATCAGGTATTCTCCAAAAAATGTATTCTCACCCGTAGAAGGATTTCTCGTAAAGACGACGCCGGTGCCGCAATTACCACCCATATTGCCAAAGACCATGCTCTGCACGTTGACGGCTGTCCCTTGCTCATCTGGAATCCGATTTATTTTACGGTAAATTTGAGCTCTTTGATTGTTCCAGGACTTGAATACGGCTTCAATGGCCATTCGTAACTGCTCGTACACGTGCTGAGGAAAAGACTGGCCGGTTTTAGCTAGAATGCACTTTTTATAATCTTCAATCAGATCCTTCCACCCCGCAGCAGTAACATCATGATCTTGGAGGGCGCCCTCTTTCTCTTTCAAACAGTGGAGCAGCTGCTCAAAATGGTAGGATTCAATGCCGAGCACCACGTTCCCAAACATCTGCATCAAGCGGCGGTAGCAGTCGTAAGCGAACTTTTCATTTCTTGTAAGCGCTGCCAATCCAAGGACAGTTATATCGTTAAGTCCGAGATTCAAAATGGTATCCATCATCCCTGGCATTGAGCTTACCGAACCAGAACGTATCGAAACAAGAAGCGGATTGTTTGCATCACCGAATATTTGCCCTTTCTGACTCTCTAACTGCTTGAGAGCTGTTGCGATTTGTTCAAACAATTCCTCCGAGATTCGATTGCCTACCTTAAAAAAAGCTAAGCAAGCTTCAGTCGTAATTGTGAATCCCGGCGGTACGGGAAGACCGGCACGTGTCATCTCAGCAAGATTGGCTCCCTTTCCTCCCAGCAAAGCTTTCATTGAGGCATTTCCCTCTTGAAAAGGTACCACTTGTTTTTGTGTCATCATTTGTTTGCCTCCTTATTTTTATCCATACAACAAAACACATAAACTTAAAAAATCAATTGCTTATTGTTGATGAGTTTCTTCGGCGCTTGGGGTATAGCAGGCATATCCAATGCATCATCTACCAACGCGAAGGAATGAGTCTTTTTATAATTACTGTAAAAAATCGCTTTTTTACGTATCGGATCACCTGTGTAGTAGCGCTCGTATTGAAGCAACCGTTGTCCGAACGCCTCGCCGCACAGATCCCACGCAAGCTTGAAGAGGTGGATACGATCTGGACCAGAAACTCCTTCTCGACCGCCATAATAACGCTCCATATCTCCCGCTAAATCAAGATGAGTCAAATCAGCTTCCGTCGGAGACATCAGTAATCCACCTGCGCCGATAATTTGCATCACCTCAATCGCGCGCGGATAGAACGTCGGCAGCAATCCGCGAATCGTTTCAATCGGATCATATCCAGGTACCAAATCACCGGAAGGCAACGTTTCATACTCAAGTTCCGCAACCTTCAGCAGCGCTCTAAGCGATTCTACCGATTGGATCAATTCACCCAAATCGTTTTGCACGTTCAAGTAAACATCTACACCGATGGCGTCAGCCAATCGACAAGCTACTTCTGTAGCGAACTGAAGCTTTATCAAACCTCTTACGCCAGTTTGGTGCGAGGGCTGCTGTCCCAAACCTGCTTTTGGATACAGCAGGTTCGCCGCTTCCACGTTGTTATACAGGAATATGCGATTCCAAGGCACCAATACATCGTTAAATACAAGTAAGGCATCCATCTCTTCAAAGCGTGATGCCAACGGATGATCGGCAACCGGACGGGTTCCATCTTGCATAGCCTCACGGCAAAGAATGCGAATGCCCGGCGTGTCGATAGGAAGAGCAAATGCAAGTGCATAACGCTCATCGCCTGGTTTAAACCCTGGGAAAGAGTACACAATAACTTCATCCGTGATCGGCGATAGTGTTGCCAGCATTTTAGCTCCACGAACGATTAAACCTTCCGGTGTTTCTTCTACAGCACCCAAATGAGTGAACGTATCCTGCTGCTCGTGTGACGATTTGCTGCGATCATTTTGAGGATTTATAATCGCATGTGTCAAGAATAAGTCATTATCCCGAACATGACGGTAATAAGTCTTGGCGTTTTCCGCCCATTCCGGATTGTATTTTGCCAAAAAATCCGAATTGCTATATAGCGAAGTGACGACAACATTAAGGAAATCCGGCGTTCTTCCCATCAATCCGAATGTTGCTTTGGCAAAGGCTTCAAACGTCGCTCTGCGTGCCTTCAAATCCTCAGGTTTTCTAGGAACCAGGAAAGCGTTGTTCACCCGTTCTCCAGTTTCTTCACAGATGTGCGTTATTTTATCTTGATATTCCGGATCATGCTGCATATCATATAACTTCGCAATTTCGTGAATCGGTTGTCTGAATACAGCTTCATCGTACAAATTGGTCACTTTTCTTCCCGAAAGCCATACCTCCGGCTGGCGAGATTTGAGCGCCTCAATATACTGAGCGCCAGTACGAATTCCCATTGTAATTCCCCCTTAAATGTATCTTCTTTACATTTCTTGTAAGGTGATTCAAGAGCCTATGTTTAGAGTATAAGAGTAACAAGATAATTGGACTGTAAGGCAATTAACATTTTCTGCGTTTATTGAAACCGGATTCATTTGGTGTAAAAAAAGACCGCCGATTCCAAACAAATGCAGCCTGCCTCTTCATAGAGGGCAGGCTGCATTTGTTTTTCATATAGATTAGTTTATAGATCTGTGCGGAGCCCTCAGTCCCCGATTTGGGTTGTGGTGCAAAGCTCTGATACATGATAACATGATTGAAATGAATTCATGGGATGGAGCAATTACGTTGAAAACGGAACTAGATTTGTTTAAATGGAAGCAGTATGAATCAGAAGTAATCTTGCTAACAGTAAGATGGTATTTGAAATATAGCCTAAGTTATCGTGATCTAGTAGAGATGATGGAAGAACGAGGTCTACATATTGCTCATACAACCATCATGCGATGGGTTCATGAGTTTGGACCGGAGTTAGACAAGCGAATTCGTTCCTATTTGAAGTCAACAAATGATTCCTAATTGCCGGGATAGAAGTCATGCATATGATAAAGAAAGGGCAGGTCGAATGCAATCATTCGTCTGTCCTTTCTATAGTAGAATCAATCAATAAAATGTTTGGTTTGATAGCATAGTCAAACAACAATATGACGACTATCTTTGATCTGTTTAATCGTTGCACCAAAACCCCCTGATCCATCACTGCATCAATGCTGTATCAAGAACTAAAGGTAAACCAGTCTATATTACCAAAACCATCTCCGCTGTCTTTGGCAACGATATACAATTTATGTGAACCTGAAGCCCCCGATACGCTGCTAGTTTGTGTTGCATACGTATCCCAACCCCCAGTAGAGTTTATTGTGAATGTCCCTATAAGGGTGCCTGTTGGACTATCCAACCGGAGTTCAAACTGCTTGCCTATAGTGGCAAATACAGGGTCCATTCCTACGCTTGCGATGAACTTGGTTTTGCCTGTTCCAAAGTCAACATTGTCATAACTCAGCCAGCTTCCGGTATTCATGTTGCCTACCACAGTTCCCGTTCCAGCACGATGTGTCAATATTCCCTTTGAACCGCTAAAACTCTCAGCTTGCATCATTGGGGATGGCGCAGGATTTGTTGGGATTGTTTCGACTTTCATGCTTGAAGTTTGATGATTTAAGTTACCCAAACCATAAACATCACCTGTCACAACTGTCGATACTCCGCTATAATTTGAATCTGCAAATAAAGTTACTTGATAGCCTGGTGCAATACGAATGGAAGAAATGGTATCATTGCCAATGCCTTTCACGAGCTGTTCGTAATTATAATTGCCGGAGCCGAGTATTTCCGATGCCCCGCCAAACGCAGTGCCACTGTAAATCGTCACCGGCAGATCTACACCGTTTGAACGAAAGAACATATCTATGAATCCGGCGGTCTCTCGCTCCGCTTGACTCAACTGGTTTAGGATCGGCGTTTTTACGGCGTTCTTCCACATGTCGGAATAATAATTGCTGACAGCTGCTTGCCAGAACCAACTCGTGATGGAATCATTCCATACTTGTGGCATAACGGATTTCGCTTGCACTGCAGCTTGATGAACCCATAGTTCAGGATCGGTTGAAGATACCCAATTAAATAGTCCAGAATCGGGAACCGGCGCTTGATTTTGAATAGATTCGGAATAGGATTCTAATTTCGAATGATAGCCAGGCGCGTTATGATCGAGATTTGAAATATTTGAAGCATGCAGCGGCATTGTAGCATCAGTGAAATAGTGCAAGGATACGCCTAAGTAATAGAATGCATTAGAAAAATCGCCATGTTTGTAGTAGTCCGACGCTATATTAAAATACTTCGACCCGGATTGCCGTGCGGTTGGATACGATAATCCCGCATAATTGGTTTGCGTATCCGGATCATAAAAGTGGGACATAAATGTGCCAGAGTCATAAAAAGGATTCAGGTGATCGGCATCGTACAAGCCTTGCTCCCAACGATCACGAAACTGCTCAAGCAGCGTGGAGGGTTTATTAATTACCGAATCCGTATTGCTGGAAATAAGTTTGACGCCGCCGTTTACAATAAAAAGATGAGTACTGTAGTCTTGATTAAACGCATCGTCGCACGACCATGCGAAGACATTTTGATAACCACCGAATAATGAAGTGATGGCAATTGCACTTGTGGCAACTAAGGATAGCAGTTTTTTGGTTCGAATACGTTTTTTCATCATACACCTTCTTTGTTGTTTGTTATCAACGCTCAAGCAGTTGATTCTGATCCATGAGCGTCTATTATTTTCATAACTAATTATGATGGTATTAACGTAAAAAAGAATGATATATTCTATCGAATCATGTTATTTTTTTGTTAATTCATGTTATTACTCTCCTAATAGGAAAACCCGCGATTTACGCGGGTCTGATGGTTGTGGTACAAAGCTCTAATTCATGATAACTTAATTGATAATGAAGTCATGGGATGGAGCAACTTACTTTGGAAACCAAATTGGACTTATTTAAATGGAAGCAATAGTTTAAGCTATCGAGACATCGTAGAAATGATGAGCGAGCGAGGATTAATGATTTCCCATACGACGTTCATGAGATGGGTCCATGAATTTGGACCCGAAATCGACAAACGAATCCGCCACTTTTTGAAACCTACAAACGACTCGTGGAGGACTGACGAAACCTACGTCAAAATAAAGGGTCAGCGGAAGTACTTATATAGAGCCGTTGATTCAACGGGGAAAACGATTGATTTCATGTTATCTGCTGAAAATCGTGATATGCCGGCTGCTAAGCGTTTCTTTACAAATGCTTTGTCCTCTTCACATAATCAATTACCTCGTGTGATCACTTTGGATAAAAACCCGGCATATCCACCAGCCATACAAGAATTAATAAATGAAAAAGCCTTACCAAAAGAAACCTTGATTAGACAGACAAAATATCTAAACAACATTGTGGAGCAAGATCATCGATTCATAAAAAAATCACAAAACCGATGCTTGGTTTCAAATCATTTCTAACTGCTGAAAAGACGTTAAAGGGAATTGAGGCCATGCATATGATTAGGAAAGGACAGGCCGAAAATAATTCGTCTGTCCTCTCTACTGTTGAATGGCTCAAAAAAATATTTGGTATTGTGGCATAGTTAATTACAATTTAATGGGTAATTGCTATCTCTTTTAATTCTTGCACCACTACCAAAAATATTACTTGTATTCGGTAATACCTTTATATTTCCCTAGTTTCTTCCCTTAGCCATCCGCTCTCTTCTTCATTTAAATAAGGAGCTAGCTTCGCATATACCTCTTGATGATAATTGTTTAGCCATTGCTTTTCACTCTCTGTTAACATATCTTTATTGATACCGGCTAAATCAATTGGGCAATACGTAATTGTTTCAAACTTCATAAATTGACCAAACTCTGTTTTCTCGTCTTCAACTACTAACATCATATTTTCAATTCTAATTCCATATTTACCTTCAAGGTATATTCCCGGTTCATTCGTAATAATCATGCCTTTTTCTAATGTAACATTATTATTATTATTCCTTATGCTTTGTGGTCCTTCATGAACATTCAAGAAAAAACCTACCCCATGTCCTGTCCCGCATTTATAGTCTAAACCATACTGCCAAATTGGTTGCCTTGCTAAAACATCTAAGTTAGAGCCTGTTGCTCCGTATAAATATTTTACTGAGCTTAATGCAATAAATCCTTTTAAGACCAAAGTAAAATCTCTTTTTTGTTCATCGGTAAGTTTTCCTAAAGCAATCGTTCGTGTAATATCGGTTGTTCCATCATAATACTGTCCACCTGAATCAATTAAAAAAAGACCTTCATTCTTAAGCATATATTGCGTTTCTTTATTGGCTTTATAATGCATCATCGCAGCATGTTCTTTATAACCTGCTATCGTATCAAAGCTAGGTCCAACAAATCCTTCCTGTCCCCTTCTGAAATCTTCTAATCTTTCTTCTGCAGTAATCTCTGTAATTTCTTCTTTATCTACAAAGTTTTTAAGCCATTTTATAAATTTCACCATGGCTAAGCCATCTTTTATTTCACACCATTTCAAATTTTTTATTTCGACTTCATTTTTAATAGCTTTTAAATTAGTCGTGATGTCAGGACTTTCAATTTTCTTTGTATCACTGTTTATGGCATTATATAAACTGATATTTGTTTTATTCGAATCTAACATAATTGCATCTCCGCTTGGAAGATTTTCCAAGAATGTGTGTATTTCATGGTTCGCTTTGAACTCGATTCCTTCAGCCTCCAGTTCTAATTTAACCAAAGAGGGAACCTTGCAAGAATCAATGAATAAATAACATTTATGTTCTGCTACGATTACATTTGCTATTACAACTGGATTGTTAGTCACATCGGCTCCTCTTATATTCAAAAGCCATGCAATGTCATCAAGGGAAGTTAAAATATAATAATTGGCTCCTATATTTTTCATTTCTTCTCTTACTTCATTTAATTTTTCCACTCGTGATTTGCCTGCATATTTTACGTCATGAGTAAAAAATGGGCCTTTAGGAATCTCCGGTCTATCTTCCCACAGATCACCAATTAAATCTTGATTCATTTTTAATTCGATTTTCTTTGCTTTTAGATCTTTTTCCATATTTTTAACCATATTCATTGAAAAAACATTTCCATCAAAGCCCACAATGCTTTCTTCTTTAAGAACATCTGCTAGCCATTTGGTGTAAAATGGAACCCCGGGATCCATCATTCTAAATAATCTGATTTCTGATCCCTCAAGCTGCTTTTCTGCTTGAATATAGTATCTACCATCTGTCCATAACCCAGCATCCTCTAATGTAATAACTACAGTACCTGCAGACCCTGTAAATCCTGTTATCCATTGTCTACATTTCCAATGTTCTGCTACATATTCACTCTGATGTGCATCAAAACTGGGAATTATATAAGCATCCATTTGATTTTCTTTCATTAGCTGTCTTAACTTTTCTACCCTATCCCTGATATTCATTACTAATACCTCCATTTTCCTTAAGACTAAATTCTTTATTTTCACGATCATATAGCCATGCAGCTAGTACTATACTAATTATTCCGGCTGTAAGCTTTGATATGATGAACGCTCCTAACATGTCTGGGGCTACTCCTGATACAAATCCTAACTGACCACCAAATACAAATGCTCCACTTACGCCAAAGGCAGCACATACCACCTTTCCTTTAGGATTCATTTCCTTATATGTTCCAAATATCAACAGATTACTAGCCAAATTTCCTAGTATGCCTGCTACTGACACTGAATTAATTCCAAACTTCTCTCCTATTCTTTCAAAACTATTTTTAAAAATTCGAATAATAAGTGCTAGCATAGGATAGGCTCCACCTAAAATTAATGCGATTTTGCCTACGATAACTGTACATTCAGATAGGGGAGCTAATCCTGAGACAAGCCTTACACCAAATATCACATCTATACCTTGTAAAAGTAATCCAACAGTACTCAAACTCATTATAAGCTTTCCAAAAACATTAAAAACTTTTATAAAAACATGAGGAGCTTTTAATAATCCAACCCCTAAAATAATGGCAAAAACAAATATAGGTACCAGATTCCATACTAATATGCCGATATTTATTTTTTGCCATAAACCTGCTGCAAGACATCCTATAGGTATAGTAATAATTCCAACCAGTACACCCTTAGAAAAATATTTTTCATCTTCTTTAGAAAGCATCCCTAACGCGACGGGTATTGAAAAACTAATTGTAGCTCCTAAAGTAGATGCGATGATAACTCCTGAGAATGCTCCCATTTCCTTCGTTAATGCTAGCTTATCAGCGATTTGATATCCCCCCATATCTACAGCTAAAAGTGCTGCAGGAACGATAGAAGGATCTAAATTAAACACGCTACAGATTGGAATAATCACAGATGATAAAAAATTTGTAAATAGAGGGACTAAAGAAAGTATTCCTATCATGCCAAGCCCCAAAGTCCCCATGGTCTTTATGCCTTCTTCAAATTTCCCTCCCAGTTTCAAATGATTTCCGGTAATATAATCAATAGCTCCGATTACAAAAAAAGAACCGATGAGATATAATACAAATTTATCCATTATTATTATCTCTTTCCATTAAATGTATATAACTTTACTAATCAGCATCTTTAGTAGATGACCTACTATTGTAGATATAATTAGGCGTATTAACAGCTATAAGCTGGACCTTTTTGTTCGTATAATTAGCCCAATTGTGTGCAATATTTGAGTCCATATGAACACTGTCACCAGGATACACTTCATGCCTCGTACCATTTATGTAAACTGTTAATATACCCTCTAAAACATAAATGAACTCTTCTCCCTTATGCTTATAGGATAATATTTCTTCATCTTTCTTTTGAGGAAGAATTTCTATAAGCCTTGGAAAAAGTTGTTTATTTTCTAAATTTGTACTTAAACTATACTTAATAAAACCACCTTCTACTGAATCCATTAATTCTTGTTCATAACTTCTTAAAACCATATCTTTCCTTTTAAGTGGATAATCAAAAAAATGTGTTAAATGTACTTCCAAAATATCTGCTAGTTTTTCAAGTGAATCAACTGCTATGGTAGTAAGCCCCCTTTCTAATTGAGACAGAAATCCAACAGATAGTTCGCTTTTTTCACTTAACTCTTTCAAAGTAATTCCTTTTTCAGCCCTCAATTTCTTTATTTCCATTCCTATATTCATCACTTCACCCCGAATTTTCATTATTGTGAATAATATAATATATATTATATCAACGCGCAATATATTATGAAATAATTTCATAGATACGAAAATCATTTATTAACGTAATCATCTATTCTCTCAAGAACAGTCCGTAGAATTACAAAATCAGGCACAAAAAAAGACGCTTGATCTATTAGATCTATGCGCCTAGATTGTTAAATAATAAAATACGAAAAAGAGCTATCTTATTGTGCCTTACTCAACTAAAGCGCCAATAACTCGAAGGAGAGTAAAGATACATTCTGCCTACAATTTGATCAACCTCAGTCTTCTGGTTAGGTCATGTTTTTTAGGTACAGATCTATATTCAAATGAGGAAAAATTTTCGAGCTTTGAGCAAGTTTTGAAACTTCTCCCTGATTTTGTTACATTGTAAATAGTTGATTTTGGATGATTACTTTCAAAAACAACCACCTAAACCGTTGTCACAATAACGTTCTAAGTGGTTCTATTTTTAACCTCACTTACTTATGATACGGTTCAGCATATCACAGTTAAACTAATCTGCCGTTAGCTTAATCCCGATACCTAAGTAAAAAAACAAACCGGCACTCCATCGGAGTCCCGGTGCTTGCATCGACCTATCCAACCTCACTCAACCGCCCATCCCGAAAATGCACAACCCGCTTCGCATGCTGCGCAATCGACAGATCATGCGTAATCAACACAATCGTCCTGCCATGCTCATTCAATCTTTTAAAAATCTCCAAAATCTCAACGCCCGTCTTCGAATCCAGCGCACCTGTCGGCTCATCCGCGAGAATAATGGCCGGATCGCCCGCCAACGTTCTTGCAATCGCAACCCGCTGCTGCTGCCCGCCAGACAGCTCCGATGGCAGATGCCGCCTGCGCTCTACTAAGTCAACCGCTTCCAAAGCCTTCATGACAAGCGGTTCCCGCTCTTTCCTGCTCATCCCTCGATAAATGAGCGGCAGCTCCACATTCTCATACGCATTAAGCCGTGGCAGCAAATTAAAGCTCTGAAAAACAAATCCAATCTTCCGATTCCTTATTTCAGCCAACTGAGCATCCTTCAGCTGATTAATTGCCTTCCCATCCAGCACATAATCTCCATGATCCGCAATATCCAAGCAGCCAATGATATTCATCAGCGTCGATTTCCCCGACCCCGACGGGCCCATAATCGCCACGAACTCGCCATGATCGATTTCCAGGGAAATATCAACCAAAGCCTGAATCGTTTCCCCGCCCATCACATAGTTCTTACTCACATGCTCAATCTGGATTAAGGTCATTCCCTTCGCCTCCATTACTTGATCCCAAATAAATGAAGTATGCGACTATCAACGTAACCGACCTTACCGCTTCGCTTTATAAAACTCATGATACAGCTTCATTAGAGCCCGTTTCTCAATCCGTGACACATAAGAGCGGCTAATCCCCAGCTCCTTCGCAATCTCCCGCTGCGTACGCTCTTCTCCGCCAAGCTCCAGCCCAAACCGTCCGACGACGACTTCCTTCTCACGATCATCCAAAATCTCTAAGTTCCGATATATTTTACTCTTCTCTATCTTGAGCTGAACCTTGTCTACGACATCGTCGGCTTCCGTACCGAGGATATCAATCAAAGTAATTTCATTCCCCTCTTTGTCCGTTCCGATGGGATCATGCAAGGACACATCCTTGCGTGTTTTCTTCAGCGAGCGAAGATGCATTAGAATCTCGTTCTCGATACAACGCGCCGCGAAAGTCGCGAGCTTCGTGCCCTTATTCGGCGAGAACGACTCGATTGCCTTAATTAATCCAATCGTCCCGATCGAGATTAAATCCTCGAGATCTTCCCCAGTATTGTCGAATTTTTTGACGTTGTGGACACGAAGCAACGTAAACTCTTCCATCATGCAAGTCATTTGAACAAAGAGCTGCTATTACAAAACCGATGCTTGGTTTTACAATTTTTCTAACTGCAGAGCGAACGTTGAAGGGAATCGATGCCATGCATATCATTAGGAAAGGGCAAGCGATATTTCTTCTGCCCTCTCTACTGTTGTAGCTCCTGATGGACTAATTGTTATCGGTTTGTCATGCTTCAGAAGGTATTGAGTGAACGAAAATTGGGCCGATAAATAATAATTAAAATAGAGTTGAGGTTATTTGTACGAGGATTCTCTTGTGCAATTAAAGAAGAAGGATCCGAGATTCGTTGTCTTTCATGAATGAAACAATAGGTCGGGGGAATGGAATTTCCTTGATCGATAGGCTTCCCCCTAAGAGAGGTAGGAGCAGCAGTACAGATTTACCTCTTAACAATTTGTTCACTAACATCATCCCGCTCCATGACTAAGAGGGTGATGTCAATATTCCCATTTTTCCTGAATTCCTTGGTGGTCATTCCAGTAATGCGTTTAAACAAAGCAGAGAAATAATGAGAGTCGTTATAACCAACGAGAAAAGCGATTTCAAACGATTTGAACGATGTCGTCTTAAACAGCTCCATCGCTTTTCGTATGCGAATATGTGTCAAATACTCGATAAAGGTACGACCTGTTTCCTGACTGAATACTTTACTTAGATGGCTGGAACTCACCTTGACATGCTCCGCCGCATGTTGAAGCGAGAAGGCGTCATTGTTGTAATTAGCATGAATATATTCCTTAACGCTCCTGAGCATTTCACCATATCTGTCGTTAGTTTGCGAACGCCAAGACCAGAATTGATTCGTAAGGCAAGTCAGATACTCGATGGCATCATCTGTGGAACGGACCGTTGTGAGAATTTGCTGCAACTGCTGGAGTGTTTCTTCGGGTGCATCCCAATGTCGGTACATGTCCTTAGCCGAACGGAAGACCTCCAATGTCAAATCATTAAGAATGTAATAACCGATTGGGGCCGATGTCCAATTAATTCCATTCAATGCTGAGGCATACTCCTCAATGAACGACGGAAATTGTGAAGGGGATCCCATTTTCAGGAAATTCACAAACCAAGCACGGTCCAAGAAGACGTAATGCTCCATAGATCCTGAGATCGATTCCCAGAGCGTGACCCGGTTTTGGCTTGACAATCGCCTCCAGTGCATATCCTCAACGGCCTCCAGGAAGGAGAGGTGAATATTCATAATCCGTTCCTGTACGCTTCCGATACCCATAGCGATCGAAACCGAGGCAGCCGGAACCTGCTCGGTATTAATATTTAATATTTCCTTGAAGATATCCAGCTCGTTCTTGATTTGTTCCAGCGTCTCTCCTTTGATCAGCCAGCAGGTCTCGGTACGGCTTCGCTTGAATTGTAACAATTCCTTACGATCGAGCGCTTGTTGAAATCGCTGAAGCAGATCATTTTCTACTTGATTCGCTACACGGAGACTCGATAATTGCTCATCTTCAAGCGTTCGAACATCCGAAATGACAACAACATAATAACGCGCTTGCAAATCAAGTGACAACGCATTACCGAGCTGAATGGCCTCAACCGTTGTAACAAAACCGCTGCACAGATCATTAAGCAGCTTCTCGCGCGAGATCTCCGTTTTCTCCATCTCTCTCTGCCTCAGCTTGTCAATACTGGCTTTTATTTCGCGCTCCTTATCAATCAACTCGCTGACGGTACGCAGAAGCTGGATAAGATCTGAGGCACGGATCGGCTTCAGACAATAATCGTGGACCCCCATCCGCAAGGCCGTTCTTGCATAACCGAAATCCTCATGTCCCGTCAAAATGATAATTTTTACTTCTGGATTCCGATCTCGGACGATTGCACTTAATTCCAGTCCGTTCATAAAGGGCATCATAATGTCGGTAATGACTATGTCTGGACGTAATTGCTCGATTAAAGTCAGCGCCATTTCCCCATCGGGGGCGTCTCCGCAATAAATAAAACCCTCTTGTTCCCATTTGATGGAATCCCGTATCGTTTCCCGGATCAGAATTTCATCGTCTACTAGCATGACCTTTTTCATTTCGACTCACCTATTTTCATTGGAATGAGAAGGGTGACTATTGTCCTTTATTGCGGCATGTTATGATAAGTTATTTAATTCGAAGTTAATCCGAAGCAACAAGTCCAGTAGTTACATGAATAAATGTTTATTCATTCACCTTGTAAATGCTGACCCCCACTTTAAAACGTTTTCAATGTTGTGTAACAGCAATTTTATTGGATTTGATTTGTATAACGGAAGTAGTCAAAGTCGGCGTAACCGCCGTTTTCCTTCGTGGCATAGTTGAATAGTCCGATGCGATAACCCATGAAATGATGCAATGTATATTTCATCTGAAGCGACTGGCCGATGGACATCCAGTCTTCCCCGTCGGCTGAATAGTAAAAATGAGCCGTATCCGCACCTTCTTGGAAATTAAAATCGATTTTCAGATAGATCCGGCTTTTCTTATAAACCAGGCTCTGGACCGTTTCCTCGCGATCATCTTCTCCTTTGATGCACATGGCGACGCGGCGCTCACCATTCTCGTCCGCCTGAATGCCAACCGTGCCAAAATCGGATGCTAGTGCCACCAGCCCTGCGCGGTCTCCCGGCTTCATTCCCTCCGAATCGATCATCGTTGAACCGGAACATCTAGGGCCTTCCGTCCGCTGCGTCAACGTATTGCGGGCATATTCAACGCTGCTGGCAAGATGCCCCGTCTTCAGGCGCAGCCAGCCTGGCCGCTCCGTAACGGACCATCGAAAGTTGTCCGGATTATGATTCCACTGCCAATTGAGAATCAACCTATTGCTGGCATACTCGAAATTGTCGCTGACCACGAGCTTTGTAGGCACAGAACCTGGCAGAGGCACTTCAAAAGATACTGTTGCTTTCCCATCCACACCGATGACCGGCCAATCGTTCTCCCAGGAAACGGGCAGCAAGCAAGGAACACGGCCTACGGCATCGTGGTCCTGGAACAGCACGGTATACCAATCGCCGGCAGGTGTATTGACGATGCCCCCTTGGGCCATGCCTTTATTACGGTAGCCCATATCATCGTCGAGAAGCAATTTGCGCTCGTAGGGCCCCAGTAGCTCCCGTGAACGGTAGACCAACTGTCTACGGCGGTGGTTTCCCGAATTCGGCCATTCGATGAAGAACAAGTAATAATACCCGTTCAGCTTGTACGCATGGCAGCCCTCGCACCGGAGTCCGATTCCGCTTCGTTCCGTCTCGAACAACATCTGATTGAGCCCGCCTGGCTTGAGGGCTGTTGCATCGGCCGTAAGCTCTGCAATACGGATATCGCCGTTTCCGTAAAAAACAAACACACGGTTGTCGTCGAACAGCAGACTTGGATCATGGTGAAGACCCGGAATGGTGAATCGTTCCCACGGTCCATTCTCGATGTCTTTCGTCCGATACACATAGTACTTGTTCATATCGTTGCTTGAGAAGCTCACGTAGTACAGTCCGTTATGATAGCGCAAACTTGCGGCCCAGGAGCCTTTTCCATAGATGCCTTTGCCGTCCAGCAAATTGTGAGCGTCGTTATCTTCGAACGTCTCGAAGACGTAATTTACAAGCTCCCAATCCATCAGGTTATGCGATTTCATGATCGGGCAGCCTGGCATCGAATGCATGCTCGTGCTGACCATATAATATACGTTTTCTACCCGGATGACGCTCGGGTCTGGAACATCCGCCCAGATGATTGGATTCGTAAAGATCGTCTTATTCATTGGCAACACTCCCCACCATATATGTGCTCGACCACCTAAAAGCGGCAGCACACGATCTTATTTCCATATCATTTCACGATATTCCAAAGGTGTAACGCCAGTTGATTTCTTGAAAAATCGAGTAAAAGAATGCGGGGCTTCGTACCCCACCTGAACACCCACTTCTGCTATTTTCAGCACGTCTTGCTTAAGCAAATCTTTGGCTTTTTCCACTCTAACTTCATCGATATACTCTGATAAATTAACGCCACTTTCCTGTTTAAAGAGCCGTGATAAATAGGAGGGGTTGAAATGAATCACGCTGGCTAAACGTACGAGAGACAAGTCCTCGCCAATATGCTCGTCGATATACGAACGGACTTTCTCAATCGCTGCAGCCGCCCGATTGCGTTCAACACTCAATCGGAGATCGAACAAGGACTCAGCAATATTCTGCAAAAACTTGAAATTGTCTTGCCAAGATTTATGCATATCTCTTTGCATAAGCCCAGTTGTACCAACCTTCTCATGCAGCTCCCAACGGTTGATATACGATAAAAGGAGTAGCGCGATCGTATAATATAGCTCTAAGAGAAAAGGTCCCCCGTTTCCGCGTTCATCAAAACCCGTTTCCTTCAGCTCATTAAACAGATGGAGAAATCCCTCTCTACCTCCTCCTTCTAGATACATCGCTAAAGAATCCGCCTTTTCTCTCAACGTTCGTGAATGAGCAGCAGTCTCGACCCGTTCAAAGTTAACCGTCTGTACCATCTGAACACCGTCGCCCGCTCGCCAATACTGTTGACTTCTAACTCGGTCGTACACATCGTTAAGCTGTATCCATTCGCATGGGTCAGCGCAAAGTGTAATGGCAAACGTGTGTCCCATAGATTCCATACAAGCTTGCTGCATAAGCTCAAATTGTCCTTCTAGAAACTTTACTGTACGGGCACAGCCTTCGCCCGATCCCATTCCATTGCCATTTGTCGGCTGAATGAGCCAGACGAGGCCACCATAACGGTCAATGATGCCAAGACTATTCGTTCGTTCTGCAAGGAACGTCTCCGCCAAAAATTTTACGGCAAGAGCTGTCTCCTGACTTTCGGCAAACGATTGGTGCAAGTCCATACGCTGCAGGTCACCTACCGCAACAAGAACAGGCAAAGATGGATCAAGAGCAATTCCCAATTTACGGAAATCAACTTCTAACTCCTCCATCGATCGCTCCCCTTGCAGCAAATACCGGAAATAGTTGCCTTGAGCGAGTGTCTCAAGAGTGGTAAGCTTCTCTCTCGACTGCTGAATCAGATGATGAAACTTTAAACTGTTTTCCAGTTCATGAATGGCATCGGTTACCACCTTGATAATCCTATCGTATCCTTCACTCTTTAGGAGATAACTAACCCCCTGTGTTTGAATCGCTTCATAGATATAATCGAAGTCATTAAACCCGGTCAAAAAAATAATTTTGCAATGCAGCCAAGTACTCCGAATGCTTTTCATGAGCTCGAGGCCATCCATTCCAGGCATGCGGATATCAGATAACACAATGTCAACTCTCGTTTTATTCATCCAATCCAGCGCTTCTTCGCCGGAGTAGGCTTTATATAAATCTAGATCCATATTTAATTGGCTGAATACATCAAATAGCCCATCCGTAATGATTTCCTCATCATCAACGATCAGCATTCTAATCACGAGCGCCACCCCCTTTAGAGGGAAAACAAATGATTACTTTCAATCCACCGAGCTCACTTCGATTAACACGCAGACCGTATGTTTCACCGAACGTAATCTTCATACGGCGGTGAATATTCACCAAGCCTGTCGTTTCCATATAATCATCACCGTTATCCAAGGAATCCGAAATACACTGCAATCCATTGTCCGTTAAGCTTTCACCATTATCTTCCACCACGATGCGGATTTCCTTCTCTTCAATCTCGAAGTGGATGATCATACATCCGCCATGTTTCATTTGTTCCAAACTGTGTTCGAATGCATTTTCAATTATGGGCTGGACAATCAAACGAGGCACTGACACCTGTTCGATTTCCTGTGGGAGGGAGTCGAATTGCACTCGGATCCGCCGCGAGAAGCGTAACTCCTGAATCTCTGTGTACATTCTGGCATGGTGAATTTCTTGTTTCAGCAGAACCTCGTCTGATGCATTGCGGGTTACAAACTGGAAATATTCACCAAGTTGAGTTGTGAAGTGACCAATACGTTCAACATCTCCAATCCTCGCCATCGTTTTCAAAATAAAAAAGCTGTTGTATAAAAAATGCGGATTAATTTGCGATTGAAGCTGCTTCAGTTCCGCCCGTTGCGTCATGATTTTCTGCTTATAGACTTGATCGATCAAAGAACGAAGATTTACTACCATTTGGTTAAATCGCCCATATAAGTAACCGAATTCATCCTTAGATTCATGTTTGATGTTAACGTCAAGATCGCCATTTTCCATACGCCGAAAACTTTTAACAAGTGTTAACAGCGGTTTATGAATAAATTTGTAGGTATAAAATGCATAAACCCCTATTATGACAATGGCTGCGAAAATAAACAACCATGCCCACATATAAAACTTGTCCAGCGGCTTCTTGAACAATTGTTCAGGAATGAATCGGTAAATTGACATTTTTAAATAATCAGAGCTTGCAACAGCCGTATAATAGCGGCTTCCCGAAATAGTAACTGTTCCTGTATTATAAATTTGGGATTCTCTTATTTGTTGTACGGCATCAGTCATATCCAGCTGCAAGTGCTCTATGGATCCACTCTTCAGAATGAAGCCGGATTTATCCGAGGTCATCAACGTTCCACTTCCGGTGTATGTGTTGAACTGGCTTAGCGCCTTCTGAAGCCTTTGTTGATCAAGCTCAATTTCAATGATGAACAACGGTGGATTTCCATAGGTTGCACTTTGCTTCGCCACGCTTAAATATAATCCTCCATTCCACTCAATAATCCCATTGTTTCGGCTGTTTAATGCTGAAGGAAGACCATAATAACGATCGGTATCGAGTTCACGAGGCCCGGTAGCGGACGAAATTGTTTTGGATACCGGATAGATATGTGCACTCACATCTTTGATATACGGAGAGCTGTTTTCAATGGCATAGAGCCGTTTTCGCAGTGAATTAATTTTTTCAGTACGTTTGAACACATCCATGGTATTCCAGGTTAGCGACATCTCATTAAGATCCTCATCCTCAAGAATGCCATACTGCAGAAGCTTCATCCGTTCTACCTCGTTCTCAAAATCGGTCAGATAGAAGGTAATCTGGGATATAGCTGATTTGGAGATGTCTTCGCTTGCCGTCTGAACGATCCAGTGATACAGGTAGACTCCAAATAAAATAATGGGCAGCATGATAATCAAAAAAGTACTGAGTAGCCGAAGGAAAATCGTGTTTCGCAGAGAAAATGGTTGTCGGTTAATCAAGGCCCAAGCCTCCAACTTTTTTTCTTTCATTATAGCTTGAAACCCTTAAAGCTTCCTAAAACATTTCTCATCATACATGCGGCACGCCCTCATTACCCCTTAACGCTACCAAGTACAATTCCTTTTACAAAATATTTCTGCAGGAATGGGTACGCCAAAATAATAGGAAGCGAGCCCAAGAATATCTGCGATGCTTTCAGTGTTCGGTCGGAAATAAGAGCCATATTCAGTGCTTCGTCACGCGACATGCTCGCCAAATTTTGTTGAATGACAATTGTCTGAATATAGCTTTGCAGAGGATAATGACTAGGGTCCCCCATAAGAAGAAGGCCGTCAAACCAACTGTTCCAATGCTCCACCATGGAGAATAAGGCAAGTGTTGCAAGAGCTGGTTTTGAGATTGGTACATAAATTTTCCACAGAGTCGTCCAGTAGCTTGCACCGTCCATGACAGCTGCTTCCTCCAGTTCTTTCGGCACCTCTCGAAAAAAATTCAGCAATAGTACAACACTGAAAACGGGAACTGCGCCGGGGAGGACAAGCGCCCAAACCGTATCTAGGAGATTGTACTGTTTAAGAGTGGAGTACCACGGAATTAAGCCACCGTGAAAGAGCATTGTCATGAAGAAGATCCAAGCATAAACCATTCGCAGGCGGAACGTTGTCGATTCTTTTGACAAGGGAAATGCAACGAGGATCGTTAAAACCAAATTTAAAGGAGTACCGATTGCAATACGCTCTAGGGACACCAGCATGGATTGCCAGAAAGCCTCCCGGCTAGCCGTATAAGCATAGGATGCCAATGTGAAATCGACCGGCCATAGTTTCACATGACCTGCTGCTGCTGCAGTACTAGAACTAAACGAGACAGCGATGATATGGACTAACGGTAGGACACAGATCAATGATACCAATATGAGAAAGAATGTATTCAGAACGGAAAACCATTCGAGCCGCCTTCGACTTTTGGGTACCCGAATATATGCGTCAGACGCAGATCTTGTTGATGGCTGTACCATAGTTTTCCCTCCTTCTAGAAAATTCGATATTTCGCGAATCGATAAGCAACAAAGTAAGAACTAGATATTAAAATGAGTGAAACCAGTGATTTGAATAATCCAACCGCTGTTGCGACACCGTATTGGGCATCCAACAAACCGATCCGATAGACAAAAGTATCAAGAATATCGCCGCTTTGATAGACTTGTGGACTATATAAATTAAACACTTGATCAAATCCCGCATTTAGCAGCTGTCCTAGGCTTAAAACAGACAGCAGTACGATTACCATACGCATACCGGGAATGGTGATATGCCAGATCTTATGCCAACGGTTAGCGCCGTCAATCGTAGCAGATTCGTACAAACCCGGATCTATGCCCGTTATTGCCGCTAAATAAACGATAGTCCCATAACCAAAATTTTTCCATATATCCGAAGACACTAGAGTAAATGGAAACCAATGATTATCCCCGAGAAAAAATATTTTCTTAAGGCCGAGCGCACTCAACAACTCGTTAACAATACCGCTGGAAGGCGATAAAATATCGATGAGTATGCCGCCCAGAACGACCCAAGAGAGGAAATAAGGTAAATAAATGGTCGTTTGTACACTTCTTCTAATGACCTCATTCTTCACTTCGTTGAGAAGAATGGCAAATACAATCGGCACGATCAAACCTAGAATAAGCTTAAGACTTGAAATAAACAGGGTATTCCACAGAACCTGAGTAAAGCTAGGCAGTTTCATGACATAATCGAAATTATCTAAGCCGATCCATCGCTGATGGCCGAAGAGGCCTTTCGCTGGAATGAACTTCTGAAATGCGATAATAATCCCTGCCATGGGGACATACGAGAATAGAATAATTAGTACCAGTCCCGGCAATATCATCAGATGCAGAGGAAGCTCTCTCCATATTTTCCTGGTTCCCATATCCATCCTCCATCATTTGAAGCAAAATAAGCAGAGGAAGGAAGATTAATCCTCCTCTGCCCGTTGCTACTTCTTCTTTGTCATATACCAATCATTTACTTCTTTCGTAATTTGCTCTCCGCCTAATTTCGCCCAATCCTTTGTAAATTTGTCAAATTCATCGATAGATCCACCCATAATAATCTTCGTATAAGTCTCATTCATTAACTTTTCCAAAGTCGATTTACGTTCAACCATCGTAGGCGTAGGTGCACCAACAAACTTATCCATCAGGAACTGATTGTTTTTGTCGTACTGATCAACAACCCCTTCAGAGCCTTCCGCGCCATAAATGCGCTCCCATCCCCACAGCGCAAACCCTTCTTTAGATCCTGAATTGAAAGCGTCTATCTTCCCTTGAATGGTCTTGGCTTCCCCTTTCAATGTCGAGAAGTTGCCGGCTTTACGGGCCGCATCGATCGCTCTAAACGCCTCTACGTTCTTTTTTACCGGAGAAGGCGTTACCGGGGACAGCTGCCATACGCTCTCCGCTTCCGGCGGTGCGTAGTATTTGTCAAACTCTGCCGTTGTGCCAAAGTTTTTCTCAAGATGCAGATTAAACAGCTTGATAACTGCTTCAGGATGCTTAAATCCCTTTTTAATCGCAAAAAACTTGGTCGTACTGAACTTCAGAGGCACTTTGGGCATATCGCCTGATTCCGAAACGATCGGATATGCCCGCCATTGTGCATTAGGGTCGTTGTTCCGATTCAACTGAAGCGGCCAAATGGAATTCCATTGTTCGCCGTATTCCATTCCGATCTTTCCAGCAGCGATTTGCTCGGATACCTTGCCTCCGTCTTTAATGCCAAACTCCTGATCCAGTTCTCCGTTCTTGAACATGCTCTGCAGAGATTGAAGCGCTTTCTTCACTTCGGGCTGAATGCCGCCATAAACCAGTTTACCGGATGCGTCGGTGATCCACATATTCGGATAAGCCTTGTACCCGGCCATAAACCCTTCCAATCCCATGGCTCCACCCCATAAGCCTTTGGTTAAGCCCAGCCCAAAGGTATCCTTTTTCCCGTTGCCATCTGGATCGTTTTCCGCAAATGCTTTCGTAATCGCCTGCACATCTGCCATCGTCTTCGGAGGCTGTAAGCCTAACTTCTGAAGCCAATCCGTACGAATCCAGATAAACATGGCACGTTCGATCGAAGAATCGACCTGCGGGATCGCCATCAATTTGCCGTCAATCGTAGCTGCGTCGAATGGACTGCTCCCCTCTTGCGATAAGATTTCTTTAGTTAACGGGGAGGCATATTTCTGATATAGGGCGGTCATATCTTCGATTTGGTCGGAATCGGACAATTGCTTCAATTGCGTTGCGTTGACTGGAATAACATCTGGCAAATCACCGGAAGCTAATGTTACATTTAATTTCTGTAAATATTGCTCCGAAGTATCGTTACCCTTAACGACCCAACTGTTTTTAATATTGATGCCCAACTGGTCCTTATATAATCGACTCCAGCGGTTATCTTCAAACGTTTCGCCCTTAAGCACACCTAGCACATTATTTTCTACGACATCGCTGAGATTTCGGACAAACGACACATCAATCGGTGGATCATACTTGCCAAGGGGGTCTGCATTTGCACCCTTCACATCATTGGTTCCGGCAGTGCTCACCGCTTCTTTTACAGCCTCTTTCTGCCCAGTACTCGTCGATTCGTCTTGGCCGCTGCATGCCGACAAAAACGTGGTAATTACTAAGATTGAAACGGATAACGCTTTCACTTTGTGCTTCTTTAGTTCCATGAACATCCCCCAATTCCTATTTTTAAAAATATCATAGTGACGATGTGTTATGTATTCATTATAGGATTCACACAAGATTCAAACAATGTGCAAGTCTTTACTTTACTTACCAATCGTTGTCATAATGTAAGCGTAATCAAAAGGGATTTGGCGAAACGCCCAGGGCATCATGATTGAACTTAATTTTGTAAAATCAATCTTGCGACTACAGCTAAATCTACAACGTCGACGGTACCGTCATTGTTCATATCTGCCTTCATGTAAACTTCAATCCAGTTCGGATCGGAGGATTTCTTGCCGTAATAAGATGATACTATCGCCAAATCACCAATAGAGAATCTATGGTCATTGTTTAAGTCCCCAGGTGTCTGTTCATTCACTGTAATCTGAACGCTGTAGCCACTTCCCTCGACATTCGATTCCGCCCCGTCTGATCCGGCAACAGTAATGTTCGTTAGCTCCATCGTACTTATATACGCGGAAGTACTCGCCTTCGCTTTCCAGTTCAGCTTGAATTGATCTCCTCCAACTTCATGCACGGCAGCTATTTTTGCAGCAAGGATTCTGATTTTACCGCTGATCGCTGTTGAAGTAGCAAGAATGCGCCAGTCATCGTTCAACTCATCGGCTGAAACAAATTCAAGCTGCTGCGGATCGTAAGAAATCGTAACATCTTGAGCATTAACGTTGCCACTTTCCTCGTTTAAGTCATACGTTACATCAAAGCGCTGTCCGTTCATAACGCTGGATGGGCCATGCAGCCCGGCTTCCAGATCGGGCCATGCATGGCTCGAATCCACCATGCCCCAGTACGCAGGCTTTGCTTGATATTGAGAATCGAACGGCAAAGGGTAGTCTAATGTATGTCCGTTTCGACCGCTTAGCCAAGTCGTATCGTCGGACATGCCCCAGAACGTGATACGGCTGAGCTTGTCCTTCATGCTCCTGAACATGTCAAAAAGTTCTTTGTACCTTTCGCCTTGTTGAATAAGCACATTATCCGGAGCAGGGTTATAATTTTGATTGCTGCCGTTATAAACGCTCATATCAAGCTCCGTTACCTCTTGCTTCACGCCAAGATCTGCGAATAAGTTAAAGGTGTCTCTAACAGATTGGATGGAAGGATACGAAATGCTAATGTGCATCTGATGGCCGACGCCGGAGATCGGAACGCCTTTAGCGGTTTCCGCCTTAACAAAATCGTACAAGATTTGGCGCTTCTTCGGATCACTCTCCGTATTGTAATCGTTGATGAACAGTGCAGCGTTCGGATCCACTTCGTGAGCGACACGGAATGCCGTATCGATATAATCCGTGCCGGTCAATTGATACCATTCGCTGTGACGCATGCCGTCATTCGTGCTCGGATCGATGACTTCATTAACGACATCCCAGGCATCGACTACGTCTTTATAACGGTTCATCAAGGTTCGGATATGTATTTCCAACCGTTCCAGCACCAACTGCTTACTCTCCGGAGACGGTGTTAAATCTTTGCCTTGCTTATCCTGGAAAAACCATTTAGGCACTTGCTGATGCCAAACGAGCGTATGACCACGCATATACAGGTTGTTCTCTCTTGCAAAATTAGCGATTTCGTCGGCAGGTCCCCAGTTGAAGACTCCTTCCATCGGCTGAATGCTTTCCGGCTTCATCTGATTGCCGGCAACGATGCTGTTGAAATGCTGCTTGAGCAGCTTTCCGGAATCACCCTGCAGATCAATAGGCTGGACTTCAGCGCCGAGAATAAAGTCTTTTTCTAACACTTTATAAAGAGAAGGAATATCCGTCTGCAGAGATGGCCTCACCAGCGAAACCAGCTTTGCGCTAAAGGTATCAATGTAATAAGACAACGTGGCACTATCGGATTCTACATAAAGTTGGTATCTGGCGGCTCTTGGGTCCAAGGTCATGTTTCCTTGAATCATTACCCATTCACCTGCCGTCACTGATTGAGTGCTAATGACTTTATATTCTTGATTATCGCCTGCCGGTAAGCCTTCCTGATGCATAGTTAACTTTATAGCAGCCGAACCGGATGTGTTTTCCAACAACTTTGCGTAAACCGAGAATTGGTATGCAGCTCCTTTTTGCAAAGAATCCAAATAGATGCCCGGACCATTCCAAGCTGCGGTTCTCCCGGTGACTTTCAGGCTTCCTGCACCGCTTTGAGCAGTACTGATCGATTGTACAATTGTTTCGCTGCCTCTTTTCAACCAGCCGTCGGTTGCTGTATCAAAACTGCTCGAGATCACGATATCCCCGACTGCGGCGGCAGCTTGAGCGTTTGGAGTTATCCATGCCTGTGGAATGAAAAAAACAGCTGCTAAGAGCATGAAAAGGCCAATCTTTAACTTCACCCACATTCCCTTTTCCTCCTTTTATAATGAAAATCCCATCTTTGCATAAGAAAATAAACATGGAGAGGGAGGCGAGCCTCCCTCTCTTTTGCTGCTGAATTTTACCTATTCAAGTATTTTTCTAGCCAATGCCGCAAGATCCTCGATGTCTACCTTACCGTCGTTGTTCAAATCGGCATTTTTGTAACTGGACCAGTTCGGATCAGCGGAGGTTTTGCCATAGGATGCTGCAATAATGCCCAAATCGCCTACGGAATAACGACCGTCGCCATTCACATCACCTGGCTGAATAGTAATGACGGAATCCATAAATGTTTGCAACGCAGTTGTCAATTCACTTACCGCCTTCTCTACTTGCTCCGTGGTTGCCGCAATGTTATCTGCTACAGCCTGCGCTTGATCGATAGCTGCCTTAAGCACCGCTTTGGAGCCCGCCGGATACTGGCCTGCACCGGTTCCCTCGGTTGCCGCATCATGCTTGCCTTGAGCTTCGGATATTAATGAGATAAGAGCTGTTTTGTCAATTGCGCTAACTTGTACCGTGTAAGACCTGCTCTCCAAATTGCTTTCATGGCCGGTTTCATTTGCAATTACCCCTTTGGACAAGGAAATTGTAGAGGCAGTAGCCTGCGTACCGGATTTAACCTTCCAATGAAGCTTCAAAAGGCTTCCGTCAAGATGGGCGTTTTGACCAATTGTTGCAACAAGGATACGCACTTCCCCTTGCTTCTGTGTCTGACCGACAATCACCACGTCATCCGGCTTGACGGATTCGGCCGATACGTATTCCAATTGGCTTGGATCATACGTAAATGTTAAGTCCTGGGCATAACTAGTTTCGTTCATGCCGGTTAGACCATAATTCAAATCGAAAGACTCTCCACTATCAGCTTCTTCCGGCCCTTGCAGAACAGCACCTGCAGGTTTTGTCACCGTGACCTGCGCATCGGCCTTCTTACCAGACCCGTCTTGGGCAGTTGCCGTGATTGTTGCCGTACCGGCGGAAACTCCCGTTACATTCCCCATTTGGTCAACCGTCGCGACCGCATTATTACTCGATGCCCATATCATACTCTTATTGGTTGCATTCTCGGGAGCCACTGTGGCTGCAAATGTTCCGGTAGTTCCGGATGTCAGCGTCAATGCTACAGGAGCTATCGTAACACCTGTAACCGATACTGACGCTGGTGCAGAAGTGTCTAGGAAAGAAACATCATCGACATAAAAATTCATTAAATCATTAACTGAACTTGGATTCGATACCCATGATGTCTCAACAAAAATGGCTGGTCTGCTAAAGATGGCATCTGCCGGAACTGTAACTGTTCCTTCAATTGTTCCCCAGACCCCTTTCGTTATGATCCCATGCCCAAAATCTTTATACTGCCACCACGATGTATCTGACTGGCTCATATTTACCGGATCTTCATTTCGAATCGTGAGATTAAATTGTCTGGTAGCAGGACCGGAGTCATATTTAACCTTCGCGGAATACTTATATGTCACTCCGGCTTTCACTTTTCCGTCAACCGATTGCTTGGGACCGGAACCTGTTGTTCTTCTTCCGGTGACATACATACTGTGCGAGCCACTGTTAATAACTTGATCAGATAAGGAGAGAGTTGCCGTATCATTAACAATCCACGGCGATTGCCCATTTTCAAATCCGCCGTTTTCAAGCAGTTCAGTCAGCTTTGTAACGGTTACAGATATTGGAATTGTCACGGGATCACCCAACGTGCCTTTGTAGCTTACAGTAACATTCGTCGTACCGTTAGACTTAGCCGTAATCTTACCGTTTGTCACATCAGCAATCTCCGGATGGGGGTTGCTGTAGGTTGCGATATTGGTTACATCTTCCGTGCGGCCATCAAAATATTCGGCAGTTATGGTAAAGGATTTTGTACCTCCAGTCCACAGAGATATCGAGCTGTTATCAGCAGTAAGCTTCTTCACTGTCAGCTCACTGTTCAAGTCTTTTACTAGCATATTCAGCGTATCTGTTTTTCCGCCATAGCTGACATCGATACTTGTTGTGCCATAACCTACACCGGTTACAACGCCGTTATTGACACTTACAATACCGCTTTGCGCAGGTGTGACAACTGCCTGAGCCGTAACATCTTCGCTTGTTCCGTCGGCATATACGGCTGTAACCTTCATGCTTGCCGTATTAGTTCCGGAAACCTTGTCGATTTTATATTTATCAATGGATGCATTGATTGCAGCAAGATCATGAGCAGCGCTCTTTTGAGCGAACTGCCAATAATCGACCTTGAAGAGATT
>NZ_JAGGKV010000012.1 GCF_017874035.1 Paenibacillus aceris
GCGTTGTTACGTTGTCTCATTCCGCTCGCCTCCCTTTATATGAATAGTACCTTATTTCCCATGGTACTCTCCAATTTAATTAGGGGGCTTAATAGACAACAGCCTTTTGAGCGAAGGAAAGGGAACCTTGGGCCGCTATTTCGTCATTCTGGACTCATATTTGAAGATTGAAGGGAAATAAGGCTCTGTAGTTACCCGCCACACCCTCCAATAACGCTTTTCGCAGAAATAAGGGAACACAGTTCCCCTTAATACCGGGAGATTTCAAATACTTAAGTAACGCTTCTCCAAAACACACTGGCTAATTGCAGGTAGGAAGTTAACCTTATTAGATCAAAGGAGATGTTGATATGACGAATACCAACCATGCGAAGAGAGAGATCCGCGCCCCTCGTGGAACCGAATTATCCTGCAAAGGCTGGGTGCAGGAAGCAGCGATGCGTATGCTGATGAACAACCTTGACCCCGAGGTCGCAGAGCGTCCGGAGGATCTTGTGGTTTACGGCGGTATTGGCAAAGCAGCGCGGAACTGGCCTGCGTTTGACGCTATTGTGCGTGAGCTCCAGCGGTTGGAGAACAACGAAACGCTGCTCATCCAATCCGGCAAGCCGGTCGGCGTTTTTAGAACGCACGAACGCGCGCCGCGTGTGCTGCTTTCCAACTCTGTGCTCGTGCCCAAATGGGCGAATTGGGAGCATTTTCGCGAGCTCGAAGCGAAAGGACTCATGATGTACGGCCAAATGACAGCGGGCAGCTGGATTTACATTGGAACGCAAGGGATCCTGCAAGGGACTTACGAAACGTTCGCGGAAGCGGCCAGGCAGCATGCAGGAGGTACGCTCAAAGGTACGTTGACACTGACAGCCGGTTTAGGCGGCATGGGTGGTGCGCAGCCATTAGCGGTCACGATGAATGAAGGCGTCGTCATCGCTGTGGAGGTCGACCGCACGCGCATCGAGCGCCGCATTCAAACACGTTACTGCGATGTGCTCGCAGAAACGTTAGATGAAGCGCTGCTTCTCGCGGAGGCAGCAATGAAAGCCGGGAAGCCGCTCGCCATCGGACTTCTGGGTAACGCGGCGGAGGTGTACCCGGAATTTGTGCGGCGCGGTATAAAGCCGCATTTTGTAACAGATCAGACTTCGGCTCATGATCCGCTTATCGGGTATATCCCGGCTGGCATGACGCTGGAGGAAGCCGCTGGTCTGCGGGAGCGTGATCCTGATGCGTACGTGCAGCTTTCCAAAAGCAGCATGGCTGCGCATGTGCAAGCGATGCTCGAGCTGCAGAAGAGGGGCTCCGTCGTTTTCGATTATGGCAACAACATTCGTCAGGTTGCTTTCGATCAAGGCGTCTCTAACGCCTTTGATTTTCCGGGCTTCGTTCCTGCCTATATCCGCCCGTTGTTCTGCGAGGGCAAGGGACCGTTCCGCTGGGCTGCGCTTTCGGGCGATCCGGAGGACATCCGCAAAACCGATGAGCTCGTGCTGCGCCTCTTCCCGGATAACGCCCATTTGCACCGTTGGATCAAAATGGCGGGTGAGCGCGTCGCCTTCCAAGGGCTGCCAGCGCGTATTTGCTGGCTCGGCTACGGCGAGCGTGAGAAATTCGGCCTCGCGCTCAACGAAATGGTCCGCAGCGGCGAGCTGAAAGCGCCGATCGTAATCGGCCGCGATCATCTGGACTGCGGCTCCGTAGCATCGCCGAACCGGGAAACGGAAGCGATGAAGGACGGCTCGGATGCCGTTGGCGATTGGGCGATCTTGAACGCTTTGATCAACACGTCGGCGGGCGCTTCGTGGGTCTCCGTCCACCACGGCGGCGGTGTAGGCATGGGCTATTCGCTGCATGCGGGCATGGTCGTGGTAGCCGATGGAACGGAGGCAGCAGCTGAAAGACTGCGCAGCGTTCTGAGCTCGGACCCGGGCATGGGCGTTATCCGCCATGTGGATGCCGGTTACGACGAAGCCGTTGAAACGGCGGATAAACACGGCATACGCATCCCAATGCGCGAGCAGGAATAGGGGAGGAGGAGCGAGGATGGAACGGGTTGATTTGCTCCTTACCGGCATTGGCACACTGGTTTCCCCACCGGGAAATAGGCCGCGCTGCGGGCAAGCCATGAAAGAAGTCCGTGAGATTAAGGATGCCGCGATCGCGATTCGGCAGGGGAAAATTGTCTTCTTTGGCCCGGTGCATGAGGTTGAGGAAATGCTTGCAGGGGTTGAAATCGCGAAGACTGTCGACGTCTGCGGACGGTTAGTCACACCGGGTTTTGTTGATCCTCACACCCATCTCGTGCATGGCGGATCCCGTGAGCACGAGCTGGCATTGAAGCGGTCTGGCGTACCCTACTTGGACATTTTGGCCCAGGGTGGAGGTATCCTCCATACAGTGAAATCCACACGAGCGGCCAGCGAGCAGGAACTGTATGACAAGGCGCGCCGCAGTTTAAACGAAATGCTGCTGAACGGTGTTACAACAGTAGAAGCGAAGAGTGGATACGGCCTTACTTTAAAAGATGAAATGAAACAGCTGCGAGTTGCCAGGCGCTTGGATGAGGCACATCCCGTCGATATTGTTTCGACGTTTATGGGAGCGCATGCGGTGCCGCCAGAATTTAAGGGTCGAAGCGAGGAGTTCGTAGACCATATCGTGAGCGACATGCTCCCCGCAGTGGCGGAGGAAGGGCTCGCGGAGTTCTGCGACGTATTTTGCGAGGCAGGTGTTTTTTCTGTAGAGCAGTCACGTCGTATTTTGCTTGCTGCACAGCGACTCGGGATGGCGTCAAAGATTCACGCTGACGAAATCGTCCCTCTGGGAGGAGCGGGGCTGGCTGGCGAGGTTAGAGCGATTTCCGCCGAGCATTTGTTAGCGGCAACGGATGAAGGCTTGGCTGCGCTCGCTGAGCGAGGCGTCGTTCCGGTGCTGCTGCCGGGCACGTCGTTCAATCTCGGCCTCACCACGCATGCGCGCGCCCGTGACATGATCGACAAGTATCAGCTGCCGGTAGCTTTGTCCACGGACTATAATCCGGGCTCCTGCCCGACCGAGTCGATCCAGCTTATCATGATGCTGGCGTCGCTCAACTTGAAGATGACCCCGGAGGAAATCCTGACCGCCTGCACGATCAACGCGGCGAATGCGCTGGGGCGCGGGGAAGACATCGGTTCTATCGAGGTCGGAAAACGTGCGGATCTGGCGATTTTCGATGCGCCGAATTTTGCGTACCTGCCGTATCATTTTGGGATTAACCATACATTTGGTGTGATGAAGAACGGGCAAGCGGTTGTCTGGAACCGCAAGCTTGTGGCGGGGAAGGAGGAGGAGTCATGAGCCATGATATTCCTTTTCTAAAATCACCTGACCAGGCGGTATTCCGCGATCATATGGAAACGAAAGTGGCCCACTGGATTCGGCAGTGGGATGGTCAGGAAGATCTGCTTGCAGGGATCATCGGCGTCCCTTTATCCAAATCGTCGATCTCGCATTCCGGCGCTTCGACGACGCCTGCGGCGGTTCGCGCAGCGTTCAAGTCATTTACAACCTACTCGCTGGAGTATGGGGTCGATTTGCAGCATTTGGCCGTCCGTGATCTCGGCGATATCCAAATGCATGTGACCGACATCGCGGAGTGCCACCGCCGCATCGAGGAGAGTCTTCGCGCACTGTACAAAAAGCAGCCGAACCTGATCCCGATCATTGTCGGCGGTGACCATTCGACGAGTTGTCCGTCGCTCAAAGCTTTTGCGGACCGTCATCCAGGCCAGAAGGTTGGCATTATCCATTTCGACGCACATCATGATGTGCGTAATTTCGAGGACGGCGGAGTGACCAACGGCACGCCTTTTCGCGGCATTTTGGAATCGGGCGTCGTTCACGGACCTCATATTGTGCAAATTGGCATTCGGGGATTTATGAACTCCAAGCCATATCATGACTATGTGAAGAGCAAAGGTGTGCACGTGTATACCTCGCGGGATGTAAGACGAATGGGAATTGACGTGGTGCTCGATGAAGCGCTTGGGCTTGCTGGGAAAGATACGGATGTGCTGTATGTGAGCTTTGATGTGGATGTGATCGATCAAGCTTACGCGCCTGGTTGTCCTGCGATCGGCACCGGCGGGATCAATCCATGGGACGCCATGGATGCTCTATATCGCCTAGGAACGCTGCCGCAGGTGCAGGGGCTGGATTTTGTGTGCATCGATCCAACCGTCGATGTACGCAATGTGACTTCGCGTCTCGCGGTGCAATTCATGCTCAGCTTTTTGGCGGGAGTGGCTGCGCGTCCGGTCTAAATCCATGTATTTTGAGGCACTTGCCGGTATAGAAGCAGGTGCCTTTTTATGGCTAAACCGTTAACGTTTATGGAAACTAGTGGGAAACGCTATGCCAATCGTTCGATAAATTGTACAATAGTATGATGACATTTGAAGTTGATGATGTTTTTCTTTTCGGAAAGGATGAAGAAAATGGACAAGCGCCAGAGCGCAAAAGATCAGATTGAGGCTTATGTAGGGGAGGAGTTTGGACCCGAGCTTACAATTCCGCTTTCACTCGCTGACTGTCTTGTTCGACTAACGAAAGGCGAACTAACGGGAATTCGGACTAATTTAGAGATTAAAGGCGTAAGCACACTGAAAAAGCAAGATTTAGCCATTGCCTTGGAGCAGCATATTCCCAACGCATTGGCCGGTCTTTTTCATAAATTCGATGAGACGCGCTATCAGATAATGAAGCAGATTGCCGGGCGTGGCGGCGTTTCCCATACGATCATTGATCCAGCGCAGATTTTGTATTTTACAGAGCGGGGTCTGCTGTTTGCTGGCATGCACAACGGAAAGCCTGCTTTGGCTATGCCGCAGGAAGTGCTTGAAAGCTTTAATAAGCTGGACTTCAAAGCCTATCGAGAGACGTTCCAGAGAAACGCGGAATGGATTAAGCTTACGCACGGAATGATGTATTACTACGGGCATTTGTGTGATGAAGAGCTGTTCGAGCTCGTTGAGCAGTACACGGGAACAAAATTGTACACGGCTGAATTTTCACGAGTATTAGAGGATGCGATCCTGTTTTATATGCAAATGTTGCCGGATTCTAAGGGCTACCATAGCACCCTGTTGAAAAACCCGAAACAAGTGCAGCAAGAGCAGGAATCGCGATTAAGCGTATCGCGCTATCCGTTCACCAAAGCGCAGCTTCTGGCTGCAGGGGATATTGATTTCGTTGACCGGACTCCGGCGCACAAAGCTTTTGTGGAGTACATTCGCAAAAATTATACGATTTCGTATGAAGAAGCGGATTTCATCGTAGCTGACTGCGCAGAAGATATTCGAAACGGAGCAACACCGGGCTTTTTGCTTCAATCTATTCAGCAGCAGCTTGAAATTAATGATTTAGAGCTGACGAGGGGCTTTATGAATCACATTTCGGCCCTTAATAATACGACACGACAATGGTTTCTGAAGGGCTATTCACCGAATGAATTGTCTGCGGGAAGATCACCTGTCGCTGTGCTGCAGCAGCCTCCTGTCAGGGCGGATGTTATTGACATGAAAACGCGCGCGAAAGTAGGCAGAAATGACCCATGCCCTTGCGGAAGCGGCAAAAAGTTTAAGAAGTGCTGCGTGGGCTAATAACTGGCATGAGATCGCTGAGTGGCGGCAGGCGTTGGAAAAGAAACGGAGCCGGTGCTGTGAAGGCCGTTACTACCGGTGGATCGCTTCAGCGATCTATCGCAGACGTCCCCTATAAAGAGGCAAACATGCTCGCTTGAATGAGCGACTGACCGTCAAGGCAATATGGCTTGGCGGTTTTTTGCATGGCTTGATGCCGCACGGTGTGTAGGACGGGGACCGAGGATGCTTCAAACCGGCTGTCGGATATGGGGAAGGGAAGGGAAGGGAAGGGAAGGGAAGGGCATGATCGGGCATCAGCTGCAATGGGCGTGGATTGGAGTTTTTTCACTTGAGGCTTCAATTGGGGGAACTATGATCCCTTATTTTTTGTGAAATAGCAGTTTCAGCTAATCGAAGGGAACTACGATCCGCTATTTTACAATATCAGCCGAAAAATGGGCTTCAGAGGGGAGATAAGACCCTGTGGTTCCCACTAAAGCATGAAATGAGCCCATTTCGCTCAAATAGCGCCCTGTAGTTCCCCTTTCGCCCCAGCGCACATCGTACCCGTCACTCATTGCCCCGTCGCACCTGTCACTCTCGCACCCACGCACGTTGCACTCGTCGCCCATCGCCCCATCGCACATCGTACTCGTCACTCATTGCCCCCGTCGCACCAGTCACTCATCGCACCCACGCACGTTGCGCTCGTCGCCCATCGCCCCCAGTACACATCGTACCGTCACACATTGCCCCCGTCGCACCTGTCACTCTCGCACCCACGCACGTTGCGCTCGTCACCCATCGCACCCGCCAAAGTGTTGATATTGCCTCTGCGGTTTTGTAAGATGGGAATCAGAAAAGATTTGTCCGAAAGGAGGCAATTCATGGCGCGTTCGAAGTCCTTTTGGCTATTGTTGGGGTGGTTTCTGGCCGCTGCGGCAGGCTTACTCGTTCTGCAATGGACAGGTGTATGGGCCCACGTGGATTTAAGCCGAGTGACGGAATGGCTGCGACATTTAGGTCCGCTTGGCGGGCTTTTGTACATTATTGTTTACACACTGCGCCCGCTGGTACTGTTTCCGGCCACACCGTTGACGCTGTACGGGGGCTATGTGTTTGGCGCCTTCTGGGGGACCATCTACGATATCATAGGGGCTGGTGGCGGAGCGCTGCTTTCTTTCTATATTACGCGAAAATGGGGCAGAAATGGCTTTCAGCGCATTTTACGCAATAAGAAGCTGCAATCCTTCGATCAAAAGGCTGAAGAAAAAGGGTTTATGGTCGTTTTGTACATGCGCTTAATGCCTTTCTTTCCTTTTGACGGTGTCAGTTATGGAGCGGGGCTTTCCAAAATCCGCTTTTGGGACTACACATGGGGAACGCTGATTGGTATAATACCGGGTGCTGTGGTTTACAACGTATTCGGCGCATCGCTGCAAGACATTGGATCGGGGAAATTTTATGCGGCTGTTGGGATGTATATTCTATTCGCTGTGGTTCCACTGCTCTTGAAACGAAGGCAGGCAGTAAGGGCTCGAAACAGGGCATAAAGAACATGGGAGATTAGTTGAACGTTGGGGGAGAAATCGGGGATGCAGGGTAAACCATTGAATAAAGATTTATTTTGGTGCTTCGGGGCGGCATGCGTGCTGTTAATTGGCTTTATCTTTTTGTCGCAGAGCTTATCTTCAAGCTGGTTACAGGCATTTGATGGAAGGATCGCCAGCGCTGTGCAGTCGCTTCGCAGTGACGGGTTAACCCCTGCTGCCAAATGGATTACTTTGCTCGGAAAAGCAAAGGCGGAAAGTATCATTTTCCTCGTGGTTGGCGCGGTTTTGTTATTCAGGCTGAGGCAAAAATGGGAGACGCTGGTGCTGCTTGTCGGTGTTTTGACAGCCTGGGGATTGAATACGGTGCTAAAAGGTGTTTTCGAGCGTGACCGCCCTGCGGGAACTTGGTTAATTGAGGAAACGGGTTTCAGCTTTCCCAGTGGACATGCGATGGTGTCGAGTTTATTTTACGGATTAATCGGTTATTTAGTCTGGGTTAATGTACGCAGCAAATGGAAGGCAGCATGGCTGATTCCTGTGATTACTTGTGTGCTCGTCTTGGGTATTGGGCTAAGCCGTATTTATTTAGGCGTTCACTATCCGAGCGATGTGCTGGCTGGAT
Source organism: Paenibacillus aceris (assembly GCF_017874035.1). Taxonomy (GTDB): domain Bacteria; phylum Bacillota; class Bacilli; order Paenibacillales; family NBRC-103111; genus Paenibacillus_E; species Paenibacillus_E aceris. Next base: position 7,797 of record NZ_JAGGKV010000012.1, read on the forward strand.
TTGCTGCGGGGGGCGCCGGACTCATCGGATGCATCATGGCGATTCATCGCATTAGGTATCGGAGAACGCGCATACAGCAAGGGGTGGATCGACCAAGTCAGCCAAGCCACAATATGCCTGGGTAACCTAGGATGTATTTTTTTCGTAAAAGGAAGTCATAAAGTTCCGCCAGAGTCATACACTTTTAGTAAGTAAGAGGATCACGAAAGACATAGTTATAATCGGGGACAACGCCTTTCAGGGGTTCGTCCTTTTTCTTTTGTTCTCAGGACGTTGTATAATCTAAATCATCGGCAGATGACTCAGAAGGAAGGGAAGACTATGCTGAAATTAAGTATTCTTGATCAGTCACCGGTATCCACCGGTTTTACGCATAGCGAAGCGCTGCAGCAGACGATTCGGATGGCGCAGTTGGCCGACCGTCTCGGCTATACGAGATTCTGGGTGTCGGAGCATCATAACTCGCAGGGCCTCGCCGGTTCCTCGCCAGAGGTGCTGCTGTCGACGCTGGCGGCGCGCACAAGCCGCATCAGGCTCGGCTCCGGCGGCGTGCTGCTGCCGCATTACAGCGCCTACAAGGTCGCTGAAAATTTCCGTATGCTCGAAGCGCTCTATCCGGGGCGCATCGACCTGGGCATCGGGCGCGCACCTGGAGGCACGCCGCATACGGCCAAAGCGCTGAGGGGTGTCAGCGCTGATCTGTTTGAAGGACTTGAGCGGTTCCCGGCGCAAGTCACGGATCTGCTTGGGTTCCTTACCGATTCGGTGGAACCCGGGCATGTGTTCGAGGGCATTCGTGCCACCCCCATGGTGGCTGGAGTGCCCCAGGTGTGGCTGCTCGGCTCCACCGGGCAGAGTGGGGTGTACGCCTCGCAGGCAGGCGCAGCGTTCTGCTTCGCGCACTTCATCAACGGAGCGGGCGGACAGCATGCGGTGCGCAGCTACCGCAGCTCGTTCAGACCGTCCGCGCTCAATGTCGTGCCGCAGGCGACGGTTTGCATCTATGTGCTCTGCGCCGATACGCAGGCAGAGGCGGAAGCGTTGGCCGCTTCCATTGATTTGCGCATTTTGCAAATGGAAAAAGGCGAATTCACCGGAGTGAAATCGCCCGAAGAAGCGGCTAATTATGTGTACTCGGATTGGGATCATACCCGGGTAAGGGATAATCGGTCCAGGATGATTATCGGCGATCCGGGGCAAGTCAGGGAGCAAATGCTGAGCCTGGCCGAAAGCTACAAAGTCGATGAGGTCATGGTAGTTGCCGGCGGTTACCTGCCTGAAACAAGGCTGCGAACCATTGAACTGTTAGCGGAAGCTTTCGGGCTCGCTTAATTCAAACAGCGGTCTCATTTTCCTTAATAGGATTAACGATTTCGTTTATTCCTCTTATCGATTTCCTGTGTCACGATGAAAGCAAGCTCTTCATTGCCGAAGAGAGACAGCACGCCTAATACAGTGCCGTCTGCGACTTCGCCGGCTTCTTCTTTGGATACCGTTAAATCGAGAGCTTGCTGGAGAGCGGCATTATTAGGTTGATCCGGGTAAGCGGCATGATAAAGCGCAGCGGGGTCCAGATCATGATTAATACACCACTGGGCAAAAACGAGAATCATCATATGCTCCTCGCGTTTATAGTTTTCGATCATCTGTTCTTCTAATTGTTTTTTATTCATAATAGCGTAAACATCTCCTTAACTGCCTATTCCACTTTTCTGGGCGGATGGGTTCATTATAGCGAAAGATCAGGTGCAATCACAATGTTAAAGAATGAGAAAATCAAAGCCTCCGAGGTTCATCTCACTGGCATCCATGGTGAGGACCTCGGGGTCATGTCAACGAAGGAAGCGCTGCAGATGGCGAAGCAATTGAAGGTCGATTTGGTTTGTACCTCGCTCATGAGCAGCCCGCCACCGTGTAAACTGATCGGTGCAGGCCAGGCTAAGCAAGAAGCGCTGCAGGAAAAACAACAAGCACGCAAACGTGAGCAAGCGCCGAAAGTCAAGGAGCTGCGCTTGACGCCGCACATTGAGGATCATGACCTGGAGACGAAGCGCCAGCAAGCTGAGCGGATGCTGCAAGGCGGGGATGCCGTGCAATTAGTTGTGAAAATTTCCGGCAAAGAAGGCGCACAGGCCAAAGCTTTGCTGGAAGCTTTAGTGAAGGATTTAAGCGCCCATGGGCGTAAGCAAACCGGCATTCAGCTCAGTGGGAAGCAAGCTTCCGTACAGCTGGATCCTTTATAAAAAAAGCATGAACACGGCTCCGCTCCGAGAGGGGAGAAGTCGACGTTCATGCTTTTTTCCGCCTATGCGGGAGGGAAGCCGTTTACGGTGATTAAGAGTCCTTAGAGACTGCTATTTTGGTTAATTTGCGGAGGAAGCAAGCTCAGCGGCCTCGCCTCAACCTAATTCACGGTGATGGCTTGTGAACCCATCAGCTCCCAGACATTTTTGACATCGCTTAATGTATAAGCTTCCTGCTGTCCGGTCATGGGGTCGTTCATATACGCGTAATCGTCATCCCAGCCGGTTAAAAGTAAGGCATGCTCCGGTTGATACCACTCCACGAGCCGGTCCTGATCATCCTGCCATTCCAGATCCAGGTAAGGCGTATCCATATTTTCGGTAGCCCATATCATTGCCGGTTTGCCAGCCGCGATCACGCTTAGCAAATTGTCAAAGGAAGTACCGGTAATATCTTGGAGACGACCCGGCAGCAACCGGTTCATTGTGACATAGACGGGCTTATGATAAATGCCATACCCCGCCTCATAAGGGTTGCCGACAAATACATCCTCCGGATTGCCGCCTACAAAGGCCCCATCGTCATTCTCAGTGGGCATCTCGCCTTTGGGGAGCGCATCAGCCACTTCCTCTTTGGTGACAGGCAGCCCCGCCCAATTCAAGAGCATGGTGGCTGCTACAGCCTCGCACCCGTTGGGCAGCTCCGGCAGCTGTGAAAGAGCAGGTGCTTGCGTAACCAGATAATGGTGCTCCGCAGGAGCAGCAGCGTCTGCAGCATTTGCATTCGCATTCGCATCGTCATCAGTATTAGCATTAACGGGCTTAAGGAGGGGGACAGGCGATACAGCCTGTTCGACAGCAGGCGCAGTGGGCTTGGCCAGTGCCAGGCACATGACGGTCAATAACGCCAAAAGGCTGCACAGTATTTTATTCAGAGAAATCACTTCCGATCCCAAACGATCTTTTTATTACAACATGGAGAACCGGGAAAAGCAATATGAAGAGCTGGAGACATACATTTATAGCCATGCTGCATAGTCTAGGAAAGCGGGCAGCCTCTTGAAGCAGGCTCGTCTTTGCAACATTTTACGGCATGAAATCATGTTTAGGGATGACCACGTGAGGCATAAGCTCATACAATAGGGTAAAATGGTATAAAATACCCGGTTGACGGATATGAGGGAAGTTTATGAACAAGCACGAGGATGAGAAGAAGGCGTTAGAGCAGGCGGCTATCGATATTTTTCTTGAGTTATACAATGTAAATAACGAGGTTGCGCTGCAGATGGTTCGCCAACAGGAGAAGCCCGATGCGCTACTGGAGGATGCCGATGGCGGGCGGATCGGACTTGAAGTGACGCATTTGTTTTACGATACGGAGGAAGCAAGACTGATGATGTCGCGATCCGAACTTACGAAACCAGGGGCAGAGGTGCTGGAGACGTTTATTAAGGTCATTAATAATCGGATTGTTAGTAAGGAACTGAAGTTCCAAGATTATTCGCATGATTATCCATGTATGCTGCTCATACGCAATGTTTCGCTGTTGTTTGGGATGTCGGATGTTCTCAGCCTCAAACATAAGCTGGTTCCGCCAAGCGGACTGTTCACGCAAGTATGGCTGTTGTCCAGGGATTTCACGCCGGATTGGTTATTAATTAATCTACATGAAGTTGGCAGCGGAGGGATGAAATGAAGCGTCTCTATTTGGGGCTAGGCGCAGCTTTTGGCGTATATGCGATCATCATGATTGTGTACTTATTACAAGGAGATTTGTTTCCGATTCCTCATGCACTGGTTGGAACAAGCGCAGACCCGCATACGTTCATGACGGTAGAGGAGATAAACAAAGCCGAATCATTGTCACGCATCCGATCTTTAGCCTATTTCCTGAGCTCTCCGCTGCAAATCGGATTGATTCTGCTGCTTCTAGGCGTAGCTGTCACGATTCGAAGCTTTGCTGAAAAGCTGTTTAGAGCCTCCTTCCTGCAAATGGTCGTTTTTGTACTTCTGTTTATTTTGTTGATGGACGTGCTGTTCTTGCCGGTGGATTATTTTTTGTTCAAAGTCGACCAAGCCTATGGGGTATCGACGGAGACGCTGGCCATCTTCTGGGGGGATCATGGGAAAGATTTTCTACTGAACGCTGTAGGGACGATTGTGATGGTCTGGATATTCAGACTGGTGCTAAAATGGAGCCCAAACCGGTGGTGGTTCTGGTTCTGGTTGTTATCCGTTCCGCTGATTCTGTTCGTCACCTTTATTCAACCTGTTGTGCTCGATCCCTTGTATAATGATTTCAAGCCGCTTCAGGATCAAGAGCTCAAGGCGCAAATTCTTCAGCTTGCAGCACAATCGCACATTCCGGCCAAGCAGGTTTATGAGGTCAATATGTCCGAGAGGACGAACACGATTAACGCATATGTTAATGGAATTGGCGGCAACGCCCGAATCGTGCTGTGGGATACGACGCTGAAAAAGCTGCAGCCCGATGAGATTTTAACGGTGATGGCGCATGAAATGGGACACTATGTAGAGAAGCATATCTACCTCGGCATTGCCTACGGAATCGCACTCAGCTTTGTTGGTTTATGGCTTGCTTTTCACGCTTACCGTTTTTTCCTGAAACGCTGGGGCTCTAGATGGGGCATCAGGGGAGAAAATGATTTAGCGGCGCTGCCCGTATTGCTGCTCCTTATTACGCTCATGAGCTTTGTCTCCGCACCAGCGCAAAATGCGTTCTCGAGGGTGATCGAGCATCGGGCAGATGTGTATGCGATGAAAATGACAGGAGACGGCAGCGCCGCCATTCGCGCTTTTCAGCAAATTGCCAAAGAAAATTTAAGCCCGGTCACACAGCCGAAGCTGGTTCAGTGGTTTCGCGGTTCGCACCCGGCGATTATGGATCGGATCCTGTATTTTGAACAATTTGAACGATAATTCCATATTGTTAACTAGCGTTAGAACTCCTGGAAATTCTCGGGAGGGCTAACGCTTTCTGCTTTTCTATATTGACAAAGCAAGCATTTGGTTACTAAGATAAAATCTAGTCTGCTTCAAAGAAGAGAGTTAGGAGGAACTTTATTGAAAGGGTTTACAAATAGACCGTTTTTTAACCGTTCCTTATTTCGAAAGCAGCTGCTATCGTATTTCGTAACGGTACTTATCCCGACTCTCATGATTGTGTCTGTCTATTCGTATACGATCAGTGAGGATTTGAAAACCCAGATCGAGCAAGCTTCCGATAGCAGCGTACAACGTGTATCTAAAAATATTGAAACGCTAGTCGATCAGATTAATTATTTTTCCCTTCAGCTATCGTTTTTGCCGGACATGAACAGGATGCTGCAAGATCCAGGGGCTTTTACCGTATATGATTACTATCAGCTCAAGGAGCAGATGCGCAATCAGGTTGTTTCGAATAAATTATTTAACTCCGTTTACATATACACCTCTTTGAATGGTAGATTCATGACCTCGAACGAGGGGCTCTTTGACGCCGCCACCTTTTTTGACAAGCCGGTACTGGAGCAGATTCAGCTGCATAACAATGAAACTTTCTGGTATCAGGTGAGAGATGAGTACATTACCTTCTATAAAGCTTTGCCGGTAACGGCGGCCAAACCGCTCGGAACGCTTGTCATTAACATCCAGAAGGGTTTGTTTCTAAGCACCATACACAATTTGAATTATGGCGCCGATCAACGAATCTTCCTTGTCGACAGCAACTCTCATGTCATTTCCCCGTATAGCACAGAGGAAAACAATGCGATTAATCAACTCATGGCCGGGAAGGCATCGATTCCGTCTGAGCCTATGCAGAAAATTCATATCGATCGGCATACTTATTTCGCCCATACGCAAGCCGTAAAGGGGAACGGTTGGACGATTGTGAACTTGATTCCGTATGAGCTCTATAAAGAGCGGCTGTTCGAAAAAATGTCCAAGCTTCTAATCATTGTGCTTGCCGTCTTTCTCATTGGTTTGGCGATTGCGTACGCCTTTGCCGTTAAGATGTACAATCCATGGAAAAAAATCATTGAGGTGTTGTCCTTTTCTGGAGATAACAAACACGCCGCCGATGAATTTTCCCTGGTTAGCGGTGCGATCAGCTCTATGATGGATACGATGAAGCAAAACGAGCCGGTGATGAAGGCGCATCTCATCTCGGATATTTTACGCAACAACATGACGGATAAAAGCACTATTTCCGGCAGGTTGGAGCAGGTAGGCTTATCGTTTCACGAGCCGAACTATGGGGTGATCGTCGCGGTTTTTGATGCCATGCGCCAAGAAGACGCGGAAGATCCCCAGCGCAAACTGGTCATTTACAGCATGGTGTCGGAGACACTGAAAAAATATGTGCCGGCTGAAGGTACGATTCTGGATGGCAGTAAGCTGGGCTTTATCGTCAATCTGCAGCAAAGCAGTTGGGATAGCGACTTACGGGCGTTGATCGAGCTAGCCTATGTCGAAATGAATTCGGTTGCCCAGGAGCAGCTGAATGTTTCCCTCCAATTGATCGTTAGCGAAATAGGATCTTCTGAACGGCTTCATGTCGCTTATGAGCAGATCCGCCGAATTTTGCATTATAAAGCGGTTATTAACCGCAATGATGTGGTGTTTGCTCAGGACCACCAGAGCGAATTAAAGTTTGTGTACCCGATGCTGCTGCAGAAGCAGCTCATTCATTCGGTCACTACGATGAACAGGGAGAAAGCCGCTCAATGTGTGGCCGACTTGTTCGAGCAATATTTATACAAATCGAAGTACCCGCTTGAGAAGCTGCAGGGCATGATCGTCGTTCTGATGAGCAGTGTGCTCAACGAGCTGCTGAAGGAAGGCCACGATATTGGACGCCTGCATGAGGAAGTCGATATTTTCAAGCTGAATGAATGCCAAAATAATGATGAGCTGCATCAATTTATGATGTCGCGTATCAGTACCATTATTGCTTTCCTAGAATCCCTGCAGGACAGACAGGTCACGAATCTTCACGTCTCGAAAACGATTGCTTACATGGAACAGCGGTTTGCAAGCAATATCTCCATTGCGGACATTGCTGATCACATCGGGGTGAGCAGCGGACATCTGAGCCGGACGTTTAAAGCGGAAATGGGGAAATCGATGCTTGAATATTTAACGGAGTACCGCATCATGAAAAGCAAAGAGCTGCTGAGCAGCCGCAGCGATTCCCTGCATGAGATCTGTCAGGCAGTGGGCTATAACGATGTGCAGAGCTTTATCCGTTTTTTTAAGAAATATGAAGGCATGACGCCTGGCGAGTATCGAAAAAGCATCTAGAAAAACTGATATTCATTCGAAATTTATAACATCAGGCGTGCGATGATCATAAAATCCTCATGTTTATTGCAAACTGAGGATTTTTTTAATGCTCTTTTCCGGCTAGGATGAAAGCGTACACATTAAACCGTGTGACGCTCGGCGAAAGGAGGAGACGCTAGTTGGAAAATCGGTTCGAAGCATCAAGGAGTTCACAGATAACCCCTGTAGCACATACGAGGCCGTCGGCTTTTATCAAATTATTTCATAAACATAAGTACTACTATTTACTTTTGCTTCCAGGCATCATTTATTTCATTATCTTTAAATACATCCCAATGGGCGGGATCATGATCGCTTTTCAAGATTTTAAAATTGCCGGGAGCATGTTCACGAGCCCTTGGGTGGGGCTGAAATGGTTCCGCATCCTATTCGAATCGCCTGATTTTTGGGTAGCTTTGAAAAATACGGTCATCATTTCTTTGTATAAGCTCGTATTCAATTTCCCTGCACCTATTATTTTGGCGTTATTGTTAAATGAAGTCTTGAGCGGCACATTCAAACGGATCGTTCAGACCATCGTATACTTCCCGCATTTCGTATCTTGGGTAGTGTTAGGGGGCATCCTGTTCTCCGTGTTCTCGGTGGATACGGGATTGCTAAAGCTTCTGGGATTCTCGTCGTCCCCGATGATGAATCCGGATGCGTTCAGAGGATTTCTCGTCGGTTCGGAGATGTGGAAAGAGGCAGGCTGGGGCACGGTCATCTACTTGGCGGCCATTGCCGGTGTTAACCCGGAGCTGTATGAGGCGGCAAGAATGGACGGAGCTAACCGCTTTCAGCTCGTTCGCCACATCACACTGCCGAGCATTGCATCGACGATCGTTGTACTTCTCATTTTGCGTACAGGTCAAATTCTGAATGCAGGCTTCGATCAAATCTTTATTTTGTATAATCCGCTCGTGTACAATGTTTCGGACATCTTAGACACGTATGTGTATCGCGTAGGGCTAACAATGGGCAGATATTCATTTGCTGCAGCTGCAGGTCTGTTTCAATCAGTAGTAGGCTTAATTATGTTGTTGACGACGAATTGGCTTGTTAGACGCATGGGAGAACGAGGACTTTGGTGAGGATGAGCATATGATCAAAAAAAATATAGGTGAACGTGTTTTTGAATGGAGCAACTATGTGTTTTTAACGCTGCTAAGCGTTGTCACTTTTTATCCTTTATGGCATGAAATATCCATCTCCTTAAGCTCGGCGGCGGGAGCCATGAGGGGCGGACTCTTTCTATGGCCGAGAGGGTTCACCTTGGAAGCCTACGGTTCCGTTCTTTCATCGAGCTTTATATGGTTAGCTTATCGCAATAGTATTATCGTTGCTGTGTTAGGCACCGTGATGCACGTCTTATTTACGGCAACGACGGCTTACCCTTTGAACAGAAAAAGCTTGCCAGGTGTTAAAGTGCTGACGTTTCTCATCATTTTCACCATGCTATTTGGCGGTGGATTAATTCCGACTTATTTGCTGGTCAAAAGCCTAGGAATGGTGAACACATTGTGGGCGTTAATGATTCCCGGCTTAATTTCGGCGTTCAACGTCATTGTGATGCAGAGCTTTATGAGGACGATCCCCGAGGAGCTGGAGGAGTCTGCCACGATGGATGGCGCGAATCCGCTGCGCATTTTCTTCACCATGATCTTGCCGCTCTGTAAACCCGTACTCGCGACAATTGCGCTGTGGGAATGCGTTGCGTTATGGAATAACTTCATGCAGGCGCTGATTTATTTAAATAAAAAATCGCTATTTACGCTTCCTCTGCTGCTCAAAGAAATTATCGCCGGACAGCAGCTGGCAGCTCAAACGGGTCAGTTTACCGTATTCTCGGCAGAGTCAGCGATAGCCGCAACCGTTATTTTGTCCATATTACCTATTCTTGCCGTATATCCGTATATGCAAAAATACTTCATGAAAGGCACCATGCTCGGTTCCGTCAAATCTTAACTTGAACATTATGGAGGGGTCTTCCTATGAAAAAAATGAACAAAATGATAGCTGTCGTATGTACATCTTGTTTGACAGGGGCTTTGCTTGCCGGGTGCAGTTCCAGTAATGAAAAGCCTGGGGATGTGAGCAAGCAAGCGTCAGGTAGCGAGAAGTCCAACGCGCAAAAGGCTCCGGTGACGTTTAACATGTTTTTCAATCTTGGCATTCCGGAATATCCGGAAAACGGCGGGGCAGCGAAAGATAAGGTCATCGGACAAATGGACAAAGCAGGCATTCAAGGGATCGACTACAAAGTAAATCTGCTTGCCGGTGATGAGTATAAAACGAAGCTGAATTTGATGGTTTCTTCCGGTGAAATGCCAGATTACTTCAGCGTTGATTCAACGCTTCTAGCCCAGTATGTGAGCCAAGGTCTGGTCAAGCCGCTCGACGATTTGATCACCAAGGCGCCGAACCTGATGAAAGTCGTGCCGAAAGAGCGCTGGGAGGGCGTGAAGTATGACGGCAAAATCTACGCCATTCCTTACGGTGTCAGATCGGAATCGTTCAATTCGCCTAACACGGCTGGCGTGCTTATTCGCCAGGATTGGCTGGATAATCTCAATTTGAAGGCGCCTACGACTCTTGACGAGCTGCATGATGTGCTGAAAGCGTTCACTCTTAACGACCCTGATAAAAACGGGCAGAAGGACACCTATGGTCTGGGCGGAAATAAAACATCGGTTTTCAGCAGCGTGTTTGCGGCTTTTGGCATCGGGGTCAGTTCCTCAAGCGGGTCCATGTATTGGACGGAGAAGGATGGGAAAATCATTAAGAGCTTCCTGACGCCGGAAGCGAAGCAAGCGCTCGCTGTTTTACAACAATGGTATAAAGAAGGATTGATTGATCCTGAGTTTCCGGTGATGGAAGCGAAACAGGGAGAGGCCAGAGTCGTCAATTCTAAGGTGGGCATTTTTGAGGGAGATGCTTTTCTAGCTGATCCCAAAGGCAGCGGCGTTCCGGAAGCGCTCGTAAAAGCGACACCTTCAGCCAAGTTGACCATGATTACACCGCCAAAAGGTCCGGGCGGCAAGCTGGGTATGCCGGAAGTCAATCCTTTTGCAGGCGGTGGCTTGCGAGCGATTAGCGCGAAGGCGAAGGATCCGGAAAGATTGCTTCAATTGCTGGACTGGTCGGTCAGCGAAGAAGCAAATGGCGGGATTAATCTGGTAACCTATGGCGAGGAAAACGTCGATTATACGTATGACAAAGGTAAAAATCTGATTACGCAAACCTCCAGCGTTTCGGACTTGTACAAAAAAGGTTTCTCCAACCCGATCCGCTTCGTCCAGGTCACAGACCGCCGTTGGACGAACGATGCGGTTCGTGCAGCGCTCGACATCTCTTCGAAGTATTTGGTCAAAAATGCTTTGTGGAAATCTGTTCCAGCTGAACTTGATTACCCGGATCTGGAGAAAAAATTATGGACGGAGTACTTTGTTAAGATCGTAACCGGCGTTTGGTCCATCGATAAGTTCGATGAGTTCGTACAGAAGTATTACCAACAAGGCGGTCAGAAGATTGAGCAGCAAGCCAATGAACTGTGGAAACAGAAATAAAGAAGGGTGAGTGGATATGAAGGCTGAAGCAAATGCAGGCATGAACGCAGGAATAAAAGCAGACAGAAAGCCGAATGTCATCGTTTTTTTTACTGATCAGCAGCGCTGGGATGCCGCGGGTGTGCATGGTAATCCGTTGGATTTGATGCCGAATTTTGATCGCATGGCGATGGAAGGGACGCACGTCTATAATTCCTTTACGTGCCAACCGGTATGCGGTCCGGCGAGATCCTGTCTGCAAACCGGCAAGTATGCCACGGAGACCGGTTGTTTTGTGAACGGCATCCCACTCCCGCAGGAGTCTGCTACGCTGGCTCATTATTTCCGTGAACACGGGTACCAAACCGGCTACATCGGCAAATGGCATCTGGCTGACCAAGAGCCAGTCCCAGAGGAGCAGCGGGGAGGCTACGAGTACTGGCTAGCTTCTAACATTCTGGAGTTCTCATCGGATGCCTACGATACCGTCATGTATGATAATAACAACCAGCCGGTTAAGCTGCCGGGCTACCGGGTGGACGCGCAGACCGATGCAGCGATCCGCTATATCAATGAGCGCCAGAAGGACCCGTTCTTCCTGTTCTTATCTTATATTGAACCGCATCATCAGAATCATTCTGATAATTATCCGGCACCGATTGGATATGAAGGACGCTATACCGGTAAATACGTTCCTGCAGATTTAGCCACGCTGGGCGGTACTGCACATGCGCATCTTGGCGGTTACTACGGGATGATCAAGCGTTTGGACGAAGCGCTCGGCCGTTTGTTCGACGCGCTGAGAAGTCTCAGATTGGAAGAGGATACGATCGTCCTGGTTACGTCGGATCACGGCTGTCACTTCAAAACGAGAAACAGTGAATACAAACGTTCCTGCCATGACAGCTCGATTCGTGTTCCGACAGCGTTTCATGGCGGTTGCTTCAAGTCCGGCGGACGTTTACAGGAGCTGGTGTCCTTGGTGGATCTTCCGCCTACGCTATTGGATGCCGCAGGTATTCCGGTTCCGTCTCACATGCAGGGACGCTCCATTCTTCCACTGCTCCGCGGAGAGAGGGCGGGCTGGCCGGAAGAAGTGCTTGTGCAGATCAGCGAATCGCAGGTTGGACGTGCGATTCGGACGCAGCGCTGGAAATACAGCGTCAGCGCGCCGGATCATGACGGATATCGGGAAGCGGGCTCCGATACCTATGTAGAGGAGTATTTGTATGACCTGCAAGCCGATCCGCATGAATTATGCAACCTCGTCGGACTCGAGCCATTTGCGAACATTGCTGCTGAGCTGCGTGAGCGGCTGGTTCGGAAGATGATGGAAGCGGGGGAAGACGCACCAAAGATCGTGCCGGCGCCGTCCAAGAAGCAAGGCGGCCGCAGGGTTTCGGTGGAGGAGCTGCGCGTGAAGCTGTAAGCGCCGAAAAGGCTAGCAGGAGGAGCGATCATCGCTTCTTCTACTAGCCTTATTTATGTTTATGTTTATGTTGCTTGGATGACGCAATTGTTATTGCCACCGCTATCACCGCCACGATTGTCATCATGGCTACCATCACCATGACCGCAACCATTGCCATCATGGCCTCCGTCAGCGCGATCCACCTTAGTCACGGTCAACATCCACCATCACACGGTCAACATCCATATCTCCATGGTCAACATCCCACATCGCTACCGTCAACATCAACCATCGCACGGTCAACATCCGTATCGCCACGGCCAACATCCATATCGCCACGGCCAACATCCCACATCGCTACCGTCGACATCAACCATCGCACCCGCCAGCCACCGTCAGCGCCAAAATAGGGGAACTACGCTCCGCTATTTGCTGACACGGGAGTGTTTTGGCTTGGGAGAGGGAACTATGGTCCGCTATTCATCTCCAAATTGGGGGACAAGCAAGCTGTTGTAGCAAATAAGGCCCTACAGTTCCCTCAAAACGGCGAAACAGACTGATTTCGCCCGAATAGAGGACTGTAGTTCCCAATTCGCAGAGGCCGTAACTACTACCAGCCGGATGTTACTGCTCGTTCCTGCGAGTCATCTGCTGCCAGACCGAGCCCTCGGCTGCATGCCCGCCTTCGATCCGCTCCAGCGCGATCTTGACCTGCATGCGCACCTCGAACTCAGGGTCGTCGGCCGCTTCCTGAAGGTCTTTCAGCACCGAGCTGTCGCCGACCTCGTACAGGAAGCGCGCCGCGCGCCAGCGGACCAGCTTGTTGCGGTCCTTCAGCGCCTTCGCCATGGCCGGCATGGCGGCAGGGTCGCCGAGGTCGGACAGCGTATCGCCTGCCGTCCGACGCACAGAAGCTGAATCGTCCTCGAGAGCACGATACAGGAAGGGCAGTACCTCGGGTTCTTTAATATCCCCGAGGTACACCGTGGCCAGTCGCCGAATCGACGTGTTCTCGTCCTGCAGGGCATGGACGAGAAGCGGCAGCGTCGTAAGCGACGGCTGGATCTTTTGAAGCGCGGCGTAGCGCAGCTTCCAATCACTGTGGCGCAGCTGCTCCAGCACAGCTCCTGAATCTTCGGCTTCGGCCTCTTCCGAAGCGGAAACAGGGGTCTCCTGCATCGCTTGGGAGACCAGGCTTTCGACGCGGGCGTCGTCGTAAGAAGCGTCCAGCTCCTGGACGACTTCGCCCGCGATATCCTTCAGCTCGCCGTAGCGCACGCCGAGTTCTTCGAGCTTCCGCTCCTTGATCAGGTTCGGCGATGCCGTACCTGCACGGACCGCCGCCTGCGTGAAGCGCTCCGGCATGGCCACGCGTGCTTCTTCGCTTCCGGCACGCACCCTCACCTGGAGCGGAATGCCGCGGAACATCTGCACGAGGACTTGTGCCTCCCCGAAGGCCGCTTCAGCCTGCGGCTGCACGGACAGTACATCGCCGTTGTTCGCAGAGCCTTGCACTTCGCCAAAAATCTCGCGGGCTTTAGCAAGGATGAACTGCCAATCTCCCTTGGAGGTGCGGTCCAGGGCTATGAAATCTGCAGCGTGGAAAACACTGATCACGCCTTGGACAGCGAGCAGCTGTTGAATGCTGTCTGGGGCCTCAGTGCTGTTGTGCTTTGTATAAGTTTTGCGGACACCTGCCGGCAGCGATTCGTCCATATTGAGCTTCATGGAATTCGGGCTTGGGGTTGGTTCGATAGAAATAATTTTCATCATTAACACTCCTTCCAGTCTGATATTACATGAAAAGACCCGGACGTAAAAACGTCCAGGCCTGTTATAGGCATTTCATTTAGTCTAAATCAACGAGGTTGCGGTTTAAATATTTATCCAGTGTTTTGGTTAGATCGAATACGGTATGCGCCAGATCCACATTCTCGAAGACATGATCGCATTGATCACGGAAAGCCAGTTCATCTTCATAATAAGAGAGGTACTTCTTAATGATCTCCTCGGAGTCTCCGCTTTCTCTCATCCGCTCTTCGAGGGTATCCCGCTGAGCATAAATGAAGACCAGAACGACGTGTTCACCATAATGCTTTTTGAGCGTCTCGGCGCCGAAACGGTTCAAAATTAAATAAATGCTGCCGCTATGCTCGAACATTCGTTCAATATCGGCACTTTTAATCCCATATAAATGATCATTGACGGTGCTAACCTCAATGAATTCACCGTTTGCCTGCGCCTGTACAAATTGAGCAGGGGAGATAAAGTGATAATCTTGACCGTCTTCTTCGGTTGCTCTCGGAGGTCTGGTGGTGTAAGAGATAACTTGCTTCATGCCAAGCGTAGATCCTGACATTTCAGCTACCGTCTTACGACCGGCTCCGTGAGGACCGGTGAATACAAAAATCATTTCCTTGTCCTTTAATGCGTACATGGAACATACCTCCTTATTTGTGAAAAGTGGGGGGTAAATCCTACGTGCGTGCAACGGTATGAAACGATTTTTGTCCAAGTAGGATCATTTTCAGCCGTACTTATATTTTACATGTTTCGGGTAATTCGGTAAAGGTCTTGCCGTGGAAACGCTATTTTGACTAGCGTTTCCCGCCGCGGCTTCCTCTTGGGGCAGTGCCCCGAGGTGAGCCGCCTCTGTCGCCGCGTGGAGCTCCACTACGAGCTCCGAAGCTGTCGCCGCGTCCGCGTGTCTGACCGCCGCGTTCGCCGCCGGCTTGGTAGCCGCGAGCTGCGCTAGGTCGGTCAACGCGCGAAGCAGTGCCGCCGCGTGCGCCGTAGCTGTCGCTGCGTGCAGCTCCGCGCTCCGCGCTGTCGCCACGGCCTTTACCGCCGCTGCGAATCGCGCGTGATGCGCTTGCTGCATCGTCGCGGCCCGTGCCGGCGTACTTGTTGTATGGCGAGTAGGATTTATCGCCATGAGGAGCAGAGCGTTTGCGGTCTGTGCCATCACCGCGACCTGCAGGACGTGGAGTGCGTTCGGCAGTTTCGCCGCGTCCCCATGAACTGGTGACTCGCGCTTTCGCAGCGCTCATATTATCGCCACGGCCTGGTCCTGCGTTCACCGGCTCTTTTCTCTCCGCGCGTCCCCAAGTGTTCGGATTACGCTCCGAATTTACCTTCGCAGGGCGTTGACCTCTTGGCGCATCGCTGTTGCGCGCACCAAATTTATCGCCGCCTCTGGATGCGGAACGTCCAGTGCCGTATTGCATGCCGGCTTTGTCTTCACGCGCGCCGGATCTTCCACGGCTCTGTTGACCACGCGGCTCTGATGTCCTGCCGCTGCGGCCGCTGCGAGAAGCTCCGCCGTTTCGACGGCCTGATCCTCGACCTTCTTGCTCGAAGTGATCCTCAGAGCTGGAACGAACGCGTCGCACTTGAGGCTCGGATGAACCTCTTAAGGACATTTTGATGCCTTTTTCGATCAACTCGATAGTTGGCATATCCCGCTGCGTAGCGAAAGTCACGGCAACGCCTGTATCTCCGGCACGACCGGTTCGGCCGATTCGATGAATGTAGCTTTCAGCGTCTTGCGGCACATCATAATTGAAGACATGCGTGACCCCTTCAACGTCTAACCCGCGCGCAGCGATATCGGTAGCAACCAATAACTCGATGCGGCCATCCCGGAATCGTTTCATAACTTGCTCACGTTTGGCTTGCGACAAATCTCCGTGAAGCTCGTCGGACATGAGACCAAGTTCTTGCAAAGCTTCATTTAATGCAATAGCTCTGGCCTTTGTGCGGCAGAAAATCATCGCGAGGTAAGGTTTATACTGCTTAATAGCGGCTATCAAAGCATCTTGCTTCTGGCGGTCAGTCGTTGGAACGAGAACCTGCTCGATTTCGGTTAACGTAACCTGCTTGCTTTGAATTTTAATTTCTTTTGCTTCCTTCATATAAGCTTTGGACAGATTCATGACTTGTTCCGGCATGGTGGCAGAGAAAAGAAGGGTCTGGCGGTAAGGAGACGTCTGTGCAATAATGTCCTTCACTTCATGAAGGAAGCCCATATGCAACATTTGATCGGCCTCATCCAATACGAGTATCTTCAATTTATAAAAATTGATTGAACCGCGGCGAAGGTGATCAAGCAATCTTCCCGGAGTTCCTACTACTATATGTATGTTCCCCTGTAGCTTTCTAAGCTGCTTTTCTACGTCTTGCCCGCCATAAGCTGCAAGCACCTTTGCTCCTGTAACAGGGACAAGGGTTTTCAGCTCATTTGAAATTTGAATCGCCAACTCGCGTGTAGGAGTAAGAATTAAGGCTTGGACATCTGAGCTCTCTACATCGATTGTTTCTAATATGGGAAGTACAAAGGCAAGGGTTTTACCTGTACCTGTCTGTGCTTGTGCAATGACATCCGTGCCTTTCAATAAAACAGGTATGGCTTCTTTTTGAATGGGGGTCGGTTCGATAACGCCTGATGCTTGTAAGACCCCTACAAGTTTTTCTCTAATTCCTAATGAGGCAAATCCACTTGACATGGTAATTGGCCAGCTCCCTTTTTCCTACTATTGATAGGGATCTTTGGTGGTAGACCAAAGTCTCTCCTTGTTAACGACGATTCCCCCATTGTACAGGAATGCCAGACAAATGAAAACAGGAGCCGGCCAACAAGCAGTAATATATCTATTTTATATAGAAGAAATGGATTCATAAACGTACCTTTATTTGTCCGGCAATACTTGGGCTGTCCCGAAAACGCGCTCCACCGTTTGGTTGAAATCCGTTAGAAGGGGCATAAGCGAATGGCCTTTCCAGCTCTCTTGCGCGTAATTGTTCATTTTATTGAGGAAATCGCGATTGGCTGAAATATATACATCCATAACACTTGGCTGCAATAAACGGATTTTCTCCGCCATAGCTTGTTTAAAACGATGGGATAGCAAGTCGTGATGGACGGCTGTTTCATAACTGTTATACCCGTTGTTCAGATCATTGGACGGCAAATAGTCGTTGAAAGGGGCATTGTCATTGTAAAAGCCTTTACTGGTTCCTTGGTTGTTTGTTTCTTTCGTAGTCCCTTTGGTGCCTGTGGCGCTGCTGTCAATCATCAGGGCGACATAGGCATTTTTGTCCGTAGTCATAACGATAGCCGTGTTAACACCATTCATAGCATTCAGTTGATTCGAGAGAAATTGATTGTATTCGAGACTTGTATTGTTGTGTGATACCGGACCATAGAGCTGCTGTGTTTGATAGGCTCTCTCGGATTCTGTCGATTTGTCGGTGGCAGAACCGAAGTTGGTATGGTCGGGACTTTTGCCATATTCTCTTCCGCCTTCCGCGCAGCCAGATAAAGTCAGCACGAGGAATAGCATTCCAGAAATCGGAAAACCTAACTTACTGAGCATCAAAAATGACCTCCCAATATAGAGTGTAATGTCTATAGGATGGGATGTTTCTCTCCTTTTATTCGTGTCAGGAAATATACGCTTTTATGCATAAAGAGGTGGGTGTATGGAAATAACCATGAAGGGAAAATATATCGCTACAGAGCGGTTTAAGAACAATTTGTGAACTTCCCTCCAGCGATTGACAAAAACTTTTCACGAATTTATAGTTAATAAAGTGAATTGACATGGGCATGGCCATCGTGGTAAAAATAATGTTTTAAAAGTGGGGTTGATACAATGAGTCGATTGAAAAAGTTATGGCGTCTGCTACCCCTTTTAGCGGTAATGACGTTCTTGCTAACCGGGTGTGGAGACCCAACTCTGTCTGCTTTACAGCCTAAGGGTCCTGTTGCATCAGAGCAGTTATTTTTGATGAAATTAAGTCTCTTTATCATGGTTTTTGTCGTAATTGTCGTATTTGCAATTTATGTGTATGTTTTGATCCGCTTTAGGAAACGCGAAGGCGACAACAGCATACCGAAACAAGTTGAAGGAAGCCACGTGCTTGAGATCATCTGGACTGTTGTTCCGATTCTCTTACTGTTAGTACTTGCGGTGCCAACGGTATCCTACACATTCAAGCATTCAACGAACTATAACAAGGACAAAGCCGCCGTTCACGTCAAAGTCACTGCGCATCAATTCTGGTGGCAGTTCGAATATCCGGATCTAGGCATCGCAACAGCCCAACAGCTTGTTGTGCCTAAGGATAAGATCATTGCTTTTGAGCTTATCTCCGCGGACGTTTCTCACGCATTCTGGGTACCATCCCTGGGCGGTAAAGTAGATACGAACCCTGGAATCTCCAATACGCTTTATTTGCAAGCCGATGAAATCGCTACATTCCAAGGTAGATGTACGGAGCTTTGCGGAGCTTCTCACGCTTTGATGAACTTCACGGTTGAATCGAAGAGTCAAGCTGATTTCGACTCATGGGTAGCGAAAATGAAAGCACCTGCAACTGTGCCGGCAACTGCACAGAAGGGTGAAGAACTTTTCAAAGAAAATTGCATGTCATGTCACGCTGTTACAGCTAATGGGCCTGGTGTTGCTCCGAACCTCAAAGGCTTCGCAGACCGCGATACGCTTGCAGGTATTCTAGAACACACTCCTGAGAAAATGGCGTTGTGGATACATAATCCTCAAGAACAGAAACCAGGCAACAAAATGCCTGCATTCGGTAAAAGCGCAGGCGGCAAGCTTGACGACGCCCAAATTAACGATATCGTTCAGTACTTACAGACTTTGAAATAAACTTCTCAGGTAAAGGAGGTTAATACGTTGGCTCACTCTCATCCAGTAAAAAAACATACCGGTCTAATGGATTGGCTTACAACAGTCGATCATAAGAAAATCGGTATCCTGTACTTACTAGCGGGCGGGTTCTTCTTCCTCGTAGGAGGACTCGAAGCCATTCTGATTCGGATTCAGCTCGCTTATCCCGATCAACACATTTTTATCGGCGATTCATTTAACCAATTAACAACGATGCACGGAACAACGATGATTTTCTTTGCGGCGATGCCGGTTATCTTCGCTTTTATGAATGCCATCGTTCCTCTACAAATTGGTGCAAGGGACGTTGCGTTCCCATTCGTTAACTCACTTGGATTCTGGCTGTTCTTCTCGGGCGGCGTATTGATGAACACAAGTTGGTTCTTGGGTGGAGCACCGGATGCCGGTTGGACTGGGTACGCACCATTGTCCTCGATTACCGACAGCAGTTGGGGGCAAACACTCCAGAATAACCTGCAAGGTACAGATTTCTATGTACTAGGTTTGCAAATTGCCGGTATCGGTACACTTATCGGGGGGATTAACTTCCTCGTTACCATTATTAACATGCGTGCACCTGGTCTTACGTATATGCGTTTACCAATGTTCACATGGGCAGCATTCATCACTTCCGGTTTGATCGTTCTTGCATTCCCTGCAATTACGGTTGCGCTTGTTGAGCTTATGTTTGACCGTGTCTTTGGCGGAGCATTCTTCGATGCAGCCAGAGGCGGTAACAACGTACTATGGGAGCATCTATTCTGGATTTTCGGGCACCCCGAAGTTTACATTCTGATTCTTCCTGCATTCGGTATCATTTCTGAGATCGTTTCAACGTTCTCCAAAAAACGTCTTTTCGGATACAGCTCCATGGTCTTCGCAACTGTGTTAATCGGTTTCTTGGGCTTCATGGTTTGGGTTCACCATATGTTTACAACAGGCTTGGGTCCGGTTGCTAACTCGATCTTCTCGATTGCAACAATGGCGATTGCCGTTCCTACAGGTGTTAAAATCTTTAACTGGTTGTTCACCCTTTGGGGAGGACAAATCCGTTTCACAACAGCTAATATTTTCGCAACGGCTTTCATCCCGACTTTCGTTATGGGTGGAACAACAGGGGTTATGCTTGCGATTCCTGCAGCAGACTTCCAGTACCACGATACGTATTTCGTAGTTGCTCACTTTCACTATGTTATCGTTGGTGGTCTAGTTCTTGGTTTGTTCGCAGGTCTGTACTACTGGTGGCCGAAAATGTTTGGTCGTATGTTGAACGAAGGACTTGGTAAATTACATTTCTGGTTGTTCTTCATCGGTTTCCACCTAACATTCTTCCCGCAGCATTTCTTGGGTCTTATGGGTATGCCGCGTCGTGTATTTACATACCAACCAGGGTATGATCTTGAAGTGGGTAACTTGATCTCTACGGTCGGTGCTTTCTTCATGGGTATCGGTACAATCGTATTCCTTATCAACATTATTGCAACAGCAAGAAAACCGGTTACGGCTCTTGCAGATCCATGGGATGGCCGTACTTTGGAATGGTCGATTCCATCACCTGCACCGGAGTATAACTTCAAACAAACGCCGCTTGTTCGCGGATATGATGCACTTTGGAAAGAAAAAATGTCTGGTAATAAACAAATGACTCCGGCAGAACCGGTTGGTTCGATTCATATGCCGTCAGCATCCATATTGCCGCTAGTTATGTCCGTTGGCTTGTTCATTGCAGGTTTTGGTTTCATGTACAGAAACTACTATGTAGCTGGCGCGGGTCTGGCTGTTACATTAATCGCTATGTTCTTACGCTCGGTATACGACGATCACGGTTGGCATATTGAACCGGAAGAACTTGAAGATGACAAGGGGGTAAAGGCATGAGTACTCATCATACGGGCGCACTGCCTGCTAATCCGGAAACGGCTACCCTCGAAGGGAAAAATAAGGTCCTCGGATTCTGGTTATTCCTTGGCGCCGAGGTTGTATTATTCGGTTGCTTGTTCGCGACTTACATCGCGCTTCGCAACTCTGTTCCTGACGGTCCAACAGCGGATGAAATTTTCAAGCTCAAAACAGTGGGCTGGTCAACCTTCATCCTCTTAACAAGTAGTTTAACAAGCGTGTTCGCGATCATCGCGATGCACAAACAGAAGCTGGGACAATTGTTATTCTGGCTACTGATCACGGTATTGTTTGGTCTTTCGTTCTTGGGTCTTGAGATTTATGAGTTCGTTGAATATGTCCACGAGGGTCATAAATTTACAACAAGTGCTTTCTCAACTTCGTTCTATACGCTAGTTGGTTTCCATGGAGCGCACGTTGCATTCGGTATTTGCTGGATTACCCTGTTGATTCTGCAAGGACTCAAAAAGGGTCTTACCGTTGTTACAGCACCAAAGTTCTACGTAGCAGCGTTGTACTGGCACTTTATCGACTTAGTCTGGGTATTTATCTTCACAGTCGTTTATCTGATGGGGAAGGTGGGTCACTAAGATGAGCAGCAATTCTCATGATACACACGCACCTAGCAAAAGAGTAAAGCATGAATCTCCATTGAACCACTACTTGTCTTACATTATCTCGATCTTGCTGACAATGCTTGCATTCGCAGTTGTGCTCTACGGAGACCTAGATCGTTCGTTTATTCTAATCTTCATCGTAACTTTGGCGCTTGTGCAAGCTGTTATCCAGTTGTTCTTCTGGATGCACGCCAAAGAAAGAGGACACTTATTCCCGCTAATCTTTCTTGCGGGCGGGGCTTTCGTAGCTCTGACTGGTGTTATTACAGCCGTATATTGGATGTGGTGGTAAGCCACCCTGAAGAGGCAACTTTGTCTAGGCAAAGTGCCTCCTCTTTTTTTAGCATGAGTTGAAAGGAGAAAGAGATCAGCTATGAGCCAAATTGGTGGATTTTTCGAGTTGTGGAATCCGGTATTACTGTTGGTGATCGTCGTTGTTGGATATATATATCGTCGCTTTGTCGCTAAGGGGAAAGGGAACTCCACAGATGTTGAGCCAGTTTCGGCTTCGCAGCAGATCTCTTTCTACGTTGGACTTGCTTTGTTTTATATAGGTCAAGGGAGTCCGATCAACTATATCGGCCATCACTACTTATTCAGTATGCATATGCTGCAGCAAACCATCCTGTATTTAATCGTACCTATCTGTATTTGGCTTGGTACACCGGCGTGGATGATGCGTTCAATTATGAAAATTACCGTGATTCGCGCTATATTCTCATTTTTTACTCGACCGTTGATTGCTCTGTTCCTGTTTAACATGCTCTTTTCCATTTATCATATGCCTATGGTTATGGATTACTTAATGATAAATGATTTGCCGCTCTTCGGTTATCATACGATGCTGCTGTTCACTGCTTTTATGATGTGGTTCCCTGTTTTTTGCCCGCTACCTGAGATGAACCGCTTGAATGACTTAAAGAAGATGGCTTACATTTTTGGTAATGGGGTTTTGCTGACACCAGCCTGTGCGCTCATTATTTTCGCGGATACGATCATTTATGACATGTACGCGAATGTAACCGTACCCTTCGCCCATTTATCACCTCTTGATGATCAACAACTGGGTGGTGTTCTGATGAAGATGATCCAGGAAGTCGTTTATGGAGCAACGCTTGCGTATATTTTCTTCCGGTGGTATCGCAGAGAGCGCAAGGAAGAAAACGATATGGAGCTCATGGAGACACAAGAGGGTTTGAATAATCAAGGCGGGAATTGGAATCGCGCTTAGGAGAAAGGATTTAGGGAGATGCACATTTTACCAACGATTTCTACGATGTTTATCGTGATTAGCGCCATTTTTGTCGGCTTCGGCTGGTATCATATTGTGAAAGGGAACCGGGAAACTCATCAAAAGTTGATGGTCCTTGGGGCAATTTTCGCACTGGCGTTCTTCATCATCTATATGTCACGTACGTTGTTTGAGGGCAATACCTCTTTTGGCGGACCTGAGAGTTTGAAGCTGCCGTATCATCTATTTTTATTTTTCCATATTGCCTTAGCTACAGTGGGTGGTGTTCTCGGATTAGTGACACTTTGGTTCGCCTACAAAAACAAGTTTCTCAAGCATAAAAAAATTGGCCGAGTAGCGGCAATTGTATGGCTCCTTACCGCGCCAACTGGTGTTTTGGTTTATGTTTTGCTTTACTTGATGTACCCAGGCGGAACGACGAAGCCAGTTATTGATGCTATATTCGGTTTATAAAAAGAAGCTGAACGTGTGAAGCACTCACATGGTTCAGCTTTTTTTATTAGTGTTATTGTAAGATTTTACAAGGTGACGGGCGCGTGATTTTTCAGTACCCTAAAATAATCAAATTAAGTTAGGGGTTTATTAGACACTCATGAGCAATATTCAGACATCATCTCAAGCATCAAGTAAGAAAACAGGGACGGTAGAGCGTTTTACTTCAACCGGCTTTATTTTGGCTGCAATCGGCAGCTCGGTAGGACTCGGCAACATGTGGAAGTTTCCCTACATAACGGGGAAGCATGGGGGCGCGGCTTTTTTCCTTTTGTTCATCGTTTGCTTAATTATTGTAGGATTGCCGATTTTGCTTGCAGAAATGACCATTGGCCGCGGAGGCAGGGGTAACGCTTCGGTATCATTTTTTAATTTGACCGGTAAAAAGTATTGGGGGGCCTTCGGTCTACTCTCGATCCTTACCGCATTCCTGATCATGTCTTATTATTCGGTAGTTGCGGGTTGGACGCTTCACTATACGGTAGAGTCGTTTACAGGACTTTTATTTCAAGAGGGTTCGGATTATAAAACCAAGTTTTTATCTTTCGCTTCAGGCTACTGGCCGATCTTCTGGCAAGCTGTTGTGATGCTGGTGACGGGCGGAATCATTGCGAAAGGAGTGTCCGGGGGAATCGAGAAGTTCAATAAAATTTTGATTCCGGGATTTCTGATTATTTTATTAGTGCTGATGGTTCGTTCGCTTACGCTCCCAGGGGCGGCAGAAGGAGTATCGTTTTTCTTGAAGCCTGACTTCTCCAAACTGGACGCAGAGTCTGCACTTGTTGCATTGGGGCATGCCTTTTTCTCCTTATCGTTAGGAATGGGCTGTATGTTGACCTATGGATCGTATGTGGATAAAAGACAATCACTTGGCGCGGCAACACTTGCGATTGGATTCGGTGATTTGGTGTACGCCTTCATTGCCGGACTGGTTATTTTTCCAACGGTTTTCTCCTATGGTCTTCAGCCAAGTGAAGGTGTGGGCTTGGCGTTCATGGCGCTGCCTGCGGCGTTTTCGCAAATGCCGTTTGGCTTTTTCTTCGGAGGATTATTCTTCTTACTGCTGGCTATTGCAGCACTGACTTCAGCGATTTCTATCTTAGAGGTTCCCGTCGCTTACGCTATGCATAAATGGCAGTGGAGCCGTAAAAAATCGGCAGTAATTCTATCCGTACTTTGCTTCCTGGTAGGAGTACCCTCAGGACTTTCCGTCGGAGGTGTTCTAGGAGATTTCCATCCTGGCGGAAAAAATATTTTTGACTGGATGGATTTTGTTACATCGTATGTGCTCATGCCGTTTGGCGGCTTGGTTGTCACGCTGTTTACCGCTTATGCATGGAAAAAAGCCGGCGAAGAAGCTGGCTTGAAGGGCTTCTGGTATAAAGCTTGGATGTTTTTGCTTCGCATCGTAGCACCCGTTCTCATTGTTTTTGTGTTCTTGTATTCGGTAGGTTTAATTAAATTCTCTTAAGTTGTACGTTGAAGGCAAAAGACAGCACTTGCGCTGCTTTTGTCTTCTTTGCATTTCTTTTATTTTCCAAATTCATGTAAACTAGTCATAGGCAGCAAGCAAATCCGAAAAGAAAGGTAGGTTCAGAACATGATATACCCGCTTTCGGTAGAAAATGTTTCGAAGCAGTACGGTGAGAAGACAGCTGTGAACGCCATCAACCTTCAAGTACAGCAGGGAGAGATTTATGGTCTCCTTGGTGCCAATGGTGCTGGGAAAACGACAACGATGCGAATGGTTCTTGGCCTCATTTATCCTGATCAAGGAAATATCTTGTGGAAAGGGCAGGAGTATCGCGAAGAGCTGAAGAGGCTCATGGGCTACTTGCCGGAAGAGCGAGGCTTATATCCAAAAATTAAAGTGAGCGAGCAAATCATATATTTAGGTGAGCTTCGCGGCCTATCCCGTAAGCAGGCGGAGTCAGGGCTGAAGGCTTGGCTGGATCGATTTGAAGTGCCGGAGTACTACAATAAGAAAGTAGAGGAGCTGTCCAAAGGGAATCAGCAGAAGATTCAATTTATCGCTGCCGTCATTCACAATCCTGAAATTTTGATACTGGATGAGGCCTTTAGCGGACTTGACCCGGTAAATGTGGAACTGCTGAAAACGACGGTGAAAAGCTTGCGCGATGAGGGGAAAACGATTCTTTTTTCAAGCCATCGCATGGACCATGTGGAGGAGCTGTGTGAGCATATTTGCATTCTTCATCGCTCCAATACGATTTTGCAAGGGAGCTTGAAGGAAATTAAATCGGCGTTTCCAAAAGAGAAAATCATCCTGCAAACCGAACAGCCCATTGAGGGCTTGGAGCAGCTCCCGGGCATCAAGGCTGTGGAAAGGCAGCTGAATGGGTATCAGATCCGAATCGATTCAACTGCTGATTCGCAGCAGATTTTAAGGTATGCGATGGAGCAGTCCGATATCCGGCGATTTCAAATCATGGAGCCCACGCTAAACGAAATCTTTATTCAAAAGGTGGGGAAGGCACATGAATAGTACATGGACTGTTGTAAAGTTTACCTATTTGAGCCGCTTTCGTTCCAAATCATTTCGTGTAATGAGTCTGATTCTCATTGTACTCTTATCCGTTCTCATTCATCTGCCAACCATTATGAGTAAGCTCTCCTCCCATGAGGCGACGAAAATCGGCGTGTTCGCGGGGAAGCAAGCGATGGTTGCAGAGAAGTTGGCTGCTTTTTATAATACACAGGCGAACCCGGAAATTGTCATCATTCCCTTGCAAGATGCAGGAAGCGCTGCTGCGAATGAAGCCCTTGCTAAGCAGCAAATAGCGGACAAAAAGATCAAGGGATATCTAGAGTTTACGGATACAGCCGTAGCCGGATTCCCCAAAGCTATTTATAAATCCGAAGGGACGATGGAGTTTTCGCTCAAAAACAAGCTTCAAACCGCCCTTCAGCTGGTCAAGACCGATGTAGCTTTGCAAGGAGCCGGAATCGCTCCCGATCAAAAGGCTAACATGCAAGCCCCGGTCTCCTTAGAAACCGTGCAGATTTTGATGAACAATGAAGGAGCTGCTGGCAAAACGGAATCGCAAATGGTGATGTCCTATGCGCTCGTGTATGTCATGCTGTTCATGCTGTATATGGGCGTCATCGGCTTCGGCAATATGGTGGCCATGGAAATAACCGCCGAGAAGAGCTCACGGGTTATGGAGCTGCTCATCACAAGCGTCTCACCGCTCAAGCAAATGTTTGGCAAAATCGTTGGAATCTGCTTGCTCGCGCTGACGCAGATTGCGCTCTCCATCGCTGTAGGCGCTGTTAATTTAAGCTTATCAAGCAGCAGTAAGCTCGTCTCACAGCTTAACTTGAAGTGGGAGGATCTGCAGGTTTCCCTGATCGTTTATTTCTTGATCTTTTATCTCTTGGGCTTCTTCATTTATGCCACCGTTTTCGCCGCCGTTGGCTCGCTCGTGAGCCGCACGGAAGAGGTGGGGCAGGCGATTATGCCGGTGACGATGCTGATCGTAGCCGCCTTTATGATTGCGATCTTCGGATTAAACAATCCGAATGCGGGATTCGTCGTCACGATGTCATTCGTGCCCTTCTTTTCACCGCTGATCATGTTCCTGCGAATCGGCATGAGCTCCCCGGCGACATGGGAAATATGGCTGTCCATTGTCATTCAATTGGCTTCCATCGGTGCAATGGCTTGGGTTGCAGCTAAAATCTACCGTGCAGGCGTGCTTATGTACGGCAAACGGCCTACATGGCGGGAGCTGCGCAAAGCGATGCGGGCGTATAGGGTTTAAACATGTTTAGTACGTAGGCACCTTGTGCCTGCGTTTTTTTATGTTTTCAGGCTCGAGAGAAGCCACGATTACCTTAGAGGAACTAGAGGGCGCTATTTCACTGAAAACAGCCCTATGCCAAAGCTTGAGGGAACTATGGGCCGCTATTTCGCAATTGAGGACTGTATTTGGCTCAGTCAGCTGCAATAAGTCCCTGTAGTTCTCCTAAATCGTCAGAAGTTCGGATTTTTTGGCAAATAGGGGATTGGTGTTCCGTTATGTAGGGAGACAATGAGCAACTGATTCAATAATATGGGAAATTTACTAATATTTAATATAAGATTCATGTGCATATGTTACTTTAGCCATAAATAATTTAAAAGGTTGTGGCTTATGACGCTAAGAACAAAGTTGTCTCTAATGTACTCTTTCATTTTAATGTTGACCTTGGTTGTGTTTGGAACGGCACTTTATGCTTTTTTGAATCTATCTATCTATAACGATATAAAGAAAATTTTGGCATATGAAGTGAATACTATCCATGAATCTATGTCGTATGAACTCACCGTTTCCCCAACAGCTTGGAATCTGTTTATCCAATTTGATGAACGTGAAATGCTCCAAAAAGGTCTTCTTTTTCAAATTACGAATTTTTCCAATGGCCTAGTTTCGAAATCAAACAGTTTAAACAATATCGAGCTGCCTGTACAAAGAGAAAAAGCTGAATTAGGTAAGCCTTTTTATGATCGTGTCTCCATGTATGGTTCGACAATTCTAGTTTATACTTATCCGTTATACATAAAAGATAAAATGGTAGGGACTATTCAATCTGGCGTAACGATTAACCAATATGAAAGTTTTTTTAGAAACCTTCGCATTATTTTGTATATGCTTACCATCCTAGTTATTTTGCTAACTATTCTATCAGGAGTCTACTTCTCAAAGCTATTTTTAAGTCCCATATATGTATTAATTCAAAAACTAGATCGAATAAGAAGTACAGGGGAACTATCTGAAAGAATTCATTTTCATAATTCCAAAGACGAGATCGGCCAGATCGCAGTGGCTATTAACTCCATGTTGGACAGCATACAAAACAGTTACTCGAAAATAAATCAGTTATACCTAACCCAGCAAAGGTTTACCGCCGATGCATCGCATGAGTTGAGAACACCTCTTACATCTATTTTAGGAAATGCACAATTACTGAAAAAGGTTTGGGAAAAGACGTCGGAAGCTAACATGGATCACCAGATGTTAACCAGTTCATTAGAATGTATAAACGATATTGTAGAGGAATCTGAAAGAATGAAGAAGTTAATAGGAGACTTGCTGCATTTGGCGAGATCTGACTCCGGCATAAATTTGGATTTAAGAAAAGTTGAATTGAAACCTGTCGTAGAATCGATTGTTCGTAAGGTAGAAGTGCTTCCTAAGCATGTGTCTTGGCATGTAAATGATCTTCACTTATTAGATAACGTTCATATTTGGGGGAATAGCGACTATTTACAGCAATTAATTTTCATCTTCATTGAGAATGCTTTTAAATACACTTTGGTTGGAACAGTAGAATTATATATCAAGACAAGAGATCAAATGGTAGGTATTTGCATAAAAGATACAGGAATTGGAATGGATAAATCTGAAATTCCGTATATCTTTGATAGGTTTTATAGAGCGGACCATTCAAGAGGAGAAATCGAGGGTACCGGCTTAGGATTGTCGATAGCCAAACTAATAATTGACGAACACACTGCTTCTGTTGATGTTACAAGTGCTAAAGGAACAGGTTCGACATTCACTTTATGGTTTAAGGTAATCACCGTATGAGAGACGGCTCAATTCTCTTTTGGAATTTGATCTCGATCAATTATTGTTCGAAGGCGGGCTGTCTGACCCGGCCTAAAACATAGGTAAGTCACAAGCCTGGATGAATCAAAATGCTGATTCTTCCGGGTTTATTTTTGTCGGCCAACAAAATTTATCAATTGAAAGCACAAAAATTATCATGTGAAAGCGTGTCCAATCTCTCTAAAATTAGGCTTACAAAAAGATGATCTAAGGGATAAACCTAGTCATTACAACATTATAGATCAAGGAATGAGGGGGAGCACATGAGTAACATGATGCAAAAGAGAGTGCTTGTTTTTTCTTTTCTGGCATTGCCGGTTGGATTATTACTGTTATTTCTGATTTATCCAACAGTGAAGCTGTTTGAATACAGTATGACTGACTGGAATGGGATCAGCAGGGAACTGCACTTTGTAGGATTTGATAATTATTTGAAAGCGCTCAAAATGTCGCAGGTTTGGCAATCGCTTTCGAACAACTGGCTTTATTTTATCATCCATGCGTTGTTAATTCCGTTTGAGATTTTATTAGCGGTTATGTTAAATGCCAAGATGAGAGCCAGTGAATTTTTTCGCTCTATCATTCTACTGCCCTACATCATCAATGGTGTAGCTGTCGCTTACATTTTCAGCTATTTGTACAACCCGGTGAACGGTCCGGTCAACGAGCTGTTAACGGCCGTCGGCTTGGAAGGTTGGATTCATAACTGGCTTAGTGATGTGAAAATTGTAAACTATTCGCTTGTTGCTATCTCGCTATGGCGGTTTGCAGGGTTTCATATCATCTTATTCCTGGCTGGCGTCCAGTCCATCCCGAACGATCTGTATGAAGCTGCAACCATTGACAGAGCAAATAAAGTGCAGCAGATTCGTTATATCGTTCTGCCAGGTATTCGCCGCGTCATTGAAATTATCTTGTTCTTGAATATTCGGGGAGCACTCCAAGTATTCGATATTCCTTTTCTGGTTACACAAGGCGGTCCTGGAACTTCAAGTAGCACGTTCACCATTTTCACGATCAATACAGCATTTAAGTTCAATAGTTTTGGTTTAGCTTCGGCAATGGCCATTATTTTGATGATTATGATCATCGCATTCAGTTTCATTCAAAACTTATTGATCCGTGAGAAGGGAGAAAAATCATCATGAGTATGTCCCAAACAGAGACTGCTATCAATCCAAACAAATTGGAAAAGGCTGAAATGCTTTCCTTCCTCGGTAAAACGCTTTATTACGTCATTCTAGCCATCATTACGTTAATTATTTTCGTTCCGCTGCTTGTCGTTGTTTTCGCAGCTTTCAAAACATCGCCGGAGCTCGCGGCAACATCGCCGTTTTCGCTTCCGAAGAGCTGGTCGCTTCACAATTTTGCCGTTGCGTTTGAGAAAGCGAATATGCTAGTCGGCTTTGTTAACTCGCTCAGCATGGCGGATATTACCGTAGCTTTCGACGCTGATACCATCGACTTTGTATCCGTAGATCCGTTAATTTCTGGATTTACTGAGGTTCAGACTCAAACCGACGTACCCGGCCAAATTCGGATTATCGCTGTGAGCCAAGGGAATACGGGAGTGGTAACGGCAAGCGGAGATGTATTTAAATTCAATTGGATCGCGAAGCCGAATCACCCGTCCACGACAACGAATCTGGTACTGACCAAAGTAGCTGTTTCCAACGGGCTGGGGCAGAAGTTGGATGCTACTCCCGCTAATCTGACGGTTTCGATTACGGCGATAGATAAGACATTGCTGCAGACGGTCATCGGCTTGGCGCAGTCCATTTATGATCATGCGGTAGAAGGAACCCATTTCGGACAGTATGCGGCCGGCTCCAAAGCAGTGCTGCTATCCGCGATTCAAGCTGCCACTGCCATCTATTCGGATCCTGCAGCTACGCAGCAGCATCTGGAAGACTCAGCCATTGCGTTAAACCAAGCGCTACAAGCCTTTAGCGGACAGATCATTACGGTTTATGCGCCGGGAGATGTCAATGGGGATAACGCCATCGATATTGGAGACTTAGGCAAAGCAGCCGTGCATTACGGGAAGACAGCGGCTAGCAGCGACTGGAATGAGGCGAAAAGTGCGGATATCAATCATGACAACAAGATTAGCATCGTGGATATCGTAAGTATCGCTAAACTGATCCTGCAATAACGATCTATCAGAAACGGAGGAGAAAGGAGAGCACTATCTCTATAACCAGTGCTCGGTTCAACGTTAAGTTGGCCCGGGCACTGTGCCATTTCTAGGCTTGTAAACTTTGAGTCTAATGAATAAAATGAGATTGTCGTGTTGTAGTAGGCTTATTATCGTAACGGAGGCGATCGGAATGAAGTTGGTCATGATGGGGGATTTTCATTATTCGCATCTGGGGAATGCAGCAGAGGAAGTACTTGAAGCCCAAGAGAGGGCTTATGCGGCTATGCTGCAAACGTTTGTGGAGATGGAAGCGGATTTCCATATTTCTTTGGGCGATTTGACGCACGATGGTTTACCGGGGGAGTTGGACTATGTGTTTCAGCGGTTAAAAGGCAGCGGACGCCGGTTCGTCCATGTGCTTGGCAATCATGACGCTCACTCCATGACCAAAGATGAGATTATGAGCCTGACCGCTCAACAGCGCTATCATGCGATTCACAACGAAGAGGCGACGCTCATTTTTCTGGATACCACCAAAGAAATGAACCCCTCCGATTGGGGAGGAGAGCTCGATGCCGAGCAGTTGGCTTGGCTGCAAACTGAGCTGGCGCAAGCGGGCACTAAGCCTGTCATGATTTTTGCTCATCATCCGGTGTATGGCACGACCGCTCGATCAACATTGGATAAATTGTCCATAAATCCAGAACTGGATATGAAAGCTGTCCTTCATACCGCAGCAGGTTCCGGGTTCTACTTCTGCGGGCACAACCATGAGAATTCCATCGTGAAGCAGGAGAATTGGCACTATATACAGACGGCTGCATGTCTGGATGTTCCTGCTTTTAGAATCGTTGACATCAGAGACGGGCAGGTAACAATCGACCTTGTTTCGATAGACGAACCGATGCTTGCAGACAATATGGCCTTGGTCAAAAGCAGCATGTCGGGCTTTCATCCACTCGAGGGAGCCAGAGGCAGCGAGGCGGATTGGAGCTTGGTCGTAGACGTCAAGGGTTAAGGCTCATTATCGGAAAGCTTTTGGCTAAACGAAATAAATTCACGCATGGCATAAGATACATAGTGATCCTTAGGCCAAATGATAACTAAATTCCACGGGATAGAAGGCTCTGTTAGAGGTAAGGTGAGTACCTCAGGACTGGTGATTTTGCTGCAAATGGTCTCGGGGATGATGGAGATGCCTGCCTTCGATGCCACCATCTCGGCCAACAGGTCCCACTGTGAGCTTTCATATACAACGGAGGGGTCGAATCCAACGGTTCGACAGGCATGAATCACATGATTTCGGACTGCATAGCCGCTGGGAAACAGAATAAAGGGTTCACTTCTAAGCTGCAGGAGGGACACACTGGATTGCTTTGCGAGCGGGTGCTCACGATGGATAATCAGAGCTAATTTTTGATAGATAAAAGGCAGGGTTTCAAAGGCGGACGTATCCACAGGTCCTACGACGACACCAAGATCCAGCTTGCGGTTATGAACAAGGTTTTCCACATGTTTAGCGCCTTCTTCGACTATTTGAAAATGAATGCTGGGATGTATGGTTTGGAATTTCGCGATCACGCGCGCAAAGAAAACGGAGCCAACTACCGGGGGGAGCCCGATGGTAATGGTTCCTTTTTTTAGGTTGGCCACATCATCTAATACGAGATGAAGATCTTGAACGGCCTGCACGATGACCCCGATTTGCTGAACGGCGGCCTGCCCCGAGTCCGTCAATTGGACGTACTTACCGGAACGGTCAAATAGAGTGGCGCCCAGTTCCTCTTCTATATTTTTCACCATTTTGCTAAGGGTAGGTTGGGTAAGGTGAAGGGCTTCGGCGGCCTTGGTAAAGTTCATATGTTTAGCAATCTCAAGCAGGTAATGTAACTGGCGTATATCCAAAGGATCATCCCCGACCTATAGCTTTTTTTCATTAATGTGATTCCAAATATGAATTTTACCTTGTGAGAATCTGCATGTAAACTAAAACTAAGTGAAACGTTACCAATTTCGTCACATTTTCGGGTTTGTGAAAGCGCTTCACAAATAATCATAAAGGAGACCGAACCATGTTTGTTGAGATCATTGCGATTGTGTTATCCCTAGGCCTTCTGATGTTTTTTGCTTACAGAGGTTACCCTGTTATCGTGTTCGCTCCTATTTTCACCTTGCTGGCAGTATGGATTTCGGGTATTGCCTTAATGCCGAGCTATACTGAAGTGTATATGCTGAACGCAGCCAATTATGTGAAAAGCTTTTTCCCGATTTTCTTATTAGGCGCTGTGTTTGGTAAGGTCATGGAATTGAACGGTGCGGCATCCTCTATCGCCCAATCGCTAGTGAAAGCACTGGGTTCCAAAAGAGCCATGCTCTCTGTCGTTCTTGCCTGCGGCATCCTGACGTATGGTGGTGTTTCCTTATTTGTAGTAGCGTTTGCCGTATATCCGTTCGCGGTTTCAATCTTTCGCGAAGCGAATATTCCTAAGAGATTAATCCCTGGTACCATTGCTTTGGGCGCCTTTACTTTTACTATGGATGCGCTTCCAGGAACGCCGCAAATTCAGAATATTATTCCTACAACTTATTTTGGCACAGATTCCTATGCGGCTCCAATTCTCGGTATTGTCGGCGGTCTGCTCGTATTTGGCTTAGGGTTGTTCTGGTTGGAGCGCCGGCGCAGGCAGGCCGAAGCTGCGGGTGAAGGGTATGGTCAAGGACATAAGAATGAGCCTGATATGTTGGACGATCAGAAATTTCCGAACCTGTGGGTGTCGATCATCCCGTTGGTTCTGGTCCTGGTATTTAACTATTTGCTGAGCAGAGGCTTCTTGACGGTAAATAACTGGTATTCCGCAGATCTTTTGAAAACATTTAATATCGCAAATGTGAAAACGGTTTCATCGTCCTGGGCATTGATTGTGGCCTTGCTCATCGGTATTCTCTCCGCGATTTGCATTAATGCACGCGTTGTTCACAGCAAATTGGCGGCGGGATTAACGGCTGCGGCTATGGGGGCACTACTGGCTATTTTCAACACTGCCTCTGAGGTAGGTTTTGGTAATGTGGTGAAAACACTGCCAGGCTTCAAAGCCATCCAAAGCTGGATCTTAGGCTTGAGTTCTCATCCGCTTATCTCGGAGGCCATTTCCGTGAATGTCTTAGCGGGTGTAACGGGCTCCGCATCAGGAGGTTTGTCCATCGCTTTGGAGGTCATGGGCAAACAGTATTTGGAAGCTGCAAACGCAGCCGGAATTAGTCCGGAATTGCTGCATCGGATTGCTTCTATGGCTTCAGGTGGTATGGATACACTCCCGCATAACGGGGCCGTTATCACACTTCTGGCCATTACCGGACTCACACATCGTCAATCCTACAAAGATATTTTTGCCATTACGGTTATCAAAACAGTAACGGTATTAGTGCTCGCAATCCTATTATCTATTTTTTAGTCGTACACAATGGAGGTAAACGCAATGACAAGGTTTTTGGAAAATAGAGTGGCGTTGATAACAGGCGCTGCAAGCGGTATTGGACTAGAGATCGCTCGTACTTATGCACGGGAAGGAGCCAAGGTGGTCATTTCCGACATGAATGGGGAGCAGGCGAGTCTGGCTGCGCATAATCTACAGCAAGAAGGCTATGAAGCTATAGGGATCAAGTGCGACGTAACGCAGGAGCCGCAATTTGTTCGAGCCATTGAAACAGTGGTTCAAACCTATAAACGATTAGACATTCTCGTGAATAATGCGGGGCTGCAGCATGTGGCTCCCATCGAAGAATTCCCCGTGGAGAAGTTTAATTTCATGCTCCAGGTAATGTTGACGGGCGCTTTTATCGGCATTAAATATGCGTTTCCTATAATGAAGGATCAAGGCTTTGGACGGATCATTAATATGGCTTCAATTAACGGCGTCATTGGATTTGCAGGCAAAGCCGCCTATAACAGCGCTAAACATGGATTAATTGGCTTAACGAAGGTAGCGGCACTCGAAGGAGCAGCCCACGGCATAACCGTGAATGCCCTATGTCCGGGTTATGTCGATACGCCGCTTGTGAGAGGGCAGCTGCAGGATTTAGCCAAAACGCGGAATGTTCCTCTGGAAAGTGTGCTGGAAGAAGTCATTTACCCATTGGTTCCACAAAGACGGCTTCTGGCCGTAGAGGAAATTGCAGATTACGCGATGTTAATTGCCAGCGATAAATTGCGGGGAGTCACGGGGGCATCGCTGTTAATCGACGGCGGATACACAGCCCAGTAGAGATAAATATTCAACTTAGGGATCGGGAGAGGAGATGAATCAGCATGAGCAAGCTATATTCTTCCATGGAGGAAGCTGTAGCGGATATTCGCGACGGAGCTACGCTAATCGTTGGCGGTTTCGGGCTTTGCGGAATTCCGGAGAATTTGATTGCGGCGCTTAAGAAGCAAGGAACCAAAGATTTATGCGTAGTCAGCAATAACTGCGGGGTCGATGATTGTGGACTTGGTCTTCTGCTGGCGAATAAACAAATTAAGAAAATGATTTCCTCCTACGTAGGAGAAAACAAAACATTTGAGCAGCAATTCCTGAGCGGGGAGCTCGAAGTAGAGCTGGTCCCCCAAGGTACGCTTGCCGAACGAATTCGCGCAGGCGGTGCGGGGATTCCGGGGTTTTATACAGCTTCAGGCGTAGGCACTTTAGTTGCAGAAGGCAAAGAGCATAAAGAGTTTGATGGGCGCACCTACCTGCTCGAAAAAGGGATTGTTGGCGATTTTGCCTTAGTCAAAGCTTGGAAAGCTGACCCCCTGGGCAATCTGGTTTTCCGTAAAACATCGCGCAACTTCAATCCGCTGGCGGCAACAGCCGGGAAAGTGACGATTGTTGAGGTAGAAGAAATTGTACCGTTAGGAGAACTGAATCCGGACGATATTCATACGCCTGGCATTTATGTGCAGCGGATTGTGAAGGGTGCGTCCTATGAGAAACGGATCGAGCGTCTCACCGTTCGCAGTAAGGAGGTATCGGAATGAAGAATGACCGACTATCCATTATCAAAAGCGCAGTCGAGGAAATCAAAGAGGGCATGTATGTCAATTTAGGCATTGGCCTGCCTACACTGGTAGCCAATTATATTCCCCCAGAAATGACGGTTATGCTGCAATCGGAAAATGGGCTTTTGGGCATCGGAGCCTACCCCTATGCGGGTGAGGAAGATCCGGATTTGATTAATGCCGGCAAGGAAACGGTAACGGCCGTGGCGGGCGCGTCCTTTTTTGACAGTGCAGAATCTTTCGCCATGATCCGAGGCGGCCATATTGACTTAGCGATTCTTGGCGGTATGGAGGTTGCGGAGAATGGGGATTTGGCGAACTGGATGATTCCAGGAAAAATGGTAAAAGGGATGGGGGGCGCCATGGACTTGGTCAATGGGGCCAAACGGGTCATAGTCATCATGGAACATGTGAATAAATCAGGTGAGTCCAAGGTGAAAAAGGCATGCACCCTGCCTTTGACAGGCAAGGGAGTGGTGAATCGTCTGATCACAGAACTAGCCGTCTTTGATTTTACGGATAGCGGCATGGTATTAAACAGCATTCAGCCGGGAGCGACGATGGAAGAGGTCGCGGCCCATACAGAAGCGCAGTTTACAATTAGCCCTCATCTTCAGAATGAGCTTCAGATGGGAGGGGGATTGTTATGAATAGAGAAGTCGTAATTGTAAGCGCAGTTCGTACAGCCATTGGCACCTTTCAGGGCGCACTGGCGGACATATCTGCTCCGCAGCTCGGTAGTACTGTTTTCCAAGAGGCTTTGAAGAGAGTGGGTCTAACTGACAAACAAGTTGATGAAGTCATCATGGGGAATGTACTTCAGGCAGGACTTGGGCAAAATCCGGCCAGACAGGCTTGGCTCAAGGCTGGGTATTCGCACTTCATACCCGCCTTGACGATTAACAAGGTGTGCGGATCTGGCTTGAAGTCCGTCATGCTGGCCGCACAATCTGTGAGCCTTGGCGATGCCGAGATCGTGGTGGCAGGCGGTATGGAAAATATGACGCAAGCACCTTATCTCTTGCCAGGGGTACGCTCGGGCTTGCGTTTAGGCGACAGCAACATGGTAGATTCAATGATCAAAGACGGATTATGGTGCGCGATGTGCGACATCCATATGGGCATCACCGCCGAGAATATTGCGGAGCATCATCGTCTTTCACGAGAGGAGCAGGATGAATTCGCTGCATGGAGCCAGCTGAAGGCGGAACAAGCCATTGCATCAGGCAGATTCAAAGATGAAATTGTGCCGGTAGCTATCCCGCAAAGAAAAGGCGATCCGATGCAGTTCGCGCAGGATGAGTTTCCTCGGGCAGGTACGACGGCTGAGATCCTTGGCAAGCTTCGTCCGGCGTTCAAGAAAGAGGGCACGGTCACAGCGGGGAACGCATCAGGCATTAATGACGGAGCCGCAGCTCTTGTTGTTATGTCTGCAGATAAGGCTAAGGAACGTGGATTGAAGCCTTTAGCTCGAATTAAAGGTTATGCAAGCGCAGCCTTAGATCCGTCGATGATGGGCATGGGGCCGGTTGATGCTGTTCGCAAACTGCTCCGTAAAACAGACGTGTCCTTAGACAGCGTTGATTTATTCGAGCTGAATGAAGCTTTTGCTTCTCAGTCTTTGGCTGTTGGTCGCGAGTTGGGCGTTGCGCGCGAGAAGTTAAATGTCAACGGCGGATCGATTGCCCTTGGGCATCCGATTGGCGCCAGCGGAGCTCGCATTCTGGTTACGCTGCTGCATGAGTTGGACAAAAGAGACGGCAAACTGGGTGTGGCGGCGTTATGCATTGGCGGCGGACAAGGAGTAGCGATGTTGGTGGAGCGAGGATAAGCGTGCAGGTAAGGCATGAACCCCCCATAAGGAGAGCACTTGAAAGGTGATGTCACCTTGTCGAAGTACTCTCGATATGGGGGGATTTGTTTATTCGTTAACCATGCGATTGGTTAAGCTGCCTAATTTCTCAATAGAAATCGTTACGACATCGCCGTCTTTTAAATAAACGCGCTTATCAACCGGATCGCCGAGCACGACGCCTTCCGGTGTTCCTGTGAGAATGATGTCTCCGGGGTATAAAGTCATATGCTGAGAAATATAGCTGACAACCTCGTCGCAGTGGAAAATCATATCCGCTGTATTCGAGTTTTGACGCACCTTGCCATTAACCGTGGTGCTGATTTTCAGGTCATTCGGATTGCCGACCTCGTCTGCTGTAACCAAGTACGGCCCGAGCGGGCTGAAGTCATCGCATGACTTGCCGAGCAGCCATTGTGCAGTGCGCATCTGCAGATCGCGCGCGGAGAGATCGTTCACGCAGCAATAGCCGTAGACATGCTCCAGCGCTTGCTCTTTGGAGACATATTTAGCCTGTTTCCCGATGACGATGACGAGCTCGGCCTCATAATCGACTTCCTTGGTTACACGGGGAAGGGCGATGTCATGCCCATGTCCTGTCAGCGTATTGTTAAATTTGTTAAAAAGAATCGGATACTGCGGGATCGGGGCATTCGTTTCTTCCGCATGCTTGCGGTAGTTAAGCCCTACGCAAATAATTTTGCCGGGTTGCGTGACGCATGGACCGTAGTTGAGGGATGCTTCGCTGAGCAGAAGAGAATCGCGGTCTTTGCTTTCAAGGGCAAGGTTCACAAGCTGATGAAGTGCATCGGTAGCGGAAGTACCGCCTTCAATGGCTTCCATTACCGTGGTAGGAACAGTGAACGCAGGGGACAACTGTTGGACGGCTTGAACGACATCGAGCACACCGGAATCCGTTTGAATGCCGAGCGTGTGCGAGCTATTTTTGCTAAATGTAAGCAGTTTCATAAGAGAACCTCCTGAATAATTGAATGTATGAGGGCATGAAAAGCATGAATGAAATGTATGCACGAACAAGTGCAGCAGCCGATAAAATTAGGCGTTCTTGCCGAAAGTCACGCCGCCGTCAATATAAAGCGGTGAGCCCATCATGAACTTGGAATCATCAGAAGCGAGGAACAAAGCGGCTAAGGCGACGTCATCAGGACGTCCCATCTCGTTGCTCAGTTGTCTGGATTTCAAAGACGCGATCGCAACCTCAGGATCGTCATACGAGGTGCGGAGATAATTTTCAACAAAAGGGGTCAAAATCGTCCCGG
Source organism: Paenibacillus aceris (assembly GCF_017874035.1). GTDB lineage: Bacteria > Bacillota > Bacilli > Paenibacillales > NBRC-103111 > Paenibacillus_E > Paenibacillus_E aceris. The sequence goes on from NZ_JAGGKV010000012.1 coordinate 47,195, forward strand.
GAAGCAGCGCATTCACCCGAATGCCATAGGAAGCATAATCCACCTGCATGGATTTGGTTAGCGCAAGAACGGCGCCTTTCGTTGCAGCATAAGAGGCGCGGCGGGCCAGTCCGATCTCGGCAATGCAGGAAGACATATTGATGATAGAACCTGATTTGCGTTCCATCATATGGGGGAGAACGTGCTTCGAAGGGAGGAAGACACCCTTCACATTAATGCTCATGATGCGGTCCCACGCGTCAGGCTCCAGCTCGTGAAGAGCGCCGACGCCGCTAATTCCCGCGTTGTTGAAGAGCACGTCAATTCGGCCGTAGGCCTGAATGATTTGTTCGACCATCGCCTTGACGGAGTCGGAGTGGGTAACATCCGCTTGTATGAAGCGGGCTGCTCCGCCGGCCCCGATAATTTCATTTACAGTCTCGGTACCTTTGACTTCGTCGAGATCATTCACGATGACCTGAGCGCCTTCCCGGCCAAATAAGAGAGCCGTACTTTTGCCAATTCCTGAAGCTGCGCCTGTGATGAGAATGACTTTGTTGTGCAACCGCATGTTCAATTCTCCTTTGCTATTCGGATAGTTGATGAGCCAGCTTACAAACTTCTTCTATACAGATCTGCTTCTTCTGTTCCCACTGAGGTAACATCATCGAGCAGCTGACAGCGGCAATGACTTTTCCTTCGCTATTTCGAATTGGAGCGGCTGCGCAGCTGAATCCGATGACAGCTTCTTCCAAATCGAGCGCAAAGCCTTGGGTGCGTATTTGCTCCAAGTTTTTTTTCAAGGCTTGCAAAGAGGTAATGGAATGCACAGTTAGCTGAGAAAACGGCTCTTGATTCGCGCCGAAAAGCACTTCAAGCTCCTCATCGCTGAGATCCGCCAGCATGACCTTGCCAAGTGCAGTAGCATGGGCAGGCAGCCGCATGCCTGGTCCTGAAGCGAGCCGGACAGGTGTGGGCGCTTCCTCTTTGGCGAGATAGAGTACTTCGTTACCGTCCAATCGGGCAAGCTGCAGCGATTCCCCGAGCTTCAGTTTAGTGAGGGAAGCTTCTTTGTGGAACGACTCGTTCAAGTCACGATGCTGTATAGCCGCATGGCCCAAGCGAGACAGCTCCCGTCCCAGACGGTAGGTTTCGCCAGCCTCTTTCTCGATCCATCCCAAGTTCTCCAGCGTTAAAAGCAAGGAGTACATTGAGCTTTTGTTGATGCTGAGCGACCGCGATAGATCGATGAGTTTCAGCTGACCGGGCTGCAGTGAGATTTCCTTGAGTATGAGGTGAGCACGTTCAATAGCCGGAACGCGATACTTATCATCCAATCGTGGGCCTCCTAATTCAGTTGGTTTTATATACAAAACTAAGTTTAATGATTAAAACCATCATAGCATAGACCAACGGAAAAAACGAGTGGGAAGATGGAAGCTGCTGTCACCTGAAGGCCGTACAGGCGGTATGGGATTGCGAAAAGGGGAGGGCGAGTGCGAGAGCAGGAGCATGAGCAAGAGCAAACGCAAAAAAAACTTGCAACACTGCTTTGTAGCAGTGTTGCAAGGGCTATATTGAGGCAAGGCAACTAGCGGCTTAGCTCCCCTTTTGGAACATGACTGACAGTCAACACGAACTACCTTGCGCCCGGTATGAACTGTTTCACCCATCCGCCGAAACTTTGCGGGTTTCTCGTTTGAATGAGCACCACGCCTTCGCCGCGGAACCGGCATACTACGCCTTCACCGCTTGTGAAGCTCGACAGCCAGCCTTTGGCTGCTTTCTCAATCGTATACTGCGTATAATCCGGCCATGCGACCAGGTGCCCGTTATCAATGACTACCTCTTGTCCAGGCGCAAGATTAATGGCATGAATAGCTCCGTAGGAGGAGAGGAAAACGGTGCCTCTACCGCTAATTTCAACGATAAAGAAACCTTCGCCTGACATGAAGCCGCTCATTAGGTTTTGCATTTTGGTATTCACCTGAATGCCGGAGGTTCCGGCGAGAAAGCCGTCCTTTTGCACGTACAGCTTGTACGATCCGTCAAGCTCGACAGCTTCAATGTCGCCGATCACCGAAGGTGCCAATAGAACTTCACCGCTTCCCCGAGTTGGCGTCAGTTCTTGGAAGAAAAATTTCTCGCCGCTCAGCATTCGGCCAAGTCCGCGCATAATGCCGCCATCTACAGTTCCTTTGAGCTCAACGTTGGGCGACATAGAGACCATGGCTCCGGCCTCCGCCTTAATGTTTTCACCAGCTTCAAGCTCCACGCGCAGCATAGGGAATGCGCCTTTATATAAAATTTCGTGTTTCATAATCCATCCTCCAAAAATTGGTATAATTTGAATAACAAAGTGGTCAACCCGTCTTTGACGGGCGTGCAGCCTCTAAACTGCGATTCGAGTAAACGAATATGGCACAAAGCAGCAGGATGCCCATCGTGACATAGAACACCGACTTGAACCCATACGCCGCTGCAAAATGACTGCCAAGCAAAGGGCCAATCAGATTGCCGAGAAATAGCGAAGAAGTGTTAAATCCATACGCGGTCCCCTGAATTTGGGTGGGGGCCAGTTTTAAGACAAGCACGTTCAGGGAAGGGATCATGCCTCCGATGAACAATCCCAGCAGGAATCTTCCGACCAGCAGCATCGTAATACCGCCAGCAAAAGCCTGCGGAATGAAGGCTATAGCCGCCATCGACAAGGCAATGACCAGCGTTTTGCGCTGACCGATACGGTCCCCAAGCCTGCCTAAGGTTGGAGCGCCAAACAAGTTGGCGATACCTGTAATCGCTACTACTAACCCGGCGAGCAGCTCTAAATGATTACCCGAGTATAGCGTCTTGGCGTAAACCGTCACAATCGGCTCGATGCTCATCATCCCGATTTGCGTAATCAACGAAGCGGCAAATACCGGCAGCAGAGGCCGAAAGAGGCGCCATTCCGTGCGTTGGCGTGCTTTTTTCGGAGCAGGAACTTTGCGTTCCTCATGGATGAAAATCATCACAATGAGACTTGCGCAGAGCATGAGACCGCCTGTGAAAAAGAACACATGGCTGTAACCGATCATTCCGGCCAGCAGGCCCCCGATCAAAGGGCCGATGAGCGATCCGGCGATTGATCCCGTCTGCAGCGTGCCGAGCGACTTTCCGGAATGTTCCGGCGGTGTCAGAGAGGCTTGCAGCGAGACGGCCATCGAGATGAAGCCGGAGAAAAAGCCATTCAACAGCCGAAGCGCAAGCAGCTGCCATGGTTCCGTGACAATCCCCATCAAGGCGGTCACAACAGCCATGCCAAAGCCGGCGCGAAGCAGCATAATTTTGCGTCCGCGGCGATCCGCGATGGCGCCCCAGAGGGGCTGCGTCAGGAACGAGGTGATAAACTGGGCAGCAACGATCCAGCCTGTCCAGCGCACGACATCGCCTACCTCGTGTACCCCAAGTTGACCAACGTAGAGCGGCAGAAACGGAAGAATAAGGTTCATGCCGCACATGATGGAAAAGTTAGCCCCCCATAATATCCATAATGACTTTTTCCAATGTAAGGGTGTAGGCATCAGAGAGGCTCCTTAACTTTTTTTCCAGTATAGCATACTTCACTTGGAAGCCATTTATTGGGGCATGGAAAATAAAAAGGCCATCCCAAAATGGAATGGCTGCCTATTGAGCAGAGAAATAGCTGCAAGGCTAAGAGCTTAAGATTATGTATGATAACTGGACATCACTGTGCCGAAAATGATAACAACAAAAACAATATAGATGACAAGACCGATTGCCGCCCAAATGAGGCTGGCTTTGGCATAGTTCGATTTCGATGGGTTTTCCCCTTTGCTGAATGCCCACACGAATAACAAGATGATATTCACAATTGGGATGGCTAGCAGCAGGATCGTAATCATCCAATCCTTGACACTTAGTACAGGCGCATTCTGTTGTTCTGGCATCGAAAGATCAACTCCCTCTCAGTCATTTACCTTACTGTATTGCCAGAGGTCTCCATATATGACTGAAAGTTTACATAACTAACTTGGTTAAAGGTGAGGGGGGGGCTTGGACACTGCTGAAAGGCTGTTTTTCAGCGCTAACGTAGTGCCAATTGGAAAAAGTGCAGCTGAAACGTCGAAAAATCATCTTAAACGCTCCTTTATCCCCTCCGAAACGCTGCTTTCCAACGTCGTCACCCGCCGAATCCGCACCACATCCGCACCACGCCGCACACCTACCGCCGGTAGGTACGAAAAACAATATCCCGGTTATAGTTGCCAAAGCCTTCACCGTACAGCGTAAGCCCGCCGACATGCGCCGCATGCTCCGGCACTTCAAACCGCAATGTCCACTCGTTGCGGGACATGGGGATATCCTTGACCGTGACATCGGAGAGCCGCTGCCCGTCAAGGAAAGTGCCCTGCTCGGTGATCCGGATCACCTTCAACCAACCGTATTGGTTGATGGAGTCCGGCCACCAGCTGGGCGTGAAATGCCCGCGGCCCTGCCCCGAATCGCCGGGACTTGTCCAATAGCCGAGCAGGGTGCCGTTGACATAGAAATGGATGTCCGACGGCCAATTCTCGGCAATGCCCGGCGCTTCCGAGCCGAGCTCCAGCGAAATCTCAATCTCCTCCAGCGTCTGGCTGGGGAGCAAATAGTTCGGGACTCGGTATTCCACGAAGCCGCTTCCGAACCAGAGAATCTTCGCATGCATCCGCTCGGGCTCGAAGAAATAGCGCGGATCGTCGTATTGGCCGATGGCATGATCGGCCGTTGCGAGACCGCACGTAGGCTGGACTTCAAAGCGCGTGTAATGTCCGATAGGAATGGACACTTCATCGAACACGCGCTGGGGCTCGCTCTGCTGCGGCAGCTGAATCTCCACGCGCGATACGGCTAGCGTGCATATTTTATGCGTGCCGCCTTGCTTGCGAACCAATGCCGTGTGAATCAGGCCTCCGGCCTCCAGCTTCTTCACATGCATCGTCACAATGGCGCTGCTTAAGCCAAGTGTCTGGGCTAAATCCTTCACATTCATTTCTTGCACAGCAAGATGATCCAAAATTTGAAGCCGCACATCGCTTGCCAAAGCTTCATAGAGCGGCAGCCATTTGCGGTCTGTTGTCGCACGTATCATTAAACCAAACTCCTCATAGGTAAACTTCGAGTGATTCATATAAATATAAATATAAATCCAAAGCATGCGCAAAGAAAGGCTTGAAATCAAGCATTGATTATTGTTTAATAGAATCAATATCATAATATTTGTATTAACTGATTTATATTTTTATTAATTATACTACGAGGTGATGTCAATGTCTATGAAAGCAAGCATGATTGTCGACAAAGATTTTAAAATTGGAGAAGTAGATTCCCGTATTTACGGCTCGTTTATTGAACATTTGGGACGTGCTGTTTATGGGGGCATTTATGAACCGGGGCATCCGCAAGCCGATGAGCAGGGGTTTCGGGCGGACGTTTTGGAACTGGTCAAAGGACTGGATGTCCCGATCGTTCGTTACCCGGGCGGGAACTTTGTTTCCGGTTACAACTGGGAAGACGGGATTGGACCGCTGGATCAGCGCAAGAAAAGGCTGGATCTGGCATGGCGCACGATTGAGCCTAACATGGTTGGACTAAATGAATTCATGGATTGGTGCCGCAAAGCGAACACAGAGGCGATGATGGCGGTTAATCTAGGAACTCGCGGCCCCGAGGAGGCCAGAGACATTATTGAATATTCCAATATAAAAGGCGGTACGTACTGGAGCGATTTGCGGATTTCTCACGGGTACAAGGCGCCTCACAATATCAAAACATGGTGCTTAGGCAACGAAATGGACGGTCCATGGCAGATAGGCGCCAAAACCGCTGTTGAATACGGGCGTACAGCTTGCGAAACGGCCAAAGTGATGAAGTGGGTTGATCCAACGATTGAGCTTGTGGCATGTGGCAGTTCCAGTTTGACTATGCCGACGTTCCCGGATTGGGAAGCAACGGTGCTAGAACATACGTATGATCATGTCGATTATATTTCCCTGCATCAGTACTACGGCAATCGTGATAAAGACTCATCTAATTTCTTGGCGCAATCCATGGGAATGGATCGCTTTATCAATACCGTAATCTCAACTGCAGACTATGTTCAGGCCAAAAAACGTGGAAAGAAGAAAATCAATCTTTCCTTCGACGAATGGAACGTTTGGTATCACTCTAATGAAGCTGACCGCAAAATCGAACCTTGGTCGATCGCTCCTCCGCAGCTCGAAGATGTTTATAACCATGAGGATGCGCTCCTTGTAGGCTGTATGCTGATCTCGATGCTGAAGCGTGCGGATCGCGTGAAAATGGCTTGCTTGGCACAGCTCGTCAACGTTATTGCGCCAATTATGACGGCGAACGGCGGGGCAGCATGGAAGCAAACGATCTACTATCCGTACATGCACGCAAGCTTGTTCGGACGCGGAACGGTTCTTGTACCTCTGATTAAATCGCCTAAATACGACGCGAAGGATTACACGGACGTACCTTATTTGGAAGCTGTCGCGGTGCATAATGAAGAGAAGTCGGAAGTGACGATCTTCGCGGTGAACCGCCATCTATCAGATGCGCTTCCGCTTGAGCTGGATCTTCGGAGCTTTGACGCCTGCCAAGTTACCCAACATATCGTGTTGGAGAATGATGATCTGAAAGCCGCGAATACGATTGACGCCCATGATCGGGTGAAACCGCATAATGGCGGTAATGCAGCGGTGGATTCAAATGGACAAATTCAAGCAACGCTTGGCAAAGCCTCATGGAATGTTATTCGCTTGAAACTGGCTTAGGCTGATCAGTCAACAGCCGGCACTTAATAGACATGGTACGGAGCAAACTGCTTCTGCCATGTCTTTTAGTTGCTCATTTTCAGGCATTTTTTACATGATAACCGCAAAATAAATCGTCTCGGCCTATCACATACTATGCCCAAGCAGCCTGTAATCACTCATCCAGGCACTTTCGACTTCTTTATTTTACAGTCCGTGCTCTGGTATGATGGAGGGAAATATTTCTTTAAGGAGTTCCAGGATGAAAATAAGGCTGCTAATCATGATCATGATTGTTTTGACTTTAGGACTAACGGCTTGTGGAAATAATGGCAATAAGAAGCAAAATGACGCGCAAACGACGGCTGTGAATGCCGATCCCCAAAAGATTTACCAAAATTTTTGTATCTCTTGTCATGGTAATCAATTACAGGGCGGAGAGGGTCCGAACATTCAAAAAGTCGGGGAACGCTTAACGGAAGCCGAGATCATTAAGCGCATACAAAAGGGTGGTGGCGGGATGCCGCCGTTCCAAGTCGCCCTCAAAGAAGAGGAATTGAAAGCATTGGCAACTTGGCTCGCAGGTCTTAAATAGAGGGAATAGATGGATTTCCTAAGGTTCCTTTAAGGTTATCTACATATTTTCTTCACAATTGGGGTTTAGAATGGGGGCAAGAGGAGAGTGATGTAAGATGCACCCCAATTTGAAGCCCCGGAGCGATCTTCATAAGAAGCAGCAGAAGATTAGACCACAACGTCTGGGAGCGATGATTTCGCTAGTCCTGTTTTTAATCCTGTTACCTGTATTTTCAGTGGCCGGCATGGAGCTACTCGAGCGCGGTTCACTGCATGATACAATGAATTGGATATCTTCCAATCAATCGCTTTATATATTAAATGTAGGAATCACCTTCTGTTTGCTTGCTTTTATTTATGCTTTGGTGGGATCCTTGGCGATCTCAGGAGCGATTTCGACCTTACTGCTTGGCCTGATGGCATTAATTTCTTATATGAAGGTGACAATGATCGGGGAGCCGTTCTTCCCGTGGGATATTTTGCTCAATAAAGAAAGTATGGATATTGCTTCATTAGTTACGGGAAAAGCAGCCCTTGTACGAATCGGAGCCATAGCCGCCTCAATTATTATCGTACTTGCATTAAGATGGGTCTTACCGCGTACAAAGATATCTATTATCTCAAGAATTGGTTTAGGGCTATTCTCGCTCTATGCCTTATATGCTTTTGGGATCAAAACACCGCTAGCAGGCAAAATTCTGGATCATGTCGGCGTGAACGAAATCGTTTGGAATCAGCAAGAAAATTATGCGAGTAACGGAACAGCGCTAGCTTTTACGCTCAACGTCAAAAATTCCATCGTTCAAAAGCCGGATACCTACAGCAATGAGGCCATCGGGGCGGTTGCGACAACGATCGAGGAGAGCGCACAAAAAGCGCCTGCTTTGAAAAAAGCGTCAGTCGATCCGCTGCAAGGGAAAAAGCCGAATGTCATTTTTATTATGAGTGAGGCTTTCTGGGACCCAACATTGTTAACCAATGTGAAATTCAGTGAAGACCCGCTGCCAACCGTCCACCGTTTGCAAAAGGAATCGTCTTCCGGTTACCTGCTGTCTCCTCAATTTGGAGGAGGAACCAGCAATGTGGAATTCGAAGTATTGACAGGTAATTCCATGAGTTTCCTGCCTGGAGGCTCCATTCCTTACCAACAGTATGTAAGTAAGCCTGTTCCAAGCTTAGCGAGTTATTTTGCCGACCAGGGTTATAAAAGTATGGGAATTCACTCCTATGAAGGCTGGTTCTGGGACCGTAATTCCGTATACAAACAGCTTGGCTTTGAATCTTTTAAAAGCAGTGAGCATTTCGTGAATCCGGAAACGAAGGGTTACTTCATCTCGGATGCCGAAGTGTCGAGAAACATTATCGATGAAGTGGATAAAACCGCCGATCCTATGTTTATCTACACGGTTACGATGCAAAATCATGGTCCTTATGACGATCCGCGGTACGGAGAAAATCAATTTAAGGCGGAAGGCAATTTGACGCCGCAAGCCAAATCGATTTTGGAAACTTACGCCCAAGGCGCGCATGATGCGGATCAAAGTTTGCAAATGCTTATTGATCATTACAAAAATTCTGATGAACCTACGATGATCGTCTTCTATGGAGACCATCTGCCGATGCTTGGTCTTGATTATCAAGTGTATAAAGAAGCGGGTTTCATCTCTACAAGCAACGCTAATGACTGGTCATTGGAAGAAGTGAAGAAAATGCACAGCATTCCGCTGGTCACATGGTCTAACTTCGATATGCCGAAGCAGGATATTCCGCTGCTCAGCGATTCCTTCTTAGGTGCGCACGTGCTGGATATGCTGCATATGGAGAAACCGGCGAATTTCGCGCTGAATGCGGAACTGGCCGCCAAAGTACCAGGATTGCTGAGTAATCTGGTTGTGGACCAGGACCAAACATTGCATGCACAGGCACCTGAGTCCGTGAAACCACTTCTGGACGACTACAGGAACGTACAATATGATCTGCTTTTCGGTAAGCAATATTTAGCTTCTTACATTGATCATGACTATTTAACGAAGGCGTCGCAACCAAGCTATAACGCCGAGTTTGATGACCCTGAGACGAAACTTCGGGCAACAGGGGAAAGCAGTCCTCCTCCTGAGGCTAAGCCTGCGAGCGTTCAGTAAAGAAGCTGTTGTTTTTCACAGCAGCATGAGGAGCCGTTTGGCTCCTGCTACATAAGTTAGGATTGGTATGTACGCTGACAACAACGAAGGTTGCCTCGTTCTTCGTCACAATTAGAGCCTCGACACTAGTGAGAATCACTGGTGTTGGGGTTCTTTTTCGTTCAATAACGATGAGAGTCCAGACCATCGTGTACGCTGTAAAATAATCATTGCCATACCCAGGGGAATTTTGGTAATATGGAACTCCGTCTCTACGCTGCGGCTGCAGTAGGAATTCGTTTTTTTCGTATGAAAAAACATAGGAGGTGTTTTATGCTTTTCGCGGTTTTAGCCCGCAAGGCATACGCAAGGAATTTGCAGTATCGCGGTTCGCATCTGCTGCACAATGCAGTAAGCGCGGTGTTTGGCTTCATTTATGCGAGTATATGGACGGGGCTCGGGACCGATTCTTCGCTCGGCGATTACGGCGCCAAAGGGATCGTCGGGTACATCGCGTTTAACCAAGCCAGCCTATGGGTTACGCAGTTTATGACGAATGGACTGGGGCTCGAGCAGTCGGTGCGTACGGGTCAAATAGCCGTCGATCTCATGCGTCCTGTTCACTTGTTCTATCAGGCGATGAGCCGGGAATGGGGGCAGGTGTGGTATCAGTTTCTTTATAAATTTATCCCGATTTATGTCCTCTACTACTTCATTTTCTCCTTACAGCTTCCACAGAAAGCTTCGGTTTACGGTTGGACAGCGATCGCGCTGGTCTCGGCATCGTATATCTCCATTTGCATGAATTATCTGATTGGTGTTGCAGCTTTATGGACTACGGAATCCCGTTGGTTTTACTGGGTGAATTACTCGTTCAGCATGCTGCTTTCGGGCTTTTTCATTCCTCTCGAATGGCTTCCGGGCTGGCTTCGCACCATTAGCTTTTATACTCCTTATCCGTATTTACTCTACTATCCGACTCGTATTTATTTGCAGCTTGAAAAAGGCACGGTCGTGCTCGGAGCTCTCGCATGGAGCATCGGGTTTACTTGTGTCTGTCTGGCCGTTACGCATTGGGTGCGCAAAAAGCTGGAGGTGCAGGGCGGATGATGTCAGTTAAGCTCTACATGCTGCTGATCAAGGCGAGCTTGCGCAGCCGGATGCAGTATAAGTTCAATTTCCTGTTTTCAACGGCGATGGCATCCTGTGTACATATCTCCGAATTTCTCATGGTGGCGCTGGTCATGATGCGTTTTGGCAATATCATGGGCTGGACGCTGTATGAAGTGTGCTATTTATACGGAGTCATCATGATCGCCAAAGCGATTTACCGAACGCTGGCTTCCGATGTGCATCATCTCGAAAAATATCTCGTATCCGGCGATCTGGATGCGCTTCTGATACGTCCCGTTCCGGTGCTGCTGGCGCTGATGACACAAAACTCGCGCGTGCTCTTCGCCGAAATCGGTCAGGGGCTCGTTCTGCTCGCCATTGCGATGAAAGCTTTGATGGCATCCGGTCAAATCGGTTGGACAGCCGTTCCGTTAACGGCGTTAATCATTTGCACCGGAGCGGTTATTTTATTCGCTATCGGGCTCGCTACAGCGGCCGCGGGGTTTTGGCTGACGCGCATTGAATATTTGCAAAACATGACCGAAGACGCCACCCATACGGCGGCACGCTACCCGCTTTCCCTGTATCCCAAATGGCTGCAAGGCGCACTGATGGTGCTCGTGCCGGTAGCCTTCGTGAATTACATACCGGCCTTATACATATTAAGACATCAGGGCGGGATTTGGATGCTGCTTGGAACAGCGGGTGTTGCTTGTGCTGCGCTTTGGCTGGCTATGCGGTTTTGGAAGCTGGGCTTATCCCGTTATCAAAGCACAGGGAGTTAAGATCATTAATCACCTTAAATACAAGGAGGGAAGGGATCGACATGATTACCGTCACGAATTTGCGAAAAACATTTCACACTCCGCTCGTCCAAGAAGGCCGGTTTTCCGGTATCCGCACCTTGTTTTCACGGGCATATAAAGAGAAAGAAGCGGTACGAGATCTAAGCTTTGAGATTGAATCCGGCGAGTTCGTCGGGTATATTGGACCTAATGGTGCGGGAAAATCAACGACAATCAAGATGCTGACCGGCATCCTTCACCCTACCTCGGGTGAGGTACTGATCCATGGCTTAAGCCCGCAAAAGCACCGAAGGCGCGTCGTGGGCAAGCTTGGCGTCGTGTTCGGACAGCGCAGCCAGCTGTGGTGGGATTTGCCGGTGAAGGATTCCTATGAGATATTAACAGCCATGTATCGCGTGGAAGAGAGTGTCTCTCGCCGCAGATTAGGTGAGCTGAATGAGCTCCTTGAGCTCAAAGAGCTGATGGATATGCCTGTGCGGAAGCTGTCGTTGGGTCAGCGGATGCGGGCCGATTTGGCGGCTTCCATGCTGCATGACCCGGACATCTTGTTCCTGGATGAGCCTACCATCGGGTTGGACGTGGTAGCGAAGAAGAACATTCGCAGCTTTCTGCAAACGTTAAATCAAGATTTCGGCAAAACGATTTTGCTAACGACACATGATATGGATGATATTGAGCAGCTATGTAAAAGGGTGATCGTCATCAATCACGGTCAGATCGGATATGACGGCTCGATTGATACGTTAAGGGACCGAATCGGTTTACCTACCATGATGAAAATTACGTATCGCAGCGATGTTAACGTGCCGGAGAGCTGGGAGCTGCCGTTTCACGTGGTTGAACAGGAGTCGAACGTTCTCACGATTGCCTGCAACCGCAAAGAGCTGAAGGCAATGGACGTACTGCGTATCGTTAGTCTCTGGGGCGATATGGATGATGTACATATGGAAGAGCCTGAGTTTGAAGAGGTTATTCACGGGGTATATAAGTAGGCAGGAGGGAGAATAAATGGCAATTGAACAAGAAGAACGGGAGCGGGAGGCGCAGCGCGTCTCCTCAGTACGGACTCAAATTAAGGAGCGAATTATCGACCTAGGGGAGACGGTGGATCAGCGCCGTACGGAAGTAACCGCGATCGGCCGCAGCTTCTGGGATGACATCTCCGTCAACGCGGACAACGCAGACGACGTGATCGAGACAGCGGCGAGTATGGCCCAGCAGGAGCATGTCCTGCAGGGTCAGAAGCGCAGTTTCCAGGTGGCGCAGGATGCGCTGTACAAGCTCCAGCGCGTCGTCGATGCGCCGTATTTCAGCCGCATTGATTTTCAAGAGCGCGGTGAGTATGAGCGTGAGAAAATCTACATCGGTCTTACTTCTTTTATCGATGCGAAGACGGATGAAATTCTTATCTATGACTGGCGTGCACCGATTGCCAGCTTGTTTTATGACTACCCGCCGGGGCCGGCGACGTACCGCACACCGGAGATGGATGTCAGCGGCGAGCTGCTGCTCAAGCGCCAGTACATCATTAAAGCCGGCGAACTGCAGGATGTGTTCGATACCGGGATCACCATCGGCGACGAGATGCTGCAGAAGATGCTCAGCCGCAGCGCCGACGAGAAAATGCACAGCATTGTGACGACGATTCAGCGCGAGCAGAACCAGATCATCCGCGATGACCGGCACAAGGTGCTTGTCGTCCAGGGGGCAGCAGGCAGCGGCAAAACTTCGGTCGCGCTGCAGCGCATCGCGTATTTGCTTTATAAATATCGGACGACGCTTAGCGCTGATAATATGATTCTGTTCTCGCCGAACTCGCTGTTTAGCGATTACGTTTCGCACGTTCTTCCGGAGCTGGGCGAAGCTAGCATGCAGCAAACGACCTTTCAAGATTATTTAACCCATAAATTAAGCGACACCGGGCTTGCACTCGAAGATCCGTACGACCAGCTCGAATTCATTCTTACCGGAACAGAGCAAGATCCCGCGTACAAAGCCCGTCTGCAAAGCATTCCGTACAAAACGTCGGCAGCCTTCCTCAATGTCATCGAGGCCTATGGGGAAAAGCTGAAGCATGACGGCATCCGTTTCCTTGATCTGTCAGTAGGAAAGAAAGTGCTGATAACCGCGGAGGAGCTGAGCGAACGCTTCTATGGCAAAGCTTCGATTCTTGCGCTCGGTGAACGTATGGAGCAATTGTCCGAGTGGATGCTGGAGAAGCTGGATGTGATTCAAGCGGATGCCCAGAAACGGTTTTATCGCAAAATGGTGCGGGAACCCAAATATATGGGCACGGAGCCCGAGATGAAGAAGATGAGCAAAATCAAGGCGCATAAAGCCATTGCTCCGCTTAAGGAGAAGGCGCGTAACCTTGCTTATGTCGACGTGCTCGGGATGTACCGCGAACTCTACACGGACAGAGAGCTGCATCAAGAGTTGATTGCGCAGGCTGGCCAGCAGCTTCCCGATGCTTGGGAGAGCATCAGCGCCTTCACGGCGACTGCGCTCGAGCAAGGAATCCTGCACTACGAGGACGCGACGCCGCTTGTATATTTGAAGGGCTTAGTCGAGGGGCAACTTCGTGTAGGGACGATACGCTACTGCCTGGTAGATGAGGCGCAGGACTACTCGCCGTTCCATTACGCGTATCTCAAGAAGCTGTTCCCTCGCGCCCGGTTTACCCTGCTCGGGGATTGGAATCAGGGAATTTTCACGCATGCGAACGCGGCTAGCGAGGATGGCGCAGGGCCTAAGAACGAGTACAGCTCGATCAGCGAGCTGATGAAAGAGGAGGAGACGGAGACGATCCGTCTCGTGAAGAGTTACCGCTCGACGCGCGAAATCGTCCTGTTCGCCAGCCGTGTGCTGCCGTTCGGCGAGCCGATCGAGCCGTTCAGCCGCAGCGGCGAAGAACCGCGCCTGCTGCGCGCCGCGAACGAGACCGAGCTGCGCCGCCTGGTCGCGGACGCGGCGCTGACTCGCCAAAGCGGCGGCGCAAGCTCCGTCGCGATCCTGTGCAAGACCGCGCGCGAGACGGAAGCCGCGCACGCAGCGTTGAAGCCGCTGCTGCCCGGCCTCACGCGGATCACGAAGGAGACGCTGCACTATGAGGCAGGCGTCATGATCATGCCGGCGTACCTCGCCAAAGGGCTCGAGTTCGACGCCGTGATTCTCTACGATGCCGGGGAGGCAGTCTATGCGGAGGCGAAGGAGCGCAAGCTGTTTTACACGGCGTGCACCCGCGCGTTGCATCACCTTGATGTTTGCTATTTAGGTGAATTGACACCTTTTCTCCCGTAAAGCTAGACATACGTCCATACCCATCCGCCCTGCCCGACATAGGATACATCAAGTCACAAAGAGACCAATGTTTCAGCAGGCAGGGAGGAGGAAGTCGTCATGTCAGGAGCCGCATACTCTAGCGCAGCGCTCGTTCTGGTTCTTTATATTTTGTTGGTTATCATTCTTGCAACTTTCTACTAAGAAGCCAGGATGAAGAAACCGCCTCTCGATGGAGCGAGAGGCGGTTTTTGTTTTGCATAATTCCACCTGGATTGGAAACCTTAACAAATAAAAGTTTCCACCTAATACCAAAGTGGGAGAACACGCTATGTCTGCACTCTATAGGAAAGTTACTGCGCTTCAGCTGTATTACGTCATCATTATTTCAATCGCAATTACGAATCATGTGCTTTTAATCCCTGTGCTGCTGCATTACGGCAAACGCGACTCCTGGGTGGGTGCGGGCCTGTCTGTCCTGCCTACCTTATTGTCGGTATGCTTCATGTTTATTGTTATCAGACGCTCTAAGCAGCAGAATTTACTGCTATGGATGGGACAGAGATACGGGAAGTTCGTTGTATTCCTTCTAAAAGTGGTTGTCATTGGCATCGCCATGACGCATGCGACCATTACCATGCAAGATATGGTGACATGGACGCACATCTCCTATTTGCCCCGGACCCCTCCGATTATGATCTCTTTGGCATTTATGATATTTTGCTTTTTTGCCGCTCGTGAAGGGATGCGGGCTATCGCAATAACCTCGGGTATTTTGCTCCCCGTGGTTGTTCTGCTGGGCTATTTTGTGATGGGTGCAAATTTTCAATACAAAGACTACAGCTTGCTTACGCCCTTATTTACCCACGGGTATGCCCCTGCGCTGAAATCGATGTACTTAACCAGTGGTTCTTCCTTCGAGCTACTAAGCATCGTTTTTCTGCAGCATCACGTGGATACCCGCATTCGACTGCCCGCTTTACTTATCGTAGGTGCCTGTTTAGTTGGTCTTACCGTGGGGCCCTTAATTGGGGCAATTGCGATCTTCGGACCGTTTGAAGCTGATGAATTGAGGTATCCAGCCTTTGAACAATGGCGTATGGTGACACTGGGGAAATATATTTCCCATCTGGATTTCTTATCGATTTTCCAGTGGATATCGGGTGCGTGCATCCGCATGTCCATGCTGATGTTTCTTTCCATTGACGTGCTGATGCTCAAAAAGAAACGTACCCGAACGGTGCTTTTAATCGTGTTGAGTGGATTTTTCGTTTCGATGTGCTTACTGCCGATTACGGACAATCAGATGGTGCATTTTATCCAAGCCTGGTATTACCCCATGATGTTTGTTACCGGTGTAAGTCTGCTCTTTGTTCTGCTTGTGCTGACCATCCTGCCAGTGAGGCGAAAGGAGAAGGTGATGAAGTGAATGAGCATGAATTGCGGGAATGGTTCGCTTCCTCGGACGATGTCATCATCAAGATTTACCCGCTATCTGAGGTAGATCCTGGTCAAAAGGTCATGATGATGTACTGCGACGGAATGATCAATAAGGACCATATCGAAGAACGTGTGCTTCCTAAGCTCCAGCGTATCATCACTCATAAGCAGGATAGGGACATGTCCGAGCTTGATCTTCCTACAATGCTGCAAATGCAAGAATTGACCGGACCTGACGCCATAGGTACAATGACGGTCAATTTGTATGCAGGGTTCCTTATTGTGTTCTTTGAAGAGCAGCAGCGGCTCTTTGGACTCGATCTTTCCAATCCGCCCAATCGCTCACCTGAAGAATCCAATACGGAAACCTCTATCAAAGGCCCCAGGGACGGGTTCACGGAAAGCATCGTAACCAATATTGCGTTGATCCGTAAAAGGTTGTTAACCCGCAGCCTTTGTTGTGAAAAGATGCAAATCGGCAAGCGAAGCCATACCTCGGTAGCTCTCATGTATATCGATGACGTCATCGATTCGGATATCCTTCAGGATGCCAGGCGCCGGTTGCAGAACATTGATGTGGACGCATTAATTTCCAGCGCGCAGTTGGAGGAAATGCTAACAGAGCAAAAATACAATTTCTTTCCCCTGCTGGATTATGCGGGAAGGCCTGATTACGTAGCCGATAGCTTGCTCCGTGGGCGCTTCGCTGTCATCGTGGACGGCTCACCAATGGCGCTAATCGCCCCTGCGAATCTTATGTATATTTTAAAATCACCGGAAGATGTGCACACTCCCTTTTATTATGTAGCGTTCGAACGTGTGCTTCGTTTGGGAGGACTGGTCGTTGCTACGCTTCTTCCCGGTTTCTGGATTTCGCTTTCGGCCTTTAATCTCGATCAAATTCCGTTTCCGTTAGTTGCTACCATCTCTTCCTCCAGACTAGGATTGCCGTTATCGGGTCCAATGGATTTTATTATTATGCTGCTCCTGTTCGAACTATTTCGTGAGGCGGGAGCCAGGCTGCCTAAAGTCGTAGGGCAAACCGTCACCGTTGTCGGCGGGCTGATTGTTGGGGATGCGGCGATTCGTTCTGGCATTACCAGCCCGACGACCCTTGTCATAACCTCGATATCAACCATAGCCATGTACACCCTCGTGAACCAGACACTTGCCGGGACGATTACGCTTTTGCGGATGCTTATCCTGCTGGAATCGACGATTTTTGGGATCTATGGGTTCATGGTGTCGCTGATCGGGCTTGTTTTATACATGTCGACCTTAGAGTCATTCGGTGTTCCGTACTTGTCGCCCTTGTCGCCGCCGCGCTTTAAGGAAATGATTCCTGCGATTTTCACCAAGCCTTTCAGCAGTATGAAGAGCAGGCCTAAGATGTTAAGCACGAAGGATGATACACGTCAGAGTGAGGATCCTCAATGATCATGAAGCGATTAGGACGGATGATGGTCGGGGTGCTGATTCTCGTCAGTCAGACAGGCTGCTGGGATATCAAAACGATCCAAGACACGAACTACTTTACAGCTATAGGCTTTGATTTCCAAAAAGGGCGTTATATCGTCTATGCGCAGATGTTGGATTTCAGCTCCGTCGCGAAACAGGAGGGGGGCAAAGCCGGGCAACCGCCTCAGATTTGGGTAGGCCGAGAAGAAGGAGCCACGGTGAATGAAGCGTTCAATCGCTTGTACAAAACGACGCAGCAGCGCGTTTTTTGGGGGCATGTCAGCGCTTATTTGTTCTCCAGGGAGGCGCTAAAGCAAGGGATTAGTAAATTTATGGACGGGTCCGTTCGATACAGTGAAACGAGATTTACCCAATGGATCTATAGTACAGATGAGTCAATCGAAGCCATTTTCTCGGTTGTTCCATTTTTCAATGTCTCCCCTATGGCTTCCATATTGATGAATCCTATTGAGAATTATCACCAACTCTCCTTTATACGTCCATTCCGATTGTACAGGGCTGCCGCATTGCTTCGTGAACCTGGCTATACCTTGATGATGCCAACTTTGAGCATTCGAGACGATGCGTGGAAGAAAAATCAGAAGCCTGATCCTAAATTAGAAGTTAACGGTGTTTATGCTTTAGGCAAAAATAATCTGGTCGAATGGTTTTCAGATGATCAGTTTAAGGGAGACCGGTGGATGGAGAAAAGTACCGCTCGTTCGCCGTTAGTCGTCTATATCAACGGGAAGCCCGTTCGAACCGTTTCAATTCAAAGACCGAAACCCCGCATTACGCTGCGCAAGGGCGGTAATCTGATTTTTGATGTTCATGTGAAATGCAAGGCGATCACGATTGAATCTCAGGAGACAGTAGATGAGGACTCCATACGAAAACAAATTGAAAAGCAGATCGCACAAGAAATCGAGGAAACGTTCAAACAGGGCAAAAATCGAGGCGTTGATATGTATCAGCTGGAGCATATCTTATACAGGCAGGATTTCAAGCAGTGGGCCAACCTGACCTCGAACGGCAAGCAGCCGCTTGAAGGGTATCAGTTAGGGGATGTGCAAGTGGACGCTCGACTCACGCATTCCGGCATGCTGAGAGAGCGGGTACACGAGCAGCAGTACTGATAATAGCCAACTATGGTCCGTGCAGGCGGGTGCAACAGGTGGGGGGAGCGATGCTTGCCCCCTTTTTGCTATGGCCGCGGCATGGGTCCGGTTGTCGATGGGGAACTATGAGCCGCTATTTGACCAGAATTGCGCCATTTGGTGAAGGTAGGGGAACTCTGTTCCTCTATTTTCCGTTTTTGGTTCAAAAACTCGGCCAGATGGGCAAATAAGGACCTGTAGTTCCGCGTAGCTGGTGAAACCAGTTGATTTGGCTTAAATAGAGGACTCCAGTTCTCTTATGTGAGGAGGTGGGCTGATCCCATGGGAAGACAGTGGGGCGAACCAACAAGTTTATCCAGTCACTCCAATCGCCCGCCGCCATGGTCCGCCCCCAGTCACTCCAACCACCCACCGATATCGTCCGTATGCAAGTCACTCCAACCGCCCACCGTCACCGTCCGCCCGCAAGTCACTCCACAAGTTTAGAAATATTTAAGAATTGTTTTAGGCTAGGTTAATAGGTGTTTTAGCGGCAATTAAGATCGGAGGGATAAGATGTATACATGGAAGCGGGGAACGCATCCAAATTAGATAAAGCGTTAGAAGACGCGGAGGCCAAGAGGGATGAATAAGAAGTTAGCGATGATAGGATTAGGCGTGGCGGTAGGCAGCATGATGCTGGTAACATCGGTATATGCAGGCGTAGGCGATGCACCAGGATATGAGACCTTCAAATCAGCTGTGAAACAAACCGCGGCGGTGCACAACGTTACACGTCAAGTGAACGTGACGCTGCAGGACAACGGAGCACAATTGTTGAACGTGAAATCGACGATTAAAAGCAATGGTGAAAATCATGCCGGAAGCGCAGAAGTGACCGTGAAGAGCGGCGCAGACGAACAAACTATTCATTTCTACAACCAAGACGGCAAGCAAATTATAAAAACAGCCGACTCCGATGTTTACAAAGTATTGGAAGATAGCGGCATGGGCGGCAAGTTCAAAGAGCGCGAAGGCGCTGCGCATACGCCAGACCCGCAAGTCGTTAGCGAAGTGGA
The DNA here is from genome assembly GCF_017874035.1 of Paenibacillus aceris. Taxonomy (GTDB): domain Bacteria; phylum Bacillota; class Bacilli; order Paenibacillales; family NBRC-103111; genus Paenibacillus_E; species Paenibacillus_E aceris. The sequence goes on from NZ_JAGGKV010000012.1 coordinate 66,942, forward strand.
AAATGTGGTCGACGCTCTCGTCGGCAACCTCAAAAACTATGTCACCATGGATGAAGCCGCAGGCAATGTGAAGGAGATTCATTTTAAATTGTCAGGCAGCCAAATTTCTCCGGTTGTGAACACAATCGGCTCCCTAGCCATTAAGCACGGCACACTCGAGAAGAGCCACAGTCCGCTGCCGTCCAAGGCAGATACGTTTGGTGTCGATGTGACGACACTCAAGAACAGTCTTCCCCAGCTAACCTCTGACATCAAAATGGATGAAGTAGAAGTGAACGCCAGCGTGGATAGCGATAACCACATCACCAACCAGACCGCGCAAATTCATATTTCCGGGAAAGATGCACAAGGTACAGCCCATGACGTAGTGCTGAGCGTGGATATGACGCTGTCAAGCCTGAACTCGACAACACCGGATACGGTAGATTTGACAGGAAAGCAGCTGGAAACCGTGAAGTTTGACCCAGAGAAGTCCCATAGAAACTGGGGCGACAAGCACTAATCAAAGCGGAGGAGGCGGGGGAAACCACTGACCTCCTTATTCCCTTGAAAGGCGGCTAATGTATGAATCCAGTCGTAGAAATCAAGCGTCTTACGAAAATTTATAATAACTTACGCGGCATCCATGAGGTGAATATGACGGTACAGCAAGGCGATATTTACGGGTTCTTCGGACCGAACGGCGCCGGCAAAACGACCGTCATGAAAATCATGACCGGCCTAACCAGAGCGCAGCAAGGAGAAGTGAAGTTGTTCGGTCATGATGTATCCACGCATTATGAGCAGGCGATGGCGAAGGTCGGCGTGCTGATTGAAACGGCTGAAGCGTACACCTATATGAGCGGTAGGAGAAATCTAGAGTTGGCGGCGAGATTTTACCCGGGTACTGACAAGAAGCGCTTAGATGAAGTACTGGAAATCGTCGGACTTACCCCTTTTCAGAAGGAAAAGGTAGCGGGTTACTCGCTTGGCATGAAGCAGCGGCTAGGACTCGCGGCGGCGATGCTGTCGAAGCCGGAGCTGCTCATCCTGGATGAGCCGACGAACGGCCTCGATATCGAGGGGATGGTTCAGATCCGTGAGATCATTATGCATCTGGCGCGCGAAGAACGCATCACCTTCCTGATATCCAGCCACCTCATTCATGAAATGGAGCTAATGTGCAACCGCATGGGGATCATCCATCAAGGCCGCCTTGTCCGTGAGGGACTTGTATCGGAAATTGCCAGAGGCAGCGCGACGCTAGAAGAAGCGTACCTGCGCGAAATTCAAGAAGTAAGGAGGCTTGCTGCGAATGCATAGCCTAACAGCCAACGTCTGGAACGAAACAATCAAAATGACATCCAAGAAGAAAACGATCTTCTTCCTTGCCGCCACCCTGCTGCTTCCCGTAGTCGCAGGTCTGCTGTTGTCGCAATTCCAAAGCGGCATTGGCATCGGAGCAATTGCTTCGCAAGATTTTCCCATCATTATGCTGGGTCTGCTCACGAGTATCTTCCTGCCGTTATTCGTTTTCACGGGCGCTGCGGACGTATTCTCCGGTGAAATGGGAGACCGCACAATGAAGAATACGCTGACACGGCCCATCACGCGTTTCAAGGTGTTCGCCTCCAAGCAAATTGCACTCGGCATTTTTATTGTGCTGTATTTAGCAGCGGGTTTGCTGGCTTCCATCATTTCGGCGTTGTTTTTCCAGCACTTCGGAGGCTTCGGGACCATCGTATCCTGGTTCCTCGCGTATGGTGCGGCGTTTCTGCCGCTGCTTGTGCTCAGTATTGCCGCTGTATGTCTGGCGCAGTTTTTCTCCAACGCTTCCTCCGCATTGACGGTAAGCATACTTCTCTATTTGGCATTTAAAGTAGCAGCCTTCTTTATCCCGCAAATTGCAACATATTCGCCTACGGCCTACACGGACTGGCATATGCTTTGGATAGGCAGCGGAATGGCGGTCGGTAAGGTGAGCAGTATCTTTATGTTTTTGACAGCGTGTAGTATATTGTTTTTTACAGCAGGATTTTATTTGTTTGATAAAAAGGAGATCTGACCACGATGTCGATTCGCTTACGGCTGGTACTTTCATATATCGCCATGCTGCTCGTACCTCTCGTCCTTTCGGGGCTGGCCGTGATCCTGATCTCCATCGCAACGTTCGGCAATTTGAAGTCGGTCTTTCAGGTTGATTTCTCGCAAGGGAATCCGATTAAACGCGTCGTTGACCAAGAACTCGAAAATGTCGCTTATATGAAGGCGAAAACGGAAACCGAACCGGATGCCTTTCTCGATCCCGTATTTATTCAGGATTTGGAAGACCGGTTTCACAAAATCAATATGGGCATTATCATTCGCAAAGATAAAGAAATTGCATATAGTTCTCCCTACCTGAAAGAGGGCGAGGCGCAGAACAGCTCCAAACTTCCCGCTTTCGGCACTTCATCAGGTCAATTTCAGCGCAATCAAGGTTCTGTGTGGATAACTCGGCAGCAGGATTTTCTGTTTTCCGATAACAGCAAAGGGTCCGTCTTTGTTTTTTTGGATGGGGGGCCTTTTCAGAAATATTTGCACCAGTTTTCAAAGTCGGTTATTTTAACCTTTGTGCTCATTCTCGTCGGTACGAACGGCGTGCTGACTTATTTCGTTTCACGCAGCATTATTAAACCTCTGAGAGCGCTCAAACGAGCCGCGGAGGAAATTAAAGAAGGCAATCTCGACTTTGAGGTCGTGCCGCAATCCGATGATGAAATCGGTGAGCTTAGCAGGGCCTTCGAGGAAATGCGGCGCAAGCTGAAGAAATCCGTAGACGTTCAACTTCAATATGAAGAGAACCGCAAAGAGCTGATTTCTAATATTTCGCATGATTTGAAAACACCGGTTACGGCTATTAAAGGATACGCTCACGGTATTATGGATGGCGTCACGAATTCTCCGGATAAGTTGGATAAGTATATTCGTACGATCTATACGAAAGCGGCCGACATGGATCGGCTCATTGATGAACTGTTTCTATTCTCCAAGCTGGATCTGGGCAAAGTTCCCTTTCAATTTGAAACGGTGGATCTTGGTCAGTACGTACAGGATTGCACGCAGGAATTGCAGTTTGATATGGAGAAAAAGGGCGTTCGCTTCACGCTCACCGAGCTGCCGAAGAAGCCGTTGTTAGTAACGGCGGACCGTGATAAGCTTAGACGCGTGCTGCTGAACATTATCGAGAACGCCGTCAAATACAGTGATGAGGGCAATTGCCGCATCATCTTAACACTCAGAGAAATCGACGGCCACGCCGTCATACAAATAAAAGATTCCGGTCAAGGGATATCGGAGGAGGCGCTGCCTCATATATTTGACCGGTTTTATCGGGCCGACCCCTCGCGCAACACCGCGACAGGAGGAAGTGGGCTGGGTCTTGCGATAGCCAAACAAATTATGGAAGAGCACGGTGGACGCATCGGCGCAACGAGCATGATCGGCCAGGGCACGACCGTCTACATGGCATTACCGCTTAGTAAGCAGGAGGAGAGTCAAGGATGAGTCGGATTTTAATCATTGAGGATGAACAAAGCATCGCGGAGCTGGAGCGGGACTACCTAGAGATCAGCGGCTTTGAAGTCGATATCGAAAATAGGGGAGACAAAGGTCTTCAACTCGCGCTTTCCGCGGAGTACGATCTCATCATTCTCGATTTGATGCTGCCGAAGATCGATGGCTTTGAAATTTGCCGGCGCATACGCAGTGAGAAGGATATTCCTATTCTGATGGTTTCCGCCAAAAAGGAAGACATCGATAAAATCCGCGGTCTTGGCCTCGGCGCCGACGATTACATCATCAAGCCCTTCAGTCCCAGCGAGCTGGTGGCTAGGGTGAAAGCGCATCTTGCCCGGTACGAAAGGCTGATGGGACGGCGTGAAGCGAAGAACGACGAGGTGCGCATTCGCGGTTTGATGATTGATAAAACGGCGCGTCGCGTCTTTGTGAATGAGCGGGAAGTCGTTTTCACGACGAAAGAATTCGATCTGCTCGCGCATCTGGCAATGAACCCTAATCGCGTGTACAGCAAAGAGCAGCTGTTCGATCTCCTCTGGGGGATGGATGCCATGGGTGAAATTGCGACAGTCACGGTGCATATCCGAAAGCTGCGTGAGAAGATCGAGCAGGATCCGTCGAATCCGCAATATATTGAAACAATTTGGGGCGCGGGGTATCGGTTCCGCATTTAAGAAAAAGCCTGGAAGAGTGCGATGCAGCACTTTTCCAGGCTTTTTTGCCCGCTATGATCGGTTGTCAGGGAATCTATAGAGAAGTTGTTTCGCCATGGGCCGGGAGATTTGTCACTGCCGCCGCATTCCGCTTCAGCTTGCGTTTATCCCTCCACAAGGCCAGCCGTAGATAGAAGGATGGGACGATAATGAGCGTAAGTATCGTGGAGACAATAAGCCCTGATATAATGACGACCGCCATCGGTCGCCATAAGCTGCCTCCCATAATCGCCATGGGCAGCAGGCCGCTGATTGCGGTAGCGGACGTCATCAGAATGGGCCGGAGTCGCGCACGGCCGGATTCGGCAATGGCATCGTACAATTCCATGCCGTGATGTCTGGCGTCTTCAATAAACTCTACCAACACGATGCCGTTGCGCACGACAATCCCGGCCAGACTGACAAAGCCCATAAGCGCCATGAATCCGATTGGCGCACCAGTTACGAATAAACCAATTAGAGCGCCCCCCATGGCCAGATAAACGGTCATCATGACTAGGAACGGTATGGACAATGAATAGAACTGGATCGCAATAATGATGAAAATAAGGCATACAACCACAATCGAAAGCTTGCCGATGGAGGAGAAAGCATCGTTCCGGTCAGCGTTCTCGCCTGCAAATTCAATCGTGTAGGCGTTTGGCTTTTGCAGTTTGCTTACTTGCTGTTGCAGCTCGGCGACAATATCGGCAGGCAATCTTCCGTCCGTGTAAGCTCTTACCGTGATCGTTCGTACCAGATTGCGATGCTGCACGGAGGTGATCATGCGGTCGCTCTGCACATTGATGAACTGCTTGACCGGGTACAGCTGCCCGGATTGCGAAGGAACGAGCAGTTCTCCTATCGTTTCATTGGAAGGCGTTTGGTTTGCCTCGCTGAACAAGGTGACGGGAATATCTTCGCTGCCCAGTTGCAGCTTGGAAACTTCAATCCCGTCGGTTGCGAGTCGGGCGGTTCCCGACAAGTCCTTCTCGGTGACGCCGTAATAACGCGCTTTCTCCTGATCGAGCTGCAGATCCATGGTAAAGGTTTCATCACCGACGCTGTCGGAGACGTTGGTGGTGCCCGGGATGCTCTTCAGCATCGTTTGCAACTGTTTGGAGAGCGATGTTAGTTCATTTAAGTCCGGGCCGCTGATTCGAACGGCAATCGGCGCTCCGACAGGAGGGCCTTGTTCCAGCTCTCTGGGCAGCAACTCGATGTCCGGATATATGTGCTTGAGCTGCTCTCGCCAGTCGGATACAAGCTTGCCTGTATGGGATCGGGATTCGTCGACCTTGACGTATAATTGGCCTATTCTTGTTCCGACAGAATCGGTTTCCGCATAGTAAAACTTGGGTGTTGTCCTTCCGGCGTAGGCGGAAACGGATTGAACCCCATCCTGTTTAGCCGCCCAAACCGATAAACTTTTCATCATATCGGCGGTTTGCTTATAGTCGGCGCTTACGGGCATTTTCACATCAAGCAAAAATTCGCTTCGTTCCGCACTCGGAAAGTACTGAACACCCAGCAGCGGCAAAAGCCCATAGCTGGCCGTGCCGATGACGAGGCCTATCATTCCGGTTAACAGCGGTTTTCGCAGCAGCCGGCGGATGAGCTTTTCGTAGTACTCGCTTAGGAGCCAAATGGGTTTTCCCAAAAGTCCAGGCAGCTTATTCTGGGCGGAGACTCCTTTGCGGAGACTGCGTTCGCTGCTCCATTTACGGAAAATCGGAATGATGGTTAACGACATTGCCATTGACGCAGCTAAAGTCAAGCTGACGACGACGGGGATCGGCTTGATAAAGTCCCCGATGTTGCCTTTTAAGAAAAACAGCGGGAAAAAAGCGGCCGCTGTAGCGATCGTTGCGGTAAGAATTGAAATCGCAACTTCCTGGCTGCCTTTCAGCGAGGCGTCCAGAGGAGAATCGCCCAGAGACAATCTGCGTTCGATATTATCGTTAACGACAATGGCATCATCGACAAGAATCCCAAGTACAATGACCAGCGCGACGATGGAAATCTGATTGAGATCGATGGACGTCATACCGATCGGGAGGAAGCCGAGTGCGATGGAAACTGGAATCGCGAGCGCGACAATAATGGACGTTCCGAATGCGAGCCCCAAGATGCAGACAACGAGTACCGCAGCCATCCCGATCAGCATTTCACGCGACAAATCGGCAAACAGATGGTCGACATTTTCCTTTTGCGTAAACAACGATACCATCGTTACATGCGAGGGGAGCTGAGACTGCAGCTCGGAAACCTTGACGTCAATTCCTGCTTGCAAAGAAGGAATATTTTGTCCTTTGGCCGGATAAATGACGACGTCGACAGCGGGTTTGCCTTGATATAAAACCTCCTCCTCCGTTTTCTGGGGGCCAATTTTAACCTCTGCGACATCTTTGATGCTCAGTGAATTGCCTTGCCCTGAAGGTCGGTAAACGACCGTATCGGCAATATCTTTGGCGGACTTCCATTCGCCTGTTAATTGAACGTAAGTGTTATTATTATTGGCAACCACGTTCCCGATCGGCGTACGGTCGTGAGCGGTTGTGAGCGCCTGCATAACCAGCGGCCAAGGAAGCTGCAAGCTTTCAAGCTTCTCCTTGTTCATAATCACCTTCACTTCCTGATCGGGAAGTCCAACAATTTCAACATCGCTGACGCCGGCAACCGTGCGCAATTGATCCTTCCATGTTTCAGAAATGGGCCGCAAAGACTCTAGCTCAGAAGGGCTTTCCACAATCAAATGAATGATTTGCGCCGATGTCTTGGCCAGATCGTCATTGATTTCCGGCTGATACGCCTCTGCGGGCAGCTTGCCTTGCGCTGACTGCACCTTTTGTCTGAGCGTATCCCATGCCCGCTCGTTATCGACCCCAGGCTGCATCTCGACAGTAATGAAGGACACGTTGGTGGAAGAAGTCGAATCGATCGATTTGATCGACTCCATCTTTCTAATTTCTTCTTCCAGCGGCTTGGTGACAAGCTGCTCGACCTTCTCCGGCGATGCTCCGGGATAGATCGTCTTTACTGTAGCCATGGATACGGTAATTTCCGGATTTTCGCGCTGGCTTAACGATAAAAAGCTGAAGGCGCCCAGCAGCACGAGAACGACAAAGAAAAGCAGGGTAATTTTTTGGTATTTGATCAGTTTGGCAATCAAGCGGATTCCTCCTTCTGTCCAGCTGTTCCGGCTAGAAAACCGAAACTACTGGCCGGGCGCTACTTTCTCCATATGTTTAAGTTGGTACTGACCGGAGACGATCAGTGTCTCGCCTGCCTTAAGTCCTTGTGTGATTTCAGTCATGTCATCCTTGCTGCGGCCGAGCTTGATTGTCCTTTTTTCGGCATGGTCTCCATTCAAAATGAATACATAAGGCTCGCCATCTTCGCGCAGAATGCTGTCCGTCGGCACGGAGATAACTTGCTGTTCTCCGCCTCCAGCTAGTAGAAGCTGTACGCGCATTCCGGGTTTGAGGCGACCGTTTTCGTTCGCGGCTTCAAGTTCCAGGGAGTACGTTTTCGTCTGAGTGTTGGCCGTGTTCGCCAAATAAGTCACTTTTCCCTCATATGTATCTGGGGAATCCGAGGTGTGAAACGACAGGCTCTGCTTGCCCTGCACGAGCGGCAAGTCCGCTTCCGTTACTTCGGCGCGGATTTTGATCGGCGATTGACGCTGCACGACGCCGACTTTTTGTCCTCTGGCAAGCGTCATTCCTTCCTCAATAGGCATTTCGGTCAAAAGTCCAGACGCAGGTGCCTTGACTTCAAAGTAGGACAGGTTGACATCAGCATCCTGCAGATCAATATCGTTAGCCTGCAATTGGTATTGGATGGCGGCTAGCGGTTGGGTGTTTTGGAGCGTCTGAAGTTTCTGTTGCAACGTTTGAAGATTGAGTTTCAACGGTTTGACTTGAGATTCCAATTGCTCTTTCTGTTCTTTCGTTGCCTGCCCGGTGTCATAGTCATTTAGAACCCGGTTATATTGCTTCGTTGCATCGTCCAAGGATTGCTGGGTTATGGCAATATTGTTGGTTAATTCCAGAATGCCGTCATCCCAATCCTTTTTGGCCTTGGATAACTGTTCTTCAAGACTGGCCCTGGCATAAAGCAGTTTTTGTTTCTGGCGAAGCAAATCTTTATTATCCAGCTCGATGATCACATCATCTTTTTGAACTTGTTCCCCGCGTTTTTTCAGCACGGACTTCACATCGCCATCCGCCTTCAGCACGACATTCAACTCCAGCGAAGGAATCACATCGGCAGTGAGTGTCTTGGCACCTGCCCATGCTTGTGTGGTAACCGCAGCCGTTTTCACAGGCTTGCTCGTTACCCCGGCCGTCTGCTCGGCAGTTGTCGCGGAAGATAATTGCGCTTCATTAGAGCAGCCTGCGAGTGCAATGGCGGTCAAGATTAATAGTAAACCCGTTTTGTGCGATACGAATTTTCCGGTTGTCCTCACAAGATCATCTTTCTTTCGATTCAAACGAGTAGCCATGTTTCCCTCACGCTCCATGATTGAGCCTCCCTAGTTATTAATTAACTTTATATAAGATCAGATATAACTTAAGTATGACTTATGGTCAACTTTTTTCGATCGGTTTGAACGAGTAACAATGTTTAACCAAAACCCGTGAAATAGCCTGCCTGGTTTGTTTATTAACATTATATAAGTACATTTATAGCAATGAAATGACTTTTGGTCAATATTTATTTTGGGTTAGTGGTCATTTATTCTTTCGCGATGGCTAGCGAAAAAATGGTATTTACTAGACCTTTATTCAGACGATAGAAATAGCATATTAAATGGTAGGAATCAGGATATGAGAAGACATTGATAGGAGTTCGAATGAATCTGCTTGGGGGTGAGAGAGGAAATAGTAAAAGAACTTGTTTTAATGGATTTTTAAAAAATTTAAATGGGGTTACTGTAGAAATTTAGGGGAGAAGCGAGTTCGGAGCACTCGTTGATTCGTCAAGGAATCTTACTAGTTGGTACTGTTTTCATAATTACTGCGGAAGCGAAGTAAAGAAATAGGTGCATAATGCTATAGAAAACTATAAGACTTGGACAGAGCGCTAACTCTGGACTGGCTTTTTTGGTTATACTCATAAAACATGGTAAATAACATATCGTTATTTACATTTTAAAAATGTTAATATATTGTAAAGGCTAACTTTTAATTCAATCCGACATAGGGGAGACAACAACGATGATGCTGTCTGTAGATGTGCATGATTTAATGAAATTAGGAATCGCAGCTATTTTCGGTTTAATCATTGGTCTGGAACGGGAAATCAGAAATAAGCCACTTGGACTAAAAACTTCTTTGGTCATTTGTCTAAGTAGTTGCTTGCTGACGATTGTGTCTATTGAATCAGCGAATAAATATGCGGTACCAGGGCTGCACGTCATGGATCCTATGCGGCTTGCGGCGCAGGTAGTCAGCGGGATCGGATTTCTTGGCGCAGGAGCTATTCTTCGGAAGCATAATGATGTCATTATCGGATTAACGACGGCGGCGATGATCTGGGGAGCGGCTGGGCTTGGGATTGCCATTGGTGCTGGGTTTATTGTCGAAGCGTTTTTTGGATTACTGCTGATTATGGTGAGTGTCGTTGTTTTGCCTTACTATATTAAAAAAAGAGGGCCAAGACCGCTGTTGATGAAGGATTTGCGCGTCAGGCTCGTCGTGTCGCATGAGGGCAATTTAACGACTATTATCAAGGACATTATTGCCAGAGGGTACAAAATGAAAAGCGTACACATCAAAGAGCTGAATCACGAGCTGCAGGAGCTTAACTTCATCGTGTTCATTGACCGCAAGTATGCTTCGGAAGTATATGATGAGTTAAAGAGCATGGCGTACATTGAATTTGCCGAAGTGGAAACGTTGTAGAAGATAGGGATTGGAGCAGCGGCCTAGTGCTGCGTTCCGATCCTTTTTGTTTGGGGCCTGAAAGGGCTGCGTGGGAACTTCGTTGCATTTTGTACAACGAGAGAGTGGACTTTTGCTGTCTGCAGGGTAGTTCGTTGTACAAAATACAACGTTATCGCCCAAATGGCCGGGAAAAGGCGAATTCTGCTAAAATGGTTGCACAATGTACAACGAGAGGCTGAGACGGACCTTAATTTGAGCTATATGATTGTATAAAATGCAACTTAGGTGGGGGGTTTTTGTATGGCTAGCCGCTGCAATGTTGCGAGTACGAAGCAAAGAGGTGCGCACAGCATTGCATCCATAAGAAGCGAGCTCAGCGAAAAGCCAAAGCCCGCCAACAGTTTTAGGCCGTAATAGCGACAGCAGCAGCGAATTTTGCACCTAGCTCGCGGCATAATTTCTTTTGCTCGCTCGTCGGATTAAATTCAATTTTCAAACCGTCAAACACTTTCTCCGTACCGAGCTCGGCAAGTCTAGCCTCGATCGTATCCACGGCAGCGCCGAAGTGTGTATACGAGGAGTCGGCAGAACCGAATGCGCCGGATTTACGGCCTTTCAGATCCAGATCTTCTAATTCATCATAGAAATCCTCGAATTCGTCTGGCAGATCGCCGTCACCCCACGTGTAAGCTCCTAACAGAATGCCATCGTAGTTTTGCAATTCAATGCCGCTTGCATCCATAACGGATTTTACAACGGGCTCAATGCCTGCCTTACGGATACCCGTTGCGATTTCATCAGCAATTTCTTCCGTATTTCCTGACATGCTGGCGTACACAATAATAATTTTTGGCATGGTGTTCCCTCCACAAAATGGTTTTATAGGTATGTAGTCATCTTGTTAACGTCTCGGTGCTAGTAACCAACTTCATATTATGTGATAATGATTATCATTGTCAATATATAATTGAGAATCCAGTGAGAATAAATTGTTTTCGATCGAAAACGCAGCCGGGAAGGACTATACGACTTTGAGGAAGAAATCATGATACAATATCGAAAAATGAACTTAACACGGCCTGCAGAAAAGGGGAACTGGCATGGAGGATATTCATCTGCATTTGAAAAACCTAGGCTTCACTGAGCTGGAAGCCAAGTGCCTGCATGTGCTTGCTGAATGCGGCACACAGACGGGCTACGAAATCGCCAAGGAGCTTGGCGTTTCGCGTTCTAACGTCTACTCCGCGCTGCAGAAGCTAGCGGAGAAGGGCGCGGTGCTCACCAGCCACGGTGAGCCAACGCATTACCAAAGCGTGCCGATTGAGGAGATCGGCGAGCGTGTGGAAGCGGAGCTGCAGGCGTCGATCCGCTATGTGAAAGAGCACATGCCAAAGCAGGATGCGCACCGTTCGGAGTACTTCAGCTTGGAAGGCGACGTCAAGGTCCTCGATCGCATCCGCACGGAGCTGCGGAAGGCGAAGGAGGAGGCGCTCTGTGACCTGTGGGCGCAGGAAGCGCAGCTGCTGAAGGAAGAGCTGCGGCAGGTGCCGGCGCGAGGCGTGCGTCTGCTTGTTTCAACGATTGGCGATGCGGCGCTGCCGGGCGGGGTGCATCAGTTCCCGCATAAGCGTGATGCGGCGTGGAGCGAGCGCAAAGGGCGGAAGTTTACGCTGCTTATCGACCGCAAGCTGGCGATTGTGGGCACGCGGGGCGGCGATGAGCCTACACTCGCGATGTTGACGGAGCATCCTGCGATGGTGGAGCTGCTACTGAACAGCTTTTGGCGCGATGTGGTGATCCACGAGCTGCAGCAAGATATGGGCGCAAAGCTGGAAGATAAATATGGAAAAAATTTCAAAAAGATTATCCAGAAGTACACGGAAGGAAAAGAGAAGGGTAATCAGCTGGACGATGTTGGGAAGTCGTTGGAAAGTAAAAGCGGAGAAGGTAAGCCGCAGGAAAATAAGAACGGAGAGGGCGAGTCCCAGGAAAGTAAGAACGGAGAAGGTAAGTTACAGGAAGGTAAAAACGAAAGTAAGTCAAACGAAGAAAAGCCCAGAGCTGGCAAAGCTAGCGAAGAAAAGTCGAATGAAAGCAAATCCGGTGAAGGAAAGAGGAAGAAGAAGAAATGACGCAGCGTGACGAGGAATACTTGACGAGGGAACAGCAAGCGCACATCTTACTCGCGGCGGAGGCGCTCGTGAAGGAAAAGCTGGAACGCGATAGCAGCGGCCACGATTGGTGGCACATCTATCGCGTCGTGCAGACGACGAAGCGCATCGCCGCCCAAGAGGGCGCCGACGCTTTCGTCTGCGAGCTTGCGGCGCTGCTTCACGACGTCGTCGACGAGAAGCTGAACGCCGATCCAGCCGCCGCGCAGCGCGAGCTGGAAGCATGGTTGGCCGCCAGCGGCACGCCGGCGGCTGCGGTGGATCACGTGCTGGAGATCATCAGCACGATGTCGTTCAAAGGCGGCGCGCGTCCGCCTATGCGCACGCTGGAAGGCCAGGTCGTGCAGGATGCCGACCGGCTGGACGCAATTGGCGCGGTGGGCATCTCGCGCGTCTTCGCCTACTCGGGCTGGAAAGGCCGCCCGATTCATGATCCTTCCGTCACGGCGCGTGAGCACCTGACGGAAGCGGAGTATCGCGCGGGGAACGACACCGCGATTAATCACTTCTACGAGAAGCTCCTCAAGCTGAAGGAGCTGATGAATACCGCTTACGCCCGCCAGCTGGCGGAGGAGCGGCACCGCTTCATGGAGCAGTACCTCGAGCAGTTTTACGCGGAGTGGGAAGGCGAGCGGTAATTTTTGGCCGCGGCAGGTACGGGACTCGTGCGATACCGACTTTGGGCTGATAATTGGATCCCGCTATCGGCAAATGCAGAAATTAACGGGATGTTTTCCTGTTAATTTCACTAGGCGCATTTCAGTGGGGGCATGTTAGGGCCGCCATGCAGCGACGATACAACGCGCGCCCTGGATTCGCAAGAAAGAGAAGACCGTCTAGGCGAACTGCGAACGCCTGACGGTCTTTCTACGTTGCATAATGTACAACCTGATGTCTCAAACCAGCTCCATCGCCCCTCTATATTGTACAATTGTTGCATAAAGTACAACGAACCTCCTGGTGTTTGTAGCACGTTAGGTCCCCCTACTCACTCAAAAGACGGCTTCGTCAGCGGACAATTCGGCAAGCCGAGAATCTCCACATTATATTCAGCCAGCTTGCGCAAGAAATAGCATGTTTCGGGCAAATGATGCTCCAGGAACCGCAGGGTCAAACGGCTGAGCAGCTCAGTATGTTGATATTCCCGAATGACCTCTTCAACGACATGATAGAAGCCGATGACGGTCACGGCAACTTGTCTGGCAAACTTTTGCTGGACGGCAAAACCTGGTGCCGTGAAACGGAGGAAGCCGCGTATGGCGGTGTTTTTAACGATATGTGAGCTGAATTGCTGCGCGTACTGCTGTGTGCTTTTAAGCAGCTCCATTTCCGTAGGGTCCAAATGATTGCCCAGAAGCACGGTATGACCTAATTGATCTTCCATCCACATTTCCATCAGTGCAACAAGCGGCAGGGGCTCATACGGCACACCGTTCATCCAAGCATGCAAAATCCGGAGGTACTCGCCGTTCTCCAATAATGTCCCGTTGAAATAGACGGGCGTCAGCGAGACGACGATTTTATTTTCAATCCGTAAATGCTGCAAATAGCCCTCAAACTGATAATAACCGTGCGCTACGGGGTATATTTCTTTAGAAAGCTGAATCATCGTTTCCGAAGAGACCGGCAGTGACGGATCTGTTCTCAAAATACGATTCCGCAGTTCGGAGAATGCCGCAATGTATCGCTTGGCGATGGCAATCCACTGCACCTCTTCATTCGCAAGCGCCTCGTCCACAAATATGGCGTGATCCTGTAAGATTTCGACCCAAAACAAGTGTTCCTGCCAGGGTGTGATGGTCTCATTTAGGCTCATGGAAAGGTTCCTCCTAGGTCTCTTAACTTCGTGCCAAGCCCTGCCGATACTACACATACCGATGTGTATTCCATTGATTCGGGTTCGAGAACAGCTTTCGTCGGATTTTGTGGTAAAATAGAACGAATAGTTGTTGAAAATCGAGTGGAAAGAGATGTTATGACGATGAAAAAAGAAGCAAAGTATATAGCGACGGTTTCCTTAGGTGTGATGGGAGCAGGCTTTTTGGCTACACTTCCTGTAGCTTCCACGGTGTGGGGAGGATTTCTGCAAGGCGGTTTTGAAGCCGGGGTTGTAGGCGGATTGGCGGATTGGTTTGCGGTTAGCGCTTTGTTCCGTCACCCGATGGGCATTCCGATTCCGCATACGGCGCTGCTGCCGAAGAATCGCGAGAAAATAACGAGAGCCCTTGTCTCCACGGTCGAAAATGAGCTGCTTTCCAAAGAAACGATCCGTGCCCGCTTGCAGCAAATTCGCTTTCTCGAAAAAGGGCTGGAGCTGGCGGAAAGCCATCTAGACAGCGAGGCGCTTCACAAAGGCCTTGGCGCGCTTGCCAAACAAGCGTTGAATGCCATTGATCTTGAAAAATTAACACCTCTGCTGGCGGAGGAGATTAATAAAGCGCTCCAGGATCTTGATACGAGCCGCCTTGTTCGCGCGCTTGTAGACACGGTTATGGATGGCGGCTATGAAGGCAAAACGTTTGATTTTGTCCTAGATAAAGTGGAAGCTTGGGCTTTTAAAGCGGAGACGCGCGATCAGCTTGGGGCGATGGCACTCAAAGCTTTCGAGGGGCTTCAGTCCAATGGCTTCATGGCCTTTGCCGTGAACGCGTTCATCGGGATGGTCAATGAGGAGAAGATCGGGGGCATCATCCAGAACTTCTTGCTTTCCTACATTGAGCAAATGCGTATGAAGCAGCATCCGCGTAGAGAGGCCGTGCTTTCCTTCATCCGTAATGAGTTGAACAAGCTGGAAAGAAATCCTAAGCTTCTGGCTGAGCTGGACGCGTTAAAAACAAAGCTGCCAGACATGTTCGATCTGGACGCTAAGCTTTCAGGAATGCTGATACGGTTGAAGGCCAAGGCTGAGGACTTCGTAGAGCGGCCCGATTTCGTGCCCGTGTACGTGGTTCCGGTGATTCGGAACGTGCTTGCGTCTGTAAAAGCAAACGAAGCTTATCTGCAGCGCGGCGAGAGCTGGGTGCAAGAGCAGTTCGCTTCGTATTTGGAGAAAAATCACAGCAAAATCGGTCAACTCGTCAAGGAAAACCTGGATAAATTCGACAACGAGAAGCTGACTCAGCTCATGGAAGATAAGATTGGCAAGGACTTGCAGTGGATTCGTGTCAACGGCGCGATCTGCGGATTTATCATCGGGCTTGGCTTGGCAGGGTTAAAGATGCTGTTTTAAAGTGAACGACGACGGGATACGCCCGAGTGGAGGGGAAGCATTTTGATCGAGATTAAAGGAGTCAGCAAGACGTTCGTGCAGCGAATCGGCGGCAACTACAAGGCGCTTGACAATATCACATTAACGATAAAAAAAGGGGAGTTCGTCTCCGTGCTCGGGCCGTCTGGCTGCGGAAAATCAACGGTGCTGAACCTGGTCGCAGGCTTCGATACGCAAAGCGAAGGCACGATTGAGGTGAATGGGAAAAAGGTGACCGGAGCTGGGGCTGACCGCGTGGTCGTGTTTCAGGAGCACGGCCTGTTCCCATGGTTGACCGTGCTGGATAATGTGGCCTTCGGTCTCAAGCAGAAGGGCATCCCCAAAAAAGAGCGCCATGACCTCGCGATGGAGCAGATCAAAGCGGTGCATCTCAGCCGCTTCGCGGACCGCTACCCGCATGAGCTTTCCGGCGGTATGAAGCAGCGGGCGGCCATTGCACGAGCACTTGCGATGGACCCTGAGATTTTGCTCATGGATGAGCCGTTTGCAGCGCTGGATGAGCAGACTCGTCTTATTTTACACAAGGAATTGGAAGAAATTTGGATGCGTACGCGTAAAACGATTCTCTTCATTACCCATAACATCCGGGAAGCGGTGATCCTGTCGGATCGTGTCGTTGTGATGTCCACACGTCCCGGCACCATTAAGAAGGAGTTCACCGTACAGGCAGCAAGACCTCGGGATATCGCAGATCCTTTGCTGCATCACGTGGAGAATGCGGCGATGGACGCGCTGGCGGATGAACTCGAGAAGGTGGTAAGGGAGGAGACGGGCGATGAGTACCGCATTAAGAAGAACGATTTTTCTGGTACTGCTTCTGATAGCTTGGGAGGCGGGATTTAGGCTGTTTGATTGGGGATGGAAATTTCCTTCGCCGACCCAAACTTTGCAAGCTTTTTACGACGGATTGGTGCACGGCGAGCTGGTGGCAGCGACACTAGCCAGTATGCTCCGTTTATTGGTTTCCTTCGCACTTTCGCTTGCGATCGGGACAACGTTAGGCTTCTTATTCGCGCGCTACCGTCTGCTTGATGATACGCTTGGGTTTTTGGTTGTATCCCTGCAAACGATTCCGAGTATTGCTTGGCTGCCTTTTGCTATTATTTGGTTCGGTCTTAACGAATCTTCGGTTATTTTCATTACGACGCTGGGCGCAACCTGGACGATGGCTCTCGCGAGCCGCACCGGGATCAAGAACATCCCGCCGATTTACTTGCGCGCTGCGCAGACGATGGGAACGGGCAACGGGTTTAGGCTGTTTGTGCAAATCATGATTCCTGCGGCTTTCCCGCATCTCATCAACGGTGTTCGCACGGCATGGGCTTTCGCTTGGCGCGCCCTGGTTGCCGGGGAACTGATCGCCAAAGGGGCTGGACTCGGTCAGCTGCTGCAGGATGGCCGCAATCTAGGCGATACCTCGCTCATGCTGTGCATCGTTATTATTATTGCAGTGCTGGGTACGGTCTCTGACCACTTCTGCTTTAAGAAACTAGAAGATAAAGTGCTGGAGCGCTATGGCCTCGCCGGCTCCAAATCTTAAGCAGGGAGCGAGTCGCATGAGAAAAAAAGCATGGATGCTGCTGCTGCTTTTGTTTGTTGTTACGATGCTAAGCGCCTGTGAAGAGAAGCTCACTGCTTCCGGCAAGCCTCAGGTGGTCAGGGTTGGTGTATTTAAAAATGTCACGCATGCCGCAGCCTATATCGCGCTAGAGAATGGGTATTTTGCCCGGGAGTGGGGCAATGACGTGAAGATTGAAGTCACGGCTTTCGATAACGGATCCGACTTATCGATTGCGATGGCCACGGGGGATATCGATGTTGGTTTTGTCGGTCCCGGTCCTGCCACAACGTTCTTTCTGAAAAGCGGGAACTATCGCGTTGTCTCCGGCTCCAATAACGGCGGTGCGGTGCTTGTCGCCAGGAATGGCGCGGGAATTAACGGCGTTAAGGATTTAGTCGATAAAACGATTGCGATTCCGTCCAAAGGGAATACGAACGAGATTTCCCTCCGCATGCTGCTGCAGCAGGAAGGCATCTCGCTGGGACGCGGAGCAGGAAGCGCGCATCTCATCGTGCGCTCTCCGTCGGATGCGCTCATTTCCTTCCGTCAGAAGGAAATTGATGCGGCGCTCGTCCCCGAGCCATGGGGAACACAGATTGAGAGGGCCGGACTTGGCAAGGTTGTGGTTGATTGGCAGGCAATTCCGCCGAATCACGGTGATTACCCTACGGTGATTATGGTGGCGAGCGATAAGCTCATTGAGCGCCACAGGGATATCGTGAAGGGCGCGATCAAAGCGAACATGGACGGCATCGCGTTCATCCAGAACAATCCGGAGCAAGCCTACGAGCTCATCAATAACCAGTTGAAGCAGTACAGCGGCAAAGGGATGGACAAAGGCTTGATCAAAGCCTCGCTCAGCCGTTTGAGGCTCACTACCGATGTTGATGTGAAGGTGATGGAGGAGATGGCGAGAGTTTCTATCGCTGCCCGATATATTAAGGGCATTAAGGAAGAGGAACTTGATCTTAGTAAGTTCGTTGATCTATCCATGCTAGAAGAAGTGAAAAAAGGGAAGTAAGACAGAAGCCTGTGTCGATCCGAATCCGGATGGGTACAGGCTTTTTCAACGTAGCGCGCCGAGCCTGAGCAAAAGGCCCTCTCGGAAGCCGAGATGGCCTGGAAATGCAGTGAGACGTCCGAAAAGACCGTCTCATGGGTAAAAGCCGTGCGCGCAGCGAGATTTGCCATGCATATGGGTATCTCAAAAAAGATGTTGCCAAATACAATAAATGCCACTATACTGAAAACATTCCATATGGAAGCGATTCCAGAAAACGCTTACTTACCCATCCTCGACATGAGGATTTTTTTTCAAGGCAATCTGGAATCGATACCAGAATGGGATGAGAACACCATAGGAAGGTGGTCATGACATGGAAACGAATCTGCCGCAAGCCAGCGTCGGTACTGCGGTGAAGAAGAGAAATGCTGATCTGGGAAAACGAATACGGCAGCACAAGCATTTGTATCTCATGCTCCTTCCCTGTATTGTATTTTTCATTATTTTTTCGTATATCCCCATGGGTGGGCTAATGCTAGCCTTTAAGAATTATCAGTTTAACAAAGGGATACTTGGCAGTCCTTGGGTGGGACTCATGTATTTCAAAGCATTTTTTAACGACTATCAAAGCGCGAAGTTAATAAAAAACACACTGATTATTAGCAGTATCAAAGTTTTCCTGGGACTGCCTTTTCCGATCCTCCTCGCGTTAATGTTTAATGAGATTAGACATCGGAGATTTCGGGGCATCACCCAAAGCATTTCGTATTTGCCGCACTTCCTTTCTTGGGTAATCGTCATCGGTCTGATGCAGCGGGTACTAGCTCCCGATACAGGGCTGCTTAACGAGGCGATCCGTTTTTTCGGTGGAGACGGAAGCACCTTTTTCATGATGGAAAGCAAGTACTTTTATCCGCTCATGTTCGGAAGCCATATTTGGCAAAGTATCGGGTGGGATTCAATCATCTATTTGGCCGCTATTGCCGGCATTAATCCTGAACTGCATGAGGCTGCCAAGATAGATGGCGCTAATAAATGGCATGAAATTTGGCACGTCACCTTGCCAGGCATTCGCTTAACGATTTCCATTCTGTTTATATTATCGCTGGGTAACATTCTGCAGGCGGGATTCGATCAAATCTATCTCATGAGAACACCGGGTAACATGGAGCTGGCAGATATTCTTGATACATATATTATTCGTGTAGGACTTCAAAACGGGCAATACGGCTATGCGACGGCTGTTGGTTTGATGCAGGGCGTGATTGGATTATTGCTTGTTGTGGCTGCTAACCGGGCTTCCAAAAAGTTTTTTGACGAGTCGATATGGTAACGATACCAGATTCTTTCGCTTTTCAACTGTTGAAGTGTTGAAGATCACCGCCAGGTGTTATTCATAATATTTGATGGAAAAGGGGAGTATTGTATGAGTAAAAGATGGGTCAAATGGGTTACCATGCCTTTGGCAGTAAGCTTGCTGCTAGCGGGTTGTGAAAGCTCCGATCAACCTGTGGCCGGAGGGGACACAGCTTCTACTACACCGTCATCTGCAGCCAACAGCGGCAAGCCCGCAACTTGGATCGCAGACCGAACCATTAAAGGACTACTGTTTATTGACAGCGACGATATAACGAAAGATATTAACCCGGAGATTGCCAAAAAGCTAAAAGAAATGACAGGAATTACGTTGCAAATGGAGGGTGTAAACTCGGAGCATGCGATTGACGGTTTGATTGCAGGGCTGGCTTCCAATGATTTACCTGACTTTATCGTTTATTACTTGAATAATAGCGGACGCAAAGAAATGCCGGTCATTCTGAAAGCAGCCAAAGAAGACATGTTCACGGACCTCACTCCGCTTCTAAAAGGAACGAAGGTGTACAGCAAGTATTTGGACGATAAATATTTGCCGCTGGACACGAAAAACGGCGTGATGTTCCGTCCGGAATTTAACGGTTCCAGTTACTTTGTCCATATGAACGTTCAAAGGGAAGGCGGGTACGAAGAGCGCAAGTATGTTTCTGGTCCTTATATCCGCAAAGATATTGCTGAGAAGCTGAACGTTGATCCTCGAACGATTAAAACAACGGATCAAGTGTACGAATTGGCTCAGAAGATCAAAGAGGGCAATTTCAAGGATAAAAACGGAAAAGATATTACGCCGCTAGGGCCTCGATATTGGGGGAACAGCAATCATGAGAATGGATCCTTATTCAATGGATTGACGTGGGGGGCGATTGATCAAGGCTTCGACAAGAACAAGGACGGCAAAATCGTACACGAGAGCAAGACGGAATATCCACTGAAGCGGATTGAATTCGTGCAGAAGCTTTTGAAGGAAAAGTTGATGGTGCCTGATTACTACGCCATGCAGGAAAATAAAGCGACGGAAGGAGCAATTAACGGGTCATTTGGCATTATCGGCGATATGCATAACTATCTGGACTTCAATAAGGATATGAGCTATATCCCACTCGGTCCTATGAATTTTGTGGATGGAACGTACCGGATGAACGTGGATTATAAGAGCGGGTATATGGCCTGGTCGATTCCGAAAACAACGAAAAACCCGCAGGATGTCGTCAAATTTGCCGATTTCCTGGCCAGTCGTGAAGGCAAGCTGCTCTGGCAGTACGGTCTGGAAGGAAGAGACTACACGCTGGATGCCAAGGGCAATCCTTTAGTCAAAAAAGAAGTGATGGAGCTTCGGAACAAAGATCCGAAGGCGGCCAAAGAGCTGGGCTTTGACGGCGCAGGCAATGGTTGGGGCGGCTATCTTGGCAGTACGGATATCAACCGACTAGGAGATTTCGGTGAAATGCAGTATGGCGATGCGGTTTCTCCGGAAGCCAACGCAACTCCGCTGAAAATCGCCGATTACTGGGGCTACGATGAGAAAAAGAAAAACGCCATTATTAACGACGGCTATCGTCCGCTTTCATTCATTAATGAGCTTCCGACAGGCAATGAGTTAAAAACAGCTTTATCGAACTACAATGAAAGCATCATTCGTGCCTTCTACGCCAAGAACATGGATGAAGCTCAAAAAATTCTGGAATCTTCAAAGAAGCAGCTCCAGGCTGCGGGCTTAGACAAATTCGAAGAACTGCTTCAGAAGAAGGACAGCGATCCTAAAACGAAAGTGATTCTTAAATAGTCGAACGTTGAGTTAGGAAGCCGGCGCTCCCGCAGGGATAGCGGGAGTGCACTTCTAGTACGGGGAGAGATTAACGTGGGTAATGAATTCTATAAGCTCTCAGCAGGTGAAAAAATATTTAAGTTCGTTAACTATGCTCTCATTATTCTCCTGTGCCTGTCCATCGTACTGCCTTTTCTGAATATATTGGCACTGTCCTTTAACGCGGGCAAGGATGCGGAAAGAGGGGGCATCTACTTCTGGCCCCGTGTATGGACGCTAGAAAATTACCGAGAAGTGTTTACGTCAGCTAATATCGGCAAAGCATTTGCCATTTCCATATTTCGTACGGCTCTGGGGACTGTTGCAGGCGTGTTTTTGTCAGCGATGGCTGCCTATACGCTAAAAAGCAAAACGATGCCGGGCGTGCGATTTTTTACCCTGATGGTCTTCTTTACGATGCTGTTCTCCGGCGGCATAATTCCATATTATATGCTGCTCAAAAGCCTGCATTTGACGAATACCATCTGGGTCTATGTCCTTCCGGGGCTATATAGTGCGTGGAATTTGATCATCATGCGCACTTTTTTTCAGCAAATCAGCATCAGTCTGGAGGAGTCAGCGAAGCTTGATGGCTGCAGTGATTTTGGTATTTTTATGCGGATTATCATGCCGCTTAGTAAGCCTGTGCTGGCAACGATCTCTTTATTTACCGCAGTGAGTCATTGGAATGATTGGTTCACGGGTGCCTTTTTTGTCAGAACCGCTTCGATTAGGCCGTTATCTACCTTGCTGCAGGAGATGTTGACCAAACAGGATGCCATTCGGGAGTCCCTGATGCAGGCAGCCGGTTCGACACAGTATCAAATGCTTGAGCGGATGCAGCTAACGGGCGATTCTCTGAAAATGGCGACGATTATCGTGGTGGTAGCGCCGATTATTGCGGCATATCCATTTATACAGAAGTATTTTGCAAAGGGCGCAATGATCGGTTCGGTCAAAGAATAAACGGCTGGATGCCAAATAATTGATGATCTTCGATCAAGCCCATTGTATGATAAAATGTATAAAAATGTTCTGTTGAAAAACAGAGAATCATGTTCGTGCGGCGAGTAAGGAAGGATGATAATCATGGCGCCTAAAATAAAAGATGTAGCCAAAAAAGCGGGAGTATCCGTCACTACCGTATCCAGGGTGTTAAACGGAGAAAAATACGTAAAGGACGATCTGAAGGCCAAAGTGAAGCGAGCAATTGATGAGCTGGGTTATGCGCCTAGCCATATCGCGAGGAGCTTGGTGCGGAGGAAAACGAACCTGATTGGCGTCATTGTTCCCGATCTGACCTCAAGTTTCTATTCCACAATATTGAGCAGCATCGAGGAAACGGCAAGCTTGAATGATTACAACCTACTGGTCTGCAACATTAACGAGGATACGGATAAAGAGCTTAAATACTTGAATGTGTTTAAAGAAATGCGGGTAGACGGAATTATTATTATGCATGAAAAATTAAGCGATGACATTCGTAATTTTATTACTAAATTGGACATTCCGGTCATTTTCTCAAGCGTAAGGCCCGTAGATCATAAGTTCGTGTCTGTCATTATAGATGATTACGAGGCGGCGTATGACGCAACGCGGTATCTAATTGAGCTCGGACATGAGCGAATTGCTTTTATTGGCGGAGATATGAGGGACATCACATCCGGGCAAAACCGTTATTCCGGTTACCGCAATGCTCTCACCGATCAGCGAGTTCGAATGAGGTATGATTACATCCGGTTCGGCGACTACAAGACGCGAAGCGGATATGATTTGATGAAGGAGCTGCTGGCCTGTGAGCCACGTCCCACAGCTTTATTTGCGGTTAGTGACGACATGGCGGTCGGAGCGATGAATTGCGTTCATGATCATCAGCTCAAGGTTCCGGATGATATCTCGATCATTGGATTCGATGGAAGCCAACTGACGGAGCTCGTTCGCCCGCGATTGTCCTCCATGGAGCAGCCTATTCAGGAAATGGGCAAGACTACCGTTGAAACGCTAATTGATTTGATTTCAGATGAAACTGGCACTCAGCGGGAAGATTTGATATTGGGACATAAACTTGTCGTACGCGACAGCTGCAAGGCATATCAAAAAGAGAGATAGGCAGAGAACTGAGCGGAAGAGGGAGTGCAGAGTGAAACAGTTTGATGCGGTTGTCATTGGCGATGCGAATATTGATCTTGTAGTAGTGGGCTGTAATCAAATCCCTCAACCGGGACAAGAAATTTATGTGGATAATATGATGATGCATGTTGGCGGAGGCGCTGCCTTATTCACGATTTCATTAGCCAAGCTCGGTCTGCATGTCGCATTTGACGGGGTTCTTGGAGATGATGGCTACGGTCATTATATCCGGGAGCATTTTGCTCAATATGGTATCGATACCAGTATGGTCAGGACCAGCGAAACGAGCCGCACAGGCATCTCGATTGCCATTAACCCCGAGGTGGATCGTTCGTTCATTACCTATGTAGGATCTAATGCTGAGCTGCAAGTAGGAGAGTTGGATTTGGCTCAAATCGCGTTAGGCAGACATGCTCATGTTACCGGCTATCGAGGGCGGCGCAATCATGAGGAATTCGTGGCAATGGCTAGAAAATTGAAAGAGGCGGGAGTCACCTTGTCTTGCGATGTAGGATGGGATGATACCGGCGAATGGTATTCCGGCGTTTTTGAGTTAATGCGTTATGTGGATGTTTTTTTGATGAACGAAACGGAAGCGCTTCATTATACAGGCTTTGAGCGCATCGATGACAGCTTAAGCTATATGTCTGGCTTCTGTAATCATGTCGTTGTTAAGCTTGGACCCAGAGGAGCTGTAGCGATGAAAGACGGCCTGCAAACGGCCAGCCCCGGATTCTCGGTCGAAGCCGTTGATACGACGGGAGCAGGTGATTCGTTTAATGCGGGCTACATATTTGGCTTTTTGGCGGGGCTTGATGTGGAGACATGCCTGCTATATGGCAATGGTTGCGGAGCATTGTCTGTTGGAGCTTACGGCGGCAGCACAGGAACTCCGGACAGGGAGGGTCTTGAAGCTTTTATCAGGCAAAACAAAGTATCCGGTGAGGAGAAATCAATATGAACTATATGCATATACAAGGTGTGGATAAAGCCATCTCCCGTTTGATTATGGGGACTGGGGATCTAAGGAAATTGGAGGAGCCCGAACGGATGATGCTGGATGCCTACATACGTGCAGGGGGCAACACCTTCGATACGGCTCACCAATACAGGAATAAAGAAGTGATCCTCGGCCAGTGGCTTGCAGAAAAAAAACTCCGAGAGAAGGTCGTCATTCTCACCAAAGGGGCACATCACGACGATGGCAGCCCGGGTCCGCGAGTGAATCCGCAGGCGATCCGAAAGGATCTGACGGAGAGTCTGGAAAGATTAGGTACGGATTATGTCGACCTGTATGCTCTCCATCGCGATGATCCGGATGCAGCAGTAGGCCCGATCATGGAAGAATTAAATGAGCACATTCGCGCTTCGCGCATACGGGCTATAGGGGCTTCAAACTGGACCCGCCGACGCATTCAAGAAGCGAATGAATATGCCGCCTCCCATGGGTTGATCGGGTTTACGTTTAGCTCCCCGAACCTGAGCCTTGCCAAACCGAAGGAGCCCAGATGGGAGGGCTGCGTATCGGCAGACGGGGGCACCTGTGCTTGGCATGCAGGCAATCAACTGCCGCTCCTTGCGTGGTCTTCGCAGGCAGGAGGATTTTTCTCAGGGCATTTTACGCCGGACAACCAAACGAATCCGGACATGGTTAGGGTTTACTATAGCGATGACAATTGGGAGCGCTATCGGCGCGCGGCCAAGCTTGCCGCGGAGAAGAACGTCAGTCCGATTCAAATTGCGTTAGCCTATGTGCTGAATCAGTCTTTTCCGACCTGTGCCATCATTGGTCCGAAAAATCCTGAAGAGCTGCACACTTCTATAGAAGCTATGCAGATTCAATTTACTCCGCAAGAGCTTGCCTGGTTGAATCTAGAAAGGGAGGGAGCTGCGCAATGATCAGAGACAAACTGGCAGCACAGCTGTATACATTAAGAAACGAGCTTAAACAGGATTTTCCAGGCGTGTTAAGAGAGTTGAAAAAGATGGGGTGGGCAGCCGTTCAAATTGACGGTTTACACGGCTATCCTGCTTCTGACATAGCAGCTGTCATGAAAGAAACCGGATTGCGTACGGCAGGCATGCACGTCGGCTTAGAGCGGATGAAAACCGATCTTGAGGCCGTGTTGGAGGAAGCAAGGCTGTTCGATACCAAGGATTTGATCTGTCATTCCCTGCCGAACGGACTGCAAAATCCGGAAGGTTATCTCAGCGTACGAAATGATTTGCATAACGTTGCCTCGCAGGTACGCGCATTAGGCTATCGCGTCGGTTATCATAATCATGATTTTGAATTCCATACGATCATTGAAGGAAAGTTTGCGCTCGAATTTTTGCTTGAAGACCCGGCTGTTTACCCGGAAATCGATACGTACTGGGTCCAAAAGGCAGGCCAGGATCCTCTGTCCTTCATTAGCAATTATGCGTTTCGCATGCCGATTCTTCATTTGAAAGATATGACCTCTGACGGTAGGCAATATTTTGCCGAGATCGGTACGGGGCTCATCGATTTTGCGCCGATTCTGAAGTGGGGACTTCACAATGGCGTTGAATGGTTCGCCGTTGAGCAGGACTACTGTCCGGGGAGTCCAATGGATAGTTTAGCGATTAGCTTAGCCCATTTGTTGGAGCTGGAGAGAAATCTGGATTCATTATAGAAGGCTAACCATTAATCCCTGGTTGACCTAATCATACGAAGAGGCTGTCTCCGTAGTGAACTGCCCCCAACTTGTTAGTTGTGTCTAACAATTGGGGGCAGTTCACCTGAGGGACAGCCTCTTTCCTGTATGATGGGTTACCCTGTAGTTCCTCTGGCACGCGCTAAAATGGACAATCCCTGTTAATTCCCGCCCGAAGCTGCCTGCTGCTCGTTTTTTTGCTGCTTATGCGCCTTAGCGTCGATAACTTTGCCGTTGCTTCCGCCTTTGTCGCTCACCGCGGCGATCTGCATGGCGCTGCTGCCTTGGAAAATTCCGCCCTCCTGAATGATGAAGGAGCGGACATCAATGTTGCCGACCAGCACGCCGGAGCTGGTTACGATGAGCTTGCCTTTGGTGTGGACGTTGCCTTTAACTTTGCCGGCAATGATGACATCGCGCGCTTGGATGTTGGACTGTACGACGGCGTTTTCGCCAATCGTAATGTCGCCTGCGCATTCAATGTCGCCATTGAGTTGGCCCTCGATCCGAAGGCTGGCTTCGGACATGATTTTACCTTCGCAAATGGTACTGCCCCCGATCAACGTGTCTGTTGTTTTTGCATCAATGCGCTTCGATTTAGAGCTTCCAAGCATCAGCGTTCATCCTTTCTATTGGTTATGAGATAAGGGGTCGGGTCAACGGGGACGCGGTTCTTCTGTACTTCGTAATGCAGATGGGAGCCCGTGCTTCGACCTGTGGAACCGAGTAGGCCGATCTTTTGACCTTTCGTTACTGATTCTCCGCGTTTCACGAGTATTTTATTCAGGTGCATATACCCGGTTTGAATCCCGCGCGTATGATCGACAATGATGCGATTGCCGAATTCGTTGTCGAAGCTGGCTTCGATCACTTTGCCGGACGCCGTCGCATAAACGGCATCATTGATTTCACCGTCGAGATCTAGTCCCGTATGCATCGATGGTTTACCCGTAAACGGATCTCTTCGTACCCCGAAACCGGAGGTGAGGCTGTGCGTCATGACAGGCCAAAGTGTCGGCGTAATGCTGCGCAAATAGTCGGCTTCCTTCAGGCGTGCTTCGGACTCGCTGAGATTAATGAGCAGAGTGTTAATATCCCCGACTAAGGCGGAGAGCCCTTGTTTGGTGCTGCTGACAAGCGCGGTCACTTCCTGCGATGTGACGGGGACCTCGGTGCCGCCGACATCCGAGCCATACGCCGACTCACTTAAGGCGGACAGCTTTTTGCTTGTCCTGTTCGGCTCTTCTGATTGGCTCATGAGCTGTATGACATGTTCGAGTTTCTTAATTTCTTCGAGCTTGAGCTTAAACTCATCTGCTTGCTGAGATAAGTCAATCAAATTAGCTTGAAGCTGCTCCAGTTCATTATCTTTAAGTGTAATTTGATTAACCAGTTGGCGTTCTTGTCCATCGAACGTACGCTGCATGTTATCTTTCGTTTGATGGGAGTAGGTATTCATTAAGTAAATCGTGACAAAAAAACCAATCAGCACGAGCAGGATCACGCTAGGCACAATATACAAACTACTGTGCGGAAGCTTGAATCTTACGGTTCGGCGGTTGGCGCCCGGAATGATCATTAAGGTGAATTCTTTTTTACCCCATATGAATCTCAACCGATCCTCTTCCTTTCCGAAACAAAGTCCCCCTCCTTGATTGGATTGTATTCATGAAGAAGATGAGTCATGCCTAATTTATTATTTCGCCTGAAGCCCCTAAAACAATCAGTCCTCTATGGGACATACTAAATTTGGGAAAAGGCTTCATGTTCTCAAGCTCAACTTTTTAATGAAAAGTTACGTCTATAGGGTAGAAGGATGCAGTATAAGATGCGGAAGGAGAGAAGATGATGTTGAAAAAATATGTACCTGTTGTGGCGCTTGCCATTATGACGCTTGCAGGATGTGAATCTTCCGGAACGACGAACGGTGCTGTGAGTGTTTCCGATTCGCCGCAGCCAACGGCTGCAGCGACGGCACAAGCTACTGTACAACCGACGACGACTCCATCTGAAAAGCCAGTCGCAGGAACCAGCGATAAACCGACGAAAGTGGCGATGACCGGGGTAACGGCTGTCCGTTTAGCGGATGCCAAATCCGGCTGGATCGGCGGCAAAGGTTGGATAGCCCACACAGATGACAGCGGTGCGAAGTGGCAGATTCAATATGAAGGCAGTGGCGAGGTTAAACAATTATTTGCACTAAATGGGAAAGAAGCTTGGGCAAGTGTTGGGAGTGAAGGCAGCTTGTTGAGTACGAAGGATGGAGGCCAGCACTGGACATCTGTCGGTAAAATGCCGAACGCCGCGTTCTTTCATTTTATATCCAAAGGGGAGGCGTTCAGCGGGAACGCCCATACCGTAGACGGCGGCGTGAAGTGGACGAATATGCCTGTGCCTGAGGGCATCACGGGAGATGCCTATTTCCATGATGCCAATAACGGGTGGGCGGTAAAGCAGGGAAAAGACACCATCCAGATTATGAGAACGCAGGATGGAGGGAAGACCTGGACCAGCGCGATGTCCCGCAAAAGTGCAGAATCGATCACGGGCGCAGTGATCCGTTCTGCCGGAGCGAACGATGCCTGGGTAGAGCTCATCGGCGGCTCGGGGATGACTCAAACCTCGTATTCCTTGTTCCACACGAAGGACGGCGGGAAGAACTGGCAGACGGTGCTTGCTAACAGCACCGCCGGAGGCGGGCCAGCCCCGGGTATCCCTGCAGGGGATAACACAGGGCCGAAGAACACGGGCACGAAGCCCGGGCCGCTCTACGTCGTTAGTCCCGACGTAGCTTTTATGGGCGGGCAGTGCCCGAGCTGCGACAAGCCGAACTCCGTCGGATGGACGAAGGACGGCGGCAAAACCTGGGTGAACGGCAAAGAGACGTTCACCGGCTACGGCGAGCTGCTGCTGGCCATGGCAGACGCGAATCAGGGCTGGCTGATCACGAATGACACTGAGCAGCCAAGCGTGATGTATACCACCGGCACAGGTGGTGTCAACTGGACTAAGGTGCATGCCTTTGATGCACCGAAATAACTAAAAAGCCTTACCGGAAGCAGAGCGCTGACGGTAAGGCTTTTTTTCTATACCCATGAAATTCCATTTAGCGCGACCCCCTTTCTTAGGGGGCGGACTGAGAATGGTATGGGTATACTTGCTATTTTGCACAGGAGGTTAGACATGCTAGCCCGCAAATATACGATTTCTACGCTAGTAATCGCACTTGCCGTGTTCATAGGTTTTACCGTGAAGAATCCGGAGAACATGGCACTAAACGCTGCATACTCCAATACGAGCGATAATGAATCGATAACAGTTGATCCGACGCTGGCGCAACCGGCGGAAACGGCAAGGCCGGTAACGGAGGAAAGGATAGAGGCTGTGCACGATCCAGCGCCTACCGCAGCAACTCCGGCGGTGACGGCTAAGCCGAGGACGAAGCCTTCAGCGACGCCCAAAGCTTCATCTCCCAGCATCTCGCCACCTGCAGCTGCGCCAAGCGAGGACGTGACTCCTACGGCAACTCCGGCGCCAACGTCAGCAGAAGAGAACTTTACGCCTGCGGCTAGCAGTACGCCCTCTGTAATTAAGGCAGCACCAGAGCAGATTCGGGAGGGAGATGACCCCGTTCCGAATGTTAAGAAAGTGAATCTTCCCTCAGCCGAAATCGTGAAAATCAAAGAACAATATGAACGGATAGCGGGTTCAGATACCAATGAAGCGACATGGAAACGCAAGGCCGATCAGCTCATCGTCAAAGGGATGAGCTTCCTTGGGACTCCCTATGTATTCGGAGCAAAGGGAGGCCAAACCGATTCATTTGACTGCTCCTCTTTCCTCCAATACCTGTTTGGTTCGCAAAAAGTGGCCTTGCCGCGTGATTCCAGGCAGCAAAGCCAGCATGGGACAGAGGTATCCATCGACGAACTGCGCGAGGGCGATCTCGTTTTTTTCACTACGCCCAAAAGAAAAAACAAAGACGGAATCGAACGGATTGGCCATGTGGCGGTCTATATGGGCAACGGTCTAATGCTGCATACTTTCCGCCCGGGTATTGGCGTTACCGTGTCTGAGCTGGATGGTACATGGAAAGATCGCTTTGTTAAGGCTAAGCGGGTTCTGTCTTAATGAATTTTGGCAGGGATAGCCTTATTATAGCTCAGTAGCTCCGAGACAGTGATTAGCTTGTATCCTCTGTTTTTTAATTCAGGCAAAATAATTTTCAACGCTTGGATGGTTTGCGTCGGTCCTTCAATATAGTCATGAAACAGGACGATATTCCCGTTTTTCGCGTTTTTCAGCACACTGTTCACAATTCGGTTGACCCCTGGCGTATTCCAATCCTTCGTATCCAACTGCCAGCTCCACATGATCATTTTATAGCCTTCATCCTTGACGACCGACACAAGGCGGTCATTGTAGAAGCCTCCGGGTGGACGAAACAATTGAGACCGCTGTCCGGTTTTTGCAACAATCAGATCTTCGGTCGTATTCAGCTCCTTCTTGATGTTGGTTTTTCGCCCTATATAGGCATGGGAGTATGTATGATTGGCAATCTCGTGACCTTCCCGAGCCGTTCGCTCCAGAACGTCGGGGTAGAGCTGAATCTTGTTGCCCACAACGAAGAATGTTGCCTTCGCCTCATACTGCTTCAACAGCTCCAAAACTTGATCCGTATACTTGGGGTGTGGGCCGTCATCGAATGTTAACGCAATGACCTTCTCATCCGTATTCACTTCCCATACAATTTCTCCCCGTGTTTCATAATAAGCTCGGTCTTTCTTAGGGGCGGCGCTGGCTGCGACGGGCTGCATCAAAAATATGCAAATACACAAAGCTGCAATAATTCTCATGATGTCTCCTTATTTGGTTTAGTATAAGTAGCGTTTCCAATTACCAAAAAAGGAATTCAAGATTTCGGCGGTTCCCCTCCATTTGCATTTCCATTCCCGTTTCCATTTCCGTTCCCATTCCCATTCCCATTCCCATTCCCATTCCCATTCCCATTCCCATTCCCATTCCCATTTCCGTTCCCATTCCCATTCCCATTGCCACTAAAGAAGGTTGTCGTGAGCGCCTTAATTTTTTCCATGAACTTGCCATAGCCGTATCCGGTCAAAAAAGCGATCGAGATGCGTGCAGACATTGAATCGTCGACCTGCAGCAGCATAATGCCGCTCTCGAACAGGACGATAGTGATAATAGCAGAGCCAAAGCAGAGGATTGGCCTCATGAAATACCAGTACATCCACTGTGAGGTAAGGTCATGATAATGCTCGTGGAACATTCTGAGCCCGTACAACGCTCCGCCCAAAGCACCGGCAAAGCCAAAGCTGGCGTACTCATGGAACTGGCTTACGTCAATGCCTAACAGCTTACCTTGAACAGACCCGCTGCCGAGCACAGCCATCATCCAGAGACTGCCGATGAACCATGCGAGTAGATAAACGAAGATGATCTGCTTGCCGAAGCGTTTTAAGGGGTCCAAAAAAAATCACCGCCCTATACATGGTTAATACCATTGTATGAGCGGTGTCGTTGTTGATGCCTGCCGATAGGGGCGTTGTTCGGATAACTTTAAATACTGAATGATCGTTCTAGAGCAGTCCTGCGCACCGAATTTCTGAAGTTTGCGGATCGAGGTGCGGCGTTCCGACAGCTCGGGATATTGCTCAAGCAGCAGCTTGAACCAGTGATCGACCATTTCAAGCGATGTAATCATTTGACCATAGCCTTGGTCTTGAAAATACTGGCAATTCATTTCTTCCTGACCCGGAATTGGGCTGTAGAAGAGCATTGGAATGCCTTTGGCCATGGCTTCGGTGCATGTCATTCCACCCGGCTTGGTGATTAATAAATCCGAGATGTCCATCAGTTTATTAATCTCATTGGTGTATCCAATCAAATGAATATTCGGCTGCCGGAAAATGTCTTCCTCTAATAGCTGTTGGCGCGCTTTCTCATTTGTCCCCAGACAGATGAGAAGCTGAATATCCTTGCTCCAGCTGGCCAAATACGTTAACAGCTCTTCTTTTTCTTCCTTTTTAAAAACGCCCCAGCCGCCGCCCATCACCATCACCGTTGGCATGGCGTTAAGCCCGAACTGCTTGCGTGTCTGGACTTTGCTATGTTCGAGATGGAAATCCGGGTGCACGGGAATCCCTGTCACTTCAATGTGCGTCTCCGGCACACCGCGGGCGATTAGCCGCTCTTGTACCTTAGGAGTCGATACGAGGTACTTGTCTACGGCAGAGTCAATCCAAGTGCCATGTACGTCGTAATCGGTAATGACCGTGAAGAGAGGCACCGAGAGGCCTGCACGCTTTAAGCGAGACACAATAATACTCGGAAAAGGGTGCGTACACACGATAATATCCGGCTTGAGCTGCTTAATAATCGCCTTGGTTTGGGAGTAAAACATGCGGTGCAGGAAGAGTCCTGCAACACGGCTGAGTGACTTTTCATATTGATTACGGTAAAGCATACCATAGAGTTTGGGTTGTGAAGTAACCGTGCGGCGGTATGCCGAGAAGATCCAAGGCGCTAGGGTAGGATGCAAAAAAGCACCAAGCTCTATCACACGCGTAATGATTTCCGATGAGTTTTGTCGGAGCTCAACCGATAATGCGTGCGCAGCTTGTGTATGACCTTTCCCAAAGCCCTCGGATAAAAGCAAAATCCGTTTTTTTCGCAAGGAACTCACCTTTCTTTGTCAACCATATAAATCCTATCCATAAATTAGACGCCACGAGCGGGTGGAAGCCCTGCAAGTTAAGCGCTTGAGGAGGCTTTACGTTTGGATGCGTAGCATTTGCGGCAGACCGGAACATAACTCTCGTTCCCGCCGATTTGAATCTGTTCTCCGTGGAAAATAGGCTCGCCATCCTTACAGCGCATGTTCATGATCGCTTTCTTGTCGCAGTACCAGCAGACCGTTTTAATTTCCTCGATCGTGTCCGCGGCGGCAATCAGTGCCGTGCTTCCTTCAAAAAGTTGACCCATGAAATCCGCGCGCAACCCGTACGCGATAACCGGAATGTTCAAATCATCGACAATCTCGATCAACTGTGCGACCTGATGTTTGGTCAAAAATTGCGCCTCGTCCACAAGAATGCAGTTGGGAAGCTCATTTTTCGCCAGTTCAACCATATCTAGTGTGTCGTCTACAACGATGGCATTCTTTTGCATACCGATTCGGGATACGACTTTACCGACGCCAAAACGGTCATCTACGACAGAGGTTAAGAGGAGAACTTTTTTTCCTTGTTCTTCATAATTATGCGCTACGCGCAGTACTTCAATGGATTTGCCGCTGTTCATCGTGCCATAACGGAAATATAATTTTGCCAAGCTGGGCCAGTCCCCTCTGAAGATTAAGATTATAGGTTAAAAAAATAAGTAGCTGTCAGGGAATTGAGCTCTTCTAATTTCACGGCAGCTTGGAAGCTAGTTTCGGAAGCGGGTTTATCACCAATTAACGGCTGCTTTTTGTATATTTTACGAATGTTCACTTCAATACTGCCCTTAACCGGCTCTTCCGTAATTTGAATGCGATGGGGCTCGTACATCAAGACATTCATTGTGTCTCTGGCAATTGGGTTCGTGCTTTGCAGCAGCTCTTGAATGAGCTCATGATCCAATAAAGAGGGAAGACGCTCCTTCATACCCGGGTTTGACTCGCAGTGATGAGCAACCGCTTTGGCCAGCAGCGCATCCATGGCGAGAAACGGGGGACTAAGGAAAATACGGTGGTCTTCCACGACCGCATGAATGAGGGCCGCCGCTGTTTCTTCATCTGTTTCTATATAATTCCCGCGAAGGCGGAGCTTTCGGACAAGCTCGGATGGCGGCAGCAGCTGCTGACCCGCATAGTAGGTATCTCGCAGGAAACTGTCCAAATGATCTAGACCCATCAAGGACGTTTTATTCGTTAGAGGGCTGTCCTGTTTCAATATGGACACGATCGCTGTCGGGGAAATACCATGCTCGGTCAGAATGTCGGCAATCGTTCCGCCAAGAATCAATCTCTCCGTATGCATATGGTGGTCATAGCCGAGAGTTCTTTCCACCGCGTGGGAAAAGGGCAAATGCCCGATGTCATGTAAAAGTGCAGCGATGCGAAGCAAGGGCTCGTCCGGACAAAAATGGGCCATTAAAGACCATACACCGACCGTATGCTCGAACCGTGAATGGGTCATTGGCGAAAAAAGCGCAGAAGCTCCGAAATGATGCAAGAACTTCAAGCGTCGAACCGGCTGCGCTCGGAAAAGCTGGACTTCAACCGGGTGGGCTTGTATGTGCCACTTATATAAGGGCTCCCGAATCATCCCAGTCGAAAAAGTATGCTGTAGACTCAAAGCAGCGTTCCTCCTAGGCTGTGAAATCTGGATGTATGTTTCATTGCAGCGCATTAGCTATCATAGCATGAAACATAGAAAGTTCGCTATCATGAGCGTATGAAAAAGCATCGTAAAACATGCCTGACAACCCGAACAGCCATGCACAGAACGGCTGCGGCGGATCTTTCTCTTCCAAATCCATTTTTTAGGGCTATCTTATAAAAATATTAAAATGAAAACCTTTACATTTTAATTGAACTATACTATTTCTGGTGTTAATATAATATAAAAAATATTGAGACTATTTCACCAATTTACACTATTCAATATATTGGATGAAATACGAGTCACCACGTTTCGACAATTTAATACTTTAAAGCGTACATTGGACAAAGTGAGTCCAAAAACCAGAAAAGAAAGGTTGCACAACATGACCAAAAACGGGTTACCTCCCAAACAAGGATTGTACGATCCTCAGTTCGAGCGTGATGCCTGCGGTATTGGCTTTGTAGCGAATATTAAAGGCGTGAAATCGCATGAAATCGTCAAGCAAGCGCTTCGTGTACTTTGCAATTTAGATCATCGCGGTGGTCAAGGCAGTGAGCAGAACACGGGCGACGGAGCGGGCATTTTGATGCAAATTCCGGATACGTATCTCCAAGTTGCTTGTGCGGAGGAGAACATCAAGCTTCCTGCAGCAGGGCACTATGGTGTGGGTATGGTCTATTTGCCTCAGGATTTGGAGGCGCGCCAAGCATGCGAGAAAATCATTGAGCGCATTGTTAGCGAGGAAGGGCAGCAATTCTTAGGTTGGCGAACTGTTCCTACAGATAACAGCTCACTTGGAGAATCCGCGAAATCGGCAGAACCTTTCGTACGCCAAGTATTTATTGGAGAAAGCGCGGGTGTGGCGAGCAATCTCGATTTTGAACGGAAGCTGTATGTTATACGTAAACTATCTGAAAACGCTATCAAAGCGTCGCTTCATGACACCCAATTTTACTATTCTAGCTTGTCTAGCAGAACAATTGTTTATAAAGGGATGTTGACGCCTGAGCAGGTCGACGCATATTACGTTGAATTACAAGACGCTAAGGTGGAGTCTGCGCTTGCACTCGTTCACTCCCGTTTCAGTACGAATACATTCCCAAGCTGGGAGCGTGCGCATCCATACCGCTATCTCATTCATAACGGCGAAATCAATACGCTGCGGGGAAATGTGAACTGGATGTATGCGCGTCAGGCGATGTGCGATTCGGAACTATTTGGCGAAGATTTCAAACGCATTCTTCCTATTATTGATACTGATGGCTCTGATTCGCAAATGTTTGATAATACGCTCGAATTCCTGATGCTTTCAGGTCGCTCTTTGCCTCATGCGGCGATGATGATGGTTCCTGAGCCATGGTCCAAGCATGAATCCATGGATGACACCAAAAAAGCATTCTACGAGTATCACAGCACACTCATGGAGCCCTGGGATGGACCTGCTGCAATTGCTTTCACCGACGGCAGTCAGATCGGTGCCATCCTAGACCGCAACGGCCTGCGTCCTTCGCGTTACTACGTAACGACGGACGATTTGATCGTACTGGCTTCTGAAGTTGGTGTTTTGGATATTGAGCCTGAGCGAATTTTGTACAAAGACCGCCTCAGACCAGGACGAATGCTGCTTGTTGATACCGTTGAAGGCCGTATTGTAACCGATGAGGAAATAAAGAACGGTATTGCCAGCGAGCAGCCCTATCGCGATTGGCTGAATGAGCATCTTGTGTCGCTCGAAGATCTGGACGATGCGCCACTTGTGCTTGGTTCCGATCATGACACGGTATTGCAGCGCCAGCAAGCATTTGGCTACACATTTGAGCAGCTGCGCAAAATTCTAGAACCAATGCCCAAAACGGGCGTGGACCCCATTGGTTCAATGGGTACGGATACACCGCTGGCTGTGCTGTCCGACCGTCCGCAGCTGCTGTATAACTACTTCAAGCAGTTGTTCGCGCAGGTAACTAACCCGCCGATCGATGCGAACTTCGAAGAAATTATTACGGCGCAGGGCACAACGATCGGGCCAGAGCGTAACCTCATTAGTCCTGAACCGGCCAGCTGCCGCCAAATTCGTTTGAAAACGCCGTTCCTCTCAAATGAAGAGCTGGCGAAGCTGCGCCACATTCAGCGTGAGGGCTTCAAAACGGTTACCTTGCCTACACTTTTCGAAGCCTCGCAAGGTACGGCGGGACTGGAAGATGCGATGCAAGCTCTCTATGCAGCGGCAGATGCGGCGATTCAGGACGGAGCTTCCTTGTTAATTTTGTCAGACCGCGGCTTGGACGTTACAAAAGCGCCGATTCCAGCGCTGCTAGCGACGTCAGGGCTTCATCACCATTTGATTCGCCAAGGCACACGGACCAAAGTGAGCTTGCTTGTCGAGTCCGGGGAACCGCGTGAAGTGCATCATTTTGCTTTACTGCTTGGCTATGGCGCAGGCGCGATCAATCCGTATCTGGCGCTCGAAACATTAGATGACATGATTAGACGCAATCAGCTTACCGGCGTTGATCATGATAAAGCTACCTATAATTACATCAAGGCAGTGACGAAGGGCGTCGTGAAAGTTTTGGCGAAAATGGGCATTTCCACGATTCAAAGCTATCGTGGGGCGCAAATTTTCGAAGCGATCGGCCTCAGCCAAGAGCTGGTCGATACGTATTTTACATGGACGTATACGCCTGTTGGCGGCATAGGCATCGAGGTTGTGGCTAAGGAAGCGGTGCTTCGCCACACCCGCGCTTTCTCTGAGCAAGAGGGGCGCGATAAGGTGCTCGATACGGGCGGTGACTTGCAGTGGCGCCGGGATGGAGAAGATCATCTCTACACGCCGGAAACGGTGCATGCCCTTCAATCGGCGGTTCGTACGAACAACTACGCGATGTATAAGAATTTCTCTAAGCTCATCAAGCGCGAAGATGAGAAATATATGGCGCTGCGCGGGCTTCTGACCTTCAAGGAAGGCCGTCAGCCGATCCCGATCGAAGAGGTGGAGCCGATCGAGTCGATTTTTAGGCGCTTCAAGACGGGAGCCATGTCCTATGGCTCTATCTCCAAAGAAGCGCATGAGACGATTGCGATTGCGATGAACCGCATCGGCGGCAAGAGCAACACCGGCGAGGGAGGCGAGCATCCGGAGCGCTTCACGCCGGATGCGAACGGCGACCTGCGCCGCAGCGCGATCAAGCAGGTGGCGTCCGGCCGCTTCGGCGTCACGAGCCATTATCTCGTCAACGCGGACGAGATTCAGATCAAGATGGCGCAGGGCGCGAAGCCCGGCGAGGGCGGTCAGCTCCCGGGTACCAAGGTGTACCCTTGGGTGGCCGAGGTTCGGGGCGTTACGCCAGGCGTAGGTTTGATTTCGCCGCCGCCGCATCACGACATTTATTCGATCGAGGATCTCGCAGAGCTGATCCACGATCTCAAGAATGCCAATCCGCGCGCACGTATCAGCGTGAAGCTGGTATCCGAGGTCGGCGTTGGCACCATCGCTGCCGGCGTAGCCAAAGGGAAGGCGGACGTCGTCCTTATTTCCGGCTACGACGGAGGAACGGGCGCGTCACCGCAGACGAGTATTCGTCACGCGGGACTACCTTGGGAGCTCGGTCTGGCGGAAACGCATCAGACACTCGTGCTCAATAACCTGCGCAGCCGTATCACCGTCGAGACGGACGGCAAGCTGATGACAGGGCGCGACGTTGTCGTGGCTGCGCTGCTCGGTGCCGAGGAGTTCGGCTTCGCGACGACTCCGCTCATTACAATTGGCTGCGTCATGATGCGCGTGTGCCATCTGGATACATGTCCGGTTGGGGTGGCTACGCAAAATCCGGAGCTGCGCAAGAAATTTGCCGGCGATCCGCAGCATGTCGTGAATTTCATGACCTTCATCGCGCAGGATGTGCGCGAGCTGATGGCGGAGCTTGGCTTCCGTACCATTGAGGAAATGGTTGGCCGTACGGATGTGCTTGAGTCGAAGCAAGCCGTAGCGCACTGGAAAGCCAAAGGCGTTGATTTGTCGCCGCTTCTGCACCAGCCGGATGTCGGCGAGGACGTGGGCCGCTTCTGCCAAATGGCTCAGGATCACGGCTTGGACCGCTCGCTGGACGTTTCGAAGCTGCTCGATATTTGCGAGCCTGCGATCGAACGCAAAGAGCATGTACATGCGATCTTGCCGATCGCAAACACGAATCGTGTTGTCGGAACGATTGTGGGCAGTGAAGTCACTCGCCGTCATGGCGTCGAGGGCTTGCCTCACGATACGATCCGCCTTCACTTTAACGGCTCGGCCGGCCAAAGCTTCGGCGCTTTCGTGCCTAAGGGGATTACGCTCTCGCTGGAAGGCGACGCCAACGACTATGTGGGTAAAGGGTTATCCGGCGGTAAGCTGGCCATTTTCCCGCCTGCCCAGTCCTCTTTTGTGCCAGAAGAGAATGTGATCATCGGGAATACGGCTTTCTACGGCGCTACGGATGGCGATGCTTACATTCGAGGCATTGCTGGCGAACGCTTCTGTGTAAGAAACAGCGGCGTGCGCGCAGTTGTCGAAGGCGTGGGCGACCATGGTTGTGAATACATGACAGGCGGTCGCGTCGTTGTTCTAGGATCGACAGGCCGCAACTTTGCTGCCGGGATGTCAGGCGGAATTGCCTATGTCCTTGATGAGAAAGGCGATTTTGCCGACAAGGTGAACAAAGAGATGATTCATCTTGAGCAGGTTGAGGAAGTATTTGAAATGAACGAACTGAAAACGATGATTCAGCATCATGCTACATTTACGGATAGCAGCGTTGCCCACCGCGTCATACAGCACTGGGATGAATACGTTTGGAAGTTCGTAAAGGTCATACCGAAGGACTACAAGCGGATGTTTGATGCCATCGAGAAGGTGAAACGCTCCGGGCTGGGCCAGCAGGAAGCGATTATGGTTGCTTTCGAGGCGAACATGCGGGATGTTTCCCGTGTCGGTGGAAACTAACGAATCAGAGCAGAGGCTTACGACGTAAGTTTTGCTGAAGCAAAACTCTTAGGAGGGACTAAACGTTCATGGGTAAACCAACCGGTTTTATAGAGCATCGCCGTGAAGTGGCAACCGAAGCCGCTCCATTGGTCCGAATTGGCCATTGGAAAGAGTTTGCGACGCCGCTCACGGATGATAAATTGCAGACGCAAGGTTCAAGATGTATGGATTGCGGCATTCCGTTTTGCCACACAGGGGCTTTGATCAGCGGTATGGCAGCAGGCTGTCCGGTCAACAATCTTATTCCGGAATGGAATGATTTGGTGTATCGCGGGCAATGGAGGGAGGCTCTGGACCGTCTGCATAAGACGAATAACTTCCCTGAATTTACAGGCCGTGTTTGCCCAGCGCCATGTGAAGGTTCCTGTACAGTGGGTCTCAAAGACACGCCTGTCACGATCAAAAGCATCGAGAAAGCCATTATTGATAAAGGCTTTGCCGAAGGCTGGATCAGACCGGAGCCGCCGGAAGTGCGCACAGGGAAAAAGGTTGCCGTTGTAGGCTCGGGTCCATCCGGACTCGCTGCCGCAGCGCAGCTGAACAAGGCCGGGCACTGGGTTACCGTGTTCGAGCGCGCGGACCGCGTAGGTGGCCTGCTTATGTACGGCATCCCGAACATGAAGCTGGACAAAAAGTACGTCCAGCGCCGTGTAGATCTGCTTGAAGCGGAAGGGGTCACATTCATTACCGGCGCTCACGTCGGTGTGAACTATCCGATTGAGAAGCTTCAAGAGGAGTTCGATGCCATCGTGCTGTGCGGCGGAGCCACCAAGGGTCGCGACCTTCCGATTGAAGGCCGCGAGCTGGGCGGTGTTCACCTGGCGATGGAATTCCTCAGCAAGAACACGAAAAGCTTGCTGGATTCCGAACATGCCGACGGTGAATTTATCTCCGCGGAAGGCAAAGACGTTATCGTAATCGGTGGCGGCGATACGGGAACGGACTGTGTGGGCACTTCTTTGCGCCACAAGTGCAAAAGCGTGACGCAGTTCGAGATCATGCCGAAGTCCCCGGAGACGCGACCGGCGAACAATCCTTGGCCGGAGTGGCCGAAAGTTCTCAAAGTAGACTACGGCCAGCAAGAGGCAGCGGCAGTTCAAGGCGAGGATCCGCGCCAGTACTTAATCAACACGAAGAAATTCGTAGGGGATGAGCACGGCAACTTGAAAGAGCTGCACACGGTGCTGATCGAGTGGCAGAAGAACGAGAAAGGTGCGTTCGTCCCTGTGGAAGTGCCGGGCAGCGAGAAAGTGTATCCGGCGCAGTTGGTGCTGATCGCGATGGGCTTCACAGGACCGGAGAACACGGTGCTGGATCAGCTCGGCGTCGTCAAAGACGAGCGCTCCAACGCGAAAGCGGAGTACGGCAAGTTTGCGACGAGTGTCGAAGGCGTATTTGCCGCTGGAGACATGCGTCGCGGGCAAAGCCTTGTTGTCTGGGCGATCAACGAGGGGCGCGCGGTGGCTCGTGAGGTTGACCGTTATTTGATGGGGTCATCGAATTTGCCATAGGTTGTAGGGAAAAGGCAGTGAAAAGGCAATGAAAGGCAGAGTCCCTTGGGTTGGGGGCTCTGCCTTTTTTGGATGTAACGCACTCACGTTCGTTATATGCCTTGAAATGACCTCAAACATATCCAAACACAGTCGATGGCTTGTTTGGCTCAAAGACCTGCACTTTATGCTGTCTGTTCCTACTGAAACCGGCGAATGGCCGGCACACAAAGCACACTGCCGACAATGGCCAGGCCGATTGAAGCAAATATCGTGATGGTGATCACGCCTCCGATTTGATCGGCAATCCAGCCCACAAGGAAGTAGCTCAGCGGCAGTAAGGCAAAAGAGCCCAATAAATCCAGACTGACCACCCGTCCAAAAGCTTCCGGAGGTACAAGCTCCTGCAAGCTGGTCTCCCAGATGAGCCCGAAGATCATGAGCCCAAAGCCTTCAACGGCCATGAGTAGGCAGAGCGGGATCGGCTCCGTTGTAAAAGGCATCACCAGCAGTGCAGCCCCGCTTAGAATCACAGCGCCATAGGCAAATATTCCACGGTGATGCCATTTCGTTTTGGAACCAAAGATAATGGCGGCTGCAATAGCTCCTGCACCTGAGCAAGTAATCCCAATCCCGTACATCAATGGATCGAGCCCCAAATGTACTTTGAACAGCCAAGGGACCAGAATGACAATAATGCCGTTGTAGCAAATATTAATGAAACAGAAGGCCAGAATCGTGATCCAAAGCCAAGGGTGACCTTTAAGGATCTTAATGCCCTC
Organism: Paenibacillus aceris; assembly: GCF_017874035.1. Taxonomy (GTDB): domain Bacteria; phylum Bacillota; class Bacilli; order Paenibacillales; family NBRC-103111; genus Paenibacillus_E; species Paenibacillus_E aceris. The sequence continues at coordinate 108,730 of NZ_JAGGKV010000012.1, forward strand.
TAGAAACTCGCGCTTCCACGAGAAGGTGGATTTGGCATTTGTATGATTTGCATCGGCATGAACCGCAGCTCTACTCTCACCATTAGCTTTGGCCGGTTCAGCTTTACTGCTTGCGTATAGTGATTTTTTTACGAGCAGCAGTAGGCATAGATAGGAAATTAGATACGTTAACGCATCTAAGCTGAATCCGTAGCTGGCGGATACAGAAGAAACAATGATCCCGCCTAAGACGGGGCCAATAATCCTAACGCCTTGATTGCTCATTTGCGTAAGCGCGTTGGCGGCATTGCGAATGTCCGGAGTGAATACGGTTGCGCGTACTGCTGAATAGGCAGGATGAAAAAGCCCTTCCATGAGGCCGTAGATACCTACTAATCCGAAAAGCATGTGGATGGACAAGGTGTCTGAGAAAATAAACGCTGCAATAGCCAGCATGACGATGAAGCGGACGAGATCGGAAAGCATCATGATCTTCACTCGATCATATCGATCAACAATCCATCCCGACAGGGGGAGCATGAGGACATAAGGCAGCATATAGGCAGTCATGACCAGCCCCATCATCGTTGTTGACCCTGTGAGCGAATAAACGACCATTGGTAAAATGACGGTTGTAACGGAGCCCCCGAGCATGGAAATAAGCTGGCTGAGCCATAAATAGGGGAAGGCACGCGACTTAACGAAAGGAATCAGAAACTGGTCGAACATGCGTGGCTTTTTGGGAATCGGAGCTTCGATTTGCATAGAAGTTTGCTCCTTCTTTAGTAGATAAGTAAGTATAAGCTTTATACTTTGCTTCGCATCTACCTTGAAAACACGCTCGTCCTAAAGGGCGACGAAGTCGTTTATCCTTGGTAGATTCATTGGTTCAGTAAGCCCAAGGATAGTAGATGCGTGTTTGGAAGTCAATGGGGGATGAAGAATTTACTCAGCTGAAGGTCTGTGTGTAGAAGGACGGTTGTCAAAAAACTTATCATGGCGAATGAGCCAACACAATCTTTGGACGATGAAACATCTTTACTGGAACAGATAAACGTGAACATTTCCTCAACTTCATGTACAATAGGATGAAGTAAGCAGCATTGAACTAGGCTGTACGAAACGGAAATGGAGGGTGCACATGAAGAAAGAGAATCTCATGACGCCGGCAGAGCTGAGTGTGCTGTTAGCAGAAAATGGCGAGGACTCTCTTGAGTTTGACGCAGATGAACCGCTTGGGGAACGGCATGTGAATGCTCTGCAAAAAGCAGTCCGGCTGCTCGCGCGGCAGGTGGCTGATCTGCAAGCTCAGCTTCATGAGCACCTTGAACTCCATGATAAGCAGCAGGACCAGATGCTGCGGCAGATGAAGTATCAAATGGAAAACAAACTCTATGAGCAGATTGTACATCGAGTTACGGCCAGGCAGGATGTTCCGGTAGCTGTAGAACGAATAGAGTTGAAGGAAGCACAAGAGGCTTCTTCAAACATGTTGACGCTTTATTCGGAAGGACCGGCACAGGCGGAAGAGCCGCAGCCCATGTATTCCCGAGTGAAAAGTTACCGTAAAATCCGGAAAAGAAAAAAAGGCTTCCTCGAGAGGCTTTTCGAATAGTCAAAGCTGCGCGACTTGCGTCGGGGGAACGACGGTCCGCTATTTGCCCCCAAAACAGCCATTTGGAAGGTGATTGGGAACTAGGATCCGCTATTCTGATGCTAATCGGCTAATTATAGCTATCCGAGGGCAAATAAGGCCCTGTAGTTCCCCTTGGAACGCGAGCATGGCTGGTTTTTCCAAAATAAAGTCCTGTAGTTCCTTTATCGGCAAGAACGATGGTTGCAGCAGCGAAGGCGCGGATTTGGCACATAGGGTATGCTGCCCCGAAAGCGAGCAGCACAAAAACAGCGGTACAAGTATAGAACTTGTATCGCTGTTTTTGTTATCGTTTCGCACTGCGCTTAGATCTACAGCATCCCTTCCTCATGCGCTTTTTTGGAGGCTTGCACACGGTCGCGAACGTCCATTTTGGAGTAAATGCTGGAAATGTAGTTTTTCACCGTACCTTCGGACAAAAAAAGCTTCTCGGCGATCTCCTTGTTGTTCAAGCCATCGGCGATGCAGTGAAGCACCTGTACCTCGCGCTCGCTCAGTCCGTAAGCGTCTGTGCGGGCAGGCAGTTCCTCGCCGGCATGCCGAGACACATCGGAATCGCGAGTGGCAGGGTCAGCAGCGCCCTTGGCTTGCTGGACAAGCATTCGCGCGATGTCCTGGGGGATGAGGGTGCCGCCTTGGTGCACCCATTTAATGCCGGCGGCCAAATCCTTCGGATGAATGGCCTTGAGCAGATAACCTTCGGCTCCCGCTCCCAAGGCGTCAACAACATAAGTGATATCCTGAAAGGTGGTCAGGATAATGACGCGTATTTGCGGCCATGCCGTTTTGATCTTACGGGTTGCTTCGACCCCGTCCATAACGGGCATGTGAATGTCCATCAGGACTACATCAGGGCAATGTTGTTCGCATTGTTGGATTGCGATGTGGCCGTTCTCGGCCAAGCCCACGACTTCAATGTCCGGGTCCATCCCGAGTACGATATGCAGGCTTTCTCGTATTAAATCCTGATCATCGACCAGGAGAAGTTTCAACGGAGTTGGGTTCATGCGGAATTCCTCCTAAGCGTTGCTTGCTAATGTTGTGGTATCTATATGTTCATTGTACCACCCGTTGCTTGCTAATGTTGTATTATCTACATAGTTATTGTACCACCCAGCGCTTAGCGGGAATGGAGCACTCTACAACAGTCCCCTGACCGACGGCTGAGCTAACCTGCAAGGTACCCTGGAGCGCAAAGATCCGCTCTTGCATCGCATTGATGCCGAAGCCGACTTTGAGCTGCTCTGTTCCGACGCCATCATCCTCAATGCGGATGCCTACCCGATCACCGGTATAGCTTAGCGTGATATCGACAGAAGTGGCTCGGCCATGCCGCTTGGCATTCGTTAATGATTCCTGCAGGCAGCGTATGAGAGAGAGTTTGGTTTGTTTCGGAATTTCAAATTCCTCGCCTACGGTCGTAAAGCGTATTTGGGTACCGGTATGCAGGGCGAACTCGTTGGCGAGTCTTGTTAATTGCTGCGAGAGCAGCATATCGCCCTCTTTGGGCACCATTTGATGAATGCTGCGCCGTACTTCTTCCAAGCCGTTGCGAGTTACGCCCCGCAGGACGTCCAGTTTTTCTTTGGCTTTGTCAGGGGCGGCTTCAATCAGATAGGAAACAGCGTCCATGCCCATAATGACGGAAGTAAACGTATGTCCAACAGTATCATGCAGCTCGCGCGCCATCCGGTTGCGTTCCTCGAGCAGCGTCAACTGTTCGATTTGGTTGGCGTATTGCTCTAGCGCGTTATTTTGCTCATGGATCAAATAGTATTGACGTTGATTCTCCGCCAGCAGCTTCTCCGTTTTTTCGTTGGAGGTCACAACCCTCTGCAAGCTGAGCCCGATGGCGAAGAAGAGCACCCCATTTAGGATAATGCTAAACAATTCGCCAACCCCCATCCCCCGGTGAAGGATCAAGAAATAGGCGACAGGCATCACGACCAACGAAATGGGAACGGCCCACCAAGCATTTTTTCGATCGGTAAGGAATCCAATGACCATTAATGGGCAATTAATAGTAAGGTATGCATCTTCCTGCATCCATGATAGATAGATTTGTAGCGGAATGCCTGTGAGGAGGACAGAAATCGGGTAGCAGGTCGTATTGATATAGTTAGGTCTCCAGAAAAGAAAAGGAACGCCATAAGAAAGAAGCAGGGCAGCGATCGTTAGAAAAATGTTACCGAGCTCATTTTCATTCATATGGAGCAGCGCGTAGAGCAGGCCAAGCAGCACAGAGCCGGTCAAAACGATAAATAAGGACCACTCCACGCCATGCCACGGTCTTTTTTGAATCATAGAGGAACTCCTTTTAGGTAAACTCGTATAAGAACATTGTACATAATTGTTTGAAAAAACCATAGTGAGCGCAGTCATATTGTCAGCAGCATTGTGTATGACTCTTATGACTTACAGCGTTAGGGAGTGATGAAAGATGACGGCAGCAGTGGATGACCAATCCCCGATTATACAAATTGAGCGGATTACGAAACGAATCGGTGCGAAAACGATTATTGATCAGTTAACCTTCGACGTCCCGCGAGGCGAGGTTTTTGGATTTCTCGGCCCCAATGGGGCGGGCAAAACGACAACCATCCGCATGATGGTCGGACTCATGTCGATCACGGAAGGGGATATCCGGATTGGCGGGTATTCGATTCGGACCCATTTTGAGCAAGCGATTCGTCATGTCGGGGCCATTGTAGAAAATCCGGAGATGTATAAATTTCTGAGCGGGTACCACAATTTGGTTCATTACGCCAGAATGTTTCCGGGTATTGGCGAGGACCGTATTGAAGAGGTCATAGCGCTTGTGGGCATGGAAAATCGCATTTATGACAAGGTGAAAACGTACTCCTTGGGCATGCGCCAAAGGTTGGGGATCGCGCAGGCTTTGCTGCATAAGCCGGATGTGCTCATTCTGGACGAGCCTACGAACGGATTGGATCCAGCCGGCATTCGCGAGCTGCGCGATCATTTGCGCAAGCTGACACGTGAGGATGGCATATCCGTCATTGTGTCCAGCCATTTACTTTCGGAGATGGAACTGATGTGCGATCGGGTTGCGATTATCCAGAACGGGAAGCTGGTAGACGTTAGACTGATCAATGAGTATGCTAGGTCGGATGGCAAGCTTCATGTTGCTTTTGAAGTGGCGTCGCTGGATCAGGCATTGGCTTTGGCGGCAGCTCACTCCACTGAAGCCGAAGTGGCAGGCAAGGATCTCATCCTGATGCTGGATAGGGAAGAAACCGCCTTATGGAATAGACGATTTGTTGAGGCAGGGATTGCGGTTTACGGAATTCGAGCAGCCACCAAGTCGTTGGAAGATCAATTCTTAGAGATGACGGGAAGTGACCCGATTGCTTAATTTAATTCAAAATGAACAGATGAAAATTTATCGCAGGCTGCGCACATGGATTCTGGCCCTGCTGTTGATCATTATTGTGGTTATGGCTGCGCTTGTGTCACATCCGGGAACGGATGCCAACGATAACTGGAAGGCCCGGGCAGCCGATACGATCGAGCATAACAAGAAAGAGTTGGAAAGTACCGACTTACCGGATAAATTTAAACAGAAGATGAAGGAAGACATGGTGCTTCAGCAGTATATGCTGGACCATGATTACCCGCCTGCCGATAATACCCTCTGGGGCGGAGCATTGCGCGCATCGGGACTAATTGTTTTAGTGACCCTGTTTACCGTCATCATTGCGGGTGATATGGTGGCTGGCGAGTTCACCTGGGGGACGATTAAGCTGCTATTGATTCGCCCAGCCAGCCGCGCTAAGATTCTTTTAGCCAAGTATGTAACAACGCTTCTGTTCGCTGCCACTTTGTTAATCGTGATGTTTATCACGGCCATCATTGTAAATGGCTTCTTATATGGCTTTCAAAATATTAGTCTACCGCACTTGACCGTGGATGCGGCGGGGCAAGTTCATGAAGGGAGCATGCTGGTCTATACGTTCGCCACATACGGACTGAAGCTGATAGAACTCGTGATGATCGTGACGCTCGCCTTTATGATCTCAACGGTATTCCGCAGCTCCTCCTTGGCCATCGGTCTCAGTATCTTTATTATGTTTGCGGGGCAGGTAATCGCCATGCTGCTTCTAAGATACAGCTGGGGTAAATACTTCTTGTTCGCCAATACGGATCTCACGCCCTATTTGGAGGGTCAGCCGATTGCGGAAGGAATGTCCCTTGGGTTCTCGATTGCCGTGCTCGTTTTCTACTTCCTGCTATTCAATATCCTTTCCTGGGAAATATTCCGCAGACGCGATGTGGCCGCGTAGGCTCCAAAGACACAAAAAGACGATTCTTAAGGTGAGTTATACCTTTGGAATCGTCTTTTCGTGTCTGCTTATTTTTACTTCTTAATATAAGACTGAATGGCAGCAGGAACTTCCTGCAGGGAATTAAGCTGATAGAACGCACCTTGAGGCGCGATATCAATCGTTCCTGTATTGTAGGCCCAGTCCTGCTCGACAGGAATATGAATGGAGTGGATGCCGGCATGAAGGGCAGGCAGTACATCCGTTTTGACCGAATTGCCGATCATCCACGTATGTTTGCGGTCAAAGCCTTGTTCATGCATGATCGTTTCCATGAATTCTCTGGTCTTATGCACCGTAACAAAGATTCGGTCATGAAAATAGGTGTCTAAGCTCAAATCTTTCACCTTTTTCATTTGAATCGAAGCTTCGCCGCCTGTGTACAGAAATAAACGATGCCCAGCTTGCTGCAGCTGCTCCAGTGTTTCATTCATTTGCGGATAAGGCTCGACGGTGTACTCGTACACCGTATGGCCCAATTGCATCAGCCATGATTCCTCTTTGGCACTCATTTTCCTGTTAAAATGCTCGCTGAACCATTGATACGTTTCAACAAACGATTTGGGAAACCGTTCCGGCATAAAGCCGTGGATGTGGATGCCGGCGAGATCGATTTGGAGCTGCTTTTGTTTAATATCCTGTGCGTGAAGCCCATGCCCGGAAAACCAGGTAAGCATGAGATCGACGAACTGGTCAATGACGACATCAAAATATTTATTGCAATGCACTAACGTATCATCAAGATCAAAAAGTATCGATTGTTCTTTCATAGGCGCTGTCTCCTGCATCAGTTAGAAATGAATTGAATTTCCAACTATTATACCATGCTCCAATCGCATCTCCTAGGATAGCCTTGATGACGCCAGTTCTTACATAGCAATGGTATTGCCTTTATAAGGACTATTTGCTGCGGGTACAGGCTGATTGCCGTTATCCAGATCGCCTTTTGGCTGAGATGCAGCGGGAACGGATGCTGTCTCCATTTTGCTGTTTCCTTGGAAGAGACCGCCTTCTTCGATGATAAAGGAAGCTGCGCTAATATTACCTTGCAGCGAGCCCGTTGACGTAATCGTCAGCTTGCCCTTGGTGATGACGTTGCCATGAACATTGCCTGCAAGAATGACATCTCTGGCGGAAATATTGGATTTCACTATACCGCGCTCCCCGATGATGACGTCCCCGGCACATTCGATATCCCCTGTGATGCCGCCTTCAATGCGAATGCTGGCTTCGGACTTAATTCGGCCTTCAAAGGTGGTGCCTTCTCCGATCAACGTATCGGTCGTATTCGGATTCATATTCATGAGGTTTTTCTTAGCTTTAAACATGGTATCTAGTCATCCTTTCGATTCGCTTTGAGATAAGGTTTAGGATCAATGCTTTCCCCGTTTTTAAGCACTTCATAATGAAGATGGGCGCCAGTGCTTCGCCCTGTGGAGCCTACTAGGCCTATGGTACTACCTTTGACCACATTGTCCCCGTTATTGACGAGGATTTTATTTAAATGCATATACCAAGTGCGCAAGCCCTTGGAATGCTCGATGACGATGTTATTGCCGTGGTAAATATCCTTCCCGGTACTGACGACCTTTCCGTCAGCGGTGGCGTAGACGGCATCATTTTCCCTGGCCCCGAAATCAATGCCGGAGTGAAAGCTCGGGCGATGCGTAAAGGGGTCGGTTCGGTAACCAAACGTCGAGGTGACGACCTTGATATTCGTCGGAAACAGCGTTGGTGTGATGGCGAGCAGGTGCTGTTTATCGGCAACCTTTTGCTTTGTTTCGGTTAAGCTGGTTTGCAGCTCTTTCACTTCGCTGGTAAGAGCGGTAAAAGAAGCTAAAGTCTGCTCGCCAAGCTTCATAATAGCTTCCTGTGAAGCTGGATTAGGACTTCCGCCTATTCCGCTGATCGCGACGGACGATTGTTCCTCCGCGGGTTTGTCTTGCGTGTTAGATGATGCGCTGGCAAGGGCTTTGCCTTCAGTGTTTGCATCGATTCCGGCAATGGATTTGAGATCATTTTCAAATTTTTTCATTTCCTCGACTTCTGTTTTCATCTGCTCCGCTTGCTGGGACAATTGAATCACTTCATTTTGCAGTTCTTCAATTGCCTTGTCTTTGGACGTCAATGTAGCGTTCCATTGCTGGTTCGCCCCACTTAGTTTAGCCTGCAGCGCATTGGCTTTTTTGGAGGTTTGTGCGTGCAAAGCATATGTAATAAGTGTAATAAGGAGCAGCAAAGTGAAGCATGCTGCGGCGATGTAAGCGAATAAATGGGGTACTCGAAACCTGACGACCGATTGATTAGCATCGGGTATGATGACCAGCGTCAGTTTTTTGGGCTTCCATTTGAGCTTCATAAAGGCAAATTTGTCTCCTTGTCGTGGTTGAATTTGGTAAATAGTTTCTAACAACATCATTCGTCATTATCCGATAAAAACCTTCCTAATACCTAGTAGTCCTAGTCAAAATGAGTCGAAAGTAGGAAGGAATAGTGTCAGATATAATCGAATCTTCTTAACAATTACAGGAAAGTCAGCAGATTTGGAGTGGAGGCAATCATGATTAAGCTTGCAGGTATTGATATTGGTAACGACAGCATTAAGCTGGTTCTGGATGGTTCCAAGGAACCGTTAGTCATCCCGAATATTATAGCGCCAGGTTACGAAAGGCATATGTTGCAGGAAGAAGATTCCCCGTGGAAAGCGCTAGACGTCATGATTTACAGTCCCTCTCTTTCACAAAGAAATCAGCGTTATTTCGTCGGTCAGCTCGCGCTGGAGCACGAAGATAACCAAGAACTTGAAGACACCGATAATAAAGCGATTTCGGATCAATCCCTGATTGTGGCGCTAACGGCGCTGGCTTATCAAGGTCTTACGAATCAAGCTTTTAACACTGGATATGGCAGTGTGGACGAAGTCGAGTATACGCTGGGAACGGGTCTGCCCGTCCGCGCATTCGCGAAGTACAATCAACAATTCGAGCAAAGATTGCTTGGCGAGCATGAAGTGACGTTTCTATCCACACCGCAATTACATAACCGCAAGATCAAAGTGTCCATCCGCAAGGTAGCGGTATCCATTGAAGGCGCCGCAGCTATTTTCCATTTGGCTACGCATGACAGCCTGCAAGTGAAGGACGAAGAAATTTACAACGGTTGTATCGGCGTATGCGAAATTGGCGCGCTCACCACTGACTTTCCTGTCATCAAACGCATGGCGATTGATAATCATTTCAGCCATGGCGAGCAAATTGGCATCGCGACGTATCTTGATGCGGTTATTCGCGATGTGGAAGATGCTTATGGCTATATGTTTCCAAGCCGTGCGAAACTGGTGCAGCGCATTAAGAATCGGAATTTCACGATCCAATTGCTTGGTGAAGGGCAAGTGGACATTCGGCCGATCGTGGATCAGCATTTTCGGCGCGCTGCTTTGCGAATGATCGAAATGATCAAGAAGCGTTGGCGCAAATACCCGGACATTCAGTGCTTCTACGTCATAGGGGGAGGTGCATCTGCCCTAAGACCTTATATCCAAGAGGCAGCAGGTTCACTCAAATTGCGTTTCGCAGGTGAAAGTGAATTCCTAAATATGTACGGCTATTTGAAGGTGGCCAAAAGTAGATTAGCTCAAACAGCTCCTGTCTAATAAAAGTGCAAGCACCTGTCCATCAGGTGCTTTTTTTTTTGCGCCCTGTTATTTGCCGGCTTCCGCTTGCTTCAGCTGACTCACCTCCATATAAGTCGTAATGGCGGACAACAGCATGCAGACGGCGAAAATGACGGCGCAGACGGTTCCGATTCTGGAGTGGTATTTACTGAAAGTTAGTCCCGTTAACACGCAAAGGGCTGCCAAGATAATTAGCGTATTTCCGCCCCACAGCCAGTGCCTGTACGAGAGTTGCTGACTTAGCCGGCCGATCTTCTGCGACGGGTTCACGGCGGGATGCTGTCCGCTGGAAGCAAGATTGTTCGTAGACGGATGTTTTTTCTTTTGCCGGGCAGCAGCCAGGGTGATAATGACCATGACCAAAGGTTGATAGGCAAGGACGATGACCGGCGTACTGTAATTGGAGAACGTCAGCAGTTCTGCTGTGCTTTTGAAAGACATATGCGTCGTGATGATCATGAACAGTGCTACCGGCTTATTGATTGTCGGATAGTTGCGCTTGTTCAGAAGAGAAGAAATGCCGAGCAGAAGCGCCATATAGATCGCGATAATCTTACAAGCAATAGTCGGGTACCAAATCATCAGAATGATGAGATCTACCCGATCGAGAAAGTCGGTGACATGAATCGTTTGGACCAAGTTGTATAGGGGATATAGAAAATTTCCCGGCATCTTGGGTCCGAGAACGACCAGAATCAAGAAGATCGACAAGGTGAGCAGAAAAATGCCAAGCAGTGATCCATGACGGATGGATGACCGGACTTGGTTGGCATTAGACATCATATGAAGAAAGGCGCCAAGAATGAAGATGTCACCGGCGCTGCCGAGCGTAAGCAGGGAACCGGCGGCTACATGCTGCATCGGCATGGTCATCGCAGGCGTAACAAGTCGGAAATAAAACTCGTTGGACAGCAGGAGCGGCATGATCAGTATGGAAACGACGAAGAGTGGGTAGAACAGATCATTTACCCGAGCGATGACTTCCACGCTGCTTTTACCAAAATAAATGAGCAGGAGGCAAGGCAGTAAGATTAATATTTCAAGCGGTGTATTATGAAGCAGCAGCGTCGTACTGAATCTCGCAACGGACGAAATGTCACGCATCACGATTTGCCAGAAATGAAACAGCATAATCAGATTGACGATCGTTCCGCCTACCCGGCCCAGCACCTCAATGGAAATTTCGAAAATATGCTTTTGAGGGTATACTTTCGTGATATAACCAAAAAAGCTTGCCACCCCGAATACATAGAAAACAGCCGGCAAATAACTGTACCAGGCATCCATCTGGGAGATGCGGATCAGGACATTTTGTAAACTTAGAACCCCACCGCTCGTGATGACGGAGGAAGCTAACCAGGAGAGCTGCCGCTGATTGATCACTTGTTTGTTATCCATGGTGATTACCGCCTTTTTCCCTTGAATCCGTAATCCTTAGATGCCGATTAATTGAGCAAACCAAGGTGAAACCGTATGAATGAAGAAACGCGAAGCCATGGGAATTTTCCAATGCATGTACTTGCTGAAGAAGAGGCCTAGGGTGAGAAAGATAAAAACCCCGTAAGTGATCTTGATCGAGCCTTTCTCTTGCTTCAGCATCCTGCGATCGATGAGCAGTGAGCCCGCCATTGTAACTAGAAAACATAAGATGAAGATGCCATCCATGTTTTACATCTCCTCGTTGATAACATTTTTGTTGATCAGACCGGTTTCCGGTATGGAGGTGTTGACATGAATACGGAATTCAGCGTTTTTGAAATAACTTTCCCAATTCGCTTCTATGCGCTTGTACCACTCATTCGGTTGGCTTCTCCAAATGATTAAACCAAGCTGGGCAGAATCTGTTCCTGCCTTTTGCATCTGCTTAATAGTCGCTTGGATGGACTTGTTGATTTGCTGCGATAACTTTTTCTCAACATTCTGCATCACGTCGGCTTTACTCAGATCGACCATTGATAAATCCTCACGAACGGCGCCGCTCGCGTCGACGATTACGTCGAAGATAACTTTATCTTTCTGAAGCTGCGGTTTGATTTTGGTTTGCCCTTTGGTCACAAGGATGGAAATCTCATGGCTATCATCTACGGGAAAAGTAAGCAGATGTTCTTTGACTTGATTTCTGAGCCACATGAGCCCCTCTGCTTCTTTATTCGTGTAAATGCCAACCAGACGGTCGCCTTTAAACTGTCCATAGCCGATCATTTGGATTTCATGGGATGGCTCCTTGGCGGCCTGAGATTCTTTAGGTTCCAGAAATGTCAAAATTGGATCACTATTGAAGCTCAAGGTCATGCCAATATCCTTAGTGGAAGTAGCCATAGACTGCCGAGACTTTGTTAGCTCGCGAATGACTTCAGCCGGGAACCGTTCAAACTTGGGCTCGGTGTTCAGGAGGTCATAGCCCTTGCCTTTGGTTATGACCAGGAAGGATGTCATCCTGCTCTCGGGGGAACGGGGGACCGTGTCGAACAATACGCCGATGCCCTGCTTGGCGAGCTTCTCCCCGAGTACGACGGTTCTCCGGTGAGAGAGAAACAAGCGGCGCGATAGGCGCATCTGCAGCTTGTTTGTAGCTTCGCGCATCGTCTTCCCGACATCCGAGTCGATGTAGTAACTCTTGCCACCGGCCGTACCGCCGCCCCCACCGCTTGCTCCTCCCATGGAGCCAGGTAGAGGCAGCAAATAGGACACACGGTATTTGCCGTCATCCTCCAGATCGACGGAGGACGTTAAGACGAATGCGATATCGTTGGTTTCCGTTCGGTCCCAGCAGCCAGTCAGGCAAATTGGCAAGAGGGCAATCAGCAGTGTGAGCACGCCTAGCCGCTTAGGATGAACCATTCTCATTTCCCTCCTCGCTGGAACGATGCTTATGATCAATGGAGCTTCCGTCTAGGCCTCCGTCCTGCATAATTTGCTGGGAAAGCTTATCATCCATGCGCTGCGCGTCTTGAACCGGCATGAATTCCGGACGTTTCTCCAGCTGCCACCAGGGCGCGCGAACGAAGACATCCTTGATATCCCCGGAAGATAAAGGACCGAGCGGTGACAGGTAGGGAACCCCGAAGGAGCGCAGATTCGCCATATGCCCAATCAGAATCATGAGCGAGAAGAAGATGCCATAGAAGCCGAACAGCGACCCCGCCATGAGAATGGGGAAACGCAGCATGCGAATGGCGATGGCGCCGTTAAAGCGCGGGATGGTAAAGGAGGCGATCCCGGTTATCGAAACAACGATAACCATAGGCGCCGAAACGATACCGGCCTGCACAGCTGCCTGCCCCACGACCAGTGCGCCTAGGATGGAAACCGCGGAGCCAACCGCTTTGGGTAAGCGGATGCCGGCTTCCCGTAGAGCCTCGAACGTAATCTCCATGATGAACGCTTCAACCACAGCTGGAAACGGGATGGCTTCCCTTGATGCAGCAACGCTCAGCATCAGCGTGGTCGGTAGTAGTTCTTGATGGTACGTCGTGATAGCGACGTATAATGCGGGCGTCGTCAGCGATAAAAAAACGAAAACGTAACGAAGCATCCGCAAGAGAGAACCGATTTGGAAGCGCTCGTAGTAGTCTTCGCTCGTTTGCATCGTTTGGATAAAAACGAAGGGGACGATGAGCGCAAATGGCGTACCATCCGTGAGGATAGCCACCCGTCCCTGCAGCAGCGCCCCGGCCACGACATCAGGCCGCTCGGTATACTGCATTTGCGGAAAGGGAGAGTATGCATTGTCCTGAATTAATTCTTCAATCATGCCGGACTCCAAGATGGCGTCGATCTTGATGAGCTCGAGCCGTTTGACCACCTCCTCGACCAGGGAGGGCATGGCGAGGTCATCCATATAGCAGACGACGATATTGGTGTTGCTCTCTTTGCCGATGCACAAGGATTTCATTTTAAGTCTCGGCGTCTTGAGCTTGCGGCGGATCATCGAGGTGTTCGTGCGGATGCTCTCCACGAATCCTTCCTTCGGTCCGCGTACGACCGTTTCCGTCTCAGGCTCTGCCACGGAGCGCTTCTCTGTCCCGCGTATGCCCAGCAGGATGGCTTTGGCATTGCCCTCGACGAGCAGAGCGGCATCCCCGCCAAGCACGGATACGAGCAGGTCTCCGTAATTATCGGAGATCTGTGTTTGGGAGACAGGTAGAATCGTGCCCACAATTCGCTCGATGGCGGTTTCGCCTCCGCCAAGCAGCATGAGCGATTTCATCGTGTCATTAAGCAGTTGGGTGTTCGTAAGTCCATCAACGAAAAGCACCAGAGCGGGAATGTTCGGCTCTATTTCGAATTCACGGACAACCACATCGGAGCATTCTCGGAAAATCGCCTTGATGAAAGAATGATTATCATCCAATAGAAGAGAAAGTTCCGTTTTCTTCAGCTCTTCGATGAATTGATAGTCCAGTGAATCTTGAAGTCCCATTTGTTCACCACTGGTATCGTCCTGCTTGTTTGATGTACGTTTACGCAGGATACTTTTCAACAATGGATTGGATGTCTTGACCATGCAAATGGCACCTCCTGCCCGGCAGCGGAATGAAGATCGTAGGAATGCGTTTATTATTCTCTGCGAAATGAAGGATTTTATTACGAAAGTTGGAAAATTTTATTGGGACTGCCTTCGGAGACAGGTGAGTATAACCGTGAAATCTTTAACAAAAGCTAACGTGACAAGGAGGGGGAGGCTGTTAAGCACCTTGGGCGGAAGAGGGGATGTGGCTCATGATTTGGGTTGTATGTGTACTGCTTTTATTCATTTTTCAGACGGCCACGATACTCATCGGCGAGTACAAGCGACCAGCCAAGACGGTGGCTTGGTTGGTCGTTTTGTTTATTTTTCCAATTATCGGCTTCATCATGTATTATTTCCTGGCGAAAGAATACTCTCAGCGTAAGATTGTAAAACGCAGAGGACGCCGTAAAAGCGAAGAAAACAGACATCAATGGATGGACTTGGAAAGCCATACTCAAGAGGGAAAAGAACAGAGATATCAGCTTTATGAGGATTCGCGGCTGTGCGGGATGCTGCACAACATTCCCGGCTCGGCCATTTCGCCGAATAATCGGGTGGAGGTGCTGAGGAACGCAGATGTCACCTATGAGGCGATGCTGAAGGCGATAGAGAAGGCAACGGAGCATATCCATTTTGAATTTTATACGATTCGGCATGATGAAACGGGAATGAGATTTCAAGAAGCGCTCATTCGCAAAGCGATGGAAGGGGTTAAGGTACGAGTCATTTATGACGGGATCGGCTCTTATTCGCTTTCGAAAGCATACATAAACAGATGTAAACAAGCTGGGATTGAGATCTATCCCTTTCTTAGACCGCTGATCGCGTTTTTCGATAAACGAATGAACTATCGCAATCATCGTAAAATCATCGTCATTGACGGGCTGGTTGGCTTTGTTGGCGGCATCAACATCGGGAATGAATATCTGGGAGGCGATCCTAAGCTTGGCTTCTGGCGGGATACGCATCTTCAGCTGCATGGCGATTCGGTGTATTATTTGCAGCAGACTTTTATGACCGACTGGTTGTTTGTTAGCAGCGAGCGATTGGCCGACAATTCGCTGTTTCCTGAGCATGACGAGCCGAGGTCATCTTTGGTGCAGGTCATTTCCAGCGGCCCGGATGCGTACTGGGATGCGATTCAGGAGATGTTCTTTGCAGGTATTGTTGCGGCCAAGAAGCGTATCTACATGACGACGCCTTATTTTATTCCGGATGCCAGCATTACCATGGCGCTCAAAACCGCTGTGATCAGCGGCGTCGATGTTCGCATCATTCTTCCGTACAAAGCAGACTCCCGCATCGTACAGTATGCATCCCGCTCCTACTTGCTGGAGCTTATGCAGGCCGGGGTACAGTTCTATTTGTATCACGAGGGATTCATGCATGCCAAGGTGATGATCATCGATCATATTATGGCTACCGTAGGGACGGCCAATGTGGATATGCGCAGCTTTTTCAGCAACTTTGAATTGAACGCAGTTATGTTTAATCGGGATGTGATCGATCGCCTGGAGGCGGATTTTCTCATGGACCTAAAGGGATGCAAGGAGCTGAAATTATCCGAATTTGAGCAAAGATCGCGGGTGGAGAAGATAAAGGAAGTGGTGGCGCGGCTGTTATCTCCTTTATTTTGATGATAGTTCTGTGTAGTGCGACTAATGGAGACGGGTTAAAATAGCATCCAAATTTTGAAGGGGAACCCCTTCAATCAGGTCGCCATACTTCCGTAACCGGTCAAGAACTGTATGTAAATTGAATTCACGAGGACTAGGGCGCAGCTCAACCTCTTTCCATAACAGGGGAGTGGAGACGGAGGCGTCTTTTTTGGCGCGTGGGGTGTAGGGAGCGGATAGCGTTTTTCCATACCAGTGCTGGAGGTAGTCGATATAGATTTTATCTCCGCGATTTTTCTTGAATCGTTCGATCGTAAACAGATTTGGGTAGATTTTGACGACATAGGACGCGATGAAATAACCGATTTTCCGCAGCTGCTCAAACGTATAGCCTGGTTGGATCGGGATGTAAATTTGGACGCCTGTGGCGCCTGAAGTTTTGGCGATGGACTGAATATGCAGGGAGTCCAGCACTTCGCCGATAATGTGAGCAGCTTCCATGATGCGCGGCTCTTCCTCCAACGTGGGGTCGATATCGATCACCCATTCCGCCGGCAGCGTGTCGCCAATGCGGTGAAAGGAAGGATGAAATTCCAAACAAGCCAGATTGCCCAGCCAAAGCAGAGTAGGCAAGGAATCCAGATTGATGTAATTAATGCCATCGAGCGGAGCCAGCTTCACAAAGGCGGGTACCGGATCGGGGGCATTTTTTTGGTAAAAAGACTTTTGATCATAGCCGTTAGGGAAGCGGATGGTCGTTAAGTGCCGGTTGCGGCAGTAACGCAGCAAATAAGGAGACAGCTCGGATAATTTGGAAAGATAATCGGCTTTCGTTATGCCGGCTTCGGGCCACAAAAGCTTATTCGGATTGGTGATCGTCAATTCATGTCCTTCCACAAGCAATGTTCCTTTGGATGTAACCGCCATGGGACTGTTCCTCCTGCACGTTATTTAATTAAATTATTCCCTGGCGGACAGGTTCTCAAACTTTTACGGCGATTGAAAGTCCTAAGTGGTTGACAAAACCCGAGGAATAAATCATAATAATAAAAGTAAATAACAAATAGTAAGTAACATGCTAAGTGATAGTAATTACTTTTTTGTTATTGAACTGTTTTTATAATATGTATACTAAACCCACATGTAATGGAGGAGAATTTATATGAGTAACAACGCGGTAGAAAAAAGCAATGCATTCCTGATGGCTGTAAAAGAAAGACGTACGTACTATGGACTAAGCAAAGGTACAGTCATTTCCAATGAACGCATTCAAGAGATTGTGAACGAGGCTGTGAAACATACACCTTCCGCTTTTAACTCACAAAGCGCTAGAGTAGTTGTCTTGTTCGGTGATCAATCCGATAAATTATGGAGCATCACCAAAGAAACGTTGAGAAAAATCGTACCAGCAGGCAGCTTTGCGCCAACAGAAGAAAGAATTAACGGTTTCAGCAATGGTTCCGGCACTGTTCTTTTCTTCGAAGATCAATCCGTTGTGGAAGGTCTTCAAGCTCAGTTCGCTGCTTATGCAGAAAACTTCCCTATTTGGTCCAACCAATCTTCTGGCATGCTGCAGCTCGTCATTTGGACGGCGCTTGAGCAAGAAGGTCTTGGAGCATCCTTACAGCACTACAACCCGCTGATTAACGATGAAGTTGCCCAAACATGGAATATTCCAAGCGAGTGGAAGCTAATTGCACAAATGCCTTTCGGCAAACCAACCTTTGTTCCTGGCGACAAAGAGTTTCAATCCCTTGAAGATCGTGTGAGATTTATCTAATCGTTGCTAGCAGGCCCCTTCATTGTCAGAAGACAGTGGAGGGTTTTTTTATTTTTTTAAAAATAAGCAAACCGCCCGGGTCTCCTCGTCGTTACCTTAAGTACAAACCATTAAGGAGGACTCATCACGCATGATCAATGTTAAAAAAGTAATCGTATCTTCCCTTGTATTCATGGGAATTGCGGCAGGCATAACGGCTGTATCCGCCGTGGCGGCTGAACCGCTGAATGTGAAATCCGAAGCGGATATCGCCGGGGATCTGGGCATCCTGCAAGGGGACGGCAGTGGACTGACTGCAGAGTATTTGAATAAATCGACCACTAGACTGCAAGCAGCGGTTATGTCTCTGCGGTTAAAAGGTCTGGAGTCCGAGGCGCTGGCTTACAATGGGACTGCGAATTTCAAGGACGCAAGCGGAGTTTCAAAAGATAACCAAGCGATTCTTGGTTATTTGAAAGCGCATCC
Organism: Paenibacillus aceris; assembly: GCF_017874035.1. Classification (GTDB taxonomy): domain Bacteria; phylum Bacillota; class Bacilli; order Paenibacillales; family NBRC-103111; genus Paenibacillus_E; species Paenibacillus_E aceris. Next base: position 126,753 of record NZ_JAGGKV010000012.1, read on the forward strand.
TGCTCTTGGATGGCAAGGAACAGGGGACGATACCTTCGAACCCATGGCAGGTATTACTGCGCAGCAGTACTACAAAGTTTTGTTGGAATCGCTAGGGTACGGGCAAGGCTCCGACTTCCAGTACGATGATGTCCTTGCATTTGCAGCGAAAAATGGCTTGTCCAAGATTGCGGGCATAAAGTCATTCAAGAACCTACATATCGCCACAGCAACGCTTGAGGCGCTCAAGGCGCCAATCAAAGGGACGGCCAAGACGTTAGCTGCCGACTTGAGCGAAAAGGGCAAAATCAGTGCAAGTAAGCTTAACGTACTCGATAGCCCGGCTCTTGACTTGAAGCAGAGCGATGCGCTAGGCAGTTATTTAACGGATGCCAAAGGCATGACTTTGTACTATTTTACAAAAGACGCAGCTGACGTTAATTCTTGTGTAGATTCGTGTCTGGCAAATTGGCCAATCTTCAATGCCAACAATTTTACAGTTCCCGCTGAATTTAGCGCTGCAGACTTCAACGTGTTCACACGGGCTGACGGCAAGGATCAACTCACTTATAAAGGGTGGCCGCTGTATTACTTTGCGAAGGATCAGAAGCCGGGAGACACTGTCGGCGATAACGTGGGCAAAGTTTGGTTCGTTATTAAGCCTTCTAATGGCGGCATCGCAATCGGAACCAAGCCCGATCTCGGCAATTATTTGACGGATGCGAGCGGCATGGCCCTGTATTACTATGATAAAGACACGAAAGGCGTAAGCAATTGTTCCGGCAAATGCTTGGAGAAATGGCCTGTCTTCTACTCGGCAGCGATTTCAGCCCCAACTGGAGTAAACTCAGCCGATTTCGGCACATTGGTTCGCGCGGATGGCAGTCTGCAAACGACTTACAAAGGCTTCCCGCTTTACTACTGGGTGGATGATAAGAAAATGGGCGACACCACAGGGCAGGACGTCGGTCACGTCTGGTACGTAGTAGATCCTGCGAAATTCAGCGGGACAAAAGCAGTGAATGCCTCTGTAAAAACAAGCAAATCCGATGCGCTCGGCACTTATTTGGTGGATCAAAACGGCATGGCTTTGTACTTGTTTACCAAAGATAAAGCTGATCCTAATTCCTGTGTGGGCCCATGTTTAGTAAACTGGCCTATCTTTTATGACGAGAATTTGACAGTTTCAGCGGACCTTACGGCAAGCGATTTCGGCGTTCTTACCCGAAACGATGGAAAGAAACAGAGCACCTACAAAGGCTGGCCGCTTTACTACTGGGTGAAAGATCATCTTCCAGGCGAAACGACAGGGCAAAATGTTGGTAAAGTCTGGTTCGTTCTCGATCCGTCGCATACCGAAGCAAGACAATAAAAGCCGTACAGTTCCATAAATTAACGCGCTCCGGCATGCTGGTAGGTTCAGCCTGTACCGGGGCTTTCTTTTTCTATAAATCTATTGCCAAGACATCACGCGGGAGATAAGGTAGTAGTATTAACTTTATTTCGACTCGGAGTGTGCCGAATATGCGAAATCGAACAGATGCGGAGCTCATGAAGTTGGTCTTGGGTAAACACCATCCTGCTTTGGAAGAGCTTTACGATCGTTATGCGAAGCTTGTGTATTCATTTGCGCTGAAATCTTTGAAGGAAGAACAGGCGGCCAGAGAAATTGTTCAGCTTGTTTTTACGCGTCTTTGGACGACGGAGAAAGGCTACGACGCCAGCAAAGGCGGGTTTGTCAATTGGATCATTACGGTTACGCGGAATATAACGATCGATTATTTGCGGAAGAAGCGCAGACTTGAACAAGTGGTGCGCATTGAGCCCAGAGAATGGGAGCATTCGTTCGTTTCCGATGCCCCAGACCCCGAATCCGTCGTATCTCGCAAATGGATCGGGGAGCAAATTCACGAGGCCTATGTGCATTTATCAGAGAGCCAAATTCAATTAATTGATATGATGTATTGGCAGGGTTATTCTTTAAGTGAAATTGCGAACCAAACGAACGAACCTTTAGGCACGATCAAGAGCCGATTGCACCAATGTTTAAAAATACTTCGAAAGCATCTGACATCACTGAGGGAGGGATGACGTCATGAAAGAACATGAAACTGTCGACTGCCAGTACTTGGTCAATTATTTGACCGGCGATTGCACGGAATTAGAGCGCGCGGCTTTCGAACGGCATCTGCGAACTTGTGTCACCTGCCGTGAAGAATTAAGTGATCTGCAGGAGGTTTGGCAGGCGCTTCCTTTTGAAATGGAAGAAGTGGAAGTGCCGCCGGATTTGAAACAGCAAGTGATGCAATCCATTCTGCCGCCTAAGCTTAAGGCGATTAAGCATAAGAAGAAACGCTCATTCAAGTGGGTATATGGGTTGACTGCTGCCATCATCTTAGGGCTTGCCGTGGGCATTTGGTGGAATGAACAACCAAGAAATTCGACGCTTTCAGCGAATCCTGGGCTAAGAGATCCTGCTGAAATCGTGCGTACGTTCCAATTAAAGTCCGTTGAAAGCTCGATGCCGACAGCATCAGGAACCGCATGGGTGCTTCAGAACGGCGACGTCCATAATGTCGTCATCAATTTGCAAGGCCTTCAGGAAACAACAGGGGACTCAGCTTACCAGGTCTGGTTCAATCGGAGCGGGAAGCGGTATAACTGCGGAACGCTGAGAGTTGATGAGAAGGGCACGGGCGTGCTGACTTACAGCATTCCGGTGAAAGGGAAGGATTTCCAAATTGATTCCTTCGGCGTCACCCTCGAACCCGATCCTAACGGGCTGCAGCCGCGCGGGAAGAAGATACTGGGTACCTCCTAGTAGATAATGAAAGCGGGCGAACACGCTGTCCTGTGAGTTAGTTCACGGGGCAGAGGTGTTCTTTTTTTTATATTTTGACCCTGTAGTTCCCCTCCCGCCCTCGAATTTCTGCTTTTTTCCTGAATAAGGGAATGAAGTTCCCGTATTTGGGGAGAAGCATCTAGGCACTCGTCAGAGCTCAGTTGTTCACGCACGTACTAGGCAAGCGGAGCATCCCCTTTGTTGTCCGAGCACCCCCAATCCATTCCCTTGACAAGACAGGGCAGATTTCAGATGATGGGCGTAACATGAAGGAGAAGCCGTGGTGGCAATTTTTGCGGAGAGGAGAATGTGAATGTTGATAGCGATTTTGATCTTTATTGCTGCGGGGCTTGCTGAAATTGGCGGGGGGTATTTAGTCTGGCTGTGGCTGCGTGAATCGAAGCCTCTGTGGTACGGGCTGATAGGGAGTGCGATCCTCATCTTGTATGGGATCATTCCGACCTTACAGAGCTTCCCCTCGTTTGGAAGGGTATACGCAGCCTATGGAGGTGTATTTATCATACTTGCCGTGCTTTGGGGTTGGGTAATCGATAAAAAAACGCCAGACCTCTACGACTGGACCGGAGCTATTGTCTGCGTCATAGGTGTTTCCATTATGTTATGGGCTCCGAGAAGTTAGGCAATAACCTTCAACCATAGATAGAGACCGAGTAATGTGATGAACAAGGTAGGAATCGTAAGGACAATACCAATTCTAAAATAAGTCCCCCACGTGACGGTCACCCCTTTTTTGGATAAAACATGGAGCCAGAGCAGTGTCGCGAGTGACCCGATCGGGGTCATTTTAGGCCCCAAATCTGAGCCGATTACATTGGCATAAATGAGAGCTTCTCTCAAGATGCCATCGGTCCCAGTGCCTTGTATGGCAAGCGCACCGATCATCACCGTCGGCAGATTATTCATAATCGAGGAGAGAACAGCAGCAAGGAACCCCATCCCCATGGAGGCGGCCAATAGCCCCTGCCCCGAAATGACATCAATCAGCTTCCCTAATGCGTCGGTTAAGCCGGCGTTTTTCAAACCGTATACGACAACGTACATGCCGATTGAAAAGATCACGATAGCCCAAGGGGCGTCTTTGATAATCTGTTTCGTTTGAACGACCTTGCTGGTACGAGCGAGCAGGATAAAGATAAACGCAGCGAGGCCCACAATGAGCGAAACCGGGATTTCAATAAAACCGCTAGCTAGGTAAGCGGCTAAGAGAATGCCTAGAATAACCCAGGATATTCGGAAAAGCTCAATGTCCTTGATGGCTTCCGAAGGTTTTTTGAGATGAGCTCTATCGTATACAGCTGGGACGTCTTTTTTAAAATAAAGATACAGCACTAGCAAGCTTGCCCCTAATGAGAAAAGACTTGTGACTACCATTCGACTGGCATAGGTGGCGAAATCAATGCTGAAAAAGTCAGCCGAAACAATGTTCACTAAGTTGCTGACAACAAATGGAATAGAGGTTGTATCAGCGATAAAACCGCTTGCCATGATGAAGGGGAGAATCATTTTATCCGGAAATTTTAAGGCTCGTACCATAGCCAAAACAATAGGCGTCAAGATGAGCGCAGCGCCGTCATTGGCAAAGAAGGCTGAAACGGCGGCTCCCAGCAGGATGACGTAGATGAACATGAGCTTACCGTTGCCTTTGGCCATGCGCGCCATATGTAAGGCTGCCCACTCAAAAAAGCCGATATTGTCCAGGATGAGGGAGATCAAGATAATGCCGACAAAAGCTAGTGTCGCATTCCAAACGATCCCAGTCACTGTAGCGACATCTTGTAGGGAAACAACTTGAAAAAGAAGTGCCAATATGGCGCCTGCCGAAGCGGAGTATCCAATATTAAGTCCCCGTGGCTGCCAGATGACAAAGGTAATGGTAAGTAAAAATATAAGGACAGCTAAATAGGCCATGTGTTCCTCCTGTGTCGGATTTCTACAACATTTTCATAGTTCCGACATCATTTGTCAATGCTTTAAATCACAGATGCGGGTTAAAGGGATAAGGCGTACCTACATAACGGAGTAGTATGTTAAAATGATGTATCTTAATTTCGAGGAGCAGCGCATGTCAAAAGAACGATTACCGAAAGCAGTCTACGAGCAGTTAGCGTTATTTCGATACCAGATTCGCAAGTTTATTCATTTCAGTGAGTCGGCCGCACGAGCGCACGGGCTCACACCGCAATATCATCAGCTGATGCTGGCGATCATGGGGTTTCCGGGGCGGGACTATGCAACGCCAAAAGAGCTTGCCGAACGTTTGCAAGTTACGCCGCATGCTTGTGTGGAACTGATTAACCGCTGCGAGCAGCTTCAATTGGTGTATCGGGTGCCTAATCCGGATGACGGCCGGAGCATCTTTGTTCGATTGTCTGAATCCGGCATGCGCATATTGGAGGACCTTTCCGAGATTCATATGAATGAACTCAAAAATATTGGGCTCTTGGAATTTCCTGATGACAATGATGTTACATAACATAACATTAATGAACTTATTTTATTGTTTATTAAAATTTAAAAATTTTAATGTTACTTAAATTAACATAAACACTTGATTTTTATCGCAGTACGATATATATTTTGTTATAAATAGTTATAACTCGTTTGTATTCATGTCACTTTTCTTACGTGGTTAGACAAATCAACTCGTGCAGGCTGCACGTTAGCGCTGGTGAACCAACATGACAACTAATAAAGTGAAAAGCGTCTGCCCCTATTGCGGAGTTGGCTGCGGAATTGTGCTTGAGGTATCTGGAAACCGCGTGCTCAAGGTGACGGGAGATAAAGAACATCCAACCAATTTTGGCCGGCTGTGCACCAAGGGCAACACCTGTGCTGAAGCTATCGCAGAGTCTGGACGCATGGAATACGCTTATAAGCGTCTGTCGCGTAGGAAAGAGCCCGTCAAAATCGGGGTGGCTGATGCCATTAGCGAAACGGCAAGACGGCTGCGCTCTATTCTCCACAAGCATGGCCCGAACGCCCTGTCTTTCTACGTGTCGGGTCAAATGTCGCTGGAAGCTCAATATCTGATTAACAAGCTGGCCAAGGGTTACGTTCGAACGAACAACATCGAGTCCAATTCCCGATTATGCATGGCTAGCGCAGGCAGCGGCTACAAGCTGTCGCTTGGGGCCGACGGTCCGCCGGGATCATATCAGGATATGGATCGCTCGGATTTATTTTTCGTCATTGGCGCCAATATGGCCGATTGCCATCCCATTCTTTTTCTTCGCATGATGGATCGGGTAAAAGCGGGAGCTAAACTGATCGTGGTAGATCCCCGCCGCAATACGACGGCAGAGAAGGCAGATCTTTTTATGCAGATTAGGCCGGGTACGGATCTTGCGCTCCTGAACGGGATCTTGCATTTGCTTGTCATAAACGGTCACACCGATCCGGCTTTTATCACGGAGTTCACATCTGGTTGGGACACCATGCCAGCCTTTCTCGAGGACTATACGCCTGACAAAGTGTCAGCAATTACGGGCATTCCCGAGGCCGATATCCGTAAAGCGGCATTATGGATCGGCGAGTCGCCGGAATGGATGACATGCTGGACGATGGGGCTGAATCAGAGCACCCACGGTACGTGGCACACCAATGCCATCTGTAATCTGCATCTGGCAACGGGTAAAATATGCCGGCCCGGAAGCGGTCCCTTTTCCCTCACGGGTCAACCCAATGCGATGGGAGGCCGGGAAATGGGGTACATGGGACCTGGATTGCCAGGACAACGATCGGTGCTGGTTCAAGCCGACCGGGATTTCATTGAGGACATGTGGGACATTCCGCGCGGCACGTTGAAGACGGAGGCGGGTTCGGGCACCGTGTCGATGTTCGAGAGCATGATGGCCGGGGATATCAAAGCCTGCTGGATTATTTGCACGAATCCGGTAGCTACGGTACCTAACCGGAAGAATGTGATTGCAGGCTTGGAGGCCGCCGAGCTGGTCATCGTGCAGGATGCTTTCTTCGAGACGGAGACGAATCGATATGCCGACATCCTGTTGCCCGGCGCCCTATGGGCGGAGGGTGAAGGTGTAATGATCAACTCCGAGCGGAATTTGACGCTGATGGAGAAGGCGGTGGAGCCGCCAGGTGAAGCCATGCCGGATTGGGAAATCATCGCCCGGGTTGCTTGCGAGATGGGATATTCCACTGGATTCACTTACACGTCATCCGCCGAGGTATATCAGGAAATCCAACGGGCTTGGAATCCCAAAACCGGATATGACATCCGGGGGGCTTCCTATGAACGGCTGCGTGAAACCCCTATGCAGTGGCCTGCTGCTCCGGGAAGCAAGAATGATCGCAATCCGATCCGGTATTTGAACGATGGGATTAGCCAACAGCGGAAGGAACTTCCGGACGGCAGTCATCCGCACATCGTTTTCGCTACGGAGAACGGCAAAGGAATCTTTCTTGCACGTCCGTATTTGCCGCCGGCTGAAATGCCGGACCCTGACTTCCCTTTTGTACTGAATACAGGACGATTGCAGCATCAATGGCACACCATGACGAAGACGGGAAAAATTTCAAAGCTTAACAAACTGAACCCCGGTCCATTTATTGAAATTCATCCTGAAGATGCAGAGGCGCTTGGCATTAAGGATCAAGATCATATAGAAATTAGCTCGCGCCGCGGGCTGGCGATACTCCCAGCAGTTGTTACCGATCGCGTAAGGCCGGGGAATTGCTTCGCTCCCTTTCATTGGAATGATGTGTTCGGAGAGAAACTTGCCATCAATGAGGTAACGAGCGATGCTGTTGACGGGATATCGTTTCAACCGGAATTAAAGTTTTGCGCTGTTGCTCTAGTTAAACAGAAGGAGGAAGTGAAGATGGCAACAATGGCACCTATCGATACGCTTGCTGCGATGTTAGGCATTCAATCATCTCCGGTAATGACGTTGGATAACCACGAGAAGATGTATCTCTCTGGATTTTTGACCAGTTTGAGAGCGGATGAGTCGCGCCCGGTGCCTGGTATTCCTGTCCTGCCTCCTACGGCGCCTTTGGAGCAATCCAAGCGTTATTGGCTTGACGGCATGCTGGCGGGGATGTTCTCCCGCACCTTTCTTCCTGAAACAGCTGCACTGCAAGTAGAGGCGGCACCGGCGGAAATTCCGCAAGCAGCAGAAGCAAAGGTATCCTCCCAACCTGAGACGGATAAAGTGCCTGTCACGATTTTGTGGGCCTCACAAACGGGAAATGCAGAAGGCGCCGCTATTCAATGCGCTCAGAAATTGCAAGCGGCCGGATACAATGTTCGCCTCCTGAGTATGAATGCTTACCGGGCGGCAGACTTGATCTCTGAACGTTTTGTCTTTTTCCTGGTCAGCACATTCGGTGCCGGCGATCCGCCGGATAACGGCGAAAGCTTCTGGCAGTCGCTGAAAGATGGCGGCATGGCACAGTTGCCTGATTTGCGGTACTCCATACTGGCCTTCGGGGATTCCAACTATGATCTGTTTTGCGGCTTCGGACGCGCGCTGGATGCACGCTTGGAACAGCTTGGCGCTAAACGCCTGAGCGGGCGTGTGGATTGTGACACGGATTATGAGGAGCAGGCTGCAGCATGGATGAATGCTGTCGTGTCGAAGTTAAGTGAGCCGATGCCTGCAGAGATGAGTAAAACCTATGACCGTAATCATCCATTAACTGCCCGGCTTGCTAAGAGTAGGCTTCTGAACGGAGAGGGCTCTGAGAAAGAAACTCGTCATTACGTGTTTGATCTCACCGGCAGCGGGATGCGCTATGAGGCAGGGGACGTACTTGGTGTGTGGCCCACGAATGATCCGCAGATCGTTTCCGATATTTTGGAAGCTGTCAAGCTGGATCCATCCACAAAGGCAGATGTCAAAGATAAAGGACAAATGACAATAGCCGAGGCGCTGCAACGTCACTTCGAAATTTCCCGGGTTACACCAGGGATGCTGGAATTTGTTCAAGAGCGTGCCAAGAGCGAGGCGCTCGGAAATCTTTTGAAGAATAAGCAGGAGATGAAAAAGTGGCTCTGGGGACGTCAACTGGTTGACGTGCTGCAAGCTTTTCCGATGAGCGTGGCTGTCACAGCAGAGGAACTGCTGCAAGTGCTTAAACCGTTGCAGCCGCGGCTGTATTCCATTTCATCCAGTCCCAAAGCGAACCCTGACGAGGTTCATATTACGGTGTCAACCGTTCGTTATGAAACGGAGGACAAACCGAGAACTGGCGTCTGTTCCGGTTTCTTGGCAGATCGCATTCATGGCGAAATGGAGGTGGGGCTGTTTATCCAAAAGACGGCGCACTTCAGACCACCGGCCGATCCGGATGCGGGGATGATCATGATCGGACCGGGTACAGGAGTCGGGCCGTTTCGGGGCTTTCTACAAGAGCGTCGAGCGCTGGGGGCGAAAGGAAAGAACTGGCTCATTTTCGGTGAACAGCGTGCGGCGTGCGATTTCTACTTCAAGGAGGAGCTGGAGACCATGCTGCATGAGGGGGATTTGCATCGGCTGGACACTGCTTTTTCCCGCGATCAGGCGGAGAAAATCTATGTCCAACACCGCATGCTGGAGCATGGGGCAGAGTTGTGGGCATGGCTGAAGGAAGGCGCTCATTTCTATATTTGCGGAGACGCCAGCACCATGGCCAAAGAGGTCGACACCACGCTTAAGCAAATCATTCAGCAATATAGCGGCATGAGCTCAAGTGAAACGGAAAGCTATGTGAAAGAGATGTCGCGAACCAAAAGGTATGCGAAAGACGTCTATTAAGTTTCAAATAAGATGCGCCCTGTCTGGGATAGATCATATCCTTGGATGGGGCGTAGTTCGTTATGGAAGGCTTCGGAGCGCAGTACATCCACAACGCCTTTCAACCATTCCTGATTCTCCGGCTTCTTGAGCATGACGAGATCGACACGCTCCTGAATGAGCGGAATGAAGTCTACGCCCCCAACCATATAGGCGGCTTTCTCAATGCCTACACCGAAATCTCCTTCCCCGATGGCTACTTTGCCCGCTACGCCCATATGGTTGGATTCCTCCTGCTCATACCCGATCATATCCCGATAGGAAATGCCGTGCAGACGGAGTTGTTCATCCAGCAAAACGCGTGCACCTGCCCCTTTTTCGCGGTTAATCAGCCGAAGACCCTTCTGCTGAAGGTCGGACCAGCCTTGGAGTTTTTTGGGGTTCCCCTGTTGAACATAGAGACCTGCCGATCTTGAGAGGAGGTTGATCACAACATAGGAAGAGCCGATCAGTATTTTTCGAACATAAGGAATATTATATTCTCCCGTGTCGCCGTCCAAGAGATGTGTACTTACGATATCGGTTTCGCCTCTATACATGGCGATTAAGCTGTCCAGGCTTCCTGCATAAGAGCGGAGAGGTCTGCTTTGGGGGACCTTTCTCTCGATATGTTTGGCCAAAATGTCCAAGCTGATATCCTGTCCCGTGATGACAAGAGCGCGTTTGGGAGTGGGAGCTGCGCCCGGCGAAGGAATGGAAGGCGCCATTTCCAAACTGTCCGTTCTGGATGTACTCACCATGCCGCTTTTGGCGCGAGCTTTATAAGCCTCCAAGTCCGAGGCGTCTACACGCATCTGTTTGCCAACCCGATAGGCGGGCAAATCCCCTTTTTTAATGAGATCGTAGACTGTTAGTTTGGAGATTTTTAGAAGCTTCGCTATGTCTTCGGTGGTATAGGATATATCGGCTGTCATGGTCATCCTCCGTGGCCTATCTGGTTAATTTCGTTACCCTCTATCATAAGCTGATCGAATAAGTATGACAATCTCAAATCAAGAAGGCAACCTAATCTCAGTGCCTACCTTGCGGGCTGGTAGGGGAACTACAGGGCGCCTCCGAATGATGGTATGTCTTTGTCACGGATGGAAAGAATGAAGAGTACCGAACAAACAAGTGGGGGAATGTATGGAACTAAAGCCTGTGATTCCTTTCGAGCCAATACGTACAGAAGAGATGCCGACGTCCGGACAATGGATAGCGCAAATTAAATGGGACGGCGTAAGAATGCTTGCGTATTTCGATGGCCAAGAAGTCCGTCTCATCAACCGAAGATTAAACGATCGAACGATCCAATACCCTGAAATTGCAGACATTTCCTCCTATTGCACGGCCAAATCGGTCATATTAGACGGAGAGATCATTGCCCTTAAAGACGGGAAGCCGTCCTTTCATGAAATTATGCGCAGAGATGGTGTAAGAAACTCCAAAAACATTCCGCTGCTAATACAAACAGTCCCCGTCGTTTATATGATTTTTGACATCCTATTCCTTAATGGTCAGTGGCTTGTGGATAAACCGTTGTATGAGAGGCAGCAGCTATTATCCAAAGTGATTTCTACGAGTGAAACCGTTCAGCTTGTTACCAACCACCTGGATCCGGATTCCCTTTACGCCGTAATGGAGCAGCATGAGATGGAAGGCATTGTCGTCAAGGATTTACAAAGCAAATATCAACTAGATGGCAAAGATAAGCGCTGGATGAAAAAGAAAATTACACATGATCTTGTCGCTGTCGTTGGGGGGGTAACCAAGAGAGGAAATTTAGTAAATGCCGTTTTGCTGGGCCTCTATGATGATTCCGGTGAGCTTTGGTACATTGGTCATGCAGGGGCGGGGAAATTGACGCAAAACGACTGGAGAGCATTAACCGAAGCAACAAACACAATGGTTTTAGAGAAAAAACCGTTTGTGAATACCCCAGAGAGGTCCAAAGAAGCGATCTGGATCCAGCCCCTCATCACCATGAAAGTAAACTACATGGCATGGACGCGAGACAGAAATCTGCGTCAGCCGAGTATTCAATCCGTTGTTTCCCTTTCACCGCAGGAATGCCATTTCAACCAACTCTAGTTTGTTAATTGTGTGCAAAGAAAACCGGTTCTACAGATGTAGCACCGGTTTTTTCGATCATTTCCTTGTTTTCTTGGCCTGAACGATCTTGATCGAAGCTAGTTCTTTCGCCGTAAGTCGACGGGCATAGGCAGGGTTATCATCACGGGTATTCACTTTTCGGATCCGGCCTATTCCGCTAGGACGAGCAACCCGAGTTTGGAATGCTTTCATAACCCAATCCACCGGGAATGCAATCGATGTCTTCCCATCCGTAGTACCAGCAAAGTTCACAGCAGCAGCGAAGTTATCTGTCCTCCTTAACCATACAGAGCCGGAATCTCCGGGAAGTGATACTGGAGTACTCCCTAGAACAATCGTTTGATTTTTAAAAGTAAGTTCGCCTAGATTTTCGCCATAATCAACTTTCACATCCGCATTGATCGAGTCGACTCTACCGTATGATAATCCCGTTGTCCTGCCTACTTTCTTGAACCGCTCTCCTAGTTTATAAGAGGTTACATGGCCAGGAATAACGCCAACAGTTGCATAACGCGGGCTCAGGATTCTGTTCCGTACTGGAATCGACAGAGCTGCATCAATGAAATTAGATTGTTTCCGACTTAATTGTACGAAACGTGCCAAGCGTCCAACTCCATCTTTTCCTGACTTACCATTATCCGCTCCTCCGGGTTGCAATGTTTCGACAGGAGTCCCTGAGTTCAGTGGATTCGTAAGAACATGATTATTACTGAAAATATACCGCTGCTTAGCACTCGGGAAATTTGTGAGGATTAAGCCCACAGTACCTGATCCAGCACTTGTTCCGATGCTATAACCGGCGGGTACCGGTCGAATTAAACTACGGTAATTCGCATGGGAACGGATCTTCTTTGTCCGCACCAGCCTGATGGGGACTTTCGCCATCTTGCCCTTTCCATGTACGGAAAGAAGTGATGCCATACCAAGGGAAGCGATGGACAACGCATCCGTATAAATGGTGACCGCAGCTCCTTTATCCGGGCGCTTCGGGTTCTGATATCCTACGCCGACGGCATGGACTTTTGGGTGCTTTAGCATGGAACGTGCCATACGCTCCTTCATAGCATAAGCGGCAGTAAATGTAGCCAATATCCCATCACCTTTCTCCTTTTGAATACATTAGTGTATTAGCGAAGTTGGGAAAGCGAAATAGGCAATTGGGTGCCACTAGCCTAAAAAGACAAAAGCGCTCATCCTTTAATCCAAGGATCAGCGCTTATTGTGATCTATTTATGTGACGGGTTCCTTCACTTTTTTGGCGCGCGGCTTCTTCGGCTTCTTTTCCTCCGTAACGGAAGCATCCGGCTCCAGTGTCACTTTGCCGTCATCAGGCGACTTCGTAGCGTCGAGGCTCGCTTGCAGCGCAGCCATAAGGTCGATGACGCTTGTTTTTTGTAGAGCTGGCGCGGCTTGCACTTCTTCTCCGGAAATTTTGTGCTCGATCGCTTCTAACAATCGTCCGCGATACTCGTCTTTATATTTTTCAGGTTCAAATGGAGAAGATAACTGGCTAATCAGCATTTTCGCCATATCGAGCTCGCGCTCGTTCACGGTGACTTTCTCTGGGAGGTTCGGGACTTGCGAGATGGGTCTGATTTCATCAGGGTAGAAAATGGTTTCGAGCGCCAGACAGTTCTCGATGACGCGAATAGCGGCCAGCGAGCTCTTGGAACGGATCGAGACTTTGGCGATGCCTATTTTGCCAGTTTGGCGCATTGAATCGAGCAGCAAATTATACGCGCCTGCCCCTGTATCCCCGGGCCCCAAATAGTACGTTTTTTGAAAATAAACCGGATCGATATCCGTCAAGTTGACGAAGTCCAAAATCTTGATCTCTTTATTTGCTTCTCCTGAGATGGTTTCTAACTCTTCCTTCTCAAAGAGGACGAAGCGTCCAGGCTCGTATTCATAGCCTTTCGTTATCTCATCCCACTCTACTTCCTTCTCGCAAGTCTGGCATTTGCGCACATATGCTAGCGGGGTAATGCAAGTTTTATGTATGTATCGCATGGAGATATCTTTATCTTCCGTGGCCGAAAACATTTTCACAGGCACATGAACAAGTCCGAAAGAGATTGCGCCTTTCCAAACCGTATGCATCGCTTGATTCCTCCCCAAATGAGCTTCATTTTACTAGTATTCTCTTGATCTTCTTCCTTTATACGGCAGTGATTTAAGAGAATGCTTTGCTTTCGAAGTGGGTACGTTAAGGGTGCAAGTTCATGCTGTTATGGCTTGTCAAAGGCAAAGCTAATGCTAAGGAGGGATTCACGGATGGCACAGGATTCAAATGCATCCCAAGATACGAGCGATCAGGGACAAGAAGATCATTTTATGGATATTGACCGGATGATTAATGAAGGCTTGGGAGGCGGCAACGTTACCATGCATAACGGATTAATCGAGTCCACAACAACGGATACGATGGATCATCCGGAATCTGTATTGGATGAGCCATGAACCTTCATCGCGCTCAGGAAATTTTAGCTGCTGATGAAAAGATTACGGTTGAACTTAATGGCGTTCCGGTCTGGATCGACAGTGTGGATTCCAGTAAATCGCTCGTCAAGGTTCATGCCGAAGAAAACCCGGCCGATTCAAGGTTGGTGACCGTTCAAGAACTGGAAGAGGTCCACTGACGGAAATTGGCAAGCCTGCTCCGATGTGATTCGGGGCGGGCTTTTTTTCATTTCAGGTTGCTGTTGTGTACTGGCGAAGACTATAATAAGAGCAGCACGCGCAATCGGAAGAAAGGGATGAGATCACTGACGGAGTCCACATTTACGTACAACTCCCAGCATGAGGATGATACTGATCAGTTGGGGAAATGGCTGGCCGCCTTTTTACGGCCCGGGGCTGTTCTAACTTTGGATGGCGATTTGGGCGCTGGCAAAACGAGATTTTCGCAAGGTTTTGCAAAGGCGATGGGCATCAAGGAAACCGTCAATTCCCCCACATTTACAATTATTAAAGAATATGAGGGAGCTAAGCTTCCTTTCTACCATATGGATATGTACCGCATTTCTCAAGAGGAAGCGGACGAGCTGGGGCTAGAGGATTACTTCTATGGGGCGGGCGTCACCTTGATCGAATGGTCAAGCCTAATCGAAGATCTTCTGCCGCAGGAGCGACTTTCGATCACAATTGCCCTTCAAGGGGATCAAACCAGAGTGTTTCACCTGACTCCGCACGGAGAACCGTATGTGAGTTGGTGTGTACAGATGAAGGAGAACGGACATTTACAATGACAGAACGGATAAACCAAACAGGACGACTCTTAGCCATCGATACCTCGTCTTCAGCCATGACAGTTGCCATTCTAGAGAACGGCATGATGCTCGGCGAGGTGAGCTCGCACGCTGAACGGAATCACTCCATTGGGCTGCTTCCCCACATTCAGGAGCTGCTGGCTTCATTAAAGCTTAAACCCAAAGACCTGCAGTCTGTCGCTGCGGGCCAAGGCCCCGGCTCCTATACAGGGGTTCGTATTGCTGTGTCCGTAGCCAAAACATTTGCCTGGTCACTGGGCTTGGATCTTATCGGAGTTTCCAGCTTGGAAGCGATGGCGCTTGGCGGAGCGATGAAGCAGCAGAGTGAACGCGATAAAGGACTCACATGGGTGGTTCCGCTTTTGGATGGAAGACGCAAACAAGCCTTCACGGCCGTATACGCCTATTCAGGTCCTTCCCCAATGACAGCGGAAGGTGAACTTGCTGCAGATTGGCATGAAGTGCTGCCGGATGGCATTCGTGTCATTGGGCAATGGTTGGAGCAATTGCTTGCGCAGGCAGCGAGAGCTAATCCTGAACAAGCGCCCAAAGAGATTCTCTTCGTGGGCGAAACAGAAGGTTTCAGCGCCGAACTTGCACAATTTGCCCAGGATTGGCAGGGGGGGTTCGGGGTGCTTTCCTATGGTATTGAAGCTGAGTATATCGGCCATCTCGCCATTCCGCGTTTGGCCAAGGGCGAGAGGGCAGACGTTCATGCGTTTGTGCCAAATTACACGAGACTGCCGGAAGCTGAAGCTAATTTGCTGGCCGGGGTACAAGTGAAGAAGGGGGAAATTTGATCATGGAACAGCACCAACCGCAAACAACGGAAGATACGTTGGTTTTTCGCTCCATGCGCATGGAAGACATCCCTTATATTTGCGAAATCGAGCAGGAAGCCTTTACGACTCCATGGACCAAAGGCGCTTTTGAAAATGAATTAACGAACAATCAGTTCGCTCATTATATGATTATGGATATCGACGGCGAGGTTGCCGGGTATGGTGGCATGTGGCTCATTATGGAGGAGGCGCATGTAACCAATATTGCCGTTCGCAACACCTACAGAGGGCGCAAGCTAGGAGAGCGTCTTATACGTGAGTTGATGAGAACGGCCGCTTTTTTGGGGGCGATTCGAATGACGCTCGAAGTGCGGACCTCGAATTATGTGGCGCAAAATTTGTATGAAAAAGTCGGCTTCCGCTCCGTCGGTGTGCGCAGAGGCTACTATACCGATAATCGTGAAGACGCTGTTATTATGTGGGCGGATTTGCCTAAGCGAAGAAAGGATAGTCTCGGGGATTGAGGCTTTCGGCAGGTGAACAATGTGACTAGATTTGATGAACAACAACGAGATGTGACGAACGCGAATGCAGCCAATCCGGCTAAACCGGTCTATATTTTGGCGATTGAAACAAGCTGTGACGAAACCTCAGTAGCGATTGTCGAAAATGGGAAAATCATACGCTCTAACGTGATTTCGAGCCAGATCGAAACGCATCAGCGCTTTGGCGGCGTTGTGCCAGAAGTGGCTTCCCGGAAGCATGTGGAGTCGATTACATGGATGCTGGAGGAAGCCGTTGAAGAAGCGGGCGTATCGCTGCATGAGCTGTCCGCGATTGCGGTAACGGAGGGGCCTGGATTGATCGGGGCCTTGTTAGTTGGCGTCGTTGCGGGCAAAGCGCTCGCTTGCGCGCTGGATCTGCCCCTTATCGGTGTCCACCATATTGCGGGACATATTTATGCGAATCAGCTCGTGCATGAGCTGGAATATCCGCTCATTTCTCTCGTCGTGTCCGGCGGGCACACGGAGTTGGTTCTGCTCGAGGAGCCCGGCAAGTTCCGGATCATCGGGCGAACACGCGACGATGCGGCGGGCGAAGCGTACGACAAAATCGCCCGGGCGATGGGTCTGCCCTACCCGGGCGGCCCGCATGTGGACCAGCTTGCACAGGAAGCCGAGTCCGAGATAAAGCTGCCTCGCTCATGGCTCGAGGCAGACTCTTACGACTTCAGCTTCAGCGGCTTGAAATCCGCTGTGCTGAATGTCGTCAACCAAAGCAAAATGCGCGGCGAGGCCGTCCAAACCGCGCAGATTGCCAAAGGCTTCCAAGCATCCGTCATCGACGTGCTTGTCGAGAAAGCGGCCCGCGCCGTGCGCGAATACGGCGCGAAACAGCTTCTGCTCGCGGGGGGCGTCGCCGCGAACAAAGGGCTGCGCAGCGCGCTTGCTGAGCGCTGCGCGGAGCTGGATGTGCCGCTGCTGGTGCCGCCGCACGCCCTATGCACGGACAACGCTGCGATGATAGGCGCAGCTGCTTTTCTCAAGTGGGACAAGCAGGAGTTCGACTCGATGGAGCTCAAAGCTGAGCCGCAGCTCAAGCTTGAAGAATGGTAGACTGAAAAAAATAAATGTTCAGACAACTGTATTGACTTTGCCAAATGTGCATATTATAATCACAATCAATACTTTAAAACGCAACGAACGGGAATAGTACGGACCCTCAGTTTCGCTCAGAGAGCTGTGCGCTTGGTGAAAGCACAGACGAAACGTGACCAGAACTCGCCCGGGAGCGGTAAGGCTGATAAGGATGCCAAGGATCCAGCACCCAAGTAGGTCTTGACGGTTGACCCCCGTGATCAGGTACATGAGTGGTTTCGAGCGTAACAGCTCGGATCAATTAGAGTGGTACCGCGGAAGGTTCAGACCTGTCGTCTCTTTTATAGAGATGGCAGGTCTTTTTGGTTTTCGAATATAGAATAAACGCAATGAACAAGAGTAGTAAGGGCTCACTTCAACGGTACAGAAAGCTGCGGGTTGATGCGACGCAGACTGTGAAAGCCCCGAACTCGCTTGGAAGCGGTCATCCTGATCAGCAGTTTCAACTGCTTTTAGGGATGAACGGATGACCTCCGTGATCGGGTGACATAGCAGCCGCTATGTCTGAGGTGGGCTCTGCTGTGCAGGGCCAACAAGAGTGGTACCGCGCTGGGTGTAGACCCGTCGTCTCTTATGTGGAGATGACGGGTCTTTTTGTCGTCTGATTAGGCGGCTGACGCCTAATCTGCTGCTGCTGCGGAGAGAAGTGGGAGGGGAACTACAGGGCGCTATTTCACAGGAAATAGCCCTTGGAGCAGAAGAGCGGGAACTATGGTATGCTATTTCGCCAATCGAGGTGGAAAGTAGGTCCATGGGATAGAATAAGGTCCTATAGTTCCCCCGCAAAAGACAAACTGCCACTTTTCGTCTGAATAGCGGAATGGAGTTCCGTTAAAAACCGCTGGTTTTTTACAGATTGGTCAGTAAATATCGCCATCAACGGTCAACAAAGTTTGACCCCAATTCGAGGAGGAATTTAACCATGGAAAATAACACAAACCGACGTATTCGCATTTTTGATACAACACTGAGAGACGGAGAGCAGGCGCCGGGAGCATCCCTGTATCCGGAAGAAAAAATTAGAATCGCCAGACAGCTGGCCAAAATGGGCGTAGATACGATCGAACCGGGCTTCCCCATTTCGAGCCCAGGCGACTTCCATGCGGTGCAGCAAATTTCGCGCGAGCTGCAGAGTGTTGAGATTTGCGGATTTGCCCGCGCTATGAAAGCCGATATTGACTCGGCGGTAAAAGCCACACAGGACGCGGCTTCACGTCGCATCCATATGTTCTTGTCCTCGTCGGACATCCATCTGGATTTTCAGCTTCGCAAATCCCGTCAACAGGTCGTCGAGATGGCTCGTTCGATGGTCGCGTATGCGAAGCAATTCGTGAACAACATTGAATTCTCGCCGATGGATGCTACACGGACCGGAGATGAATTCTTGTTTGAAGTGCTGGAGGCGGTTATCGCTGAAGGCGCAACGATATTGAATATCCCGGACACGGTCGGTTATGCGCTGCCGGAAGAATATGGCGCGATGTTCCGCAGGGTTCGCCAAAGTGTAAGAGGCGGCGATACGGTCGAGTACAGCGCGCATTGCCACAATGATCTGGGTCTTGCTGTGGCGAACAGCCTTGCGGCTATTGCGGCAGGTGTTACACACGTAGAAGTAACAGTGAATGGAGTAGGGGAGCGCGCAGGCAACTGTTCGCTTGAAGAGCTGGTGATGGCGATTGAGACGCGCAAGCAAACGATGGGCGTGGAAACGGGAATTGTGTCCAGCGAAATATTCAACACATCCAAGATGGTCAGCCGCATCATGGGCTTCCCGATTGCTTACAACAAACCGATTGTTGGAAGAAACGCGTTCCAGCACGAAGCGGGCATTCATCAAGACGGTTTGCTCAAAAACCGCAATACTTACGAAATCATGGACCCGGAAAAGCTGGGAATTCCGCGCTCCATGATCATTCTGGGCAAGCATTCCGGACGGCATGCGCTGAAGCATCGCGTAGGACAATTCGGCATCGAGCTTACGGGAGAAGAGCTGGATACGCTGTACACCAAGTTCAAGGAAAAAGCCGATGAGCAAAAAATGGTGACGGACGATCAGCTTCTGGAGCTTGTAGGCACGACAGTTGAAGGGCAAATGGAGGCATTCACGCTTACGCATGTGCAGGTTGTTTCCAGCAGCGACCGTAATCGGGTTGCCTCTGTAGCGGTACGGAACAACCAGACAGGTGTCGAAAATGTCTTCTCAGGCACTGGCGAAGGACCTATCGAGGCGATCGTACAAAGTCTGCGGCAGGCAGTTCCGATGGATGTGGATTTCTCAGACCTGGAGCTGCATTCCCTATCCACAGGTGAAAAAGCAACCGGCGAAGCCGAGGTCACCATCACGGTAGAGGGTCAAACCTATAAAAATACCGGTATCGACCAAGATGTGCTCATCGCGGTGGCGAAAGCTTTTATCTCGGCATGCAATCAAGCAATTCGGATGCAAGGCCATCCTGCAGCTTCAACCGAAGTAACAGCCTCTTAATGGAGTGGAATCACATGAATTGTAAGAAAACTTAGTTATATACACGACTTGTGAACAAAGTTATACACATGCCCTGTGGACAATGTGTATAACTTTAAGAATTCCCCGTATATCAATGATTTTTAACGCTGATTTTGTCGAATAACTTTTTAACAGATTTTTGTGGATAATGTGGATAAGATTGTGGAAAACAACAGAAAAGCTTTAGGAGGGGCGGATTTCGCCTCTCTTTTTTTTGTGGATAACGTTCTGTGCGGGGAAAATAGGCGACGGGAACCTGTATTTAAATTTTCGGAAATATCAAGCAGTGGATACTTTTGACTATGGATGAAAATGCTAAAAGCAAAAACGGCAGGAGAATACCCATGAAGTTAAGAAAAATGGCCTGGATTGTGGGTATCTTAGGGTTGATTTTGCAGTTGTCCACAAGTTGGGTGACTGTAAGGGCTTATAAGGCCCCAACCATCCACAGTACAGAGAGTCTAGGCGGAGCTGGAAGAGTCGAAAGTGTCGAAAGTGTCGAAAGAATAGGAAGAGTTGCAAGAGGTGAAAGTACAGAAGGTACCAAGAGAGAGGCGAACGTTGAAGGTGCTGAAGGTACAGAAAGTGCCAAGAGAGTTACAACAGTTGAAAGTACAGAAGAGACCAAAAGAGTTGCAAGAGGTGAAAGAGCTAAACTAGTGACCGTCGTTTCGATACCGGGACTTTCGTTTTTGGAGCTGCGGTCCGACCAACTGTCGAGGCTGCCTCATTTTAAACAATTGACGGAGACTGGTGCTGTTGGCGCTATGAATATTCGTACGGCAAATCGTTCGATGCGGGATGTGTATACTTCTTTAGGAGCAGGAGAACCTGCTACAGGTGTTACCGAGGCGCAAGCTTTTGCTGCAAAAGAGACAAGAAATGGTGTGCTCGCTTTGGAGCTTATGAATCGGTATACAGGTTCTATAAAAGGTGATCAGACGAATGCTCTAGAGGAAGATTCTGTGCTTATCCCGGATCTGAACATGGTCAAGCGTATTAACAAAGATCAAACCTATGGCGTCGGAGCGTTGGGGGACTTGTTGAAAACGTACGGTGTCCATCGCTCCGTGTTCGGGAGCAGTGATTTAGGAAGAGGACTGCACTTGGAACACAAGCATTTGCGACGCTATGCTCCGCTCATGTTGATGGATTCCAATGGATTTGTGGATAAAGGGGCTCTCGGTGATGATTCATCGATGGCTTTTGTGGATAGACCGTATGGGGTGAGTACTAATTATGCACAATTCATTTCGTTGTGGGAAAAAAGGCAGCAGCCGAGTATCACGCTAATTGAATTAGGTGACTTATATAGACTGTACAGCGACAAAGCGCATTACGACCAGGATCGGTTTAATGAGTTAAAAGATTTGGTGCTACGTGAAATGGATCAATGGTTAGGGCAGTTAATGGCAGGAATGCACCCTGAGGAAGACAGCCTATGGGTGTTTTCACCGGAAGTTAGCGGGGAAGCAGCCAGAGCCAAAATGTACTTATCACCCATCATTCATTACACAACAGATAGCAGGGGAGGGTTTCTTCTCTCGGAATCTACCCGTAGGAAGGGGGTAGTTACTTCACAAGATTTTACAAGCACGCTATTGAATGAGTTCAAAATACCGATATCAATTGGGTTCGTGGGCATACCCTTAACTTCTTCTATAGAGAGCGGCGGACTTGCTGCACTGCTTCATGATCAAGGCAGCATGCAGATGATTTATCGCAGCAGACCGTTGCTTCTGTACCCTTTTGCGACGTTTGAGATGGCTGTTCTACTGGTAAGTTTGCTTTATGCTGTGTGGATGAAACGAAGGGGGGCATCTTGGGGCTGGAGAGTTCATCGGTCGACCAAAGTGGTACGGACACTTCTGCTATCACTTTTGGTAGCACCTGCCATTATGCTGATAATGGGGTTGCTGGCTGCTCCATTGACAACTCTTCTTGGGATCAAGGGAGCGATCTTCGTACTTGTGATTAGCTTCATCCTGTGCAGTCTGTCAATTGCTTGGAAAATGGAAACATGGCGCCAAACAACGACAATGATTTGGTTGGGGACCGGGACGGCAGGCGTCATCATGCTGGATGCCTGCACAGGGGCGCACGCGATGAAATATTCCGTTCTAGGCTATGATCCGATGATTGGCGCTCGCTACTACGGCATCGGCAACGAGTATATGGGCGTCCTTATCGGCGCCCTTGTGCTCGGCGTGACGGCGGCTTTGCAGCGCCGATTTGCTGCGGCTGACGCAGGCGCAGTTCGAACTTCACGCTTCGCTGCGGCGTCAGCCGTGTGCGCAGCGTTCTTGCTTGTAACGGCGTGCCTGGCGGCACCGTCACTCGGCGCGAACGCGGGCGGAGCTCTGAGCGCCGCGGTCGCCTTCGGCGTAGCCGGCGTGCAGTGCTTCGCCGGCGATCGCTGGCGCGAGCTGCGCCTAGGCAGGGGCTCGGCCCTGCTGGCGGCGCTGCTCGCGCTGGGGGTTGGGGCGCTGTGGCTGCTCAACAGCGCCGATTCTCCCGCGGCGTTTGCGCGGGAGAGCCATGTCGGGCGCGCGTTTCACGCGCTGCGCGCCGGGCAGTTCGATCAGATCGGACATCTGATCGAGCGGAAGCTGCGGATGAACGTGCACTTGCTTCGTGCATCCGTTTGGAGCAAAGTGCTCATCACGAGCCTTTTCGTGATGACTGTACTGGTGCTTCGCCCACGCGGCCGACTACGCGTCTGGCAGCATAAAAACCCGTACTGGATGTACGGGTTTTCAGCCAATATGATCGGAGCCATAGCAGCGCTGCTGCTGAATGACTCCGGCATTGTTGCCGCGGCGACGATGATCGTCTTCGTCGCGGTTCCGATGCTGCTCCTGCGGCTGCGGGAGCTGGCGGCTGAGCCTGATGCTTAGCGCGCATCTGTGCCGCCAGTCATCTGCGTCAGGGTTGGGGCGCTAAGCTGTCGGACGTTGGCGCGCTCGTGTTACTTAACTGGTTAAACAACGTTAAAGTGTTGGTCTTCACATCCGCTATTAAGTTAACGTTGAAAAACAACGTTAACTTGATGCTAGTGTCCGGGTGTCGGCTTGAGTGGAAGAGTTAGAGTGGTTTTTCAGCGTTAACTCACGCTTGGTTAGGAGATCAGCTATTATTAATGCTGTTAAACAACGTTAAAATAAGTTGGGATGGAGATAGTCTATCCCGAGAAGCGCCAAAAGGCCCTCTCACGCAGCAACCAAAAGGAATCTGAACGCGAGAGGGCCTAAATGGCCTTCTCAGGACGAAAATTATATTCAACTGCCGAGAAGTACCAAAAGCCTTCCTCGCATCAAGATACTACACAAGAAGCCCCTTAGCCGCTCAGCAGCAAATCAAGCCAACAAAACTTCCCACTCCTCATAACAAGCCGCAAGCGTGTTCTTCCGCTTGTCGACCTCGGCTGTCTTCTCCTGAACGAGGACGTAGTTGTTGTACACGGCAGGATCGGCAAGCTCCGCCTCCAGGGCCGAGACTTCATCTTCCAGCCGTGCGATGTCGAGCTCAAGCTGTTCCAGCTTGCGCTGACGGCTGCGTTCTTCGCGCTTCGCGAGCTTGTCCGCTTCATACCCGCCGCCACTGATGACGGGTTCACTCTTCCCTGGGCTGCCAGCGGATTTTTTCTCCGCTTCTTTGGCCAGCCGCTTGGATTCGATCTCGGCAAGCTCCGCCTTTTTCTCCAGGTAATCGTCGTAGTTGCCGAGGTAGGCGGTGAGCCCGTCCTTTTGCAGATCGAGCATGCTCTCGGCCATTTTATTCAGGAAGTAGCGGTCATGGGAGATGAACAAGAGGGTGCCCTCGTAATCCATCAAGGCCGATTCCAACACTTCTTTACTGTATAGATCCAGATGGTTGGTAGGCTCATCCAGGATGAGCACATTCGCTTTTTGCAGCATGAGCTTGGCCAAAGCCACGCGGGCTTTTTCGCCGCCGCTTAAGGAAGAGACTTTCTTGAACACTTCTTCGCCGCTGAACAAGAAGTTCCCGAGCACGGTACGAATTCGAGCTTCCTCCAGATGCGGATACGTGTTCCACACTT
This sequence comes from Paenibacillus aceris, assembly GCF_017874035.1. Taxonomy (GTDB): domain Bacteria; phylum Bacillota; class Bacilli; order Paenibacillales; family NBRC-103111; genus Paenibacillus_E; species Paenibacillus_E aceris. Next base: position 150,758 of record NZ_JAGGKV010000012.1, read on the forward strand.
CCTCCAGTACGCTGTTGGAAGGGGTAAGGCCCGTCTGCTCTTGGTCGTAATACCCAATCGTAACGCCAGTGCCCCACTTGAAGGTGCCGGCGTCTTGTTTGTGTTGGCCGATCAATGTTTTTAGAAGTGTCGATTTACCGACACCGTTGGGGCCGATAAGGGCAGCCGTTTCCGAGCGGCGCAGCTGGAAGGAGACACCGTCAAGCAATCGGTTTTTCCCATCGTACGAAAGTGCCAGACGGTCAACTTGAAGAACTTCTTTGCCGGAAGTCTGCTCGATCTCAAAAGAAAACGAAGCGCGCTTCAAATCACCCATCGGCTTATCCAGACGATCCATTTTCTCGAGCTGCTTGCGGCGGCTCTGCGCTCTTTTGGTCGTAGAAGCACGTACAATGTTGCGTTGTACAAAATCCTCCAGCTTAGCGATTTCTTCCTGCTGCTTCTCAAATTGCTTCATTTCAATCTCATAGTTGGCTTCCTTGATCTCAATGAACCGGGAGTAGTTGCCGGTGTACCGTTTGGAAGAATGCCGTTCAATCTCATAGATGGACGTAGCTAACGCATCAAGGAAAAAGCGGTCATGGGACACGACGAGAATGGCGCCCGGATAGCCGCGCAGATAGCCTTCCAGCCAAGTCAGCGTCTGGATGTCCAAATGGTTCGTCGGCTCATCGAGCATGAGCAAATCGGGCTCTTCGAGCAGCATTTTCGCCAGAGCCAATCTTGTTTTCTGACCGCCGCTTAACGTTTGAACGAGCGTGTCCGGTGAAAATTGGCCGAAGCCCATCCCATGGAGAATGCCGCGAATTTTGGCTTCGATTTCGTAGCCGCCCTGCTCACGGAAATATTCGGAGCGTCCCGCGTACCGATTCATCGTGGCTTCGTACTTTTTTTCATCCTCGATCAGAGTAGGGTCTGCCATCAGCGCTTCCAGCTCACGGAGCTCTCTTTCGGTCTCCAATAAGGAGCTAAACACGCTGAGCAGCTCGTTCCAAATGGACTTGTCCGTTTGCAATCCGCTATTCTGCTTTAAATAACCGATTTTCGTCTCTTTCGCTTTGAAAAGGTCACCGCTGTCATAGGACATTTCGCCGGCAATAATTTGAAGCAAGGTAGATTTTCCGGCGCCGTTGACACCGACTAAACCAATGCGCTCCTTGTCTTCGATTTGAAGCGTTATATTGGAGAGTACGGAACGTACCCCGTAGCTTTTGGAAATGTTAGAAACCTGTAATAACATCTTCTGCTGCCTCCTGCTTATTAATGAAAGGAACCTGCGCAAGTCCCCAATCGGACTGCTTTTAATCCCATCAATTCACTAGTATACACTATGCATGAGTACGTCGTATGCTTAATTTTGCATAGATTTGAAGGGGAGGTGAGGGATGGTGGTTAAGCTCTTGCGGCTTGGCAGGTATATTGGTATATTCGTTCTGCTTTTTGTAATACTTGTGGCGCCAATCAACTGCTGGGGTAAAGATCAATTGCCCGATACTGCCGCTTTACCTGCCTCTAATTTAGAAGCACCGGCCTCCTTTACAATTATAACGTTAAATATGCATCACGGCGAAGGGCTGGACGGTAAAGTGGATATCAAACGGATTGCTGCGCTGCTTCAGCCCCAAAATGCCGATATTATCGCCTTGCAAGAAGTAGATCGCTACCGTTTGCGCAGCGGTTTCGAGGATCAAGCTAGAGAGCTGGCAAACATGCTGGGTATGAATATGCGTTATAGTCCTAGTTTAACCTATAAAGTAGGGCAATATGGCAATGCGCTGCTGAGCCGCTATCCGATCGTGGACAGCAGTTGGACACTCCTGCCGGGGAACATGGAAACTAGAAGTCTGCTAATGGCTACGGTGCGTATTGGTTCTATGCCTGTTCAACTTGCAACGACTCATTTAGGCCTTTCTCAAGAGGATCGGAAGCTCCAGCTTACCCGTATATCGGACCTTTTATCAGAAAAGGAAGGACCACTCGTTGTTGTGGGCGATTTTAACATGGAAGAGGATGCATTTCCGGTAAAAATGAACGGGATGGCGTTAGCTGACGTCCCTTTACGGAATGACGCCCAAGGTACTTTTACCAGCGGTCAAAGGATTGATTATGTTTTTACAAATGTGAAAAATACGGGTTCGGCCTGGACGGTTCCCACGATATTTTCGGATCATTTTCCCGTCATGACGCGGATTCCGCTGGGGTCCCCAGCACGAGTATAGTTTTTTTCTTTGTTTATGTTAAAATGGGGGAAACCACTCCTTGTTAGGGAAGGGCTGAGCCAGTATGAACATTCGTGAACGGAAAATTGAATTACGTAAGGAAATGGAAGAACTACGCTCCTCCATCACAACGGAAGAACGGGAAGAGAAGCAGCTGCGCATTCATGAGCGAATGACGAAGCTTTGTTCAGACAGGCTTCTTGGCACTCAGCAGCAGGATGCGTCCGTTCCCCCTACAATAATGACTTATATGCCATTCCGGTCCGAGTTGGACGTCGCCCCTCTGATGGAATGGTGCTGGAAGCAGGGAATTCGTGTGCTTGTGCCGAAGGTTGTAGCAGACACGAAAACGATGAACTTGCATATCATTCACGCCTATGAAGATTTGGAGAGCGGAGCTTGGGGCATTAGAGAGCCTCACAGTGATGTACCGGTCGAGCATGATTTGTCCACGATTTCGATGATCTTGGTGCCAGGGCTTGCTTTTGACATGGATTTCGGAAGACTTGGTTATGGCGGCGGCTTTTATGACAGGTTTATGCAGTTATTCGCTGCCCGCGGCCTAAAGAGGCCATTTGCGGTTGCTGCTGCGTTTGATAAGCAGTTGATTCCCGCGGTTCCTTCTTCATGGCATGATTTCAGGGTTGACGGTATTGTCACTGAGAGCAAAATGGTTTTTAGATCAGAAACATAAAATAGAGGTGAGCGATTTGTCCGATTCCTCTCCATTAACGCATTTTAACGAACAGGGACGAGCCCGCATGGTCGACATTTCGGATAAACCGGAAACGAAGCGCACGGCGACAGCACGTTCTACTTTACTTATGAAAAGCGAGACACTTGCCTTGATCAAACAGGGTAAAATGAAAAAGGGCGACGTCCTCGCTGTCGCGCAGGTAGCTGGCATTATGGCCGCTAAAAAAACGTCAGACTGGATTCCTATGTGTCATCCGATTGCGCTATCGGGCATAGACATTCAGTTTGCTGATAATGGCAGCAATGAACTCTACATAGAAGCAACTGTCAGGACGACGGGACCGACAGGCGTTGAGATGGAAGCTTTAACAGCCGTATCGGCCGCAGCGTTAACCGTCTACGACATGTGCAAAGCCGCAGAGAAGGATATGATCATTAGCTCCACGCTGTTAGTCATGAAAACAGGCGGTAAAAATGGGGATTTTCACAGACAAGATAGTTGATTGTAACGCGACTTAAACCACTTGGTTTTGCGCATAGAGAAAGTCGACGATCATTCAGTAGTAGGGGTTATCTCATTCAGTTAACAAGGGAGAGGTGACGAAGGATGCACTGGAAAGTTGCGATTTTGACAGCCAGTGACCGCGGTTACCGAGGAGAACGAGAAGACACCAGCGCTCAGGTAATCCGCGAGCTCATTGAAGAGGAAATTCAAGGCGAGATCATCGAGTACCGTGTTGTTCCGGACGAGATGGACGAAATTATGGCTTCATTAATAGAAATGACGGACTATTATCAGGCTGATCTGATTTTAACGACAGGCGGGACAGGTCTGGCTCCCCGCGATGTGACGCCGGAAGCAACGTTGAATGTCATTGACCGGGTTGCTCCCGGTTTTGCTGAAGCGATGCGGATGATTTCGATGCAGAAAACGAAAAAAGCGATGCTGTCCAGAGCGGTATCCGGTATTCGCGGACGCACGTTGATTATTAATTTGCCGGGTAGTCCCAAAGGCGTGCAGGAGAATCTGATGGCGATTATCGATCAGCTCCCGCATGCGCTGGGCATTCTGACAGGCAAAGAAGGTGACCACGGGTGAAAATTCGGGTCAAGCAAGAAGGTGATCAAGCGTGAGTAAAAAGGATGCTATGCTCCGTGAAGTGAAGGTTGAGGATGCGGTTGGGATGATTCTGCCTCATGATCTTACGCAGATTTTGCCTGGCGAGTTTAAAGGCCGCCTATTCCGCAAAGGCCACCAAGTAACTGAGGCCGATATTCCGGCGCTGCTCAGCATCGGCAAAGAGCATATCTATGCGATGGAGCTGCAGCCCGGCTATCTGCATGAGGATGAGGCTGCGCTGCGCATGGCCAGAGCGATAGCGGGCGATGATCTCAATCTTACGGAGCCGCACGAGGGCAAGGTGAACGTCAAATCGCCGATTCACGGCTTGGTTCGAATCGATAAAACGTTCGTCGACAGCGTGAACGCGATCGACGAGGTTGTGATGTCGACCGTTCGCGGAGGCACGGTCGTAAAGGAAGGCGCTTCGTTGATTGGCACGCGGGTGATCCCGCTGATTGTAGACGAAGCGAAGGTCGCGGAGGTCGAGCGTCTAGCCGCCGCTCGCCGCGCGGAGGGCTTCACCTTGCTTGAGGTGAAGCCGTTTCGTAAGCTGCGCGTGGGCGTCGTGACGACGGGCAGCGAGGTGTACAAGGGCCGAATTCAGGATAAATTCGGCCCGGTGGTGAAGGAGAAGGTCGCGCAGCTCGGCTCCGAGGTAGTGGACCAACGCTTCGCACTCGACGATAGTGAAGCGATTGTAGGTGAGATCCACGCGCTGCTTGCGCAGGGCGTGGATTTGGTTCTGGTCACGGGCGGCATGTCCGTGGACCCGGACGACCGCACGCCGGGCGCGATTAAGCAAGCCGGCGCCCGCGTGGTCAGCTACGGCACGCCGATGCTGCCGGGCTCGATGCTGATGATCGCCTATTTGGGCGATGTGCCGATCATGGGCTTGCCGGGTTGCGTGATGCATGACCCGTACACGTCCTTTGATGTGCTGCTGCCGCGCATTTGCGCGGGCGAGACGATTGTGCGCAGCGACATTACGGAGATGGGGTATGGCGGGTTTTATCAGTGTTAGATGTGTGTGCTGGTTGGCGGTCATTATTATTCCAGCTGAATGAAGCCTTTCATCGTGATAAATGCGAATTAGTGGGAAAATCTACAGCTAATTTATATGGTTTTGACTACTTTCAGAGGATTCGTCGAAGTTAACTGGAGAAATTTCAGTTGATGGCGCCAATCTGGTATCTGAGAACAAATTAGCGGGATATTTTCCTCTAATGGAAATGCATCAACTTATACGTTAAGCGATACATGATGGAGATGAAAGAAATGTTTCAAAATATAGGGTTTACCGAACTACTATTAATTGCGGTCGTTGCTCTAGTCTTATTCGGGCCTCAGAAGCTGCCAGAAATTGGCCGTGTGCTGGGACGTACGCTCAGGGATTTCAAGAAAGCTGCGAGTGAGATTATGAGCGATGAGCCGCCGCAGGTGAAAGCGCCGGAAGTCCTGGCCGTTGCGCCAGCACAGCAGGCTGTCGAGCAGGCGGCAAGTCCCGCGCCGGAAGTCCCGGCTGCCGGATTGGTAGCAGGCTCGCCGGCTTTAGACGCGGCGCCGATAGCTGCACCGTTTGCGCCCGTAGCGTTTGTGGCTAGTGCGCCTGCGGAGACGGATGCATCGACCGTCTCCACTGCGCCTGCAGCCGCGAAACCGGCAGTGGCTTTCGTATCGAGCGCGCCTGCATTTGTGGAAGCCGATTCAGCGCCACCCGACGCACAGCCAGCTCATCCTGCACCGGCGGCAACCGCAGCAGCGCCGGCAGCAGTTCAGCTTAACAAACCGCGGCGTCTACCGGATTAGCCGTTTTATTTTTAGCATACAAGTGGTTCAGTCTTCCTAGGCTCGATTCACTAGATCAGGTTGGTGAAATATGTCAACGAACGAAGAAATGTCACTCGTGGAGCACCTTGGTGAGCTGCGCAAACGGATCATGTGGATATTGCTTGTCTTGGTCATCGGGATGGTAGCGGGTTTAATTTCCGCAAAGCCGATCATTCGATTCCTCAAAAATATTCCGCCGGCAGATTCGATTAGCTGGAATGTTTTTTCCCCATGGGACGCTTTGCGATTGTATATGAATTTTGGTTTAGCCGTCGGGATCCTCATTACCTTACCGGTTACGCTTTATCATATATGGGCGTTTGTTAAGCCAGGGCTGCGAGAGACGGAGCAGAAAGCTTCGATTATTTATATTCCATATGCATTTGTACTTTTTTTAGCAGGCCTATCTTTCGGGTATTGGGTTGTTTTTCCGATGGCTTTTTACTTTACTTCCTCCATTAGCAAAAGTCTCGACATTACCGAGATGTATGGTGCGGCTCAATATTTTACATTTATGTTTAATATCCTTCTTCCGTTGGCCCTTGTGTTCGAGATGCCGATTGTGGTGATGTTTTTGACGAAAATCAGGCTTCTGAATCCGATACGGCTGCATAAGTTCAGAAGATATGCTTACATGCTGCTCGTTATTTTAGCTACGGTAATTACGCCGCCGGATGCCATTTCGGCTATCCTCGTGGCTCTGCCGCTTATCGTCTTATATGAATTTAGCGTTTTTATGTCGCGTTTTATTTACCGTAAACAGCTGCTGCAGGATGCAGAGTGGGAACGGGAATTCGGTCCCAAATAAGAAAACAGTCTGCTCTGATGCGCAGGCTGTTTTCTTTTGGAACAGGGAATATTTGTTTTTCATTTGGGTAGAATGAGGGGGGTGTTCAAAAGTACGAAAAATGTGTAAAAGGACTTGCAAATTACTCCCAGAATGAGTATCATAAGAGGTGTTGTTAGCACTAAACACATTCGAGTGCTAATAACCGAACAAAACACCATTACCAATTTTCTAAAGGAGGCTATTTTTCCATGATCAGACCGTTAGGTGATCGAGTTATCATTGAAGCCGTTGCGAAAGAGGAGACTACAGCAAGTGGTATCGTGCTGCCAGATACAGCGAAAGAAAAACCACAAGAAGGTAAAGTTGTAGCCGTAGGCGCAGGCGCGTTGAAAGATGGCGTTCGTGTTCCGCTTGAAGTAAGCGAAGGCGACCGTATCATTTTCTCCAAATACGCAGGAACTGAAGTGAAATACGAAGGCCGCGAACTGTTGATCTTGCGCGAAAGCGACATTCTCGCTGTATTAGCCTAATTTAGCAGGATATAGATCGGCAATACGTTTTACTTAGGGTTTCCGTTTTATTACTTACTATGTATCGTTTAAATAAGAGGAGGTTTCCTATTCATGGCAAAAGATATTAAGTTCAGTGAAGACGCACGCCGCGCGATGCTTCGTGGGGTAGATGCTTTGGCTAACGCTGTAAAAGTAACCCTTGGTCCTAAAGGCCGTAACGTTGTACTTGAGAAAAAATTCGGTAGCCCGTTGATCACAAATGACGGTGTAACAATCGCGAAAGAAATCGAGCTTGAAGATGCTTTCGAAAACATGGGAGCTCAACTTGTTAAAGAAGTTGCTACCAAAACAAACGATGTTGCCGGTGACGGTACAACAACTGCAACGGTTCTAGCACAAGCTATGATCCGTGAAGGTCTGAAAAACGTCACTGCAGGCGCTAACCCAATGGTTATCCGCAAAGGTATCGAGAAAGCTGTTAAAGCGGCTGTGGAAGAGCTTCAATCCATTGCTAAGCCTATCGAAGGCAAACAATCCATCGCACAAGTTGCGGCAATCTCTGCTGCTGACGAAGAAGTAGGCGAACTAATCGCTGAAGCAATGGAAAAAGTAGGGAAAGACGGCGTTATCACAGTTGAAGAATCCAAAGGTTTCTTGACTGAGCTTGAAGTTGTAGAAGGTATGCAATTCGACCGTGGCTACACTTCCCCTTACATGATCACTGACACGGATAAAATGGAAGCTGTCCTTGACAACCCATACATCCTGATCACTGACAAAAAAATCTCGAACATCCAAGAGATCTTGCCTGTTCTTGAAAAAGTGGTTCAATCCGGTAAACAACTTCTGATCATCGCTGAAGATGTTGAAGGTGAAGCACAAGCAACGCTTGTTGTGAACAGACTTCGTGGAACATTCACTTGCGTAGCTGTTAAAGCTCCTGGCTTCGGTGACCGTCGTAAAGCTATGCTTGGCGATATCGCTGCTCTGACTGGTGGACAAGTGATTACAGAAGAGCTTGGTTTGGATCTGAAATCCACGCGTCCTGAGCAATTGGGTAGCGCGCGTCAAATCCGCGTAACCAAAGAAAACACAATCATCGTTGACGGTGCTGGCGACGCAAAAGACATCGCTGCACGCGTAACGCAAATTCGCTCCCAATTGGAAGAAACAACTTCCGATTTCGATAAAGAAAAATTGCAAGAGCGTTTGGCTAAACTTTCTGGCGGCGTAGCTGTTATCAAAGTTGGCGCAGCGACTGAAACTGAATTGAAAGAGCGCAAACTTCGCATCGAAGATGCTTTGAACGCGACTCGTGCAGCAGTTGAAGAAGGTATCGTTTCTGGCGGTGGTACTGCCCTAGTTAACGTATACAACGCAGTAGCAAAAGTAGTAGCAACTGGTGATGAGCAAACGGGTGTTAACATCATCCTTCGTTCCCTTGAAGAGCCAGTTCGCACAATCGCAGCTAACGCTGGTCAAGAAGGCTCGGTTATCGTTGAGCGCTTGAAAAACGAAAAAGTAGGCATCGGCTACAACGCAGCTACTGGACAATGGGTAAACATGTTCGAAGCTGGTATCGTTGACCCTGCGAAAGTAACGCGTTCCGCTCTTCAAAACGCAGCATCCGTAGCAGCTATGTTCTTGACTACAGAAGCGGTTATCGCTGACAAACCAGAAAAAGACAAACCAGGCATGCCTGATATGGGCGGCATGGGTGGAATGGGCGGCATGATGTAAGGACTGGTAAGGCTTTTCAGCCTTGCTGTCCTGAAAAATCAGGTCATTTATCTTCTTGAATTGAGGTTACTCTAACCCCGATTTAAGAAGTAGTCACAGTTATAAATAATAAATCAAGCAATGACCACTTCTTAATAATTCTATTAGGGAGTGGTTTTTTGTGCTGTTAAAGTTTGCATTTAAGGATTTTCTTGATGACCGTAAGTTTAAGAACACCACACAGAAGAATATTAGGAACTATCAAACTTTACTTGGTGAGTTTGTTAACTACTGCAATGATAATGAGATAGTAAACGTAGAAGACATTACACAAAGCCATGTGAGGGATTATTTGATTTTTTGTCAGGATAAAGGTAATCAAGCTGGCACAATTAATACGAAGCTTTTGAGAATAAGAGCATTCCTCAACTATATGGTGGAATGTGAAGTTATTAAGAGTAATCCAGCCCAAAAAGTAAAATTTCAAAAGACAGATATTAAGATTGACGTATTTTCAGATGAGCAAATTAATCAGATGCTGAATTTCTATAGACGTATTAAGGGCAGAGAGAAAAGTTATGTTGCTTATCGTGATTATATGCTAATAGTCCTTGTACTTGGTACGGGCATTAGACGTGGAGAAATTATTGGATTGAAATGGACAGATGTTGATTTTGAGAATTTATCAGTATCTGTTTTTGGAAAGTCCAGAAGAAAAGAATCAATCCCAATGACGATGAAGCTCACAAAAGAATTAAGAGCATACCAAGCATTTTGTAAACAACATTGGGGCAGTGTAGGCGAGTATGTATTTACTAAGCGTGACTATTCACAGTTGACTGAATTCTCTATAATGCAAGTGTTTCAATATCTGAGAGATAAGATGAACTTTACTGATGTGAGAGTATCACCACACACGTTACGTCATACATTCTGTCATAGACTCGCTATGTCTGGTATGAGTGCATTTGCTATTCAAAAACTTATGCGCCATCAAAATATAGCTGTTACAATGAGATATGTTGCAATGTGGGGTAATGAATTACGAGAGCAGAATGATAAGTATAATCCGTTGAATAATTTAGATATTTAGTAATAAAATAAGTTGTGCTTCTGAATTGGAATGATGGTTTTTAAAATGTCTCTTAAAATTCACATACAACGATTGAGTGGAAATAGAATGGGAACATTTAATGTCGTTAATCACTTTGAAGCCTTGATACATAAGGCTTTCCAGCGGTGACTGTATTGAAGGTTAGAGTTCACCTGCAACAATATAGTGCAAAAATTACTCTCTTTTATTTGCGTTGTTAGCAAATAGAAGGGAGTATTTTTTATGACTAAAATTAATGAACTGATTGATGATTTCAAGTTAAACCAAGAAATCTTGGGCAGGGAAAAGAAGTATATTGATCTTTGTTTGTTTCGACTGCACAGATGGGAGAGATTTACGGTTAATGGGCTAGGTGTTGTTGAAACGGAGGATGTGACACAACTCCATATCAAAAAATATATACAGGAGTGTCAACGTTGTCGGAAAAGAATCAAACAGAACGATAAACAATAATATTGCCACGTTAAAGGTGTTTTTTCAGTATTTAGTGAGTGAAGAATTTATTGATGAACAAGAGACCCGATGCGTACGTTTGCATAGTCCGCTAAACGGAGTGAAAATAAAACAAAGCTCGATGAGGGGCTATGATGACAAACCTTCATAGCATTGATTTTGACGATGCTATAACTCATCGTCTCATACAGGTCGTCAAAAGCCACTGTAAGCTTGCTTTAGATCATTCCAAGGCAAACCCTGCCTGATCGCTGCGAATCCGTGAGAGCCGAGAATAAGCGATTAAAAGAGGGGGTTGTTAGAATCCCTCGAACAGAAGGACATGAAATAAGCGAGGATATTGTAAAAATGGTAAGGTTAACTGTCGTATTTCATGGCTTAACCAAATATGGTGGTGTTAGTTGAGTGGTGGGTCTATTACGGAGGAAAGTATTTATATTTTGAGGATGAAGTAGCTACATCTATTCAAGACTCGATTTAATTTAATTAATTCACCAAGAAACACAAAAACAACCAGTAAAGGAAGAACTCCCGCTTCTGGTTGTTTTTATTGTACAGCCATATAATAAGCCAACTTTTACTCAAAAAAGTAAGTATCAAAATGGATGCAAATTTGTAAGGTCATGGTATAATCTGACTATAAAGTTAGGTAATAACTCCTACCAAAAAAACTTTAACCCACATATGTTAGGAGAATGGCTGTGTCACTATTAAACAAACTTTTTGGTCAAAAACGTACTATTCAAAGCCCAATATTCGTTAAAGACTTTACAAAAGAGAACCATCAACTTCTCTCATTAAACGAACTTTTCAATAAGGTTGCCGATGGAGAGCAAAAAGACAATATTGAACGTGATATTAAGTTACTCAAATACGGTATAGACGGTGAGAATAATGTCTACTTTGAGTTGAAAAACTCATTCTTGCCTATCCTATGCCTTCATGATGTTAGGTTAGAATATGGAGACTATGTAGCTCAACTTGATTTTGTTGTGATTTCGAGCAAGTTTACTTGTATCTTGGAAACAAAAAAATTAAGCGGAAATATTTCCATAGACTCAGACGGTAACTTTGTAAGAACAATGAAGAACAAGTATGGAAAAGATTATAAAGAAGGTATTTATAGCCCAGTTACTCAAAATACTAGGCATGTGGACATACTCAAACATATTCTATCCAAAGAATTGAAAATCAATAATATGCCTATCCTGTCTCTTGTTGTAATGGCTAATCCCAAAACGATCATTAAGAAGGTCAAATGTCCTGCTGAGATTGAAAAAACGCTTATCAAATATGACCAAATAAAAACTACTTTGGAGAAATATCAGACTGATAAGTCTAATCAATACGATCTTGCAGAAAAAGATATGCAAGGAATAGCTGAGTTATTGATTAAACTGAACACCCCTATTGATATGGATTTTGAATCAAAATACCAGATCACAGGAGATAAAATCCAAAGTAAAGATGAGTCGCTACTTCGTGAAGAACTTACTGCATATAGGCTAAAAACTTCAAGGGAAGAAAATGTTAAAGCCTATTTCATTTTCAATAATGCTGAGATGGAAGAAATTATAGCTAAATATCCCCGAACAGAAGAAGAACTGTTAGAGATTAAAGGGTTTGGAAAAGTAAAAGTTGAGAAGTATGGCAAAGGAATACTAAATATCTTTGGAAGTTAATTTATTTTGATTGAATGAGAATTACTTGCAGCTGACCAGACGCTCTAGGATTGTTCCTGAGCGTCTTTTTTACCAACTAAAATATTCCTTCTCTCAATAGTTGAGTTGAAACACCATACAGAGTCTTTTTAGTCCGTGAGACCTCTACTCCTCCGACATAGCTTTATAAGTTTCAATTCGTGCGCCTTCGCTCATAATTTTCAGAGATATGAATTCGTTTTTATTAAACTGTTGCTTTAGTGCTAGAGTCTTTGCTTCAAGTTTATTGGTAGCATGTAACAAGAGATCAATAGACTTACCATGCTTATTTATCTTTTCTTGAATGTCCCATAATAATTGTTCAATTTTTAAGAATCGATCTTCAATGAGAGAATTGTTATCATTTTCAGCTTGGTTTTTAGATTGATCTTTATCAGTCAATGACGTTACTCCTTTTAATGAGGGTCTCTGCTATAAATCTCTTTTCAAATTCACTTCTTACCGATAGCCCTTCTTGCTGAATTATGGCTTGCCTTGTGAAAGATATTTTGATTCTTTTGATCGCCAATGTACTTCACAGTTACCTTTAGGTCATCAGACAATAATTCCAGCAATGCGTTTATTTCAGCAATCAACTCACGCATATAAGCTTTCTTCCCTGCGCCGCGATAAATGAAATCTTCAATTACTTGGCTGTCGGAAAGTATCGTAATAGACACTGGACAGCAAGAATATCTATTGTATTCCAACAAAATCTTCGGCAAGGTTTCGATAGCATATTTCACAGCTAGAAATTCTGCGTACATGGTTTTGTTGATGAACTGAGTATAAACCTTCTTGGATTCGATTATTGTCATGCCGCATCCAACATAACATGCTGATAATCCGACAAGTGGATGCCCAAGAAAAACAGAACTGTCGCAATACACAGTCACTTCATTCTGGTTATGAAGAATCTGCTTTAGTTCTTCAAGACGCTCATCAGGTATCCTTGATAATGGATACTTGAACTGTTTGAGATGTATGTATCTGCTTCGAATGACACTCTTCCTTTCTGTATCTGATACTTAATAAAACAAAGATTTAAATTAAATTAGAAGAAAGAAGGGGGATTAGTTCCCCAAAAGAAGATTATTTAATGTTTTTTAGTGTTCTGAGTTCTGTATTGAAGAATCCATTGATATGAAACTCTTCGCCTGTTTCTTCACAGATCAGAACGATCAAGATGCTTTTTTGAAGTTTATATTGATTAAGAAATCTTTGAAAACCAATTCCTTTTGAATCTGTTAAACCTCCGAAACCAGTCTGCAAGCCATTCTCTTTAAACTTCACATCAATTGAAACACAATCTTCTTTCTCGATTATTTCCAGTTCGGTATTTCTATTCAAAAGTGCAACTCGTGAAATTTTGTCAGTTGATATACTTGTTAATTCCATCATTTTTACTACTTGTTTAATGCGCTTAATGTCCATCAGATACCTTTTTCTTTTGCATAGCACCCTTCCAATTACAGCGAAATTTGAAATTTGGCCAATGAAAATCTTGTTTTCGCTCACAGGCAACAGAGTGTTATTTCCAATACCAAGCTTCTTAGACATACTTATTCATCTCCTCCATAAAATTGGTAAAGCAAGTATTGTGAATAACTTATAAACATTACATGTAAACCACCTCCTCTATAGCCAAAGAAAGTACAGAGCCAATTTTTTGTGCAAAGAAAAAGCGGAGGGCATCATAGCCACTCCGCTTTGCAACATTTATATGAAATATTCATTGCTTTAAATATTTGATGAATCAACATGTGATCACATCTCTTTTCGTAGGTTAATGTTTGCCTCTTATCATAACATACAGCCAATGATGAATCAAACTAATAGTAATTTGCTAATTTTAAATAAGTACTTTCTTTGGCATTACATTATGAGATTCTAAATGAAACTTGAATTTTATTGAGTATTTGATAAGGGGAAGTATTCAAATATCTAAAATCCGTCCTCTGTCCCCCTCATATAATAATTAATAACATATATAAAATTAATGTCGCGGATATTAATTATTATTATATGAGGGTGGAGTAGAACGGATTTTAAGAAATTCATTGTGTGAAATGTGATCTTACTGACATAACTAGTAAGGGGAAAATGACTTTATAAATTGTAAGGGTAAAAACATTGACTGACTCACAAGACGAGTTGGTCTTTTTTTATGCCCAAAATATTTAGTCGAGGTGATCAGTTATGAGAGCAGAGCAGGATTTTTTCTTTTGTTATAACGCCAGATTGATGGGTTTTTTGAAGCGCAATGGGTTCAGTTACATTTGCTCTGCCTTGCATGAAAAGAGTGGCAATAGGTTCTGGTTGTTTCCTAGAAGCACAGAGTTACAAGCGCAGATTGATTGTTTTAATGGGTAGTTTTCGGCAAGCGGATATTCAATCACATGGGATAAATAGACAGGAGAGATGGCGAAATGGCGAGAAAGAGACAAGCGTTTTTTACCAAGAGAGAAATGAAGATTATGCTAAATGTAAATGAATATCAAAATTATGTGTTTATGCCTAATGAAATCTTTGCTGATTTTACAAAAGCATTTACAGATTTGAAAGTGGAAACAGAGAAGGGCAAGACATCGACACACATAGCATACGCGTATTCGTACTATTTCTTAGCGAACTACATGTGGAGATATGCGCAGTATCGACATTGGGATGATGAAGTTGGAGAAATTAATTTGAATGAAGGTTTGATTAAGCAGTTCTTGGGTTTCCCTGCGAAATCTGAACAATACACATACCTTACTAAAAGTAAAGTTGGATTGTTAGAAAAGATTGGGTATATTCGCAAGGAATCAGATAAGCCTTGTGATTACTGGTATGAAGGAGAAAAATACAAAGAGGTTATATTCATTTATGAGAGTAGATATCCAGAGGTGTATATCAACAATAAGAATTGGAAGGTAGCAATGCCTGTTAAGGGATTTTGGAGAGATGCTGAAAACGAAAGAGATGGTGATGAAACAGGCACATTCTATCAAATCCAAGATACTCACCAGATAGGGATCGACACCTTCATTTTTTGCATGACTAATCCAGAGTTAGGTGTTGAAGGATTTTATTTGTATTGCTTCTTGAAGTTCATGACAGATCGGTTTGAGAATGGTTACGACTGCTCCAATAAGAAAATGGCTCATTTAACAGGGTTATCCATTGATGAAGTCAAGAATCAAATTGGCAGCTTAGAGAGATATAACATGATTACGAATGACCACAAGCCTTACTGCTTAGACAAGCCAAAGGATAAGAAGTGCAAAGCTAACACTTATGGCATCCTTGAATATGACCAGTTTGCACAGAACTTGATACAAATGAATGTCATTCCAGAACAACGTAAAATCTCTAAAGAGAGATATGAACGAGAAATTGGGTGGGCAAACGAGCGTGAGATAGATGGCAATATCGTAGACACAGACACAGGCGAGATTATCAGACCTGCTAAACCGAAATTCTCTGTTAATGACATTGATATTTCGGATATGGACGATTTACCATTTGAGTTTCATTGAGCAATCCATTCGATGGTAATGGGTTGCTTTTTATTTTGATTAATAGAAGGGGGTGTAATAAATGTATATTCGAGTTAAGAAGCGACAGAGCAAGAATAATGAGAATGTGTTCTATTTGTATCTATGCGAGAGCAAACGAGTAGAAGGTAAAGTCACTAGCAGGCAGAGGTACCTTCTGAGCGTCAAAGAGCAGGATTTAATGAATGATCGTATTAAAGTGAAGCTAAATGTCAAACTATCTCATCTGGAAGAAGAAGTGAAGGATATATTTGATACAAAGGTAACGAGAATTATGGAATTATTATCATCGTCAATTGATTAATAGAATGTCCTCGTATTTACGACAAGCAATCGTTTACCATCTTTGAAGTTAGAAATCATTCATTGAAGAATAGGAGATAGAGAAGCCGAAAAAAAGATGTTCGTATCGTGAAAAACCTTAATTGGGGTTATGGAAGGAAGTGTAAAGCCAATTCGTCATGGAAGATGATCGATATAACCTGTAAACCATGCCCCCATATTGAATCACAAATGTAATCATCCCGCTCCACTTTCTTGATGTATCAAAAACGAAGATTTAAGAGTCATTTCAGTGAGACATTGGGAATGGCTATTTTCTTTGGTTTGTAAGTACGATTTTGTATTAAAACTCATATCAAAAATTACGTGTCAAGAAATACCGTTTATATGGTGTAATAATACTATGTAACATCAATTATGGGGTTGATGAAATGGAGGTACGTGTGTACGCCTATACTGTGACAAAGTCACTGGTTTTCACCAATAAATTCCTTCACGTAACTTTCAATAGTATGTTTATCCGTTGCCCATTGTTGAGAATACTCTTTTGATGGTCTGAAAGTGTGAATAACTAAATTCATACATTCTAGGTCATTCTTTTTATAATATTCCCAGGCAGCCATCCGCGTTGAATTGTTACGAGATGCTTTGCTTTTTCCAGACATAGCAGAATACGTTTTCTGAAAATGGTATGCCTGTCCGTTGTGTTTTACTGAAACTAGGTAGGATTCGGTCGGGACTAATGTGAATTCCCATATTTCATACAGGTGTGTCTGTGCGGTGTTATTAAATTTGTCTTGATAACGCTGATACGCTTGTTTTATTTGTTGAATTTGAGTATTGTCAGGTACCATATGTATGGGTAGGTGCGGAAATTTATTTGAGTGTGTTAATTCTATTTTTGGAGACAAGTATACCCCTGTAATCGATTCATCCGAGCCTTTGATGATATTGATGATGTTTTGTTCATTTGCATGTATTGGGGTAATATTACTATATTTTAGTGAATGAATTAACTCAGCAGTAAAACCCCTTGCTACAAGACACACCTTATGAATTTGGATTCCCTGAGCATGTAAATATCCAAAATACCGAAGAACCTGAGAAATATCCTCAAACTGTGCAAAATTCCTTTTAATCTCTACTAGTATGATCTGTTCATTCTCGTCAATAAATATACTGTCGCATCTTAATGTATCGGCAACCCAATATTCCGAAAGATGAAGTTTCCACCCTACTTGTAATAGATATGGATTAGCTTCTATAACTTTTTGTATATCCTTTTCAGTTAACTTTTGCATAAGTCCCTCCAAAAGAATCGTATTGATATTGAGAATAAAAGAAGATGCTGGGGATCAGTTATTTTATATGGGTTAATGATTCCCCCATACAAAAAATGTGGGGCTTTCACATTCACATTTTACGAAGAGCATTAATTTGTTCTTGATGGCTTGGGTCAATGTAAATAGCGGTAGTTTGAATATTCTCATGTCTTGCTAAACGTCTGATGATTTCAATGGATGCACCAGAGTTAGCAAGGTTCTTGCAAAAGGAATGGCGCAACCTGTGAGGGGTGACATTGTCCATTCTGGCTAGTTTTGCGTACTTATCCAACATGACCTGCATCCCTCGTGATGTAAGCTGTCCTGTGCGTTCTGAGACGAACAGGTAAGGGGATTGGACGTATCGGTCATCCGTCAACGCTTGACGCTGTTTGAGCCAATTACGGAGGTTTCGGTTGTGCTTGCTGACTAATGTCACGGTTGCGTATTTACCCTTCTTACCTTCCCTTATCGTAAGTGTAACGTCCCCGTTCACCTTAACATCATCAACTTTCAGTTCCTCAACTTCTGCAACCCGTAAGCCCGAATAAAGCATCACGTCAATGATGGCGAGATTGCGAAGACGCTTAAACTCGTTTTTCTCCAAATCCAAATAACTAATAAATCTGTCTTGTTCTTCTTTAGTCATCCACTTAGATACTCCTGTCTCACCGATCTGTTCTGACGACTGGACTTTTTGTATCCTAATGCGCGTCATTGGATTATCAGAGATTTCTCCATTGTTGGCAAGGTACGCGAAGTACGTTTTTAGGGAAGCTGTCGCTTTATTGACCGTCGCCTGTTTACGGTTCAATGTGTGCTTCATGTACCCAATGTACTCTTTAATGTCAATGGGCTTAATCTCAGATAGCGGCTTTTCATCGTATGTACCGCTAACCCATTCAAGGAATTGATCGACTGTAGTTTTGTAAGCGGAGATCGTCTTTTCGTCTTTGCCCTCATTTTTGAGCCATACCAAGAAGTTTTTCAATTGTTCCATGATGATTCCTCCCAGACGTAAAAGTGTTCTGCGAAGTTGCAGTTATTGTTGGTTTGAGTGTTCTACGAACAGAATATCACTGTTTCAGAGTGAATTCAAGGTAGAATAATAATTCTGCGAATAATTATCCCGCTACTTCCAATATCGCTATTAGGAATTTTTACGATACGAGGGGGAGGTTTATAGTTTTATTGCCATAATATTTATAAGTTCACAGGTAAACAGAAATGTGCTTAAAGCCTATATGTATAACTTGCGATTCGATTAACGAACACAAATTTCACACTAATAAATCGAAATAGGTTATAATAATGGTAAATAATTCAAACTAGATAACACTAAGATATAAAAAGGGGTGTAAAGAATGGAACAGAGTAATATTACAATTGAGGATTTATATAGTTCAGTCAAACAAGGGAAAATTAGAATTCCTGCCTTTCAACGGGGGTTTGTCTGGTCATCTGAACAGGTAGGATTATTATATGACAGTTTAGTAAAGGGTTTTCCAATTGGAAATGTTTTGTTTTGGGAAACGACTAACTTACTTAAAAGTGACAAAAAATTAGGTAGTATTGAATCTCCTGTATTGGACGGTCTACAAACATATCAATATGTACTTGATGGTCAACAGAGGATAACTTCACTTTGTACATTGTTTAACAGAGACATTTTAGCAAAGGATAATCCAGATTGGATAGACATATACTTTGATATGGAAAGCCCTTTAGAAGATAGTAAAAGTCTGTTTGTATCGTTAAAAGAAAATGAAGTGGATTTAAATAGATACTTTCCAGTACATAAAATTATGGATTCCGTTGAATATAGAAAGGCAACAAGAGACTTATCTGACGAAAAAGCAGATAAATTAGATAGAGTGATGAGAAAATTATCAACTAAAGTAATTCCCATTGAAAAAATGAAAACTGACGACATGAAATTAGTTTCAATGGTATTTGAAAGAGTGAATACTGCTGGAACTGACCTTGACCATTATCAACTATTAGCGGCATGGAGTTGGAGTGAAGACTTTGTTTTACAAGAAAAGTTTACTGCATTAGCTTCTGAACTAGAAGACTTCGGAATAGATAGTCAAAATTCAAATCACATAGATTTGTTATTAAAGTGCTGTACAGGAGTATTATTAAATAAATCGAGTACTGATTCTATAATAGAGTTAAATGGTCATGACGTGAGGACAGAATTTACTAAAATAGAGAATGGAATTAAATCAAGCATTCAATTTTTATCAGACAATTTGAAGGTATATGACATAAAATATCTACCTTATCCATCTATGCTGATACCTTTAACTAAATTTTTTGCCACTGACAGGGCAATGGGGGATACTTTTTCGGATAAACAACGTACCAAAATTGTAAAATGGTTTTGGTCAGTAGGTTTTTCAAAACGTTACTCTAATGCGATTGATAACAAAATTCCTAGAGATATTGAAGATATGGATAAGTTGAGACATGATGAAAATGCTAGTGTATTTAGTTATGCTGTTAATTTGAACAAAGACTTTTTCAAGGAAAATCGTTTTAATACTACTACAGTAGCCACTAAAACATTTATTACTTTTCTGGCAAATCAAAGCCCTAAATCGTTCATATCTGGTAGCGATATTGATTTGGATGTAAAACTTAGAATTGCATATACTACTGAGTTTCATCATATATTTCCACAAAAGCATTTGGAAAGAAAAGGTGTAGATAAAGGTGAAATAAATATGTTAACTAATTTTTGTTTTCTTTCAAAGGCTGATAATATAAAAATTAAGGATAAAGACCCTAAAGAATATAAACAACTGATTGAGCAACCTGAATTGGTATTAGAGCATGCTGTATGTCCTCCCAATAGCTTTGATTTAAGTTATGAAGAGTTTGTAGAAAAACGAAATAAATTGCTTATGGAAAAGGTGCAAAAGCTATTATCATAGCCTTATCACATAAATATAATTAAAATCTTTTTCTCGATTATACTTATTGTATAAGAGAAAAAGATTTTTTTATTATTAAACTAACTCAATCTTTAGATTATGAAATAAACCTTGTGGTAGATCGTACTTTGTGCTTAGAAACATTACGGTTAACCGTTATCACAAGTAGTGGCTAGTTAGATTTATTATGCTTATTGCCAAGAAATTAAAATTTGATGTAGGTACACTAACTAGTCACTTTAATTTTTGACTGGTATGGCTAAGATCTCTCAATACCGCGGCATCTCCGTACGTATCGTAAATGAGGTAGAAAACGTGAATCGTATCGTGTACGACATCACGTCCAAAACGCCAGCTACCATTGAGTGGGAATAGATTAAACTGAATAACCATAAACTCTCTTTCAGTTGTATTAGTAAGTCGATGATTGGGAGTTTTTTTGTCTGAAATTAGTAAGTTGTTAGAGGAAAATAGGTAAGCTTCGAAGAGAGTATTTACATAAAGCAACCACCACTTTATAATGTGTTTGTAAGCCTGATTGCAAGAAGTAGTCATTGCTCTGAATTCGTTATTAATAATAGTGACAAATATGCCCTGAAAGCCAAGCTGGTATCGTTGACCCTGCGAAAGTAACGCGTTCCGCTCTTCAAAACGCAGCATCCGTAGCAGCTATGTTCTTGACTACTGAAGCGGTTATCGCTGACAAACCAGAAAAAGACAAACCAGGCATGCCTGATATGGGCGGAATGGGTGGAATGGGCGGCATGATGTAAGAAAGGCCGAAAAGCCTTTTACATCAAGCTCAGACCATCACGATTGCCCATTGCGGGTAACCATGGTTTGATTGATTAGAAGCTTCTCATGAGTTCATCGAACTTGTGGGAAGCTTCTTTGGTCATTGTCTTAGTTGTATTTCTTAGTTGCATTTATTAGTTGCATGACAATAGACATTCTTGTTCTATCGTCCTAGTTTAAAGGCAAGGAAAAAGCCCGGGAATGCTTTATGCTTTCCAACGGGCTTTTTGTTTGTCCGGTGCTCACGGTAGCGGAGATATTTTACCATCAAGCCCCAAACGCACCTATTGTATATTACTTGATTTGAATGAAGTTCGAGGCCGTTTCTTCATAAAAAATAAATCCATATAATGACTTGCCCTGGGCGTATCCATTCGACTTGATATTGACGGTAGGACTTTCATTACCCCAATCAAGACTACTCCATGTACACACAATTCCTGCACCAAAAAGAAACATGATTGCTAAAGCAATAGCATTATTCTTTTTCAATGTCATTTCCCCAGTACACTCTACATCGGCTGCAGGATTTGCTTTTGATGAGTTCGCTTAACATTATTTTAACAGTTGTTTGGGCCGATTCCAATATTTCACCCAAATGTCATATTCATCATCACGATAAAATCGTATACCAATTAATTTAAGCGGGGTCCAAAATTCTTTGAAATAATAACTTGGCATAGTAGTATTCTCCTGTTATGAATAGTTAATTATACCTATTATGCAGGATTTTCAAAGGGAATGATGTTGGATTTTGACGAAAAAAATATAAAGTTTTCTTTATAATTACGTGTGTCGTAATGTGAGAAGAGCATAGCCCTGTTGCAAGAGCAGCGATGTTTTACATCGCTACATATGCTCCGCCGCAGCGCTCACGTGCAGTAACGATGCTTCTCATCGTTACAGGTGAGAAAAGGCCAGACTGCCTGGCCTTTTTCGTCATGTAGCAATGTTTTACATCGCTACAGATGCTCCGCCGCGGCGCTCACGTACTGCAACGATGTTTCTCATCGTTACAGGTGAGAAAAGGCCAGACTGTCTGGCCTTTTTCGTCTGTGACTTATTTGGAGACATGAGACAAAGCCAAATTGGCGGCACCCCTGATGGGGGAACTACCGGGCGCTATTTGAACTAAACAGGCTCATTGATGCGGCTTGGGGGAACTAGAGGGCCTTATCTGACCTAACAGCCCTACTTTTGAGCCCAATTCGTTGAAATAGCGGATCATAGTTCCTCATCCACTGCACAAGTGTCGAGTTTTTGGGAAATAGCGGATCATAGTTCCCGCTTGTCGGCTAGACGGATGGCTGCAAAGCGCATAACCACCTACCTCGTCTCACCACATTTCCCAAGCTGCAATCACCTTATTCTTCCCCGTCCGCTTTGCCGTAATTTCGGCTGTGTCCGCCTGCTCAATAAGCTGCTCAATCGAGCTTGGCTTGCACAACTCCAGGGAGGATACGCCTACGCTGACGGTGATGTTGTACGGACGCCCGTAGGCGAACTCTTTCTCAATCTCGCCCCGCAGCTGATGGGCAATCTTCAGAGCTTCTTTGCCGTCCGTTTTCGGTAAAATAAGAATGAGCTCCTCGCCCCCATATCGGCCTGCGATGTCACTCTTCCTCAAATTAAACCGGAAAATATCGGCGATTTCCCGCAGTACCCGGTCCCCTTCGGGATGTCCGAACTCGTTGACTCTCCGGAAATTATCGACATCGATCATGATGACCGATAGGTCCAGTTGATAGCGGCTGGCAAGCTCGAACTCTTCTCTCAGTTTCTCCATGAAATAGCCCCGCAAGTAAAATCCGGTGAGGTTATCAATAACCATTTCTCGATGCAGAAGCACGTTGATGATATGCGGTTTGATGAAAGAAAGGAAGTGCTCCATATGCTGCTGTTTGGTTTTGGTCATGCCGTCGACATGAACCTGTAAGGTAATTGCTTGATCGCCCCGCTGAAACAGTGTGAAGCTGAGCGCGCAGCTGTATTCGCTTCGTGCCTGGTAGGCAATCAATTCGTCATGATCGCGCAGACCGGAGGCCGTGACGAAAACCTTTTGCTTATAGTGCAGAAGCTTGTACGTGATCGAAAGCTGGATGACCGGAAAGTAGTCGAACAGCGCTTTGGTCAGTCTTTGCATGGTCGTGGATAGATCCAACGTTTCGGTCACTTGCTCGCTGAGCTCGATAATAATTTGCAGATCCAAGGAAAGCAGCAGCCATTGTTCACGGTCAGCAGTCATTTGCTGAACATACTCGTCGTGCAGAATGGTAGGGGAGGCCGGCACATAGGCAGGAGCAATCACTCTTTCCATGCAGGCAGTCAGAAACGGCCGCCACGTTTCCTTTTGAATCATCTGATAGCCGTTTAAGGCTCTCCGCAAATACAGCATGGCATGTTGGATATCGCCCTCGGACATGGACTTTTCTGCTGAAAGTCTGTAATAATCAGGCCAAAAGACGTCATAGGCGTATCGTTTCAAATAGGCTTCGAAATGGTCGAACCATGCCTCCAATTTCTCCGAGCGAAGCTCGAGCAGGAGGGGAAGCATCTCCCGGTATGCCCAGCCTGCATATAGCCCCGAGTTGTTTCTGGATATAAATTGCTCAAAGAGTTTGCAGGCTTGTTCGGCATCGCCTAGACTCGTTTGACGCAGAGCTTCAAGGAAAATAGCATGGTTCTCATTCTCGAGAGAGTCGGGAAGATGAACCGGTTGGTGCCTGCGAAAAGCGGCGTAGCCTCGGAACACGGACAATAAGGAGAGACTCCAATCCGTAATCTGCTGCTCAATCAGGCTGGACTCCAACTGCTGAAACAGCGTCCATTCTTCCCATTCCAGCGCGAATAAGAGCTGATTGGTCAAATAGTTTTCCGCCAAATCCTTGCGTCTTAGCAAGTCGACCTGCAAAACCCGTTCTTTATGATACAAGTAACTGGCAATATCGCCTTGATTCAAGGAAAGCTCCATCGCGTTCAGATGCCCGACTTGTTCCTTAATGGTGTATCCGGAACGCTTGGCGCCTTCAATTCCACGATAGACATACGTATTGATGATCTTATTGTTGCTCTGATAGGAATAAATGTCGTAAAGGCGCAGCATCAGATCTGTATGCGGTGAGGAGTCTAGAAGCGGCTCCAGCTTAGCAGTAATCGATAAGGCCCATTCCTCGGTTTCCGGAAAATGAATCAGCATATTGATGGTATAGTAATTTGTAATTTCGGCAAAATGACGCAGGGTAAGCAAATGGCGCTTAGGGTACACCACCTCGGTATAAAAAACATGCAGTCTATGCATTTCTTCATCTTGCAGCGGAAAACAGAGGTTGCTGGTATTGAGCAAAAATGCTGCCCTCACCCGATCCGCCAGCTGCTGGCTCTCGTCCAAAATAAAGGGAAAGAGCTCTTCTCGCAGTTGATAGACATCCAGGTCATTTTGAATCATGCGGATATACAGCCAACCAAAGCGATCGGAAATTCTTCCTGTCCGTTCATAGACGGTTAAAGCTAATTTTTCCGACAGCGCAAACTGATTGAGCAGATGATGCATGCGGCTGAGCAGCCGATCCAGGAAGACAAGGTAGGGCCTTTCCAGTTTTTCGTATAAATATTTGATGCGCTCTAATAATTCGGCCTTTTGGCTGTAGGAAAGCAAGGAGCGAATCTGTCTGTAATATTTTAAAAGTAAATAATATTCGACCTTGTACTCCCCGGCTTGGCAGGACAGAGAAATAAGCTGAGGCAGCGCAAATGGACGAAACCGATATAGATATTTCAGTGCGGTTTGGTAGTATGTCGCAAGCTCGCTCTCAGACAGCCGCCCCAGCGCCAAATTGGCGATGTCGCTCGAAATAAATAGACTGTCATTGCGGCTGATATGAATAAGGCCGATTTCTGCAAGTTTGGCTACCGAAAGCAGAATATTCCCAGAATCCAGCCGATTCGCGGTAAAAAGCGATACTAAGTTGATGGGCATTGGCAAACAGCACAAGAGTCTCAGGAGCTCCTCTTCTTTCTTATCCAAAAGAGCGATACGCTTTGCAAACAAATGAAGGGGGTTCAGCTTCTGATGATCCAGGTGAAATCCGGCTGTTTTTTGCCAACCGTTTCGTGTAAGCCCAATGCTATGGGACTCAATGAGCTCCTCCAAAATGATCCTTAAGTGGCTAGTGTTAACCTCATTTTCGTACAACCAAATTTTCAACTCGCTCACTAAAGCTTTATCCGCTCGTCCGAATTGTGAAGCGAGCAATCGCTCATAAATGGCCGGATCGGAGTGAAGAATTTCAAGCGTTTGAAAAGTTACCGCCTTAAATTGGGTTGGCACACAGCTCCCGCTGAAAATGAAATGCAGGCACTTCATCTCATGCCCGTGCTCCCTCCAAAAATTCAACAAAATGAGCTGTGAATCCTCATCAAAGTGCTCGCAGTTTTCAAAAGTGAAAACAAAGTTTTGAATCGGGAACAGCGGAATCACCGACGAGAAAAATTGATGCAGCCACTCCGTCAGCAAATACAGGATGTCGTCGCCTTCATAGTGTTTTTTGAGCAGTTGATCAAATTTCCTAGCCAGGTTGCGCAGCATCGTTACGGACTCAGGCAGGATATCGTAGGCTCGGTGCAGCGTTCTTGAGACTACTTCGCGCAAGGTAGAGTACGGCAGCTCCTGCGAGATGATTTTGAAGTAATACCCTTTTTCAATGACCTCATTAATGTACTGCGCATATAAATCGAAACGAATAGCCTCATCTTCACAGATGAGACCTAGCAGACGATCTTCATTGGACTTCAAAAAAACGCGAAAAAGCTCCTGCTGTTCATGTGAGAGAGGAGAAGCAGATGGGTGAAGCAAATTTGATCTTATTTGGATAGCCGTATTCGGCTGTGATTTAACAGGAAGATGCAGGCTGGCACGAAGGGAAGCTGCAATTTCATCAGCGAATAGAAACGTTTCCGGCTTGGTACGGAGCCGCTCGGATAAAGGCTGCAAAGCAGCAGGGACAACGTCATACATGAAATCCAGCAGCAAATGAATAGATTCAAAATCCGCGATACGAGATAAAAGAAACCTCCGTGCATAGCGTGGAAATAAACGGTATGGATAATCCGTCAGTAAGTGATTGATAAACTCAATGGCGGATGGGAATGGTTGGACATCAAGAAGAATAGCTTTCGTTTTTGGATGAAAAAACAGCATGTCGGGCAGCAAAAAGCCCATAAAGAACTGCTTATCATGCAGGAATGTGAGCGCTTCACAAATAGAGATAAGCAGCTTTCCTTTGGCCTCGTCACTCAGTTGTTTGTGATCCAATTGCGATAAGGGGATGAAGCCCTCGGGTAATGAGGGAAGCTGAACAATCAGATTTCCTTCAACGAGGTTCCAGCCTGTCGGCTGACGAAAAAAATCACCTTTAGCCGCTTCTGTCCAAGCAGTCAGGCGGCTTTCAATTTGTTTATAGTGAAAGTAGTGCCATAGCTTATGACTAAAATGCATTTCTGAATATTCAAAAGTGTGAGAGTAAGTTAGATGTCGAGTATCCGGATAGGTGCTTTGAATTGTAGTATTTATCTTACTCCCTCTCCTTCTAAAGTATAAGATTCTGTATGCAAGGGATGGGATGATTCCATCAATGTGGACTAGTCATTCAATTGTATCAAAAATAAGCCGTAAATGGGAGACACAATGCTGAAAATTCAAACGAAACAGCGCCTTCCTTGAGTCAGGACTGCCTGGCTATTGCTTGCCCGCTTGGACATCTACCTGCTTGGCTATATAATTTAGCCTAATTATTTGAAAACTAGGCATTGGTACATTCCTCGGACTAGGCATAGACGTATACTAACACAAACCTAAAGAGGAGTTGACTTATCAATGGCTTTCCAACCGAACCAACCTGGCCAAGGAAAACAATTTCAGTGTCCGCCTGCTGACCCTATAATGACGAGTCCAGAAAGAGTTGTTAGAGATTTCTATCACCCGCAAAAAGTTCAAGTTATCCATCCCATTCAAATCGTAAACAGACATCACTGTGTACCTGTCTATGAGCATGTGTACACTTGTGAAGAGACCGATGAGTATTGCGGCACTCACCCGCATCCGCACCAAGGCATGCTGCGCGACAAATAAGCGTGACACCCTAGTCTGAATCTGCGAAGATTCCAGCTAGGGTTTTTTTATCGATGGGATGCCTTTTCCTGTATAATGGAGGGATAGCTTTTTAAGAGTGGTGGAGGATCAAAGATGTTTGAACTAGATGCTAAGCAGTCACAATTCGATCTCGCGTCCCGCGTTCCGGTTAAAGTGCCAAAAGAGGCAGGAACGTGCGTGGAGTGGGTATCTTACTTTGATAAGCAATATGCGAATGCCAAGGTATATAATGCTTTTAGTGTCGAGGAATTGTATATGCGCGCCTGGGGACAGCTGAATCAGCTCGCAGATGAGTGGGAACCGACGATACGGGGGATTTACGATATTCAAGTAGTGTTGTATCTCATTCAGCTCTGTGATGCTTTGGCTGAGG
The DNA here is from genome assembly GCF_017874035.1 of Paenibacillus aceris. Taxonomy (GTDB): domain Bacteria; phylum Bacillota; class Bacilli; order Paenibacillales; family NBRC-103111; genus Paenibacillus_E; species Paenibacillus_E aceris. The sequence continues at coordinate 178,309 of NZ_JAGGKV010000012.1, forward strand.
CGAAGTCAGGTATGTATGATTTCTTCTATAATGCAGGCTATTATTTTTCCAAAATCGCGAAACACAGCCATGAACAGTTAACTTCCGTTCTTCGGGAGATCGATATGGAAAAAGCGCAAAAGAAGTACCCCGAACATTTGAAGGACCTTGCGTCTTACGTGGCTGTGCAGGCTGCTAAGGAATCAGAGGATTCCAATACCAAATGGTCTGAGACCAGTAAACTCCTGTGGTCCGGTTTGCTGAATGAGAAGAGTCTGGTAGCGGACGAGCTAGCCAGATTACGGCAGATTGCCGCCGATAGAGGGCGGGATAAGAGGACGCGTGAAGCTGCGGTCGTTGCTTTAGCGCATTTTGATATCTTGGCCGGCGAAGACGAAAATGCCTGGGATCGAGTGACGACAGGTTTTGATGAGATCAAGTCTCAGGATTGGTTCGGTTATTTGAGCACTTTTGTTAAGGAGCGGCAGTGGGGGCGGTTATTAAAGTGGCTCCGGTGGCTGAGACCCATTATCCAACAGGAAGCGCTGCATCATGCAGATGAGTATTTGGATTTTTGGAGAGAGGCGGCAGCCTATGTTGATATTGACAAAGAGCACAGAGAAGTGATGATAGGGCTGCTGCCCGCCAGTTATGGGCATTATGCCCGTTTCTTACTGGACAAAGAAGAATTTCAATCCTGGGCCGATTTGATTTTGGCGCTTCATGTATCTCCCGAATACTTGGATTCGGCTGTCTTGAAAAAGGTCGAGAGAGCTGATGTTCGCGTGCTGCTGCCCATATATCATTATGCGGTGGAGGAAAGTATTCAGTATAAAAATCGCGACGGGTATAAACAAGCTGTTAAGCTGCTTAAAAAGTTGGCTGCTGCTTATAAAAAGCTGAAACAGACACCAAGATTCGAAGCGTATTTGGTGCAGCTTATCAAGCAGTATTCGCGCTATCGCGCATTTCTCGAAGAATTACGGAAAGGGAAGCTATGGATATGATCAGCTTGTCACAGATACATATTCGGGTACAAATGCTCCCAACTGGGAGCTTTGCCTTCTATGGGGAGACGGAGCAAGCCAATGAGGTTCCTGCCTATGTGCTGCGGAAACTGCTATTTGCTTGGCATGAAGGGTCTTTTTATGGCACACAGCTCGAAAGCATTCGAACCGGATATGGTGAAGCTTTAGTCGTAACGCCATATATGGCAATGGATTACTTGGCTGGACCGGGCGTTTTATTGCATGGGAAATTATCGTGGGATTCAGACGTGCTGTTAATGAAAAAAGGGGCCTCTCTGTTCAGAGAGGCGCTGGCTGCCGGTTGGTACAAGCCGTCTTTTCGGCATTGGCTGCTTCAAGGCGGCATAGGGTGGAAGCCGCAGCTGCCAGGTGCAAAACTGGGAGAGCTTGAGCAGCTTTATGGCGGGCGGCTGGGTGAAGAGTTCTGGCTTGATTGGTTCAATACCGCTGCTGGGGAAAAGGTTAAAGAAGAGCCAGAGTCGGAGATTGGCGTGGCATGGAGCCGCTTATCGGAGGGGAATACACTGCTGAAGAAAGGGCCTGTCGCCGGTGTAAGCTGGATGCAGGAGCACGACTGGCTTCTGGCGATTGGCTGGAAACAGGACGACACGCCGTACCGGATTTGCGTGCAGCTCGTGGAGCCCTATGTGGAAACCTATTTGGACGGGACGACGGCGGCCAAAGATAACGGAGCTGACTGGCGTCTAAGATTCATCGCGCAGGATCGTAGGGATGCGAACCGATTCGTGGAATTCAGCACGACGGGGAACAGTCTGGCCGGACGAGCTCCTGCAGCGTGGCAGGATAGTATTGAGGTAAAAATTCAGGAGCAAACGGATCGGGTCCTGCGTATTTTGCCACAGTTGGAGAGTGAGTACCAGCAGGGGAAAATCGTGGAGCAGCTGTCGGATGATGAGGCTTGGGAGTTTCTAACGGAATCGAGCCTACAGCTCGTTGCCGCCGGCATCTCGGTGTTCCTGCCTTCGTGGTGGGGAGAGCTCAGTCAAGGGCGCCCTGAACTGCGTGCGAAAGTACGGAGCTCCGTGGGGACATCACGTAAGCCGATGTTTGGCATGGACCATATCGTTCAATTCGACTGGCGGGTCGCTTTGGGCGGGATGGATCTGTCCGAGGAAGAGTTTCATCAAATTGCGGAGCAGAAAAAAAGGCTGATTTATATCCGCGGCAAATGGGTCCAGCTTGATCCAGCAGACCTGGAGCAGTTGAAAGCCGTGATGCGGCACAGGGATAGAAGGAAGGGACTCTCCTTTCGGGATGTTTTGGAGATGCATTTGATGGAAGGAGAGGGAGATTCTCTAAGTATGAACCCTCAACTTTCCGAGACCTCTCAAGACGGGAAATTGGAGCGAGAGTTCAAAGTTACCATTGAGCTTAACAGCTCACTAAGGACTTTGCTGAGGAAGCTGAATCAACGAAAATCAATACCGCTTGCCCGCATTGACGGCCTGGAGGCTGATCTGCGGCCTTATCAGGCGGAGGGGGTGTCTTGGCTCCTTTTTCTGAGAGAGATTGGGCTGGGCGGGTGTCTGGCCGATGATATGGGGCTTGGGAAGACGGTGCAGTTTATTGCTTATTTGTTGGCGCTGAAAACAATAATTCCCTCACAAAGTCCGGCACCCTCCCTGCTGATTTGTCCAACATCCGTCCTTGGCAACTGGCAAAAAGAGCTTGAGCGCTTCGCGCCGTCTCTCAAGGTTCATCTCCATTATGGAGCACAGCGCCCCAAAGGGGAGGCTTTCGAAGCTTCCGTGGCAGGCGCAGACCTCGTAATAACCTCTTACAACATCGCTCAGTTGGATGAGGACGAATTATCGAGCTTGGCTTGGAACACGCTTTGTTTGGACGAGGCACAAAATATCAAAAATGCCTATACCAAGCAATCCCAAGCGATTCGCAGCCTGGAGGCTCTACACCGGATAGCTTTGACAGGGACACCGATGGAGAATCGCTTGACCGAGCTTTGGTCGATATTTGATTTTATCAATCCAGGGTACCTCGGGACGCTGAGGCACTTCAATCATCACTATGTGGGACCTATTGAAAAAAGCACCGACGGCTCGCCGGGATTGACTTCGCGCGTTCAGCGTTTAATCCGCCCGTTCTTGCTAAGGCGCGTCAAGAAAGATCCGGCGATTCAGCTGGATTTGCCGGAGAAGGTGGAGTCCAAAGCTTATGTGGCTTTGACTCCCGAGCAGGCAGCGCTGTACGAGAACGTCGTGCAGAGCATGATGGAGAGACTTGATAGCCTTTCCGTCATGGAGAAGAAAGGGCTCATTCTTGCTTCGCTAATGAAGCTGAAGCAGATTTGTGATCATCCTTCGTTGTTATTGAAGGATGGAGATCGTCCGGGGGAAGTTGGAGCACCCGGAGTGGAGAGAGCGGTACGCTCAGCGAAGCTGGAGCGCCTGCTTGAAATGCTTGACGAACTGAGGAGCGATGGAGGCGGCTGCCTCATCTTCACCCAGTTCGTCGAGATGGGCCACCTCCTGCAGCGCGTTATCGCGCAGGAGCGGGGGGAGCCCGTGCAGTTTTTGCACGGGGGAGTAGCCAAGGCGAAGCGCGATGAGAAGATCGCGCGCTTCCAGGACGAGGCGCTCCCGGAGGGGGAGCGCTGTAGAATCTTCATCCTCTCGCTGAAGGCAGGAGGAACCGGTTTAAACCTCACCGCGGCGAACCATGTTTTCCACTATGACCGCTGGTGGAACCCCGCCGTGGAAAACCAGGCCACGGACCGTGCCTTTCGCATCGGCCAGACCCGCGATGTGCAGGTGCACAAGTTCATCACATTGGGCACGCTCGAAGAGCGTATCGATGAGATGATCGAACGCAAAAAAGGCCTCAGCGATCAAATCGTCGGTACCGGTGAGAGCTGGGTCACAGAGATGTCGACGAGTGAGCTGCGGGAGCTGTTCTCACTTCGGCGGGAGTGGGTGGAGAAGTAATAACAAAGAAGCGCCGCATCATCGCGGCGCTTCTTTGTTATTTTGGAAAGTTTGAAGCAACAATGGCATCGATGTTTTGCTTTTCAGCAGGATCTTTAGCGATCAGCTTATCCAGCAAAGCCTGATCTTTCGAACCTTGCTTTTGAAGAGCGGCCAAATACCATCTAATCAGAACACGATTCGTTTGATCATCTAGGTTATCATTTATATGCGGTTGGATCGTTGCGGCAGCACCAGCGTAATCTCCACGCATATAGTTGATCTGCCCAACGTTCAAAGCCATATTTGGAGTAACCGCAAATTCGCGGCCCTGTGCCTGTTCTTTAGGCAGGTTTTTCAGAGAATCAACACGAGCAAGAACTTCTTTGTACGTTGCAAGAGCATCATCAAGTCTTTTATTGAATTCCTGTGTATTATTTTTTTCATTTGCTTGATTTGCAAGATCAATGTTCAGAGCGATACTTTTTTCATACATCTCCGTGTACCACGGGTAGTTAGGAATTTGGGATTGGGACCAAGCCAGCGCTTCCTCGCGCTTTCCTTTGAGCAGAAGCATATTGAGCTGCTGTAACGCTACAATGCGGTTATGCGGCTCTTTCTTCAATAGCTGATTTAGAAGATCTTGTGCTTGATTGAAGAAAGGTTCTGCTTTCGCGGGATCTTCCTTTTGCATTTGATTATAAACCTGAAGCAGAATACCGATTCTGCTGACTTGACCTGTTAATAAATAATCAGGATGAGCTGGATGCAAGGAAATCGCTTTGTCCAATGGAGCAACAATTTGATTGTAATCCTGAGACTTTTTAACGACCTCAATTGTTTCTTTATATGATCCATTCGCCGAAACGAGCTGAGCAGAGATATAGAACATCACAATCGACAAAACTGCCAGCAGTGCCGGGAACATTTTGTGAATTGCAGCAGAATCAGATTTAAAACGCAGCGGAGCTGACGAAACGTTACTGAGCAGTCCGCCAAGAGCAAGGAACAGAATAGCGCCCAGGTAGACATAACTCAAATCGAAGTCAATCATACTGTGGACCAAGAGAGAAATCGCTACAATGAAAAATAAGAAGTGCAGATCTCGTTTCTCTTGTGAACTTTTGATGTAACTTCGAATATAGAAGGCAAAAACCGCGAGAACGAATCCAACGAATACAAGAAAACCTAGCGCTCCGACCTCAACCAAATACTGCAGTGCGAAGTTGTGAGCCTGACGGCTTGTATAAGGATTGTTTTGATACTTTTCATATAAAGCAGCCCACGCGCCGCCACCGGCACCAATAACCGGATAATCAGACCACAGTTTCACGGCATCCTTATAAAAAGTACCGCGCTCTAGAACACTGTGCTGCTGGAAGTTAATATTTTCGATCCGTGTTTTCACGTTGTCTGGAAGAATGTTTTTAAAGCCTGTGTCACTTAGGATTAGGATAGCTCCTAGTACACCAACGATAATCGCAGCAATAGGAAGAATGAAAGTTGCATATTTTTTAGCATCGAAACGAGCTGTAACACGCTCAAGCCACGGAGCTACAAAGAGTTGAATAACGATTGCTAGCACAGTGAAAACTACGGAAGCAAGCAACAGAATTGACCAACCATGCCATGATTCTGAAGCACTAGGTTGTTTTTGCAAGCCAATACCGATATCTGTCACCTTTTGAAGAATAAGTAAAGATGTTATAAATGCTAGCCCGAACTGAATGAGAGCAAGAATTTGCCGGCTGATCGATAAGAAGAACAAAATAATTAGCAAAATAACAGGAATAACGACAATCGCACCGCGGGAAAGTGTGAGCCAGAAAGATACAATCATTGGCACCATCATGAGTGCGTGCGGCAGAACGGAATACCATTTGTGAGTTTTTATAATAAAAAATAAAGATCCAAAAAATAACATAATCAAGTAAGCCGCATATGTGTTAGCATATTGGAAGACGGATGTAAGCCTAAGACCATAAGATTCTGACATGACGACATCTCTATATACTAGTGGGTTGTTCTGATCCATAAGAGCAAACCATCCAAATAAATGGCCAGCAAAATTCCCATTACCGAACAAATAAAGAAGTCCAAAAATAACAATAACATAACCGGAAATCATTAAAATTCCAGCAACAATTAATGTGCCTAGTTTGTTTTTCGTCAAGAAAACACCTAGTATAAAGAATGTTGCATATAGTATTTGAATGTAAATCATGTTCGTTGCTAAATAATGCGAGGCTGCATGCGATAGTGAAATGACGTATGTCAGTGGCATCAACATGACCATAATGGTAAGCAAATCTTTACGCTCTTTGAGTTTATAAATAAAAAATCCTAAGATAGCAAGTAACAGTAAGATGATGGAAGACCATGCCGATGCCGAGTAAATCGAACGCTCGAAATCATAAGTACCTCCATTAAACAACGCCCGCTGAAAAGGCGCCCAGATAAGAAAAAAGCCAGCTAAAGTGGTCAAAATCCAAAAGATTACCGATGTCTTGTCTGTAGTTATCGTTCCGTTTGTTTTCGCTCGCGCAGACGCGTATGTATTCTTGCTTGCACTCATGACAATTTGTCTCCTTCTTTGCTATCGTTCGAGTTTATTTTAGCATACTGGAAGAGGGTTTCCAAATAATTAATCATAATATGTAGTATTAATGATTGTGTTTTTGCTATACTCGTATTAATGGATGTTCTGGGAGTATTATTGGTATAGGGGAAAAGTAAAGTGACGATGGTTTCAGTTATTATGAGTGTGTTTAATACGAATGATGAAACACTACTTCAACATTCTATTCAATCTATTATATCCCAAACTTTTTCTAATTTTGAATTTATTATTTGCGATGATGGTTCTACTGATGGTACCTATGAAATTCTAGAAACTATTAGCAAGGGCGACAGCAGGATCAAGCTTATTAAAAATGAAACAAACCTGAGGGCAGCCACGGCTCGAAACCGTTGTATATCTCTAAGCAAAGGGAAGTACATAGCGGTTATGGACGCAGATGATTATTCAGCTGTAAATAGACTTCAGATCCAGGTGGATTTTCTAGAGAATAATAAGGAAATTGACTTTGTCGGAAGTGGTGCCGATTTATACAATGAGAATGGCATATGGGGTCACCGTAAATATAATAGTACCCCTGAAAATAAAGATTTTCTATTTGTATTACCCTTTATCCACGCTTCGGTCATGTTTCGTAAAAAAGCTCTGAAGGCAGTCGGCGGATATCGTGTAGCAAAGGAAACGATTCGAACTGAAGATTACGATTTATTTATGCGCCTATATGCTAATGGTTATAAGGGAGTGAATCTTGAAGACACGCTATACTTTATAAATGAGGACCAGTCTCTGTACAAACGAAGAAAATATTATCACAAATTTAATGAGGCTGTGGTCAGATATAAAGGTTTTCGCGCACTTGGATTGATGCCAGGAGGCTTTTTATATGTAATTAAGCCACTTATTGTCGGTTTGATTCCGCTGTCAATACTAAATTTGCTGAAAGATAAGTACTATAGACATAAGAAGTTGGTGGATAAATGATTTCCCCAAAAGTATCGATTGTTATTCCCGTTTACAATGGATCAAACTTTTTGAAAGAGGCTATTGACAGCGCGTTGGCACAGACTTACTCCAACATTGAGATTATTGTTGTAAACGATGGCTCAACTGATAATGGCTCAACCGATACTATTGCCAGGTCTTATGGAGATAGGATTCGTTATTTCTCAAAGTCTAATGGAGGCGTGTCAACAGCTTTAAATCTGGGGATCGAGAAGATGACAGGTGATTATTTTTCTTGGTTAAGTCATGATGACGTGTATAAGCCTGAAAAGGTGGCTAAACAAGTTGAATTTCTACAAAGCCTCGAAGGTGGAGACAGCATGAAAACCATAGTTTATAGTGGGTATGAATTGATTAATGATAAATCCAGAACAATTGATATTGTAGATTTCTCTAAGCTTTATGAAATTTATCAATTATCTACCCCTCTTTTTCCCATTTTTAGAGGTCTTGCAAATGGATGTACAATGCTCATTCCAAAAAGCCATTTTGATCGGGTTGGCTTGTTCGATGATCAGTTAAAGACAACTCAAGATTATGAGTTGTGGTTTAGAATGTTTCGAGGAGGTAGTGTTAAGTTCAGCCCTGGGACTTATCTAAAATCGCGTGTTCATCCTAATCAGACAGGTAGGACAAATAAAGAACATATTGTTGAATGTGAAAAATTATGGATTGCGATGTTAAATGAAGTAAGCGATGAAGAAATGTGTGAAATGGAGGGGACCCCTTATCATTTTTACATAAGAACGGCAGAATTTCTTGAAAAACATTCTACTTACTGGGCAGCCGTAGAACATTCAAGGAAGCTCGCTGAAAATGAGATTAATATAAATAGTGGTAAAATACCGATTGAAAAAATGCGATCCACGGTGCCAACATCAATGTCAACGGGTGGAATATACTATAAGTTTCTTAGGGTTTTACATCACGTAAGAAGCGACGGTTATTTAGTCACTACAAAAAAAATATTAAAGAAGTTTTAATAGATACAGAAAATGAGAATGCAAAAGCAAAGTATAAGTTTAGATGAAAATGATTTCAGAACTTAGGAGTGAGAAAATTGTTTAAAGATAAAACATTACTTATTACTGGTGGTACAGGTTCTTTCGGCAATGCTGTCCTTCGGCGTTTCTTAAACAGTGATATAAAAGAAATTCGTATATTTTCCCGTGATGAGAAAAAACAGGATGATCTTCGAAATGAATATAAAAATCCAAAGATCAAATTTTATGTTGGAGATGTTCGAGAATATTCTAGTGTAGCAGCAGCAATGGGAGGTGTTGACTACGTTTTTCACGCGGCGGCCCTAAAGCAAGTACCTTCCTGTGAGTTTTTTCCCTTGGAGGCTGTTCGCACTAACGTGCTAGGTACCGAAAATGTTTTAAATGCAGCAATAGCTAATCAAGTGAAAAAAGTAATATGCCTTTCTACCGATAAAGCAGTTTATCCAATAAACGCTATGGGAATGTCAAAAGCTATGATGGAGAAGCTAGCTGTTTCTAAGGCCAGAATGGGATCAAATCACAATACGATTATCTCCGTCACGCGATACGGCAATGTAATGGCATCTCGAGGGTCTGTTATTCCATTATTCACCAAACAACTTAAAACAGGCCAGTCTTTAACAATTACAGACCCTAATATGACTAGATTTATGATGTCCTTAGATGATGCTATAGATTTGGTTTTGTTTGCCTTTGAACATGCAAAGGGCGGGGAACTTTTTATACAGAAAGCCCCAGCCGCAACTATCGAGGTATTGGCAGAGGCCATGCGTGAAGTATTCGATATAAACGCGGACATTACTTGTATTGGAACTCGTCATGGTGAGAAATTATACGAGACACTCCTTACACGTGAAGAAAATGTAAAGGCTTCTGATTTAGGTCGATATTATATGGTTCCAATGGATGATCGCGACTTAAACTATGGAAAATTTTTCGTGGATGGGGAAAAAATAATTACAGAAGCAGAGGACTATAACTCTCACAATACCGATAGGTTGAATAAGGATCAAATGGTCGACATGCTTAAGAAACTTGATTATATACAGAATGAAATGAAAACTAAGGCATATGGTGAGGGCTATTAATATGAAAGTTATGACTATTGTTGGGACTCGTCCTGAAATTATTAAACTTAGTTGTGTTATTGAAGAATTAGATAAATATACAGAGCACATTTTGGTTCATACTGGACAAAATTATGATTATGAACTTAATGAGATCTTTTTTACAGGTATGGGGATCCGTAAACCCAATATTTTTCTCGAAGCTGTCGGTCACACAGCAGCAGAGACCATTGGTAACGTGATTATTAAAACCGATGAATTATTTAAGGAATTGAAACCAGATGCTGTTCTGTTGTATGGAGATACGAACTCTTGCTTATCAGTAATTTCTGCTAAAAGAAACAAGATTCCTATCTTTCATATGGAAGCCGGTAATCGCTGCTTTGATCAAAGGGTCCCTGAGGAAATCAATCGTAAAATTGTAGATCAACTGAGCGATATTAACATGACTTTAACAGAACATGCTCGCCGGTATTTGATTGATGAAGGAATCAGACCTGAAACTATTATTAAAACGGGATCAAGCATGAAAGAAGTGCTGGAGCGCCAATCGGAGAGTATAAGAAACAGTGATGTAATGACAAGATTGAAACTTACTAAAGGTGAATACTTTGTTGTTAGCGCACACCGTGAAGAAAATATTGATTCTCCGACGAATTTCAGTGATTTAGTCGAGTCTCTTAATACAATCGCACAAACTTATTCAAAAAGAATAATCGTATCAACTCATCCGAGAACGCAAAAATTGATTGAAAATGAAATTTTTAAATTTCATGATTTAGTTGAATTGATGAAACCATTAGGTTTTGCAGATTATATTAAACTTCAGCAGAATGCATTTTGTGTTATTTCAGATAGCGGAACAATTACTGAAGAGTCTTCCATTCTGCATTTCCCAGCGATTACTATAAGACAGGCACATGAACGACCAGAGGGAATGGATGAAGGAACGCTTGTAATGTCCGGTTTAAAGAAAAGTAATGTATTGAACGCCATTAATCTTGTTGTTTCTCAGTATGCTGAGAAAACACAGCCTATGGCAATTGTTCCGGATTATGACACCGACAATGTTTCAAAAAAGGTTGTAAGAATCATACTTAGTTATACTGATTATATTAATCGAACTGTTTGGAAAAAAGAACAATAGAAGGAACGATGAACCATGAAAAAGATCGCTGTACTTGGTGCTACAGGAATGGCTGGCCATGTAATTGCCTTATTTCTCGAAGAGCACGGTTATGATGTTTATCGAATGTCTAGAAGTATTACGCCATCTGCTAAAAATGCTCAGATTGATGCAAATGATTTCACTCGATTAATTGGATGGCTTGAAGAAATTAAACCAGATGTAATTGTAAATTCGATTGGTATCTTGCAAAGGGAAGCAGATGCTCGTCCAGATATAGCAATTCTATTAAATGCTTATCTTCCCCGCAAATTAGAACAACAGTTCAAGGACAGCCCAACCAGGTTAATACATTTGAGTACAGATTGCGTATTCTCTGGTGCAACGGGAGGATATACAGAAGAATCATTCCCGGATGGTATGACCAACTATGACCGTTCTAAAGCTTTAGGTGAGGTTGTAAATGGGAAAGATCTGACTTTCCGTATGTCCATAATTGGACCAGACACAGATGTAAATGGTACAGGCTTATTTAACTGGTTTATGAAGCAACAAGGACTTACGAATGGATATACTAGAGCCCTCTGGAACGGAGTAACCACTATTGAACTTGCAAAAGCGATTGAAGCAGCAATAGAGCAAGGATTATCAGGACTTTATCACTTAACGCCGAATGGAATGATCAACAAGTTCGATTTACTTCACTTATTACAAAGAGAATTCGGAAAGAAAAATGTAGACATTGTATCTTTCGATAGTTATGTAGTAGATAAAACACTAATTAATACACGTACCGATTTTGATTATGTTATCCCAACATACCCCGAAATGATCAAAGAAATGGCTTTTTGGGTAAATGAGCACAAAGGGTTGTATCAATATGAATAAATTATTTGTGATGCTGAGTGGTTTTTTTAAGTATAATAACTTACTTTTTGAATTAGTTGTTAGAGATATAAAGATTCGCTATAGAAAATCTGTACTCGGTCTTCTTTGGACATTGTTAAACCCATTATTGATGATGTTAGTAATGACTATGATATTTTCATCACTTTTTAAAACAAACATTCCATATTTTCCGGTTTATTTTCTTACAGGTAGTATCTTGTTTAGCTTCCATTCTGAGGCAACCTCACAAGCGCTTATGTCAATAATTTCAAATGCAAGTTTAATAAAAAAGGTGTATATTCCAAAATATTTATTCCCTTTGTCTAGAGTACTATCAAGTATGGTGAATTTGGTATTTGCATTTGTTGCATTATTATTGGTTATGGTTATAGAGGGTGCACCATTCCAAGCAACGGTTTTATTATTCTTTATACCGATTCTCTACTTAACTTTATTTACAACAGGTTTAAGTTTAATTCTATCGGCGATGACGGTATTTTTTAGAGATATTAGCCATTTATATGGAGTTCTTACTCTTTTGTGGTCTTATATGACGCCAATTTTTTACCCAGTAACTATTATTCCTAATGAATTTAAATGGATGCTCGACTATAACCCAATGTATTATTATATTAGTTTTTTTCGTGAAATAATGATAGAAGGAAATTTTCCAGGCCTTGCTGATAATTTGTTGTGTTTCACAATAGGATTTATTGCTTTAATTGGAGGTTTATTTACTTTCTATAAATGTCAGAATAAATTTATATTGCATGTTTGAATATGCTGGTTTTTTAGGAGGATCATTTTGTCAGAGAATATTGTTGAAATTAATGATGTTTCCATGTTATTTAATCTAAGTCGTGAAAAAGTCGATAATATTAAGGAATATTTTGTTCGTTACTTGAAGGGAAAGCTAAGGTTTGAGGAATTTTGGGCACTGAACAATGTGTCATTTAATATAAAAAAAGGAGAGTCAATGGGAATTGTCGGTTTAAATGGCAGTGGCAAAAGTACTCTTCTTAAAATTATTGCAGGTGTACTAAAACCAACCACTGGACAAGTATCAGTCTATGGCTCGGTAGCACCACTTATTGAGCTTGGAGCTGGTTTCGATATCGAACTGACAGCTAAAGAAAATATTTTTTTGAACGGGGCTATTCTTGGATATAGCAGAGCTGAAATGAAAGAAAAGTTCGAGGAAATTTTAGATTTTGCTGAGTTACAAGAATTTGTAGATGTACCGATAAAAAATTTCTCATCTGGGATGGTAGCTAGATTAGGTTTTTCAATTGCCACAACAAGTAAACCGGATATTTTAATCGCAGATGAAATATTAGGAGTCGGTGACTACAAGTTCAAAAAAAAGTGTGAGAAAAGAATGGAAGAAGTTATAGAAAACGGGGCGACTGTTATACTTGTCTCCCATTCAATCGATGAGGTAAAAGATATTTGCACGCAGGTTGCATGGCTGAGCAAAGGGCAATTAATTAAAGTTGGTCCAGCGGAAGCAGTTTGTGATGAATATATGGCTAGTATGGAATAAGAATGAGAAGTGATAAGATGAGGGTCTTGCATATTACAGAGACTATGGCTTCTGGTGTTTTGAAATATCTTCAAGAAGTGGTTCGTGCTGAAAGCTCCGATGATGTAGAACATTTTATTGTTTATTCTCCAAACAGAGAGTATACGCCAAAGGACTTGAATAAACACTTTTTTGATTCTGTCTCCTTAATCGAGGTGAATATTGGGAAAGGATCTATACAAAGTATCAAATCTTTGTATGCAGAAATTTGTAAAATTAAGCCTGATGTTATTCATTTGCATTCTTCTATAGCGGGTTTTTTTGGAAGAATAGTTACGTTGTGTTTTCCGAAAGTTAGAGTATTTTATACTCCACATGGATATAGTTTTTTAATGATCAACAAAGCCAAAATAATAAGAATTGCATACTGGCTAGCAGAATCTTTATTGTCTCAAATAAAAGGTCAAATTATTGCTTGTTCTAAAAGCGAATATCGATATGCCCGTAAATTAAGTCCTCTTCGTAAACATTTTTTATTAGAGAATTGTATAGAAGTATTTCGTACTTCCAATAAATCTTCCTCTCAGCACAAGCAAATCATTGGTGTTGGCCGTTTGGAGGCCCAAAAGGACCCTAAGTTATTTATTGAAATTGTTGCCCAACTGAAACAGATTGATGCAACAATAAAAGCAGTATGGATCGGAGATGGTTCGCTAAAACAAGAGTGTGAGGAGCTAAACCGCACACTTAAAACAGATATTAACTTTACAGGATGGATTTCAAATGCTGAAACCATTGAATATCTCCAAGATTCAATGGTTTTTTTACAAACTTCCAAGTGGGAAGGACTACCTTATTCGGTATTAGAAGCTTTTGCAGTAGGTTTACCTATAGTGGCAAGTGATATCGAAAGTCATAGAGATTTAATGATTAACAGCTATGTTGGTTTCATTGCAGCAAATCAAGCCCAATATATTGATTATATATTAAAATTACTGATCGATGAAAAACTTAGGCGCAATATATCCGAGGCAAATATATTGAAATTAGAAGAAGGTTATGCGAATTTTTGCAAAACACTTAATTCTATTTATAACAATAAATGTGTGTAAATAAAAGTAAAGTGAAATGTCAATGAATAGTTCAGGAAGGAAAATTACAATGACGAAGAATTTTGAACCACTAGTTTCGATTGTGATACCTGTGTATAATGGCTCTAATTATTTACGTGAAGCTATTAATAGTGCATTATCTCAGACCTATAAAAATATTGAAGTTATCGTGATAAATGATGGATCTATCGACGGTGGAAAAACAGAAAAAATTGCTTTATCTTACGGGAGTAAAATAAAATATTTTAGGAAAGAAAATGGCGGTGTAGCAACAGCTCTTAATTTTGGTATTGAAAAAATGCAAGGAGAATATTTTTCTTGGCTTAGCCACGATGATTTGTATACGAACAATAAGATATTGAAGCAAATTGAAATATTATCAGAATTAGAAGATAAGACTACCATTGTAACAGGTGGATACGTAGTTGTAAATTCTAGGGGAGGATATCTATATGATGTAGATCCATTGTTGAATCATTCCATGGATAAATTAGAAAAACCTCTTTATTCATTATTGCGTGGTGCAATTCATGGCTGTGCCATGTTAATTCATAAGAGTCATTTCGAACGGGTAGGAGTTTTTGATACTAATTTACCAACAACACAGGATTATGATTTGTTTTTTCGAATGTTACGAGGTCAAAAAATAAAGTTTCATAAAGATTTGAATGTAAAATCACGTTCACATGAAGAGCAAGATAGTAAAAAATTAATTAATGCCCATATCGAAGAATGTAATGAATTATGGATTGGCATGATGCAAAGTCTAACTCCTGAAGAAAAATGTTTGGTAGATGGTTCCGAATATTTATTTTATAAAAACACATATAATTTTCTTAAAGGTTCAACCTCATACGATAAGGCGATAATTTATTCACTAACAAATTTTATTGATCAAGCAAGAAACGAAGTATTAACAAATCCTAAAAAACCAGATGTATTATTAGATTTACTAGATTGTATAGGTATAACCAACAAGGAGTTTATTAATTCCGAGTATAGTAGTGCAGTTGTAAAAATGAAAGAGAAAAAAAGAATTGGATTTTTAGGAGGTTCGCTTAATGATTTAGGTGGATTAAATAGGGTATTGTTAAATGTGGCTAGCATGTTATGTGAACAATTTGAAGTTTATTTTATAAATTTATTTGGCGATCAGTTAAGTGGAGGTTATGATTTCTCCAATGAAATAAAAATGATTAATTATGCTTATGGAAATCATGAGAATTCGGA
Organism: Paenibacillus aceris; assembly: GCF_017874035.1. GTDB lineage: Bacteria > Bacillota > Bacilli > Paenibacillales > NBRC-103111 > Paenibacillus_E > Paenibacillus_E aceris. Next base: position 193,787 of record NZ_JAGGKV010000012.1, read on the forward strand.
ACACGAACTTGCTAAACGTTTAAAGTTTTTAAATATTGATTTAGTAGTAATAAGTCATAATTGTAATGAATCATTTTTAAGATTATATCCTGTTCTACACCAATATAGTATTAAAACAATCGCGTGGAATCATGAGTTTTATTTTTTACCTCATATAAAAGAAGAATTATATCATGTTTTACCGTTGAGAATTAAGTATTTGGAAGAAGCAAATGTAGCTATTTGGCTAAATAGTTTTAGTGCGAATGTCTATGCTCTGTTAAATTCTAATACGGCAATAATGCCAAATCCAGTTACAATAAACAAAACTAAGGAACATGATAGTGTTGAAATAGTAAACAGACCAAAAGATGTAGTAGCTGTTGGTCGTTTTGATGATGATCGAAAAGGATTTGAACAATTAATTCATGCCTTTGCATTAATTCTCAAAAAAATCCCATCTACAAAGCTATATATTGTTGGACCATATGATTTGACACAGGTTACTTCTAAAAATAAAAGTATTACTTACAAAAAATTAATAGAAAAATTGAACATTCCTAGTTCAAATATTATTTTTACAGGTTGGACAAAAGATATTGCACCATATTTAATGAGTAGTTGTGTACATTTAGCGCCATCACATCATGAGGGTTTTGGTCTTGTAATAACAGAAACAGCATCTTATGGCGTCCCGTCAATAATATTTGAAGGATCAGGCATGGATGATCTTGTTTCAGATGGTAAATCTGGGTTTATTGTACCTATGAATGATGCAACAGAAATGGCTGAGAAAACTATTGAGCTATTAACAAATGATGAATTATTAAAAGATATGAGTGAATGTGCAAAAGGAATCTGTGAAAGATATGAACCTTTCAAAATAATTGCACGATGGGAAATTTTGATAAATGCTGTTTTAGAGATGAATAAAATGGAACTTGCTCAGTATTTAAAAGATAATTTTATGTATTCATTTAAAGATCAACAATCTTTTACTAAAGAAGTAATCAGAGAATATGAGAAATTCACTGCAAAGCTATTTTTTCATAATTCACAAAGTAAGTATAGTAATCAATATGAGAATCAAAATAATGATGAAATCGTTTATTTAACAACTAATAATATTGCTGAACTCTATCGATTAGAAATTGAGGGAATGAAAAGTTCTTTGTCTTGGAGAATTACAAGGCCATTGCGATTGTTTAAATTGATAATGAAGTCATTTAAACAAAATGGATTAAAAAATACAGTTTTAAAGATATTAGTAAATATAAAAAAAAAGTCGTATAGATATAAATTATAAGGTGAATCGATTTAGAGAGGGCGAATGTGAATACAACGAGATGTTTATATGCGGGCTGGAATAGTAGAAGTGGATGCACTAGCAGAAATCGTTTGTGCCAGGCGAAATCCTTGTGAGTTCGCCCTTTCTCTTGAAATCATGTCAGTAGGGGCTCCTTGTCAAATCGCTCTATTATCTCAATAAATAAATTTGAATAGGTGAGATACATGTATAATAATGAAAAAACAAAATATTTTTATTTACATATGCCCAAGTGTGCTGGCACCAGTTTAAGGATATTTTTACAAGAGCATTTTGGGAGAAATATTTATTTTACTGGTACTGAGCAAGTAAGCGATTTTTCACAGGAAATGTGGGAAGAAGTTTCCTTTATTGGTGGCTACTTGACTCCAAACTTTAAAGAAATATACGGTGAATATACAGAAATTATTGAATTTACAATACTAAGAGATCCGATAAAAAGATATATATCGCATTATAATTATTATAAAGAAATGTTCTCATTACCTTACTTTACAGAAAGATTTAGGAATATTGGTAGTTTTGAAGGTTATGAAAGAGATGTGATAGAATATCAAAAAGATATATATGAAAATATTACAAGCAAATCCTTTGAAGAATTTATTGATTATGAAAATTTTCGTGCGGAAACAGATAATATATTTGCAAGAATGTTAATGGAAAAAAATAAGTATCCACAAAATTTTGGTAGTAGTAAAACAATGAATAAATCAAATTTTATAGATATGGAAATAATATATAAACGTCTTGATGATATGGCATTTGTTGGAATACAAGAAGATATGAATACGACATTAAAGTTTACTTGTGATCTTCTCGGTATTCCTGAACATAAACCAAAAAAAGAGAGTATAACACAAAAAAACTATATTTCGATAGATGATTTATCACCAGATATATTAGATAAAATTCAAAGTAGATTAGAACTAGATTATCAAATCTACGAATATGGAAAGAAGTTGTTTTACATGAAAAAAGAACAAGTAATTGGTGATAAGACTTTAAAAAAACATTATTCTAAGAATGGTTCTAAAATTGATCTAGAAGTTATAGATTTATTGAAAAACAAGAAAGAACGTTCTGCAATTTTCAAGAGAGAGAATATTGTGCATAAAACTATTATTGATAAGAATAGTAGAATTTTAGAAATCGGCCCACTTAATCGCCCATTAATAACGCGCGAAGAATTTCCCAATAGTTTTTATGCTGATATTAGAAGTACAGAAGATATTAAGAAGCTCTATACATCTAATGATTATCTAAAGTTAACGGGTATTTACATTGACCCAAATACTATTATAGACATTGACTATATGCTTACGGATAGCTATGAAGAAACATTTAAAGACGAAGAAAAGTTTGATTTTATAATAGCTTCTCACGTTCTTGAACACGTCCCTGACTTGATATTCTTTTTAAGAGATGCTTCATCCGCTTTGAAAGAAAATGGGAAAATCATAATTCTTTATCCAGACAAGCGTTATTGCTTTGATCATTTTAGAGAGCCTGCTTCGTTTAGAGATGCTTATGATGTTTTTGTTAGAGGAACAAAAGAAACATCCAGAATGGTATTAGACTTCTACAATACTGTAATTGCAGAGAATAATGCTGAAGTTTTCTGGGATTCTTCTGAAATGCAAAAGTTGTTGCCGAAAAATAATACAGATGATGCTATCACAGCATATAATAAAGCTTTAAATGGTGAAAAACCTGATGATGTGCATTTTTGGCCCTTTACTGATGGGGGTTTTTTACGTTTTCTATATGATTGTATTCGTGCTAAGCTTATACCTTATTGTTGTATAGATTATTGTCCTACTTTTGAAGGAACACAGGAGTTTTTTGTTGTTTTAGAGCGCAATGATGAGATTTTAGCGGATAATATAAATGAATTAAATTGGCTATCTTTACTAATAGCGTCATCAGAAACCGATTACTTTAACTCAAATCATATTAATATGCGAAACCAGATAAATAGCCTAAATCAAAGTGAAGCTGAACTAAACTATCGTATAAATGAATTAAAGCAATATAGCTCTAGCCTGGAAAATGAATTAAATCTTCTAAGAGAAAATAATGATAACCTTCAAAATGATATAAACATTCTAAGAGAAAATAATGATAACCTTCAAAATGATATAAACATTCTAAGAGAAAATAATGATAACCTTCAAAATGATTTAAACATTCTAAGAGAAAATAATGATAATCTACAAAATGAATTAAATCTTCTAAGACAAAATAATGATAACCTGCATAATGAAATAAATCTTGTAAGACAAAACAATACTAACCAACAAAATGTAATAAAATCGCTACAAGAAAAAAATGATACTTTCGAATACAGTACGATTTGGAGAATGACAAAGCCACTTAGAATATTGTTAGATTCAATAAAGAAAATAATTAGATAAGGCTTAAATGCAAGAAATTGTGAATGAATGTCATGAGTCTTGCAAATGTCAATTGAAAGAGGCTAAAATGGGCAGAGCGGTATCGTAAACAGCTTGACTGCTTGAGGGTGTCGACAATAGGCTTCTTCTCGAGGGCTTGATGGATAATTATTTAGGTGACGAATACCCAAGTGAAGATTGGCATACCTGAAGAAATCAGACCAATGTTGAGGGCGGTGTAGTATTATAGAAATTTTGTCTAAAAGCTTAACTTTCCATAAATCAACGATCAATAAAACAAGATTGTCAAGAGCTTAATCAGCATAAGAGCTGTGTATTGTGGTTCACGGGCTTATCTGGTTCTGGAAAGTCGACTTTGGCTAATGAAGTAGAGAAACAACTTTACGCAAAAGGAATACGCACCTATATTCTCGACGGAGATAATATTCGACTAGGCCTTAATAGCAATCTAGGATTTAGTGCAGAGGATCGCAAGGAGAACATCCGTAGGATCGGTGAGGTTTCCAAACTATTCGTTGATGCGGGAGTGCTTGTGCTGACAGCATTCATTTGCCCATATGAAGCAGATCGACAGATGGCAAGGAACTTGTTTACTGTAGGTGGATTTATTGAGATTTACGTGAACTGTTCTTTAGAAATTTGCGAGCAACGCGATCCTAAAGGACTTTACAAGAAAGCTCGAAATGGAGAAATCAAAGAGGTTACAGGTATTACTGCCCCTTATGAGGTGCCTAGCTCGCCAGAATTGAATATAGATACCGGAAAGTACTCGCTGAAGGAATCGGCTGGGCGCGTTATTGAGTACTTGATTCAACAGCAAATACTTAAAATAGAACAGTTGAAACATCATGTCATATGAAATACGTTGATCGGCCTAGTAATTGGAATTGTTGATTAACTCGCGTCGGCAGAGCATGATTACAATAATCCATTCTGGTCATTAATGGTATTAAACATTCATTGCAGTCTAAATGTAAAATCTGTTGGATTTAAACAACGGGGGCAATCGCAATACTGAGATGGATTCCTTTAATTGGTTCCCGCCATATTCAGTTCATATTCCTGAAAAATTACCAGTTTTAGTAACGCAATGTTTATATTCCGAGTACCATTTAGCTCTGGGAAGTATTCCGATATTTAGTATAAAGAATTTTTTCGTGTATCCATTTATAAATGGTCATCAATTTTCACTATTTTTAGCAGGGTGGTTTATTGCTGAATTGTTTATTATTCAAATATTTTTCCTGTTTACGAAAGTAAAACCAAAGCCGAATAATGTCCTACTCACATCAGTTTTCATCCAGCAGTAATCTCGATATTACCTAAATATTCACCAATGTTTCATAACCCACAAAAAATATTAAAGAGATATAATTATTTTTAATAATTCCCTTCAGATTATTGTAAGTTTTTATAAAGAAAAACTGGCTAATACACACAATCTTAATTCCGAGATTCTTGCCGGTGTGATATTACAGATAATCCCGAGATATATTTATAAGAACATATAATATGTGATGGTGTGGAGCGATTATAAAGGTAATCCAATATTATCGCTTATTGTACTTTTTTATTCATGTCACGTGCCCTTTCAAAAATCTTACCCAAAAAGAAATTTTAATTTTAATAGGACGAAAGTACCTTCATATTTTGGCTAATCATTTATTCGTATTTTTTATGTTCAATGTGATATATATCAAGGCACCATCTTGATATAGGTTTACTGAATAACATAGTTTCGGTACTTCGTTGATTAAAATTGGTTTGTTTACGTTATTAATAGGAAAAGCAGTAAAGGAAGACAGATCCAGATTATTTAAGTAAGGCTAGCGAACTAGTCTTATTTTTTTTGGAACATTAATCTTAACGATATAACAATTTATTTATGGTATTATATTATAGTTAAGGTGTTCTCTATAGATTTAAATATCATTGTTGTAAACGATAACAGCCATAAGCTCGTTTTCAAACCAATGTAACTGGTATACGCACAACCAACATTATAAATCTACGATATTACTCCCATACGCCTCCGCGACAAGTATTCATGGCTAACGAGTACGGTGTTATTTGCAGGTGTTGGTACGAAAGTGTTTACTTCTTAGTTAGACATAAATTACGCCTAGCGAGGTGAAATCTTTTCATATGATTCGACAAAGTCAGAGGTTTTTAACACAACTGTATGCACTTTTCGATTTTATGTGTATACAGCTCGTTTTCCTTTTTTCATGGTGGATTAAGTTTAAAAGTGGTTGGATTCCATTCGATTCTCCGTTGCCATTTAAGCATTATTTGATGTGGAGCGTTAGTTATGCATTCATCGCAATTTTCTTAAGTTACATGACGAACTTCTATACGCCAACGCGTAAGAAGCAGTTTTCTTTTGAGGTCTTTAAGATAATTCAAGTGCATATTTTCAGTTTGATGCTACTTCTCAGCCTTTTGTTTATACTAAAAGAACTCGATGTGTCGCGTTCTTATCTTTTGCTTTTTCTGGTGAATAATATTCTTTTCATAAGCCTATACCGCTATATAATCAAAATCTCACTGAAACGTATACGCCAAAAGGGTTACAACAAGCAATTTATCCTTATTCTCGGTGCAGGTTCTCTGGGACGTCAGTTTTACACAAAGCTTAGGCAGCATCCAGAGTTGGGATATGAGGTAGTAGGGTTCCTTGATGATTATCAGGAGAAGCACGAAATCCCTTATCAAAACTATAAACCGATATTTGGGAAGATCGATGACCTTGAATCCATTTTGAACGATCGGATTATTGATGAGGTCATTATTGCTCTCCCGCTTGATGCCCACCGTAAATTCGGTCATATTATCAATGTCTGTGAGAAAATTGGCGTCAAAACACTGATTATCCCTGATTTTTATGACTTCTTGCCATCTCGTCCTTATTTCGATAATTTCGCCGAGATGCCGCTAATCAATGTGAGAGATATTCCACTGGATGAGTTCCGGAACAGGATTTTCAAACGGGCATTTGATATCGTGTTCTCGCTAGTAGCAATTATAATTACAGCGCCGGTGATGCTGGCGTCAGTCATTGCAATTAAGCTAACCTCTCCTGGTCCGATCATTTTCAAGCAGGAACGTGTAGGTTTGAACCGCAGGAACTTTATGATGTATAAGTTTCGCAGTATGAATGTATTGCCGGAAAGTGCTTCTAATACGGAGTGGACGGTTGAAAATGACCCGCGGCGCACAAAGGTTGGAACTTTCCTTCGTAAAACGAGTTTGGATGAGCTGCCTCAGTTTTTTAATGTGCTTTTTGGGCATATGAGTGTAGTTGGTCCAAGACCGGAACGTCCGTACTTTGTGGAACAATTCAAGGAAGAGGTTCCGAAGTATATGGTGAAGCATCATATTCGACCTGGTATTACGGGTTGGGCGCAGAGCAATGGCTTGCGGGGAGATACTTCGATTGAAGAACGTATCAAGCACGATATTTTTTACATTGAAAATTGGACTTTTTTATTCGATATCAAAATTATTTGGCGAACGATTATTAATGGTTTTATCAATAAAAATGCCTATTAATTATTTTTTCACTTCTACCGCATGTTTCGTCAACATCTTCCCCATACTAAGCATATACTTAGTGTGCGGGGAGGTTTTTTTATGATCGATCATGAAGACGCGTACCAAGATGAACGCTTGTCGATTGGCAAAGGTTTGATTGTTGGTGTGGTGTTCGGTTCCCTGATTTGGGCAGGTATTATTACCGGTATTGTGTATATGTGGTGAATTGATAAAAGACTGCTTAGGCTTGTTCAAAGCCTTAGGCAGTCTTTTTGTTTTAGGAGATAGACTTAGAAGAATGGGAAGGATTAAACTTTATTGCGATCTTGAGTCCTGTCACAAGTGGCTTTTCAACAAGTCTGTAGGTTATGTAGCATAGGGGTACGACTACAATAACAATGAATACATCCACAAATAGATAACCCAGGTGATTGGCGAAATGCGCAGCCACACTTAATTTCATTAATATTGAACTGAATATTATATGTGTAAGTAAAATTGTGTATGAAGCATCACCTAGTTTACTTAGAGTCTGCACCCACCTAGGCAACTGAAGCTGCTCAGGGACTGAAGAGGCACCTAGCAGTACGAAAATAGCCGGAATAACGTATAGCAGGTAGTTGTGGAAAGGAGTAAATTGATATTTGTTATTTATCCATAGGAGTAAAAATCCAAGTGCTCCTAAGGAAATCAGCAGTTTGTAATGTTTATTTCTATGTTTCTCGACCCATTTGGCTAATAAACAACCTGCCATAAATTCCAAGTTCACATCGCTAAAGAGAAAGCTTAGATAGAAGTGGCGGTCAATATCGGTACTTAACAGCGGTACACGCAGAAAGTGACATAAAGTTAAGGCAATCCATATGGATGCGAATATATAAGCTGGCTTTTTCTTCAGAGACAAGAGAAGGCTGAAAGCCAAGTAAAATAGCACAAAGTAACTTAAAGACCAAGCGACCGTCAGCACGGGCCCGTGTGATTGAGGGAGAAGCAGGAAAGATTTAATAATAGTATCTTTATGGGTTTCATAGCCGTATCCAAAGCTCGGAACAAAAAAATATACAGGCAGTACAGAGAGAGTGATTAGCCAGTAGAAAGGATAGATACGTATAAGGCGGTTGGTTAAGTAGGGGAGAGCGTTCATTTTGGTTCCGATTTTATTGCCATATGTATGATAGAGCAGGAAGCCGGTTAATAAGAAAAAGAAATCTACCCCGCCTGATCTCCCGATCGACCTGATCCCTAAAAAGTCATACTGATAATAGTTGAAGGACATGGATGAAGCATGGAAAAGCAATACAAATAATGCTGCTGCTCCTCTTGAGGCTTGGAGAACGATTTTTTGGTTGTTATTCAATGATAATTCCTCCGGTTCTTGAATGGTTCTTATACTCATCAATATCATCATGCCAGAAGTCTGTGAAAAAAGTATGTATACAATCTGAAGGAGAGCTGAAATGAATTGATTCATTAGGCAAATTCATTTTTTGATTAGACGATACCGGAGCTAGTCTTATTTTTTTTGCCAAAATCCGTCCAAGCCGGTAGCTTGGCTGCATAATCGTCCAAGTCCCCTCATATGCATGTACTATGTTGATGTTAATCATGAGTGAGGGGATGATCGAATGCGCCGGGTCACATGGGTGGTAGCAGTGGTAATGTGCTTAGCATTGGTTCTCGCGGGTTGCGGGATGGGCAAGAAAGATGCAGGATCTATCGTAAAGGATTTGGATCATGTGATCAGCAAGGCGGATAGCTATCAGGCTTCAGGCAGCATGATATTGCACACGGGCCAGCAGCCGCAGGAGTATCAAGTGGAGGTTGCGTTCTCGCCGGATCATTTCTACCGGATCTCGCTGACAAATGCGTCGAAGGATGTTACTCAGATTGTTCTGCGCAATGAAGAGGGCGTGTTCGTGTTAACGCCGCATCTGAAGAAGAGCTTCCGTTTCCAGAGCGATTGGCCGGAGAACCAGGGACAGGTGTATTTGTTCCAATCTCTAGCGAAAAGTATTATCGCGGACAAGGATCGCCAGTTTACAACGGATAATGATATGTATGTGTTCGACGTTGCCGCGAATTATCAGAATGAGCAGTTGTCTCGCCAGAAAATTTGGCTGAATAAAAAGACGCTGGCACCAACACAGGTTCAAGTGTCTGATGCGAACCAAAATGTGATGGTACAGGTGAATTTCACGAAGTTTGAATTCGACGCGAAGTTTGATAAGGATTTCTTCCAAATGGAGCGCAATATGACGAGCTGGAATATGCAAACCTTGCCGACGATGTCGGATGTTAAGGTAACGGATGCAAATCACCCGTCTATCTCTGATGTAACGGACAAAAACTTGTCTGCAACAGGAGGTCAATCGGATCAAACGAAAGCGCAAGATGGACAGAAAGCGACTGCGTCTACCGGCACGAAAACGGATGCAACGAAGCCGAATACCGCGGCAAGCAAACCGCAAAGTATCGGTATTATTGAGCCGAACTATTTGCCTAAGGATGTCGTGAAGCAGGACATTACAGATATGAAGCTGGGTGAAGACGCTGCAGTCCTTTTGAGATATAAAGGGAAGTACAACTTCAGTATGGTTGAGGTGCGGCCTCAGGCGAAGTCGGTATCCCTGCAGCCAGGCGACATTGTGGATCTTGGATTCACGATCGGTGTTCTAACAGGGGAGGATAAGAAAACACTTACTTGGACGAATGACGGTGTTGAGTTCAGATTGACGACAGGCGATTTGCCGACGAATGAAATGATCAAAGTGGCGATGGCGACGGAAGGTCAATCTGGTAAATAACTTGTAAAAAGGGGATCTGTTCTTAGGAGCAGGTCCTTTTTTGCAGCCCTATAAAAGGGCTGTATGAGCGATTCAGGGCCATTTTCAGAGAAAATTAATGTGGGAAAGTGTGGGAGAGAATGCGCGTCAGCAAGTTTCTGCAAAGGGTTAAAGAGGTGGAAGGAAGGGGCTGCAAATGCACGAGTGGAGTAGCTTCCAGCCGATTCCCAATCGATGGCGGCAATACGAACAAACATACTCACCAAATATGTAGTTTGGATATGACGCGATTTCGCCTTATTTGAGCCCAATGGACGGTTGACAGCATTTCGTGACTCGGTTTAACATAGGTTTATCGGTCCGAACGGGTTCGAATTATTGGAGGGGGAGTCCTGCTGCTCGCATAGAGCGGGCCTTCCCTTGTCCTTTGCATTTGAAAAAAGAGGTGAACGCTGGTGGATGCTTTTTATCGTCCCACGTGGGTTGAAATTTCGTTAGATGCTCTGCGAAGCAACATTGAAGGTTTTCAGAAGATACTGCCGGCAGGAATGAAGCAGATGGCAGTCGTTAAAGCGGATGCATACGGACACGGGGCTGTTGAAGTATCCAAAGAGGCTCTAGCCGCAGGTGTGGATTACTTGGGTGTTGCGTTTTTTGATGAAGCGTTGGAGCTTAGAAATGCAGGTATAACAGCACCGATTCTGGTACTCGGCTATACGCCTCCAGAAGGGGCCCGGCGTGCTCGTGAGCTAGATGTGACAATAGCCGTCTACAGCTATGATGTTCTCAAAGAGCTGCAAGATCAGCAGCACGAAAAGAAGCTGAAAATTCATATCAAGCTGGATACGGGCATGGGACGTCTCGGTTTGCATACGGAAGCGGATGCCATTCCTTTTATCGAGCAAGCGTTAACGCTGCCGAATGTGGAAGTGGAGGGTATGTTCACGCATTATGCGAACGCGGATGAAGTGGATAAAAGCTATACACTTGAGCAGTACCGCCGTTTTGAGCGGATTGTGAGTTATTTTACGGATAAAGGCGTTACATTTCCTTATATACATGCAGGCAATAGCGCAGCGGCTATTGATTTGCCGGGTTTAACTTATTCGATGGTGCGTTTGGGCATTTCGATGTATGGACTGTATCCTTCTGAGGATGTGGATCAAACGAAAATCGAGCTTAAGCCCGTGCTCAGCCTCAAAACAGGGATCGTTCATCTCAAAACGCTGCCCCCGGATTCCGGGATCAGTTATGGAACGATTTATCACACAAAGGGCGAAGAACAGATCGGGACGCTGCCCATAGGGTATGCGGACGGGTTTTCACGAATGCTTTCGAGCAAGGCGGAGGTTCTGGTTCGGGGTAAAAGAGTGCCGGTCGTTGGTCGCATTTGTATGGACCAATGCATGATTAATGTGTCTGACGTTAAGGATGTCCAGTCTCTGGATGAGGTTGTGCTGATCGGGGAGCAGGATGGCGAACGTATTACGGCCGAAGATATTGCGCGTCAGCTTGGAACGGTTAATTATGAAGTGATTTGCATGATTTCGCATCGGGTCGCGCGCGTGTATGTACGCGGCGGTGAACGTGTGGATGCCATCAATCCGCTTATGCGTCATCGTTACTAGACGGCGACAAACCCGTGCTTCATGAATTTACCATTAAGAAATTATCCTTCCTGTAGAGGAATTTTGGATTAGGCTATCGAATAGTGTAGTGTAGAATGTTATATCCAAGGATGTAACATATTTGATATACTGGGTGCATATATCTATTGTATAATTTGGTTTTCAAGTTGACATACTGGTAATATTGTCTTTGTATCGTTTCTGGGGGTGCGAGAGTGTGAGCAATGCGCATAATACGAAAAGGATCATGATTAGTTTGCCTGACAATCTGTTGCAAGAAGTGGACGGCATTGTCGAGAAGGAGAATTCCAATCGCAGCGAATTTATTCGCCAGGCAATGAAGCTGTATTTAATTGAACGCAAAAAGCGCAGTCTACGCGAATCCATGCAGCGTGGGTATATGGAGATGGCGAAAATTAATCTCAGCATGGCATCTGAAGCTTTTCAAGCGGAGGAAGAAGCGGACGGAACGCTTGATCGCTTAGTAAGCGGGGTGTAAGTAGTGATTGTGAAACGTGGCGATGTTTTTTTCGCAGATCTTTCGCCGGTAGTAGGATCAGAGCAGGGAGGAGTTCGTCCTGTTCTAGTGATCCAGAATGATATCGGCAACCGCTTTAGCCCAACCGTGATTGTTGCAGCGATTACAGCTCAAATCCAAAAGGCGAAGCTTCCCACGCACGTGGAAATTGATGCGGAGACGCATGGTTTCGATCGAGATTCGGTCATTCTGCTTGAACAAATCAGAACGATCGATAAGCAACGGCTCACGGACAAAATTACGCATTTGGATGAAGAAACGATGCGGAAGGTTGACGACGCTTTGCAAATTAGTGTGGGACTGATAGAATTTTGAATAGGATCTGGAACGGACGAGGGTAAGTGGTTCCCTCGTTTTTTGGTTTGCATACATACTTGAATTTAGGTAGAAGCGGGGAATGACAATGACCATATTGGATACGATGATGAACAAATGTTTTCACGCAGCCGGCGAAGCATCCGGAAATGCCGGGGTAAAAAGCGCAGAAGAAGAGCAGGCGGGAAGCAAAGGACCAAAGAACAAATACGAGGAAGAGCCGAAGGAGAAACTAGTCCTCTCTGAAGAGAAGAAAGCTGAGATCCAGGAGCGAATCTTAAAGCAGATCTCAGCGGAGCTGCAGCTGCCTGCAAGCAAAGTACAAACGACGATGGGGCTGCTTGATGAAGGGAATACGATTCCTTTTATCGCCAGGTACCGGAAAGAGATGACGGGCGAGCTGGATGAGAATCAGCTGCGAGATATCGAGGAGCGTCTGCAGTATTTACGCAACCTCGAGGATCGCAAGCTGGAGGTAGTTCGTTTGATCGACGAGCAGGGGAAGCTGACGGCTGAGCTGCGCAAATCGATTGAAGGCGCTGCAAAGCTGCAAGAGATCGAAGATCTATACAGACCGTACCGTCAAAAGCGGAAGACAAGGGCCAGTGTGGCCAAAGAGCGAGGCCTGGAGCCGCTTGCGGAATGGATCTGGAAGCAGCCGCGACAAGGTTCGCTGGAGCAAGAGGCGGAGCGCTACGTGAACGCGGACAAGCAGGTAGCAAGCGCTGCTGACGCTATACAGGGCGCGATGGACATCTTAGCGGAGAATATCGCGGACGATGCCAAGATTAGGGCTTGGGTGCGCAGATACACGCAGGATCAAGGGGTATTGCATACGGAGGCAAAAGATGCAAAGGCCGAGTCCGTCTATGAGATGTACTATGCCTACCAGGAGCCGGTGAAGCGTCTGCCGCCTCACCGTATTCTTGCCATCAACCGCGGGGAGCGCGAGGAAGTTCTAAAAGTTAACTTGGTTGTTGCGGTTGATAAAATTCATGATTATATAGCTAGACAAATAATTAAGGGGCAATCCATTGTCCAAGACGTACTTCGTGCGGTTGTGGAAGATGCCTATAAACGCTTAATTGCGCCGTCTATCGAGCGCGAAGTGCGCGGAGAAATGACCGAGATGGGCGAGGAGCAAGCGATTAAGATTTTCGCAGAAAATCTGCGTAATCTGCTGCTCCAAGCGCCCGTCAAAGGGCATGTTGTGCTCGGTGTCGATCCCGCGTACCGGACAGGCTGTAAGCTGGCCGTCATCGACGACACCGGTAAAATGCTTGAAATCGCCGTGACGTACCCGACACCTCCGAATAATAAGGTGGCGGAAGCCAAGGCGAAGTTCAAGCAATTGATCAGCAAGCACGGCGTAGAGCTGATTGTCATTGGAAACGGGACGGCTTCCCGTGAAACGGAGCAGTTTGTTGCGGAGCTGATTGGCGAGATCAAGGAGCAGAAGCTCAAGTACTTGATCGTCAGCGAAGCGGGGGCGAGCGTATACTCCGCGTCGAAGCTGGCGCAGACGGAGTTCCCTGACCTCGACGTCGCCGAGCGCAGCGCGATCTCGATCGCGCGGAGGCTGCAGGACCCGCTCGCGGAGCTTGTAAAAATCGAGCCGAAAGCCATCGGCGTCGGGCAGTACCAGCATGACGTTTCGCAGAAACGTCTGGATGAGAACTTGAAGGCCGTCGTGGAGTCGGCCGTTAACCATGTCGGCGTGGACCTCAACACGGCGTCCCCGTCTTTGCTCTCGTATGTGTCGGGCGTGAACGCGACACTGGCGAAAAACATCGTCAAGTATCGCGAGGAGAACGGCAAGTTCGGCTCCCGACAGGAGCTGTCGAAGGTTCCGCGCCTCGGCGCGAAAACCTTCGAACAGTGTGTCGGGTTCATGCGGATTCCCGGCGGCGGGAACCCGCTGGACAACACCCCGATCCATCCGGAGTCTTACGACGTCGTGGATCGGCTGTTTAAGGAGCTGCGCCTGGAACTGGCGCAGCTGGGCTCGCAGCAGCTTCTGGCGCTGCTGCAGACGCTGGAGCCGGAGGAACTGGCTCCGAAGCTGGGTGTTGGTGTCCCGACGCTGCGGGACATCTTAGAAAGCCTGCAGCGGCCTGGGCGGGATCCGCGGGACGAAGTCCCTGCGCCGATCTTCCGCACCGACGTGCTGCAGCTGGAGGACCTTGTGCCGGGCATGGAATTGACCGGCACGGTGCGCAACGTTATCGACTTCGGCGCGTTCGTCGATATCGGCATTAAAAACGATGGGCTGGTGCACATCTCCCAGCTTAAGAACGGCTTCGTGAAACACCCGATGGATGTGGTTTCCGTTGGAGACATCGTCCAAGTGTGGGTACTGAACGTGGATCAGAAAAAAGGCCGCGTCGGCTTGACCATGAAAAAGCCGCAGCAATAAGGTTTTGCTAATAGAAGCAGTTGGCAGCATATGGCTGTCAGCTGCTTTTTATCTTTTGCCACATCATCCTTCCATCATTGGATTGCAAATTAATTTATGCATCATCCTTCCCATCCGTAATTAACACCATCAATTCCTATGCGTTCTCACCTCCTTTACGGAGTAAACGACCGTATTTCGCTGACCAGCAACGGCAGTAACTAAGTCCTCGCCCGCTAAGCGCTTCAGCCACTCGGCAGCTAAGCGAATATTGACATTGCATTCGGCCGCGAGGTCCTGAATATGTATGAGGCCGTTACGGCGCTTAGCAATTTGAAGGATAGCCTGCTTTCGTAACTCCCATAGATCGGGTGTGGTAGAGGACGTTGATCCGCTATGTGCGTTGTATGATGACTTTCTTTCTTGCAGTACATAAACGTTGTCTCCTCGAACGCTCCAATGTCTTGTTCTGCGACGTAAAACCATGGATTATCGACTCCTTTTTTTTAAAAGTTGCTACAACAAAAAAGCACACCGAACCGCAGATCATCTGCCGGATCGAGTGTGCTTCACTCAACGAGTATTACATTTATTTACAGTATAGTGGGCTCATTTCAAATATGCAACATATTTTTTATGAATGTTTACTTTTATGTAACTGCTGATTGATTCGAGACGCATATGATTGTTTTGAATCGCGATCCAATGGACGAACAATCATTCTCTGTTTTGAGAAAAGAGCCAACGCGTAGGCAAAAAAGCCAGCACCTGTCTCGAACAAGTACTAGCCCTTTTATCAAAATTTACGCTTGCCCGGTCCGTCCGTCGATTGGGTGTCAGGCCACTCCTCTTGTGAGCGGCGGGTGCGGTAAAAGTACCAGCTATCATTCAGCAATCGGATTTGTCTGCGGTTTTTGTTCTGGAAGGCCCGCATTAATTGATTACAGAGCCATTGCGGCATATGCCCATCCCCTTCTTCGCCATGTACTTATAGCATATGAAGATGAGGTGAGTTGGGTGCAGGTCCTTTCGGTATTAACCTTCAAATTCCTCTTCGTACCACTGCTCCAGCTGCGCTTGAAGCGCGCGGATTTCGGTAAGCAGCGAGATGAGCGGATAGGATTTCTCCTGAATGCCGGCGAAAGATTTTTCCAAACGATTGATATACTCTAATCCTTGAATAAGTGTATATGTCGTTCCGATTAGTTCCAAATCGTCACATTCTGCAATAACTCGAGGAAGCTGAGGGACATCGCTAGCAGTCAATTTATCTAATTCTTTGTGTAATCTTTGGTTCAGGGCAGTCAGTTGATAGGAATAGGAAGATGGCATGGCAACGAATTCTAATTGCTGGTCGAGCTTAAGAATGGCATATCGCATTTGTGGCATATGATTATTCATATCCTTTCTGTGGAAAGCTTTCGTTCTTTCTTTTCTACTTGACAGTATAGCCGTACATACGGTACAAATTCAAGTGAGAACTTGTCTAGGCCATGCTTACGATGCAAGTTTTCTAAAGAAAACTCTAAGGAGCGTAGGGGATGGAGGATCGGGAACTGCAGCAGTGGATCGAGCAGATTTCTTTGGCGTCATTTGGAAGGCCGTTTGTTCATCAGGCGCGTTTTAACCGAAGATTGAGGTCGACGGGCGGGCGCTATTTTACAAAATCTCATGATATCGAAATCTCTTGGATGCAGTGGGAAACATTTGGCCGCGATGAGATTGAGAAAATCATTAAGCATGAACTTTGCCACTATCATTTGCATATATTAAAACGAGGCTATCAGCATCGCGACAATGATTTCAAAACGCTGCTGGCACAGGTCGGAGGTTCCCGATTCTGTCAATCGCTGCCTCAGGCACGTCAGAAAAGGACATATAAATACCGCTTGGAATGCGTCAATTGCAAAACAGAGTACTACCGCAAGCGCAAAGTGGATGTCCGTAAGTATGCCTGTGGAAAATGCAAGGGAAAATTGAAATCGTATACACTTGACTTACAAGCGCCTTCATAATAAAATTAAACTATTCATTCCCTGATAGCTCAGTTGGTAGAGCACTCGACTGTTAATCGAGTTGTCACAGGTTCGAGTCCTGTTCGGGGAGCCATATGTTTGGAGAGATACCCAAGTGGCTATAAGGGGACCCTCTGCTAAGGGGTTAGACTGCGTAAGCGGTGCGAGGGTTCGAATCCCTCTCTCTCCGTACTGATTTTGAAAATAAGCTCAAATGGCGTTTGCGCCGTTTGGGCTTATTTTTTTGACAGAATATGTTCTGGTTTTGGGGACGGTGGCCAGTCTCAATCTCTCGGGCAGGTGTAGGGGGAACCGGAGGGCGCTATTTTTCCAAAAACAGCGTTTTGAGTGAGGGAAAGGAAACTACTGTCCGCTATTTTGTAATTGTGGCATATATTTGGAGGATTGAGGTGAATTAGGATCCTGTAGTTCCCCTCTGCCCCAAGAAATTGTGCTTTTCATGTAAATAAGGGAATGAAGCTCGCCTTAAACGGTTCGGATCTCCAATGATAAATAGTATCCCAAAAAAGGCGCCCATGTGATCGTTGATTATCACTGCGGGTGCCTTTTCATAGTTAGAACCAGTGCTTGCGCTTAAAAAAGTACCACATCAAGCCCCCGATGCCGATCATCAGAATCCAGACGTATAGGTAGCCATAGTCCCATCTTAGTTCGGGAATGTTTTTGAAATTCATGCCGTATAGGCCGACAATAAAGGTAAGGGGGAGAAAAATTGTGCTGAAAATCGTTAATGTTTTCATAATTTCGTTCATCCGGTCGGACTTCATGCTCATTTGGAGCTCAAGCAGCCCTGTCAGCGATTCTCGAAAAATGTCTAATGAATCTACGACACGTGTGATATGATCCATGATATCAAGAAAGTATACATCATCTTCATCACGAGTGTAGGGGAAGGAATGGTGCGCGATAGCAGTTAGGGTTATTCTTTCATCGACAATGACGCGGCGAAGCTGATGCATCATCCTTTTCAGCTGGAAAATATCTTGAGCGATGCGAATCGCAGGATTATGATACACGGCCTGTTCCATTCTGTCCAGGCGATCGTCCAGATGCTCCACGATGACGGAGTAATCGTCGACACAGCGATCCAGAATGGCGTGGAGAATAGCGCCCGGGTGACTTATCCGTTCAGGGACCTCTTGGCATGAGAGATAGAGCTGATCGATGAAAGGAAGCTTATTTGTATAGACGGTGATAACGAAATTTGATCCGATGACAATCGCAATTTCCTGCGGCTCCAGCTGTTCGGAAACAGCGAAGAAGGTAAGGAAGATATGTTCTTTATACGTATCCAATTTCGGTCGTTGATTCAGCTTGACGGCATCTTCAATGAGGAGAGGGTGGCATTTGAATACGTCGCCTAGAACATGTTTGACTTCATCTGGTGACGGGTTCTCCAATCGCACCCAAACGACTTCGTTTGAGTCTGGAACGCGTACCTCTTCCTCATGGACTGTGGCATGTGTGGATTCATAAATGAGCATGGATGACAAACCAAACACCTCGGTTAGGTTGAATTGGTTTCAGCATACCATATTTGTCCCTCTGTGTTCCAGATTTTGCACTTGTCAATTAGGAACGGATCCATTATAATAACAATTGTCGTCAAAAGGGCTGCACAAGCTTAAAGACATTTCGCGGCCCGTTGGTCAAGTGGTTAAGACACCTCCCTTTCACGGAGGTAACAGGGGTTCGAGTCCCCTACGGGTCAGTTATTTTTTCCTCTTATGCGGTCGTGGTGGAACGGCAGACACACCATCTTGAGGGGGTGGCGCTCACAAGGCGTGAGGGTTCAAATCCCTCCGACCGCATCCCTAGTTTTACAAGCTTGGAACCCTTATTGTATAAGGGTTTTTTTGTTTTATAAATTTGTTTCATTTTTATGGAAAAAAGATTACATGTGAGGCGTGATCGTCTTTTTCATTTTTTAAATGTCATGAAAAAATTAATGGAGTCATTGTAAGTTTTACCATACAATGCTATTGAAGAAGAAAGCCCTTTCGGATACAATCTGTATCTGAAAGGGCTTTCTTCGCAACAATTACAACTATCTTAATCGCAGGTGTGGTGTTATCCAATTATGGATTACATACAAAATTATTAAGTGAGGAGAATTGTTGAATGCGCAAAAAAGTGTTGGCTTTATTGCTATCTTCCACTGTAATGCTTACTTCGTACGGAACTGCATTTGCGGCGGACAGTGCCGCTCCACAATCGTGGAACGTCTCAGTAGGAAAGGAACAAGATCAAACATCTCTGGACTCCATGTTTCCAAAGGTCATCTATATTCATGAAGGGGATACTGTTAAATTTACGGATGGAGCGAAGCTAACACCTCACACGGTAACTTTTCTTGCTGGAGCAGCGCCGCTTAACCCGCAAGATCCGAAAAGCCTTGCGCCTTCTGTACCAAGCGGTAGCAAATGGGATGGCAAAGGCATGATCAACTCAGGTCTGCTTGATCCAGGTGATGATTACTCGATTACGTTTACGGCAGCGGGGGCATACCCGTACGCATGTATTTTGCATCCGCTTATGACCGGGACGGTTGTCGTTCTTCCGGCAGGTGCTTCCATTCCGAATCTCATTGAGCAAACGGCAGGAGTCAAGTCTGATGTGGATGACCTTTTGGCGCAAGTAGAGGCCCTTAAACATGTTAATATGGATGGACATTACATGAGGCATGCAGATGGCAGCACGATGTATATGATTGATGCGGGCATGGGTCATCGCGGCTTCTCGATGAATACGATGATGCCGGAAACGCTGTACATCAATGAGGGCGATTCTGTAGAATGGACGAACAACAATTTATATGAGCCCCATTTCGTCACATTTAACAAACCGTCAGATTTGAATTTCTTTGGTCCCAATGGCGAGTTCAATCCCCAATTTATGGCGCCTGCTGGGGGAGCCAGTTTCGATGGCAGCGGATTTACAAATTCCGGTATGCTGATGGCGCAAAAAGCTTATTCGTTGACTTTTACCAAAGCGGGCAGCTATACCTATGAGTGTTACTTGCATTCAGGCAGTAAAATGACAGGAACGATCGTTGTTGCTCCCAAAGATGCCGTTAAGGTCATGGTAAACGGCAAGCCATTCACCACCGCTTCGGCGCAGCTGTATAATAATCACGTTTATGCTGCCATTGTTCCCATTGCAGAGGCTTTGGGCGGGACTGCGGAGTGGAACAATGATCTGCAGGCTGTCGTTGTCAACATAGGGGGTAAACACGATCTGCCAACTGGGTTGGTATCTGCATCTGGCGTTAAGGTCGTAATCAATGGCAAACAGTTCTTATCCGATCTTGCCCCGCAAGTGATTGATGGCCATAGCTATGCTGCACTTCAGGATATTGTTAGCTTGCTCGGCGGTAGCTATAGCTGGAACGAAGCTTTGCAATTATTTACAGTTACTATGAATGAATAATTGAATAATTGAATATCCCTAAAGGCAGGAGAGGAGCAGGACTGCTTCTCTCTTGCTTTTTTAAAGCGATTGGGGGGCTTAACTGCGATGATTCCGATCAGTTTGAAAAGGCCGCTACTGCGGACGTCTGTTTCCTTCGTTTTAACAGCGATCATTGTTTTTATAGTCTTACTATGTATCCAACCCTATTCAGCTAAAGCAGATGGAACCGGGGAAATCAAGAAGTTCCATTTGTATGCGACGGACGGGTATCTAACCTTACCCGATAAAACGCAGGTGTATGTCTGGGGTTACAGCCTGCAGAATGAACAAGGAACAGCTGTATTTCCCGCACCACCCCTGGTCGTGAACGAAGGTGATCAAGTCGAGGTCACTTTAACTAATATTGGGCCGAAAAAAGCAGGAATTAAGCGTTTAGCACATACGATCCACTTCCATGGGCTAGACACGGATCAAGCGAATGACGGAGTACCGCATACTTCCCAGAGTATTTTGGTAGGCGAGAGTTTTACTTATCATTTTACGGCCGAGCATGCAGGAACCTATTTTTATCATTGTCATGTGGATACGGTTGAGCATTTGCAAATGGGCATGCATGGCGCATTCATCGTGAAGGCAAAGGATGGGAGAAACCAAGCGTGGACCGGAGGCCCTGCCTATGACAGGGAATATACGTTTGTGCTGAATGAGATTGATCCGGTTTGGCACAAAGCGGTTGAAACAGGCACTCCGTACGATCGCACCGATTTCCATCCGCGTTATTGGACGATTAACGGAAAGGCTTACCCGGATACGGAAGGTGATCCGACCACTATGATTGAAGGCAAGGTCGGAGAGACGGTCCTCGTTCGAGTGATTAATTCGGGTTATCAGGCGCATGCTATGCATTTGCATGGACATCACTTTCAAGTAATCGCTTCGGATGGACGACCGCTGCCGGCTTTTTTGGATAAGGATACGATTAATGTTGGTTCTGCGGAACGATATGATTTGTTGATCACTTTCACACAAGACGGCGATTTCCCTTTTCATAGTCACAATATCGTTGATAACACGAATGATGGTGTTTACCCTGGGGGATTGCATACGATGGTCAGCATTGCTTCTGCTGCCAGTAAATCCATTGTCCTGCATGCCGGAGATGAGAATGTTCAGGCGGATGGTCAAACGACACGGTTGGATGTCCCGCCGCAATTGATCGGCGATACGACGTATGTCCCGCTAAGGTTCATTGGGAACCAATTGGGGGCGGATATCCGCTGGATGGATGAGGAGAAATCGGTTGTCTATACGACAAGCCATACACAGATTCAGCTTTGGATCGATCGAAACAAAGTCGTTATAAACGGCAAAGAGCTAACCATGGATAAGCCGCCGATTAACCTTAACGGCACCAGTATGGTTCCGTTAAGATTTGTTTCGGAAAACCTCGGGGCTAAAGTCAGATATGATCAAGTAACAGGCAATATCACCCTCGTGTATGATCCGGATAAACATGATATGGATATGGGTACGGGTATGGATATGGGCACACATATGCACACTCCTGATGCACAACCGTCCGCCCCATCACCATCCCATGCACAATCAGGGGAGCCAATCATCACGATCGATCAAGCGGCCTTTTCCGTTAAGGAGCTAAAGGTAAAAGCAGGAACCAAAGTAACCTGGATCAACAAGGACACGCAGATTCATACTGTAACTGATCTTAACGTTCAATTTGATAGCCGGAACATCGCTCCGGGCGAGAAATGGAGTTATACGTTTACTCGGGCAGGCACCTATACGTACTATTGTTCCACGCATACAAGCATGCAAGCAGTAGTGATCGTAGAATAACAACGTCCGTTGGGGATTTGTGTGCAGCGTTCTTGATTTACAACAAACCGTAGACAGACAGGGCCGCCTTTGCTTTTAAGCAACATGCGGCTCTGTTCGTTATGGAAGGTAGAAAGCATGGCTTTACATGGAAATTCTCCTGTTAATTTTAAGTTTAAGAATGGAATGAGGCACTTAAAAGAAAATCTCCATCTATAGCGCGGTCCCGATCGCAATACCGACTTGTTTTAGCACAGTTTTAACAACAAAAATAGTCGGATTTTTGAATATTCACCGGCCCTGTTCGTAGACTATGCTAAATAGGATCGACGATGGAGGCGAAAAATAAGATGCCTATAGAACATGTTCCGGATTGGCAAAATCTAAGTGTTTTAGAGAGAAATACGGAGCAGCCGCATGCGGATTTGATACCTTTCGGAGATTGGGAGGGTGCTCTGGTTAATGAGAGGGAACGTTCGCCGTATGTTCAATCATTGAATGGCGAATGGGATTTCAAATATGTGGAGTCTCCAGCAGCAGTACCTGTTGATTTCCACGCGGTCAGCTTTGAATCGACCGATTGGAACACGATACCGGTTCCTTCCAACTGGCAATTGCATGGGTATGGAAGACCCCATTACAGCAGCTGCCCGTATCCTTTCCCAATCAATCCGCCCTATGTGCCCAATCAAAATCCGGTTGGCTGCTACAGAACCCGGTTTCAGGTCCGAGAGACATGGAAGAATCGACAGATTCATCTCGCTTTTGAAGGCGTGGATTCGGCGTTTGAGCTTTGGATTAATGGAGATTTCGTCGGCTACAGCCAAGGGAGTCATTTTCATTCCGAGTTTCTTGTAAGCCCTTACTTGCGCGAGGGACAGAATGTGATTGCCGTCCAAGTTTATCAGTGGTGCGACGGCAGCTATCTGGAAAGTCAGGATAAATGGCGCATGAGCGGCATATTTCGCGGCGTATATTTGCTGGCCTCGCCTCAAGTGTCAGTTAGGGACGCACGGGTGAGGACGCGTCTGGATGAGCGCTATACGAAAGGGAGCTTAGAAGTTCGTGTAGATTTTGCCGGAGTAGCGGATCGCTCGCTAGAGTCGGATTCAAATCAGTTAAGAATCACGTTGTTGGATGCGGATCATCGTATCGTCTGCGACCGCTTCCACCATGTGCGGCAGAATGAACCCTCGGTTGAGCTGGTTGAGGAAGTGTTGTCTCCTCTTTTATGGACGGCGGAATCGCCTAATTTATATACGCTTTTATTGACAATGTACGGCAATGAGCAGCAAATCTTAGAGGTCAAAAGAATAAATGTCGGTTTCAGAGACGTTAGGATCGAGGAGGGCCGGCTGCTCGTTAACGGCTGCCCGATTATTATAAAGGGCGTCAATCGGAATGAGTTCGATCCTGATCTTGGCTATGTGACAACGATGGAAACGATGCTGCGCGATATTACGTTGATGAAGCAGCACAATATAAATGCGGTTCGTTTATCGCACTATCCCAATGATACGCGCTGGTTGGAGCTGTGTGACCGCTTTGGTTTATATGTCATCGATGAAACGGATCTTGAAACGCACGGGTTTCATTTCTACGGGAATGAGGGGCATCTGGCTCAGCAGCCCGAGTGGCAAGAGGCGTTCGTCCAGAGGGCAAGACGAATGGTGGAAAGGGACAAAAACCATCCGTCCATTATCATCTGGTCACTCGGCAATGAGTCCGGCTACGGTGCGAATCACGATGCAATGGCGGTGTGGATCAGAGAGGCCGATCCGACTCGCCCGATTCATTATGAACGTGCGTATGACGCCCCGGTCGTTGATATTGTCAGCTCGATGTACCCTGCGGTGGAAACGATCATCCAAGAGGGGAGCAATGACGATAAACGCCCCTATTTAATGTGCGAATTCGGTCATGCCATGGGCAATTCCGTGGGGAATTTGCAGGAGTATTGGGAGGCGATCTATACGTATCCCCGCCTGCTTGGCGGCCTAATTTGGGAATGGGCGGACCAAGGCATTAGACAGCGTACGGAAACGGATGAAGCCTGGTACGCATATGGCGGCGATTTCGGTGAAGAGCCGCATAGCGGTCATTTCTGCCTGGATGGGCTGCTTTTCCCGGATCGGTCGATCAAAGCCTCCTTGCTGGAGTATAAAAAGGCTATTGAGCCGGTGAAGATCGAGGTCATAGACGCACTGCTTGGAAAGCTGCGAGTACGGAATAGATATGATGTTCTGTCCTTGTCCCATTTGCAGGGGGAGTGGCATTTGCTGCGAGACGGATCCGTTGTGGACGAAGGAGTGCTCGAGTTGCTGCATACCCCTGCAGGGGAGGTTGAGGATATTAGCATTCCCATGGACAGCCATAAGCTGAAGCTCGCGGGCGAATACTGGCTCCACCTGCGTTTTGTGCTCAGGGATACGTTCATTTGGGCTGAAAAGGGGCATGAAATCGCCTGGGTGGATATTCCGGTGGCAGTCGTCGCAGAGGAGCTTCATACAAGACATGCCGCTGAGGAGGCAAGCCCTCTGACGATTGAAGAAAACGGAAGACACATTATTATTACGGGCCATGATTTCTGTATGCAATTCGATAAAGATCATGGCGCCTTGACAACGTGGATGTACAAAGGGGTTTCCTTGCTGACGGCAGGCCCCAAACTCAATGTATGGCGGGCTCCGGTCGATAATGATGTGCATCTCGCCAAAGAATGGGTGAAAGCCGGCTACAACCGGCTTGTTAGCGATGTGCGCGAGGTTGTGGTTGAGCGTACGGAAGCGGGAGGCTGCCGAGTTACGATGTCATCCATCGTTGGGGTGCGCGGTGGGAAGATTGCTTTTGAATCGGGCCTGATCTACGCCATCGCTGCGGACGGTGAAGTGACTCTGCAAGTACAGCTAGACCCGAGAGAGGAGCTGCCGCCTCTGCCGAGGTTCGGGGTAGAGCTTGTCATGCCGGCAGACTTCCACCTGCTGACCTGGTTTGGCCGTGGCCCTCATGAGTGCTATGCCGACCGCAAAGAGAGCGGGAAGCTGGGCATTTACAGCGGAGAGGTACAGGATCAGTTCGTGCCGTACATTAAGCCGCAGGAAAATGGCAACAAATCGGATGTACGGTGGTCGTCCCTGACGAATCCGCAGGGAGTCGGGCTATTGTTCAAGGGGCAGCCGACATTTGATACGAGTGTCCATCATTATACGACGGACGATTTGACTACGGCGAAGCACGTCCACCAATTGACAAGGGTCGATCAAACGATCGTCAAATTGGATGCCCGCCAAAGCGGACTAGGCAATCATAGCTGCGGCTATGCCCCTACGCTTCAGGCTTACTTGTTGGAAGCAAAAACGATGCATTTTACGATCAGTTTGAAACCCGTTTCACATTCAACAACACCGTAAATGGAGGGTTATCTAATGACATTGCTAGTTGCAGCATGTAAAACGGAATATTTGACGAATCCGATTGGCCTTGATGTCCTGAAGCCCCGCCTTTTCTGGCAATTGCGCGCCGATAACAGAGGGGTAGAGCAGAGCGCCTATCACATTATGGTTGCTTCTTCCCGGGAGAAGCTTGAGGATGGCCAAGCGGATATGTGGGACAGCGGCAAAGTGGACTCGAACGCTTCAACGCATGTGCAGTATGAGGGTAAACCGCTTCAATCCCAAGGGGAATATTATTGGAAGGTACGCATCTGGGACGGTGCCGGCGAGGTATCAGCATGGAGTGAGACGGCGTTCTGGATGATGGGAATGCTATCGCGAGGCGAGTGGAAGGCGCAGTGGATCGGACGTAAATCCGAGCCGGAAGCGCTCTTGCAGCCTTCACCCTTTTTACGAAAATCGTTCGAGATTGGCAAAAAGGTACGGCGGGCTATTGCGTATGCGACAGCGTTAGGCGTTTATGATTTGCATTTGAATGGGGAGCGCATTGGCGATCGCTTTGCCCCTGGATGGACGGATTATAACACCCGCGTACAGGTTCAAGCTGTAGATATTACAGAGAAGCTGACGGCTGGCGATAACGCGTTTGGCGTTATTTTGGGGGACGGCTGGTATGCGGGAACGGTTGGATTTCTAGGTGATAAAGTTTACGGAGAAAGACCTTTTTTCCTCATGCAGGTAAGCTTGGACTATGAGGATGGAACGAAGGAAAGCATCATGACGGATCGTTCGTGGACAACGAGCAGGGGCCCGATTCAATATTCGGATATGATCAAAGGGGAAGCGTACGATGCGAGAGAGGAATTAACCGGATGGCACGAGCCCGGCTATGATGATTCGTCCTGGGAAGCGCCGGATGTGCGCTCCGGGTATAACGGACTTCTCGTGGCTGCGGTAGAGCCTCCGATCCGCATTACGCAAACGTTAAAGCCGATCAGCCTGAAGAAGACAGCGACGGGTACCTATATTTATGATATGGGCCAGAATATGGTCGGTTGGACGGCCGTAAAGGTTCAAGGCGAACGTGGCACGATGATCACATTAAGTCATGCGGAGATCCTGAACCCGGATGGCACATTATATGTGGATAACTTGCGGGAAGCCTGCCAGCAGGATCACTATATCCTAAAAGGAGAGGGACAGGAAAGCTACGAGCCTCACTTTACGTTCCACGGCTTTCGGTATGTCGAGTTGATCGGATACCCGGGAGAGCCTGATCTGGACACGATTACAGGCAAAGTTGTTCATTCTGATACGCCAGTTACCGGTAAGCTGGAAACATCTGATGCGATGGTGAACCAGCTCTATTCGAACATCACATGGGGGCAGCGCGGAAATTTCTTATCCGTACCGACGGACTGTCCGCAGCGGGATGAGCGGCTTGGCTGGACAGGGGATGCGCAAATTTTTGCCCGTACAGCCGCTTACAATATGGATGTATCCCGCTTTTTCAGCAAGTATGTGTGGGATATGGTTGATTGTCAGCAGCCATCGGGCGCTTTCACTGATGTTGCTCCGGATGCGGGGTGGATCCGCCATAAAAACTGGAATACGAGGCTGAACTGGTTCGCCCCGGACAACTCCGGTTGGGGAGATGCCGGTGTGATTATTCCATGGACGCTCTATTTGATGTACGGGGATAAACGCGTCCTCGAGACGCATTACGAGGCCATGGTCAAGTGGGTCCACTATTTGAAAAACACCACAGACGAGCTGGTGCGCCCGGGTTATGCCAATTACGCCGATTGGCTGTCGATTGGAGCTGACACGCCAAACGAAGTGCTCGCAACGGCATATTTCGCTTACAGCACGAAGCTGCTTGCGCAAGTCGCCGGTGTATTGGGCAAAACCGAGGATGCAAGCCAATACCAAGCTTTGTTTGATGATATCGCTGAGGCGTTCCGCAACGCTTTTGTCGCTGAAGACGGACGCATTCATGGCGATACGCAAACAGTTTACGTCTTAGCTCTGCAATTCGGGCTCTTAACGAAAGAACAGCGCAAACAAGCGCTTGAGCGTCTTGTGGCTGACATCCACGGGCGTGGCGACCGATTGTCGACGGGATTCCTGGGTGTAGGCTACTTATTGCCGGCTCTGACGGATAACGGCAGTTTGGATGTCGCTTACAAACTGCTGACACAAGAAGCGTTCCCTTCCTGGATGTATTCCATCAAACACGGAGCAACCACGATCTGGGAGCGCTGGGATGGATGGACGGAGGAGCAGGGCTTTCAGACACCTTCAATGAATTCCTTCAATCACTATTCTCTTGGCTCCGTCGGCGAATGGATGTTTCGTTATATGGCGGGCATTGAAGCAGATCCTGAGGCGCCAGGCTTTCAGCATGTGATCATAAGTCCGAAGCCGGGCGGGAACTTGAGCTGGGTGAAGGCAAGCTATGAATCGCTGTATGGCTGCATTAAGGTGGAGTGGAGTCGATCGGACGAAGGGGACTTCCGTCTTCAAGTGGAGGTACCTGCCAATACGACGGCAACCATCCATGTGCCGGGCCAAACTTCGTCTGTACACAAGGTTGGCTCAGGAAGTTATGTGTTTGAAAACGTTTCTATGCTAAACTAAAGGCAAGTCAAACAGACCGGAATCGGATAGAAGGTGAGCGGGTAGCGCTGCCTTTCATCCGGCTCCGGCTGTTTTCGCATAGAGAGAGAGGCGGGTCATCAGGATGCGTTGGATGGAAAGCTTAAGGAAGAAGCTAGAGGCCCTATTTCCGAGAATTCGTACGATGCTGCTATTAAGTTATTTTGTCATCATTCTTTTCTGCATTACATTGATTGGTACTGCTTCGTTCTATATCTCCTACAACTCCATGGCGGAGCGTGTGGAAACCGCCAGCTCCCAAATCGTCCGGCAGATCGAGTTTAACATGGATAATGATTTTCATAATAAAAGAAATCTGCTCCTCGCTCCGTACTACAATCAGGAATACATTGACAACATTAATGCTTATCCGGCGATGGACAGCCAAAATAAATTTCTGTTTCGTCAGAAGCTTGGCGATTTGTTTCTGAAGAGCTTTAACATTACACCGATTCCGGATTTCATCCGTTTTCAGATCTACTACAGCAACGGGGAGCTGCTCAATTCCTCGGACAATACCTCATCTGGCAGCGCGAATCAGGTGCTGAACGCCGAATGGTTCAAGCAAACCATCGCCAAAGACGGGATCGTGAATTTCTTCAGTTCCCCTCCGGTTAACGGACAGGAAGAGAGTAAAACAGCTTACTCGACCTCGATACTTATTCGTGACTTTTCAAACCCGATAGGGTTCATTGTGGTGCGTGCCGATTATACTGACGGTCTGTTTAAAGGGATCGGTCAACGTGCGGACCTAACGAAGAACAGTCGTTTTCTTATATTAAATGACATTAATAATCCGATATTCGACTCGGCGGACGGCCGTGAGGCGGACATCGATGTGCAAGCCCTATCCCAGATTAAAGGGGACAGCGGCAAGTTTTGGACGGGCAGCAGCGATCAGACGATGCTTGTTTCGTATACTCGCTCAACGTATTCCAATTGGAAAACCGTCCTCATCATGCCCAAAAAAGAAATATTCAGTTCGCTTGATCGAATCAAAACAACAGCAATCTGGACCGCTCTGGCCGCTTTTTTGGTGACGGCGATCCTCTCACTGCTTTTCGGAAGAAGTATTACGAATCCAATCCTCAATCTCTATAAAACTGTTAACCACATTAAACGAGGGGATTTCTCCGTCAGGGTGGATATAAAGCGAAAAGATGAGATTGGCCGAATCGCCATGAATTTCAACGCCATGCAGGATGAGCTGCAGAAGCAGATTGAAACGAAGTATGTGTATCAAATTAAGCTGCAGCAGATGGAACTGGCTATGCTTTACTCGCAAATTAATCCTCATTTCCTGTACAACACACTCGATAGCATTAAAGCCATGGCCGACTACCACGATGTGGAGGAAATTGGTCAAATGGCACAGTCTTTAGCCGATATGTTTCGCTATAACACGAAAAATACCGATGAAACCGTCACGCTGCAGGAGGAGCTCGTGCAAATCGATGCATATATCAACATCCAGAGCATTCGTTTTGAGGGGAAAATCGACTATCAATTAGAAATCGAAGATGACCTGTACAATTTTCCTATGTTAAAAATGACCCTTCAGCCTTTAGTAGAAAATGCGGTTTTCCACGGTATCGAACGCAAAAGAGGCAAAGGCATGATCCATCTGAAGGCTTGGAAGGAAGGGGACTCGGTGTATATTCAAGTCAGAGACGATGGTGTCGGCATTTCGGAGAAGAGGTTGGAGCAAATCCTTGCGTCACTCAGACAACCTCTCTATCAGGAGGAGTATAAGTTGTCTGCAGCAAGCGGGGGCATTGGCGTCCAGAACGTATACGCGAGATATACGATTCGTTATGGGGAACAGTTTCATTTCAGCATTGAAAGTAAAAAAGGGGTAGGCACTAGAGTAATCTTAAAACTGGCATCCCACCTAAACTAAAAAAGGATGTAGGAATATTCAACATTGAAAGTCGTTATCGTGCATGGGGTTGAAGTAAGCGGTTGCAATATAATCAAATAGGAAAGCAATATTGAAGGAGGGGTACAGAAAATGAGGAAAATGAAAACGGTAACACTGTCTGCATCCATTGCGGCAGTTATGGCATTAACGGCTTGCGGAAGCGCAGGCACAAATACAGGAAGCAGCATACCGGCAGCTGCGACACCTGCTGCATCAACAGCCGCAGCAACACCGGCTCCAGCGAAAAAGGACCCTGTTACGCTAACTTTTGCTATTGCCAATACGGTTGACGCTACACCTTTTAATAAAATATTCAAAGAGTTTGAAGCAAAAACGGGCAATAAAGTCGAATTGCAGGCGCTGCCAGGCGGAGACTTCGATAACATGATGAAAACGCGTTTCTCCACAGGCGATTTCCCGGATCTATTCCTCATGCAGCCCGGTCCTAAGCAGTATGTGAAGCTTAGAGCATCCGAAACGCTTCGCGAATGGTCGAGCGATCAGGCGGTATGGGATCGCATTATTCCGACGATGAAAGATTTTCAAGCGGATGCGAACAAGAAAATTTATGGTGTCCCTTTCGGTGCAACCGGCATGATGGGCATTTATTATAACAAGGACGTATTTGCCAAGGCGGGCGTACAGCCTCCGAAAAACTATGCGGACATGATCGAAGGTGCGAAGAAAATCAAAGCAGCAGGCGTTACACCTTTTTATGAGGGAGTAAAAGATGGCTGGCCGCCGCAAGTGTTCTACTTTACGGGTTGGGTATCGAATGTGGACCCGGCTATCGGGGATGCGGGTGTTCAAAATTTAGAGAAGAATGCGCTCAAGCTGGCTGATATTCCGGCGCTCAAAGACCTTTTCGCGAAACAAAAGGAATTGAAAGAGCTTGGACTGATACAGTCCAACCCGCTGGCAGGCACATTTGATGAATTGCAAAATTTGATGGGCGAAGGCAAAGTAGGCATGGCATTCATGCTAGACGGTATCATTCCGCAATTGGAGAAGAAATTCGGGAAAGAGTTCGTGACGAGTAAAATTGGCTTCTTCCCATTCCCTTCCGCTGCAGATGCAGGAACAGCTATGATCACGCCGCCGAACCAATTGATGATTCCGAACAAAGCAAAACATGCGGATGTGGCTGCCGAGTTGGTTAAATTCATGATCACGCCGGAGATGGTGGATCTGTATTATCAAACAAGCCCGGGCATCCCGATTTTCCAAGGCGCTAAGAGCAGCTTGTATCCTGTGCAGCAAACGGTGAAAGATTTGATTGATGCAAATAAAGCGAAAATCAACGTGCAAAATCGTCTGACACCAACCTTCGCTGATTTCCAGAAAACACTGCAAACGTTCTTCATCGATGGGGATGTCGACAAAGCGCTGAAGGAATTCTCTGCGAACTATGAGAAAGACGGAAAAGCCAAACTGCTGGATGGTTTCAAATAAGCTGATTTAGATCCAAGTCTGTCCGGTCGGAACCTGCTTCCGGCCGGAACATCTTAAGATGAAGGAGGGGAGACGAGATGGGAAAGATGAAATACCCGCTTTATTTTTCATTCCCGGCCCTCGCCGTTTTTCTATTGTTTTTCATTACCCCAACGATCATTGGGTTTTACTATAGCTTTACGGACTGGAACATTAACGCGGATCAGATTCGTTTTAATGGGTTGGATAACTATATCGAGCTTTTCAAAGAGCCTCGGTTGAAAACGGCTTTGATTAACACATTGATCTTTGCGGCAGTCGTGACCTTGATGCAAAATTTTCTGGGATTAGGATTGGCCTTAATCTTGAATGAAGCACTTAAACTGCGAAATCTGCTGCGCATGATCTTCTTTTTACCCTATGTGATTGCGCCGATTGTTATAGGCTATATTTTCCGGGCGATCTATCATCCCGAGCATGGAATTATCAACACCTTGTTGGAAAAAGCAGGGCTTCAATTCATGGTGCATGATTGGTTGAATGATCCTAAGTATGCCTTGTTCTCGATTATTGTGACCGACCTTTGGCGTGTAGCAGGGTTCTCAATGGTTGTGTATTTGGCCGGCTTGCAATTTATTCCGAAGGATCTGATTGAAAGCTCATCCATGGATGGGGCGCAATACTGGCAGCGCTTCCGTTCAATTATATTCCCGCTGTTAGCTCCGGCCTTAACCGTCAATGTACTCCTTTCGATGATTGGTTCCATGAAGGTATTCGAGATGGTAATGGTGCTGACAGAAGGAGGACCGGGTTATACCACAGAAGTATTTTACACGTATATTCGCGGTATGTTCAGTACAGGCCTATTCGGTTATGCGACCGCAGTTAACGTTGTTTTGTTCGTCCTTGTCACTATTGTCGGCGTTCCCGTGCTGATGGCGATGAAGAAGAGGGAGGTCGAGATGTGATGAGAAAAAAATGGAGATTATGGATTCTGGAGATTATCGCCATTTGCTTGGCATGCCTGATTCTGATTCCCTTTCTGATGATTTTGATCAACTCGTTTAAAGGAATTCGAGAATCGGCGCTATTCGGCTTATCCCTTCCTTCGGAATGGCAGTTTTCGAATTATAAGGAAGTATTTCAGCAGGCGAACATTTTGCGAGGCTTCAAAAATAGTATTCTGATTTCAGGTTTAGTTGTCATCTGTGTAAATTTATTTGCCTCTATGGCGGCTTTTATCATTCAGCGAAGAGACGACCGGTTTCTGCAAGGGGCTTACTACATGTTCATTATGGGTCTAATTGTTCCAGTGTCTATCGTGCCTACGATTAAGCTGCTTGGCGATCTTCATATTAAAGGTACGTATTTCAGTCTGATTATGTATTATACGGCGGTACTGCTGCCTTTTGCCGTGTTTTTGCTCGTGGGCTTCATGAAGTCGATCCCGAGGGAGTTGGATGAAGCGGCTTTGCTCGAAGGCTGCGGCTATTTCCGGTTATACTGGCAAATCATTTTACCGCTGCTGCTTACGGTACTTGTGACGGTATCCATTGTCGTCATGGTATCGGTTTGGAACGATTTCTTTGGACCGTTTTATCTCATGACAGACAGTACGAAGTGGACGATTGTGCTGCAAATTTTCAATTTCGTAACGATGTACAGCACGAATTGGGGCGTTGTGTTTGCCTTCATGGTGCTTGTCATCTCACCAATTCTGATTATTTACTTACTGCTGCAAAGATATATTATTGACGGGCTGACGGCAGGCTCTATGAAAGGCTGAATATATACGAAATCGAAAGCTTTTAGGAGGGACAGGAAAATGCGAAGAGTCATCATTGTTGACGATGAAAAATGGATACGCAGAGGATTGATTCAGTCCATTTCCTGGAACGAATGGGGCTTGGAGCTTACAGGCGAAGCGAGTGACGGGGGAGAAGGCTATGAAATGGCTTTGGATAAAAAGCCGGATCTGCTTTTCCTCGATATGCGCATGCCGGGCCTTGACGGCAAACAGCTACTTGGCATGCTAAGCCAAGAGCTGCCGGACTTGCTGACGATTGTGATCAGCGGGTATTCGGATTTCGAATATACGAAAGAGGCGATTCGCCATAAAGCGTTCGACTACCTGTTAAAGCCGGTCAAAAAGGAAGAGCTTGCTGCCGTAGTGGAAAAGGCGCTCCAGGAGCTGGACCGACGCGAGGCGGAGAAACGCAAAGCGTCCCGTGTCCAAGGAGAGGATTGGCTGCGGCAGCTTCTGCTGCATGCCGAGGAAGGGGAGGAAGCCTTCGTTCCGTCCAATTGGCAAGCCGGTGAGTATACCTTGCTGCTGGGACGCTCGGACACCTTCCATGAACAGTTTGATTTTGCTCGTCTGCTGCCGGCTATTCACGAACAATTAAACCGGATGAAGCCCTTCCTTTTCGGGGGACGCTGGGAATATGAGGTTACGATTCTGCAGGAAAGCAGCAAGGAAATCATAATTGCTCTCTGTGGGGCCCGGCTAGAGCTCAAAGATTTTAGTCGGCTGCATGCGAGCGTGCAAACAGCTTTGAAGCAGGCGGGGAGTGTGAGCTTCAGCTTTGGCATGAGCACTGGGAAGTTAGAAGCTGCCAAGCTGGGAGAGGCGTATAGCGAAGCGAGAAAGGCTTTATCGGGTAAACCGCTGGCAGCGGTGAACACCTTGCTTTTTGCAGAGAAGAATGCCGGACATTTGTCTGGAAACTACCCGCAGGACAAAGAGAACGCGTTCTTATGGGTGCTCCAATCCGGCAATAAGCAGGCGGTGGAACAAGAGTTTGAGCGATTGTTTGCGGCATTCGTAAGTGACTCTACGACGGTTGGGCATTTGCAATGGTGCGCGGATTTGCTCCTTCATGCGGTGGAAAAACAGCTGCAGGCGAAGGATGTCAGGTTAGAGGAAATATGCGGCAAAAGTACGCTCGCTTATTCAGAATTGATTCACCAGCGCAATGACGCGGATGCCATGAAAAAGATTTTCAAAGATGACCTGCTTCCTGCTGTGCTCTGTTTCTACAGTCATTCCGGGGAAAAACAGGGGGAAAAGGTCGTCGGCGAGCTGAAGAAGTGGATGGAGAGCAATTACGACCAGTCTCTTTCCTTGCATCAAATTGCAAGCAGCTATTATTTGAATCCTGATTATTTAAGTCGGATTTTCAAGAAGATGACGGGGAAGAACTTCGTCGACTATTTAACTGATATTCGGATGCATAAAGCCAAAGAGCTGATGAATAAATCGAAGTACAAAAATTATGAGGTCGCGCAAAAGGTTGGCTATGAGGATTACCGGTATTTCAGCCAGATTTTCAAAAGAAAAGTCGGCATGACTATCGGTGAATACCGCAAGGACATCGGTCAGGCGGACCAATAAGGAGAGAAGAAAGTATGACGAAACGTCTAATTCCCGATACGCTTATGCTCGAAGAACGTGCCGCACACGCCATCAATGCCATGATCGGCATGGCGGATCGCGACCATAACTATATCCCGTTTTTTGCTGCTGATTTGATGCACAAACCTGCTTTTATGACGCACGGCGATTGGGACTACGGTTCCTCTCACGGACGTATGATCGACGGATTAATTCTTGCCCGCCATATGTCGGGAGAAGAATTCGGCAAAGAAGTTGAGGAGCGCTACCGTGCGAATCTGCTGTCCTTTTTTAAAGAAGACGGGATGAGCTACAGACAGATCAATCCAACCCGCAATTGGGAGCCGAATGCGAACCTGATTGATCAGCGGGCGGTTATTTTATCTTTGACGACTTGGTACATGGAATCGAAGGACCCGAAGGTTAAAGAAGCGGCTGACCGCCATGTGGCGGCACTCAAGCGTATCGCGGTCAAAGAGCGCGATGTCTGGTACTACCCGGCTTCGGAGTACAAAGAAACGGGCTGGCCGTCGAGCAACGCGATTCAACTGCGCTTAGCGCCGGACCCGGCAGCGTTCTGCGGCCGTTTAGTCATGCCTCTGTTGAAATATCATGAGCTGACGGGCAATCAGGATGCCTTTGAGCTGTGCCAATTCTTTACCGCGTTAATTATGGAACGCAGCGGCGTGTTCAATCAAGACGGCAGCTTCAACGACTCGCTTGCTTATCGGAGCGGCCATTTCCATACGCGGATTGGTACGCTTGACGCTATTGCGAGGTTCGGGGTATTCACAGGCGATGCGGCGATGATTGCTTGGGTTAAGAAATGTTACGATTGGGCGCTGACCAAATGCACGAACTTCGGCTGGACGCCGGGAGATCTGCACGAGCAAGCTTATGAGCATGAAACATGCTCCTTGGTAGATTTAATTGCCACGGGCATTACCCTGGCTCAGAGCGGTTATGTGGAATATTGGGGAACCGTGGAACGGTTTTTGCGCAACCATCTGGCGGAATCGCAGCTGCTGGATCTGGACTGGGTGGAGGAAGCGGAAGATAAGTCAGCTGACATTCCTGCGAACAAAAGCTTCTATAAAGTAGCGGAGCGCACGCGGGGATCTTTTGCCGGATACTCGGCGCCTAACGATTTCGTTTGTGATGTGAACGAGGGGCGCGGCCATACGAACGACTTGCAGATTTGCTGCTTAGGCTCAGGCACACGCGGGCTCTTCATGGGCTGGAGTAACACGATTACGGAGAAAAAAGGCACGATCAGCGTCAATTTCCTTTTGAACCGCGGCTCCAAATGGCTTGATGTCAGCTCCTACCTGCCCCATGAAGGAAAGGTTGTACTCGATATTCACACGGATATTTCCCGTCTGCAGATTCGTATTCCGGAGTGGGCCGGTTTTACGAAAATCAAATATGTTCGTGAACGTGGCGGTGAAGTGATGGAGGGCAAAGGGAACGAAGCAAGCAGCTGGGTAAATAAGCACTTCCTCTTGCTTGGCTCCGCAGTCGCAGGTGAGAAAATTACGGTGACCTTCCCGCTAAGCTTCCGCAAAACGTTGGAGAATGCGGTAGGTCAAACCTTTGAAACGGAATGGCGCGGTGATGATGTCGTAAATATAACGCCGAAAGGCACGAAGAAGCCATTGTACAGCGGGCGTCAGGTTTTTGAAGAGGCGCCTATGCGAGATGGGGATTATCGCCGGTTGGATCGGGAGTTTGTTTGGTAAGTAGGGCGGGTGCAGGTGCAGGTGCAGGTGCAGGTGCAGGTGCAGGCGCAGGTGCAAGAGCAGGAGCAGGAGCAAGAGCAGGAGCAGGAGCAAGTGCAAGTGCAAGTGCAGGAGCAGGGGCAAGAGCAAGAGCAAGTGCAAGTGCAGGTCAAATCAGCTTCCCAGGTGGGAGCGCTAAGGAGGAATTTGAAGTCTATGCAGACTGTCGTTGCGATTTATACAGGCCAGGGACTGGCTGATCCGTTGAAAAAGGTATTCCAAGAGCTGCTGCCGGATATTCGACTCGTGAATATTATCGATGACAGCCTCATCGGCGATGTCGTGCGTGCCGGGCACATTCCGGAAGTTGTGACTCGTCATTTGGTTCAGTATTATCGGCATGCGGAAGAGATTGGCGCTGATGTGATTCTCAACACGTGCTCCTCCGTTGGTGATGTTGCGGATGAAGCGGGGGGGACATTCGGGACACCGATCGTCCGAATCGATGAATGGATGGCTGCCAAAGCGGTCGCCAGCTATGCTCGGATTGGCGTTTTGGCAACACTGCCTTCAACCCTGGAACCAACGTTGAGATTAATTGGCCGTAAGGCGGACGAAGCCGGAAGACAGGTACAGCTGGTGAACGGACTTGCTGAAGGCGCCTTTGATGCTTTGATCAGCGGCAAGCCGGAAGAACATGACCGCCTATTATTAGAAACCGCGATGCGGGTAGCAAAAGAGGCGGATGTGCTGGTTTTGGCGCAAGGCTCTATGGTGCGTATGGAGAAAGCGCTGGAGGAGGCGACGGGCAAGCCTGTCCTTTCCTCCCCCAGATCCGGCGTAGAGCACGTGAAGGCTATTCTTGAAGCAGCTAAGGAAGACAAGTCAGGTTCCTAATGCGGCTTGGATTAGAGAAGGGGGAGAAGCAGGATGAAGCAAGATCGCGTAACAGTAGTCTATTTGGTGGAGACGGCGTATTCGTTGGAGCGGGCTGCCGCTTCCATTGCCGGTGAGCAGTCCACGGGGACGTTCACGGCTGTCCCGGGAGAGACGGATATCGTGAAGCAGCGGCATGGCGCAAGAGTAGAGAGCATTGAAGCATTGGAGGAAACGGATATGCCTTCCCTGCCGGGAGCGAAGACGCCGCCGGGTCATGACGGCAAATATCGCCGTGGGCGCGTGTCGGTATCGTTTCCTCTTCATAATTTCGGGCCCTCTATACCGAACTTAATGTCTGCTGTGGCGGGCAATTTGTATGAGCTTCAGGAATTGTCTGGACTGAGACTCCTGGATTTGGAGCTGCCGGATGCATTTACAGTAAGATACCCTGGACCGAAATTCGGGATAGAAGGAACAAGGAAGCTGACGGGTGTGTATGACAGGCCGATACTTGGGACCATTGTGAAGCCAAGCGTGGGCTTATCAATGGGGGAATTGTCGGCTTTGGTGGAGAAGCTGGCGAGAGCAGGCATGGATTTTATCAAAGACGATGAACTGAATGCAGATCCGCCCTATGCGCCTTTAGCGGACAAAGTCGAGGCCGTCATGGCGGCCATCGAACGGGCTGCTGATGCCACTGGCAAGAAGCTGATGTACGCTTTTAATATTACGGGCGATTACGATGAGCTGCGCAGAAACCATGACTTGGTGGTAAAAGCAGGAGGTACCTGCGTGATGGTCAGTATCCTCAGCGTCGGATTATCGGGGCTCGCGTACTTGAACCAATTCAGCGAAGTTCCCATTCATGGACATCGCAATCAATGGGGGATGCTGACCCGTTCGCCACTGCTGGGCATTGAATTTACGGCCTATCAGAAACTTTGCCGATTAGCTGGGGCTGATCATCTGCATGTTAACGGCTTAAATAGTAAGTTTTATGAAAGCAACGAGTCTGTGGTTCGATCCATTGCAGCTTGCTCAGCGCCTCTGTTTGGCGGCTACAAAGCGATGCCTGTCGTCTCCTCAGCACAGTGGGCCGGAACGGCGCCTGCTACCTATGCGGCAACTGGAACTGTTGACGTGATGCACTTGGCCGGGGGAGGCATGCTTGCTCATCCGGATGGTCCGGCGGCGGGCTTTGAGAGTATGAAGCTTGGTTGGGAGGCCGCGGTTCAGGGGATACCTCTCGACATTTATGCAGCCGAGCATCCTTCCTTGCAAAAGGCGATTGAAAAGTACGGGAAGGGGTGAGGGCTGATGGACGAAATCCCCAGAGAGCTTGGGCAGGAGTCTGCTGCTGGGCGGGCCGCTAGGAGGCCACTCTGCTACTACGGCGATGACTTTACCGGCTCTACGGATGTGCTGGAATCGCTGTTTCAGGCGGGGCTCAAAACCGTCCTGTTTCTGGAGCCCCCTACGCCGGGGCTGCTGCAGGAACGATTTCAAGACATCGACTGTTTCGGCGTTGCCGGGGTGGGACGGTCCTTAACTCCGGAGGAGATGGAGCGGGAGCTGCGACCGCTATTCAAGATGCTAAAGGCGGCTGGAGCCGCAGTCGTGCATTATAAAATATGCTCGACCTTTGACTCCTCCCCCGGCACAGGCAGCATCGGCAAGGCGGCGGAAATCGGTCGCGAGGTGTTCGGCGGCCGGTATATTCCGCTGCTCGTCGGAGTTCCCTATCTGGGCCGCTATACGCTGTTCGGCAACCATTTTGCAGCTGGCGGCAGAGGAGGAAGCGTGCATCGGCTGGACCGTCATCCGACCATGTCCAAACATCCGGTTACGCCGATGGCGGAAGCCGATCTTCGCAAGCATTTAGCGCAGCAGACAGCGCTGAAAACAGCTTTGCTGGATATTATGGCGCTGGACGGCACGCATGCTGAGGTGCGGGAGCGCTTGGAAAAGGTTATTGAGCGGGAACAGCCCGATCTGCTTCTTTTTGATGTCTTGGATGAACGGCGATTGGAAGCGGCAGGGAGAATGATCTGGGAAGAAGCAGCGGAGCAGGACGGGCTATTTGTCATTGGGTCTTCGGGTGTTGAGTATGCGCTTGGGGCTGTTTGGCGGAAAGAAGCTGGGAATTCGGAAGCAGCGGCTGCTAGCCATAAACAACTTATACGGAACGAGGCGGGTCCACTGTTGGTCATTTCAGGCAGCTGCTCGCCGGTAACCGAGGGTCAGATCGCGCAAGCGCTGAAGGCTGGTTTTGTGGGCATCCGCGTTCCAATGGAAGAGCTGTTTAGCCCTGAAACGCAGGAAGTGGCAAGAACCTCTTTGCAGCAAGAGGCACAGCGATGGCTGGCAAACGGTAAAAGCGTTATAGTCTACTCAGCAACGGGGCCGAATGATGAAAGCATTGAGCACATGCGGAAGGTACTGTACGCTCAGGGGATTAGGTCTGAGGACAGCAGCCGTTTGCTTGGCATCGCTCTAGGCCTTCTGACGAAAGAGCTAGTCAGGCAGCTCGGAATTTCCCGGGTTTTGATAGCGGGTGGTGACACCTCGGGGTATGTGACTAGGGAGCTTGGCATCTATGCTTTAGAATGCATCTCCGTCCTTGATCCAGGGGGGCCGCTATGCCGGGCTTTTTCGAATGAGCCGCAGTTTGACGGTCTGGAGCTTGTGCTCAAGGGCGGACAGGTTGGCGGTGTGGACTTTTTTGAACGGGTTGCTGGGTATAGATGAGCGGGAGTGACTGCATATGTGCGTAACAGATCCCACCACACCTCTTCACAATGCGTACCAAGGAGCTCTGCTCACGGTCAAAGCCCATCTGTAACGTTGGCGTGAGAGCTCCGCTCACGGTCAAAGCCCATCTGTAACGTTGTTTTTCGACGCTAATGTGTGGTGGATCGGCAGCCAGATGAAGTTAACGAT
>NZ_JAGGKV010000013.1 GCF_017874035.1 Paenibacillus aceris
AAGGCTTTTCCTTAGCGATTCAGCCCTAAAACGGCTTAAATTACTCTAAATCAGCGACAAATTAGTAATATGGAACCACTTTTTCGGAGGTCTCCAAGGTGGAATTATCTCTCCTCTATTGGCTAATGCCTACCTAGATACCTTCGATCATTGGATCAACAAACAATGGGAACAAAAACAAACAGAATATAAATATGCAGATAAAAGACACAGAATTAGGGCATTAAAAAAGACTAAACTTAGACCTGCATATCTTATTCGTTACGCCGATGACTGGGTAATTGTGACTAACAACAAGAGAAACGCTGAGGAATGGAAACGTAGTATTACAACCTTTCTTAAAGACAAGCTCCAACTGGAACTATCAGCGGAAAAAACTCTGATAACTAATGTTAGGAAAGATTACGTTAAATTCCTAGGATACGAATACAAACTTGTTAAAACATCTAATGAAAATGGTTTTATAACAAGAACTGTTCCCAACAGACAAAAACTCAGAAGTAAAATAATAACAATCCATCAAGAGATAAAGAGGTTAAGAAGATTCACAAGAATCGAAGATGTCATTCATCATATTAACCTCATCAATAGCAAGATACGTGGACTTATTAATTACTACGAGAATGCAACTTGGGTACACATAATACTTAGAAAATACTCCCGAATTCTTGGATACGCAGGTATTAACTCGTTGAAAAGGTTTAACGGACAGTGGAAACCTGCCAATAAGGTAAATAATCTTAACTCAATCCATATGAATTACAAAACACAACTCGCAACTATTACATATTTTAATTCCCTAATAGGAATAACATGTATTGGGTTTTGTAAATGGAAAAGGGTACACCAAAAAATCCCTGATGAAACGCCTTATTCTCATTTGGGTAGACAAATATACATTAGCCGAACGGGAAAGAAACCTCTGAAGATTCGAGCGGATGAACTATTAACCACACAATTATCAGAGCTGATCTCTAGAGGCTTGACTCGACGCATATACAATTTTGAATATTATCTAAACCGCGCATATGCGTTCAACAGAGACAAAGGAAAATGTAAAGTTTGTGGTGAAGAGATTCTTAATAATTTAGAGACACATCATGTTGACCCTAAGTTATCACTAGACCTTATAAACAGAGTCCCGAATTTGATAAGTACACATAAAACCTGTCATCAGATGATTCACGACAATAAGGATCATTCCAATTTAGAGAACCAAACTTGGAAGAAAATCTCGGCGTTAAGAGAAAAATTGATTTATACATAAACATTTCTTAGATGGAACGCCGTATGCCATGAAAGTGGCACGTACGGTGTGAAGGAGGGGAAAAGGAAATCCTAACGTGTAGTCGAGGATTATCCTCACCTATTCCTATTATATCAATCGGGCTCCTGCAGCTGAATTTGATTGGACACCTAAACCGGTCTGGGAAGGCGATGTGGTTCAAAGCATCAACTCCTCTTCTGATCCCGATGGCGATGCTCTTAGCTATGCTTGGAAAGTGGAGCAACCTGATGGGGCTGTGATTACATCGTCCTCACAAGATTTCAGACATGAGTTTCTAGCTCCCGGCGTGTATAAGGTGACGCTTACGGTTTCAGATGGGCTGCTATCGAGTTCAACTGTTAAAATGATTGCAGCAGCGCCACTGACGATTCACTCCGACGTAACTTATACCGATAACTGGCTGCTGTTACATGAAAAAAGCGGTCACCAGACCGCAGCAGCGCCGAAGGACTTCTACTCCGGGGAAATATTCGTTGTAGCTTGTCAGAGCTCGCCGGCTCCTGTTGACGAGGTTACGGCGTGGATGGATACAACTGGTTTGGACGCTAAAACGCTGTATGTATCAGAACGGCTAACTGCTGCAGCAGGAGATGCAACCAAGTTTAGCGGAGAAATTTTCGATGCTAGATTTCAGTCATTCTCGGAGGGGCTGCCGCCAGGCTTGCAAACCATTCATTTTCGGATACGATATCGTAACGGAGTTATTAAGACAGAAGATGTTCCCATCCACATTATCGGTAATGTCAATCAATCCGTCGGTGTTCATAGAGTTCAATAATAATAGGAATAGCGAGCCGTCGTATGATACAATTAGTCGATAAAAAGGCTAAGCATAAGGGAGAGCGAAAACCTTGAACTATCGTTTAATTGCATTGGATGTTGATGGAACGCTTTTGAATGACGAGCACGAATTAAGCGAGCAGACGATTGAAACGATTCAGGAAGTTCATGATCAAGGAAGTCATATCGTACTGTGTACCGGAAGAGCCCCGGGCAGTACGCTGCCTATCCTGCAACAACTCGGATTAGAAGGAACGATGATCACACATAATGGGGCGGCAACGGTTCATGCGGATGAACGCGGGCAATCATTAATCAATGAGTTTTCTTTTACGCTGCCAGAAATAGCGCCTATGTTGGATTATGTAAGGAGAGAAGGCATTCATTTCGATGTCTGCACATCCTTTAACATGTATATTGAGCGTATTGGGGAATACGAGAAGATGATGTACAACAAGTTTCTGATTACTCCCAAACTCGTGACGGATGTATCTGAACTGGGAATGCCGATTGTGAAATTTACGCTTTTTAGTCAGCCAGAGGTCTTGGATCGTGTTCAGCGGGAATGGGAGGAGCAGAAGCTTTACGGACATCTCCGGATGATTCGCAGCGGCGATTTATTTATTGATGTGATGAGCGCGAAGGCTAATAAAGGAAATGCGCTGAAAGCTTTGGCAGCCTCATTAGAGGTCGAATCGAGCGAAATCCTGGCCATCGGTAATTACTATAACGATTTGGAAATGATGGCATTTGCCGGGCTTGGTATCGCAGTAGAAAATTCGCCTGAAGGCGTGAAGGAAGCCGCGGATGCGGTGACTGCATCAAATAACGATGAGGGTGTGCATAAAGCCCTAGTTAAATATTGTTTATCCTATTAATTTCCTGCAAAATCCTCGTTTTTTGAGGATTTTTGTCGTTTCAGGGGGTTCTTCCTACTACTTTGCTATGGTAGAATGAGGGAAATAACTAGACGACGGTGGTGTAAATGATGGGGAGAGAGCAGAAGAATTTTCGCAACAAGAAAAAGATAGTAGGGGCTATTGCGAGTACGGCTATGCTGGCGGTGCCGTTTATGGCTGTTCCTGTTGCGGCAAATACGGAAGTTGAACTTCCGGTAGAACACGTTGATCATATAGATACGATTGTTATCCCCGCAAACGGAACGAAATACATTGATTTAGATGCTTTGAGAGCACTATATGATGCAGCTGATTTGAATATTACACAGAATGAAAATGAGATGAATACAGCAAGAGGCAGCCGCACTTTAGGTGTAGATGAATTTTATGAGATCAAGGCTGGAGAAATCGGCAAAGCAACCTTCACAGTAAGCGGAATGAAATA
Source organism: Paenibacillus aceris (assembly GCF_017874035.1). GTDB lineage: Bacteria > Bacillota > Bacilli > Paenibacillales > NBRC-103111 > Paenibacillus_E > Paenibacillus_E aceris. The sequence goes on from NZ_JAGGKV010000013.1 coordinate 3,413, forward strand.
CCCAGCAGGTGAAGAGATGTCGTACCTGCCTTTCACAGACAGTTTTGAAGTCGTTGTTGTACCGAATACTGGAGATCCGGACACATATAAGTTTGATCTTTCAAATGTGTTTACAATGATGAGTCAAATGCCTTTAGAACTACAGTCGCATGATAAGGTGAAAAGCTTGCTCGGCAATGTAAGCCCTCTAACTATTGTTAACGATAGCCCTATTGATTATCATCTGGATAATTCTGCACCTTATCAGTTGAATATGACTAACCGGTTACAAGGTGTAGTTGGGGAGAAAATCTCGAGGGAGACGATTCGTGCTAGTTTACAAAGTTATTTTGGAGATTACGATTACGATGAGTTAGATGTTGTGTTCATTGACAGAAACAACCCTAATATAAGAATAGATGAAGTGTATGACAACAGTCATGGATATGAGTTAACTCCGTTAACTGCAGGTGATTTCGATCTGAACGTTCTTGTCGTCGATCACCATGGCGGCATGACCAGAGGAATCATCCCTTTTCATTGTACGGTTAACACGCCGCCACAATTAAAAACAGATAGTGTATTAGCCAAACACTTCTCGCTCGATGGTGTGAACAATCCGATTATGTATTTATCCAATGATGCTGAGATTGATCTAAGTGAAGTGTTTTTTGATGCAGAAAACTCTGCTCTGGACTATGAGATTGTTGTGGAAGGCTATGGTTCGCCAGGCACAGCGATCAATACGATTTCACTTGACTCATCGCCAATACTGACTTGGGAATCTTTATCTTCTTCAATGCCGAATGGCATAAAGAGAATTAAGGAACTTCGCGCGCATGAGCGTGAGAATACGTCTTTTCAATCGGTACTAAATGTAGATATTGAACATGCTATCCAAGATCCGTTCCCTGCTTCCCTAGATATGTATGAATCAAATGCTTCCGGAACAAGCAGTTACATATTTGATTACAAAAGTGATGTTGGTTTCGATGCTTTTAATTATACAGAAATTACAAACGCGGATATACATAAAAGAGACAGTAATGCAGTTACAGCTTCGGTGTATCAAAATGTTTATTTGAAGTTTGATGCAAAAGGCCGAACAGAGAGTTTATCAAAAATAAAAATTTATGGACATAATCGAGAAACCCAATCGATTCTATATCAGGATGACTTTAACTTCAGGGTTATTTCCACAGAAGACACCCTGTATCCTGAAACAAATATTCCAGCTATTCGTCTTAGATCACTGTATCCAGATTATTATAATGATGGCTATTGGACAGGGCCATACAATATAGGACAATCCGTTTCAGTAATACCGGAAACATATAATGATGAGATACATTGGACCTATGAGACAAGTTCATTGATGTCAATTCGATTAGAGGCTAATGTTCCGACACACACACAGATTTTATTTAAAATTGATCTTGATGAAGGTAAACGAATTTACTATGTTCCTTATATCCCTTACATGAATCAGCCAACGGATTAGCTGACTATGCGAAATCAACAAGATCAGCTTATTTCTCTTATCGAAGCAAAGAAGTATTTGGAAGCCGAGGCTGAGTTGAAGCTAGCAATAAGTCGAGATTCACTAAATGCCCAACTATGGGTGCTTCTTGGTGAAACGCTTTTACTCCAAAATTTCGGACAAGCATCCAGGAAAGCATTTGATCGTGCTTGGCTGCTTGATCCCCAAGCGCAATGGGTCAATCATATTTATGAAGGTTTGCAACATGTACCATTAGGCGAGCCGCGATTGGATATCGATCAGTTACTGTTAGTTCCCAAGGTAACCGTTGCCGCGGCAATCCTGACATACAATGAGGCTGCTAACATTGTCAAATGCATTCAGGCTTTACAAGACGCTGTTGATGAAATCATCGTTATTGATTCCTCAACCGATGATACATCCAAGATCGCCCTGCAGTATCCAAAGGTAAAGGTTGTCCGGATTAAGTGGGAAGATGACTTTGCTGCCGCCCGTAATCAGGGACTTCAATATGTGCAGTCGGATTGGGTGCTTTGGGTGGATGCGGATGAACGGCTTGTCCCCGAGGATGCCCCTTCCGTAAGGGAAGCGGCAGGCGTCTTCAATCATGTAAAGGATGTCCCGATTCTCCATGCATGGCATTTGAATCAGGTGAACGGCAGTGTTCGTCATGATTTTTCTCAAGTTCGCATGTTTCCGGTACGAAGAGGGCTGCGTTACTATGGCCGTATTCATGAGCAGGTGGGTACATCCAAAGGAATATATGAGAATGATACATACCGCCGTGCAGTAAAAATCAGACTGAATCATACCGGATATGAACCTGCTGTTATGAGTAACAAAGGCAAGCTGGAAAGAAATCATCGCTTGCTCCAATACATGATCGAGGAAGAGCCAAGCAATCCTGGGCACTGGTTATTTTTGGGGAGAGAGTCACTTGGATTAGGTTACGAAGAGCAAGCGCACACGGCATTGCTTGAGGCTGAACGTTTAGGTCAGCAGACCAAAGCATTCGGAAGGATGCCGGAAATCTATAGACTGCTCATTCAGTTGATGCTAAAACGTAAGAATTACCAGGAAGCAGAAGCCTATTGCCATAAAGTAATTGCGACGCATCCTGAATTTCCTGATGCACATTATTTGCTTGCCCAAGTACGTATTAGACAGGCTGATGAATTGCTCCGGCTAGCGGAAGCGAGCATTAAGCAATCATTGACAAGTTTACCTGCATATCGTGGAAATGTAAGTGCTGATTACCAGATCGGTGAGTGGAAAGCTGAAGTATCACTTGGAGAATTGGCCATGCGATCAGGGAAATTAGCAAGAGCGAAAAAGATTTTTGACAAACATATCATTCATATAGATGCCGGGCCAAGCATGCAAAAAAAACTCGCTGCTATAGAAGCAGAACGCCAACGCTTAAATCAATATAACGAATAAAAAAAGACTGTTCCCCCTCATCAGATGAGGAAAGGAACAGTCTTTGTGGTTAGTTAATTATTAAATAACAAAAGCACTAGTGATGATAACCAGCAAGATGAAAAGAACTAAGATAGCACCTACGTTATTATGCCCAGCAGACATGTCAGAATCCCTCCTTCTTAGTCTATAGGTTAGCATATGAAGTGAAGGACAGAAGTGTATAGACGTTTATCCTGTATACTCATATTTTGGACGATATTGGGACAATCTACAGAAGAATTACAAGATCTGTAGAGGAGGCGAAAAAAGTCGTGGCCGATATGATGCTTAGACCCGACCTGAAAACAGCAGGCGGAGAAGTCTGCGATATTATGTATAATGGGGAGTTTGTCGGTACGTTAACGCTAGTCTACAGGGAATCGGATCGACTTAAAGGCTCGATTCATCTGGAGCGGCAGTCCATTAATCAGGTGGACAAGAATAGGATGTATGAATTCACCCAGTCTTACGTTCAGAATGTGATTGATGCACTAAACATTAAGGAGTGCGAAGTAGTCGTCAGTTATAGTGACTATGATTTTGTGATTGCGACGGATCATGCCATCGGGCAGATGGTTGTTGAGGAGGATACTCGCTCAAACCATTATTATTTGGATGATGATGATGCCGACTATGAATGGGTAAACGATGATGAGACCCGGTTTGATGATATCGAAGGGACGAACGGTCCGGAAAGTTTGGATATGATTGAGCAGCGTAGACAGCAGTTGGGTTATGAGCTTGTGAATGTGGGCGAGTACAGAAACCGTGTGGAATACCATGTTTATGATAAGGAGTCGGAACTGGTTGCAGAAGTAATCACACATATGTACGGTTCCGACGTGGTTGGGGAAGTTATGTGGCAATTCGATCCGTTTGATGAAGAAATGGACACAGTGACGGAGCTTGTTGTGGCTGATTATGACGAGGATGAAACGGATACGTTTATTTTCAATATGATCTATAATGGTGAAATGATCGACACGGTGGAATTAACGCATATAGATTTGTTGGATCTGGTGGATGACATTAAGGCAGAGTCCCTTATTCCGCCCAATCGAGAGGATTACTCGATTATTTTGGCGAGAGACGATGGGGACACGTTGACGTATGAAATTTACCAGCAGTCGTATGGCGGTTTACCCATTGGAACGGCAACGGTGGACATTAGTTCTCGTCAGCTAACCGGATTCATTGATTTCCGTGAGCCGGGAGACTCGGATGATCGGGAGCTAATTGCGGCATTGCTGCTAGAAGAGTTGGATAAGGAAAAAGATTACGAAACTTTCAATGTATCTATGCTGTACCGGAATAAGCTGATCGACGAAATTTGGTTTGAAACGGATCAACTGCATTAACAGCTCAACTATAAAAGGCATGAACTCCCAAACTGGTAGGAGACTCATGCCTTTTTTTTGTACGATTAGAATGTGTTAGAAACTGTAATTTGATCTAAGGAAAGACGGCCGGCAGAACGAGCTGGAGATGCAGCCAAACCAACGCTAATTAGCATAACCGGTACATAACGGGCTGGAACGTTGAATGCTTCTACGAACTTAGTGGCATCGTATCCGCCCATTGGGCAAGTGTCATATCCCATTGCTTTAGCAGCAATCATAAGCTGCATAGCAGCAAGGGAAGCATTGCGAATTGCTTCATCACGAGCAACTTGCGGATATTGATAAGCGCCTTCGATTTGAGCAACCAAGGTGTCTTTCAATTGTTTCGGCATGAAGCCAGCGTCTACGGCAGGACCAAAAACGAGCTCAGCATTTTTGTTAGCTTCGAGATCACCCAGAACAGCGATAACCACGGAGCTTTCGACGATTTGTTTTTGACCGTAGGCAATTGGGAGCAATTTCTCTTTCTGTGCTTGATCGTCAATGACGAGAAGCTTCCAATGCTGCAGGTTCCAAGAGGATGGGGCTTGGGATGTAGAAGTTAAAAGTTGCTCTAGATCAGCTTGCGGCATTTTGTGCCCAGCTTGATATTGTTTCACGGAATGACGTTCTTCCAAAACTTTTAAAACAGCGGATTGTACTTGTGTGCTCATGTAATTTCCCTCCAAGGATCTGAAATTATTCTTTTTAGTTTGTTTTCTAAGGTTCAAAAACATGCTGTAAAATGCTTGAAAAAAAGATGTTGAACTGTAAAAGAAATAATAACAATTTACTGTAATCATAAATGTTATAGTTGGAGTTGTCAAGGGGACTTTCGGGATGTCGGAAAATGTTGGATAATGGAAATAAGAAAGGGGATGTCCCTCTTGAAAATGACGCAGAAAGAGCTGAGCCACCTCATTTTTTTGTCCGAAGTTGTCCTTACCGGTAAGAAGAAAAGCCTGATGGACGAAACGCTGCAATGCCTGCTATATATCGTAAAATCTGTGGAAGAGGTAGAGCTTCCGGATACAGTTGTCGATCAGATCGAATGTTTGATGGCGATGATTGAATCGGATTTGCGTGATGAGAATGAGCGGATGCAGGAAATAAGGGGACATCTGGATTGGAAGCAAAAACGAAAGCGGAATCCTCCAGATTTAGATAGATTGTGAGAAATGGGCACCTCATGATATAATGTAGAGTACTGTTTTTTTCAAAATTAAGAGGTGATAGATATGAGCTATGAAATCCCCAGAGATGTGCAAATGTTGGGGCGTGACATCACAGAGAGTCAATTAAAATATCATCACAAATCCGTTTTGATTTCCAAGGAATTTACGTTTGACAGTGCGCATCATTTGCATTGTTATGAGGGAAAATGTAAAAATCTGCACGGCCACACTTATAAGCTGCAAGTAATTATGCGCGGCAAAGTAGACAGCCGGGGGATCGCGATAGATTTTGGAGATATTAAACGTATTGCGAAAGAACGCGTCATCGATCGTTTGGATCATAAATATTTGAATGATGTGCTGCCGCCTATGAATACAACGGCTGAAAATATGGTTGTTTGGATGTACGAGGAGATTCATCAGGCGCTTCTGGAAGAGGAGCTTTATCCAGCGATTAAGCTGGAGGAAATCCGCCTGTGGGAGACGCCGACCTCTTACGCGGCCATCACTCGCTCGATGATGGAGGAGGAAGAGTAATGCGAGATATCCGCATTCCGATGGTCGAGATCTTCGAGACGGTTGAAGGCGAAGGGACCCGTGCCGGGTTCCCAACGGTCTTCGTCCGTCTTTTTGGTTGCAACCTGCGCTGTACCTGGTGCGACACCAAGTACAGCTACCCGCCCGCGGAGGCGGAAAACGTCATGACCATTGCTGATATTATCAGCAAAGTCACAACGTTCCGCTCCCGGCATATTTGCTTGACCGGCGGCGAGCCGCTCCTGTATGGCGAGAAGTCGCTTGCGCTGATCGAAGCGCTCGCAGAGCTGGAGCAGGTCGATGACCTGCACATCGAGACGAACGGCGCGATCGATCTCGCTATGTTTGTAGAGCGTGTTGCTTCGCCAAAGGTGCGATACATCATGGACTTTAAGCTGCCCGACTCCGGTGAGATGGAGCAGATGATTGTCAATAACTTCGCGCTGCTGCGCGAGCAGGATGAGCTGAAGTTCGTGATCGGCAGCGATCACGATTTCCGCACCGCGGTGGACGTGCTCGAGAAGTATCCGACAAAGGCGCTGCCGATGTTCAGTCCGGTATGGGAGACAATGCCGCCGCACAAACTTGTCCAGCTTATGCTGGAAGCGGGGCTTTCCAAAGTAAAGCTGAATATGCAGCTTCACAAAATCATTTGGGATCCGGCGATGCGCGGCGTTTAGTCGCGCGCCAGCCGTGGTATCCCTTTTTCCACTATAATAGAAAAATAAAGAGGTGTCCTTCATGAGCGTGAGCAATGATAACAAGAAGCGAGCCGTCATTATATTGAGCGGCGGATTAGACAGCACAACTTGCATGGGCCTTGCCCAAGAGGCTGGATACGACCTATATCCGATTTCTTTTGATTATGGACAGCGCCACAAAATTGAATTGGAAAATGCGAAGCAAGTCGCGGAGCATTATGGTGTGAGCCAGCGCCACAAGATTATTAAACTTGATTTCTTGCGTGATTTTGGCGGCAGCGCATTAACGGACGATCGTATTGACGTGCCGAACGTTATGAACGGAGAATCCGAAGAATCTGAAATCCCTGTGACTTATGTGCCGGGACGAAATCTGCTTTTTCTTTCGATCGCAACGTCTTATGCGGAAGTAACGGGTTCCGAAGCGATTTATATCGGAGTGAACGCCCTGGATTACAGCGGGTATCCGGATTGCCGTCCTGAATTTATTCATAAAGTAGAGGAAGTCATTGCCCTTGCAACTAAAGTGGGTGTTGAAGGCAAAGGCATCACGATACAAACGCCTCTCATTGACTGGACGAAAGCGAAAATCATTGAGGAAGGTTTGAAAATCGGCGTTCCGTACGAGTTGACAACATCATGCTACAATGGGAAAGCCGAAGCATGCGGAGTTTGCGACAGCTGCCGTTTGCGCTTGAAAGGCTTTGAGGAAGCGGGCTCGAAGGACCCTATTCCATATTTGTAAAGAAAGCTTGGAAGCTTAGGAAAGGCAGGGCGTATCGTGACCAGAATCTTGGTGGTGGATGATGACGCGGATATCAGGGAGTTGATACGCGTTTACTTGGTGGGAGAAGGCTTAACGGTGATGCAAGCCAGCAATGGCGTTGAAGCGCTTAGCATGTTGGAAACGACCCCGGCGGATTTAGTCGTTCTGGATATTATGATGCCCTTGATGGACGGTTGGGAGCTTTGCCGCGAGTTAAGGGCTCGCTACGACGATATGCCTCTTCTGATGGTGACGGCCAAAAGCGAGTCCGTCCACAAGGTGAAAGGGTTTCAACTGGGGACGGATGACTACCTCGTGAAGCCCTTTGACCCTTTGGAGCTTGTCATGCGGGTCAAAGCTCTCTTGAAGCGCTATCGCATCAACGCCTCTCAGACGATTGCGGTCGGAAATGTCATCATTGACCGAACGGCCTTTGAGGTTCGCTTACAGAATCAGAGGCTCTCACTTCCGATGAAAGAGTTTGAACTGCTGTATAAGCTGGCCAGTTATCCGGCGCAAATCTTTACGCGAACGCAGCTGATTGAACAAATTTGGGGGATCGATTACGAAGGTGACGATCGGACCATTGACGTGCATATCAAAAGATTACGAGAGCGTTTTGAACCGCTAACGGAGGAGTTTCGAATCGTCACGATCCGTGGCTTGGGATACCGACTTGAGGTGAACGCATGATAAAGTCGCTTTACCTGCGCGTAGTGCTGACTTTCTTGGCCGTTGTGGTCGTGAGTGTGTCTGTAGCCTTTCCGTTGGCAACGTTATTTTTCAGAAGCTTGATAACAAGTGAATTTCAGGATGAAATGCTCACGATAGGCAGTCAGATCGTTAAGCTTAGCGAGGATATGCAGGTGAGGCAGCTGGATACTTTCGTGACGGAGAGCAACCGTTTTAATGAAAATTATATTTTCACGCTGTTTAACGAGAATGGCGAGCCGATGACGGTAGTTTCATTAAATAAAAACGGAGTCCCTCGTATCAACGCAGCGGAAGTAGCCTTTGTTTTGAAAGGCAGCGTATTCAAAAGCTTGGATTATGGCATGATAAGAGATCCACTCAGCGATATGAAAGTAGGCATCCCTCTTAAGGTCGGAGATAAGACGTTTGCTCTCTTCATTCATCCGAATTTATCTGAAGCGACCCGTCGTCAAGTGCAGACAGCGATCATTACGGTTCTTGTTATTGTGCTTGTCGTGGGCAGCTTGCTCATTCTCGTTGCTTCGCGATACCTGGTCAATCCGCTGAATAAATTGACTCTGGCCACGCAGCGGCTCGCTCGAGGAAATTTCAATGTGCATGTTACTGTGAAGCAGAAGGACGAGCTGGGACAGCTGGCAGACAGTTTTAATCATATGGCAGGCGAGCTGAAACAGCTTGAGCAGATGCGGCAGGATTTTGTTTCGAATGTGTCGCATGAGTTTCAAACTCCGCTTACGTCGATCCGCGGCTTCTCTAAAGCATTGCGAGGGTCCGAAATCGAGGAGTCAGAGCGTCTGCGCTACCTGGAAATCATTGAACGGGAAAGTGATCGTTTGTCCCGGCTAAGTGATAATTTGTTAAAGTTGGCTTCGCTGGAATCCGAGCATCATCCGTTTCATCGGACAACGTTTGATTTGGATGAGCAGCTAAGAAGAATCGTTGTTTTCTATGAGCCGTTATGGTCAGAGAAACAGCTTGATATGGATTTGTCATTACCGCGAGTGAAAATTTCGGCGGATGCCGATCAGTTAAACCAAGTTTGGATGAATCTGATTGGGAATGCGGTCAAATTCACGCCGGCTGGCGGGCATATTTTTATAAAGCTTGTCCCATTAAGAGACCGTGTTCAGGTCTGGATTCAAGATAATGGAATCGGTATGTCGGAAGAGGATCAAGGACGAATTTTTGAACGATTCTTCAAAGTAGATCAAGCCAGGCAGCGGGACACCGGCAGCGGGCTTGGACTTGCGATTGTTCGGAAAATCATTGATCTGCACCAAGGAACGATTGAAGTACAGAGTCAAGAAGGAAAAGGTTCCCAATTTTTAGTCACAATTCCTATCTTAACCTATCAATTGAAGAAGTAATGAACGTTGAAAGCTTGGAAAGCTTATTTCCAAGCTTTTTTTGATGTTTGTTCATATTGGGTTCATATTCGAAATGTATCTTATAGAAACAATGATGATATGAGGGGAGTACAGGAATGAATCGACTCACACACTTTTCCATGAAAAATGTTTCGGCATTATTCATTATCATGATCATGCTTTTTGTAGGCGGCTTATATTCATCATCGCAGCTGAAAGTAGAGAACATGCCGAACGTTTCTTTCCCGGTAGTTGCTGTAACAACAACTTATACCGGTGCGCCGAAGGATGTCATGGATGAAATTACATCTCCGATCGAGAAGAAGCTCGCGAATCTCGAAGATCTGGACTCGATGCAATCGACATCAAGCGATAATTTCTCCATGATCATTCTGATGTTCAAACAAAATGTAGACACAGATAAGAAGAAACAGGCCGTGCAGGATATGCTGGCTGAAGTTTCTCTTCCGGCTACTGCCGGAACACCGAAAGCTTCAACTTTTGGCGCGGCTTCCTTCCCTTCCAACTACTTAGTTGCTTATGCGGATAACGGAATCAGCCAAACAGAGCTTGATAAATCTTTTAAAGATAAAATTAAGCCTGCTCTTGAAGGAATTAAAGGCATTGACCATATGGACGTAATTGGAGCCAGAGACACATCGCTGGATATTGAGCTAGATGCCGCCGCGCTTGACGTGTATGGTTTATCACCAGGCATGGTATCGAATGCGATCAATGCCGCTGCTACGAAAAGTCCGATCGGCAGTGTAGAAATCAGCGGCAATGATAAGATGACACGTGTAACGGGCAACTTGACCAGCTTGTACGAGTTGGAGCAGCTAGAAATCACAACGCCAAAAGGCGATATCGTAACCCTTGATCAGGTTGCGAACGTCAAAGCGATTACGGAATCTGATTTCATCGGTCGACTGGATAGCAAGCCGGCGATTGGGATGATTTTGTACAAAGCGGGCAGTGCGAATGCTGTTGAATTCTCAAATGAGATTCAGAAACAAATTGAAGATTGGAAAACAACGTTGCCTAACGTTACTTTCAAGAGCACGTACGATAGTGCAGACCAAATTAACGAATCCATTGCAGGACTTGTACGCGAAGGTATCGTAGGGGCTGTCTTGGCATCCTTGATGATTCTGATCTTCCTGCGCAATGTACGGATGACGTTAATCGTTCTTGTTTCAATTCCACTTTCAATTTTGATTACTTTACTATTAATGTCTTCCTTAAATTTAACGCTCAATACGATGACGCTCGGCGGTATTTTTATCGCAGTAGGGCGGGTCGTGGATGACTCGATTGTCGTTATTGAAAATATATACGCCTCCTTAGAGAAAGCACAAGAGCGTAAAGAGTCCGTTATTGCGTTAGCTACGAAGCAAGTATCCATGGCGATTACGTCATCTACGCTTGCAACTGTTGGGGTATTCGCACCGCTTGCTTTGGTTACGGGCGTTGTCGGCGGATTCTTTAGACCCTTTGCGTTAACTATCGCTTGTGCGCTGCTTTCTTCCTTGATTGTAGCGTTAACGGTTATTCCGATGCTGGCTAAGCTGCTTGTTCTTCGCAGTAAACCAGGCAAAGGTCATCACGATGAGTCGCAACCAACTAAGCTAACAACGTTTTACGAGAAAGTATTGACTTGGAGTTTGAAAAACAGAATCAAAACGCTTCTTATCTCAGCGCTAATGCTCGTTGTGACAATGGCCGGAACCATTCCATTCTTGTCAGTGGCCTTCTTACCTGAATCAGGTCCTGCGACGACGATGTATTTCCAACTGAAGCTGCCATATTCAACTTCGTTTGAAGCGACAGATGCGAAAACGAAGGAAATCGAAAAAGTCTTGTTAGATACAAAAGATTCAAATGGCGAGCCTGTCTTTAAATTTGTGGAATCATTAGTCGGCTATGCTGGCAATGATGATGAGCGTACACCGTATGCTTCACAGATTTTCGTTCAAGTAAATGATAAAGTAGATGGAAATCAAGTAAAAGATCAAATGAAGGCTTATATTCTCTCAGAATTGCCAAACGGATCTGAAGTTGAGCCTAAAGCAATGGAAGGTGATTTCGGCGTTTCATCGACGGATTTTGCCTATACGCTGCAAGGCGAGGATCAACTTCAACTGGAGAAAGCAGCTAAGATTGTTAAGGATAAGCTGCAAACTTTCCCAGAGCTTTCTGAGATTGAAGATAATTTAAGTGATGCCAAAACAGAAATAGAGATTGCTGTGGATCAGAAAAAAGCAAGAGCTTATGGCTTGAGCTCCTCCTCTGTTCGAGATACAGCACGTGCCTGGATTCAAAAACAAAGTCTGGGAGATATGAAATTCGATAATATCACGTATACAACAACGGTATCGTTAGACAAATCGGATAAAAACACGCTTGAAAAATTGGGCAACATTCCGTTAGCTGGATCAAACGGATCAACGATTCTGTTGAAGGAAGTAGCCAAAATCAACGAAACGAAGGGCGCTGCCTCCCTTGCACGTGAAGATCAGCAGCAGCTAGTCAAAGTATCCGCCAAAATTAATGATTCCAATAAAACCGGCGTAAGTGCTAAACTTACTGCGGCATTAAAAGATGTTGAATTGCCGGAAGGCGTAACACCGAAAGTGACTGGTGTTTCCGACGATGTCAATGAGAGCTTCGGTCAATTGTTCGTCGCCATGGGAGCTGCGATTTTCGTTGTTTACCTCATCATGGTTCTAGCTTTTGGAAACGCAAGTGCACCATTTGCCATCTTGTTCTCTCTGCCGCTTGCGGTTATCGGAGGATTGCTCGGACTCGTTATTGCGCGCGAGCCATTAACGGTTACATCTATGATTGGTTTCCTCATGCTCATCGGAATTGTCGTCACGAATGCCATCGTTTTGATCGACCGTGCGCAGCAATTGCGCCAAGAAGGCTATACGGTTCGCCATGCTTTAATTGAAGCTGGGAAAGTGAGACTTCGCCCGATTATTATGACAGCTGGAGCTACGATTATGGCTTTGGTGCCGCTGGCATTAGGTATTTCTGCAGAGGGTGGGTTAATTGGTAAAGGACTGGGTGTTGTCGTTATCGGTGGTCTGATTACCTCTACTGTTCTTACTCTAGTTGTCGTACCTATTGTGTACGAGTTGATTGAAAGCATAAAGAACCGGATGGGTCGCATGTTCAATCGTAAAAAAAATAACCAAAACACAACCACAAGTACGATAGACGTATAAGGAGGCACATAGATGATTAACGATAGTTCGCGAAAACGTAAATTCAAATATCGCTCGATGGGCGTAATTGCGCTATTGACCGCAGCTGCGGTCTTAGCGTCCGCATGTTCAGCGCCAGGATCCAAGGGGGCTGCGACGGTTCAACTAACGCCTAAAGCGATTAAAACAGAGGTTGTTAAAAAACAAAAAATTAGCAATCCCATTGAGCAGGTTGCTGATGTCGCGGCAGGAACGACACTTGATGTAGTAACCAAAGCAAACGGTGAAGTGCTTGAAGTGTTGAAAAAACGCGGAGAGTACGTAGAGAAAGGCGAAGTCCTTTTCGTAATCGATGATAAAGACGCAGTGTCCGCGAAACGTAAAAGTGAGCTGGCTCTAAAAAGCGCTCAAGAATCATTACAGCAAGCACGTGATAACAAAGTAAACAACCGCAAGGATTTGGCTGACAATGTCACTAGATCGCAGACAGCGCTGACTAACGCGCAGCAGGATTACAACAAAATCCGCAACGATTATGATGCGGGTACCGCTGTTCAGCATCAAGTGGATCAATCGAAGCAAGCTTTAGATAACGCTCAAATGAGTTTGGAGGCTGCACAGAGCAAATTGGCGGCATTTGATAATTCGGATTCGATCTCTGCGGCTCAAACGCAGGCTGAATCTGCGAGCTTATCGTTAGAGGATGCGACTCGATCCTTAGACAATTATCAAGTTAAAGCGCCAGGCAGCGGGGTTCTTACCGATTTCAACGTAGTCGTTGGGCAAACGGTCGCTGCCGCGGCTGGGAAAGTCGGTCAAGTCCAGCAAATCGATCCAATTAAAATTAAGACTGAGCTTACAGAATCGAACTACCAACTTGTGAAAGGCAAGCAGGAGCTCGTTTACTATAATCCGGATTCACCTGATAAAAAAGGAACAGCTAAGATTAGCTACTTAGCACCGATCATGAGCGCAGCAACGAAAACGTACACGCTGGAATTAGAAGTTCCGAATGCCGATCACCAACTTCAGCCTGGTAACCGATTCATGGTGCAGCTCACAACCGAAACCGAAGAGCAAGTTGTAGCAATTCCAACGTTAAGTGTAATTCGTGAAGAATCGGATACCTTCGTTTTTGTGGAGCAAAATGGTCAATATATGAAGCGCAAAGTGAAGCTTGGTCGTATCAGTGGGGAGAATCAAGAAGTGCTTGAGGGCGTAAAAGATGGCGAGAACTTAGTCATTACCGGACAAAACACTTTGAAGGACGGGCAAAAAGTAGAGAGCGCCAGCGCTTCTCCAGCACCAACTACGACACCAGCAGCGAAATAAGCATCAGCGAAACTATACAATGAGGAGAGTATGTACATGAAAAAAAGACCATGGAAATCCAGTCTGACCGCGATTATGCTGGGCGCAATGATCGTGCAAGGAGGCACTGCCGTGTGGGCAGCCGATTCCGCGCCAGCACCTGTTGCTACTCCTACCGTTAATTATGGACTAACAAGTGACATTCGCGCAGCAGTTAAAAGTGTAGCTGTGACGCCAACCGCGTCCGGCTCACAGCTTGCCGTCACAGTGCGCTTGTACAATGGAGGCGTCACTCAGAACCGAGTGCCTGAACACGAGCTTCGTGTTCAAACTTCGACAGGTGTTTCTTATACATTGAAACCAAGCGGGAGCAACAAAGAAGCATTGCAGCCTAAAGAAATCGGCGAACTTGTTTACATGACTGCCGTCGATACGAAGGAGATCGGCACAATCGATCAACTTTCGTTCGTTAATGTCGATGTTTATTCGTATCCGAAGCTTGAAACGACTTTACTGGCTATGCCGACTAAATCCGTATGGTACGGGGGGACCGGCAGCGCGGCGCTACAGAATCTCGACAATTTGGCATGGGGACAATCGTTCTCCATTCCTGGCGTGAACTCCGGACTAACCTACTCGGCGGTTGAGGCTTCTATGCAAAACACGACGACAGGCCGCGTAGCGGTGGTTACGGTCCTTGCCAGCAATCCGGGCGCAGGCCGCGAAACGGTTCCTTCCTTCCGAATGGATGCCCAATCAGAAACCAAGAACTATGAAGGGAAACGTTCTGAAGCGGAACCTGTAACGTTGGAAGCTGGTGAGAAAAAATATATTCATTTTGCAATCCCGGTTGAAAATGGCGTGACATTGTCTAACCTGGTGGTTTTATCAACGGACACCTTTGTTCCAAAGGGTGGAACCGAAGCTGCAACATTAGCTACAGGTAAGCTGGCTATTGCATGGCCGAAAGAACAAGGATCTTCAACAGCAGTTCCTTATACGATCGGTCAACCGATCGCGTTTGATGCTTTGACCAAAGTAGTCGATAAATCAACACAAGTATCCTTGATGGAACTTCATCTGCATGAGAATCCAGGCGAAGGTTTCAAAACAGCAGTAGCGAAGTTCAAACTAACAAATACGAGCACAACACCAATAGCGTTACCTGCCTTCATGTCGGAGTTGGTGAGTACGCAAGGTTTAACGTACCAAGGATCTCGCCAAGCTAATGTGACAGAAATGATGAACCCGGGACTTAGCTACGTCGTAAGCTACTCCTACATTGTTCCGCAATCGGAAACGGGAACTAGCTTTTCCTTGAAGCTGCTTGATGCTGTTGCTGCTGCGCCGTACACAACGACAATTGCAGCACTGCAAACGGATCTGCAGCAAGAAGAGACGGATTCAACGATTTCCTTGTATCCATTCGATCTGAAATTTAATGATGTGACGGTTAACTCGGTAACGACGCCTCAATTGACGTATTCTTACAAGGTTCGTCTGGATCTTGACATCAAACAAAATGAGAATGTCGTTGTAGACAATAACTTCTCCAAATTGAGATTCGAGATCGTCGATAGTGCAGGACGTGTCATTGGCTCTAAAGATGCGGCTTTCACTGGTGACAATAAACTGATTAGCGGCGTACAAACGTTGGATGCTTCGAACATTACAACCGATCAATTTAGCTATCCATTCACAGTGAATGTGTATGAAACAATTGAAACGGCAAGTGGTACAGCAAAACGTTTATTGAAAGTTATTAAATAAAGTGGATATCAAAAAAGCACCCGTCCTGGGTGCTTTTTTGCTGTATATGATTAAACACGCGCCTTAACCGATTTCGCATAATCCGAGGGAGACATGCCAACCGTTTTCTTAAAGTCTCTGGAGAAATAGTGGATACTGGCATATCCGAGCATCGCGGCAATTTCCGTGAAATTGTACCGGCCTTCTCTGATATAGGTTTTGGCTTGTTCGATTTTCAGAGATTTGAACGCTTCTAAGACACCGGTTTGCATTTGTGACTGGAAAAGCTCCTTTAATCGGCTTTTTCCTAAGTGAAATGTCTGGCATAACTGATCCTGGGTAAAAGATTGAGAGAGATTTTCTTTTAAATAAGCGATAATTTGCTGAACGATGCGTTGTTCAGCTTTTTCTTTTTGCAGAGATGACTGCTTAATCTTGATGGCTGCATCTAGGGTTGAAGAGGCTATCCTCTGATTACGAATCAACGTGATAAGCAGGGCTTCCAAGTACGATTTGATCATCTGCTCGCTGGCAAATGGCGCCTCTGGATTCCGCTCAAGAATATGAACGGAAGGTCTGTCAAAAGGAGGGAGAAATGCCTGAAACCCTTCCTGAATGATCAAGGATAGCATATTTCTTTCCCGATCTCCTAAAGGCAGAATTTTATTTTCAAAAGAAGACATCGCTTCTGACGCGCATTCGAAGGAAATGACAATAAGATTAGGCGGTTTATGTTCGTGCTTCACGCTTACGGTATGGAACTCTTCGGGTTTATGAAAAATCATATGTCCTTGCTGAAGCGTATGGATCTGATCGTCGGCCCGAACCTCCACCTCTCCTTTGTCGACATAAAGAATTTCCCAAAAGTCATGCTGTTCGCCGTCAAATACATATCCCTTCGCATACTCGAAATAGTGGAAGGAAATGAGGTTTTGAATGGTTATTGATTGTTGAAGTTGTATGCGTGGGAACTCCATGCTGTCCGTCCTTTCTCAGGGCATTGTCGGTGATAGGACCCAGACTTATTTTAACATATTCGTTTTTGTAAAAGTGCAAATAAATCGGCTTTTTGGATAAATCTAATCCGGCTCGCCTCTTTTATAATAAAGGCAAGAGACGGAGGAGATAACGATGAAAAAAGGGATCAATATTTGGTCATTTCCAGGCTCCATGAAGGTGGAGCAATGTATAGCATTAGCGAAGGATGCAGGATTCGACGGCATTGAGTTGGCTTTGAACGAAACAGGAGAGCTCAGCCTGGAAAGCAATGAAAGCGAAATCAAACAGTACCGCAAGATTGCGGATGACCAAGGCATTGAACTAACGAGCTTAGCCAGTGGTTTGTATTGGACATACTCCTTAACAAGCGGGAATGCCGCTACACGCCAAAAAGCGAAAGACATCGTCAAAAAGCAGCTGGAAAGCGCAGCGATTTTGGGCGTAGATACAATTCTCGTTGTACCTGGTGCAGTTGGCGTAGATTTCATACCGGACTCCGAAGTAGTTCCTTATGATCAAGCGTACGATTACGCTTTGGACGGTATTCGTGAGCTTTCAGAGGTTGCACAATCCTTGAAGGTGTCGATTGGCATCGAGAATGTTTGGAACAAATTTTTGTTATCGCCGCTTGAGTTGAGAGACTTTATCGATAAAATCAATTCTCCGTATGTCGGATCTTACTTCGACGTTGGGAATGTCTTATTCTCCGGTTACCCGGAGCACTGGATTTCCATTTTAAACAGCCGCATCAAAAAAGTGCATTTCAAAGATTACCGCCGCGCAGCGGGTGGCTTACACGGCTTCGTGGATCTGCTTGCCGGTGATGTGAATTATCCGGAAGTTCTGAAAGCACTGCAAGCAATTGGGTACGAGGACTATGTCATCGCCGAAATGATTCCTGGCTACACGCATCACGGTCAGCAAATTATTTATAATACATCAGGTGCTATGGACGCAATTTTGGGGAGGAAATAAGCCATGTTGAAAATCGGATTAATTGGTTTAGGTTTTATGGGAAGAACGCACTTGGAAAATTATATTCGCCTTGAGGCGGAAGGCGTTCCTATCAAAGTTGTAGCTTTGTGCGATGTTGATATTGCGAAGCTGGAAGGACATGCATCTGGTGGTAACATTGATACGGGATCATCCGGCATCGACTTCAGCGTCTACAATAAATATACGAGTGTTGCCGACATGCTTGAAAAAGAAGAACTTGATTGTGTAGACATGACCTTGCCTACGTTTTTGCACAGAGATATTTCCATCCAATGCTTGAATCATGGCCTTCATGTTTTGTGTGAGAAGCCGATGGCGCTGAACGCAGATGAGTGTAAAGATATGATTGAAGCTGCCGAAAAGAACGGCAAACAGCTGATGATCGGTCAATGCCTGCGTTTCTGGCCAGCCTATGAGTACTTGAAGCAAGCCGTTGCGAACGAAACGTATGGCAAAGTGCTAGCCGGGTATTTCTACCGCGGCGGCGGTACGCCGACTTGGGGACCATGGCTGTTACAGAATGCCAAAAGCGGCGGAGCTCTCCTTGACATGCACGTTCATGACATCGATATGATTAACTGGTTGTTCGGTAAACCGGAATCCGTATCCAGCTTGGCTCGAAATGTTGTTCCAGGCAGCGGGTATGACCTTGTTTCCACGAACTATTTGTATGAAGACGGCAAGGTCATTAACGCGCAAGCGGATTGGACGCTGCAAGGTGATTACGGCTTTGATATGCAATTCCGTGTTAACTTTGAAAAAGCGAACATTGTTTTCACCGCAGACGGCTTAAAAGTGAATGTGAACGATGGCCCTGGCTTCAGTCCAGAGATATCTGCAGAAATGGGCTACTACCAGGAGCTAAAATATTTCGTTGAAACGTTAATTTCCGGACAAAGCGTTGCTACAGCCACACCTTTCAGTACGATGGACAGCATTGTGATTGCAGAAGCTGAAATCGAGTCTGCAGACAATCGTGGGGCATGGGTTCGTGTAAAATAGGTTGTTAATCATAGAAACCTTGGACATCCTCGAAAGAGAGATTTCCAAGGTTTTTTATTGGATGATAGTAGCATTTGACTGAAATCGCTTACGTATCCTAAACTAAAGGCATTTGAAATTGAGGAGCACACACAATGATAGACACTCAATCAACAGCAACTTGGAAAAAACTCAGTCTATTCGCCGTTACATGGCCGATCTTCATTGATTCCGTTCTACGGATGATGCTCGGTACCGCGGACGTGTTCATGCTCAGTCGGATCTCAGATGAAGTAACCGGAGCGGTCGGATTAGCGAATGAAATCATCGTCTTCTGCATCCTGATGTTTGGCTTCGTCGGAATCGGAACGAGTGTAGCGGTCGCCCAAAATTTAGGTGCAGGCAGAGCGAAGGAAGCCAGCCGTATTTCTGCACTGGCCATTACCATTAACCTGATATTTGGTATCGCGGTCAGTGTTGTACTAGTGCTATTCGGGGAATCGATCATGCAGCTGATGAACTTGGCGCCGGATCAGATTGCTATTGCTAAGAAATACTTAAACCTGATCAGCGCTTTTATCTGGATCGAAGCTTTGTCATATGCCGTATCTTCGGTGCTTCGTTCGAATGGTCAAACCAGAGATGTGATGTACGTGACACTCGGCGTGAACCTGGTTCATGTAGCCGGCAACAGCCTGCTCATTTTTGGAAACCTCGGCTTTCCGGAATGGGGAGTAACGGGGGCTGCTGTCTCCACTGTCATAAGCCGTCTGCTTGGACTTATCGTGCTTTTTGTCATCTTATATCGCCGGATTCCGTTTCCGATTCGCTTCAAAGATTACCTTACATTTGATAAACGGATCGTGAAGCAAATTTTGAGCATCGGGCTCCCTTCGGCTGGCGAGCATCTGTCTTGGCAGTCTCAGTATTTAATGATCGTGAGCTTCGTTAATATCATCGGTCAAATTGCATTAAGTACCCATGTGTATGTCATGAATGTTACGAATTACTTTATGGCGCTGGGCATGGCGATCGGCATGGGCACGGAAATCATCGTCGGTCATATGGTTGGTGCCGGTGAATTTAAGGCCGCCTACCATAAGTTAATTCGGAGTCTGCGGATTACCTTCTTACTGACCTTTGTGGTTGTAGGCATTGCTTCCATCTTCCGCAAGGAACTGCTAGGGTTGTTTACGGATAATCCGGAAATTATCGCTATGGGTTCGGGGATTTTGTTGTTAAGCGTCATATTGGAACCTGGACGTACCTTCAATCTTGTGGTTATTAATTCTCTCCGCGCTGCGGGTGATGCGAGATTTCCCGTTGCCATGGGGGTTCTATCTATGTGGGGCGTTGCGGTGCCGTTAGCGTACTGGCTCGGCATTCATATGGAGATGGGACTGCTAGGCGTGTGGATTGCTTTCGCTGTTGACGAGTGGTTGCGTGGTTTGATTATGTATCTGCGGTGGAGAAGCCGCGTATGGGAAAGTAAATCGCTGGTCAAACCAATCGGCGGAGGCGTCGTAGCCAAGTCATAACCAAAAGCACAGAGCCCGAGGGCTCTGTGCTTTTGTGGGTTGGAGGTAGACATACACACGGCTGCTGGTGGCTGGTGTAATACTATTCTATTCAGCTTTCTGTTAAATAACTGGATGTTTGAAGGATAGAGTAGAAAAAATGCTAGTGTCCCGATCACTGGGCTATTATTTCATATAACCGGTATAAATGTGTATGGCATCTCTCAGAAATTGTGCAGTTCCTGGTTGTTTGGCGTCATAGTAAGCTGTAAACCGTTCGTCATCCACATACATTTGGGCTAGACCGGCATGAGCTTCCTTGCTATATTCGCTCCAATAGTAGGAAAGCCATTGTTTATGCAAATCTGCTGCTCTTTGCGCGGCTTCGCTGGCAGGGTCACCCGTTTTGTATGCTTCTGCTAGAGAAGCGGTCACTTCATTCGCTAGACGCGTAACCTCGTCATGCTCTTCTGGCGTCATGTTTTTCACTTTTTGATTGGATGTATGAACGGCATCATCGCCATATTTCTCGCGGATTTCTTTCCCGTATTTGTTCTCGTTATCATCAATAAGCTGTTGTTTGAAGCCTTCAAATTTCTCTTTATTTGACATGGATAGTCTCCCTTCGGTTAAAGCAATCGTTTTTTCAACATTGGCAATCAGCGCATCAAGCTGAGCTCTTTTGTCAAGGAGCTGCTCACGGTGTTCTTTCAATGCTTTGGCTCCGTTAAAGGTGGGGGCGTTTATCAATTCTTTGATGCGATCCAGATTGACACCTAATTCTCTGAAAAATAGAATCTGCTGAAGTCTATCAACCTCCGCCTGACCATAGATTCGGTATCCTGAGGAATTGATTCTTGCCGGCTTAAGAAGCTCAATTTCATCATAATAACGAAGCGTTCTGGTGCTTACGCCAGCCAACTTTCCGAGGCTTTGTACGGTGTATTCCATCTGTTCACCTCCTGACAACTTAACTGTACAGCTTTACGCAGCGTCAATGTCAAACACTTTTTTTACAGCTTCAGATATGCTCAAAGTTATACAAGCCTTGTTCGAGGAATAGGATAATACGAGCCTAGGAGCTTGTATGTCTAACCAACGAATGGGTGAATGACATGTATGTGATGTTAAGTTTTTTACTGCTGGGATTATCACTTTCCGCACCAATCGGTCCCATTAATGCAGCTATGTTGGATAAAGGCATAAAGCGCGGCTTTATGCATGCTTGGATGGTAGGCGTTGGAGGAATGATTGCTGACGTTATTTTGATTACCCTCATTTATTTCGGTCTTGTACATTTTTTAACAACACCTTTTATGAAGACGTTTCTATGGTTATTCGGTTGTTTTATTTTACTCTATTCAGGAATCGAGAGCGTAATTGGCGCCGGTAAAATGAAAGATCCAGCGTATAGGTCGGAAGAGACGCTAACCAGATCTTTCTTCACAGGCTTAATGATGGCGCTCAGTTCTCCCTTATCCATCCTTTTTTGGTTAGGCATCTATGGGTCGGTGTTAGCGGAGACAGTTGCTAAATATGATAGAAACCATGTGTTATTGTACACGGGGATCATGTTCGTAGGGATCATACTTTGGGATCTCATTATGGCTTCATTAGCCAGTATATTTCGCAATTATGTTACGCCTCGCGGGCTCTCACTGATCTCAATCATCTCAGGACTTTCCCTGATCGGTTTTGGGCTGCATTTTGGATTAAAAGCTTTTCAGGCACTGTTTGCTTAACGTTATGTAGCGCCTTCGCGATTGTTGCGTTTAGGTTTGGACCTATTGTCAGCACTGTAAGAGGCTATGGTTCCGTGCGCATTCTTCTTCCATTTGAAACTCAGTCCAAACGTCACAAGGCCAATAATTGCGAGAAATAAGAGGCTGATCCAGAATCCCGGCCTGCTTGTAGAATGGAAGACGGTGCCCGTAATAGCAGTAAGGATGAGTAGCATGCCTGTATATCTTTTGGTCTTCCCCCATGCCGATAAGCGCAACAAACGTCCTGATGAAAGAAGGATGAACAGCCAATTCATTAGCAGCATAATGCCTGCAGCCGTTGTGATATAAGTGTATAGTTCTTCTGGTAGCAAAAGAGCCATAAGCACCGCTGCCGTTATCCCTCCGATTGTAAATCCAACGGCGGGTAACGGCATTTTGCGTTTTCCGGTTGTTCGTTTCGCGAATATCGCAGGAGCATTGTGACTCTCAGCTAACGCAACAAGAATCGTTGTGACAGCAAAAAGGGAGGCGACCATCGTCGAAAATCCGGCAATGATTAAGATCGCGTTAAATACATGGGGGACAAAAGGAAGCTTGTACGAGTTTAATGCAGTTTGAAAAGGGCTCTCTTTGCCTTGCAGTGCATGCGGGGGGACCAAGGCAAGAACAAGAGCTAAAGAGGCGATATAAATGATAGTTAGTAGTAAGATCATCATGTTTCCGGCTTTTGGGGCATCTTCGGGCCGTTTTAATCTGGCAGCCATTATGCCCATGATTTCAATACCGCCAAACGCATAAAAGGCATAGATGAAGGAAGACCATATCCCAAGCAGCCCTTTAGGCAAAAAGGCTTCGCTCGAGGTGGGGAACTTCGGTGGAAAAGTGCCTGAAATAAATCCAAAGACGGCTGTGCCTGCGATGATCACAAACATCACGATGGCAGATACTTTGATAATGGCAAAGACATGCTCAGCGCGTTCAAAAACATGCGTACCGAGCAGTATAACGCCAAGACCTAATAGGGCGTAGGCCGTCGCAAAAACCCACATCGGTATCCCAGGGAACCAGAAGCGGGTGAAAAAGGATAAAGCTGTTAATTGGCTCCCCATAATTAAAAGCTCAGAGCACCAATAGACCCAACCGCTGCTGAAACCAGCCCAGCGTCCAAATGCTTTGGCGGCATAGGCTTGAAACGAACCTTGCTCAGGATCGGTTCCTGTCATCCGGGCTAAGACGTCGAAGACAATATAAGTGCCAAAGGCAGCAAGTATAAACATGAAAATGACAGAAGCGCCGCCCATTTGAATCCCAATTCCGGAGCCAAGAAAGTAACCGGTACCAATCGTACAAGCGACTCCGAGCAGGCTCAACTGCCACCACTTCATCCCTCTGGACGTATTCCTTTTCATATTGCCGGACATTAAGCCTCCTACAGCCGTTTATTTGATAACAACAGCTGTTATTATAGCTTGACCACTGGTAAAATATACGTTGAGTCATGTCATCTGAACGAAGAGTTGGTTGTCCCGCAGTATGACGTTATAAGAGGCGAGTCTAGCGCTAGGAACGTTATGACAACGCCCGGTATGCACTTCAAAGGTCCAGCCATGCAAGGGGCATTCAAGCTCTCCATCGATCAGGTCCACCGTGTATCCCCCATGGGGGCAAATGCTTGAATATAAGTTGTATTGGTCATCGTCAATCTGCACCAAAAAATACAGGTCACGCTCAAGCTGAACCTCGACTGGAAAAGATGTAAATTGATCTTTGGAACCGATGAGGATTTCCTTCATGATTGAATCTCCTTTTACGAGTTGAGTTAGTTCGATTATAAGCCACAACTGATCTGAGACCAAGTGAGTCGTGACAATCAAAGGAGTACGATACAAATGAACAAAATCAATCCATTATTAGCAGCTTTTCAACAAACCGGCTTCCCGGTAGGCGGACATGGCAAAAGAAATATCCAAGTATTGATAGAAGCTTTACAAGAAGTCGATGGAAATTTGGAAAGTGACATTTATGGAACAGGGAAATTAATAGAGGATTTTCAAGCGGAAATGGCGGCTTATCTTGGCAAAGAATCAGCGGTATTTTTCCCTAGTGGAACAATGGCTCAGCAAATTGCCCTAAGAATCTGGTGTGATAAGAAAGGTGTAAAGAAAGTCGCCTATCACCCGTTGAGTCATTTGGAAATCCATGAGGAAGACGGATTAAAAGAACTTCACCATATCGAGCCTATCTTACTTGGTGAAAAAGACCGATTAATCCGTTTGGAAGATGTGCTTCAAATGAAAGAAGAAATCGCCTGTTTATTGCTTGAATTACCGCAGCGGGAAATTGGCGGACAACTTCCTGATTACGCCGAGCTTGCAGAGATTTCTGCTTTTTGCCGCAGCCATGGCATCAAGTTGCATTTGGACGGGGCTAGACTGTATGAAGTGCTGCCCTATTATCAGAAGTCGGCGCGTGAAATTTGTGACTTGTTTGATAGTGTGTATATTTCGTTCTACAAAGGGATCGGCGGCATTGCAGGGGCCATTCTTGCGGGAGATGAGACATTTACGAAAGAGTCAAAAGTATGGAAAAGGCGCCACGGCGGCGATTTAATCAGTCTGTATCCGTACATCATTAGTGCCAGCTATTATTTCAAACAACGGCTGCACAAAATGGAGCAGTACTACGAGGAAGCGAAAGAGCTGGCTGCGATGTACAATCAAGTCCCTGGCGTTGAAACGAAACCGCTTGTACCTGAAACGAACATGTTCCATGTTCATATTGACAGGCCAAAAGAAAAACTGGAGTCTTTGCTAATTAAGCTGTATGAGACGACGGGAGTGGGCCTTACCCATTATGTTAAGGAAGTGCATGAGTCATCCTGTTGTTATGAAGTTTCGATTGGTGATCGGTATGCAAATGTTCCGAAGGATGAGCTTAGGAAAGCTTTTGAATGGATGGATAGAAATTTGAGAGAAAGCTAATTGAGGGATACAACGGCTCTGGCGCTAAAAGATGCGACCAGAGCTTTTGTCATGCATCGGTACTGTCTTTCAATTGGATTTAAGCTTCCGACTCGGCGGCCGAAGTGCCCAAGATGCCATGACTAATACGAAGTAAAGCAAAGGCTGTGCAATAACGCCGAGACTTTCGCCGGAGAAGGCGCTCGAAGCGGCTGCGCTGGTGAGGTCGATAAAAAAACCCGCATAGGCCCATTCCTTCAAGCGTGGAAAGCGAGGAATCACAGTTATGATTGCACCGCATAATTTCCCTATTCCTAGAAGTGTTGCGAAGTAAGCGGGGTACCCAAGATGCAGAATAGTCCCCATGACTTGATCGCTGTGAACAAGATGAAGGTAACCGCCGATGACGAAACTTGCTGGTCCCAGAATGGTCGTTACCCAATAAGCGATATTCTTCATTCTTTCTTTGGTCATAATCAGTTCTCCTATAATTTTCTAATAAGGTAATTATAAAACAAGGAACATATGTTTGCGATATGTGTATTTTGACATAAAGGAAGGGGGGTTAGACGGGAGAAAAAAATCCCAAACTGTTAACAGGAGGGGATGTTCATGTTATTTTCTGCGATAAAGCCAATGAACGTCAGCGTCGGTAAAGAGCCTTTTGACGATGATCAATTTATATTTGAGCCCAAATGGGACGGCTTCCGAATTCTTCTCCATAAGCAGGGAAGCCGTATTGAAGCCTACTCGCGAAGTGGACGGGCGGTAACCAGCAAATTCCCGGAGTTACAGGATGCCCTCACAGCGATTAAAGCGCATACTGCTATTTTGGATTGCGAGGGGATTGTGCTGCGCGGCGGCAGACCGGTATTTGATGATTTTTCGTATCGTGACCGGATCAGTCAGTCCGGCAAAATAAGCAGTGCCGTGCATACGCATCCGGCGACTTTTGTTGTTTTTGACCTTTTATATAGCGTCAGAGAACATCTTAAAGACCCATTAATGGAGCGGAAACAGCGCTTAATTGATATTGTCGATTCTACGCCGGTTCTGATGCCAACAATGTTCGTGGAAGGGCAGGGGAAGGCGCTTTTCGAGTTGATGAAAGAACGGAATATGGAAGGGATTGTGGCCAAGCGAAAGCGTTCCATCTATGTGCCCGGTGCGAGAAGCGAAGAGTGGCTTAAGGTGAAGTATGTGAAGTCAATCGACGTGGAAATATTGGGATATCGAATGGACCCTTTCGAACTCGTTATCGGTTTGAATTTCAGGACAGTGAAGCATAAACCGGTTGGTGTGGTGGAAGCGGGCATTACACCCTCGGACAAGGAATTATTTCTTACGTTGGCTGCGCCGCTGTGCACCGTAAAAGAGGGGAACACACAGTGGATTGAGCCGCGTATATGCTGCAGAATCGACTATCTTGACAGATCGGACATGCATCAGTTGGGGACGACGAAGTTTCGGGGGTTTCTTTTGGATAAGAGGCCTGAGGATTGTGTTTGGGTGGGGTGAGGAAAGATATGCGCAGCATTTCAACTTGGCAAATAAAGTATGATAAAATAGTTTTTGAACCAAAGGTTGATTATGAGTTCAGTACATATCAAAAGGAGCGATTACATGAATATTATTTTTCACGGACAAAGCTGTGTGGAGATTCGATTGCAGGAACATACGCTCATTATAGATCCTTTCTTAAACCATAATCCTCAGGCCGTCGTGAAACCAGAGGAAATCAAGGCGGATTACATCCTCGTTACGCATGGTCATGGCGATCACGTAGGGGATACTTTGGAGATAGCCGAGCGCAATGGGGCAACCGTTATTGCTCCTAATGACTTGGCCAGATTCCTTGGCTTTCAAGGGGCGAAGACTCATGGCATGGGGATCGGCGGGACCTATGAATTTCCTTTCGGTCAGTTAAAAATGACGCTGGCGTTGCACGATTCTTCCTATAATCCGCCCGGAACGACAGAAAATATTTATACGGGTATGGCCAGTGGCTTCTTAATTACGGTAGAGGGGAAAACCATCTATCATGCAGGGGATACAGGTCTATTCGGGGATATGCAATTGATCGGCAAACTTAGTGATATTGATCTTGCCTTCCTTCCGATAGGCGACAACTATACGATGGGTCCGCGAGATGCGGTGATCGCCGCCCAGTATTTAAAGGCCAAAACTGTTATTCCTATGCACTACAACACGTTCCCGGTCATTGAACAAAATCCGCATGCATTTGTGGAAAGTCTGGCTGCAGAAGGCATAAAAGGGCTTGTACTGGAGCCAGGCCAGAATTTAACCTTGTAAAAGAAAATAGGCAGGAGGGTTGGTCAGAACGATGTTTGAGCACTTGGTTTGTTTCAGATTTAAGGAAACATTAGCAGCGCAGAAGGAACAGGAATTGATTGAAACCTTATTGTCTTTTAAAGGAAAAATTCCCGGCATCGTTGAAATTTCCGCTGGGGTGAATGAGACCGAAGAAACAAACAATGTGCAGGGTTACACGCTGGGTTTGCGGGTGACCTTCCAAGATCGCGAGTCCTTGCAGCAATATGGTCCCCACCCTGTTCATCAGGAATTCGTCAAATCAATAGGCGGCATCATTGACAATGTGATCGTCATTGATTATCCGGTTCGATAACCAAAAAAAGAAGGAACATGGCCTTGCTGCCGGTTCCTTCTTTTTTAATAAATAAGAAAGTATAAGTTTTATACTTTTGCTTCGCATCTACCTTGACGACGAAGTCGTTTATCCTTGTGTCGCTTCCCGGTCATGCTGCTTTGCTTCTTGCCGCTGCTTCCAGAATAAGACGGTCAGCATTCGCTCAACCCATTCCTTGTCTTCATCGGTTAACAGATGACCATCGAACATAAGTTCATTCTCACGCAGAAATCGGCGCAAATTAACGGGATTGCTTTGAAACTTCTCCATGGACGGCGTTGATTCCAAATATCCCGCAAGATCCATAAGCTCAGAATACGATGTATTGAGTCCTTCGGAGAGCTTCATTAAAACTTCAGGCGACGGGATGCCTCGATTGCCGTTTTCTAATTGGGAGATATACGCCGCGGATACGCCCGAACGGTCAGCCAGCTCTCGAAGGGTGAATCCTTTTAATTTACGCAAATCTCTTAATTTATCATAGAAATACATCACTTTCACCCTCGCAGTTTAAAAAAGTAAACAGTAGTAAACATAATAATAATATCAGTATACAAAAGTAATTTCAATAACTGGAAAATGGATAGTTGTTGTTGAAATTTACGTTGCTTAAAGTAAACATTTTTGGTTACAAAAGTTAAATCTCATGCTATAATTGGAATTACGGGAACAGAATGAGAACATTTGTAATCAGGGGGACAAGATGGATATGAGGATAAGAGCAAAGACCGATGCGTTCATGAAGGCAAGAATTATTAAAGGCTTTTCGCAAAGAGAGTTAGCTAAACATTCAGGTTTAAGCCACTCCTATATCAGCTTACTGGAAAGATCGCATAAATCAGTAGGACCTGCGACAGCCAAGAAATTGTGCGATTTACTGGGAAAGGATTTCGAGGACGTGTTTCGGATTGAGTCGCTCTGATTGCTTATCCTAAATTGTGCCATTGTGCTTAGTGTGGTAGACTTCACCTAAAAGTTGCTCTTCGTTTTCTTTCTCAAATTGGAGAATTAGGGAAGAAGGCATGTAAATTTTAAGCAGAGTGGGGTCGCGCCATGCAATGGGTGAGAAAATCAATGCAACGCTGGAATTCTATTCACAACCAGATTCTTTTTTTCATTCTGTTGTTTCTCATTATTCCCCTATTTATAAGCGCCTTTTGGATCGATAAGCCTTTAGAGCGCGTGATTGAGAATAAAATCGGCAATGCTACATCAGAAGCTTTGTACCAAATCGATTTCAATATTGAGTTATTGCTGCAGGATATGCTGAAATCTGCGGTAGACATCTCAACGAACCCCAATATTACCTCCTTGCTGAAACAGCCCAATTCCGTTACCTATTACGAAAAGCTGAGGCTTGCAGATAACGCAATGAATAAGCTTTATTCTTCTTATTTTTCGGAAAGCTATGTTACTTTGCTCGATATGCACGGAAATTGGTTAAGCAACAAAATTGTCCAACAAGATTTATATGACGAGTATATTCAATCGGATTGGTATAAAGAGATGTTAAAAGAACCATTTGGCATTAGCTGGATGGCGAATGACAGCAGGAATTATATTTATTATGACAGGAGCCAGCTCGTTACTCTGATTAAAACCATTACAGATGTGCAAACCAATCAAAATATCGGGATCGAGCTCTTTAGTGTAAGCGAAAGCGATTTTCGCAAGTACATGTCGAAATTGGACGGTAATGTCATGATCATGGACCAACATGGGAAAATTATTTCCAGTTCCATGAAAGAGGGCATGGATCCAATCGAGGTTTTACCAGAAGATGTCTCCAAAATATGGGACTCCTCCAAAGGGCAGTTGATTGTGGAAAAGAATCATCAGAAATGGATTGCCAGCTTTGACACGATCGGCTTAACCGGCTGGAAATTAATACAGTTTATTCCTTACGATACGGTGTTTAAAGAAATATTTGATTTACGCAGAACGAATATGATCACGGTCGGGATCATTGTCATTGTGTTTATGCTGCTCGCTTTCAGCATATCTTACCGAGTATCCAAGCCGGTCAAGCTTTTAAATAAACGAATGAAAGAAATAGAGAAAAACGACTTTAACAGCTCACTGGCGCTTTCGGGTCCCAATGAAATTGCTACGCTGATTGATACCTATAACCATATGGCCAGACAAATCCGGGACCTGCTTCAAAGGTTGAAGGATGAATATTTTCAGAAAGAAGAAATGCGTTTTCGAGCGCTTCAGGCGCAAATTAACCCGCATTTTATTTTGAATACGTTGAACAACATCAAATGGATGGCTTACATCCGCAATGACCGGGAGGTCGGGGAGATGCTGTCCAGCCTGGGAAGTATGATGGAAGCGAGTATTGGAAGAGGAGAAACGTTGATTTCGCTTAAAGAGGAAATGGATTATGTTCAGCATTACATTACCCTAATGAAATTGAGATACAACGATAAATTGAGTGTCGAGTTTCATATTCCCGAGCCGTTAATGAAGCAGGAAGCCATCAAATTTATGCTCCAGCCCATTATAGAGAATAGTATTCACCATGGAATAGAGCCGATGGAAGGGAGAGGTGTTATTACAATTAAGGCTGTGGCTGACCAAGATCAAATGATATTAACCGTCACAGACAATGGTACGGGGATCCATCCGGACAAAATCGATGAAATCAATCAGTGCTTATTGCAAGGACATGGACATGCCGCATCGCAAAGTATCGGTATTATGAATGTGCATGAGCGCATCCGGCTTCAATACGGTGAAGGGTACGGTTTGCATATTCAAAGTAAGGCGAACGAGACGACGGTCGAGTTCAAATTGCCGCTTAAAACGATCGAGGAAGGGAACGCTTATGCATCTGAAAGTACTGCTCGTAGATGACGAATTTTTGGTTCGATTAGGTATAAAATCATTGATTGACTGGGAGCAGCATCAGCTGACCTATGTCGGGGATGCACAGGATGGTTTGGAAGCGTTGGAGATTATCGAGAAGACGAGGCCTGATATCATGCTGACCGACATCGTCATGCCTAGAATGAACGGTATCGAGCTGATTGAGAAAGTAAAGAGCGAATATCCGGATACGCATATCATTGTGCTCAGTTCCCATAATGATTATGAATATGTGCGGAAAGCGATGAAATTGGGCGTAGAGGACTATATCCTGAAAGCTTCTTTAAAGCCTGAAGAACTTTTGCAAATGTTGCTCGACGTTTCGAAGAAAATTTCATCAAGCCGGGAGGTTCGGCAGCGCCAAATCGATACAAAGCCCGCGGTGGAAATGAATGAAAATGGAGGTTCGCGGCAGCTGAAGCAGTGGATTTTTCAGCCGAATGCCATGGCAGAAGATGAGCATGTTGCGGAAAAAGATAGAGTATTCTTTCTGAATGGGTATGTTTTTGTTCTGATAACCATTCATCGCGATCAGCATCGAACGGATAGTTCGGACAAGCAGAAATTAGTGAATCTTATTTCCTTACAGCTGGACAAGAGCACAGAGGGCATATTTCAAGATGTGAATGAGGAAGAAATCGTCCTGCTTTTTCCCAAAAAGAAGGAGGGAGTCCATCCCATTGACGAAGGGGTTAGATTCGGCAAGGAGATCATTGAGGCCGCAAGACGATTTATTAATTTATCTCTTAGCATAGGGATCAGTGAAGGGTCTCAAGGTATACAGAGTCTGCCTGACGTGTACTCGAGGGCAAAACGCGCGCTCCAAAATTATTTTTATGAAGGAAAAGAAAGGGTTTATCTATATGCCGATCATTTGGAGAACATTCCGGCAGGGAATGTGATTACGCAAGAGGATGAGACGGTATTGAAAGTCGAATTGGACCGGATGAACGCGATGGGGATTAAGCAAGTGCTGGACAGAATATTTGAACGGATGGAAATGTGGAAAGGTCCTGTCGAGAAGTGCATCCAATTGTGTTTGCAGTTGCTGCATACGATTCAGAACGGCCTAAAACCTTACCAAGAAGACATGTTCAAAGAACTTGAGCAGGAAGAGCCCTTATATAAACAAGTCCTGAAGTTTGATGAATTAAGTAAGGCGAAGCAATGGTTCGAACAACTCATTGATGACTGCTGCGGTCAAGGGAAAGCACTTGGGGGAGGAAACTTCCGGGAAGATATTCAACAATTAATTCTTTACATGAAAACCAATTATACAGAGGACATCTCTTTGAGGCATGCCGCCGAAAGAGTCAGAATGAGTGAAAATTATTTAAGTTATTTGTTTAAGAAAGAAACGCAGGTCGGTTTTTCGGAATATCTCAATCAAATTCGTGTAGGAAAAGCTGCCGAATTATTGCTTGAATCCAAGCTGCCTGTCTATGCGATTGCAGAAAAGGTAGGCTATGAGAACTTCAATTATTTTGGCCGAATCTTTAAGAAAACGATGGGTGTAAGCCCTCAACAATACCGTGTAAAGTTCAAATCCTCCTTATCCTAAGGAGGATTTGTTGTTGTTCGTTTGCTTATTCGTAATAAAGTGAACAATGATCGTGGAAAAGTGAACAGCCGAAAAAACTTCTTATTTTTATGAACAAAACCGATAGATACGTTCCTGTTTTATAAAGTTTCAGTAAACTATAATAATTTCTGTAAGCGCTATACAAAAAGAAAAACAACTAGAATAACAGATTATGATTTGGAGGGGTGAAGATGACGACCAGAGTTGCTAAGGCGTCGCGGTCTATTCGAGGTGAATTTTGGGGGCTCTTTTTTATTGCTCCATTTGCAATTTTGTTTCTTATTTTTGAGATTTACCCGATTGTAAACGCCTTCTATCTTAGTTTTTTTGACTACGGACTAGGGAAGAAGGAATGGATTGGGCTTGGGAACTATGCGGAATTGATGTCAGATCGCGTCTTTTTACGCTCCATCGCCAACACATTCGGTTTTGTTTTCGGTACGGTGCCACTGACATTTATTTTTGCCATATTTGCTGCCGTTCTCATTTATGGCAAACATAAGCATATAGCCTCTTTTTTCAGAGGTGCGTTTTACTTGCCAATCATCACTTCTCAAGTCATTCTTTCCTTGATTTGGGCTTGGATCTACAGCCCCGTGAACGGGATTGCCAACTATGCCTTATCCTTGTTCGGCGCAAAGCCCGTCATGTGGCTCTCTGATGAGCGCGTTGCCTTGTTAGCGCTGATTCTAGTCGTTGTGACCTTTAACGTGGGACAACCTATTATTTTACTATTAGCCGCTTTGGGTAACATATCTCCTGAGTACTATGAGGCCGCGGATATCGATGGGGCTTCAGCGCCAAGAAAGTTCTGGCATATTACGCTGCCGCTCTTGAAACCGACTTCGTTGTATATTCTGGTCATGTCAACGATATGGGCTTTTCAAACCTTTGTCGTTGTACAAATGCTAACGGGCGGCGGACCCAACTACGCCACTTCCACGATTATGTTTTTGTTATATGAAACCGCATTCGTGTATGGAAAGCTTGGCGCAGCCTCTGCAATGGGCATCATTATTACTGTCTTGATTTCGATTGTTGCCGTTGTTCAATTTAAGCTCATGAAGTCAGATATTCAATACTAAGGGAGGAGTACTCATGGCTAAATCATCTTACTTGATCATGAAGGTATTGGGGAATATCCTTCTGTATGTGTCTGCCGCATTGTTTATCTTTCCGCTGTATTGGATGGTTACCGGCGCTTTTAAGAACCAGTCTTCAAGTGTGAAAATCCCCCCTGACTGGATTCCTACAAAAATAACAATGGCGAACTTCTACAATCTGATCAATGACGGTTCCATATTTTATTGGCTATATAATAGCGGTTTCGTTTCCGTTGTTGCCACAGTTGGCGTTGTCCTCATTGCATCGATGGCTGGTTATGCGCTAACCAAACGGAAGTTCAAAGGCTCCGAATTTTTCTTTAGTGCCGTCTTAATTGCAATGTTCATTCCCAGACAAATTACACTTGTCCCTTTATTTACGATGATGCGGGACCTTGGTCTTGTGAACAATTTGGCAAGCGCCATTTTGCCTGTGTTGACCATTCCGTTTGCGGTGTTCATGATGAAGCAATTCAGCGAATCCGTGCCGACCGAACTGCTGGAAGCCGGAAGAATCGATGGCTGCTCTGAAATCGGATTGTTTTTCAAACTGTTCTTTCCGATCATTAAACCTGCAATTGGTGCGCTTGCGATCTTTACATTTACGTATGCCTGGAACGATTACCTCTGGCAGCTGATTATGCTCAGCGATAAGACCAAAATGACGATAAATGTGGGTATCTCAACACTCGTATCGGAATATGTGGCCAATTATGGGCTGCAAATGGCTGCCGCTTCCCTTGGTTTTATACCGGTATTCTTAATTTTCATCAGTTTTCAGAAATATTTCGTTAAAGGCATCACACTTGGCGGTGTAAAGGGCTAAATTCCAATTTGCCCCTTTGATACTACTTTAGGAGGTGAGCCTTCGCCCAATCGAGTAAGATGATTGTTTTACGGTTTCCGATTTGATGAATTAAAAATTGGAGGGGTTTACATGAAAAAGCTTGCCATTACTTTGTTGACTTCCGCGTTAGTAGTAACAGCTGCCGCGGGATGCGCCAAAACAGACGAGAAAAAAAATGCGGGCAATGCGCCGGCAGCGACAACGGCTTCGAAAGAGAAAGTAGAGCTTACTTGGTGGGTTGATGCACGCGGTGATGTGAAGCAAGTCTATGATGATATCAAAGCAGGATTTGAAAAAGCGAATCCAAATGTGAAAATTAACATGGTTGTAACACCGGACGACAAAATCAATGAACGAATCAGCGTCGCCGCCAATACGAACGAAGTGCCTGACATTCAACAAGGTTCATTCTTCTGGCCATTGTCTTATGCCAAAAAAGGATTGCTGGTTCCGCTTGACGATATTATCGACAAACAAGATTTCGAAGAAAAAACATTGAAATCCGTTTCGGTTGACAACAAGGTCTATATTTATCCAAACAGCACGGTAGCAATCGGTCTATTAGTTAATAAAGATTTATTCAAAGCAAAAGGTGCGCTAGATCTGCTCCCTCAAAACATGCAGCCGTGGTCTTCCGAACAGTTTTTAAAAGCGGCAAAGGCAGTGACGGATCCGTCGAAGCAAACTTACGGTTACGGACTTTATGCAGGGGATTCCGGCGGTGACCAAGGAACTCATTCTATTCTATGGGGTTTTGGCGCAAAAACGTGGAATGAAGACGATACCAAGGCAACTCTCAACTCTCCGGAAGGCGTTAAGGGGCTTGAATTCTTGACCAAGCTGACGGATGAGGGCGTGGTTCCGCCAGGCGCTGCCGGCCTAAAAGCGACTGCGGTATTCAACGATATGTTCGTTCAAGGCAAGCTTGGAATGGCGTTTGGTAATATCGGGAATTTACCGACGTTGAACAAGGCGTTCGCTGAAGGAAATGCCAAGAAATTCGATGTCGATATCGTTCCTTTCCCTTCGGTGGACGGAAAATCTTCAAACACGGTATTGTTCGGTTATGGAACTTGGATGTGGAATACGAAGAATGAAGTGAAAATGAAATGGGCAAAAGAGTTTGTGAAATTTGCGAACAACCCGGAAAACATGGGCAAGATGACCCAGGCTGAATCTGTCATTGTAGCGCGCAAATCGCTTGCGAAAAGTTATGAGGCAGGCACAATGAAAAGCAAAACCATCGAGTTGTTCAAATACGCTGGAGACATCGGTGTGTCCGTTCCAGGATATCCGCAAACTCGCGCTGCTTTCTACCCTGAGGTCCAGGCCGCATTGACGAAGGCCAAAACGGCTCAGCAAGCATTGGACGACTGGGTGAAGAAGTCAAACGATATTATTGCAGCTTCGTCTAAATAGATCTTTCAATAAGTGAAAATACGTTTCCGGGGTTCGTATCACCGGAAACGTATTTCATTCAAGACAAAATCAAAGGAGAATGAACAAACATGAAAACTTATGACTTAGATCGATTCAAAGGTATAACAGTTGCTATGTATTCTTGCTATGACGAGAAAGGCGAAGTCAGCAAAGAGGCGGCTAAAAAATTAGCTCGTCACTACGCCAATATTGGTGTAAATGGTTTATACGTGGGAGGTAGTTCCGGGGAAGGGATGCTTCAAAACGTCGAGGAACGGAAGCAAACGCTTGAGGCGGTTATGGAGGAAGTTGGCCAAGAAATGACGATCATCGCGCATGTTGGTGCACCTTCCACCCGAGATAGCGTCGAGCTATCCAAACATGCTGAGCAAGTAGGCGCTCATGCGATATCGGCCGTACCGTCGATTTATTACCGTTTGTCACCGCAAAGCGTTGAACATCACTGGCAACAGATGATTGACAGCACCTCGCTGCCGTTCATTATTTATCATATTCCCCAAACGACAGGGTTTCAATTGTCGAAAGCTTTACTTACGAAAATGGCAGCACAAGACAAAGTCATCGGTGTGAAAATATCTGCCGAAAGCACATTTGAATTGCAGCAGTTTAAAGCGGCCGGAGGAGATGATTTCCTTGTCTTTAACGGTCCGGACGAGCAGTATTTGGCAGGCCGCAGCATTGGCGCGGATGGCGGTATCGGCGGCACATATGGCGTTATGCCAGAGTTATTTATGAAAATTGAAAAGTGCTATGTCGAGGGTAAAGCGGAAGAAGCCCGCAAATGGCAGTTTATTGTGAATGATCTGATTGCGGAATTGCTATCCTTCCCGTCCTTGTATGGTGCTTGTAAAGAGATTCTGAAGCTGCGCGGATTGAACACCGGCGAAGCTAGATTGCCGTTCTTGCCGGTTCCAGAGGCAGAAATGGGCCGTTTAGAAAGAATTAACGAGAAAATCATGACATATATAAATCAAGCTCAAGTCTAATTCATTTTTGGGAGAGGAAGGATTACACATGAGTGGAATGAGCAGCATTTTTCCGAAAAAGGGTTTAATTGTTTCATGTCAGGCACTTGCTGATGAACCTTTGCACAGCGGCGATACGATGACGAAAATGGCAAGAGCCGCGGTTCAATCCGGAGCGATTGGCATTCGCACGAATGGTGTATTTGATATTCTGTGCATTAAACAAGAAGTTGATGTGCCTGTGATCGGACTCATCAAGAGAGATATACCGGGATCGGATATTTTTATTACACCGACCCTTACAGAGGTAAAAGCCATCATATCGGCTGGGGCGGATATTGTCGCATTGGATGTCACGGACCGCGAAGGACGGCTGGAGGCTGTGAAGCCGCTGATTGCTTATGCCCACGAGCATGGAGTTGCTGTTATGGCCGATGTCTCCACGCTGGAGGAAGGGTTGGCCGCGGAGAAACTGGGCGTAGATTTAATCGGTACGACTTTGTCGGGTTATACGCCTTACAGCCGGCAGCAAGATGAGCCTGATTTCGAGTTGTTGTCTCAATTGTGTGCGTCCGTTCAGGTTCCCGTCGTTGCGGAAGGTCGCATATGGACGCCGGAGGATGCGGCTAAGGCGATGAAAGCCGGGGTTCCATACGTAGTCGTCGGAAGTGCGATTACCCGTCCGCAGCTGATTACTTCCCGATATGTGAATGCCCTGCGCAATGTCATTGACTCCGGGGAAGTGAAACGATGAAATCCGGATGGTATGACGCTCAATCCGCTTATGCGATTGGTGTGGACATCGGCGGTACCAAAATCAATGCGGGCATCGTTAGTGAGTCGGGAGAAGTCCTTCATTCGATAAGCCTCAGCACCTTAGCTGGACAAACGCATACGGGCAATCGGGCAATGGAAGCCGTTCAAAGTTTGCTGAAGAAAGTGGTGCTGGAGCAGCCGGATTTTCGGGTACGGGGCATCGGTGTCGGAAGCGCGGGGCAGATTGAATGGACGAGCGGTCAAATTCGATTTTCCTCCGACCTTATACCGGGTTACCAAGGTACGCAGCTTAAGAGGTTAATGGAGGAAAGATTTCATCTGCCCGTGCACGTCGATAACGATGTGAATGTACTCGCTCTCACGGAAAAACGGTTTGGAGCGGGAAAGGGAATCGATCATTTTATATGCCTTGCTCTCGGAACCGGGGTAGGGGGAGCCATCGTAGTTGAAGGTCGCCTAGTGCATGGTGCATGGGGCGGAGCAGGTGAGATTGGCCATATGTCCGTTAATTTTCAAGGTCCCTTATGCATCTGCGGAGGGAAAGGCTGTCTGGAGCAATACGCATCTGGGACCAGTATCGCCAGAAGGATGAGAGAGAAGCTGGTCTCAGAAGGGCTTCCTGCGGAGGATGTGGATACGCGCGAAGTTTTTGCCCGGTGGCATGCTGGCGAACCGCTGGCTAGTACGATCATGGAAGAGACGATAGCCGCTCTAGGCACAGGTATCGCATCGTTGATTCACACATTTAATCCGGGGCTGATTGTCATCGGCGGCGGCGTTGCAGAAGCGGGTGAGCTCCTGTTTGACCGGCTGCGTCAAGAAGTTCGCAGTCGAACGATGGCTTCTATGTTGGATGCCGTTCGCATCGAGCCGGCTTATAAAGGCAATTGGAGCGGCATGATCGGCGCGGCTTTGCAAATCTGGGAATACGCAGATAAAGGGGTGCAGCTGTGATTATAGGAAATAAGGAAAATTGGAGCAAGGAACGCCAGTTTGTCCATCCGGTGCTAAGGACAATCATGGATGAGGTACAAAACGTGGACTTCTCTAAGATGGATAATGGCAAGTATACGTTACAAGGCGATGATATTTACTATACGGTCATGGAGCTGAATGCAAGGGACATGCAAGAAACCCGGGCAGAGAAGCATGGCGCGTATATCGATATTCACTATTTGTTAGACGGTAAAGAAACGATCGGTTGGGCGGGAGAATCCTCTAATCTTACCGTGGTTGAAAGCAGCATAGAGAATGATTATAGCTTGTACGATTCCGCTGCCGGGGAACAGTTCCTAGAGCTTACTCCAGGCATGTACGCTGTCTTCTATCCGCATGATGTTCATAGGCCCGGCCTGAGGGGAAAAGACGACCCGGCTCCTTCCCGCATACGGAAAGCTGTCGTGAAAGTTAACAAAGACCTTTTCATAGGAGGATAGTCCAGGATGCCGGTCATTGATTTGTCGTTGGAGCAGTTGAAAACCTATGAAGGGTGTAATCCGAGGCCGATCGATTTTGACGCCTATTGGGATCAAGCACTTCAGGAGATGCAGGCAGTTGATCCCAGTGTGGAACTGATTCCGGCTGAGTTCCAAGTGCCTTCTGCAGAATGCTTTCATTTGTATTTTACAGGAGTAAACGGAGCGCGCATTCACGCCAAATATGTGCGGCCCAAAGCTACTGTAGGACAGCATCCGGCTGTCCTGCAGTTTCATGGCTATTCCGGCTGTAGCGGGGATTGGTCGGAGATGTTGGCGTACACAGCGCTTGGCTGTTCAACCGCATGGCTTGACGTTCGCGGCCAAGGGGGGTTATCCGAAGATAGAGGCGGTGTCGTCGGCAATACGCTGCGAGGTCATATCATCCGCGGATTGCAGGATCATGACCCGCACAAGCTGTTCTTCCGTCATGTGTTTTTGGATACGGCCCAACTAGCCTCCATCGTCATGAACTTTCCGGAAGTGGATGCGAACCGGGTTGGTGCAACAGGTTGGTCGCAAGGAGGCGCGCTTGCGATAGCCTGTGCGGCGCTTGAGCCGAGAGTTCGCAAAGTGGCCTCGGTTTATCCCTTCTTGAGCGATTATAAGAGAGTATGGGAAATGGACTTAGCGAAGGATGCGTATTGGGAGCTTCAGAATTTCTTCCGTTATTTCGATCCCCAGCATCTTCGAGAGGAAGAGTGGTTTACCAAATTGGGTTATATCGATATTCAAAATTTAGCACCGCGGATTCAAGCAGACGCATTGATCGGTGTCGGTCTGATGGATACCGTTTGTCCGCCGTCTTCGCAATTTGCTGCAATCAATAAAATGAAAACATCGGTCAAGCTTGAAATTTATCCGGATTTCGGTCATGAACCGATTCCCGGCATGAAGGATCAGATCCTGCAATTTATGGCCCGTTTGTAGAACATGGCAGAGGAGCTTAATGAGATGAAGAGCGTGCGTTTTGGGGTAGTGGGCAGTGGATATTTCGGCGGGGAGCTGGCCAGGACGTTAAATCGGCTTGAAGGCTCAAGCGTCGTTGCCGTTCATGGGGGCAGTCGAGCCGCGCTGTTGGCGGAGGAGCTGCATTGTGAAGCGATCGAAAGCCTGGAAAACTTGGTGCAGCGTGACGATATCGATGCGATTATCGTGGCATCCCCGAGCCATGCTCATAAAGAACCGGTCATGCTAGCAGCCAAACATGGCAAGCATGTGTTTTGTGAAAAACCGATTGCTCTTACATTGAGCGATTGTGAAGAGATGGTCAAGGCATGCAGGTCGGCGGGCGTTGTATTTATGGCGGGGCATATCATGCATTTTATGAACGGCGTCAACCAAGTCAAAGCTTGGATTGCCAGCGGCAAGATTGGCCGACCGCTCGTCTGCCATTCCGAACGGACCGGCTGGGAGGACAAGCAAGCCAGCGTCAGCTGGAAGAAAAACAATGCCACCTCAGGAGGGCATCTATTTCACCACATTCATGAGCTTGATTTCTTGCAAGCCATAATGGGACCGGCGGTTTCGGTTTGCATGGCAGGGGGCAACCTGGCGCATCAGGGAGAAGGCTTCGGTGATGAAGAAGACGTCCTGCTCCTGACATTAGTGTTCGCAGACGGTACGCTCGGTACGATGCAATACGGCTCGGGATTTCGTTGGGGCGAGCATTTCGTCAAGATCAACGGAACCGAAGGTGCGATCCTGCTAGATTTGAAGCAGTCGAAAGTTGAATTGAATCAAAACGGACGTATCATCAGCTGTCATCTAAACGACTCCGCCAAAGAAGATATGGAACGCGCGCGGTCCTATCAAAACGTCGACGGAGCAGTCGCTTACGGGACAGCCGCTTCCAGGATGCCGGGCTGGTTAGCTACTCTGATCGAGAAGGAAATGTCCGCTTTCCGGGATGCCGTAAATGGAATACCTGTAGGTGAAAGTGTGCAAATGCTGTTTGACGGGACGGCCGCCACAACGTCCATTGCCACCGCTGAAGCCGCTATGACCTCTCTCCGTGAGAAGAAGTGGATCAGCCTATAATGGAGCGAAGGAGCGGGATGCAATGACTTCATTGGGATTCGGCGTCATCGGATGCGGTAATTTCGGAGGCGAGTTCGCCAGAATTTTGAATCACCTGGAAGGAACGAGAACGGTTGCTGTTGTTGGAGGGGCGGACGATAGCGCCAAGCTGTTGTCGGAAGAGCTGCATTGTGCCACGGCTGCAAGTGTTCAAGAGCTGGTCGCACGCGATGATGTGGACGCCGTCATTGTGGCCAGTCCGAATCATCTTCACAAACAGCATGTCATTCTCGCGGCGCAGCATGGAAAGCACGTATTTTGTGAGAAGCCGATTGCTTTATCTTTGGCCGACTGCGAGGAAATGATTGCGGCTTGCCGGAGTGCCTCTGTCCACATGATGGCTGGACATATCCTTCATTTTATGAGCGGAGTGCAGCAAGTGAAGCGCTTGATCGAACATGGTGCCATTGGGAAACCAATCGTTTCTCACGCGGAACGAACAGGCTGGCAGGATAAACGAGCCGGCACCGGCTGGAAGCAGGATCCTGCAAAGACCGGAGGGTATTTATTTCATTTTATCCACGAGCTCGACCTTGTTCAAACACTTATTGGAAGAGCGGCATCTGTTGTCTTGGCGGGATCATGGATAGATCCGGCACTTCAAGCTTCCAGCAATCCGGATCATCTGCTGCTGACCATGGAATTCTCAAACGGAGCATTAGGCACGATGCAGTACGGCTCCGGATTTAGACAAGGAGGGCACTTTGTCAAAATCAACGGAACGGAAGGCGCTGTGTTGGTCAACTTTAAACGGTCCGAAATTGTCGTGAAAAGCGGCAATCAAATAGAATCGTTTGGCATCAATGGGAGGCCGGATGAAGATGCGGACCGTGTTAATGACTATAGGAAGGCAGAAGGGAAAGTTGTATTTACAAGCCCTCAAACCCGTCCGCCTCTTTTCTTAAGGAAGCCGATGGAAGCGGAAATGGCGTGTTTTCGCGATGCGATCGCAGGCAAGCCTGTGGATCCGGCGTATATCTCGCTTTTCGACGGGACGTCAGCCCGTTCTTCGATCGCAACCGCAGAGGCTGCTATGGTCTCGCTTGGGGAACAATCGTGGAAACGAGTAAGAACATATAAGTAAGTGATATGAAGGAGAACCGCATGTGCCTAAGCAGAAATGGCTTGTGCGGTTTTTCTATTAGTCGTACACAGTTAGACGGAGGTGGGTCCATGTATAAAGTTCTTATCGTGGATGATGAAAAAAACATCAGGGAGCGATTAGTCACCTTGTTTCCATGGAAGGAAGCGGGATTCCAAGTCATCGGTTCAGCCTGTGATGGCCGGGAAGCTCTTGAAAGCATTGAGCAGCATAACCCCCATGTGGTGTTGACGGATATCCGGATGCCGGAAATGAACGGTCTGGAGCTTGCCCAAACGGTCCAAGAAAAATATCCCAACATGAAAGTGCTTATCCTTTCAGCCTACGATGATTTCAAATATGCCCAAGATGCCATACGCTTCGGAGTAAAGGGCTATTTATTGAAGCCTGTGATGAAAGAAGAGATTATGGGGGTTATGCATGATTTGGCCATTGAGTTAAAGAAGGATGAAGACATAGCGGATGGCCAAAAGACGGGACTTCCGGACATACAGGAAGAAGCGATGCTCATCGACCTGGTCAAAGGGGAAAATGTACAGCAGTACGATGAACCATGGCTTCGGGATTATATGCGGGTCATCGTGTGTTCGTTCGGAAGATGGTTTGAAAAGGACTTAAGTTTATCGATTAGGCATTATATTGCCGAATGGACGATGGATTATTGGAAGGATAGCCAGACTCCAGTCTTATATTATGGCAACCAATTGGTTCTTTTTGCACACCATCCCCGGCCAATCAGCAAATATGATCTGAAAGACCAACTTGAACATTATTCTGATTTGCTCAAAGCGTCGCTCAGATCCGTCTTTGGGAAAGAATGCGTGCTGTCAATCAGTGTCGGCAATCTGATTAAGGATCCTAGCGAGATCCATTCTTCCTTTAATCAAGCCGTTTATGCATTGAGTTATCAATTTTATAATCATCAACATGCGATCTTTTTTTACCAGGAATTGTTGGATGGAGACATTGGCGAAAGTGCCAAAGAGAATGAGCAAGAACAATTGAGCATTGTCATGGACAGATTGATTCAATCCGTTCTTACCCGTGAAAATGATGATACCGCTTCCCGGCTCCGGGGCTTCTTTGATGCAGTGGAACAGGGGAAACGATTGAATATAGAAGAAATCAGAATTGCCTTTTCAGAGATCATTCTGTCGCTTTCTTTGAAAGCCAAAGAAAAAGGACTGGCGATGCCGACTCTGGATAAGAAGCAGGCACTTGCCTATATTTATGCCGCTCCATCCCTCGGAGATTTGAAAATATGGCTAAAACAAACGATCGAAAAGATATCAATCGCTCCTATCGAACAAAGAGATGAAAATCGTTACGTACATACAGCCAAGCAATACGTGCATAAGCACTACACTGAAAGGATTACGCTGGAGGATATGGCGGGGCAATTATTTATTCATCCGTCTTACTTCAGTTCGATTTTCAAAAAAGAAACCGGTCATAATTTTATTGATTATGTGAATGAAGTCAGGGTTCGCAAATCCGTAGAATTACTAAAGCACAAAGATTATAAGATCAAGGAAATTTCTGTGATGGTCGGCATTCATAATCATTCTTATTTCAATAAGGTGTTTAAGAAAGTGATGGGCGTCAAACCTCTTGTATTTCGGTCCAACCCTACTTGTAACCAAAGCGGAGGTTTATGATGTTTCGGAAAATGAGGGGATTCCAGAGGATTTCGTTTCGAAATTTTCTTATGCTGTTCTCTTTAAGCGCCATGCTTATTTTATTATTGCTGCTAAGCAGCGTTTTTTTTGTTAAGATCAAAAACTTCATTGAAGAAAAAAAGCAGTTTGTCATCAGTACCCGAATGAACCAGATTTCCTATGAGTTAAATACGAGCCTGGGCAACATGTACGCGATGGTCAATAATTTAACGACGAATGGGCGGATTGCCGACTATATGCAGCAAATGGGCGTGCCGAATACAAACGTCATCACGAAATACGAACTCTCCATGGATTTTGAAAAATATTTGTACAACATCCGGCAAGAAAATGAATTCATCGACTCCATCGTCGTCATTACATCCCAAAATCAGTTCAGTTCCGATCACACTTATTTGGACTTCGATCTTAACGGGATTCAAGTGAAAAGCGAGTTAGCAAAAGAACATCATTTGGTGCTCCAGGGGAAAGCCGCTGCAAGCATCATCCCGCCTTCTGATCCAGATCATCCAAAGGGAGTGTCGCGTGCGCTCGAAGAATTGAATAAACGAGTGTTTTTTGCCGCCAATCTGATAGGGAAAGACGGGGCCAATAACGGCGTTATTTTGATCCTATTGAACCCTCAGTATGTGAAGGACGCTGTACCTTACAACGAGAACATCATGTTGTTTGATGCAAACCGCAATTTGATTTTCCGAGGGGCTGAAGTGAATTTATCTGTTGGCGTGGAAGCTCATTCTACGACCA
The DNA here is from genome assembly GCF_017874035.1 of Paenibacillus aceris. GTDB lineage: Bacteria > Bacillota > Bacilli > Paenibacillales > NBRC-103111 > Paenibacillus_E > Paenibacillus_E aceris. The sequence continues at coordinate 47,774 of NZ_JAGGKV010000013.1, forward strand.
TACCTTTTAATAATATGCAACTGGTCTACGTTGAGCGGATGGACTTTTATCAGCAGCAGCTCCTTTTCATGGCCAAATTAACGGCAGCGACTTGTCTGCTGGCTTTACTTGTTGCCTTCGTTTCTTCCAGGGTCATTTCAAGCAAAATCCTAAAGCCGGTTTATCAGGTCATCCAATTATTTAAGACGTATGAGTTTGCCAAAGACCGATGTTCGGATGAAAGGAAATTCGTGACGGACAAAGGCCGGTTCAATCTGCGAGACCGGTTTTTACTTTATTTTATCATCACAATATTACTGCCTCTTGTAGTCTATATGGTTATCTTTTACTGGAAATCCTCCAACATCGTGGTAGACGATTTAAAAAAGAGCCATTATTCATTATTTGCGAAAACAGCCAGTTATTTAGAACATGATATCAATCAAAAAGAAGTGCTGATGGCTCGAATTTCATTGGATACGGCCGTACAGCATGAGATCTTGGCAAAAGATATTAAAACGCTTGAAAAAGAGCTGCTTTATGAGAATCATGATTTAGGGCTGAATCGGGATGTCATTCGCATTTACGACCGATCCAACACGTTGATATTTTCAAATCGATATAAACAAACCGGAGAGCTGGACCTTGACTTTTACAATCAAATGAAAGGATCAGGAAGAAAAATAAGTTATCATTTGACCAAGGATGACTTCGGCAATGCTTCAATCGTCTTGGGAATGCCGATCATCTCGCTGGAGAAATATCCGGAAATTGTAGGCTACGTGACAGTCGAATTAGATAGTGGGTACCTTTCCAATCTGTATGGGGAATTCAAGCAAAACGGCAGTGAAATGTTTATCGTTGACAAAGACAGCCGGATTGTATCCCATCCTATTGCGGCACAAATCGGGAAAGTGCTAGATTCGCCAATTGGGTCCTACAGGGGGAATTATTACGACTTCGCTAAGGAGATAGGCGGTGTTTCATGGACATTTATATCCAGGTATAACGAATCGGACGTGGAAAACCAGGTTATCGACTTATTTTTAAGCAATTCGTATTTGTTCTTTCTTATTTTCCTTCTCATGCTGTTGTTTTCTTTCTATATGTCGCAGCGCATGCTCAAACCGCTCGGCAGACTGAATCATATGTTGAATGAATATGAGCTCGGGGAAAGCCACCGGATTGTTTTGGACCGTATTTCCGGCATTGACGAAGTGGATCTGCTCAGCCGTAATTTCAATCAAATGGTCAGACGAATCGATGATTTGGTCGTTGAAACGCTCGTTGCAGACAAAGAAAGAGTCAAGCTGGAATATGAGAAAAAAGAAATTCAATTGATCGCCTTGCAATCGCAAATCAACCCGCATTTTCTGTACAACACATTGGATAATCTCATTTATCTTGTCGAATCAAAAGAAGTGGACAGAGCCGTCGAAATGATCAATTCGCTCAGCAGACTATTTCGCTATATCACGAACCGGGAACAAATGAACCGAATGAAAGATGAAATCATGTATGCCAAAACCTATATACACATCATGTCCTGCAGGTACGATAACTTTCAATGTGTGTGGCTTATGGATGATGCGATCCTGGAATGCGGCGCCCTAAAGCTGATTCTGCAGCCGATTATCGAGAATGCCATACATCATGGAGCAAGGCAAACCAGAAAACAGGTAACCATTGAAATTTCCTGTATGCTGCAAGAGGGTACTATCCGTATTACCGTTACGGACAATGCGTTAGGCATGCGGCAGGAACAATTGTCGGAAGTTCGCGAGCAGCTTGCGGATCCCAGTGTGAAGAAGGCAGGCATTTATAATGTCCATGCACGGATCAAATTGCATTTCGGAGAGGCATATGGACTGGACATTGACAGCCAGTATGGAGAGGGTACGAGGGTGACCATCCAACTTCCGGCAAAATATTAAAAGCAGCCGAAACATATTGAGATTGTGGTACAAGATCTAAAGATCGTGTCACTAATCGAAGCTGCTTTTTTCTATAATCGAAATTGTAAGCGTTACCAAGATATCGTAGAAAGGAGAGGCAACTTAACCATGGAAATCACCCTTCAGCATGCTGACGCTCAGTCGGTACGCAAAAAAAATGAAATCTGGCTTAGAGCCAAGAAGATGAAGATGCTCTACCTCATGATGCTGCTTCCGATGATTTTGTTATTCGTTTTTCATTACATTCCTATCTATGGCATTGTGATCGCTTTCAAAAAGTTTTCGCCCGGCTTAGGTATCTGGAAAAGTCCATGGAACGATTTTGCGCATTTCAAAAGCTTGTTACACGACTCCCTTTTTATTCGAGCTCTTAAAAATACGCTGATTATCAGCGTGTTAAAGTTGGTCGTGGCTTTTCCGGCTCCCATCGTGCTGGCCGTGCTGTTAAACGAAGTCAAACATGTGTTGTTTAAAAAAGTGGCTCAGTCCGTTTCGTATTTGCCACATTTTATGTCTTGGGTCATCTTAGCGTCCATGGTGGGCGAGGTGCTTTCTCCTCAACGGGGGATCATCAATTATGTCATCCATTCGCTCGGGGGAACACCGATCAATTTTTTATCGGATACCCATTATTTTATTCCCATGCTGATCTTGACGGATGTATGGAAAGAGATCGGCTGGGGGGCAATCGTTTATTTGGCAGCTATTTCTTCGATTAATCCGGATCTTTATGAAGCAGCAGATGTAGACGGGGCGGGACGTTTCAAGAAGATGCTGCACATTACAATCCCGTCGCTCATTCCGATGATCGTGATCTTGTTTATTCTGGGCCTAGGCAATATTTTGAACGGGGGTTTCGATCAGATTCTAAACCTTTATAACCCGGTCGTTTATGAAGTCGCTGACATCATTGATACCTACGTATACCGGAAAGGTCTGGAACAGTTTCAATTGGATTATGCGACAGCGGTCGGTTTATTCAAAAATGTCGTGGGCGTGATTCTCATTTTGGGAGCGAATGCGATCATCCGCAAACGAAGTGAACATGGCATTTGGTAGGAAGGAGAAGCAGGGAATGCTCAAAACGCGATTATCCATTTTTGACACTTTAAATATGTTAGGCATTAGCTTATTTTCACTCGCAGTCCTATATCCGTTCTGGCAAACGTTCGTTCTGTCCTTCTCGGATGCGAATGGCGCCTCAACACTTGGCATTCATCTATGGCCGGAGCAATGGGTAACGGTTGCCTATCAGTTCGTTTTTAGCTATCAAAACATTACGTCCGCCTATCTGAATACGATCCTTCGAACCGTTATCGGTACGGCGCTCATCGTTTTTTTTACCTTACTGGTCGCTTATCCGTTATCCAAGAAAGATCTGCCTTTCCGTAACTACTTCACAGCCTTTTTCCTTATCGCCATGTTCTTCTCGGGGGGAATGATCCCCACCTACTTATTGATTAAAAATTTAGGTCTGCTTGATAACCGTCTTGCACTCATTTTACCCGGGGCGGTTAATGTGTTCTCGATTATCATTATGCGCAATTATTTGATGACGCTCGATAAAGCGATTGAGGAGTCGGCGTTGATGGATGGAGCCGGTTATTTCAAGATTTTGACCAAGATTATCGTCCCCTTGTCCAAACCGGTCATTGCGACAGTTGCGCTGTGGGCGGCGGTGGGGCACTGGAACGCATGGTTTGATGCAATGATCTATATTCGCGACCCTTCCAAAACGGTTCTGCAGATGATTGTCAGGCAAATGATCGTTGCTTTGGATTTGTCGCAGACACAATTCGGCGGCGGCGGGGCGACAAATACCAATTTATTGCTGAGCAATGTTCGTGCAGCGACGGTTATGATGTCGATTGGTCCGATCATTCTCATTTACCCGTTCGCGCAGAAATATTTCATCAAGGGCATTATGATCGGCTCTTTAAAAGGTTAGTAACAGTCGCGAACCGATAAGACAAATATAGGGGAGGCAGTTTATATGCAAATTCGATTCAAGGTTTTATATTCGGCGATGCTTGCCGGATCGCTAGTGATCGGATCGGTAGGGTGCAGTCAGCAAGAGGCATCCGGCGTCAGCTCAACAGGCCAGGCGCAAGGAGATACAGCTTCGGGGCTGCCTGCGCCGGGGGACTTCGCCAAGCAGCTTAATTTAAGGCTGACAGGATCTTTTACAAGAGGGAAGATTGAGGACGGGAACTGGGTACAGAAGAAATTGGAAGAAAAGTACAATATCAAGATCAGCAACGTGAAGGTGGATACGTTTAACAAAGACCAGGTGCAATTGCTGGTCGCATCTGGAGATTTGCCGGATACGTTTTCTTTTACGGTGCAGTCCCTGTCGGCGTTGGAATTTTACGAAAACGGCCTGACGAGAACGGTCCCGAAAGAGATGCTGAAGAAATACGCGCCCCGTTATTCCAAAATGCTGGATGAGAATGTGCCGGGCTGGGATATGAATATTGCGCCGGGCAAAAAAGACGAATATTTAGCTCTCGTCGGTTATCAGGGACATACCAAAAATTTAATATGGGCTCCAACCTTCCGGCTCGATTGGCTTGAGAAACTGGGGATTAAGCCGCCGGGCGACATTAAACCTATTGGCACAAGCGGAGGCCTGGAACGGATTTACTTCACGGATAAGGCATATACGCTGGAGCAGACGGAAGAAATCCTAAAGGCTTTCGCCCAGAAGGACCCGGACAGCAACGGGAAAAACGATACTTATGGCATGCTGCCGTTCAACAATTCGTTTACTGCCTGGGGAAGCACGCTGCTTGGGGCATACGGGGTAGCTAGCGGCTACAACCTGGAGGAGAACGGCAAACTGACTGCCGCTGAAATTTCCGATAAATACAAAGAGTTCTTGAAGATGATGGCGAGATGGAACAAAGAAGGCTTGATCGATCCAGAGTGGACGACGATCGACGTGAACAAGAGCTGGGAGAAATTCAAGCTCGGCAAAACCGGTTATTATCCGGCGCAGCCTGCTTATGTCGGTATGGACGCTTGGACGAAGGGACGTGCTCCGGCAAACATTGTAGAGAAGGACCCCGCCGTTAAATTACTCGTGACCGCACCCGAGATCGGCCCGAACGGGCAGCAAGGGGAAGGCGCCTTCACTCCAGTTAACAGGCTGGGCGATGCTTTCTACATTTCCAAGAAAGTGACGGATGAGCAGCTGGCGCGTATTCTGCAAATTTTCGATTATATCAACTTTGATGACGATTCCCGCTGGACACTTTACGGAGATATCGGTACCCATTCCACATGGCAGGGAACTCCGGAGAAATCGGAGATTAAAGTCAAGCCAGAGTACCCAGAGAACGAAGGGAATATGGGCTTCTGGGCATATAACTTCAGATCGTACGATGATAGACGGGCGTCCTATCAGACCTCCGAAGCAACGACCAAGTTGAAAAATGATTTCTTCGGCAAACCGGACGTGTTGAAGAAGATGGAAATCAGACCTTTCAAATGGGATTTGATGAACCAAACGAAATATGCCGATCTCAACAAACAATACAGCGGTCAACTGAATACGATCGTGAATGAATTCCGATTGAAAGCCATTGCCGGACAAGTCGATATCGATAAGGAATGGGATAAATATGTTCAGAATTATTTGAACAGCGGGGGAAAAGAAATTTTGGCCGAACTTGATAAGGCGCCGAAAGTCATCGATTTGCTCAATCAAAAATAAAAAATAGGATGTGTATCTCATGAAAAAAAGCGAAGCGATTTCTTTATTTTATCCGGGGTTAGCTGGATCGGCGACCTATCGAATCCCATCCATGATCACGACTTCAAGAGGAACAATTATTGCCGGCATCGATGCGCGTATAAGCAACAGCTTGGATAATCCCAATAAAATCAATACAGCAATAAGACGAAGTAGGGATAATGGAATGACATGGGATGATGTGCAGGAGCTTGTGTCCTATCCGGGAGAAGGACGGGACGGGGCGGCAGCGATCGACACCGCTCTGCTCGAGGACGAAGTGACAGGAACGATTTGGATGCTATTTTCACATACACCTGGGGGGATTGGCCTAAGGTCCTCCGAGATAGGAACGGGGTTTAGCGAGAACGCCGAAAGACTGCTATTTGACAGCAGTGGGAGCGCCTATCGACTGCTTCCGAACGGTCATGTGGCCAATAGCCAAGGAGAGATGACCCCTTTCACGGTTGATGAAGAAGGAAACGTTCATGTTGACGGGGGGACAAAGGGCAATATTTTTCTGAAAAAAGGGATAGACCCCGATGAAACGTTATTAGAAGCGAGAACATCTTTTTTGCAAATCATTAAAAGTGATGATGACGGTCTGACATGGTCGAGGCCGATCGAGTTAAATCCCGCGGTGAAAGAAGCCTGGATGGCATTTATTGGGGCAGGGCCCGGAAGAGGCATTCAGATCCAGCGTGGTGATTACAAAGGAAGGCTTGTCTTCCCGATTTATTTTTCGAATCACCATGGAAAAATGTCATGCGCTGTTATTTTCAGCGATGACCATGGGAAAAGCTGGCGCAGAGGTGCCTCTCCGAATGATGGAAGAACGTTCATCGGGCAAACGATGATGGCAGAGACATTAAGCGCGGAGGGTGCGGATTTGACCGAATCGCAGGTAATTGAACTTCCGGATGGCGGGCTGCGCGTTTATATGAGAAACCATGCCGGTCTGCATCGTACCGCTGTGGCAATGAGCATGGATGGCGGTGAGACCTGGAGTGATACGAAGTATGATCAGGTGTTATTGGACCCGGTTTGCCAATCTAGCGTAATCACTTATCCGGACATGGGAGACGGAAAAACAAGAGTTTTGTTTGCCAATCCAGCGGATCCCAACAAGCGGAGAAACGGGACGATCCGTTTGAGCGAAGACGGAGGAAGCACCTGGAAGTATGCCAAAGAGGTCGATGCCTATACGTTTTCGTATAGCTGTTTGACGGTCTTGGCTAATGGGGATATTGCACTGCTGTATGAAAGCGATTTTTCTGAAACCAAAGAGATGACCATCAAATTTACAACGTTTACACTGGACGGGCTCGCGTCATCCTGAGATCAGTCCTACGGGAATCATGAATGGTTTGTCTTAGCAGGTTGAAGGTAGGGAAAATAGGGCTATCCTCCATATTGAGATAAGGCACCGCAGGTTCCTTTTAATTAAAGGTGAATCTGCGGGCTTCTTTCTGCTGTTGTGTGCGATTCTTCCCAGAATCAGGTATACTATAGCCTGCAGATGAAAAAGGGGGGATACGATGTTTACGATTACGAGTTATACCGTTGAAGTGATCAAAGATCCGTTTGGCATTTTGAGCGGGCAGCGATACGAATTTCTCATAGATATCGAAGTCGAGGAAGATGATGAGTTATACTCCGAGAGCGGATTGTATATTCGCGCCATTTATAACGTGGACGAAGGCAAGTCAGGTCTGTTGAAATACGAGCTTTATGAGAAAACGACGCAAATTTACTTGGATTTTGATCTAGAGGATGATGAAGTCGCGGCAGTGGAAGCATTTTGCAAAGAGCATGTGCTGGAAGCGGACGACGAGTAGAACGAAGGGCTGTCTCGAAGGTCATGTATTGACCCGGGGGACAGCCCTTTCTTTGAGAATGAGGTTGGGGTGGGCGAAATGTACCCTGAATTTCATTCGGAGACGGCGAGTTTCCATGCATATCACAGGCAGGTAGGGGCACTACAATCCGCTATTTTGCCAAAAGGAGCCCAATGGGCGAGGGCAAGGGAACTGGGGTCCGCTATTTCCCATTCTGGACAGATAAGCGCCAGATTTAGCTGAATTAAGACCCTGTAGTTCCCCTTCAGCCCTCGAAATCTCGCATTTCGCCTGAATAAGGGAATGGAGTTCTCTTAAATCGGGTGGGGCGAGTATGCAGGTGCAGGTGCTTGATTAAACCATCAGGTTAGGCAGGCTAGGCATATTTGACGACCTTGTTTTTCCCGGTTGTTTTCGCTTTATACATAGCCTCATCCGCTTGCTTGATGAGTTCCTCGGCGCTTACGCCGTTTTTATATTTACTATACCCGATACTGGCGGTAACGATGGTTTCCTTTTCAATCCGGCTGCGAACGCGTTCCGCAAATGCATCCATTTTGACACTAGGGTCCGTGACCATAAGCACCATTTCTTCCCCGCCATAGCGGCCGGCTATGCCGCATTCCTCGACTTCTTCCTTCATGATTTGAGCCACTTGCTTCAGCACATCGTCGCCCATCTGATGACCCTTTGTATCATTCAATTTCTTGAAATTATCAATGTCACTGAACAAGATATACACGGGAAGATGTCTCCCGACGTACTGTGTGACACGATTATAGAAAAACTTGCGGTTGTACAAGCGGGTTAGCCCGTCCGTGATAGACGAATTGTAAATAGCCTGCATCAGTTCAACAACACGATCGAACAGTAAGGTAAATAATACGAAATAGAAGACAATGGGCAAAATATTACCCGCCACGGTTAGCCAAATCTGCGCATCGCCATACATATATACATTAATAAGATGACAGGATTGGATGAAAAAATAGATCGTAAGCGCTGATTGATATTTCACCTGTTGGCCGATATAGGGAGGAATCATGTAAAAGCAGAGGAAGATCAGCACAAAGACATACAGCTCAAGACCAATGTCCTGCAGCATCCGGACCTGCTGAATCGTTCCGTTATACATTTGCGGCACGCTAAAATGAAGAATAGAAACGACGAAACCCATGATAATTAAGCCATAGAAGAATATGTACTGTTTGCGGTGCGTGCGATTGTATAATTGATAGATCCCGAAGTTGAGGAGTACAAACGAGACAATTTTCAGCATAAGCAGCGAGTAAGCCGTTAAGCTCGTATTTAAAGCTGTGAGCAAGACGTATAACTTGAGCAGATAATGAATGCCAACGAAAACAAGCGAGAAGGTCATGGACATGTAGCCTTTTTTACGACGATCGAGAAATAATCGAAGAGAAATGACGAACATAAGTGTAACAATGACCAACACAATAGCATTCGATAATAATGAAGCTAAATCACCGAACAAGAGATCAACAGTGTTCATGCTTTCCCCCAAAAAAACCTATTTTTCGACAAGTAGTCACTCTATTATAAAGGAAAATGGAAAAGAGGGATAGAATCGATTCATAGGGCTCGATAGTTGTTCTCTTTTCTATTCGGCGCGCACAAGTTACAATAAGAAGGAAAGCTCAAGGCTTTGGGAGAGGGGCTCATGCAATGAACATCTTGCAAGCATTGTTTTTCCCCCCGGAACAACCGGGTGGGGTGTCATCCATGGTTCCCTATATATTGGACCGTTTTAATAAAAAGGGATGGGAAATGGAACTATTTTCGCTGCCTAAGCGGATTCGCAATAAGGGCACAGAGGAAGTGGAATTCGCCACTTTCGATTGGCGGAAGTATGCCGGAAACCCGATCGTTGATAAATACATTCAGACTTTCAAGGATTATGTATGGTGGACGAAGCTAAGATTGACCAAGAAATATGATATTATCCATGCGCATCATCCGATTGCAGCGCTGGCAATGAAGCAAATTTATCCGGCAACGCCGGTGATTCTGACCATTCACTCCAGTTTTGAGCGAGAGCTCGTTTTGAACGGACGGATACAGGAGAATGGCGTAGAGCATCAGTTCCTTACTCAGATCTATGGGGAGCTTGAATCAAAGGTCGATCAGATCATCACGGTGTCGAATTCGTTCAAGCAATACATTTCAGAGTTTGTGCAGGACAGCGAAAGGATCGGGGTCATCCCGAACGGATTTGATGAGAAGCGTTTCCGTCCGATTTCCCATGAAAACGCCGTGACACAATTTATTACGGTTTGTCGTCTGGTTCCTGCGAAAGGATTGGATACGCTGCTGATCGCTTGCGGAGAGCTGAAAAAGCGAGGTCATCCTTTCGTTTTACATATTATTGGGGATGGACCAAGCCGGGAACAACTGGAGAAATTGGCCATTGAACAAAATATTTATGAAGACACGATATTTTATGGCTACATGCTGCATCCAGAGGAATTCATGCCGTTCTTTGACGTTTTCGTACTGCCGTCTCGCGCGGAAGCATTCGGTTCCGTATTTGCTGAAGCCGCATTATGCTGGCTAGCTTTGATCGGTACCGATGTCGGAGGGATAGCCGAGCAAATTGAACACGGGCATAACGGTTTGCTCGTGCCTGTTGGCGATGCTATGGCGTTAAGCCACGCCTTGGAGAAAGTCGTCATTGATCCGACATTCCGCTACAATCTGGCGCGTACGGCGTGGGAGAAGGCTAAAAAGACCTATTCTTTGAATCGTGTGCTTAGGCAGCTGAAAAGTGTGTATGAGAGCTATCAAGCAGAGGAAAATACAACGGATGCTCAGGGAGAGCAGAACGAAAAAAGCTAAAGCAGGAAGGCGTTAGAGACATGAAACGACTGCGGTTTATGCATGCCGCCGACTTGCATCTGGATTCCCCGTTCAAGGGCATGTCGGCGCTGCCTGAACGAGTTCGTGAGCGAATGCGCGAATCGACGTTTGGCGCGCTCAAGGAGCTCGTGGCGGCAGCAATACAAGAGCAGGTGGATTTTGTTCTGATTAGCGGGGATGTTTACGATTTGTCGGATCGTTCCCTTCGCGCGCAAATTCGCTTTCAGAAAGCACTGGAGCTGTTAGCCGCGAAAGGGATCCCTACATTTATTATTCATGGAAATCATGACCCGGAGGATGGACGCGCCGCAAAGTTGGTTTGGCCGGCAGACGTCCATTTTTTTGCGTGCGATGAGGTGGAGACGCTGACGGTGGCAAAGCCGGATCGAGGCGTCATTGCCCAAATTCATGGGATATCGTATCGCAACTCAGCGGTTACGGATAATTTAGCCCTGCAATTTAAGGCAGGTTATGAAGATGCGGCTCAAATCGCGCTTTTACATACGAATGTCGATGGTGACCCTGCTCATGATAATTATGCGCCATGCAGCAAGCAAGATTTGCTGAAGGCGGGTATGCATTATTGGGCATTAGGCCATGTACATACAAGAAATGTGCTTCATGAGCAGCCTGCTATTGTATACCCGGGGAACCTGCAAGGAAGGAATATCCGGGAAACAGGGCCGCGAGGTTGTTATATCGTAGAGATGTCGGAAGATGGACGAGCTGATCTCGTCTTCCGTTCACTAGATCAAGTTCGTTGGTTTCAACAGCGGCTCTCCGTTACGGGCATTCTGACGGAGCAGGAATTAAAAGACAAGATAGACGAACTGCTGGAGAAGATGAGGACTGAGGCAGACGGGCGTGACGCAGTTGTCCGAATTATTCTGGAAGGACGCGGCGCGGTATCCGCCCTGCTCCGCAAAGGGCGTCTGCTTCAAGAGCTGACGGCTGAACTGCGTTTGGACGAAGCGGAGAGAAGCCGCTTCGTCTGGGTGGAGTCGATTGAGGACCGAACGGCAAGCATGCTCGATCTGGAGGCACTGCAGCAGGAGAAGAGCTTCCTCGGCGATCTCCTGCGGATTTCGGCAGCGCTGCGCACCGATGAGGCCGCGCTGCAAGAATTCGCCGGCGAAGCGCTCGCCGCGCTGCAAAGCTTGCCGCAGGCAGCGGGAAACCCGGCTGCGGCTGATCCCGAGCGGCTGCGCGAATGGCTGCGCGCTGCAGAAGAGCTGGCCGCGGACTTGCTGTCCGCGGATGGGGGGTGGCCTGGATGAAGATCGTATCCATCCAGGTGGAGGGTTTCGGCAGCCTGCGCCAGCGGCAGCTCGACACCGACACCCCGTTGGCGCTCTTCTATGGCGCCAATGAAGCGGGCAAGAGCACGCTCATGGGCTTCATCCGCGCGGTGCTGTTCGGCTTTCCGACCCGTCAGAACCGGTCGGAACGCTACGAGCCGCTGGGCGGCGGCGCCCATGGAGGCGCCCTGACCCTGCAGGACGAGCAGGGTCAATTGATTCGCGTCGAGCGCTATGACGCGCCCGCCGCAGGCGGCAGACGAGCCTCTGCGGGGCTCGTTAAGGTTACCCTCGGTGATGGCACCACCGGGGGCGAGGAGCTGCTGAACACGCTGCTGGGCGGCCTGTCGGCCGACCTCTTCCGCAGCTTGTTCGCTTTTGGGCTAACCGAGCTGCAGGAGCTCCGCACCCTGCAGACGGATGAGCTCAGCGGCTACTTATATAGCGCTGGGCTTGGGGTAAGCGGCTCGGCCATTATGGAGGCCGAGCGCAAACTGGCGGCGCAGGCCGAAAGCCTGTATAGACCCCGCGGACGCAATCAGGAGATGAACCGTCTCCTGAAGGAGCTGGAGGGGCTGGAGCAGTCGCTGCGCCGCAGCCGTGACTTGGCAGCCGATTATGACCGGCTGCAGGGAGAGCGCCGCGCCGCGGAGGCGCGCATTGCTGCACTGGAGGAGCAGCAGGAGGCGCTGCGCGCGGAGCAGCTTCGGCTCAGCCTGGCCGGCAAGGCGCGCAGCGGATGGATCCGGCTGCGTCAGATCGGCCAGGAGCTGGCGGCGCTGCCGGAGCTAGCTAGCTTCCCCGAGCACGCCTCGGCGAGGCTGGACGCGCTTGAGGCGGAGCTGGAGCGCCTCCATGGAGAGCGCACGAGGCTTCGGCTGCGGCAGCAAGATTTGGCGGATCAGCTGAGCGCCATCCGCATCCAGCCTGATGTGCTAGCGCATCAGACGGAGTTGAATCATTGGCTGGAGCAAGCAGCCACCTATGAAGAGCAGAAGCGCGGTTTGGCCGGGCTGCGCGTGGAACAGGAGCATCAGCGCGCGCAGATCGACAGGCTGCTTAAACAAATAGATGCTCACGACGGGACGGGGTTGGATGTCGGCGCTTTTGCGGTGTCGATCCCTCTTCGCGAGCAAGTACGATGGTACAAGGAACAGTTCCAGAAGCGACGTGGGGATGAACTGCGTGTTCGAACAGAGCTGGAAAGTCTGGAGCAGCAGCTCATTCGCGCGGAAGACGGCATTCGCATGCTGGAGGCCGATGTCCGGTTAGCTCCTTCGCTTCCGGGAGGGCTCGATCCCTCGGCGACGCTGCAGAGAATCGCAAGAGATTACGCGGGATGGCAGCTTCTGGTGAAGGAAGTGCAATATCACAAAGAGCGTGAAGCCGTACAAAGCCAGTTCAAGCTTAGCTTGGAGGAGGCCGCCAAAGCAGGCAAAGCCGCCTCTCGTAAGCTTCGTGGGCGTATGGCTGCTCTCATCGCAGGGCTTGCGGTAATCGTCTCCGTTCTGTTGGGCTGGCAAGGGAACTGGACGCTAGCGGTTTGTGCGTTCCTGCTTTTTGCCGGGGCGGCATGCTACGTCCGGTTTGGGGAGCGGGCAACTTCGGACAACAGATCATCCCGCGCCATGGTTTCGTCACCTGCTGAGGAGACGTCTCTTGGCCAAGCGGCTGCGGCTCGGGAGCTTAGAGAGCTGGAGCGTCGCTTACAAGAACAAATCCAAGCATATATGAAAACAATGCAGGTACAAAATGGCTTTAGCGAAGCTGCGGCTACATCCGCCTTCAACCCCTCGCAGCAGGTGAGTACCGCTGATATGCTCCCACTTCACAATTTCCAGCCACAGTTGGATGTGTGGATGAGAGAAGTGGAGCAAAACAAACAACAGCTCAGCCAGCAGCTTCGGAAAGTAGAGAAACTGCAGGATGCTAAGGAGATGCGGCAGTCCTTACAGCACCAAGAAGGACAGCGAGTGGCTGTGTATGAACAGCTTGCAGCCGAGCTGGAGCAGCTGCAGGGCGATTGGAGCGATTGGCTAATATCGCTCGGCTTAAACGGACGATTATCACCTGATGCTGCTATGGAAACGATTCAAATGATCGAGCAGGGGCAGGACAATCTTCGGCAACTCCATAAATTAGAAGCGAAGCTGTCGTCATTATTAACAAACGTGGAACAGTACGAGGAAGCAGTCGTTTTGCGGCTGCAGCTTTCCACGGGACAAGAGCCTCTATTTGCGCTTAAACGTTGGAAAGAGCAGGAACAGGAGCAGCTGAAGCTGCTTGCTGAGCAGAAGCATGGCCAAGCGCTTTATGCGGAAGTTGAACAAGAGCTGCAGCTTCTCGTCGATGCCGAGCAGCGCACAAGTGAGCGACTCGCCTGTTTGCTGCAGGAAGCTTCTGCACAGGATGGCGAAGCGCTGCGCCTTCAAGAGAGGGGACAAGAAGAGCGCAAGAAGCTTACTGAAGAACAAAAGCTGTTGGAGTCGTCACTGGAGGCTCTGTTAGGCCGTTCTTCACTTGCCAGTTATACGCAGCTATTGGAGACACAAGGAGAAGCGGCTGTGGCTTACCGTTTGGAGACGCTTGAGCGGGAGCTTGCGGATGCCGCAAGCCAAACGAATGAGCTTCGCGAAGCGGCCGGTAAGCTTACAGCGCATATCGAGCAGATGGAGCAAGGCTCCGAGCACGCCGATGGCCTGCTTCAGGCCGAAGCTTACAGGGCTTCGATCCGGGGGCAAGCAGATCAATATGCGGTAGCTTCCTTTGCTTCCCTCCTATTGAAGAAAGCCCGTGAGGTTTATGAGCAGGAGCGTCAGCCCGGTGTGCTTTTGCGCGCCTCCGATTATTTGGCTAAGATGACCAATGGAGCTTTCACGAATGTCAAAGCGCCGTTCGGGGAGCAACGTCTTGTTGCGATTAGATCAAACGGGCAGTCGATGGACACGGGGCAACTTAGTCGGGGTACTGCGGAGCAGCTCTATTTATCCATGCGCTTCGCGCTTGTGGAAGAATACGCAGGTAGAGCTGTGCTGCCGCTCGTCATGGATGATATTCTCGTTAATTTCGACGAGGAACGGATGGAGAGCTGTTTGCGAGTTCTAGCGGACTTGAGCAGCAGGCACCAAGTGTTGTTGTTCACATGTCATGGACATGTGCGGGATGCGGCGGCACGCATCCTACCCGATCATCGATTAATAAACTTGTGAAATCGTTGTCCTCTAAGGCATGGGAAGCGGTAAATGATCATATACGTTGAAGAAAAAAGCTGGAGGAATCAAAGTGGAGCCAGGAAGCGAGAAGAAGAAAGAGCATCGGGAAATTACTTACCAGGTCGGTTGGAAAAAAGGGAAGATCGAATGGAATGAAGGGGCTTCGGAAGCATTATCGGTTAAATCTCTGAAGCAGGTGGAAAGTCTGGAAGATGATGGCGATAGACAGCTTCAACTTCTCTGGCGGCCGGCAATGAAGCTTCCAGACTGGATGCTGTTCCCTCTGCTTTATGCGCTTCCTGTTCTTTGCTTCGGTTTAACGCTTATTCTCATTTATGGGCTGCGGCACGGATAGCCGACCGTTTAGGAAAGGGAGGATTCAGGCATGAATATGCTATTAGCGATCATCGGCGGCCTTTTGGGCTTATTTGTAACCGGTGCTGCGCTTTATACGGCTTGGATGGTTCATCAGCTTTGGCGTCAGCAGGCTTCTGCACCAACAGCTTTAAGCCAAGTGGAGATCGCGGTGAAATATTTTTCACGGTGGACGGTGATGGATTATGCGGTGATCGGACTGTTTATCATTGGACTTTTGCTGCTGTTGGCTGAGCTGTCTGCGATCATGCGCGATCAAACGGCGGCGGCCAATTTTCATTTTTCCTACTTGCTCACTGGCCTTATTTTATGCGCAATGGGTATGCTTTTATTGATTGCCCGTTTGGTTGTGGTTCTTGGCTTTGCCCAAACCGGTGCTTTACACCGCACGGTTGCGATTGCGCCAGATCATCAGCACAAGCCAGACCACGCTAATTAAGCCGAATACCGGGTACAGGGCGGCAAGCAGCGTTTTAAAACCAATTTGACTGACCAAATAGCTAAAACCTAGGATGCTGATCAGCAATAGCTTAGGGTTAAGTTTCGTGCGTTGCTGCAATTGCAATGACAAGCCATACGCGTCAGCAATAAACGTCGTGAATATCTCTCCGTAAATAACGAGCAAATATGCGATTTGCGGTACAGAGCCCAGCCGGTTAATGATATTTCCCATAGGAATTTCATACTGAGCAATGCCGGGCATTTGCGCCGAAAGCGCATAGTGGGCCGAGAGGAGCAGAAGTCCGATGCCTGCCCCGCCGATGAGTCCGCCCCAGTAAAGATCCGATCGTTTCTTAATGGAAGCTCCCATAGGGACAAGGACGGCTTGCGCCATGGCCAAATTGAAGGCCGTATAGAGGAATGGGGCGAACCATATTTTACCGAGTGAATCATCGGATGTGATCCGCAACCAATTACCCGAAGACGGAGAATGCCACGTATAAACGACGATCACCACACTAAAAAGCAGCATGATGGGAACAACGATCGAATTGACCGTCATAATGGCCCCGATTCCTCGGGATAGTACGATATAGGAAAGGACTAAGGTGACCAAAAGACCTGTTTGATACGATAGATGAAGCTGTTCCTCAAAAACAGTGCCGCCGCCGGCAAGCATGACAGTTGTAATTCCGAACAGGACGAGCATGGTAAACAAGCTGATCCAATTCCCTATTTTCGGGCCAAAAATAACACGGTTCAAATCCTCGTAAGAGGAGGCTTTCAATTCATGAGCCATCAGCATGAGTTTTATGCCAATCCATATGAACAGAACGCTGGATAAAGCGATAGTCAATGAAGCAATCCACCCATAGCGTGTAAAAAATTGCAAAATCTCTTGTCCGGAAGCAAAACCTGCTCCAACGACAGTTCCAATATAGGTAAAGGCAATTCGGACGATCTGTGACCCTGTTCGCATGGATTGCCCCGCTTTCTTTCGTTTGGTATAGTACAAGGTATGTTCGTGAAGACCGTAGCATGACTTTAACTTGGGGTAAGCCATCGTTTTTGGTAAAATGGACATGAATTGGAAGATGAAAGAATGTGGGAGTGGGTCTTTTGTGAAGGAAGCTCTTTATGATTTTATTGGGCATTATGGTTATATCGCACTCTACCTTTTGTTATCTGCCGGCATTGTTGGCGTACCGATCCCTGATGAAACCTTGATGGCTTTTGTCGGCTCTCTGACCGCACCTGGCGGTCCATTCGAGTATGCGCCTACATTGATGGTGATCTATGCCGGTACAATGACGGGAATGATTGTGAGTTATCTCATTGGTCATCGGGTGGGCAAGCCATTCCTGCACCGTTATGGGAAATGGATTAAATTGACACCTGGCCGGATTGAAAGAGCGGAAGGCTGGTTTCATAAATATGGACTTTGGACTGTGTTCTTCGGGTATTTTGTGCCGGGGGTTCGCCATTTTACGTGCTATTTGTCTGGGGTAAGCGGAGTTAAGTTTTACAAATACATGCTTTATGCAGGGACAGGGGCACTGCTGTGGTGTACGACTTTTCTCACCTTGGGGCATTTTATCGGCAGTAATTTGGACGGGTTGTTCCAGTTGATACATAAATATTTGGGTGTCAGTCTCATCGTTATCGTCGTTGTAGCTGCGGTCGTGATCGCGATTTATTTCCGGTTCCGGAAAAGAAGAGTGGTCTAATCACAAATAAAGACCATGCGTGTCATCCTTACGGAGACGGCATGGTCTTTGGTTTATTAACGATCTGCGAAAAGCTTAATGGACTGAATCGTGTTTTCGCTCGGATCTATATCGATCTTCAACAGTGTACCTTGTGACTTGTATGAAAGCACGTATTTGGTATTTGAATTCGGTTTGCCAAGAATAGCAACGGCATCTTCCGCTTTCTGGCCAAGGTGGAGTCCGCGAAGTCCGGGATCAATCTCGGTGGAGTGCACATCAACGAACTCAAGGGCATCCTTGGCGTTGAAGCCAACGGAAAAATCACCGAAGTCATAGACTTGAACGGCATCGTCGTCTTCATCCATGACGAATTGTTTCTTTGCTTTGCCGAATCGGTCCAGTACCAATTTCTTGCTCGTTCCCAGCTTCAAACCCATAAGGGTCGGATTCTCCAACTGATAGGCATCCTCGTCTTTAACCTTCGGTTTTGACGTCGGTTTTGCGCTTGCAGAGGTTTGAGGCAGATCCGACAAATCCGTTTTGTTCGTGTTCGCAACTTGCGCTTCGTGTTTGGCGATCGTGTCTTCCGGTGTTGGCGAAGCCGTCGGAGTTACCACAACAAGCGCTGGAGGTGTGCTGACCGGGGATGTGCTGTGATTCTGCACATACACCGATGGATCTATAGTAGGCTGAGCGGAAGGAGCAGATGAATCTTGGCATCCAGCTACGATAAGCGAAGCAAATGCAACGGGCACAAAGCCAAGCCAAATCGGTCTCATAGCATTGTTCATCATCATCTATCCTTTCTGCCGAATATTTATCGTAAAAAAACAACATTACTAATCATACTGCGTTCTGGCTGTCAATCTCAATGGATCTAGCAGCCTAAATGTGAGCATTTATAAACAAATATGAAAAGTTGAACCCTATATGAATATAGACACCTATTAGGCGATAAAAGTTTCACTTCAATGAGCGATATTCGTAAATTGGGACTTGAAACCTACTTCATCAATATGGTAACTTACTCATAATAGACAGGATTAAGGGGGCCAGTTACATGGAATTGTTAAAACAGCGGATCCAAGAGGTCGGTGTCGTTGTATCGGATAAAGTACTTAAGCTGGATGCCATTCTTAATCATCAAGTGGATCCGGTTCTGACCATGGAGATGGGTCGGGAATTTGCAAGATTGTTTAGAGAAACGAAGCCGGATAAGGTCTTAACCGTGGAATCGTCCGGGATTCCAATCGCGTTTACAACAGCTTTGCATCTTGAGATACCGATGATTTTTGCACGCCGCAAAAAGACATTGACGATGGATCAAGATACGTATAGCGAACGTGTACCGTCCTTTACCAAAGGAATTGTAACGGACATTATGGTTTCCTCGCATTTACTGCACAAAGGGGAGCGCGTTTTGCTCATCGATGATTTTATTGCGAATGGAGACGCGGCACGCGGCTTAATTCGGATTATCGAGAAAGCGGAGGCTGAATTGGTCGGTGTCGGTATTGCCGTGGAGAAATCGTTCCAGTCAGGCGGAAGTTCGATTAGAGATCGCGGCATTCGTGTGGAATCGCTAGCTCGGATTTCCTCGCTAGCCAACGGTCAAATCACTTTTGACTGATTTTACATCTGGTTGATGACTTCCCTGAAACCCAATTATCCATTATAATGGTTACAAGGTAAGAGAGGAGGCTGACATCTATGGGTATCGAAAATGGTTCCATTGAATATTTCATGACTAAGCTTGGGGAAGCCAAAACACATTTTGAACGCGCACTTGATTGTAAGCATACAGAATTTGATGATCTATATCCGTATATGATCGAACATCCTCAATTTTTCTGGTACAAACGCTATGTGGCCTGGTCTGAGTTGTTAACGATCGTGAAGCTCTGCACAGAGTTGACCATTGAATGGGAGCAGCAATTTTCCGCGGCGCAAGTGGAATATATTCAGAAACGTGTAATGTCAAGCAAAGTCCTTGATTTCTGGTTTGAGACGAATGATTCAAAGGAACATGTAAGCTAAAAGCCAGTCCCATAATCAAGAGGCCAATGGATCCATGATGGATGCGTTGGCCTTTTTACTTTCCATATAGGGTGCACAAAGGAATGGGGATTAGACGCCATTCTGAAGAATATTCATGCTTTCAATATGCCTTCTTGTTTGTTCATTGCCTAATCGATGCAAGGTTCGGTAAACCTCGGTTAAATAGTAATCATATTCTTGATTGGTCTCATTGGAATAATAAACTTTCCAAGGAAGCCAGGAGGTCGCATAGCTGCCTTGAGAAGTGTTGTCGGTTTCCTCAAAGAGCTCCTGCAGCTGATCAAATTCCTCGTCCGTCGCGGATATTTCAAATTCATAATTTAGAGCAGTGCTATCTTCAAGAACTTCGCCCGTGCCGACGTTAACGTAGTATGTTTTTTTGTCCAATATCAAAACCCCCATGGCTAAGATGGCGTTATTTGCTTCGTCATGTTTAAGTTAACCCGAGTCTAGCGGATTTATGTAAGTTTCAACTAGTCAGGAATTGGTGTATGCTAAAGGTGTTAAATCGGATGTTTGGAGGTAAAATGAATGATAACGGAAGATCAATTGGATCTTTATCGCGTTGAGAGCACTTTGCTCCGCGTTATTCGAGATGTCAGTCCTAGGAACGATGTTCGTGGGATTGTTGTTGCTTGGGATGATGCGAGCGTTTTAATCCGCAAAAAAAATCGCAGGGTCGTCAAACTTTCCCGCAGTTATGTATATCAGCCCTACGAGGCTGAAAGGCCCCCGGAATATATGCTTCCGCAAGAACCTATCGAGCCGGACGATGCTTCCGATGAATCTGAATAAACAAGGAGCAGGTGAACCTGCTCCTACTGCCCGTCAGAAGGTGAGAGGGATTCCAATCAGCGGAGTTCAGATGGATTTGGTAAATTCCGCGCATGGCAGTTATGTACGAATTCGCAGCGACGGTCCGTTGCGGACGTTGAATTCTTCGCCATGGGGCGGAGGATTCGGGATACATAAAGCGCTGATGAATCGGCAGGTAGACAAGCATTACAATGAAGCTGATCCGCTTGTTGAGATGGACGCTTTCATTGTTCGCGAAGGGTTGAATCCGCGGGAAACAGCCGGTATGCTTACCGCGGCTAAGGTGAAAGATGTCGGTTACAGCACCTTAACCTGGCTGGGAGATACTGTTCGGGATCTAAGTTGTAATAGCGCGGTCCAGAGCGAAGAGAACGGGCCGGACCGGCTTCATGTTTGCGCATGGGTCACGGTAGGTCTCGGGAACAAGGCCAGAGCTGGCGCTGAGCTGCCCGCTGCATCGCTTTATCCCGGCACGATTAACACAATCATCGTCATTAATGGACAATTAACCGATGCTGCGATGGTCAACGCGGTTATCACGGCCACAGAGGCGAAGACAGCTGCGCTTCAGGAGTTAGGCGTTGAAGTCGATGGGGAGCCGGCAACTGGAACGACAACGGATGCCGTGCTTATCGCTGCCACATGCCGTGGCCCCGTGTACAGCTATGCCGGTACTGCCACAGCGCTGGGGTACATGATTGGAAGAACCGTATACGAAGCCATAATGGCATCGGGACAATTGTATGAGAAAACGCCCTACTGATCCGTAAGGATGCTGCAGGGCGTCTTTTTGTCAATCTTTTCTATGATCTGCGGAATACGCCGAAGGCAAGCCCGGCTGTAACGGCATCAACGCCATCCGTATCGTTTTCTTCATTTTTGAAATTAGGATCATGTACGATTCCTTCAGCTTCACCTTCTGTGAGATGCCGCTCATTGCCTGTATATTTCGGTTCAAGGGCTTTAATTTCTTCCTTATCCATGTTCATTCCTCCTTTGGCTATAGGGTTAGGAGTAGGCTTTGGATTTATGCATGATTTGTAAAAGTTTCGTTGACGAGCTTTCAAGTCCCATGTTATATTTATTTTTGTTAGCACAGCTATACGCGATCATGGCGGAATTGGAAGACGCGCACGGTTCAGGTCCGTGTGGGCTTACCCCCGTGGAGGTTCGAGTCCTCTTGATCGCATCCAATTGTAACAACCCCTTCATTTTGAAGGGGTTGTTTTTGTGCGCGCCTACTTTTATCAACAATGGACAAGCAAATGGGGTAGGCAGTCAGGTCTAAGCCCTATATAATAAAAATAATCTGAAGGGAAATAGGGGGAACATCCTATGGAAGAAGATTGGAATTTGTTTGAACGCATCCGGGATCGGGAGCAGGTTCTAATCTTTATGAACACTGCTTTGAAGTCGAAAGCACCTTTCATAGGTTATGGTCAAAGAATGACGATCGTCTTTAACATGTACAGTTTGTGGGACCTTTCAGGGAGCTCAACGCAAAAGGCGCAGCAGTTATTTTACGAGCTTGAAGATAAGCTCATTTCACGGATGAAAGATAAAGGATACGCCATATACGCAGGGCGGATTTCTTCACATAATAAAATGGAAATGTACTTTTATGCCAAGGATGACTGGGAATGGGAACCGGAGATGAAGCGGATGATGCTGGATTTCCCAAACTTCCGCTATTATTTTTTGATGACGAAGGATCAAGACTGGAGCTTCTATCTGGAAGAAATGGCACCGTCGCCATTGGAGGAACAGTGGATGCGCAATGCCAAGATCGCCTATGCGCTGAAGCGTCGCGGGGATAATTTGGAAAGAGCCAGGGAGGTTCAGCATTGGCTGCATTTTCCGGACTCTGCGCGGATGGATGAGATGAAAAGCAAAGTCGGCAAGCTTGGCTACATCGTCATTGTCTCGGAAATGGATACCACGCGAAATGTGGAGCCATACGTTCTGCACTTGAGCAAATTGCACACGTTGGATGTTCCGACGGTCAATGCCATTACCAAAGAATTGTTCGTGCTTGCCTCCGAAGTCGGCGGGACTTATGACGGTTGGGGTACGCGTCTTATCCTTAAGTTTCCTGCGAAAGTGCGCGCCTACTTGAAACATATATTCGTGAGACTGTTCTCTGCATTCAGATAAATGCCTAACTTCCCGGCGTATAGCGGTTCTCATGAAGTTTAGGTATAATACATAATATAGATCGTACAAGTTTCTAATTAAAGGAGTTGACGGTTTCATGGATAGAACGGTGACGGTTTCACACACAGGCAGTTTTGCTCATGTGCTTCAAACTTTTGCCATTTCCCTCTTGGTTTCCTTTCTGGGGACACTGATCGGCGCAATGGTTGTTCCGCCTTCAATGATTATGCTTTTCGTCATTGCTGAAGTGGTGATGCTGGTTGCAGCAATCGTTATTCGGATTCGCGGTAAAAATATCGGGTACGGTTTTCTTTATGCATTTACAGCGATTTCAGGTGTTACCCTGTATCCGGTTATTATGGCTTACGGCGGTATGCTTGGAGCTAATGTAGTATCTGGCGCATTCTTCGCGACAGCAGCAATCTTCGGCGGACTTGCCTTCTATGCGCACCGTTCGCAGCGTGATTTCAGCTTCCTCGGAGGCTTCTTGTTTGCAGGAACGATTGGCCTTGTGCTGATGAGCGTAATCGGCATGTTCGTTAACTTCGGTTCGATAACGAATCTGATTTGGTCGATGATCGGCATCCTCATTTTCAGCGGCTGGGTGCTGTATGATGTGGCGCAATACCGAAATGGCGTAGGCTCGGAAGAGGTTCCGCTGGCTGCCCTCAACATTTATCTGGATTTCATTAATCTGTTCTTGTACATCTTGCGTTTCTTAGCTTCTATTGCTGGCATCAGCAGAGATTAGGACAGCGAAGCTTCTCGTAAAAAAAGCACTTTCGAAACCCGTTAACGGGAATCGAAGGTGCTTTTTAATTGTGAAAATATGCAATATCCCCGCGAAAGCACCGATTAATTTCAAGCAGGGTATGAAGAAGTTGAGTGAGCTCAGCTTGGCTCAGCTGAACTGCGGAGATCGTATCTTCGCGCTCATGCTCACGAAGCTTTAACTCCAGCCTATGGCTGGATTTATCCATGTGGATGCTAAGCTGTTCAGTTAGGAGCATCTCTTCCCACATCCGATGCACCCCTTTCCCTCTCAATACTTTACTATATGCAGCAGGGACGAGGTTAGAAGCGTTCTTAGCGGTTCAGAACGCCGACCGATTTTTTTGAAACAAGCACGATTTGAACCCTCTCTTCATACAATTTAGTGATCCTATAAGGGGAGAGAGGAGATTGACCTATGGCGGCTTGCAGTACTTGGACGTATAGAGGGATTTCGTCTTCGGTGTTTCGATCTTTGCAACAAGTGGGAAAGAAACAGGGATTCACGATTCCTAATGCAGCATCGGGCAAGTTCATGATAACCGTAGTTGGGATGAATGTCGGTTTCCAATACGCTTGGGATATGAATGCACAGACTTTGCTTTTGTTGTGCGATAACAAACCGATGCTGCTGGGCTGCGGTACAATTAAGACATTTGCGGATAAAATTATTTCGGAGAGCGGCGGTAAAGTCGGTTGAACCCATGCCTTCCACCTGTCCGTGCCGTTTAAGTCCGGAACTCTCTGGTTACAATAGGGAGAAAAGGGCAGGTGGGCGTATGGCCAAAAGTGATGAGCTGGTCAAGTACATAACGCAACAGGTTGTGACGTATATAGACACACCTAAAGATGTTCGTCAGCAGGCAAAAGCAATAAACAAGGAGAAGCGCGAACATTGGCAGACACGCTGGTTTGGCATGCTGCCCATGGCTGCCCGGATGTTGTTTGATCAGATCAAACCCAAAAAATAGTTCCGCAATTGAACAAAAGCTGCCCCAAAGGTCTGAAAAACCTGTGAGACAGCTTTTGTTTTTTTGTATAGTTGGCAGCTTTTATTCATAAACATGACCCATTCCTAGCGCAGCCGAAAGCCGTACGTACCTCGGTCCCTCATGATCCAGAATAAGGTAGGGCGAACCTTCCTGCCAAGATTGGTAGCCTAGAATGGCGAGCGGCAGTGTAACCTGGCCGTCGTACAGTTCGGTGACATAAGTCAGATTTTCATTTGTATCGAGAGCGTTTTGGAGTTCTGGGAGGCTATTGACAGGGAGCGGCGCTCCTACAATCCAAGGCATTCTGTCGTAAGGATCAAAAGCCGGGTGCAGAGTTGTAATCGCTTCTCCGGCTAAGTCGGTTTCTGGAAGGGTATCCTCCGTATCCGTTAGCTTCGGCGTCGGGTCCTCTTTTAAAGGAAGCACCTCGCCTGATTTGGCATCTAAATAATAGGTTTGGTCCTGAAGCTTGATTTTCCAAACAGAAGTTAAGGCATCCGTATATAATCGTTCTTTGGCGATCGTTTCATTGGCAGCAAAATCAGAATAAGAAATAGTAGTCGGGATGAGTTCATGCTGTACCAAGGAGCGATACAGCGTGGTTAAGCTGAAAAGAGGATGCTTGCCTGTTCCATACTCCGTTAATCGGAAGGTGCCGTTTTCTGTGGCATGTACAATCATATAGCCGACATCTTCGCCATGATCAGTGAGAA
The DNA here is from genome assembly GCF_017874035.1 of Paenibacillus aceris. Taxonomy (GTDB): domain Bacteria; phylum Bacillota; class Bacilli; order Paenibacillales; family NBRC-103111; genus Paenibacillus_E; species Paenibacillus_E aceris. The sequence continues at coordinate 72,695 of NZ_JAGGKV010000013.1, forward strand.
TAACGACCCAACCGTGAGTACCTGGACCAAGCGGGTAGCTGTTCCAAGATGCCGATTGCCAGCCTTCAAACCCTGCTTCGTGTGCGAGTGCTGCGCGCCACTTGTCGACGGTGGCCGTCAAAGTGGATTCGCTTCTCAGATCAGGCACAGGCTTCGCTGCCGCCGTTTGTGGGCTGTCGGCTGCGGATTGTCCGCTCCTTTGCACGAGGCTTGTCCGATCCGAATTATCGCCCGCAGAGCTCTGCACCGGTAAGAATAATAAGCTGCCTATGCATATGAAACAGGCTGTTGTCCATGCAGTCCTCAACTTCATTTGCGTTCACCTGCCTATCTCTAACCTCTCATTTGTATGAATCTATTGTAATTCTTATGCTATAAAAAGATTGTTAGAACCTGTAGTGGTAATTTTGCGATGTTTTAGCGACTATCGTCAGTTCCTGGGTGTACGCCCGGCGTTCAAATGAAACAGTCCGCAATTGATGACAGAAACGACGATACGAGGCTTATGCTGCCAGTCGATTTCTTCGAGGCGATTTCGGCATTGCATTTCGATTTCGTCTCTTTTGTCTGGTTCTGCATTCAGCAGAAGACCATTGTAGTAAGACTCTACACGGTCGATCTCGCTGCGGTGCTGTGCATTTGCTTCATCCGCCCAGCTGTGGTCATAGGTGCTGATTTTACGCTCAAGCGTCGTTTCGAGATGATTCACAGCTTTGGACAGGGAAATCGTATCTTGCAAAATATGACTATTCGCAGGCAGTTTTGGAGAAAGGCTCTTGGTTAATAGATGTTTATGAAAATGCTCGCGAATCTCGCCGCTGTTCAATTGGATGGCGAGAGAGTGGATTTCACTTCGCTTGCGGTCGCACACTAGTTCCACTTTGTAATTGACGCAAAACCAAGTGTCATACACGAGCGCAGCATGATAAGTAGCTCCCGTGGGAAAAGGCTCCTCGAAGAGATGCACGAATTTCCCGCGTTCACGGACGATGTTGAACATTTGCTCCAGCCGCCTGCTGCCGAAGGTAACCTCATCCTGTGGTACACGGGCGGTAATCGTCGTTGGGACGAAGCCGAAATAGCGTCCGAGAATGCTGTCGGAGGATCCGTCAGCTGCCTGGCCTTGCTCCGAAGCGGGAGGTACGCTGCCTGCCGGCGTGCTCTTGACTGCGGTTGCCGCAGCCTTGGGTTTTGCCTCCAGCTTCATTTGCTCCGGATCGAAGATGAATTTATAGGTCATCGTTTCAGCGGGAGTGCCGGTTCGTTCCACGAAGCTCCAATAATAAGGACGGCCTGTCATTTCCCGATCCGCTTCCGGGGACAGCTTGGCTGTGACATAGGCTGGCGATTTCTCTAGAATGGTGCAGTCATAGGCTTCAAGAAAGCGCATGACGAATGTGTGTATATTGCGTTTATTCATGGTCTGACCTCACCGCTTTGCGCTCCGCCTACGGCATCGAGGATGTGTTGAAATTCTGCGCCATAGACCGGGTTTTGTTCGATTTCATCCTTGATTTCGGTGAAAGTATGGCCTAGCTCATCAATTTTCCTGCGGATATCTTCCTGCGAGCCCGCCTCCATCACCATACGGAATAACGAAGTTTCGAGGGAGCCTTTCTTTTCGATCTTCTCCAGAATCGTATCGAGCTGCCCGATTACCATTTCGAACATATTGATCTTCTCGTGCAGCAAAGAGAGAATATGCTCTTCAATTGTATTATTTGTAGATAGATTATAGATGTTTACATCATGCGTTTGGCCAAGACGATGTACCCGGCCTATCCGTTGTTCCACGCGCATCGGGTTCCACGGCAAATCGAAATTAATCATGTTGTGGCAAAACTGCAAATTAATGCCCTCACCGCCGGCTTCAGTTGCAACAAGAACTTGTACGCGGTTGCGGAATAAATCCATCATCCAATCCTTTTTACCGCGATTCATGCCGCCACGATAAGGAACTGCCGTAATTTTATGCTCTTTTAAATAGTTGAGCAGATACTCTTGCGAAGCGCGATATTCCGTGAAAATAATGACTTTATCATTGATTTCCTGGACTAGCTTCATGGTCGTTTCCGCTTTGCTGTTCGCTTTAATACTGCGGATCAGCTCAACCAGCTCCCATATTTTGGCGCGAGTCGGCGAATCCTCGGCTGTTTTTTTGAACAAATTCACGAGTGTGATGAAGACAGCATCCCTGGAGGAGCAAACTTCCCGTTGAAGAGTAATGAGCGATAGCATACTGCTGAGATCGCCTGCGCTTTCTTCATACCGTGTGCGAACGAATCTCGTGACGCCGTCATAGAGGGCTTGTTCCTCTGGGGAAAGCGTGAGCGGGATGTTTTTGACCACCCGTTTGGTGTAATGAACGCCTCCATCGCCTCGACGATTTCGGATCATCACCTTAGAGAGCTCCTGCTGAAGCTGGATCTCGTTTTTGGGAATTCTTTTGCCAACAACGAAATTGGACTTGAAGGAGCTTTGGATGCCAAGTTGACCGGGTTTCAGCAGCGTGATGAGATTATAGAGCTCTTTTAAATCGTTTTGGACCGGTGTGGCGGTGAGCAGCAGGCAATATTTTTTGCGCAGCTCGTTCACGAAAGTGTAGTTGGTCGTTTTTTTATTTTTCAGCTTGTGGGCTTCATCCACGATGAGCATGTCATATTCCAAGCCCATCACGATTTCCCGATGCGGATCGCGTTTTGCGGTATCCATCGAAGCGACGATGATGTCGCTTTGCTGCCACATGTACGCTTTCTTATGAGCGACGGCTGGAATGCCGAATTTGGAGTTCAATTCACGTACCCATTGCAATACAAGGGAGGCCGGCACCAAAATAAGTGTTTTGCGGACCAAACCGCGGATCATGTATTCTTTTAAAATTAAACCAGCCTCAATCGTTTTCCCGAGTCCAACTTCATCAGCCAAAATCGCTCGACCGCGCATCTCATTGAGCACTCTTTTCGCCGTATCAATTTGATGAGCCATAGGCTCCAGCTGCCCCAAATGAACGAGGCACTGCATTTCGTCAAACGTAGAAATAAGCCCCGATTCTTCCGATTCATAGGCCAGCTGGTAAAGTGTCCAATCGTCCCATGGCCCTCCTCCGCGCACACGATGATCCAGCTCAGTAAACCAGTCCCTCTCAAAGTGCATATCCAACCGATGATGAATGGGGCGAATGTTCTCTTGCTGTTCATGTTGACGCATGGATGTGCCCTCCTAAGAGTTTTCGTAAGAAAACTGACCTCGTAAGCATAAATTGAATTTTGCTCTGCAAAACTGAGGCTAAACGCCGATTACGTGTTAGTATGTCCATAAGAGGCGCTTTCATAACTTTTCCATCGCAAAACAAATGAGGAAATCAGTCAGGAGCCGGGGGCCGAGGCGGAATCGTAAGAGCAGATGATTTTGTGGTATGATAGAAGTTGTCTTTGTATAGCAATGTGGGAAAGAAAGGGTGACGTGTTCGACATGACTGCTTGGCGATTTATACATACGGGAGATCGTTCTCCTGCTGAAAATATGGCTTTAGATGAAGCGATTCTGACCGCACACAGTGAGGGGATCGTCCCTCCTACCGTGCGTTTTTACGGATGGAATCCGGCAACGTTGTCGATCGGTTATTTCCAAAAAGCGTCGGAAGTCGATCAGGAAGCCGTAGCGAAAGAGGGGATAGGCTTTGTGCGCCGTCCTACAGGAGGCAGAGCCGTTCTGCACGATAAGGAGCTGACGTACAGCATTATTGTGGCCGAGGATTACCCGGGCATTCCCCGTAATGTCACCGACGCTTACCGCGTCCTGAGCGAAGGGCTGCTACAAGGCTTTCGTGCGCTTGGACTTAACGCAGAGATGGTGCAGCTTGCAAGCGATGAGGAGAAGGAGAAATATGCGTCGGCAGGCTCCGCAGCTTGCTTCGATTCTCCTTCCTGGTACGAGCTTGTTGTTGAGGGACGCAAAGTCGCCGGCAGTGCGCAGGTTCGGCAAAAGAACGTCGTGCTGCAGCATGGCTCGATCCTGCTGGATATGGATACGGATCAACTGTTTCGTATGTTGAGATTCTCGAACGAGAAGGTTGCGGAGCGAATGAAGTCGAGCTTTTTGAAGAAAGCTGTGGCGATTAACGAGCTGCTGCGTGCGCAGGGAAAAGAGGCGGTTACGCTAGCACAAGTCGAAGAAGCATTCCGTCGGGAAATTGAGCTGGGCTTAGGGGTAGAGCTTGTTGAGGCGCCTTTGACGCCATTTGAGATGGAGTTGACCGATCGTCTCGTGAAAGAGAAGTATGGTGCGGATGAGTGGAATTTGCGGCGGTAGTCGGTGTGCAGATAGGACGAGCGGGCTGTCTCTCTTTAGCGGAACCACGGGGTACTATTTAGGCTAAAAGTGGTCGTTCGGGTGCAGAAGAGGAACTACAGGGTCTTATTTCAGCAAAATGGTGCCCATTTCTGACGAAAACTCCGAAATAGCATCACACAGTTTCGCTACGTGCGCTAAAAGGGTTGATTCCGCTGAAATAGCGCCCTGGTGTTCCTTTATCAGCACGCAAGGAAGTGTGTGAACACTGAGCTTTTAAACCTAAGGCAGTTGCCTTAGGTTTTTTATATTTGGTTACGCAAAAGTGCGAACGAACTCGTCTTGCAGCCTGCGAGTGAGCGGACCTGGTATACCGGTGCCAATCGAGTGGCCATCTACTTCCAGGATTGGCGTGATTTCTACCGTCGTTCCTGTGATAAAAGCTTCGTCAGCCCCAGCGAGCTGTTCCGTCGTAAAAGCCTCTTCTTTAACCGGCATTTCCAAAGCGCGGGCTAGTCGCAAAACAACGGCCCGGGTGATACCGTGCAAAATCAAATGATTGGCAGGATGCGTATATAGCACTCCATCCTTAATGATCATCAGGTTAGATGCGCTGCATTCGGTCACGGTTCCTTCGCGGTGCAGCACAACCTCTTGCACGCCGTGATCGAGTGCGGCTTGCTTTGCCATGACATTGGGCAGCAGATTGAGCGTTTTGAGATCGCATCTCAACCAGCGGATATCCGCAAAAGTAATGGCTTTAATACCGTTATGTATCGTAGCAACGGGTCTTGGCACTTCCGTACAGTATGCGAGCATAACCGGTTCCGTTTGGGGCGGGAACGGGTGTGCGCGGGGAGCTTCGCCCCGGGTAATTTGCACATATACGGTGCCTTCGACCAGCTTGTTTTTCTCTACCAGCTCTGTGAGAATTTGTCCTATTTTTCGGCTCGTAAAAGGTAGTGTTAGCCGCACTTCTTCTGCGGTTCTTTGAAGCCTTTGCATATGTGCATCCTGTTCATACAGCTGGCCTTGATAGACCCGGAATACTTCATAGATGCCGTCTCCGAAATAATAGCCGCGATCATCTGGCGAGAGATGGATATCCGTTTTGGGGATGAATTCATTTTTATAAAAATACATGTCGTTTACATCTCCTTAGCACTTTCTGGGGAAGGATAAATAAAAAGAAATTTTCCGAACAGATGTTCTAAAAATAAAGGAATTGTGGTATCCTTAATATAGGTTAACAGAGTGAACAGGTATCGTCAAAAGCAACGGAGAGGTTACAAGCTTTCTTTGAAATAACGAGAAATTCAGAGCAAATTCTAGCTAATGCGATATTAACTTGTCTTAATAAACAAAATTGGTCCTTTAGCCATTCGAAGGTCAATATCTTGTGTTGTATAATGAATTTCTCACACCATATATTGTAATTTTTAATTTAGTTGCAGCTGAATCTGTAGCTTATTGGGAGGGCATTTGTCGATGGGGATTTCGCAATCAGGTAAGAAGCTGGAAGGGTTAAGCGAGAAAATATTTTTGGACCGCTATGCACTCAAGAATGCAGATACGAGCTTTGCTAAGGTAGGGGATACCGTTCTCGTTCTGACGAAGGATGATCCCAAATTCCCAGCCAAAGAGGTAGGCGAAATTATAAGCCGTGAAGGCGACATCGTTCAAGTAAGAACACGCAGCGGCGAGACGGTGAAGTCTCCGGTTGAAAAGCTTACGCTAAACATAGAAAAAACACCTGAAGAAATGTGGAATCGCTTAGCTGGAGCAATGGCTTCCGTCGAAGCGACGCCGGAGAAACGAAATGAATGGACAGATAAATTCAGATATATTTTAGATGATTGGAAGCTTGTTCCAGGCGGACGTATTGCGGCAGGCGCGGATGCGAGCGATGAACTGACGCTTTTTAACTGTTATGTCATTCCGTCTCCTCACGATAGTCGTGGCGGCATTATGAGCACATTATCTGAAATGACGGAAATTATGTCGCGCGGCGGAGGAGTCGGTATCAATCTATCCTCGCTTCGCCCACGCCGTTCCGTTGTTAAGGGAGTGAACGGTTCATCGAGCGGAGCTGTTTCATGGGGCGGTTTGTTCAGCTATACAACCGGCCTGATCGAGCAAGGGGGAAGCCGGCGGGGCGCTCTCATGCTGATGATTAATGACTGGCATCCTGATCTGGAAGATTTCATTACAGTGAAGTCGACCATGGGACAAATTACAAATGCCAATCTGTCCGTTTGCGTAAGCAATGGATTTATGAAAGCTGTGAAGGAAGACTTGGAATGGGAACTCGTATTCCCGGATACCACAGATCCTGAATATAACGAGAAATGGGACGGCAACTTGGAAGCTTGGAAAAAGCTTGGCAAAGCCGTCAAGCCTTACCGCACAGTAAGAGCTCGTGATGTATGGCATACCATTATTGAGTCTGCCTGGAAATCGGCTGAGCCTGGTGTCGTATTCATGGAATACTACAACCAAATGTCGAACAGCTGGTACTTTAATCCGATTATTTGTACCAATCCGTGCGGGGAGCAAGGCCTTCCGGCGTGGGGCGTATGCAATTTATCGGCGATTAATTTATCGAAGTTTTATGATGCGGAGAAGCATGACGTGGATTGGGCGGATTTGGCCACGGTTGTCCGTTACTCGACTCGTTTCCTTGATAATGTCATCGATAAGACGCCGTATCATTTTGAAGAAAATCGTGAGAATCAACAAAGCGAACGCCGTGTAGGTCTAGGCTCTATGGGCTTAGCTGAACTTATGATTAAATTGAAAATTCGTTATGGAAGTCCGGAATCTTTGGTGTTTTTGGACAAAATCTACGGTTTTATGGCGAGAGAAGCCTATCTGGCATCGGCTGAGATTGCTGCTGAAAAAGGATCCTTTAAAGCGTTCATCGCCGATAAGTTCCTGGAGAGCGGCTTTATGAAAAATATGACCAAAGCATTCCCTGAAGTCGGCGAAGCCATCAAAAAGAACGGCATGCGCAACGTAACCGTTATTACGCAAGCTCCAACCGGAAGCACAGGAACGATGGTTGGTACATCGACGGGCATTGAGCCGTACTTTGCATTTGAATATTACCGCCAAAGCCGATTGGGCTTTGATAAGCAATATGTGCCGATTGCACAGGAATGGAAAGACGCTAACCCGAACCAGGAGCTGCCGGATTACTTTGTAACTTCGATGTCCTTGACAGCTGAAGATCATATCCGTGCACAAGCTGCGATCCAAACGTGGGTAGACAGTTCCATCTCCAAAACAGCGAACTGTCCGTCCGATTTCACAGTGGAAGAGACTAAACGGTTGTATGAATTGGCTTTTGATCTGGGCTGTAAAGGCGTCACCATTTATCGTGATGGAAGCCGTGATGTGCAGGTTCTGAGTACAAGCGCTGATAAGAAAGAAGACAAGAAAGAAGAGAAGGCTGCAGAAGCAGCACCTGTTGCTGTAGCAGCAGAGGCTGTGAAAGAAGAAGCTAGCTTAACGAATCTCTCTGGCAAGCTTGCTGTCAATGTTGACGCGAAGACAGAGCAAGTCTTCGATAAGCAATATAAGCGCCGTCCACAAATTCTGCGGGGCGCTACGTATAAAGTGAATACACCATTTGGCATGGCGTATATTACGATTAATGATATGAACGGAACGCCGAGTGAAATCTTCCTTAACGTAGGGAAAGCTGGCTCCGACGTATTTGCGATGTCCGAAGCACTAGGCCGGGTGTGCTCGTTATTCTTGCGCTATGGCGACCACGGGGACAAAGTGAAGCTGCTCGTGAAGCACTTGAAAGGCATTGGTGGCTCCGGCGCCATTGGGTTCGGCACCAACCGAGTCGAGTCCATCGCAGACGCGGTTGCCAAGGCGCTCGAGCAGCACGACGAAGTGATGAACGAGCAAGACGACGCGCGGAACTACGTGACCGCGACGAGTGAAGTGCTGGATGCGCCAGCACCGGCACCGGTGGCTGCTTCAAGCGGGCACACTGCACATGGCGGCAGCGCAGTTAGCGCCGCGCCGAAGGACTTGTGCCCGTCGTGCGGCTCCGCTTCGCTGATCAACAGCGAAGGGTGTAAGAACTGCGCGAACTGTGGCTACAGTCGCTGCTCGTAGGGAGAAAGGAGGACTTTTTTGTCCTCCTTTTTTTTTGTGAGTTGTAACTTAAAATGTCGGTGACTGGAAGATGAAATGTCGCTGAGTTGGAACATAAATGTCGTAGGCTCGTACCTTGATGGGACGGGCTTTTTCTTCATTTTGATCGTCGCTCACTTAACTGTTTTAAAAAAATATTCTCAGTGGTTTAATCAGAAATACTTGTATTTTTCTTGGAACATGTTTTGGCATTTTTCAAAGTTGCGTGATATCAGAAGAAAATGGACTAACTGCTGCCGACAAGCAGCCTACAAGCGGCTTTGTGTGGTGTCATAAATACTGAGAAAATTTTCAAAATTTGATTTGTGAGAGAACTATTTCAGAATTACTGAGAAATGTATAATTATGCATCAATATACATGCATTGATTGAGATAGTTAAAGGGAAAATATGTGATTTGAAATTTAAGAGGGTCATTGCCGATCAACAAGGACATGAAAAACTGCTGCCATCCATTAGGTGCAAATTGATGCCATGACCGCAGCGTGCTAGAAAGCTTGATGGCAGATGTCGAAATACCTATTATCCGGTGCTGTTGATTAGTTACAATAAAGTTTTGTTCAAAAGGATTTGTTTCAATAAAGTTTTGCTCTACTTTCTTTTTTTTGAGACTTATACTTATAAGCAGATTCGTCTACTTGTTCAATTCGGCGATCTCTACCGTTTGTTAAGCCCATTCGAGGGTAACGATACCGCTTCTCTTTCTTTCCGCTTACTACTATGCGTCTCAAAGGACTTAACCCCGACTTCGACTATCGTATCGAAGGTGCCGAAGGCGTATTCCCTGGTAACCATTTGTTATACGCTGGAATACCTATCACAGGACTGCGGGGTGACTTCCAAAGCAAAATCTGGCTGCTTGATCGTGCGCTTCAATAGCCCATTCTAGCTATCCCTTGCATACTTCTTTCGTGTAAGAACGTTTTTTTTACTTTCTTAACTCGATGGAATGATTCTTTTTCATACGTTTTAAGCTATGATATATCAACTGGGAAACTGCTCCACTATTGTGAATGGTAAAGGATCCAATGGTAGTTCATTAAATAAGTACTGAATAAACAGTATTTGAAATTTGCCTTGCGAAAAGCCGTAGAACCAACCTACAGGAAGAACTTGGAACGGTGCAAAAGGAATTGGTAGAGCTCAAGTAAGAAGCGATTGACCTTGTCTACGAGTTGGAAGGACGATTAGTTATGATCCTGCTGCTGGAACGAATTGGTCCGCTTGAACAATTGGAGAGGTGAAAATTCCTGCAGGATGCAACAAAAATTAAATTGTATATGTATATTTTGTTGGATTATTTAAATATGACAGTGTTAATTTGTATGAATTCTATATTATGATAGTATTTTGAAAAGGGACTGCCTATAGCCAACATCTCATCATCCGATTAACGAAGTTAATAGCTCGGATAGACAAGCTGTTTGTGTTACAATACGATGATTGTAAGGAGGGGGGAGAGATTGATGATTCTGCACAGGATCATATATGCCCTGCCGAGGTTATCCGATAGGCTTGTTAAGCTCATTGAATCTTTTTAGATGTATAGATCTGAACCACAATGTGATTAAGGTCCAATATCAACCAGAAGGAGTAACATTGACATGCTGAGGTTTTTTGGATCAAGCAAATACTTTCATAAGATTTATCTATGGATTGGCTTGGCCTTTTTGAGTCTACTGATTATTTTTTCAACGATTATATACTTGAGTGTCAAGAAATCAGTTCTCCAAAATAACTATGATTTAAACAAGCAGTTGCTTTCTCAAGTTGCCAATAATTTAGAAAATTTCGATCAGATGGTGAGGAATCTATGTTACTCCATTTATATGAGCAGTGATACCAAATCCATTTTTGATTTGAATAACATTAGCGACAATATTGGAGAAGCGAGCGCTGCATTGGAAAATTTAAGAACATCTTATATGAGCAATGGTCCATTTATTCATTCAATTTTTATCCACCATGGGAAATCGAATGTCTATTTGTCTACGAATAAAGGACTTTTCAGCAGCGATCCGCAGCTTGAAACAACGATTCGCTCTTTCAATGTTCTACCTGTGCTTAAGCCCATATATAGGCAGATGGACAGCCTTTATCCAATTGCATCCAAGCCAACGGACGATGTATTTACATATGCGATGTACGATTGGTTAGGGAAGGAAAACTTGCCGGATAACAGCGTTTATGTAAATATCAAGGCGGATTGGATGCTTGAGAATATTAACAGGATCAATACATCGAATCCGAATTCTAAGAGTAATATTTATATCTTGAATGGAAACAATGGCGAAAATATTGGGAATCAAATCAAGGATGAAACTACAAAGTCTTCCTTGCAAGTGATTTATAGTGACTTAATCAAAGACAAAATCATAGAATCGGGAGCTTCGTTCGATGCCTTTTCCACTGATTTCAACGGTGAGAAAAGCTATGTTTCATATATTTACTTGAAACAAACCGATTGGGTATTGGTAAAGGTTCAGTCTTATAAAGAAGTATTCCGTAATGTAGAAAATATTAAATTCATCATGCTTTTTATAACCTTGGTATTCATTTTTATTGCCGTCATTGCTTCATTTGCGATATCCAAAAAGATCTATGTTCCGATAGGCAAGCTTGTGAAACGGATTAATTCCTTGGATATTGATGAAAATGAAATAACTCCGATAGACGATGAGATCAGCTTTTTAAATCAAATGTATAATAAATTCTATGAATATAGAGAGATGTATTATAAAGAAAACCGCTCAAAAGATAGGCTTTTGAATAACTACTACCTTACTAATCTTCTAGTGGATAGCAACTCTATGACAAATGACGATATTGCCAATGCCTCACAAAGCAATAGTGCTTTGTTTGACTCTCGGAGCAAACTGACAGTATGTGTGATCAAAATTGACCAATACAATCATTTCGTGTTGAAAAGCAGTAAAGATCAAGAGTTACTCAGGTTTGCTATCGTTAATATTATGAATGATTTGTTGGCATCAAAATTTTATAACGAAGCTGTCGATATGAAAAAAGACCAGATTGTGCTTATTGTAAATACAGGTCAGGCCGAGAACAACGAAGCGATCCGTGTACTGTCCGAATGCCTTGCAGAAGCCCAGAAAATGATACTAAAGTATTTTAAATTGTCCGTATCTGTTTCCATTGGCGAAATTGTAGATACTGCTGTTGCATTGGAAGGGAGCTATCGTATTGCCCTTTATAATGCCAATTATCGAACTCTATTCGGGAGAATGTCTGTTATTACTTGTGATAAAGTCAAACAGAACAATGAGAATAGCCAAGTTCATTATTCTGCACAGTTGAATAAAAAACTGGTTGAAGCGATGAACACGGGACAAATAAAAAATGCCGAAATGATTGTTTTGAATATTTTGGAGGAGATCAAAGAGCAAAATTACAACAATATGACGCTGTCTGTCATGCATATAACAAATTTTATTTTAAATATGCTCAATGAGATGAACAAGTCCAAGCTGCAGCCCATAAATATCGATTACAATGTTTATAATTTAAAGATTATGGAATATGAAACGTTGGAAGAAATTTCGGAGGAGCTTATCCGATTGCTTTCTCTCGGCGTAGGGAATGCTAGAGCTTCAAATTTGGAGAAACATGCCTTGCTTATAGAAACGGCCAAGGGAATCATTGAGGAAAGCTATTCCGATCCGAGCTTGAGCTTGCAGCTTGTCGCAGAAATTCTCAAAATGTCATCTGTACATCTTGGGAAAATATTCAAAGAAAATATGTCGGTCTCACTTGCGGAATATATTCACGGTGTCCGATTGGAAAAAGCCAGAGAGCTGCTGGAGCAGTCGAACTTTACGACTGTTCAGATCATTGAGAAGATCGGAATGGAGAATGAAAGTTATTTTTATAAGCTTTTCAAAAAAAAGTACGGGGTAACGCCAAAGGAATATGTCTTGAAAAATACAGTAATGAAATCTTAAAAAAACGCCGCTTAGTTCCTGTGTTGGAAATAAGCGGCGTTTTTTTGTTGTTTTGCGATATTGCAGGACAGTATTGCAGGAAAAATCATATTTTACAGTCGTTGATTTGTCGGATTCTTTAAATTCGACAGTGTTTTTTCGTGAAAATTTTATCTATGATTCAAATTGAAGAGGGAACCTGCTGGTGGGACAGGACATAACGATCAACAAAGGAGTGAGCACAATTGATGCAAACAAGTTTTATTAAGACATTTATGAGAAACAAACAATTATTTATTTTATCTTTACCGGGCGTGCTGTTTTTATTCATATTCAGTTATATGCCTTTATATGGTCTGCTGCTGCCATTTAAGGATTATAAAATTGGTTTGGGCTTCTGGGATAGCCCTTGGGTAGGGCTCGATAACTTTAAATATTTGTTCACGCAAGATGCATTCCGTATTACAAGAAATACAGTAGGATATAATCTGGCCTTTATTGTTGTCTTACTGATCGTGGCTGTTGCCTTCGCATTAATGCTGAATGAAATGAGACGAACATCCGTCAAATTTTATCAGACGGTTTTGTTCCTGCCTTATTTTCTTTCTTTTACCGTAGTCAGCTACGTTTTCTTGGCCCTGTTCGATATGCAAAACGGATTTGTAAATGCCATTCTCCATATGTTCGGGAAGGAAGCGGTTCTTTGGTATAACGATGCGAAATATTGGCCTCCACTGCTGGTATTCACCTATGTTTGGAAGAACGCTGGATATTTTACAATCATCTATTACACAGGCCTTTTAGGGATTAATGATGAATACTACGAAGCGGCAAGAGTTGATGGCGCTAACAAGTGGCATCAAATCAAAGATATTTCAATTCCGTTATTAAAGCCGCTTATCGTGATCATGGTAATGACGCAGGTCGGGAAAATCTTTGTAGGCAATTTTGATATGTTTTATCAAATTCCAAGAGATACTACGCTGCTGTATCCTACGACAGACGTTATCGATACTTATGTGTTCAGATCATTAAAATCGCTGGGTGATATCGGAATGGCTTCGGCTGCAGGGGTGTATCAATCGGTCGTCGGTCTTGTTCTGGTTATATTTGTGAATTGGCTCATTCGAAAATTCGACTCTGAAAATTCTGTATTTTAAGGTGGGTTTGTATGAATAGTTCCGTTAATCGAGGATTTTCGATATTTCAATCGATATCGCATTTGATTTTGATTGCTTTTGCAGTGCTCTGTATATTTCCATTAATTCTTGTGGTTTCAGTATCTTTATCCAGCGATGCAAACATTATGCAATATGGGTACAGCTTGCTTCCGCAAAAAATCGACTTTGCCGCTTACCGCTTTATTTTTGCAAGTCCGGATCAACTTTTGACCTCTTATGGAGTTACTATATTTGTCTGTATCGTGGGCACGATCATTAGTACAGTCATGACCGCAATGTTAGCCTATGTCATGTCGCGAAAAGATTATGCGTATGCGCAGAAAACTTCGTTTTATGTGTTTTTGACCATGCTGGTCAGCGGCGGATTAGTTCCTTGGTATATTATTATATCCAAATTTCTACATATGTCGGATACCATATTTGTTTTAATTGTTCCTTATCTGATCGTACCCATGAATGTATTGATTATGAAAGGGTATATGTCCGACATCTCACCAACCATTATTGAATCGTGCAAGCTGGATGGCGCCAGCGAATACCGCATATTCTTCAGCATCATTGTTCCTATGACGATATCGGGTATTGTTACCGTGGCGCTATTTATTATGCTCATGTACTGGAATGACTATTATTTAAGTCTAATGTTTATTCAGAACAGTAAATTTGTTTCGCTTCAGTTCTTGTTGTGGAGGATTATGTCCAATGCGGATTACCTCAGAAGCTCTGTGGCAGCTTCAATGGGGTTATTAAAGGGAGTGGTCATGCCGGATCAGTCAGCTAGAATGGCTATATGTGTGCTAGCTGCAGGTCCTATGATGTTCGTCTTCCCATTCATTAATAAATTTTTTATCCGGGGAATTTCCGTAGGTTCTGTAAAAGGGTGAGTTCATATCAGGTTGTGATACTGGAAACAGTATTCAATAATAAATAATAGAAAATCAGGAGGGTTCAAGAATGAAAAACAAAAAAATTACAAGATCGGCAGGCTTTCTTATGGTTACTGTGCTGCTGGCATCTGCTGTATTATCCGGTTGCGGTTCTAATGTTGCCAAAACAGATACGGCTACACCTGGTACGTCGACTCAAGCGCCTACAACGGATAATAAGACTCTGGCACCTGTTAATTTGACTTGGTATGTCGTAGGGACGCCTCAAAAAGATCAGCAAGTCGTTACAGATGCGATCAATAAAATTTTAAAAGAAAAAATCAATACGACCTTAACGATCAATACGATTGATTGGGGTGCGTACGATCAAAAAATGAATGTCATCGTCTCTTCCGGGGAGCCGTATGACCTGGCATTTACATCATCTTGGGCAAACAACTATACACAAAACGTATCCAAAGGCGCTTTGCTCCCATTAGATGATTTGCTGCAAAAATACGGCAAACATATCTTGGAACAGGTTCCGGAGAAATATTGGCCAGCGGCAAAAGTAAACGGAAAAACGTATGGCGTATTGAATTATCAGATCTATGCGATCGGTAGAGGTTTGAACATTAAAAAGGATCTTGCTGACAAGTACACCCTGGACACATCAAAAATTAAGAAGTACGCCGATATTACGCCTTTCCTGGATCAAGTAAAACAAGGTGAGTCGGGCGTTACACCTTTTTTGGCAACTGGCAATATTACGAATATGTATGATTTGAGCGATAATGAAAAAGGCATGACGCTTGATCAGGTACAAGGAAACAGTGTAAATCCGCTTGGCGTTCATTTCGCCGATAAATCGTTAAAGGTATTCGACTTGGTGGAAAGTCCAGAGTTTATGGCACAAGCCAAGATGTTCAGAGAGTGGTACCAAAAAGGTTACATCCGCAAAGATGCCGCTTCGTTAAAAGATGCGAAGGCGGAAGGTAAGACTGGCAAATATGCAGTAATGACAGGTGGATATGGTCCAGGAAGTGAAGCGGGCGCAGCCACTGAATTAGGATACCCGGTCGTTCAAGGAAAACCCGTTCCACAATTCGTAAATACAGGCGCTGTAATTGCCGCAATGACGGGCATAAATAAAAACAGTAAAAACCCAGAAAGAGCCATGATGCTGTTGGATCTATTGTTCTCGGATAAAGATCTTTATAATCTGTTTACTTATGGAATTGAAGGCACTCACTATACCAAAGTAGATGCTAACACTGTTGAAATTGTCAAAGACTCCGCATACAATCCGAGCAATGCATGGGAATTCGGCAGCTGGTTCAATGCATATGTACAAAAAGGCCAGCCGGCGGATACATGGGAGCAAATGAAAAAGGCAAATAACGATTCTGTAGCGTCGCCGCTTCTTGGTTTCCTGTACAATGCAGATGCCATGAAAAAAGAGAATGCACAGATCAATGCGATTATGAATGAGTATCTGCCGATTATCTACACAGGTACTCAGGATCCTGAAAAAACAGTTCCGGAGCTGGTTAATAAACTGAAAGCAGCCGGTTTGGACGCGATGATTACAGATGCTCAAAAGCAAATTGACGATTGGAAAGCCGCAAACGGTAAATAGGTTCAATGAATATACACTGATTGAAGGTTGAGGGGAAATAAGCAGGCTAACCGTTTACCAGAAGCAAGCTGGTTCTCATTGGGGTTGAACGTCGATAATCCGAATTTGTGGAAAATGGATAAGATGGGCCAACTGATGTCTCCGCTTGAGGTTGTAAAAAATGGAAACCGCAATCTGCATGCTGTCAATTCAGGCGTTTATTACCGTGGAAGTGATGGCGAAGTTCGCTTGGAAACGTTGGATGCCCCTTTATTATCGCCTGGCGAGAAGAGGGTGCTGCAATTCGACAATAGTTTTGCTCCTTTGGATGGAGGCATGCACTTTAATTTGCACAATAATGTGTGGGGAACGAATTTTCCAATGTGGTTTGAAGACAATGCCAAATTCAGATTCTCTATTCATTTAAGTTAAGAAGTACAAGGAGAGAAACTATGACTGACATTAATAGACTGAAGGAAAATTTTGATAAAGGCTGGAAGTTCCATCTAGGGGATTTGCCTATCATGCATGCCGTTAAAGGAGGTATGACAGGGGGCTTGACCGATTGCGAGGATATCGAAGACGGCGAATGGCTAAAGATCGCATACTTTGATGAAAGGGAAAGCTCGCAGATTGATCCAGCAGCCTGGAAGGAGGTCGTCCTGCCTCATGATTGGTGTGTAGAGGGCGACTATCTGAATGATGGAGGCAAAGTCAAACACCACAAAAGTCATGGCTATCTGGCTGCGGGAGTCGGGTGTTACAGGAAAGTATTCGACATTCCACAAGAGCTTGAAGGCAAGAAAATTTCGCTGGAGTTTGACGGTGTGTTCCGTAACAGCACGGTGTGGGTGAACGGTCATCTGCTCGGCATCCATGCAAGCGGCTATACAGGCTTTACGTATGATATTTCGGATATCGCGCGTTATGGAAGCGAAGGGAAAAATGTTGTTTTTGTCAAAGTGGATGCGCGCGATTATGAAGGCTGGTGGTATGAGGGCGCCGGGATTTACCGTCATACGTGGTTAACCGTAACGGATCGGCTTCATGTAGAGCGCTATGGAACTTATGTGACGACGCCAGAGGTTAGCGAAGAGCAGGCGGGAATTGCTATTGTCACTACCGTGAGAAATGAATATGATGCCGCAAAAGCTTGCAGGCTCGTAACGAAAATTTACGATATTCATGGAAAAATAGTTGGCGAAAGCGCAAGTAGCATGGAAATCTCATTCCAGCAGCAAGGAGTTTTCGAGCACTTTGTACGCATAGATAAACCGGCGCTCTGGTCGCCGGAGTCGCCATCCTTATATTATGTCATGTCGGAAGTCTACGATGAAGATCAGCTTCGGGATACGTATCGGACAATCTTCGGTATTCGAACAATCGAATTCAAAGCGGATGCAGGCTTTTTCCTGAACGGGAAGCATTATCCTATTAAAGGTACCTGCAATCATCAGGACTTTGCCGGCGTCGGTGTGGCGCTGCCTGATCAGCTCATTGCCTACAAGCTCAGATTGCTTAAAGAGATGGGCTGCAACGCGTATCGAAGCGCTCATCATCCGGCAACGCCTGAGCTTCTGGATCTATGCGATCAGATGGGCATGCTGGTTGTGGACGAGAACAGGAAGCTGGATGTTTCTCCTTCAGGGATTGAAGAATTGAAGCATTTGCTTTATCGGGACCGCAACCACCCTTCAGTCATCATTTGGAGTTTGGAAAATGAGGAAATATTGGAAGGGACCATTATGGGAGCACGAATGGTCAAAACCTTGGCTTCGATTACGCGCAGTATAGATCCGACAAGACCGACGCTAGCAGCTATGAATCATGGATGGAATGACGGCGGATACAGCGATGGCGTCGATATCGTAGGATATAACTACGGTCAGCGTGAAGATCAGGATATACGCGACCATGAAAAGTACCCTAACCGAATCATGCTGGGAAGTGAAAGCGCAAGCTGCACGGTAACCCGAGGCATTTATGAAAGAGACGACATTCAAGGTTATTGTCCGGAATACGGCATTCATATTCCTGAGTGGAGCTGTTCGGTGGAGAAAGCATGGCGTGATGTAGTCGAAAATCCATTCCTTTCAGGTGTATTCATTTGGACAGGATTTGATTACAGGGGCGAGCCAACGCCTTATGAATGGCCAAACATCAACTCACACTTTGGCGTGATGGATACGTGCGGCTTTCCCAAAGATAACTATTACTATTTAAAGTCGGCATGGACGGATGAGCCGATGGTACATATCATGCCTCATTGGAATTGGCCGGGTAGGGAAGGTCAGATCATTGATGTATGGGTATATAGCAATTGCGAACGCATAGAATTGTTTTTGAATGGAAAGAGCTTAGGCGAACAAGAGATGCCGCGCGCTTCACATTTGGAATGGAAAGTAAGCTATGAACCGGGTGAGCTTACAGCCATCGGCAGAAACGGTTCTACGGAGGCGGCGCGAAAAGTTGCCGCGACTACAGATGCACCGTATGCGGTAAAATTGGTGCCTGATCGAACCCAAATTCAAGCCGATGGATGTGATGTAGCCGTTATGAGAGCGTATGTGGTGGATGCTCATGGAAGAGTCGTGCCTACAGTTGATAACGAATTGCATTTCTCTATGGAAGGGAATGCGAACATCTTGGGCGTAGGAAATGG
This sequence comes from Paenibacillus aceris, assembly GCF_017874035.1. Taxonomy (GTDB): domain Bacteria; phylum Bacillota; class Bacilli; order Paenibacillales; family NBRC-103111; genus Paenibacillus_E; species Paenibacillus_E aceris. The sequence continues at coordinate 91,426 of NZ_JAGGKV010000013.1, forward strand.
AAATCCAAGCAGTCACGAACCTGACAAAGCGAATCAAAGGAAAGCTTTCAACGGCAGTTGTCTGCTGATCATTCAATCTTTAGAAGAAGCGGGAGAAATCGTCATAAAATCAACTTCCCATGGGCTTATTGATTCGGTCTGCACAATCACTTCGTTCTAATTTGAAGATTAGTTTCTTGAATTTGGGGTATAGTTCTCTAATTCAAGAAGCTTAATTAACAATATTTGTAAGCGCTTAATGAACTTGCGGTTAAAGGACTCAATGAAAGGAGATGGCATGGTGTAGACCAATTCGAAGGACAGGAGATCGAGGTTTGGACCTATAGCAACTGTGAATCGCTAGAGCTGTTGCTGAATGGACAAGGCTTGGGCGAGAAAATAGTTGATCGCAATGATCGTACCGTTTGGAATGTCGTATATGAGCCGGGTGAACTTGTCGCAGTTGGCAATATCGGAGGCAAGGAAGTAACACGTAAAACAGTTGTTACAGTAGGTCATGCTGCAGCAGTTCAATTAACAGTGAATAAGCAAATTGTTCATGCAAACGGAACGGATGTTGTCATGGTGCGTGTTACTGTAGTGGATAATAAAGGGAATGTTGTTCCGACAGCGGATAATGAAATTCGCTTTACGATCGAGGGTTCTGGACAAATATTAGGAGTAGGAAATGGGGATTCAAGCAGTCACGAGCCAGATAAAGCAAGCAGTAGACGAGCATTTAATGGACATTGCTTAGCAATTATTCAAGCAGGTGAAGAGAATGGGGAAATCGAGCTTACACCCACGTCAACTGCGCTTAAAGCGGCTAGCATAACAATTGAAGTCGTTTAATTTCTAAGCTCTTTTAAGTCATATTTTTTACGGAGGCACTTTCATGAGTATTTCGTATAATGCATCTACTCGTGTGTTTCATCTACAAGCGAATCAAACGAGCTATATGATTAAAATTTTAGATAGTGGTTATCTGTCGCATTTTTACTGGGGACGTAAGCTTCGCGGCCGTGCTCAAGAAATTCGTTATTTGGATCACACCGTGTTTTCTCCAACTGTAGTAGGAATGGACGGGAAATTTAGTCTTGATTCATGTCCAACTGAATATCCTGCATACGGAAACGGAGATCTTCGAGTGCCAGCATACCAAGTTCAATTGGAGAATGGGACCACAATTAGTGATTTACGATATGAATCACATGAAATTGTGTCCGGCAAGCCACAACTTGAAGGTCTGCCAGCAACTTATGTAGAGCAGGACAGTGAAGCGGAAACACTAGAAATCACACTTCGCGATGAATTAATTGGTTTGAAGGTAATCCTTTCTTATACGGCGTTTGCACAGTATGATGCCATTACACGTTCAGTCCGTTTTATTAACGAAGGTATAGCACCACTCAAGTTGCTACGAGTGCTTAGCGCCAGCGTAGATTTTCCTCATAATCGATTTAATATGCTAGATTTGGCCGGTTCTTGGTCACGTGAACGCCACATGCAACTCAGACCGTTGATGAGAGGAATGCAATCCGTTGAAAGTCGCCGTGGTTCTAGCTCACACCATCACAATCCTTTCATTGCACTACTAGCAAAGGATGCCACTGAAGATTACGGTGATGTGTTTGGATTTAATTTAGTATACAGCGGGAATTTCGTCGCTCAGGCTGAGGTTGATCAGTTCGACACTACTCGTGTATCGATTGGTATTAATCCATTTGATTTTAGCTGGCATCTTGATTCTGGCGAAGCGTTCCAAACACCTGAAGCGGTGCTTGTTTATTCTTCCCAAGGCCTTGGTGGCATGTCGCGTACGTATCACAAGTTGTACCGCTCACGTATTTGTCGGGGGAAATTTCGGGATGAGCCACGTCCTGTTCTTGTGAATAATTGGGAAGCCACGTACTTTGACTTCACAGCAGAGAAGATTGAAGCGATTGCCAAAGTCGGTAAAGAGCTCGGGATTGAATTGTTTGTCTTAGATGACGGTTGGTTCGGTAAGCGTAATAATGATCGCGGCTCCTTAGGTGATTGGTTTGTCAATCGCGAGAAGTTGCCTGACGGTTTGGAAGATTTGGCAAATCGAGTTCGCAAGCTTGATTTGGAATTTGGATTATGGTTTGAGCCTGAAATGATTTCGCCTGACAGTGACTTGTACCGTAACCATCCAGATTGGTGTATTCATGTACCAGAGCGAGCGCGATCACTTGGGCGTAACCAACTGATCCTTGACCTCACTCGTCAAGATGTCTGTGATGAAATTATCAAAATGGTGTCCAACATTTTGAGTAGTGCACCAATTTCATATGTGAAATGGGACATGAATCGCAATATGTCCGAGATTGGATCGGTATTATTACCGCCGCATCGTCAGCGGGAAACTGCTCATCGTTATATGCTTGGACTTTATCGGGTGCTGGACACGATCACAACTAAGTTTCCACATGTTTTATTTGAAAGTTGTTCCGGTGGTGGTGGCCGCTTCGACCCAGGCATACTTTACTATATGCCGCAAACATGGACGAGTGATAATACTGATGCCGTCGAACGTTTGAAAATTCAGTATGGGACAAGTATTGTCTATCCTATCAGTTCCATGGGAGCGCATGTTTCAGCATCACCAAACCATCAAATCGATCGCTCAACCTCGTTGAAAATGCGCGGTGACGTTGCAATGTCTGGCAACTTCGGTTACGAGCTGGATTTGTCTCAATTTACCGATGAAGAAATGGAGCTTGCTAAACAACAGGTTGCTCTATATAAGGAAATTCGTAAATTAGTTCAATTTGGTAATTACTATCGTTTGTTAAGTCCGTTTGAAGGCAACGAGGCTGCATGGATGTTTGTAAGCGAAGATCAAAGAGAAGCGATGGTTGTATACAGCCGTGTTTTAGCTGTACCGCATGAGCCATTTGAGAAGCTGCAGCTTAAAGGACTTGATGCAAATGCAGATTATATAGTAATTGAAACGGAAGAACAGCTTGGTGGGGATGAGCTCATGTATAACGGTATCGATATCCCGTTACTTCAAGGAGACTTTCAAAGCTGGTTAATTAGGTTGAAACGTGTAGATTGAATAAGTCTGCAGAATAATTATGAAAAGTTATCATAGTGGCTTTGTATACTTCCAGCATCATTCTCTTTATTTCGCAATGGATAGAAAAATAAAGAGAATGAATGGAGATACAAAGTCGTTAAGATAAAAACAATGATTGAAAGGGGAAACAAAAATGATTGAAATCCGAAAGTATGTATCCGCATTTATTGTGATGTCAATGGTTGCAACAAGTATGTTATTACCTCCAAAAATTGAGGCTAGCGTACCTGCACAGGATGCAAATACAAAGCTTGATGCTGAATGGACAGAAGTAAGTAACATTTTGGACAAATATCCTGTAACGTATACAGCGCTTCCGAAAATCAGCAACACCACTAGTGCTACACCAGATGGACCTTTGATGGGCAATGGGACCGTGCTCGCCTTTATGGGTGGAGATAAGAATAAGCAGCAAATTTATATTTCTAGACCAGATGCAATTGAAACTAATCAAACATCCGGAGGAACACATCCTACTGCATATGGTAGTATTACTTATGAAAGAATAGATGAAGGAGGAGGAAGTAATCCGTTTAGATATGATCAAAGCATGAAGGATGGCATAGTAAAGGCAGTATCGGAAAAAGGCTTTGAAACGAAAACATGGTTATCTGCTACAGAAAATCTAATCTCTACTGAAATCACGAATACGACTGATAAAAACATGGAGATAGGTGCTTCTGTTGTTATGGCTGATAAGTTCTTCCCTAAGACTTCTTATAGTGTAGCATTGGACTCAGATAATAAGCTGATTACGGGAACGAAACACTTCGTTAATGAAAGATACAATGATTTTGTGGATATTTCCACTGCATTGAAAGTAATGGGGAAAAATCCGGAATTAAGTATCGTTGGTGATAAAACAAGTATGGCCAAGTTTGATTTGGCTGCTGGTGAAACAGTAACCGTTATTGCTGCAATTGAGGGAGGCAAAGACTCCACGACTTCACTAGAGGATGCCAAAGAGCATGTACTATCCATCGGTACTGAGAAGAAACTGCAAGATATCGAGCAAAAGCATTTAGAATGGTGGAAAGACTACTGGTTGAAATCGTACATTAAACTGGCCGACGAATCCTCTACATTAGAACGAGTATATTACGGACAGCTGTATATAACTGGAGCGGCTTTGCAAGCTAAAAGTGATAACAGTGCAGGCGTATTTGCAGGAGGTAACGCTCCTTGGTCAGCTTCTCTTAAAACAATCTGGGATAATTACATGTTGAATGCAGATGTTCAGCGTGCACCTGATGCTGCAGTTGAGGCTAATCGACTAGGGTATATAGAGACTTATACTAATTTAATTGATCAGTACTGGGAAGTCGGACGGAAATTTGCATCGGATCCTTATCAGCTGAATGTTCTTATAGGTAACAGCAATTGGTATCCTAAATTTACAAAGGGAATAAGGGGAGTACTGATGCCTGTCGGTATTCAGCCTTGGGGAAGAGGAGATTATGACCCGAAAATTCAAAATAATCATTTTTTTAGCTCTGTAGCTAGTGCAACTTTAGGGTTAGTTCCAATGGTGACATATTGGGAATATACTTACGATGATGAATACTTAAAGGACAGCTTGTATTCTAAACTTGTTGATTTAACAGAGTTCTTTGAGGATTATGCGATACTTGATAAGAATACGGGTAAGTACATTATTGGCGGGTCTACTGTAGAAGGAAGTACTTTGTATAAGAACTCGTTCATGGATCTGGCATCTGTATATTATGTATTAGAGAAAGCGATTAAAGCAAGTAAAGAGCTTGGTGTAGATGCTGATAAGCGTGTTAAGTGGCAGGAGTTTCATGATAAGCTATCTCCACTTCCTACAGCTAAAATACCAGCAGGTAGACCTGGTGCCGGTAAAATGACCTTTACGATGGCAGATGGACAAAATCCTGACGGAAAAAACGTTCCAATTATCCATACAACCTATATGTATGATCTTGTTGGAATGGCTACAGAATCTGAGTTGTTAGAATACACGAAGAATTACGTTAAATATGTGATTCCTTGGAATGCTAACAATGATAAAGAAGACCGTTCCGCAATGATTGCAACCAATATCGGTTATGACATCAATTTTATTACAGATTTTTTGACTAAGCTTATTGATCAACCGGTTGGGGATTGGCTTGGTATCCGTAATAACAATACAGTAGGTGGTACTGTTAATAATTCCAATCTTTATAATACAATCACTCACTCCTTGTTACAGAGTAATCAAGACTTCATCCATGTGTTTGCGAACTGGCATGATGATCAGAAAGCTGAATTTACGCGTTTGAGAGCTAAAGGTGCATTTTTGGTGGATGCCAAACAGAATGAGTATGGGCAAACAACGTATGTTAATATTTTTAGTGAAAAGGGAAGAGATCTCACCGTGTTGAATCCATGGCCGGGACAAGAGGTAGAAGTCTATGAAGATGGCGTGCGGATTAACGCAACGAAGAGCACGAACAATCTAGGCGCTCTCTACACGGTGCCGACCAAAGCGAATTCTTCCTATGAGTTGAAGCCAGCAGGAGGATTGTCCCCGCTGCAGCTCGTTAGTATCACCGCACCGACTAACATCACAGGTCTAGAGATAGGCACGGCAAAGACGGCAGCAGCGTTAGGTTTGCCTGCCAATGTGCAGCTAGTTACGGATCGGAAAAATGTGAATGCAGCTGTCGTATGGGATCTTTCCAATGTAAGCTATGATCCAACTATCATGATGGGACAGACCTTCACAGTACCAGGAATCGTAACTCTGCCTTCCGGAATTCTGAATCCCAACAACGTGCCATTGACAACAAGTATTAACGTGACTGTAAATAAGATCCCTTCATCCCAAATGACGGCAACAGCGACAAGTCAGGAAACGGCTGGAGAAAACGACTCCGCCTCCATGGCGATTGACGGAAAACCAGGCACGCTGTGGCATACAAAGTGGAATAAATCCGACGTTCTCCCCCAATCGATTACCTTAAACCTTGGAGGAACCTACAATATCAATAAAGTCGCGTACTTGCCAAGACAATCAGGGAGTAACGGAATTATTACAGCCTATAACGTGTATGTAAGTACGGATGGGGTGACCTTCACCAAGGTTGCAAGCGGAAGTTGGGATAATAACAGTGCGTTGAAATATGCAACGTTTACTTCGACAAATGCATCCTATGTCAAGCTCGAAGCAACTGCTGGAGTTGGTGGGTTTGCAAGTGCTGCGGAGATCAATGTATTTCAACCAGTTGAAATGCCTCAAGCTGTTATAACCGGGTCAACAAATGTTAATGTGGGGCAACCGATCGATCTAACGGTTGGACTGACCGGAGTTACGCAAAGTGTATACCAGCAAGTGTACGCCCAAGATTTCACACTACGGTATGACCCTGCAAGTGTGCAATTCGAGAAGGTGACATCCCTGAAAGACGGATTCCAAGTCATCGATCAAACGGAGAAAACACCAGGTCAACTTCGGATCGTGGCTGCCAGCGTGGGCGCGAACGTGCCCGCCCAAGGCGACTTGCTCGCAATCAAATTTACGGCCAAATCTGTAACCCAGGCAACCAATACGACAATTTCTGTTGATCATGTTGTGATTGCCAATGCACAGGGGAATGAGCTGCAGGTCGGTGGTGCCTCCCGGGAGATACAAATAACTGTACCTGCTACACCTGTAGATAAGTCGCAGTTGAATGCCATGATCGGAACGGCTCAGGCCAAGCACAATGCTGCTGTGGAAGGCAATGGAGACGGTCTGTATGCGATGGGCTCCAAAGCGCAATTGCAGTCGGCTATCGATATGGCCAGTGCAATAGCGAATAATTCAAACGCGACTCAGCAGCAGGTGGATAATGCGAAAGCCGCATTGGAAGAAGCAGTTCAGTTGTTTGAAAGCAAGAGAATAACGGCAGATATTAATGGAAACGGTGTCTCGGTCGGTGACCTGGCCATTGTTGCGGCAGCTTATGGCACTGAACAAGGTCAGTCTGGCTGGAATGAGAAAGCGGATGTCAACCATGACGGCAAAGTTGACATTACAGACCTTGCCATTGTGGCCAAAGCAATCTTGCAATAGAACAACCACATGCAATGTTGAATGGTAACTTGATGTTATCGCATTAGAGAAATTGAGGATTAATCGGTATTGAAAAGGGGGAGCTAAGCTCCCCCTTTCGTCGTTTATATGGCTTGTCTCGAATGCAGAATTTAAGCAAATTTTGTCCAACTTTTGACTTTCCAGAAGACTTAATTACCAGTAGAATAGTGTAACCTGTTACTTTTCACCTTATAACATAAAGCAACAGCCACGATGGGCATTCAATTCCATTCGTGGCTGTTACTCTTTTACAAGCTAAGGTCATCAGAAAATATGTCGGTCTCACTTGCGGATATATTAACGGTGTCCGATTGGAAAAAGCCAGAGAGCTGCTGGAGCAGTCGAACTTTACTACTGTTCAGATCATTGAGAAGATCGGAATGGAGAATGAAAGTTATTTTATAAGCTTTTCAAAAAAAAGTACGGGGTAACGTCAAAGGAATATGTCTTGAAAATACAATAATGAAATCTTAATGAATTGCGCTTAGTTCCTGTATTGGAAATAAGCGGTGTTTTTTTGGGTTATTTTGTGATATTGCAGGACAGTATTGCAGGAAAAATCATATTTTACAGTCGTTGATTTGTCGGATTCTTTAAATTCGACAGTGGTTACTTGCGAAAATTTTATATATGATTCAAATTGATTTGGGCTTCTGGAAAAGCCCAGGGGTCGGGCTGGATAAATTTCAACTTACGGGCATATGCTGCATGTGCGGATTGTGTATTGAAGATTAATGACTTGTTTCTTGAATTAAGAGTTCATTTCTCTAATTCAAGAAATTTAACAACAAAGATTGTAAGCGGTTAATTTTCGTGTGGTTAATTTGCTCTTTGAAAGGGGGAATGGCTTGGCACAGTCCATTTCATAAGCACTAGTAAGAAATACCCTATTAACAGAAAATTTGTATTGGGGTTAAAAAACGAAGGGAGAGATTCGAAATGTTGAGAACGAAAAAAGTTATTTCGGGTTTTATGGTTACCTGCATAGCTGCATCAAGCATATTCATGAGTGGTGCATTTGCATCACCAAAGGCTTATGCTGCACAAACTACGGATGAATGGACAGAGTTGTCCGGGAAATTGGATGGTTATAAAGGCATCTATACGAGAGATACGAAGCTGGGTTCGCCTTGGGATAGCCAATATAGCCCGGATGGTCCCTTAATGGGAAATGGCACTCTACTTGCTTTTATGGCGGGAGACAGAAAAGCGCAAAATATTTATATTTCAAGAAGCGATATGTGGAGAGACCGCCCTACAAATAATGGTCAACAGTACACGACGTTCGGTGGATTAACCATCAAAACGGGTGAGGGGGACAATCTGGCCCTTCAAAAGAACGTTACTGTATTTGGCTCTGTGAATAGTAGTCAGGATGGTCCTAAGCTTGTTGACGGATTGGATAATACCAAATGGTGTTCAACCCCGGCAACGAATAACAATTCCACTACCTATTGGGCAGTGGTCGATCTTGGAGAAGCAAAAGATATCTCCCGTTGGGTTGTCAAGCATGCTCAGGCAGGCGGAGAAAGCGCTACCATGAATACGAAAGATTTTAAGCTGCAATATACAACTCAAGCTAATCCTCAGGGAGCGACGGATTCAGATTGGATCGATGCAGATGCTGTAACAGGAAACACGGCTGCCATAACGGACCGAAACCTGACCAGTTCCATTCATACAAGATATGTCCGAGTGTTAGTTACAAAAGCTGAGCAAGGTACTGGAAATACAGTAAGATTATACGGTTTGGGATTGTATGAACAACCAAAAGCTGTTTCTACCGCTTCCTCAGAGTTTCGTTATGAACAAGATATGAAAAATGCAGAGGTACTGGCACAGTCGGAGGAGGGTTTTAAAACCAGGACATGGCTATCTGCAAAAGAAAATATGATTGTAACAGAAATCACAAATACGACTAATTCTCCAATTCCAATGGAGGTTTCGGCGTGGACAGCTAATGAAAACACTAACGCGAGCGTTGACGGTAATACGATGATTGCATCCAAGGCCGGCATCAGTAATCCATCGAGCCGTCTTTTCGGCACAGGAACATGGAGCGGTTGGACCGTGAATGTATCCATGGCGTCCAAGATTATTGATAATATCGCTGTAACTGTAAAAAATATAGATACAAAAACGAATAAATCTATGTTTACATTGCCTGCCAATCAAACAATTACCATGGTTTCGGCCGTTGAAGGAGGCAAACAAGACGGCACTACCAATACTATGGCTGCATCAATCGCTCAGGCAAAAGCAAAAGTTGATTCCAGGAGTACGACTGATTCGCTTGCAACCTCTAATCAAGCGCATCGCGATTACTGGAAGCAATATTGGTTGAAATCTTATATTAGCATTCAAGATGCACAAGTGGAAAGAATGTACTACGGTTTACTGTATAGGTTAGGCTGTGCTGTTTCTGCTTCAAGTGAGAATAATGCTGGACTTCCCCCAGGCTTATTTCCGTGGACAGCAAATAATTATCCGGCCTGGGATGGAGATTATACCACGAATGCGGATATGGAACGCCAAATACATCCGCTTGTAGCAGCCAACCGATTAGAAGGTATTCAGAATTTTGCCAATGTATTGGACGAGTATTGGCCTGATGCACAAAGACGTTCAAATTCTGTACAAGATTTGAATTGGCTCATTGATGGGACAGGCAGGCCTCAATTTACGCAAGGTATTAATGGCGGAGCAATATTTCCAACCCATATCGGTCCTTGGGGCTCTTCGACAGAGCAGAATAACAATAAGATTGATTACTGGAATCAACCGTCGGAGGCAAGTTATGTATTAATGCCGCTGGTCAAGATGTGGCAATATAATCAAGATCGAGACTATTTGAGCAATCACTTATATCCAATGCTGAAATCAGTGGCAACTTTCTGGGAAAATTACGTGACATTGGAGAATGGCAAATATGTCGTCTATGGCGCTACTCATGAAGGGGTAGCGGGAAGAAATACGATTTTGGATATTGATGCCTGTGTATATATTCTTAAAAATGCCATAGCTGCAGCGAAAGACCTTGGCATTGATTCAGATAAAATACCGGTATGGCAAAATATTGTTGACAATATGAGCCCGCAGCCGACTTTCTTATATAATGGCAAAGTGATTGTTAGCGATAAAGAAGGCAGAACCCAAGGAAATGCTGGTAATACTTTTGACAGCAATCCGGTTACTATTATGAGCGTTTATTATTTTGATGCGGCCGGCATGAGCACTCCTGCAGATCAAAAAGAGAAATATATGAACTATTTAAATGTAACGGATAATAATGGATCTGCAAGACGATTAAATAGTGCTACTCGTTTAGGTTATGACATCAATAAAATTATTACTCGGATAAAAAATGGCTCTATTAATCCGAGTCCAGGTGATTGGTCTGGGATAAGGGGCAATAATACGACTGGCGATATTGGCACAAGCAACTTTCTAGGTGTTATTCAAGACTCTTTATTGCAAAGTAATGAAGGTTTTCTGAATATCTTTGCAAACTGGTACAAAGATCAAAAAGCAAGCTTTAAAAGATTGCGTGCAAAAGGGGCATTCCTGGTAGATGCGAATCAAAATGAGCTTGGTCAAACCAGTTATGTCAAAATTTTAAGTGAAAAAGGGAAAGATTGTGCAGTCCTTAATCCATGGCAAGGCCAAGAGATGGAAGTATATGAGGATGGAGTACTGGTTGGAGCAACAAAAAGTACCAATTCTTTAGGCGATGTCTACACGTTCGCCACTAAAGCGAATTCTTCGTACGAGTTGAAACCGAAGGGCAGAATCACACTTGTAAGCGTAACATCACCTGCAGCGATTGTAGGGCTTGAAGTCGGAACAGCAAAGACGGCAGAGGCTCTTGGATTGCCAGGAACTGTATCGCTGGTAACCGATGTCAGAAGTATGCTTGCCAGCGTGACATGGAATTTAAGCGGCACAAGCTACGATCCGACTTCACCGAAGGGGCAGACCTTCACGATACCGGGAACCGTTACTTTGCCTGCTGGAATCGATAACCCTAACCATGTGCAATTGACAACTAGTATCAGCGTTACTGTAAATAAGATCCCAACGCGGACCGCCACAGCTACCGCTTCATCGACTGGCAGTGCCAGTAATTCTCCCGACAAAGCGTTCGATGGCAGCAAAGAATCGGAATGGGTGTCCAAGGGAGAAAAGAATCCATGGATCAGGCTGGATTGGACGACGAATCAAACGATCAACAAGATTACCTTCTATGATCGGTACAATTTAACGGATTGGGCACCCGGCGGAACGCTTACGTTCAGCGACGGCAGCACTTTGGCGGTTTCAGGAATCCCGAATGACAGGAGTCCTTATTCTGTAACTTTCCCTGAGAAGACGGTGACATGGGTCAAATTCCAGGTATCCGGTGGAAGCGGATCAAATGTCGGTTTGTCGGAAATGGAATTTAACACGCCGGTGCTTCCGGTTGCAATGCCTCAGTCTACATTTACAGGTGAACAGCAGGTACATTCTGGCCAACCCTTCACACTGACGATGGGACTGGCCGACGTTACGCAAAGCGTATATCAGCAAGTGTACGCCCAAGATTTCACACTACGGTATGATCCTGCAAGTGTGCAATTCGAGAAGGTGACATCCCTGAAAGACGGGTTCCAAGTCATCGATCAAACGGAGAAAGCACCGGGTCAACTCCGGATCGTGGCTGCAAGCGTGGGCGCGAACGTGCCCGCCCAAGGTGACTTGCTCGCAATCAAATTTACGGCCAAATCTGTAACCCAGGCAACCAATAGGACAATTTCTGTAGACAATGTAATGATTGCCAATGCACAGGGGAATGAGCTGAAGGTCGGCGGTTCCTCCAGCGAGATACAAATAACTGTACCTGCTATACCAGTAGATAAGTCGCAGTTGAATGCCATGATCGGAACGGCTCAGTCCAAGCACAATGCTGCTGTGGAAGGCAATGGAGACGGTCTGTATGCGATGGGCTCCAAAGCGCAATTGCAGTCGGCTATCGATACGGCTAGTGCAATAGCGAATAATTCGAACGCGACTCAACAGCAGGTGGATAGTGCGATAGTAGCATTGGAAACGGCAATTCAATTGTTTGATAGCAAGAGAATAACGGCAGATATTAATGGAAATGGTGTCTCGGTCGGTGACCTTGCCATTGTTGCGGCAGCTTATGGCACTGAACAAGGTCAGCCTGGCTGGAATGCGAGAGCAGACGTGAATAAAGACGGCAAGGTTGGCATCGAAGACCTTGCAATTGTAGCCTTGGCGATCTTGAAATAAAACAATGGTGTAACGCCAAAGGAAAATGTCTTGAGAAATACAATAATGAAATCTCAATGAATTACCGCTTGGTTCCTTTATTGGAAATAAGCGGTGTTTTTTTGGTTATTTTGCGATATTGCAGGATAGTATTGCAGGAAAAATCATATTTTACAGTCGTTGATTTGTCGGATTCTTTAAATTCAACAGTGTTTTTTCGCAAAAATTTTATCTATGATTCAAATTGAAGAGGGAACCTGCTGGTGGGACAGGACATAACGATCAACGAAGGAGTGAGCACAATTCCATCGGCGATCACGCTGAATGACTGAGTGTTACCAAGCAGCCCTTTCGCAGCGGAAGGCAGAACAAACATCGTTTGAAATAACTGCTGCATGAGATCATGGGCTTTGGGCGTATAGTGAATTCGTCCTTGTCGCTGGATACGATTGAGAAGTCTTTCAGTGATGCTAGGGTTGTCAGGTTCTTGTTTTTGATTCTTTTTCCCTTTCTTTTCGGCTTCTTGAGCTTGCGTTTTTTCCTTCCGGTAAGATGGGCAGAAGTGGCAAGCCACATCCTTCGGAAGAAATCGTAGAAGGTACCGACACCGGGCGTCGCATTCGGTGGCAAGCCGCTGAGAATTGCGTAGATCGGAATGGTAGCCAGTTTTTCAACCCATTCATCAACCTTTGTGATATGCAGTTTATTCATGAGAAGTAAACTGCGAAGGAGATCAGCGGGATCGTGAGGCTTCCTGCCTCTGGGATCGGATGAATACTGATTCTTCATGATAGAGGCCGTAAGGGAAGTATCTAATAAGGGCGTGATCCAGAGAATGAGATCCGCATAGAACTGCTGGAGAAGAGCTTTCGAGTTTCCGTAATGTAGGTTGAGTTGTTCGACGACAAACTGCAGATACGCTTCACTAGAACGGGGAAATGGAATCCTGGTCATACCCCCCCCACTAAAGAGATAGGCAGTAAAAAATCGCCTTCTCAGCGATTGTTGGGGTGATTTGAAAATGCCAAGAGGAAAGTTTGTTCTTGCCTTATTTTGGGGATGAAACATAAAGAGACCCTAGTCTGAAAGCTAGAGTCTACAACGAAATGTAAATTCCGAATGGCTTAATAGAAGAAAAAGGAGGGCTAATCATTTGAAATTTTGCTTATATGATAAAAGAGATAAACGGGTTGTTCTTATAGAAAACAATATACTATCAGCTTTTAATTTGAAGAAGACTAAATGCGGAATGTCCAGTGATATATCTGTACTTCCAATCCTGTCGAAAGATGAGTATTTGTCTTTTCCAGATTCGTTTCGAGGAGAAGTTAACGGTCTCTCTTATTTACTATATGAGGTTCCGGGTATCTTGGAGCGAAGGTATGATCAAGTTATTGTTCGGGATTAGGTTCCAATATTAGGGGGGGGCTTATGTTTAAACGAATCCTTTATTTGTTGTTCCACATGTTAAGTCGCCTCTATAAGAAATCGGGATGCTGGCAGTCACATAAGTTTATAAGATTAGTAAGAAAAAGGGACAGTTACAAATAATGCATGCTTACATTCCGGCATGAGCTCAATTTATGCATGCACTTATGAATCTTTCTTCAGACGACATGGTGATTGTGGATCAATAAGGTAAAATGGTGGAATTTAATGATCGAAATATGTATGAGAAGAATGTTTAATAATCTAAAATCAGAAATTGAGAATTTTTACACTTCCCCAGCAGATTTTATGTTTGTTGATGGATATTCTGGATATCAATAGAATAACTAATGTTAATTCAGCAGTACTAACTAACGTTCCTAGTAGTGGTAGTGAGAAAGAGTTTATTATCTCTATTACGACAGATGGATCTTAATCCGCTACGAAATACTACATTAGAATTGGAAGCTCAGCTATTATTAACATTATCTCGATACTTGATTCTAGTGATCGATGACTCACAAAATCTATTAATATCAAATAGAATGATGCAGAAGCATTTTTCATTATTGTCTCGGGTTGTGGATCAAACCAATATAAGAGTTCTGTACATTGGGACTCTACCGTTTCAATTGCGTATAGAATCTCTAAATATAGCAAACATTAATAGAAGAAGCATACATTATAGTCTGATTGCTTAAATATAAATATAGATTCCAAAGCACGAACCCAATGGGCTATCGTGTTCCTTTTTTGTTTTAGGAAAAGAATACACACAGAGGAAGCTTAATCCAAAACAGGATTAATTCCGCATATGCATTACTATGAATAAACATACAAAGTTTCATTTGCGGATAGTCTCAACAATTATGAAAACTAAGGTATCTTTGAGGTACCGCGAACGAACGAATTCTCACTAATTGTGAAACCGGATCTTGATATAAAAATGTTTTTGGCAACTAAATTCTCAATAAATATGACACCACACAGAGTTATCGTAGTTCTCCCTTTCCCTAAGCACTCACACGGACAGCTTTTCCGAAATCTTCGTTGCCTTTCAATCGGATGTTCTACAAAAGTGTTGGAATAATAAACTCAATCCCCCCCCATATAACCAGGCGCTACCTCGTATTTATTAAAAGAGATGACGAGCTTCCCTTCATTATTGATATAGAAGTGACCCAATAATGTTTATCTGGATCTTCTTTCATCTGTTGTTTCATCTGATCTCTAATATTTCCACTGATATTAGTAATTCTTCTTCTGATATAGTCATCCCAGATCCTAATATTAATTGTTTGTGTATTTTACGCTCGATATTGACAACAGTCTTATAATACCAACTTCGAGTGGCGACTCTTCATCTGGGTATCTTACAATCCCAGAACACCAGAAAATTGATTCATTATCTTCCAAAAAGACGATCTCTCCGTTTTTCATCCGGGATAGGCACTTTAAATACATTAGATTATGGTCTTTTGTTATACTTGGCAGTTTTATTATTTGCAACAAAACCCAAAATTGAATAAGAAATTAGAGAATTGTATGAAAAATAGAGGCATTGTATATAGATTTTCAAAGGAATGACTTGTTTTCGTAGTTCGTTCTGTTCATTCAATTTGATTATGATGGGATTAGAGAGAGTTATGATTACAAGTGGGAGGGACTTCCCAAAATGCTGAAAAGAAACATAGGATCGCCAAAAATGAAAGCGCTAACTTTGGTTCCGGGTATTTGTTAATACGAGTAATAGATAGAGTAATTGATGCATTGAAAATAGTGCAGTCAGAGTTAAAAGGGGGAGTTACTATTATGCAAATATTTAATTCTTTTACACTTCCATTCCGGCTAAGATCCGTAGAGTACCTACGACTTCCTTCAATGAGAAATATTAATGTTACTGGCAACGATAGCTTCCATATTTTCGTCGGTGTAGCTGGTAGGGGAAGAATTCATATTAAAGATGAACCGGAATTCGTTCTTAGTCCCAGCCAAGCTGTTATCATAATGCCAAATGTCCAGTTTACCTATGATGCGTTGGACAGCCAATGGGAATTTGCTATTGTTCGGTTTGATTGTTATTTTTCTGCATTATTACAATTCCGTTTACAATTGCAGAGACCGTTTCTGTTGCATTCAAAGAAACGTATCCTCGAATTAGTAGAGATGCTCTGCAAATATGAAAATGAAGACGTAGATGGTACGTTGAAGTCCTCTGAGATCGTTTATTCGATGTTAGCGGAAATTAAGCTCCAACTATTTAACTTGCATATGAAGGAGCCTTATTCGGAATTTACGACTCAAAAGGTAGTGGATTATATCCACTTACACTATTCACGAAAGCTCACTCTTGAAGATATATCTAAGGAATTCGGCTATACACCGCAGCATCTTAATAAACTTTTCAAAAGCCAATTAGGGCACACCATTTATCAATATATTCTGAAAGTCCAATTGGAACAGGCCAAGGATTTACTAGAGAGCGGGGGAATGACAGTAGAGCAAGTGGCTGAAAGAGTGGGCATGGAATCTAGATCATTGTACCGAATATTTAATAAAATGTATAAAATTCCTCCAGGAAAATTTCGCAAATCGTCTAGAAGAATAATATAATCGCACTGCTATAAATCCGTGGATATATGTGTCTACGGATTCTTTCCTTTAAACAAAAAAAAGGTCCCCTATTCGGGAACCTATATAAAAACGCGATCCAAGGAGGGAGGCGCTGAAAAACCGTTTTTAAGCTACGGGCAATTAGAACACTTCGTTGATACATTTCTAGTATAGAATGGATGATCGAAAAAAAACATGTTCATAAGAAATTCATAATTTGATAAAAATGAAGACGTTTATCTTCATTATCGCACATTTCAGATTCAGTATGTACATAACAAAATTCTACATATACAGCTAAACTGAGGAAAATACAATTGGGGAGGAAAAATAGAAAATGAGAAAAAAATTTAAGCTAATAGCATGCATTTTATTGGCATGTACTCTGCAAACGTCGGTAGCAAATGCCGATGACGCAATAACACCTTCTAGCAGTATTGAGGGGAAAGTGGCAACGGCAATAAAATCTTCATCCGATTTTAAGGATCTGGTCAATGTAGAAGCCGATTTGAAGGTTAAGATCGACGCCTTGTTAAAAGCCGGCATATTTGAAGGTACAGAGGCAGATGTTTTTGGTATTAACGAAAACATGACGCGCGCCCAATTTGCGAAGGTTCTCGTTCTTATTTTTGGGACAAAAGTTGACGATACATTGAAACTTTCTAGCTTCCCCGATGTTAAAGCTGACGACAAAGCAAACGGTTGGGCGGTACCGTATATTGAAGCTGCAAAAAAGGCGGGTTTTATCGACGGTAAATCTGAGACAACGTTTGATCCGGGCGCTAATGTTACTCTGGGGGAGTTCGCGACCGCTCTAGTTAAGGGCTTGGGCAAAAAGATCGATGTAACTTTAACTCCGTGGTATAAAGACGCTATCGGACAAGCTATAGCTGCTAAGCTGCTTTCGGAAGGAGCTGAAGGCTCAAAGTATGCTACACGTGCAGATCTGGTATTAGGCGCATATGAGGGACAGAAAGCTTATCTTAGCGCTAATCAGCCGGCCAAAGTTTCTTTGACGGCAGTTAAAGCTAGTGGCGCACAAAAGATTGATGTGACGTTAAATCGCGATGTCGATACCTCGAAAGCTACCTTTACTGTTGAGAAAGGTACTTTGACAATTAGCGCAACCGCTGTATGGGCCGCCGACAACAAGTCGGCAACACTGACACTGAATGATACGAAGCTATCGAGCGGGGATTATACGGTTACTCTTGGCGGATTGGATGCATCTGCTATCGACCAGGCTACGGCTTCATTCACAGCTCAAGATGAAACTATGCAAAAGCTGGATTTCGTTTCGACAAGCGATGTACTCGCCGATGCCAAGAATATTGTAGTAAAGATCAAGGCGACGAACCAATATGGTGAAAATGCTTCATTCTCGGCAGGATCTTATTCCGTTGTTGCTGGTAATAACAATGACGTAAATCCGCGTCTTAGCAAGTCAGCCGATGGCACATTGCAATTGAAGCTCGATACAAGCTCCTTAACCGGAAAACAAGAAAATATATCCAGGTTGCCAGTCACTGTCTGGTTCAACGATACACATATCTCCCTTACAAAAACCTTTACTCTCGGAAATGTGCCATTCGTAACAAAAATGGAAATTGGTGATGTTACCTATAGTAGCGGCACAGCTATTAATAAAAAAGGTGAAACGGCGACAATAAGTCTAAATTTGTATGACCATTACGGCGGAATGTTGGGCAGAGACAGCGATGCTTACAAAGATGCTAATCTACAAGCCATTTTTAATCCATATGAGGAAAACCTTATGACGGAAATAGGAAATTGGGATTCGGGCAATTCGAATGCCCCGCAGCTTCGGGTTTCGCTTAAGAATGATATCGAACAATCCGTTGACTATAACTTGTTAGTTCAGTATCAGGGAGCTACCGCTCAGAAGAAAATCAGTGTAAAATCGGCAGCTTTAGCAACTAAAGTTCAGCTTGGGGACTTAAGCGGAGTTATTGCTGCAGGAGACACGGATATTTATATTCCTGTAATAGCATTTGATGCTAATGGGAACCAACTGAGTGTGGAGGATCTCATAAGTGACACGAATATAAACCGTATTAAGGTCATAGTATCTGGTGCAACATTCGAATCTAACATTCTAAATTATGGAGATCATAAAGGCACGATTCATTTGAAAAATATTACTGTAAATGCTAGAGGAGTTGTTTCTGTATCGGTAAACATCGCAACGGCAGGAGCGAACAGCTTTGAGACGAAACAGTATATGGTGGGCTCTGTCCGGGTCCCGGATCATTTGAAAGTTGCTACGGAACCGACTAAGTATATTAATCCAGGAACCTACAGCAGTTTCGCCATTCAAGCGATCGACCAATATGGCTCTAATATGGACAGTTCTTTTGTAACTGACGCAAACGGAAATCTGCTCCTGGGTGTTACGGATACAAGCAGAGTCACGGGAAATGTATATTATTATGTAACATGGACGCCTAATAACTTGGTATCTGGGAAAAAGTGGATATCTACTGATGCAGACGGAGGTGGATTAATTGGTACGGCAGAGAATTATGATGCTGTCAATAATATTGCGACTTATAAAAATATCATTGCAGATTCCAATGGTTATGGTTTGAAAAATGATCAATTCGATTTGATGCACAATACATATCGATTATATACAGATCTCGGGGCAACCGGCTCCTTCG
Source organism: Paenibacillus aceris (assembly GCF_017874035.1). Lineage (GTDB taxonomy): Bacteria > Bacillota > Bacilli > Paenibacillales > NBRC-103111 > Paenibacillus_E > Paenibacillus_E aceris. The sequence continues at coordinate 110,579 of NZ_JAGGKV010000013.1, forward strand.
GTTTTACTGCTAAACTGATGAAGGTTGGGACAGATGGAAGGGAGACTGTTATCCATACAGTAACTCGCACCGTAAATGTAACTTCAGGCAGCGATAATTTGACGTATTCAATCAATGCAGTCCCTACGTTATTTAATGCGCTCAACAGCGGTGTTATCGAAACGACTAACTATGACGGAATCAATACTTTGACGGATGAGACACAAAAAGATGCAAAAGACAGTAAATTCGGCCGTGAAGTGACAATCTCGGCTGTCACCGCTGCTGGGGATTCCGTTGCGCTTGTCGCTAAACAGATTTCCGCCATTTCCAGCTCCAATATGTCAGTTGCTAGGGTAGTATATAGTAACGGGCAAGCATTTGTAATCGGAAATGCCGCTGGAACAGCGGCACTTAATATAAGCTACAGGGTAGCCGACGGTTCAACCAAAACGTTGAAAACAACAGTAACAGTGAAGAATGACTCTCTCGGCGTCGATCACGTTACAGCCGGAAATACCGGTGTGCAAACAATAGGATTAACGGGTAGCAATGCATGGAACGTGATGGATCTGCAAGTTTATGATAATTACGGGGTCAATTTTGAAAAGATGGATGGACTTAAGTACAACTATTTATTCGGAGTCGTATTCTCAGTGGATCATATCAAACCGATAGATAGTACCAAACCATCGGGAATGATTCAAATTGACCAGTTTGGCAACATAACGATTAGCAAAGCCGATGGTTCGACTGCAGCAAGTGTTTCTGATGCAAACATTTCCGGCTTTGATTTAACGGGGGCTTCGGCAAACGGAAAATCAGCTACGACTCCTGTAAAAGTTCAGTAACTCAGTTCATCGCACTGCTAAGGAACACGAATAATTGACGGCCTTCATTCTCCATTTTTTGGTGAGAAGGTCGTCTATTTGTTATTTGGTTGCGGCTGCAAAGCTTGCAGCGTGGCGCTTTATAAAAGTGCGAAAGAATAAACCTTTTAAAGTGCTGTGCTTTATGTTAGTATCATGTTGTCTGACAACCTGATATATTTTTGAAAGTGGTGCATTTTATGAAAATATCATTATTCATTACCTGCTTAAGTGACGCTTTATACCCGAAAGTCGGAGAGGCGATATCTCGAATTTTGAGCGATCACGGCATTTTGCTGCACTTCCCGACCATTCAAACTTGCTGCGGGCAGCCTGCTTACAACAGCGGCTACTGGGAGGAAGCAAGGGCAACGGCGAAAACAATATTTGCTGCTTTTGAAGATAGCGACTTCGTCATCTCGGCCTCAGGATCTTGTACGTATATGATTCATCACTATGCGAATCTCTTCAAGGATGATCCAGAAATGCGGGACAAAGCCTTGCAATTACAGAACAAAACATATGAGTTCACGCAGTTTCTCGTAGGTGTACTTGGTATAACTGATCTTGGAGCGAGGTTTCCGCATAAAGTTACGTATCATCCCTCCTGCCACGGCAGCAGGCTTCTTGGTGTGAAGGAAGAACCGCTGGCATTGCTGCAGCAGGTAAGGGAGTTAGAATTAGTGCCGTTGCCTTTTGCCGAGGATTGCTGTGGATTTGGAGGGACTTTTGCTGTGAAAATGGCGGATATCTCCGGGGCCATGGTGAATGAAAAAGTGGATCATGTGAAAGAAACGGAAGCGGAGGTGCTTGTCGGCCTGGACATGGCCTGTCTGATGAACATTGCCGGCAATCTGCGCTTTCGAAATGAACCAGTCAAAGTTATGCATCTGGCTGAACTGTTATATGAAGGGGTGAAAAAAGCATGAGTCAAAAAGAAGCAGCAGGGAAGACAGTCAAGGAGCGAGCAGATCAAGCACTGCACGACGAGTTCCTTCGCAAGGCGGTTATGTTTACGACAGAACGGCTGCGGAGCGGTAAACTCAAAGCTGCGGAAGAACACGGGAACTGGGAGGAATGGCGTGAAAGAGGCAGGCAAATTCGGCTGCATACCATAGCCCATCTGGATTATTACTTACATACGTTTGCTGAAAATGCTCGGGAGAACGGTGTCCATGTTCATTTTGCCGAGACGGCTGTTGACGCTGTGAAGCTATCCTTGACCATTGCCAAAGAGAAAGCGGCCCGAACCGTCGTTAAGTCCAAATCCATGGTTACAGAGGAACTGCACTTGAATCAGGCACTTGCCTCCATTGGCGTTGAAGCCATTGAAACGGATTTAGGCGAATATATTATTCAATTGGCCGACGAAACGCCCTCCCATATTATCATTCCAGCGATTCACAAAAACCGGTTTCAGATTGCTGATTTATTATCTAAGGAAGCAGGGGAGACTCTACCGCCAGATACGACGATATTGGCAGGATTTGTCCGCAGAAAGCTGCGGGAAAAATTTCTGGAGGCGGATATTGGCATCACGGGCTGCAACTTTGCTATTGCGGAAAGTGGGTCTATTGTTCTGTTTGAAAATGAAGGCAACGCGCGTATGGTTTCCACCGTGCCCAAGACACAAATTACACTCATGGGCATGGAGCGGATTATACCAAGTTGGATGGATTTGGAGGTCATGGCGACACTGCTGCCGCGTTCGGCTACCGGCCAAAAGCTGACCGTCTATATGTCCGGAATTACAGGCCCACGGCGTGGACCCGATGCAGACGGTCCGGAGGAGATGCATATTATTATCGTCGACAACGGGCGTTCTTTGCAGCTTGGCGATCCGGAATTTCAGGAGCTGCTCAACTGCATCCGCTGCGGGGCCTGCCTGAATGCATGCCCTGTTTATCGTCATATTGGCGGTCACGCATATGGCGGCACCTACAGCGGACCGATTGGGGCGGTGTTAACCCCTGCGCTCCAGAAGAACACAGCGGATTGGGACGACATTGCCAACGCTTCCAGCCTATGCGGCGCGTGTTACGAAGCTTGTCCTGTGAAAATACCGCTCCACGATATGCTTGTCTCACTGCGTCGTCGCAAAGTGGAGCAGGGGCATGGCGACAAACTTGAACAAGTCGGGATGAAAGGCTTTGCAACCATCCTGGGAAGCGCGAAGCGATTTAATACCGTATTGAAACTAGCACGTATCGGCCAAAAGATGGTCGTTCGCGATCAAGGTATTCGACTGCGCGTAGGGCCATTAAAAGGATGGAATACGTATCGAGTTGCGCCTAGTCTGCCTAAGGCTTCTTTCCGAGACAGCTGGGGTACGCTTGAACACCAAATACGTCAAGAATTTAAAGGAATAGACCCGGTTTTGCACAGTCGTATGCAAGATGCGTTGACGAAGAGAAAAAAACAAGGAGGACATCAAGGATGAGTGAGCGCAGTCAAGCATGGCTGGCACAATTGGACTCTCAGTCAGTTAAGGAACAAGAGCGGTTTATGAACGGCATTGCCAGTAAGCTGGGGCGAGCAAGAGTCGTAGAGAAGCCCGTGCATCCCTATCGGGGAGCACCAGATTTTTGGCATAAATTCGAATGGCCGTTGGAAGAAAGAATTGAGCAGTTTACGACGAATTTTCAAGCGGCAGGAGGCTATGTTGTTAGGCTTTCTTCGATGGGGAAAGCGAAATTAGCGATAATCGATATCGTGCAATCATTAGGCGTTAACAAGATTATCCATCAGGATCAATCTGAGCTGCATGCCCTTCATCTTAGCGATGCGTTATCGGAAGCGCAGATATCCGCGTGGAACACGGACAGACGGGAAAGCTGGAAAGCCGCGGCTGCCGCGGCCGACCTTGGTATCGTTCTTGCGGATGCTGCAGCGGCTTACACCGGATCGCTAACTGTGTTATCATCAAAGGAAAAGGGGAGATCGGTTAGTCTTCTTCCTACATCTTTGATCGTGATTCTTCCTGTGGAACGGCTGAAGACCCGACTAGGGGAGATTCTGACTCATTTCGATCAATCGGCAAGGAAGGATCTTCCCGCTGGCATTCACTTTATTTCAGGTCCCAGCCGTTCGGCGGATATTGAGAACGATTTGACCATAGGTGTTCACGGCCCTGGTATCGTGCATGTGCTAATCATCGGGTAAAAGAGGTTATAAGCATGGAAGTCAATAAGCTGCTCAAACGCAATCATTATGACGAAATGGCTGATCAAATCAAGCAAATGATTCTGCAAGGGCAACTCCAAACAGGAGATAAACTCCCGTCTACGAAAGAACTGTCCGAGCGATTTGGAGTTGGACGTTCCACGGCGCGGGAAGCACTCAGCGCGTTAAAAGCCATGGGACTTATCGAAATCCGACAGGGAGGCGGCTGCAGAGTGATCAGCCAAGTGCCAACCGAAGTATTATTGCCGGAGATGGCTTCCTTGCGGATGAATCGAACGACGCTACTTGAATTGATGGAAGTCAGGCAATCCTTAGAGGTGTCGATTGCCGCGATTGCCGCCAAGAATAGAACAGAGAAGGATTTGCATCAGCTTCATCTCGTTCTGAACGAAATGGTAAGCGCTGTAGGTAATGATATTGAAGGCGAGAGAACGGATGTATCCTTCCACGTGATGCTGGTTCAAGCCACTCATAATGCCATTATGGAACGAACCTGTCAATCCATCATAAAGCCGATGGAAGTGATGATACGGGATATTCGCCGAGCTGAATTGTACGCCAATCAGGATGTGGCCATTCAGCTTTTGAAAGAACATACACGGATTTACGAGGCTATTCGCAGTGGGGATCAAGAGCAGGCATCGCAAGCGATGAGATCGCATTTGGAACATGTGGAAAGCATCTTGGTCAAATATATTTGACACTTAGTACTGTGAGGGATAGTCATGGAAAGAAAGTATTGGGTTCCAGCGCTAGAACGGGCGAACAATGTGCTTCTGGAGCTTGCGGGACAGCCCTCCAAGCTAAAGCTTATGGACTTAAGCGCAGCAACGGGTATTAATAAAAGCACTATGTTCTCCCTTTTACAAACGATGGAAACGCTGAATTGGGTGAATAAGGAAAAAGGGGATACCTATTCACTTGGCTCTGTTTTCGGTATAATCGGCAACGCTTATTTTGCCGGAATGAATCTGGTGAAGCAGTTTGAAGAGAGAGCGAATCATTCCATAGAGCGGATTGGCGAGGCGATACAATTAGCCAGGCTGGAAAAGGGGGAGCTTGTCTATTTGGCCAAAAAAGAGGCAGCAACGCACGTCCGACTGATCTCGGAGCCCGGCATGCGTTTGCCTGCTTACGCAACGGCTATGGGTAAAGTGCTCCTGTCGGAGCTGGACAATGATCAAGTACTTGCCTTATATAAGGAAGGCGGTTATCAGGCCTTCACACCCAATACGGTTCAGTCGGGAGATGAGCTGTTGAAGCAGCTACAAGTCGTGAGAGAGCGCGGCTATGCCATCGATCTTGAAGAGATTGCCCTTGGTTTCTGCTGCATAGCTGTGCCAGTTGTTGATCGAAACGGCAGCAGAATCGCCGCAGTCAGTTGCTCGATGTCTGTTCATCAATGGCCGCAGAAGCAAGAGCTGGCGAAGCAAGAGATTGAGCAACTGGCTCATGCCTTGTCGGCTACTATATAAATTCTTGAAGTTATCATTTCTACGTCCCACAAAGTCTGAAAATGTAAATTAAAGCTTGCTGTTAAGCCGAGCGTGATTCAGGTACCCACTCCTGATTCGTCGCGGCTTTTTGCTTTTCAAAAGACGCTGTAGGTCTCTGTTTTGCTATGTAGACCAGCATTCGGTTATTTTTAACGGATGCTTTTTGCGTTGACTCCTTGTGGAGCGGATGCTAAACTAATTTATATATTTAAATTAATAAACTAAGTTTATTATAATAAACAAAAAGGGTGGAAGACCGATGAGATTAACCGATAAAGTAACGTTGATTACGGGTTCCGGATCAGGAATTGGTAAGAGCACAGCGCTTCTATTTGGCAGAGAAGGCGCATACGTGATTGTGAATGATTTAGACGCAGCCAAAGGGGAAGAAACAGTTGCGGAAATCCAATCAAACGGTGGGAGAGCCATTTTTCTGCAAGCGGATGTGACGGATCCAGTCTCTGTAAAGAACATGGTGGATAGCGCTGTTTCGCAATGCGGACGAATAGATGTGCTTTTTAATAATGCAGGTATTAGCGGGGTAGGCGCTCTGCATGAATTGGAGCCTGAGCAGTGGGATCGGGTTATCCATGTGAATATTCGCGGTGTGTTTTTACCGTCCAAATATGTCATCCCTTATATGATGGAGCAAGGCGGCGGGTCGATCATTAACATGTCCTCCTGTATTGCTGAGATTGGGTTAGCCAAACGCGCTTCCTACGCAGCATCAAAAGGGGCTGTTCTAGCGCTGACCAAGTCGATGCAGGTAGACTATGCACCTTACCACATTCGGGTAAATGCGCTGCTGCCGGGCACGATTTTAACGCCGTTTGTTGAGAATTATTTGAAAACGTCCTATGATGACGCTGAGGCAGCTATTGCTTCTCTCAAAGGAAGACAGCTCAGTAATGCTCTCGGTAAGCCGGAAGATGTGGCTCAAGCGGCGTTATTCCTGGCTTCCGATGATTCCAAATTCATGATGGGCTCACCGCTGTATATCGATGGCGGGGTAGTTTTCGGTAAAAATGCATAACCGGAGTATTTACCGTTCAAATTATCAATTCACAGAGAGGATGTTTACTTTTGAAACTTGTAACAATTAATCGTGCTGGTGAGTATCACCTTGGTGTCAAGCTATCGACATTTGTGGTGGATATTGTTGAAGCTTTAAAGGTTTTTCCTGAAGAGGACATGCCTACTGACATTATGACAGTGATCGGTCATGCTGATAGATATAGTCCTATGCTTGAGCGTTATATCAAAAGAGTGACGGAATGCTCTGAGGGGGTAAATACGTTCCTTTTAGATGAAGCTCAAGTGACATTTGGCCCCTGTGTTACGCATCCGGGCAAAATCATTTGCGTAGGCTTAAACTATCGCAAACATGCGGAGGAAACGAATGCCCCGATTCCGCAGTATCCGATTTTGTTTAACAAGTTCAGCAATACGCTTGCTGGCCATCAAGATGAAATTCCTCTTCCTTCTCGGGTAACGAATCAAGTCGATTATGAAGCTGAGCTGGTCATCGTAATCGGGAAACAGGCTAAATATGTGGCGAAGGAGCAGGCATTAGACCATGTGTTTGGCTATTGTAACGTCAATGATTTGTCTGCGCGCGATTTACAGATGCGTACCCATCAGTGGCTGTTAGGGAAATCCTGTGACAAGTTCAGCCCATTAGGTCCATATTTAGTCACTTCCGATGAAGTGGGCGATCCGAATCAATTGGATATCAAGTGCACAGTAAATGGTGAGATTAGACAACATTCCCATACCTCCGATATGATTTTCCACTGTGATGAAATTGTCAGCTATATTTCACAACATATGACGCTATCTCCCGGTGATATCATATTAACGGGAACACCGGAGGGTGTCGTTCTTGGTAAACCGGTAGATCAACGCGTGTATCTGAAGGATGGGGATGTCGTCACGATTGAGATTGAAAAGCTGGGCGCATTGACGAACCGCATGGTGGATGAACGGTTATGAGTAGGACGATTTCTGTCAAAAAAGCGAGATTAAAAGAACATATGCTTCAGCAGTATATCAAGCTGCATGACGAAATTGCCGACACCATTGTAACTAATTTAAGGACGCAAGGCATCGTGGATCTTAAGATTTATCGTCATGGTCTCGATATCTGGATGATCTTTACGATAGATGAGCAGATTCGGCAGCAGAGCGGCAGCTTTGATGAGTCAGCTGAAGCCATATGGCAGCAAGAAACAGGAGAATGTTTTGATTGTTTTTGGGAAGATGCCGAGCTTGTCTATACGTTGTCCAAAAGGAGTTCTGATACATGAGAATTGATGCCCATCAGCATTATTGGACGACGAGCCGTTCAGATTACGGTTGGCTTACGCCGGAAAACAGTGTGCTGTACCGTGATTATTTACCTTCCGACCTTAAGCCTGCTCTGAAGCATAACAGAGTTCAGAAAACGATAGTTGTTCAGGCGGCGCCGACTGTTGCAGAAACGAAATATTTATTGGAGCTTAGTGAGCAGGAACCAACGATAGCTGGGGTTGTCGGTTGGCTGGATATGGAGAGGGAGGACTTCGAAGATCAGCTGAGTGAGCTTCGGCGTCATCCCAAATTTGTAGGGATCAGACCCATGCTGCAGGACAGGGAGCCTGAATATTTGTTGAGTCCTAAGTTGATCAAAGCTTTTGCGATTTTGGAGGAACAGCAGTTTCCGCTGGACTGGCTTGTTTATCCCAAGCACTTACCGAATGTAGGTAGGATTATGGAACAATTCCCTCGCCTGCTCAGTGTAATTGATCATTTGGGCAAGCCATCTTTTGTCCAAGGTAAAATGGAGCCATGGCAGACGGATATCGCCAAGCTGGCGCAATACGACAACATGTACTGCAAAATGTCCGGCATGGTGACAGAAATGGAAGGAACGTCAGCTCCACAGGCTTCCTGTGACCCCTTCGTTCAACACTGTCTGGCCGTCTTTGGGGAAGATCGCGTTATGTTCGGTAGTGATTGGCCGGTTTGCCTGCTAGCTGCCGAATACAACCAAGTCATTGAACTACTCACAGCAGCGCTGCCATTGCCTTATACAGATGAGGCCAAGAAAAAGCTGTTCGGCGACAATGCGAGCAGGTTCTATAAGCTTTAAAGGAGAGATGAGGCATATGCTTTCAGACAAAGTAGCCATCGTTACAGGCTCTACAAGCGGAATAGGCGAGTCTATCGCTAAGACATTAGCCAAGCAGGGAGTTAAGGTGCTTGTGACTGGCAAAGAACAGGAGCAAGGGGAACGAATTGTTGATGCAATCAAATCAGAGGGAGGAGCAGCTTGTCTTTTTATTTCAGACTTGCTGGACCCGAGAACACCGGATCAATTAGTTGAGCTGGCCGTCAGTGAGTGGGGACGAGTAGACATCATCGTCAATAACGCCGCCATGGTTTGCAATAAACCAGTCGAGGACATTACGCATGATGATTGGGATAGGCTGTTTACTGTGAATCTGAAGGCACCGTTCTTTCTCGTGCAAGCGGCGCTGCCTTATTTGAAAGCACATAAAGGAACGGTCATTAATATTAGCTCCATTAACGGCAAGCTGAATGATTACCACAATCTTGTCTATGATACCATGAAGGCAGGACTTAACCATATGACGAGCGGACTTGCGCTTGATTTTCGCAAAGAGGGAATACGCGTCAATGCTTTAATGCCGGCAGGGGTGGCTACACCTTTGCTCGAGGGCTGGTTTAAACAGCTTCATGCTGACCCGGAAGAAGCGAGAAAAGCAGCTGAAGCTGTTATGAATGCACCAAATGTAGCTTCTCCGCAGCAGATTGCCGATGGCGTGCTTTTTCTGGCAGGAGGATTGGCCTCTTGGGTGAATGGAGCTGTGATTCCGATTGAAGGTGGCTTTTCGATTGGGCATCCACAAGCATAAACGAATATCGTAAGCAGTTGGAGGGAATGAATAGATGATAACGATTACAGCCAATCGGTCGTGGATACCTACGGAGTGGGCGCTGCTTGAACGTAAGTTGTTTACGATTTTGGACGAAGCAGCCGTCGAATTTGTTAACAGATATGTCAATGAGGATGACACCTTGCTCTGGCGGAGAGATTGGCCGGGGATGGACGGCTCTGACGATCCGTATGAAGGCTTTATGAATCTAGCTTTGTTGTACGTGCTAGGCGGCAGGGATGAGCTGAAATCGATTTCCCGCAACATTTGGGAAGGAATCACATGGCAATTTACCCAATATGGCCAGCTACACCGCGAGTTTGACGGCTATTATGATTGGATGCATCACGGCGAGGGCTATTTATATTTTTATTTCCTTGGACTCGTGGAGCCGGATTCGCTTAAAAATAATCAAAGAGCAGTTAATTTTGCCCGTATGTATACGGGGGAAGACAAGGAAGCGAGCAATTATGATGCAGCTCGCCATCTCATCCGTTCTCCTATCACTGGCAGTCGTGGCCCAAGGCATCAAACAACTGGCGAGGATTGGTGTACACATCGCGGCATCCTGGATAACTATCAGGCACCCTTTGAGGATATTCCGGGTGTAGATTTTGCCAGCGGCAAGTGTCCTTGGTCTGATGATCAAGTTTACGCCAATATTATCCAGAAGTTCAATGAACGCATGGCCAAAGGGGATGTCCCGCTAAACTTAAATGCTACAGGGTTGATTACGAACGCATTTCTATATACAGGGAATCCTGCCTATAAGAAATGGGTGTTGGATTATGTAGAAGCCTGGTCAGACCGGGCCCGTAAAAATGGCGGTCTCATTCCTGACAACGTAGGTCTTACAGGTGCTATTGGGGAGTACAACGATGGCAAATGGTGGGGCGGTTATTATGGTTGGCGTTGGCCTCACGGCTACATGACAATTATTGAACCGATTGTAAACGGGGTCATGAATGCTGTATTGCTTAGCGGGGATACCTCCTATTTGGACCTGGCTCGCTCACAGATGGATCGCATTTGGGAACTTGGTAAGGAGCAGGAAGGCAAATGGGTGGTTCCACATAAACATTTCGATCAAGGCTGGACGGATTATCGTTCGCCGAACCCAAACTATCCAATCTATCTGTGGACAGTTTCGATGGACCAAGCAGACTATTCCCGCGTTGAGCGCATTCAGATGCCGAGCTTCTATACCGATATTGAAGTTCCCATGTATTCGGGCGGCAACCCTGTTACGAAGAAAGAAACGAAGCATTATATCGCGAACACGGTTCCTTGGTTCCACTATATGCAGGATAATAGTGAGAGTCGAAATTATCCGGAGCGCATTCTTCAAGCCAATATAGCGTTGGTTCAGCGTCAATTGGCAAAAATGAGATCAGAGGAAGGCGATCCGCATGGCTGGATCACGGATGATTTTAACGAAGGCTCCTTATCAAGCATTCATAAGTGGCAGGAGATGTGTCCTGTCTACTTCGAGGGCTTGCTGCAACTGACACTCGGTGCTCCCATGCACATTTCACATGGCGGCTTGCAGCATGCACGGGTTCGTTATTATGATGCGCAGAAGCAGCGTCCCGGACTTCCGCCGGATGTGGCTGCTCTTGTCGAACGCATTACCAATCACGAAACCGTCATCACGTTAATCCATACGGGGCTCGATGAGAGTAGAGAAGTTGTGATTCAAGCAGGCTCATTCGGTGAACACACGTTTACCCATGCCACTTGGTCCGATCAGAATGGTGAAGAAATAGGCTCATGTGAAGTCGGCGATAAATGGCTGCAAATTAAGCTGGAGCCGGGCTTGGGGTTGCAGCTCAAGCTGCGCACAGTACGGTATGCGAATAGTCCGTCTTACGCAACTCCTTGGTCCAAACCGGTTTCTTTAATTCAGGGAAGAACGCAGTAGTTTTGAACAGTCTAAGGTTACATCCACCGGAACAACAAAGTGCTTCCTTTAGCGGGGGCACTTTTGTTGTTCTTTGTTGACTTATCTTGTTTAGGCTTTCAACGGCCCTGTATAAATATCTCCACTAACCTATCCCAGTTCGATTCCAAAGTCAGTTGCTACATTATTCAAAAGTGACTGCGTTTTTAGTTCTCATAATTAGTATTAGGTTTTGAACATTTACGATCATTTGTGTTAGAATGAGTGAAAACATAGGGGGTGTATCATGCTACCGTTGCAAAGGAAACAAGCGCTGTTAAATTACATATCTGAACATGGAGCTGCCACCATGAAAGAGCTAAGCGATCATTTTGGAGTATCGGAAATGACGATCCGACGTGATTTGAACGTGCTTGAGAAGGAAAAACACGTGCTACGTTCCCATGGAGGAGTGGTATATCGAGATTCTCCCTCCGCTGAAGAAGAACCGGATTTGGTCTCTAAGCAGGCCCACAATCAGGATATTAAAGACCGCTTGGCTGCCTACGTGGCCGAACGATTCGTTAGGGATGGGGACGTACTGATCCTGGAGAATGGGACAACCGTTTCCCGTATTGCAGAGCTTCTAGGGTCGTTCGACCAGTTGACCTTGCTTACGAACGGAATGGAAACTTTGAGCCGCTTTCGCCCGCTGGTATCGGAGAGAAATACCATCATTTGCTGTGGTGGCATACTTAGGGAAGTATCCGGAACTTTTGTCGGACCCGTTGCGGAAGAATTTTTCGAACGGTATCATGCAGATACCCTATTTTTATCCGCCTTGGGGTATTTATCCGAAGAAGGCTTCACAGATCCTAATCTGCTTGACACGCAAGTAAAGAAAGCAATGATACGTTCCGCCAAGAAGGTCGTTATGGTCCTCGATTCGTCCAAGATCGGAAAAAGATTTTTCTCGACAGTGGCTCATCTTGCCGATATTGACGTCCTTGTCACGGATCAAGGGATCCGGGATGAGGACAAGATACTCATCGAAGAAAGCAACGTGGAACTGCACATCATCTAAATTATCAACAAATAATGTTCATTTGTGTTAGTTTATGATATATTATGATAAACTAATACAAAGGAGTTGTGAATACATGAAATCATCATACAACAAGGAACCATCCACTTTGATTCGAAAATGGGAGCATGAAGCCTGGTCAGGTTATGAGGCTATCGGGGATACGATAGGGGCGTCAATTGCGAATAAGAGGAAGGAGAAAGCGATCGTCGTTGTGGAATGTTACCCAGGCGTCAGACAGAAGGAGATTCTCGAAGGATTGACAGTCTCATTAAAACCTGTCTTGATCGTCAGATCTGAAGAGGCGGCATTGGACCCGGCCGAGGTTGATTGCAAAGTCGAACGCTATATGTCGGATGATCGCGTATTCGGGTACATGGCGCCGTTCAATATAGATGAATTTTACGAACCGGATAAAGTTGATGAGCTGCGCAGCAAGATATCAGCGATGGATAAAGGGATTATCGTTGTCATCGGATTCGGAGCTTCACTTATCGCCAGGGGTGACGTTCTTATCTATGCGGACTTAGCACGTTGGGAAATTCAACTACGCTACCGATCGAAGGAGATCGGCAACTGGCGGACAAATAACAGAGAAGATGATACTCTTCGTCTCTACAAGCGCGGTTTCTTCTTTGAATGGCGCATGGCGGACAGGCTCAAGAGATCTCTGTTTGATCGTATAGACTTTTATCTAGATTCGAATGCCAAGGACGAACCAAAGATGTTATCTAGGCAAGCGTTGTTCGCCGGACTTTCTCAGACCGCGAGCCAGCCGTTCCGGCTCGTACCCTACTTCGACCCTGGAGTATGGGGCGGGACATGGTTGGAGACTAACATAGATCTCCCCAAAAGAAATCATCCATACGCTTGGGGTTTCGACGGAGTGCCGGAAGAAAACAGCCTTTATTTTCAATACGGCTCTTTGCGATTGGAGATACCAGCTATTAATCTTGTCTTCTTCGAATCGATTAAGCTTTTGGGAGAAAGGGTATATTCGCGCTTCGGAGCTGAGTTCCCAATTCGGTTCGACTTCCTCGATACGATAGGAGGACAGAATCTGAGCTTGCAAGTGCATCCGACTACTGATTATATCCGCGAGCAGTTCGGTATGCCTTATACACAGGATGAAAGCTATTATATTCTTGATGCCGCGCCTGGGGCAGAAGTGTACCTAGGGCTTAAGGAAGACATCGATCCCGACGCCATGATAACGGATTTGCACAAGGCACAGAATGGGGAGTGGACGTTTCCTGCAAAGGAATATGTCAATGTATATCCCGCAGCCAAGCACGATCATTTTCTTATCCCAGCAGGAACGGTCCATTGCTCTGGAACAGGCTGTATGGTGCTAGAGATTAGCGCTACGCCTTATATTTTCACGTTTAAACTATGGGACTGGGATCGGCTCGGTCTCGATGGGCGGCCTAGACCCGTTCATGTGGAGCATGGAGCTAAAGTCATTCAATGGAACCGGACTACTGAATGGACGACGTCGGAATGCGTGGGCCGGATCGAAAAGGTGGCGGAAGGTGAAGGATGGATAGAAGAAAGGACGGGACTGCACGAGCTTGAATTCATCGAGACGCGTCGGCACTGGTTCTCGGTTCCTGTCATTCACGAGTCGAACGGAAGCGTTCATATGCTGAACCTTATCGAAGGCGAAGAGGCGACTGTTGAAAGTCCTGATGGATCGTTCGAGCCATTTGTGGTCCGATATGCGGAGACTTTCATTGTCCCTGCTTCCGTCCCGACCTACTTGATTCGGCCCAGCGGTAAGAGCGAAGGGAAAACCATCGGTACGATAAAAGCTTATGTCAGAGCTTAGGGGGCAGCCTAAAGTGAATTCATCTATTATTCTGGCCTTCGACGTCGGAGGAACACAGATCAAGGCTGCAGCGGTAAGCGGGGGAACGATTATCGGGTCAAGCGTCGCGCATTACGAATCTCAATCCGAATTAGCCGCAGATGAGATCATCCATAACTTTGCAAGGATTGTTAGGGACGTTATCGCCAAAGTAGAGCATGATAATCAGCCGATTAGTGGACTTGGTATGGCGTTTCCCGGTCCTTTCGATTATGAGAACGGGATAAGCCTCATTCGGGGCTTAGGCAAATTTGATTCCTTATATGGGCTCCCATTCGGAAAGCTGCTAGAGGAAGCGCTTCGCTCTGATGCTACCGTGCAGGAGAGGCTTGCCCCGGAGTTCCGCATCACTTTCGAGAATGACGCCTCATTGTTCGGCCTTGGCGAAGCCGTCTACGGGGAAGCCCAAGGCGCAGACCGGGTCGTATGCTTAACAATCGGAACGGGACTTGGCTCCTGCTTCCTGGAGCATGGACGATTGGTGAAACAACGGGCCGACGTTCCGGAAAACGGTTGGTTGTATGAAGTACCCTATCGAAACGGGATTGCGGACGACTATATCTCTAAAAGAGGTATTATTCAATTGGCTTTGGAAGTGGGGTTGGATTTGAGAGGTCGTGACGTACGCGAGTTGGCGAATTCCGCTATTGCCGAAGATCCGGGTGCGAGACAGCTATTTGAGCTATTCGGTCAGCGAATGGCCCTCATCTTGTCTCCCACACTAAGTGTATTTGTCCCTGACAAGATCATTCTAGGCGGTCAAATCTCCAAGAGCGGATTTTTGTTCGCTCACACTTTTCAAGAGGGATTGGCTTTGCAGGGCCTTAGGACACAGGTTTTAATAAGCCAAGATACACTTACAAGCACTTTTATGGGAATATATGATTATGTAAAAAGGACTTGAAAGTCATCCGTCTGCATCTTATTACTCATTTTTAGCGGACACAAGGAGGCCGAGCCTCGAGTAGCTGAAGCTACTTATGGTTCGGCCTCTTTTCTCATTCCTTTGTATGTAAATTCCGGTACTCCGTCGGGGAAAGTCCGGTATCCTGTTTGAATTTACGGAAAAAGTAATTTGAATCGACGAATCCGATTTGTCCCGCAATATCAGAGACTTTCATGAGAGTCGATGCGAGCAGCTCTTTTGCCCGCTCAAGTCGGATATAATTTAAATAATCACTGAAGTATACGCCCGTTTCTTCTTTGAACAAGCGTCCCAGGTAAATGTTATTCACGTTTAAACGGGAAGCGAGAATTTGCAGTGACAATTCTTCTGCATATCGAGATTTAACATATCGCTCGGCTTGCTCAATAATTGGATTTCTTTTCTTTGACAAGTTGCTTTCAAAAATATGCTCCAACTCATTAAGCATCTGCAGCAAATCGTTACGAATATCACCGAAGTCATTCCTTGAGAGTAGCCTCGGCATAATTTGGCTTCCAATAAGAAATTCGTTTATCGGTAGATTTTTTTGCTTTATTGCAAGCCTTATCATAACGATCCATTCGATCGCTGCATGTTTCGCGGCAGCAAGCGGTTCCGCTTGGACAGAAGACCGAGTGGAAAGCCGTGTTATTTTGATGGCTGATTATATCAATGAATTGGAATCAACAAAGGTATATTCCCTCATATGACGAGGGAATATACCTTTTTGTTGTTTTCCTTGGGAGAGGTTGGTTCAAGGCTTGTTTTTCTCAAGTTTATATTGCGACAACGATACACCGTGACGTTTCTTAAAAATTGTGTAAAAATAGTTGGTTTCTTCCAATCCGCATTGCTCTAAAATTTGCTTTGTAGATAGATTACTGTTATCCAGCAGATGTTTGATATGGTTCATCCGGACGTCTGTAATATACTCGGAAACGGATTTGCCGGTTGCTTCCTTAAACAATTTGCCCAAGTAAACGTTTGACATTTGAAACTCGTCGGCAATGAGACGCAGATTTAAGTTCTTATCACGGTATTGTTCCTCTACGATTTGCGTGATTCTAGTAATAATCGAATTGTGTTTACTATTTTTATTTTGTTCCATGACTCGAATGATTTCAGTAAAAATAGACGAGAAAGCTTCATGAATTTCCTCGATGGTTTCAAATTGCTCAATATTCCTGGAAGCAAGCTTAAATTGATCGGATTTTTGAAACTCATGATTTTCCAAAATGGTGTTAAAAGTAGTTCGCAGCATGAAGCTGAGCTGCATAATGGACGAAAGTAAGTTTTCATAGGTCGTTCCGGTCAGGAGGCTAATAAATTCGTCATAAGCTTCCTTGGCTTTATCCAAATGCCCCAATTTCAAGGAGTCAAGCAATATTTTGGCCTTGCTCTCGGGAAAGGAAATCAGTGTTTCGTTGATGGTGCTTCGGAAAGCAGGGGTCAGGATGCTGCCGTGACCTGCTATAATCCGATACGAAGATAGAGCCGAAGTGTCGGAATATGACTCATTAAGCTGCAAGTAGGAATCTACCGGGATGCTTAGCGTTGCCGAAAACGAGAGCTTCAGGTACTGTTTTACAGCATTTTGCGTGATTTCAATGAGCTTCTTTAGGGTAGCTTCCGTCGTTTCAGCCTTCTCCGAGGGGTTGATTTCCAATAGCAGCATGAGCTGATCGTTTTCCAGATAAATCGTCTCCAGTTTATATATCTCTGAAACGATTTCATTCACGATGTTAGTGATGCCGAACTTTAAGAGCCAACGATCTTTTTCATCATATTGATTGAGAAAAAAGCGATAGTTGTCCAGACGTAGCAGCAGCAATCTGAGTTGGCCATTCATATTCAAATGGATGTCAAGTTCTTTTTGACGAGCTTTCATCTCTTTTTGATCCACATATCGGATACCAAGCAGTAAATCTTGCAGCCACTTGTTTTTTAGAGGCGCTATCTGTTCTCTTTGTTTTGTTTCCCATTCATTGTTTTTTGTAATCATTTCTTTGAAAACATCTTGCAGAAAATAGATGTCATTGGCTTGATGATCCTTTGGATGAGCAGTTGCGACATGCTCTTTCACGGTTTTCACGAGCTTGCCGACAGGAATATAAAGCGATCTTGATATGAAGAATGAGAAAAATAAACCAAGTCCCAGGATGATTAGGCATATCCAAATCGTAGAGGTTTTGATTGTATCCACTTTGCCGATAAACGATGTATATGAAGTTAAGCTTATAAATTTCCATTTTGGTTTATCCGAAGAAACGTAAGTAACCTGATAATCTTGACCGCCCAGTTTCGTTTTAAAACTTCCCGAATTTTGATTGGCTGCAAGTAAAGTTTGGATATACGGTTCTTGGCCCACGCTATGCAGAAACAAGTTTTCTGATGTATGGTTCACAATCGTCCCTTTGGAATCAATCACGATAATTTCGTTGCTTGAATCGGCCATTTTGGCATTCAAAGAAGCGATCAGATCCCGGAGCACACTTGCTTTGACATTGATGACAGTTGCAGTGCGCGAGGATGGATTCGTATCGGGATTGTCTGGCATGATATACGTATATACATTAGTGGCTTCTGAAGCTGTAAAAGCTTGCGTTTTTGAGATTTTTCTGGGAATCGGCATTTCTGTAAACGTGTCTTTATTCATCGTTTGCAACAAATTAACAATGTCTTGATCGTAAAAATTTTCTTTTGTGTAGAAGTTGCCTGTTTCTGTGGATGTGATACGGTTCAAGGCCAGATTGATTGTATATACCGAGTACACATAATCATGTGGAAGAGTAAGGTTATCCAGGTTGCGCAAAGCTTCTCCCAGCGTATACATATCGTTCTCCTGATTGTATAGTAGAATGGATGTATTAGGACTCATGATGACGGTATTCGTAAATTTACTGACCATGGTATCCAGGTATTTCATACTGTAACTGGTTTGAGATAGGATAGAAGTATTCATTCGGTTTATATTGTCCAAAGATGTCGTAAAGAAGTTACGGTAGAGAAGGGAGGATAATCCTATAATCAATACAGTAACCGTTATCGTTAGTGTTAATAGCATTTTCGCAAATAAGGTCTTGCGAGGAGATTTAAGCAAGAATTTCATGTCTGGGGCACTCTCCTTTAAAGATAGTCTACTGAAAACTTATCTTCTTCAAGGGATCTGTGATATCCTGCACAGAGTTTTCCCGAAGCATCAATAACTATACATTTTGTAGAAAAATGCTTTTTTTAGTGATTGCCTAATAGGGTTTCATGTATTGCTTACTTGCACCAAAAAATGTAGAATACTGGCACAAAGCTCCTTACTATGTGTTAATTGGAGGAATCAGCTAGATGATAAAGAGGGAGTCAACGCGTTTTAAATTAATTGTGGCAATCCTGTTTGCTGTGGCATCCTTGCTTCCAGGATGTGAAGCCAAAGAGCCGGCCAACGGTAAGCCGGCTGATCAGGGCCAGGCAACCGGTCGTCCAAGCCTGAATGATCTGCCTCAGGTTGAGTTGGTCTATTACTTCCCATCGCTTCCCCAGCGTGATTTGAAAGAAGTTAATGATGAGTTGAACCGTATCATTGGACCCGAAATTCATGCCACCGTGAAGCTGAACATGATTGACTTGGGAAATTACGATCAGAAAATGAACTTCATGATCGCTTCGGGGGAATCATTCGATTTGGCGTTCACATCAACATGGGTCAACAATTATTATCAAAATGTTGCAAAAGGAGCATATGTAGCGATTGATGATTTGCTGGAGAAGTATGGCCCCAAAACGAAAGCAGGTGTTCCGGATTATATTTGGAACGCTGCCAAAGTGAACGGCAAGCTGTACGGCGTGATCAATTATCAGGTTATGGCTACCAGCTATGGATTCGATGTGCAGAAAGAACTCGCTGATAAGTATCACTTTGATTGGAAAAATGCTAAAACATTTGAGGATTTGGATCCTTATTTGGATGCGGTGAAAAAAGGGGAGCCTAATAAGATTCCGCTGGAATACTCAACGACTTCAGACCTATTTGTAGGTGCCGCACCCTTGTATGGTTTTGACATTATCGGTGACCAGAAAATGCCTGGATGGGTTCGTTTGAACGATAAAGATTTTAAAGTTGTAAACCAATACGAAACGCCGGAGTTCAAGAAACTCATTGCGCAATCCAGAAAGTGGTATGAAAAGGGGTACTTTCGTAAAGACGCCGCTACAACGAAAGAGATAGCAGTTGACAGGAAAGCCGCTAGATATGCCATGGCGATGCCAGCCTATCAAACGAATGATTCGACTGAAGATTCTTTCAGCGACAAGGGACTGAAGGCGATAACGGGAGTAGAATGGTACAGAAAACGATTTACGAAGCCAATCATTACGACAGACCGTGCCGCAGCGACAATCACCGCGATCTCCAGAACATCCAAAAATCCGGATCGGGCCATGATGTTTCTTGAACTGATGAACAGCGATCCGCAAGTTGCCAATTTATTAAACTTCGGTATCGAAGGCAAACATTATAAGAAGATATCGGATACCCGGATTGAGCGGATCAAAGATAGCGGGTATGATCCTAACTTCCCATGGGTATTCGGGAATAATTTGATCCTTTGGAACACGGAGAACGATGAACCTGATAATCCGGAGAAGTGGGATTTATTGAATAAATCTTCCGATTTATCTCCGATCCTTGGCTTTACATTTAATATGGAAGCTGTCAAATCGGAAATCGCACAATGTCAGGTCGTGATCGATCAATATTTATCTGCATTGACGACAGGAACGGCCGATCCTGACAAAATTCAGCCTGAGTTTATTGACAAGCTGAAGAAGTCCGGAGTCGACAAGGTGATCGCCGAGAAACAGAAGCAGTTGGATGAATGGCGCAAGGTTAGTGGAAAGTAGGCAAAGCAAAAAGTCTTCATGCCCAGGGTGGGTTTTGAAGACTTTTTTTATTTTCTGGAGATATATCGGTTTTTGGTGAAGTAAATTATTAAGAAATTGTAGGTATATTTCTTTTTTGTTGTTTCTTTCGACAGGAAGTAGTTTTATGATCGGCTTACATCAACTGCAAGGGAGAATATCCATGAATGAATTAAACTTAGAATCAAAGCGAAGGACAAAAGCAGCCTCACATCGATCATTGCCAACCCGTCGATCTATACCTATTTTGAGTGAACTTATTAGAAACAAAATCCTGTACGCCATGATGTTACCCGGCCTCTTGTTCATTATCGTCATCTATTATCTTCCTATGTTTGGGGTTGTCATCGCTTTCCAAGAGTACAACCCAATCAAAGGCATCTTAGGTAGCAAGTGGATCGGCTTCACAAATTTCAAGTTCCTTTTCCAATCGGATGCGCTGTATCAAATTACGTTCAATACGATATTTTATAACCTGATTTTTATCATTCTTGGTTTGGGCCTGGCATTAGTAGCCGCCATTTTGATTAATGAAATAAGTAATCGTTTTCTTTCCGGCGTGTATAAAAGCATCATCCTGCTTCCCTATTTGTTGTCTTGGGTAGTAGCTGAATACTTGTTGTTTTCATTTCTGAGTATGGACAAAGGGATCATTAATCAAATCCTTCAATTTGCCGGGTTCGAGCCTGTGCAATGGTATGCAGAACCTTTGTACTGGCGTTTTATTCTTCCCGCTGCTTATGTTTGGAAAAACGTCGGTTATTTCGCGGTCATATTCGCAGCAGGTATCACTGGAATATCCAGTGATTATTACGAAGCCGCCAAGATCGATGGGGCAAACAGATTCCAGCAAGCGCTCAAGATTACGGTTCCATTGCTTGCTCCGATCACACTGACTCTGCTGCTTTTGCAGGCAGGGAAAATATTTTATGCCGCGTTTGGAGACTGGGGCTTATTTTATAACTTGCCGCGTGAATCCGGCATTTTGTTCAGTGCAACGAATGTCATCGACACCTATGTCTTCAGGTCACTGCAAAAGATGAACGATTTCGGGATGTCTTCCGCAATCGGTTTATACCAGTCCTGCGTTGGATTCATTCTTGTTGTGGTTTCCAATTATGTGATAAGAAAATACGATCGTGACAGCGCATTGTTCTAGCCCATGCCATTACTTACGGAAACGATCAGGAGGAAGTTGAAATGAATCGCATGAAATTATCGAATTTGGTGATCAATTTTAGTTTTATCGTGTACTCGGTTTTATGTATCGTCCCGATGCTTGTTGTTTTGTCCATATCGTTATCCAGCGAGCAATCCATCTTTAAGTACGGATATCACATCCTCCCACGGGATTTCAGCTTAAAAGCCTATGAGTTTATTTTGCTCGGCAACTCTCCCATCCTGCGAGCGTATGGCGTGACGATTATCGTCACGGTCGTTGGGACGTTACTGCATCTTGTGATTTCTTCGATGTTCGCTTACAGCCTTTCAAGAGGGGAAGTCAAGTACAGAAATATCGTTTCTTTCCTGGTTGTTTTTTGCCTGCTTTTCAATGGGGGCCTGGTGCCATGGTACATTTTAATTACCAAATATTTACATATGAAAGATACAATTTTCGCTCTTTTTGTTCCTTATTTAGTTTCATCTGTAAATATTCTGATTATGAGAAATTTTTTCCGAACAATTCCCGAGTCCATTATTGAATCAGCAAGAATCGATGGCTCCGGCGAATTTAACACCTTTTTGAAGCTGGTGATTCCCTTATCGACGCCTGTATTGGCGACGATCGGACTCTTTGTAGCTGTATTTCATTGGAATGATTGGTTTACATCCGCTCTATTTATCGATAACAACAAATTGTTCACACTCCAATACTTGCTTCAATCCATCATGAACAATATTGCCTATCTTTCAGGGAATCCTCTGGTCGAGAAATCTGCGGCCAATCTACCAGATGAGACGGCAAGGATGGCTACCTGTATCCTGGCTGTAGGGCCGATCGTGCTTGCGTATCCTTTTCTGCAGAAATATTTTGTTAAAGGGCTTACATTGGGCGCTGTAAAATCTTAATCGTTGGCTTTACCGGGTATTCACCTGTTTAGCATAAATTAGCAAAAAAATAATGGAGGTCATGCATCATGAAAAAAATGAAGAAAATGGCTAGCACAATTGCAATCCCATGTCTTGTTCTCTCAATCACACTGGCAGGTTGCGGTGACAAAACAAACACTACAACGCCTGAGCCAACGAAGGATGCGACGTCAAACGCAACTACGGATTCAACGAAAGATTTGAAGCCGGTAGAGCTCACGTACTATTTTCCAAATACGCCTCAAAAAGATCTTGCTAGCGTAGAAGAAGAATTAAATAAAATTGTAAAAGCCAAAATAAATGCAACCGTGAAATTGAAGCTCGTCGATTGGGGCACATATGACGAGAAAATGAATGTCATTATGGCTTCTGGAGAGCCTTACGACCTCGCGTTTACGTCAACTTGGACCAATAATTTCTATCAAAATGTAGCCAAAGGTGCATACGCGCCGATCGACGAATTGGTTGCCAAATACGCTCCAGGCGTGAAAAGCTCGGTACCTGAATCTTTCTGGAAGGCCGTTAAAGTGAATGGAAAGACTTATGGGGTGCCTAACTTCCAACAAGCAACTGCGGGTTACGGATATTTGATCCAAAAAGCTGTAGCCGACAAGTACAAGATCGACTGGAAATCCGTCAAGAACCTGTCAGATCTTACGCCTTTCCTGGAAATCGTTAAAAAGAATGAGCCGGATCTGATTCCATTCGGACTAAGCAAGAAGGAAGATATTTTCACCAAAGCTCCGGCCATGTTTGGATTGGAAGCGCTGGGCGACGCCATCACTCCTGGGACAATCTATGTAAATGACGCTAGTCTCAAGGTTGTGAATCAGTTTGAGACTCCTGAATTCAAAAGCTATGTGGCATTGATGAGAGATTGGTATACAAAAGGATATCTAAGAAAAGATGTTGCCACATTGAAGGACATGGAATCCGATAAAAAAGCCGGTAAGAATGCCATGACGTGGGGTCAGATTGATAACGACACCGTTGCAACTGAAAAAGCAGGAATGGAAGCCACGGGCAGAATGTCGAACGCGAACAAAGATGTGCCATCTTACGATTTACAGTTTGTAAAACCATTACTAACGACAGATAAAGCAGCTGCTACGATTACAGCTATTTCCGCAACTTCGCCGAACAAGGAAAGAGCGATGATGTTCCTGAATCTTCTCAACACGGATAAAGACGTCTACAACATAATTTCTTGGGGAGTAGCAGATAAACATTATAAAAAAGTTGGAGACAACCGAATTGAGACAATGAAAGACGGTGGGTACCAAACATTCTCCGCATGGGAATTCGGGAATATGACGAACTCCTTCTTATCTGAGGGAGATCCAAAAGGCGGAGAAGTCGACGGCAAGTTTGTTAAAATGTGGAGCGATTTGAATAAGAACGCAGCACCCTCTAACGCTCTGGGCTTTGTATTCGATTTTGCCCCGGTCAAGGCAGAGAAAGCGAACTGTGACGCTATTATTGAAGAGCTTTACTATTCGATTTCAACGGGTACTGTTGACCTCGACAAGTACTTGCCGCAATTCCTCGATAAGTTGAAAAAAGCGGGATCAGACAAAATTATTGCCGAGAAGCAAAAACAATTGGATGCGTGGAAGGCAGCAAATAAATAACAGTTGTTATTCCTAACAACCTGGATAAGCAGAATCCCCCCTTTCTGAGTGAGAGAAGTCAAACTTAGAGGGGGGTTTTTAACGAATCACTCAAGTTCCAATAAGAGGACAAATAGTTAACCCAAATTCTGAAGGAGGTGAAGTGAAGTGACTAGACACCTATTTTGAAAACGCTATTATATTGGGTTGAACAATTAGCAAGGGGGTTTTATTGTGCCCCTTGCACTCGTCGGATGCGGAACAGTCTTATCTTGATTATTGGAAGCGTGTTCATCTGGACTAATTAGACTGCCTTGACGGGAGAAATCATTATTTTTTATAAAGTAGTTTAAGTTTACACGTAGGAGGGAAGAAAAGAATGTTGAAAAAATGTAAAAAAATAACTTCAGTGGCGTTGACAACTGCAATGATCGTTACATCGATGTTTGCTTTTCCCAATAATAAAGTAGAAGCACAGCAAGTGGCGGGTAACGCCCCGTTTATTAACTCATGGTTGGTTTCAGGTCCATTCGATTCCCCTGTAGTGGATCAAATTTATGACACTGCAGAGGCAGCCGGATCTGGTTCTGGTGCTGCTACGATCGCTCCCAAAATCGGCGATCCGTTAAGCTTCAATAATGAAAGCCATAAATGGGAATATTTTGATGATCGCATTTATAACCGAAACTACGACGATTTTCAAGACTTATACGGATATTTTAAGGTCAAAAAAGGCGTCGACACTCGAAACAAATATGTGTACGCCAACACCTACGTATACAGTCCGGTGCAACAACAAGCGTATTTTAATGTAGGCGCCAGTGGTTCGTATCGGCTCTATGTCAACGATAAGCGCGTAACCGCACCGACCACACCTGTTGAAGTGCAAAAGGATTTGACGAAACAAGCGATTGAATTGAAACAGGGCTGGAATAAGCTTATGATTCAAATCAAACATACGTATACGGAAGATGTGAATGCAAACAATGTTCCGATTGGGAAAGATCAGAACGTGGCCTATCTTGGGTTTTACGGCCGAGTTGCGGATCAATCCGGCAATAAAATAAACGGCCTCATCCAATCGGTTGGAGGCGAAGCAGACACTTTAAAGATTGTTACGCAAGGCCTCTCAACTGAAGATGCCATTGCAACGCCGCTTCCAGCCGGTTCGATGCCGGTTGGTTACAAGGAATGGCCATATGTATGGAATAAATCGAAGTCCGGTAACCAATACGGCGTTGCGGCATCCGCATTTCAATTTATGGCCAGCGGGGGCGCTCCCGACTATGTATGGAGCATCGTGGAGGGCAAACTGCCTGGCGGCTTGGAATTAAATGCCGATGGCACGATTGCGACTGGACTCGTGAACGGAAATATCGATTTAAATAGCAGCAAAGGCATCATCAGCATCAACACTGCACCGGGGGATTATACCTTCACGGTACAAGTAACGGATCGCAATGGTCAAACCGCTCAGAAGCAGATGACGATTACGGTCAAGGATCGGCCGAATAAATGGTTTGAAGAAGGGCGCGTGAGCGCTTTAACTCATGCTTTTCCGTCGTACAGCAACTTTGTGGACCCGAATTTCTCGGCTGATCTATGGGCGGAAAGAGCAAAACGTCAAGGACATTCATTAGTATCCGTTGAATCGCTGCAACAACTTTATACTTGGCCGTCTAAATTTGCAGATCCGAAACATCCTCGACATGTGAATTTGCCTAAGGATGAAAACGGCAAGCTCTTCGACACGATCAAGCCGTTCGAGCAGGCGGTCAAACGTCATGGTATGAAGTTCGGCCTCTATTACGCAACCGAAGGCGGAGGCATTCAACATAATTCTACGGATGTGTTTATGCAGAATGTGGAGGACCTCATTTTGCGATATGATCCGGCCTACCTTTATTTTGATGGTCCACAAGCTATGAAAAGTGCCAACTACGACGTGATGTACAGTATCATCCGTGATTATAGCGATGAAATTATCGTGGATTCCAATGCTTGGGGCGAGGAGTATGGAGACCCGGATTTAAGAACGGCAGAAGCGAGTGGCATATACGCCAATGGCTCGGCAAATCACCTTGTGAAACGTACGCCGATGGAACCGTGGAAAATGATACGCACGAAAGACGGGCTATCCCCTTATTACGGTAAACGCGACGACTTCCGGCAAGTAGCCAAAGAAATGCTGAGTAATGCTGGCAGAGGCTATGTAGACAATAACGATCAGACGCCTATTGACAGCCGTGGGCCTTATTGGGATTCAGTTCTGGATATCGCTACAAGGTATCCGAAAGCCGAGCAGGAATTCATAGATGTGAGAGAAATGATGAGCGCATGGTTTGCGCCGTCGGGCAAGCCGGAGAGGCATGAGTCCACGGCAGGTACAATGCCTTATTTCCTTAGCGGTTACGGCTACGAAGACGATGGAAAAGGAAACTATGAAAAATTTGCTTATCCTAACAGCACGACAGGCCCGCAATGGGGATATGCAACGTATAGGGATAACAATATTTACCTTCATATTTTGAAAGGTCCCGATAGCAAAAAAGGATTCGATGCAATTGCCGGAAGATCTTTGACCATTGGTCCGATCAAAGATAATGTAACATCGGTAACATGGTTAAATGAAAATAGTCCAATCCCATCGTTTACGCAAAGCGGGGACAGCCTGACTATCAATCTGAACGACGTTCAGGAGGATCCTGTCGATACGATCATTAAAATTGTAACGGACAGTTCCGCTCGCAAATATAAACTTACGAATGTGAAAGCGACGGGCAAGCAGTTATCGTCCTCGTCCCTTCAAATCAACGCTGAAGGATACATGACCTTCCCAGCGCTTCAAGTCAAGCTTTCCGGATTAACTTTCCAGAGTGAAAATTCCGGAATAGCGGTAGTCAGTCCGAACGGAATCGTAACGCCGGTATCGAACGGCACAACTAACGTCACGGTAAGCGGCACTTATGAGGGAGTCACGAAACAAGACATCCTTAAAGTAACAGTCAGAGACGGCAAAATTTATGTGGGCGATAACATGATCGGGGCAACCTTAACCTTAAATGGAAAAGAAGCTTACGGCGAGTTTAGCACATTGGAAGGATTCAACTATCAAATCGAAGGCAGATCGTCGAAAGGCGGCCCAATAGGACTCGTTGCCGCAGATATTCAATGGCATGGCGGCCTCGTGGATTTGCAGAATGTTGACAAAAATAACCCAGTAAAGATAAAAGAAATCGATACATTTACTTTCAAGCAAGATAAGATCATTACGCCTTATGTGGATCAGCTTACGAAAGGTGTCGTATGGGCGGATATCACGCTCGACGGCAAAAAGTTTACGACAAATAAAGTCTTTATGGATTTGCTGCCTAATCAAAATCTTGCCAAAACTGCCGAAGTTACGGCCAGCCACGGTCAAGATGCGCTCCCTGGTCTAGCCGATGGAAAAGCAATTGATGCCATTCAATACGATCAATCCAAATGGTCGGTGGCAGCGAGTGAAAAGGCATGGATTCAATATAAGCTGCCGGCAAAAACCGATATTGCCAATTTGAATATTAACTTTAATTCATTGGATCAGAAGTATGTCAATACGCCAAAAACGATCAATATTCAAACGAGCGACGACGGCGTGCAATGGAAAGACGTCAGCACCGTTAACGGTCCAACAGGCACTGCTTACTTTGGATTCTACAACCAATACCCAATCAACACGCAAGCGCAATACGTCAAACTTTCGTTTGACGGCGGTTCGAACGGGCCAACGATGGATCTGCTTGAAGTGGCCATAAACGGAATGGACAAGTCCAATTTGTTTGATCGCTTCGAACAGGAGTACAAGCCAGTTAATGAAGTTACAGGTAAATTTGACATTAAGGCTTTTACGGGTTCGGGTGTACCGATTGATATGAAAGATGCGGTGATCTCGGTAACAAGTGAAAACCAGGGTGTGATTACGGTGGGCGATTCAAACCTGCTGACCGCTGTTTCAAAAGGCGTGGCAAAGATTAACATAAGAGCAACAATAGGCGGACGTTCTATTGAAAAGATTACTTATCTTCTTGTTGATGAGTCAGGAAAAATAGTTGCGGCTCCCTATTTAAGTAAAATTAACTTAACTCTGAATAAAAATACAATTGAACTCAACAATCCAATCGTTGCCACATTCAATGGCTTATTAAGTACAGGAGAAAACGCTGATTTATCAAGGGCTGTTGTACAGTATGTGTTCAGTGATTCAAGATTAGAGGTTGTTCCGGGCAGTAATACAATTGTGATCAAAGGAGATTTGAATAAATCATTCCTTGCGACAGTTAAAGCGAATGTAACTCTGGATGGAGTAACCGTGGAGACCAAGCAGATGACGATTTCAGCTCTAAGTGGAAACATAGCCAATACAGCAAATGTATCTGTAAAGTCAGTCAGGGGTAATGGTGATGCCAGATATGTTGGTAGTAAAGCGGTAGATGGTGATAAGAATACAAGTTGGGCATCATCTCCGAGTGATAATACCAAGGCTCCATGGATTCAATTGGATTTCGCTACTCCATTAACCATCAGTAAAGTGAACCTGATAGACCGTGGTCATCAAGTTAATCAGATCGGGGAAGGAATTTTGGAATGGGAAGGCGGCAGCAAGAAGGTAACGAATATTCTGTGGAATGGACAGCCTGACAATATCGTCACGTTTGATACGCCAATCGTGACCAGCTGGATCAAATTCACGATTGACCCCGACAATAAGTTCCCAAATGTAAACGGTTCGGAACAGGGAGAACTTGGACTTTCGGAATTTGAGGTATATACACCGAATAAAGAATTTGTAAAGACGATTGTAGATTACAAGTCGGTTGCTATGGATACGAACTTAGGCGTAATACCGTCACTGCCAGCACAGATCGAGGCTGTATACAATGATGGAACAACTGGATTAGTTGACGTTGCATGGGCTCTTATTACTGCAGATATGGTATCACATGCAGGAGCATTTACAGTAAACGGCACAGTAGCAGGAACCTCAGTCCAAGCAAAAGCGACTTACCGTGTCGCGGGTGTAGCAGAGTCAACGCATCTAGCTACATTAACAGGCACACAGCAGGTGAATCCAGGCCAAACTTTCGAAGTAAAAATGGGCATGACGGGTGTTACGCAAAGCGTATACCAACAGGTGTATGCTCAAGATCTGACTCTTCACTATGATCCGATGAAATTGCAGCTTGATTCGGTGACATCCTTGAAAGAAGGTTTCCAAGTTATCGATCAGAAAGAAGCAGTACCTGGGCATGTTCGGATTGTGGCAGCCAGCGTGGGTGCAACTCAACCAGTACTTGCCCAAGGCGATGTGTTGAATTTCAAATTTACGGTGAAATCAGCAACTCAAGCAACCAATACGACAATTTCTGTGGGCAATGTCGTTATTGCGGGCGCGCAGGGGAATGAACTGCAAGTTGGCGGAGCCTCCCGAGAAGTACAAATAACCATACCTAGTACTCCTGTAGATAAATCTGCGCTGAACGCTTCCATCACAAACGCTCAGACGAAGTACAATGCAGCAGTGGAAGGCAACGGAGACGGTCTGTATGCGATTGGTTCCAAAGCGCAATTGCAGTCGGCCATCGATACAGCTAAAGCCACAGCAAACGATTCAAATGCTACCCAGCAGCAAGTGGATAGCGCGAAAGCCGCATTGGAAACAGCGGTTCAAGCGTTTGAAAGCAGAAGAATAACAGCAGATGTCAATGGAGGCGGTGTCTCAATTGGCGACTTGGCTATCGTTGCGGGAGCATACGGTAAGCAGCAAGGTCAAACGGGCTGGAATGAGAAAGCGGATGTCAATCATGACGGCAAGGTTGACATCGAAGATCTTGCCATTGTAGCCAAAGCGATCTTGAAATAACATTAAATTGTACACGCATTAGAGAAATTCAGGATAGTTGGGTATCCCCAATTCCATTCCCCATGCTCATACGTATGGGTTTAGACAAGGACCTAGCCACAGGCTAGGTCTTTTGTGCAGGAAGGGGCAGATAACCCTGTAGCGAGGAAGCTTGAAGGAAATGGAGAAACTCCAACTGCCAACATGCTCATTACGCCATGCCAAATCAATGGTTTGTGGAACTTGGTCGTGTATCTTGGTTGACATTTACAATGAACAGCATCCCCAGCGGGGATAATCGCGGAAGAGCCGTATGCGACGTCCCACACGTCAGTCTGTCTAACAACTGATTTCTGAAAATTAACGTTATGCTCTTAGATATCGAATAAACTCGGTTCCTGAAGAGACGTTTGAGCTCATTCACTCCCTTTATTTTGATCATTCTCTTGAGATTATAGGCAAGACAAGCTTCCTGTTGCCAAGTAGGCATCGATTTTTTCATCGATATACTCAAGCCTCTTACTGATAATGCTGTCATTATACTGCTTCTTTTAGAGCGGTCCGCCTTAATTTTGTGCCGTCAATCGCGACCAGTTGACCATCGTATAACCCGAAACCTTTTAACATTAAGGTGAAACACACATGTTGATTTGGATATATTATGAATTTATTCTGATTCGATGCGGGCATATGTTGAATTATCGGTGAAACTTTCTTTTTTATTGAACCTAAATGCTTAATTTTTAAAGGAAAATATATTTTTTTTAGTATGCAAGATTTGTTGAAATTATTATGATGAAAGTGCTTTCAGTAATTGTTTTATGAATTTGGGTATGCGGGGGGGATTGGATGGGATGTGCAAGGCTATTGATTCCAATATTTAAAAGAAATAAAACCAGTGGTGGAATCTCAATAGGTGAGAATGTAAATATTAATGGAGGAGTAGATGTATGAAAAGATTACGCAAAATCCTATCTATCTTTACCGCAACTGCAGTTGTAGTTGCAAATGTTGGAGCCGTCGATGTTCTCTTTGGAACGCATGCCTATGCGGCTCGAACGGACGGCACCGCTCCTTACACGAACCAATGGGCGGTTTCAGGTCCTTTTACTAATGAGCAATCTCTTGGAAACATTGTTCCTGTCATTGGCGAGTCTTATGCCAATCCGAACAGCACAGAAACATCCACTTGGCAATATTTCGACGACCGTATCTTCAACCGCAACTATGATGATTACAATGACCTGATGGGTTATTTTGATGTCAAACAGGGGCAGAATACACTCAATAAGTGGGTAGTGGCTGGGACCTATGTTTACAGCCCCACAGCACAAACGGTTCAGTGGCAGGTTGGCGGTTCGGGTGTTTATAAACTGTTCGTCAACGATACGCTTAGCGGGCAGCAAACTTCGATTTCAAGTCGTGTGAGCAAGTCCGGTACCAAATATGCAATCAATTTAAAACAAGGTTGGAACAAGCTTTTCATTGAAATTCAGCACAAAAACCCTGGCAGTAATAAGAATTTTTTCGGCTTTTATACAAGACTTTCCGACACCAACGGAAATGAAATTCCTGGCCTCACATATTCTGTAACGGGACCAAACGTAACAAACAACCAACTGAAAATTGTTACACAGGGCCTTGCAATTGATAAAACGGCATTTGATGCCCGCAATGCAAATGTTCCGGCAAACGACTATCCTTCAAACACACTTCCATACGCTTACGATGAAAATCCATATGTATGGATGGTTGGGAAAATTAACGGAAATCTGAATACATCGGGTATTGCCCCGCAGGCATCTTCTTTTACATTCCAGGCTGCGGGCGGAAATCCCGGCTACACTTGGGAAATTGCCGATGGTCAGTTGCCGCCTGGTCTGACATTGGCATCTGACGGTCACATTGATGGTAAGGTTTCAGACGGCGCCAACGGCGAATCGCAAAAGGATTACACCTTCACAGTGAAGGTAACGGACGCTCAAGGTTCTACTGCAACAAATCCATATACCATCACTGTCAAGAAAAACCCGGTTGATTGGTTTATTGAGGGAAAGATGTCGGCGCTGTCACACACCACAGGCACTTTGCCGAACCTTTATGACCCGAACTTCAACTATGACACGTGGGCACAGACAGCTAAAGGATTGGGAATGACCATGCTTTCGACAGAAAGCGTGCAAAACACCATTTACTACTGGCCGTCACCCAATGCGAACTTGACCCCGAACGACGCTAACAAAATGTACAAATACAACGCTTTGTACCAAACTCAGGGCGGCGCATGGGCTGTAAAAGACAGAGTGATGCAGGCCAAGCAGGCTGTTGAGCGTTACGGCATGAAGTTCGGTGTGTACTTGTCGTCACTGTACGAAGGAAAAGAAATTTTAGAAAGCGATATCCAAAGTTTGGTAGCCAGATACAATCCATGGTATATCTTCGCCGATGGTGGTCCTGAAGGCTATTCCAATATTGACGTGGCATGGAGCTCTGCCCGCAACTATAACGACCGTGTTTTAATTGATGCCAACCCCAATGCTCAAACGGGTGACCAAGATATTACGATTCACGAGCGTGGTTTCTGGTACAGTGAACCTTATAATGAAAGTAACTGGAAAAACGGTGTTTTGCCACAGACCAAAAAAGTTGCCCATGAGGAATGGAACGATCCATTTACAACTGGATTGGATGTCTGGAAAGCATGGTCAGGTGGCAACGAACGCGATAATTGGATTTATTTGGCAAAGGAGATCCTTGACCAATACGGACATGGTTATGTCATGAATTATGACCAGACCTTTGGTAGAAGCCGCGGCATGGATAACCTGAGCAGTAGTTTGGATAACACAAATATCTTCTCAATGATACCTGTTACCACACAGCAGCTGCTTGATATGCGTACTTCCATTACAAAGTGGATGGTAAATGCAGGCGGTCCCGACCTTCGCGAGTCCATGTACGGCACAACGCCATACACCATGGATTACACAATTAAATCGGGCTGGAAAACCGATCCGCAGCAGGCGATCGCCCACGGACAGGGTCCAGACTGGGGTTACGCCATGTCCCGTGACCAGAATGTCTATATGCACATGATCCAAAACTTGATTCCCAATACGAGCAAGGCAGGATTTACCGGCCAAGCCTCGATGAGCGGAATTGGTCCCTTCGATTACCCGGTTGACAAAGTCGAGTGGCTGAATAAGGGTGGTTCCCTGCCATTCACAACCCAAGAAAGCAATGGCAAATTCTATATTACAATTGACACTTCAAGTGTTGTGGCCGACCCTGTTGATACAATCATTAAAATTACAACACAAAACCCTGCAAGAACATACAAAATGACAAGTGTTAAGTTGTTCAGCAGCCAAACTGAGCCAAATAAACTGAAACTTAGAGCAGAGAGCTATATGAATAACCTCACCAATGCTTTCGCTCCTGCTACACTTAGCTACACAAGTGATAAAACAAACGTAGCAACTGTAGACGCTGCAACAGGTTTGGTAACGGCTGTCGGTGACGGTACAGCTACAATCACCGTTACGGCAACCTATAATGATGGTGTGAACGCTCCCCAGGTGAAGTCCGACACATATCCTGTAAAGGTGTCGGGCGGTGCGATTTCAGCTGCACTTCCGCTGGTTGGTGTTAATATGTCCACAAAAGGCGCTGTGTTATGGGGACAATTCTCCATGAACAAAGACCTTCCTGTGACATTCCAGGGCTTCACAGAAAAAGGTGGCGCGGTTGATATTCTGAACGGCACAAATATTAAGTACCACTATGCAACCGTTGACGGCGACCGTAACAACTCTGCAGGTAAAATCATTGTAACTGAAGTGCCAGCAGATCAAGTACCGTTCGTTGTAAACGGCAACACCATGCAATTTACAGGTAAAATTTCCACCTCTACGATGTACAGCTATTGGGCTGACATCACGGTAGACGGAAAGACATTTACATCAACCCGTAACTACATGACGCTTATCCCGGATGCAAACGTAGCAACCGGCATTACGCCGACAGTTACAAGCGACAGCAGTAACGCTGCCAAATTATCTGACGGCATCATCAATGATTCGACCGGCGGCAATCTCACAAAGTGGGTAGCGCCGGCAAGCGACGCAAATCCGAGCATCACGTATGATTTGGGCAAAATGCAAAATCTTACTCGCGTTAATATTTTCTTCAACCACCATATGCCGAATGCCACCAACGTTACTTACTACAACGTGCCGAAGAAGGTAAAGATTGAGTATAGCGTTGACGGTACAAATTGGACAGCAGGTAATGTAACAAACACATTGTCCGGCGGCGGATTGCCGGCATCGAAAGATACACTGGCCGTTCCAACAAGCGATACGACCTTGTATGGTTGGGAGCAAGAGGGCTTGTATTACAACTATCCGGTTGATCCGGGCAAATCCGGCGTGCAGGCGCGTTATGTAAGAGTATCCTTCCCTGGCGGCGGTCAAGGCGGCAGCCCGATTGATGTGCTGGAAGTTCAAGTATTCTCAGCAGCAGATTTAGCAGGACTTGGCAGCATTAAGCTTGATCCGAAAATCGGATCGGATAACAACACGGTAACGGTTGATGTAAAAGGTTCTTCCTTTTTAGGTGATCCTCTGGACCTAACCGGTGCGAACATCACGATCAAAAGCGAAAACCCGTCCGTTGCAGCAGTTGGCGCAGATAGTGTGATCACAGCTGTTTATGAGGGTAAGGCTAAGATCAATGTATCTGTTAAGCTGGGCGGCAACATCGTAAGCGATAATTTCTATGTTACTGTAGATGCTAACGGAAAAATACATCTAGATACTTTTCTGAAAGAAGTAAAGCTTTCTCTAAATAAAACTACAATTCAAGCCAATAAACCAATCATTTCTTCAATTGAAGGCCTATTAAATACAGGAGAAACAACTGATTTATCAAGGGCTGCTGTAGAATATAAATTTAGTGATCCAAGGTTATCCGTTGTTGAGGGCAGCAATACAATCATTGTTAAAGGCGATATAGGTAGTGGATTTAATGCGACCGTTGCCGTAAAGGTGACTTTAGACGGGGTGAGCGTTGAAAGTCGTCCTATGACAATTGCTGCAGTTAAGGATCGTATCCCTCAGTCGCAAATGACGGCAACGGCGACAAGTGAGGAATTTCAAGAATTCCTTGGGGGAGACAACAGAGCCCCAATGGCGATTGACGGAAACCCTGAAACGGCATGGCATACGAAATGGGATGGTTCCGATGCACTCCCTCAATCGATTAAGTTAAACCTTGGAGGAACCTACAATATCGATACAATCGCCTATTTGCCAAGGGAATCAGGCGGCAATGGAGTTATTACAGGCTATAATGTATATGTAAGTACGAATGGAGTGGACTTTGCCAAGGTTGCAAGCGGAACTTGGGCAAACGACACTAAAGCGAAATTCGCAAGTTTTACACCGACGAATGCATCGTATGTCAAGCTCGAAGCAACGGCGGGTAATGGCGGCTTCGCAGCGGCTGCAGAGATCGATGTCTTAAAAGTAAATGAAGAAGTCGTGAAAACTATCGTAGATTACAAGTCGGTTGCTGTGGATACGGGTATAGGTAGACTACCAACACTACCTGCACAGATCGAGGCTGTATACAACGATGGAACAACTGGATTAGTTGACGTTGCATGGGCCCCTGTTGCTGTAGATAAGGTATCACATGAAGGCGTATTTACAGTAAATGGCACGGTAGCAGGAACCGCGGTCCAAGCAAAAGCGATCTGCAGAGTAGCAGCTGATTTCAAACCAACTCTAAGAGAAGTTAAGCTTTCTTTGGATAAGCAAGATATCAAGAAGAACGAACCGATAGTCGGGACTTTAGTGGGAACATTAAATACTGGCGAACAGCTAGATTTATCAAAAGCTACTGTGCAGTATGTGTTCAGTGATTCAAGATTAGAGGTCGTTCCAGGTAGTAACACAATTGTGATCAAAGGAGATTTGAATAAATCATTCCTTGCGACTGTTAAAGCGAATGTAACACTGGATGGAGTAACCGTGGAGACCAATCAGAAGACGATTGCAGCTCTAAGTGGAAACATAGCCAATATAGCAAATGTATCTGTAAAGTCAGTCAGGGGTAATGGTGATTCCAGATATGTTGGTAGTAAAGCGGTAGATGGTGATAAGAATACAAGTTGGGCATCATCTCCGAGTGATAATACCAAGGCTCCATGGATTCAATTGAATTTCGCTGCTCCATTAACCATCAGTAAGGTGAACCTGATAGACCGTGGTCAACAGGTCAATCAGATTGGAGAAGGGCTTTTGGAATGGGAAGGCGGCAGCAAGAAGGTAACGAATATTCTGTGGAATGGAAAGCCTGACAATATCGTCACGTTTGATACGCCGATCGTGACCAGCTGGATCAAATTCACGATTGACCCCGACAATAAGTTCCCAAATGTAAACGGTTCGGAACAGGGAGAACTTGGACTTTCGGAATTTGAGGTATATACACCGGATAAAGAATTTGTAAAGACGATTGTAGATTACAAGTCGGTTGCTATGGATACGAACTTAGGCGTAATACCATCACTGCCAGCACAGATCGAGGCTGTATACAACGATGGAACAACTGGATTAGTTGACGTTGCATGGGCCCCTATTACTGCAGATATGGTCTCACATGCAGGAGTATTTACAGTAAACGGCACAGTAGCAGGAACCTCAGTAAAAGCGAAAGCGACTTACCGAGTCGCGGGTGTAGCAGAATCAACGCCTCTAGCTACATTAACAGGCACACAGCAGGTGAATCCAGGCCAAACTTTCGATGTAAAAATGGGCATGACGGGTGTTACGCAAAGCGTATACCAACAGGTGTATGCTCAAGATCTGACTCTTCACTATGATCCGATGAAATTGCAGCTCGATTCGGTGACATCCTTGAAAGAAGGTTTCCAGGTCATCGATCAGAATGAAGCAGTGCCTGGGCATATTCGGATTGTGGCAGCCAGCGTGGGTGCAACTCAACCAGTACTTGCCCAAGGCGATGTGTTGAATTTCAAATTTACGGTGAAATCAGCAACTCAAGCAACCAATACGACAATTTCTGTGGGCAATGTCGTTATTGCGGGCGCGCAGGGGAATGAACTGCAAGTAAGCGGAGCCTCCCGAGAAGTACAAATAACCATACCTAGTACTCCTGTAGATAAATCTGCGCTGAACGCTTCCATCACAAACGCTCAGACGAAGTACAATGCAGCAGTGGAAGGCAACGGGGACGGTCTGTATGCTATTGGTTCCAAAGCGCAATTGCAGTCGGCCATCGATACAGCTAAAGCCACAGCAAACGATTCAAATGCTACCCAGCAGCAGGTGGATAGCGCGAAAGCCGCATTGGAAACAGCGGTTCAAGCGTTTGAAAGCAGAAGAATAACAGCAGATGTCAATGGAGGCGGTGTCTCAATTGGCGACTTGGCTATCGTTGCGGGAGCATACGGTAAGCAGCAAGGTCAAGCGGGCTGGAATGAGAAAGCGGATGTCAATCATGACGGCAAGGTTGACATCGAAGATCTTGCCATTGTAGCCAAAGCGATCTTGAAATAACATTGCTCTAGAAAAACGATACCGTACTTGGAATAAGTACGGTATCGTTTTGTTCTTGAAATCAATGACGGTAATGGCACTATCGACATTGTCGACCACTGAAAGGAATGACACTATGAAACGAAAACTTCTCTCGGTAATTTTGACCCTAATGCTGCTGTGTTTGCTGATTCCTTTCGCAGCTTCTGCAGAAAAGAGTACTTCATTTACCCTAACGATATCCAACGAACAACCAGAGGCCGGCCAAGAGGTGCTAGTGAGTGTCAAAGGGCATGATCTTCAGGACTTATACGCTTATGAAGTTAATTTGGGCTATGACCCCGAACAATTGCGCTTCAAACAAGCAAAGAGCGAAATTTCCGGCATGTCCATAACGCCAATTGTGAAGAACGGCAGCATTCAATTTGCGACCACCAAGATCGGAAATAAAGCAGGAGAGAACGGTGATGCGGTCCTCTGTACACTTGCATTTGATGTAATTGGCAAAGGCAGTACCAAGGTTGAGCTGAACGATGTGAAGCTGGTAAGCAGTCAATTGGCTTCAGTTACACTTAAGGCTAACGCTCAGGTCACAACCGAGATCAAAGGAGGCAAGCCTGCAGCATTCACGGATATTGCCGGCCACTGGGCGAGAGAAGCGATTGAGAAGGCGGTAAAGCTCGGTTTTGTGAACGGGTATGAAGATCATACCTTCCGCCCGCAAGGACTCGTTACCCGTGCGGAATTTACGGCTATGCTGACTCGAGCGCTCCAAATCACGGGCCTAGAAAATGCACCGTTGGACTTCGCAGATGCTGACAGCATCCCGCAATGGGCAAGTGCGGGCATATCGGCAGCTGTAGCTGCAGGCATTGTGGACGGGTATGACGACAACACCTTCCGCGCAGACAACCAAATTAACCGTGCCGAAATGACCGCCTTGGTTGTTCGGGCTTTGAAATTGGACGTAAGCTCGGCTGCTGCATTGACGTTCTCCGATCAAGATCAAATTCCGGATTGGGCTGCTCCTTACGTTGCAACCTCGGTTAAGGCGGGCCTCATTCAAGGAAGAGACGGCAATCTATTCGCTCCACTCGAGCAAACTACGAGAGCGGAAGCGGTTACCTTAATTCTCAATGCCATTCAGAAATAACTCGTTGATTTGTGTGCATAAGAAAGAGACTGTCCTGTTCATGACAGTCTCTTTTTCGTTGATACAGCAGGTCAACTAATTTTAAAATGTCCAGCAACATCAATGAACAGTTACGAGGTGAGCAGTAAGCATTATTCAGCCCTTTATCGAAAATGCCATTCATCCATGGATTTTCCAGAGGGTATTTTTATTTATTAGAGAAAACTTAATTTATTGGTGTTCCTTTTGTAATGACGAGAAACTAAAATTGGACTACATTATAGTATAGATGAATATCGACGAAAAAGGAGGTTGATCCAGTGCCAGCCCACCCCAAGAAACGAAGCTATTTGTGGAAGATTTATCAATGGATCACGTTGGCCATGATGCTGCCGCTTATTTTGTTTGCACTGATTGCCTTTGTTAAGGTTGAGCAGGCTGTTCTGGATAATGAGTATCAGGCGAATAAAAAAATATTGTATCAGGTGAAATATAATATTACCTTTCTGGATGAGATGATTGTTAATTCGATTTTATCCATGTACTATAGTCCCGGAATCAGCCATTTGATCTTTAATAATCATGTCGATTTTGAAGAAATGCTTAATGAAGTTAACAAAATAAAAACTTCGCATGTCGGCATCAATCCCTTTATTCATTCTATATACTTGTATAACGGCACTACAAAAACGTATTACACGACACGAGATGAACTATTATTTAAAGATGTAAGTTTCGAAACCATGCTTCAATCCAAACAAGAATTGCCGAAGCTGAAACCTCTGCCAAGAAAAATCGAATATAGCATTGGCAGTGACAAGAAACGGTATGAGAATGTCATTACTTATTTGATGTATGACTTCCAGGATGATTTCAATCAACCTGAGGGTGCACTGGTTGTAAACGCCAGTACGGAATGGCTGCTCAAAAATATCAAGGATATTAATATGGTGGATGCAAAGCGGCAGGATAAAATCATCATCCTTGATGATCAATCTGAAATTGTCGGAAAAGATCTCGATGACGCCCAACTGCAGGAAGCGCTAAAAGCAGTGTATCAACAACACGATAACGGATCCGTTTCTTCAGAAAAAACAGGCTATTTTACAGACGACATCCAGGGCAAAAAGTATCTTATTACCTATACATATGTTGATGAAATGAACTGGACATTAGTGAAAGCGCAAATATACGATGAAGTGTTCCGAAAAATAAATATATTGAAATATACATTGCTTGTAATTATTGTTGCGATTATGATAATGGCTTTAATGGCATCCATTTTCATCTCCCAAAAAATCTATAAACCGATTGGGAATTTGGTTAAGCATGTCGTATCAAATGTTTCAGAAATGGGTCCATCTTATGAGAAGGATGAAATTTCGTATTTGAACAATGCTTATCAGTTTTCAATCGAACAATTAAAACAATACAAACTTGAGAAACAATCGGACCGTGAAATTTTGAAAACTTATTTTTTAAGAAAGCTTATCATTGACAGTCGTTCGGTTACTGATGATGAGTTTGTAAAAGCGATATCAGAGTTGGGCGTAAGCTTGTCACAGTACGAGCCCGGGATTGTTTGCATTGTAAAAGTAGATAACCGTACGCAATTTGAACAAATGTTTAGTCATTTTGACCGTGATCTTGTTGTCTACGGGATTATGAATATTTCCTTGGAAATATTTGCTGAAACCTTCAATGTGGAAGCAGTTGAAATGAAAAATGATCACATTGCCTTTATACTGAATACAGCCGATACTGACAAGAAAGATTTGCATTGTGATATAACTAGACTCTGGAGTATGGCCCAAGGGTATATAAGTCGATATTATAAAGTATCCATGTCCATTTATATTAGCGATGTCAGTGAGAGCCTTCGCGATTTGACCGAGAAATATGATGAGGCGTTGAATAATTCGGTTTACCGCCTGCTTTTCGGCAAGTCATGCATATTGTCAAACCATATCACACGGGCTAATACGAACAATGGTCAGGTTGGTTATTCAGCCTCGTTGGATAAGAAGCTGGTCGATTCGCTGAAAAGTGGAAATGCTCTGTCAACGGAGGGAACGTTGAATAAAATATTTTTTGATGAAATCGCCAAGCTGAGCTATAACAACGTCTTTCTGGCTGTGATACATCTAGTCAATACGTTGAAAGAAATGACGAAGGAAATGAACAGGGCAAGATTGGAACCTTTGCAGATCAATTTTAATTTGCTGTCTCAGCAGCTTTTCAGCTCGGAAACGCTGCAAGAACAGCATGATACAATATTGCAAATTTGCCGGCATGTTTTATTGAAAACGGAACGCGCGGAAACCGATAAACATGCCATCATAGCGAATACGATAGTTGAATTAATCCATGCCGATTACTCGAATCCAGCCATGTGTTTGCAATTCGTTGCAGATAAATTGAATTTATCGGCTAAGCAAGTAAGTAAAACTTTCAATAGTCAGTATGCCAGGTCGGTTGCAGACTATATCAATGATGTTCGTCTGGAAAAAGCCACGGAGTGGCTTCAAAATTCCAATCTAAACATGAAAGATATTCTCCAAAAAATTGGCTTGGAGAACGAGAGTTATTTTTATAAGCTGTTTAAAAAGAAATACGGTGTTCCACCAAAGGAATATGTTCTAAATAAACAGCTGAAGGAAATACGGAAACTTGAATAAAAGCCGTTTTTAGTCAGGCACTCTGCTCTACTTGATCGATAAGTACAGTAGAGTGCTTTTTTTACAGCGAAAAATGCAATCAACAACTTGATTTGCAGTATGATTTTTTTTCGTTTGAAAGTATGATTTGGACATTGAATGTGAGAAGCAACACGAAAATTACAAACATAAAGGAGGTTAAAGTCATGAGTGATCGAGTTGGAATTCTCAATAGTGAAATCCATGTAAACAAAAATAGATTGGGAAAAAATACGGTATGGAGAGAGATCAAACGTCACAAAGGATTAATTGGTTTGGCGGTACCAGGTTTATTATTCGTTATTGTATTTCAATATTTGCCTATGTTTGGCTTAGTCCTTGCCTTCAAGGATTTCAATTTCGGCAAAGGCATTTGGGGCAGCGATTGGGTGGGATTAAATAATTTCAAATTCTTTTTCACATCGGACGCAGCTCTGCAAGTGACACGCAACACCATTCTATTAAATTTGGGCTTCATTTTTATAACCAACGTAGTATCAATCTCGTTTGCACTGATGCTCTTTGAATTAAGCCGTAAGGCTGTTAAGTTGTATCAAACTACATTGTTTTTTCCTTACTTTCTATCCTGGGTTGTTGTTAGTTATGTTACCTATGCCTTGCTTAATCCGCAATTGGGCGTGATCAATAACGTTCTTAGGCAGTTTGGATTCACTGACATCAATTGGTATATGGAAGCTAAATACTGGCCCATTATATTAAGTCTCGCTTATTTATGGAAAAATGTAGGATACTCCACGCTCATCTTTTATACGGGACTGATGGGGATCGACAAAAGCTACTATGAAGCTGCTGCAATTGATGGAGCCTCAAAATGGCAGCAGGTTCGTAACATATCTCTCCCCCTGACAATGCCATTAATCATTCTTATCACTCTTCTACAGGTAGGAAAAATATTTTACTCCGATTTCGGAATGTTTTACTTCCTGACTGCCGACTCTGGCGCGTTATATGCAACAACAGATGTTATAGATACTTATGTGTATCGAGCTTTGCGGGTGTCGGGGGATATCGGCATGGCAACGGCCATTGGACTGTATCAATCGTTAGTCGGTTTTGTACTTGTCATTACGGTGAACTTCATTGTCCGGAAGGTCAACAAAGAAAACGCTATTTTTTAGAAAGAGGGGAGTGAAATTATGGGGTTACTGAAAAATACGGCTTTGGCAAAAGGGGTAATTCATCTCTGGTTTATTATCTTTTCTCTCTTTTGCATGATTCCTCTTTGGTATGTTGTTTCAATTTCGTTATCCAAAGAGTCGGATATCGCCACTAAAGGGTATAGGCTCATTCCAAAAACAATAACCACATTTGCATACAACTACTTGCTGCAAAATCCAAAGCAACTGATCACCGGTTATTCCGTGTCAATTACGGTAACTGTGGTTGGAACGGCGCTTAGCCTGCTGCTTACAGCCATGTTAGCTTATGTAATGTCTCGCAAAGATTTTTTTGGCTCAAATGCGTTATCATTTATTATTTTTTTCACTCTATTATTTAATGGAGGGCTCGTCCCCTGGTATATTTTGATAAAAAAATATTTGCACATAGATAATACATTACTCGCCTTGATTTTGCCTTATGTGATAATCCCTTGGCACGTGCTCTTAATGAAGGGGTTTTTATCCGAAATCCCTCTGGCACTCATAGAGTCAGCCAAGATGGATGGTGCTAAAGAGTGGAGAATCTTTTATCAAATTGTCCTTCCAATTGCCACTCCGGCTTTAGCTACAGTAGGTTTATTCATTGCATTTATTTATTGGAATGATTGGTGGCTCGCCATGCTTTATATTGATAATGAGAAATTGATTCCAATTCAATATATGCTTTACAGAATCATGAACAATATTCAGTATTTGTCGAACAATATTAAGCCGGGTAACATCACCGTTGATATAAGCAAATTTCCGAATGAAACGGCGCGGATGGCGATCGCTGTCCTGGCTGCAGGACCTATTCTCATTGTTTTCCCGTTTATTCAGAAGTATTTTGTTAAAGGACTAACGGTAGGCGCTGTGAAAGGTTAAAAGTCGATTTATTCTGATGGTTGTACCGGCTTATGCCGTTACGATAAATGAACTTTTACAAATTTAAGGGGGGAGTATCATGAAACAGTTGAAGGTAACAAAAACCGTTTGTTCCGTACTTGTGGCAAGTCTTGTGCTTACTTTAGGATTAACCGGGTGTGGAAGTAAAGGAGAGGTCAGCGAAACCACTCAATCGACAGCCTCTCCGCAGGACTCGGCCAAAACAGGCGCAAGTTTAGATCCCGTGGAGTTAACCTGGTATCTTGACGGGACGCCGCAATCCGATATCGGTTCGGTGGAAACGGAATTGAACAAGATTCTGAAAGACAAGCTCAATGTAACGTTGCACCTTAAGATGATTGATTGGGGATCCTATGATCAAAAGATGCAAGTCGTGAACGCAGCAGGAGAAAATTATGATCTTGCATTCACGGCTAACTGGGCGAACAACTATTATCAGAATGTGAATAAGGGTGTATTTATTCCGCTTGATGATCTATTAGCTAAATATGCACCAACAATTATGCAAACGCTCCCGAAAATGGGGTGGGATGCCACGAAGGTGAATGGCAAGATTTATGCGATACCTAATTACCAAGGCTGGACGATGACAAATGGGCTAAAGATACAAAAAGACTTGGCAGATAAGTATGGTATTAAACCAAACACGATTAAAAAACTGGACGATCTTGCACCATTCCTGGCTCAAGTAAAACAAAATAACTCTGACATGGTTCCATATGAAAATGCTAATGATGGCACCTTCGGAAAAAATCTTGTTTATTATGGATTTGATGAAATTGCTGGTCGTAATGTTCCAGGTACGATCAAATTATCGGACAATTCCCTAAAGGTAGTCAACCAGTTCGAATCGGAGGAATATAAAAATTACGTTTCTTTAATGAGAGATTGGTATCAAAAGAGCTATGTCAGAAAAGACGCTGCGACGCTCAAGGACGTGCAAGCAGACAGAAAAGCGGGCAAAACGGCTAGCATGAATGCAGGTAACATTGGACCTGCAGGACCTAATGGCGATGTAGAGCTTGATAGTTCACAAGGTGGAAAAGAAGTCTACAGTGTTAGACTTACAAAACCTTATTTGTTGACAAGCTCGATTATTGCCACCATGACGGGCATTAGCAAAACGTCCAAACATCCGGAGCGTGCGGTTATGTTATTGGACTTGTTATTTAAAGATAAGCAAATTTATAACCTGTTAGCCTATGGAATTGAGGGTAAGCACTACAAAAAAGTGAGTGAAAATACGATTGAACCCATTAAAGACAGCGGTTACGCGCCTGGATTTGAGTGGGAAGTTGGAAACGTATTAAGCGGTTATGT
Source organism: Paenibacillus aceris (assembly GCF_017874035.1). Classification (GTDB taxonomy): domain Bacteria; phylum Bacillota; class Bacilli; order Paenibacillales; family NBRC-103111; genus Paenibacillus_E; species Paenibacillus_E aceris. The sequence goes on from NZ_JAGGKV010000013.1 coordinate 155,068, forward strand.
ACAAAAAGGCAGCGACCCGGGAATTTGGGAAGCGACGAAAAAAATGAATGAGAGTTCGACTCCGTCACCTTTGTTAGGTTTCAGCTTCGATCCTACGCCGGTTAAAACTGAAATTGCCCAAATTGGGACCGTGACTGCTCAATATGTAGCAATGCTTGAAACCGGTTCTTCGGATCCTGATAAAGTACTGCCGGAATTTATCGAGAAATTGAAAAAGGCTGGCAGCGACAAAATTATCGCCGAGGAGCAAAAGCAAATCGATGCTTGGAAAACGATAAAAAAATAATTTAATTGTACGAGCGGACCTACTCCAGGATCTGGAGAGGGGCTGCTCGATCAATAAGACTTTATGAAAACACTTACAACGAGAAATTTCAAAATTTTCGGGATACTTTTTGACTCTGAGAGAGGGGGGGGAGAAAGCTAAATTCCAAGGAAAGAGACGTAGTACAAATTGTTAAAGAAAATAGAGGAGGCAGTCGATGAGAGTACATTTAAAACAGAAGTGTTTAAGTGTAATGTTAGTAAGCGGGATGCTGGCATCATCCTTTACAGGATTTGCAAGTGCGGAAACCGGAGTACAGAGTGCTATAGGATCTGATCAACTACAAATTTATGTCGCAACAATAGGAAGCGATGCAAGCGGCGACGGCACGCAGGCCAAACCATTTGCAACAGTTGCGAAAGCAAAAGCCAAGGTCAAAGAGATCATACAAGCATTGCCTGAACAAAAAATGACAAGTGACATTGTTGTAAACGTAGGCCAAGGTGACTACTACCTGAATGAACCTCTTGAATTTAATGCGGGGGACTCGGGTACCAATGGATATAATGTTGTATACAGAAGCGCCGATGGGATTGGTAAGGCTAATCTGATCGGGGGTTCCAAGATTACTGGCTGGCAGAAAAGTACGGATGATGATGTAGCAGCGGGTTTGCTCGATTCAATTAAGGATAAAGTGTATAAAGTGAAACTGGATCCAACAAAGTTTAATTTTAATGCCTTATACGTTAACGATAATAAAGCTATCATGGCTCGAACTCAAAACAAGGAATATGACCCGAGATTTCCAGCTTCAGCAGGAACATACATGAATGCTGATGGCGGCGGAATGCGTGATATTAGCTATAGAAGCGGAGACCTTGATCAAAGGGCAATCGATGGCATGGTGAAGGCGCAGCAGGCTGGGGCCACCGAGATTGCACAGGTATATACGTGGGACGGCCCAGCATGGGATTGGTTTACAGATACCATACCTATTAAATCAATAGATACTAGCACAAGAAAGCTTACGTTCCCGCAAGACCCCCAGAAACCTGAATTGTACAGACCTAAGTATCCTATCGGTGGTGGTTCAAGATATTATTTACAGGGAAATATAGCGTTCATGGATGTTCCCGGAGAATATTTCTATAACAAGCAAACTGGCGATCTCTACTATTATCCTAAGACAGAAGACGGAAGTGTAGATCAATGGACTGTAGTAGCGCCGACGATGCAAAAGATTTTATACTTCAAGGGAGACGAAAAAGGGACTGGCTCCTACGCGGATTACAAGCTTGCACCTGATCCTCTCAAGCAGACGCATAATATTAGAATTGACGGTTTGACTTTGAAAGACACGGAATACACAAATTACTTTACATCCGGCTGGAATGAGACGGATGCCGGAGGCGGGATTGGGAAAGTGCCTCCTGAATCCGCAGGCAGTACACTACCGGCGTATAGTGAGCAGACCGACAGAGTTGAATACAAGGTCGGCGCTGTAACGATGATCAATACGAACAATATCACAATTGAGAATACGAAGATCCGTAATATTGGATTATTCGGAATTGCCATGTATCGTGATAATGATCACAACACCATTAAAAACTGCGATATAGGATTTGTCGGATATGGAGGAATTACCTCAGATGGCGGATATCCAGGCGTTGGCAAATATAATAATTTCCATACGATTACAAACGTTGCCATTCACGATATTGGTCAAAATGTAGGGCATGCATCAGGTATTACATGGATGGATACTGGAAACAGTAATATTTCGCATCTTGAAATTTATAATTCACCAAGAAGAGCCATTATGAACTCCGCTGGTATTCGCAGAAACTCTCTAGATTCAAACTATGATGAACTGAGGGATATGTATACGGTTAATAACAGATATAGTTATATAAATATACATGATATGCAGCAAGATGGAGGAGAGGATAGCGCCATATTCTGGGTTTACCTTCTACGGGGGGAAGAGATCTTAAAAAGGCATGGAAGTGACCCGAATGTTAAGACGGAAAATGGGGCTACTTATTATGATGTTGGGGAGGGTAAATATAACTATCTTGATCAGGTAATCGTAGATGGTGTAGGTGCTAACCCGTCTATGCATGATAAAAATACCGTACACGGAATGGATTTGACAATGGGTGGAAGCGGCACACACCTTTCAAATATTAAAGTTACTAATCCGCAAAGTAAAACCATGAGAATTGAAGAAACGGTGACCAAGGATAAGTTTCACATGGATAACTTAAATAATAATTACAAAAATGATAATATTTTAAATTTATTTGATGATTCAAAGATGGAGTATGACAAGATTGGATTAACATCAGATTTCCCATTTGAAAGATATCACAAAGTGGTATCCAAACCAAATACAAACGATATGTATTTCCAAGACGATTTCGAAAGCGGTAAATTGGATTTAACAAAATGGAGTGTTGAAAAGGGACAACCTAATATCGATCAGGTTTATATGTCTGAAGGAGCCTTGAATGGAAAATATTCACTGGCTACCAATGGAAATAAAAACAAGAGCACCGGCGTGGTAGTGAGCAGAAAGTTTAATAATGATTTAAATAAAATGGTTGAAGTACAATACTTTGATAAAAGACAGGACTATGCTGGTAGTGATGCAGGCGAAGGCGGGGGCTCCTATGATATCACGCCAAATGCTTTTGTAAGGGTTGACAATGGCAGCGATATCGTGGCATTAGGCGCAAATGGAGACGTGTCAAAGGATTACTTCGTGTACAAAGATGGAACGAATGTCGTAAAAACAAATGTTAAGCGATCCTACGGATGGCACAATTTCAAATTTGATTATACATCTTTAACTGATGTGAAAATGTATATTGACGGTACTTTAGTCGCTACTCTTCCAAAAACCTCCTTTAACTACATTGGTATGGGTGACTGGGAAGCGAAGGGCGGAGAGGCATATTTTGACCAGCTTTATGTGTATGGAGGATCCGCAGCGCCAGCTGTTCAGGATTTAGAATTTCCAATCGTAAGCTTAAACAAACCAACAACTGCAAGTGGTTCTAGCGCAGGCAACACGCCGGAAAAAGCGAATGACGGTTCAAACAGCTCAAAGTGGAGCGCCGACAGTGCCGCGCCAGGGAGCTGGTGGCAAGTTGACTTGCAGACGAAACAAAATATTTCTACTGTAGATATCAATTTCAACAGCGCCATGAAGTATACCGAGCTTACCTCTTTCCTACAAAGCAGTTATATCAATATGCCGAAGAGCATCACGTTTCAGGTAAGCGATGACGGTTCGAACTGGACGACGGTAGGTTCGAAAGTGACAAATCTTCCAAAGAATGATACGTATGGCCGAGCTGAGCCCAGAGCTCAAACCTATGCTTTGTTTACAGCGGGAAGATACCTGAGATTGTTGTTTGAGGACGGAGCCCAGGGAACCGGCATCGATTTGAATGAGGTTTCGGTATGGACGAAGGATCATTACACGATGTACGGCATTAAAGCTCCGGCTGCGATCACGTTAGGGGCTGGAGTGGCCAAGACTGCCGAAGCTCTCGGATTGCCGAATACGGTGAAATTGGTTACCGATAGTGCTGACGCAGATGCCAGTGTGGCATGGAATGTAGAAGCTTCCTCCTACGATCCGTCGAAGAATGCTCAGCAGACCTTCACGGTAACAGGAACAGTAACACTGCCTTATGGATTCCAAAACCCGAATAACGTACCATTGACAACAAGCGTCAGCGTTACTGTTAAAGGCGCCGTTGAAATACCTGCCACAATTGAAGCGGAAGATTATGTGAATATGTCTGGCATTCAGACAGAGAACAGTTCTGAGGGTGGAAAGAATGTAGGATATATTGATCCGGGAGACTGGATGGACTACTCGATCATTGTGCCAAGCACTGGAACCTATAAGGTAAATTACAGGGTATCCGTCAACTCGGGTAAAACAGGCAGTGTCAACTTCCTTGTAGACGGCGTTTCGCAAAAAATTACATCGTTGCCGTCAACCGGGGGATGGCAGAATTGGGCGACAGTATCCGACACCGTTTCCTTGAGTCAAGGTGCGCATACGGTAAGGCTTCAAGTCGTTAATGGTGGCTGGAACTTCAATAAATTCGAGCTGAATCTGATGGCGCAAGCAATTCCACAGTCTACATTAACAGGCGCCCAGCAGGTGAATGCTGGTCAAACCTTCAATCTGACGATGGGTCTTACGGGCGTTACGGAAAGCGTCTACCAGCAAGTGTATGCACAAGATTTGGTTCTTAACTACGATCCGTCGAAATTGCAGTTCGATTCTGTTACATCACTGAAAGACGGATTTCAAGTCATTGATACCAAGGAGGCAGTACCGGGGCATATCCGGATTGTGGTTGCCAGCGTGTCCGGGAACCAAGGAGCCTCTGCTCAAGGTGAATTGTTGACCTTCAAATTTACGGCAAAATCTGCAACTCAGGCAACATCTACAACAGTTTCTGTAGGGAATGTCATTATTGCCAATGGAGAAGGGAATGAACTGCAGATAGGTGGAGCAAACCGCGAGATGCAAATCAGCGTACCTAGTACGCCTGTCGATAAGTCGCTGCTGAATGCATCGATCAGCAGCGCTCAAGCCAAGTACAATGCAGCAGTTGAGGGCAACGAGGACGGTCAGTACGCGACTGGTTCCAAAGCGCAATTGCAGTTGGCAATCGATGCGGCAAAAGCGGTCGCAAACGATTCGATTGCTACACAGCCACAGGTGGATAGTGCGAAGACTGTATTGGAATCAGCCGTCCAAGTGTTTGATTCCAAACGAATTTCCGCAAATGTCAATGGACAAGATGGTGTTACAATTGGAGACTTGGCTATCGTCGCAGCTGCATACGGCAAGCAATCAGGTCAGGCTGGCTGGAATGTGAATGCAGATGTCAATAAAGACGGCAAGGTTGGCATTGAAGATCTTGCAATTGTGGCTAAAGCAATTTTGCAATAATATCATTTTGCGGTTGAGAAGCAGGAAGGGGATAGAATTCATTCTCTCCCCTTTCATCCTAATTGTCTGAAATTGTTTACCAAAACGAATGGCAATCCGCTACTCGAAACATACAGCTTCCTGAGAGGAGATTATAAATGTATAAAAAAAGATTAAGCATTGTAATGGCGGTATGTATATCACTATCCGCAATGTTAAATTCAGGCATAGGTGCCGAAGCGTCGGAAAGCACATCCAATTCGATATCAAACAATATACAAACGAAGTACTATGTTTCACCGTCAGGCAGCGACACAAATGACGGCTCGTCTGACCACCCGTTTGCTACGCTGCAAGCAGCCCGGGATGCAGTACGCTTGATTAATAGTAATATGACAGGCGATATCGTCGTAAATATTTCTGCGGGTAATTACTATGTCAACCAACCGATTTCTTTCGATGAAAGAGATTCAGGCACGAATGGGCACAACATCATCTATACCAATAAAGACGGTTTGGGAACCGCGAAGTTCATTGGGGGCAATAAAGTAACTTCGACATGGAGTCCTGTGACGCCTTCAGGAACCGATGCAGATCTCCCTGTTAATGCGGTTGGGAACGTTTACAAGACTTTTGTAGGTACAAATATGAACTTCAATACCTTATATGTTAACGATACAAGGGCAACAATGGCACGAACGAAAAACCTGGAGGTTGATCCAAGATTTCCTGCTTCCTCAACTGCCTACATGAGATCGGCTGGCGGCGGAATCAGTACGCTGATCTATAAATCAGGCGATATTGATTCCGAATCACTGACAGGTCTAGTAAATGCACAGAGTCGAGGCGATTTGGACGCTCAGGTATATATGTGGGACGGAGGTTATTGGGATTGGATGACGGATACCATTCCAATCGCAAGCATAAATACATCCACACGTACACTTACTTACAAAACCGATCCGAACAATCGAGCGGCTTATCGCCCGAAGTATCAAACCGGCAGTGATGCAAGATACTTTTTGCAGGGGAATCTTGGATTTTTGGATCAGCCGGGTGAATACTATTTCAACAAAAAGACGGGCTATCTGTATTACTATCCATTAGCAGGTTCAGGGAACATCAGCGATCAAGATATCGTGATACCTGCTGTTGAGAAAATCATTGATATCAAGGGTGCTTCCCGTACAAGCATGGTATCGCATATTACATTCAGCGGTTTGGAGTTTAAAGATACCAACTTCCCTGACTATTACAGCTATGGATGGAACTGGGGCGACGCAGGAGTTGGCTTGGGATATTACCCTCCCGAAGCTGCGGGAAGCACACAACCTTCCTACAGCGAACAGAGCGAAAGAGTGGAGTTTCAGGTTGGCGTCATCACCTTAACGAATACGAATAATATTACAATCACTAAAACGCATATAAAAAATGCAGGGATGTTCGGTATCGAACTCTATCTTGCTAACCAGTACACGGATATTAATAATTCCCTTATTGAATATACCGGTCATGGCGGGATTAACCTCGAAGGCGGCTATCCGGGCGTGGGTGGAGATGCTAACGGGGATGGCTATAACAGCAATAATAAAGTAACCAATACGATTATCCATGATATAGGCCAATTGGTTGGCCAAACGTCTGGTGTCACAATCAACAACTCCGGTTATAATACTTTCTCACATTTGGAAATTTATAACACACCAAGAAGAGGCATTTTCATAACAGCCGGTTATAGTCGGAACGGTGGCACGCCATATCCAAACGGTGATGCAAATTTCAATATTATGAAGGATATGTATTCGCATCATAACACTTTCGAATATATTTACTTGCACGACAGTCAGCAGGATGGCGGTGATGATGGCGCATTTTTCGCATGCTATCTGTACAGGGGCTCGACCAATTACAAGCCTAACTACATCAATCAGATGCTCATTGACCGTGTAGGGGCCAATCCAAGCATGAGAGATATAGCCCCTAACGGAATGAACCTTGATATGGGCGCTTCAGGGTTTGAAATAAGCAATCTGAAAATCGTTAACCCACAGCATTTTAATGCCGAAGTAGAAACGACATCTCACAACGGAGATAAAATCAAATTTACAAACACTAATATTGATTTTGGTACACATACAAATCAACTTGATAGTTTTAACGATTCTTTGATGGATTATGCCAACATCGGTGTCGGGACTGATTTTCCGAGTGTCTATAAGCCTATAAGAAATACATTCCAGGAGCCTGGCGATATGTATTTCAAAGATGATTTTGAAAACGGTTTGGATTTATCCAAATGGGTGTATAGAGGAGTAAAACCTCGTATTACAACCGAATGGATGTCGGAGGGGATTTTAAACGGAAAGAAGGCCTTGAAAATCGATAGCGGTAGCGCTGATACGGGCTTAAAGCCTGTCTTGTACAGGGATTTTGATCGTACGCTCAATAAAGTAGTTACTGTAAATTTATTTGACAGACAAAGCGGAAATCAAGCCTCTTACAGCTCAGGCGTGAGTATTCCAACGACAGTCAAGTCGCTGGCAAGGGTTGATAATGGTGTTCATGCAGTAGGTTTGGGCCTGGATACTAAATTGAGCAATGATTATTACGTTATGTTGGACGGCTCATCAGAGATTGTAACTTCGGTTCCTCGCACGTACGGCTGGCATGAATTGAAATGGGATTATACCAGCGGCACAGACGTAAAGTTATATATGGATGGCAAACTCGTACAAACCTTGAGTTCAACAGCCAATTTCAATCGTGTTGAGTTGGGGGCGGATGACGGCTTGGGAGTAAGCTATTACGATCAGCTATATATCTATGGTGGCACAGCGTCATCGCCGCCATCCACGCTGCCGATACCTCCAGAGAATCTGGCACAACGTGCGACAATTACAGCCTCCTCCTCTCCTGTAAATGACCATCGATATGACCCACAAAACGTGGCAGATGACATCATAGGAGTTTGGGGTTCCGGGGAATGGGCATCGAACGGTGAAGCCAATCCCTGGATACAGCTTGATTGGAGCAGCAGTCAAACGATCAACAAAATACTCCTGTATGACCGTCCGAATACATCCGACTGGTCACAGGGAGGCACACTGACATTTAGTGACGGCAGCTCGGTTACAGTCACAGGAATACCGAATGATGGTAAGGTAAAGGAAGTATCGTTTGCAGACAAGCAGGTTACATGGGTCAGATTCCAGGTGACAGGCAGTACAGGAAATAACGGTTTATCAGAATTTCAGGTATTTAAAGAAGCAGCTTCTTTGACAGTACCTACGGGACTTACAGCCACTGCAGCAAGCGGTTCCCAGATTAATGTGGTCTGGAATGCTGTGCCTGGCGCAACGGGCTATGACCTTGAGGTTGATGGTGGAATTATCAATAACGTAACTAGTCCGTATACGCATACGGGATTAAATGGTTCATCAAATCATAACTACAGGGTGCGGGCAAAGGATGCCACAGGGATAACGTTATGGAGTGCTCCTGTGAGTGCTGACACCCCAGCACAAACATTGGGTAAATTTGAAGCAGAAAACTACGTAGCTATGAACGGAATTCAGACGGAATCAAGCTCTGAGGGCGGCCAAAATGTAGGGTATATTGATGCCGGGGATTGGATGGAGTATAAAGTAAACGTACCTGCTGACGGAACTTATTCCGTCAAATATAGAGTAGCTGTAAATGGCAGTAATACAGGTCAGGTCCAATTTGTTGTCAATGGAGTTAATAAGAGAACCACTTCATTCCCTGGAACTGGAGGTTGGCAGATCTGGACAACTGTCTCCGATACCGTAACATTGGCTGCTGGCACACAGACCGTGAGGCTGCAAGTTAGTAAAGGTGGTTGGAACTTCAACTGGTTTGAGTTGGGAACGATTGAACAGACACCAACCGTAATCAGTGTTAGCACACCGACTGCGATAACAGGAGTGGCGAACGGATCAGCCAAGACAGCGGCGGGGCTTGGATTGCCGGGAACGGTTTCCTTGGTTACCAGCACAGGGAATGTAAATGCCAATGTAGCATGGAATGTAGATGCTGCTAATTATGATCCTTCCAAATCGAAAGAGCAGACCTTCACTGTAAATGGAACGGTTACTCTGCCTGCAGGTGTGGCTAATCCGAACAATGTAGCGTTGACAACAAGCGTCAGTGTAACTGTTGCAGCTCAAGCAATGCCTCAGTCTACATTAACAGGCGCCCAGCAGGTGAATGCAGGCCAAACCTTCAATCTGTCGATGGGATTGACAGGTGTTACGCAAAGTGTATACCAGCAAGCGTATGCACAAGATTTGGTTCTTAACTACGATCCGTCGAAATTGCAGTTCGATTCTGTTACATCACTTAAAGACGGATTTCAAATCATCGATACCAAGGAGGCAGTACCGGGGCATATCCGGATTGTGGTTGCCAGCGTGTCCGGAAACCAAGGAGTTTCTGCCCAAGGTGAATTGTTGACTTTCAAATTTACGGCGAAATCTGCAACTCAGGCAACCTCTACAACAATTTCTGTAGGGAATGTCATTATTGCAAATGGAGAAGGGAATGAACTGCAAGTAGGCGGATCCTCAAGCGAGCTGCAAATTAGCGTAGCCGTAGATAAGTCGCTCTTGAACTCCTCGATTGCAAGCGCTCAGGCTAAGTACAATGCAGCTGTGGAAGGCAACGGGGACGGACTGTATGTAAATGGATCCAAAGCGCAATTGCAGTTGGCAATCGATGCTGCAAATGCGGTTGCAAACAATTCAAATGCTACACAACAACAGGTGGATAGTGCGAAGGTGGCAATGGAAACAGCCGTTCAAGTGTTTGATTCCAAGCGCATTTCCGCTAATGTCAATGGACAAGGCGGCGTTACGATCGGTGACCTGGCCATCGTCGCAGGGGCATATGGCAAGCAATCAGGTCAGGCTGGCTGGAATGCAATTGCGGATGTCAATAAAGACGGCAAGATTGACATTGAAGACCTTGCAATTGTAGCCAAAGCGATTTTGCAATAATACCAACTTTCAATTAAAGTAGCGTTTTCAGGATGATAAAAATAGTAAGCGCTATGCTGTATTTGTCAGATAAGTACAGTATAGTGCTTATTTTTATCTGTTGAAACTATAATTGGCGAATTGCCAATCAGCTAGTCATTGTCGAAAAAACACACAATTTTGATGAAATCTATATTTTTTAGAGAATCATAACGTAATTTGTCAAAGTAAGTTGTGTTTTTTTCTGTGTTCAGGGTTTCTTGGATTTAGTAAGGTGAAGATGAGAGGAGGTCTAAATCATTCATTGTGTTGTCATGATTGCCGTCACGTAACGGAATAGCCATTTCTCAGAGTACATTTTATGAAAGGACGAATTTATTCAATGTTTAAAAAATCTCACATATTCAGTCTATTGTTTTTTTTGACAATGCTTCCTCCGCTCGATACACAGGCAAGCTCTGGTCCTGACATTTCACTTTCTATCTCCGATAGCAATAAATCCTCAGGCAATAATTTGACTCCTTCAGCAGCCACACTGAGTGGTACGCACATAGTGACAGCAGGTCAGCCATTCGAGTTGAAGATAGGACTTAACAACGTTAAGCCAAGTGAATACCAGTCGGTTTATGCGCTAGATTTGAAGCTAAATTATGATCCTCTGAAATTGCAGTTCGAATCGGCGACGTCTCTGAAAGATGGATTTCAAGTCATCGATACTAAGGAGACAACGCAGGGACAAATTCGGATCGTGGCTGCAAGCGTGGGTGCTTACGCAGCTATACAAAGTGATATGCTTTCCTTCAAATTCACAGCCAAATCTGTCAATCAGGCGACTAGTACGACAGTTTCGATCGATCATGTTGTCATTGCCAATAAACAGGGGAATGAACTGCAGGTTAATGGAGCTTCTAACGAGATACAGATAAAAAAGTCTGGAAATAACGGAAACGGAAATAATGGAAATGGAAATAACGGTACACCTAAACCTCCGAAGTCTAGAGAGGATGTATTCAATAGTGACATTGTTCATATAGTAGAGCTGGTTCAAGCTATCGAGTCCAAGGTAGAGGAAGCCAAGAATTCTAATGTGAAGGTTGAAATGGCTGACATTACAGGACATTGGGCTGAAAAGACCATCGGTACGTTCGTGAAACTGCGCGTTATAGACGGGTATGGGGATGGAAAATTCCAACCGGATGGCCAGATCACGCGTGCCGAGTTTGCAATGATCATATCACGGGTATTCGGTATTGGCGGCGGATCGAATCATTCGATTATATTGAATGATATTGACAGTCACTGGGCTAAACAGGCTATTGAGAAACTTGCTAGCGCAGGAGTAATTGCCGGTTATGAAGACGGAACCTTCAAGCCGGATCAAACGATCAACCGCGAAGAAATGGTTATCATTTTGTCCCGTATTGTTAATTTCAGCAATGTGGATAAAGATGATTCGAAAGGCAACTTTAAGGATATCGAAGCTGCAAGCTCTTTTGCCGTTAACCCAATTAAAGATGCAGCGAAAGCAGGCATCATCAGCGGTAAAAATGATGGGATGTTTGATCCACAAGGTAATGCCACTCGTTCGGAGGCTCTCGCGATCATTCTGAATGCATTGAACCTTAACTCTCAACTGAAAACGGTCTTGGACAGCTTGAACTGAACTAGTTCATTCAAAGTATAGTAAGCACTATGCTGTATTTTTCAATAAGTACAGCATAGTGCTTATTTTTCTGCCGAAATGTTAATCATGTATGTCAATCAGCATGTCATTGTTCAAGAACATACAATTTTGATGAAATCTTTATTTTTTAGAGACTCACAATTGCAAATTGTCGAAGGAAGATATGTTTTTTTCTGTTTTCATAGATTTTATTATCTAGTAAGGTGAAGATGCATTTAAGGAAAGAATTCAAACATCATGTTTTTTTTCGTTCTAGGGAGGAGAGATTGTCGAAAAGCAGATAAGGACAATGCTGTACTTGTCTGATAGGTTACAGTAATGTTCTTATTTTCACAGTGATAATTACAATAATCGGATCTATTTAAAGTATGTTTATTTCATGGTTGAAAGTAAGAAGTGATCATGGGAGAAGAAATGTAATTTTAGGAGATGTAAGGATGGCAACGTTCACGATTAAAGGCAATCAGTTTATGTATAACGGCGAACCGATTCGAATCCTGTCGGGAGCCATGCATTACTTCCGTATTGTGCCTGAATATTGGAAGGACAGGCTGTTGAAATTAAAAGCTTGCGGCTTTAATGCGGTTGAAACCTATGTTGCTTGGAATGTGCACGAACCGAAAGAAGGGCAGTTTAACTTTCAAGGCATTGCAGATATTGAGCACTTTATTCAGTTAGCTGGAGACTTGGGTCTGCACGTCATTGTTAGGCCGAGTCCGTATATTTGCGCGGAGTGGGAATTTGGCGGGCTGCCTGCTTGGCTTCTAAAGGACCCCTCCATGCAGTTGCGTTGTTACTATCAGCCATATTTATCTAAAATAGACGCTTATTTCGACGAGTTATTGCCAAGGCTTAAGCCATATTTATGTACGAATGGCGGTCCTGTTATTGCTATGCAGATTGAGAATGAATACGGAAGCTACGGGAACGACAAAGAATACCTGATCTATCTAAAAGAAGCTATGATACAGCGCGATATGAATGTGCTTCTGTTCACCTCTGACGGTTATGACGACTCCAATATTCAAGGAGGTACGCTCATCCCAGACGTTTTGGCGACTGTCAACTTCGGATCTCGACCTGAAGAAGCATTTGCCAAATTGCAGGAATATCAGTTGGATAAGCCCCTTTTCTGCATGGAATATTGGAACGGTTGGTTTGATCATTGGGGAGATGAACACCATGAGAGGGAATATGACGATGTGGTGGACGTATTGGACCGAATGCTGAAATTGGACGCATCCGTTAATTTCTATATGTTCCATGGAGGGACAAACTTTGGCTTCTATAATGGCGCCAATTTTTTGGGGAAATATGAACCGACTGCAACAAGTTATGATTATCACGCTTTGTTGAATGAATCCGGAGACATTACGGATAAATATATCGCTGTTCGCGAATTGATTTCCAAGTATGTGGATATTCCGGATATAGAGATGCCCTCTCCCATTCGAAAGAAGCATTACGGCAATATCCGCCTAACAGAACAATCGCGGTTATTCGATTCACTTAATCTGCTATCCTCTCCGATCAAAAGTAAATATCCGGTATCGATGGAGCAACTGGATCAGGACTACGGTTTCATTTTGTATACGACACAAATATCAGGTCCTAGAGCAAAAAACAAAATTGTACTCCAACATGTGCATGACCGTGCGCTTATTTTCATCGATGGGGTTTATCAGGGTGTTGTTGAAAGAAATACGCATGATCAGACAGTGGAAATTAAAGAGAATGATATTCTGGCTGAAATTCCTCCTGAAGGTGCGACTTTAAGCATTTTAGTGGAAAATATGGGCCGGATTAATTATGGGTATGGCTTGAAAGATCCGAAAGGGATTACGGAAGGGGTTCGTTTCGAACGGATGTTTTTGTACGATTGGACGATTCATACGCTTCCTCTCGATGATTTGTCCAAACTCAATTTCGGAGAACGGCAAGCAGATAATTCCTACACACCTACGTTTTATAAAGGCGTGTTCAATGTTGACGAGACTGGCGATACATTCTTGAAGTTGGAAGGTTGGACGAAAGGGGTCGCTTACATCAATGGTTATAATCTTGGACGTTATTGGGACATTGGTCCGCAAAAAACGCTATACGTTCCAGGTCCTCTTCTGCGAGAAGGAGAAAACGAAATAATCATTTTTGAACTGCACGGTACACGCGACCCGGTCGTCACATTTCAAGACTTTGCTGAGTTAGGCTAATTTTCAAATAGAATCTCGGTCTCCCGTGAAACCGGGTGCCTGGCAATCGTCAGAGTTTATTCGTTTAGTGAGAAAACGGGACGATTACACATAATACGGGCTAAAATGAGAGATTCTTGTCCAATAGAGCCGAGGTGTAAATGGTGAGAACTAGTAGTACTCCAATTATGAAAAATAATGATTGCAGTTTAGAAATAAAGCTGACTACCTATGAAGGCTCACAAGCAAGGGACTCTGTCAAAAGCATGTTAGACGAGGCTCGCGATGAGATGAAGATAGAGTTTCAAGATTCCTTATGGAAAATCAGGTATACGTGTTTGAATGTTGACAATAACGAGGACGCCGTAGATTACGAAGTATCATTCAAGGTGGTAAAAGGCGCAGTCAATCAAGCCAATGTATCGGTTAGTATGGTGCTGGGCCACTGGTCTAAAGAGAACTATGTGCTCATGCCAGCAGCTGCATATAATGGGAATCGCTATAAAGTCAGCGAACAAGAGTATCCTCCGATGCTGACTCGAGAGGATGAGATTGGCTCTCATATTCCCATCACGATTACGGATGTTCCAAGGTTAAATCATGAAGACGGCATATCTGTCATTGAATTGAGAACTGGCGATTTGGCTACCCCGGCTGTTGGATGCTTCAAGCGTAAGCAGAACAAAGGTTTCTTCATGCTCACTAAGCAAGGGACATCGCTCGGCGATTCTGGAATTACAGTGAGAGAAAATGAATTACGAACGCAAGCGGTCATCACACTCTCCGCTCCTGCTGTGAGACGTTATAAGTACAGCATGTGCAATGCGAAAGAGACATCAGATGATGTTGGATTTGATTTCAATGAAAACGATGAGGTGACCTTGAAGTTCCGGCTGTATTTCTTTGATTGTAATAGTATTCCGGAGCTGTTTGACTATTTTGCGAAAATCCGCAAGGATTTGACCGGTCAAGTACAATTGCGTCATGAGATACCTTTTTCTGCGTCATGGGATATCTTGGAGGAGAAATATAATCGGGATAACTGGCAGCAAGCAGATGAGTTTTATCGGTCATCGACTTCGACGCATGAGGTTTTTGGTGAATGGCAGACAGGGTGGGTTGGAGGCGCAATCAATACGTACCCGATGTTTGCGATCGGTAACGAGCTTTCGAAAGAAAGGTCGTTCAAGACATTGGACTTCTTATTCTCAAAAGTTCAAGCAGCTTCCGGTTTTTTCTATGGGATACACTGCAAAGGGAAATTGTACGGCGATAATTTCAAAGACCAAGAAGATATAAGTTGTGTACTGATGAGGAAAAATGCGGATGCGATTTACTTCATCGTCAAGCAATTCATGCTTCTTGAACAATTAAAGGTGGCTATACCGGCTCATTGGAAGGAAGGATTAAAAAAGGCCTGCGATGCTTTCGTCAGGTTATGGGAAAATAACGGGCAGCTGGGACAATTTGTTGATGTTCATAAAGAGAAGATTATCGTTGGCGGAAGCGCCTCCGCAGGCATTGCCCCAGCTGGACTAGTCTTGTCAGCGAAATACTTCAATGAAACATTATATATGGGAGTCGCGAGCCACCTGGCACAATTATATTATGTTGACTTTGTTAAAGATGGTGTTACAACCGGAGGGCCTGGGGAGATTTGTCAATGTCCGGACAGTGAATCGGCCTTTGCCTTACTGGAATCTTATGTTGTTCTGTATGAAGAAACGGGTCTGAGGAAATGGCTGACGATGGCTGAAGATACTGCCAAGCTTTGTGCAACTTGGTGTGTCTCCTATGACTTTGAATACCCGCTTACCTCTGAGTTCAGCAAACTTGAATTGCGTTCAGCAGGATCCGTGTGGGCAAGTGTGCAAAACAAGCATGCCGCGCCTGGTATTTGTACCTTATCGGGACTTTCTTTGTTAAAACTTTATCGGGCAACATCGAACGAATTTTATTTGGAACTGTTACGTGAAATCGCACATAATATTCCGCAATATGTATCCAGAGAAGATCGTCCTTTAAGAATCTCCTGGGATTCGGACCCAAGCAGCAATTATTCGCCACCCGGCTGGATGGGGGAACGTGTCAATACAAGCGATTGGGAAGGTAAAGCGAATGTTGGCGGAGTTCTAGGCGGTTCTTGCTGGTGTGAAGTAACCAATATGCTTACTTATTTTGAAGTGCCAGGTATTTATATTCAAAAAAATAAGGGAATTGTTTGCGCAATTGATCATATTGATGCAGAGATTGTCGTGGACAATGCCGTTCAACTTAGGGTTCGCTTATCAAATACAACGAAATTTACGGCAAAGGTTAAAGTGCTTGTTGAAGACGATGAAGAGTTATTGAAACCCTTGCATGCAAATAGCATGTTGGAATATCAAACCATCATCTTGGAGCCTAACAGCACTTATACGATGTACTTGATGAAATAACAGTCAATTTTAGGAGGATTATCATGCAGAAAATTACCGCAGTCCTGGTAGGAGCCGGACAAAGAGGCGCAGGAGCTTATGCAACCTATGCGATTAAATATCCGGAACAAATACAATTTGTCGCTGTTGCTGATGCGGACCCCATTCGAAGAAAGCAATTCCAGATTGATCACAACATTCCGGAAGAGCAGTGCTACGAAAGTTGGGAACAGTTATTGGCAATGCCGAAGTTAGCTGATGCTATGCTTGTTTGCACGCAGGACCAGATGCACTTTGAACCAGCCAGCAGAGCGCTTAAGAAAGGATATCACGTTCTGCTTGAAAAGCCGATGTCTCACGATCCGTTGGAATGTGTCATTATGGGGGAACTTGCTGAGAAGTATCAGCGGGTATTTTCGATTTGCCATGTGTTAAGATTTACTGATTTCTTTAAAGCAATAAAAAAGCTGCTGCAGCAAGGCCGGATCGGCAGATTGGTTTCGATCCAGCATACGGAAAATGTGGAGTACGCCCATTATGCCCATAGTTTTGTCAGAGGCAATTGGAGAAATTCCAAAGAATCAAGCCCCATGATATTGGCAAAAAGCTGTCACGATATGGATATTTTATTATGGCTTGCTGATGCCAATTGTACAAAGGTTTCTTCCTTTGGCGGATTAACGCATTTCAAGAAGGAGAACGCACCAGAAGGCGCTCCTAAAAGATGTTTGGACGGTTGTCCCGTGCAAAATGAATGTCCTTACTATGCGCCAAAAATATACATTGATCGTGATGATTGGGTTAATAAAGTTATGCGAACGGTTGTTAGCAGCGATACAAGCGATGAAGGTGTACTTCAGGCATTAAAGGAAGGACAATACGGCAGATGCGTGTATCACAGCGATAATGATGTCGTGGATCATCAGGTTGTCAATATCGAGTTCGACAACGAAGTGACGGTAGCTTTTACGATGAGTGCTTTTACATTTGAAGGTGGAAGATCGCTCAAGCTAATGGGTTCCCTTGGTCAAATCAGAGCGGATATGGAAAGGAACGAAATCGAGGTCACGAGCTTTGTGACAAGAGAGAAGGAGCTCATCCGCCTTGAAGCACCACCTGAAGGGCATGGCGGGGGAGATGAAGGTATCATGCAAGATTTCGTGCGATTGGTACGCCAAAATGGACAGGAAGCGGGGCTCACATCAGCGAGTACTTCTGTCGAAAGTCATCTCATGGCTTTTGCTGCCGAGAGATCCCGATTGGAGAATCGTGTTATCCGTCTTGACGATTTCAGAGAGGAATTGAAGTCCGAAGCTTGAGCATTTGGCGGGACAGCGAGATATACCGATTTCATAGTATTGCAATCGGCGGAGCGATCAACTTTTTATTAACGGTCCTGATGGCGTATCCATTGTCAAAAGAACCGAACAGGTTTCCTGGGTGAAACATTTAAATGTGGTTCTTGGTGTTTTGTATGCTTTTTTCAGGCGGGCTAATCCCTCTTTATATAACCGTAGCTGAGCTGCATCGGTTGAATTCATTGGTTCATCGGTTTTTTGATTTTTTTATGAATCGATGATCTTGCTCCACAATTCCGGTTGCAGATACGCCAGTAACTCCGTTCTATATGTGCGGAAAATTCTATATAGCGCCGTGGTTCCCCACAGACGGAAGCCACGGCGCTTATTCTATATGCGGCGAAAACGCTATATTGCTTGCAAGCCAGAAAAGCAGCATAGTGAAGTTGTACCAGTATTCTAGCGAAGGGGTGGGCAGCATGCTTACGGAAAGTCGTGTAGAAAGATATGCGGAAAGAATCGAGTGGCGGGGGCGGAGGTAGTCGTGAATGGTCGGGAGTCCTTGGTCGGGAATGAAATATTTTCAGATTTTCTCGTGGGTAATCGTGGGAGGCATTTTCGCCACGATATTTTCTTAGCAGTCGGGGGTTGTCAATCACGTTTTGAACGCCATGACGCATAACGAGTATCCATTCTTGTATAAGCCGGTTTCCTGGGTCGCCATCTTTCAGGCATACTGCACATCACCTGCAAACGTCAACGAATTCCATTTCACAAATTGTAAAGGCTTACATCGAAGAGAATTATCATAAGGACCTTTCGCTTGTTGGGTTGGCGTGAATTGTATCTGTCATAGCCATGAAAGTTGTGATCCCTTACTTCAAGATTGCGGATCCTCGCAGTGACTTGGAGTGCTTGCCTTTTATAAGTATTGGTAACCCATGGGTTCCCCGTAGAATCGGTCTTTATTTCGGCTGGTTGGGGATCAATTGCCAAGAAAGGAGGATGCAGGATTGTTCGCAGGCTGTTGGTTATAGACAACAAGGCGTGAGCTGAAAAACAAAAAAATGTTGGTGGGTACGCAAGTCGGTCAATATCCTGCAGGATCGAAAGCAACATTGCAAGCAGCTATCGACAAAGCCAAAGGTGTAGCTAATGCCGCAGATGCTACCCAGCAGCAAGTGGATCAAACCGCAGCTGATTTGGATGCAGCTCTGCAAGCATTCAACGCTTCGCAATTATCCCTATGCAGGGAGATCTGAATGGCGACGGCAAAGTAAGTATCGGCGATCTGGCTATGGTAGCCACCAATTACGGCAAAGATGCAAGCAGTCCGGATTGGCAGCAGATTAAGTCAGCGGTGAGTTTTTCTTTAAGGTGTCTTTATTACCTCGTTTTCAAATTCGTTGGTGAAGGAGATTGTTATGAACTTTCTATCTAAGAAATTTGTCGTTTATTCGATGATTGCCTGTCTACTGATGGTTCCATTCATGCTAGTGTTGGGGCCGATGCAAACGGCAAGCGCAGCCGATGAGTTTGACTCGCTAAGAAATAGATGGAAGACGTACTTGACAGGAGGTTCAGAGATCAATTCGTCAGATCCAGAAATTGCAGCACAAATTAAACAAATCGATTCGGACGCGAACAGCGCTTGGTCATCGATGGACAAAAGCACGGGACGAACTTTTTTATGGAGCGACGAGTCCAATTGGAGCAAAGCCGGCACAGTGTCTCACACATATGGACGGTTGAGGGCAATGGCGCTGGCGTATGCGACTACCAGTTCGTCCTTACACGGTAATACGAGCTTGGCGACTGATATTATAAGCGGTATGGATTGGATGTACGCGAATAGATTCAACGAAAAGAAAAGCGAATTCGATAACTGGTATCATTGGGAAATCGCCTCTCCACAGGCCCTTGGCGATCTGATGGTATTGGTTTACGACCAATTGTCCGATGCACAAATCGCTAACTACGTGAAGGCGATAGACAAATTCGTACCGAATCCGACCATTCGGACGAATTTAGGGACACCGGAAACCGGTGCTAACCTCATGGATAAAGCATTAGCCGTCGCTCTGCGAGGTCTTGCTACCAAGTCGAGCGCCAAACTTGCTCAAGCCCGAGACTCGATCAGCAATGTTCTGCTCTATGTGAAGGACGGAGACGGCTTCTACGAGGACGGATCGTACATTGAGCACGGCAGGCACGCTTATACGGGAAGCTATGGCGCCGTGTTGATTATGGATATGGCAAAGCTGCTGTATTTGATTGGCAATTCGAGCTGGAACGTCACCGACCCGAATCTGAAGAACGTTACTCGATGGGTGACGGAAGCGTATCAGCCGTTTCTGTACAAAGGGGCGATGATGGACACGGTCAGAGGTCGGGCGATATCTCGGGAGTTCGAGCAGGATCATCAAGCGGGCCGCAATGTCATTGCCTCGCTTGTGCTGCTGGCGGAAGGTATGAATGCGCAGGACGCCATAACGATTCGGCGGATCGCCAAAGGCCAGGCTGCTTCGGATACGACATTCGCAAGCTACACGGATGGCCTGTCCATTTTTAATAATGTCAAAGTCAAGGCATTGCTGGGCGATTCCACTGTTGTTCCTGCTGCAGATTTGATAGAAACGCATGTGTTTGCCGGGATGACTCGTGCGCTGCAATTGCGTCAGAATTTCGGATTGGCGTTAGGGATGTTCTCGACGCGCATCTCCTCATTCGAAAGCTTCGGAACAGAAAATACTCGGCCTTGGTGGCAAGGAACGGGTGCCGCCTACTTATACAATTCGGACCAAACTCAGTTTAACGGTGCATATTGGCCGACAGTGAACTCGCTTCGTTTGCCGGGTACGACGACGGACGGGTCCACGGTCAGCCAGCCAATACCCGCCAGCGCTTTAAACACGTCGAATTGGGTAGGAGGCTCGTCGGTGGGCGGTTTATACGGGTCAGTTGGCATGCAGTTCTCGATGTCGAAGAATACGGGGACTCCGTTGTCCGGCAAAAAGTCTTGGTTCTTGTTCGGCGACAAGTATATTGCGCTGGGAGCCGAAATTACAAGCACTGGCGGCCGTACGGTGGAAACGATCGTCGAGAATCGCAAGCTGAACGCAGACGGCACGAATACGTTAACGGTAGGCGGAACGGTGAAGCCTTCGACAACCGGCTGGTCAGAAACGATGACAGGTGTTCAGTGGGCGCATTTAGCGGGAAGCGTACCTGGATCCGATATCGCGTATGTGTTCCCGGGAGGCGCAACCGTGAACGGACTACGGGAAACGCGTACCGGTTCATGGAACGAGCTTTATGTAGGAACAAGTTCGACACCAATGTCCGCTCATTATGCGAGCTTGGCGCTGAACCATGGCATCGATCCGACGCAAGCCTCCTACGCATATGCTGTCCTTCCAGGGAAAACAGCGGCTGAGGCTGCAGCGTATGCAGCGAATCCTGGTTTTGCCATTCTAAAGAATTCAGGAACTGCGCAGGCAGTAAAGGATATTGGAGCGAATGTCGTAGGAGCGAACTTTTGGACGGATTCCGTAGATACGATCCAAGTGGACGGGAGTGATTACCTCACCAGCAACAAAAAAGCATCCGTGACTGTAGCGGAAAACGGAACCGAGCTGCAAATCGGCATTGCCGATCCAACACAAGCGAATACAGGAACGATCGAGATCGAGCTTCACCGGGCGACATCCGGTGTCATTGCGCTGGATTCTGGCGTAACCGTGAAACAGTTTGCGCCGACGACGAAACTGGAAGTAAAAACGGCAGGTTCGATCGGCAAAACGTTTCTGGCTAAGTTGAACATAGGTTCACCGACTACCCCTGCTGCACCCCAGTTAACGGAATTAACAAATGATGGCGAAGGCTCTGTTAAGCTGAAATGGAACGGGGACATGGGAGCAACCGGCTACCGGATTTATTACGGAACAACTGCAGGAAATTATGCGAATTCAGTTGATGTGCCTACAGTAGGTGCAGGCGCCAACCGTTACACGGTTACGGGTTTGACGAACAAGACTACCTACTATTTCACAGTGAAGGCCGTGAACGCATTGGGGGAAAGCGCTTCGTCCGGCGAAATGTCGATCACGCTCCCCGATTATGTTTCGTTCGCCCCAACAGCGGATACGTATGTGCGTGACGGTTCATTTGCGAATACGAATTACGGTGAGGATTCTGTGCTCGCTGTCAAAAATGAGGTAACCGAGCGTAATAGACGATCTTTCTTGAAGTTTGACGTCTCCTCCTTTGCTGGCTTGATGAAATCGGCGAAGGTGCGGCTTGTGCCGACTAATATCGGCCAGAGCGGCATCTCGCAACAAGCGAATACAGCAGCGGACGATACTTGGTCGGAAACGGGCATGACTTGGAGCAACCAGCCGGGCCTCGGAGCGCTGCTGGCGAATTGGACGGCGCCTACAGTCGGAACGCCGGTTGAATTCGACGTGACGAGCGCGGTCTACGATGCATTAGCGACAGACAAAACGTTCTCGATCCGCATTATGTCACCAACAAATCAGGGAAAAGAAGGCAATGTCGAATATGCATCCAAAGAGAACGCCACGGCGAATTACCGTCCCGTACTTATTATTGAGCAACAAACTCCCGTTGAACCAGAGAACCGTGCTCCGGTAGCAAGTGATGCGGATTTTGCCGGGCTTGAGGATGCAATTGTAACCGGCCTATTAAGCGCCAGCGATGCGGATGGGGACGCATTGACGTACAGTATTGTAACGAACGGCACGAAAGGTAACGCTGTAGTTACGGATCCGGCAACAGGAGCGTTTACGTATACGCCTACAACGGGATCGACTGGCACAGATACGTTCACGTTCCGTGTAAGTGACGGTAGAACCGAATCCAATGTTGCGAGTGTAACAATCAACCTAGCTGCTGCGCCGAAGGTGCTCCAAGCAGAGCTTGCAGGCGAGAGCTCGGTAGCGGCAGGAGCGCAATTCAAGGTCACCTTCGGCTTGAAGAACGTGATACAAGCCGCACTGGCTGAGGACGTAACCATTGAATACGACGCGAACTCGATGCAATTCGAATCCGCAAAATCGGTACTTGACGGCGTTTCAATTCTAGAGACGAGTACGCAATCACCAGGTAAACTCAGACTAATTATCGTCAGTCAAGGCAATGCTCATGGGGTCACCGGGAACAAGCAAATTGTGGAGTTGAGCTTTAAAGCGAAGGACGTCTTGCAGAGTACGACTGGCCATGTTGCCGTTTCGAGCGCGGTGCTGGGTGATGCACAGGGCGGGGAAGCGCATGCCGAGCTTTCTAGTTTAAGTATCCAGATCGTAGCTCCGATCCCGGGAATACCAGGTGATTTGAACAACGATATGAAAGTGACGATCGGCGATTTGGCTATCGTTGCCGTCCATTACGGAAAAGACGCAAGCAGCCCGGATTGGCAGCAAGTGAAGAAAGCGGACGTAAACGGCGACAACAAGATCGACATCAGTGACCTTGCAGCTGTAGCGGCTATAATTCTTCAGTAACCTCTCAAACCGAGAGCCTTTGAGGCCTCTTGCAAAGGACCGTCAGGTTTTCTCTGACGGTTCTTTAGTTTTTGGAGCGGACTGAGGGGGGAGATGCCCTGTGTTTTCAGTTCGTCGATATAAATGTAGGATTCGGACAATATCACTAGCGTTGCATTAATCAGAGCTACAGCTACATTTGCTGTATCCGCAATCGTACACCAAGCGATACCGAAAGGAAGAACGGCATGAAGATGATCGACGGACACCATTCCCGAATCGGACGATACTTCGGCATCGCCCACAAAAGCGACGACAACTACCCGCTGACCGCGCATTCGCATGTCGGCTACGAGATTGTGTGGCTGCTGGAGGGCGAGGCGCAGTTTATATTGGACGATCAATTTTATACGCTGATGCCAGGGCATATGCTCATCTTCAAAGGGTTCATTATGCACAAGGTGCGGCTGCCGGAGAAGGTGCGTTACGTGCGGCGCATCATTCATTTTCACCCGGACTTCGTGCCGCTCTGGGACAACGAGCAGCTGCAGCTCGGCCGCATTCTCGACCAGCCGGGCAAGCAGGCACACCTCATATGGCTTAACGACGAGCTTGCCCGCGCTTGCTGCGGCTTGTTCGACAGGCTACTCGACGAGTTCGGCAGCGAAGGGCGGTGGGGCTGGGAGACCGCTATTCAGCTTGCGCTGCAGGAGCTGCTCGTGCTGCTCGCACGCGAGGTGCGAAGCGAGCAAGGCGTGGAGGAGTACCATCCGCAGACGGACAAGGAGCGGCTGCTGAAGGCGATCCTCGGCCGCTTGAACAAAGGGTGGAAGGAAGGGTGCCGGCTGGACGATCTCGCCGGGGAGCTTTTTCTGAGCAAATATTATTTGTGCCACTTCTTCAAGGAGGAGATGGGCGTGACGCTGCAGCAGTACGTCGTCAGGAAAAAAATTACAGAGGCGAAGAAGCTGCTCGTTCTCACCGAATGGCCGGTCAAGGAGGTCTGTTATCAGGTCGGCTACCAGACGACGTCGCATTTTATTAAAAGCTTCAAGCAAGTGACAGGGGTGACGCCGGAGCATTTTCGCCGCACGTCAAGGGATTCACGCGAGTAGGCGCGGATAATGAGGGACATTGGTAGCAGCGCGAACGAGTGCGATACGATCGTCAACGCCAACGGCTTGAATGAGAACGTCGGGCTCGTTACGCTGAGCAACACGGAAACCGGCAGCTCATACGTGACGGTCCGGCCGCAGACACAGGGCGGCGTCCGGCTGACGGGGAAGGCGACGGACGGCGTGACCAATTCGCTCGTCAAGAAGCTGCAGAAGACGTATGAGACTTCAACCTCCGATAGAAACTGCGCGCGCAACTAGCTTAGCTGGACGCATACATCAAGGAAGTGACCGCGCAGTCGGGCAAAAAGATCGAGACGGGGAACGCCGCTTTGCTCGTCCGATACGCGCAGGCGCTGAAGTAAGGCGGCCGCTAGTCGACATAGAGTAATAAAGCAAAGGCTTCGAGTTACGGCGCACAGCCTTTGCTTTATTTTTTTCAAACAGCAAGATCGCGATATGAGATGAACAACTTCTGAACACTGTGCGCGCTTCCGAATTGGTATAATTTGACGCATGAACGTTATAACAACCAAGGAGGCTATCACGATGCAGCAAGTTATCGATCCTTCACAGCTCAAGAAAATTGCCGACAACGTATACGCATACATGGTTCGCGAGCACACCGGCAAGTCGTCCGACATGAACGAAGCCGACTGCCACGGCAGCGACTGGGGCACCGACATTCATAACTGGGACTGGAATCCCGGCGTAGGCATAATTGCGATCTCGCATTACTACGACCATATGAAGCGCCCCGACGTGCTGGCGTACCTCGAGTCGTGGCTGAACAGAAACAAGAGCAAGGCGCGCAAATTCGAGCACGTCAACGTCATGACGCCGTTCGCAATTTACCCGGAAATGTACGAGCGCACCGGCGATCCGGAATACAAGGATGTTGCACTCGACTACGCCAACTGGATCGTGAAGCATGCGCCGCGTACGCTGACCGGCACGTTCCAGCATGGCGGCAATCTGGTTCAGGAAGTATGGGCCGATACGATCTTCATGGTCGTCCTGTTCTTGTCCCGGCTGGCGAAGCTGACGGGCAGCAAGGCGCTGGCTGACGAGGCGGCGACGCAGCTGCTGCAGCATTTTCAATTGCTGCAGGACCCGGAGACCGGCGTTCTGTTCCACGGCTACCAATGCGAGAACAAGGACCATATGTCCGCGGCGCGCTGGACGCGCGGTAACGCCTGGCTTACGGTCGGCACGCCGCTCATTTTGGAGCAAATCGCCGGACTGACCGACGTGGCGAGCGAGCTGAACGAGCGGTACCGCCGCATGATTGACGGGCTGCTTCGCTACCAGGCGGATAACGGTCTGTGGCATACGGTGATGGACGAGCCGACTTATTACCAGGAGACGAGCGGCAGCGCCGGTATTGCGTGCGGCATCGCCAAGGCGATCAAGCAAGGGCTGCTGCCTGTCTCGTACAAGTCGGCGGCTGACAAGACGCTGCAAGGCGTGCTTACGATGATTCAGGACGACGGTGAAGTGACTGGCGTATCCGGCGGTACGCCGATTATGCACACAGTGGAGGAATACAACCAGCTGTCGTGTTACCCGACACTGTACGGGCAAGGGCTCACGCTCATGCTGCTGTCGGAATATTATGCGTTTTAAATCAGAACGAACTACAGTCCCAGCCGAATCGAAGCCGAGCTGGGACGGCGATCTCCTTGTGAACGGGGTGGCTATTTAATTTAGACATACCACTACGACCTCAACCGCTTCGAGCCGCAGATGATCGACGATTTGAAAAGATATTTCGACGGTAAGCTGTACGCGCTTCCGCTGTATCTTTTTCGCCGGGAAGCCGGCAACGAATCCGTTGCCGGGTCAAACGAGCGTGTATCGAGCATTGTTGGAGACATGGAGGCGATTGCCGCCAAAAACAAAGACGTGAACACGCTGCTCCTCGAAGTTGATGGGCGTTTCAAGAAACGACGCTGTTCTGGCACAACATGGCGTACACGCATAAGCTTATTTTCGAGCAAAACCTCGCCATGGAGCGCAAGTACGGCATTAACATCAACAACGAGATAATGAAGGAAGCGCGTTACGTGAATGAATGCCGGAAGATAGGCGTAACGCCGGAGCCGTGCCGGTGCTGCCACTATTTGAGCCGCGTTGACAAAATCACATACAAGTCGCCGAACTATATGCTCAGCTGCGCGCAGGACTTCCGCAAAGGCGAGCGCGGCTTTCAGCAGCACATCTGGCAGGCGACGCTGGACGATGGTATCGCCGTCTTCACGACGCATCCCGGCGCGACGCAGGAGGGCGCAGGCCGCCCCGATCTGTGGTCGGGCAACGCGACGCACCCGCGCGCCGTCCAGCACGGCAATACGGTGCTCTGCCTGTACCGCATCCCGGCTGACAGCAAGCTGCCGTATTCGCACGCGCATTTTCCGCGCAGCCAGTTCGACGAGGTTTGCGAAGTCGGCGGCTGGCTGTTCGGCCGCAAGGGCGGCGGCTACGTCGGCTTGTACTCGCAGCACGGATACCGCTGGAGCGGGCGTGCCGATCTCGCCGACATCGAGATCATTTGCGACGCGCTGCACAACGGATGGATTTGCCAGCTAGGCAGCCGCGACGAGCATGGTGCGTTCAAGCAGTTCGTCAGCGCCGTGCTGAGCCGCGACGTCGAGACGACGGACGGCGGCGCGCTCCGCTACGTGACGCCGGACGGTCGCTCGATGGAGTGGGGCTGGGACGGCGAACTACTCGAGGACGGCGAGCCGGTGCGCATCTCCGGCTACAAGCGGTTCGAGAACGGCTACTGCACAGCCGACCGGTACAGTGGCGTCTACAGCATCTCGCAGGGCGGCGAGACGCTGACGCTTGATTTCTCGAAGTTATAGAGGGGCAATTGACGAGAAAAGAATGGCATAAAGAAGCTGATGGAACGCTTAAACTGCGTCCCGTCAGCTTCTTTTGTTGTTAGCGTCGTCATCCACTTGAGAAGCTTGTCCAGTAAAATAATGATTCAAATTTACAAATTTATGATCGGATTGTAAATAAGAAACTGCTGTCTTTAACATCAATGATCCTGTTGTTTCGCAGAATTAATTGGATTTGAAGCAGATTAATTTGGACAGAAATTTGCATAATTAGTCTAGTATTCATAAATATACAGTCATGTTCAAGTTTACATGTGCAATTCATACTTTTAAATATTTTAGGTGAGAATAGAACGTTTGTTCGAGAGGAAGATTTATACAGTTGTCGAAATATAAGGACGAGAAATAGCGAATATTACCTATCTTTTCTTAGGCTTCTGGGCAACGGTACCGCAATTCTATATGGCAGGAATAGGCTATATTGCGGTCAAGAATCACTTTCTATATGAAAAGCTTGGGGCTGACACCAATTTACGAATGGGGAATAGGCAACGATGGAATGGAAACTTACATTAAAGCGCACCACCTACATGCAGTGGCTGATTTCCTATATGCCGGTGTTTTTCATCTCCATGGCGTCGTTAATCCTGATTTTCTTCATGATCTTGTTCAAAGTTTCGGAGAATGAATCGTTAAATGCCAATAAGCTGTATGCCCGCCAAGTGCAGCAAACGATCGATACGACGTTCCGTTTGTCTGAGCAGTTGGTCGTTCAGGAGGTCATCTCGGATGACAAGTTAAAGCAGTTTCTAACCTCCGCCGAAATGCCCGGTACCTTGGAAATGTTCGAAATGTCGGAG
The DNA here is from genome assembly GCF_017874035.1 of Paenibacillus aceris. Taxonomy (GTDB): domain Bacteria; phylum Bacillota; class Bacilli; order Paenibacillales; family NBRC-103111; genus Paenibacillus_E; species Paenibacillus_E aceris. The sequence goes on from NZ_JAGGKV010000013.1 coordinate 183,203, forward strand.
AAGATCCGGCAGCTCATTTTTACGACGCCATTGGTCGATTCGATCTATCTGTACCGGGAAAACGACCGTTCGGTCTTCGGTGCCAACGGGATGTTTACCCTGGACAGCTTCGGTGATCGAGATTTCATCCAGGATGCGCTCGACGGAAAGGTGATCGGGTGGTCCGACGCACGGAAATTCAAAGAGTTTCAGGGCAACAGCTCCGCGGAGAAGGACGTCGTTTCGTTGGCCAGGGAGGTGCCCGGGTTTACCGGGCATCATGCCCTTATCATGATTAATGTTCAGGTCTCCGCGATACCGACGTGGTTGAAAAGCACAATCGACTCCGATATCAGTGAGTTCTTGTTGAAGGACAAGTTGCATAACGATTTGTTGGCATCCAGGAAGGAGCCCAGCTTGGAGAAATCGCCTTCGGTTGCGATCAAATCTTCCTATACGGGATGGGTGCTATTGTCTCAGTTAAGAAACAAGCACCTGTTTCAGCAATTATCGTTGTTTACTTACCTCTGGTTTAGCTTGGCGGTCCTTGCTATGATGCTGGGCATGTTCTGGATGAGGCACTCGATTCGCCGAAATTATCGTCCGATTCAGTCGATCCTGGATCAGATCCATGAAGGCTATGGTCAACGTCCCGGGAATGAATTGGATTTCATCCAATCCGCCCTGCACACGTACGCCGAAGAATCCCGCCATTACCAGAGTCAAAAGTCGGAGACTCTGTTTCAACGTAGACAAGCGGCCGTAAACGACCTGCTGAGCGGGGATCGGGTTCTGCAAGGTTCGCTTTGGCAAGCGGAGAAGCAGGCGCTGGAATGTCCGATCGAGGAAGAAACGCTTTCCGTCGTTGTGGTTGAGATTGACCGGTATCACGAATTTAAGGCCGAATACAATCCGAAGGATCAGTCTCTTCTGAAATTTGTGATTACGAATGTTGCCAAGGAGTGTGCGGAACAGAACGGATTCCCGACGCTGTCCGCTTGGGTGGGAGACCATCAACTGGGAATCCTCGTCTTTATCGAGAGCAAGCATGATGCCTGGGAGGAATCGATACGTGGTTTCTGTGAGCAGCTGCGACTATGGGTCGAATCCCAACTGGCATTCACGATCAGCTGCGCGTATGGTCCGGAAATGGCAATCGAAGCGGTTCATCTCAGCTATAAATCGGCGCAGGAGCGGCTTGGTTATAAAATGGTGCTGGGCAATAATCGCCTGCTGAATATGACGGAGATCCTTGCGGTTTCCGCCGATACGGAAACCCTGTTTTATGAAGATGTGAGAAAGGTTCGGAAAATTGTGATCGATTTTCGCGGGGGGAGGGGCGAGTGGTTACCGGCGCTGACGGAGGTGTTTTCGGCGATTCGCGCGCGATGTCCGCAAAGGGAAGATATCCGAAGCTTTATGACCTACATGCAAATTCAATTTACCAGGGACATGATGGAGCTTCCGGGAGACATCCAGGTCTACTGGAAAAGTCATGTGTTGCCCCGCATGATGGAACTTATTGAACAATCGGAGCTCTTGGGGGAGTTCGAGGGAAGATGGGTGCAGCTCCTGCAGGCCGCCGAAACGCACATTGGCCAAATGAAGGAACACAGGCATGAGCGAGAGCTTGTAAGCAGGATCCGGGAGTACATTGCGGAGCATTATATGGATTACGATCTGTCTCTGACTACGGTTAGCGATCATTTTCATATACCGGCCAAGAAGTTGAGTCGAATCTTCAAGGAAGAGTACGGCGAGAAGTTCGTGGATGTTGTGGCCCTGACCCGGATGGAGAGGGCGAAGGAATTGCTGGAACAATCCGATGAACCGGTTCAAGAGATCGCGAATCGCGTCGGCTATTACCATTCCATCTCGTTCATTCAAGCATTCAAGAAGCTGACCGGGGTAACACCCGGACAATTCCGGTTGCAAATACGCCAGTAACTCCGTTCTATATGTGCGGAAAATTCTATATAGCGCCGCGGTTTCCCACAGACGGAAGCCGCGGCGCTTATTCTATATGCGGCGAAAACGCTATATTGCCTGCAAACCAGAAAAGCAGCATAGTGAAGTTGTACCAGTAATCTAGCGGAGGAGTGGGCAGCATGCTTACGGAAAGTCGTGTAGAAAGACATGCGGAAAGAATCGAGTGGCGGTGGCGGTGGTGGTCGCGAATAATCGGCAGTCCCCAATTCCCTCTTTATATCATGTTTCTACCTGTCATCGTATATTTTGTCATCTTTAAATACGGCCCCATGCTCGGTTTGATCGTCGCCTTCAAGGACTATAACTTTCGAGACGGGATTTTCGGGAGTCCCTGGGCGGGAATGAAATATTTTCAGATGCTTGGGGAAGCGCCGCAAACCTTTCAGATTGTTCGAAACACCTTGCTGCTCAGTTTGTTAAGCATTTTCGGGGGGTTCGCGTTCCCCGTCGCTCTTGCGGTCATGATCAACGAAGTGCGGAAAGCATGGTTTAAACGGATCGTACAAACGTTAATTTACTTGCCACATTTTTTCTCGTGGGTAATCGTGGGAGGCATTTTCGTCACGATATTTTCCCAGCAGTCGGGGGTTGTCAATCACGTTTTGAACGCCATGACGCATAACGCGTATCCATTCTTGTATAAGCCGGTTTCCTGGGTTGCCATCTTCATCGGGGCGGGGATTTGGAAAGAAGCCGGGTTCACTGCGATCATCTATTTGGCCGCGCTCATGAATATCGATCCGAGCTTATATGAAGCCTCCGAAATCGACGGCGCCGGCAAATGGAAGCAGATCTGGCACATTACGCTGCCGGGGCTCCAACCCACCATGGTGCTGATGCTCATTCTGGCGATGGGACATGTCCTGGATGTGGGGTTTGATCAGGTCTACGTGCTACAGAATGAAACCGTATCCGATATCGCAGAGGTGATCAGTACGTACATTTACCGTGTAGGGCTTCAGGGGAACCAGATCAGTTTGACGACTGCGCTCGGACTCTTCGAATCTCTCGTTGCCTTCATCCTGGTCATCCTCACCAATGCGATCGCGCGGAAATTCAATAAGGAGCTGTTCTAGATGAAAATCACCAGAGAAGAGAAGATGTTTCATGTTTTGAATTACTCGCTGCTCCTGCTGTGCGGCATGCTCTGCCTGGCGCCGCTGATCCATATCGCGGCGTTGTCCGTCAGCGACCCTCACGAGGTAACCTCCGGACACGTCAGCTTATGGCCGGTCGGTTGGAGCATGCAGTCTTTCGTGAAGCTGGTTGAGGGAACGAATATTGTCCGAGCGTTCGGCAATAACGTGCTGATGACCGTCGTTGGGACGTTGTGCAGCATGGGGTTCACCGTTCTTGCCGCTTATCCGTTGTCGCGAACCGTTTTTAAGGGCAGGAAAGCTTATACCATGGCGATTCTGTTTACCATGATGTTCAATGGAGGTTTGATTCCGACGTATCTGTTGGTCAAATCGCTCCATTTGTTAAACACCTATTGGTCCATCTGGATTCCGGGTCTCGTCAGCGTATTCAATATGCTGATCATGAAATCGTTCATGGAGGAAATACCACGGGAGCTGGACGAGGCAGCGAAAATGGACGGCTGCGGGGAGTGGCGATACTTGGCGCAAGTGGTATTGCCGCTTTCCGTTCCGGTGATGGCTACATTAACGTTGTTCTACGCAGTGGGGTATTGGAATGTGTTCTTCAGCGTCCTGATGTATATAACGGACGCCAATAAATTCAATTTGACGGTTGTTGTTCAGAATATGGTTCAGAATTCGACTCTTCTCCAATCCTTGAACAATTTTGAGCCTCAGGAGCTATCAGCGATTACGCCTGAAGGGATTAAAGCCGCAGCGATCATCCTGCTGATCGCTCCCTGGCTCCTCGTGTACCCGTTTCTGCAAAAATATTTTGTGAAGGGCGCCAGGCTCGGTGCGGTGAAGGGGTAAATCTTCAATTTTTTGAAAGGGGTGATGCCGTACTTCAGGGAAAGGCCGATTGTGTCGCGATTCATATTAAATTTGGAGGGGTTACCAGCAATGAAAATGAACCGAAAGCTTTACGCTACAGCCACGATAATGTCCACAGCGCTTCTCCTGTTTACGGCATGCAGCGGCAAATCGCTGGATCAGGCGAGCAGCAAACCTTCCTCGACGGACGCAGGCATGTCTAGCGCCACCCCAGCGACGAAGCGCGGGAACATCGCAGTCTCGATTTATGACCGGGGCAATATTCCGGCCGAAGAAGGGACGGTGGTCAATAACCGCTGGACCAAATGGGTGAATGAGAAAGGTCCGGCGAATGTGACGTTCGTTCCGATTGCCCGCGCCGATTCGGTCAAGAAATTCAATGTGCTCATCGCCTCCAATTCCGCGCCGGATTTGATCATGGAGTACGATACGAATTTCCGCAATCAGCTGTATGCGAATAAGTCCATTATTCCGCTTGATGACCTGATTGCGAAGTACAGCACCAACTATAAGAAACTTCTCGATGAGTACCCGCAGCTGAAGAAGGCGGGCATCAAATCCGACGGCAAGCTGTATGAGGTGGGGCGCGTCTCCCCGGCATTGCCGCAAGATGCGCTGGTGATCCGGAAAGACTGGCTCAAAAAATTGAATTTGAGCGTTCCGACCAATGTCGATGAGCTGTATCAAGTGTTGAAGGCTTTCGCGGATAAAGATCCGGACGGCGACGGGGTCAAAAATACGTTCGGGATCAGTATGGTGGGCGTCGGTGCCGGTACAAGCGTTGGTCCCGGCAGCGCTCTCGCCTTAGACGTCATCTTCCAGAATGTCGGCTGGGTTCTCGACAACGGCAAGGTAGTCCGGGATTGGGATCGGTTGAAGGCAGCTACCGAATTTAAGAAGAAGTTGTTTGATGAAGGCATCGTGGATAAAGATTACCTTACGGATAAGAACGGCGAAAAGGCGAAGCAAAGCTTCCTGAACGGTAAGTTGGGAATGTACTACATGAATCAGGCAACTTTCGAAGCGCTGAAGAAAAACGTGCCGGACGCTGAACTTACCGCGATTCCGCTCCCCAAATCTCCTTTCGGCCAGTTTAGCCTGATGGTGAGCAACCCGATTCAGATGGATGGAGTCGTCAATGCCAACGCGAAAGATCCGGAAGCCATCATGAAATATATTGACTTTATGTCCGATCCGCAAAACTATACGATACTGAAAAACGGCACGGAAGGCGTTCACTTTAAGAAGGGGGACAACGGCTGCCCGCAAATTCTCGACGCAGAGAAGTTCAAGAAGGAAGTCAGTTGGACGGGGGACCTGCAGATGCTGATCTCAGGGATTAAGTTGGGGCAGTGCGCTAACGTCCTCAGTCAGTTAAATCCTGACATCCCAATTCAGAAAGAATACATGAATTTGTACAAAGAAGCGATGGACAATGTCAAGCCTGAAACGCCGGTACCGTGGATTGTCGGTCATCCGGAGCATATGCCTTCCTATCCGCAAGATCTGACAGTGGTTGCAACCAACGCGGAAAAAGCTGTTACCGATGCCGCGGTGAAGTCCATTGTATCGGGAAGCTCCTATTCGGTTGACCAAGCGATCAAGGATGCGAAAGATGCCTGGGATAAAGCGGGAGGCAAGAAGCTGGAGGAGTTCTATGCGAAGTGGTATGAAGACAACAAAAACACGGCTTTCCTGCCGAAGGACATCTATAGCTTTACATTAAAGAAGTGAAATCGTTGGGAATCTAACGACACAAATGTGCCCACATAAAACTACTTAAAAATGCCCATGTTAATGGGCTTTTCTTTATATATGTAGGAACTTTGTTGTTGTTATTCCGCGACACAAAAGATCCTGCATTGTAGTTAAACGGCACAAATGTAGTGACATAATAGTGGAATAGACTTTGGAGGCTTAAATAATCGCGTTATACAAGCCCTATTGCTAACACACAATCAGTTTTAGCTCGTGGCTAAAGCGATTTTGCAATAAAATAGCCCAAGAAAATGATATCGTACTTGAAGGATAAGTACGGTATCGTTTCTAGATTTTTTAGAAATGTATAAAAAACGTAGTTGTCGATCTTACAGAATATACCCTAAATTTGTGCTATGAGAAATCAATGACGGTAATGGCACTATCGACATTGTCGACCTCGCAGTCATTTGCGAGCATGTCGGCAGCTGTAACTGCAGACATTGTGAACGGGTATGCAGACAATACCTTCCGCGCCGATAACCGAATTAACCGTACCGAAATGACCGCCTTGGTTGTCTATTCGCTCCACTCGAGCAAACCACGAGAGCGGAAGCGGTTACCTTAATTCTCAATGCCATTCAGAAATAACTCGTTGATTTGTGTGTATTAGAAAGAGACTGTCCTGTTTATGACAGTCTCTTTATTGTTTGTTGACACAGCAGGTCAACTATTTTTAACTCGCGGAGCAAAGGCGAGTGCGACGATATCTACAGCGTCATGGAAACCGCCAAAGAAAACGGCCTGAACCCGTTTCAGTATATACAATACCTCTTTGAGCAACTGCCTCAGATGGCAAATCCAAGCGATCCCGCAGCACTGGATAAGCTGCTTCCATGGTCGCCGACGCTACCGCTAGTTTGCCGTGTATTCAAACATCAATAGCTACAGTATACGATAGCCCTCATCATGAAAGTATGGTGGGGGCTGTTTGACGATTACTTTGAAGGACCGTTAAGGCGGCTTCTTGATATCGTCACTCATCAGCACTGTAAGCTGAATGAACCTCTCCTTGTTAGGAAATAAATAACATTAATAAAAAGTTCCTTACATGATTCCCATAGGGGTGTAATAATTGTTCTTGAAATTTTTATTCAAAAGACGGCTATTTTCAAATACTCAAGAAAACGAACTGCACACAGAGCATCACCAAAGCGGCATATTAAGTGCTTCTTTAACGAAAAATATAGCCTGCATTGATGCTATTTTTAGTAACACTCCTGATCTGACTGTGAGGTTTCTTGAAATTAAACAGACGGGCAAGCAAGCTGTCTTAATTTATCTTGAAGGTTTGACAGATAAAAATGTAATAAATAATCACGTCATTCGTCCACTTATTAATGATTCTAATATAGATGGAGATGCACATGTAACTGTAGGTCACGTAATGACGGCAATTGTATGGTCAGATGTTGAAGACGCTATATTACATGGAATGAGTGCTTTATTTGTGGATGGTCGAGCAGAGGCGCAGCTTTTTGATACTCAAGGTTGGCCGCAAAGAGCTATTGAAGATCCGAAGACAGAAGCTTCTTTGAGAGGAGCTCATCAAGGATTTGTAGAAACCAGTAGTCAAAATATTGCCATGATTAGACGCTACATACCCAATCGCGAATTGAAAATTAAGGAATTAATCGTTGGACGAAGAGGGAAAACAAAAATATCTATTCTGTACTTAGAAGATGTCGCTAATGTAGCTGAACTTCATGAATTAGAACATCGGATCAAAAAACTTAATATTGATTCGATTTTATACACAGGAGAATTAAACGAATTAATTGAGGATAACTATTTATCGCCTTTTCCCCAATTTATGTTGACCGAACGACCGGATGTCACAGCTTCACACATTTTACAGGGCAGATTAGCCGTTATCGTCGATCGTTCTTCTAGTGCACTAATTGGCCCAACCACCTTCACATCATATTTTCAAAGTGCGGACGACTATAGTACTCGCTGGCTTGTAGCTTCGTTTATTCGATTACAACGTTTTATAGGATTTTTAATCGCAATATTCCTTCCTTCATTTTATATTGCTGTAATTTCTTTTAACTATGAAGTCATTCCGATCAAGTTGCTTTTATCGATAGGCGAATCACGAGGGCAAGTTCCTTTTCCGCCGTTTATTGAAGCATTGATTATGGAATTTGCCATTGAAATGTTACGCGAGGCAGCTATTCGCTTGCCACAGCCAATTGGACAAACAGTCGGAATTGTCGGAGGTATTGTCATCGGTCAGGCTGCAGTTCAGGCCGGAATAGTAAGTAATATAATGGTGATCGTAGTGGCGTTGACCGCTATAGCCTCTTTCATACTGCCAAACTACGATATGGCTTCGGGCATTAGGCTTATACGCTTTCCGATGATGCTTTTATCTGCCCTTTTTGGATTTTTCGGTATCGTTATGGGAATTGTGTTTTTGCTTGCTCATCTGATTTCCTTAGAATCCCTTGGGACACCTTTTGGCAGCCCCCTTGCACCGCTGCGTATCAAAGATTTAAAAGATACGTTTTTTCGAGTTCCACTCTGGAAATTGACATCGAGGCCCAAAAGTACAAATCCACTTCAACCTACTCGTTTGGAGAACAATCATAGTAAGGACGACAGCCAATGAATAAATCTGCGCCCTACGAAATATCTTTGATGCAGTTTATATTTTTAGTAAGCGGAGTACAGGTCGGAATCGGTATATTTCAGCTTCCGCGGACTTTGGCTGAGAGCGCAGGAACAGACGGATGGATGCCCATATTAATCAGTGGAGTCCTTTCGATAATTTCCGGTTTATTTATTATACAAGTGCTAAAAAAAAATCCGGACAAAGCGCTGCCATCTTTAATGAAACATTACTTTGGGAGGTGGATCGGAAGTGTTTTAACCGCAATATTTTCTGTCTATTATGTGTTTGGATTCGTAGCAGTAATATTAAGAATGATGCTTTTCGTAAAAGTTTGGCTATTGCCGGCAACGCCTGACTATTATCTTATGATCTTAATAGCAATTGCAGGATACGGGATAGCTAGCGGAGGAATACGGAGTTTGAGCCGATACGCGGAGTTAGTCTTTTATATTACGATTTGTTTAAATATGTTTTTTCTCATCCCAGTAAGGGAAGGAAATTTGCTATACATGCTGCCGCTTTTTAAAGATGGGTTTCAGCCTATATTAAGTGGTATTCCGGATTGTATATATTCTTATCTGGGGTTTGAAATCGTGTTTATTCTTTATCCGATGCTAACGAAAAAGCAAAATGCTAATGTTGGTGTCATTGCCGCGAATATGTTGTCAATGGTAATGTACTTAGTTGCAACTTGGGTTTGTTTTCTCTTCTTTAGTCCAGACGAAATTCTCAGATTTAACGAACCGACGATAAGCATTTTGAAAACAATCGAGTTTAAAGTGATCGAAAGGTTTGAAATCATATTTCTAGCGCTATACTTACTCACTGTTTTCAAAACGTGGGTGCCTCTCCTATGGGGTGCAGGTTTCTGCACAAATGAGCTCTGGCGCAAAATTACAGTAAAAATGTTTTTGGTCATTTCCTTGACCCTAATAGTTATATATACATTTCTATTTGCTCACGAATTTAACCAAAACGATGCGCTTCAGAAATATTTGAGTCAAATTGGTTTTTACATTGACTATCTATTTCCAATATTTTTATTCGGTTACTCGCTTTTATTCGATCGGTTTCTAAGGAGGTACATCAATTGAATACGAGACTCACCCGCATCGCTTTCTTCCTGTTACTCGTATTTCTGCCTGGTTGTGATCGGATGGACGTTGAGATGACTTCTTTAGGACTGATGGCTGGCTTGGATCTGAATAAGGCTGACGAGATGGTCGTGTATATTATGAAGCCTGTGTTCAGTAAAGAAGTAAAGGAGAAATATCAAGTCTATGAAGTGAAAGCGAGATCTTTACGTGAATCAAGAAAGAATCTCGATATTGCATCAGGCTACGTTGTTGGAGGGAAGATCCAGATTTATTTTATTGGAAAAAGGCTGCTTGAACATGGAGGCTGGTTTCCCACACTCGATGTGCATTTTCGGGATGCCAAAAATACAGTTAATGCGAGAGTCGTTGAAGTTGATGGTGAGGTAGCAGATATTTTTAATACAAAGCTGCCTTATTCGGCTCGTCTTTCCGACCATTTGGTGACTTTAATTGATTCCTCTGCACGTAGGAATGAAGTTACAAAGACTACATTAATGCAGCTGGATAAGCAGATATTCGATAGAGGGATCACTCCCTATATTACGTCAATGAAAAAAGAGGGGGAAAATATTATTTTGCAAGGTACGACTTTACTTGACAAAAAAGGAAAATATGTTTTGACCCTGGAAAATTTTGAACCAGAATTATTCAACCTCATGCAAAAACGTATGCGAGGAAAGACCTCATTAACGGTGTCAATACCGAAAGAAAAAAACAATGATGACATTATCGATACAAGTTTAGTGAGTTTCGACGTATTAAAGGTAGCTCGGGACGTAGAGACTAGCTTTAAAGAAAATAAATATCTATTCAATATTAAGTTGACTTTCTCTGTTGCCTTAACGGAGCGATTCTTTCCATTTGATGTGAGGAACAACAAAGATAAATTGGAAAAAGTCATTCAAGAACAGCTCCAGAAACAATTTGCAAGTTTGTTTAAGAAATGTCAGGAGCGAAAAGTTGATCCGTTCGGATTCGGATTGTACGCCAGAGCGTATCAGTATCAACAATGGAAACAAGTAGAAGATCATTGGGGAGAAGCTTTTTCAAAGGCAGATGTGCGTATTACAGTGGAAACAAAAATTAAATACATGGGACCCGTTAAATAATTTTTGTGATTAAATAATCGTACGCTAAGAATCACTGAATGGGCGTAAAACTTGTTACGTATGAAGCACGAAGAAGCTACGATTTTGCACAACACATTGATGGTTTCGTATTACGGGGTAAAGGTGCAAACCTCTAATTCATGATAACGTAATTGAATGAAGTCATGGGGTGGAGCGAGTTACTATGGAAACCAAATTGAATTTATTTAAATGGAAGCAGTATGAATCAGCAATCATTTTACTAACCGTGAGATGGTATTTAAAATATAGTTTAAGCTATCGAGATATCGTGGAAATAATGAGCGAGCGGGGATTAGAGTTCTTGATACTGCAGTAAATATATATCTGTTTCCAATCTATATTAATTTACATAATTTACAATTTGTTGGGTTTACTTGATTTATTCGCAGGTTTTACATGTGAAAAATACGATTTGGGCGCTGCTAATTCCTGGACTGCTCATGAACGGATTTAACGCCTGCTAGTCTGTACCTTCTTCATGACGTCGATTCCACCAGCGCTTATCGAAGCGGCCAAAATCGACGGGGCGGGTGAGATTAAAACGTTCTACAAAATCGTTCTCCCGCTGTCGGTTCCGATCATGGCGACCATCGGTCTTTTCGAGGCCATCTTGTATTGGAATGAACTAGTAGGTAAGATGCAGTTAGAGGACACTCTACTAATTCTATATAAAAGTATGAAACAGTGTTTAACTTTGGATAAGTTAAACACTGTTTTTTTTGCATTTGTTGGATGTACAAGTTCAAGTCAAAACCCAAGAATAAACTCAATAGGTTGCTATACATTTTTTGCATAAAACATGCATAATTCTATATGTGGATATTCTCATCAATTATGAAAGATGTTCTTATTCTTAACGGCTAGAGCCAGTTCCATTCTCACTAATTATGAAAATGTTGCTTGATAAATCAAGCTTTAAAAGGTCGATTTTCTCATTAAATATGACACCACACACTTTCTTTTTTTTTCTATGTCCGCGTCAAGTTTGATGCATGCAGCTTTAGTGATCGATGACTCACAAAATCTATTAATATCAATATAAATATAGATTCCAAAAAAGGAACACGAACCCAATGGGCTATCGTGTTCCTTTTTTATTTTAGGAAAAGAATACACACAGAGGAGCCTTAATCCAAAACAGGATTAATTTCGGATATGCATCACGATGAATAAACATACAAAGTTTCATTTGCGGATTAACAATAGCGGCGGTTTCGCGGATTTTGATTGGTTTAGAATGGAATAGGGAGGAACAAACAAAAAACGGCCATAGGCAGTGCCTGTGGCCATTTTTCTACTTATTCGTAGCGGAGACTTCATGAGTTACTTCGGTCCATATTCTTTCGGCAATTTCTTTGAATAATAGTGCTTGCTTCCAACGATCGGAGGTCTCCATTTCTCGCCCAAAAGCATCTCGATATGTCATTGCATAGTTGCCTGGAGGCCCTAGCTCCGTTACGAATGGTAAGGCAGTTCCAGAGCTGGCGCTGGCAAGCCAGTTCAGCATAGCCTTTCGCCACCATCTCTTGAAATGGACGAGCATCGGGTGATCGCCTTCAGCGCCTACATCAACTTGTATTTTCTCTCCATCCGAAACTCTAGCATGAATACATGCAGTTTGCTTGAGCAGGCGATCGAACAGGGTCTCGGCGTTATTGGAGGTACCGTTCATTTCTCCTGCAACGACATAATGGGAAAGATCAATGGTTAGTGGCAAACGAGGGAGCGAATTGCAATAACTAACCGTTCGAATCAAATCCTGTGTTACGGTTCCGCGATGTGTTTCAATATAAACAGGAATGTTGGTCTGTTCAGAAGCAGCCAAAATCCCATCCAACAATTGAACGGCTTCCTGATCAACGACAAATGAGTCCATTACTTGTGCGTTGATATAAGAAACGCGGCCAAAAACTGCTGCAGCTTCGAGTGAATCTACGATATCCTTCACCGTACGCGGAAAAGCTAATGCACTAAACCCTAGCTTGTATTTATCCAGAAGCCGATGCCAGTTGTCCATTTCTTCTTTGGCAGGAATCCAACTGATAATACTTGTATATCCAGCTTCAGCGATTTTTTCGAATCGTTCTTCTGTTGACCATTGTTTTCCATTTGTGCCTAGTCCGCCCATAGCCCACCAGGACTGCTGCATATCTAAACGAAAATTATTCATCTTGATCTTCTCCTTTTGTTAGTACAAAGGGTATTTTACACGCAGATCCTCACGAAATAGGATATTGGAATCCTCTCGAATATAGTGACATACATAAGAGCGGCGCCATCGGTCCTTACTGCGGTTCTTGGTGGAAGAGTGAATCAGCAGCTCGCTGAAGAATAAAATGTCGCCCTTTTCCATGATGACCGGAATCTGATTGCTCGTATCGATTCCCTCGGTTTCCTCGGTCCAATGTTCGTGTTCTTCGAGATTTTTAACGGCGCCATGCGGCAACAGGCCGAGTTTATGCGTACCTGGCATCACCCATAAGCAGCCGTTCTCTATGTCCACCTGCTCTTCCATTGCCGTCCATGCTGCAATCATGGTCATGGGGTCATTTTTAATATAATAGTAGTCCTGATGAGACGCTTGTCCAGGCGATCCTGGCTCTTTATAAAAGTACATGCTTTGAACACATACCGCTTCCTTCCCCATCAGCTGGGCTAATACGCCGCGGACAATCGTGTGTTTCATTAATTGACGAGAAAAGCTGTCGTGCTTATGCGGATTGAACAGGCGAACCGAGAACTTTTTGCTTTCTTCACAGGCGGCCCATCGGGGAACGGACTCCTGGTGGCGGATATCATAGATGTGTCCGTTAAAGGCATCTACTAAATCTTCACTCATTCCTTTTTTGAGCAGGAAGTATCCATTTTCTTTGAAAAAGTCGATTTGATCTTGCGTAAGCGGTGTTAATGGTGATGGGATAGTCTTATTCATCAGGCAGTGTCTCCTTATAATCTTAATGTTGTTCTTTCTCTATTAGCATACGTTGAACAGGAATTGTCGACAATGGCTGTGGTTTGCAAATATGTGTCTGAAATTGATAAATGCTTTATTTGTATGTAAACTATTTGGTAAAGGGGGAGAGTGTAATAGAAGCGGAAAGCAAGAACATTTTATTAGATACGATAAAGTCTGCAACAGCAGGATCCATTGTATATCCGCCCGGAGGTCGATTTGGTCCTCGCATCCAGCAGGATATTCAACTTGTTATGCTATATTCTGGAGAAATGGATGTAACCATCGGTGATCGAAAGATACATGTAGAGCCTGGGAATGTCATTATGTTAATGCCTGGGCAGGAGGAGTATTTTACGTTTTCTAAAAAAGAGGATACTTGGCATCGATGGATCAGCGTTCATGTGCCCGATTTGAAGAGAGAAATCATTGAGCAGCTTTCCTCACTTCCTGAGTGTCTCCCCTTATCTGAGAATATGAACCGGCTATTGGATCTGATGCTACGGATTCAGCAGCATACAAGTGCTACTGCTCCATTGCTGATCAGTTTGGGTCTTGCTGCTCTGCAGCTGTATCCAACAGAATCCAAACAGTTGATGCAAAAGGAAGAAAAGCATCCAGCAGTTTATGCAGCAATCGCCTGGATATCTGGGAATTTCGCAAATGAGTTTACACTGAAGGATTTGGCAGAGGCAGTAGGCGTATCTACAGAGCACTTAGTTCGCTTGTTTAGACAACACGAGCATACGACACCTATTCAGTACGTATGGCGTTATCGAGTGAGACAAGCCGTAGGGTTTCTGACCAATACGGGGCTCAGCATCACCGAGGTAGCTCAAAGTTGCGGATTCAAAACATCGCATCACTTTGCACGATTAGTAAAACAGACGACTGGGCACACAGCATCGGAGCTTAGGCAACTTTCGTGGGGTGGGCTTCGAGATAAGTTATAAGAGTATGATTGATTGAACAGACCCAAAAGTTGTGTTAAATAGGCTGGGATTATGGGCCTATCCGCTTGAAAACTGTCCTTTACTGGTGCTTTTGCGGTAGTCTGCACATATCAACCTTGGGATTAAATCATGGTGGTAATTACTGGATTTACATTGGTTAGTCGAGATTGGTTGAATGTAGGATTACCGATTTGCAGATATTGACACAGATCACCATCGTGTTGGTACTGATGTTGACATCCAAAGGGATGGTTGGGGTGTCAGGTGCTTCTTTGGTTGTTCTTCTCGCGACTCTGGGTCCGTAGGCCATCCTCTTGAGGGGGTGACGTTAATTGCTGAAATTGACCGTATTCTAGATATGGGGAGAACCGTTGTTAACGTAATGGCTTAGCTGCAATCGTAATATCCAAATGGGAAGGCAAATTTTGATAGTGAAAAAGCAGACTTGACCCTGAAGGATATTCAGAAATTTCGATGCCATGGACGGACATGTGAGGCATGCGGTGGGCAGATGTATCCTGAGTATTATGAAGAGGTACATGGATACACTTACCGCATAGAGGATCGGTTGGAACGGAAGAGTATTAAAGAATACACAGAGTAAAACAAAGAAAGGTAAGGGCATGCGGTGGGATCGCTAGCCTTTTTTCTTACAAGCCGGCACACAGACGGATGAGGAAAGGTGATTACCTATGTAAGACTTTTTGTCGTTCTACTCCTTTTTACACTGGGAAGGGCTGTAATATTTAAACAGCTTAAACGTACGCGTGAAGTAGTTGATGCTGTTAAAGCCGACGAGCTCGGCGGCTTCTGTAACGGAGACGCCTTCCGTGCGCAGCAGCTTTTCAGCCTCGTTGACACGGTACAAATTGACGTATTCAACGAAGGTGCGTCCGGTTAATTTTTTGAAGGTTTTACAAAAATGGTGGAGACTCATGTTGGTTAGTTGCGCGGCTTCCTCCAGCGAAATAGGGCGCCTATACTCCTCCCGAACGAAGGCGAACAGTTTCTCAAAATGCCTCGCATGCAGCATGGACAGATTCGCACGCACTTCGATGCGCGGAGCGCCGATGTGGTCCAGGCGCAGGGCTGCTGCGATCAGAAGCTGCAGGTTTGAGCGGATGGTGAGCTCGTAGCCCGGGAGTTTTTGCTCAAACTCATCGATCAGCCGATGAATAATTGAAGCAAAGGCCGAGTAGGCCCCGTCCTCTGGACGCAAATGCAAAGGAAAGCGCTTACGGCCTTCCATAAAAGGCATGACCATTGGCCCGTACAGCGGATCACCGGAGTCGGAGCCGAGCAATGATTTATTAAAGACGATGGCATAGTAATCCACGTCCATATTGCTGACAGCATAGCCCGAATGCAGCTCACCGGAATGGACAAACAAGATGTCGCCGAGTGAAGTGCTATTAGAGATGCCCCCGATATCGAAAACGGCGTCGCCTTTGACGACATAGATGATTTCTATATGCTCGTGCCAGTGAGGATACAGGACGCGTTCGCCAGAGCTTAAGTTGTGAAAAACGTTGATCGGGAAATGCTTCCCCGGCATTCGGGTATTTTCTTTTAACTCTTTTAAGGCCGTCACGAGCATCCCTCCACTTCATCGCAAAATCGTGCAAATTTATCACATGATTCTGCGTAGCGAAATTGCTAATTTTTCTATTATCCTAAGTATATAACAGACGCATCCGAGTGGGCTATCCCCCTATTAAAGGTGCAAATCCGTTCAAGGAGAGCAGATACAATGGAGAATATTCGCATTGGAACACTTGTGCAAGGGAAAACGGCGGTCCAAGTCATCCCGCAAATCGTCAAGCACGGCTTTGAGAGCTTTCAATTGTCATTTTGGCAGACGACAGGTTCGGTGGATCTGAAAGAGCATGCAGCACAAATTCGTGACATGATGGGTCAATACGGTACCGTGATTTCGAGTGTATCAATTTTCGGCAATCCGCTAACCGGACATGACGAAAACAAGGACACATTGGTGAGCTGGGAACGCTTGATTGACCATGCAAGGGATTTTGGCGCGGAGATGGTCACCGGTTTTACGGGACGATTGACAGATCAATCGATTCCAGATTCGATTCCGCGGTTCAAAGAGGTGTTCGGCGAATTGGCGCGTCGTGCGGAAGCGAATGGCGTGAAGCTGGCCTTTGAGAACTGCACGATGGGCGGGAATTGGCACAAAGGGGATTGGAATATCGCACATAATCCAGCCGCCTGGGAGCTGATGTTTGATGCGCTGCCATTTGACCATATTGGCTTGGAATGGGAGCCGACGCACCAAATGACACAGCTGATTGATCCGATTCCACAGCTTCGCAAGTGGGCGAATAAAATATTACACATCCATGGCAAAGATGCGACCATCGCTTGGGATGTGATCAAGGAGCATGGCATTGGCGGCCCACAACCGTATATTTGGCATCGGACGCCAGGTTTTGGGGATTCGAACTGGACGGACATCATTACGATTTTGCGTCAGAACGGTTACAAAAGCACGATTGATATTGAAGGCTGGCATGATCCTGTCTATTGCAATGAATGGGAAATGACCGGTCAGGTGCATGCGCTGAATTATTTGAAAACATGCCGCGGGGGAACGTTTGTTCCAAATCCCGTCATTGAATAGGAGGCAGGAGGAATAAGGATGACGACTTACAAAATTGTCCAAGCAGGCTGTGGTGCTATGGCCAGTGCATGGATTAAATATGCCTTAGAGCGTGAAGACTCGGAAATTGTAGCCTTTGTTGATTTGTACGAAGCAGCGGCAGTCAAAATGAATGAAAAGCACGGGCTGTCTGTCCCGTGGTTCGCGAGTGTGGAAGAAGCGATTAGGCAAACTGGCGCGAATCTGGTCTTTGACGTTACGATTCCGTCTGCGCATAAGACAGTTGCAACAGCTGCGTTAGAGGGCGGCTGCCACCTGATGAGCGAGAAGCCAATGGCAGCATCGATGGAAGAGGCGGAACAGCTCGCCGAGCTTGCGGCGACGAAGCCTGAGCTACATTACAGTATCATGCAGAACCGCCGTTTTTTGAAAGACATCCGCGCGCTTCGCGAGTTGATCGGCAGCGGCGCGATTGGCAAACCGAGCTTTGTGACGGCAGACTTTTTTATCGGCGCGCACTTCGGCGGTTTCCGCGATGCGATGGAGAGCCCGCTGATTATGGATATGGCGATTCACACGTTCGACCAGGCTCGTTTAATTATTGGGGCGAATCCCGTGTCCGTCTATTGCCATGAGTTCAATCCAGAAGGCTCATGGTATGCTGGCAATGCCGCTGCTGTGTGCATTTTCGAATTCGATAACGGCGCGGTCTTTACGTATAACGGATCCTGGTGCTCCGAAGGGCTGCGTACAACATGGGAAGCGGAATGGCGCATCGCTGGAAGTCAGGGCACAGCCAGTTGGAAAGATGCTCCCCCATTTGCAGAAGTAGTGTCACCAGCGCAGGAAGCGAAGTTCCAGTACGAATATGACCGGATCGAAGCGCCTTACAATTGGCACGGCCGAGAAGGACATAACGGCTGCTTGGACGAAATGTTCCAAGCCATTCAGGAGGGGCGTCCGGCTGAAACGAGCTATGCCGATAATATTTATAGCACCGCAATGGTGTTCGGCGCGATTCGAAGCGCGAAAGAGCAGCGGAAAGTGATGCTACGGCGTCCTTGATCACATGAGAAACATGACAAATATCGTTCGAGATTGCATGACAACATATGAATCGGCTGAAACATTAAAAGGATTGTGGCGCACAAAGGTAGCTGTTGAACAGATTGAGAAATTCTAGGGGTATTCCATAACTTCCACCGATCTTGTAAATTCGTTCGAGTAAGTAGAGTTCCAAGGTTAACGGGACACGTTAGTTCAAACAAACCAAGGAGCAGGTTGCCGCGGCAGCCGCTCCTTTTGTCATTAAGCTAAAGAGAGATAAATGCAATAGCACATCCTGTCGCCGTATCGGCATTATATTCGAATATAGGGTACAACGGCCAGTAATGGCTGCCGCGCATAACTTTTATTTAGCGTAGGGGCTGGCAGGTTCATCCATTCTGATTAGGCGTTCTTTTTTAGGAGAAACCGCAATGCCGCAGTTGATCCTAAAATGTGGACGATATTCGGGTCTGCTTTCGTATTCGATTCATTCGGCGCAGTGTTTTAATATAGAGTTGGAGTCGGAGGAGAACAATGGAAGGAATCAATATCTCTTAATGCAATCGAATAATGATTCCATCTTCCGCCAAAAAACCTATAGCCATAAACTCTTTGATGCCCGACAGTCGTCAAGAAAAACCAGAAATTGTCTCCGTTTCTAAGCCACATATACGTGAAACGAAATATACATTGTTGAAGCCCCCAGGGACTCTGGGCATAGGGAGACGTTTGTTGCATATATCCCATAATTCGAGGTTCACTCCTTATTGAAATTAGACTTTTAACCAGTTTATGCCGAGGGTCAAAACTTGGGTTGGATGTATGCCTAGGAACAGGGAATGTCAATAAAGAAAGATATATTTTGCAAGGAACCTATCGATTCCGTGTTCCCCAGGCTATTTCCGAAAACAGCTTAAAATTAAAAGAAAAAGACCAAATTGCTGGTCTTCTTCAGTATGTCGACAAAGTCCTTGTTTTCTGGGGCTTTGTTTTTTCAATTGTTTACCGCACATCGTTTCAAAAAAAGAAAAATAACCATAAATCTAAAGGCTCTCAGCCGTCTAGGTTAGGGTTATTTGATAGTATTGATCGCCGTCAGTTTTACTTAATATATTCATTGCTGACCAAATCTCGGATAACAATGGAGTTGGAATAGTAAACTCAATTATACTCATATAACCAGGAGCTACCTCATACTTGTTAAAAGAGATGACGAGCTTTCTTTCGCTATTGATATAGAAGCTTTGATCCTTCGAAATAATTTCAAAATATGTATTAACACTATTGGGAACGCCGGCGACCCAATAGTGTTTATCTGGATCTTCTTTCATCTATTGTTTCATCTGTTCCTTAATATATTCACTTATAATAGTTATATAACGGTCATCTTTAAATAAGCTTGGCAAAGTGATTAAGATTTGATTTTTTTTGTCGATCGTATCGTATTTAAGTGTTGCGAAGAACTTCCAACCGTATTTACTACATATCCTCCGACGGAAAGTAAGCGATCGTTATCTGTTTTTACTTCATATCCGCTATTTACTCCGAGATGCTCTCCTTCTTTTAACCCGTTCAAGTATTGATTCCTGTTACAAATAATGTCACAGCTGCACACGTCGCAGCAAGCCACTTGTAGTGATAATATTTTTCTTTTTTTGCTTCAGCGCTTTGGTAACTATAAAATCTAATTCAATTTGGAATTGGTACTTCCATTCTGCAATTTCTTCTATTTTTAAATCCTCAAAATATCTAAGGACAATAACGCTCCGATACATAACAGGTAAAACCTGAATCTTTTTTTGTTTTCTTAAAAAATTCAATGAAGTATTCACTGCAATTCGATATAGCCCCGCTTGTCTGCTCCAGTAAGACGGGGAAGTTACACAAAAAGTTTGTGGTGAAATTTAGTAAGAAATACATACAAACTTTTTTAACTATCTCGCCGTCTTGCTGATATAAAAATCATTAAGGCAAGGGACGGAGAACAAATGGGAGACATATTAAGAAGAAATCATGATTTCAACACAAAAAGACAGTATTGGGTTGAGCGCATATCCGTCAATAAACGCTACATGCCGGGATTAGATGGACTAAGGGCTCTTTCCGTATTAGCCGTCCTCGCTTACCATTTTAACTTGAATATGGTCCCCGGAGGGCTCTTGGGCGTCGGAATCTTTTTCGTTCTGTCCGGCTACTTGATTACGGATCAGCTCATAGCTCACTGGAAACAGTACAAGAGGCTTGACCTAAAAGATTTCTGGATAAGACGCGCGCGCCGCTTGCTGCCAGCCATGTTCACAATGCTAGCGTTTGTTGCCCTTTGGTTAAGCCTGTTCGACCAAGCCCGTTTAATCGCATTAAAAGGGGACTTTCTTTCAGCAGCTCTTTATTTCAACAACTGGTGGCTTATTTTCCATAAGGTATCGTATTTCGAAAGCTTTGGCCCTCCGTCTCCGATTGGGCATCTTTGGTCTTTGGCAGTTGAGGAGCAGTTCTACCTTATATGGCCTTTAGTGTTGACTATTCTTTTGCGTATTGTACCTCAAAGAGGCAAAATTTTTTTAATCGCACTTATAGGTGCAACTGCTTCGGCATTAATCATGGCGATCCTTTACGCACCGGGGATGGATCCAAGCCGGGTATATTACGGCACGGATACCCGAATCTTTGCTTTGTTAATTGGAGCAGCGCTCTCGGTCATCTGGCCAAGCCAAAGCATTACAGCAAACATCTCTCGCAGATCTCGTAATATTTTGGATTTGACTGGAGGGATCGGACTAGTCATCATCATCCTTATGATGGGGTGGACAAATGAATATGGAGACTATCTCTACTATGGCGGGCTGGTGCTTTTGTCGATTATATCTGCAATTGTCATCGCAGTACTTGCACACCCGTTAAGTCGTCTCGCACGACTCATGGGATGCAGTCCTTTGCGCTGGATCGGCGTGCGCTCCTATAGCCTTTATATTTGGCATTACCCTATCATCATTCTATCCAGCCCTACGGTGGATAACAGTTCCTCGATCCTTCGCATGATTGTTCAATTTGGAGTGAGTCTTCTTCTTGCTGCACTATCATGGAAATATATCGAAGAGCCTATACGCAATGGTTTATTAGGAAAACTATGGAGAAAACTAAGCATGAATCCGAAGCTAACTTATCAACGTCTTTTATCTATTATCGCGGTAAGCCCGCTCATCTTTTTGACTTTATCCTGTAACAACTATGCGGATTCGTCAGTTTCAGCGAAACCAACTTCAGAAACTACTGTTCAAAATACGAAGGACCAATCCAGTGCTTCATCACAATCTAAGAATGAGGAAACAATAGTTCCAACAACTCCACCGGCAGCGGTGCCAATAACACCTAATTCAGCCAATCAGACAAATCATGATCAAACAGCCAAGGAAGAATCCGGTAAAGGATTTACAGCTATCGGCGATTCTGTAATCCTTGATGCCGCACCTTTTCTGGAAAAAAATCTGCCAGGTATCGTGATCGATGGTAAGGTTGGCCGGCAAATGGTGCAAGCGCAAGAGGTAGTTAATCAACTCAAGGCAAATGGGAAACTTGGCAATTGTGTCATTATTGAACTAGGTACGAACGGGGCGTTTAACTCCGAAGAATTACGAACATTACTTTCCTCGCTAAGCGAAGTTCAACAAATCTTTTTGGTAAATACTCGCGTTCCGAGAAAGTGGCAGGATACTGTTAACTCAGCTCTTAAGGAAGTGGCGGCGGAATATCGAAATGCTACACTTATAGATTGGTATTCAGCAAGTCAAGGAAAAGAAAACTTCTTCACCAAAGACGGCGTTCACCTTCAACAGGAAGGGGCAAAGTTCTATGCCGATCTTGTGACGAAAGCCATGTTTAATGAAACAAGAACTATAATAAAATTCGCCCCCCTTTAAAATATATAAACTTAAGACCCACAGCCCGTTGCTGTGGGTCACTTTTTTAGTTATTGAAGTAACGGGCAGCATTTATTAGGTTCATGCTTCAGTAAGGGCAGAGAGGATTTCCTGTGTTGTCCGGGTACGCCCGATGCGTGGAAAAATGAAATTTTTCACGTAATCATGCCCGGTTTGGGAAAATCCAGTCATCGCATCGATCGCCAAAATCAGCTGATACCCGTGCATAAACGCTTCCCGCGCAGTCGTATCCACGCCTAACTCAGTAGCGATGCCGCATAAGACGATGGTGTCAATTCCCCGGCGGCGCAACTGAAGGTCGAGCTCCGTTCCGTAAAAAGCCCCCCATTGCTTCTTCGTGATGATATGATCTGTCTCGGCGACCCGCATTTCCGGGACGATTTGATCCCATCCTTCAGGCAGATTCAGGGGTGGTGCAGGCGAATCCAACTTCGGTCGCGGGATATCCTTCAGATCTTTACTAGATACCCGGACCAGTGCAACCATCGAGCCTTGCTCACGGAAAGTATCTGCCAAGGCGGCGGCGTTAGATACCACCTGCTCGGCGGAATAAGGGGCGTATTGATTCCCTATCCACTTTTGCAAATCAATGACAACCAACGCTGTTTTTTGTGGATCCCATAATTTTTCCATTCCGTATGTTCTCCTCGTCCTTTTAATTTGACCTGACGTTCAATTTTATAAACACAAGGTCATTTGACTTCATGTTTCATATTTTGTACTATCATTCATAAATAGTCAATGGGGGATTTTGTTTATGAGTGTGACAAGGGAAGAGGTTTTAAAATCGGCGACGAAGCTTTTTAAGGAACAGGGGTTTCTTTCGACGACGATACAGGATATTGCCGAGGATTGCGGTATTGCCAAAGGATCCGTCTATAAATATTTTCCTTCCAAGGAAGACCTCTTCAGCGAGGTGTTTGATCAATGCCATAACGCCTATTTCGATCAAGTCGATGAGCTGACGCGCTTTCCCGGACTCTCGCCAGAAGAGCAGTTTCTGCAGCAGATCATTCTTCGATTCCGTTATTTTATGGAGTACAAGCATATTCTGGTCGAATTTACGGAGCTACCCATCCAACAGGATCCCAAGTTCCAACCGCTTAGACACAAGGTTAGGGGGCGGCTCATCCGATGGCATAGAGAGTGCTTGATACAGGTTTATGGCGAAGAAATCCATCCGTTCCTGTGGGATTTGGTTTCCATCTATCGTGCGATTCTGAAGGAGTATTTATTTTGGATCGTTTATGAAGAAAAGTCTTTATCGCTTGAGGAAACGGCAAAGTTCATTTTGGACAAGCTCAATGTGCTCGTTAAGCATATGATGGCCTCCAACCTGAAGCCTCTGCTGAAACAAGCTTCGTTCGAGAGGTATTTAAGCTGGGGGCTCGAGGACCGCCAAGGGGAGAGAGAGCAGTTCCTTACCGAGCTGTTCTGGGAGATGGATTCGGCCCTTAATGTTCTTCCATCCGGCGCCGAACATCGTTCGGAGCTGAAAGAGGTTTACCATTTTATCCAGAACGAGGTTCGTAAGGCGGAACCGAATTTCCCGTTGCTGCAAGCTTCGCTCTACTTTTTGGAAAGAGAGAAAGAGCTTAAAAGTCAGGTCATCCAGTTAAGGAATATTATTTATTCAGGTAGGGGCATTTAGAGCGGTATGAAACGGACTAGCGTAATTTCAAACGCTAGTCCGTTTCTGTTTGCTCATTATTCTCCTTGCCGAGCTGCTTTCGCTCGACATGGGCCGATCCCCATTGATGTAAGGCTTCCAGAATCGGAGACAGGCTCATGCCGTATTCCGTGATGGAGTATTCCACTTTCGGCGGGATCTGCGGATAAATGACTCGTTTAACGAGCTCTTCTTCCTCCAATTCGCGCAGATGGAGCGTAAGCATCCTTTGCGTGATAGCGGGCAGCAATCTTCTTAGCTCATTGAACCGCAGAGGTTTGCCTTGAAGCAAATGATAAAGGATAATCGGCTTCCATTTGCCGACGATCGAATCCAGCGCCGTAACGAATTGACATTGGGCAGGGTTCTTTTGCATACGTTGACCTCCATTACAGTACCTTTTTTAATACTATACCACATTATTGTGCCTACTTTAAATAAGTAAGTACATAGTATATGATCAATCTAGAAAGTGTACTTAATTTGATTACAGAAAGGAAGTTTTGATTTATGGCAACTGTATTGTACATCACCGCACATCCCCTTGATCCTGAGGAATCTTTTAGCCTCGCGGTAGGTAAAGAATTTATTGAGGCGTACCGTGAAGCTAATCCAACAGATGAGGTTGTTCGTTTGGATCTGTACAAAGAGAATATTCCGCAATTCGATGCAGATGTTTTGCGTGGTTGGGAAAAGCTTCGGTCGGGTTCGTCTTTTGATCAACTGTCCGAAGCCGAGCAATCAAAAGTAGCTCGTCTTGACGCGATTGTCGATCAATACGTGGCAGCTGATAAGTACGTGTATGTTTCCCCCATGTGGAATTTCTCGATCCCGCCGGTTTTGAAAGCATATACGGATGCGACTTCAATTCCGGGCAAGACATTCAAATATACCAAGGATGGTCCTGTAGGTCTGTTGTCCAGCAAGAAAGCCTTGCACATTCAAGCTAGCGGTTCCGTTTATTCGGAAGGTCCTCTTGCTGAAGTTGAAATGGGATACAGCTATCTGAAAAAGATTTTGCAGTTCTATGGGATTCAATCTATGGAGGCCATTTTTGTTGAGGGAACGGCATCATCAGAGCGAGCTCCAGCCGCCATTAAAGAAGAGGCAATTGCGCATGCTAAGGAAGTTGCCAAAAGTTTCTAATAAGGGGTTTGGCAACATTCTTGGACTCCCAAAAGTGAAGTAATGCTTCAAAGCTGTTTCTGATACTTTTTGGGGAGCCCCGTTATCCGGGAAATCAAGTCGCATATGTCCTTGACGCTTCTTTGGTCAGGATTATTTCCAGCGTTTACTGTGATTTCGGTAATAATAGAGTGAAGTAAGTCTTTTTGTTTCACAGGTTCCTTTGAGAAGCCTGTTAAGACTTGCTGAATCTGCTCAAAAGTAATTTCTTTAATAGTTGGTCTGTTGAATTCATACTCGAACATGATAAAAGAATAGAGGAAAACTAAAACCAGGTGGATTGCATGAATAACCAAATTGTTAAATGCAAAAATCTATACATTCTCCATATCGATAATAGTCTGACTAATGCAGCCGCCGAACTGCTAAACTCGAAAATACATTGGATTAATTGATTGAGGGGTCATGGTAGAAGGCAATTCGTTTATAAGAACAGTCGCAGAGTACCGGCAGTTATGCTGGTGTCCTGCGACTGTTTTTGGTTTATCTTATATTCTAATCAGGTGTGCATCTCAGCTTGAATGGGGAAACAATTTCTGAGCGGTCTCGATAAAAGTTTTAACCGCAATGGTACAGTCCTCTGCGGGACCGGAAGCAATGAGAATATCCCGGTATGCTGCGGGTGAGACGCGTTTTAGAATAATACCGGGAGGAAGGTCAATGATCTTTCACCACTAGCGGGACTAGTCAATCTGAGTACGTTGTCCATTAGTTTCAACAAGATCGCAGATCTAAAGCCGCTAGCAGGATTGGTTAAGCTTTGGAGACTCGATGCTGCGAATAATAACAGCAAAAATCTTGCTCCGTTATCTAAATTAACTAACTTACTTACTCTGGATTTATCATCTAACCAGATCTATGACTTGGAACCGTTGAAGAATTTTCAAAGGTTGGGTTACCTCTATTTGAACAACAATCGAGTGTGGGATTTAGAGCCAATCCAACAACTTAAATTTTTCCCGTATTATGATACGGGTGGACTCATTAACCGACCTGAGCTGCAAAATAACTATTTAGATTTAAGTATTCTCAGGTTGCCTTTGTTGATTATTTGATCTGTCATGAGAAAATAAAGTATTAGACTGCGGGCGGGCGTTAAGCTCAAATCTGAGTTTTCCTTTTGCCTACTATATACAATTTGTTTCAGGATTTACTATTAGCTATGCAATTCGATATCCCCAAAACAGCATTTAGTGGACAATAACGAGTCGTTCCTGTAACAATAGGTGCTATTCCAATTAAGCCCCACCATTTTTTATAGTATGCTCCAGCGAGAACAATTGCCGTTCCAATTGTAACTCTTATAACTTGCTCCGTTTTCCCAACGTTACATTGCATGATAACCCCTCCAAAGTATTGTTACGTTTATTGCACACATTGTATATATTGCCCTTTCCAAGTCAAGCAATGAATCAATTGAATTTGTAATTTCAGGGTTGACGTAAACGAAGACCAGTGACAATAACACCAATTTACCAATATGGGTATATGTATGCTTAATAAAGTAATCAGTTGGTATTGATTCTGAAGGATTGTGACTTGTTAACACATGTATTACACCTTACAGGCTCCAACTTACGTCCCTGTATCAAGGATACCTTGGGCATTTCGCCCATAGTGAAATATGGTGCTGAATTTAATTCTTCAATACCATTGCCTAAACCGAAATCCGATTATAAATCTATGGTTTTTAACTTAAAAGAAGAAAATTTCGGCATTCTGTGGCAGATGAACATGCAGGAAAAGTTAAAGGATTGATTTTAATCAAAGATATCATATCCTAGAAGTTTGTAACCCATTTGAAGCAAAGCGCCTACTCGAAGAAAACTCCATTGTTGGGTATTGTTTACCCTGTACGATAGCCGTTTATTATGATGACGAAGGAAACACTAAAAAATTGGTCTTCCAAAACCTATGGCATTAATTGGGATGATGCGTAGTGATGAAACTTCCAATACGCATACCTGTATTTGTAAGAAGGGTTCTAGAAATATCTAATCGTTTAACATTCTCACATAATATTCAACTGTATGCAAATACTTAATGTACGACCATATAAATCAATCACTCAAACACGGTGTATTTGATTTATGATTAACCGTATCTATGAAAATTATGTTATCAATATGTTTATATTCATCCATTTCCGAATAATGTAAGGAGTATTGCAACTGTGGAAAATACAGCATATAAACAGCACAAGGAACAACATTTTGCGGCTCCTGATTTCATTCGTGATATTGTGATTGGCATGTCCGATGGGCTAACCGTTCCTTTTGCGTTAGCTGCAGGATTGTCTGGATCTGTCTTGGGAACGAATGTTGTTGTCATAGCTGGTCTTGCTGAAATTGCTGCAGGTTCAATTGCGATGGGGCTTGGCGGATACTTGGCCGCACGAACGGATCAAGAACACTATGCAAACGAGCTGGAAAGGGAACGCAGAGAAATCATCGAGGTCCCAGACAAGGAAAAAGAAGAGGTAGCCGACGCTCTAAAAAAGTGGGGACTACGAGACTCAGAAGTCCAATCAGCTGTCGAGGCGATTAGCAAAGATCCGGATAAGTGGGTTGATTTCATGATGAAACATGAACTTGGACTAGAAGTACCTGAACCCAAAAGGGCAAGAAATAGCTCATTAACCATTGGTTTATCATACATCATTGGTGGACTTGTCCCATTGTCCCCTTACTTGTTCATCCATACCGCATATTCTGCGTTATTTGTATCCGTTATAGCTACACTAATTGCATTGTACATTTTTGGCTATATCAAGGGGAGATTTACGGGTTCCAAACCATTTAAAAGTGCTTGGCAAACGACATTGGTCGGTGGAGTGGCAGCGGGAATTGCTTTTCTTGTCGCCAAATTAATTTCTTAATTTAAGGAAAATGCCTTCTTTATATACCCATACGGGTATGTGTATTAATCAAAAGGAGGATGACTAATGGCACTAGTACATGCCACAGATTAACCTACACTTATGGAGCTAATTCTTTCTGCAAACTTACCCTGAGCTTAATAGGTGAGATGCAAAAAATCAACTTTAGAAATGGTAATTTTTTGCCGTGTTTTGGATAGACGCGGCACCGTCTTTTTTGCGTTTGAAAATTGGGGTGCCAATTTAACCTTGTTGTTCTAATTGGATACTATACCTATATTTAATAACTGCCGCCTTATAGGCGGTTATTTTTCTGTTAAAATAATACTATGAACTGAACGTTAAATGAGGTGATTTGTAATGAAATTATTGATCGTAGAAGATGACCTTGCTTTACTTAAAGCGATCATGGACATATTCGAAAATGAGACTTTTGACACTACTGGTGTTTCCACGGGTGATGAAGCGTACTTCCTAGCGGAACAAGGAAATTACGATCTTATTATCCTTGATGTTATGTTACCCGGTATGAGCGGTCTTGATATCGTAAAGCAGTTACGGAAGCAACAAGTGTTAACACCGGTGATTATGTTAACTGCAAAAGACAGTGTCGAGGATTGCGTCAGAGGCTTGGATGCAGGCGCTGATGATTATGTAACCAAGCCATTTACGACTTCCATTTTACTTGCTAGAGCAAGAGCTGCATTAAGACGTAAAGGAAGCGTTGATCTGGATGGAAATTTGACATGTGGGCAAATCGTGCTCGTTACTAATCAAAGAGACGCTTTCGTTGATGAGCAGCCTTTGAAACTGACGCCTAAGGAGTATGAACTATTTGAATTTTTCCTCCGCAATAAGGATCAGATTTTACCTAGGGATCAGATTTTTGAACGGATATGGGGGTACGATTCAGATTCTGCTTCATCCGCAGTTGATGTCTATGTTCACCATTTGCGTAAGAAGCTTGCACCTTACGGAGGAGACCTCATCTTAAAGACCATTCGCGGCGTGGGGTATTTATTGAAGGGAGATTCCCATGTTCAGTAAAACACGTCGGCAATTAGTGTTATTAAATTCTGCGGTGCTGATCTTTTTTTTATTCATTTTCGGATTCATCCTGTATGCGCATATGGATTACCGGTTGCTCCGACAAGCCGATGAGGCAATCAATAATACGGCGAGATCCATGCAGCTGAGTTCCATCGATCAAATGCTCCAGGCCGATCATCCTGAGCCTGATGCGGACCGAACAACTTCATACTTGTTCTGGGACGAGCAAGGTCATCTCCTCAATCAATATCCGAAGCATATGTTCTCTTTGGAAGATGCAGGAGAATTTAAAAACAGTACCCATAACGGTTCCTTACAGTATGTCTCGGCGGGGGGGCGCGAATACAGGTTGCTGGGATTTAACAATCCCATGAAAGAAGTGGTTGATTCAAAAGCTGTCCCACATGTCTCATATGTAGTCGTCGTAAGAAGCTTAGAAGATGCCCATAAAATGCTTCAAACCCTCCGTACGGATCTTATTATCGGCTGTTCCGCAGGAGTGCTTTTCTCTATACTGGCTGGGTTCTATTTAGCAGGCCGATCGCTAATACCGATTCGCAGATCATGGGACAAGCAGCAGCAATTTGTTGCGGATGCCTCTCATGAGCTGCGTACGCCAATTGCCGTGATTCAAACCCGGTCTGAGCTTTTGTTTAGGCATCCGCAACGTTCTGTTGAAGAGGAAAGCGAAAACATCGCCCTTATTCTAAAGGAGAGCAAACGAATGGGGCGGCTCATCGACGATCTGCTGACGTTGGCCAGAACGGACTCCAACCAGCTTCAAATTCATACAGCGACGGTACCCGTGCATCAGCTTCTTCAAGAGATCACAGAGCAATTTGCGCTATTGGCAGAAACGAAGTTCATCCATATTCATTCTCAAATTGAACCATCCGTGCTATGGGGCGACGAAAATCGTCTCCGACAATTGTTTATCATTTTATTGGATAATGCTCTAAAATTTACACCGCCTGAAGGTTCCATTGAAGTCAGGTGTCATAACCTATCGCATTCCATTCGGATTGTTGTCAAAGATAGCGGATGCGGAATCAACGAGGCTGATCTGCCACGAATTTTTGAACGATTTTATAGAGGAGATAAGAGCCGCAGTCGTTCAGACGGCGGAATAGGTCTTGGGCTTTCGATTGCTGAATGGATTGTGCTGGCCCATAAAGGGACGATTCGTGTTCAATCTCAATTGTCCATTGGAACCGAATTTATTATCATTTTTCCCAAAAAGACAATAAACCACATGTAAATTCATGCACTTTAAGAAAATTTAAATGTTCGCCTCCTATAATCAACATATAGATGATGCCTGACATTGGAGGATTTTACATGGCAAAAATGGATAAGAAATGGGTCGTTTTATGTTCAACAGCCATTGGGGCGATCTACGCTGCCGGATATTTTTCAACCGAAACGCATGCGGCTTTGCAGAAACCGGTCTCATACAATCAAGCTAGCGTGGAGACAGGCAGCAGCCAAATCAAAAGCAAATATAAAAATGGGACTTTCTATGGAACAGGATCTAATCGCCGCGGCTCGATTCAGGTTGGTGTAACTATGAATAACGATAAGATTACCGATGTGGAAATCAGTGATTTTGCTATGCATTATTCAGAAAATGATGTTATTGATCTACCGCAAGAGGTAACACAAATCCAAAGTGCACAAGTAAAGAATGTGTCAGGGGCAACATATAGTACACAAGCTTTTAAAGATGCCGTGCAAAATGCGATTGCACAAGCGCTAAACACTTAGTGGTGATCATGATGAAGAAAACGAAATTATTTATGGATACCGTTGTAGACATACAAGTCGTTGTTGCTGACCATTCAAGAGATAAGGCCGCAGCTGCTGTCGATCGAGCTTTTGAAGTATTTCGAAAAGTCGAGCAAGCCTGCAGCCGCTTTAGCCGGGACAGCGAAGTCATGAAGGCAACGCGACAGCTTCAAACTGCTGTCAAGATTAGTCCATTTATATTTGAGCCATTAAGATTTGCTTTAGAGGTAGCCGAAGTGACGAATGGCATGTTTGATCCAACGGTGGGAAAAGCGATGGAGGATTACGGATTCAATCAACATTATTTAACTGGGGAGACTATCCAAAGTTCTGCATCGGATTCAGCTACTTATCAAGATATTTTGTTAGATGAAGAGCATCGTACATTGTATGTAAATAAACCGTTAGTTATTGACTTAGGAGCCGTTGCTAAAGGATTTGCAATTGATTTAGCTGCGCATGAATTAAAAAATTTCGAAGGGTTTATCGTGAATGCAGGTGGGGACCTTTTTGCCGGCGGATTGGACAAGCAGGGGAGGAAATGGAAAATCGGAATTCAACATCCGATACACAAAGATCAGGTTATACAAATGATAGAAGTTTCGAATGAGGCTGTTTGTACCTCTGGAAGCTATGAGCGTAAAAGTCCGTTAAAAACTGGCATCCATCACCTCATGAACCCATGCGGCAAGCATTCCCCTAATGAATGGATCAGCTGCAGCGTTATTGCCCCATACGCCCTAATGGCGGACGCTTTCTCCACAGCAGCATTTGTATTGGAGAAAGACCGGGGAAAAGCGTTGCTAGAAGAAGTGAATCTCAAGGGAATCTTGATTGATCAAGATTTGCAAATAAATCGAATAGGGGGAATCTAAGTGTCCATGACCCAATGGCTCCGAACTCCGAAGGGATATGTCATGATCTCCATGATTGCCTTTCTGCTAATAGCCGCCGTTTATTCGCTGGACCTCAGAGGAGTCCTAAATAGTTTCATTGCGGTTGGTGTTTCCGTAACTGCAGATTTCATATGCGCTTCTTTGGCTAAAAAGAAAAGAGCTTTTCCTGATGGCGCGATAATTTCAGGGTTGATCATTGCTTTGATTTTGAGCACAAGAACTTCGTGGTATGTCGTTGCAGCAACTGCCCTTATTGCAATCTCATCTAAATATTTGCTTGTCTATAAGAAAAAACCGATTTTTAATCCAGCCGCTTTCGGATTGCTGGCGTCGATCCTTTTGTTTCGAACGGGACAAAGCTGGTGGGGGGCGTTTGGCGATCTCCCTGCGTGGACAAACGTAATTTTGTTGATCGGCGGATACATGATAACAAACCGTGTGAATAAATTCCCTATAGTTTTTTCATATCTTGGAACCTATTTTATGCTTCTATTGATTATGGGATTTTTTAATATTGGTGATTCTAGTGATGCCCTACGATCACCTTTTATTAATGCTACGCTTTTCTTTGCATTCTTCATGCTTACAGATCCGCCAACAACACCCGCCAAAGATAAAGATCAATTCATTTTCGGTATCTTAAGCGCGGTAATTGGAGCAGTTGTTTATGGAATTTTTGGCGGTTTGATGTATTTATTTGTAGGATTGCTTGTTGGAAATCTGTATCAATATACGTTAAAACGCTTAACAGTTTCTTCTTCAAAAACAGCCGGTATCCGTAGTTAGAAAATCTATTTTTGAGAAAATAAAGCCCAGAGGTCTGAGGAATTATTCTTATCAAAAAACGGAGGCAAGATATAGTGAATACACTCGAAAAGGAAGCTGGTAGGTTAAGACAAGAATGGATACCTAAAAAGGAGCGAATCGGGGTGAGCGTGGCGTTTGTTATAGCTGTTCTGCTCGTGATTTGGCAGCTTGAGGGGTTATTACAGCTTTCTTCAGAAACTCTGCACAGCAGACAGTTCGAACATACGTTTAAAGATTTTGGCTCGTATGCAAGAATCGCCTTATTTTTTGTACTGGCTTATTACGCCCTTCTTTTTGTTATGAGGCAGCGAATATGGGATGGTTTTGGTCATGTGAAAAAAGGGCTTGCAGTATTGCTGCGCTTCGCTCGCAGATGGCACACCCCATTGGCGATCATCGCGATTGCATTTATCGTTCTGCATGCAGTTGCTGTCTTTATGTATGGCTTTAAATTGGATTTTAATAATATAAGCGGCTTGCTTGCCTTGCTGGTTCTTCTACCTGTTCCCGTATCGGGATTATTACGATATCAGAGACTGGATCGGAAGTGGCATTTGCGGTCAGGTCTAGCATTTGCTGTTCTATTTTTAATTCATGCTTTCTTATAAACTAATTTCTCTAAGCCAATGTGTTTTCCTTGATATGGAAAAATACATTGGCTTATTTATGTATCTGTTCATCTAATTTCCAATTAATATTTCGGACACAAAAGGGCAATAGTAAGAAACAGGAGTACATTCTTGGAGAAAGAAGGCAAAGAAAATGCTGCGAATGCTTGGGAAACTGTTTTTGAAGTTACTGTTAAATGGAGTTTTTATAATTCCTCTATTGATGTATTTGACGCAAGCCACACTTATAGAGGCGTTCTTTGCCACTTATACTCTTTCTCTTTTGTCTTATATTGCAATAGATCAATTGTTTTTAAGAGTCACGAACAATGGGGTCGCTACCTTAGCAGATGTAGGAATGGCCTTTGTTTTCTTTTGGCTGGTCGAGAAATTTTTCTTCCAATGGTCCATAAACTTTACAAATGTGGCGATAGTTGCATTGGTTTTTGGAGTCATAGAGTTTTTTATGCATAATTATTTTCAGAAGGACAGGGGCAGACTTGATCGACATAGTTTTAGTGATAACTAACTTTATTATCTAGGTCCTCTTATTTACAATTTTCAAGAATTACTAAACAATTTCCCCTTAAAGTTAGACAAATATTTTATGCAACCTGTTGGGCATGAGCTCGGTACTGTACGGGCTCATGCCTTTTAATTTTGACTTGATACGCTTGTGAATTGTAGTAATCCATGTATCGTGCCAGTTCTTGCTTGAAGTGATCTACACTTTCAAACTCATTCAGATAAAGAAATTCCGATTTCATAATGCCAAAGAAGTTCTCCATTACCGCGTTATCGTAGCAATTTCCTTTACGTGACATGCTCTGGGTAATTCCTTGTTCCTTCAAAGCATGTTGATAAGGCTTCATCTGGTAGTGCCAGCCTTGATCCGAATGTGTAAGCTGTATAGCTCTTTTCAAAAGCTGTTATCCCGTGATATTCGTATTTTGACTCCTTCAGTGCCATTCTGATACCTATGAATGGCCTTCAATTTCACATCTAAACTGAATTAAGCAAAAAACTGCACCTCCATTGTTAGTCGTTGTCTAACAAATGGGGGGCAGTTCAAATGATCGGCTGCTTTTTCGTTAAACTAAAGAGCAAAATAGTTCCAAAAAAAGGAAAATGTATTAAGGAGGATAGCTGGATATTATTAACTGATGAAGAAAGAGGGCAAACGGGAGAATGATAGCACGGCGTTGGAACCGATCTATCGCTTGTTTTAGTTTATTATGGCCTATGACTTCGAGTTAATTTATGATAGTCTTCCTGTGATAAAATCAAGTAATATAACGAACGATCTACATAGGAGGTTTATAGTGGATAACCGATATGACGAACTCTATAAAAAGGCGCAAGCCTACGGCCAGGAGCATTTACTTATGCATTACCCGTCGCTTTCCAAAGATTCAAAGAATATGCTGCTGGATAAAATGGAACAGCTGGATTTTGCCACGCTTGGCGAGCTATTCCATAGTACGAAACTTCCATCGGCAAGCACCGACTTTATCTCGCCGATGGAAGTTTACGATTCGGAGGATTACAGCGAGGAGGTGCGAAAGAAAATTACCGAGAATGGCTGGGAACGGCTTCGTCAAGGCAAGGTCGCGGCACTTGTCGTTGCCGGAGGGCACGGAAGCCGCCTAGAGCACGAGGGACCGAAGGGGACCTATAACATCGGACTGCCGTCAGGAAAGTCGCTGTTCCAGCTACAGGCAGAGCGCTTGCTCAACTTGTCCCGAAAAGCAGGTAGGTTCATCCCCTGGTACATTATGACCAGCCCTGAGAATCATCAGGATACTGTGCGATACTTCCAGGAATCAGAGTATTTCGGCTATGCCATGGACGACATTTTCTTCTTCCGGCAAAATGTCCTACCATCACTCGATTCCGATGGACACATCCTGCTTTCCGCCAAGGATGAAATCGCGCTTACTCCCAGCGGGAACGGCGACTGTTTTGCCTCCATGAAGCGTTCGGGAGCCTTGGACGACCTGAACCGTCGGGGAGTGGAGTGGCTGTTCTACTATAATGTCGATAATGCCTTGATACGAGTCGCCGATCCGTTTTTTATAGGCGCGGCTGTGCATCATAACTATCCGATTGCCACCAAAGTCGCAGAAAAATCTTACCCCGAGGAGAAAGTAGGCATTCTTTGCATGAAGGACGGCAGACCGGCAGTCATGGAATACATGGACGTGCCTAGTGAGCTATTGTACGAAACAGATAGTTCGGGCAACTTGACCTATGGACTGGCCAACCTTTCGATTCATTTGTTTCGAACTGATTTTATTGAACAGTATGCGGATACGAATATTCCTTATCATGCCGCCAATAAAGCGGTCAAATACATAGATGATCAGGGACATCTGATCCATCCGGCGTCGCCAAACGCTTTTAAATTTGAAAAATTTATTTTTGATTTCTTCCCACTCGTTGAAAGCATGATGGTTTTGAAAATACGAAGAGAGGAGGAGTTCGCCCCTGTCAAGAATAAGGAGGGCAAGGACAGCCCGGCGACAGCTCGCTCACTTATGCAGGATCTATATAAGAAGTGGCTCATTAATGCAGGTGTAGATCGCTCCGCGCTGGAAGGACGGGATATTGAAATATCCCCATTGGTTTCTTATGCGGGGGAGGGACTGACCCCGGAAGTTTTGAAAACTCTTTATGACGAACAGTGTAACTGATTGAATTAAAGACTAAAACATAGTTCAAGCACGACATTAAGGCAGCTGATTGCGCTCAGCTGCCTTTTTCATTGAAGGCGTGCCCAGAGGCACGCATTATCTAGTTGGTGAAAGTCCAACCAAGGGAGGGGCCAAGCCACCTTTGTATCTGGGATGCTTACGTATGGCGAAATCTGTGCGTAAAAGCGCATCGACAAAAGTACTTGTCAGAGACAGGGCGAGCAACCTACCAGGCCGTAACATGAAGTGAATCCTGCCGCATCGTCAAAAAGGCCTCGCAAGGGGGACAAGAGGAAGCCGAGTCTCGCTTCAATAGACGAAGGCCATGGAAGCTGTAGAGAACTTGGAACAACAGCGAAGAATCCTCCGGTGTAAGGGGATCGGCATGGTATGAAAGATAATGCAGTGAACTGGGGAGACCCTCCCCTGCACGGATTTTTTTTTTTAGAAACCGTAAAGAGACGCTCTATAAGCTCGAAAAGTGAAGTGAGCCGTCTGCAGGAAGGGAGTCCGAGGGGCTCATAGTACCGAAGAGCCGAAGGACAACATAACCTTCGGGAGGGAAGGGGCCCTGCTTTGTTTATGCTTTTTAAGGAGGTACGAGTGAGTGAATGCCGATCGGCTAACGACACCAAAAGAAAAAGTTCAACAACTCCAAGAAAAGCTAGGTCATGCAGCCAAGGAGAACAGTAAGCGTAAGTTCCACGCTTTGTATGATAAGGTTTACCGATGGGATGTTCTATGCGAAGCATGGAAAAGAGTGCGTGCTAACAAAGGCGCGGCTGGTATTGATGCCATTACACTAGCAGACGTCGAGAAACAAGGAGAGATTTCTTTCATAAGGGAATGTCAACGTGAACTGCAAGAAGGCACATACCACCCCGATCCAGTGAGACGTCACTACATTCCTAAAAAGGATGGTAAGCAAAGGCCGCTCGGAATTCCGACGGTTCGAGATCGAGTCGTACAAATGGCAACAAAACTAATGATTGAACCCATCTTTGAAGCGGATTTTCATGAAACATCCTTCGGATTCCGTCCGAAACGTGGTGCTAAAGGAGCGCTAGACCGTATCCGTAAAGCCTGCAACCGCAAAGGGAATTGGGTAGTTGACGTTGATATCCAAGGCTACTTCGACAACATTAACCAAGAAAAGCTCATGAAATTGATACAAATGCGCATCAATGACAGGCGAATCCTGAAGTTAATTAGGAAGTGGTTACAAGCGGGGGTTATGGAAGAAGGAACAGTAAGACGCTCAGATTTAGG
Organism: Paenibacillus aceris; assembly: GCF_017874035.1. Taxonomy (GTDB): domain Bacteria; phylum Bacillota; class Bacilli; order Paenibacillales; family NBRC-103111; genus Paenibacillus_E; species Paenibacillus_E aceris. The sequence continues at coordinate 220,097 of NZ_JAGGKV010000013.1, forward strand.
AACTCCACAAGGGAGACCTCCGAAAAAGTGGTTCCATATTACTAATTTGTCGCTGATTTAGAGTAATTTAAGCCGTTTTAGGGCTGAATCGCTAAGGAAAAGCCTT
>NZ_JAGGKV010000014.1 GCF_017874035.1 Paenibacillus aceris
CTAGTTACTTCCGTACTATGAGAACGTCTGAATTCTCCACCACGACTACAACTTCGGCGAAACCTTATATGTAGCCATCCTGATTTTTTTTTTTTCCTCAGGGAAGTGGAGAATCTCACGGGGTCATCGCATCTTCCTTCTGAACATACCCAGCACCTTCACTTGATAAGCCATTGCCATTCGTCTGGTTCATTTGGATAGCAATTTTTTTTCCTAGGCTTCCCGTTATCTTCGCACAGTCGCCGACTTACCCTGCCGCTGCGTGCTTCACGCTTTCGCATTTGGGTCTGCTCATCCGCCTACGGATCTCTCGATTTTCCGCATCTCCTTCAGACAAGTACCTCGCGATATTGCCCTAGATTAAGCTTCTCAAGTCTTACCAGAAAGCTTGAGGAAGGACTTTCACCTTCGAGAAAATAACTTTCCAAACTCTCGACTCGTATTTACCAAGGTAACGTCATCGTCGTTTGTATTCGTTGCTCATAGCGTATATCCGCTAAAGTTGCGACTGCCCGTCGCACAAAAAAGACCCTCACAAAGTAAGGGTCACCTATCGTTGCTATTTCAGCTCTGTAAGTAGTCGATCTACCTCGCCTGCAGGCGTATTCAGCACTTCATAAACGTTAACGATAACATTATTTTGAATTTGATCCGTTGTTAAATTGCTAAAGGTTAACGTTTGTTTGCCATTAACTAAACGGTCCGTGCCAGTGAACGGGAATATTTTAGAACCCAAAATGGTTCCCGAACGATCAACCAGCTCAAATTTCAATTTGGAAAAGTTATTGTCAACCAACACCTTAGGATCACGAATGAGATCCAGATATAGTTGTAGTTTATAAGTGTAATTGAGAGCTATTGTTTGTCCTGGGACCGTGATTTGTGACAAGAGATAGTCTTTCAAATTAACCTTGTACGGATACAAAGAGATCTCATGCCTGTCCTCTTGTTCCTGTGCGGTTACTTGATAAGAGGCAATCGTTGATTTGAACGTCGGTTTCGTTTCTCCGCCCGTTTGTCCATTGATTTCATTTTGCACTTTCATCGTGAATGTATCGCTCGTCTCAGCAACGGGCAGAACAAATGCATAACTGACAACCGTTGATGTTCCAGGTGCGATAGACTTCTGAACATCATTTTGTCTGGAACCTGTGTAATCATAGCCTGACGGACTCGACAACATGGTTTGGAAAGCAGGGACAGGAATGTCACTTACACCCTTGTTCGTCAAAGTAAACTTAGCAAAAGCCACTTTGCTGCCTTGATCTTTGTTGTCCGCAACATGCAGCTCTACCAAGGCCACATCAAGATCCTGATTAATCACGTCATTCCATTTTTCAAAAGTAATCGGCGTGCCGTAAGTATAGCTGCCACTAGCACTTGCAGCGCCTGGCATCTCAATATTTAGTTTTCCAATCGTGAAAGCTGTAGTTTTTACGTTACCTGCTGCATCTGCTTGCGTAAAGCTTTCCGATGTCAGAACATTGATGCTGTCCAGCACGGTATCCATATCGGCGCGAATCGCAAAATGCACATATTTGCTCTGGCCTGCATCCAGCACGACAGGATCTGCTTCAACCAGCTTGCCTGTATACAGATTCGTTTTGGACTTACCATCCAATTCAATTGTTGGCAGTGTTTCGGATTGATCGTTCGGATTGGTAACCAAGAGCTTCACAACATAAACAACGCCTTCATTGCTGTTGCTTTTGGTGACATCTACTGTTTTATATTGCAATGGCGATGCCACAGTTGGAATGCTGAACGATTCTCCCCACTTTATGGACGCAGGGGCCTTTTTAAACTCTCCGCGATTTCCATTCCATACCAGCCCGTCGATCGGGGCCGAAAGCAACGTTTTTTCCTGTTTCGGATACACATCATAGTTAACATCAATCAGCGATAGATCGGTTAGAGCCACTTCCGTTTGACGGTTAATGACTTTCAAATAGGTCAATTCGACTTCCGACTCCGGCTGCACCCCGTGTGCATTGCTGCTGCTTGGGCGTAAAGTATACACGATACCATCCGTTGTTTTGACTTTAAGCTCATAGTCTGGAATTCGAAGGGTTTGATTGCTTGTGTTCGTTACTTTGATGACAGAGCCAAGACGTACTCCGTTTGCTGTTTTCTCACTAGTGACACCTTCAATCGTAACTTGAAGGCTGTCGCTTATTTGGTAGACTGGAGCTGCGATCGTTTGAACCGCAGCTGCATCTGTTCCATCGGCTAGCGCCGGGAGTCCCGACATCAGCAAAGAAGATGACAGAACGAGCGTCATAGCTACTTGTTTGAATTGAATTCTCATCGTTTAGTTCCTCCTAAGAGTTTTGCTTTAGCAAAACTTTCTTCGTAAGCATAAGCCGAGTTTTGCTTTAGCAAAACTATCTTCATTTACATTTCAATCATCACATGGTGCTGAGCATCAGAATCCGTAGATTGCTGCTCGACTGCCTGGCTTTTCTTTTTCTTCCGCATAAAAAAGACCATGATGATCGCAATGAAAGCTGGAATCGCAGATACCATCAATGTGTCTGCAATCGCTCTTGTCAAAGCCTCTTTTTGTACGAGTCCGAAAAGAACGCCGATAACACCACCGGAAGCTGAGCTTGCGTCCGTCCCTAGTTCTAAGTAACGATGAACGACATTTGTCTGAAAATCAGCATACGCAGGTGTATTCGTAGAAATGGATTCATTGAATCTTACTCCGAACTGCGTTGATTTGTTATTCATAATACTGGTCAGCAAGGCGATACCAAGCGATGCCATGACGTTACGAACAACGTTAGACACGGAGGAGGCTCTGCCAATCAAATGGTTAGGCAAAGTATTCATCCCGGCTGAAGATAACGGCATCATACACAAACCAATCCCAATCCCTCGGATAACGAGCAAGCCGCTTATCCAATGAGTAGACGTTTGCTGAGAAAGCACATGCATTTCTAAGGTCGTAAAGCCAATAATAGCCAAACCTACGATACTTAGCGGTACGACCCCGTATTTGGAAACAAGCTTCCCTGCAACAGGCATCATGAATGCCATCGCTATCGATTGCGGCATCATAACCAGCCCTGTTTGCATTGGCGTCAATCCCGTTACATTTTGCAGAAAAATCGGCATCATGTAAATCCCGCCCTGCATGGAAATCATAACGAAGCTTGAAGCTGCCAAACTTAACGTAAACACTGAGTTTTTGAATAATCGAAAATCCATAATTGGATTCTCTTTGCCAAGCTCTATCCAAATTAATAGGATAAAACTTGAGATAGAAATGAAGAACAAACTCACGATATAGAATGAAGTCCACCCGTCCGCCTGGCCGTCCGTTAATGCCAAGAGCAGCGTGCTGAAAACAATCATACATAAGATACTGCCGACATAATCGAACTTCAGTCCTGCACGTCTCGGTGTCTCTTTTAAAATAATCAAACCAAGACCTACGGCAATGATACCAATTGGAACGTTAATGTAAAATAAATACCGCCAGCTAAAATTATCAATTAAATATCCGCTTAAGGTAGGCCCCATGGCAGGCGCAGCCATCGCCGCAATCCCCCAGATTCCCATGGCAACTTGAATTTTACTGCGAGGCATGATCTGGTAAAGCATGGCCATACCGACTGGCATAATAAAGCCGCCGCCAAGCCCTTGAATAATTCGGAAAATAGTAAGACTCGTGTCGCTCCAAGCAATCCCACACAAAATTGAGCCAACGATAAAAGCGCTCACCGTTGTCAGAAACGTTGTTTTGTAACCGAATCGGTCAGCTAGAAAGCCACCCATAGGAACAACAACAGCAGATGCGAGCATATAGCCCGTAACAACCCATTCAATTTCCGTAGATGTAGAACCGAATACAGCCATAAGTTTTGGTATCGCGACGTTCATTAAACTATTGTCCAAAATAGCTAAAAAGGTGCCTAGAATGAGTACTAACAGCGCTAACCACTGATAGACGGTGATTTTCTCCTCTTGCTGCTCAACTGCCGGAGTAGCTGTATCTGCCGTTGTTGTTGACATTGTAGCAGCCTCCTTTACTCGGCATGAACCTTGGCTCCGTCTGTCAGCTTGTCACCTGGGTTCAAGACGATTTTATCACCCGGTTTCAGAGCCGAGTCTCCTTTGAGGTATACCCAGTCTTGGTTCTTATCTTCGGTCTGCAGCACGACAGATTGTACGGCGTCACCGCTGAGTTTGAAAGCGACGGATTTGCCGTCTTTTTGGATAAGAGCGACTTTAGGCACTTCAATACGACTTTCATTACTGCTGTCTCCGAAAGCAACACTAGCTACAGCACCTGCATGTAAAGTTCCATCTGGATTGTTTACCGTCAGCTTAACTGGAAATGTATTATTATTCGTGTCGGAAACCGGGCTTACAAAGGAGATCGTTCCTTCGAACGTTTTACCAGGAATACTAGGGACAATAACGGTTCCTTTAGCTCCTTGCTTGATCGAATTAATCATTCCTTCAGGCACGCTAACTTCAACTTTCACTTTATCCATGTTTACAACGGTCAATAAAGCGGCACCCGCTTGCGCCATTTCCCCTGCGTTTACGTTCTTTTTAACAATGACACCATCGATAGGGGACACGACTCCGGCATTTTTAATAGCGATCTGAACGAGATTCAAAGCAGCTTGCTTTGCTGTTACATCGGCTTTTAATTGTTCTAAAGTATTTGCCGTTGCACCTTCTCTAACCAAGCCTAGCTTCGCCTCTGCGGCAGACAATTGCGCATTCGCTGCCTGTTGTTGCGAAATAGCGGAATCATTAGCCGACTTGGCTTTTTCGTAATCGAGCGTTACTTTATCCAATTCGTCCGAACTAACATCGCCTTGATCATAAAAATTCTTTGCATGATTGTAGTTTTTGGTCACAAGATCAAAAGCCGCCTGTGCTTGCGACACCCCTGCTTTAGCTTGATTAACAGCCGCTTTGGCTTGCTCAACCGCTGACGTTGCCGCCTGCACATCCTGCGAACGGGCACCAGCTTCCGTATCCGCCAATTTGGCCTGCGAAGCCGTCAGACCCGCTTGTGCTTGATCCAACTGCTGCAGTAAATCTTCGGTGTCGAGCTGCACAAGCAGATCGCCCTTTTTCACTTTGGCGCCTTCTTCTACGGAAACAGAGGCAATTTTACCGCCTATTTTGGACACGACTTGAACGGTTTGATCCGTTGCTAATTTACCGCTCGCTCCGACTGCATTCGAACTGTTGATTGTAATCACCTTGACCGAAGGCACGGTTGATTGTGCAGCGCTAGTCGGCGAGGAAGTACAGCCGCTCGCAAGTATCATTGAACCGGCCAGAACACTTAAAGTTAAGACTACATTAAGATGTTTTTTCATGGGCAATCCTTACTCCCCTTTGATATGGATTTTGATCGAAGCATTCATTCCCGGTGCTAGATCCAATCCCTTATGATCGTCTATAGAAACTTTTACACTCATCCGTTGTGTTACTTTGGTAAAATTCCCGCTTGAACTTGTTGTCGGAAGCAAGGAGAAAGTAGATGCTGTCGCTTGACCAATCTCCATTATTTTCCCTTGAAACTCTGTTTTGCCATATGTATCGACATCAAATGTTACCAGCTGCCCCACATGGACTTTTTTGATCTTCGTCTCATCGATGTCGGCGGATACGTATAGGGCGTTCTTATCCACAATCATGGCTACGGACTGCCCGGGAGCCACCACTTCGCCAACCTTAGCAGAAGTTTGAATCACTGTTCCACTAATTGGAGAGCGTAATGACGCTTGATCTAATAAACTATTCGATAAGTTCGTAATATCCTGCTGTCCGACGATTTGATCCGCCACAACCGTATCGCCCATCTTAATGCCCAGCGTATTGATTTTGCCGGAAATACGAGGCATGACGCGATAAATATCTCCAGAGATACGGGCATTGTCTGTCGCAACGTAGTTAGCGCCCTGATACCAGTAATAACCGCCGATATAGGCTCCGCTAATCACAATAACAGCCAGAATAATAATTAAAATTAATTTACGTTTCATTCCGTTCCCTCCAGCTTTTTCTCCAAATGTTTAATAAGTGTTCCCACCACTTCTTTGCAAGTCTCTATTTGCTCAGGTGTAAAGGCGTTTTCTAAACCTGCATAAAACTCACTATTCATGGTCTCAATCTTCGCTTTCTTCATCTGCTGGCAAATATCTGTCGTACCAATCCAGACCACCCTGCGATCTTGCTCATCTCTCTTGCGTTCCACCATTCCATCACGTTCCAGCCTGTCTACAATACCTGACACTGTGCTATTACTGAGCTGCACAGACTGGGCAAGATCCCCAAGCTTTCTAGGTTGCTTCTGAAATAATTCCCGTAAAATAAACAATTGAGGTCCCGTAAGCTCTTCTCGCTGAAGTTCTCGATACAATAAAGAAGCCCGTAATTTATGCAGCCTCGTAAATTCAGCCACAAGATCTCTAACCTCTTCCAAAATGCGCCCCCCTTATACAAACCTATATCATTCGCATACGAAATATTGCGACATCACACATCATACCATGCTTTTATGAAACTGGATATATGTAGAATTGTGATTTGGAATATCAAGGAAAAGGGGAAAATCCTATATTTTTCGGCTCCTGAGCGAGCAATAAAACAGGAGATTTGAAGTATTCCCATCTTCAGCTTGAAAATAAAAAAAGATCACCATCAAGTGATCTTTTAATAAACGGTATGTATTCGTAAATCTTCGGCTACGGTACGAGACGGCCTTTTGTGCTCGCTCAGTGAGTTCGGGGAGCGTGGAATGCGGTTCCACGATATTTAAGCTTGTTTCACAACGCTAATGAGGAGAGTTTGCGCGTGCTGCATCACAGTAAAGCTACTGCCCGCGCTGCTGTGAATCCCGCTCCTTTTCATAGAGAGCAAACAACGCCAATTTGGCGTAAAAATCCTCCAAAATAAACCTTGAGTCCACACTACGATACACACGGATTTTGCGGTTGCCCGGCTTAGGGATATAAAGCATATCGGCATCGACATTCGGCGCCTCGATCATTTCATAATCGAACCTTTGCTCTTCCAGCAGCAGAGAAACGGCCGGTGAATCGCCGAGCACCCAGGTTTCCCCTTTTGGCCACTCCGGACGATGTCCGTTTTGCATATTGTGATTGACAAGGTAGTCATACAAATAGCTGCCGATGCGGCCATGAGGACGAACCTTTACCGCCAGCTCGGCAATGCCAACGCGAACCATTTCGTACACATTCTTAGGAACCTGCCACAACGGAATAGGTGAGTTGAAAACGACATTAACCGCATCGATATCATTGGATAAGTTAAATTCCTCATGCCCCTCAGGATACGTACCTCCCCCGATCCAAACAGCAATAAGGCGATCCGCGATTCTCGGCTCCTGCAAATAAGCGGAAGCCAAATCGGTTAACGGTCCTTGAAACGTGACAAATAAAGGTCTCGGATCATCCTTCATCGCTTCATTGATAATCAGCTCGCTGCCTTCGGAAGGCACTGGTGTGCGGACATCCGGGATTTTGTGAGGAGCCCCCCGATAGACGTCATACTGATCTCTCATTCCCATTAGCTGAAGCACATGCTCAACTTCCTCATAAGATTCTTCCATTGCTGTATCGCTTCTTGTACCGAAATGGGCACCGATAATCCCCTTAATTTGTAAGCGTTGTGACAAAATCGCATGCACGATCGCGTATTGATCATCCGCTTCGCATTTGGCGTCGGTATTAATAATGACGCGAACCTGCTTTTGCTCTGGAACCTCATAGGGCATAAAATGGTGCGGCATAAACTCCCTCTCCTCCTCGCATCTATCTTTCAGACATACGATAACACGGAAGTTACAGCCTTTTTCCACCCCAAACAATAGGCTTCACGCACTTCCGGTTTCATTTTGGACTGATACGTTAATGAACCTTTTTGCTTTGAACATACCGCTTCGAGTGAAGGCCAGAAGCCGATCCCAACACCACCCAAATAAGCGGAGCCCAATGCGGACAATTCCGCAACTTCCGGCTTCACGACAGATTTACCCAGCAAGTCGGCCTGAAATTGCATCAGGCTCCCATTGTCAGAAGCACCGCCATCTGCCCGCAATTCTTGAAGCGCGACACCGGTTTCATCTTCCATCAGCTTCACAGCATCGTATACTTGATAAGCGATACTTTCAATAGCGGCCCGGATGATATGCGCCTTGGTCGTCCCACGGTTCATCCCCGTAATGGAAGCTCTGGCATAAGAATCCCAGTAAGGCGCGCCAAGCCCAACGAACGCGGGCACCAAATAAACACCTTCACTATCCGGCGTATGTTCGAGCATCCGCTCCATTTCCTCAAATGTGCGGAACAAACCCAAATTATCGCGAACCCAAGTCAAGCTGTCGCCAGAGGTGCGAATGACGGCTTCTACGGCGTATGTCAATTTGCCCCCTCGGCCCCAAGCGATGGCGCTCACTAGCCCATTGCCAGAGGGAATCGGCTTCTCCCCAACATTCATCAACACCGAAGTACCGGTGCCGTAAGTGGCTTTGGCCATGCCCGCCTCGAAGCACTGATTTCCGAATAAAGCACCCTGCGAGTCGCCGATCACTCCTGTTATAGGAACGTGGCAATCACCAAATAACGCCACATCTCCCGTGTAGCCAAAAATCTCATCCGAGGATTTAACCTCGGGCAGCAATTCAACGGGCACGCCAAAGAGGCGGCATAATTCCTCATCCCACTGAAGAGTGTGGATGTTAAAAAGCGAGGTGCGGCTGGCATTCGTGTAATCCGTCGCATGCGCCTTGCCGCCGGTCAGCTTCCACAGCAGCCAGCTGTCGATTGTGCCGGCAAGAAGCCTGCCTTCCGCAAGCTTCTCGCCGATATCCTCCGCATGCTGCAACATCCAGCCCCATTTGGCGGCCGAGAAGTACGGATCAAGCATCAGCCCAGTCTTGTCGCGTACCGTCTCCTCATGACCGGCCTCTTTATAAATGGCACACTGGTCAGCCGTTCGCTGACATTGCCATACGATTGCGGCATGCACAGGAAGCCCTGTCGTTTGATCCCACAGCACCGCGGTCTCCCGTTGATTCGTCATCGTTAATGCGGCTAGCGATTCCGGCCCGATCCCGGCAGTGGCTAAAGCTTCATGCGCGGATCGAATGACATTTCCGTAAATTTCCATAGGATCATGTTCGACCCAACCAGGACGCGGATAGTATTGACGATGCGAGATAGCGCTTCGGGCAATAATCTGTCCTGAGCGGTCGATAACCAGTGCTTTCGTAGCTGAAGTGCTTTGATCAATCGAAAGCAGATAGGATTTCTCCATCGTCATTACTCCTGTCTGCCAAGCATGTCAAGCGCCACACGCTTAAGATTGCTGCTGCTAATTCCATAATGCTTAAAAACCTCAGCGGTTTTACCGGCAATGGCCGGCTCATCCGGGATACCGATTATACGCATAGGTACTGGGCAATTTTGAACGACAACTTCCGATACAGCTGCGCCTAGTCCGCCATGAACACTATGCTCTTCCACAGTAATCAAGTGGCCTGTTTCTTGCGCAGCCTCAATAATGGCTGCTTCATCCAAGGGCTTAATCGTATGCATATTGATAACGCGACAAGATATGCCCGCTTCCTTCAGGGCCTCATGAGCATCCAGTGCCACGCGAACGGTTTCACCTGCTGCGATGATCGTCACATCACTGCCTTCGCGCATCCTAACTGCTTTACCTATAATGAATTCATAATTATCTGACTCATACACATCTTCTACCGCGTTACGGCCAATCCGAACATAGACGCCGCCATCGTGGTTAACTAGCGCTTCCGTCATCCGCTTCGTTTCATGACGGTCAGCCGGCATCATTACAGCGATACCCGGTATTGCCCGCATAACGGCTACATCCTGGACGGAGTGATGCGACATGCCAAGCGCGCCGTAGCTAACGCCTCCGCTGATGCCGACGAGCTTGACGTTCGTGGCAGAGTAAGCCACATCTACTTTAATTTGCTCAATGCTGCGCATGCTAAGGAAGCAAGCCGGAGAAGTAACGAACGGCTTTTTACCGCTGTGGGCAAGCCCTGCGGAAATGCCGACGATATTTTGCTCCGCGATCCCCACCTCGACGAATTGTTCCGGAAACGCTTTGGCGAATGGCCCCATAGCCGCCGAACCTCTTGAATCGCTGGCAAGCACCATGATGGAACGGTCATGCTGTGCTTGTTCCAGCAGCGTCTCGCATATGACCTGACGATTTGGAATCATGTTCATTTTAACGCACCTGCCCTTTCTGCTCGTAGTTCTCGAATGCGGCCGCCAACTCTGCCAGAGCTTTCTCCAATTCGGCTTGGTTAGGCACGTGATGATGCCAATGTGGAACATTTTCTGCAAATGAAACGCCTTTGCCCTTAACCGTATTCGCCATCACGAGCGTCGGTTTGCCTCGGTGAGCGGGTACCGCTTCGAACGTTTCCACCAAAGCTTGCATATCGTTGCCGTCGATCGAAACAACATGCCAGCCAAAAGCTGTCCACTTGTCCTCAAGTGGATCCAAACCCATCACGTCTTCCGTAGTACCGCTGATTTGCAACCGATTGCGATCGATAATCCCGATTAAATTATCTAGTTTATAGTGAGCTCCCGCCATCGCGGCTTCCCATACGGAGCCTTCCGCCTGCTCACCGTCTCCCATGAGACAGTAAGTTCGATAGGCTGCGCTATCCTTCTTCGCGGCAAGCGCCATTCCGACTGCAACAGCCAATCCATGCCCCAGCGCGCCTGTGTTCATCTCGATGCCGGGCACTTTATTGTTTGGATGTCCGATGAGTTTCGTGCCGAACCTGCTAAATGTCGCCAGCTCCTCTTTTGGGAAAAAGCCGCGGTCGGCGAGAATCGACCAAAGCGACTCTACCGAATGACCTTTGCTCAAAACGAACCGGTCCCGATCTGCAGCCTTGGGTCTCGCAGGATCAATATTCATAATGCGATAATATAGTGCCGTTAAAATATCGGTGTTGCTGAGTGAACCGCCGGTATGGCCGGTTTGTGCCTGAGCAATCATTTGCAATAAATCCATCCTGATTTGCGTTGCTTTCGCTTGAAGCGCCCTGATTTCCATATGTCCTCCTTATTTACAGACCTTTGCCTCGCAGCCAAGCCTGAATTTCGCTTTCCGTCGGATCAACGGGGTCCGGTGTTAGCCCTGGAATATACGAACATGCTTCATATAAAGCTGGGATGACATTGGCATGAATACCTACGGAATGATGCACATAAGGTCCCTTCACAAGCTTCTCTTCCCATAACGGCCAATCGTTCACTTCAACCCATACATAAGACCCACGTGTATACGGTCCTTGAATGCCCTGTGCTTTACCCAGAAATAGTTGGTAATCGCCATGATCGCCGTCAAAACGTGCCAAGGTCATGCCGCCGCCCTTAATCTCACCTTCATGCGTTCCCGGCGCATGATCATCGAACAAGAAATGCTTGCGCAGCTTCGGTTTATTCTCGACGGAAAGAGAAACTGGAAAATTCCCGCAGTGGAACAGCAATTCACCGTTGGCATTCTCCGGATGGCGGACGGTTAAATCCGCAAAAAACGTCGGCGCTTCATTCATCGCAGCTGCCTGAACCATTACAGAAGTGATCGCGCCGTGGATGTCCGTTTCGCATGTTACCGGGATCTGTTCGTCAGTCAAAATGGCGTTTGCCAAGCAAGGCATAATTCCCATGGCTTCCTGCAAAGATGACCAGCACTGAATGGCTATCGCCGTACTGCCTGTTTGCTGCGCGTACTGCTTCATTGCCACTTTCAGCGACGCGATACGCCTTACATCCGCTTCCGTCACTTCAGACCAATCCAGCTTCTCTTTGATATAATCCATCGCTTGTGCCAATTCTGAGGATTGGCCGTTTTCGATACGCTTGGATGCGCGCTGAATGTCAACGAGCGTGATCGGATGCAGCTCGATGCCGAACCGCTCCAGCAGCTCGCCTTCATTGCACATCATCGTCCAGAAAGACGCCGGTCTAGGGCCGATTTGCAAAATGCGCAGCGAACGGAACTGACGAACAACATTGGCAGCGGAAATGAAATTCGAGAAGCCTCTTTCAAAAACAGGATCATTCACACGCGTATTCGTCACATAGGAGAATGGAACATTGAAGCGCCGAAGCACCTTGCCTGTCGCAAAAAGTCCGCATTGTGTGTCCCGAAGCCGCATGCCATCCTCGAGTGGAGCCTCATCGCGCGGCCCCCAGAGCAGTACCGGCTTGCCCAGCGCTTTACCTACCCGTGCAACCGTATCCTCCGTGCCAAAGTTACAGTGCGGGAAGAAGACCGCATCGACTTCCTCTTGTTTAAAACGATTGATAATGAGATCGGCGTTAATGTTATCGTCATATAACAGCCCTTCCGAATTGATCCCTTCAAGATCGACAATATCGATGTCCAATCCGAAACTTTGGATTTTTTCCCTAATCAGCACTTTGTACTTGAACGCATCTTCTGCGCTAAAAACGAATCTGCGGGTGGGCGCATAACCCAGCTTTAATTTTTTCATAGATGTGCCTCCTGAAAAGTTTAGCTAAACAACTAAACAAAAGAGTTGATTTTAAACTCAACTTTTTCCATGTTCACTCGAGTTTGTTTAGTTATTTTTATGAATAAACCTATGCTAACATGACAATTTTAGGACGTCAATGCAGTTTTTAAATAAGTTTAGTTTATATTTATATAAAATGTTTAGTTAAATCAAGTTCTATTATTGCGTTTTTTATTCATTAAGGATAAACTAAACTCACTCAACTAATTTAGTGAATGGGGATTGTTTGATTTGAAAATGGAAGATATTGCAAAACTGGCCGGTGTATCCAAATCTGCCGTATCGCTTGCTCTAAACGGTAAGACCGGGATTAGCTCCGAAACCAGGGACCGTGTACTTGAAATCGCCAGGGAAAGCGGATATTCCCCGAAGCCTCGGGCGACTTCAGCCGAAAGCTCCGTGAGATCGCTCTCTTTTCTGGTTTTTACTAACTCGGGCATCGTGCTTGAGGCATATTATCAGCAGCCCTTTTTTAGAGAGCTGATTCATTATATTGAGGATCGCTGCCGCTCTAAAGGCTATTCCTTGCTGTTTTCATCGGTAGATATGGAGCATTTTGAACGCGAAATTCGAACGCTCGCGGAGGATCACCAAAGCGACGGCATTATTTTGCTTGGCAATAACCTTAGTCCTGAAGAAATATTGGACATTTCCAATCGGCTGGGGCCTCACCTTGTTGTCCTCGACAACTGTTTCGATAAACTGCCTGTTCATTTTGTCAGCATCAATAATTTTATGGGAGCTTATCAAGCTGGAACTCATCTATGCGGCATCGGTCACAAGGAAATTGGCTATATTGCATCGAACGTTCGTATTCAAAACTTCGAGGAGCGTAAAGTGGGTTTTTATGAAGCGTTGCAAGAGCAGGGGCTGGAGATTCATCCTGATCACATTTTTGCTGTTGCACCAACGATGCTGTCGTCCCAGGAAGATCTTAAGGGCCAGCTGAAAGCCTATATGGAGACGGGCCGCCAGCTGCCGACAGCGATCTTTTGCGAATGTGACTACATCGCTATCAGCGCAATGAAAACATTAACCGAGCTTGGCATCCGGGTGCCTGAACAAGTGTCTGTCATTGGCTTTGACAATATCTCGGAGTCCCGCATCATTTCGCCGGAGCTTACTACCATCCACGTGGAGAAAAAGCGGATGGCTCAATTGGCCGTCGACTTGTTGATCGAATCCATCGAGCACGGCGTAGAGGCCACCTCCAAAATCAGGGTGGACACCCGTTTTATCGAGCGGCACTCCTCTCACCCTCCGCGTACTGGCGCTAACTGATGCAGTTGAGGGCTGCATGGGCTTGGGCGTAATTGTGGCTGTCGCGAAAGTAGATAGTTTCACTACGGCAAAGTTGCGGATCGTAGTTCCATTGATTTCAGGAAACAAGAATTTCACGGAAATAGCGGATCATTGTTCCCATTGACTGCTGGAGTCACGGATTTCATGGAAAATAGCGGAACGCCGTTCCCACTGACTTCCAGAAGCATCGATTTCATGAAATATAAGGGATCATACTTTGCTCAGGAGCAGTCCCTTTGATATTGAGGGAACTGCAGGGCGCTATTTGAGCGGGATGGGCCATTCTTGCGGCTTAGGGGGAACTACAAGACCTTATTTAAACCATTGAGCTTACTTTTAAGCTCATATTGGCAAATTAGCGGATCATCGTTCCCACTGACTGCAGGAATCACGGATTTCATGGAAAATAGCGGAACGTCGTTCCCTTTGATTTCCAGAAGTATCGATTTCATGCAATAGAGCGATCATCGTTCCCTTTGACTCCTAGAAGCATCGATTTCATACAGTAGGAGCGATCCTAGAGTAGTCCACATTGAGCCCCCACCCGCAGCCTCCCCCTTCTCCAAATGGCAATAGGCTTGTACCATCAAAAAAGCTGCTCCTTCTCGGCTTTCAGGCCGATAAGTGCAGCTTTTTTTGATTGATGAACCCTATAAATCGTCGCTAAATTCGGGAGATTCCTCTCAATTATTCATTATTTAATTATCAATACCGGACATTGCACATGCTTGACAACACTGTGACTTACGCTGCCAAGGAGGATTTCAGACATGAGACCTGCCCCGCGGCTGCCCATGACGATCAAATCGTGTCCATCCGCATCCGCTTTATGGCAAATCACGGTTGAAGGGTCTCCCGTCCATGTCGCACAATCGAATATAAGACCACTCGCCGATAATTTTGCCGACGCTGGCTCAATAATTTTGCGACCTTCCTCTTCCAGGATGTCACTAAGCGGAACACTTATTGGCGGTTCGTTTAGTGTCAGCAGCTGATTAACGTGAAGTGCGGTTACTCGCGCTTGCGGGGATATATGCTTGGCGAGCATAATCGCATGATCCAGCGCTTGATCGGATTGCACAGAACCGTCGATAGGAACAAGAATGTGGTTGTACATTAGTTTTTCCCTCCCTTGATTTCTCCTCCAATATAAACGTAAATTAACGCCGGTTGTCAGTCTCGTCCTAGACATAAGTACCCGAATCTATGCCCTTTCAAACCCCAAGTTTACATTTTCCTTGGACAAGTCACCATTTCCGGGAAGCTTATTCAAAGCCTCAAGCTGGAATGGGCTTTCTTTGCGCGCATACCTCAGGAAAGTTAAGGAAAAGATACTAACACAACATCCTAGAGCTTGGAGAAAATACCATATGTTCGCTCATTGGCTGAGTTCCAAAAAGCATTCCACGCTTCCAAAACAAAGCAACACTATCGTCGAACCGATGGCATCCATGCCTTTATTTACAACCATTCAAGAAAATACGAATTATGTCAGGCAATGTCTTGGAAACAGCACCGATATTGTGATTCGAGAATTTACTTATAACTCGATTACAGAGGACGTTGCTATTCTATACACCGACGGCCTTGTGGATGGCAACGTCATAAATGATTTCATCATGCGATCCATGATGACAGATTCCTTGGAGATTGATCCTGAGCAAAATCCATTTGACGTATTAGAATTACATACACTGACGATTGGCGAAATCCAGCAAGTCTCCGATATGAAAAAGTTGTTCCATCATCTACTATCGGGCGACTCCATCATTTTGATGAACGGCTATACCACCTGTCTTGCCGCAAGTACAAAGGGTTGGAAAGACCGCGGTGTGACGGAAACGAATGTAGAAACCGTCGTGCGCGGACCGCGGGAATCTTTCTCGGAATCGATTCGAACGAATACGGCTCTCATCCGGAGAAAAATTAAAGATCCGAATTTGTGGGTGGAAACATTTCAGGTCGGCAAGGTGACCCAAACTGATGTAGTCCTGATGTACGTGCACGGTATCGCCCAGGAATCGCTCATTATCGAGGCTCGCAACCGTTTGAGTCAGATTCAGATAGACGGTATTTTCGAAAGCAGCAATGTGGAGGAACTCATTCAGGATGAAGTCATTACGCCTTTTCCAACTGTGTATAACTCAGAGCGCCCGGACGTCGTCGCACTTGAACTGATTCAAGGCAAAGTTGCCATTCTTGTTGACGGCACCCCTTTCGTGCTCATTGCCCCCGCTCTGTTTGAGACGTTCCTGAAAGCTTCCGAGGACTACTATCATCGCGTGGATATCAGCACTTTAGTCCGAATACTTCGTTATGCCGGGTTTCTCATTGCACTGCTAGCGCCATCTTTCTATGTAGCCATCACAACCTTTCATCAAGAGATGCTGCCGACTCAACTGCTCATTTCCCTTGCAGCCCAAAGGGAAGGCATTCCCTTTCCTGCGTTCATCGAAGCCTTATTAATGGAGATTACGTTCGAAGTGCTGCGGGAAGCCGCACTGCGCATGCCGCGGAGCATCGGTTCCGCACTTTCGTTCGTCGGAACATTGGTGATCGGACAAGCAGCGGTCGAAGCCGGCATTGTATCCGCCGCGATGGTTATCGTGGTTTCCATTACAGCGATTTCCAGTTTTGTCTTCCCGTCCTATGACTTATCAAACGCCATTCGCATTCTGCGGTTTCCGCTGATGGCCTTAGCGGCTTCCTTTGGATTTTTCGGGATTCTGGCGGGTTTGCTTGGGTTAATCTTGCATCTGAACAGCTTGCAATCGTTTGGCGTACCTTACCTAAGCCCTTTTGCCCCGTTAGAATTGAACAAGCAAAAGGACGCCTTATTTCGGATGCCCTTTCAATCCTTATTTTCAAGAGTCCGTACCGTTCATACGAATAATGTGATCAAGAAAGCGGGTAGAAAGCCCTTCAAACCTTAAAGGGAGGAACGAGGCCCATTTGATATCCTGGATGCGACTAACAGCTTGCTTACTATCTATCGTCTTATTATTAAGCGGCTGTTGGAGCCGCAGAGAGTTGAACGATATTGCCATCGCCGAAGGTGTGGGCATTGATATGTCGGATGGTCAGTTTGAGTTAACCGTTCAGATTGTGAATCCGGGAAGTGTTACAAAAGCCAAAGGGGATCATGAAATTCCCGTTATCGTCTATTCTTCCAAAGGCGTGACCTTGAATGAAGCTGTCAGAAGATTGACGTCGTCCATCTCAAGAAACATCTATTTCGCACACATTCGTATCCTTGTCTTATCGGAGGACCTAGCCACCAAAGGGATTGTCAAGGCGATGGACTATCTTATGAGAGGGAGCGAATTCCGGACAGATTTCGATGTTGTCATTGCAAGGAATAGCTCAGCCAAGGACTTATTAAGCGTCATGACGCCGCTTGAGAAAGTCCCGGCGAACTATATTTTCAATTCCCTTGAAGCAGCCAAAAAAGAGTGGACCTCTGCGGTTACGATTAAACTCGATCAATTATCGAGCGGGATCGTGACCCCTGGGAAAAGCTCCGTCATATCAGGCATTCAAATCATCGGAGATCATACTTCAGGCACGAACAACAACAATATCAATTACACGACGCCTCGTGTGCGGCTGCAATATTCGGGAAATGCGATCATTAAAAAAGATAAGCTCGTTGGTTGGCTTAATGAAAAGGAGTCCCGTGCTTATTCGGTTATCACCAATCAATCCAAGCGCTCCTCCATCCATCTTGTCTGTCCGGAAGGCGGGAACATTGGGATCGATATCGCCCGTGTTAAAAGTAAAATATACGCTGTCGTAAAAAACGATAATCCCGAGATCTTCATTGAAACTCGAACGGAAGGGAACGTCTCCGATGTAGAGTGTAAAATTAACCTTTTCAAAACAGAAACGATCGCGTATCTGGATAAACAATACGTTGAATTTTTGAAAAGCAATATGGAAAGCACGATTAAAAAGACGCAACAGCTAGGAGCAGATATTTATGGATTTGGCGAGGCTGTTCACCGTGCCGATCCGAAATATTGGAACAAAGTCAAGGATCATTGGGAACAAATTTTTAAACAAGTGGATCCCCACCTGAATGTCATTGCCAAAGTGAGAGGTGCAGGAACTATGGGGGACTCGGTTGTAAATGACATGAAGGAGTAGCCATTATGTTAGTTGGCATTAGTATACTTGCACTTTCCATTCTTATCGCGTGGTATGAAGTTCCTCGCTTATGGAAACAAGGATGTAAAAAGGAGGTCTGGCTGTACATCTCACTCATGCTGCTTGGCAACACGCTTGCTACGCTCAAAGGTATGGGGAAAGCACTCCCAAATCCGGCCGATTGGATTACACTGCTCATGGCCCCTTTAACCAAACTCTTATTGCAAATCGGGTTAATTAACAAGTAAAGTTAGGCTCGGCATTGGAGGCGGGGCATGAATAACGAAAGCACATTAACGGCTCGGCAGCTCATGATACTTATTTTTTTGTTTTCGGTGGGAACAACCATCCTTGTCGTCCCTTCCATTTTGGCAGCAGAAGCAAAACAGGATGCCTGGATTGCCGGAATGGCGGCTGTAGGCAGCGGTTTGCTATTTATTTGGATGTATGTCAAGTTGGCCAACATGTTCCCAGCTATGACGCTTTTTGACATGAATGAGCTTTTACTGGGGAAATGGCTTGGCAAAGCGGTGAACTTCTTCTACATCTATATGATGTTCGTGCTCAGCGCGCAGGTCCTATTCTATATTGGCACCTTCATGACTACACAGATTATGCCAACGACACCGATCCAATCCATTCATATTCTCATGATGACGTTCGTCGTCATTGGCGCTAAGCTAGGCGTGGTCATTTTGGGGAGAACCGCAGAAATCTTTTTCCCATGGATTATTTTGCTGTTTTTCCTTTTGGTGATCTTTGTGGCGCCTCAGTCCAGTATGAAAAATCTTCTTCCGATGGGTGAAGCAAGCATTCTGTCCATTGCCCGTCCGGCTTTGTTCATGGTCGTGTATTCCTATTTTCCGATCGCTTTTACCGTCTGCCTAATCTCAAGAGAGGCCAAATTTCCTGCAAGATTCAACAAGTCTTTCTTCTATGGGGGCATAATGAGCGGGATCATGATGATCGTAATCACTTTTTTGGGCATTCTTGTGATGGGCGCCGACCCATCGTCACGATATGTTTATGCAACCTATGCGCTCGCCAAAAAAATAAGTGTCGGGAACTTCCTTCAACGGATCGAGGTTACGGTCGCTTTCTTGTGGTTTATTTCCATTTATTTCAAGCTTTCGCTTTATTTTCACGTAACGCTCAAAGCCATTGCCTCTCTTTTTCAATTTCAAAATTACAGATCGCTGGCAACGCCAACAGGTTTCATTGTGACCGTACTTTCGTTAATGGTCTACCCGAATGTGGCCTACATCCATGAATGGGATAAATTTGCATGGGTGTCGCTGGGAATATGCTTCGGATGCCTGCATCCTGCTCTACTGATCTGCATTGGCTATATTCGTAGAAAAAAAGTCAAAAACGGCTAAACAAGGACGTGCTTGCATGGTCAAAGAGTCCATTTCCCCGCGGCAACTCATGATTATCGTCATCCTCAATTCCATTGGAACAGCTATTCTGGTCATTCCGGCGTCGGTAGCAGCAGATGCCAAGCAGGATGCATGGATGCCGCTTTTGCTGAGTATTGGTATGGGCATTATTCTCACAATCCTCTATATGTCCGTGGCCAAGAATTTCCCGGCTTCTTCTTTATTCGACATCAATGACCTCGTGTTCGGCAAGTGGTTGGGCAGGCTCATCACCATGATCATTTCCCTTTTAACGCTTATCTTTGGTGCACAGGACGTTTTTTACGTGGGGAATTTCATGGTCACTCAAATCATGCCGTCAACGCCTGTCCAATCCATAAATATCTTATTTATGGTCATCGTTATGATGGGAGCCAAACTGGGAACGGTCGTTTTTCTAAGAACGGCTGAAATCTTCTTTCCCTGGCTCATACTTTTGTTTATTTTGTTCATGACGATGAATATTCCAAATATGGAATTAAACAATTTCCTTCCGATTGGGGAAGCAGCTCCGCTTACTATTCTTAGGCCTGCAATCCGAATCACCTGCTTTACCTTTATCACCTTATTTATTACGATTACCCCCATTCTTCATCAAGTATCGAATATACAAAGAGCTAAGAAAGGTTATCTCGTAGGTGTTGTTATTAGCGGCATAACCTTGCTTCTGCTCGTCGTATCCAGTGTTCTGGTCTTAGGGGCTGATACGACAGCCATGCAAGCTTTCCCCAGCTACGCCTTGGCACAAAGAATAAGCATCGGAAATTTTTTGCAGCGAATTGAAGTGGTCGTAGCCTTCCTTTGGCTTGTATCCATTTACTTCAAAACTTCAATGTACTTTCATACTACGCTTAAAGGTTTAGCCCATGCACTCCAGCTGCGTGACTACAAAACAATATGTAATCCTATTGGGCTGATAGTTATCGTCCTATCCCTTGTTGTTTACCCGAATGAAGCCTTTGAACAGAAATGGGATAACCACACTTATATTCCTCTTGCCCTCATCTTAGGCATTATTTATCCACTTGCCATTTTGTTGATCGGCTGGATGCGGAAGGGACTGTCAAATAAAAAAAGCCGGCACGCATAATCCGCATACCGGCTTCTCCCTATCTCCTCAACTCGGCGACAAGGTTAGGAGGAACTTCCCCCTGCACGCCCTTCACCAAATTATTCGCTGCAAGCATCGCCATATCGAAACGCGTTTGGTGCGTAGCCGATCCGATATGAGGCAGAGTGACAACGTTAGGCATTTTCAATAACTTGTTGTCCGGATCTACTGGCTCTTGCTCGAAAACATCAAGACCTGCGCCGCGGATGCTTCCTTTTTCCAATGCTTCAATAAGTGCTTCTTCATCAACTGTTTGCCCGCGTGACGTATTAATAAAGATGGCCGTTTTCTTCATAAGAGCTAGTTCTTCACGGCCGATTAATCGGTTTGTTTCTGGCGTCAACGGCGTCATTAACACGACAAAATCAGATTCTTGCAGCAGCTCCTGCAAGGAGCGGTAAACTACGCCAAGCTTCTGCTCGGCATCCTCTTTTCTGCTGCGGTTGTAGTACATAACATCCATGCTGAAGCCGAATTTCGCCCGTCTTGCAATCGCTTCCCCAATGCGTCCCATACCAATAATCCCGAGCTTAGCATGATGGACATCTACGCCGAAATTGCGCTCATCGCTGCCCTTTTTCCAGTTGCCGGCCTTCACGTAAGCGTCAAGCTCCGGAATTCTTCTGGCTGCAGCCAGGATGAGTCCGAAAGCCGTGTCAGCCACCGTTTCGTCCAATACGCCCGGGGTATGAGTCCCCATCACGTCCCTAGCCTTCATAGCCGCAGTATCGAAATTATTGTAACCAACCGAGACATTGCTAACAATTTTGAGCTTCGGTGCATGATCCAACAGTTCCTGATCAATGCTTCCGCCAGAAATTAAAAGTCCATCCGCGTCGGACAACTCCTCTAAAAGCTGATGACGAGGAATTTCCTCCTCCCTGTCCCACTTCCGATAATCGCAGTACTGTGCGATGTAAGCTTCCACTTCGCTTGGAACTTGCTTTGCAAGAAATACTTTTGGCCTCATCCTCAAAACTCCCTTCCAGACTATGAATGCATCGTACCATAAATTGCAAGATTCATATAAGTTCTTTTTTCTTTTTTAAAATGCGGTAGAGCAGATAACTGCATACTGCGCATATCGCTGCGCACAAGCCGATGAATCCATATCCGGTCTGCAAACCGCGAATCAGTCCGATCTGGGTGTCTGCTCCATAAAGCTCTTTAACCAATTCAATGACACCTCCAATGAGATAATTGCCGACGACACTGCCTACTCCCATTAACGTAACCGTAAACGTTATCGCAGTATCACTGCCGTTAGGATATCTTTTTGCAATAAACGCCATAACCGTCGGATAAATCATCGCTATGCCAATTCCCGCTACCGCGAACAAAAAAGCAATGGGTTCTCCTCCCGCAATCGCGGCAAACGTGCAAACGGCAGAAAATCCCGAGAAAATAATCAGCGACAAAGTGAATCCGATTTTATCCGTAACCGCTCCCAATAGAAGCCTTGCAAGTGCAAAACAGAGAAAAAAAGCAGACAACATCCCGGAAGCCTTAACCGTTTCCCATGCGTAAGCTTTCTCCAGAAAATTAACTAACCAACCGCCAACCGCCAACTCCGATACCACGCCGAATGAAAGGATCAGTACCATATACCATAAGACGGGGTCTCGCATGAGCATTTTCAGAGGCACCCGGTCCCCATGCGGGAGCTTGTCGACAGGGAAGGAACTGCGCAAGGCAAATAGGATCGGAAAAATGGACAATGAAAGCATGACTACATACATACCACGCCAATCGAGCGTATGACCGAACATGCTTACCGTCATAAGCCCTGTTGCAATCAAGGGGGCTACAGTAGAACTGAGTCCATAGAAGCCATGAGTCAAGTTCATCATCGTCCCCGTATTTTTCACAAAAATTCTCGCACCTAAAATGGCTAACGCAATCTCAAGCATCCCATTGCCGATGTACATGAGAAAATAAGACGAGGAAAATAGCGGATAACTGCCGGAGAAATAAATAAAGATCCCTGAAATGATCATAGCTCCAAAAGCAGTTATACTTACGATTTTAATCCCCCATAATCGAGTTAAAAAGGCTGTGAATGAACAAGCGATTAAATAACCAAGCGCATTGAGCGACAACAGTGTGCCAAGCTGCGATTCATTTAACATGAAATCAAATTGAATTCTTGGAATTGCGGGGCCTTTGATATTCTCTGAAAAACCAAAAACGATGAAGCCTAGAAAAATCGTTGCCAATTGCATGGCATAGATCCTTTTAGGATTTTCCAAACGCTTCTCCACGCTGCAATCCCTCCAGATCTAATTTATCACATCTTCCTATCATCCTATTTGCTCGATAATCATCTGCCAGTTGCCTCGACTTTTACTAAATTCGTTCTCTGACTATCATAAACCGATATCGCACTCTTCCCGCTCCTTTTCACCGCATACATGGCTTCGTCCGCCTTTTGCAGCAAAGCTGTAAGATCCGATGCCTGGTTGGCATGCTGACTCACTCCAGCACTAAAAGAAACAGGAATTATCTTATCCTTATATCGAAAAGGTGTAACGGTGAGCGGGAACAAACGCTCATGCGCCTCCTGATACACTTGTTTTTCGTCGGCGTGAAACGGCATTAACAGAACAAATTCATCCCCGCCGATTCTGCCTACGATATCACCTGGACGGGCATGAAGCTCCAACAAAGCGGCAATATGCTTTAAATAGTCATCTCCGATCAAATGCCCATGCGTATCATTCACTGGCTTGAAATGATCTAAATCAACTAAGATAAGGGCGAATTGTTCGTCATTCGCTATTTTACGGTTAGCATGCTCATGCACGGCGGCCCTGTTAAAGAGACCGGTAAGGGGATCATGGTATGCCAAATGCCGATAATTACTTTCGGATTCTATCAACCGGCGTTCCGTCTCTTTAAGTGAGGTGATATCGGTCAAATGAAGGATTATCAGCCCTTCTTCCGCCCCATCAATATGTTCCATACTGACGATCATGTCTAGCTGTTCTTGATCTTGAATCTTCCACTTCATTTCCCATTTCGTCATGTTCGTCTGCTTCATCGAAAGCTCGGACCAACGCTCTATTAAACTCGTATCTTGATCAAAAAATAGATTTTCAACGATTTGCAGCCCATCCGCTCCTTTCGCTGGATAGCCAAATAAACTTTCCGCGCGAGGATTCATCTCTCTGACACTCCCCTGCATATCCAAAAGTAAAATGGCAGTCGGAGCGGATTTAAATAAGGTGTGAAACAGATCGCGGTAACTGGGCAGGAAGTCGTATTTACTAATTAGCCCTCGAAGCGACACAACCCACAAAAGGGTTCCGGAGAAATAAAGCGCTATCGAGGTTGAACTCGTTATAACTGCCATAGATAGCAGGAACGTCACGAAAAGAATCCAAATCAATAGCGTAAATAAACTGGCTAAAAGCCTCACTAGCATTCTTTTCCGTTTCAAATGTTGCGTAGTAATCCAAGCGAATAGCAATATACCTACAGAAAGAAGAAGATAACTTCCGACAAAAAAAATCGCTAAGACTAGCATAAGCGGGCTTAACGGACTAGGTCCATCCTCCCTCGGCTGATATAAATGCTGTGGTCCGTAGCGCATCAGCATGAGCATTAATGAAGTTAGTGGCGTCAGATATACCCAAAAGACAACCTGTTTTATTTTCGAACTCGCAATGCCAGCAACAAGCATACATAAATGAACTAGGATACTGATGGCTAAAAGCAGCATCGGGGCGTTCCAATACAGCACAATATGCCTTTCAAACTGCGGAAACAGAGCCGTTTTGATATACTCCCCTAGAAAATAAAAGAGTAAGGCCAGCATGAGAAATGAGGCAACACGGTTCAGCAAGCTTTTCTTATTTCGTGCATACACAGTAATCGCCATATAAAAAAACATATAGGACGGCAATAATATCGTTAAAAAATCAAGCGAGATCTCGTTCATCTTGGGATTCCTTTTGGTGAATATTTACACTAGAATTCTCCGATTAATGTTATTCCAATTTGTGTGAAATTACAACAGCCCGAACGCCAGAAAAGAGAACGGGCTGAGCGGTAAGAGGCGCTAACGGCGAGGCTCATACCAGGCTAACACTGTACTCCAGTTACTCCATCCATAATAAGGAATGCCTATATCCAAATTGTTGATAGCTATTTCCGCATTGCTTCCATCCGGATTCGAGATCAACACATCCGCATGCTTCCCATCCGATCGGATCCACGTCAGTTTATTATTTTTTCTAAGCATATACGGTCCGAAGTCTCCGCTTTTTTCTGGCGGATTGGTGAGCTGCTTTAGCTCTTTGTTTGAAATGGTCACCTGATATAAAGCTGGAAGCGGCCACACGGTATCGTCACTCGTTTCCTTCGATCTTGAAACAATAATCATCCGATCATTTTCCCATGTAAAATCCCGATCAGCGAATCCTTGAGGCGTAAAGGAAGCAGGCTTCATAGCAGGAAGATCCTTAAGCTTCAAATGTTTATTCTGAACGGCCATTCGGCCTTCTCCTTCAATATAAGCAAGTCTGGGCTTCGCAGGCGCCCAACCAAACCACTGCGGGTAATGGAGCATGTTATCCAATTGTTGAAACTGATTGCCGTCCGAGGACAGCACGCATAGTACATTCCCATCTGCAGATAAAGATGCCGTTGGATTCGCGGTAAATGAGATCCACTTCTTATCGCTCGACCATTTGAATATACTTGTGCCAACTGCAAAAAAGCCTGGTGACTCCGAAGGAAGCGTATAAAAATGTTTGATTTTACGTTTGTCCATATTAGCGTCTGCCGGTACCATAAACAACTCGACGTTTGTCCAACCGGATGGACGCAGCTGGGCGGGTGAAGAAACTAGAAAGCCGCTGCCATCAGGAAGCCAGGAGTAGTTATCAACTCCCAAAGCAACATTCTTAAAGGGTTCGACTTTATCACGGCTGATCTTCGAAATATTTAAAACGCCATCGATTTTAAAAGCAAGATAGTTCTTATTGGGAGACCACCAGAAATTGTCGCCGCCAGGATAAACCCGGTAATGTTTCTTCATCTCCATACTGTATACCCAAATCTCATGCTGTTGTTCGCCAAAAGAGTACGCGATGAATTTTCCGTCAAATGACCATTTGGGGTCGCTAACCTTTTGATTTTCAGTTAATCGCGTCTCTTGATCGTCTTTTCTAATCCATAAATCATCCCCGCGAACAAAGGCCGCTTGTAAGGATTGCTTCGGTTCTGCAAACCCGACACTACTCAATAAAACTGACATCATGAAACTCATCACAATGATTTTTGTTTTCACCTATGAACCCCCTGCATTCAGCGTTATAAACGTATTTTTTGCATTGTCATCCAATTTATTCCGGAAAGGTATGATCTAAAAAACCCTCAACAACTCACTCTGACCTTAGGTCGAAGGAGAAATTAAGGGTTTTATTTATAAATACCGTATTTTATAAGAAGCTTGTAATACAAGTATACCAAACTATAAGCAAGGCTGTAGGACAGAAATGTCCAACCAATATTCCAGTGATTACTGTATTCTACCTTCCCGAAAATGAATGCCAAGTATTCCAAGGCAGTCGTAATCAAGCAGAAGCAAGCTATTTTCAAAAAAATATGTCGATGATTTGTTCGAATCCAATAAATCATATAACAGGCCATGACGGGATAGAGTCCAATATCAAGTGGAAGTGCTGAAAGCGTCTCATCATTCTCAATCAATGGTGTAAAATCCCAAAAATTCAAGTGATATCCCGTATCGTTAATTAAGCTAGAAATTGTTACTGTAATCGGAAAAATAATCACAATAAGAACTCTCGATTTTCTATACAGATAAATCCCAAAAATCCAAGGGATCAAGAATCCTGCAATAATATTAAAAAACATGGTCTCACCTCTTTGTTCGTAGACACATTATTATTCCCCATTTTTGCCCAAAATATGATATGTACCGCACATCCGTCACACGGAATAAAAAACCTAGCATAAGCAGGGAATTGGATATGGGACTCCAACCGTTTCTTGAAGCCCATCGTCATGCTTCATACGCTTATCCAAACATGGATGCCTCGCCATAAATAAGGGAACTCTGAACAACTTGAACCGATTGCAAATCAAATTTCGGTATCCTATACTTCATGTTAAAGGCTGAGCTTTTCTCCCAAGTCCCTTGCATTCATTCATCGTTTACCGGAGGGAAAACGCAATATGCTTGAAGTTTTTTTTGCTGAAATCGAAAGGAAATGTGGTGAATAAGATGCCGTCATTTAGAGAAATGACCATACAGGATTATGAACAATCCCTTTTACTTTGGACTCAAATTGAAGGTCTTGTGCTAAGCGATGCAGATTCTAAACCAAATATTGAAAGCTATCTGCATAGAAATAAGGGATTCTGCTTCGTTTGCGAAAAGGACGACAAGATCATTGGAACTATTTTGGCGGGGCACGATGGCAGAAGAGGGTTTATTTATCATCTGGCCGTGAATCCAAATTATCGGAAACAAAGGATTGGGCATCGGCTTGTAGAAATGAGCCTAAGTCAACTAAGAGAAATCGGCATGGAGAAGTGCCACATCTTTGTACTTGAAAATAATGACGTCGGTCATTCTTTCTGGACGGCCGCAGGGTGGGAAAAAAGAAACGGGTTTTTCGTGTATTCGAAAACACCTTAGAGCACAGAAAAAGGCTGCTGAGACCAATGGGTCCAGCAACCTTTTTTTCATATTTTTTTACATTATTTTTCCAACTGTCAGAACATTTCCCCAAACTGTGCGTCTATGTTACTGATATGATTTTAGAGAAACTAGGTGATACGCATGGAAACAACCGTCAAAAAATGGCCGAGATTCATGGTTTTCATGATCTTTTTTTTGCTGCCGATTTGGCCTATGCATGTTTCAGCAAGCACGTCCGTCAAGGCATCGCTCCCCTCGTTTCCCGTCACCATTAACGGGCAGGAGATGGACTACATGCACAGCAAGTACCCGTTTTTTGTTTATAAGGACATTACATATTTACCTTTGACATGGAACAACCTGCAGACGCTCGGCATCGAATTTGATTGGAGCGAGGAGAATGGGCTTCTTATTTGGCCTAATCGTAACTTCCCGCCGCCGATCCACGATACTCCGCCTGAGCAGGATCTAACGGCCAAGCGTAATTCCGCTACATATGCCGTACATCTTTCCGATGAACCAATCACGATAAATAACACGATTATTAATAATCGTACGGAACCGTATCCTTTCCTAACCTACCAAGATGTTACTTACATGCCCTTAACATGGCGGTTTGTTCATGATCTTCTTCATCTCGATATCCGTTGGAGTGAGACGCAAGGGCTAGCTCTCGTCGGTGGCCAGTCTATTATCGGACCCATGATCGGAGATGATGATCGTTCCTTATATTTCTACTCCATGCTGCCAAATCCGGATAAGTCTCTTATCCAAATGGATAAGAACTCCTATCGAATAGAGTGGAAAAACAGAGAAGAACAAGAGAAGATGGTCAGGACCTTATCGGCTTCGGCTCATCCGTATGGCGGTAAACCGGCCGCAGTGCAGCGCAAAGACAGGGATCTATATTATGGGGATGTGAAAATATATACACTGACAGACTCCGATGTTTGGGAATCGAATACCTGGGGAGCCCCGGTCCATTCTTACACAGAATTCAAAGCCGGTGATCAAGGCGTTATTATCAGCATTAATCTAACGCTGCAAATAGCCGCGATTGGTCCGAACTACGGGAGCACCTATACGGTTTTAGTACAGGACGGAAAAGCAACCATGCTGCAAGATTTCAATCAAAAGCTGGATCGGGTTATTCCTAATCCTGACGGTACCGTATGGATCGCCTCCGCCAGGCTGCCCGGTCGTAATGGATATATTGGTGGAAGCGCGCGTCTAGGATTACTGGACCAGAATGGTCATGTTGAGATGGTGAATGACAAGATGAACGAATCGGATGTTTTGGCTCTTGGTATTACCAATCCCTCCCTCCCCAATCCAGCTGCTGAAGATGGCAGCCTAAATATCGTGCTTCTCGGCCATAGTAAAGGAGACTTCTCCGAAAAAGATAGTGCAGGTATCTATACCCTGGATACGAAACTGCAAGTCAAACGTCTTTCAGAGCAGTTAGCCGGGGAGTATTATTTGGATAAGAACAGAAATATTTATATCCAACATGCGAATAATACGATTGAAAATTGGTCCACCGGCGAGTTGCGAACTTGGTTTGACTACGAGCTAGCAGCTATGAACGCAACAGATTAGTCTACCAAATACATGAGGGCTTCGATGAATTCGAGGTCCTCATTTTAATCCCACAAACTCCAGAACGCCTAATGGTTGCGCCAAGTTCAGTTTTTTACAAAATAATCCGATGATTTCACCCCATTCTAAAGGCAACTCAATTACCGACTTATTACAGCAAAATAGCGCCAATCGATCGCTTACCGTTCACAGCAAATTCGGGACCCTTCTTTTGAACAGACTATGAATGAGGGGGGCTGAAAAGGAACTATGATCCGCTATTCCCCCTAGAAGCTGCCATTTCCCCATTGAAGGGGGACTACGTTCCGCTATTTTGCAGGTATTGGCCAATTCCAAGCCATTCTAGAGCAAATAAGACCCTGTAGTTCCACCTAATCGGGATGCCCCCCCCCTTAAGGGTCAAATAACGTCCCAGAGTTCCCTTTCAATAAAGGGAAACAACGAAAGCGAACCTATTCCCCCCTCCTTGCTTACTCGCGTCCTACGAAGCTATCGCTTGCACTTCGCCAACGAGCGCCGCGAAAAGCGCAATCGCCTTCGTGATACCTGAACGTTCAGCGCTCAAGCAGGCGAATCCTTCCTGCACGCGCTTTTCAAAATCAGCCGGGGCTGCTCCAAAACGATTGCACTGTGCGACAGCTCCTTTCTCGTTCAGCAAATACTCCCCATTACAAGCAAACAGTACTTGAACCAAGCAGCTGACGGTTCGAAACAGATGCCCCGCCGCATAAGAAACATCATTACGCCCTAAGGCTTTCCTGGCATTGGCAAGCGAGAATTCCGCTTCCCATTGAAATTTCGCGATTGTTGCCTCCCTTAACGTCTCCGGATACGGAATTGTCCTCTCCTTCATCTCGGCGACGAGTCCGTCCGGATCCCAGAGCACCCGGCAGCGCGCGACTTCCCCTATATAAATCGAAGTGCAGAAGCCATGCGGATGACCGGGTTGGTAATGGATATCGATCCGCCCCTGCCTGCAATCATCGATCACGCTTGCTACTTTCGCGGCATCCCGAAACAACACATCTAAGGGAAAGCCACCGGCTTTCAGCCAGCCGCCCCCATTGATCCACGGCCCCCATTCGCCTAAAGGCGTGATGAGACCGCTGCGATGCTTGTCATCCATGGCCTCTGCTGCCTTTTCAAGCGCCGAAATGTTGATCGGCTGCTCTGGTCGGTAATAAACGCCGATGTCAATATCAGACTCCGCTGTTTCTGTACCGCAGGCTCGTGAACCTCCTAAAACAATGGCCGCGACTCCTTCCACTTTTTGCAGTTGCCCCACAACCGACTGAATCACATCATTCGCTTCCATTTATGGTTTCGCCTCCAAAGGAAAGGCGGCCCAGCTCCTTGTTGGACCATCAGACCGCATACGTTCATATTAAAACTTTACAATAAGGGTCTTTTGCGGTTCAAGAATCAACTTTTCTTTAAATAAAAGTTTACCCTCTGAGCTCTCAAAGGAAATAAGATCACCGCCAAGCATGACTCTTTGAACGCCTCGGCCTGTCAACAATCCGCTTCCAAAGCTGGATAGCGCCAGTTTCCCCATCTTGACTTCCAGCTCCAGCTGCCCGTCCGAGCAGCGGAACTCGCCCCAGCCGTCATTCAAGCTCCAAAAGCTGCAGAAGTCGTCTTCCTGCCATTTCGGGCTAAAGCCGATATGTCCCTGAACCATATCGTACTCGAAGCCGCTCAGCGCCAGCAGCAATCCGAAGGAAGCCATGGAACGTGCGTAATTGCTGCCGCATTCGAATTCATTCCACGGGTTGCGGCGTTCGCCGTCATAACGTTCGCGAATAGACTTCACGACACGCAGACCCTCCGTCACATATCCCTCATAAATCATATGGCAAGCAGCCTGATATTCGAAGCCATTCATGCATTCTTCCGCATAGGGAACAGGCACAATCGGAGAGTTCGCGTCTGGCCAAGAGCAGATCACGAGGCCGGACTCGTCATTTAACCCATAAATGCGGCAAGCATTCGGGTGGTTGCCTAAATGTCCAATGTAATTGTACTCATAAATGGATTGGACCGCGCGCTTGACCTTTTCAGAATCAAGCACATATCCGAGGCCTGCCAGATGAGCAAACCACTGGCCGAGCACTTGATCAATGCCGCAGCCTTCACCGATTTGATATTTATGCTCGCCAGCCTCTTCATTCCAGTACACAGCTTCCGCACCATATTTTTCGAGAATAGACCTGTCTTTGAGATCTACCATTTGATGGAAATAACGGCCATTGAACAAATGCTCATTCGTCCATGCCGCTCCTTTGAGTCGGATCTCATCGTACTCCGCCGCTTTCTCCGGCTCGCCCAAGGCATTCGCCATCTCTGCCGCTGCCTTCAAAGCCGTCAAATACATGCTCGTCAGCCAAGAGTTCGGGCCAAACAATTCCATGTCTAGCGTATGGTGCTGCCGCCCTTCCATAACGCCGTCCTTGTCGGCATCCCATTGGTCTTCGTTGGTTGGTTCCCAGGCGAATTCAAGCGACTTGCGAATGTTAGGCCAGAGGGATCGCAGCCACTGTGTATCGCCGGACACTTTCCATTCACGATATGACTTGATAATCCCGCCCATTTGACCATCTGCAGCGGCTCTGAACTTGTTATCGCGAGTTGTTCTCTCGGCCGGCAGCATAAGGCGAAACGCCATTTTTCCATTTTCAAACTGGGCATAGGTGTAATCGATCTTTCGCATCGAGCGCGCCAGCGCCGGGAACAAGAAAGCCGTAGCCTGTTCGTAATTCCATACGTGCGTACAAGAACCTTCACAAGAGCCCTCATTGGTATGCACGCCCTCAAAGCCGTATAAGGTCCCATCGGTCAAACGCAGTACGGTTGGAGATTTTAGTATCGAAATGTTTCCGCTGATCGCATCAAGAACGGTATCAGGCAGCGTAGATGCAAAAAGCGTATCCTTAAACAATCGTGACTCCGCATGTAAGCGATCATAATGCGTCATGACATAATTCGCTGTATCGGTCGAATCCCGGAAGAGCGTCGAATAATAATTTTTCCATGAAGGCAATTGATCACTGCCTGGATTCCAGAAGTTCACATAATTCGGAAAACTCCAAGTAAGGATGAACCTGAACGTTGCTTTACCGCCTGGAGGCACTGTACGATGCCCGCTCAGCAGACCGACATCCTGGTGCTTTTCATGAACCCTCCTCGGATCCAACTCGCTTGATGTTTCATATTTCCGCTCCTGAAAGCGGCCTGGTCGCTGGAAATCTTTCCAGAATACGGTCAAGTTGTCGAACCAGCTCCCGCGGAACCAATACGACTGATAACTAACGTCATCATGATCGGCAAGCAGCGTCAAATCACCGAAATCAGCTTCATCCTCTTTATAATGAACGGAGGACATTCGAATTGCTCTTCGTCCGCCTACCTCGATGGCTTCATTAACCCCACCCTTGCGAATCGGATTCGTCAAATTACCTACCACACTTAGCGCTAGTTCATCCGCAGAACGGTTCGTCACTTCATATTCAAAAATAGCGCAGGGGATCGATGAGTCCCGATCGTTCAGCGGTATAAAGGGATTGAAGGCCTTCAATTTGACATGAATGGGATCGTCGCTATCATCAAACGTCATTTCGGCGAACGGAAATTCACCACGAAACGATGTATTCGTAAAATGCGGGAATCCAGCCATATTCTCCCGTCTGGGACCATAGCCGTAGCCTTCAAATTTCCCCTTTCCTTCGCCGGTATACGGTGTTTGCAAATCCCCGTTCAGCACTTTGGTCAGGATCACCTCGCCTTGCCGTTCCGCTTTTACCGCAAAAAAGGAGAAACCGTTAAAGCTCAGCTTATTCGGCCGATTAAAAATTTCCCAATCGATGAGCCGCCCGTTGCCGGCCAGACCGATGCTGCCCGTACCTATGCCGCCGAGCGGAAACGAGATCTGACTCGTTTTGGCACCTGAATACACAAAATTTTTGTCCATAGCAAACTGCTCATTTAACCGATTGTTGCTCATAAGATGATTGCCTCCTTAAAATCCTCATGATATAGACATAGTCCTTTGTGCTTAATTACATTTTAAGTCCGCCTGCCGTAATGCCATCCAGCAAATACTTTTGTCCGAATATGTAAAAAAGCAGCGGCACGACGAGCGACAACGTCACCCCAGCCAAAATGGCCGAAAGGTTCGCGGTCCCAAACGCTCCGGTTAATGCGGTCATACCGATCGGCAGCGTCATTTTCTCAAACGAATTCAGAAAAATAAGCGGCCGGAAAAAATCGTTCCAATTCCCAATAAAGCTAATGACTGAAGTGACGGCTACCGCCGGATACGACATCGGAAGGATGACTTTGAGGAACACCCATATTCGACTGGCACCATCCATATAAGCGGCTTCATCATACGTACTGGATATCGACATCATCGTCTGCCGAATCATGAAAATACCGAACGGGTTAATCAGTCCCGGCAAAATAAGCGCTAAATGCGTATCGACGAGGCCTAGCTTCGACATGAGAATGAACTGAGGGATAATGGTCACTTGTCCCGGAATCATAAGACCGGAAAGAAAAACGAGAAAAAGGGCGTTGCGTCCCGGAAAGGCGATACGAGAAAAGGCAAAAGCCGCCATGCTCGAAATAAATATGTGACCCAGCACGATGATTAAGCAAATTTTCAAGCTGTTCGATATAAAATCAAAAAAAGGTACCTTCGCAAACACCTCTGCATAGTTGCCGATATGCCACGCTGTCGGAAAAATAGCAGGCGGCAGCGTGAATGAATCTTTCGGCAATCGCAGCGAGGTGGAGAATATCCAAAGGAAGGGGGTCAGCATGAGAAAGGATAACAGCAGCAGTGCGCCATCCAAAAGAATGCGTCCCGGCTTGAGTCCCCGCATGGCGCCCATTTTAGTCCCAGTCCCTGCGGCCTGCAGATTGGAAGCCTCCATATGTATCAACTCCTCTTTTAATCCCGATCGTAATTGACCCATTTATTACTGATGGAAAATTGAAAGACCGTAACACACAGAATGATCAAGAACAAACTGAGCGAGAGCGTAGATGCATATCCCATTTCATGATGCTGGAACGCCACTTCATAAATATACATATTCACTGAACGGGAAGCGTCCCCAGGTCCGCCCGATGTGATCAAATACGGTTCATCAAAGATTTGCGTCGCACCAATCAGCGTAGTCACCAAGACAAAGAAAATGGTTGGAGAAAGCATTGGCAAAGTGATGGAGAAAAAGCGCTGCGTCTTGTTCGCGCCATCGATTTCGGCAGCTTCATACAAAGCGGCTGGAATACTTTGAAGTCCAATTAAGTAATAAAGAAAGGCATTGCCGATAAATTTCCAAAAGCTATAGATCGCTACAGCTACGTAAACCCACTGGGGAGATTGCATCCAAGCAATCGGACTTACGCCAAATTTGCCTAACATGTAATTCAGAATGCCGAAATCTTTGCTGAAGATGAACTGCCAAGCAACCGCAACAGCTGCAGAAGTCGCTAACACGGGAAAGTAAAAAATGGTGCGGTACAAATATTTCCACCCTTTGGCAATATTCCGGTTTACGGCTAATGCAATCAAAAGACCGAATATCGCGTGCATGGGCGTTAATATCAATACATATTTGAGCGTATTTCCATAGGTTAGCCATAAACGATCATCCGAAAACAAATGTTTGATATTGTCAAAGCCGATCCATTTGGCTGGCGTAATGACGTTGTATTTAGTGAAGCTTAAATAAAGAGTTGCTACAACCGGCTCACCGATAAACAGCACAAAAAACAACAGAGCTGGCGCCAGAAATAACAGTCCGACAATAGTATTAGACATCTTACGATAGGTTCCCACTCTTGACTCCTCCCATGAACCGTGGAGCCGGGCGATCCGAGCGGATCGCCGGCGGACTGCCAACGATTCGGCGTCATTTTTTCAGGATAGCGTCGATTTCTTGTTTGGCCTTTTTCATCGCTGTCGCCGCATCAGACTGATTAGCCAAAATTTCCGATACATGGCGATCAAATACGCCTTGAATTTCGCCGTATTGCATCGGAGCCTCTACCGCTTTGGCAATATCGGCGCTGTCTGCGTATACCTTCCAGTTTTGAGCCGGTGTTTTTGGCAGTACTTCGTTCATAACGGAGATCCGAGTAGGAATCGAAGTGTTGGAGAGCGTTGTTTTTTGTGAATAGACGCCACTGAGGAAAGCTGAAAGCTTATAGGCGGCTTCCGGATATTTGGTCGATTTGAGTACAGGGAACGCTCCGGAACCGAAAATAACTTTGTTCGTCTTGAACGTCGGCAAGAACTGCACATCAATGTTCGTGAATTTATTTTTATCATACGTGCCAAATGGCCATTTACCTGCTGAAATCATACCGACCTGACCATTGATTAGCATCTGGATTTGATCATCCTTCGGCCCTGGCACCGGTGCAACTTTATATTTATAAATGAGATCCTGGAAAAATTGCATCATTTCGATGGCATTCGGATCGTCTAATTTACTTGTTGTCATTTCGTCATTCAGAATACTGGCATTATTGTTAAACAACCAGGCGGAAGCGCCGAAATAATAATTCGGAATCGCAAATCCGTATGTCTTTTTGCCGTCCTTTTCGGTGGTTAGCTTCTGAGCGTACTGGAGGAAATCATCTTTTGTCCAGCCTTTATTAGGCAGAGACAATCCAGCTTGCTTGAGCATATCTGTGTTAAAGTGCATCACGACGTTGTTCCAGTCCCATACGAAGCCGTATGTTTTTTTGTCAATGACAAATGGCGACTGAAGCTTTGGATGCAAATCGCTGTAATTTTCCAATGCAGCCGGATCTGATTTCATGTAGGTATCCAACGGGAGAAGCAAATCTTGTTTGGCAAACATCTGAATGCCTTCGATCGCAACGCGAATGACGTCAGGCGATTTGCCGCCGGCAATCATCGTCTGGATTTTATTGAAATAATCAGCCCAACCGCTGCTCACCACTTCAACCCTCTTGACGGTAATATCCGGATTTTGCTTATTAAATTCAGCTAAAATATTGGATAATTGCTCATCGGATGCTTCATTTTTGCTCCAAACTAACGTTAATTCGGCTTTGCCTGATTTCGATGAGGTTGTTGTACTTTCTGAACTGCATGCGACTAACGACCACCCGAGTGCAAAAATCAATAAAGAGACCCAAACCTTTTTCATACAGGGCACCATCCTTAACAGATTGTGGCGCCGCGCTCCCGGAATGGCAAGACCGGTGCGGCCTGATGTCTTTCTAAGCTGTGAAACGCGGTTGGATACACATCTCCGTGCACGTGAACGGAAATGACGAAAAAAATTTCACATTAAGTTAACTGTGCCGTTAGGGGCGTCCCCCGCTTTGGCTCTTCCTGCATTGGAGCTCCGCTCACTTGCATCGTGCACGTGAACGAACTCATCTTAACAAATTCATTTTGTTTTGTAAACGCTTTATTTGAAAAATCGTTCCAAGTGCCTACCACCACTCTCCCCTTATCGTTCACGAGCACGGGTATTGACCTTCACGCCCGGTTAAGCTACGATTAGACCACCAGAGCCTTTTATGGAGGTCCCTTCCTATGAACGTAACCAGCAAACAAATCGCCGAATTGTGCGGCGTTACCCGGGGAACGGTAGATCGCGCGTTGAACAACCGTCCCGGCATTCATCCCGAAACTCGCGAGAAGATTATGCGCGTTGCCGAAGAGCTCGGTTACCGCCCACATTTTCTGGCACAGAGCCTTGTAAAAGGACACACGAAAACACTTGGCATCGTTTTGTTCGATATTCATAACCAAATTTTTTCCCAACTCTTCCATGCCTTTGAGGCAGAAGCTCGGAAACGGGGTTATATCGTTTATCTTGTGCTTTCCAATCGTGACAAGGAGCTTGAACTCGAATATATTAACAACTTGTTAGATCGCAGAGTCGATGGAATTGCACTGCTTCCAGCCAATGACAACAAAAAGTTCGAGTCTTTCCTCCTTCGCTCGCGAACACCGATTGTTACGTTCGGCAACCGGCTATCCGGTCCGTTTCCATACATTTGGATTAACGACAAGCAAGCGATTTGTGATTCTGTTGCCTTTCTTGCAAACCAAGGCTACCGCCATTTAATCTATCTTAGTCCGCCGCTCATGCGCAAAGGGAAAGAAAACATTTATGTACCCGAACAAAGATATCAAGGTTTTATTAGCGCGTGCGACGAGATCCCGGACATGCAGTATAACGTCATCGCACAGAAGCATTATTTGTCAGAATTAGAGTTATTGTTGGATAAAATTGACGACAGTAAATGCGCCATCCTGTGCTCCAGCGATGTGTATGCTTTGGAAGTCCTGAAATGGCTAAAAGCCCGTAAAATCCGCGTGCCTGAGCAAGTCGGACTCATGGGATTCGACAACATTGATTTTCTCAAATATATTAATCCGGCACTAACGACCGTCGATTACAATGTGAACGAAATCGGTACGAAGCTCGCTGATTTGTTAATCCGCCGCATTAACGCTGACGAGGTTCCTGCTGAGACACTGATTGCTCATCATGTGCTGCAGGGGGAGTCGGTGACGCCATGAACACCCATGAATCAACCACAGTCAACATCCCCCGTTCGCTCAAGAAACCCATGGCAGAGCTGCCCACGGGCTTCGATTCGATTATGTTCAGCTTCTAATGCTGCGGACAGCCTCTGGGCCAAGGCGGTCCTGTAGCTGCTGCAAATATAGGCTGCGCGGAGCTACATGCGTTCCAAAGCTTTCCCAGAAGGCCTCCTGCCTTGGTCTGGGATCATAAGGGTTAGGCAGCAGTGCCCTACCTTTGTTCCCCACATGCCCGATGGCATAGTTTTGCGCTGTCGGCGGCTGCTGGGAGACGAGCTCATTCGTCGTGTTCCAGGTGACGTAGTTGGCACCGGACCATCCATGCCCGCTGCCTAACCAAGCCCGATCCTGAATGTGAATACGACCATTTACGTTGTCATACAAACAGCCAACCGACCATCTGTGATGCGGTTCGCTGGTATTATAATCCTGTTGGGATTCACAATCGATAAATACATTCGGACCTGCAACCCGTGAATCCACTGTAAAAGCATGTCTCGCGGTTGTGGATTTACAGCGCTGGACCAACGTTAACTCTCCTACTAAATGAAACGAATAACGGCGTCCACCGGTGATGATGCTTACAAAATCATACACAGCACAATCCTGAATGGTCGTCCATTTGGTATCGCGTTCAACTTGCACGAGCGCATGCTGCAGATGAAAACCAACCAGATTCCGTACCCAGGCATGCTTAACGTGGTCCATGTAGACACAAGTAATGGCGTGATTTTCATCGGCCAAGTAAGGGATAT
Source organism: Paenibacillus aceris (assembly GCF_017874035.1). Lineage (GTDB taxonomy): Bacteria > Bacillota > Bacilli > Paenibacillales > NBRC-103111 > Paenibacillus_E > Paenibacillus_E aceris. The sequence continues at coordinate 38,202 of NZ_JAGGKV010000014.1, forward strand.
CCCCCTCATTGCCGTCAATCCTCGTTTCCGTAATGGTTGGATCGAATGCCACATCTACCCGCAGATGTTCCACACCGATTTGCTCGATGCGTCCGGCATCCTTATATTTCACGATCGCTCCAGAACCCCATTGTTTTTCAATGGCATTGGCAATAGGAGCGTCGACAGTTATACAATTACCTTCTATATGCGTGATGACTCTATCGAACTCCAATTGAAACGGAGGCCATTGTATAGTCCCGCCTGCTACCGGTCTCTGGCGGATCGCATCCATGCCAATGGCATGAATCCATCGTTCATTCCCGTTTCGGAACACCTTCACGGTATCTCCCGGACGGAAGCAGGAAGCATCTTCGACATGTAGGCGGCGTGAGCCTGATGGAACGTAAAGATCTGTTATAGACCTTAACGTGTTAGACAACAACTCCGGCGTCTGCGTCCCTCTTATTTCAATTAAATTCCTCTTCGTTGTGCCAGTCGCATGCAGGATAGTGCCGTCCTCGCCGGCGCCTCCCCCCCGTAATACGACTCCGTTCGTACAAATTCGAAGCTGCCCGCTGATCAGATAAACGCCCTTCTTCAAGAAAACAGCCCCTCGGAAGCCATCTGGAGAAGGCAGCAAAGCCGAGACCGTATCAATGGCCCGTTGGATATGGTCCGTATTGTCACCCTCAACAGGTTCAACGCTGATGACCGTTGGTACATCCGGCAAAGAGACACCGCCCCCTCCATAACCGCTATTCGAAAAATCGATAACTCGATTTCCTTTGAAATCCGGTACGTAGGAAAGCTTGCCGGTTTCATTCAAATAAACGATTTGGCTCTGGCCCTCCTTAATAGCTTCAGGTCCAGGAACCGTAAAATAAAACGTGTCATAGTATACAACGCTTCCCTTCATTTGCAGCTCCACATGCATTTGATAATGCGCAGGTTGCTCCGCATAGCCCGGAAACGTTAGTGCGCATTCCATCTGCGGCTCGATTCCCTGTTCCGGCAGTTCGAAGATGATCTCGCCCGATGAATCGTCGAGCAAGGATGCTTTCACTGTCATGCGCTCATTTGCCAGAACGTGCAAGACTGGATATTCGCTCCCTAACGACAGAAGAGCAGGTTGGCCGATTTCCATAACCAGGGAAGAATGTGTGAGCCATAAATCTGCTATTTGTTCAGCCGGATCGCAAACGTCGATAAAGAAGCTGTTCTCTTGCGACACCCCATGCAGGTTAACAACGCATTTGACTTGAGCTATGCCTGGGTTAAGCGCATATAGCGTGTACGTTTCATCCATCGCGGCAATATTCGGATTCGTTGAGGAAATCGCAACATCAGCATGGGTCAGATCAGCCTCTGTACCGTCTGTCATGATGCCTTTTACTGACAGTTTCGTGCTGCCTCCCCTTAATAGCGGCAATGTATCATCCTGATCAAAAGAATGCCGGGAAGCATCCGTTACATATACTCTACTCAACAGAGGTCCCAATGGAATCGACGGCATCTCGTAAATAGCGAAATCGATCAGTTGAAAATCGCGATCGGGATCGAAAAGCTCGATCTCAAGCTTGACATATCTCGCTATAACTCGAGGAAATATGGCGACACTTGTATTACGGACTCCTCCTTGGGACGTTGCTTTCCGATAGGCCTCTTGCCAAATGAGATTGTCATCCGAATAGGCGATGTTGTAACCGCTTATGAAACCGGAAGCAAATTTCAAACATACTTGGTTGAACGAAACGACTCCTTCCAGATCAACCGTTATCCAAACCTTGTTGTTTTCTTTCCGGTCCAAACTTAATGGCTGCCAAAAAGTGCCCGCTTCTCCATCCACGGCGTGGCCTCCCTTGGCATTCGGGCTCTCTGAACTGTTATATACGGGTCGATTTAAGGCTAGATTCACATTCATACCGTTCTTTTATCCTCCTACTGTCACTTGATCATCCCTTGATTTTACTACCTATGTGTTTTTCCATCATTGTCTGAACTTACACTGCTATGTCTTTTTTTACGATAGGCGATGGGACCAGAAGCTAGCGAAGTCTGCCAACATCTCTCCAACCTTTCGCAATGAGGGAACTACAAGGCGCTATTTCAGCAAAATCAGCCGTTTTCCCTACCCTAACGGAACTACAGGGACTTATTTCCCATCAGATCGCATTATGCTGACTAAAATCACCACAATAGCGGACCATCGTTTCCCCTTATCCGTCAAATATCCAAAAGCTAGATAAATAACGCCCCCTAGTTCCTCTGTTTCGAGTGCCGGCGTTAAGGTGCTTCGCAATGAAACAGCAAATGGCGTGACAAGACTCGTCCTTTCCTCAGACACAGGGATAGTTTCTGATGGGCCTATTGTGAAAATCCATGTAGAATCCCAAGGAAGCGATCCGTCTGCCGCCTAAAATCAGCCATGATTGCCGATTCATTGGCAAAAGAAACGATGCCAAACTTTACAAGCGCTGAAAAACAAGAAAGTGATGTCATCCCTGTTACAGGCGTTGAAGTAACGAACGCAAATCTGATGATTTGGGAAGGTCAAACGACCGAGCTTGGCGCGAAGGTCCTCCCTGCCACGGCCAGCAATACAAACGTGACATGGACCACGAGTGATCCAACCGTCGCAGCTATTAAGCAAGTTGGTGATAAAGTCGTTGTTACAGGCATCAAGTCAGGAACAGCAACAATAGATGCGAGCTTCAGGCCAGACGAAACAATCAGTCGTGCGGAGATGGTGACCCTCTTAAGCCGCATCGTAAACATGCGCGCGATACAAAAAGAAAGCAACTCTCATTTCGCTGATATCGGCAGCTCTTATGCCGAGGAACAAATTAAAGAGGCAGCAAAAGCTGGAATTATTACCGGATCAGGCGATGGCAACTTCTATCCGGATCGGCCTTCTACTCGTGCTGAAGCTCTTACTGTCATCATGAATATACTAAATCTCAATCCCGAAATGAAACGATTGTTGAACAGCTTGGAGTAAACGACCGAACCTGACACAATCCTTCTAAAAAACGGAAAACGGCTGCTCTGGTTATTCACACAGAGGCAGCCGTTTTTATTTAAGTCCCGTATGCATGAAGCTCTCTACAAATTGACGCTGAAAGACGAAAAAGGCCAGCAGCAGCGGCATAACGACCAGAAGTGTTGCAGCAGTCACTATCCCCCACTGCGCCCCGGTTTCCGATGTTTGGGCGAAAATAGCCAGCCCAACCGTAAGGGAGCGGTTTTCCACCGAGTTCGTCACGATAAGCGGCCACATGAAGTTGCTCCAATGCGTGCTGATCGAGATGAGAGCAAACGCAACGTAAGTCGGCTTGGCTGAGGGGAAATACACATGCCATAAGGTGCGCCACCATTGGCATCCATCCACCTTCGACGCTTCATCCAGTTCAATCGGAATTTGCTTAAATGTCTGGCGCAGCAAGAAAACACCGAATGACGATGCCCAGAACGGCAGCATGACCGCTAATTTGGTATCGACTAAACCAAGCTGCTTGATAATGGTATAGTTTGGGAAAATAAGAACTTCTGCAGGTATCATAATTTGCACGAGAAACAAAATAAAAACAAGGCTCTGACCGATAAACCGCAAGCGTGCAAATGCATAGGCAGCTAGCGTTGCCGTAATCAGCTGTACAACCAAAACTCCACCAACAATAATAATCGTATTGCTATAGTATCTCAGAAAGGGAACGGTCTCCCACGCATCAACGTAATTGCTGAACGTCGGACTGACGATCGCAAACGGGTTTATTCTGGTTATGACTTCGCTGGAAGGCGTAAAAGAAGTGAAAATGATCCACACCAAGGGAACTAGAAATATAAGTCCTAATACTACTACAACAGTCTGATGAATTGCTCTAGCCAACATAAGCCAGCTTCCCTCCTAGTAATGAACGCGCTTGTCCAGATAAGCATAGTTGAAAATAGAAATAGCCAGTAAAATAACTAGCAGCACAACAGTCAGTACGGATGCCCTGCCCATATCCCAGAAACTAAAAGCGGTCTCATAAATGTGGTAAAGGAGCAGATTACTAGCGTTGTCCGGGCCACCCTTCGTCATAATATACAAATGGTCGACCAGCTTGAAGGAGTTGGTTATGGCGATAATTAAGACAAATAAGGTAGTCGGCATCAGCAAGGGAAATGTAATTTTACGAAATACTTGCCAAGAGCCGGCACCTTCTATTTCAGCGGCTTCGTATACTTCCTTCGGCATATTTTGCAAGCCGGCCAAATAGAAAATCATGAAAAAACCGGCTTCCTTCCAAACCACCATGACAATCATCGAAAAAATGACCCAATGCGGGTCCCCCAACCAGTTGTGTACCGGCAATCCCAGAAAACCTAGAAACTTATCGAGTAAACCATAGTCAGGCGTATAAATGAACAACCAGATGTTAGCAATTGCAATCATCGGGATTATAGTCGGGTAGAAGAAGGCAGCTCGCAGGATACTTGTTCCCTTCAGCTTGTTATTCACCAAAACCGCCAAATAAATGGCCAGGATTAGGCTGGTCGGCACGGTGCCAGCAGAGAGGAGCAGATTATTTTTCATTACTTTTATAAATACCTCATCTTGCAGCACTTGCCCGTATTGCTCAAATCCTACAAACTTCTTGACGGAAAGCGTTGATTGAAAGAAGCTTAAATATACGGATTTTATCGTTGGATAAAAAGTAAAAAGACCAAGCAGCACAAGGGAAGGAAGAAGCAGCGCATAAGCGAAGGCATTTTCTTTCCAATTTATTTTTCTTCTTGTTTGCAGCGCAAGCTGTCTCAAGTTGATCCCCCCATATTGTGATAAAACTATCACGGCATCATAGCCGTGATAGTCTCTATAACTACTTTTCTCAGGCACCTGCGTTATTTGCGGAAATTTTTCAAAATCTCATCAGCCTGCTGCTGCGATTTATCCAGCGCTTCTTTCGCCGACATCTTGCCCAGCAATGCGGCTTGGATGTTGTCATTAAACAACTTGGTGACCTGCCCATTCTGGAACGTGGATAGTTCGCTGTCCGCATATTGAAGCTGGTCTCTGGCTACTGCTGCTTGCGGGAAATCTTTCACGTAATTTTTGAGCAGGTCGGTCTCATAAGCCGCTTTTGTAGTTCCCACATATCCGGTATCAATCGACCATTGTGCGACACGCTGCGGCTGCGTCAGGAATTGTATAAACTTAACGGCAGCTTGCTTCTTATCTTCGGAAATGCTTTTGAATACATACAAGTTGCCTCCGCCTGTTGGAGAGCCGTATTTCTTATTCGCTGGCAGGAACGATACCCCAAAGTCGAATTTGGCATCTGTTTTCACTTTTGTAAGGTTCCCTGTCGTATGATACATCATTGCCGTCTTCCCGCTAATGAAATCGGATGGCACGGTCGCCCATTCCAATGTGCCTTCCGGCATCACTTTATCTTTCAGACCCAGGTCCGTGTAGTACTGCAGCGCTTCTTGAACCTCAGGCTTGTTAAAATAAACATTTTTCCCGTCGTTTGAAACAATGTTCGTGCCTGTTTGAAGAGACAGTGCCTGCAGCATCCAATATTGGTAGCCTGTGCTTGGAATTTCAATTCCCCATTGCGAAGTTTTACCTGCACTGTCTTTCACCGTCAGTTTGCTCGCAGCTTCACGCATTTCAGTCCAGTTGGACGGCGCTTTATCCGGATTAAGTCCCGCTTTTTTAAACAAATCCTTGTTGTAGTAAAGAACGATCGTACTGCGTTGGAAAGGAACACTCCACACTGTATCTCCAGACTTCGTATTGCCCATGAAAGCTTCATAAAAGCCATTAAAATACTCTTTATTGAATCGAGGTGTCAGATCCTCAATCGCATTCATGGACAGCAAGCTGTACAAATCCGTTGAAAGCAGCACCGCTAAATCTGGCGAAGTCCCGCCTTGTACAGCCGTGACGACTTTGGTCATCGTATCTTGATAACTTCCTCCATAGACGGGTTTAACTGTAATCGTCGGATTCTCTTGGTGAAAGTCATTTGCCAGTTGATCGATTAATTTCGTAATGGGGCCGCCGACAGCCACCGGAAAATAAAACTGCAGCTCCACAGGTTTCGCATCCTGTTTAACGGTCGTTGCAGGCGTAGAAGCTGTGATGCTGGCTGGTGCAGCTTTCTGTGTGCTTTCGCCCTGGCCGCATGCCGTTGTGACAAGCGCTGCAGCAGCTAGTGTCAAAAATACTTTCCTCATTGTTCGTATCCTCCCAAGATTTCGTTTTATATGTATCCTCCGAATACCGGAGGTTCGTGCCTACCACTGCGCGTAGTTCCTAGATTCATCAATAATTTCGCTGAGTGTATCGAGCACATAGTCAGGCTCAATCCCGTGCAGCGTAACGTCTTTTCGAGAATCCGCTCCTGTCAGAACAAGGGCCGTATACATGCCGCTGGACTTGCCGAAGCGAATATCTGTCGTAACCCGGTCGCCTACCATCAAGCATGCTTCTGGCGCTATATTCAGCTTTTCCAATGCCTTTTTCGCGTAATAAACGGAAGGTTTGCCAATCACTTGATAAACCGGCTGCGAACTTGCTGTCTCCAGTGCTTTGACCAATGACCAGGTATCCGGTATCGCGCCATCCTCAAGCGGACAGAACGGATCGGGGTTAGCGGCAATCAGCCGGGCTCCGTTACGAAGGGCATTCATGCCAAGCGTTAATTTCTCATACGTAAAATGCTTATCGAGCCCGACTAGAACATGCGTAGCGCTTAATGGATCTTCCGTCGTTTCTACGTTGTATTGCTCCAGTTCATTCCTCATGGCTTGCTCACCAATCATGAACACTTTGGCCTCAGGTAGATACTCCTGAAAGTACATGCGAGAAACGCATAGCGCTGTTAAAATGTCCTCTTCCGAACAAGTAATTCCGAAGTGTGAAAGGCGCTCTCTTACGCCTTCACGCGTATGTGTTGTCGTATTCGTCACAAACAGGACGGACTTCCCTTCTTTACGCAGCTTGTCCAGTGTCGCTAGCACGCCTGGCAAGATTTGATGGCCGGCATACACCGTACCGTCCAAATCAAACAAGTATCCATCGAAAGCAAGAAGTCCTTTCTGTGCTTTTCCTTTTTCACTTTTCACGTGCTCTGACAACGTTCTCCCCCTTTTTCAACAAAAATAAAAACCCTTGTTCAAGCATGCAAAAACAAGCCTTATCGAAACATAGACCTACCTATATTCGAGCTTATTTTCGCACTTTGCTGAACAAGGGTTTTCTCCTATTCTCAACCCATCATCACTAGTTAGGTGCTGAATATTTAGTTATTACGGTAACTATACCTTCATTTTGTCACAGCCATATTAAAACTGTGTGTAGAGTTTGTAAATGGGTTTACCCACATAGAAGGATCGCCTGTCGAGATAAAATCAGCCCCGCTAGCCAGCGCTTCTATGATCTCTTGCTCATAGCGAATTAATCCACCGACGATTAACGGTTGTTTAATCGTTTGCTTGAGCTCGCGAATCACTCTTGGCATTAAGCCAGGCATCAGTTCAACTTCATCAGGCTGACTGCTTTTAATCATGCGAATCGCCGTTTGAATAGCAGCCGTATCGATCGCAAAAATACGTTGAATGCTTTTCAGACCCGCTTGTCTCGCAGCTGTAACCGCAGCCGATTTCGTTGTCAAAATACCGTCTGCACGAAATTGATCTGCTAAATAGCTGATGGCATAAGCATCTTTGCCAAGTCCAGAAACCATTTCCGTATGGACATAAACCTTTTTACCCGAATCATGTGCTTGTCGAATAATCGACTCCAAATTCCCAATATGCCCGGTCATTAAATTGATTCGATCCACGTTACTCTCCAGCATCTTCGGAATTTGTTCCTCTTTCGTGACTGAAGCGATAATAGGGAATGGGTTCATCTTGAGCACCTCCAAAAGAAACATACCTGCACCAAAATCGTAGCATGGGATTGTTTTCTGAGTATTAATCCAAACCATGCCAACAGCTTTTTGTTTTGTTAGCTATTCATTTATAAAATTGGCTTTGACTAACAATCGTTTCAACATCGCAGCCGTTTGAGCGCGAGTTGCATAACCATCGGACGCTAACGTATTGGCAGTCATTCCGTTCATCAACCCAGCTTGAACAGCAGCAGCCATCTCAGCCTTCGCCCAAACAATGCGGTCAGCATCCTCAAAGGGGGCCAACGCTGCAGCCTGCTGAGCTGAAGTTACGCTTGGATCGATACCTGCGTATTTCATCGCGCGGATGACCATGGCCGCTTGCTCCTCACGCGTGATTTCTTTATTCGGACGGAATGTTCCGTCCTCATAGCCGCTAAGCAGACCTGCTGCAGCAGCCGTACCCACCGCTTGGCCAAACCAATCGTTAGCCGTTATATCTTTGAAGTCGATCGTTGATGCTGCATAATCTAAGCCCAAAGCGCGAACTAATAACGCTGCGAATTCTGCCCGGGTGATGGAACGATCTGCTTCAAAGCGATTATCGTCTACGCCCTCTACAACCAGTTTATTTGCCAATAGCTCGATGTCCATTTTGGCCCAATGATCTTTAAGATCATGGAAGCTTTTGTTATTTTCCACGACAGTGTACACACTATTCCCGCTGCGTTTCAATGTCGCTGTGGTTTTGCCATCCTTTGTCACAAACAGTGTCGGCACAAAACGAAGCTCATTCGTTCCCGGCATCAGCTGCGCACCGGTAGCTTTCTTCGGATCAACCGCCTTATCCAACATAATATCGCGAGACACATATGTCGCTCCCAATTTCACAGGAACGGATTGTCCTGTTTGACTGACCGCTTCCACCTCGAAGCTTACAGCACTCGTTAGCGGTTTGCTGCCGGCTGCCGTTATCGCGTTGTCTATGGACGCCGCATCCGTCCCGCTCAATTTTTTGAGTGTCATGCGAATGGATACATCCTCCATGCTGACGCCAAGCTGCTTGGCTAATTCATCAAGCTTCAATACCGATAATGGCAACGTATAGGAAACGTGATCACCTGAGACAAGCAGCGTTTTCCCCTGAACCCGGCTTGCTTCGAGTAGACCGGCGGCTTCCATTTCCAGCGTTTCTCCGTTAAGCTTCACTTCTACCTTAGAGTGAGCGCTTAAAGATGCTTTCAGCTCTGAGGCGTTGAGCTTTCCTTCCTTAGCCTCTAGGTAAGCTGGAGCTATAGATGGGACGGTTGTTTGGCTGCCGTCAGTGACAGTAGAACCGGAACCCGAATTTGAATCATGATCCCCTCCATTGCCATCATCACCATGATCGCCGTCATCACCGCCATCGCCACCGTCTTCTTTGCCTGCTATTTGTATGGTTATTGGAGCCGTATAAATATCATACTTATTTGATTCGTCCATGGAGCTTGTATATCTCATAAGCGCATGGGCGGTACCAGGCTTCTTGGCCGTTACTTTCGCACCGTCCAATGTGATTAAGTCTTGGCCATCAAGTAGAACGAGATCAGGTGTAATCGTCGTTTTCGTTCCTTTATAGGACTGAACAACAGCCGATAACGTCGTACTTCCATCCGTGGTCAGCTCAACATTCATCTTCTCAGGTTGAATGGAAGCCGCCCAATCCGACGCGTAATAGGAATAGTCCGTCGTAATCCCGAACGCGCCAAGCCCCATAAATTGAATAAAGGCATTTTTGTCATTCAATGTCCAAGGGGAGATGATTAAGCCACGGTGCTTAGCCGCTTCCATGAAATTTTTGCCAACACCGGTATAACTCGTGTTAAACGAAGCGTTCAACTCTTGAAGAAGCTTCATCGTCTCACGCAGCGATTTTTTGACGTTTGTCTCGTTTGCATATCCGCTGGTCAACAGTCCGAGGGGCATCTCCGGCATTAGCTCGGCCATCCGCTTTAGCTGATTGGCATCGAAAGACATCGTATCCACAAGCGCCTCCGCATCTTTATCTTTGAGCAGCTGGATATAAGCCTCTATGAGCGCTGGCGTAGCTGTCTTGATTTCAGCCATGACCATCGCGCCCTTTTCCTTGGCAAGGTCAATTTGTTCATCCAAGGTCGGGATTTTCACATCCGGGAATCCGCTCGGATAAGGCTTATTGGCATTTAACTTTTTCAATTCCTCAAGCGTGTAGTTTTCGATGAAGCCTGTTCCATTCGTTGTCCGTTCCAACGAGCCATCATGAAGAATCACGATACGTCCGTCTTTGGAAAGGTACATATCGTTTTCGATGAATTCGGCGCCGGCTTCTAAACCTAGCCGATTGCTCTCGATCGTATTTTCCGGAGAATTCGCCGGCATCCCCCGATGAGCGATAATATATGGCTTGCGAATAAGCGTCGTGTTACGGTTATACGTCTTCAATGCTTCCCACTGCACGGCAGGCGAATCCGTCACAATCCCATTCACGCCTGATGTAATCAGTTGATGCATGGAAACCAGCTTCTCGGCGGAGCTGGCCGCTTCCTTCGACCATACCATGATCATCCGTTGTTGAAGGTAAGCTACATTCTCTCGGGTCGATAGCGATTGCGGCAAAATCGCAACTCTAGCTAAGCTTGCCGCTGTTTGTCTGCGTATATCCAAGAGGCTATCTTTGGTCAAATTCGTCTTGCCGCTAAAATCCAGAATCCCCCGGATGATGGGGTAAGCTTTTCTCGCTCGTTTGATAAGCTCTCCATTGTCCGAAATAATAGCGACATCTTCCCAACTATTCTTTCTCAAATAATCGACCAGTTGATCTACGGTGGCTTCGTCCTTGACATAAAAAGCAGGAATCATGCGCTCACTTAAATAGCCTAAGAAAGCATCCAGAGAGCTGATTTCAGTTTGACCTGTCGGATCGGTCACTTTGAGACCTTGCCCAATATGAGCAATAACAGTTGAAGGCAGTTCTGGCGCATTCAGCTTCGCGAAATCTGCTGCGCTTCGAAGCTCAGTTACAACCGATGCAGCCATCGCAATACGGGTTTCCGGCTCGGTCACTTCTACGAACCGGCCATTCGGTATGGCAGGCAGCGCCTGTTCTTGCAAGGTAATGCGAATATTATCCAGCTTCATTTTGCTCCCGTTCGCTTGTAAGCCCACTGCGCCTTTGGCATAGGCGTAAGCTTGATCCGTATCGACGAAGATTTGGTTATTAATCATTTCCTGAACGCGATTTCCATAGGTTTTTACCGTATAGTGATACATTTTGGACGGATCAATGGCTTCCGTATAGGAACCTCTGTCGATTACATTCCACGCATTCGCGGGCGTTCTCTCGGCGAACTCAATTCCGTTTGCTGCTGTGGCATCTTTCCTGACTGCCATTTGGTAATAAGGGTAATCGTTATTTTGAATCCGGTACATGATGGAGTGCCATCTTGCCGTATCATTTGCCTGCAAGTGGGTAACGTCCGCTTCAATTTTGTAATTGCCAAATGTATTTAAGAACGATGGAAGGATCACCCTGGAAGGATTATCCGGAGAAGCGAGCGCATTGATCTCAAAAGCCCCCGATTTTACCGCAGCATTCGCTGCAGTCGTTCCTTCTTTTCGGGTCCAGCCAGCAGGAAGCGTACCATCGGCCAAATGATCGAAGTTTTCCTCGTACAGAACATACTCCGTATCTCCTGCATCTTTTGCCAGCACTAGCATACTGAAAGACGCGCTATCCTTTGTTCCTGTCATCGTATAAACACCTTTTTGCTGCGCCTTCAGGGTGCCGTTTGCAAAGACAACCGCTGGATTGGCCGATGTCCAAGTTAGCTCATTGCCCTTTACTACACCTGTAGTGAGATCGTTAAATTCTGCTTGAAACTCCACGGTGCCTAGGTCTAGGGAAGCGCCGACTGTCGCCAGCACATAGCCGCTCTCATTGCCTTTGATGGAAACAACCTTGACTCCCGACAAAGATGGCGTGACCGTAATCTCTTTGGAAGCCTCCACATTGCCGTAGACAGCTCTAATGCTTACCTTCCCAGCCTTGAGGGGCACCATTTGGTTGTTGTTGATTTTGATAATACTTTCATCAGAAGAATACAGCTTCACTCGATTTACTGGCGGCGCTTCGGTAATTCCATCCGAATAATAGACGCTGCTCGTCACGCTTGCCGCGCCGCTTAATGCTTCCAAGGTGGCAGGCACCGTTATATCCAGCCGATCAGCAGTGATCCGGGTTACTTTCAAATTGTCGAAAGATACCTTGCTCTGGTCCCCCTGAAATCCGACTCTCCCTTTCTCTGGAAGCACATTAGCTGCTAGATTTTTGTCCCCATACAACGTAAAGTTCGTGTCGCTCTTAGCTTTAAAATATTGCTTAACGTTACTGTCGAATACCCTTACCTTCATCGTGTAATCCTTATTCGTCAGCAGCTGAGGCCCTGTCGCGCTGATCGGCGTCGGAGAGAACCAGTTGCCATCCGGATTTCGGTATGCCGTTTCAATCGTCCCGTTTTGTTTGATCGCCATTTGCGGATAAGGAGGCTTCCCGCTGGAAGGTGCCCGGAACATAATGGAAACCCATCTTCCCGTATTCAAAAAGCCATCGAAGCGTACATCCGCTTCAATTGTATAGTTATCCCATTGTACCGGAGCGATTATCCGGCTTTGCTTGCCTGAGGCATTTCCGTCGAAGGTCATACGGCCATTGCCATAAGTATCCTGCACAACTGTAAAGGAAGGGCTGCCCGCATTCACATCGGATAGCCAATTCTGAGGTACTGTACCGGTCGCATAAGTGTCGAAATTCTCTTCCAAGAGCACCGGATTCGGACTTCCTGCGACTGGCGATGTATCGATCAGCTTAAGCGTGCCGTAACCTGAGGTATCATTCCAGAAGGAGGAGGATTGGAAGGCGCTCCAATAACTTGATCTTTGCTCTGCCGTCGTTGACCCGTACCGATCCGTCGTTCCAATTTCCAGTCCCAACTGCTTCTGTATCACAGGATCAAAATTAAGCATGTCCCACGGCACAGCGATCTCTGTAGACCATCCGGAAGCCGTTTTATTTATCGCCCGGAGTATTTTTTTCTCATCTTTGCCGGCATGATTGTTCAGTGCAGCACCGAAATGAAATTCGGGAGTTGTTGTCCCAGGCTGATACATGACACCAATCTGCATATCATTATTGGTAAAAGGGGCAGACTGGTGCTGACTCGGATCAAGAAAAACGTTAATATTGTCTTGCTCGAACCAGTTGCCGGATTGACCGGTCAACAGCGTGTCGTCGTCAGCCTTCACCCCGATATATAAGTACTGATTATCCCACAGCAGTCCGAATTTCGACGCTTTGAATGAGCCTTGTCCAACTTGAACGCTTAATGGCTGATCCATTTTCCAAATCGATTCGTCCAGGTTGCCATCAATGATTGGAGCCGTTAACGTTTTGTTGACCTCCATCGCCTTTCTTCCTGTTTCTCCTGCAAGAGGTTGGGCTGCCCATGCGTTTGGTTGAAAAAGGCCGCTGATTAAAGTCGTTATTGTTACAATACCTAGAACCCTTGTGGACATTGTTTTCACTTCGCTCTTCATTCCTTTCGGCTTTTTATGATGTTTCCAAAACACAAAAAAACCCTCATTCATCAAACGGAAAGTACACACCCACCTTACGGGCGCACTTTTCATTTACTGAATAAAAGGGTTTTCTCCTGGACTCATACCCTGAGTATTCTTTTGTATTTATAAGCTAAGCATATCCTTACTTTGTTATCCACGCATCAATTTCTTATGAAAATATTGTAAAAAATCCCCGTACCCTTATTCTTTGACAGATCCAAGCGTAATCCCATGAATAAAAAAGCGCTGCAGAAACGGATAAATGACAAGAACCGGAATCATGGCAATAAAAATTTTGGCCGCATTCAATGTCTGATTGGAGAGCTCACTCATCTTCTGAATTTGTTCCGCAGTCATCGTGTTGGCGTCCACAATGACAACCAGCTGCTGAATGTACGTTTGTAAGGGATAATGATCCGCATTCGACATGAGCACCAGGCCGTTAAAAAACTCGTTCCAATGATACACGATACTGAACAAGGTTACGGTTGCCAATACGGGCACCGCCAGCGGGATGAATATTTTAACAAGCATATACCAAGGACCCGCACCATCTACAAGTGCCGCCTCCTCCAGCTCCTTAGGCAAATTACGGAAATAGTTAATCACCAATATGACACTGAATATTGGAACGCTGTTCCCAAGGACAAGCGCCCAAATATTATTAATCAAGCCTAACGATTTAACCGTTTGATACCAAGGAATTAAGCCGCCATTAAAAAGCATGGTGAATACCAAAATCCACATCAGCACATTTCGATATGGCAAGTCTTTCGCATTTTTGGATAACGGGTAGCCCATCAGCACAATAATGACAAAGTTAAGACTAGATCCCAGCACAACACGCTGTATCGAAATCCAAAATGAATTGAAAAATTTACTGTCGCCCATAATTTCATGATACGAATTCAAGTTAAATCCTACCGGCCAGAAACTCACTCTGCCCGAGGACGCTGCCGCATTATCGCTTAACGAGACAGCCAATGTGTACCACAAAGGAAGCACGCATAAAAGAGCGATGCCAACCAACAGCACGATAAGGAAAAGATCAAATGCTCTGGAGCCCATTGTTGTTTCTCTGACCATAATTCTGCTCCTTTATATTAAAAAATACGATAATTTGCAAACTTAGCAGCTAAAAAATAGGAAGTGGTAATTAAAACAAAACTAATGACGGATTTTAAAAGCCCCATTGCTGTTGCCAGCCCGTACTGCAGATTCAATAAACCTGTCCGATATACCCAAGTGTCAATAATATCCCCGCTTGAATACACAAGTGGATTGTAGAGATTGAATATTTGGTCAAAGCCGGCATTCAAGACATTCCCTAAGCTTAGTACTGAAAGTAAAATGACCGTTGTCATCATACCGGGAAGCGTGACATGCAGCAAACGCTGCCAGCGCGTGGCGCCGTCAATGGCGGCCGCTTCATAGAGAGCAGGGTTAATCCCCGTTAAAGCCGCCAAAAAGATAATCGTATTAAAGCCAAATTCCTTCCAAACATCACTTCCGACAATGATAAAAGGAAACCATTCCGCCTTCCCGAAAAACAAGGTAGGACTTATGCCGAATATAGCCAACAACCCGTTAACAGGCCCTTTGTAGGACAATATGTCGAGCAAAATACCGGAAAGAATAACCCAAGATAAAAAGTGCGGTAAATACACAATCGTCTGTACCCATTTTTTCAAAACCGCGATGCGCAGCTCATTCAGCAATAACGCGAAGATCAGCGGAACAATCATGTTCGCGATAATTTTCATGACGGCAATAAATAAGGTATTAAAAAATACCGTTTTACTATCATTCAATGAAAACATATACTTAAAATTTTCCAAGCCGATCCATTCGGAGTGAAGGATGCCTAGACCTGGATTAAAATCCTGGAAAGCAATCACAATGCCGAACATCGGCACGATACTAAACAGCGTCAACCATATAAAACCAGGAAGAAGCATGAGATAGTAATGTTTGGCAAATCCCTTCGTAACCATGCTATCAATCACTTCCATTCATTGTTGTTAAGGGAAAGGCGCCAGAGTATTCTGACGCCTGGGTGTGAGCTAACTACTTCAAGTTCGCATCGATTTCAGCCAAAATTTGATCTCCGCCCTGCTTTTTCCAATCTTCAACGAACTTATCAAATGTATCCAGCGGGGCAGCCCCCATAATAATCTTGAGGAACGTTTCTTTCTCTAACTTATCAAGGGCAGCCCATCTGCTCTCCATCGTTTTCGTTTGGGCATACGTCACGCTATACGTTTTCTTAAACGGCTGCTGCAGCGGCGATATGCCCACAAAGGTTGAATACAACCGTTTCCATGCCCCTAAATCTGCGTTCGGATCCCAGTATTGAATATCATACTTGTCATACGGCTCTAGCTTCACCTTTTTCACTTTTTCCGCGTCAGCTTTCAGCAATTTGTAGCCGGGGAGGTCCAAATCCTCCGGTTTCTTCGTGCCGGCCAGCACTTCTTTCATCATCTTGTAGGTGACATCCATTTCATCCATTGGAGCAAACACGATACGGAGCGGATAGTTGCCAATGTTCACTTTGACATCGAATTTGGATTCATCGCGCAGCAATAAATTTTCCATTTGAATGGCGGCTTCCGGATGCTCGTAACCTTTGCGAACAACGAGATATTGATTCGACGGGTTCCCCATGTGCGGTGTAAATTCACCGTTCACATCCAGAGGAGCCGTGTAGGCTTGCCAGTTCGCCTTCGGATTATTTTTGATGGCATCCGCTAATGGACCATAACCGCCAGCCCACCATAGGCCGAAGTAAATGCCGGAAGTTCCATTTTTGATCAACTCCTGAGCATCCTTACGAATGGTCATTTCCTTGTCGATCAAGCCTTTGGAGTAAAGATCACGCAATTTCGAGAGTGCTTGCTTCGTTTTTGGCTGCAGGGAACCGTACGTTGTTTTTCCGTCAGCGCCTTTTAGCCAAAATCCCGGATAGGAATGGAAGGAAGCGAAGATGGGATCGAAGCCATAGTTATTGTTATTAGGATTGATAAAATCCGCATTCAACAAGCCGCCTAGTTGCGGTCCCGTAATGCCTATGGTATCCGCTTTGCCGTTCCCGTCCGGATCTTGTTCAACGAAGGCTTTGGCGACCTTCTCCAGATCATCCATCGTCTTCGGCGGTTGAAGGCCTAATTTATCCAGCCAATCCTTGCGAATCCACATCATATGAACCATGTCAGATTCCGTCGTGACGTTCGGAAGGGCATACATTTTCCCATCAACGGTGACAGATTTAAGCGCGAGACCTTGCGTCGTTTCAATGATATGCTTGATCGCAGGCGAGGCATATTTGTTATAAACCTCTGTCAGATCCGCGAGCTGACCGCTTTTCACCATTTGTCTGAACTGCGTATCCTTCACGACTAACGCATCCGGCAAATCATTGCTGGCGATCGATAAATTAACCTTCTGATCGTAATCCTTCCCGCTAGCCGCTTGCCAAACAATTTTGGTATCGATATTCAAATTGTCTTTGATATAGCGGGTATATTGGTTGCTTTCCGGCGAGTCTCCGGCCGGCAAGCTCTTGTCCGCTGCGTCTACATCTTTGCCGATTTTAATCGTAATCGGTTTGGCCGATTTGGTGAAAGGACCTGCCTCCGTTTGTGTTGAGGCCGTCTGTGCTGCACCCGTTTGCGCCGGTGCTGTTGAAGCTTTGGGTGATTCCTTAGCCGTATTGGCCTCTGAACATGCAGATAATACAACTAGCATCCCTGCAAGTAAAAGCAGCATGCTTTTTTTAGGCTTGCTCATATAAATCCCCTTCTTTCGCTTTAAGAATTTGTCTACACCCTAAAAGTACCATAAACCGTTACGGTACTAGGATGGAAAACGGTTACACAATTAGTTGGGAAAATGACCGAGAATTTTCCGGCCTTCGCTTTTTTCTCAGGCATTTTCAGCATTTGACCCCCTAGTTTTCGGACATTTTTCTACCTACTGCACCCTTCAATCGATATTCGCTTGGCAGTACGCCTGTTTGCTCCCGAAAGGTACGGCTGAAATATTTCTCATCCATATAGCCAACATGTTCAGCAATCCACAGAATCGTTTTGTTCGTATAAAGCAGATACTCCTTGGCTTTGTCGATTCGATGGTTGCGTAAATACTCGCTAAAATTAATGCCGATAATTTCTTTGAAACATTGGCTGAAATAGCTTCTGCTCATATTCACCCGCTTCGCAATCATTGCGGCCGTAATCTGCTCCTGGATTTCTCCATTGACGATGTGCACAGCTTTCATGATACTTTCCACAACCTCTTGCGAGAAGGCAGGTTTGTCCTTAGCCTTACGGATCATATCACGAGTCGCCGTTAGCCATTCCTCTACCCCCTGCCAGCTTTCAAAGGTATCCGGGAGCCCAATTTTCGCCATATGAACAGGATTGAACAACAGATTCCATTTATCCGTTAACGCATACAACAGTCCAATCAGCTTCGTTTGAGGCAAACGCATTTGCTTCAACTGAAGGACCTGAGCTCTAAATAGATGATCTTGGCTAATCCATTCGTGCCCCGACCATTGTTCCTTCACTCGGTCTATCTCGTTGCCGGCTCTCTCTGTCTGGACATTTCCCTGAATATCCTCGTCTTGTGTGAAGGAACCCTCATAGAAAAGATCGGACTGTGGAGCGTGCTTTTGCTCCTCCAGAATTCGCTTATGAATTCTTCCCAGCACTTCTTCAAAGCGCTCTTTTTCAAGCTGAACCTTCGCAATATAATCAATAGCCCCAAGTCTCAGCGCCTCTTGGATATACTCAAAATCCTGATGGAAGGTGAGCACGACCGTATACATGCTTGGATATTGCTTGCGCACAATTTTTAACAATTCAATCCCGGACATGACGGGCATCGCTAAATCCGTTAGCAGTAAATCTACCGCATTGGCGGCTATAAATTCTAACGCTTTCTCGCCATTGCTCGCTTCCCCGACAACCTCCATATCAAAATCGCGCCAAGGCATCGCAGACATTAGTCCTTTACGAACCAATTTATCATCATCGACAATCATCACTTTAATCATGATGGCGGTTCACCTCCGAAATAGGAATCGTTACGAATATGGTTGTCCCTTTGCCAATCACACTCTGAATGCGCAGCTCCGCCTGATCGCCATATTGCGATTCGAGCATTCGCTTGACATAATTTAACCCAATGCCCATCCCGACTTTTTTGTTTTCAATTTCCGAATTATGCAAGAGGTGATGAATCGTTTCTTCCGACATGCCTGAACCGTTATCCTGAATAGAGACCAGAATCGCATTCGTTAAATTGACATCTACCCGTATATATCCGTCATCGCTTAACCCATGGTAGAGGGAATTTTCCACCAGCGGCTGAAGGATGAAACGAGGGACTGGCATGCTCCATACTTCTTCATCCACATGCATCTGCACATCAAACTTAAAATCATAGCGAATTTGTTGAAGAGTTAAATACTGTTTTAAAGCTTCGATTTCTTCATGTATCGTTGAAGCCGTACCAAGCTTGCCTAAATTATAGTGGAGCAGCTTATTGAGCGACGAAACAAGACGGTCGATTTCATTCTGTCCGTTCATAACAGCTAACCAATGCACCGTATCCAACGTATTCATGAGAAAATGGGGATTTATTTGATAGAGCAGTTTTTCGACTTCAAGATCCACTCTCCGCTTCTCTTTGCGTTCAACCTCGGCGAATAAATTCCAAATTTGTTCTTTCATTTGCCTGAACTGGTTCAAAAGGAAGTCAAACTCCGGTATTTTGGTTCTAACGGTGACGGCTTGCGTACGATTCTGCGCCATCAATTTGATTTCTCGATTAAATCCGTTCAAAGGGAGATAGACCATTTTCCATAAAAGCCAGGCCATCAGCAGACTCAGCCCCAGAAAAATGAGCGCAAACAATAAGATTTGAAAGAACCATTGATTCATTTCTTTATTGTAGTCCCTTTTCGGGATGACCGACACGATGCTCCAGCCTTGATTGCTGGCCTGCCGAAACCAATAATATTCATTCTGCTTGCCATACGTTTTATCATTGGAAAAATTGGGGAATATCGTGTCTTTTACAAACGTATTCGGCAGCTCGCTAAAAGCGATTCGGCCATTATTATCCAGGAAAATATGATAATTTCCGCCACCGAATTGATCGGTATTCAAAATATTTTGAGTAAGATGAAAGCCAGTTTCAATGTATACGAAGACATCATCACGCTGCGGTAAATCTACTTTTCTAAGCGCTGATAACACAAAATTATTATCAAAACGATTATTGCTAATATGAGGCCCATAATAAGAAATTCCGGAGTATTCAGCCAGCAAGGGCAGCTTTTCCGGGGAAAAATTGTCCTTAACTCCCACATTTTCGAGATCATATGTATGATCATTTTGAAAATAATACAAAGTTAGACCAATATTCGGATTCGTAAAAGTAACCAGACTTAATTCATCCTTTAAATTGCTAATCATTTGAGACCGTTCAAAAGATTGACTTGTTGGGAGCGCTAACATTTGATCCAGCTTTTTCCCTACACTTCCTGCAAAAGCAAGCTGCTGAGAAACATGATTCAAATTGCTGATCGTACTCTCTAAGGAAAGCTCCACTTGCTTTAAGTTGCTTTGAATACCGTTCTGAATCTTGTTCGTCAGGATTGAGTAGATCGTGTAATAAGAGATTAGAACGATGCAGATAAACGGAATCAGCGTACTGCAAAGGAAGATAATAAAAATCCTTTTCTTTAGCGTTAAATAATCATACATAAACGACCTTATATTGTCCCGCAGCTTTCCAAACAAATGACTTCACCTCCGTCCATCTTCTCCTGCTTAGCTATGAGTTCTCCGATATTCCGACGGTGTGCAGCCGAAATGCGCTTTAAACACGCCAATAAAATAACTCAGTGTATTAAACCCGACATCCAGCGAAATTTCCGTAATTTTCTTATCGGTGTCCTTCAATAGGAAAGCCGCTCGCTGCGCCCGTACTTGGTTTAAGTACTCCAGCGGGCTTTTTCCCGTAAAATTTTTAAAATATCGGCAGAAATAAGACTCGCTGAAAGAAACAAGCGAAGCTAGATCCTCCAAGCGGATGGGCCCGCTATAGTTCAATTGAATATATTCAATAATCAACTTTAGCCGGTCAATGTGCGTAGGGCTGACGGCAGGCGGAAGCTCGCGAAAGGTAGGTCCTCCCAGCATGATGAGCTTTGAAATCATCAATTGGAGCAGCCCTTTTGTATATAGTTCGTATAAAGGCTTTTCATTTAGGTTTAAATCAAATACTTGCAGCAGCAGTTCAAGCAGCTCCTTCTCCACTGCGGTATGGCGCGAGATAAGTGCAGGAATGACATATTTTTGCTGGATCAGGGGTGTTATATATTTCTCGCGAACAAGATCAAACCGCCCGCCTCCCACAATATCCGGATGAAACACCACGGCAGTGAAGCAGCATTCTTCGTCTGAGGCGATGTAACCGGAATGAAGCTGGCCGGCATTCACGAATATCGCGTCCCCGGCTTCCAATTCATAATCATCCATCGAAACGCGGAATACCGCCTTTCCTTTCGTGAGCATGAGCAGCTCCAATTCATCATGCCAATGGAGCTCTAGCAGCTCTTCCCCTGGCTGACAACAGATTTCATACACGCGAATCGGATAAAGCGGATCACCGTGAATGCGGTCCTCTTTTAAATGAGCTTGCTGCATAGCGTTAGTTCCTCCTTTTCAAAATTAGCTGTCGTGTCAAAATACTGATATATTTCAGCAATATAACGAAAGGAAACCGTTTTATAAATCAATATACTTATATTAAAATACAACGGAGGGCTGATGGCAATGAAATTTTCTAACGGTTATTGGATGGCGAAGGAAGGATATACGGTTCTGAATCCTATCGATGTCCGCGATGTGGAGCAAAAAGGCAGCAGTCTCACGGTTTATACGGCCGCCCGGAGGATACAGCGAAAAGGCGATACTTTAAATGGCGCCATGCTAACTTGTGAGTTCAGCACGCCTATGCCGGATGTCATCCGTGTACGCTGGACTCATCATGCAGGCAAGCGTTCGAACGGGCCCGCTTTTGAATTATTTGATAATCCGCAGACACCAGTTTCTATCGCTGAGAGCAGCGATCATGTGACGATGAAATCCGGCCATTTAAGCGTAAAAATAAATAAAAAGGATACTTGGGGAACCGAGTTCTTCTTCGAGGATAAACGACTGACCGGCTCCAACAGCAAAGGCGCAGGTCACATTACGACTGATAACAAAGAGGTCTACTTTCGTGAACAGCTGGAACTTGGTGTAGGCGAGCACATTTACGGGCTTGGAGAACGCTTTACCCCTTTCGTGAAAAATGGGCAAACGGTAGACATTTGGAATGAAGACGGCGGTACCAGCAGTGAGCAAGCCTACAAAAATGTTCCCTTTTACTTATCAAGTAAGGGCTACGGCGTGTTCGTCAATCATTCTGAACATGTCTCATTCGAGGTCGGCTCTGAGGTCGTCTCCAAGGTCCAATTCAGCGTACCCGGCGAAAGTGTTGAGTATTTCATTGTCGGCGGCCATACCCTGAAGGATGTTCTGAATAATTACACGAAGTTGACCGGAAAGCCCGCTCTGCCGCCGGCTTGGTCGTTCGGCTTGTGGTTAACAACCTCATTCACAACGGATTATGACGAAGCAACCGTGAACAGTTTCATTGACGGTATGATCGAACGCGACCTTCCGCTTCATGTCTTCCATTTCGACTGCTTCTGGATGAAGGAGTATCAATGGACCAACTTTGAATGGGATGCCGATATGTTCCCTGATCCGGTCGGCATGCTGAAACGTTTAAAAGACAAAGGTCTCAAAATCTGTGTATGGATCAACTCCTACATTGGCCAGAAGTCGCCACTCTTTCAAGAGGGCATGGAGAACGGCTACCTAGTCAAAACCTTGGAGGATGACGTCTGGCAGTGGGATCTGTGGCAAGCGGGGATGGGGCTTGTGGATTTCACGAATCCGGAGGCAACCGAGTGGTACAAAGGCCACTTAAGAAGGCTGATCGATATGGGTGTGGACTGCTTCAAAACCGACTTTGGCGAACGCATCCCAACCGATGTCAAATACTACGATGGTTCTGATCCGTATAAAATGCACAACTACTATACGTTCCTGTATAACAAGGCTGTGTTTGAAGTATTAGAAGAAAAACTCGGCAAAAATGAGGCCATGTTGTTTGCCCGCTCGGCCACCGCAGGTGGACAGCAATTTCCGGTTCACTGGGGCGGCGACTGCTCGGCCAATTATGACTCCATGGCGGAGTCGCTGCGCGGAGGCCTTTCGCTCGGTTTGTCCGGCTTTGGCTTCTGGAGCCACGACATCAGCGGCTTTGAACGGACGGCGCCGCCTGACATTTATAAGCGCTGGGTCGCCTTTGGCCTGCTGTCCTCTCACAGTCGCCTGCATGGCAACGAATCCTATCGAGTTCCATGGCTGTTTGACGAGGAAGCAGTCGATGTGCTCCGGCATTTTACAAAACTCAAAAGCACGCTAATGCCCTATCTGTTCGAAAGTGCTATCCAATCCACAGAGTTAGGGATTCCGATGATGCGCGCGATGGTCCTCGATTTCCCAGGGGACCCGTCTACGCATTACTTGGATACGCAGTACATGTTGGGCGACAATTTGCTCGTAGCTCCGATCTTTAATGATCGCGGACATGCGATGTACTATGTGCCGGAAGGACGCTGGACCGACTTCTTTGGCGGACAAGTCATTGAAGGCGGGAAATGGCAGGAAGAAACCCATGGATATATGACGCTGCCATTGCTTGTTAAGCCGAATTCGCTGCTCGCCATCGGAGCGAACGATCAGAAGCCCGATTACGACTATGCGGATGGCGTATCGCTTCATTTATTTGAACTGCAGGAAGGCGCCAGCGCTTCGACGTCGCTGTATAGCTTGCAAGGTGAGCTGCAAGTAACGGTGAAAGCTATTCGCCGGAATGAAGAAGTTCGCTTCTTCATTCAAGGTGCAACGAAGCCGTATACCCTCGTTCTAAGAGGCATTCATGAAGTCACGGCCGTAGAAGGCGCAGCTTGGAATGATTCTCCAAGCGGTATCGTGCTAACGCCTGAACCTGGCGAGTCGCGCTTAGCGGTAAGGCTGTAGAATAAGGCAGACCCAGGAGTAGGATCTCTACTCTTGGGTCTGTTTTCAAGTGCCAGAGGAAACTACGGGGGCTTATTTGCTCCAAGATGCCTTCAATTGGGCATACATTGGCGAAATAGCGGTCCCTAGTTCCTTACGATCCGCCAGATGGCTAGTTTCGGGAAATTAGCGGACCATAGGTCCTACCAGCAAACAGAAAGACCTAGCGGATATCCGCTAGGTCTTTTTCGCTACTTCTACCCATAACCGCGGAGCATGACCGCAGCTTATTTCTTTTGACTCTGGGCATATGATTCTTGATACTCTTGAATCATTTTATTGCCGCCCGCCGTCTTCCACTTCTCAATTTCAGCCTTCCAGCCCGCCTCATCGATCTTGCCCATGATGAATTTGGTCTCAGCGTCAGTAATCATCTGCTCCAACTCCTTGCCGCGTTCCGAGAACGTATCTGAGTTAAGCGTCAAGGCCGGATTCGGCACGATAAACTGTTCATTGGACTGGCCGATCTGCTGGCTTCTGCGGAACAGGTCCGGCTGCTTCATCGCCTTAGCAACATTGTAGCTCTCTCCACGTTGAGGCAGCGTATCCCGGTATGGCTTCACTTCTTTCAAATCCGCGTCGCGGTCAAGCGGCTCTGTAAATTCGCCCTTATCCGCATAGTGCTTGCCTTCCACACCCTTAACGATTAAGTTCGCCATTTGCGGATCAAGCAGCTTGTCAACAAAGGAGAGTACCTTCTTGAACTCGGCTTCTGTTTTCACGGAAGACTTAGGAATCGCCAGGAAGCCGGCATTGCCGCTTTCCCCGGGAACCCGGCGGCCATTCGCACCTTCCACTGCAGCAGCCTCGATCACCGCGCTCGGAACGACCTTCACGATTTTATCCTGCCAGCTTTGCGCATTTCCGCCGGAAATTCGTATGCCCGCACGGCCAGACTCATAAGCTTTATCCACTTCTGTCGTATCGACGACAGGGAAATCCTGATTGATCAGTTTTTCATCATATAATCGTTTAAATAATTTCATCGTTTCAAAGAAAGGCTCGGTCACAAACTCGGGTGTAAACACGCCTTTTTCTACCTTCCATTTCGTCGGCCCGCCTTGGGAAACCGAAATACGAGTCAAGGTGGAGCTGACATCCTGGTTATATTTTTTCTCCAGCATCATGCCGTACGTGTCATTTTTCCCGTTTTTATCCGGATCATTGAGCGTAAGCGCTTTAATAACGTTATACCAATCGTCCAATGTTTTGGGGGACTGGAGGTGCAGCGCATCGAGCCAATCCTTACGGTAGTGAATGACAGCGCGCCCTAGATCACGGTAGAGCGGAACGCCATAAATTTTACCATCGACGGCGATATTATCGTAAAACAGCTTGTTCTGCGCCTGCAGGTTTTTATAATCTTTCAGATAAGGCCCGATCTCCCAGAATAGGTCGGACTTCAAGGAACTGATCATGCTTGGATTATTGTAATTCAGCTTAATCAGCTTAGGGAGCTCGCCGGAGGCAATCATAACATTGACTTTCTCATCGTAGGCGGAAGCCGGTATCCACTGGATTTGTAAATTTGTATTCGTATAGGCTTTGATCGCTTTCTCGATGTCATTGTCTTTTGCCGGGACTTCGCCTACTTGATTCACGACTAAAGTGAGTGGAAATGGCGTCTTATCCTCCGATACCGCCGTGCTTTGTGCCCCATTCTTCCCTGTATCCGTACTGGAATCGGCTCCGCACCCAGACAGCACCGTCGATAACATGAATACCGTACCCATCATCATAGCCACTTGATTTCTTTTCATCGAGCTTTCCCCTTTCGTTATCCCTTATTATACTCTATTTTCAAACTCCGCCTACCTCCTCTGGGAAACAAGCAGAGCATAAATAGCTTGATCACCTACCCTTTTACAGAGCCAAGCAATACGCCTTTCGTAAAATGCTTCTGCAAAAACGGATACACCAGCAGAATCGGAAGCGTCGCAAACACGATTACGGCCATCCGAATGGTCAGCGGTTGAATATTGGCCTCATCAAACCCTGAATCGCCGATCCGGCTTTGCGCCAACATAATGATTTCTCGCAATAAGACTTGAATCGGCCATTTGCCATTATCATTGATGTAGAGAATCGCGTTAAAAAATTGGTTCCAATGCGTAACGGAATAAAAGAGTGCGAACGTCGCCATCGCCGGCATCGAAAGCGGCAGTACAATACGGAAGAGCACGCCCATATCGTTACAGCCGTCGATCTTGGCTGAATCCTCTAACCCGTCGGGAATTTGCTGAAAGAAGTTTTTGAGCACAATTAAATTAAAGGCGCTGATGGCGCTTGGAATCATCAAAGACCATAACGTATTCGTAAGATGCAATCCTTTGACGACGAAATAAGTAGGGATCATGCCTCCGCTGAACAGCATCGTGAACAGCACGCCAAGAAGGATCGTTTGACGCCCTCTAAGCTTGGATTTTGCCAATGGATACGCCATTAAAGCGGTAAAAATAAGATTGATAATCGTACCGACTACGGTAATATAGATCGAAACTCCGAGGCTGCGGAGCAAGGTGTCCGTGGAAAAAATGTACCTGTATGCAGACAGAGACCACTCTTTTGGGAACAAAATCATACCACCCTTGGCGACCTCAGACGGGCTTGTGAAGGATACAGCCAAGACGTAAACAAACGGCAATACACAGACTAAAGCAATAATTAGCAGCAGGCTGTAATTTACAAGATTGAAAATGCGATTTCCAAGCGTTTTATCATAATGTTGCATGTCGTGCACCCTTCCTCTCAAGCGGCGTCAATAAACGCCCTCTTGACCGAATTTTTTGGCCATCCAATTTGAGCCCAATACGAGTATGAGTCCGACCAGTGATTTAAACAGACCTACTGCCGCACTGTAGCTGTATTGACCTTGACTTAACCCCTTCATATACACATAGGTGTCGAACACTTCACCGACTTCACGGTTCGTTGGCGTCAGCATCAGGAAAATATGCTCAAAACCGGCGTCCAGAAAGTTACCAAGCCTTAAAATAAGCAGAATAACGATCGTGCTGGAAATCGCCGGCAGCGTGATGTGCCATAATTGACGCCAGCGTCCTGCACCATCCATCCTTGCGGCTTCGTAGAGCTGCATGTCAACGCCAGATAGTGCTGCCAAGAAAATAATGGTGCCCCATCCGACCTCTTTCCAAATGGACTGGGAGACGATCATCGTTCTGAACCATTCCGGCTCCATCAGGAAGGCGATTTTATGCCCTGTAAGCTGGAATAAGAGTTCATTCAATATCCCGTTTTCCGTCGTAAGCAGCATGTAGAATATTCCTACTACAACGACCCATGAAACAAAATGGGGAATATACACCAACGTCTGTACGAACCTCTTGAAGCGTTCTTTTCGGACCTCGTTCAGCATCAAGGCCAATACGATAGGTAAGGGGAAGAAAAAGATCAAATTGTAAATCGCTAATACAACCGTATTCCGAAACAGCAACCAAAACTGAGGTTCGCTAAAGAATCGTTGAAAATGCTTCAGCCCTACCCATGGACTATGCGCATACCCGAGATGCGGCTTGTAGTCTTGAAAAGCCATAACGATTCCGTACATAGGCACATACTTGAATATTAAAAAGTAGGCAACTCCCGGCAACAACATATAATAGAGCCATTTATCTCTGATTACATCTCTAACCCATTCACTTCTGCGAAGCTTTTGCCCATGGGTTACGGGCGCAGCTGGTTCTAGCGCAGTCTCCTTCATGTTCTCTTCTCCTTCCAACTTGAACCGATATGCCTTGATTATTGACCATGGCTACATAGATAGAAATACCTAGCAGACAACTTATTCATTCCGCCCATGAATAGCCCAGGTCTCATCGCCATAAAATACTGCAATACCTCCTGCATAACCCGGCGTATGCAACAGAAAACTAAAAAAGCTATTTCCTAAAGTGATCATCATCACTCATGGAAACAGCTTTTTTTATTTATTGCTATCAAACAACTCGCGGTAGCTGCCGGGTGTCATGCCGAACGTTTTGCGGAAGTTGCGAATGAAGGCGCTGATATTTTTATACTGCAGCTTTTCGCCGATTTCAGAAATTTTCAATGTGGTCGTTTCGAGCATCACTTTGGCCATATTCATCCGATAATCCGATAAGTAATCGCTAAAAGGGATGCCCATTTCTCTTTTGAAAACACGGCTTAAATATACGGGATGGAAGTTCAGCGCTGCTGCACAGGACTCCAATGTAATATCTTGATCGTACTGATCATGAATGATCCGAACCAACCGGTCGGCGATGTTCAAATACTGTGAATCTGCCTTCTCCGATAAAATCACGATAATAGGCGCAAACAATCTCGTTTGAAACCAAATCGCAATGTCATCTCTCGTTTGGAGTTTGAGCAAGCGTTCCACAGCGGAATCGCCGTCCAACACCTTTTTCACCGAAATGCCCTGATCCTGTACGACTGTCAAAATCCGGGACATCAGCTGCAAGAGAAGAATATGATGTTCGTGGAGAAAGCCGTCTTTATTCAGCAGCGTAGATAAATAGGTTTGGAACACTTCCATCGCTTTATCGAGCTGTACATCCTTTAGCGCTTGCAGCAGCTGGTCTTCCATAAGCTTCAAATGCGAGTAAACAGCTGATTCCGCTCGTTCGCTGCTTTCAATGTCTTCAAAATGAACGATAATATCAGGACCTAGACTTATTCGGCATTTCAAAGCCACGAGGCTTTCACCGTATGCTTTCACGGTTTCAGACAGCTTGTGGTACGGTTTGCTGATGCCGACACTGACCTGCAGCTGGAGGTATTTCCCCACCGTTGACTTAATAAGCTCTGCTGTTTGGTAAAATTTCAGCTTCAGTTCCTCGGGGTCTGTCGTATCCAGCGACAGTAAGGTAACCTGCGATTCGCCCAGCAGGATTGGGCTGAACCGGGTGTGAACAGGCAGCAGCTCGCCAACAATGTTGTTAATGGCGAACAGCAGCAGCTCGCGATCCTGCTCTTGGTAGCGTGTTTCTTGCAGTTGATCGACTTGCAAGGTCAGAACGCCGAGGGAGCTCCATTCCGTCGGGAAACCATACATTTGCGAGCGATGCGTGAAATCCTCGTCAGAAATTTGCCCTGTAAACAGCTTCAGCACGAAAAACTCCTTCAAATGCACCGACTGGCCCTGCATTTGCTTCTCCAAACGTCCGCGCGATACCGCTAGCGACTGAAATTTCTCTTGAATATAAGCCAACTCGTCTCGCCGTGCTGTGTGGTTATTCGCCGTCGGCTCCACTTCATACGAGCTTGTTACCTCGAGCAAATTACGTATAGGGGAATACATGCGTTTACTTCCGTAAAATGCAAAAGCCAGAACGATAAGCAGGATTAACGCACAGGCTGCTGCCGTGAGCAAGCCGATTTTTTTGCTCGCCTGCGTCATTTCAGAGATGGAGACAACCGAAACGAAGGTCCAAGCGTTATACCCTGAGGATAGATAGCTGACCCCCACCTGCTCTTCTCCGACTTTTGCTTTGAAAAAACCGCGTTTATCCGTGTCGCCGCTAATTTTATTCGTAATAATTGTGTTAATCTCACGGAAAGCCGCTTGATCCTCAGGCGTGGATAAAAAGGCGTTCCCCTTCTGATCGAGCACATAATTCGTCCCCAATTGGTTGTTTGAGGCAAGTCCACCGCGTATTTCATCGGTAGAGACTTGCACGACCAGCATCCCTTTAGGGGAGTTGGTTTTGGGGACAATGGGAATCTTGTAGATGAGACTGAGCGTATTGGCTGGCCCCGTTTCTTGGCCGTCACCCTGCGCATCTCCACCAGTTGATTGAACTTGATTCAACAAATGTGTATTCCAAAACAAGCTCTCTGGCTGTTTGGCATACAGCATCAATTCATTTTTATTTTCCAGACGATCAACCTGCTTCAGTTTATCTAAAGTAACCGCCCAGCCTTTCTCCAAGTTCACGAGATAAGCTTCGCTGATCACCGCTTTGGCCTGCAGATTATACAGCCCCGTCATCACTTCTCGTACCCGGATAAAATCATCACCCGTCAGAGATTCGTTCATCACTTCTTTGACAAGTGCGGAATTTATAAATTGCAAGGAGGTTACTTCAAGCGATTTAACTGTCTGTTCCACGCGCAATTGTTTTTGCAGCAGCAATTGCATATTAGCCTCGTTGACTTTCGCTTCAACATCCTGAGTTGCTATGTAATACGAAGCAATGCCGATAAAAACGGTAGGAAGCGCACCCAGGATCAGACTGAACCCCAGCAGCCGAAGCAAATATTTGTGCAAGATCCACACAACCTTCCGATTGGAAATATTACTAGTATTACATATTCATACAGAGCCATCAAGCAATGAACCTCTTATGATATCGCTTACAATATCAGAATGTGCAGCTTCAAACTATGCAGTTCAGATAACTTTTGGTCTTCACGACGAAAAAACCCTTACGGAATAAGGGTTTTTTCGTCGTTTGATAGCCGATTAAATGCGATGAAGTTGTTTAGAGCGCATAGGTTATCTGCTGCATATTCATACAGCCATTCCTTCTTTTTCATCATAACGGATGTTATCGGAGTCCGCCCCCGTGACAATGAGCATGCTTTCGCCTGTCGCCGAGCCGGGATTGCCGAGCTTCTTAAGCTCCACATCCTTGCATTGATGCAGCTTGATCACAGGGCCCTCGTTTGTTTGCAAATGCAGCCTTTCCAGCACCAATTTATTCGCATAATGCACGATGACACCCCGATGGGAAACCGCCTGAAAGTTACGAATTCGGACATTCTCCAGCGGCATTTCGGGAAGTCCGTTCACAACAAGCGCAGTTTGCGCACCAGTGCAGGTAACATCCTCAATGGCAATATCGCGAAAAACCGGCGTGCCCTCCGAAACGGGAAACGCTTCTTCTTGAGCGCTGCCCGAGCCTTCCACACCTGCATAAAACAGATGGAAAGAGATTGCTTCCCCTACGATATTCGTCATCCGTATACGCCTGATGTCGATCTCTTCGACCAGACCTCCGCGTCCGCGAGCGCTTTTAAACCGCAGACCGATATCTGTTCCAATGAATGTGCAGTCAGAGACGCGTACGCGTCGAACCCCGCCAGACATTTCGCTGCCGATGACGAAGCCCCCATGACCGTGATAAACGATGCAATTCCGAATGGTTATATACTCGCAAGGGATGCCTAACGCACGCCCTGCTTCATCCTTGCCTGACTTCATACAGATCGCGTCGTCGCCTACGTCAAACCTGCAGTTTTCAATCATGGCGTACCGGCAGGAATCCAAATCCAGTCCATCCCCGTTTTGAGCAAACCATGGATTTCTCACTGTTGTATTACGGATGGTGACATGTTCCGAAGCCCATGGATGCAGGCACCAAGCGGCAGAGTTTTGGAAGGTAGGACCGTCCAGCAAAATATGCTTGCATCTGCGGAAGCTTAACAAATTCGGCCTTAAATACTCGCGATATGCCTCATAGGCTGCCGGATTGTGATTGCCTGCCTGAATAAGCTTCTCCGTCATCTCTCTTCCGTTCATAGCCGCGACCGACGGCCACCAGAACTCGCCTTCGGCATCTGTGACCCCGCCGGACTGCAGCAAGCTGGCCCATTGCTTCGCTGTCATCTTCCAGCGTTTGACCGGCCGCCACGCTTCTCCATTTCCATCAAATATACCTTCGCCTGTTATGGCTATGTGTTCCAAACCTTCAGCGTCTAAAGGCGATTGACAGCGGACAGAAGGAATGCCTTCAAAGCTGGATAGAACAAGCGGGTATTCGTCAAACGCCTTCGTGAACAAGACCACAGCCCCTGCCTCTGTATGAAGCTCTAAGCGGCTGGCAAGCTTGAGCGGCCCCGTTAACCATAAGCCGGCCGGGATCACCACTCTACCGCCGCCGGCTTCGGAGCATGCCCGAATGGCACTCTGGAAAGATTGTGTATTGTCCGTTCTTCCGTCACCGACAGCGCCAAAATCCGTTATCCGGAACAGGCGGTCAGGTATTTCCGGAAGCAGCACCTCCGGCATGGTCCATCCGCTTTGTGCTACACTTAGCTCTTCATGTGATCTTGTCATACGGATAACCCTTCCTTCTCATCGCTGAATCGGAACCAATCGATATCCACGAAGCCCTGGCTTACCCAAGCGTCTGCCTGTTTGTCTTGCAAACAGAAAAGCCCCAGCTTGGCGCCGACCCATCCGCCAGGCACCGCTGCAAACTCATTCCCAATACGGTGGTATGCCACGCCATCCAAGCTATAATAAAAGCTGAACACTGCTTCTTCTACGGCAATTGTTCGCAAATAAATAGTTCGTGCTAATTCAGCTACAGGCACACGCGCGGTTACTTGTTCGCTTGATGTCTCCTTGCTGCCATTTCCTTCAACGAAGACGATCTCAAGCCCCTCCTCCGCCCACTTTAGTGCGATATAACGATACTCATGTCCGAAAACCGTCAAGCCGGCCAGTTCTTCCTGTGAATCGGCGCCGAAGCCAGAGCCGTAGCTGGGAGTAAAAGTTAGCTTCGCCGTTGCTGTAAATTCTGGAGCAGGGAGCTTTTGGCAAATGATGTTCATAGCATCGTACAAGGTTGATGCACCAGCGGGAAGCGGCTGCGCGTATAACCGCAGATGTCCAGGGTTCGCGGTCAGCGAGTACCACTGCGGACGATGGTTAGCCTGCCATTGCCACTGCAAACCCAAAGCCGGCTGATCGAACTCGTCGCTTGTTTCAGGTACCGAGAATGGCCATGAGCGTCCTACATCAGGCTTCTTATGTACAAGAACAGGCTCGCCGACCCCGTCTCCATTCGTATCCAGCCCGATAAGAGGCCAATCATGCTCCCAGCTCATGGGCTGAAGATGAGCAATACGGCCGTATGCTTCGCGGTCCTGAAAATGAAGAAACCAACATTCACCGGATTCCAGCTCCACATAGCCCCCTTGATGCGGGCCGTTAATAGGCGAATCGCCCTGATGAAGGACTATTTTATCTTCATACGGTCCCATAATCTCCTCAGCCCGAAGCACAGTCTGCCAGCCTACGGCAACTCCTCCGGCAGGAGCAAAGACATAGTAATAGCCTCCACGCTTATACAGCTTCGGTCCTTCGATCGTCGGATGATGGTCTGTCCCATCGAAAATAATCCTGCCTTCATCAAGCAGCGATGTGCCGTCTGGCGACATCCGGCATATTTGCAGCTTGCTCTTGATGCCGCAGCGGCTTTTGGCGAAAGCATGCACCAAATAGGCCTGCCCGTCTTCATCCCAGAACGGACAGGGATCAATCCATCCTTTCACTTCCTTCACCATATGAAGAGATGTCCAAGGACCAGCCGGGTGTTCAGCGGTTGTCATATAAATGCCTTCATCCGGGGCGCTGAAATAAATCCAGTACTTCCCGTCATGATATCGAAGCGCAGGCGCCCAAACACCGTCGCCATGCCGCACTCGGTCATCATAGCCGCCCGGGAGTTGGTCCATCGCATGTCCGATCAACGTCCAATTCACCAAATCCTTGGAATGGAGAATCGGCAATCCAGGCGTGCTTGCGAAGCTGGACGCCGTCATGTAGAAGTCCTCGCCTACCCGGATGACATCAGGATCGGAATAATCGGCGCATAGAATCGGATTGCGATACGTGCCGTCCCCCAGATCAGCGTACCATACCGGTCTTACTTTGCTTTCACTAACGCTCATTTATGATCTCCTCCTTGTATGCACTCATCTTGATTTAGCAGCCTTGGCTCCGCTCCATCTCCACGCTGGCGAGCAGAAAAGGCGCCATCCCCATCAGAACATCCTTCACAACTTTTTCTTGCAGATAGTAGTCAAAGCTCCCGTCTCGATAAGGATTACCGCCAAGTCCAGCTCCGTGGCAAATACCGTTAACATGAACGCCGTCAGCGTCTTCCACTACTAGTCCGTTCAATATGCCTAGGTATCCTCTCAGGGCTACTTCCCTAAATTGTCCGGAAAGATATTTCAGCCGCACGCCCTTGGCAGCCGCATACACGAACATACTGCTCCCTGACGCTTCCAAATAGTTCGTTCCCTCGCCGCCTTTATCCAACACTTGATACCATAACCCTGTCTTCGGGTCCTGGACACGCTCAAGCGCATGCATCAAGCGTTCAAAAACCCCCATAATGGTCCCTCTCTGCGGATGATTTTTCGGAAAATGCTCCAGAGCATCCACGATCGCCATCGCATACCAGCCCATCCCCCTGCTCCAAAAATGCCTCGATTTTCCTGTCGAGGCGTCGCACCACCGCTGCTCCCGGCTTTCGTCCCACCCATGATGGAGCAAACCGGTCCGTGCATCGCGGGTATGCCGCTCTACCAGAAGCAGCTGCCTCGCTGCCTCATCGAACAGCTCCGGGGCATTGAATACGCTGGCATACTCTGCGATGAACGGAGTCGCCATATATAAGCCGTCCAGCCACATTTGGAACGGGTAAATCTTTTTATGCCACAATCCTCCCTCGCTCGTTCTCGGATGCCCTTTGATTTGAAGGATGAGCTGCGAAGCCGCTTGCGCATATTTCGCTTCAGACGTCTTTTTCCATAGTGAAAAAAGCGCTTTGCCTTGGTTAATTTGATCCAAATTGTAGTCTTCCAGCGTATAGGTACGGATTGTACCATCGTCTTGCACAAACAAGTCCATATGTTTCTTTACATACTCGCTATACATATCCTCCCCCGTCAGCTCACCGACGTGAAGCAATGCCTTGAGTGTCATCCCATTGACATACATCCATCTTTGCTCAATTTCCGGATGGTAGCCTCTCTCATTGGAGCTTCTCATCATCGTTTGCGCTGTTTTGACTGACCAATGGCCTAATTCGTTCATCTTTTTCTCCCGCCTTCCTTCTCTATACCTTTCAAGTCGTCCATGACTATTAACAATTATGCTTGAGGATGGAATGTCACACTATGCATTTGAGAAAACCTCTTTCCCTTTCAACAGAAAAAGGCTGGATAGGCTTGAATTTTCGTTTAAAAAAACTGCTGCGGCCGATTGCTTAGTTGCTTCAAGCATATTGGTTACATGCTGCATATGAAACGAGCAGTGCGATGCGGAGGCTAAAAAAAGGAAAAAAGCACAAGTTATTTGGGGGCTATAACAGGACAAACGGAAAGCACCGTCATGGAGGTGTTGGTGAAGTAACGCTGCGAGACGCAAGACTTCGGCGGTTGAAACTTTCTCCCTGCAGGCATAAGGGAACGAGAAGCCGCTATTTGAGCCCGCTCGCTCACTTACACGTATGATGGGAAACTACAGGGTCTTATTTCCCCCAGAAGCCTGCATTTTAGCCAATGGGCAAATTAGCGGACCGTCGTTCCCTCTAAAGTGAGGCTTGCTTACCAGGCGCATTTATTCGATAATAAAATTGGATCGCTAGAACACTTTCTAAGGAGTGAATCTCATGCTGAATCCCAATACTTTCTTCCGTTAGTTGCGATGGTGTCATGGTGCAAACCATAATCTAACCCCACGCAGCGGGGAAGAACATGTTCGATCAAGAAGAAATCAGAGCTTGGGAAAAAGAAATTGCGACAAAAAAGGCTTTTACTCAAAAAGAACGCTTCAAAAATCCAAGAATGGAAAAACTTAAAGAGGTTCGAAAAGGAATAAAAGCCGTTCACTATGACAAAGAAGTTAAATCTGCTCGAAAAGATCATTACAGACAATACAGAAACAAAATGAATCAATTCGTACGATTAGAAAAATTTGATATCATTTTCAACTACAAAAGAACCAGTGGCTGGCTCACATGGTAGTTTTGAATGAAACCAAGAACCCGGTGTCTAATAGACCCGGGTCCTTTTCATTTATTTAGGTACAACCAGATATTCCCTATCTCGAAGAATAGGAGAGAGATGCCAATTGCCATCTTCGTCTGCATAAACTTTTTGTTTGATTTCAATGCTTATATTCATACTTTCTTTACTCGTAGCGCTGCTGTTTATTAACTTGGGTTGATTAACCCAATAATCCAACGTGTATTCAACCATGCCCTCCTTTCCCTTTTCATCAAAAGTAATTCCTTTCACTTCATATCCATTGTTCTTTGTACCCGTGCTTCTAGTAATAGCGCTTATGAAATCATGAGCACTTTTTGACGAAGCATACCCCTTAATCAATCTGTTTATTTTCTGTTCCGGTGCTTCGTTTTTGTCCATCATCATATCAATTTGATGTTTCTCCTGATCCCAAGTAACAGCGGCCCCCGATGCTTCTGCAACAAATCTTAGAGGGACTAGTGTAACACCATCTCTAATTTGCGGCGAGGCATCCAGAATATAAGAAATTTGATTCACAGAGGCTAGTGAACTGCCTATTGTCATATGAATTTCATTGCTTTCACGTTGAGCCGAAACTCCTTGTTTTTTCTCCTCCCAAGTAACCGAATAGCCGAGTTTTTCAAAAATAGTTCGGAACGGAACCAGCGTATTTCCATCAACTAATAGCGGATCTTGGTCAAAGGTAATCTGCTCCTCATTCAAAAAGACAGCAATAGCTGGACTGGAACTTTCCGCGTGTACGTTCGGGATGATAAAGAGCAGAAGTAAGGCCAAGATAAAGGTGGTTTTACGTGCAATAGATTTCAAACGAATAAACTCCCTTTCACTGTACAAATTTCATCGAATTTCATAGGACTTCACCATCGTCATGGATATAACGGGGATAATTTCAAATGCAGTTCATCCTCCTTGATTAATCAAGCCTATCCCCAATCCTATCATCCCCACAAATTGGAAAGCAACAAACAAGTCCTCTAATGCGTATATACATTACCTAAGTAAATAGTAAGGAGTATGTGATATGAAGTTAAAATATAGCATTCAAACCGGAGCTGCACTTATGCTAATTCTCATGGGAGTGCTCCCTGCAGCTAACGTCCATGCTGAAGCGGACACGTCAATTCCTGTATTTCTAGATGGTCATCCATTGTCCTTTGAGACTCCTCCCGTGATCGAAAACGGCTACAGCCTCGTGCCACTGCGTGCTATTTTTGAAGCTGAGGGGGCAAAAGTTTCCTGGGACGAAACCACACGAACCGTTACTGCTTTGAAAAATGATATTGAATTTACATACCGAGTGGGTGAAATGACCGCGTATAAGAACAAAGAACTGATTCAAATGCCTATCTCCGGCAAAATTGTGGAGGGAACTACGATGATCCCGCTTCGCTTAATTAGTGAAACGCTGGGCAATCTCGTGAAATGGCACGACTATTCTCGGTCGATTACCATTTCCTCTGCAAAAGACTATGAAACCACGATTGAATACGGCGTAAACCTCCGTGACGCTCCGAATACGGATGCGCAAGTTCTCCGAATGATTCCGAAGAGCGAGAACGTCCATGTCATCCGAGAGATAAACCCGAGTTGGTTGGAGGCTCAGACAAAAGACGGGGCCATTGGATTCATTTCAGCAGCAACCATGTATACGGATTACTCAAATTCGGTTTTGGCAGCAAAGAAAGCGGATGAATTGCTTGCTTTCGGAGCCAAATTCATCGGAACCCCGTACGAATTTGGTGCAGATTCGAACCAAACCAGCACGTTCGATTGCTCCTCATTCGTTCGATACGTGTTTAAGCAAGTATTGTCCGTCGATCTTCCGCGGGTCTCCTACGATCAAGCTTTAAAAGGAAAGGAAGTCGGGCTTGATGAGCTGCGCAAAGGCGATTTACTCTTCTTCAGCGCTCGCGGACTCGATATCGGTCATGTTGCCATTTATGCAGGAGACGGCCGGATGCTCCATACGTATTCGAAAGAGCTCGGCGTTCATTTTGAGGAATTTGATGACAAATGGAAAAAGCGTTTTGTCACTGCCAGAAGAGTATTCTAAAGAGACGGAGCCGCCATTCCTTTTCGGGGCTCCGCAGCTCATGAATACCTAGCAGATTGAATAAAAAAAGTCGCAGAGTTCTGCGACTTTTTTTATTCAACTAACTTCTTTGCCTGGTAAGAAACAGCATAAGGAAGGAAATGATAATAATCGAGCATGTCCACGCCCAAGCCATTGTTGTATTCCCCGCATCAACAGCAACGTAAATAGCTGTCGGAATGGTCTGCGTTTTACCCGGTATATTTCCCGCAATCATTAATGTCGCCCCGAATTCGCCAAGACCGCGTGCAAATCCTAGAATATAGGCAGAGATTAAGGAGCGGATCGTCAGCGGGAGCGTGATGTACCTGAACACCTGCCACTCGTTCGCCCCGATTGAACGCGCAGCAGCCTCCATATCCCGGTCCACGGCAGAGAAGCCTACCTTCATCGTTTGATAGACAAGTGGGAAGGCCACCACAATCGAAGCGATCACGGCAGCCCACCAAGAGAATATGATCGGTGCTGCAAATAGCCATTCGATAAATTTCCCAAACCAGCTTCTGCGGCCCAGCATGACTAAAAGTATAAAACCTACCACGGTCGGCGGCAGTACAAGCGGGAGCATAATAGCTGTTTCAAGAATG
The DNA here is from genome assembly GCF_017874035.1 of Paenibacillus aceris. GTDB lineage: Bacteria > Bacillota > Bacilli > Paenibacillales > NBRC-103111 > Paenibacillus_E > Paenibacillus_E aceris. Next base: position 76,387 of record NZ_JAGGKV010000014.1, read on the forward strand.
GTCTTGCCTCTGAACGATCTTCGCGACATCCACCAAGCAGTTCCCACGCCGAGTATAAGTACAATGAGGCTGGATAACAATGATACTTGAAGCGACAATCGGATCGGCGTCCAAAATTCATGCCAATTTATAACGGCCATAATCAATTCAGAGTTGTAAATCCGTATTTAACGAAAACGTCAAGTGCTTCTTTGGACTGCAAATACGTGTAAAAACCTTCAGCTTCTTTACTGTGCTTCGTTGCTTTTACAATTCCGATCGGATATTCCACTGGTGTATATGTTTTTGGATCAACTGCAAATGCGACTTTTACTTTTTGGGAAGTTAGTGCATCGGTTTTATAAACAAAACCAACATCCGCATTTCCTGTTTCTACATATTGAAGTACTTGTCGAACATCTTTCCCTTGAACCATTTTGGACTGTAAGGAATCCCATAGTTTTGTGTTGGTTAACGCTTCTTTCGCATAGCTTCCCGCGGGTACGCTCTCCGGGATGCCGATCGCTACGTTCTTCACTTCGGCTTTGGACAAATCCCCAACGTTTCCGATCGGTGCTTTGGCATCAGAAGCAATGACAGCAACCAATTCGTTAGTCAATAATTTTTTCTGCTGGTTCGTATCGATAAGCTGTTTATCAACTAGTGCTTTCATATTTTTTGTTGCTGCGGAAAGGAATAAGTCCGCCGGTGCTCCTTGCTCGATCTGCTGCTGCAGCGCACCTGATGCACCGAAATTGAAATTTAGTTTGATCGTTGGATTTTTGGTTTCATACGCTTTTTGAATATCCTTAAGCGCATCCGTCATGCTAGCTGCGGCAGATACCGTTAACTCTACGGTTTCAGCAGGTTTTTGACTGGGAGCAATTGTGCTTTGTGCTTGTGTACTTGCACTGGGATTCGTTGTCGATTTCTCTGCTGTTCCGCAGGCAGCGAACACTAGCGTCATCGCTAGAACGAAAGATAAGACCATACTACTTTTAACCATTTTAAACATTGGTTCCCCTCCGAAATAATATTTAGTTATATTTAGATATAATCATTATACATACGGCCTATTTTCTTGTAAACTTTGCGCTATGTATAACTAGACTTTATGATAATAGACCAGCCTGTATACTTAGATCTGAAACAATTGAACCTTATCCCCTTTTTTAGCTCCCTGCCCACCAGAAGGAATCAACGTTAAAGCATTTGTGTTTGCGAAAGCCGCTATATTGCCGGATTTGTCATTCGTCAGCGGCATTACGTACAACGTACTGTTTCGAACTTCCGCAAAAGACCGAACATACCTGGGATAAGGGCAAGGTTTTCTCACATCGTCAGCTAGTAAAGCTTCAACCACCTCGTTTCGAAACTTCTTTCTCCCAGACTTGAAAAGGAGCGCGGGCTTAACGAACAGCTCAAACCCAGTGAAGCAGGCCGAAGGATTACCAGACAAATGCAAACTTAACTTCTTGTTTACTACAAAGGCGGATGTCGGTGAACCAGGTCGCAATAATACTTGCGTAAACAATGTTTGGTTGGAAATTTCCTTCATCACTTGAAGCATATAATCATACTTTCCGACGGAAACACCGCCGCATGTGAGAATGACATCTGCATCCATCAGTGCTGTCTGAATCGCGCTGTGGATCAGGAATGGATGATCGGGCACTGGATCATACCGCAGGCAATTAGCGCCGATCTCTTTCAATCTAGCTTCCAACATGAATCCATTTGATTCATATAAGTGGTTTGGCTTTAGCAATTCTCCCGGCAGTTGCAATTCGTCGCCGATTGGGATAATCGCTACAGTCGGTTTACGATATACCCCAACTTCATGAAGCCCGAACGAAGCTAAAATAGAAACTTCTTTGGCTGTTATGACTGTGCCTTCATCAAGAATAAGCGTTCCTTCGCGAATATCCTCTCCAATCTCTGCGATATGCTTACCTCTTTCTGTCGGATGCGGAAAACGAACATTCGGATATTCCTCCTCAAGCGAGAGAACAGCCTCCTGCATAATGACAGTGTCATAGATCTCAGGAACGGGAGCTCCTGTATAAATTCGTACCGCCGCTTGATTTCCTTCATGCAGCATGGAAGAACCTGCTCTTAATTCGGATGTTACAGGTAATACAACGGGTTTACGAGGAGTAGCAGAGGCAATTTTGCTGAAATGAACGGCATATCCATCCATCGCTGCTTTTCGAAAATGAGGTATTGGAAAAATGCTATAGAAATCGCGAGCCAATACTCTTCCGGTTGCACGCATTAGCGGTACATCCTCGATTATTTCCTTAGTGCAGTGTGATAACAACTGCTCGACACCCTCTTCAACAGTAACCGCTATTCGACCAGATACCGTTGTTTCCATCCTTTTCCCCCTTTCGAAAACATACCAATTATATTTAGATCATACAAATTATAACCAATATATATCGTTTTACGATTTAATTCAATATGAAATGTTATATTTCATAACACCACTTGAAGTTTTTCATTAAAATAACTCGTGATGATCATGTTATTTTTATTTCCGCGTAATAAAATATAACACAACCATTAAGCAACATTGAGGCCTCACTCAGTCAGATGCCCAGCCCTGCAACAAAAAAAAAACAGCAAGCCCCTAGCTTATAGGAAGGCTTGCTGTTTTGTCGTTCTTTTCGTCTACTTTGCTTGAATGTAACCCTCTGCTTTCAGCAGTTCGGCGATTAGCACAGCACCACCGGCTGCTCCACGCAATGTATTATGAGATAATCCTACGAATTTGTAGTCGTATAAGGAGTCCTCGCGTAATCTGCCTACCGAAACGCCCATGCCGCGCTCAATGTCGCGATCAAGCTTCGTCTGCGGTCTGTTTTCTTCTTCAAAATAAGTGATGAACTGCTTCGGAGCGCTAGGCAAACCAAGCTCCTGCGGGCGGCCTTTGAATTGCTGCCAACGAGCAAGAATCTCTTCCTTAGCAGGCTTTTTCTCGAATGATGCAAATACTGTAGCCAAATGTCCGTCTGTTACAGGTACACGGATACATTGCGTTGTAATTAAAGGTGCCGTAGCTTTAATAATTTCATTATTTACAATGCTGCCCCAAATGCGAAGCGGTTCCTGCTCGCTTTTTTCTTCCTCGCCGCCAATATAAGGAATGACATTGTCCAGCATATCAGGCCAATCGGTAAAGTTTTTGCCAGCTCCGGAAATCGCTTGATACGTCGATGCAACGACTTGAGTTGGTTTGAAATCAAGCAGCGCATGAAGCGCAGGCACGTAGCTCTGAATGGAACAGTTAGGCTTAACAGCAATAAAACCGGTCGAGGTTCCGAGACGTTTTCTCTGCGCAGCAATAACTTCAATATGCCCTGGATTAACTTCCGGAATAACCATGGGGATATCAGGCGTCCAGCGGTGAGCCGAGTTATTGGAAATAACAGGCGTGCCCGCTTTGGCGTAAGCTTCTTCCAGTGCTTGAATTTCATTCTTTTTCATATCAACGGCACAAAAAATAAAGTCGACCTGAGCGGCAACCTCCTCCACTTTGGATGCGTCCTGCACAACAATATGTTTCACATCTTCAGGGATCGGGGTGGCCAACTTCCATCTGCCTTGCACGGATTCTTCATAAGTTTTACCTGCAGAACCGGCACTAGCTGCGATAGCTGTTACTTTAAACCAAGGATGCTGATCCAGCAGCTGTACAAAGCGCTGACCCACCATTCCTGTTCCTCCAACAATACCAACTTTTAATTTTTCTGACATTACTTATTCCATTCCTTTCAAGTGGCATGATAAAGGGGTCCCTTCATTTCCATGCATCGCCTTACCGCTTATCATTCGGCATTCGAATAAGGCACGAAGGATCTCCCTAAAAAATATTCAAAAAGCATGATTTGGTGTACCCTATACGATAAGTTAGCTGCATTTCTTTGGAAAATATAAAAAAATCCCACCCCCAAGACTATAATCAGCCTTAGGGACGAGATTTGTATGCTCGTGGTACCACCCCAGATTCGCTAATATGTCGCCATATTAGCCTCTTCAAGTACGACATTACCAGGTAATGCGTATACTTTAGCTCTATAACAGGAGCTCCTGGCACACCATCCCCACTTCAAGTGGTTCCGATGTGCTGCTCTGAGGCTTTTTTCAATAAAGAATTCTTTACTCCTTTCCAGCTAACGGAGCTCTCTGTGAAAGAATTTCATTTATTTACTCTTCTCTTCCTCGCATTTGAATGTTGCGATAATTCTATCAGATATCGCATGCAACGTAAACACATTTTTTACCCTTCCACAATATCCGCTCTTAATTCGCTCGCAACTTCCATCATCTTGGGGATCACAGCCTCATTCGTGCCCGATACATAGATATCTCCCTGGTAGTGCCGGAAAGGGATCTTAATGTCGCCGTAGCTCCACATGAAAAAATCCCCATCTATCGACATCGTGGTAGCGCCTGTTACTGTAAATACGGATGTATAGGAAAAATCAGCCTTGGACGAAAAATACTGTTTGCATTCCTCCAAAGATATTGTTTTTACTGAATTGCCTTCTTCCTGTAGAGCTCTTGTAATGCGATATCGTTGACTCATTGCGATTCCTCCCTTATTTCTCCCCAAAACACTTGGGTCTCATAGTCAAATGACACTGTACCTTCCTGGTTGTTACGTTCAAATACGTTCCGCAGTTCCTCTATCATTGTTTCGTAGCGCGGATCCCCTGGTCCCGGGGAATAGGAAGACGAGAGCAACCTGCCGGTTAAACCTTCAAAATCGAAAATTTGCCCATGGATGAACCCTGCTTCTTGCATCGTGCCTGGTTTGAAGAAGGAAAGCAGGATATCCCGCGAAATATTTTTATGATTGACTTCTTTGTAGTCAGTGGCAAAGGTTTGAAGCAATTGATCATACTGTTCTCGAAACAAGGTGCCGTGAGTGAGCCGTGAATTCCAAATCAGTACGACCTTTCCACCCGGTCTCAGAATGCGTCTGAACTCCAATTGCGCCGCGCTGCGATCAAACCAATGAAACGACTGCGCACAAACAATAGCATCTATGGAGTGATCGGGCAGCCCCGTCGCCTCAGCGGACCCCGAAACGATGGAAAAATGGTTCTCTCCTCCGAGCATCCTTTCAGCTGCTTTCCGCATTTCATCATTCGGCTCGACAGCCGTTACATGACTGCCCCGCGCAAGAAGCAGCTTTGAAAAAACACCTGTTCCTGCACCGATGTCGGCTATTTCAGAATGGGGATGAAATCCGATAACATCGTACAAATAATTAATCGCTTCTGTCGGATAACTTGGACGGTACTTTACATACGTGTCCACTCGATTAGAAAACCGCTCTTTACTATCCATTATGAACCACTCTCCCATACAAAATGTTTCATTAGATGAAATCAGGTTTCATTATTTATAATTCCATTTTATTGCAAAACCGCACAAAATGCCAGAGCAGTTTTCACCCCCGCCGCCGCAAGCGTTGCGCCAAGCAAATCAACCCGTATCCATGCAAAAAAGCCATCCCCGTTAACGGAGTGGCTATGTTGGTATCCTTATTCTCTCCATCATGATTTTGTTAATTGCCTTCTATCTTCGACTTGCGGCGGTTCTTCCAGCCAACCGTGCTTGATCATGAGCTCCCCGCCTTCTTTGACAAAGGGCAGAATTTTTTGTGCAAGCCGAGCCATCGAGAGCGGCAGATCGCTGCGTAGGCTGAACGCGCCGCCAAGCGCATTGCTGCCAATACCAAAAGACCCTAACAAATTGGTGAGGTACATCATTAACTTGTCTGAAAACGGAGCGACCGTAGAACTCGTTGCTTTTCCAGCGTGTGTGGCCGGCGGCTCAATATAATCCTCGCGCAAAAATTCCCCCAAAGTGGTTTCAATCTCTTTGGACAACTTCATGCCTTTAACAAAATATTCTTGTACTTTTGTATCATTCGCAACTTGAGCGAATCCGATCATAAGCTGCATCCCTGTAAGATTTGTCTCAATGGCGTGATGCAATAAGGAAATCTCAATCGCGTTTAAAGCTCTTTTTTCCTTGAAAATATTTAAACCTGATAAATAACTATCATTCTGAATAAAGGTAACTTCTTTGGGCATTGACATAAATGGCGGCCGCACAAGAACTCCTTTTTCCAAAAGGAATTGCGTGCATTGATCATACATCTCTTGTGAGCTTGCTGTTAACTGTTTAAATAGCTGTCTTATGTCTTTCCGATAGGACATTGTTGAGTACAACGCAAAAAGGCTGGCTTCAATTTTACTCATCATGTGTAGAAACATCGGTTCATACAGATAATCAAATAACTTAGGAACCCCTTTATTTACGTCATTGACCGTAAAGCCAAGAGGAATAACCGCCCCTTCATCTTGAAAAATCCGTTTGATGGTTTCTACCGTTTGCTCGGACGAGGTGTATGTCGATTTTAAGATTTGTTGAACTTCTTCATTATCTGCGTGCTCAAGCAAATATTCTAAGACCCTCAATAACATTGTTTTTTCTTGATATGTCATCCACAAGTTGCCTATTTCTGAAGATGTCAATGGGATATCGGCCGACTCCATTTGTTAGTCTCCTTTATGTGAATTATTATTTATCTCTCAACATGATGTTTACTTTCATTTATCATTTCCTAACGGGGAAAGATTATCCAGAGCCAATTCACCGATATCTTATAGCATCATTACAGCCGCGCCATTTCCAAGCCGCAAAACGCATCTACTGGCGAAATGCCTCGGAATGGCTGCTTACCCAGCAGGCAAGCCAGGATTTCCTTCTGTACCGCAGCAGAGGCATTATAACCGTTGATCATGGTCGGCATGGTCGGCAGTTCGTATAAGGTATAAGGATTGCCAAGTGAAATAAACAGTGTCGGCACATACGTCGGGTACCAATTAAAAATTCCGCCCGCTTCCTCCGGTGACAACCGCAAGGAATTTTGCATAAAGCCCGGCGCCTTCTGCGTCAAATAGATCACGAGATCAATGTCGTTCTCTTCCTGCTTGAGACGGTAATTTCTGACCACCTCAAAGCCTTCCTTCACCAGCATCCGCTCGAATAAATAGCCACCGGCGCCATTTCCGGTGAAGAGTGAGCCTTCACTCGCGGTGGAAATGAGCAGAACCCGCTTATGCTTCTTTGTTGAAATCGGCAGCAATTGCTGCGTGTCCTTCACAAGCGTTACCGAGTCCCTCGCCAGTTGTTCGGCCAATAACAGATGTTCAGGCGAGCCTACTTTCGCCAAATCCTGCTCAGGCTTATCCGGCAGATGAAGCCCTAGAGAAGCTTTGAGGGCCAGCACTCTGGTCACGGCCTCATCCAATCGATCCTGCGTGATAACGCCATCTCTGACTCCTTGAAGCATCGCTTCATAATCGTATTTGAGATCGGTTGTAAACAGGAACATATCCACGCCGGAGGCAATACATTGGGGCACTAATTCGCGGCGAGAACCCCAACTCGTCATACCGACCATCGCGGTTGCATCCGAGATGACCAAGCCATTAAAGCCCAGCTCTTCTCGAAGCAGCTTAACATTCAGTTCATAAGAAAGCGATCCCGGCGTATATTTCGTTCTCACATCGGTGATCCCAAGCTCTTCGTAGTAAGCAGGAAGTGCGATATGAGCGCTCATAACGCTTTTCACGCCGGCATCGAATGCCGAACGGTACACATGTCCATACGTTTCACGCCACCGCTGCATCGGCATATCATTCACCGTCAGTACTTTATGCTGATCGCGATCGTCCATTCCGTCACCAGGCCAGTGCTTGACGCATGCCGCCATTCGGCCGCTTTCCTGTACGCCCGCAAGTGTCGGAAGCGCATAAGTCTCCACCACTTCGGGTGTATCCCCGAAAGCACGCGTATTAACGATCGGATTCTGATGATTATAGTTAATGTCCAGCACAGGCCCGAATACCCAGTTAAAGCCCATGGCAGTTCCTTCCACTTCAATCCCCTTGCCAAAAGACCGCGCCAACTCAGGCTTGCCAGTAGCCGCTACCTGCATATTCATGCCAAGGTTCGTGCCGTCAATCGCTCCGCCGAAGCCACCGGATTCCAAATCCCCGGTAACGAGCAACGGCAGCTTGCTGCGGCTTTGCATGTCCGCTATTTTCGCCTGCTGATTGACTTTCGTGGCTTCCGGGCTAAAGGCGAATAGATGCACGCCGCCAGGCTTAATGCTTAACAGATCCTCCTGCTCAGGTAAAAATGGCGTCTGAACAACGACAAAGAGCTGTCCGACTTTTTCTTCCAAACGGAGTCCGTCCCTTGTTTCCTTCACCCATGACAGGTCCGCCTCGGATAAATAAAAAGGCTTGCCTCTAAGCTGATCTTCCGTCATCTTCTTTCGCAGCCTCCCCTGGCAGCAAGTATTTTCGAATAAAATACGTCGGTGTGCAGCTCCAAGCATGGCAGTAGCTATTGATTAAATTACTGCCGTAAGGCGAAAGCTTTTTATCATTCGGGTTATAAATCTCCCAGAAGCAATCTGCTCCGTCCTTCACCATTTCTCCCCAATAGGCTCTCATTTGTTCCACGGCTTTTTCCGTTCTACCGCTTTCAAATAACGCTTCAATCAAATGATGATGCATATAAGGGGTTGTCATGCCTATTTCAGGAGGTTGTTCAAATAACCGATCCATTAACTGAGCATTCTCCGTTTCATTCAAAACGCCTGCCAAAACCATCCAAACTTGAGAAGCCCATGAAATCTGCTTGTCCGGCCCGCTTACAAAGAAGTTCTTCTCGGAATCCCATAAGTGGGTGAGTGACGCACGCCTAACGCGATTCATTTGGTCCGCAATGAACGCTGCTTCTTGTTCTTCCCCCAGCACTTCGGCCAGAGCATGGCCTCTTGTGAGGCTGTATAATAAGACCGCTTGCGCGGATGCTTGCTTGTTGAGCTTCGGATGCCAGTCCGTAAAGCACCACCAAGTGTCGTCATCTCGAACAAGTCCAGACGCATCCAGCCGGCTAAGCCCGATACGGATCTGTTCCAGCGCGACTGGCCAGAGCTCGACTAAAGCTTCTCGATCCTTAGAAGTCTCATAATAATCATACAAAGTCGCTACGAAAAAGAGCGCATAATCATATAAACGCGTATCGTCGACGATCGGATGCGGCTTTTCAAATACACAAGCCCCTACAGTTCCATCTTCAAGGGTCATCCCCCCAAACAAGTACAAGCAGCGCTTAACCAGGTCATAATGCCCAAAGGTATAATAATTCGCCAGCGCTTGAAGCCTTAGATCTCCGATCCACAGCCTGCGATCCCGCTTCGGCCCGTCTTCGAACACCGTTTGCATGCAGTCCTGCAGCGTTTTGATGCTGATCCTATCGATCGCAGCCAAGTCTTCTGGCAATTCAGCAGGAAGTGGCTTCACTTTCGAAACATCCGCGGATGTAACAGCCGTGCAGCGGATATCCGCGAAAGAAACCGTGTACTTTCTGGAGGTATCGATAACCTCCACTTTTAAATAACGGAAGCAATAGCGGCGCGGAAGCTTTAATACCGCAGGAAGAACGTCGATATAGACCGTTTCCTCCTGCAGCCAGGACTTGCTGAGCCAGCCCTCATAGCTGTCAAAAAGCTCCGCTACTTCGCACGGCATCTCGCCAAAGATCAGCTTAAGCCCAAGCGGGGCATCTTGAGGACTGCCCTCAGATTTGATCGTAAGAGAGACATAACCGACTTGATGATCGCCAAAATCCAGAATGAAGCTCTCGCCTTTACCAAAGGATTGAGCCAATTTATCAGTGACAGCCCCTGCCGGCTGCGTTCTCCACCCCTGGAAGGCCTCTTCGTCCACTACGACTTCAATAACCGACTGCGGCCAAACGATAGTCTTATGCAAGTCGGGAACGAGCTTCTCCGCCTTTTCTACAAACTTTTGATGAATACCCATTACCTATAAACACCCCTATCCAGATAAAAGGAAGCCCCTTATAAAAGAATTAAATCCGCAACCAAAGCGTCGATTTGCTGTCGCGTAACGCCTGTCATCGTATTCTCGCCTAACTGTTTAATCGTTGATTTTCGTACGAAATTTAGAAAAGGCCCTTCAATCAAAGCAAGCATATGTTTTTTCAAAACGGCTGCAGCCGCCTCATCCTCCAGCACATCTTGAATTCTGGAATGCTCATTATATTGGACACGGAATAAATCGCTATTGGTGTAACTGAATGAGTAATCGCCAGAGCCTACGAGGATGCGAACACCTTGATCGACTTCGCTAATGGCCAATACGCCGGGAAGCGTGGTGTCCAGCTCAATTTCACCTTCTTTTATAGCTCCAATAGCAGCGCCTGTAAGAATAACTTGTGCGGAAGTATTCGCCGGGACACGCAGCTGGACCCGGATATCCCCTTTATCCACCTGCCAACCGGATTCGATACGCCCATAAAGAGACGTATGCGCAGCTTTGGCGTAAGAAAGGCTGTTCAGCCCGAACAACGGCTCGATGTGGATTTTCTTGAACGCCGGAACGGATACATCCATATCCAGTCCCGCTATTTTGCGATACATCCAATCGCCGATGGCGCCGTAGGCATAATGGTTAAACGAGTTCATATCGTCGCTCCAGAATGAACCGTCGGCTTTGATGCTGTCCCAATGCTCCCAGATCGTCGTCGCCCCTTTGGAAACGGAGTACAACCAGCCCGGATAGCTTTCTTGCAGCAAGAGCTTCACAGCCGTCTCGTGGTAGCCGCTATCCGAAAGCGCAAAGCACAAGTATGGCGTGCCAACGAAGCCTGTTGTTAAATGATAGTCATTATCTATAATGAGTTGGTTCAAATCTTTCGCTACCCGGGCTCGCACGCTGTCGTCCACCAAATCAAAGACGAGCGCAAGAATATGCGCAGTTTGGGTAGGGGACGCAATACGCCCGGTCTTGGTCATAAATTCATCGCGGAAAGCTTGAATGACGTTTTGATGCAGTTCATTCAATTCGCGAGCATCCTCATCATGGCCCAAAACTTGGGCGGCATCCCGGACAATGCGAGTGGAATAGGCATAATAAGCCGTTGCGATCAGAGCCGTCGGCGTCGCGCCGATGTAGCTGTTTTCTTTTGCATCCAAAGCAAGCCAATCGCCGAAATGGAAGCCAGTGTTCCATATAAATTCCTGCTCGCCTTGGGATCGGATGTACGCAATCCAACCTTTCATGCTCTCATATTGCTCGGCAAGCAGACGCTTGTCACCATAGTACTGGTAAACGGTCCAAGGACAGATGACGGCCGCATCTCCCCAGGCAGCTGAATTCTCTCCGCCCACGACATTCGGCACGACAAAGGGAACGCCGCCATTCGGCTTCTGCTCCGCTTTCAAATCATGCAGCCATTTCGTGAAGAAAGGTCCGCCCTGGTAGTTGAATAAAGCGGTAGAGATGAAAACTTGGGCGTCCCCCGTCCAACCTAAGCGCTCGTCGCGCTGCGGGCAATCCGTCGGAACGTCAAGGAAATTGCCTCGTTGTCCCCAGCGAATGTTGCTTTGCAGCTGATTCACTCTCGCGTCCGAGCAAGCAAACTCCCCTGTCGGCTCCATATCCGTATGCATGACTTCACCAACGAAAGCGTCCAGCGGCAGGCCGTTCTCTTGGCCTGGGAAGCCCTCAACCTTCACATAGCGAAAGCCCATGAAGCTGAAATAAGGAGCATAGCTTTCAGGACCGTTCCCTTTGGTAATATAGGACACAACTTGCTTGGCTGCCCGCAAATTGCCGAAATAAATATTGCCGTCTTTGTCCAAAACCTCAGCGTGCTTAAGCACAATTCGCGTCCCTGCAGGCGCATTGACCGTAACGCGCACGCGGCCAACCATATTTTGACCCATATCCAGCACGTTATCGCCGGCAGGCGTTACGAATGCAGCAATAGGACGCAGCTTCTCTGTCACACGAGTCGGTGCATTCTCTTGAGGAACCAGCACATCCAAGCTTATGTCTGAACACACTTGTGTGGGCTTCCACTCGTCATCTTGAAAATTCGCGCTGCTCCATCCAGCATGCTCCAAACGAGCGTCATAGGTCTCCCCATGGTAAATCGCAGCATATTGAATGGGACCTGTAGAAGCTTTCCACGAGGCATCTGTCCCTACAATGGATTCCGTTCCGTCTTTGTAAGTAATGTGCAGCTGTGCGAGAGCAGCGCGTTGTTCGCCGTATTTGAAGTTTTTGCCCTCGAAGCCCATCCCGCTCTTGTACCAGCCGTCGGCAAGCACGATGCCTAGCCCGTTTCCGTCCTTGCACAGCAGGTCTGTTACCTCATAAGTTTGAACCTGCAAGCGGCTCGGATAACTCGTCCAACCAGGCGCAAGCCATTCATCGGAAACCCGTTCGCCATTCACATACAGCTCGTATACACCTGCCGCTGTTGCATAAATTCGCGCGGACTGAACATCCCCCAGCACATCAAAGTCTTTGCGAAGCAGAAAAGCAGGCTCTGACTGCGGATCGATTTCATTCCGATCAGGGCTGATCCACGCTGCCTGCCACTCTCCTTGATCCAGCAGCCCCATTTCCCACCAAGCGGCATCGCTCCATGCCGACTCGCGTCCAAAATGATCCCACACTTTAACCTTGTACCAATATCGAGTTCTGGATTTCAGTTCCTCTCCCTCATAAGCAATTTGAATCGATTGATCGGATTCCGTGAAGCCTGTATCCCACACGGGAGCATTGAAATCTCCCCATTCATTGGCGACAACGATCTGATATCCCCGCTGCATAGTGCCGCGGCGCTCGGATTCAATTTGCCAGCTCAGCTGTGGATTCCGGGCTCCTATGCCAAGCGGATTCGTTCTGTATTCGCACCTCAAGGTTGAGACTTTTAATGAATCCATAGTAATCCTCCTTATATTGTTATTCGAAATGTCTGCTAGCCCTTAACCGAGCCAGCTGTCATGCCGGCGACAATTTTTTTATTAAAGAAAATAAACAAGATCAGAGGCGGTAACGTAATCAGCAAAATATTCATGAACAGCAAATTCCACTGGGTAACGAATTGACTTTGGAAGTTATACAAGGTGAGTTGTACGGTCGCATTCTTGGCCCCGGGGAAGAAGTACAGCGGATTCGTGAAATCATTGAAAATGCCAACGGAAGACGTTACAATGATCGTTGCCGTCACTGGCTGCAAAAGCGGTAAAATAATTGTATAAAAGAGTTTAAACCCGCTGCAGCCATCCACCACCGCAGCTTCATCCACTTCGCGCGGGATCGTGGACATAAAGCCCTTGTAGAGTAAAACACCAAAAGGAAAACCTAGCGCCACCTCGACGAGAATGAGTCCAGGCAATGTTTTGAACAATCCGATGCCATTAAGCACCCAAATCGTCGGTACAATTGCGGGCGGAATAATTAGCCCTGAAAGAACAAGGAAATTAAGCCAAGGTGTCGCGCGATCCGTTCTGCGCTGCATGACATAACCGGCCATGGCACAGACAAGCACTAAGACGACAATCGATAGAACCGTCAGCAGCGTACTATTGTAGAAAGCGCGTAACAGCATATAATTTCGCGCCATGACGACTTCTTTCAAGTTGTCCCAGAGATGCATCGTGGAAGGCCAGGCTAAATTGAGTAACGCCGACTCTTTCCTATCTTTTAAGGCATTGACGATGACGAAATAGAAAGGAATCCAGAAGACGACGACCGTCATCAGTATGGCAACGATTTCAAGGCTTAAGCCTTTAACTTTTCTGCTCATAGCTCAGCCTCTTTTCTGTTTAAGTAGGTATACAGAGGAAGGGCTAGCGCTGAAACAACGATAAACAATATGACGTTACCGGCCGTTGCAAGTCCGTAATACCCGCCCTGGTACTGTTTATAAATGATGGAGGCAATCAGGTCGGTCGTAAAGCCAGGTCCCCCTTTGGTCATCGCCCAAACAAGGTCGAAGGAGCGCAGTCCACCGATAAACGATAGAATGATGACCGAATTCGTAGCAGGACGGCTTAAGGGAAGAATAATGTTCCAAAACTTGCGGAGCGCACCTCCTCCATCCATCTGTAGCGCTTCATAATATTCCTGGGGAATCGAGAGTATGCCCGCGATATAAATAACGGTCGCAAAGCCTACTCCCTTCCAAACATCGACAAGAGCCACCGATAACAGCGCAATGCGCGTATCGCCTAACCAATCAGGTCCAGTCACGCCAATCGCCGATAGCGCCGTATTAATCAAGCCTTGTGTTGGATGCATCATCATGCTGAAGGTAATGCCCACTGCAATGGTACTAAGTAAGGTTGGAAAAAATATGACAGACCTCAGATAACTTTTGGCCCTTATTTTTGAAGTTAAGAAGACGCCTAACAACAAACCAAGAACAACCTTGAGAACGCAAGTGACAACCGCATAAATCAGCGTGTTTTTAAATCCGATCAGGAGTGAAGCTTCTTGAAAGAACATTTTAAAATTATCTAAACCGATAAACGTCCAGCTTGTTAAATTCCATCTTGTTAAGCTAAAGAAGAAAGACATGATGGTCGGAAAGATGAAAATCAATAAATAAATAATGGCTGCAGGAATGAGAAAAGCATATGAGTACGTACGTTTGAACACCTTGGCCATCGAAATCACCCCTATGTTTGAGAAAAGAGCCGGTCCTGCATGAAGATTGCATCGCCGACTCCCCATTGTTTAATCTTTTGCTTACCAGCCTTGAAGCCCTAGCTGCTTGGCTTGTTTCTCTACATCTTTATCGTACACTTCAGCACCCTGCTTGCCCGACTTGATGCCTGCTCCGACCTCCGTTGTAATTTGCGGCAGGCTTGAGCCCTTGATCGGGGATACAAATTCCAAAGCAGGAGCTGTTTTATTCGTGTCAAAATATGGCGCCATATCCTTAACGGCTTGCGCCACGTTATCCGGCAGCTTGGATCCCTTGATGGCATACGGACCGGAAGGCACCGAGGCTTCCGATTGAGCAGCTACGCCGTCCAAGGAAGCAATGAACTCAACGAATTTCTTCGCTTGCTCCGGATGCTTCGTTGATTTGTAGATGTAAGCCCCGCTTGGCATCCAAACCGTCAAACCGTTAGACGCCGCGTTATCGCCAGGCTGTGCAAAAAAGCCAATGTCCTTCATTTTGTCAGGGAAGTTTTGCTGCAAAGCAGGCGTTGCGAAGGAGAGCATCGGGTATTGAGCGCCTTTGCCTTCCGCCAGCATTTTCAGGCCGGCATCGTAGGTTGTTGCCAAGAAATCTTTGTTTATATAGCCCTTCTTGGCGATTTCCTCCAGCTTTTCAAAGCTTCTGAAGGCCGCTGCATCTGTCGCATACTTCGCTTTGTTCGTCGTGTAGTCATCCGCAAATTTCGGATCCGCTGCTTGTACATTGTAATAGTCCGCCAATACGACCAATTGTGTCGTCCAATCATCTTTATAGGAACCGATCACAGGGGTGATGCCGGCCGCTTTAATTTTCTCGCTGTTAGCCATGAGCTCGGCCCATGTTTTCGGAACGGAAAGAGCAAGATCGGCATAAATCTTTTTGTTATAAAACCAGCCGCCAGCCATTGTGGAGCCGATAGGACCGGCATAAATTTTCCCTTTGAAAGAAACGGTCGGTTTGAAAGAATCAATCACATTCGTTTGGAAAGGTTCGTTCGTGAGGTCCAGCAAATTCGTCTCCGGATTAAGCGCTTGCATTAGCGATCCGCTGTTATAGAAGAACACATCGGTCATGTCCCCTGTCGCCATACGCGTTTTCACCAGGTTGTCGCCTTCGCTTCCGCCCGGACGCGTTTCGGTTTCAACGTGAATGTTCGGATTTTTCTTTTCGAACGCCGCGACAACCCCTTTTGCCATATTGACGGAATCTTGTGTATTATCGATTAACAAGGAAATGGTTACTTTCTCATCGGATTTGGTGGAGCCGCCTCCGGCCGCTTGCCCATTCGTATCGCCGTTTGAAGTCGAAGCTGTTCCGCAGCCTGCGGCCACGACAGCCAATAATGCTGAAGTGGACATAGCCGCCAGCCATTTGGTTCCCTTTTTACTCATCTGCAAATCCCCCTTAGTCATCTTGGTCAGGATGAATCGATTTCTGTGCTTTACGATTGCCCCGTGCCTTTATCTTAATCGCTTTTCCTAACCGTAGGCAGTGCGTCATTCTTCAGATTGATGTCCGTATTTTTTAGTTTCCCGCAAAATCGGGCAGCTGATCTTTGTACTGGCCCGGCGTAACCCCCGTGTACTTTTTAAACACTTCCGAAAAGTGCCTGTAGGTATGATACCCTACTTTCTCACTGACATCGTTAACCCTCAAACCGCGGCTCAGCAACGTTTTGGCAAGCTCCATCCGAATGCGGGTTAAATATTTAATGTAGGACTCACCTACTTCTTCTTTAAAAAGCACACTGAAATACGTCGGGTTCATTCCGACATGCTCGGCAACCTCCTGCAGGGTCACATCGCGCGTATAATGCTGCTCCATGTAAGCTCGCGCATGTGTCACGGAGCTAATTTTCGGTTGCTCACGAGCATCCGACCTGATTATCCCTCTCTCGCCCAAAACATGAGCCGAACGCAGAGTTTGCAGCGCCTCTTTGCAGCTCAAAGCGGCATCCTTCAATTGCGTATACGTTCGGCCGCACCCCACGGTGATGTCGGCTTGTTCCGCACTTAATAACAGCGTTTCCCAGAACTCGGGAGCCGGCAGCCGAAAATGAGCGAAAACCACGTATCTCTCCTCCCCGTGCCGGAAAGCGATTGCCTCATAATCAGCATGTTCCTGAGCAGAAGGCAGGTCTGAGTTGGATGCCATAACCGTTACTCCCGCGATCTCCTCCGCCTTTGCGCCATAGATTTCCCGCCATTTGGCAACCCCTTCATCCCCGATGAATAGCAGATCTAATGTTGCTTTTTCCAGGAGCCCGCGATGACTGCTGCTCACTTTCGATTTGAGCGCAGCGACTTCTTGCTGCCTGCTGATTGTATCCATTGCTTTGCGAATCGCTTTCTCGATCGTCGGGATCGTAATCGGCTTCTCCAAATAATCGGCCACCCCAAGGTTGATCGCCTTTTTCACATATTCAAACTCATTAAAGCCGCTAAAAACGATACATAACGTCTCAGGCGCTTCCCGCAAAATTTCTTCAATGAGCTCAAGACCGTCCATCCCAGGCATCCGAATATCGGTAAAAATAAGCTCAGGCTGGTGCTCTCGAAATAGCTCTAGCGCAGAGAGTCCATTGTCTGCCGTACCAATGAGTTCAATGCCATAGCTGGACCAGTCGATCATCTCCCGAAGTCCCTGAAGCACGATATATTCATCATCAAAAACGGCAGCTTTAAGCATCTGCATCCCTCTTTTCTGCGAATGGTTGAAAGCGAATGGTAATTTGTGTGCCCTGATTCACTTCACTTGAAATCGTTAACGAACTGGTATCGCCATAATAGAGCGCTAATCGCTCCCTCACATTTTTCAAGCCATATCCCTGCTGCGTCGCTGCCAAATCGGCAATGCCTACCCCATCATCCTCCACGGTAAAAACAAGAAGACCGTCTTCCCGCTTGCCGGTAAGCCGTATCATCCCTTTCCCCACCTTGGGCTCCAAGCCATGGTAGATCGCGTTCTCGACTAGCGGCTGCAGCAGCAGCTTCATAATATCCATGCTCATAATGACAGGCTCGACCTCTTCCACATACGTAAACCGGTTATGATAACGAATATTTTGAATCGTCATGTAATGTTCGATATGTTTTAATTCCTTGTACACGGAGATCGTTTCTTTGCCCTTATTCAGACTCAATTTAAAGCTTTCCGACAAAGAAATCGCCATTTGCGCGACGTCATGGTTTTTTTGAAGTGTCGCCATCCAGTAGATGGAATCCAACGTGTTATATAAAAAATGAGGCTTTATCTGCGCCTGCAGTGCTCTGAGCTCAGCCTCCCGCTCCTTCAATTCCGAATGGATCAAGCGTTCATTTAATTGTTTATTTTCGTAAACAACCCGCTTGAACGTTTCCCCGATCGTCCCTACTTCATCCTGTTCAAACGTTTCGTCGAATTCACGGGCTCCTTTCGTCCATTCCACCATCATTTTCTTAATCGTGAGAAGCGGTCGGGTAATGCTGCCGGAAATAAAAATCGAATACAACAGCGCAATGATCCCCATCGAAACCGCGATGAGCGTTGTCACCGTGCGTATTTTATTGGACTGCTTCAGCAGCTCGTTCACTTTGATCAAATGGATGAAAGTCCATTCTGTCGTTTGGTTCTGGTATTGGCTGATCAGATACCCCTGCTTCTCCAATTGCTGAATAAGCGATTGCTTGTTCCCTTCGTTAAGGGACGAATCACTGGCGAGCCCGTTATTGAACACGATTTTACTCAGTTCCGTTGAATTATCAAGCGCCATGAAACCGCCGGCATTGCTGTTTTCATTGAAAATATTATTGAAAATAGCTGTGGAAATATTCACGACAAGCATACCGATCGCCTCGCCGTTCGGGCTGGACGCATCGCGAAATAATTTGACCGTGGAAAACGAATTTTTGGACTCTTGGAAGATGTCGTAGCCTAGAAAAACAACTTTCCCCTGATCCTGTAAAGCGCTTTGGTACCACTGGGATTGCTGAATGAGCCTCGCTTTATCCGGCTTTTCATAGATGCCCGCATCGTCAGAGCGTCCTGCACAGAAGGTTTTAAAGTCCAAATTCAACACACAGATGGAGTTTACAAACTTCGTGTCGAATTGATTGCTGTTAATCGCCTTTTGCAGCTTATTGGAGGACCATTCGCTCGTCGAATTAGGCTCGCTGCTCTGTGGAACATTGCTGGTGAACAATACCTCCCGCACCTCATTGTTCACAACAATGGAACGATTCATATTAATGATGCTGCGAAAAAGTAAATCCGCCACTTCACTTGAGGTTTCCAAGTGATTTTCATAGGTTTGCGCGTTCGTCTCCATCAATGTGTTCTTGGCAATATTGAAAGAAATATAACCTAAGATGAACAGCGGGGGCAGCGATATGATGATCATGGCAACCAGAAACCGGCTTCTAAGACGCTGAAACCGAAAAGTTGAGAAAATGGACCGTAACCGATTTTTCATGCTGCACCTCCCGTTCTTTGCAAGCTGTAATCCTAAAGTCTCTTAATCGTTATAAGGGTATTATAGCTAGATCCCTACTAATCACATAATGTGCTTATTTTTTGGATGCATATCCGATTTTTTTGGGTCGGCCTGAGGCGTACACAAAATAAGGCTATCCCCTTGTCATATTTGAATGACTGGGAATAGCCTTTATGATTGTTTATTTAGCGAAAAGCTTTTCTGCCGCATCAAGCGCCATCTTATTCCCAATAGCGGAGTAGTCCATAGCGTTCTTTTCTTCAATAAGGCGGGAATAAGAAGGTCGCACGTATCGTACCTTATGTCAATTTCTCATACTCACTTTTGGTTAAGCCAAATACAAACTCATCGAAGTACTGCCCCTTCGTAAAGATCATATTCCGCAGTCTTCCCTCTTGTACAAACCCGAGCTGCTCATGCAGCGCAATTGAACCTTCATTGAACGCATAAACATGCGCCGTAACTTTCTGATAACGGAGCTCTTCGAAATAATACCGCAGCAGTACCTTGATTGCATCTGAAGCATATCCCTTGCGCCAGTGTCCGCGAAAAATGGCTGCTCCGTATTTAAAAGTCCCATGCCGTCGATCGCAGCTGTTCGTGCTGATGCTTCCAACGAGTTCACCATCCAATGTTTCAATGGCTAGCATGACATTATCCCCTACCGGCGCATTCACTGATTGCTGTGATGCCCAAGCTTTGGTTCCTTCTTCGGATCTTGGAAAATAGATGATATCGCAGTACCTGGCACCCTCCGAATCAAAATCATTCTGATGGAATTTCTCCCAATCCGAAGACAGAATGGGCCGTAATCGAACTTTTTTACCTGACCAGATATAGTTTTGCATGAGGCACTCCGTCTTCGATCAATATTTTCGTGTCGAAACATCACGTTTAGCCGTTTCCTGAGAGAAAATACTTTCCGCAGTAATAATATTTACAGGAATTTCTTTGCCTGTCGCGAGTTCCTTGGCTGCTTTAATAATTTGCGGTCCCAGTAGAGGATTGCATTCTACAGACATGTTTAGCTTTCCTGCCAGCATAGCTTGAAAAGCGAGCTTCGTTGCATCCACCGAAATCACAACGACGTCTTTGCCGGGCTTCAAACCCGCCTGTTCAATCGCTTTGATTGCACCGAGCGCCATATCATCGTTATGTGCAAAAACAACCTGCGGTACCGTTCCCTGCTGAAGCACTTTACTCATCAACTGTTGGCCGCTCTCCGTAGTGAAATCACCGATCTCTGAAGCGATAACACGAAATCCAGCATTCTGTGAGAGAACCTCATCAAATCCTTGTCTGCGCTCAATGGCAGGTGCAGACCCGGCAGTTCCTTGAAGTTCCACTATCTTCGTTTCCCCAGCCACGGGCTTGTGCTCGACGACCCATCTGGCAGCTCGCCGTCCCTCTTCAACAAAATCGGAACCAATGAATGTTGTCCACAAAGAGTCATCTTCAACTTTCACTTTGCGGTCGGTCAGAATAACCGGTATGCCGGCTGCTTTAGCTTCAGCCAAGACATTGTCCCAGCCAGTCTCAACAATTGGCGTGAAGGCAATAACATCCACCTTTTGCTTAATAAAATTGCGAATAATCTCGATTTGCTTATCTTGACTGCCTTCTGCGTTCTGCATGATCAGGTCGATGTTGAGGTCTTGGCCGGCCGCATTTTTAATCGATTCCGTATTGGCTGCCCGCCAGCTGCTTTCAGAGCCTACGACGGCTACTCCGAGCTTCGTTTTCCTCGTATTCACATCCATACGCGATGTCATTTGGCCCGGATCGCTTGCAGCCTCAACTTCTCTGGCATTTTTCTGAGTAATGAGATGACTTCCCAAAATGATTTTTTTCGGTATAACTTTCTCACGGTTCAGGATATCGAGTGCATATTGAATCGATTCCCTTCCCCCTGTCGGGCTAGTAACTGTTCCGCTCAGAACACCTTGTTTAACTAAATCAAATCCTCCATTTAAGGTGTCAAGCCCATCAATACCGATGATTTGCACATCGTGCAGGCCTAATGCATCAATCGCCCGGTAAGCCCCAAGCGCCATCGCATCACTATGCGCAAATACAAGCTTAACACCAGGAGAGCTGGGCAAAATGCGACTTAATTCATCCTCCGCCCGATCCCGCTGCCAGTCCCCAACGATGACTTTATCCGCCTTAATAGAGGGGGAATTGGACAAATAATCTCGAAATCCACGGCTGGTCTCTTCTACCGATCTTGAGCTGACGGCTCCTTTTATTTCCACAATATCCGCCGGTGCGCCCCCTAGTAAATCCGCAGCTAATTTGCCTGATTTTTTACCAATCGATAAATTATCAGACCCAATAAACAGCGAATAATCATAGCCGGTGACGCCGCGTCCCAGAACAATAACTGGAATTTCCTTATAGACCTCAGTCACGATAGGCGTCAGCTTCTCGGAATCATTCAGCGAAATAATGAGCAGATCGATGCCGTACTTCATCAGCTTTTGAACATCATGCACCTGCTTCTCACTGTTTTCGGCAGCATCTGTAAAAATAAGCTTAACGTTCTTGTGCTTTTCCGCTTCTTTTCGAATTTCATTGTTCATTAAGAGCTGCCTTGGTTCATTCAGGTTTGGCTGGCTAATGCCAATTAAAAAATCAGGCTCATCTTTCACCGCTTTAAGATGCAGAAGGCTTGCGACAAGCATGACCACAACCAGGCCAATCAAGCTGTAAATAAGCAGCCATATGAACCCTTTTTTTGAAGGAACCCTCATCCTAGTAGTCTCCACGTTTTCTATATTCCAGAGGCGATACGCCTGTCATTTTTTTGAATGTATGGCTGAAATAGTGCTGGGATTGGTATCCCACTTTCTGAGCAATTTCATAAATTTTAGAAGTAGGATCGTTCAGATATTGAATGGCTTTCTTAATACGAATGTCGGTAAGGCAATCTACAAACGATTTTCCCAAATCTCTCTTTAACAATTTGCTTAAATAAGTCGCGTTCACGTTCATCTGTTCGGCTACTTCGGATAAGGATAAATCTTCCTTATAATAGTAAGTCTCCAAATACTTCTTCGTCATCATAACGATCGGGGTCAAAGCGCTTTCACGAAGCAGTTCCTGATGCAGCTCTTCATAATGTCTTGGAACATCTTCAAGCTGTTCGACAACCGTATGGCTTAGAAGCATGCTGACTCCCAAATGAGTTATGACTACACGCTCAAATTCTTGATAGATAGCACGGATGCTTGCTAGGTCTGAAATTTGTGAGAGTGCGGCAATACGACCTTTTTCTACGCTGAAAATGACGGACACAGGCAGCTGCGGCAGCATTTCGGTTAAAATATTTTTGATCGCAAACTCGAGCAAAGGCGGGTCCCAAATCTTATTCTGCACATTTGCGGTAATTTTGCCGAGCGGCTTCAAGAGCAGCATGCTGATTTTCCCGTGAAACTGCGGCTGAAAGAAAAGCCATTCTTCCTCAAACTGTTCCTTCGTAAGCTTTCCTGTGATCCATTTACTAAAAAACTCTTCGCGCATGGTTAAAGCGTTGAACTCCAGTTTATGGTTCATCCACTGGGTATGCTTCTGTTCAACGCGATCCTTCATCAATACGTCTATTGCTTTGTTTACCGCTGCGCCGAGCTCCGTTTTTTGCACAGGCTTTAGCAAGTAATCAAAGGCGTTGAGCCGAACCGCTTGCTGGGCATATGCAAATTCATCATGCCCGGAGATGACGATCACTAAGCAATTCGGATTTTGAATTTGTAATTTTTCAATTAATTCAAGACCGTTCATGAACGGCATGTTGATATCCACAAACATAAGGTCAGGACAAGCCGAAGCCGCGATCTCTAATGCTTCTTTGCCATTCTCTGCTTCAGCAACTACCTCGATGCCCATATCTGCCCATGGAAGCGTTTTACAAAGACCGTTACGAATGCGTGGTTCATCGTCTGCAATCATTAGTTTCCACATGATTCGTCACCTCATCCTGACTTTTTCATTGCTTGCACCATTGGATGCTTGATTTCGACGGTTGTTCCTTTACCGAGCTCACTGAAGATTTGGATTCCGAAAGCGGTTCCATATGTCAATTGTATACGCTCGTTCACGTTGAACAATCCAATACCGTACCGATCCTCGCGCATTTTCTCGCCACGTAAAATTTGGTTGATTTCCTCCAGCTTCGCCGGCGGAATTCCAGCCCCGTCATCGATGATTCGAAAACAAATCAGGTCCAGCTCCTGCTTGGCGGAAATGCTAATTTTCCCTTTGCCTGTTCTCGCCTTAATCCCATGATAAATCGCGTTTTCAATCAAAGGCTGCAGAATTAACTTTAGTACATGGTAATTATACAGATGCTCTGGAATATCGAAATTGAAATCTAATTTATCCATATAGCGGGACATCTGAATAATCATATAACTCTCCGCGTGCTTGACCTCGTCCCGGACTGGAATCCACTCGTTTCCACGATTCAAGCCGATCCGGAATAGATTCGTAAGCGCCCCGATAACTTCAATGATATCGTCGGCTTCATATTCCTGAGCCATCCAGCCAATCGTATCCAACGTATTATATAGAAAATGCGGTTTGATCTGGGCTTGAAGTACTTGCAGCTCAGCTTCCCGCTTTTTTTTCTGCTCCATGTAAACCACACTAATTAAATTATTAATTTCTTCCAACATATGATTAAAGCTATTCCCTAACTGTCCGATCTCATCTTTGGTTTCCGAAACAAACCGTTGATTAAGCTCACCGTTTCTCACATTGCTCATCAAACTCATCAGCTTACGGATGGGACGAATCAATGTACCTGTAAAATAAGTGGATAGCAGTGCAGCTAAAACGATCGTAATGAACGTAACGATGAAGGTGTAAAGTTGAATATCCGTGATGACCCGTTGGTAATCGTCATTAGGAATAACGCCAATGAACCGCCACTTATTTGTTTCGGAATCATTAAACAAAATGCGATAATCGTGCCCTTTAATTTTTTGCGTTAAACTTCCTTGCAAATCGTCCGGGAGCCACTTTCCTTGAATGCGATACACGATATCGTTCGTTGGAGCATACACAATATTGCCTTTATGATCCAATATGTACATAAATCCTGATTTGCCCAGCTTCACATTTTCAAATATGGATTTAATCATATCCATTCTCAAATCCATAAGAACGACCCCCATCACTTCATTCGTCTGAGGATCTACCACGGCATGTACGAGCGATAATACATCATAAGAGCTGTAATTTTGAGAAGTTGAAACGTTACGGCCTATCGGATTGCTAATGATCATTGTTTCTGAAGGCGCTTTAATAGCATCCTGGAACCAGCTTTCTTCGACCAGAGAATCACGAGTAATCCGGTACATATCATGGGATGTAAAAGCACCGCTTTTATTGACCAGCATAATCCCCATGACTTCCTTGTTGCGATCGGCATACATGGACAACGTTTTGTCGATCCGGGTAACCTCTTCCTTCGTCACTTCTTGTTCACTCATATGCATGAACTTCTCAACTTCGGAATCCAGACTTATGTAATGGAGAACATCTTTTAAATGATCGATATAGTAATCCACATTGCTTTCTACTTGATGAATCATTTGAAGCGTGCTTTGATCCGCCTGATTTTCTGAATAATTGCTGTAGGTTCGAATTCCCCAGAAGCTCAGCGTAAGAATGGAGATCAGAATAATTAAGAGAAAGATGCAGTTCAGCTTAAAGCGTATGCTGCGATCATGCCACCAACGAAGATATGCCCTCACTGCGATCCTCCTCTTCATTTATTCGTTCTTATAATATCACAGCTGAACTACGTTTTGGACAGTAGTTTTGTTTTTTTTCGGCGTGTGCGGATTCCGCTTTCTTTCTCTTCTTGACACGATAGCCCGCTGCAGGGCAATAAAGGCGAATAAGAGGAAGCCGATTACAATTTTCGTCCACCAGGAGCTTAATGAACCTTGGAACATAATCATCGTTTGGATAACTCCAGCGCTTAATACGCCGAGCATTGGTCCTACCAAATAACCAAATCCACCGGTGAGTAAGATACCGCCAATCACACAAGCTGCAATCGCATCCATCTCGCCACCCATCAAATGAAGACCATAGCCAGAGAGCATATAAAATGTAAACACAATGCCGCTTACTGCCGAGCAAAAGCCGCTTAGCGTATAAACCGCTAATTTGGTGGCATACACAGGAAGTCCCATTAATTCAGCAGACTTTTCATTCCCGCCGATTGCATAAACATTTCTTCCGAATGCCGTATATCTGGAAATATAGACAGCTGCTGCGACAGTCACTAAAGCAATGACGACCCCGATGGAAATAGATCCATCCCCCAATGGTATTCTAAAGTTGGATATAGCGCTGTAAATCGGATTATCAATGACAATACTTTCAGGACTAATCAAAAAGCAGGTGCCACGTGCCAAAAACATGCCGCCTAGGGTTACAATCCACGGATGAATATGAAAACGGCAGATAAGAAAGCCCTGCAATAAGCCAAACACCGTTCCTAGCAGCAGTACGCTTGGCATGACAACGAATGGATGAATGCCGGCTCTTAACATGACAGCTGACAGTACACTAACCAAAGCGATCAATGAAGCGACAGAAAGATCAATGCCTCCCGTAACGATGACAAATGCCAAGCCCGTCGCAACGATAATTAAAAATGCATTGTCAACAAACAAATTTAAAAATACTTGAATCGAGAAAAAGCTGTCAAACATCGCAGAGCCCGTTCCATACAACGAAATGAACAAAAGAATCGTGGCTAGAATGGTGATGTTTGAGGATGTAATTTTAAGCGGCAGTTTCATTAACAAGCACCTTCTTCCCCATTTTTTTGCTAAACGTACGTCTCAACATAGCTCTTAATACATCCGATTGGACTAAGCTGACAAGGATAATTACGATCGCTTTAACGACCATAACGGATTCCGACGGAACACCCAATGTGTAAATGGTCGTCGTTAAAGTTTGAATAAACAGAGCGCCTAATACCGTGCCGCCCAAGTAAAACCGTCCGCCACGCATGGAGGTTCCCCCGATTACAACAGCGAGTATGGCATCCAGCTCAAACCATAATCCCGCATTATTGGAATCAGCTCCTGTAATGTTCGAACTTACAATAATGCCGGCAAGTGCTGCGCAAAACCCGCAAATGACATAGACAGACATCATAATTCGTGTGGAGTTGATGCCGGCAAACTCACTGGATACGCGGTTGGATCCAACGGATTCCAGAAATAATCCAAAGGCCGTCTTCCGTGTAATAACGTGTAAAACGATAAAAACGAGGATTGCCAATATAACGGCAAATGGCACTCCAAGCAAGTAGCCTCCTCCCATGAAGCGATACGCTTTATCGGAAATCGTGATGATTTTTCCGCCGGAAATCAGCTGTGCAATGCCTCGTCCTACCGTCAACAAAATAAGCGTGGCGATCATTGGCTGTATTTTTAACTTAGCTACGAGCAAACCATTCCAGTAACCGCACAGAACGCCTATGCCCAGCCCTGCCAACAAGGCCAAAGCAAACGGAACATGCTTCTGCAACAGAAATGCAGCCAAGGATGCGGCTATCGCCAGCACCGATCCTACCGAGATGTCGATCCCTTCTTTCGCAATGACAAGCGTCATGCCCAGCGCAATGATGAGAATCGGCGTCCCCCGGTTTAAAATATCTATCAAGCTTCCGAATAAATGCCCGTCTTGGATTCGAATATTGAAAAACCCTGGAGTAAATAAAGCATTAAAAATCAAGATTAAAGCAATCCCTGCTGAGGGCCAAAACAATTTTGAGCGAATGGCATTATGATACATGCTCTTGAACAGCATCATTTTTGAACCCTCCTTCTGCGATCATTTGCATAATTCGTTGTTCTCCGATTTCATTACCAGCAAGCTCGCCTATAATTTGGCGATCCCTTAATACCAGAATGCGGTCACAGCAGCCAACCATCTCTTCCCATTCCGACGTAATCATCAAGATGGTCATTCCTTCTGCTGCCAGTGATAAGATTAATTTGCGAATTTCCGCTTTGGAGCCTACGTCAATTCCTCGTGTCGGCTCATCTAAGATAAGGAGCTTCGGACTTGTGGCTAACCATCTCGCCAGAATCACTTTCTGCTGATTACCACCGCTCAGCTGATCGATTCTCTGTTCCATACTGGAAACCTTAATGCTTAACAGCTTAATATAATGCTCCGCAATTTCTTGCTGCTTGCGAAGCGATAAATTATGCAAGATTCCGCGTTTGGCTTGCAGCGCCAACACAATATTTTCCCGAACTGTCAATTCACCGATAATCCCTTCGACTTTACGTTCTTCCGGACAGAAGGCCAAGCCATATTCGATCGCTTTCTTTGGAAACATGGTACGAACCTTATCATTATCAATCGTCATTGCGCCCTCATCCGCTTTATCGATGCCAAATATCAACTTGGCGATTTCCGTTCGCCCTGAACCGAGTAAACCCGCTAGACCTAAAACCTCTCCTTTGCGAACAGTCATATCGAATGGCTCTATGGAACCGCGCCGTCCTAACTGCTTAGCTGATACCCACACCTCACCTTTCTTCATTCCGACAACCTTGCTTTGCTGCTCCTCGTCACTCCATTCACGGCCGATCATTTTGGAAATCAGCTTAATTCTAGGCAATTCTTCCGTTAAGTACTCACCTACAAGTTCCCCGTTTCTCAGCACTGTGATTCGATCGGATACCTCATAGACCTGATCCATGAAGTGTGTGACGAAAACGATAGCCATTCCCTCATCCTTCAGCTTTCTCATGATTCGGAAGAGCTCCTTCACTTCCTGCTGATCAAGACTCGACGTCGGTTCATCCAAAATGAGCAAGCCGGATGAGATATCCACAGCTCGCGCGATGGCCACCATCTGTTGAATGGCTACGGAGAATTCAGACAGCGGCTTTGATACGTCGAGTTGGATGCTGAGACGGCCCAGAAGCTCCTCCGCCTTACGATTCAAGAGCGTCCAATCGATGCTTCCTCCGCGTTTGCGTGGTTGTCGGCCGATAAACAAATTCTCCGAAACCGATAGATTCGGACATAGATTGACTTCCTGGTAAACCGTGCTGATCCCTAACGCTTGCGCATCCTTCGGAGATTTAATTTGCACTTCCTGCCCGTTCAAAGTGACAATGCCTTGATCCATCTCATGCACACCTGTCAAAACTTTAATCAAGGTGGATTTCCCTGCGCCATTCTGTCCCATCAAAGCATGAATTTCTCCTCTTTTAAGCTGAAAATCCACATTCGTTAAAGCTTTGACACCAGGGAAAAATTTACTAACGCCAGTCATCGTTAATACAGGTTGCTGCATTCCTCTCCACTCCTTTATTTATCGTTGATGAAACGAAATCAAGAGCTCCGATTAACTCTTGATTTCGCTGAATTGTCTATTTATCTTAGTACTTACGGTTTGGCAGAGCATCAATCGCTTTTTGACCTGTGAATACATCTTCATTGGATTTAATCCATTTTGGAAGTTGTTTACCTGCTTTTAGGTCTTTAGCCGCTTGGAACAATTGTGGCCCGAGCAGCGGGTTACACTCGACAACTGTGTTCAGCTTACCGGCTTTGACAGCTTCGAAAGCTTCTTTAATTCCGTCAATCGAAACGATTTTCACGTCTGAACCTGGTTTTTTACCAGCTTCTTCAATCGCTTGAATCGCACCCAGCGCCATGTCGTCGTTATGAGCGTACACGCCTTGAATATCTTTACCCTCTGGGGACTTCAGGATAGCTTCCATTACTTGTTTACCTGTTGCACGGTTGAAATCACCGCTTTGGGATTTCACGATTTTAATGTTCGGATGTTTTTTCATTTCATCGTCAAAGCCTTTTTTGCGGTCTGTTGCCGCACTCGCGCCAACTGTTCCTTCCAGCTCAACGATATTTCCTTTATCTCCAAGGTGCTCTGCCATTGCTTTAGCCGCGTTTTGGCCTTCTACAATAAAGTCGGAACCGATGAAGCTTGTGTAAAGGTCTTCGTTCTTCTTGTCGATCCCACGGTCAACGAGGATAACCGGGATTTTAGCATCTTTTGCTTCTTTCAGAACGGCTTCCCAGCCTGTTTCTACGACAGGGGCCATCGCGATCACATCAACCTTTTGAGCGATAAAAGAGCGAATAGCTTTAATTTGGTTCTCTTGCTTTTGCTGAGCATCGGAGAACTTCAACTCGATCGTAGGATCAGCTTTGGCTGTGTCTTGAATGGATTGCGTTTCCGCACCGCGCCAGCCGCTCTCTGCGCCGATTTGAGAAAAGCCAACGGTCACTTTGCCGTCTCCCGTTTTAGTCGCTGCTTCTGCCGCCTTTGTAGCTTGCGGTGCCGTTGAAGCTGCTGTTGTTTCAGATGTTTTGGCTCCGCAGCCTGCGACCAGTGACATCAATACCGTTGCTGTTACAAGTGCCCCCATGACTTTTTTTCTTTGTACCATTTGTGTTCCTCCTCAGATTAATTATTTACATTCTTAGTGTAATAGTTGAGCAAAAAAAGGTCTTTACACGCAAAAGTCATTTTTTGCTTTATTCCGTCATACTGGATGAAAATCGCAAATCGCGAAAATCGCTCACAGGGCCGTTTGCGGCAAAATAGAGCCCTCTAGTTCCCCTACCTCCCCGCGTAGCCTGAAGATCGCCCAGCTCCGCATGAGATACAGGAGATGGTTCAGATGCCTCAGAAAGGCGGATCATTTCTCCTTCCTAAAATCAAACAAGGACGTCTTGGACTGACATACAGCTCAGTCAGTCCAAAACGTCCCATCATCATTTTATTGCAGAATTTTTTGCGCCATGATAGCCAAGTCTACGATGTCTACTTTATTATCATTATTCAAATCTGCTTTTTTGTATTTTGCCCAATCCGCGTCCGCCGATGACTTCCCATAAGCTGCAGACACAATACCAAGGTCCGCGATGGAATATTTACCGTCACCATTCATATCTCCCGGACTGATCGTAATGACAGAATCCAAGAAGTTGTTTAAGGCTGCGTTCAGCGCAAGGATGGCTTGCTCCACTTCACCTTGTGTCGACGAAGCGTTATCCGCCACGACTTTGGCATCGCTAATCGCTGCCCAAAGCGCAGCTTTGGAACCGGCAGGGTATTGACCTGCGTTTGTGCCTTCGCTGGCGTTTTGATGTTTCTCTTGAGCCTGGGCAATCAAATTGTTCAAGGCAGTTTTGTCAACGATGGTTGCGATTTGCAAGCTGTGGACCACACTTTCGAGCTGTGTTTCCACCCCAGCCGCATCAGCCAAAATAGCTTTGGCCAAGGTAATGTTTGTGCTGCTCGGTTGTGCTATTGATTTTGCTTTCCACTTTAGCTTCAGCACTTGGTCATTGATATTCCCTGCTCCCAAATTGACCATAATGAAGCGGATTTGCCCAGGAGTTTGGGCTTGATCTACGATCTTGATGTCTTCCTTCAGCTCTTCCACACCTGCATACTCCACTTGGCTAGGATCATAAGTAACGGTCAAATCCTCGGCGTACACACGCTCGGTAACGCTTGTGAATCCTAGGTTAAGATCAAAGCGCTCATTCGCATGAACAGCCGTCGGCCCCGTCAAGGTTGCAGCTGCAGGAGTAGTTGGCTCTGTCGCTGCTGCCTGCAACGGTCGGACGACAATGTAATCCAACTCGTAAAATCCAGTGCCTTTCATGAAAGTGATCGCGTTGGAGCCCTTGTTCAATTCCATTTTTATCGGGACTGCCATGAATCGTCCCCAATTTTGAGTTCCTTGCAGCTTCATCGATTGTTCTTTGCCATTCACAATTATTTTACTTGTCGCTGCTGTAAAATCGCTGCCATTGGCAAACCACACATCAACATCATACGTACCTGCTGCGGGAACCTTAACATCACCAAACTTAACGTAGCTATCCGCGTAGTCAATTTCACCGACATAGCTGTTACCGGAAGCATGGTTGTTGTTTGTATTCACTTTCGCTTTGAACAACTCGGCCTGTTCTGCCTCATACTTGATGGACGCGACGGAATCGGCATTCTCGGTCACTTCTGGGAAATAGCTGACTCGCAAGTTCTCCGCTCCGTATGGAACCAGGGTAATTTTCTCCGTCGGTTCCGAAGAGAGCAGTGGTCCGATTGGCGGTTCCGACGCTTCCACATTATTAGCTGATTTGCCCCATGACGGTATTTTCTTCGCTTTCGCAATCAGCTTAATCGGGCTCGTTGCCTGAATGAATGGATTCTCTGGCATCGGTCCCTGAACAACCTCAATGGAATCTTCCGGATGGTCACGGTCAATCAACAGCCCGTAATTCCATGGCGTTTTGGACAGCACACGGAACTGGCTGAAGCCAAGCGCTCCGGCATTAAATCCTGGTACCGCAGCAATTGGATTCGATTGCACCTGCCAATTTTCTTCCACTTGAAGCGAGAACACGAGCGGACCGCGTTCAATACCGACGGAGTTGTTCACCCATGTCGATGTTTTCAGCTTCATTGGCACCGTCAGAACGACACGATCTCCAGCAGCCCATGTTCTGTCAATCGTTACGTATTCTCCAGCTTTCACAGCAGGCTGCACTTGGCCATTCACGGTAACGGTCGGTTGATCCGCCCATGCAGGAATTCTTAACTTGAGCGGAAAGCTTACGGATTCCGAAGTGTTCACTTCAAACCCGATTTGATCTTCGAACGGGTAATTCGTTGTTTCTTCCACGGATACATTCGCGTTCTTAATTTTTGTCGATACGCGGCTCGGTCCATACGCGATAACACCGAGACCGCCGTCTTGCGTTGCCGCCCACATATTTTTCACAAAATACGGCCAACCCATATGCATGTTAAAACGGCAGCAAGGGAAGCCGGAAGTAGGTGAAGGCATCATCCCATTATCATAGTTCTGTTTGAAGCCATGATCGGCGAGATTGCTCTCTACCTGATTAGGCAAAGAATAGTACTGATGAAGCTTCAAATCCTTATCCATCGCGCCTGGCAATGAATTGAAAGCAATTTTCTCCAGCGCGTCCCCAATGTGCGGATCTCCTAGAATCATCGCCGCTTCTTCATTACTCTGCATCCGTTCGGTAATCGCACAGAGCTCTACTCCCTGCGTGGAAGCGATACCGGCCAGCATCTCCGTGCCTGAAGGCATTCCCGTAATTTGCGTATGCTTGGTCAAATTGTTAACGCCAGCTTGGAACGCATCACGGTCTTTAGCATCATGCGATCTTTGATAGTAGATCGCCGGCATTTTAATCGCCTCATTCACATTCACGGAATGCGTCGGTTGGAAGTCATTGCCGAAATTTTGGAAACCATCATTCGCGAAAGTATCCGTGATGGGATACCCCTGTCCAGCAAGTGTATCCGCCAATTGCAACAAGAACGCGTCATCTGTGCGGTTATACAGCCAAAGTACTGTATCAATGTTGTCGCCTACACGTACTTTACCCCAATCCCTTAAGGGCCTAGCCGGCAATTGAGCAGCTTGATAATGGAAATAGTTCGTCATAAAAGGAAGTACACGTGCATCATTCGTAGCCTCATAATAATCCTTCATGACATAAAGCGCGACCATGCGAGGCCACCAATCATCACTGCTTTTAGGGCCAAAAGAACCATCAGCTTGTTGGCTGGCCAAAATGGCCTCAATCCATTTCTGGGACTTCGCAATTAAATTCGGGTCTTTCAACGTGTAAGCAAGAGGGACTAGGCCTTTCAAATAATAGACCGGACGTTCCCAATCTGAGTCAGACGCCGTTCCACCAAGCCAAGCAGCGTTCGTACTAAGCTCGCTGTACAAATCCTCTGCGTACCCGGTAGCCCCGTCGCGCTGAAGTTCAAGCTGCTTAAGCAGCCAGCCTTTTGCTTCAACCGAACCTAACGGCAGCGGTATAAACGGCGTTTGTACAAGCGGATCCTTGTTTGCTACCGGTGAAGTAAACTCTTTATCCGGCACGACATATTCGCTTGCGATTACATTATCGAAGCTTGGCTGTGCACGGTAACTTCTTAAACCGATTCCGCCTTTGGTATACTTCTGCGCGCTGGCGTCGGTATAGGCGAGAACTGGCGTCTGAGAATCGTTAATATACACTTTAATATCATCCTGATAAGTAACTACTTTCATGTGATAGTAACGATTGGGATCGATCGTGTCAAAGACTTTGACTTGTTTCAGCGGAGTCCAGTTATTGTTCATACGGCCAAGGGTTACTTTACCGTCACCGCTTAAACCTGCATAGTAGCCCTTCACATTATCAGCTCCAGGGGTAGCGCTTTGCGTTTTGAATAGCAAGCCCGCATCTCCCGTACCTGTATCGCTCGGCAGTTTAATATCACTTTCCAGCGTCATATCCTGGAACTCCGCATTTTGGGCAATCATTTTGTAACCGTCACCTTTGTTTACCGATATGGCTCCCGATTGCAGCTTCCAGCTTCCATCGATCAAATTCCATTGATCAATCACTTGGGGAGCCGGCGTATCAAAGTTATCCGATAACAACGTGTCACCCCCTACCGATTTCACAATAATATTGTCGTACGACGGCAAAGAATTATACATCCTAACGCCAACGTTGCCTTGCGTATATGTACTATCCGTCTGCTGCAAAACTAACACATCGTTCACATATACATCGATCTGACTGCCTACCGCAGAAACCTTCAAATGATAGTCTGTATTCGGGTTAATCGTTACAGCTGCCCGCTTCAGTTCCGTCCAATTGTTGTTCATACGGCCGAGCATGACAGCTCCGGATCCGGTAGCGCTAAGCCCCGCATAGTAGCCTCGCACATTGTCGGCGCCTGGTGTTGCACTTACTGTCCTGAATAACAACCCGGCGTCTCCGTTGCGATCCGCCACACGTATATCAGACTCCAATGTGAAGTCGCTCAAGTCATCCTTGTTTGAGATCGCCTTATAGCCTTGACCTTTCGTTACCGAAAGTCGGCCGGAGTCAATGGACCACGGGCCTTCGATGGCAGTCCACGTATCGTTAATCTTCATTTTATCGAAATGATCTGCAAAATAGCCGGGTATTTTTTCCGCTTCCGCTGCTTGCACCGGATAGGGAGAAAGCATCGTCATATATAATGCAAAAATAAGCAGTTGGACAATTGCCGTTTTTCCTTTAAACACAGGACACCTCTTTTCTTAAAATCAATCCATTCTTACCCAATCCTGACTTCTTGCTGCTCATAACAACCACTATGTTGATATATGTCGTCAGCCTTCAAGCTGTTTCCTCCCTTCTGCTCCAATATCTCTAAAGCTCTGTCTACAGCTTGCTTACAACGCTATAAACAGAGAATGTAGAAATCATTCATGGTTCAGCAAGATGCCTAATCTTCTCGTCCAGTTCAAGCGGATCGACCATATGAAATGTATCCAACACATAGCCATTCTTGTCGATAAGAAAAACAGTGGGCAGCGCGTGAAGTTGATACAGATCAGCGGCATGTTTATGTTCATCCAACAGGATTGGATACGTGAGATTGTTCATCTTGACGAACTTTTCGATGTTTTCCGGTTTTTCTTCGGTCGACACATTAATACCAAGGAAATCAACCTGATTCTTGTACTGTGCGTACAGCTTTCTCAATGTAGCCACTTCAACCGAGCAGGCTTCACACCAACTTGCCCAAAAATGAATCACAACGGGTTTTTCTCGTTTGCCCCCAATCGTATAATAAGACCCGTCCAATGCTTTTAATGTAAAAGAAGGCGCTTTCACATCATTGGCTCCCGGCTTATCTCCCGAGCTAGCCAAATTCACGATGCTTTCCAGCTTATGGACATCCAATTTCTGCCCGTTGTCACCGGGATTGGGCTCTGTACTCTTGTGTGCGAGATGCAGGTAAAAAGGCAGGCAGCTTAGCAATAAAATGCCGACTAGCACACTAATCATCTTCTTCATTCGAACCTCTCCCTGAACTTTATTTATATTGATTATAGCTGCAATAATATAGTGCGTCTTTACGCTATTAGGCCAAACTTTGCGCGATTCTGACAAACATTCAGATAGGCACTCCTTTCACATAAAACTAGCTCGTTGGGAATCTGACCAGCCTTGAAATAAAAAAATCCGCCCAACCCCGATACTTTTCGGGGCTGGGCGAACTTTTAAAAGGGTCTACTGCAAAATTTTCTGAGCCAAAGTTGCCAAGTCGACAAGGTCTACGCGACCATCTTTGTTCAGATCTGCTTGTTTGTACTTCTCCCAATCTGTATCAGCGGATGTTTTGCCATAAGCGGCTGCAACAATCGCCAAGTCACCGATCGAGTATTTACCGTCGCCATTCGTGTCGCCAGGAATTCCGGTAACAACCGATTGAATAAACGTTTGCAGCGCCTCATTCAGCTCAGCAACCGCCTGCATAACTTGAGCATTAGTCGCATTTGCGTTGTTAGCAACAAGGCTTGCTTTGTCGATAGCGGCTTGCAGCGCTGCTTTGGAACCTGCCGGATACTGACCAACAGAAGTACCTTCTGAAGAAGCGTCATGCTTGCTTTGAGCTTCCTCGATGAGTGTATTCAGAGCAGTTTTATCCACATTTGCAAGAATGCGAATGCTTTGAGTGGCTCCGTCAACTTCGGATTCTGTTCCCTCTCCGGTTGCCAGAACGAGATTGGAGAGCCTGATCGTACTGGTTACATCTTCTCCAGTAGCCTTTGCTTTCCAATGGAGCTTCAGCAAATCACCGTTTATACTTGTACCGTTCACATTCGCCGTAATGAAGCGGACGCTACCTGACTCCACTTTCTTGTCAACGATGATCAAGCCGTCTTTTAAGCTGTCTGCTGAAACGAATTCAAGTTGATTCGCGTCATAAGTCACGCTCAAATCTTCTGCGTATACATTTTGAGTAACATTGTTCAAGCCTAGTGTCGAATCAAACGGTTGCCCGCTTGAGACCGTTGCCGGTCCGGTTAACGACGCCGCCGGATCATTGACAACAGGGCCTACGGAGAAATAATCAAACTGCGCCGGGATCGATGTCCCATCCGTTGCGGAGAACGCATAGAACCCGACTTTCGGATTCGTTAATTGCACCGTAACCGGATCTGCGGCTTGGATCCAGCTAGAACCGTCCCAATAGTAGGTCGTGTAAACGTTGCCAACCTTGCGGATTTGCAAGTAGGACGTATCAAAACCAGGATGCAGCGCCATATGACCCGCTTTGGTGTATGTGGCATTTTTCTCAAAAGCCGATTCTAAGGATTTACCGGTGGCACCGTCCGTATCCCACACATGTCCAAACTTCACATAGTTATCTTCGTCCTGCCAGACAAGCAGTCCGGCCTGTTGGAAGTTTTTCCTTACCTGTGCGTTCACTTTCGTTGTGATGACGAAATCGCCGCTTGGCGCATTTTGCAAAAACACATTTTTGATCGAATTCGAAGTCCCAAAGCTGTCGCCGGTCAGCGACTGAATGGTCAATTTGCCGGGATTGGTCAATAAACTCCAGTTCGCATTATTTTGACGGTAAATGCTCCAATTGCTGTTTAACGTTGTGCTGTCGAAGTTATCTACCGTGGAACCCTTTGGAAGCGGATCGTGAACCCCGGCGAAGACGCTCTCTTTTTCAGCCGTTAGATTGTTCAGCGATTGCTGGTAATCGGCCGCCGTAGAATGGCTGTCCGCAAGCACCTGCTTAGCCGCTTGGATGACGCCTTGGAAATGATCCACCACGCTTTGTGCATATTGACCCGCTTTATCGCCTACTCTCAGCTTGCTGAAAAGCTGCTCAGCAGCCCCAATGCCGCCGGATAAATCGTCCGCATTTACGGTGCCGATCAACTCGCGATGCGCTTTGGCAATCCGGTCGAAATCGAGTTTTTCCACCTTGCGGTCATAAGAAAGCAAACCGTTAATTTCATACTCAACATCGGTAATCTGCGTGTAAATAGCTGCGCTCAAGCCAGGGTTTGCTTTAAGATTTTTCAATTGGTTAATATAATCGATGTATTTATCCGTAATTTCTTTTTTACTTTTCATCTCTTGATACGAGAACACGAGCGGACTCCATTCATGTCCAGGCGTGTGCAGGCCAAGGCCTCCGTATTCGCCGAGAACAGCAGCACGTGTATCCGAGGGCTTCGGTGAGTTCGGAGACGGGTAAGCATGCATGTCGACCAAGTCGCCTGCGCCGGAATCCTGCCAACCGCTGGCGTTATTGATTAGACGTGTCGGATCCAGGCTTTTCACATAATTAGTTGCGTCCTTGGTTTGCTGTCCGCCCCAATCGAATTCTCCCCAGCCTTCATTAAAGACCGTCCATTCAATGATGGATGGCACGCTGCGAAGCTGATCGACCATTTCTTTGTATTCCTTAAGCCATTGAGTTTTGGCAGCTTGGGTAATATCCGCGCCATGGTTGCCTTGACGATCCTCTAAGCTCGGCATATCCTGCCAAACGAGTACGCCTAGCTTATCCGCCCAGTAGTACCAGCGAGCCGGCTCCACTTTAATATGTTTGCGTATTGTATTCATACCGATTCGTTTGACGGCTTGAATATCAAATTTCAAAGCATCTTCGGTCGGCGCTGTGTAGATGCCATCCGGGTAAAAGCCTTGATCGAGCGGCCCCATCTGGAACACGAATTTGCCATTCAGCAGCGGTCTAGTAATGCCGTCTACTTTCCCTAGCTTAATCTCCCTCATTCCAAAATAGCTGTTGGCTTGATCAACAACTTGATCCCCATTTTTCAAACGAACTTGCAAATCGTACAAGAATGGATCATCCGGCGTCCAAAGTCTTGGATTCGGAACGGGAAC
The DNA here is from genome assembly GCF_017874035.1 of Paenibacillus aceris. Lineage (GTDB taxonomy): Bacteria > Bacillota > Bacilli > Paenibacillales > NBRC-103111 > Paenibacillus_E > Paenibacillus_E aceris. Next base: position 114,245 of record NZ_JAGGKV010000014.1, read on the forward strand.
TTGCAGCTCCGTACCGGCAGGCCCGCTGATTCTGCCTACCTCCTGGCCATCTTTCAAAGCAACGGCTTCTACTGTAAGATTGTTAGCAGCCCCGGCTGGAACCGTTAATTTTAAAGTTTGATTCGTCAGATCAGGCGTCATATCCAGCTTTTCAATATGCGCCTTAGCAACAGGCTCCATCCAAACCGTTTGCCAAATACCGGAGACAGACGTATACCAAATGCCTCCCAGCTTTTTCACCGTTTGCTTGCCGACGGCTTGATCTTCGCCATTATCGGTATTATCCAGTACATGAACGATCAGTTCATTATCGCCCGCTTTTAATTGATCGGTAATATCGAAACTGAACGAAGTGTAACCGCCTTTGTGCTCGCCAACCTGTACGCCATTGACGTACACCGTTGTCAAATAATCGGAAGCACCGAAATTCAACATGACGCGCTGCCCGCTCCAATCACTCGGAACCGTAAAGGAACGCTTATACCACATAAGATTCTCAACGCGTTTAATGCCCGAAAGCACGGACTCTGCAGCAAAAGGAACAACGATTTTCTCCTTCAGTTTCTGCCCAGTCGGAAGCGCCTCCCCAGCTTTGGCGGACTGGAACTCCCATTCCCCGTTCAAGTTCTGCCACTTGTCGCGGACGAGCTGCGGCCTCGGATATTCAGGAAGCACATGCTCTTTATCCACTTGGCTTGCCCATGGCGTCGTAATCTGATAACTTGAATCGTTTTTCAGCATTTTTTCAAAAGCCTGGACGGTTCTTCCATCCTGATCCTGCAACCCCCCCTGCCCGTCATAACTTGCCTTAACTAACCAAACATCCTTAGAATACACCGGATATTGGAAGGTAACGACGATGGTGCTGTTATCTCCTTGTTTGAGCGCTGCCGAAGCAATTGGCCAATTACTGCCCATTACATTGACATTGAAATGATTAACGAAATCTGCTGGAAGCGATTGCACAGGTTTATCCAGCTTTACTTCAGCTGTCGCCCCATCAACGGCCACGTTGCCCCCGTAGGAGAAACCGCTTGGCGGAGTGAAAGCTTCTGTCGGTACAGCTGATTTGGGTACGGACGGACTCGACCAACGCATATGAATATTCGAACCGCCATTATTTTCGAAGTATTCGACCTTGATCGCATACTTTTGTCCCGCAACCAACGGGATCGGTGCTGCCACCTGCTCTTTGTCCCAATCGTTCACCCAGTGATCAATGACAAGTTTATTGTCAATCCAGAGACGGAAGCCATTATCTCCAATAATAGAGAACGTGTAATCTTCGGAAAATTGGGGCTCAATGTATCCGCTCCAACGTACATTCACATTATCCTGCTGCCCTGTTAAAATACCGAATGCTGGCTCCAAATTGCCGAAATCCAGATTCGGATCAAGAACGGTTGACTTTAACGTACCAAAGTTAAACTGTGGAGAACCCAGACTTGTATAGTACTCTCCTTTTAAGCCGTGAACAACAGGATCGTTTACCGCCTCTGCTGCTTGTGCTTGCAAGGTCATCAACGGAGCCGTTGAGATCGATCCGAATGCACAGGCCGCGACCAGCAGCTTGCTTAACGTCTTCTTTAACTTCATTCTTTTCCAGCCTCCTGATAACATAAATGTTGAATGGGTGAGAGCGTTGCTTAGCCTCTCTCTTTTACACATTAACTCCTTTCATCCTATTCATTGGAAGATTACAGATACATTATGTAACAACTTCGAGGGGAAGTATTTAAGCTAATCCGCCTTTTTATACGTTTTTTTGCCTTTTCACTTTCGCGGAGTTAAACGCTTACAATTAATGCGAAAATAATCTTACAGGAAGATGAAAAAGGAGACAGCGCGATGGCATTTTCTACCGATCGAGCTTCTCCTGTCTCTTCCACCCAGCTATTTTGCGTTCAAGAGATTATAAATCAACATCGCCGCTTGAGCGCGATTCGTAAATTCCTTTGGATGAATGCCCAGACCGTAGCCTTGTACCAAGCCCATCTCCACTAGCGTGGTAACACTGTCAAGCGCATAATCCGAAATGTCTGAAATATCATTAAACGCGTCTGCCAAAGAAGTCCCTTTACTCGCTGGGAGCTTATTAAGCGCTTTTAATGTACGAGCCGTAAGTGTCATCATGTCCTCTCGGGTCACCGATGATCTCGGGTGGAAGTTATTGTACTCATCCCCCTCTACAATGCCTAAACTTCTGGCAGCGGATATAGGCTCATCGTAATAAACGCCTTCCTGCACATCGTCAAATCTCTCTCCGGCTGTACCTTTAACCTCTAGAGCTCTCATCAAAAGCACGACGAAATCAGCACGAGTAACTGGCAGCTCAGGACTGAAAATACGTTCTGCTGTCCCGTTCACGATACCCTTATCAGCCAAGAAGGCAATCGCCGTTTTTGCCCAGCTGAAATCGCCTAAATCATCGAATGGAAACAAATTATTCACCTGAACAGCCACTTTGGCATTTGACTGCTGGTCTGTACTGGCTAGGATCGAGTCAACCAATTTGACTTTGCCGATCGCAAGCTCAGCCTCCCCCTCATCAATGGCCTCAAATTTCAATTTGTATAAAATCTGATCGCCATCGTCGCCTTTCGTTCGGCCAATTCGCGTATGCGCGAGCTGAATATGGTTGTCTTTCACAATCGGCGTAACAGAAAATCCTGGAATTTCCGTCGTTGCTTCTTTCAATTTAAGCTGCTTCGGATTGAAGTCCAAATTGATTTCGTACGCATAGACATCTTTTAACTGATGTCCTTTAATTAGAACTTCGACATTCTCTCCTATAGACGGTTTTTCGGTAAGGACCGTCAGCGTATAAGAAGGAGTGTCCTCTGCCGTTGCCGCAGAGGCTCCTGTTACAATCATCGATGCTGTAAATACCGTCATTAAACTGCAAGATACCACTTTTTTTACTTTCAAGTTGGAGTGCCCCTTTCCGTTCATTACCTTCACTATAAGAAAATCTCATATCGAAGTATTTAGAATATAAAGTGTTAGTTTGCTATTTTCGGTTATTTTGAGCATTTCCATTTGCGCTAGCACAAAAATGCTTGAACCCAGCGGTGGACGCCAAAAAAAAGGAGCCAAGCACGTACAAGCCGCTTAGCTCCTTTTCATTCAATTATTCACTACATCAATATGTAAATCGTATTAACATTTCGCTTTGAGCAACTCTTCATGACGAGAAATGACGATATCGATCAAACATCGATATATGTCTGATGCATATTCAGGGTTTAAGCCATTCTGCTCTGAAAGTTGAGCAATCTTCTGAAACTGTTGGTTTTCACGGCTAGCATCTTGTGCTCGCAAGTGATTCTCTGCCTTGTAAATCCCAACTTCTTCCGTATATTTGAATCTTTGAGCTAGTAAAGCAATAATTTTCCGGTCAACATCGTCAATGTTATTTCTTAGTTCATCTAGCTTTGTCATCCCATGTACCCCCATGCTCATTCCGATCTTTACCTGCCACCACGCCAGATTCTCCGTTTAATTTTAGATGAAAATGGGTGAACATTCAAGTTAAAAAGCGGAGAATCCCCATTCCAGCGAGCGGCTGGCACGGCGGCGGGAACCCCAAATACGCTCTCCCCCTTGCCGGAAGAAAGCGTACACGTCAGCGGCGCATTTTCAGTTGTTTCCACTATAAGCCAGTGCTTCTTCCGTGATTCGTTTTATATCCACCGATGAAGTAATCTCGTCGTTAACCATATCCGGCAGGATGTTATTCAAAAAATAATCAACGCAATATAAATTGATCGTATTTATTTTTATGAGTGCTTCACGGTACATTTTAATGAACTCCTTCTCTGTGTTTCCTCGTTGAAGCTCAGCAAATGCCTCGTACACTTGGTCCATCTTATCTGCAACCTCTAAAATCAAACCTTCAATAGAATTGTCCTTGCCCTCGCGAAGTTGATTATGGAAAATTTCTTTGAACTCATCGGGAATCTGTTCTTCAATAAAGTTGTAAACCATGCCTTCTTCTACTTTCTGAATTAATAAACGAAGTTCAGGCGAAGCATGCTTGACAGGTGTTTTGATATCTCCAATGAATATTTCACCATAATCATGACTGCTTGTGATCTCATATAGCTTTTTCCAGTTAATGATTGCGCCGTTTTTCTCCTCAATATCAGCAAGAGTTTTGGCGTATTGCACGACTTTCCATGAATGAGCGGCGACACTATGTTCCTCAAACTTAAACTTTCCCGGGCAACGAATAATTCGTTCTAATTCATTTAAAGACCTGAAATATGAATGGATTCCCATATGTTCGATCCTCCCATTATGTTAGTTAGCATGTCCACATTTTATTCATGGTCTTCTTAATGATTAGTATACTAGCTGCCTGTAAAATCTAGATTAAATATAATCCGCGATATAGTTAAAAATCTGTGTGTAAGGAAATACTAAAAAAGCCTGATTTCCCAGGCTTAAGTTAATTACATTGGATAGAGTTTATCGTTACATGACAATCAGCATTCCGCCTATCGCCCCCGCGATTACCACAAGCCAAGGCGGCAATTTCCAAAAGACGAGCATCACAAACAGAACCGCAGCAAGGACAAAATCGGCAGGCGTCACGATCGCGGTCGTCCAAAGCGGGTTATATAGTGCAGCGAGCAAGATGCCGACGACAGCTGCGTTGATCCCGATTAATGCCCCTTGAACTTTGGGACTTTTCCGCATCGTATTCCAGAAGGGCAGCGCCCCTACGATTAAAAGGAAGGCTGGCAGAAAAATAGCGACCGTAGCGATAAGCGCTCCTGACACTCCGCTAATCATCGCTCCCAAATAACCAGAGAAGGTGAATAACGGTCCAGGTACAGCTTGCGCTGCACCGTATCCAGCTAAAAAGTCTGACTTGCTAACCCAGCCTGTCGGCACAACTTCTCTTTCCAGCATAGGAAGAACAACATGTCCTCCGCCAAAAACAAGCGAACCTGACCGATAAAAGCTGTCAAACAAGGACAACCACTCTATGGTAATAATTTGCCGAAGCACAGGAAGCAGAATCAGGAGTCCGAAGAAGACACTCAGACATAGAACTGCAACACGGCGGCTAATGGGAACGGAGAGATTCGAGCCATTCAGAATTGCCGTATTTTTATATAGCCATATGCCTGCAATGCCCGCAATACCAATGAGGAGGACTTGGCTCAAAACCGTCTGCCACAGGAGAGTAACGGCCGCTACAACGACAGCGATCGTTGCTCTATTGCGGTCAGGTGCAAGTTTTTGTCCCATGCCAAATAATGCTTGTACGACGATGACTACGGCAACGACCTTAAGACCGTGAATCCAACCTGCGCTGCCAATATCAAAACCTTGCAACAGATAGGCAAACAGAACCAACGCAATCACCGATGGCAGTGTAAAGCCAAGCCATGCTGTCAGTCCGCCGAGCAAACCGGCACGGATGACACCAATTGCAATGCCGACTTGACTGCTGGCAGGACCGGGCAAGAACTGGCATAGTGCGACCAAATCCGCATAGCTTCGTTCGTCCATCCATTTACGGCGGCGTATATATTCGTTATGAAAATACCCGAGATGCGCAATGGGTCCACCGAAAGATGTGACTCCTAGTTTGGCAGATACTGCCAATATTTCGAGAAGAGCCCCAGATTTGCTGAATGGCTTTTGTAGAACAGCCGCATCATTCTTCTCCACGAACTGTGATACCTCCACTCTTATTTTCCTACTTTGACAATTTTTAAGAATCCGTCGGCGAATTGACTTCTGCAAGAATTTCCTGTGCACAAAAAATAAACAAGTGGCTTATTATTCATAATAACTATTCTCCTTAAGGACAGCAATCAATAATATTTATTAATCAATTTTTTTTGATTTATTGATTAAAAAAAAATTAGTTCATAATAACTCCAAGTGCAAAGAAATCCCCTACCTGAAGTAGAAGGTAAGGGGCTCTCTCTGGTAACGATTCAAATTCGCTTATTGGGCAAACTCACTGCGTAACCGTTCTTCAAAATAGTCATCTATGTATGTTTTAATAAACCGATCGCGTTTATCTGTATTCTCTTCCTTCTTGAACATGCCAATTCTTCTTACTCGTTCTTGTTCCGGCTTTTGACTCCAGAGGATATGGGCTTCTTTTTCGAGTGCAAGATTAATTCTACGAATCGTGAGATATTCATTCGTCCTTTCGCTGCGCTCTTTTTCAGGATCCGGTGCGGGTGGAATGAGTTTTTGTATTTCCTCGTTCTGCCGCTTTAGTTCTTCATAATGCTGGAGCTCGAGCTTCTGTTGGCCTTCGTGCAGGACCTTTACTTCTTCGACGATCTCGCGCTGCAGGCGTTGTTCTTCCTCCATATCGCGCGGCGCCGGAATCATCAATCTTAGCTCCTGGTTTTGGCTTAGCAGCTGCTTATTCTGGTTAGTCAGATCCAATACCAGATCACTTAACTGAGAAACTCCGGCTATAAGAGGTTTCATAGCGGTATTGATGCGTTCTTCTAGCATTACTGCAAAACCTTCTTCAAATTTCTGTTTAATAACGTCTGATGAACGCTCGGCTACCGCAGGGGGGGCTGCAGGAACGGGCAGCGTTCTTGGGACGTTCTTGCGTACATGATTCATCGTTGAACTTGCGGCCGTTTTCATGCTTTGACCAGCATCTAAACGCTGCTTTAAGATTTCAAAAGTTTCAATATCATTTTGGGAAAATATGCGATTGCCGTTTTCCTCTTTGCGAAATTTGTATCCTCTCGCTTCGAGTGCCATTGCATATTTACGTAAGCTGGAATCGCTTACCCGCAGATGTTCGTGCACCTGCTTCGGACTATATACCAATTCTAAATCTAAATTTACCATCTCTTCATCTCCTCACTATTTCAAGGTTAAATGCTATTAATAGTATTCTAGATTCATATAATTGCAATTACAGTCGAAACGGGAGTGTCGAAATCTGTTTACTCCAACGAATTTCGTTTTACGCAATATTTCCCAAGAAATAGTATTCTCATTGCATGAGTCTGCGAGACAAACAACAAGGAGGTGCCTAAGCACCTCCTTGTTCAACTTTCTCATATACTTGCACTTGCCTCCCGCGGCTGGCGGCGCTTCATGTTGGCTATCATGACACCAACCAGGATCAAAATCCCTCCGCCTATTTGAGCTGCCCGAATCGGATCGCCCAGGAGGAAAAAACTTACGATAATTGCGATAAATGGCGGTATATTCATAAACATCGCGCTTGTGGACGGCCCTACAACAGCGATGCCTTGGTTCCACCAGAAGCCCGCCAAGCCTTGTCCGATTACTGCTACACTGATAAGCAGCAGCCAAGTCAGCAATTGATGGCTCCCATGAAAATGCCCTTGAAGCGCTTCAACCGCCACCGCTGGCGACATCAGAATTGTCCCGATAACCGTTGAATAAATTGTCACCTCATAAGAGGTCATGCCGTTTGTCAGCTTGCGAATGAACAGCAGGCTGATCGACATGCCCAGCATCGCCAACAGCAGGTACACATCGCCTTTTGAAATGCCGAGCGATTTCCCTCCATATAGAACAATGCACACAACTCCCAGGAGAGCAACAATGGAGCCCGTGAGTTTCAGCCAAGTAACTTCTTCTTTCAGAAACATGCGAGACAGCATTGTAGTAGCAATAGGTGAAAGCGCAATAATGAGCGCTGCGTTGCCCGCTGTCGAATACTGAAGTCCTGTAAAATAGAACAGCTGGTTGAACAGTGTACCAAATATCCCTGCGAACAGCAGCAACCCCCACTCCCGAGCGGTTGGCCGTCTCATCGATTTATTGATAACAGCTACCGAAATTAAAAATAGGGACATGACAACTAATCGTGCGAAAGATAAAAAAATAGGTGAGAAGTCCCGCAGCAAATAAGCGCTGGCAACATAATTGCAGCCCCATAGCAGCGACACCCCCCAAAGTTTCCATAAAACATTGCGGTCTGGCATCTCTGAAGTCTCCTTAATTTCTAAATCGTATATAAAAGATATTCGCTAGGATGCCTTCAATTCCTCTCAAAAGCATTATTTGGCAACACCCAAAAACACTATTTTACAATCCCCAATACAAAACCATCATAACCTTTACTCCCAACAGTCTGAATGGCCGTTGCATCAATCTTCGGTTCCTCAGCCAACAGATCGTAAAACTGTCTTACACCCTGAACACGGGGATCTTGACTGTTCTCATTGATGACCTCGCCTTCACGAATGACATTATCCCCAATAATGACAGTCCCCGGATGAGAAAAATGAAGTGCCCATTTTAAATAGTTGGGATTATTAGGTTTGTCGGCATCAATAAATATCAAATCAAAAGGTTCCACGCCTTCATCGTCCATCTGAGCCAATTGATCCAATGCATCTCCTACTCGGACCTCTACACGGTCACTCAACTGAGCAAGGGATATATTCGCCGTCGCCACACGGGCATGAACCGGGTCGAGCTCCAATGTCACTAATTGCCCGCCGGAAGGCAGTGCTCTCGCCAGCCATATTGTACTGTACCCCCCCAATGTCCCGATCTCCAGGATTCGTTTGGCACCTTGCAGTTGAGCTAATAAGTTCAATAACTTACCTTGATTGGGTGTAACATCGTACGCGGGCAGCTTTGCTTGTTGATTTGCTAACAACACATTTTCCAGCACTGCGTCATAGGGAACTAGACGTTCCGTAATATACTGGTCCACTTTTTCCCATGTGCTCGTTTGATTCATTCTTCTCATTCCTCCTCTTTGCTACTTACCTTCTAGCTCCATTGTAAGCCAGTTATAATCATAATAATAATATATATTTTCAGTGTATTTATACTTATAATATATGAATACAAAGCAAAGGGAGTAATGAAGATGAATTTACATGCATTGCGTTTATTTCATTCGATTGCAACTACCGGAAGTGTGACGCGCGCTTCAGAATTATTAAATATAAGCCAGCCAGCGATAACTGCTCAAATAAAAAAATTCGAGAAAGAATTGATGCTCCCGCTGCTTAAACCATTAGGAAGAGGAATCGCGCTAACGGATGCCGGCGAAGAACTTGCTTTACTTGCAAAAAGACTTTTCGCAGTTGAACAGCAAATCGAACAATTCGCTCACAATTACCGCAACGGTACGAACGGATCTATTCGATTAGCCGCAACCTATTTGCCCGCTCACTTCCTCATACCCACTTGGATAGCAAAATTTAAGCAGCAATATGACCAAGTCGAAATGATCATTACCACAACTAACTCAAATGATGCCCTGCAACAACTCTTACAGGTAGAGGTTGATATCGCGATTTACGGGGGGATCGCAGAGACATATCCGGATACCGTTCTGACGGAAGAATTGTTTCAGGACGAGTTATGGTTTGTCGTTGCTCCCAATCACAAATATGCGAATCAGCAAGTTCCTCTGTCCGAAATGATGAAAGAACCTTTTGTCATGCGTGAGGAAGGCAGTTCAACGCGGGAGAGATTGTTATCCTTATGCCGCACATACAATTCCTCCGTTCCCACCATTTCACTGCAGTTTAACGGATTGCACGAAGCTATTACTGCTGTTATTGCCGGATATGGGGCAACCTTCGTCTCATCCTTGGTTGTGCGTGAATATGTTGAACGTGGAGAGCTGTCCCGCGTTTATGTCGAAGGAATCCATCTAAAAAATACAATCGCCATTTGCACACGGAAAAATGAAATCTTACCCGCTTCCACGAGAAATTTTATCCAGATGATCCGGCAAAATCCTTATAACAAATCATTCTTGTAATCGGCAAGCACTTCATCGATTGCGCGCCGGGAAATCCCCGCTAGTACAGGGTTTGTATCTAAGTAGTAGGCGAGAGCGATTAGCCCGAAGGACAGTGCCCATCCGCCGCCTCGCAACCAAGTCGCATCATCGATCGGCAGAGCTGCGCGGAAGAGATTACGTCCTTGTGCGGTGAGAAGCGTCCACGCGACCATCAAGTCGCATGCGGGATCACCTACGCCCAAGGTTCCGAAGTCGATGACAGCACTGAGCCTGCCTTGTTCGACCAGCACGTTTCCCGGATGGAGATCACCGTGAAGCCAGACCGGCTTGCCGTGCCACACTGGTGCCTGCAAAGCGGCCTCCCACACAGCGGTTGCTGCGTCGGCGTCCACAATGCTGTGAAGCGTTGTGATGGCAGCACGAACGGAGGCATCGCGCGCAGCCAGAGGCACGCCACGCCCAGAGTTGTGCGGCCCGGGGGCCGGCCCTCCGGCGGAATCGATCCGCTGCATGGCGGTTATGAATTGAGCGAGCGCAGTCGCTGCATGGCCTTCATCTTCAACCCGCCTGACGGTTGCATTCTCGCCTCCGAGCCAGCGATACACAGACCAGTGCCAGGGATATCCATCAGCGGGCATCCCCAGCGCCAACGGAACTGGGATGGGGATCGGCAGCAGCGGAGCCAATCCAGGCAGCCACCGCTGCTCCTTCTCCACTTGCTCAATTGCCCATTCAGCGCGTGGCAATCGCACGGCCATCTCCTCGCCGAGCCGATAGATCGCATTGTCCGTTCCGGCGGAAATGACCGGCTCAATCGGAAGATCCGCCCATTGTGGAAATTGCGCAGAGATCAAACGTTTCACTAGCGTTAAGTTGATCTCTAACTCGTTTACTTGGTTCACTTGGAAACATCCTCCCACATTATAAAGATTACACAGTCAGTTAACATCAGTGTACCAATGATTCCCCTCTTTTATCTCAGTAAATAATATGTATAGCTGAATAATCCGGCTTTTTTGAGCGCTATCGATACCAAAAAAATGCCCAGAAACCTTGTCAGATCAAGGCTTCCCGGCATGTATGAATCATCCTTTAACTGATCCTGCTAAACCATTTACAAAATACTTCTGGAACGTCAGGTAGACCGCAAAAATAGGAATTATCGAAATTAGAACAGCTGCATTCAAAAGCGTATAGTCTGTCATATGCTCTCCACGAAACGCTAGCAGTCCTGTTGTAATCGTTTTCATACTATCTTTCGTAATAAAGATTTGAGCGAGCAAAAACTCATTCCACGTGGCCATAAAGTCAAAGATGACAAGAGTCGCGATCGCAGGCATGGCTAACGGAATAATAACCCTGAAAAATTTGCCCATATCCCCGCAACCGTCAATCAAAGCCGCCTCGTCCAACTCTTTGGGAATCGTTCTAAAAAAACCTCTAAGGATCAGAATACCAAATGGAATGCCGAAGCCTACATAAACTAGAATGATCCCCGGGTATGTGCTGACCAAATGGGTTTTGTTCAGAAAAATATTCAGCGGTACAAGCGTTGCCTGCATCGGAATCATCATACCTACTAGGAATAAGGTAAACATCGAGTTTCCCCATTTGAAATTCATTCTGGTCAGCGCAAAAGCCGCCAAAGCCTCGATTAAGATACCTAACGGCACTTTAATCAAACAAATGATGACCGTATTTTTCATATACATGCTCATTCTGCCTTGATTCCACGCTTTTAAAAAGTTGTCCCAATGAACTTTCTGCGGCAATGAGTAGACGGGGTGGCTCATCAAATCAGCATTCGATTTGAGAGAGGTGAAAGCGATAAACACAATCGGAATCAAGAAAAGAATAGCCAATACGATTAAAGCCGCATATTTCAACACGCCGGAAACCGGGTGAACACCTGTTTCATTCATCTTTTAGATCACCGTCCTTCCGCCTATTATAAATGGGATTTCTTCGTTGTATAGTACACGTACGGAATAATAACAATCATAACGACAAACACGAGGAACCATGAAATAGCCGATCCTATCCCAATATTTGCAAATTTGAATGTCTGGTAGTACATCCAAGAAGATAGCACTTGCGTACTTTCCGCAGGTCCCCCGCCAGTCATCGCGTAGATAATATCATATACTTTCATGGCCGCAATCATGGTCGTTGCGATTACAATCACGAATGTTTCCTGCAACATCGGGATAGTGATATAGAAGAATGATTGGTATGGCTTGGCTCCATCGATAATAGCCGCTTCATAGGGTTCTTGCGAAATTGTAGACAACCCTGCCAAGAACAGTACCATAGGCTGCCCCACTCCTTGCCACAAAGCCGCAATAAATACGGCGTACAAAGCAATCTTCGGCTCAGCTAACCAAGCATGTGTCCAGCTCTCAAGCCCAATCGCCTCTAATACTCTATTAATAAATCCTTGCGTAGGATTATATATCCAAGCCCACACCGTAGCGACTACGACACCGGAGAGTACATATGGAAAATAGAAGATAGCCCGGAAGAAGGTTCGTCCCTTTATTTTTTTATTTAGTAGCAGCGCAAGCGATAATCCAAAGCTCAATGTTATGACCAGGGAACCGAACATCCACTGCAGATTGTTTTTCAAAGCTCTTGGAAATACGGTATCCTTCGTGAATAAATCGATATAATTATCCAAGCCGACAAAATCCTTATGCGGCGCAACCCCATTCCAACTAAAAAAGCTAAGAAATAGTGTATATAGAGACGGCACGAAAATGACAGTTAAATAAATGATTAACGCTGGCAGCAGAAACAGCCATGGTTTCATGACTCTGTATCCCATCGTAGTCCTCCTTTCGGAAGCGGCTGGAGCGATCAAATGGATTGATCGCTCCGGCCAAGTCCTTCTATGTTTATTAAGCTCAATGGATGAAGCTCATCCTTTACTTCTTCTTGCTTTTATAATCTGAAGCCGCTTTATCGATTTCTTGAGCAGCCTGCTGAGGGGTCCACTCCCCGAGAGCGATATGATCCTGCGCTTCAAATACTTTCTGAATCACTTGCTGCGGAAGAGCTTGATCCATGATTAAGAAAGCCCCTTCATTCGCGCTGTCTAACATCTCTTTTAAGTGAGGCGTCTTCTCTGATAATTTCGTATTGAGCGTAGCTGGTGAGCCATAATTTTCGATGTATTTATTCACGACATTAACGCTGGTCAAATATTCCCCCAGTTTCACTGCAGCATCCTGCTTCGCTTTTTCCGACGATCCATTGATTTGAAACATTTCAGCAAATACCGATGGTCTTACCGGCTTTTGTTCGCTCGGGAATTTGAACACACCAAACTGGTTCGCATCAAACCCATTGCTGTTAATATTTCGGTCAAACCATGTGCCTTCATTGATTAAACCGGCTTTTTGCTGGTAAAAGACGGAGTCTGCTTCCTGAGGATCAAGTGACACATAACCTTTCGGGAAGTAGCCTTTATCCGTATATTCCTTGAGTTTCTCGAACGTTTTGACAACAGCTGGATCGTTCCAGGATGCCGTCAGATTGCTTAATTTATCATGGAGCTCCGGACCGGCGAAATGCTCAAGAAGTGCTTCGGTCAAACGCATTGTATGCCAACCGCCCTTGCTCCCGAACGACAACGGGGTAACGCCGCTTCCCTTTAATGTTTGCAGCTGTGCCTCGAAGTCAGCGAACTTTGTAGGCGGCGTAAGTTTAGCTTTGTCGTAAACGCTCTTCGGATACCACATGCCGAGGACATTCAAATGGATCGGAATCCCGGACAATTTACCGCCGTAAGTGGACATGTCTAATGCTGCTTTGTTGTAGACTTCCGCATATTTATGATCTTTCGCGATTTGACTCAAATCAAGTGTTAGGCCGTTCTCGGGATAGAAGGAACCGAGTGTTCCGCCCCAGGTGAACCACATATCCGGCAGCGTCTTGGAATTGGCCGCCAGCTTTAAATTTTCCTTGATAGGATCGACGGAATATTTGCTGACTTGCACATCAATATTAGGATTTTCCTTTTTGAAGTCATCTACCGCATTTTGAATCCATTCCCAGCCGGTATCCAGTGTCCAGAGAGTGATACTGACCTTTTGCGTCGTCTTTTGACCGCTGTTTGCAGTTGTCGAAGCTGTCTCACCGCTGCCATTGCCTGAACTGCACCCAGCCATGATACCGCCAATAAGCATGGCACTCATCAATAAGGAAGCTGCTTTTTTCATCTATTATCCCCCTAAATGGATTCTATTTTCTTGAATATTAAAGCCAGGTAAGGCACAGCCGGCAGATCAACACGGCAGTCTCCTTCAAATTCTCCATCCAGCTGCGACACCGTCATATTCCACGTATCGATCAACGAAATTTCGAACCTCTTTCCTTCAGGAAGATTAAACGTTCGAAACGCTGGACGACTCTGCCCAAAGTACACCAGATAGAACTGTTGATCTATCCCTCCGGCAGCGGCATCCCACTTGAAATTGATCGGGGTTGCTCCGAGTTGAGGCATGTCCTTCATCAGATTCCGCAGAAACTGAATACGGTCCGGGCTTTGTCCGTGAAGCTCCCCTCCATGCGACCACCATATGATGTTGTCAGGATGTACATAAGTTTCTCCGTGTGTCACATAGCCGCCGAAAGCCATCCCTTTCCAGAAGCATTCTGTCATAGCTTCCGCCGTAATATTACCCCAGCCATGATTCAAGTTACCTTCATACCGGCATTCGTCAACGACAATCGGTTTACCGTACTGTTCACGCCATTCGGGCACAAAGTTCAAATCATGGTGCTGAATGCTGACATGTGTAACCCATGGTTTGTTATGGTCGTACCAATGCTCATTGCTTCTGTAATGAATCTCCGGATTGTGCCAATTGTGAATGGAGCGCAAGTGCTGATAGGCGTCACGATCTTGAATAATCTGGAAGAACCGATCCCAATCGCTCATCGATTTCTCGCGCATCAAGTCAAACTCGTTGGCAAGCGACCACCAAATATTTCGAAAGGAAGACAGTCTGGCAATGGCATATTGCAAGTACAAATCGTCCGTCTCCGGGCTCATTCGGGAAAATCCCCAGCGGTCATAAGGGTGAAATAAAATAAGATCCGCTTCAATTCCGAGATCTTGCAGCTGTTGAATACGCTGCTCCAGATGCTGCCAAAAGGCAGGTTCAAATGTATTGAAGTTCCAACCGTCATCCAAGGAACCTTCAAAAGGATATAATTCCGGTTCATTCAGGTTGTAATCATAATGCTTCGGAAACACACACATACGTATTTTATTGAATGGAGATTGGCGCAAGCTGGCGAGCGTTTGCTCCTCCAGATGCTCTCCTTGATGATTCCATACATAGCATGTTGTACCGAAGGGTTGATACGGAGTGCCATCCGCATAGGCAAAATGATAGGTGTTATCTACTCTGACCGGACCATGGTTGCCCTGTGCCGGTTCCACACAGTTCAAACGACCTGAGATCCCCTGTAATTCTGTCCTATTGCTAACGGTTTCAAAAGTCCACTTACCCAAAGTATCCGGCATGAAGCGTACGCAATATTCACCATCGCCGTCATAAAAGCCATCAACTTCTACCATCCGTTCCCCAGATTCGAATCGCGCAGCAAAGCGCACTTCCGTGAAGGGGTTGCCCATCATCTCTGGGCCTTTGCATCGAAATTCGAATCTTCCCCACTGTTCTGTTTCAAAAACATTTTTCAGCTGTTGCGTCATGAGAGTCAAGTCCTTTCGTCTTTTTCTTACTTCTTATTGTAAGGTTGTCGGACGACTCTCAGTAGTAGCCGGAACTGCACTTTACTTTTCAAATATGTCGCTTTATTTTCAGAAAACGGTGATAGGTATTTGTTAAATAGATGGTTTTTGACATTTCCTATGTTTTTTTGCTTACAGCTATATGTAAACAATAAAAATCCCTATCGCGCGTACTCCGCAAAGCAATAGGGGATGTTTTTATCATTGATTCCTATATTCCAGAGGGGGAATGCCGAAACGTTCTTTGAACAATTTACTGAAATAGTGCGGATTCATATAACCGATATCAGCAGCAATTTCATAGACTTTCTTATTCGTTTGACGAAGCAGTTTTTGGGCATACTCCAGCTTGTTGCGTATCACGTAATCGCTGAAATTTTCGCCAACTTCCTTCAGAAATACCCGGCTTAAGTAGCCTGAACTTACGTGAATATCTGCTGCAACTTTTATTAACGTAATATCCTCCAGTAAACACCTATCAACCATTTCCTTGGCCATCCGGACTATTAGATTGTCACTCTGTTCATTAACCGGAAGTCGAAGCAGCGACTCCATATAAGCTTTGGGCAGATCAGTAATATGCTCATAGGGCGAGCTTATAGAATAAACGATAGACACACTCAACAAATGAAGTAATTTCTGCCTAACCGATTCCAAATATTTGTTTTTCTCTACCTCTTTGATTGCTGCAGCACGCGGTGACGCCGGCGCAATCCAAATGATTTCACGGTAGTGGCGGTGAAAAACAACGCCTCCCCAATCTTTCGTGACGATTTCGTCGACCATATATTGAAGTGACAAAAACCGCAAATGCTCCGCATCGGAAGCATCTGTCATTGCATCCCCTCTTTTACGAATGACCGTCAACCAATAACCTTGCTTATCGTCGTAAGTCTCAAATTCGCTTATCAGCGGACTTTGAGGAAATGTATATACGTCTAAAAGTGACAGCAAATATTGATTTCTATCATCTTCCGTTACATATGGCGGTTTGGCAGTTTGTACGGTCTCCTCTAATGTAGATACAGTCTTACGAAGTACTTCTGCAATTTCATCTTCATCCATAGTCGGCTTATGCAAAAAATCGATGGCTCCAAGACGAATCGCTTCCTTAGCATATGAGAAATCATCATAACTGCTTAGAAAAATAATTTGAACGAGGGGATAACGCAGTTTAATTTGTCTGGCAAGCTCCAGGCCATCCATTCCGGGCATTCGTATATCCGTTACAACGAAATGAATCTCGCCAGTTTCCATGACTCTCAGTGCTTCTTCTCCGTTCGAGGCTTCTGCTTTCCAGAACACGCCTAGACTCTCCCAGTTCACCATATAACGGAGCCCCACCCGGACAATGGATTCATCTTCAACTACGAGCATATTCCACATCCTCGAACCCCTCCTTTCCAACAGGCTGGTACGGCAAATTTATAAGGACATGCGTAAACCCTTCCATACGTACCACTGTCAATCCGTACTCATCGCCGAAGCGAAGGCGGATTCGATCCCGGACATTGCGCAGCCCTATATGCGATGAGTCTTCATAGCTTGGATGTTCATCCAATTGCTTCAGGGATTCACCCTGAAAACCTATGCCATCGTCGCAAATCTCAATGATTAACGTATGGTCGCTTTCCCTGAGCTTGGCAGACACGGTAACATGCAGCATCCTTTCCAGACCGCTCGCGCCATGGAAAATCGCATTTTCCAGTAATGGCTGGAGAAGCATAGGCGGCACTGCCGCGTTCTGAATGTTACCCTCAATGTGCCAGTCCATCTCAAACACATTCGTATATCTCAAATCCATCAAGCAGGCATAATCTTTCAACAGCTTGATCTCGTCCTTTAAGGAGACCAGTTCCGCATCTAACTTCATATTCGCATGCAGCAGCTTATTCAGTGAATGAATGAGCTTCGCTATATGATTCGATTGCTGAAGAATGGCAAGCATCCTTATTGAGTTTAACGTATTATACAAAAAGTGGGGCTGGATCCGGGCTCGAAGCGCATATAGCTCCGAGTTCCTTTTTTGCCGTTCCTTTTCTTCAATCGATTGAATTAACTCGTCCAAGCGCAGCACCATTCTCCCGTAGCTATTCTGCAGTTGACCGATTTCGTCCCCGCGGTCCAGCGAACCCGGAACCGAGAATTTGCCCCGTTCCACTTCCCGCATGGAGCGAATCAGCTTGGAAATCGGCTTGGAGAGCCCTCTGGATAACAGCCACGATACCGCTGCTGCCGCAAAGCCCATGACAATGGCAATTGCAAACGTGTAATTACGAATGGCCCGGCTGCCTTGTAGCATTTCATCGCGGTTCACACCCATATATACTTTCCAGCCTAAATATTTGCTTTGCAGGTATACTCCGCTAAACGTTTTTCCGTTTGTATCCGCTGAAACTTTCGTTTCCCAGGCTCCGCTCTGCTGATTGACACCGATAGAGCGAAACCGCTCTGCCAGCTTTTCATCCGATGTATAGATCAGGTTCCGCTCTTGATCCATCACGGTTACTTGCACATCTTTGAGTTCCAGAGAATTAACGATATGCGTGATGAAATCCGGAAGTACATAAAATGCAATGACAGCAAGCGGTTGAGAGTCTTCATCCAGAATCAATCGAGAGACGATGATGGCATTGAAAGGATCTTTGAATTGCCTGATTTCTTTGATTCCCGTTACGACGAAGCCTCCTTTTTTCTCCATCACCTGTTTGTACCATGCTGATTCCCGTTCTTGATTTTCTGGATTGATCGTGGGGTTACCACTGACGAGATAACCGTTCTCCGAACCGTTCATTCCATATACCATTAATCCCTTAATCGAGGAATTAATCGACGGGTATGCGCTCATTAAACGTATTAACGTCTTTTGGGCATCTCTTTCAGCCGCCCCCCAACGGTCGGGCGTCATATATGGCTTATTCAAAAAGCTAAACGTTTCTGGTATAAAATAGGGCAGCATAGAAAAGCGGTCGAAGTCATTAATTTGACGTTCGATTGATGTATTCAGCTGAGCAAGAATGACGTTCAAATCCCGTTCCGTTTGATCATGAAGCATGACGGCCGATTTTTGGTATGCGGTTATGCCAATAAGCAGAGACGGGATAATGCTGAGAAGAAGGAACATGACGAACAATTTTGTCTGAAACCGGATGTTTCTCCATCTCGACATCACAACACCTCATCTTTATTCTTCTTGATGCAAGGATAAACAACTTCGTCGTCCTTTTAGGACGAGCGCGTTTGTCAAGGTAGAAGCGAAGCAAAAGTAAAAAACTTATACTTTCTCATCTACTAAAAAAAGCCCTTTTTTGAATAGGGCTTACTCCGACTGCCGCTCGAAAGCTTCCGTGCTTTTGCCAGAGAAATACGGGACCACTAATGCGCAGACAAGCGCCAGCAATATCAAAATAATAAACGCTCCTCCACGAATCTCCTTTACCGATAAAGCCAGTATAAGCAAAAGTATTCTGGACGCATTCAAAAAGCATTCCCGCCACAAGAATATACGAGCTTGCTGTATGGCTGTTTGCTTCGTAATAATTCTGAACTGCCTTGTGTTCCAAACCGTGCCAAAATAGAACATGCCGATTGTCGTTAAAATATTGGAAATGATGAGTATGGGCGCTTTAGGCAGCAGCGGCAGAAGAATGCCGACCGAAACAAAAATCATCCCGATGGCGAGCCAGATCCCCTCCCGTATCTTTAACCTTCTATATAACATCATAGCCCCGATGGCGAAGCAGGCATAAAGCACATTAAGCATTGCAATGACCAATTTGTCTTCCGACACTGAAAAGGTAAATACTAATGCAAACAACACTTGGAACTGCAAAAATATACCTGCTGCCAATAGAGACGGAACCATCCATCGCAAACCACTGGTGGAAAAAACGTGCCGAAATTGTATGCCCTGAAATAATCGCTCCGACTCGCCGGCAAGGGTAATCGACGGAATATAGAACGAAACGGTCAGCAGCAAAGCCACAAACAAAAACATCAATAAAAAGGAGCCTGAATAGCCAATCCATTTGATAATGAGCGCGAAAGCGATCGGATTAATGATGGAGACGAGCTGATTGATAATGTTGGCGATCGAGAAATATTGCTCGAAATCCTTCCCTTTTCCATACACGCTCAACGTAATATTCTGGGCTGCAGCATAAAATCCCCACATGATGCCGATGGGAATGGCAATAATGGTAATCCATAGCAGTCGATTATCCAGCTCCAGGACCGACAAAAGCAGGAAAACGACTCCGCCGCAGAACGCATTCGTACGAATCAAGACACGCGTCGTGTAGCTGGTTAGCAGTCTAGAACCAATCGCAAATGCAAATGTCCACGTAATGAACATGATGAGATTGAACCAAACCACCTCGGAGATATTGTTGTTCTTCTCCCAAATAAATAAATTGACGAAAATACCAATGTAGTTAAATATGACCGTTGATGCTGCATTCATGAGCAGCAATCGCTTCATTTGACCACTAATACGCATTTCTTTCAGCCGCCTTCACAAATCTGATAACCACGCCATTAAAATTCGATCACGGCTATTTGAATTCCTCTATTCAAAAGCATGACCGACGTCGTATCCTCCTGCTTGCTCGAGTGGGAACTATGATCCTCTATTTCCCAATGGCACAATCATTATATCACCTTCTACCCATTCATAGTGGTAAACTATTACACAAAGGGAGGAGGAGTAAGTATGACTGGTTTGCTCGATGCGGCATTACGAATATTGCATGTGGATAAGAAAGATATCGAAATGTTAGGAAGTGGATTCGAAAGTCTCGTTATTGAACGGAAAGACGGAATGATCTTTCGGATTGCTAAAACCGTAGAATGCGCCCAAAAATATACAATCGAGTTTAAGATATTACCTCAGATCCGTGAATGCCTAGAAATTGAGATACCGCTGCCTCTTTCATGTATGCACGATCCGTCTATCCATCCTTCAGGAATCATGAGTTATAAAAAATTGAAGGGGACCCCTCTTCATCCGGATTTGCTCACTTCCCAAAATCTAAAAGTTATCGCCAAACAACTTGCTGCATTTATCATTCATTTACATCAAATACCTATCCGCCCCTTAGTCAACCATTGTCCACAAGAATCAAATAATAAAGAATTCATTCAGAGATTACGTGAAGAAACTTTAGAAATATTAACCCGGGCTTTAACTGTAAAAGAGCTCCAGAAACTAGCTAGCTGGTGGGAGGAAGCCTTGGAGGATCATACGTTCTTTTCTCACCGTTTCGTTTTGTGCCATGGAGATTTGTGGTATGAAAATATTTTGGTCGATGATTCATGCACAAGGATAACGGGAATTATCGACTTTAGTCATATGGTGATTGGCGACCCTGCCAAAGATTTGGCAACACAACATTATCTGGGTAATGACTTTTATAATCAACTGCTAAGTGAGTATAAACACGCATTTCCAGAAGATTCTACGATTGAACATAGGGTCCAAAGACATCTAGAACTGCGTGAATTAGGTGGATTATTGCACGCTCTTAAACATGATACCTCCGAAATTGAAGATGCCATATCCAAAATAAGAGGCGTCATTTTTCAAATGCATTAGGCCGGAGTTTCCGATCCTGGGACACATGCAAAAAGACTGCTTCCCAGTTCATTACCGGGAAACAGTCTTGCTTACTAATTCATTAAAAAGAGCCTGAAAATGATCGTTGCGGCCTGCGCTCTGGATGCACGGTCTTTGGGTGCAAATCTTCCATCCTCCATGCCACCCACAATTCCCGCAGCTTGAATGGCCTCGACTTCCGCCTTCGCATAATCTGCGATCTGCGCCTGATCTTTAAACGGTGCGGAATGGCTGCCAGATGCGAGCGTCAAATTCAACTGCCGGATAACCCGATAAACCATCACTGCCATATCCTCACGGCTTATAGGATCGTTCACGCCGAATGAGCCGTCCTCTTTGCCTTGTACGATGCCAAGCTTCTGTGCACTGGCAATTGCGTTCGTGTACCATTCTCCCTCTTGAACGTCCGTGAAGGCAGCAGTTGCTTTCACATCCGACAGATCAAAGGTGTCGATCAGCATCTTAATGAAGGCTGCGCGGGTTACATCGCCGTTCGGATTGAACAGACCGTTGCCTATTCCGTTGATCGCGCCTCTTGCGGCTAGAGCTTGAATACTCTCTTCCGCCCATGCGGTTTGAGCCGTATCTGTGAATGCCGTCTTGACATAAGCGGCCGCATATTGGCTAAAGTGGTTGGCTATGAATTCAACCTGGCCAGTTGCCGCATTGTACTTGCCGTTCTTCACGACTTCGATCTGGCCTGAAGCGTTGATGTAATATACGATGATGCTGCCTGACTTGTCTCCCGCCTTCATTGTGTACGGGATGCCGACTTGCACAGCACTGCCGTTAAAATTGCTAATTTTGTTGCCATCGATACTCAGGCTGAAATCATAGACAGCATTACCGTTTAACCGCTCCTGCACGCTTGCTGGAAGCCTCGCTGTGTCAACAGCTGTAACGGAAAGCTGAATCATGGATGCCGCGTTGCCACCGTTTTTGGTAACTAGCTCCGGGCGAACCGATACAGTGGCAAGACCTGTTTCTACACGGATGGTCTTCAGGCCGCTGCTTGCCACGATCTCTTTTGCCGGAATATCGACTTTCACCTGCTTCGCGTCAGTGCCTGCTTTCACCAAAATGGAAAGTTGATCACCTGACGTTTTCAGGGCAGATTGGATGTCCTCCGACTTCACCGTGACCGCTGCAACGCCATTCGTATTTACAGATGGCTGTACGGTTATTTTACCCGAAATCACAGGTCCTGTTGGTGTGCTAGGCACGCTTGGAGTGTTGGATGTGCCAGGTAAGCCGGAATCTGTTCTCGAACCGCCTCCGCCTCCACTTCCACCTTCTCCTCCCGTTTCCTGAGACTTCGTCACTGTAATGATTGCTTCAGCTTCCTTGCCTCCGTCAGCTGTCGTAGCCTTGACGGTTGCCGTTCCTTCTGCCACACCTGTAACTTTGCCGGCATTGTCAACGGAAGCAACCGCCGGATCGCTTGAGGACCATGTAACTTCATCATTGCTAACGAATTCCGGTTGGAATTTAACCTTCAAGATATCTGATGAACCTACTTTTAACGAATGCGCAGCCGGATCTAAGCTAATGCCCGATACCGCTACGTAAGCGCCAGGAGTTGCAAAGAAGGTGACATAACTATCAATCATACCGTCTTTGGTCGTAATGGCCCGAATGACATTCGCTGTCGTAACGGCAATTGGCGCCGCATAAATTGCGCTGTCTTTTGTCGGCAGTGTGCCGTCGGTCGTATAACGAATCGTTGCGCCTTCAACATCGGTCGTGAGTGTCACTAACTTGGCAGTGGCGCTCACCATAGGAGCCTTCGCTTTCACAAGCACAACTTCAGGTGTGCCCGGCTCAAGCGAGAAGGAGTCAAAGTTGAAACCATCTCCTGTATCCACGAGGCGGAGCGTTTGAACGCCTGCATTCAGCTTGACGACGACGGAAGCTTCTTGATAAGTTCCCCAGCCTCCTGTGGATGCTAAAACGGCAGTTCCTAGAGTCGTTCCATTCGACAACACGGAAGCGGAAACACCGTTTTGCGGCGTTGCATAACGCAGACGTAATTTGTAGTAGCCGTTCTGCGGCACATCAATTACATAATCGAAGTTCGTTCCAGCCGTCGTATACCCCAGGTTGTTCATACCGCTGCCGTATTGAATGACCTGCTGACCTGCCGCAGCGAAGCTTTCGGCTTCTACCCGGATCACACCGTCACTGCCCGCTGCTTGAGCGGCAACAGGTTCAAAAGCGATGTTTTGCAAATCAAAGGCCCCGCTGTTGCCCTGAATACGAAGGAATTGTTCTCCGGCAGGCAGTTGAACGGATAGGCGTGCGCCAACCGCTGCCGTGGATCCAGACAATCCCGGAATTACATAAGAGCCGAGTGTATCGCCGTTTTCATTTTGCAGCAGGAATCCGCCGCCGTTCGGGGAAACAACTTTCAGGGTCACGGCATATTTGCCAGAGAAAGGCGCCTTAATCTTGAATTGCGCCCAATCGTTCACGTTAATGCCGGTCAATTTGGCATTGGCTGTGTCAGCTCCGCTAATGGCTACTCCTGATAACTGGTAATAATCATTAGCGGTTACCGGTCCTGGCAAAATGTCAGTTGCTGCTGTTTTATGGCCTGTTCCGGTCAGCTTGATGCTACCCGTCAAGGTCTGTCCGGCCCCTGCGCCCGAATAGGTAGCTGCCGTAACTGTCAAAGGTGTATTGATGTAATACGGCTTCGTGCTGTCCCACCTCAATTGAACGCCTGCTTGCGCCGCTCCGACATAGGTGACGGTCCCCAATGTAATTCCCATGGAAGCCGCTTCAGATCCGAGCGTAATGGCTCCCAGTTTCGTCCCGTACGTCAAACCGGTGACCGTAAGGCTGATGTCTTTTTTATCAACATTATAAGGAAGTGAATCCGGAGCAATCGTCATAACGACCGGCTCTTTCTGTTCCAAAACGATTCGGTTCCATTTATACGTCACTGCTGACTTTGCTGGAATTTGCGCTGCCACTTGAGTGCCGTCGCTTACAAGCTTAAAGGTTTGCACGGTATCCGTTTGATTGACAACGATGGAAACAATCGTTTTCTTGTCAGGGCTCATGAAGGAAACGTTCGTTACGTGATCCTTAGAGCCATACGTGCTGTCAATGCGGATATAGTCCGGTTTGACGAACTTCGAATAGTTGCCCAGCATGTAATATTCCGGTGTCAGCCAATAGTTGTTCGGATTGCTGGAATCCTGAATGACCATCGTCGGATCCGGTGTGCCGACCCATTGATGCGTGGCGATGTCGCTATCGAGCATAATCACCCAGGAATTGTAGCTCTTCGCCCAGTTTCGGAAATACTGCGCCATTCGGTCTGCGCCCGCAGTTCCCCAAATCGCCCGTTCCGTGAGATATATGTTTTCGCCCGGATACAGGTCGTGCAGCTGCGACATCATGGAAGGATCGCCGCCATAATCATGGAAAGCTGTCCCGTCAACGGCATCCCGGTTAGCAGCATCAGCCAGCAGCGGAGCCGGATAATTCATCGTGTCGCTAAAGTTGTGATCGAAAATCCAGATTTTCACATCAAGGCCGGCAGCCGCCAGCTTCTGATGCAGCAGCTTGCTAAGCTCGGCTTCCTGCTGCCAAGGCATTTTGGTGCTTGGATATTCGATTTCCAGCAGCGGCTCATTTTGCAGAGTCATCGCCGAAATGTTGATGCCTTGTGCTTTGTACGCTTGAATGAATTTCACATAGTAATCGGCCAAAACCGGCAAATATTCGTTTTTCACAGAGCCTTTGATCATGCTGTCCGTTGTTTTCATCCAACCTGGAGGACTCCATGGCGATGCAAAAAACTTCATGTCCGGATTAATCGCCACAATCTTCTTCAGCACCGGGATAATGCCGTAGTCGATATCTTTTTGAATCGAGAAATGAGTGAGCGATGGATCCGTTTGACCTGCCGGCATGTCGTCGTACGAATAAAATTGACGAGATGTGAAATCGGCCGTCCCGATCGTAACCCGGGTCATGCTCATGCCGATTCCGGCTATCGGACTCACGAGCTTGGTCAACAGCTCATTTTGTTTGGCATCAGACATCTTCGTAATATTAAAAATCGTTGACTCCTCCATAGATGATCCCATTCCGGTCATCGTCTGGTACTGTTTATTCGGATCGATATTGATCGTTGTCGCGTAAACGTCGTTACCGACGGTAGTCAGGTCAAGACTTGCCTGCGGAGTCAACTGCTTCGTCTCGTCGCCTGGCTTCCACTGCGGCGTATAATACCACGCTTGGCTTTGGGAGTTGCGTTCGCTGGAAAGCCAGCTTTGCACTGCGCCTTGGCCTCCCGCAACGGGGGCTTGGGGCGAAATGGCGCTACCGCCGTTATTCCCAGGCTGAACGGGGGCCGGACTAAATCCGGTGGAGCCGAACCAGTTGAAGTTCAAGCCTCCTTTCATAAACTGCAGCTTCACCTTTTGAACACCGGCCGTAAGATTGACCCCTTTGACCGTTGCTGTCTTCCAGCTCTGCCAACCGCCTGTGTAGCCCACTCCCGTCAGTTCTCCAAGCGTTGCGCCGGCTGCGTTCAGCATCTGAATGCCGGAGTCCGTAATGGTGGCTTCTCCTCCTGCGTAACGGAAGTCCACGTCATAAGTTCCCGCCTTCGGAACGTTGATCATATATTCGAGCCAGGCACCGGCGCTTGTGTAGCCGATATCCTGTCCGCCGCCGGCGTCAGAAGTGCTCTCCGCTTTTAAACCATCCGACTTCGCGGTGTAGTTCTCTGCTTCCACTTTCACATACGGATCTTTTTGCCCTGGTTTCTCCGGCATAACAGGCAATACAGGTGTTTGTTCTGCTTTCGCAAGCCCATATCCGTAATTAAACAACACATATTTGGGATCCAGATTGGATTGTCCCGCTACTGGATTGGTATAAGCTTCCGTATAGTAAGGCCAACGAACCGGCAATTTGCCCGTAAAGTCCTTATTGCCGAATAGAACATCGGCTACCCCCTGCCCTTCCGTGCCCGGCAGCCAAGCTTCTACTAGCCCTGCCCAATCGTTCAAACGATCGCCGATCATCATAGGACGTCCGGAGACAAGAACGGCAATCGTCGGCACGCCGGAAGCCTTGACATTATCGAGTGTCATCAAATCTTCCGAGTCCAACTGCAGCTTATTCAATCCGTCGCCGTTACTTTCAGCATAAGGCGCCTCGCCGACGAACACGATCGCGACATCGTTGCCTACCGCCCCACGGCCGTGCTTGTTGTAGGTGACGCTCTTCGTGCTGCCAACCACTTCCTGAATCCCCTGCAGAATCGTCGTTCCCGTCGTGATATTGCCCTTCGCTCCCTGCCAGGTGATGGACCAACCACCGGATTGCAGGCCGATATCGGTCGCACTTTTACCTGCTACGAAGATTTTCTTCATCCCTGACAGCTGCGACAGAATCGGCGAACCGCCTAACTTATCGTTTTTGAGCAGGACTAGCGATTCGCTAACCGCCTTGCGAGCTAACGCACGGTGGTCGGCGGAGCCGAACGTTCCAGCGAGACTGCTGTCCGTCATTGGGTGTTCAAATACGCCCGACTCGAACTTCACACGCAGAATGCGGGTAACCGCATCATCGATGCGAGTCCCTGTAATGCCGCCTTCGTTCACCAGCGCTTTCAAGTTCACAATCGTATTTTTCCAGTCCGTAGGCATCATCATCATATCAACACCCGCGTTAACCGCAACGCGAATCTGGTTCTTTAATCCGCTGACCGCATTGCCGTCCCAATCTTTCGTAATCTGCTGAACAGCATTATAGTCGGAAATGACAAAGCCGGTGAAGCCCAGCTGGCCTACGCCCGTTCCTTTCAAGACATCCGTCAACAACCGCTTGTTGGCATGCATCTTCAGCCCTTGAATGCTGCTGTAGGATGCCATGACCGTACGTGCACCGGCATCAATTGCCGCTTTGTATATCGGCAAATCCAAAGCGGTAACCTGCTCTTCCGTCATCCCGGTCACATTGCCCTGATTCACCCCGCCTTCCGTCAAGCCTTCGCCGAAGAAATGCTTGGCCGTGGCTACGACACGATCGGTGTTTTTCAACTTGCCTCTTGTCTCACCTTGCATCCCACGGATGAAAGCGGCGCCCATCTCGCCGACAAGCTCCTGTTGATCGCCGAATCCTTCGTACGTTCGGCCCCACATGATGTTTTGCGGATCGGCAATCGTCGGCGAGAACGCCCAATTCGTTCCGGCCGCTTTGATTTCTTGGGCGGCGGCAGTTCCGATTTGCTCGACCAGAGCCGTGTCCCGCGTTGCGCCTAATCCGATATTGTGCGGAAAAAGCGTTGCGCCAAGCAGGTTGCTGTTCCCGTGAATGGCATCGACGCCATATAGGATCGGGATGCCAAGAGGCGTGGATAGCGCCCCGGCCTGGTAAGCGTCAACGAGGGAAGCCCACTTCTCGCGTGTGCTGTCCGATTGTTTGCCACCCGGGAAAGAGCCGCCACCGCTTAGCACAGAGCCCAAATAATATTTCTGCACATCATCCGGTGTAACCGATGCCCGCTCGGCCTGAACCATTTGACCGACCTTTTCGTCAAGTGACATCCGGGAGAGCAAATCCGCGACCCGCTCCTCAACCGGTTTGGAGCTGTTCCAATAAGCGGCAAGTTCCGCCGAAGCCGGCGAGTCGTTATTTGCGAACGCCGTAAAGCTAGATAATGATGAGCTGATCATAATACCAGCCGACAATAAGGATAACTTTCGTTTCCACATGCTCATGTATTTCCTCCTCTATAGTCATAAAGCTCATAAAGCGCCTGCATTAGCCTTTCACTGCACCTGCTGTGACGCCCCTCGTGATTTGATCCGTGAATAGCAGATAAATCAATATAGACGGAATCGCAATGATAGCCAACACGGCAAATTGAGCCCCGTAGTTTGAAGAATACTGCCCCATGAAATACACGACCGCAAAGGGAAGCGTTCTCAAAGAATCTTTGTCGATATACGTTACCGCCATAATGAATTCGTTCCAACAGCTTAGAAACGCGAGAACCGCTACCGTCGCAATAGCCGGCTTCAAAAGCGGCAATATAATTCGGTAAATCATCCCCGGAACGCCCAGTCCATCCATGATCGCAGCTTCTTCCAAAGCCCGCGGAACGGTTTCCAGAAAACCTGTAATAATGAACATGCTCACCGGAATAGCAAATGCGGCATAGGGCAATATCAGCGATAAGTACGTATTCAAAATGCCCGCCTGCTTGAACAAAATAAAGTTAGGCAGCAGTGTGGAGTAGATCGGAATAATCATGCCGACCATAATTAGCGCGAAAGACATGTTGCGCAGCCTCCACTGCATTCTCGTAAAAGCATAGCCCATCGTAACCGACAGTCCTACGATAAGGACAATGGAGAAGAACGCGACGAGCAAGCTGTTCATGAACAGCATTGTAATGTGAGCGCCCTTGAAAGCATCCCCATAGTTTTTCCACATCGGCGGATTAGGCCACTTCAATATGCTCGATCCAAAGAAATCCCCGCTTTTCAGAAGTGAAAAGTCAAACAGCCACACTAGCGGAAACAGCTCCGCCAAAACAAGCACCGTCATAAAAGCGGCGAACAGCACGCCGGCCAACCCTCTGATTTTCATCTCAATACTCACCCACGTCTTTCTTCAGCGCCTGATTCAGCAGCACGGTAATGAGCAGACAGAGGATCACGAACAGAATGGAAATCGCATTCCCGTATCCGTATAAGCCTTCACGAAACGCCTTGGAGTACAGATATGTCGATAAAAACTGCGTGCTGTTCGCCGGACCTCCCCCTGTCATTAAATAGACCGTCTCCATCTGCTTGAATGCCGCCACGACGGCCAAAATGATGTTCACACGAAGCACAGGCGCAAGCAGCGGGAATACAATCTTCAGATTCAACTGCAGCTGCGAGGCGCCGTCCAGCATGGCCGCTTCGTGCAGATCCTTCGGTACGCCTTTAATACCTGCGTAATACAGCAGAAATGCGTAGCCGAACCCCTGCCACATGCACACGAAAATAATGCAGCAGATCGCAAGTCTGGAATCCCCTAGCCAATCCTGCTTCCACGCTTCCAATCCAATCATCTCCAACAGCCGGTTCAGCAGCCCGAACTGTGTATTGAACACGCTCACCCAAAGCTGCGTTGTAACAAATGTTGAAATGATCGACGGAATGAAGATACAAATGCGCAGCAGCTTCTCATAACGCCCGCAGTACTGAGTCAGCATGGCAATCAGAACTGAAAACGGGTGCTGGATGAGTACGAGACCCAAACCGAGCAGCAAGGAGTTCAGCAATGATTTCCAGAACACCTCATCCCTAGAAACGATTTCAATAAAATTACGTAAACCGATTAAACGATACTCGGCAACGCCGTCCCAATCGGTCAGGCTGTAATAGAAACTAACCAGGATCGGAATGAAGATCATGGCCGTCAACAAGACAAATCCCGGGGCCACGAGCCAGAAGATCGTTTTTTTATCACTTATGATGCTGTTCATGCTTATCACCTAATCTTCTATTTCGTTGCTTTGACCGATTTGTCCGCAGCCTCATCGATTGTGCTTGCGAAATCTTCCGGCGTCATTTTCACGCCTTCGAGCTTTTGAATCGAATCATAGTACGTCTTTTGCGTATCGGAGGAGAATTTATCTTGGGCAACGGTACCGCTGTAGGATTTGGAGTTGTTAAAAATCTTCGTCAAATCCTTCTGCACTTCTGTTTCTTTGCCTGTTAAGTATTGGTCATACTTTTGCGCAGGGAACGTGATCCCATTTTGCCAAACTCCCTTCGCCCAACCGTCTGGGCGGAACATCCATTTAAGGAACTCAATCGCTTCTTTTTTATGCTTGGAATTGTTGGATACCGCGTAACCGCCGCCAAACCAGGCAGTCAAGTCCTCTGTGCTTCCTTTGCCGCCTTCTACGCCAGGAATCGGGAAAGCTCCGATATTGTTGCGGACCTCCTCTGGGAAATTCGTATCGGAAGCCATGCCCATCTCCCATTCTCCCATCATGAACATGGCCGCCTTGCCTTGGCCAAACATATTGCGGGCTGCTCCGTAATCCTGGTTCAAGAAACCGTCGCCGAAAGCTCCCGCTTTCACCCAGCGCTGCATGGCTTTTGCTGCTTCCACGGTTGCCGGATCTTTATAGGAACCGGTTCGCTCCATTGCCTTCTTGGATGTATCCCATGTGCCGGAAGCCCGCTGGAGAAGCGTGTCAAACCATAAACCCGAAGTCCATGCTTCTCTGCCATCCATGGCGATAGGGACGATTTTCTTCGCTTTCAACTTGTCGATGACAGAGAACAACTCAGCTTCTGTTTTAGGTATTTGCAAACCGTTATCGGAGAACACTTTCTTGTTATAGTACAGTACCCAGAAGTCGGAATTGCGGGGAATCCCGTACAGTTTTCCGTCAGAAGAGAACCCATCGAGCGAGGAAGGAATAAAACCCATATCCTTCAAGTCATCCTTATTTATTTCCGCCAGTGCATTGTTGTTGACGAGCGGTTTAAGAAAGTTCGTATTCCCCCATGCGCTAATAATGTCGGGCAGCTGATTAGAAGCATTATAGACCTTAATCTTATCTTGGTACTGCGGATCGGGAGAAAGCGTTTCCACTTTAATCGTGATGTTCGGGTTATTTTTCATGTACGCTTCAATTAATTCTTGTTCCAGCTTGCCCTGCCCCACAGAGCGATCCGAATTGTTCGTAAAGAAGGAGAGCGTAATCTTCTCCGCCTTCGGAGCTTCCGTTGCAGCAGGCGCCGACTGCGTCGCTGCGGCTGATTGGGTTGCCGCCGGGCTTGAGGTTCCGGAATCACTGCTTCCGCATCCGGTAAGTCCGAGTGCCGTCGTCAAAACAGCAAAAGTGAGGCCGGCCTGTTTGAATCGTAAAGTTCTCATTGTAAACCACCTTTTTCATTCAAATAATGGGAAATCTTGTTCCTTACATTCATTGTAGGGGAGTATTCCCGAATTTGTTAGGAGTGGTTTTTAAGGTCTTATTGTATATTTTTCAAGTTTTTTTGGCCGGGCCACCCTCTTGTCCGCAACTTGGGAAGCGACACCTCGGTTATCTTGTTCGTTTTTATGATTTTGTTGTATATATTTCACATTTATCGCAGGCTGCTCATTTTCGGTGTTGCTTGTCAAACACTTCTTTCATATGATGAATTTATCCCGCAAATAGAGAAGGTACATAGATGAGATCTTATTTATCACCTAAATGGTATTTGGATTTACCTCTTCAACGTAAGCTGCTGCTCTGGTTCGCCCCGTTGCTGCTTGTTACAATTGCGATTACAGGTGTATACTCTTACCATATCGCATCAAATGAAATCGTTTCCAAAATGAGCCTTGAGCAGCTGAGCTCAGCAAGACAAGCGATTGATCATCTGGATTACATTGCTCAGGATGCTCTGGATATTTCCGATTATTTATATCTGACCCCTGAGATACAAGTCATGTTGAAATCGGACTCTGCAAGCGGCAGCTACATTAATAATGATTCAATTCTCATGATTAACCGACTCATGGTTACACGCCCGTATTTTCAATTTTTGACGATATATTCCCCCCGTTTTGAACCGATTCAATTCAATAATAAAGGGCTGTCATCTGCAATTCCTTTTGAGGAGTTTAAGGAGAAGTTCGATTATGAAGGTTTTTTAAAACGCAAAAAAATTGATGAATGGAGCATCGAGGTTCCCAATCACACGAAAAGTATTTTTTATGGAGATACCAAGAACAAATTGCTTCTTACGAAAGTTTTGAAAAACGATCTTACCTTGAAACCCGAGGGCGTTCTCATTCTTGGCATTGATGAAAAGGATATTCGCCGCTCCTATTCCACGCCAAGCGACAAATCGAAAATTATCGTCACCAATTCGGATGGTCATATTCTTTCCGATACAGACGGTGATTGGGTTGGTAAGTCGATCGGCGATCTCCCTTATTTCACCACATCCATTGATAATCCAGATCATATCGACTCGACCATCGATCGATCGGACTGGGTGTTTTCTCATACGCAGTCCTCCCTGACCGGGTGGCATGTCTTGGTGCTCCAGCCTCGTCAGGACCTGTTATCGCAGCTTAACCGCATCAAATGGATAACGGCCTTGATTCTTTGTCTCACCTTTGTCATGAGCCTCATCGTTTCTTGGTCCGTAGCCAGCGTCATGACCAAACCAATGAAAATGATTTTAACCTCGATGAAAAAATTTCAAAAAGGCGATTTCTCCCAACAGGTCGATATACAAGGAAAAGATGAAATCGGCCAGCTTAGCAAGGGATACAATGTGATGGTTCGCCGAATCAGTGAGCTGATTGATGATGTTTACGCCTTCGAAATTAAACAACGGCAAGCGGAACTGAAAGTACTGCAATCGCAAATTAATCCGCATTTCCTATATAACACCTTGAACACGATCGCCTGGACGGCGCAAAAAAACGGAGAACATACAGTTGCGGAGATGATCTATTCGCTATCAGGGATTTTCCAGATCAGCCTCAGCCAAGGGCGTGACGACATTGAACTGCAGGAAGAAATGAAACTGACAGAGCATTACTTATTTTTGCAAAAAATGCGGTACAGAGAGAAGCTTTCTTATGAGATGGACATCCATCCCGAGCTAGCAACTTTTAAAATTCCCAAACTGCTTATTCAACCGCTTATCGAAAATGCCATTGTTCACGGCTTAGAACCGCTTACCAACGATATCGGTTTTATTCATGTTACCGTTGCTCCTGCCGTAGATTTCCAAGGCATGATTCTCATTGAAGTTACGGATAATGGAGTCGGCATTCCTGACAGCAAACTAAAGGTTCTTCAGGCACAAACCAAATCTTTTGCGGAAAGCCCCTATCAAACAGCAACTACCGAAAGTTTTGCCCTACTGAATATCATGAATCGGATTCGTTTATTTTACGGAACTGAAGTCGTTATGGAGATCACTAGCGTTGAAAACTTTGGAACGAGAGTTCAATTGCTCCTACCCTACCGAAGAGGTGAGAATCCTGCTAAATCTGCTTATCGTTGAAGATGAACTGACCACTCGCGAAGGTTTGCACAACATGATTGACTGGGGGGCCCTCGGCATTCAAGTATGCGGGCAAGCCAGCAATGGGCTGGAAGCCCTGACAATGATCAATGCCGGCAGCGTAGATTTGCTGCTTTCGGATATTCGTATGCCCATTATGGACGGACTGCAGCTATTAACAGAAATACATAACAAACAGCTTGATATTCCCTCTGTGCTGCTCACAGGGTATAGTGATTTTGAGTATGCCCAGCGCGCATTACGTCTGGGAGCACTTGACTATATCCTCAAACCTTGCCCGCCAAGAGAAATCGCATCCGTATTTGAACAAGTCGTCCTGAAAGTTCTGAATAAAAGACAAAACGAGCATGATTGGAACGGACTTCAATATCAATTGAATGAGAATAACTCTATCGTTAAATCTCAGACGCTGTTAGAGTGGCTTCACCAACCGAAGCGTGCAAACGAAAACCGCAGCGAACAAGCAAGAAGGCTGGGGATTTCTATTTCCGATCAGCATGCGATTGTGATCGCGATCCAGCCCGACGGCAAACCGCTGCAAGAACTCAATTACAACCGCACCGATCTGCAATTAATTCAATTCGCTACGACGAATATCGTCCAAGAAACCCTTGAGCAATGCCTGCGTCAGCCCGTCGAAGTCATCAAGGATCAAAACGGCATAGCAGCCATATGCAGCGGTACCTACGAACTGCTTATCGAGAAACTAACTGACGGGTTATCCCAGCTTCAGCGCAATCTTGAAAGATATTTGAAAATTACCGTCAGCATCGGAATCAGTCGTTCTAAAACAAGCTTAGATCAACTCGCTGAAGCTTACAAAGAAGCGAACACAGCGCTTCAATTGCGATTTTATCGCGGACTGAGCGGCATCTACTTTTACACAGAGGCAGAAGCCATCCAGTTGGAACTCCCTTCTGCTCAAGTAGAAACCGAACGCGTCAAATTGGAACCGATGATCATCGATCATTTGCGATCCGGTCTTTATGCGGAAGCTCTGAATCTAACCGAGCAATGGCTTGATTTTTTCCATGCGGAGCACGCTCAAACACGAACCGAGATCAACTTGCAAACGATCTCTTTGATGGCCAGACTGATGCAGCTTGGCAAAGAACAGGAGCTTGCCGTTTCTGGTTGGTCCGACAATTTGATAGAAATGGCCGATCAAGTTCAACGTGTAGAGACATTAGAAGACTTATCGGGACTAGTCTATAAATCGATTCAACAATTCGTCGAGCTGCGTAATCCGCATAAAACGCCACGACGCAAAGTCCAGCAGGCTGTGGAAATGATCGCTCAGGACTACAACTCTGCGGCACTGTCTCTTGCTGGTGTTGCCAAAGAATTATTTGTATCCAGCACGTATTTATCTACGCTTTTCAAACAGGAATTAGGTATAAATTTTCTTGACTATGTACATCAATACCGCATCGAGAAAGCAAAAGCACATCTTCAAGCCGGTACCCACAAAATTCAGACGATTGCCAGGGAGGTCGGTTACTTCGACGAAGCGCATTTTACGAGAACATTTAAAAAATGGACCGGGCTCTCCCCTTCTCAATACAAAAAGGAAGCGCTCGACCCGGTAAAATCACCAACGTAGAGGACTCCCTGCGAAAAGCCCGGTCTGTATCATTTCTCACAAGCAACGCCATCATTGTCCTTATCAAGTTTAGCACTGTATCCAGGTTGACCTTTTTTAATATTATAGGCACCGGCAGCTTTAGCTTCGGTACAATTATTATAGTAAACGTTTGAGTTGCCATCCGATTCAGTTGTTGGCGCTTGCTTCGCTGTTGGCGAAGGGGACGGAGAAGGACTTGCTTTTACTTTCACAGCATTTTCATGATAACCATCTTCTTGGGCGTAGTTCTCCACACTCCATATGTTAATTCCCTTTAGCTGCGCTGCCTTTTGAATTTCACGAAACTTATCTACGTATTTTACATTTGGCGGATAGACATAAGCGACTCTGGCGTACCCATTTTCAAGCAGCATTTCATTGAACATCTTATCCCCAATATACAAGTAACAGAGCAATCTTCCGTATTTATCCCGTTCGGATACGTCCAGCTCTAGCTTCACTTCTTTATCTGTTAAAATATCTTTTGCATATTGGGAAGCCTCTAGTGCAAAAGGTTGAACAGGTTTCTCCGGGTCTACACTCTCGGGCGTATCCACTAGCAATAAACGAATGGTTGCTTCTTTTACTTTTCCAGACTCTTCAAAAGATACTTTCATTGTATCCCCGTCAACAACTCTTACAATTTTCGCGGGTATTAACCTGTTGCTTGCTGTTGTTATTGACGTAACCGTTTCGGCCGTTGGTGCTGGAATAACAGTTGTTGCAGGACTCGGCACTGGCGAAATTGCGATAGTACGATTCGATGTCTCCTGCGCGCATCCGGCAAGAAAAACAATTAAACATATGATGGTGCCAAAAAGTAACTTTTTAAACTTCTCTTCCAACATGTGAAAACCTCCAAGTATGACTGATCTAGACGACTTAGCCATTATAACAAATAGTGGGAATAGAAAATACAAGAGGCTGTCCCAAGGGCAGTCAACCCTAATCTAGTCTTGACAACGCACAAGGCAACAGATACAATTCAAATGGAAATGATAATCGTTCTCATAACAATTGGGGGTAAAGAGATCCATGGTACCAAGAAATGTCCATTTGTTGCGTAATCTTGGGGGAAGACTGCTCGTTCTTGTAACAGCGTGCATGCTCATCCTTGCTGGTTGCGGGCGACAAACAGAAACAAAGACCGCTGATAAGGCGGCAAGCAATGAGCCTAAAGTGTCCACTACACCAAGTACTTCACCTGAATACACGGTCAAGCACGCCATGGGCGAAACTAAAATTACAGGAACGCCCAAGAAAATAGTTGTTCTGACGAATGAGGGAACTGAAGCCGTGCTAAGCTTAGGAATTAAGCCTATTGGCGCAGTGAAATCTTTTACAACTACAGGTGACTGGTATGACCATATTAAGTCGGACATGGCCGACGTTAAAGTCGTAGGAGATGAGAATCAGCCGAACTTGGAGTTAATTGCCTCCTTAAAGCCAGATCTCATTATCGGCAATAAACTGCGTCAAGAGAAAGTTTATCAGCAATTATCGGCTATTGCACCGACCGTATTTTCCGAGAAGCTTATGGGTGACTGGCAAGTTAACTACAAGCTGTATGCCGAAGCTTTGAACAAAAAGGCGGAAGGCGACAAAATCATTGGCGATTTTGAAAAGCGAATTTCCGACTTCAAACAAAAAGCTGGAGATAAACTGAATTCGAAAGTGTCCATCGTGCGCTTCATGCCAGGAAAAGTCCGGATTTATATGAAAGACACGTTCTCTGGTGTCGTCTTGAAAAAGCTTGGATTCCAGCGTCCAGCTCCACAGGATCAAGAAAAGTTCGCTGACGATGTGCAAAAGGAACGTATTCCGGATATGAACGGTGATGTCCTCTTCTATTTCACTTACGAAAACGATAAAGGCGAAGGAAACAAAATCGAGCAAGAGTGGATGAATGATCCGCTATGGAAAAACATCGACGTCGTGAAAAAAGGAAATGTACATAAGGTAAGCGACGCTGTTTGGAATACAGCGGGAGGCATTAAGGCCGCTAACCTGCTGCTTGATGACTTGGAAACCTATTTTCTAAAAAAATAATATTAAAAAAAAATGACTCGGGGAACTGTTCCCCGGGTCATTTTTTTCATGATCTTTTAAGAAACAGCTTGCGGCTTGTGTAATCCCGATCGTAAGTAACCTATCGCACACACAATTGATAGCAACACAATAAGCGTAAGTCCCCAGTAAACGTTGCTGTAAGCATGCGCCAGGGAAAGATCCTTTTGCCATACAAGGGCACTGGCCGTCGCAGCCACCCCAAATGCACCGCTGAAAAATTGAAGAAGCTGAAATAGCCCAAGTCCAGATGCGATCTGTGAAGGAAGAAGTAATCTCGACATTTCATTCGATATACTGCTCGTTAAGATGGTGTAACTAACGCTCATTAGCATGTAAATAAACATGATAGATAGAAAAGATGTGCCCTCGAACAAAGCGAACAGGACGACCGATGTCAGAAGGAGCAATGGCGTATACCGGATGATTGCGCTATTCCCTCGTGTATCAATGATCCGTCCCACTTGACGGGAAATCATCATTGCCAAAAAGGAGCCTGGGAAAATCACCAAACCGGCTTGAATGGCACTCAAGTGATACTGTTTAACAAGAATTTGCGGCATAAGGAATAAGGTTGCAAAGCTGCATAAATACGCTGCGATACCTACGGCTCCTAAAATAAGAAATGACCGATTGGCGAATAATGACGGGAGTACAAAGGGATCTTTTGCAGAGCGGATACGCACAATAAATAAGGCTATCGAGACAAGTCCTGTTAGAAGCGATATCCATGAATGGTTTGTTAAATACAAGAGAAGTCCTGTAGTGCCAACACCAATGAGCAGTGCACCAATAACGTCGAAGGAACCTTTACGCGGCTCTTCTTTAGGTATGAACATCATATAAAGAGGCACTAACAGCAACGTTACAGCGGTTATGACAAATAAAAGATGCCAGCCTAGAAACTCCACGATAAATCCACCTACAACGGGACCGAAGCCAAGTCCAAACGCTACGGAAGACATGATCATGGCCATCGCTTTCCCCCTTCGTGCCATAGGTATATAACGGGAGATTAAAACTAACGACAATGCAGGGATTGAGCCCGCTCCTGAAGCTTGAAGAATGCGTACGATGAGAAGCATAGCGAAGCTGTTACTGAATAATCCGGCAATCGCCCCGAGACTCAGCGACAGAATTCCGATAATAAACAGTCTTCTTATGGGAACGAAATCTGCTAACCGACTATAAGTAATCGATGAGATCGCGAATACAATGGAGTAACCCGTAACAATCCACGAAGTAGATGAAGCTGATAGCTGAAAAGCTTTGGCTACATCCGGCAATGCTAAGTTAAACATCATTGTGTTCATGATGACGAGTACGATCGTTATTCCGAGCAGCAGGAGAATAACTCCTTCTTTCATTACGCTTCCCTCTTGCTCTTTGTTTGAAACATGATTTTTTTGCATAGCAGTTATTCGCCTCCATTTCAAATTCTAAAATTCGATAATAATCGAACAATAGAATAATAACATGAGTTATGCTATAATTCAATCAGAAACTCCAAAAAAATAAGGGGGTGCCAACAAGTGAAATTTTTATATCACCCAGACCGCTCCGATATTCATTTGTCCACCGTTTTATATGCGTTAAGTGACCCTATACGTTTGTTAATCGTTTCCGAACTCCGTGATGTGAGCGAACGGGCTTGCGGCGACTTCGAAGTCCCCGTAGTCAAATCAACGATGTCTCATCACGCTCGCACATTGAGAGAGGCCGGGATCGTAAATATTCGCGTCCAAGGTACTCAGCGGCTCGTATCCCTGAGAACAGAGGATCTAGAAATACGGTTCCCTGGATTACTTTCATCTATTCTATCTGCTTATGACACTTCCGATGAGAAAAAAAAGCTTCTTAATCCAGAGCATGTATAAGCGTTAGTCAAAAGCAAAAATCCGTATTCCTTAAGAGGATACGGATTTTTTATCGTTTATGGTTCCCCGATTACTCCCTCCGTGAAGCAATCAAGCTTGAAGGGGACAGCCAGCCATTCATCTCCTTTGGCACAAACCCGAAACACGGAAACGATTGACGTCTCCCTCACCTTACGCAATCTGCGGATGAGCGCGCTTCTGCGTTTGACATGTGCCATACCCGGAGATTCAGCCAAATACCACTCCTCCTCTGCCAAGTTTCCGGAAAAAGCGCCGATACCATACATCTGAAGCCGCTCATGTTCAGCATCCGTCTCATTCCACTTCCACTCTAGCATCCGATCATTATCGGGCAACCCGGTTAGTCTTCGGATATCCATCAAATAAGAATATCCGTCAGACTCAGATAATTGGTCGGAAGAAACAGGTTCATACCCGAAGGTGGATGGAAGGATTGGAACCCCCGGTGTATGAAATACCCAATCAATATCTTCCTCGCGGTCGCAAATAACCTTGCATTCATCGATTAACAAACCGTTCGTAAGCCTAATGATCCTCTCCATGCGGACACCCTCGTACGCGTCCCCCACCTCAGCGCAGATTCGGACAGAGCCGTCTTGTTCATTCGTCTTTACCTTCCGCAGAACTCCGGTAGAAGGGCTCTGAGAACGGCCGCTGACCACGATGGTATTGTGAGCAATCGTTTGCCGGAACCACGCGTCGTGCAGCGGATGGCTGTAGCCCAGCATACCGGCGTCCGTAAGCCAGCAACGGCCCCCCGCATAATAGATCAAATTCAATTTATCCAAGTGACCATGCCAGCCGCCGTGCTCTCCATAATCGACTAGCGCTGCTTGCGCCGAAGGCCCTGTTCCAATTGTTGCATAAAGCATGCCCGGCTTAGTCAAGTCGATCACGCGGATATCCTTATAGTCAGCCTTATCGGTATGCTCCTCCGTTTCCGGCTGTATGTCTTTGCCGTACAACAAACTATGCAGAGAATTCCTCTCCGATTGCTGAAGGATGCCGTCTCCCAATCCGTATTCTGCATAAGCGAATTCATATAGGTCCGCATACTGCCTCAAGTCGGTTTCCATAGAATCGTGAACGGCTGGAAACGTGTAGTCTGGCAAATGAGCTTCAAGCGGGATGCGGAACATGATCTGAAATTTCCGGTCATCGTTTAGCGGTACATCGAATGCTGCGGCAGAGTGAACGATCGTGATCAGGGCGCTTAACGTAAAAAAATGATAACCCCACGATCCTTCAAACCAAAAGCCTTCTTTTCCTACACTTTGCTCCATTTGAAAATGAAACCCATTGCGAGGATCGTTCAAGGCCCGCTCGAACAATTCCTTGTCACCCAGCGCTTCGGCGATAACCGCCGCTGCTGCATTGTGATAGCTTTGCCAGTTTGACTCTCCGCGCGGATTTCGGTCTATCACGGCGATCACCGGCCGAAACAGATTCAACTCAATGCTCTGCATCTCCATTTCCGTCCACATTTGGCAGGACTTAATTATCGTGAAAGCTTGGGCAAGCGGAATGATCCACATCGCCTCGCTAAGCGTCTGATTTTGTACCCTCGCCCCGTATCTTCCAGCCTCGTTACCGCTTTTACCAAAAATATCATGCAAATCAAAGGAAGCATAATGCTCTGCATAAAATAAAATGACCTGCTTCGCCCACTCTGCATATTTAGCTTCTTCGGTTGCGGCGTACGACAAAGCAGCTGTTAGCGTAAGTTTACTGAATTCTGAATGTTCCTCAGCTATAACGACCTCGTCGTACGGAGAACCGCTCATCTCTTGCTGACAGAGCGGGCACCGATGGAGAACCCGCGTGACCGTCTGAAGACGAGTTCCGTCAGCTGGGCATACATAGGCATGGCTCCAACCTCCACCAGTGAGTGGAATTACCGGCGGAGATGCGATGATAGATGCCATCCGATCCATCAAATGAGCGAGTGCCTTCCGAGCTGTTGTTTCCGCTCGAAGGCGCGATCGAAATTGTTCAAGCCATGCTGCTGAATGTAACGAGTACATGCACAAGAACCTCCATTTAACGGTTTTCCGTTCTAATAGGACTATGCAACTGATGATTGGACTGTTTAAATTCTTTCGGACTCATGCCAACCATTCTTTTAAATATTTTATTGAAATGACGATAATTCTCCATCCCAACCTGCTCGGCAACTTGAAATGTTCGGAGATCGGTTGTAAGCAGCAGCCGCTTGGCGGCTTGAACTCTCATCGTCATCATATATTGGGTGTAGGTTTGCCCTGTCGTTTTTTTGAATAACGAACTGAGATAAGGGATGCTGTATCCTACTTTCGCAGCCATGTCCTCCAAGCTTATGGATACGGTCAAATCAGCCCTTAACTGTTCAATTACGCTCATCATGATCGAATTGACAGGACTCGCTAGGTCAGTGCCCTCTTCCGATAGTCCAGCGTCGTTCTTTCGTTCGATGGTTTCAATTTTTTGCCGGTCGTCTTCCCGTTTGCAAATCCGCGGAATAAAGTTTTTTAGTGTGTCGGTGAGCAGACTTTCCTGGACAAGACAATCTTCCTTAATCAAGTAGGACGACGCGCCTA
Source organism: Paenibacillus aceris (assembly GCF_017874035.1). GTDB lineage: Bacteria > Bacillota > Bacilli > Paenibacillales > NBRC-103111 > Paenibacillus_E > Paenibacillus_E aceris. The sequence goes on from NZ_JAGGKV010000014.1 coordinate 155,604, forward strand.
ATTCAATTGCCTTTTGAGCAAAATGGAAATCTTTATGGCAAGATAAAATTATCGTCTCTGGCATATCCTGCTCCAATTGCTTCAACGCTTGGAGCATCTCAATCCCGCTCATCACAGGCATGGTAATATCGGTAATAAGAAAATGAGGCTGAAATTCTTTGAACAGTTCAAGCCCCCGTTTTCCGTTGACAGCCTCCCCCACGAGCTCAAAGATTTCCTTCTCTTGGGCAATCATTTGTTTAAATACTTCGCGGGCCGGTTTTTCATCTTCGACGATCAACACTTTATATAGAGCCGTCACTCGAATGTTCCTCCTTAGCGAATTCCAATCGATGCCTTGGAATAAGGATGGACACGATCGTCCCTTCTCCTTGACCATAACTTTCAATTCGAAATTCCGATTGCTCTCCGAATAGCAGTCTGACACGTTCTGATACATTCTTGATTCCTATGCTTTTCCCACGGTTTTCGCTCTGAATATACTGTCTTAATTGCTCTAGACGCTCAGGTTCCAAACCTAGGCCATCATCTTCAATTTGGATCATGACGGTGTCTTCCGTGAGTGAAACCGTTCGAACGATAATGGTCCCTTGATCCGTTTCTTTGCCAAAAATACCATGAAACAACGAATTTTCTATCAGAGGCTGCAATAAGAGCTTCGGAATCAGCATGCCACGCAATTGTTCGTCAATTTCCGTTCTCAAAATGATCTGGCAATCATATCTCAATTGCAGCATGGCGATATAGTCGGTTATATAATTCAGTTCGCCGGAAAGCGGGACAAGCTGTTCGTAGCTTTCCATCGAGTAACGCAGCATGGAAATAAGTCTGTGCAGCATGCTTCTGATTTTGTTGTAATCCTTCAACATGGCGAACATGCTGATTGTATTTAATGTGTTATATAAGAAATGAGGATTGATTTGTGCCTGCAGCGCCGTTATTTCACTGCGCCGTTTCAACTCTTCCGATTGTTGTAAATTTTCCATCAGAGAGTTTAGCCGGAAAGCCATATTATTCAGCATCATACCCAGCTCGCCAATCTCATTTTTCGGATAATCCGAATAGGAGTTGGAAAAGTTGCCTTCCTGAATCGACCTCATCTGCCGTTTGAGCCGCTGAAGCGGCCGATACAAATTGTAACCGATCACAAGTGAACCAATCAGGCCAAAAAGCATCAGCATCGTTAACAAAATCAATGCCGTTCTCGTAATAAAACGCGTGCTCTCCGACAATTGATCGACCGGTATTTCAGAAATGACAATCCACTTATGAAAATTTCCGGACTGTTTAATGGAGAAGAGCGAATGATCGACTACGAACTGCTCACTGCGTTTACTCTCGTTCCAGCCCTCTATTGCCTGTTCGATCCGTTTGGAAATTTCCGTTGAAGATGCGGAGCTGGTCGTGGCGATGACTTTGTTCTCGCTCGTTACGATATATACGGCGCCGTCCGGGCCCAGATTAATGTTATGAATCGCCTTTTGCAAAGCTTGCTTCGGCAGTGTAATGATAAGCATTCCTCTATAGCCTGTCCCATTGGAAAATGTGAGTTTCCGCATAAAGAAGCTATTATCGGACAGAAATGGATCTCCGCTGCTAGCATTATCGATCAATTGAAAAGCTTTGTTAGATCCTTCAGCAGAACGGATAAGCTTCTCATATCGCGATTGCTCTAAGGGAACAATCGAATCCATGGTTGAAATCACTTCACCGGAATCGACGGAAAATATACTGATATCCGTTATGTCCCCGATCGTCGTTTTCCCCGTATCCAACGTTCTCAGCAGTTCCTGCATCTGAATAACATAGTCGAAGTAGCTATCCTTTGCATTCAACGAATTCGTGATGACCGGCGAAAGTCCGTATTGGTTGCTCAATTGTTGAATACGAACCATCGTATTGTCAATTTGCTCATTCAACTGGTTAACGACTTGAAAATTCAACGCGTTCACTTTCGCCATCACCGTTTGGTTTGAAACATGTACCGTTACAAATGCGAAAATAGATAAAGGAATGGCGGAAACCAGAAAAAGAAAGAAAATAACTTTGACAAAAAAACTTCTTCTTATAAAACGCAGAAATGATACTCTCATAGGATAATCGCGGCCTTTCCCTATCTTAGGAGAGACGAAGAAAATACCTCTCATGGTGTCTATTTTAGCACATGGCGCATAAGGCCATCATGATCACTCTGCTAGTTCACTTTATTTCAGCGAATTGGCAAATTCAGCCAGTTCGATCGATTTCCCCTGATTCAAGCGGGACTGCTCAGCTGCAAATGCCATGAGATGACTCCGAACGGAGGCAGCAGCGGATGTTAAGCTTTCTTCCCCGTTGTAATCGCGAACTTCTTTTAAGAAGCTGCGGACGATCCCGCTGTCACCGCCGCCGTGCCCGCTCGTTTGCACAGGAAGCTTAATCTCTGTCTTCTCATGATTCACAAAATCCATCAGGACAATCCTGTCATCCTCACCGCGAATTTCACCGCGGGTACCCATAATTTGAATCCGGCGCTCCTGATCACGGGTAAAGCCGCTCATACTGAACATGGCGGTAGCACCGCTCGCAAATTCCATATTTACGACTTGATGATCAACAACATTATTATCGCATTTATAGACACACCGGCCGTATCCAGTCTCCTTCAAGCCTTGAACGATGCTCTCACGGGATAAGTCGGTCGTGAAATGTCTTGCCCAAGCTTTACTTTCACCCAGATAAAAGCGAGGTGCTGAATAAGGACATGTTGCCTCGACGGCGCAGCCGTCAATACAATATTCGGTGGAGCCTTGCGGCGCATTGCCCGAATGAAAATGCATCAGCGAGCCGTACGAACTAATTCGTACGCACGGTTCATCCATTAACCAAGAAAGCACATCCATATCATGGCATGATTTGGCCAAGATCATCGGACTCGATGTCTCCGAATTATTCCAGTTGCCGCGAACAAAACTATGCGCCATATGCCAATAGCCGACATTCTCATTGAGCTGAATCGATGCCACTTGTCCGATGCGCCCTTCGGTAATAAGCCGTTTGATGGCCGACCAGAAAGGCGTGTATCGAAGAACGTGACAGATGGTAAGCAGTCGGTTATTTTCCTTAGCAGCTTGTTCCATATCGATACATTCTTTTGGATCCGGTGACATCGGCTTTTCCAGCAATACATGGTACTTTTTGCGCAAAGCCTCCATTGTCGGATAATAATGCATCCGGTCCTGCGTGCAAATCAAAGCGATATCAGCCAGCTGCGGCTGTTCAAGCAGCTGCTCCCACGATGCAAAACACCGCTCTGGCGGGATGCCGTGCTCGTTCGCAAATTGTGCCAAGCGATTCGGATCCGACTCCGCAACCGCGACAAATGTTAACTCATGCGGATAATCCAGGGCGTAAGGCGCATAACTGCGAGAGCCCCTGGCTCCTGCTCCGATTAAAATGGCTGTAAGCTGTTTCATGCCAAATCCTCCTTGATCCATGTCGAAAGTCGTAATCACTATTTGGTTTACCAATAAAGCTGCCAATCTCTAGTTGCCCGAACCAGCGCTTCAAAATAAAAATAATCGCCCCACAGACAGCATTCGTCCACCCCTGTATTTCCAGGTTTACTGTATACGCCATGCAGCAGCAGTCCATTGGATTGCGGCGTGCTCGCGGTTGAATAATTATCCATCAAAGACATTAGGATGGAGCTTACAGCATTTTCATAAATAGCCTTATGAGGATCCGAAGCAGACAACTGTTTGTTAAGCTCCATCATGCCGCACACCGCAATAGCGGCAGCTGAACTATCGCGCACTTCGGAACCGGTCGTAAAAATCAAATCCCAATAGCAAACGTAATCGTCCGGCAGCCGGTTTATGAAATAATTTGTAACTTTTTTAGTTAAATCGATAAGTTCATGATCCTTCGTGTAGATAAAGTTCAGCGCGAACCCATAGATGGCCCAGGCTTGGCCGCGCGACCAGCAGGATTCATCCGAAAACCCTTGAGCGGTTTTGCCATAAAGAGGAGCCCCGGAATCAACATCCATGTAATATGTATGAAAACTGGACGCATCCTCCCGAATTAAATATGCTGCCGCTTGCTTGACATGCGTGGCTGCTGCAGCAAAGTAGGACTGATCTTGCGTGATTTCCGCCGCCCAATACAATAACGGAAGATTCAGCAAGCAGTCGATAATCATTCGTCCCCTCTGTTTCGGATTGCTCAAACTTCCCCACGCTTGGATAATTCCTGCCTGATCCAAATAGCGGGTCATGAGCAACTCAGCAGCGCGAAGTGCCGTTTGCTTCGCCTCTTCGTTACCGGTCAGTTTGTGGGCAGCCACGCAGGAAAGGGAATATAAAAAGCCTAAATCATGCGTTTCGGTGCCGATTTGTTCGTCTGCACGCTTTTTGAAACTGTTCAATTGAACTTCGGCGGCAAGACGGTACTTCTCGTCGCCTGAAACTTCATAAGCGAGCCACAGCATGCCTGTCCAGAATCCCGGTGTCCATTCGTAGTTATCAGCCGCGGAATATACGAGATTATTGCTCACGATATCCGGAAATTTGTCTGTGAACGTTTCCAAATTGCGATCGATCTGTTTCAATACATGAGCAATGGCCGCATCGCACTGTTCCTTGGTCAATTTAGAGGGATTCATGAACTGATCTGCATTCTGTATGCCTTCATCCTTCACATGCTTCATATCCAAGCACTCCTTCGTTTTACAAACCTAATTAAAATATATGGAGAATTACCCTGCTCACAGGGCAATTCTCCATTCGGCAAGCAAACTCATTTCTTTATTGCGTTATATTGCTCCATATATTCTTTGCCTGCAGCTTCACCATAGTTCTTCACCCAGTTGTTAATTTCTGTTTTCACATCATCGATAGTGCCTTCGCCAATGACATATTTCAGTGCAACAGTGCTGACTTTTTTCAGATGATCCGTGTTTTTCGTAAGCGTAGGGGAAGTCATTCCGCCGAACGGATTCGTTATCCCGATCTTCTCGAAGCTGTCCGTATATTCTTTCATCTGCTTCCGTACAGGGTCAGACGCGTCAGACGCTACGTAGTAATAAGGATCGTAACGATTGTCAAGCACCCAAGTAGCCGGAGTCTCGGACTGGAACAGCTTAACCTGATCGGCTGAACGCTCCACCTTGCCGTCTTTATAGCTGGTGGAATGCTGTCCGATAATACCCGCTTTGCTGAACGCATAGTTTTCCTCACTAGCACTAAAATCAAGGAAATCAACGAGCTTCTGAACTTTGTCCTTCGGCGTGCTGGATGGAATAACCCATAATCCCCAGAGCCCGGCAGCTTTTCCGATACCGCCTTTGCCATCTGGACCTTTCAAGAGCGGCACCATGTCCACTTCCGCTTTGGCGTCCACCTTCTTAATTTTATCAAGCGGAGAGTTCGGAGCATCGCTTAATTCACCGACATGATTGGCTTTTACCCCGGCAATGCCTTGCGTCCATTTTTCAACGGCTTGCTGAGACTTTAACACGGTTGCATTCTTCTCTATTAACCCGCTAGCCCAAGCACTCTTTAACCATTCTAAATATTTGATGTAGCCCTCTGATTGAATGGCAAATTTCGGTACTCCGTTATCGATCGTCCAAGCATTCGGCATCCCGAAGGCGTATTGAACGGACGCCAGCCAATCGAAGACGACATAGGTGTTGGTCGCATAAGTAAGGAGAGGGATTGTTTTTCCTCCGCCGGCAGGATCTTTCTCTTTGAAGGTTTTTAACACTTGGGTGAATTCTTCCACCGTTTCAGGCTTTTTCAAGCTATATTTATCCAGCCAGTCTTTGCGGTAAAGGAAAGCTCCTTGCGCGCTGTACAACTGCCTTGGTCTCGGAATCCCGTAAACCTTGTTATCTATTTTCGTTTGAGACCAAGTAATCTCCGGAATCAGGTTCAAGTTATTCTTATCTTTCATATAAGGCGTAAGGTCATAAAATGCCCCTTGCTTCACATAGTTCGTGAATACGGCGTCTTTGCCGTTATCGAAAAGAATCAGATCATATTGCGCCGAATCAGCCATCGCGATGCTTATTTTATCCTTGTAGATGTCTTCCGGGACAAGCTCCAAATCCAGTTGAACGTTGCCGCGCTTCTCGATATCTTCCTTCGCCTTGTTCCCCTTCAGCACCGGGGGTTCTCCGTTATAGATGAGCATCGCTTTAATTTTAAGTGGTTCTTTGTTTGCGCTGGCAGCCGGCCCTTGTTTTTCTTCGCCTTTACCGCAAGCAACCAGAAGGCTCATTGTCATGACAACAGCAAGTGAAACGTACAACGTTTTTTTCATTTTCATACCTTACCACCCTCTCCAAAGTTCAACGATAACAACCTACATGTAAGCTTTCCCCTTGATGATCCGAACCTTGCTTCTTCACCTCCTATGTGAAGTTCACCCTTATTCTTTAATGGATCCAATCATAGCACCCTGGGCAAAATGCTTTTGCAAAAACGGATATACGGCCACGATCGGTATCATCGAGATAATAATAGCAGCCATTTTAATCGTATCTCCCAATTGTGCGGCAGACTTCTCATTCATGCTAAACTCATTGTTAATATTGGATGTGCCCACCACAATCATCTGACGCAGAAGTACCTGAACAGTCCACATGCTGCTCTTGCTCAAATAAATGACAGCGCTGAAAAATTCGTTCCAGTGGCCGACCATGAACATCAGTCCAAACGTAGCCAAAATCGGCATGGATAGCGGAAGCACCAGCGACCACAAGACCCGTACCTCTCCCGCTCCGTCCATTCGAGCAGCTTCTTCCAAGCTTTCCGGCAAGCCTTGGAAAAAGGTTTTCATCACCATAATCGTAAAAGCGTTCGTAGCACCAGGCAAAATAAGTGCCCAGTAAGAATTCAGCATGCCCAGCGATTTAACCAGCAAATAGTTAGGAATGATTCCGGCGCTGAAAAGCATCGTGAAAAAGATCAGCAGCATCATGACCCGGCGGCCCGGTAAAAACTTTTTGGATAATGCATAAGCCAGCGTCACTGAGAACAGAAGATTCACAAAAGTACCTAGTACAGTAACGTAAACCGAATTGCCTATCGCTTGAACGAACCTGCTGGTAGACATCAAATATTTATAACCTTCCAGCGAAAATTCCTTAGGAATGAGAAAGAAGTCACCGCCGATCGACTCCCCTCCCCCGCTGAAGGATACGGCCAAAATGTATATGAATGGAATGATGATCAGCAAACTAAAGACAAGCATAAGGAAGCCAATCATGACATCGAACATCGAAAAACGCATTTTCATTGACATTAAAAAACACCGTCTTCCCCTGCTTTTTTGGCTAAATGATTGCTTAACAATACAAGAACGAGCCCTATGATCGAGTTGAACAGTCCAGCGGCAACACCGTAGCTGAAATGCGACTCCGTTAATCCGACCCTGTAAACGTACAGATCAATGACATCGGATACCTCTTGGTTGAGAGGGTTCGTCATGAGGAACACCTGCATGAAATTCGAATCCATGAGATGCCCTAGACGAATCACCAGCAAAATAATAATGGTGCTCTTAATCCCTGGTAACGTAATGTGCCAAATTCTCCGCCAACGCCCGGCACCGTCCATGGTAGCCGCTTCGTAAAGCTCCGGATTGACACCGGCGATTGCCGCCAAGAAAATGATCGTTCCCCATCCGGCATCCTTCCATATACTTTGGAATACGGCAAGCGAGCGGAACCATTCTGTGCCCGTCATAAAAGCTAATTCCTTACCGATCATTGGGGCTAAATAATGGTTGATCACGCCGGAAGGTCCGAAGAAAATAAACGTAATCCCTACGACGACAACCCATGAAAGAAAGTGCGGCAAATAGACAACGGTTTGAATAATTTTCTTGAAAGCGGCCGAGCGCAGTTCGCTAAGCATAATCGCCAAAAATATGACGAACGGGAAATAGAAAATTAAATTGAATAAACTTAACATCAATGTGTTCCGCAAGAGAAGAAAAAAGGATTCATTCGAAAAAAACTCACGAAATTGTTGAAGACCTACCCACGGGCTTTTACTAAAACCAAGAAACGGACTGTAGTCTTGGAAAGCTAACAGCACTCCCCACATCGGAAAATATTTAAACACGATGAAGTATAGCATTCCGGGAGCTGCCAACAGATAAAACCATAAGTACTTTTTGACATTTTTTCTAAACGGGGATCGCTGTGTTTTGGCATGCTGGCTCCCAAGTTGTTTCACTACGCCGACCTCTAGCTTATCGATCTGACTCAAACTCATGCATGGTGTGCCCCCTCAGATGGATTCTATACATTAAATGTTACTTAATCTAACAATAAAGTTACATGTCCTCTTTTAATGCAAATGTATCTTTTTTTAAGGTTTTGTAAAATTTAAAAAAGGAAGCGCTTACGACTGAATTTAATGTTACACAAATGAAGTCCGAAGTTACATGTTCTCTTTTAAGAGAAGTGTATCCATAATTAAGATTCTCAGCTGCATCATCACCAAAACGAACAAAAAGAAGCATGGTGAATCAATGAATGACTTCACTGATTAGCCATGCTTCTTCCCTCACAATGTTGGTTATTATTCGATAAAACAAAAATGACACTCTAATTGCTTAGAAGTGTCATTTCAGATACAGTTCATACGACTATTGAGCTTTTACGATCTCTCTACCCTTATATGAACCGCAGTTTTTGCAAACATGATGTGCCATTTTTAATTCTGCACATTGTTCACACTTCACCATTCCTGGCACAGCCAGTTTAAAGTGAGTACGGCGCTTATCGCGACGTGTTTTGGACGTTCTCCTTTGAGGAACAGCCATTGTCAAAACACCTCCTGTTACTTGCATAAATCAACAAAAGCTATCATAGCTTTATCGGAGCGCTTTGTCAATGCCGATTTGGTGAAATTTGCGTAAGCCGATTGATCAAATTTAATATTCAGCTATCAATTCGCGTGTAAATACTAATACTCCATTTACAAATGCACCGTACAATTGAGTTATCTTAGTGTGACGGAGGCATCCAAATATGACAACGAAAATATTTTTTGTATTTGCCTGTCTGCTATTCCTATCTGCTTTAAGTGTAAATGCATTAGAGAATGAGAACCATGTTGTAAGTACATATTCCCCTGAACATTATGACTCAACTGAACAATTTGAATACGAATTCGAATGGCAAAATGGTAAAATCATTGCGAATCCCTAGTCTATCCCACCTCGAAGATGGCTATCACTCACACTGTGGCAGCATGATTGGAACGCGCTATCTGTGTAGCTTCCACCATGTTCCGCAAGGATTCCACTGTTTCTTTCATTCCGCGGGTCTTAAGTCCGCAATCGGGATTAATCCAAAACAGCTTGGGATCCAATACATGCAATGCACGCTCGATCATACTCGTCATTTCCCCAACACCTGGAATCCGCGGACTATGGATATCGTAAACACCTAACCCTATGCCCTTTGTATAGGTGTTCACCTCAAAACTATGAATCAGTTCCCCATGGCTGCGAGAGGTCTCAATCGAGATCACATCCGCATCCATCGCTTCAATCGAATGAATCATGTCATGGAATTCACAATAACACATATGAGTATGAATTTGCGTTGTATCCTGTACCGTGCAAGTCGCCATACGGAAAGCTTTGACTGCCCACGAGAGATATTCTGCTTGATCGGCTTCCTTAAGCGGCAATCCTTCCCGGACCGCTGGCTCGTCGACCTGAATCATCCCAATCCCCGCACGTTCAAGTGCCTCTACTTCTTGTCTGAGCGCATAGGCAAGCTGATAAGCGATTTGTTCACGGGGAATGTCTTCGCGGACGAATGACCAATTCATGATCGTAATAGGCCCGGTTAGCATCCCTTTAACGGGACGTCCTGTCAGTGACTGAGCATACTTTGTCTCTTCGACAGTCATTTCTTTCAGGAACGCCACATCCCCATAAATAATCGGCGGCTTCACACAACGGGATCCATAGGACTGTACCCAGCCATTCTGTGTAAACGCAAACCCTTCCAGCTTCTCCCCAAAGAACTCGACCATATCCGTTCGCTCAAATTCCCCGTGGACGAGAACATCAAGGCCGATTTCCTCCTGTACTTGTACCCAGATGTCGATCTGTTTCCGGATAAAATCATCATACTGTTCTTGGCTCCACTCATTCTTACGCCAAAGTTGGCGCGCTTTTCGAACTTCAGCGGATTGAGGGAAACTGCCAATTGTCGTCGTCGGAAAAATCGGCAATTGCCATTTCTGCTGCTGAGCTGCATAACGCTCAGAAAAAGGCAATTTTCGCTCTAATTGTTGATCTGCGATTGTGGCGACAGCCTGCTGGATGTCATCCCGCTTGCGATTTTTTGAAAACTTGAAGGTCAGGTAGGCACGCTCGTTTTCTTGAAATTCTTCTGGTATTGCGTTCAAATTCCGACAAGCCGCTTTGGTTAACAGGACAATCTCATCCAACTTTTCATCTGCAAATGCAAGAGCATCCTTCAGTTCTGTCGAAAGCTTCGTCTCATATGCAACCGATACGGGAACATGCAGCAAACTGCAAGATGATTGGACAAGGATCCGCTCAGGATTTACAAATCCGGCTAGCTCCTCCAGAAGTCCCAGTTTCTCTCGAAGAGATGACTTCCATATCCCTCGTCCGTCGATGATACCTGCGCCTAAAACTTTATTTTCCGGAAAACCCAACGCTTGAATGGATGATAAATTGCCGGATCTCCCGTGAACGAAATCAAGTCCTATTCCTTTGACGGGCAGCCCGATGATCTCCGTGTATTGCTCTACTGATTCAAAATAAGTTTGGAGCATAATATTTAAAGTAGGCACTGACGCCGCGAACGTCTCATAAATGTTTTTCAGACGATTCACATCAGCTACACTTAACTTCTGCGTGAGAATCGGTTCGTCGATTTGTACCCACTCCACCCCTTCATTCGCAAGCTCTTGAAGGATTTGCACATAGAGAGGAAGTAATCGGCTCAGCCAGGCATCCGAATCAGCTTGACTGTATCCTTTTGACAGCTTCAGGAAAGTTAATGGGCCAACGATGACCGGCTTGCCTTCGATCCCGAGCTTCTCTTTAGCTTCGCGATATGCGGATAGAGGCTTATTCTCCGTAAGAACAGGTACTGCTCCATCGAGTTCAGGCACAATATAGTGATAATTGGTGTTAAACCACTTCGTCATTTCGCTTGCCGCAGCATCTTTCGTCCCACGTGCAATCCCATAGTAGACTGACAAAGGGACGACTCCGCCCTCATAAGGAAACCGTTTTGGCACAATCCCAAACATCGCAGCCGTATCTAACATATGATCGTAATAACTGAAATCGTTGACTGGGATGACGTCAATCCCTTTTGCCAGCTGCTTCCGCAAGTGATTCAAACGTAAATCCTGCAGCTGCTGACGTAACTCCTCTTCCCCAAGTTTACCTGCCCAGAAAGCTTCCAGTGCTTTCTTCCATTCCCGATCTTCACCTATACGCGGATACCCTAAATTGCTACTCTTCATCATCTTGTGATCCCCTTTTCGAATTGTTACAAGTAAGATATCACGGATTTGAAGATATAGTGTAACTGGATAAAACTATATCCAGATATAGTCTTAGGCTATACCCAAATGCTTAACAGGATAAGGCTTGTTTGAGTTCTTCAATGTACGCCGTTCCTAGTTTTGAAAGCGAAACATTCTTATGTGAAATCCATCCTACATGAATGCTTTCTTCACAATCCAGGGGTACAGGAATAATTTCATTCCCGTTCAAATCGGCACTTAAGACACCCGTGGAAATGGTGTATCCATTTAATCCGATCAACAAATTAAAGAGTGTCGCCCTGTCATTGACACGAATACTTTTTTTATGCATCATCGTGCTGAGAATTTCCTCTGAGAAATGAAAGGAATTGTACTCTCCTTGATCAAAGGATAAGTACGGGTAATCCTCTAGCTGATCAACAGTCACAATAGATTGTTTGGCTAGCGGGTTCTTAATACTTATGAAAATATGAGGCTTAGCGGTGATTAAGCTGTTAAATTGCAAGTTTGCCGTCTTGAGCAACTTGTTTATGACTTTTCCATTGAACTCATTTAGATATAAAATGCCAATCTCACTGCGTAAATTTTTGACATCTTCGATAATTTCATAGGTCTTGGTCTCGCGCAGCGCCAAATCATATTCCTCTTGTCCATACTCACGGACCAGATTCACAAAGGCATTAACAGCAAACGCATAATGCTGTGTGGAAACCGAAAAATGCTGCGGGGAAGGCTTGGCATTCAGATACCGGCTTTCCAATAATTCCGCTTGTTCAACGACCTGCCGCGCATAGCTTAGAAATTCAATTCCTTCTTTAGAAAGAGATATCCCTTTATTGGATCTATCAAATATCGCAAGGTCCAGTTCTTCTTCCAAGTCTCTAATTGCGTTCGAAAGGCTTGGCTGAGAAATAAACAGCCTTTTGGCAGCTTCATTGATAGATCCACGATTTGCGACCTCAATCACATATTTTAATTGTTGTAAAGTCACTGTGATCCCCCTACTTCATTCATTTAGAAAATTGGATGTCTTTCTTTCATCTCTAGTAAATCAAACTCTCTTCAATTATATCTCAGTGTAGGTATATCAGCACAGAAAAACAGCCAATCCAATGTGGACAGCTGCTGTCTTTTGATATGAAAAGCAAAAAATTAGCTCCCGACGGGTGTCTTAAGCTGTTTTTTTCATTGGTTTTTTGAGCTATGGGAATTTAGAGTAAGTGGGAACTACATTCTGCTATTTGCACTAGAAATAGTCATTGGGTCATTTAGCGGGAACTCTGTTCCGTTATTTTGTCGATTTTAAGCTAAGTGACGGCTTCATGTCGCAAATAAGACCCTGTAGTTCTGCAGGGCACCTGAAAGTAGCATATTCAGCTCAAATAGCGCCCTCCAGTTCCCCCATCGCAAACAAATAAGAAAAGCTGGCCCTCAGTCATCTACGATGTCTGAAGGCAGCCTCTTATTCTTTGTGCGCGATGCCCCCCTGCTGCGTCCGCGCTCTAGCGAAACTCGCGCGGTATTCGGCGCGCCACGCCGGTTTGAATCGCTGCACGAATGACGACTTCCCGAATACGTCTGACAACTTCCTGATTAAACACACTTGGAATGATATACAGCTTGTTCAGTTCCTGCGGTAAAATGACAGAGGCTATCGCCGTGGAAGCTGCCAGCTTCATTTCTTCGTTAATCACGGCAGCCTGGCAATCCAGAGCAGCACGGAAAATACCCGGGAAGCAAAGCACGTTATTGATCTGGTTTGGAAAATCGGATCGCCCTGTGGCGATAACGCCAGCGATGTCTTCAATTTCATCCGGATGTATTTCAGGCGTAGGATTCGCCATAACGAAAACGATGGGCTGTTCCGCCATCCGTTCCACATCTGCCCTCTTCAGCACCCCACCCGCGGACAAACCGATAAACACGTCTGCCCCGTCAATGATATCGTGAAGAGAACCTTCCCGCTTGTTCGGATTCGTCCGCTGCGCGTACCCATTCCACATCGGATTGGCGTAATCAGCGGTACTTACCAGCGCGCCTTCCCGGTCAACCCCGATTAGCTCCTTCACACCTGCGGCAAGCAAAATGTTCGAGCAGGCAATGCCAGCGGCACCGATGCCGCACACGACAACTTTGGCATCTTCGATCCGCTTACCGACGACTTTCAGCGCATTGATCAGCCCTGCATACAATACGACTGCCGTACCGTGCTGGTCGTCATGAAAAACCGGAATATCCAGCTCATTGCGCAGCCGTTCTTCAATCTCAAAGCATCGTGGCGAGGAGATATCTTCCAGATTGATGCCGCCAAAGGCAGGCGCAAGATGCTTAATTGTCTCAACAATTTTATCCGTGCTCTGCGTGCTCAAGCAAATCGGAATGGCATCGACGTCAGCGAACTGCTTGAACAGCATGGCCTTGCCTTCCATGACAGGCATAGCGGCATAAGGCCCGATGTTGCCGAGTCCAAGGACAGCGCTGCCGTCTGAAACGACTGCGACTGTATTGCGCTTAATAGTCAGCTTATAGGCGTTGTCCGGGTTTTCATGAATCGCCATGCAGACTCTTGCCACATCCGGTGTGTACACACGTGACAGGTCATCCCGATTTTGAATGGGCGATTTGGGCTTCATCTCGATTTTCCCGCCTAGGTGAAGCAGAAATGTACGATCCGAGACATGAACAAGACGGACCCCGGCGAGATCCTTAATCCTTGCCGTAATTTTATCCAGCTGAGCTTGTTCCATAGCCGTAACCGTTATATCGCGAACCGTCCAATTCGCTCCGGTTTGGATGACGTCAATGGCGACAACATCACCGCCGCTTTCCGTAATGACCGTAATTAATTGACCGAAATGGATCTGCTCCGTTTGCAGTTCCAACCGTAAAATAATACTTTTACCACCCATCGTAATTGTCATTGCAGCCTCCATATTCTGAGCGAAAAAAATACGCTACATTTTATCATAGTTAAAAAAGTAATTTTGCCGCGTAGACAACCCCGGCTACCGTCACACTGCTCAGTATTGTGGAAAGCAGAACGGCCTGAGCGGCGTATTCCGGATGATTTCCATACTCTAAAGCGAAAGCCGCACTATTTCTAGATGTTGGAAAGCTACTAGCAATAAGCAGCGCTTGCGCTGTCGTCCCCTCCAGCTTGAGCAGCCATATGAAGGAAAGCGCAATAGCCGGCGAGATGATAAGTCTGCCCAGCAAGCTGAAGACGAGGGCGGGACTCAGTCGTTTGAATGGTATAAAAGCGGATTGTGCACCCAGCGTAACAAGGGCAATCGCTAGAAATGCGTTTGCGACATTCTGAAGCGGACTCCAGATAAAAGCAGGAATGGGTACTGCAAGTGAATGCATAAGCAAGCCCAAAATAAACGCGTAAATCATCGGATTTCTCAGAAGCTCCTTGAGCAGTTTCTGCCCTTGGCTTTGCGCCGATACCGCATTCATCAGCCCGTACGTATTCGTTAACAGGTTCTGATAGATCGAAACGACAACTTGTACGGATAATCCTAGCGGATTGTTTTGAAAAACGAGCTGGCTGACAGGAAGTCCGAAATTACCCGAATTGCTTAGAACAACACTATTGGAAAAGGTCGAAGAAAGACTTTTATCAAACTTGGCCAATTTAGCCGTCGCTTTGCTGAATAAGATAAGCATGAAGCTTTGCAGGAGCAGAAATCCAACTACCCTGAGTAAGAGTGAAGCGTCAAATTTACTTTCATAAATGTTGGTAAAGCTAACAGCCGGCAGCAGGAAAAATGCATTAAGCTTTGACAAGGTGTTCATCTCGAAATGAAAGACGCGATGCAGCAGCACCCCTGCGCCAATGAGCAGAAATACGGGAACAATGACATTGAGCACGATCAAATACAGAACATCCATGGCGTTTCTCCCCAATTAACGAAACCCCTGATTAGGCTGGAAGGCTGCTGATAACCAGCGGGGCTCGACCTATCTAACAGGGGTTAACGATAGCTTTTATCCTTCCTCGTTTACAAGTACACTCTTGCCTCGCAGTTTCAAGATCAGCGGAATACTGATCCACAAGAGGCCGATGATGAGAAACACGAGTGAGACTGGCTTTTGCAGGAAAATCATGAAATCGCCATTAGAAATCGTGAGCGCTCTGCGCATATTGTTTTCCATCATCGGACCGAGAATGAGACCGAGCACCAACGGCGCTAACGGATAATCGTTTTTAGCCAGGAAGTAGCCGACAAGTCCGCAGCCCATAATGAGCAGCAAATCAAACGTCGAATATTGAACGGCATACACTCCGAACACAGAAAAGACGATAATCAACGGAATCAAATATTTCGTCGGTGTTTCAATTACTTTGGCAAACACTTTAACCAGAGGCATATTGAGAATGAGCAGCATTAGATTGCCGACAAACATACTGGCGATGACGCCCCAGGCAAGCTGCGGGTGATCCTGGAATAACAAAGGACCTGGCTGCACGTTGTACATAATGAAAGCACCCATCAGAATCGCGGTCGTACCGGAGGAGGGAATCCCCAGGGTCAAAAGCGGAATCATCGCGCCGCCGGAAGCGGCGTTATTGGCGGATTCCGGCGAGGCTACACCCTCGATTGCTCCCTTACCAAACTTCTCAGGGTTTTTACTGATCTTTTTCTCCACGATATAAGCGAAGAAAGAAGCAAGAATCGCGCCTGCGCCAGGCAGTAAGCCAATGAAGAAACCAAGCACAGAACCGCGGGCAATCGGTGCCGCACTGTCTTTCAAATCCTGCTTCGTCGGCAGAATGCGGTTGATTTTCGCCAGTTCGCCATCGTTACCTTCTCGCTGGAGGATCGTTTTGAACACTTCGCCGACAGCGAAGGTACCAACCGCGACGGTCAGGAATTCCAATCCCTGATACAGCTCTGGAATGCCAAATGTGAACCTTTCCACCCCTGATACGTTGTCGATGCCGATTGTCGCGAGTAGCAGACCGAAGGCGGTCATCATGAGCGCTTTCACCATGGATTTGCCGGCAAGTCCGCTGATTGCAAGCAAGCCGAGCACCATGAGGGAGAAATATTCGGCCGGCCCGAACTTGATGGCCACCGCAGATAAAGGACGCGCCAGGAAGATAAGACCGATCAGCGAAATAATCCCAGCCGCGAAGGAACCGATCGCCGAGATCGCAAGCGCTGCTCCCGCTCTCCCTTGTTTGGCCATCTGGTAGCCGTCAAGCGTCGTGACGACAGAAGACGATTCCCCCGGCGTATTCAGCAGGATTGATGTCGTTGAACCTCCATACATCGCACCGTAATACACCCCTGCCAGCAAAATAATAGAACTCGTCGCCGCTTCTTCCGGTCCTAAGCCCGATGTCATCGTAGCCGTGATCGGAATCAAGAGGGCTACACCGCTCATCGGACCAATCCCTGGAAGCACGCCGACTACTGTACCGATCAATACCCCCAAAAATACAAATACGACATTATGCCACTGCATCGCAGTGCCTAAACCGTGCATTACATACTCAATCGTACTCACGTTATGCCCCCCCTAACCATGTTGGGAATCCGGGAAGCGATCCATCCAGCACATTCACATACAAATAATAAACGCCATAAGAGGACCCGGCAGCAATGAGCAGGGAAACCCACACTCTGCCCTTTTGCATCGTTTGGAATCCGATCATCAGGAAAAGGAACGTGGAAATAACAAACCCGATATCTTCAAGGAAATAAGCGTATAAGACAGCGGCGATAAAAATAATGCCAAATCTTTTGTAATCCAAGCTTTCCTCGCTTCGTTCCGCACGCTGCTTGCGGAACGTCTCATAAATAAGACGAATACTCATTAAAGACAAGAACGATCCCAGAATCATCGGAAAAATATTCGCACCCACATTGCTTCCGTAAGCGCTTGTTGATATACCTAAGGAGCCTATGACAAATGCAAGGCCAATGGCGAAAAAGGCGATGCCTGCATAACGGTCAAACGTAGTATTCATCTCTCTGCCTCCTACCCTAAGGGCGAGGGAGAAGAAACTCTCTTCTCCCTTGTTGCTTTAGGTCTATTTCTGCATGCCAAGCGCTGTCAACATATCTTTCAGCTGGGCTTCTTGCTGGCCCAAGTAAGTTTTGAAATCATCGGCTTTCTTATAGTCCGTTTCCCAGTTGTTTGCTTGCATTTCTTTCTTCCATGCATCGGATTCTACCATTTTCTTGATGGCAGCCTCCCAGTAGCTTTTCGCATCTGCGCTCATGTTCTTTGGTCCAAAAAATCCGCGCCAGATCAAGAACTCTGCATCAACACCTTGTTCTTTCATTGTCGGAACGTCCTTCAAGCTGCCTCCAAGACGGGATGGTGCCGCTACAGCCAAAATGCGGATTTTGCCGGCTTTCACATATTGATCCAAGGACGAAGCATCTGTACCCAGCACATCTGCATTCCCACCAAGCAGTGCAGTTACGGCTTCACCGCCTCCGTCATAGGACACATATTTAACCTTCTTCGGGTCAATGCCGTATTTGAACGCCGGAAGTATGGACACCAGATGATCCATCGATCCTGGCGCCGAACCACCTGCTACCGTAAGTTTCGTAGGATCAGCCTTCATGTCATCAAGCAAAGATTTCAGATCTTTATATTTGGAATTTGCCGCTACAGCGACAGCGCCGTAATCTTTGGTCAGTTGCGCTAGCGGAGTCGTATCATTGTAGCCGTATGGCGTGTTTCCTTCTTTTTTCAAATGGTTAATCAAAATCGGAGGCGAGCTGACGAACAGTTTGTAGTTGTCTTTCACATCTTTGGTCGCATATTCCGCCAAGAATACAGCACCGCCACCGCCCGGCTTGTTTTCAACGGTAACCGGCTTATCGACTGCTTTCGTTTCTGCCAATACTTTGGCGATCGTGCGGGCTGTCATATCCCATCCGCCACCTGCGCCGGATGGAGCGATGATACTGAGTGCTTTTTCAGGATAGTTGGATTTAGCCGCTGCTGGTGCCGTCGTCTCCTTGGCTTTGTCGGCCGGCACTGATGACGTCGCCGCGGGCTTCGCAGCGTTATTGCCGCAAGCCGCCAAACTAACTGCAAGAATGCTAATCGCCGTAACTTTCCAGGAAGCTGAAAAAAGTTGTTTTATCAAAAGAACCCCTCCAAATTTATTGTTTGTATACGCTTTCTATAAAGCGCTTTCAGAATAACACCTGCCTGTGCATGTTGGGAAGTTTAACAAAATTAGTTGTATTAACGCCGTTTTGGACATTTTGTTCATATTGTTCACGGATGTGCTCCTTCAATAACGATCAAAATAATAGCGCTTTATGTTACAATACAAGCAAAAACAGGGGGCCTGTGTGGTCAATGAGGCTGCAAACGAAGCTTATCTTAATCATTTGTTCGCTTCTATTCTTGGTTATCATCAGTTTAGGCAGTATTTTCTATTATCTTATGACCGCGGCACTTGAGGATCAGATCGGAACCCGCGCGTTAAAAGTCGCTGAAACCTTTGCTGATATGCCAGACATTCGTCATGCCTTCCAAACGCCCGATCCTTCTGCGATCATCCAGCCTATCGCGGAAAGTGTTCGTGAAAAAATCGATGCAGAGTACATTGTTGTCGGGAACCGTGAAGGCATCCGCTACTCCCACCCGCTTCCTGAACGAATCGGCAAAGAGATGGTTGGAGGCGACAACGGACCTGTTCTGGAAGGCAAGTCAATTATTTCCAAAGCCATTGGCTCCCTTGGGCCTTCGCTTCGCGGTAAAGCACCTGTTTTCGATAATCGCGGCGATGTGATCGGCATTGTTTCCGTTGGCTTTCTTACTGAGGACATTGATACCCTAACAGATGCTTATAAATCGCGTATCGAGCAGATTTCCCTCATTGTGCTAGTCATTGGACTGATCGGCTCTGTCCTTATCGCGCGCAACGTCCGAAGCTCCATTCATGGGCTGGAGCCTAAGGAAATCGGTGAGCTTTATACCGAAAAACAGGCAATTCTGCAATCCATTCGCGAAGGCATTATCGCGGTAAACCGGGATGGCATCATTACGATGGCGAACCGCTATGCCTTGCAGCTTCTGCATCTGCCGGTAAGTGCCAAAATCACGGGCAGACACATAGAAGATGTTATCCCGAACACTCGCCTATACGAAGTCGTCCGCACGGGAGAAGCCGAGTTCGACCATGTAATGCTGATTGGCGATCATGAAGTCATTGTCAACCGGGTGCCGATTGTGAACCGAAAGCACGCTGTAACCGGCGCAGTTTCGAGCTTTCGCAGCAAATCCGAGTTATATCGCCTCGCCGAGGAACTGTCGCAAGTAAAGCAGTTTGCGGAAGCGCTGCGCGCTCAGACCCATGAGTTTTCGAATAAACTGTATGTCATATCCGGACTTATCCAGCTAGAGTCTTATCAGGAAGCTGTCGATCTCATCTCCAAGGAGTCGGATGTGCATCAGAATTGGGTGCAGTTCATCATGCACGAAATCCCTGATCCTATGATCGGAGGACTGCTGATCGGCAAATTCAATCATGCGCAGGAACTGAAAATAACGTTTGAAATTGACCGTGAAAGCTCGTTTGCGGATATCCCTGAAGAGATTGATCGCGATTTGTTGGTCACTATTATCGGAAACTTGATTGATAATGCCATGGAAGCCGTTTTGGCTGTTGAGGCGCAAGATGAGCCTTATGTCAAATTGTTTTTGACCGATCTCGGCGAAGATTTGATTATCGAATGCGAGGACTGCGGCATCGGAATTCCGGACGAAGTAAGCAGCGCGGTGTTTGAAAAAGGTTTCTCAACAAAAGAAGGCGAGCATCGTGGCATTGGTCTAGCCTTAGTCAAGCATGCCGTAAGCAAACTGAACGGGTATATAACGTTCCATCAAAATCCATCAGGCGGCACCATCTTCACCGTCGCCGTTCCTAAATCCCATTCCCGCACAAAGGAGTCCTTACCTTGAACCTGGAGCTCCAACAGCCGAAAATTGAAGTATTAATTATTGAAGACGACGTGAAAATCGCCGAAATTAACCGGAGATTTATTGAGAAAGTAGACGCCTTTCACGTCGTCGGAATCGCCACAGACGATGTTCAGGCGAAAGAACAGCTGGACATATTACGGCCAAATCTAGTACTGCTGGATGTGTATTTCCCTGGTGCAAACGGACTGGACATGCTTTCATTTATTCGCCAACATTACCGGGACACCGACGTCATTATGATTACCGCCGCCAAAGAGGTCGAGGCTATTCGGGAAGCCATCCGCAGCGGCGCGTTCGACTATATCATGAAACCACTCGTATTTGACCGGCTTAAGGAAACCCTTTTACGCTATCTGGACTTCCACCGCGAGTTGAATCGTTTGAATACAAGCGCCACCATCAATCAGAGCGATGTCGATCGCCTATTGTCCGGCTCGGGGAAAAAAGAATTCCGCTCCGAGATTTCCTTCCTTCCCAAAGGCATCGATAAGTTAACACTGGTAAAAATCGTTCAGGCGATTTCCACTGCGGCGGACGGGATGACCGCGGATCAAATCGCCAAGGAAATCGGCGTCAGCCGTTCGACGGGACGGCGTTATTTGGAGCATCTGGTCAGCTCAGGCGAAGTATTCGCCGATCTGTCCTATGGCGTCGTCGGACGACCTGAGAGGGTTTACCGTAAAAAGGAAAAGTGACGCACTAGAAAAGGGACCCCATATTTCCAATGGAGTCCCTTTCTTAACGTTCAAAACCAATCCGCATAGCCCAAATTTCTCAAATTGTTAGCAGAAGTTTGCAAGCAGTCGAATGGATCACGTCCGTACACATCATCCTGTTCGACCAAGAAATACTGCGAACCGCTTTCCAGTCCTGCATCGATAATAGCTTTCATATCGAGGGAGCCTTCACCCACCTCCGCAAACTCTATCACATTCGTGAAGGCCTGCATAAATTTACCCATGTCGCCGCTTGATAAAGCATTCATATCCAGCTGCCCGATCCGGTAATCCTTCAAATGCAGCAGTGCGATACGCCCCGCGTACTTCTTGATGACCGAAACGGGATTCTCTCCGCCTCTATGAATCCAGTGAACATCCAGTTCAAACCCGATTCGTTTGGTGTTGTTCTTTATCAGATCAAGTAAATATTCGCCATCATATTTTTGAAACTCGATGTGATGGTTATGATAGTAAAGCTCGATCCCATGTCCGGCAAGACGTTCGGCAACTTGATCAGCTTTTTGCGCAAACTCCATCACTTTATCCTTACTGCCGATCAAATGGAAGGGCAGCATGCCAATCCGCAAAAAGTTACAGTCCAACTGTTTGCAGTCTTGTAGAATTTTGTCGAAATCGTCAGATAGCGTCTCCCCCTTCATCCCGGGCATCATCGGTTCTAGAGCAGCCGATAAGGACGCGATTTTAATTTCGAAATCGATACTGGCTCTTTTTAACTCAGCTACATTCTCTGCTGTCATGGGAATTTGCGATACCTCAATGCAGCGATAACCCAGTTCATGAACTTTTCTCAGCGTTTCATAGACGCCGAGCTCCTCGACCTTCCCCTTGAGCATCATCATTTGAACGCCGATTTTCCCTTTATTCATCGTTTAACCCACCTTCACTTTTTCTTGTGTCATCTTCTTCGCAAGCTCAGCATAGAACAAATCCTCATCCAATGGCATGTCCACTTCCTGACCTAACCAGCTCGACAGATGAATCGCATTCGCTAGGGCGACGCCATGTATCCCATCGCTTCCTGGAGCAATTAACGGTGTTCCGTCTACGATATTTGCCGTGAAGTTTTCCAAAACAGCCACATGCTGACCCCCCCAAACACTGCCAAATTCAAGTACTTCTTCGGTGTAAATGTCAGCTTGGCCCTGTCCCATGAAAATTTTCATAACATCCTGCATCGTCATCGTAGCGCTCATCTCGGATTCCGGCTTGTGAAGCCGCTTAATCGTGACTTTCTTGCTGTCATCCACAACGATTTTGCCTTTATCGCCCAAAATTTCGAATCGATCCGTCCCCATCACATCATGGGTACATGTAACGAACACGCCTGTTGCACCGTTGCCATAGTCGAGGATTGCTGTTACATCGTCTTCCACAGCGATATTTCTCTGGTAGCCGTATTTCAGATTCGCGTATACCTTCTTCGGCATCCCGCATATCCATTGAAGCAAATCCAACTGATGCGGCGCTTGATTGACAAGAACGCCTCCGCCTTCTCCGCCCCAAGTTGCACGCCATGCTCCTTGATCATAGTAGCCCTGCGGTCTCCACCACGTCGTAATCATCCAATTCGTCCGGCGAATTTGACCAATCTCCCCGTTATCAATGATTTCTTTCACTTTTTGATAGAGTGGATTCGTGCGTTGATTAAAGAAAATACCGAACGTCAGCTCCGGCTTGGATGCCGCAAACTCATTGAGTTCTTTCACCTGTTTGGTGTATACGCCTGCCGGTTTCTCTACAAGGGCATGGATATTCCGCTTCAAAGCTTGAATACCGATTGCCGGGTGCAAGTAATGAGGTACACAGGTAACGACCGCATCGACGTCACCGCTCTCCAGCATCTCGATATAATCCGTATAGAAAGGGACATTTGGATACTTCTCTGCGCTTACCCTTTCCTTGGCCGGGTCTGTGTCGCAGATGGCTCCAATCACCATGTTCTTCACCTTGCCATCCGCAAGAAATCCGGCATATAACCCTCCTTGCGCTCCTAATCCAATAATGCCTAATCTCACTTGTTTCATATCTACTGCTCCTCCTCTGATACTACTTATTTTTTGAGTCTACGAGCTTCTGAATTTTATCTTGCGCTACTTTTAGCGTTGTATCGATATCCTGGTTTTTCAGCATCATATTATCGAATTCTTCTTGCATCACTTTATCTACCTCAGCTTGATAAGTTAGTGGTACAGCTGTTTTGGTTGCAGCACTATTTTTCAAAACGTATAGCAACGATTCCTTGTCTACCATCTCAGGCGTTTTTGTTTTGGAAACAATTTGATTCACAACTTGCTCCAAATTCGCCTTTTTCCAAGAAGGAATGAATCTGCCCTGAAGAACAAGCCCCTCTGTTGTAAACCAGCGGATAAAGGTATAGGCTTCCTGCTTATGTTTCGAATTGTTGTAGATGGCAAAATTGTCCCCTCCCACCGGTGTCAGGATCGGATCGCCTTTTTTCATCGTAGGCATGGGAGCAAACACCGTCTTAAAAGTCGCAGGCACAGCATCGGAACCGCCGGTTTCCGCAATAATAAAGGACCCCACCTGCATCATGCTTGTATTTTGATTGAAATATTGCGGTCGATAGTTTAGCTTCTGGCTGATCACTTCGGCATAAGGTGTCCCTGATTTATCCTTCTCCGCTTGTAGGCGCAGTTCTAACGACTTACGCATAAACGGCGTATTAATATTGGCGCTCTTCCCATCGTCGGTGACGAGACCTGCATTTTGCATTTGGGCGAATTGTGCCAGGTAGGTGAAGTTAATAAAGGTATGGAAGTACGTGCCGTAGCGTGTTTTTCCGCCTTCCGTCTTGGTCATTTTCTTCGAATAATCGAGATATTCATCCCATGTCCAGCTTTGCGGGACCGTGAGTCCCGCTTCTTTCATGT
This sequence comes from Paenibacillus aceris, assembly GCF_017874035.1. GTDB lineage: Bacteria > Bacillota > Bacilli > Paenibacillales > NBRC-103111 > Paenibacillus_E > Paenibacillus_E aceris. The sequence goes on from NZ_JAGGKV010000014.1 coordinate 179,748, forward strand.
GCGCTTCATTGATTACGACAAACTGGCTGACAGATTTCCCCGGGATGCCGTACGTTTTTCCATTCAGCTGTGTAGCGCCAATGTATTCATCATCCAGCTTGATTCCTTCTTTACTCAGATACGAGTCTAGCGGCTCGAACATCCCTAGAGCAGCCCGCTGTGCGAGATAATTAGAGGCAGGGAGCATGATGACATCCATATCCTCTGCTGATGCAGCGGCCAGGTCAATTTTCTTCAGTGCTTCCAATGAGTTGTTATCTCCTGCAGAAACGAACTCCACTTTAATATTCGGATATTTTTTCTCGAATTCTTGCAGCACAACGTCGAAGCCGTCTGTTTTCAAATTGTTCCACGTATGCAGCTTAATGCTGACAGGTTTACCGCTGGATGTGGAAGCTGCGCCGCCATCTGCTTCCTTCGAAGAAGCGCATCCTGTCAAAAGCACAGCTGCAGCCGTCATCCCGATTGCTGTCTGTTTCCATTTCCATTTCAATTTCATCCCAATTCCCCCTAGTAAAATTATGCTAGCCTTTGACGCTTCCTGAAGCAACACCTTCAATGACATGCTTTTGACCAAAGATGAAAATAATCAACAAAGGCAGAATGGCGGAGACGGCGCCAGCCATGATCAGCGAATAGTACTCACCGTTCACGTCAGCGAATTTCCGCATCCCCAGTTGAATCGTAAACAAGTGATCGGACCGGAGGAAAATTAGCGGATTCTGATAATCGTTCCACGTCCAGATGAAGCGTAAAATCATATAAGTAGCAATCGCCGGTTTAACGAGCGGAAGCGTAATGCGAGAGAAAATGATCCAATGATTCGCCCCATCTATTCGTGCGGATTCAATAATATCAGTGTGAATGCCCATATAAAATTGCCGCAGCAAGAAAGTACCCAACACCCCGGAAGCTCCTATGAGAACTAAGCCGATATGGCTATTAAAGAGACCTAACCAGCGGAACATAATAAATTGCGGCACGAGAATCGCTTGATGCGGAATCATGAATGTTGCCAATACAAGAACGAAGATCAGATCGCGCCCCTTAAACGTCACCTTCGAGAACCCATAGGCAGCCATACAAGAAATGATCAAGGAAAACAACGTTGTCATGATCGTCACTTTCAAACTATTCCAATAATAGAGCGAAAAAGGCAATGCCCCAGCCCAAACTTCGCTATAGTTTTTAACGGCATTCCACCTTGTCGGAATCCATTGGATAGGGTAGGTCAGCACGTCCAGCTCCGGCTTGAACGAAGCCGAAAGCATCCATACAAAAGGCAGGATGAAGATAATCCCTCCGAGTGACATCCCTAGTGTGATGATTGAACGGTTCAGTTGAATTTTTTTCATAGGATCACCTCCCGATTAATAATTTACCCATCTTTTCTGCCCCACCCATTGAATGATCGTAATGATGAGAATAGAGAAGAGGAGCATCATACCAATGGCTGACGCATATCCGGACTTTAAATTAATAAAAGCGGTTTCATATAAATAAAAGACAATCACTGATGTAGAGCCTGCGGGTCCGCCGTTCGTAAGGATCATAATCAGGTCAAAGGCTTTAAAGGACGATACGATGCCTGTTATGAGCAAAAAGAACGTGGTTGGCGAGAGCAGCGGAAGGGTGATCGAGAAAAATTGTTTGATCACAGAGGCTCCGTCGATATCGGCAGCTTCATACAAATCTTTGGGGATATTTTGCAAACCGGCCAGAAAAATAATCATGTTGAAGCCCAAAGATGCCCAAACCATAATAATCATAACAGAAACTAAGGCATAGTTCGGATCAGCTAACCACAACGGCGGATGCTCGATGCCAATTGATTTGAGAAACCCGTTGATCGGCCCGCTGTTCGGATGAAACAATACTCGCCAAAGTACAGCCACAGCAACGAAACTAGAGATAAACGGCATGAAGTAGATGACTTTGAAAAAGGTTTTAAAATACGTCGCTTTATTAATAAGTACAGCCAGTACCAAAGAAAGGAACATCGCGACGGGTACAACGCCCATCAGTGCTATGTTATTTTTCATCGAACGAAGGAAATTTCCGTCACGCAGTAGTTCCAGGTAATTATTTATTCCTATGAACTTGATGTGTCCTAAGCCTGTAATGAAATTCCAATCTGTGAAACTGATGATAGCCGACAGCACAATTGGAATAATCGTGAGGACCGTTGTTGTGATCAGCATAGGAGAAATAAACAAGTAACCAGCCATCGTATCGTAAAATGACCGCTTTCTGGCAGTGGTACGAGCCGGTTGACTATTAGCCTTGGTTACGCCATTCGTTAACACTTGTTCCAAGAAAATCACCTCATTCATCGTTCTATACGCTCATTATAGGAGCAACGAATAAGAAAAACATGGAACGAATTTTTCTATTTACGAAAAAAAATGATCGAAATCTTTTGGCTTTTGCAAAAATCATCCCATGTATCGGAAACAAAAACCTTCTATGATAGAAAGTAATCACAAGCCAAAGGAGAAATTGCCAAATGCCCAAGCGACCAAATATTCTGTTTCTCATGAGTGACGAGCATCGCCCTGATGTTGCGGGGTGGGCCGGGAATCAGGTTATACGCACGCCTGTATTGGACATGCTAGCCAAAGATGGCGTTGTCTTTTCGAATGCCTATACCCCTTCTCCAATCTGCATTCCCGCCAGGCAATGTATCCTGTCCGGTCAACTTCCCCGAACAAACCATTGCGAGCAATTCGGGCAGGATTTGCCGCCAGGTTCACTGACTTTCGCGAGACAGCTTGCCTTGGAGGGATATGAAACCGTTGTCAGCGGCAAGCTGCACCACCTGGGGACAGATCAAATGCAGGGCTGGACATCACGGATTAGCGGAGATATTCAAATCAATCCCCAATACGTTGGCGGAAAAGCGATGTCTATGCGTAAGCCTTTCTTAGAAAGCAAATGGTCGGATGCCAAAGAAATTGCGCGAGCCGGTATCGGAAAAGGGCTGTGTATTACCCATGATGCCTATGCAGTTCAGGGCGCCAAGCAGTTTATTGAGGATTATTTCTGTAATCCCTATTATGATAGAGAACAAACTCACCCCCTGCTGCTGAAATTGAGCCTGCTGCAGCCTCACTATCCCTATTTAACAAGTGAAGAGAAATTCAACTATTACTTGAATCGCGTTACTCCCTATGTACATGATGAGGTATTCGATCATCCTTTCCTATCCCAGCATCAGGTTCGCACAGGTACCGATGCGACAGAGCGTGATTTGCGACGGGCGACGGCCGCTTATTATGGCATGGTTGAAACGATCGACGAGATGTATGGGGACGTACTGAATGCCCTTACACATGTCGGCCAAGATCTCGATGACTGGATTATCGTGTATACGAGCGATCACGGCGAGATGCTTGGTCAGCATGGGATTTGGGAGAAGCAGAAGTTTTTCGAAGCAAGCGTTAGAGTCCCTCTGATCATTCGGTATCCGCGCAAATTCGGCAAAGGCCGCGTTGTTGAGCAAAATGTAAACCTATGCGATCTCTTTGCAACGTTGTGTGACTTATCGGATACTCCGGTTCCGCAGGGGTTGGACAGTCGGAGCCTTGTCCCGCTCATGGCTGATTCCGCTGCCGAGTGGAATAATGAAACGATATCCCAATTTATGGGCACCAATCTTATGATTAAGCAAGATCATTTGAAGTATCAATATTATGGGGAAACGATGCCTGAAGTATTATTTGACCTAGCGCGTAATCCCGAGGAATCTTTCAATTTCATTCATGAACCTGACTATGCCCCGCTGCTGGCAAGATTTCGCAAGCGGCGGGCTGAGTTAGGCTTTGGTCCTGATGCCAGCCCGGATTATCAGAATGCAGGGTATGCATAAACCCACAGCGTATCAAGTTCTTAAGGAGGTAAGTCAAACATGCGCATCAAGCAGTATCTTCATAGATTGTCACTACGGCAGAAGCTCATTCTTACATCGATCGCATGTTTGGTGATCCCTACCCTTTTGATGCTGTACACGACTATCATTTATTCCGAACGTATCATTCGCGATCAAACGCAGGAAAAAGCTATCCAGTCGCTGAAAATCGTCCAGACGCAAATTTATACGATCGTTGACGAGATGGTTTCCATATCAAATTTCATCCAATTCGATACTGAGCTGCGCGCTTTAATGGAAAATGGCAAAACAGATCCTTTGGCCGCCAAGCAGATTACGACTCGACTCGAACAAATTGCCGGCGAAAAACCTGATTTACAACTGACCCTGCTCATGGCTGATGGCCGGGCATACTCGGATTACTCATTCTATGATTGGAATCCACTCTTATTTACGAAGCGTACGTGGTTTTCTCAACTGTCTCAATTGTCAGCCTATGACACGCTCTTTATTGGCGCAGAGCCAAATTACATATCCGGTAAGGAAAAGGATATGCCCTATGTCGTTCTTACTGCGCGCATGTTGTACAGCGACTCCCCTAAACCTCTGGCTTCGCTGATCGTCAGCCGCGCAGAGAATGCGGTTCGCGACCTCTTTGCAGATTTTACAGAGAATGTTTACTTGCTTGATGCCAATAATCGGATACTATCGAACCGTAACCCCGAACTTATAGGGAGTAACTTTCAACATGTACTGGATCTAAGTCATATGCCCCCTTCCGGCATGATCGAACTAAACGGTACGAACCAGCTGATTACGAGCATTCCACTGCGGTTTGCCGGTTGGAAGCTGGTGAGCGTGGCGCCCTATGAGCAGTTGACCAAAAAGTTGACAGCCATGTACCACTCCAATCTCATTCTTCAAATGCTCTTCGCCGCCGTCTTTCTCATTGCCCTTGTCTTCTTCCTGCGCAAGTTCACGAAGCCGATTCAGATACTGGGACATGTCGTGAAAAAAGTAGAAGAAGGCGATATAACAATACGTTCCAACATTCGGGGTGCCGATGAAGTTGGTCAATTTGGCCGCTCCTTCGACAATATGCTTGATCGTATTCTGGAAATGCTAGAGCATGTTAAGCTTGAGCAGGAGTTAAAACGCCATGCCGAACTTGCTCTGCTGCAAGCGCAGATTCATCCTCATTTTCTATTTAATGTGCTTAGCTCGATTCGATTGAAGCTGCTGATGAAGGATGACAAAGAAAACGCAGAGCTGGTTGAATCCCTGTCTTCTTTGCTGCGAGCCATGCTTTCATCCAGCCAACAGGAATTCATACCCCTTCATGCCGAGCTCGGAACCGTTAAACAATATATGGACTTAATGAATTTCGCCATTCGTCACCCGATTGAGGCAAATATTGATGTAGCTCCCGAGCTGCAGCTGGAGGAAGTTCCCCGGTTTATTCTGCAGCCGCTCATTGAAAATGCCTATAAACACGGCTTCATCCGCAGGAAAGGTCACGTTCTTATTCAAGCGCGGAAGACCGAAACCACCCTCTTGATTACGGTCAAGGATGACGGTAAGGGGTTGGACGAATTGCCATTAAAGCAATTGCAGGAACGTTTACAGTTGAATAAACAACAAATTGTTATTCAAAGTCGGAAGAGCGGCTATGTCCCCCCTTCTGGCATTGGGCTTTCCAATGTCTATGAACGGCTTAAGTTAATTTACGGAGACTTATTTGAAATGAAAATTTCCAGCGAACCGCGGCAAGGCTTAACGATTGAACTTCATATTCCTACCGATTTCAGAAAGGGTGAACCTCATGTATAAAGTCGTTCTCGCCGATGACAATGTGCCGCTGCTCGATTATTTATCAGCCAGTATTCCTTGGGGTGATCTTGGGCTCACACTCGCTGCCGCATGTGCAGACGGCGAAGAGGCGTTCGAAGCTTGCCAAATGCATCATCCCGACATTTTAATTACGGATATTGGGATGCCGATTATGAATGGACTGGAGCTTCTTGAAAAAGTCCGCATCAGCAATCCGCAGCTTAAAACGATTATCTTATCGTGCCATGAAGATTTTCAGTATGCGCAGAAGGCCGTTAAATTACATGTAAGCGAGTATGTGCTGAAGGAAAGCCTTCAGATTGATCATTTAATTGAGCTGCTTCGTACGCTTATTGCTCAGTTAAATGAAGAAAAAACAGCTAAGCAAGGTGTTCGCCAGCTGCAGGATGTCGTTAAGCAGAACCGCTCCGTGATCCGTACAACCTTCCTTCGTTCACTGCTCGAGCAACCGGTGATGAATGAAGCTGAATGGATAGAGAAAGCAGCTGCTTTCCATATTCATTTGGGGAATGGCAGCATGATCTTACCGGTATTGGTAATGCCCGAACGGGCTCTGGACTTGGAATCCCGTTTCGGGAGCACCCACCTCTTGCAGTTTGTTCTGGATAACACCTTAAGTGAGTCAATTCTTACGGAAGGTTGCAGTATTTTAACCCTGGACGAAAGGCATGCGATCCTGTTGTTCCCCTTTACCAAGACGCTGAAGCGGAATATGTACGAGGATATTCGCAGCGAACTGCATCGGGCTCAACAATCGTTCCGCCAGGTTATACGCATCGAATTATCCATGTATTTAGGAGACGTCTGTGATGATCTGCCATCTTTGAAAAAGCAGATTCAAGCATTGCTGAATGCCAAATTGTTCCGCTTCTACGCCGGAGAACAGCGGATTGTCACTGTCGAAGCGTTTGAACCAACGAATGACGATCTTTTTATTCATTATATCGAGGCGGTTCAGGATTTTAGAGCTTGTATCCAGAGCGGAGTCGAGGAGGACATAACGGCTGCGATTAACAAATGGTTCGGGCTGATTCAGGACAAACGCTATCCAGTTGATACTGTGCGCAGTTGGATGGTTAATCTGGTTATGGAGCTTGAGCTCAAGTACATTGTGATGCAGCATTTCGTCTCGAATTTCAAAGCCGAGCTGCTTCATCAGACCATTTATCAGATCGTTACACTGGATCATCTCCGGGAATGGACGCATCAATTTCTTTTAGAAAAAAGGGCCGCCTTACAGACGCTAAGCAATCAAAGCGTGCGGAAGGAGATTGCAGAAGCGAAGCGGCACATTTTGCTGCATCTGGGTGAGAAGATCAGTATGGAAGAAATGGCGGGAAGGCTGAATCTGAATCCGTCTCACTTTAGCCGTCTGTTTAAAAAGGAAACCGGCGAAACCTTCGTCGAATTCGTTAACCGCTCCAAAATGGAATGTGCGCGCGATCTGCTGGATAAATCCGATGCGAGCATTGAACAAATTGCGGAGAAGCTCGGCTTTGAACATACCAGCTACTTCATTAAATTGTTTCGGAGCTTTTCGTCCAAGTCACCGGCGGAGTTTCGGAGAAGAATGTAGGGACATCCCTATTGGTCCAATGCTTTCTAGTTGGTGATATGGTATGATATAAATATTAAATTTTTAATGATTTAGGGGAGAACGCAATGTTTCAAGAAATCCAGCATTTTAAAGCCGATTTTTTCAAGGCGTTAGCACACCCATTGCGAATAAGAATCCTTGAAGTTTTAGTTGAAGGCGATAAAAACGTGAATGAGATACAATCGATATTGGGTAGCGATGGTTCTGCCGTTTCACAACAACTAGCCGTATTAAGAAATAAAAACGTAGTCCGCGGGATTAAAGACGGAACCTCTGTGATTTACTCGCTAACTGACCCCTTAATTAAAGACCTGCTAATCGTGACGAAGCAGATTTTTGACAATCATCTTGTGAATGCTATTTCAATGTTAGAAAATATAAAAAATCAGTAACACTCTCCAACAAAAGGAGTGAATCGGGCAGTTCATCTCGATTTACATCCTTTTTTTATTTCATTTGTAATCAAAGAAAAATGAAATTGACACCATTTCGATTTGGATATATGATTTTATATATATTCAAATAATCAGATATTTAAAGATGGTGGGATTGGATATGAAACTTTCTTTTGGCGGCAGATTCCAGGGCTATACAGCTAAAAAATTTCAAAAAGACTTGATTTCAGGTCTCATAGTAGGAATTGTCGCCATTCCATTAGGAATGGCGTTTGCAATTGCTTCAGGCGTAAAGCCTGAATACGGGTTATATACGACCATTGTAGCAGGAATACTAATCTCTTTATTCGGTGGTTCAAAGTTTCAAATTGGCGGTCCTACCGGAGCATTTATCCCCATTTTATTTGTGATTGTGATGCAGTACGGATACGAAAACTTGCTTATCGCAGGTTGTATGGCAGGAGTCATTTTGCTTTTCATGGGGATTTTTAAATTAGGCGGTGTTATTAAATTTATTCCACGTCCTGTAACAATAGGTTTTACTGCAGGTATCGCCGTAACAATATTCACGGGACAAATTGCCAATTTCCTAGGATTAAGGGATCTTCAAAAGCATCAAGATTTTCTTTCAAATATGAAGGAAATAGGCGTTCACATTTCAACAATCAATGTTCACAGTATGTTAACTGCTGTAATTTGCCTGGTGCTTCTCATTCTGACACCAAAGCTTTTTCCAAAAATACCTGGCTCATTAGTAGCAATATTAATTTCAACGGTTGCAGCATCTCTCTTCTATCCTGACAAAATTGCAACCATCGGTTCCACTTACGGCGCAATCCCAAAAAGCTTGCCCAGTCTACACTTTCCTGCACTTTCAATTGAACACATTCAATCTCTAATAAGACCAGCTTTTGTAATTGCAATGTTGGGAGGCATTGAATCCTTGCTTTCAGCTGTAGTTGCTGACGGAATGTCAGGAACCAGACATAACAGCAACCGCGAGTTAATTGGTCAAGGGATTGCCAATATAATAACTCCGTTGTTCGGGGGGATTCCTGCAACAGGGGCAATTGCCCGAACCGCAACAAATATTAAAAACGGTGCCGAGTCTCCCTTCTCTGGGATCATTCACGGAGTAGTCGTCCTGTTGGTTTTGATCTTATTTGCTCCATATGCATCAAGCATCCCACTTGCGAGCATGGCGCCAATTTTAATGGTTGTGGCTTGGAATATGAGCGAACGCAAAGAGTTCATTCGCGTACTAAAAACTAAAACGGCGGAGTCATTTGTTTTGCTTATTACCTTTCTTCTAACTGTTTTTACAGATTTGACAACGGCTGTTGAGATTGGAATCGTCTTGTCAGGCATCATTTTTGTGAAACATATGAGCAATCATCTTATTACGTCAAAGGTCATGCCCGCCCCTGCCGATACGAACGAAAAAGTAGACGCGCAGATCGCAAATGAGCAACCTAACTGCCCGCAGATTAGTATCTATAAGGTGGATGGAGCTTTGTTTTTCGGGGCTGCTGATATGTTTGAGAAGACCATTATGGCTGAAATCAATGACAAACCCAACGTCATCATCATATTGAAAATGCGCAATGTTCCCTATATGGATACAACAGGGGAATCCAATTTATTAAGCATCGTTAAGCATTTTAACAAACACGGCGGCACCCTGATCATTTCCGAAATACAAAGCCAACCTCGCCAGATGCTTCAAAAAACAAGATTAGACGAATTCATTGGGCAGGAACACATTATTGAAAAAACAGGAGAAGCGATTTCCTTGGCATTAACCAAACTAAACCGTTCACAGTGTCTTGGCTGTAAGCATTTTGCGTTTCATGAGTGCCATCATCTATCGAATCCGAGCAGTTAAACTTAAAAGCCCTTGATCCCTCCAGATGGAGAGATCAAGGGCTTCTTGGTTCAAACAAAAGAAAAGAGTTTTACGCACCAGTACCGCCGTTATTTGATCTGGCGAGCAATCCCGATCGTCACGATTTCACAAGCACCTACTTGTAGAGACAATTGGCCTGAAGCGTCCGTATCCATGCGCTCGCCGTGTTCTTCCAAGATCGTACTCTTGTAGAAATAGTAATACGGAATGTTGGAGTTGAGCTTCAGCTCGGCCGCCCGAGATCTCATGTTGTACCAACGCAGCAGCAGATCGCCTGTTCCTTCATTCATCTTCAGCGAGGAGAAAGCCAAGTCGCCGCCTTCCCACTGGAATGGCGCATACGTTGGTGCAATGCTACCAGGGTGAACACCCGTTTGACATAACGTCCACGGGATTTGGAACTGGTAAGCTTCCTTATAAGCGCCGGACTGCATGTCGGAGTCACTGTACGGAATGATCGCCATGCGAACCGTGTGCGCTCCTAGACACTGTGCTTCCGGCGTAGGAAACAAGCCCCAATCGCCCAGCTCGCCAACCGCACGAAGCAAGGTCACCGCAATCGTATTGCGTCCGTCCTGCAGTACTTCGTATTCATTCAAACCGAGGTTGGCCACAACAAGACCCGTCCCCGCTTCATTGACATCTACAAATGCTTGTTGATGCTGCGTATTGCTTGGATTCTCCCATTCCGCTGCCGGCGTATTATCCCGCTGCGGAATTTCAAACATGGAATCCACGTGGTGAACACTCGTGTTCAAATCCGTAGGGAATAACATCCGCAGTCGATGGTCTTTTGCCTGATTATTGAAGGTCGATTCGATCTCAACCCCTTTACCGCTGCGGCTCAGAGAGACAACCGTACGGATTGTCATAGGCACCATACGAGTGGAACGCTGCGCTTTACGATGCGGGAAGTAGATCAGATCGCGCTGCTCTTCCTCAAGTTTCTCATCTGCCGACGCAGGAATTTCCCATTCATGAACGATTTCAATGGCAGCCTGATATGGCGTATCTTGCAACACACGAATTTGTGCGTCTGTACCGCGGGTCGTTAACGCCGCTTCGCCATCCGGCTGTTTGTACATATACTCGTTACCGATATCCCCGGTATTCTCATATATGCCCAAATCGTGGTACGTACGGCCGCTCTTCTTATCCGTCAGCGTGAAAGAGCCATCATCCGAAATGGTGAGTTTCAGCACGGCATTTTCCAATACTCGGTCTCCGGTGAGGAGTGAAGACTGAGCAACCGCCGACTCCTTTTTCACCCAAGCGAAAGTCTTCAGCCCCAAGGCAGGAACCTTCTCCGCCTCGAATGTCAGCTTCACTTTGCGGCACATGTACGGCTGACGGAATTTATCATCCGGCAAATCGTAGCCGAACTGCAATCCGAGATCTTCTACCGTGCACGGAATCACATTTCCCTGCTCATCCACCAGCACACGCCCCGAAACATCCGCTTCTTTCGCAAGGCGGCTAGCATCTTCCAATGTATACCCGTCACGGAAGTATAGACGTAGCGCATCCATTTCAATATGAACAATGCCCGTGCGCTTCCAGCCAGATGTATTAAAGACTACGACAGGTAACGCGTCCTTGCCCGTTTCCGCGAAACTTGATGTATCGATCGCTTCAGCAATCGCTCGTGAACTGTCCTCTGTAATGGCTTCCGCCACATGCCGGCTTTTCTCGAAACGAGTCACCATTTCCCGGTGTACCTCATCCACGCTGCAGCCGCAAATGCTGTCATGCGGATGGTTTTGCATCAGTGTTTTCCACGCATACGTGAACAGATGATGCGGATACTTCTCCCCGACTTTGAGAGCGTGCGCGATCGAGGCCAGAGGTTCGGCTACTTTTTCCAACATCGCTTGCCCCAGTTGATTCATCTGTTTCAAATAAACACGTGCAGACGCGGTGTTCACCAGTGTCGACCATCCGTCCGTGCGTTGGCTGCGAAGCTCGCCTTTTACCGTCGAAAGCTCATGCTCCATGGAACGCTGCACGGATTGCAAATAATCGTTGAAATTTGAATGAATAAAGACCGTATCCGGGTACAATTCCCGCGCCGTTTGAATCGCTTCAGGCAAATCCAACTGAACCGGTTGATGGTCGCAGCCATTCATGAAGAGCAGTTCGCTGGTTGATGCGTATTTTTCCGAGTCCGCCAGCTTCCGCTCCCAGTATGCTTTCGCTTCATCCTGATCCACAGGAATTTCATTGCCGTTCGAGTACCAATTGGCAAAAAGAATACCGAGCACTTTGGAACCATCCGGCCCTTCCCACATCAGCTCGGAGAAGGAGGATTCATAATCACCGTCAGAAACGGTATTGTTAAAGCCTGTCGGCTTTACGCCACGGCCGAATACCGCGTTCGTAATGCCGGATTGCTGCATCAGCTGTGGCGTCTGGCCTACGAGACCAAATGTATCGGGAAAATAGCCGACTTTCGCGACCGCGCCATATTTTCTTGCATCTTGATGCCCGATTTGCATATTCCGTACATTCGCTTCACCGCTAGTGAGGAACGCATCCTGCAAAATATACCACGGACCGATAATGATGCGGCCATCCTGGATATATTTTTCCAACTTCCCTTTCTGATCGGGTCTGACCTGTAGGTAGTCTTCTAAGATGATGGTTTGACCGTCCAGATAAAAGCTGCGGTAATTCGGATCGTTATCCAGCTTATCCAGCAAAGTGTCCACTAGCTTGACTAGACGTACGTGATGCTTTTCATAAGGCAAATACCACTCCCGATCCCAGTGCGTATGGGAAATGATATGGGCTGTTCTTTTGGTACTCATGGCTTATCTCCTTTCAATATGGACTTCATCCGGTCGGTACACAGCGATGATATTACCTTCAGAATCCGCTGCAAAGAGCACCGAACGCTCTTTCTCCAATGTAAATGCATAGGCTGCTCCGCTATCCGCATCTACCACTTCGATCTTCGTGTCCCATGCAAATTCGGAGACGAATACGTACAAGAAGCCGTGTTTATAACGCAGCTTTCTTCCGTAAATACCAGCGATATCGCCGCCTTGCTTCCATTGCAGGCCGCTTTCGCAGCCTGCTGCCTGAACCGCGTAACGATACAAGGCAGCTAGCGCTTCTGTCCGTTCGTTCAGTTCAACCGGCAGCGGACTCCAAATGAGTCGGCCTTTCCCCAGCGGGATATCAACAACCTCATCCCCCATACGGCCGGAACCGGCATGAGCGCCCGGATTCACGGTTCGCACTTCTTTAACAGCTTCGGCGATGCGTCGCTTGCCAAAGGATACCGGCAGCTGTTCGCCTTGCAGCAGGAGCATTTCTTCCCTGCGCACATTGTGAAGCTGCCCTTCTCCCAGCACATCGATGAGACGAGACGCTGGCTTCCAATAGGCATCAAGGCTGATAGGGCCTGTTGCAAGCAGCGTCGCACCCGTACTTTTGACGATCTCAATCAGCTTGTTCCAAGCCTGTTCCTCGATATTATGCGCGCTTGGAAGTACGATCAGCTTCGCAGGCTGCTCCTCCAACACGTCCAAATGATATTCCGAAGCCGCACGCAGCGGCATGTTCAGCTGGTAAGAGAGTACGCGGGTCATTTGCGTTGTGGCATCGAAAGCCATTTTCCGGTTCGAAAAATCATTCGAATAAGGGAAGATCGCCACGATGTCCTCCAGCGTCCTATCTTCAAATAAATCCCGGATCTCCGCCATAAACCGTCCGAAATCGTAGGAAACATCAGCCTCCGGCTTCTCTGTGCCGTCTGCGCGCAGTGCGCCGATATGCGACTCGTTGGCATTATCCATATAGAAATTGGTATTCCAAATCCAATGAATGGCACCGGCGCCTCCCGTAGCAAAGGCATACGCATATTTGCGCTCCAATAGACTTCGCAGCTCGTTCTCCGAACGTTTGGCGCGGCCATCCGGTGTCTCCACATACATGATGCCTGTTTCCTGAATGACATTAGGCTTGTTGTGCGTTTTTGCAAAAATACCATCCCAAACGAGATGATCGTTCAGCCACCACGAATGAACGGTTGTATAGTCCACAGCTTCCTCATAAAACAGCGGAGAAGGCCGTTGCGCGCCCAGTGCTTCGTCCTGACCGACCACAACTAGATGGTTCGGACAGATTTCTTTGATCGTATCGTAAAGCTCCTTCGCCCAGCGATTATGCATATCCATCGAGAACAGGCAGTAGTCCAGCCAGCGCGTTCCTTTTTTCGCTCGGTGCATATCCTGTACGTCAAAATTAATGCTATCCGCTTCTGGAATGGCTGCCGCTTCGAATGTCGGGAGCTGTTCCGGCGACATATTCCATCTCTCTTGAAGGAGCTCAATGCTGTTATGCCTAGTTTTAAGCCAATTTACGAATGCTGCCTGCTCGAATACGTCGCGACTCGAACGGGGGCCGTCCGAGAAAATCTGCGCCGGATCAAACATTGAAGGCTCATTGATCAGATCCCAATCCACATGTGTCGAAGCCGTGTGACGAGATACGATAGAGCGGATAAACCGCTTCTGCGCTTCCACGCTTTGCGGATCCAAGTAAGGGTTGACGCCTTCCCAAGTCTCGGGCGTAAACGAGAAGAAAGTGAACGTCACTTGCAGGTTGTGCCTCTTCGCCGTTAAGAAGAAAGCGTCGATAGCTCGCAACACTTCTTCGGAAGCATGGCCGTCCACCTGCATAATGTTGCGATAGGCTGTCCAGATGCCTGTGCGGATCCAATTAATGCCCGCTTTGGCCATTTGGGCCATATCTCGGTCCCAAACATCGGCATTCGGCAGAAATAGAAATTTGCGTGCGACATCGCTGGTCATGTACGTCATTCCGACAATTGGCAGCGGACGTCCGTCCTTGATGAAATAATCTCTGTTGCAAACGATAGGCGTTCCCTCACTCAGAAGAACGGGATCATAGCCCCAGAACCCTTGGCGCAGCACTCGAATCTCGCCGTCCTCTGCCTCCGCTTTGCATGTCACCCGGTACAGGCCGCGTTCAATCGCTAAAGGCACAGGAATGCGCACAAGGTTGAATTCCTTGTTCACTTCAGCCGTCACTTGATAGGTCCAACCGGCTTGTGCTCCATCTTCACGTTCTACCTTAAGGTCGAATGTCCATGCGGCTATGGTCGAAGCTCCGTTCCCAACCCCATGCCTTCCCAAGAGTTGAGTTTGAAGCGTCAGCACCGCATGCTCCCCTGGCTCATAGCTCGCATAATTCGGCTTGATCCAGAGCTCAGTCACTCCTTTGGCGCTATATGCCGCCCAGGCCAGCAGAGCCTTAACTCCGCCGCCCTTCCAGAAAGAAGCGCTGAGCGGAACATTGACGAATATCCAGCGCGAGCCGATAAACTCGCCGCGGGTGTTCTCCCATAGCACAACAGGTGCAGCGACCTCGCGGCCATCCTTGCTGATGCCTTTCAAAAGGGGATAGATTTGCGTGCTCATCGTACCCGCAGCCCCCATTTGATGAGGCAAATCGCTGTTTCGCGTCGTATGCGGCACCATGTTCCACGTACCCGCAACCGTGAACAGCGATTCCTGCCCTTTAAGCAGCGGCACGCCTTCTAGAGCCGCATAGCTGCTAATCGGAGCCGCATCGACAGGTAGCATTTCGTGGATGAATAACTGCTGATGATAGGCCGTTTGCTCCGCTTCCACATGCCAACCTTCTGCCTGCCGGCGAACCGGTCGTTTGAAGGCTGCGCCGCCTGCACTCAGAAGCCCGCCGCCGCGTTTTAAGAACGCGAGAATGTCCGGCCAGGCGGACTTCGGAAAATAAGGTGCATGCAGATTGACGAAGCATCCTCCCTCCGCTTGCCGGAGCGCTTCAGCCAGCGAATCAGCCCCTACAACTTGCCCACCTTGCGCCGCAAGTTCTTCGGTCGGAACTTCCAACGGTGAAAGAATCGGGAATTCAGCATCATAGAAAATGATAACTGGACGACTCATAGCAACCCTTCCTTCATTGCTTTATACACAAGCTGAGAGAACAGACTGTTCGACCAAGCGAACCATTTTCGCGTAAAAATGGTTGGGTCATCAACATGGAAGCCTTCATGCATAAATCCAGTGTTTGCGTCTGTTGCCTCGAGCATGTCGATCATCGCCAGCTTCTCTTCCGCAGTGGAAGCCGTTATTCCCTGCATGGATAAAGCCATATGCCAAATGTAATTGTCCGGCGTGTGAGGGCTGCCGATCCCTTTCGCTACTTTGCCTTCGAAATAGAAAGGATTTTCCTTGCTTAGCGCGAATCGTCTTGTGTTCTGATAGATCGGATCGTCAGCGGAGACATAACCCAGATACGGAATCGACATGAGTCCAGGCGTTCCCGCGTCATCCATCAGGCAGTAGTTGCCGAAGCCGTCTGTCTCGTAAGCGTAGATCGGTCCAAACTTCGGATGGCGATAAATGCCATACAATTGGATACCGTGATCAATATCCGCTTCCAATGCACTCAGATCATTTAAGAAGTCAATATCCCGGAACACCCACTCTGCGAATTCTTGCATATGACGAAGGGCCACGACCGCAAACATATTCGCAGGTATGTTGTAATGAAAATCGCAAGCATCGTCGCTTGAGCGGAAACCCGACCAAACCATGCCTGTATAATTCACCGGCATCCCGAGCCCGTTATTGCGCAGCGAATCGGTAGGAATTCCGTTATTGCGTGTAAAACGATAAGGAGACTGCTCAAAGTGATGCTGTTCCGTCTTGAAGAGCTCGTAAATTTTGAACATCGCCGCTTTGAATCCGGCATCGAAAATATCCGTTAGCTCCGTTTCCTTCCAATAAGCGTAAGCCAGTCGCATCGAGAAGCACAAAGAATCGAGCTCGAATTTCCGCTCCCATACCCATGGCGACATGTCAGTTTGGTCTGCTTTGTTCCAATGCCAGTCGTTCGCCGATTCGTTAAAAGCATTAGCGTAAGGATCAATGTGAATATATTGAATATGCCGTTTAATCAATCCGCTAAGGATGCGAGCCAGATCCGGATCGTTCTTCGCGAATGGCACATAGTGCATCACCTGTTCGACCGAATCGCGCAGCCATGATGCCGGGATATCCCCCGTAATAACGAATGTCGTTCCGTCGTCCATCAGCTTCGTCGTTGTCTCCAGCGTGTTTGGGAAGCAGTTTTTAAATAATTGCAAAAGTTTCGGACGATGCGCCAACTTCTCTTCGGCTTCCGCTAATACGTCTTGAATTGCCTTTGGCAGTTCCAGCTTCGGCATTGGAATTTTCGGCAGTCTGAATTGTTCCATGGTAAGTCCTCCAAAAATAATTTGATTAACAAAAGTCGTATGAAATTCGTATGAATTACTCTTTCACGGCGCCGATCGTCAAGCCTTGAATAAAGTACCGTTGGAAAAACGGATAAGCAAAAATAATCGGTCCCGTTGCAAGAACAACCATCGCCATTCGCGACGTATCCTGCGGCAGTGACTGCAGCAAGCCTACGCCAATCGAAGGATTGCTTGTATTCTGCAGCAAGAACTGCATACTGTTCTCGATGCGCATCAGCATGGATTGCAATGGCACGAGATTAGGCGTGTCAATATAGAGCAGCGCATTAAACCAATCGTTCCAGTACCCCAGCGTACTGAATAAGCCGATAGTCGCCAGTCCCGGAAGCGAAAGTGGCAGCACTAATTTGACGAAAATCCCGAATTCTCCGGCCCCGTCGATTTTCCCGGATTCAATAATCGCGTCAGGAACGGACGTGCTGAAGAAAGTTCGCATGATCATTATATAGAACGCATTGCCCGCCAGCGGTAAAATCAATGCCCAAAGCGAATCTTTAAGTCCCATTAATTGCGTGACAACAATATATGTCGGTACGAGTCCACCGTTAAACAGCATCGTGAAAAAAGCGAAAAATCCGAAAAAATTGCGGAATTTAAAACTTTTGCGTGAAATCGCATAGGCAAATGTCGCCGTCAAAAGCAAGCTTACTATCGTTCCAACTACTGTTACTAGAATGGTTACACCATAAGAAAGAAGCAGCTGATCCCCGGCTTTAAAGAGATATCTGTAGGCTTCCAAACTCCACTTCTCTGGAAAAATCCGATAACCGTTGCTGCTTAGCGACTTCTCATCCGTAAATGAGATGATCGTCACAAATAGGAATGGAAACACACAAGCAAATGCAAAGATCCCTGCGACGAGGTTAAACAATATATTCAAAACAGGCGGCAATCTATGAAAATCACGACTCTTCATCGGTTTGGCAATCATTTGAACGTCCTCCTTTCCAAAGGCCTATTAGAACAGGGCATTATCTTTATCAAATTTTCTAACCACGTAGTTCGACGTCATGACAAGAATGAAGCCAATAACAGATTGATACAGACCTGCAGCCGTACTCATCCCGATTTCCCCGGTTGATTTGAGCCCGCGGTATACATAGGTGTCAATAACGTTCGTTACCGAGTACAGTGTTCCCGAATCTCTCGGCACTTGCAAGAATAAACCGAAGTCGGCATAGAAGATACGTCCGATCGCGAGCAATGTCAGAATCGTCATCAGCGGTTTCAACATCGGGAAGGTGATGTGCTTTATTTGCTGCCACTTGCTTGCACCGTCAATCATCGCAGCTTCATAGAGCGACTTGTCAATTCCCATAATGGCTGCCAAATAAACAACACTGCTGTAGCCTACGGACTTCCAGAGGTAAACAAAAATGATTATAAGAGGCCAGTAAGTCTTGTCGTTATACCACCGGATCGGATCGACTCCGAACGATGAGAGAATATGATTAAGCATCCCTTTATCGAAGCTAAGGAAACTGAACACGAAGTAACCTACAATTACCCAAGATAAGAAGTAAGGCAAGAACATCCCCGTTTGGTACAACTTCGCCAGCTTCTTATTGGCAATTTCCGATAAAATAATAGCTAACCCTACGGAAAGAACCAGCCCTGCTACAATAAATACGATATTGTATAGCAGTGTATTGCGCGTAATGATATATGCGTCATTCGTACTAAATAGAAATTTGAAATTTTGCAGGCCAACCCATTTGCTTTCCACAATACTTGCCCAAAAGCCGTCGCGGCTATAGCGATATTGCTTAAACGCAATTACCATACCGGCCATGGGTAAATAAGAGAAGAACAGGAACCAAAGCGTCGCTGGCAATGCCATGAGCAGCAGCACTTTACTTTGTTTAACATCTTTTAAGAATGCTCCTATTCTTGTCATACAATCACCTCTTATGATCAGATTAGAAAAAGATCAGGCGAATGTTCACCATTCGCCTCATCCCAAACCATTTTATTTCTTGTTCGCTGCTTTCCAAGCATCGATCTGACTTTGTGCTTCAGCCATGATTTTATCCAATCCAGCCGCTTTGAATTTCTCATTCGCCAGTGGAATGAATTTCTCAGGATCAACCGTTCCTGTCATCAATGTTGCCCAGAATTCTTCTTTCACGTTTTGAACCGCGGCAATTTCCGCCGTCACTTTCGTAGGATCGAAGTTGAAACCAAGAAGCGGTGAAGGTATGCCTGTATCGTTAAACTTCTTGAACTCTTCCCATTTGTTTTCAGGGTCTTTTTGGTCTTTATACGTAAGCAGAACGTTGCCTAGTGAGAATGTCGGCATGTCGTAGTTTTTGGAATCAGGCAAGTTTTCCATTTTGTCCTCGCCTACTTTTTTGTAGTGAACGCCTTCAATGCCGGAATCAACCATATTACGAAGTACCGGATCCGTGTTCAACAAGTTCAGGAACTCCATCGCTTTTTCCGGATACTTGGAATTGGCCGAGATAGCCTGCATGGACCCCATAACCGACCAGTTGTAAATCATTGCAGGGCTAGCTTGCTTGGATACAACCGGGTAGCCGTAGCTTGCCGACCATAGGTTGTCCGCGAACGGTTGGTTCGTTGCTTTATCCATGAACCATTTCCCTGTAACTTGTACATCATTCAGCGAGCTAAGCGTAGCAGCTTCCGTAGGAATGTAGCCTGCTTTGTAGTAATTGTTCATCGTTTTAAGAGATTGTTTCATTTCCGGAGTATCCAGAATGTTTACTACTTTGTAATCTGTGTTGTCGATCTTCACAGCCATCGGCATTTTTTCAATGACATAGTCATAAGGAACATATGGCATAAAAGATTTGTCTACAGCAAGCGGATATACATTCGGTTCTTTTTCTTTGATCGTTTTGAGCAGCGGCTCCACGCTTTCGAGTGTGTTTACTTTATCCAGGCTCAAATTGTATTTGTCGACCAAGTTTTTGTTGAAGCGCCATACATCTTGCGCTGGTAACTCTTTATTTGCCGGCACACCATAGTTATGCCCGTCCACTTTGGAACCGCTTAAGAAGGCTGGGTCCAATGCTTTTACGATGCCTTGTCCATTTTTTTGGAGAAGTTCGTCAATCGACGTGAAGGCTCCTTTACGTGCATTTTGTACATAATCGAATGCCCACGAAGAGGTGAACATGATATCCATAGGTGTTCCCGAAGCGGTCATTACTTGCATTTTTTGCGCATAATCGCCCCAATCGAGCATGTTCATTTTAACAGTTACACCAATTTTTTCAGCTGTGTACTTACTAACTTCCGTCATAACGCGATCGACATCTTTTTGCGGTGTTCCAATGGTGTACCAAATTAACTCAACCGGTTTATTTGGAGTTCCCGTCGTTTTCGTATCGCTGGCATCTTTGCTGCCGCACGCACTAAGCGTCATAGAAACTGCAAGGGTTAGTCCAAGTGTAGTAGCTAAGCGTTTCTTGATCTTACTCATTGTGTATCCTCCCTGTGAAGTGCTCTATTGTGTAAGCCCTAGGGGCTATATTTACAGTAACTCATGAAAGCATTTACAAATAGACGATAAATTAAATGATCCATGTAAAAATCAAAGAAAAAACAAAGAGGACTGACCTCCAGTTTTCCCTAGAGCAGTCCTCGATAATCGGTCGGGGATATCCCCACATACTTTTTAAACTGTTTATAAAAATAGCCCACTTCCCAATATCCCACATCTTTGGCAATGACAAGGACTTTGGAATTTGTCGTCTTCAGCAATTCTTTCGCTTTCTCGATCCGGTAGCGGTTGATATATTCCGTGAACGACTCATTGATCTCTTTGTGGAACAGCTGTCCCAAATAGACCGGATGAATATTGTAATGGGCCCCCAACATCTTGAGCGACAGCTCTTCCGCGTACGATTGTTGGATATATTTCAAAACTTGCTGCACGATTGGGCTGCGAACGTCTGAAATCAGAAGACTAACGGTTGTTTCAGCCATCTCCAATATCGCTTTTTCCAGATCCTCCAGCGTATCAGCGCTCCTAATTTGTTGAAAAGCATGATTGTATACGTCCGGCTCCTCCGTATGTCGGATCGCTTTCAACTCCATTTTGAAATGAATCACCATTTCGAGAGCAATATCCTGAAAATCTTGGGGCGTTATTCCAGGCATTGACTGAATCCGCTTCAAATCGCTCTGAATGAGCTGGCAAAGATTCGCTTGATCTTTGGCTACGATCAGCTTGGCATAAGCGGGCCAATCAATCATGGAGAAATTCGCCTTAGGATTCCCTTCACGAATCGCAATGTCATGATAATCGATCAGTTGAAGCTCAGGATATATCCAAAAATATTCCTGCGCCTTTTTAGCCGCCGCGTAACTTTGCCCCGCTTGCTCAGGAAGATGCTCCACGCTGCCTATCGTGATCCGGAGCCGGCGTTCTGGCATCCAGGCTTGAAGTTGTTGAAGCAGGCCGGTTAGCTCTTGTCGGCCTCGATCGGCATCATCCATAGCAGCAAGCAGAACGATATCTCCGTCCAAATCGAAGAACGAGGTCATCCAGTCGTAGGATTCTACCCGAGAAGATATGGCATCAAAAGCTTCCGAAGCATCCGAATCCGTCCTTAGAACAGCGGCTGCCATATAGGCGCAATCCAGGTTGATGCCTAGCAGTTCTGCACGTTCATAGAACTCCAGCGGCGCGATCTGATGCGTTAACCAACGATGCAGCGTATTGTCCTTTAAAATTTGCTTGCTGTAAGCTTGCACCAATCGAGTCTCTTTGAAGGTGTTCAGCTTCTCAACCGTATTGTGGAGAGTCGCCTTCAGTTCCTTAATATTGATGGGCTTCAATAAATAATTTTCGATGCCGAGCATCATGCCTTCTTTTAAATAAGAAAACTCATCGAAACCACTGAGCACGATGAACAATAAACCCGGATGAACCATTCTGGCTTCACGAATCAAATCCAGACCGTTCATCACGGGCATGGATATGTCTGTTAACAGGATATCGACCGATGTTTCCTTTAAAGCATCCAACGCCTTCTGTCCGTTGCTCGCATGTCCTACAATTTCAAGCCCTGCCTCTGCCCAATCGATAATGTCATACAAGCCTTCGATGATGAATGGCTCGTCATCCACAATAAACACCCTAAACATGATATACTTCCTTCCCCTCGTCCATAGGCAGCCATATGTCTACCGTTGTGCCTTTCCCTGGCTCACTTCGCAAGCCTAAGCCGTACTTGCTGCCGTAGAGAAGCTTAAGGCGCTGATTGATGCTGCGCAGGCCGAAAGACTCCCCTTCCTTCTCCTCCGTTTTCAGGAAGGTCTCCAGCTCACTCAGTCGCTCAGGCGTAATGCCGTTGCCATTGTCCTCCACTTGGACATGAATGAACTCCTCCACCTGTGTCACCCGGATATGAAGCTCGTTATCGTTGCTGTCGCTGCGCAAACCATGGACGATGTAATTCTCGATAACAGGCTGCAGCGACATTTTCATGACACGGAAAGAAGCTAACTTCCGATCCACTTCGATTGAATAGGTAAAGTTATCTTTATATCGAATCTGGAACAGTTCCAAATATAGCCGGCATGCTTCAAGCTCATCCTTCAGTGTGTATATTTTCTTCTGCTGAACAAAACTTCGGAATAGCATCGATAAGCTGTAAATCATTTCGCCGACGTCATGCGCGCCTTGGGTAATCGCCCGCATGCGTATTACTTCCAATGTATTATACAGAAAGTGAGGATTGACCCGAGCCTGCAAAGCCGAGAGTTCTGTATGTTTTTGCTTAATATCTGCCTTATACACACGATCAATGTATTGGTTTAGTTCATCGATCATCTCATTAAAGCTGCGTGAAATTTGACCTAGCTCGTCCTCTCGGTTATCCGGTATGCGCGCGCTCAGATCACCTTGTCTAACCTTACGCGTGAACCGAATAATCTGATTGGTCCGTCTAGCCACGTTCAGTACAAGCAAGGATGGAAGCAGAATCGTGAAAAAAATACATATTGCGCTAATCGTAAAAATCGTAGTCCCAATTCGCCGCGACGACGTTGCTAGCTCCGCTTTAGGCATCATGCCGACAACGATAAAATCTCCTTTGCTTTGCGTTAGCTTCGTCACATAGGCCGTTTGATTCACAACGCTGTTCTCGTAGAGTGAACCTATCTGATCCATGTAAGGATAGGGCCTGCCGTAGAATTGATCGGAGGAGTCGAACACGACCCCTCCATCCGGGGTTACAACGAGAATGGTGCCTTTCAGTTCTTCCTTCTCATTCGATAACACTTTCCAGATCCCATCCGAACTGAAGAAAACTATCTGTTGACCTATATTTTTCAGCGTTTGCTTATCATTGATCGGTGTTCGTACGGCGTATAAATGGTTATCCCATTGCTCCGCTGCTTCGCGAAGCCATATATTTGGCAAGGAAACGCTCTTACTGTCCAGCGCCATCGCTTCAGGAATGTAAGAATGCGTTGCATTCGCCTGGACCATGCGCAGTTGGCGATTGCGGCCCAACACATACAGCACCTGCTGATCTACACTGTACAGCATCAGATTCTGGATATCCGAATCATCTTCCACATGATTTTTGAAATACTGCAATCCGTCATTCCACGTGCTGGTTCCGCCCAAGTTATACTTGTACTGCTCAAGACTGTGCTGTACGTATTCTTGGAAAGGATGCTGCAGCATAAAGGTTACGCCTGCAGCCAGCGAGCTATCCCGATATAGCCCGAATAAAATGGATTGTGAAGCCTCATATTTCTCCCCTAAATAAGTGTTTACGTTCGTCATAGCTTTCTTTTGTATATCCAGCTCTCTATTGATGGCGGCTTGCGACATCGAATGATATATGAAATAAGAAAAAGAAATAATCGTGATAACCGTAATCAGAGAGAACAGGAGCAGCAGCCTCATAAACAAGTTTTTTTTCAAATAAGTTAAATAAACTTTCACGAACCCCATTGGGCAATCATCTCCTGATTTAATCCGGTTCATTATAACATGCCGGAAACGGCATATGAAATTGCAGCGGCAGCCGTGATGTCACAGGAACAAAGTGGAAAGACATCGTCGTCATATAGGAAAAGGCTGCCGGATTCAACTATCGGCAGCCCATTTAGCTTTTATCGATCATTGCAAGTTAAGTTACCAACCATTGTTCTCATCCGAATCCGAAAATAGCTCTTGGAGGACTCTCTTTCTATTTTCAAGAAACCGTCTAGTAATCATGTAATGCAGCGTATCCTCATAGTTAATTTCCTTAATAGGTTGGTCATCAAAGTTAAAAATCTGTGCATCGGGATAACCCAGAAGGATTGGAGAGTGCGTTGCAATAATGAACTGAGCTTCCTTTTCTAAATCTTTAATAACCCGCATTAATGCCAATTGTCTCGCTGGGGATAACGCCGCCTCAGGCTCGTCGAGAAGATAAATCGCCTTTTTTCCAAACCGATGTTTAAAAAGAGAAAGAAACGCTTCGCCATGTGATTGCTCGTGTAAAGAACGGCCGCCATAATACTTCAGGCTTTCGGGTATCGTATCCAAATGCGATGCAAAGTGATAAAACGTTTCAGCTCTTAGGAAGAAGCCATTCGTAATCTTAGGCAGCCAAGAGAGACGAATATGATCTCCTAGAATGGAATGCGAAGCATCCACATCATAATAATTGTTCTTCCCTCCACCTGCCGTATTAAATCCACTTTGATGAGCAATGGCTTCAAGAAGTGTTGATTTGCCCGAACCATTCTCCCCGACAAGAAAAGTCACATTTGTCCGAAAAGAAAGTGATCTTAAGCTATTTACAGCAGGTATGGAAAAAGGATACGCTTTCGGATCTGTTGTTTCATTCCTCAGAATCTCAAGGCTTCGCAAGTACATCAATGTTCAACTCCATACTAAACTTTCATAGACCTAATCCATATTGCTATTCTAATATAACCTTTTTCTCATGCATTTCTAATGAATTATTTGCATATCTTGGCATAGAAAGGGGGCGAGAACGACAATTCATAACCAGGCTGTACAATACGACAACTTAACTCAACGCGATATTACGGAAATCATCCAAGCGTGCATTGAGCAGAAAAAATGGCATGCAGCCATAAAACTAATCGAGCTTCTTCAAAATATGGATCAAAATAATAAAAATTCTGTGTTATTAGAGATTAGATTCGCGCCTTAACTTAACATCAATAGAATAACCTGTTGATCTTGAAAAGCAAAAGGAGCTGCCGTGGCAGCTCCTTTACTTTTTTACTTGCTTGCATGAAGCGGAAGACGGGATTCGAACCCGCGACCCTCGCCTTGGCAAGGCGATGCTCTACCCCTGAGCCACTTCCGCGTGTGATGTGCGTATGGGTACTTAAACCCTACAGTCGCATGATGGTGAGTCATGTAGGATTCGAACCTACGACACCCTGATTAAAAGTCAGGTGCTCTACCAACTGAGCTAATGACTCTTATAAGAATTCTGGCATTTTTGGCAGGGGCAGCAGGAATTGAACCCACACCAAAGGTTTTGGAGACCTTTGTTCTACCTTTAAACTATGCCCCTAGATCAACGGATACCGATAAAAGATGGTGGCTCGGGACGGAATCGAACCGCCGACACGAGGATTTTCAGTCCTCTGCTCTACCGACTGAGCTACCGAGCCTTATTTAAAGTAGCGGTGCAAGCAAAACACCACATTAAGAAGTTGGTTGCGGGGGCAGGATTTGAACCTGCGGCCTTCGGGTTATGAGCCCGACGAGCTACCGGGCTGCTCCACCCCGCGTCGTTGAATTATTGAAAATGGAGGCTGACGGGATCGAACCGCCGACCCTCTGCTTGTAAGGCAGATGCTCTCCCAGCTGAGCTAAGCCTCCACAGGATAAAGAAGTAATATGTGGATGAAACCTATATCTAAAGAGCAGGTGAAGAAGGGGATTAAACCCTAAAGAACATTTATGATGACGTCTGCATGATTGCCTGTCCCACTTCTTCAACCGCTCGAATATTTGTGAAAATGGCTCCCCGAACAGGACTCGAACCTGTGACAACTCGATTAACAGTCGAGTGCTCTACCAACTGAGCTATCAGGGAATATGGTGGAGCCAAGCGGGAT
>NZ_JAGGKV010000015.1 GCF_017874035.1 Paenibacillus aceris
CTAGAGAATCTTGGTTTTACCGTAACAATTTCAGCTCCCAACGCCTCATAATACCTCGCTCATATTAATACATGAAACGCAGCCTTTTGAAAAAACGTCATAGCTGCGCCTAGTTTCGTATTGCCATTTTTAGTTCTCTGCTATGTGAGATTTTCAGGGTA
The DNA here is from genome assembly GCF_017874035.1 of Paenibacillus aceris. Classification (GTDB taxonomy): domain Bacteria; phylum Bacillota; class Bacilli; order Paenibacillales; family NBRC-103111; genus Paenibacillus_E; species Paenibacillus_E aceris. The sequence continues at coordinate 162 of NZ_JAGGKV010000015.1, forward strand.
GTTCAACGTATACTTATTTTGTTTTTTGTACTCATTGATCTTCTATTCTAGTTTTGCCTTTGATGATATCAATCATTAGTGCTTTCTCTAGCGAGAGTTTTCCAGCCTTAGTATGGTGTAGTGGCGCCATTGCCGACAATGATGTTGAAGCTGCCGGATTCATAGTGCTGCGCTGTGTAATAAAACTCATGGTTCAAGCCCATAATTACACGCCGTGCGCCTCGATGATTAGGATGATCTGAATCGGGAAGATCCAGCTTCATATAATAGTTCGCGTTCGCATTTTTCGGGAGTTCACCTTCTTTGTTCTCATAGCGGACTCCATTACCTGCCAGCAATTGGGCCATGATGGGATCGATGCCAGGAACCTCGGTATTGCGAAGAATCCGGTTAATATCTGTCTTCTTCCGATTGCCCTCTCTGATTTCTTTCTTTTGAGCGAGTCTGGCTCGATTGTTCGTAGCTATATAAGCCTGTTCAATCTGGTTATCGGCAGCTTTCCAACGAGCTTGCACCTGAGTAAAGTCAAAAACGGGATCGGGTTTACGAATTTCATCAAGAAAATTGTTCCACGCTGGAGTCCATGTATCCACAATGGCGTCCATATCGAATGACTGAGCCCACTGGTTCTCGAAGGCGAAGTCGGCAAACAGCTCGGCAATCGTTTTGTTGCCTCTCGTGGCAATAGGACCTGCGGCGTAAGATTCTAATAGCAATTTATGCGCCGCTGCGGTGCCGGCATGTGTGAGGATGGGAGCTCCAAAATCCTGCAGGATATGTCTTAGCTGCATCGTCTTCCCGGTTGCAGCTCCAGATGGGACCTCTAGCCTTGGAAAAGCTGGAAGCTGTTTCAGATGTCCTGCGGCATACAAGGCTGATTCGGATGCAAGCGCAGTTTCTTGTGCAACGGTATGCGCAGCAGGCGGCGCTTCGGCAACCTTTCTCTGAAGGGCCGAATCTTTACTCACAGCCTTGGCTCCCATTACATCCGCTTCCTGTTCCAATGCGACATCATCATTGACCATAGCACCCCCCATCTGCATGGTGGGCTTTACTCTTCCTTGCCGCTGCTGGACGACATGCCAAGCCTCATGTGCCAAATTCCGCTCTTGCCCCGGCGCAATATGAATATCCGTACCTTCCGCATAAGCTTGGGCCTGTAATTGCGCAGGCTTATCCGAATTATAATGGACCTTCACATCGTCTAAAGATTGACCCGACAACTGCTCAACTCCCGATTTCAGCTCGTCAGGCATGCCGGTTTCATTCATCTTTCTTTGAATGAGCTGGGCTACCCCTTTGTTGCCAATAAGCCTTTGCAATTGAATAGCTTGACCAAAGCTGATTAGGGCACGGCCCGTGGATAGAGACCTTCCCTCCAAAACGGACGGATAGCCTGCTGTCTCTTTAGCTTTGTTATGAAGATTCACTGTTGAAGTTTCTGAGTCAGTTTTTCGAGGGAGTTGCTCTTTCATAATTCCCCTGCCCTTCACCCAAATTTTCCCACCCCATATCATTGTACCACATGACCTCTAATTAAAATTAACCCTCTTTTCTTTACTATATTTATAGTTTTTATTTTTTTACATGCCGCGATATATCTAGCAGAGCCCCAATCATTCAACATTTTAGTTCTTCTGATTCAAATTTTAATCTTAATCCTGAAGACCAAATTAAGGGACGAACTGAAAGAAGCATTTTGCCAGCAAAATAGCAATTCCTATAAAAAGGATTCCTTATTATCAAAATCATGTGAAGTCACTTAAGCGTCCAGCGAAAATAAATATATATTAATAGACTGTTTCGTATGACTTTCTTGATGAGAAATCCGCTTTGCAGACGCTCTCGTGAGAGAGCACGCCCCTCCGCTGTGCATCCACCCTCCCCCATGCACGCGCCAAAAAAAAAACCACGTTCGCATCCAATAGCAGCAAACGTGGTCGCACTCAAACTTCACTTCTCCTCTTCACATGTCCCACAGGAGCCGGGATACCCATCGCTCGCCTTCATTTCGTCCAAGTGCGCGCGTATTTCCCCATCCTCCGGCATGTCGGCTACTAGCTTCACGGCCGGCTGATGGAATTCAACGTGGCCTTTTGGTGGATTTTGATCTTCACTTGTCATATTTGGATTCACCGCCTCTGCAGCCAATTTCGCATCTTTATTTTTACATACAAGCTGCAAAGTTATTCCAAATAAAAAAGAGACACACTGCAGCAGCAGCGTGCCTCCCCTCTGTTTTATTTCACAACAATCGAAGTGACGATATTGTTCGTGCCGATCAATTCAACGAGATGACCTTCGCTGAATAAGCCCAAGTTCCCAGTTAAACTGACACTCGGCGATACACTATAGAGCGTGTTTTGATCAGTGCCATTAACGTTTTGGGAGATCGTAATCGTCGCAATTACACCTTGTGCGTTAACGGTTGTGCTTTTCAAATATCCGTAAATATCAAACGACTGGTCAACGCTTGCGTTGCGCGTAACCTCAATGTATATGACTTGATTGTTGGAAGTGCGAAGGTTAACGACATCTCCGGCGCGAAGATCGGACAATGTGGCCCGCACACCGTTGCGATAAACAACGACATCAGGATGAACCGTGTAGTATCCGGGACTGCTGCTGCTTGTCGAAGTCACTTGCAGCACATTGTTGTAAACCGCAGCGTTCAGCGTTGCACTAGTGCTAAGCGTTTGCGCCATCTGTGTCACCTGAACATAAGTGACCAAGTTATTGGATGTGCTGATATTCACCACGTCCCCGATTTGCAGCGCGGAGCGGCTGACTTGAACGCCGTTGCGGTAAATGACAGCATTGGAATCCAGTGTATACGTCGTGTTCACACCTGCTTTCATCAGCTGCAGTACGTTATCGTTCACGAGCGCGCTGACAGTGCCGCTGCTTGTTACAGGTGTGGCGGATGTCGTAACGGAGATGTAGGTCACTTGGTTGTTCGCAATGCTCAGGCTGACTACATCCCCCACCCTGAGGTCGTAAGCGGTGATTCTTGTACCGTCTCTGTACACGACAACATTCGGATCAAGCGTCAACGAAGAAGACTGCGTACCATTCGTAATCGTCAATGTATTATTAGTAACTGGCACACTGACTGTACCGTTATATAGAACCGTGTTCGGGTTCGAGTTCACCGGAGTCGTTACTTCAATGAACACAACCTGATTGTTGAAGAGGCTAATTTTCACTTGGTCGCCTACTTGAATCGCAGAAACGCTGACCTTAGCCCCGTTCCGGTAAACAAAAACTTCCGGATGCAGCGCATACGAATACGTGCTGCCCGAACGTGTCAGGTTCAGCGTGCTTCCTGTTACAGCTGCATTCACTGTGCCTGTCAACGTGTTATTGTCCTGATCCGGCAACTGCCCACCGACGCGATCCAACAGCGCCGCAAGCTGTGCACGCGTTACCGGCTGGTTCGGTTTGAATGTATTGTCTTCAAAGCCATCGACAAGCCCCCGCTCCCGCGCGACGGCGACATAGCCAACTGATCCTGCAGGAATTTGCTTAGCGTCTGTAAACGGCAGCACCGTATTCATCTTGGCTTTGGCATCTGCGTCCAGCTTCAGCGCTTTCACCAGCAGCGTTGTTGCCCACAGCCGGTCGCTGACTTTTTGCGGGTTGACCATGTCATCAGTTTCGGAGAACAGGTCATTCTCCAGAGCGACGGCAACGTAGCCGACAGCCCATGCAGGAATTTGGTTGGCATCCTTAAAATTCAGCTTCGTACTCATCTTCGCCGGCGATTCCGCCTGATCACGCAGCCCCATTAAACGAACAGCCGCTGTGATCGCTTCGATGCGGGATACCGTGTTCTGCGGCTTAAACGTGCCATCGTCATAGCCTTCAAACACCCGTTTGGAAGCAAGGCTGGCAATATAACGCATCGCCCACTCCGAGTTTTTCAAATCGTTGAACGTCAAATGCAGTTCAATCTTTTTATTATCTTTCCGGTCGTCATCGTGTCTGCCTTTGTTCTTGTTATTGCCTTCTGCCATTGCCGCCGTGCCGCTGCCTAGCATCATGACGAGTGCAAGTCCTGCTGCGACTGCCTTTTTCGAATGCAACATCCCGTTCCCTCTCCCTTATCATTAATATGAATCATGATAACTAATGATCAATCAAATGAATTCGGCAGGGTGGGTAATTATGAGAGGGTGCGATTGAATTTCTCAAGAGATTTTTCCTAATTATTTTCCACAAGCAATTAATTGAACGAGACTTCCCCCTATTGCCAAAAAAATAACCGGTTCGCCTCGCAGCGCGTAGGCTCTTCAACGAAGAAAAAATCGCCGTAGATCAGGGGTACATTGACGTTTTTGCCCTCGGGAAAATGGCTCGTGCCCGCGATGATCAAACCTTCCTCCTACGGTCAAAAAGTAAAAATGAGGTCAATGCTAGTCTGCAGATCAAAGAAGACAATATGATACACCGATCCTATCGGGACGGATGTAATGCGCAAGCGCCGTATGGTGGTATCACAGCTTCAACCCGTAGATCGCCCAAGCCGTTATCAACCGCTAGCTCTTCCACTCACTCAAGAGGTAGGTCGCGGGTTCGAAAAAGATCTCTATCGATCCTTGGCGCAGGCGAAAACCCAGGGCGAACATTGGATTCAACACCTGGGCAATCGCTTATTGGATGAAACGGTCGGTCATCACCACTCGGAACTTGCACCCTATTGATTGCGTCCATGCTGAGCGCACAAAGAAGGAGAGGAATCGTGCAGACTCCTCCCCCCCCCGTTCTATTACGCAATTACTCCAATATCTTCATCGCAACTGCTGTTAAATCATCGATGTCTATTAAACCGTCTTTATTCACGTCACCGGCTTTAAATTGATTCCAGTCACTGTCGGTCGACTTCTTGCCATACCCGGCTGCCACAATCGCCAAATCTCCGATGGTTATTTTCACGTCACCGTTAACATCTGCGGAAATTCTGGATGATTCGAAGGCGGTAATGGCCAATGTTAAGTTGGTTGCAGCTTGATCGATCTGCTGTTGAGTTACCATGACTTGATCGACAACAGCTTGGGCTTGATTGATCACCGTTTGCAGTAATGCCTTCGATCCGGCTACATATTGACCATCGGCCTTGCCTTCTACTGCGGCATTAACCTTGGATTGCGCTGAGCTAATTAGTGTCTTAAGAGCAGCCATATCGATAGGTTCAATCTGTACGTCGAATGTGAATGAGGATCCCGGTATTTGCAATTCCTGACCCATACCGTTGGCAATGATCACATTCCCAACCGCTACTGCAGCTTTAACCGGTTCAGCGATAGGTTTGGCAACGAATGTAAAACTAACGAAATTGCCATTGGCCGGTGTTACTTGGTCTTTAACAAGAGCAGCTGTCAGGAATCTGATATTCCCAGGAGACAGCTCTTTCGACTCAATAACCTTTAAACCTTCCGTCAGTGATTTCGCCTTTACGAATGTCAGTACATCGGGATCGAACTGTATCGTCAGATCTTGCGCATATACTTCTCGATAAACGCTATCGGTCACTGCACTGATATTGAAGCTTAAATCAAATGACGTACCTGATACAACAGATGCCGGACCGGTTAATGACGCGGCTGCCGTATCAGACCCCGCTTCATAAACAGCGATGGAATCCAAGTAAGTCGTCATAACCTGTCCTGTAGTGTCCTCACTCAGAATGACTGCGTCAAGGGAAGCGATCGTGCCGTCATTTTTTGCGGGATCGTAAACAAATTCCAAGGATTGCTCTTCACTTGTAGCTTTATTCTTGTAGGTGACGGTTATCTTCTCAGCCGTCTTATCCACAACTACGGTTACAGTATACCAGGCGAGTTTATCGCTGAATGTAGTATTTTTAACACTGGTGTAATTATTTTTTGGCCGAGTGAGTTGCGCGTAGGCACCCAGATTGGTGTTGTGTCTGTTTGTAAGAGCGACCAATATGTCGCCGTTGCTGTCCAATATACGCAGTTCGGCGCTTTTGGCAGAACTATTGTTCCTTGGCGGAGCGGGGTACCAGTTAAATACGACCATCATTTTGTCGTTATCGACAGGTTTAGGTAATGTCTTCCTCATGGCAAGGTTAATCACGTTGTTAGCATAAAGCTGAAACTTTTTGCTGGTGTTCCCGGCTATATCGCCATTATCGATTTGCGCGAAGATATGACCCGGTTCCGTTCTGTCAAATCCCCACAGGGTGCCGTCCTCAAAATCGGTGTAATAAAGTCCTTTATAGCCCGCAACCGGAGGTACGGCACGGGAGAGATGATCCATAGCCTGCTGCAGAGTGTTCCTCGCCGCATAAACTGTATTCTGAGTGGCGCTAGCATTAGCCATAACAGCATTAGCTACGCTCAGAGCCTGTGCAAAATCATCCCAGTGCTCGCGGTTGTAATCGCTTTTGTCGAATGCATTAGCCGTCGAGACTAACTCTTTAAGCGTTGATTTGTTGACGCCGGAGCCATCCGCCACATTTCTGGCGCTGATAGTCAGCAATTCTTTATAGTCGCTTCCTACGTTTTGTGTATCCATTAGCGATATAAAGCCGGCAAGCGCACTGCTGAAGTTAGCGGCGTTAGTATCAAGGTAGTTATGGAGCGCAGTAACAGCGGAAGCTGTAATATCGCCCGATCCCTTCCCGCTATTAACAAGTTGCTTAAGCGAATCAATATTGCCCTGTTCGTCTGTGGTCAACAAAATTGTATCATACATTACCGAACCGCGGTAGAATGGCGGCGGATTCGTATCAATAATAAGATCTCTCGACTTATTCGTAATGGTTATCGTGTTTGTGCCAATTGCCAGCAAGCTCGCGTCAAAAATGATATCCTCGCTGAGGTAGCGTCCGCTGCGGTTTGCGCTGCGATATATGGTCTGGTCGTTTTTGCCGACGTAGTTCAGCACTTTAACAACGGTCCCGTTGACCTTGATTTCCAGTATGGGCTGATTGGACACCGCAGCAAAGGCAATACGCAGGTGTGCGTCACCCGTATATGCTTTAGTTGAATTAAAATCAATCTTCCATGCACCGGTTTCGGCCCATGGACCGGTGCCGGGCCATGCTCCAAAAGCGTTCGCAGTTGCTGTCCAAATATTGGGGCTGGAGCCGACGGTTTCGGTTTTTGTCTGAGCGTAATACCAATCTTTTGTTACGCTGGTGTTCACGTTATAGGTTAAGTTCGCTGGAGCGTCGCGCATAAGAGAGTAGTTTCTCTTTTCGTCGCTGCCTCGGAAGCCTACCGTGGAATGGCTAGCCTTGCCGATTTGGAACAGATAGTTGTTGTCTATGGTAGGAGACCAGGTTAAGGTTCCCAGTTCTTTTGTTGTTCCTCCATCCGAAGCTGTAATATTTACGCCTTCATACTCAAGCTGACCAATTATGGAACCGTGCTGTGGAAACACATACAATGTATAGTCCCCTGGTCGCACGTTAGGAATACTGAAATTACCGTTCTCGTCGGCGTAAGTATAGAAGTAATATCCATTGACTTGGCGAATTACCTCTACGCCCGGCTCGGAAAGGATCACCATGGCGCCTCCCAAGTCCCTGCCGTCGGAAGTTTCGAGCTTACCTGTAACGGTTGCTCTCTCGTCCGCCTTAGGATACAGTCCCGGAGTATTAGCAGTATCTGTTACGAAATTATATGGCCACTTCGCTTTTTCCTCAGCCGCTTGCCTCTTAGCGTCGGCTATAAGGTCGCCACCGTCGACGGAGGCAGCATCATTAAAATAAATCAGCCATGGGCCGTGAATCTTCTGCCAGCCGTTAGGCGGGTCCATATTAGCGCCGCCCATGTGGCCGCCTGTAAAATAATTAAGGATCAGTGCATCATCTCCGTGTACCAGCAATTCCTGTTTTAACGGCCCGCCGGAGAAGTACTCGGAGCTGGCGTTAATCATCCAGGCACCGTAATTGTTGCCATAATGGCCTACAAGAGGATTCTCGGCGTGATAACCCACAAAGTCGTATTTGGAGTAAATAGTGTCAGAATTAGGATCCTTCCATGTGGTATCCTGAACCACCGGCTTCCAGATAGGTATTTTTTGGTTCATTTCGCTATTATAGCCATTGGGAAGGAGATCGTGGCTAAAACCATACAGCGTGCGCACTTCCGCCGCTCCGCCCCTTTGTTCCGGTGTTGACAGTATTACATAGTCATATAGACCATTGACACCCCTGCGCATGACAAAATGACGCTCCGCTTTGAACCTTTGGGTGGCAGTAGTATATGCATATGTCAAAACTATGTGTACCTCGTCCGCAGTATCGAGAACAGCCGTCACTTTTGTTACGGTAAAGGTGTCTATGTTATTAGTCATCGTGAACGGGAAACTAGGTGCCGATAGTGATGGACTTCCGTTAATTTTAATATTACTTATTTGTCCGTTAGTGGTCGATATATCCATTGATAATGTGCCGTTGCTTAGCCTCCACGTGTTGGCAATGCCGGGACTTTTATTCAGCACAACATCATTATTCAATTCAGTCGCAAACGTTTCCTCAGTCTCTCCATTTGCCGCCAATGCCGAAAACTGGACGAGGGCAAATGTCAATACAAACGCCAATAATAGCGCGAAAGACAGCCTCAACTTAACCATATTTTTATCCTCCTAAAATTTTAGTATACTGCCAGATCTCTCAGCTCAGCGAAATGAGGGTTTACAGACACATTAAAACGGAAGCAGGTACTCCGCGTCCTTTAAATACCTGGAGATTTATCATGTTGTTCCTTGTGAGCCGCTACTGTCTTGCCATGAAGAAAGGTCAAGCACTTAAATTGAATCCCGCGAGTTTAATTAGTTGGCGTGGATCTACGTAATGTAAACGCTTACAATATCCGCTAATAGTCAACAATCGTTGTATCTCCAAGCCCTGGTTCCGTTATTTCCCGATACTCATTGAAGGTCATCTTCCATTTTTTTTGAACTCTTCAACCCTTGCAAATCTTTGCTGACAGAGCATGCCGCCGCTTTTCATGTAGACCGCTATCGCATGCAGTAGACGGTCGAGGATGGTCGCAATTACAATAGTTGAATCCTGCAGTTCAACCCCGTCTACACGGGCTTGATTTCGTAGACCGAGTCAACCGCCCCATTCGAGTCCAGATAGTTTGTACTCTGTATAATCGGTACAGTGTTGAGTTTTACACCATCTCGATACAGGTTAAACCCGATATCGGGCGAATCGGTCCCCAGCAGTCGCCATCCAACATACACGCCATCGCTGGTCTTAACCGCCACAGGTGCCCGGTTCAGCTTATCCATAAAGCGATAGTGGACCGACTTCGCCTCCATAGCGTGGGATTGCTCCGCGCCAACCACAGAAAAACCGGAAAGCGCGACGATCGAAGACATCCCGACCTTGGCCGCCATTTTCCAAAGCTTCCTCCTCCTCTGATTCAATAATGTAACTAATGGATAATACATCTCCACTTAACGATACGTTATGTATCGATATAAAGCTAGTTTAAAAATCATACCTTTTTGTTTAAAAATCAGAGGTATCCGCCAAGACTAGAGTAAAGGGCAGATAACTCTGCCCCTCCTCATCAAACCGCACATGAGGTTTTCCCTCATACGCCTTTCCGATGTTCGTCAATCATGTGCATGTAGATTACAAGAGCGTTTAAGTCCCAACGCTTCCTGCAATTATAGCGAAAGGAAATATTTACCTTTCACTCCGCTTACTCATCTCCCATAGGCTCACATTGGACCTCTGTAAACAAATTCAGCGGAAACAACGTGGACACACTGCCGCTTGACTGTATTAATTCTACGAAATTGCGGCCGACTTGCACAAGCTGTCCTCCGATTTCGCCCAGATCCTCAGCCCTCGCATTCACATTGAACGGCAGGAGCGGCCTCCCCCGTACAGGCAGCAAGATATAGAACGATGTTGCAAACGGCACCCGCAAGGCCCCCACTGTGAAACCACTCGCTGAGTTGTTTGATAACACCCCTGTTGTCCGGATTAAACCGGGCGTAACGACTGTAACGATCTTGCCAACGAACGGGGCGAGTCGAGCTGTCAGAGTGATCGGCCTTGGCAGCGGGCAGCCGGAAATGTTTCTGCTCATAGTCATATCATCCTTTCGTTATTTTTCCTAAAGGATATTCGGTCGCTCCCCCACCCGATTGGACTTTTCTGTTGCAGAATCTGCCTATTACTTCAACAGGCTGCCATCAGTGACGTGTCTAGCCAGACTGCTTTTCGGCCAATAATCTGCTGCTATTGCTATCACTGTTTTCTTCTATGTTCAACGTGTACGGTAACAGTAATTTCTTCCAATCATGTTCATATCTATGAAAGTTCTTGTCCCCCGACAACCGCCGTATTTCTTATAGCCTAAAACTACTTGACTCTGCCGTATTGCCTGGCAGCGGACATGATGCGACGATACAGCATTTTGCCCTTCAAGTGCTTCCATGGATAAATTGCCGGCCTCGTATTCACTTCCAGAATCCATAGCTCCCCCTCGGTGTCGAGAGCCACATCCAGCCCCAGTTCTCTAAAGCCTCTTCGATAAAGATCAAAGCTCTTTCCGACAGCAACGCCGAGCCGCCTCAATGCAGCTTCCTTACGAAGGATCGAAGCGTGCTTGTACCCTGCTCCCTCCAGCGTTTGGGGAAGATAACCGAGCCTACCTCCTTGGTGATAATTCGTGGCAACCATATCCGGCTTGCCTATTTTGGTACAAATCGCCGTGCTTATCCATTTTCCTTCATTCGTCTTCTGAACCATGACTCGGATATCGAACGGTTTGCCTTTCGTTTTGGCAAGTTGGATCCCCTGCTGAAGCAGATACGATTTCCTTTCTGAGAACCGGGACAGTTTCTTGTATAAATGACCTTGTGTCGGACTTGGCGATTTAACGGTATTGAGTTTTGTTTGGTACCCTTTCGCCATTCTCTTGATACGGATGATGCCAAACCCACCAGTACCTCCCGTAGGCTTAAAATAAACAGTCGGATAAGCGGATAGCATCATCCGCAAATTTTTTCTGTTAAACGGCACAGTTCGGGGGATATGCCTTCGCAATCTCCGAAGCTTTAGCAGCCATTTGGTCTTTTGCCATTTGCTCTTGAAAGACATGCTCGCATATTTCAACTGCCTCAACCTCCCTTATTCTCAACATACGCATGGAAATAGGTGCTTGTCACAGCATCTGCCTAAGCCGTTCCCAATGACATGGACTCCCATTGAAAATCTCATCTTATTTTTATTACTCTGAACCAGAGGACATAAAATGAAAAGCCGTATCACATGCGACTTTTAATCTAACCAAGTTCTTGTCACGCGACAGCAAGTCTCTTAACTAGATACAAGAAACGAGTGCAAAACTTTACTGTAATAATCGATTGATAAGGTCCTTACCGTAACCAAACTATTCTATCGTCAAAGCAATATGCTTATAGACTTCTTTTTTGAGTAAGGCATATAATACACTTTATGAGTTAGTATTTGAAAGGATGTGTCATACACTTGATCTCATCAAGTAGTTCAATTCATCAAATTCCATATTATAAGAACTATTGGGTATCCCGAATGTTATCCTCGATTTCCTTCCAGATGCTTTCCGTAGCTATCGGTTGGCAAATGTATGAATTGACCCACGACGCTTTCAGTCTCGGTCTTGTTGGCCTAGCCCAATTTCTCCCAATGGTACTACTTACATTGGTCGTGGGGCATTTCGCAGACCGCTATGATCGGCGATATATAATCTTTCTATGCCAGATCGTAGAGGCCGGTATGGCCTTATTGCTTTTGTCCGGTAGTCTTACGGATTCGTTAGGTCAGAATCAAATCCTACTAATGGCTGCCGTTCTAGGAGCCTGCCGTGCATTCGAAGGCCCTTCCTCCTCAGCTCTGTTGCCTCAATTAGTACCAAAGGAATTCCTTCAGCAGGCTATATCCTGGAACACCTCGGTCGGCCAATTATCCCAGATACTTGGCCCCTCCATGGGGGGATTACTATATTGGGCAGGTCCTACTTTAGTTTATACTACTGCCTCACTTGCCCTTCTAACAGCCGGTATCCTAACCTTTTTCATCCATTCAAGGCCTATAGTGCGCAAGTCCGAGCCGGTTTCCCTACGTTCCCTGTTCTCTGGCATTATGTTCGTTTACAGCAAACCGATAATCCTTGGGACGATATCACTTGACCTTTTTGCTGTACTGTTGGGTGGTGCCACCGCTCTACTGCCGATTTTTGCCCAGGATGTTCTTCATACGGGACCATGGGGACTAGGATTAATGCGTACCTCACCAGCCGTTGGTGCCTTGTTAATGTCAATTGTCTTGGTCTATTATCCGCTGAAGAAAGCTGTTGGCTACATTCTGTTTGCAGCCCTTGCCGTCTTTGGATTGGCAACTATGCTTTTCGCCGTTTCGACCAATTTATTCATTTCCCTTGTGGCATTATTCCTCATTGGTGTTTCAGATGTGATTAGCGTCATCATTCGGTCATCCCTCGTACAACTGCAAACTCCGGATGAGATGCGGGGGCGGGTCAATGCCGTTAACTCCCTCTTTATTGGTACTTCTAATCAGTTGGGAGAGTTTGAGTCGGGTACATTAGCCGGATTTATTGGAGCAGTTCCGGCAGCCTTCATCGGTGGTATCGGTACGATTGCAATTGCTGGGCTCTGGATGTTTCTGTTCCCATCACTTCGAAAAATGCGGACCCTATCCGAACAGTCTTAAATGCTTCAATCTGTCATTATCCAAATTACTCAGCAATTTTTTTCGTTTTATGAAGAGGAGTCAATCATTCAAAAGCGAGGATTGGCCCCTTCTAACGAAAAAGGAACAGCTGCCGGCCGCGGCGATCTGCTCCTTCTTTATTGAACTCCCTCGGTACGATATAGTTTTCTCAAGAATGCTCGCTTATTCGCAGGATTTCACCCTTGCCAGAAGTACAGAAAGTTAGGAGCGGAGACCTCATAATAGACCTGAGCAAACATGAAGGCGCAAGGAAATACAGGGGAAGATTTAAACCCCATATTATTCCATATACTGCTCAATTCTCCACGCCGCCCCTGGAGGTTTTCACTCCCATGTCTCAACGGGTCTATGTCCTCTCATTCCTTCGTTACACCTGTCCAAATCATAGCATGTTACACAACCATGAAATTTCTTTAATTTTCAAAAATTTCTTATTAGATTTTAAGTAAAAAAAGAAACCTACATCGTATCTAACCGCTCAACTGCAGCCAGATACGATATAGGTCTTCCAAGGGGATACAGCCGATCTTATCCATTATAATGGCGGCTGTACCACCAACAGCTTCCCAAGCTGGATCACCGTTTGATCGTACCAATCCGGATGCTGACGAAGATGTTCCCTACTTCGTTCATTGCCGCATGCCTCAAACACGGCCGCTTTGTCTGTCTTCTCGGTATCGACTTCGAAGCGAACCGTATGGCTCCCATTCGAAAGCTCCGGCAAGAAAACATACTGATTCCGATTATGATCGTTGTGCGGTGTGAATCGGTCGACAAGGAAGGGGGCCCCGCCATCCACCGTCACCTTCAATCTGCCGGAATCAGGCCCCCCGATATCGAACAACCCGATGTGGGTGCCTTCGAACTGCACCGTGATAGCCTCCCCCGGATCGACCGCTTGCCATAGGCCGGAGAACAACCAATCATACTCTCGGGCCAAAGCTGAATCATCGGGAGTCACGTAGGACCATCCCGCCGATAAATAGGCATGACCATCCAGCGGCAGCATAGTCGCGTACTCCCAAGGATTGTCCGGGACCAAATGGGCCTGAGGCAAGGTATGTTCGACTCTTCCCAAGTGACCTTGAAGTTCGCTTATTTTCTCAAACGACCGGGTGATCGTATCCGTGTAAATCTGGTGTCCTTCGGGAATTGTCGGATGGATCGAATCATGCGTAAAAACAATGGCTCCGGGAATCGACTTATCTGCCGCTGAGGTAAAAATGAGCTTTCCCTCCGATACCAAACGACTGACCGCTACGCCCAGATGAATCGAAGGAATACCGTAATAATCGGCCACTTCCTCTTGCATAAGAGCCCCCTTCTGGTAATCCCCGGACTGAAATCCGATCACATCCCGCTCCTTCAGCGTATAAACAAACAGGATATCGGTAAACCGGCTTCGACTGCGAATTTGACGGACGATCCCTTCGATACGCGCCTTGGACTCGGGCACTCCGCCATCGTTACCGACAAATTCAACAAACACTAAATCAGGCTGATGACGCAGCACATCCCTCTCCAAACGGGCGCAGCCCAAATCCGATCCTGTTCCAGAAATACCAGCATTCACACAGCGAATATCCGCCTTGGGATATTGCCCGCGAAGCCAATCCGCCGTCATGACCCTGTATCCTTCAGCTCGCGTATTACTGCCGCCAAAATAGACGATTGTCACGGTTTCCCCATTTTCCAACTTATGAATTACATTAGGTAGACCTCTTCGAGAGAATAATTCATTCATCACGACTTCACCTGACCTCACTTATCGTTGTAGGAGCAAACAATTTTACAGCAAACACTTCATGATAAGGCGAACCGTAAGTTGCGCAGAAATTAAACCGAATTCGGGTTACACCCTCCGCATCCACCTTATGTTTATTTAAAGTGAGATAATTCCCACGAGTTATGATTTTCCTCTCGGATCCGTCTTCTAAGATCAAGGTCACATCATAATCTTGGATAAGGGACTCGATAGGATCGTCGAAATGCTCCAAATCCAACTGCGAATTGAAAACAAGATGGATTTCGTCCAAATTTTTGGGGCTTGCAAAAGAGAATTCCAACCATTCCTGTCCTTCCGTACATTCGGAAATCCATCCGTTCGGCAGACCATAGGGCCTGGAGTAGCCGTTGACGACATTCTCGGGATTATACATATGCTGGGATGGCAGAAAGTCCTTAAAGCAAATGCTCTTATTGAATTTCTTCAGCCTGGACGGCACTTCCGGCCTATAATGGAAACTAACCGCGCCTGTAATCTTCTCTTCGTTGACATAAACGGCTAACCTAGCCATACCTTCTAGCACGATGTAGATTTTGTCGTCCGCTGGCTTCTCGCAGCCCAAGTCCAGCGTAATCCAGTCATCATGTCCAGCTGCAATAGCCAATCGGTAGTCTTTCAACTCACACGAAGGAATGTAATTTTCCTTCCGTTCCCCGCCAAACAGCTTCACATGCAGAGTTTCCGAAAGCTCGGAAATATTTTTAATTTTGATCTGTACGCTTTCCGCCATGGATGTCTGAATCGGCAAGACCAAACATAACCCTTTCTCCAAGGGAATCGCTTCGGTAGGATGAAGATTGTCATAGCTGCGCTGAGACGAGGCACGAATATTTAATCCGTCAGCGAAGTAAGGATCCAATTCCTCATGAAGCCCTACAATCGTTTGTCCGTCTCGAAGCAGCAGCGCCTGCAGCTCCCCCATATGAGCCTCGACTATGGCTGCGGGGTCTACCTCATATTTCAAACATAATGAAGCAGCCGTACCAACGGCCTGCCCCATACAACCACAGGTTGCCATTACCCTTGTAGATCCGAAAGCAACATGGGTAGCACTTATATTGCGACCAGCGAACATGAGATTAGGAATATTTTGAGAAAATAAACTGCGGAACGGAATATTATACAAGCCAGGTACGAAATTCCATGCTGTAGCCGGTCCCTCATCGTAGATGCCCTTAGCAGCATGCAAATCCATATACCATCCTCCAACGGATACAGCATCTTCGAAATGCGGCTTTGCTGTAAGATCGTTCTGAGACAACATGTGATCCCCTATAAACCGCCTCGACTCCCGCTTTCCCGGAATCGGGCAGACATAATCCAAGATGAGATTGTCCACATCATCAAATTCGCCGCTATTTTTGATATAATCCCAAATCCCATAAACCAATTTCCGCAGCTCCAATGCGATGTCTTCATTGTTTTTGATAACATCCATATGTCCGCCGTATTCCAGCCACCACAATCCGCCGAGCCCGTTGATTTTTCTAGGAAAAGCCCGATGGTTCAAGCCTTTTCTGATACTATCGAAAAAGTCCAACTTCGTAATATCATACGCAAAGCCAGGCCGCTTGTACGGAACAGAATATTCGACGTCACGGGCTTGAAACAGGATCGTATCTCCCATGGTGTAATGATCCGCCACTTCGGGAGCCAAGTCTTCCTTGTATTCATGCCTCGCTTCTCTCCCCCATCGGAAGAGCGCACCTGCCTGATATCCGACAACCCCGTCTCCGGAGCAATCGATGTAAGTTCGGCTTTCAAAACGGAATTTCCTTTCGGAAGCCAATTGAATACCTTCCACCCATTTAATTCTACCGTTCTCCATTCCCGTTTCATGCACGCATGTATTCAAAAATAGAGAAATGTTAGGCTCATCATAGACCATATCCAACAGGACCGTATCCGAAAGCGAAAGCATAAGCTTCTTGTTATATAACGGATTATAGTGGAAAATCTTCATCTTGAGTTCTTCCACCAACCCGCCCTCACGCGCATAATAGGATGGACTATTTCCAAGATAGGCCGACCCGTTGATATGAACCCTGACCTCGCTGCTGGCATTCCCCCCAAGAACCGGTCGATCATTAATAAGTGAAACTTGCAGCCCTTGACGTGCTGCAGCAATGGCGGCGCATAGCCCAGCAATTCCTCCGCCTACGACGGTTACATCCGCTTTAATAAGCTCCATTGTGATAACCTCCATGATTAGATACATCTATCATGGTAATCCTTTTGAACCCCGTTTTTTTACATGATTTCGCGAAAAATTCACACATTTTTTTGCAAACTTATTTGGATTCATACCGAGTCATTTTTATCCGATATTGCTTAGGTGTATCACCCGTATATTCTTTGAATAATTTGCAAAAGTACCCTTCATTTACAATCCCTACTTCCTCGCACAATTCCAATATAGAATAATCCTGAACATTTAACAGCTCGAGAGCCAATTGAATTTTTTTACGGTTGATGTAGCTGATAACGCCTTCGTTCATTGTTTTTTTGAATAAGCTGCTAAAATACGATGGAGCTAAATTCACATCCTCGGCAATAGCCTCCAACGTTAAACGCTGTTTCAGGTTTTTCTCTATAAACCGCATGGCACTCATGATTTCTGCACGATGTAAAAGTTGACCAGCGTGTACGTATTCGAATGTGAAATCACTAATATAGGCAAGCTGCTCCCGAAATGCCATGAATTCGATGGGAAACTCTGCTACATCCTTGGTCAATGTGTTCCCTGATTTAAATTTCACAGTAATGTCTCTATACAAGTCTCTAAGCATAGGTGCCATGATGGACTTATGGATTTTATAATCCGTGACAAATTGGTTTAAATCAGCAAATTCTTTTTCCAACTCTTCCTTGGAAACCTTTCTAGGCACCCATGCAAGAAAATCAACAAGTTTCTGCTGAAAGTCCTCTCTTCTGTCATTACGGTAATGGAACCGATGCGCGGGTGTTTTGACTACTTTCTCTGCATGATAATAGAAATCCTCACTCACATTTTGAGCTTCCGCGTAAGCTTGTTTGATGGATTCCCAGCCTCGATGCGGACCACCAAAAGCGACGGAAACCCTTTGATTCAAATATTGATGCAAATGGGAGACAAGCTGACTCCCCAAAGTCTGGCAAGCATACTCCGTATCCATATCACTGCGATTATTTTCCCAGGAAAGAAAGCCAATAAAACGATTATCGGAGAGATCCGTAGCTACCCCCCTGCCACAATTCATCACCGTCTCTTCGATAACATTTGTAATTGCATATTTCAAGATGTTTTGGTCAACCGCTGAATATTCATGACGAAAACTTTCATACAGATTCATTTCAACAATAAAGCAGCAATAGTTGGCTTGAAAGAAATGGAACTGCATGCGATTGGCGAAATCGGATGCCCGATGAGAAGGGATTTCGCCTCTGATCAGCTCGTTAAAAAATTGCTTACGAACTCTATATTTATTTTCAAGAACGGATACGTTTAAAGATTGAAATTCCTCTTCTTTTTTCTTAACCTCATCCCAAATTCCGGCTGCCTTATCCAAAGCTCGCTCCAAATCCGCTTCCCTGAGCGGAACCTTAACAATGTACTCCAATACGTTGGCATGAATAGCTCTTTGCGCGTACTCAAAAGACGAATAGGCAGTCAAAAGAATGTATTGGGTATGGGGCAGCTCCGGCTTTAACTGCTCAATCATGGAAATTCCATCCATTCGCGGCATAACGATATCGGTTATTACGATATCCGGCTTAAGCCGTAAGATCTCCTCGATCCCCTTCTGCCCATTATTCGCTTTGCCTACCAAATGGAATCGCCCTTCCTTATGGGAGAGCTCGCTAAAAAACAGTTCCAATCTTTGGATGATTAAATCTTCATCATCAACAATGAAGCAGGTGTAGTCTCTCACCATCATACATCTCCTTTAAACATACCTGCTGGGAATATTGCGCGGACACGGGTTATTTCATTCGGAATGCTAATGATTTGCAGCCCAAACTGTGCTCCGTAGTGAAGTCTTATTCGACCATGAATATTGTTTAACCCAATTCTTTTCCTTTTTAGCTCTAGATCACTCGGTTCTGAATCTAAAATATGCTTTATTCGATCCGTTGGAATTCCCTCGCCTTGATCAACGACTTCTATCATGACGATACCGCCCTGCTCGTATGCTTGAATAGTAATCGAACCTTCGATTCCCCCTCCGTTATAGCCATGGAAGATACTATTCTCCACAATGGGCTGCAGAAGCATTCGAAATACGGGGAAATCCATTAATCCATCTTCGATATTCTCAATCAAGTGGAAGTGCCTGTTATAACGGATGTTCTGAATTGCGATATAGTCCGCTACATTTAGCAATTCCTGACGTAGTGAAACCTTCTCCGAAGCGTCGGCTATCCCGTATTCCAATATTGAAATGAGCGATCCGATCACCACATCTACTTTCTCTATTTGTCCCAGGCGTATAACATTGCTAATAGATCCAAGCGTGTTATACAAAAAATGAGGATTTATTTGCGATTGCAGTACTTGGATCTCCAGCTTCCGCTCAAGTTCATTATGAAGCTCTGCTCGCCGAATCAGTTCCACAATTTGTTGCAGCATACGGTCGAAGGCTCGGGAAAGGTCGCCGAATTCATCATTTCGGTTCATCGTCATTGTCGTTGTCAGATCGCCTTGCTCCACCCGTTTCATTTTTATTTTGAGCGCATAGAGTGGATTCCTTATATATTTGGCAATAAAAAAGGAAATGAACAGACTTAATAGAAGACCGGCAACCAGAAGCCCAATATAATAGGTTTCCAATCTGGACAACGCAGCTTCCAAGCGAGATTCATCGTTGATCGAGATGATAGACCAATTGAATTTCTCTGTCGATTTCTTCAAAATGGAGACCGGCATGCCATACTTGGTATGCAGTTGAAGGCTCGTTCCCGTAGTATCAAGAATTTGTTCCGCCGACGTTTCTCCGATTGAAAACGTATGATCTTGAATATTAGGGGTCCTCTATTTTCCGAAAATCCGGCAATAATTTTACCCGTTGTGGTGATCAGAGCCAGATTCATTTGTTCTTTTTTATTAATCTTGAACAAGGTTTCTTCAATGGCATTAAGATCCAAATCTACTGCAATGGCCATAGGAAACGGAGAGTCGTTCAGATATCGAACCATCGTAACTGTCCAGCCGGAATACTTAGATTTATAAGGATCACTGACAAATGTAGTCCGTCTGTTCTTGTCGACCGCATCAAACAAAGGTTTTCTGTCAGATAAAGGTTCATCGAAAATTCGCGTGGGCGTACTTCCGCCTAGAATGGATAAATCGCTCTTGATTAAGTAAATGTTACTGACGTAATTACTATTGAGCTCATACAGCTCTCTTAATTGCTTTTTAATCACTTCCGTATTGTTAATGTTTGCTTTCACCGATGTTTCGACCGAGAACAAAATTGTCTGGAAAGAGGAAAAATTAACCGTTAAATACTGGTCAACTTTATCCAATATTTGATTTGTATAATATATGTCATTGGTTCTTATTTCCTTTTGGACATAGCGATAGGACAATTGGCTTACTAAGATTATGCAGCTTAATACAAACGCAAACACGATAAAAAATAATTTTAAAGGCAAGCTGATTCTTCTTCGCATCGGTCATCTTCCTTTTAATTCTGTATTAAACTAAGAATAGCATAGGACAACAAAGAGAGGGGCAATTTATCGCCACTCTCTTTGTTTATTTACTTGATTAAGCCTGCTTCTTTAAATTGCTTAACCGCTGTATCCTTATATGTTTGCATATCAAACTTGGTATCCAATGTTTTGAGGAATTGATCCCAGTTCGTAAGAGGGTCTTTGCCCGACATAAATTTGACTAAGCTTTCATTAATGAAACGTGTGCGGTCAGCTGCCAAGGTATCGCTAGGGTCTGCAGTCAATAAATTTCCGGGTAAAGTAAGACCTACATATTGCTGATTGTTCGTGAACGCTTCTGTCGTCTTCGGATTCTGGAAGCTGAAGTACTCGGCATCATCGCCTCGGCGCGGCATTCTATAATGATCGACCCATAGGTACTTTTCTTTCATTTCCTTGGATAATTCAGAGGTTTTATTTTTGATCTTGCCGTCTACGACATCCCAATGAATCCCTTTAATTCCGTATGCAAAATTCGGATAGGCTTCTTTGTCCGTAAAGAGATATTCCAGCATAGACAAGATCCGAATGATTTTTTCCTTGTCCGCTTTCTTGGAAATGGCCCATGAATTGCCTTGGAACGATTTTCTCTCCACGATTTGATCACCGTAAGGCCCTTTCATTGGAGGAATGACGATCCATTCCGGAATCTCTCCGCCGATTTCTTTCATCTTCTGCTGATAATCTGGTTCCAATCTGCGGGCATCTCTAATCATGAAGCCAACTTTACCTTTAAATAACTTTTGGTCTAACAAATCTGGTGTATTCATCGTCACCCAGTCGGGGTCGACAACTTTCGCTGTCATCATTTTATTGATGTAAGCGAGCGCCTCTTTCATTTTGGGATCGATAAAAAGGAATACCGGTTTATTGTCTTTCACTTCAATGGCTGAAGGCGGATTAACGCCGAACATCCACATCAGGCTATCGAAGCCGTAGGTTTGTAGATTGCCTTCTTTATTCATACCGCCTATGAATCCGTACGTATCGTTTTTGCCGTTTCCGTCCGGGTCTTTCTCTGTAAAGGCTTTCATTACTTCGAACAGCTCATCAGGAGTTGTCGGCACTTTCATATTCAGCTTTTTCAGCCAATCGTTGCGGATAAAGAAGCTTCGACTGATCCCGTTTACATTATCATAACCCGGAACGCCAATGGTTTTTCCCAGATATGACGTCGCATCCCAAGAGTCTTTACCGAAACGCTTCTGCAACTCAGGAAATTGATCCAAGTAAGGCGTCAAATCCGCAAGAACACCTTGATCATAATATTGCGCGAGATCGGCCCGACTTTTCAAGAAGAGCAAATCTGGAATATCCCCGCCTGCAATGAGCGTGTTCAGTTTGGTTGTTGCTTGCCCAGCTTGAGGAATCATCATATCCAAGTCGATGTTCATTGCCTTTTCCAACATTTGGCGTTGAATATCTTCATCACGTGGAGGTATCGGAGCGGCAGCATTGAAAGTACCTTGGTTAAACATCGAGATTTTCATTTTGTTCGCAAACTTGTTAGCCTCGGATTGAGGGCTGCTCGAAGCTTTCGGTTTAACTTCTTCTGCGTCCCCACATCCTGACAATAGCGTTCCCAGCCCTACTATAGCAGCCAGAACAGTAAATGAAATCTTTTTACGTTGCATATTGACCTCTCCTTTTGCATGTATATATATTATCACGGTGTCCCCGCAACAACCTAGGTAGGAATTGCCTTTTAACCTTTAATCGATCCCATGAGCACACCCTTAGTAAAATGCTTTTGCATAAATGGATAAACGATCAAAATAGGAACCGTAGTCACGACGACAGCAGCCATTTGCACAGCGAACTTGCTAACCGTACCGGAATTGGCAATCGAATCAGCGCTTTGTGTTGCGACGTTAAGCAGAATGTTGCGCAAGACAACTTGAAGCGGCATTAAGTTCGAATCATTCAAGTAAACAATAGCATCGAAATAACTGTTCCAATGCCCCACTGCGTAAAATAAAGAAATTGTGGCAAGGACGGGTAAGGACAGGGGTAAAATGATCCTCCATAGCGACTGAAGTTCACTTGCGCCATCTACCCTCGCCGATTCCTCGATTTCAGCAGGCAATTGCTCGAAAAAGCCTTTAATGATCACCAGATTAAATGCACTAATAAGATGCGGAATAATCAATACCCACGGACTGTTTAGCAATCCCAGTGAGCGGATTAACAAATAAGTCGGAATTAATCCTCCGCCAAACATCATGGTAAACACAATGAATATTAAAAATGAGCTTCGTCCCGGCAAATATTTTTTGGACAACGGGTAAGCCGCTATTATCGTAAAAAACACATTTAGCGCAGTGCCTACAATCGTTCGAAACAAAGTAATTTTATACGCCTGCCCTATACCATGAGAAATGAATACTTCTTTATAGGCTACAAGGGTAAAGGATTCTGGTATAATAACAATTCCTTTTCTTAACACTTCCGATTCTGGCGTCACGGAAACAGCAACCACATATAGAAAGGGAAGCAAACAAAGTAGGGATAGCACAATAAGAATCATATAAACGGCTGCTTGCCATACTTTCTCCCCGATTGTCAGATTAATCATACGAAAACCACCTCACCAAATTTGCCCATCGAATTTTTTAGCGAGCTTGTTCGCAGCCAAAACTAAAACAAATCCGATGACAGCTTTAAATAATCCCACAGCAGTAGCCAAGCCAATCTTAAGTCGCTCCAACCCTTCACGGTATACCCACGTGTCGATAATATCGATCTTCTCCTGGTTAAAGCTGTTAGCAAACATGAATATTTGGTCAAAGCCAGCATCCAGAATATGGCTTAATTTAAGGATCAGCATCAGAATAATAACTCCTCGAATGCCGGGTAATGTGACATGCCATAGCTGTCTCCACTTGGAAGCGCCATCAATTCGAGCCGCTTCATATAAGCTTGGATCGATTCCTGCTAATGCGGCAAGGTATAATATCGCTCCCCATCCAATATCCTTCCATATTTCAGATAAGATGATCAGAAGTCTGCCCCAAGCAGGTTCCGTTAGAAAAGATATGGGCCCAACACCATTTTCCTTCAAAATCATATTAAAAAGGCCATCACCTGGGGCTAATAATGCCACCATCAGTCCATAAACAATGACCCATGACAGAAAATGGGGCAAATATGTGATCGTTTGTACGATTTTCTTAAACCATTGGGTATAAACTTCATTGAGAAGCAAAGCTAGTACGATGGGAGCGGAGAAACCGAACAATAACTTATACAGCGATATGATAATCGTATTTCTCATGATGTCCCAGAAATAAACACCGTTAATAAAATCTTTAAAGTTTTTCAATCCCACCCATGGGCTATCCCATAGTCCCAAAGCCAGGTTATAGTTTTTAAAAGCAATAATGATTCCCGCCATAGGAATGTATTTGAATACTGCAAAGTAAACTAATGCCGGGAATAAAAGAGCATACATCACTTTATACTTTTGTATCGTTCTTATCCATGAATTCCGCTTTTTGGGGAGGGGAATGGCGTCCGCTGCCAATTTCGCTTGCATATCATCACCTCGTCTTTATTTATATTTGTATAATAGCATCCCCCTATTGGATAAATTTCTGTAATTTCAAGAATTTCTTATAAGATATTAAGTAAGTACGGCCTTGCACAATTCCAATACAATCAGCATAAAAAAACGGACAGAGTGAGAGCAACCGTTTCTAGGTGCTTTCACTTGTCCGCAATCAGGAGAAGGATTGGGTTTGGCTGCTGCTTGATCACACCACTGGGGATAGGAGGACGCACTTTGATACTTTCATCATCCCTTTGTGGCCTGCAACGAGAACGTAAGTGGAATATCGTTGGTGGAGTCTTTCCATCGCCATCGCCCCTCTTCGCTCTGCACCATGAACGGGAAACGTCGGTTGCTCCCATGGGAGAACTCATGAAGATAGTCCAAGCGCAAGCCGGCAGCGATCAAGGCGTTCAGGATATCACTGAAACTAAAACTCCAGGAATACTCGACGCTCCGCTGATTGGCCGCAGGATCGGAAAATGGCAGTAAACCCTCGATCCGAATGGGTTGCTCCGTATGAAAGTATGGGTAGCGCGTGTGCAAATCCGTTACATCGGCAGAATCATCAAAGACATTGAGAAACGGATGCTCCTCCTGAAGGTACAAGATGCCTCCTGGTTTGAGGAAATGCGCGATGATCTTCGCCCACTGACCCAGATCGGAGAGCCAAAACAAGACACCGCCTGTCGTATAGATAATATCGAACTTATCTTCGAGTACCTGAGGCAACTTATAGATATCTGTGCACATAAAACGCGCGCCTAAACCTGTTTCCTGAGTTAAACGCTCGGCGAGCGCGATTGCATCCTCGGAAAAATCTACCCCGGTAACGTGAGCACCAAGACGAGCCCAGGAGAGCGTATCCAAACCAAAATGGCATTGGAGGTGCAGCAT
Organism: Paenibacillus aceris; assembly: GCF_017874035.1. Taxonomy (GTDB): domain Bacteria; phylum Bacillota; class Bacilli; order Paenibacillales; family NBRC-103111; genus Paenibacillus_E; species Paenibacillus_E aceris. Next base: position 24,819 of record NZ_JAGGKV010000015.1, read on the forward strand.
CGACTTACCCGCTACATCGTTCAGTTCCTCGAGTTCAATCGGATTCAGAGTAGATTTGCCTACTTTGAACCCAGCGATATCGTATCTGGCGGCATTGACGGCAGTGCGGGCGTTCCAATGCACGCGGTTACTTTTCGTATAATCAGTCATGGTCTATTCACCTCGTCTCTTAGAATGGACTTCCATATTATACCATGTCGTGGTAATTAATCCTCCTCCCTATTTTTTGTTAGCTGCAAAATTAAAATCACAGTAGTACTCCCTTTGCAGACCTTTGTTTTCACCAGAGTCCATTATTTATTACCAATTATATGTTTCCACATATTGGAACTATCCTGTTAAGGTTTAATGTATTGAAATGCCTGTATCAAGCGTATTCACTTATACAAGCATGATCCCTGAATATTTTGCATATAAAGTACGACAGTGAAAGGTCGCAAATGTATGAAGCAGAACTGTTATTTCATTGCATATGGATTATTTTAGAGGAGCGTTTTTATGACCAAACCATGGTTTTATCGGCTTCTATTCTCTTATCTGCCTGTATTTTTCATGATCACTTCTGTACTCATAGTGCTTATTATTCTTTCGATCAGCCAATTGTCCAAAAAAGAAGCTGAAAATGCAAATAAAACGTATGCTTTACATATCATGCAGTCGGTTGACTATACCTTGAAGACGATAGATGAATATGTGATCAAGGAATTGCAGACAAATCAGCGGATTGACCAGTTTTTTGACAACAGATTTGAAGGAAATCCCTATTACTCCGCTTATGAAGTCACAGAATTGATTCGGGGCATGATGAACTACAACAAGTTTATTGATTCGGTTTATTTCTACCGGGTTTCCGATCAAATGGTCATTAGTCCAAACACGATGATAACAGCAGACCGTTTCGGCGATAAAGCCTTTATCGAAGAGATGATAAAGAGCCCTTCTAAGTATCAGCTGACAAATCAGCGGATCTTTAAAGAATTTACTGAGATTGATCAACGTAAGGTTGTCATTTCGTTAGTACGAAAGATTCCTCTGTTATCCGGGCAAAAAGGCATCATTGTTGTCAATATCAGTTTGGATTCTATTGTAGGAATGGTCGGTGAAATGTCCAATTCAAAGATCAGCTTCATCAAAGTATATGATCCCGAAGGCAACCAGCTGATGGCTTCCGGAAACGCAGATGGAGCTGTAGGATCTAGGAAAAGAGGATCTGAGCTGACTCGTATCCATTCCAATTATACAAACTGGGAATACCGCAGTGGTCTCAACGATGAGTATTTATTTACCTTCACCTCTGTCTTCTCTTATGTATGGATCGGAATGGGACTGGTTATGGTTGTTCTTGGCGGGGTCTGGATGACCTATGTGACACATCGTAATTATCAGCCGATTAAGTTGATTATGTCCCGAATCCATGCATATTCCAAACTGAAGTCAATGGGTATGGAGGGTAAGAAAAAAGACGAGTTCCAGTATATTGATCGAGTCATAAGCAATCTCATGGAGTTATCCAGCCGCTATGAGAAGCAGCATGAGGAAGATATCGTATTCAGACAGAGGCACTTTTTCAAAGAATGGCTGGAGGGCAGTCGGGTGGTAGATGATGAAGAGTGGAAGGCCGAGATGAATCGGCTGGAATTGCCTTATGGCTTCGGTCAACTTGCTGCAGCAGTCATCGAGATGGATAAATATATGGAAGTAGTCCGAATGTTCTCTCAAAAGGATCAAGAACTGTTCAAATTTGTACTAAGCCGGATCGTTTATGAAACAGCTGACTTGCTTAGCCTGATTGTGTGGGCGGAATGGACGGCTACGCATAGGCTTAGTGTTGTGATATTTGCTGATGAGAATGTCAAAAACAGTGAGAAGCTCGCAGCCAATCTGTGCGAAAATGTTCGCTCCTGGGTCGCGCAGCATCTGCATTTTCGCATTACTCTGGGAGTCGGGCATGTGGTCGGACAAGTTCAGGAGCTTGTTCATTCCTACGAGGCTGCCACCCATGTTCTTCGCTTCAAATCGACCTTAGGGACGAATCGAGTTCTGTATCATTGGGAATCCGAAGCGTCCGCAGAGAAGGAAATGTATAAGCACTTGCCTATGATCAAATCACTTGCTCAGTGTTTTCGTTTGGGAGACAAGGGTTGGAAGCTGCACTTTGAGCAAATTTTCACCGAATTAAAAGTCGGGTTATTCTCATACGATGAGATCCGGAATCTCATGAATTATTTAGTTTATTATTTACACAGGGAAATGATGGAGCTCTCAGCTGAGCTGCGGGAGTTATGGCTAATCGTACTGCCCCAGCTGAACGACGCCATTGAACAGTTCGATACGATCGAAGAATTATATGCAGAGTGGTTTCACCTATTAGAAGAAGTGTCGCAGCGGATGGCTGGTATTCGTGAAGACAGAAGCACGCATGCAGTCATGAACCAGATTCGCACCTACATGGAGACGCACTATACAGATCCAGAGTTATCGCTTACCTCGCTTAGCGAGCAATTTCAGCTTCATGCCTCGCATGTCAGCCGCGCATTCAAAGAGGAGTTTGGCGAAAAATTCGTCGATTATCTCGTTAAGATCCGGATGGAACAAGCGCAGAAGCTGCTACAGAGCAGTCGTTACTCCGTCCAGGACATTGGGGTCAAGGTTGGATACACGCATGCTATATCGTTTATTCGTGCCTTCAAGAAATATACGGGCGTCACGCCTGGCGACTACCGGAAGTAATAATAATGCCATTTTTCAAGAAAAGTTTATTCGTTAATTGTTGTTTATTCACCTCGGTGTCAAATCCTCACAAGCCTTGTACAGCAAGGGATTTCAAAAGAGTTTATTCACTAATTCATGTATATTGAGAAAGATTGCACCTCTGAGGTACATTGATTCCATCGACGGCAAGGGACAAAAGATGGTTCAATTTATACACGAAAGAAGGTGAAAAAACGATGCCACATACACCGCTAGACAACATTCAATCAGCCCCCATGATTACTTCTCGAAGATTTACCCACCCTACTGCAAAGTCGCTGCAGCCCCGTCGTCGTTTCAAGCAAAATATGCCGCTGTTGATTATGTTTGTTCCGGTTATTGCTTACTTTATTATCTTTAGATATTTTCCAATACTAGGAAATATTATTGCCTTCAAGAACTATAACTTGATGGATGGCATATGGGGAAGCCCTTGGGTTGGCCTCAAGTATTTCAAGGCACTTTTCAGCCAACCCCAGACGCTGACTATCATCCGCAACACCGTCACATTGAGCTTATTAAGCATTGCCGCTGGATTTCCTTTTCCAATTATCATTGCCATCTTACTGAATGAAGTTCGCGCCATGCGGTTCAAAAAGATTGTGCAGACGCTGATCTATGTTCCTCACTTCTTTTCATGGGTCATTGTCGGAGGCATTGTCGTTACGATTTTCTCCCAGCAATCCGGTATCGTTAACAAGCTATTGGAGCTATGGACGGGTCACACCACTGCCTTCTTGTATCAGGAACATAGCTGGATAGCTATCTTCCTGGGTTCTGGGATTTGGAAGGAAGCCGGTTGGGGAGCGATCATCTATCTGGCGGCTCTTACCTCGATCGATACGCATCTGTACGAATCTGCCAGCATCGACGGAGCGTCCAAATGGAAGCAGATCTGGTATGTCACGCTGCCTGGCATTCGCAGCACAATTATTCTCATGCTGATTCTGAGTATGGGAAATGTCATGGAAGTCGGATTTGATCACGTGTACACGCTCCAAAATGCAGCCGTTTCGGATGTCTCGAATGTCATCAGCACCTATATCTATATCGTAGGCGTTCAGGGAGGACAGTACAGTTTAACTACGGCGGTTGGGTTGTTTGAATCTCTGGTCGGTTTCTTCTTCGTCGTCCTTGCAAATCAACTGGCCCGTAAATTCGATCAAGGACTGTGGTAAGAAAGGAGCCTCCCCCCTCATGAAACCAACATGGGATGAGAAAATCTTTTACACGCTCAATTATATGTTCCTTGGCCTTGCAGCTCTAAGCTGCGTGCTTCCCTTGATGCATATTATATCTTTATCACTGAGCAGCTATCAGGCGATTGTATCCGGGCATGTTACTCTCTGGCCGCAAGGCTGGACAATGGAAGCGTATAAGGCCTTATACACGGGCACGAATATAGTAAAAGCTTTCCGCAATAGCATCGTGATTACCGTTGTAGGCGTTGTGCTCAGCATGTGGTTTACCATCATGGCGGCTTACCCGTTAGCCAAGAAATATTTCTATGCGCGTCGTTTTTTTACATTGGCAATTGTATTTACCATGCTGTTCGGTACACCATTAATTCCTCTTTTCCTGATTGTGAAAAGTCTTGGCTTATTGGATACTTACGGCGCCATTTGGATGCCTGGACTGATCAACGCATTTAATCTGCTCGTGCTTCGGACCTTCTTTATGAACGTGCCTGAAGAGCTTGAAGAGGCAGCACGCATAGATGGTTGCGGCGAATGGCGACTTCTCACGCGGATCATTCTCCCTCTATCCCTCCCCGTTTTGGCAACGTTAACTTTATTTTATGGCGTTGGATATTGGAATTCCTTCTTACATGTACTTATTTTTATCAATGACAGCACTCGGATGAACTTGGCCGTTATGATTCAACAAATGGTCGCCAGCCAATCCATTCTTCAAGAGCTTAACTCCGTGAGACCGGATGATCTGCAGCAAATGACACCAGAATCCATCAAAGCGGCCGGCGTGATCGTACTCATTGTGCCTATGCTCATCGTCTATCCTTTCTTGCAGAAGTATTTTGTAAAAGGGGTTATGATCGGTGCGATTAAAGGATAAGACGAAAGACAACACAACCTAACTTGAGATGTTTTTGGAAACGAATTATCTAAGGGGGGTATATCCATGTTTATGTTACGCAAGGATCAGCAGAAAGCTCTACTGTCTACACTAGTCTGTGTCGCAGTATTGGCGGGCTGCTCCACACCCAAAGTCGACGATCCAGGTACATCGTCAAATCCGAATGCGACCCCAGCAACCGAACCTACTAAAAGAGGCGCGATTAACGTTTCCGTGTATGATCGGGGCAATATTCCTCCAGAGGAAGGCAACTGGGATAAAAACCGTTGGGTGGAGTGGATCAACAAGAACGGTCCTGTCGATGTGAAATACACACCCGTTCCCCGTTGGGAGTCATTCCCAAAATTTAATGCCTTGTTTGCCTCAGGAAGCGCACCGGATTTGATTCTGGAGTATGATGCCAATTACAGGAACAGCTGGTATTCGCAGAAGCTTCTGATGCCGATTGATGAGATGGTTGAAAAGTACAGCACGACCTACAAACAAATTCTGGAGAAGTACCCTCTACTGCGCAAGATTGGAACGAAGGAAGATGGTAAATTTTATGAAATTGGACGCTTAAATGTCGTGGCCCCGCATCATCGTCTCTTAATCCGTGAGGATTGGCTGCAGAAGCTGAACCTGCAAGTCCCTACGACGACAGAGGAATTGTATAACGTGGCCAATGCATTCGTGAACCAAGATCCAGACGGCAACGGTAAAAAGGATACGTTCGGTATCAATCTGAGCGGGGTCGGCTTCTCCGTGATCAGCCATATCTTCGGGCGTTCGATCGATTGGGCTGAACAAAACGGTACTTTCGTCCATGATTGGGATCGTCTCCAAGCATCTGTCGAATTCCAGAAACGTTTGTTTGACAACGGTTTAGTTGATAAGGACTTTCTTACAGATAAAAACGGACAAAAAGGCATCCAGGATTTCATGAATGGAAAATTAGGGATTTTTGCGATCGACAGTGCATGGTTTACCATCTCGAACTATGAAACTTTGAAGAAGAACAATCCTACGGCTAAAGTCATTCCAATGGCATTACCGAAAAGCCAATTCGGTCAGTTCAGCCCCATTATCAGTACACCCGTTCAAATGGTCGGTGTTGTCAACGCCAAAGCTAAAGATCCGAAAGCGATTATGCAATATATAGACTGGATGGTAGCTCCCGAACATGCCAATTTGCTGAAAAACGGAATCGAGGGTACACATTCGCAAATGGGTTCGAACGGTTGTTTGCAGCCTATTGATACGGAGAAAAATAAGAAAGAGCTCTACACCGACGATTTAAATATGATGAGATCCGATTTGTTGCTGGGCAAATGCGCGGAAGTGTATCTGGTGAACCTTCGCCCTGAAGTGCCTACGCAAAAAGAACTGCTCGATATTAACCTTAAATCCAAAGAAATCTATATCAATAAAGATCGCCCTATTCCTTCTCTCGGTTATGACTTCTTACCGGTCTTGCCTGATGATCTGCAAGCGATTGTCAAAAGCACAAGCAAATCCAACAACATCGACAAAGGTGATATCTGGTTGAAAGCATTGGTAGGCGGCACTGGCTATACCGCACAGCAAGCTGTGAAGGATGCCAAGGATATCTGGGAAAAAGCAGGCGGCAAGCAAGTCGATGATTATTATGCCAAATGGTATGAGAATAACAAAACCAAGGCATTTAGTATTGATGATCTATACAAATTCGCTGAACAGTCTCAGAATGAATTGAAATAGAACGAAGGAGTAGCGGTGCTTCTAAGTTAGCTATGTCGGAGCACCGCCTACACATGACGTGGACCCCGGATAGGATTAGGGAATCCTATTGATAATCCATTTATTTGGAGGTAATTATGAGATCCCTACACAAGTCAAAACTCCTAGTTTCAATCCTTCTGTCGGCAATCATTGTCTCCCTGCTCCCCTTCTTCCCTGCTTACCGTGCTTTGGCTGCGGGAACAGGTATTACCCAAGACTATTGGAACAATATTCCTGGCGGGAAAGTAGAACAGATTCCATTAAACACGCCTCCGTCGGGTTCGAGGTTACTCGCTAACTTTGAGACACCGAACAATACGGGAGATCTCTATGGTTCTCGCGTTTATGGTTTTCTGACGCCGCCAGTTAGCGGTGGATACACCTTCTGGATTGCTGCGGATGACAGCTCCGAGTTATGGCTAAGTCCAGATGGCGATCCTGCGCACAAAGAGAAAATCGCATGGAACACAGTCTTCGCCAAGCCCAGAGAGTGGAACAAGTCCCCTACTCAGAAATCAGTGGTCATTCCGCTATCAAGTGGCAAAAGATATTATATCGAGGCGATTCACAAAGAAAACACCTCGAATGACAATTTAGCTGTCGCTTGGCAAGGTCCGGGTATAGCCCAACAAGTGATACCCGGGGCATACTTGACACCCTACGTGCTCCCAGATGCGCCAACAAATCCCGTCCAGGACGACACAGCGAATACATTCGGATGGACGCTTGTCCCCGGTTATTCGGATTTGGCAGCCTATGAATACAGCACGGATCGCGGTTACACCTGGCAAACCGTAACAGTGAACCCGCTTCAGTTGGATAATATCAATTATACGACAGGACAAATCCAAGTTCGGTTGAAAGAAACATCTGCGCAGCCAGTTGGAAAAACCCTGTTTTCAACTACTTTTTACACCTTAACGAAAGCTGTGGAGCCCGTGCCCGTGTATACGACGCTTTGGAGGATTGGGCTTGATAATCAGCTATCAACTGAATTTAGCGATTATAAAACGACTCCAATTGAGTCCTTCAACCTCCCTTCTGACTGGGCTACTCGCACAGATTGGAGTTCGTTATCCAAAGGCTTAAAGCTTAGCCGCAACGGTACTATGGTTATTACTTACAACCTCGCCGCGATTCCGGATTATGGCGTACAATTCAGCTTCAGGAGCTTAGATGCGTATGTTTCCGTTCCACAGCTAGCTGTATTTTCCAATGATACGATGGCCGGTTTAATCCAGATTGTTGGCCTTAACGGCGGAAATACGAATCGGAAATTCAAAGAAACTTACGAGTTGTATATTCCTAAGGAAATGCTGAAGGTTGGATCTAATGAACTGAAGCTTTCGTTGGATCGAGGTTTGTATGCGGGAACGGAAGGTGATGAATTTCATTGGTTTGAGTGGGATTATGCCAAACTTGAGGCTTTGGGAGCTCCAGCAACAGAACCCATTCACGGACGATATATTCGTCTGGGAACGGCGCTAGTGTCGCATGTGTTGAAAGACCGCGACTTGCAAACGATGGAAGTAACGAAGTGGCTGGGACTTGCCTACAGCGGGAACGTCATACGTAGCAGTCAATTTTCGCGTGAATGGCTGACAGCCTTGCGCGATTTGAATTTGGCACCCGTGCTGCTGCCGTTCGGAACTTATATCAAAGATCCGGAGCTCTCGTCTGGTGTTGTCCCAGAGAAGCTGAAAGAGTATTATAACAATCTCATCGCGGAAAATGGGGATTTGTTTGAATACCTGGAACTTGATAATGAACCTGGCGTCTTCAACAATGCCTTTGCTGCTGATTTGGCTCTTGCCAAGTATGTTAGTGAGCAAAAGCCATTGCTAAACCCATGGTTGAAAGCGGTTTCTCCAGGTTGGGCCTACTGGCCCTCCAAAGGCATCCCGGATGGCTGGGAGCGCGATCCTGCCTATCGCAAACAGATTGAAGATTATACCGATATGACAAATGGTCACAGCTATACCTTAAGCGGGATTTCAAGTGGTGAGGGTGGCGCCCTCGTAGAAACACTAAAAACCTATCCTGATTATCAGGGAGACGGACTGGCTAAACCGATGATGATGAGTGAAACGGGAGCGAATGATTTTCATACCGATAATAACCGTTATGACACCTTCCCCCATCGCTTCGCCTCCATCTTCGATCGGGAAACGCGCAGTACGATTGGCTACCTTGATTACATTATGCAGCATGCAGCTTACTTCCGAGAGTATAGCTTGCTCAAAGAGGACATCGAAATGAAATCAGCTGACGATGCTGAAGCTTGGTTGAACGCAAGCGATCCCGATGAAACGCGCTTGAAAATTTTCCGCCGCTTAGCGCTTGCCTACAGTACTCATGGCAAACCACTCCCTTATGTGTATACAAATCAGAATGAGCTTGCTGGGAAAAAAGCTTACTTCCGTGCGGTGGATACATCAACGCTTGGTGTAAGCAGTACAGGAGCGAAATCCAATAAAATTCTGCTCAACTTTGTTAATTTTGAAACGTCTCCGGTCACGATGAACGTTAACGTTACACTGCCTGCTAACACTCAGTATGCGGCAGAACGCTTTGGCGCTGGCAATACGTATGCGGCTGCTCGCAGTTTTACCATCATTGATGCCGCTTCGGGCGCGCAGTTATCGGAAACGATCCAGCCCGGTGAAGCCGTTCAGTACATTCTGACTCCGTACGAGAATTCCATACCGAACACACCTACTCTACAAGCACGGGCGGTTTCATACAAACAAATCAAGCTGACATGGCAACCTTCTACGGATAATGCAGAAGTGGCTGGATATAAGCTGTACGATAACGGCGTACTCCTTGCAAAGCTTCCTAGAGCAGTAACACGCTATTCACATCAAGATGTGAGTCCTGAAAGCGCTCATACTTATACGCTTATTGCTTATGATAATTCGGGCAATGAATCCTTGTCGAGCGCCCCAATAGCCATATCTTCCTTATCTTTACCAGCCTCCCCTTTTACCACTACGTCTACGGGAGCTTTACATGTGGAAGCGGAACAAACGGAACTGGAAGGAGTGACACATCATGGCACATTCGTTGGGATGTATTATACGCAAGGGCGAATGAACTTGTTGAAACCTCCTGTTAAGGCAAATACCAATTATATTCTTAAGCTCAAATATAGTTCTGCTGCGAACAAAAAGGTCAATCTCGTACTCAACAATCAGTTGATTCGGACCCTTGATTTGCCTGGAACGGAGCCTAACGTCTATACAACAATCGAATATAACGTCATGATGCCTTCGGACGTGAGCAATCTGGTGCTATCTATCGTTAAGAGCAGTGATAATGTATTCGCCTACTTCGATTGGTTTGAGCTGACAGAAGGCCTCTTGGATGAAACGCCTCAAACACTTTGGACGAATGTCATTCATTCCAGTACAAATACGTATTATTCCTCTGCTACCTTCGCACTCGGAGCAAATGGAGCGGATCTTCATGAAACGACAACACTGGGTGATTACGCAGCTATGGGTTTTAAAGGCACGGGAATTCGTTGGTACTCCGATATTGAGTCTACTTTAGGAGCGGCAGACGTCTACATCGATGATGTCCTGCAAGCAACTGTTGATTTGAAAACGGCAAACACACAAGGCGCGAAGAAGGTGGTTTTCGAAAAAACGGGCCTCCCTATGGCAAACCACATCATTAAAGTTGTCGCTAAAAACGGCCGAGTTATCCATCAATCGTTTGAGTTTTTGAGTTTGGAACGCCAGCCCTTAATACCGGGCCCTGATCTTATCGTGACCGAACTTGGAACGGATCCAGCCAATCCTTATGCCGGGCAAACAGGAGTTCGTTTCTATGTCACGGTGAAAAACGTCGGTCTTCTCCCTACTCCAGCCGGTCAAATTACAGGAGCTGTATTTGGTTTGAACGGCGGTTCGTTCGGCTATACGGATACGTATAATCAATCTATCCCAGTTGGCGGCAGTGCAACACTGTATACGAATGCCGGAGGTGAAAATGGCTATTGGGAAGTGCCTAATGGAGAAGCCACCTACCAATTAAGCGTCAATATCAATGATATCGGGCGATTCACTGAGATGGATCGCACGAACAACACGAAGGAGATTACGTTTCAGGTGACTAAGAGGGATATCTCCCCTCCTGTGACCACAGCGACAGCGGACGGAGCAACGGGTTCCGGTATTTTTAACAGGCAAAATGTGCGGGTTGCTTTCACGGTCACACATCCTACCGTTGGTGTAGGAATCAAGCGGACAGAATACCGTATTCTGGGAGGATCTGAAGCCTGGCAGACTGTCTCGGATCAGCCGGTCACCTTCGCCGATGAAGGGATTTATCAAATCCAATACCGCTCCATTGATGTGATGAATAACGAGGAATTGCCCAAAGATTTAATTATAGGAATCGACAAAACCGCTCCAACAACCACACACACCTCATTAGAAAGGTGGCAACGTATACCACAAACCGTCACAATAGCGGCTTATGATTCTTTGAGCGGTGTACAACAGACCTTTTACTCAATGAATGAGGAAACTGCAAGTGCTGGAACCTCGGTTACGGTAAACACTTACGGTGTGAACACGATTCACTATTACAGCATAGATGCTGCAGGCAATCAAGAAGTTAACCACTCTGCGGAAGTACGCTACGATCCGCAAGCTCCTGAAATCAACATTGCCGGTCCTTTAACTGTCTTTTGGACGGATCCGTTTGTCATGAATGTTGGTATCACAGATGCTTTAAGTGGAATAGCCTCATCTAGGGTTAAACTGGACGGCATTTTTGTTAACCCTAACATAAACCTCCAACCGCTTAGCTTGTGGTTAGGTCAGCATACGTTAGAAGTAACGGCAACAGATAACGCGGGCAATACGATCGTACGCACCTTTGTGTTGAAGGTGATCATGGATCTCGATCATTTGGACGATCTGCTTCGTTTATTATGGAATATAGGTTATTTCAAAAACCAAAGCACCTATAACAGCTTGCAAAATATGGTTGCTGTGCTTCAGAAACTGCTAAACCAAAGTCAGCTTAAAGATCCGACTAACTTTGATGTTGTCATCAAAGACGGCAAGTATATGGATAGTGCTAGCACCAAGCTGCTTCGGGATGCCATTCTATATCTGCAGCAAAAATTAGGGAAGTGAAAAGTAAAGAAGGGGCATAGTATCCAAATTCACTTTTGGATACTATGCCCCTCTCCCCCTTTATCAATCATATTTAATAATGCTAAAACAAATCATCGAGAATTTTTGCCGAAGACTCCCTATCCGCCTTCAAAAAATATTCATATTTACCGAATCTCGCTCTTGCCTCATGGTCGGGCAGCCATACCCATTCGTCGATTTCGGTTTGGCACCGGTGGGCACGAAACGCGGCAAGCTTTGCATTCAAGTGAGCATGCACATCGACTTTGACAACGTCCTTACGGGAATACCCATATCGTTCCGGATGCTCCATCGCGTCACCAAACGTAATGAAATATAATGCTCCCCGCTGAGCTGTTCTTTGAAAAGCTGCCGTCGTCGCCTTCCCAATTGCACAATGATCTGGGTGTCCACCCAGCTTTTCGTGAAACGTAAGCACGACATCGGGATCAACTTCGTGGATGAGAGCCGCAATGCGTGCTGACAAGCTATTCTCATCCACAAACTCAACCGTCTTGTCACGGATATCCAAAAATAGCAGCTGGCGTATTCCCAAGCAGTCGCAGGCATTCCGTAGTTCCATTTCACGTGCAGCTGCCATGGATTCACGGTTGAGATAGGGCGGATTGCCCATTCGTCGTCCCATTTCTCCTCGCGTAGCGCTCACTAGCGTTATGTCAACCTCTTCACTGGCGTATTTGGCGAGGGTACCTCCACAAATAAACGACTCATCGTCGGGATGAGCAAACACCGCAAGTAGCTTCTTCAATGGCACTTTATGGGTATTGTTCATTCTGGAAACGGCTCCTTTCCTATGTGCAGTGCAACATTCATCCGACCTCTGTCATCGTAACCGGCCAACAAAAGACGACCGTTCGCATCAAACTCATAATGCGTGAGAGCCTCCATTCGAAGCCAGCCATGCCCATCAAATCGGAGCGCGGCACGAAATGACCCTTCCCCCGATATAAAGGCATGGGTAACCTTGACCTTAAAATTGCGTACGAATACAAATGAAGTTGCTTCGCTGTGAATATAAACATCAGTCCCAATAAAGGTTTGAAGCTCGGCTTCAACTTTCGACCTGATTATTTTGATCATCGCTTAGATTCTCTTTTCTAAAAGGATTTAAATTGGCTTACTACATAATCGTATCACAGCTCATTGCGCGAAATACAATATTGCCCTAAATTAAGTCGTTCGAAATCGGGAATAGGATAAAGTTCTTCTCATAATAGTTTTGACAAGAACTTTATCCCATAAAACAAAAAAAGCCACGATTTACGCGGCATCTTATTCAGATTCATCGCGGCTCGATCCCACGATTACTCAACCTTTATGCCGAGGCTAAACTTGCATACAAGTTGTTGTCTGTTAGCAAAGACTTTCGGTTACGCCGTATGTTTGCCCAAGCGCAATTTTAATATTTGCATATTTTAATTCTACTCGTCATTGTGGAGAAGATCGTTTGTTGAAACGGGAGTGAAAGTTATGAAATGGCGCGATTCCCTAGGTGGTTATAAGGCCTGCATTAGTCTGGGTTCCACATGTCAAACAGCATATCAGCTTAAAAGACTGGGCTTACGAAAATTTGCAAGTCCCTTAGATTGGTTTGTTTCCGATTCGATCGGCGGAGTTGTTCGTTTGATAGATCATCGTTTCAACGGATTAATGGAACTTAGCCAGCTTGAACTCATTGGCACTACCTATGAATGCTTTGTTGTAAGAGATAACGCAAATGACGTTATATCTTTCCATGATTTCCCTCTTTATCTCACTGCGGAGCGATGGCAGGATGCTTATCCTGCATTTAAACAAAAGCTCAATCGACGCGTAGATCGGTTTTTGAGAACTATTCAAGGTCAACCAATTCTTTTTATTAGAACCAATTCTAAAAGAAAGGAAGCGCAGGAGCTACACGCAGCATTAAAAAGGCTAATGAATGGAAAGTTCCATCTTCTGATCGTGAATAACCACCTGGAAGATCGTAAAGACGTGATTTACGAAGATTGGGGGCTGAGTGGAATTAGCTCGGTGCTCTTACCGAAAGGAGAAGACTGGAGAGGATTTAACCAAGCTTGGGATACGTGTATGAACGGCTTCAAATTAAAGGCTTCGTCCCTTCGTTGAGTTTAACCCTGTGGTGTGCCCTTTTTGGAGTACCTGAACGTTCAGCCTGCAGCTCAGCAGTATCCCATACATCACATCAGTTACTGTTCCGCATAGTCGGAAGCTTTTCATTTTGTTTAACATCCATTTTTAGCGACAGCTGTCGCCGCTACGCACTCCGACTCACGTTACTATACCTCCCCTAGCCGTTTCATATAGTCTTCAGATCCACTTGCAGCCTCCTTCTCATAATAATTTTGAATGAAGTCGTCGTGTCATGCTGCTCCAGAAAAACCCGCCATGCATAGGTTGCAAGGCGGGTAAACAAATATAATGCCGTTATGCCTCTTCCAGAATCATCCTGGCCAAAATCGCAAGATCGGCAATGTCAATTTTGCCGTCGCCATTGAAATCTATGTGCTTGATTCGTTCCCAATCCGGATCGGTGGAGTCTTTTCCATACTCCTTGGCCAAGATGGCTAAGTCACCGATGGAAACGATTTCATTTCCGTTCAGATCGCCCGGTTTTTTGGTAACGACCGAATTCAAGAATGATTGCAAGGCCGCATTCAAGTCGCCAGCCGCTTGCTGCACCTGCTGTTGAGTGGCTGCCGTATTCTTGGCTACGCTCTGGGCTTTGTTGATCGCCTCTTGGAGATTAGCTTTCGATCCTACCGGATATTGTCCTGCCGATCCGCCTTCTGTCGCTGCATCATGGATTCTTTGAGCGCTCGCAATCAAGTCTTCTAATGCAGATTTATCTACATGAGTGACTGTGACGTTGTGCGTAATAGCCTGCAACTCCGTTTCCTTTCCGTCACCCACTGCGATCATGGCCTTCGATAAGGTGAATGTGGCTTCTGCCGGTGTCTTTTCGCTAACCGGTTTGGTTAAGAAATTCAACTTCAGCAGATCCCCGTCTCCGCTCACCGCATGAGCCGTTCCTAAACTCGCCGCCAAAATCCGGATTTGGCCGGCTGCCGGTAAACAGTTCTGGGTTAGTTGAAATTACTCTTTTTTATTTAGAGGGATTTCAGCAATTACTTTGTTTCCCATTAATATAAGCAATGTAGAATCCAGAGCAGAATTCCTTACCTCTTCAAAATCCGAACCTTTTTTAATGGCATATTCTAAATTAAGAGTAGTTTCATCTTCACCACTAATATTGCCTGAATTACCGCCACCGCGATATTCCATTTTTACATACTTTGTATTTTTTTCAAGTTCCATTAAAGATGCCAAAGATTGATTTGGTCTTATAGCAAAGTTAATCCCATTTCCATGGTGAAACATACGGTGACCAGGTGAGTCACCAGCATCATAATCTAATTTTAAATCCTTTGATTTCTTTAATACAATGTCATAACGAAGGACCCCAGCCGTCTTTAATACATTGGTTTCAACACTTCTCACAATAAATGGGTCTTGTTTACTAAATGCAGTTAGTAATGTTAGCGAAATCAAAAGCATTAAAACGTGGGTTTTATTTTTAAACATTAGGCGTACTCCTTTTTTGTCTTTCGTAAATATTCTCTAAACCACAGATTCCATAGATTATTGTTTCTAATCCATACCAAGGATTATGCACATCTTCATAATAAACGTTTAAAGCTAATACAATAAGAATCCCTGCTTTACAACTCTCTGCCTGTAAAAAACAATAAGGCCACCGTTTAATTCTACGGTAGCCAATCGATGTTACATTTATTAATTAAGTTATTGTTCCTCGTTAGGTTAGTCGCCACCCATATCGGTCAAAATGGATCGGTTCGCTGATTACTTATCGTTACAGGCTATGCAATCATCAGAATTATTACAGAAAAGGCGACTCAATAGTTATTAATCAATGATAGTTTAGATCATTCACACAATCACTCTACTATTTTTTTTCATATATTGAGGTATCAAAAAATAGGAGTGATTAAATTGGTACGTATTCTTGACAAAAAAACCGTTCAGCCGCTTAGTAGATTTAATTTATCGAGGTCTTTCATTATCCCACGTTCTCCAAAAAAGGTTCGCCTTGCATCCATTACTTTAAGAATTCCATCGATCAATGCTCAACCAAATCGGGTTGAACTGGTTGCAACAGTTGGTGTAAAAGGGATTACGGGCATTGCTCAAATTCTCTTTAGAGTCTTCCGCGATGGCAGAGAAATTTTCAATACACAACAAGGGATTGAATCTGCTGGTTCTGAGCAAAACTATGCTGTTACATTTCAGGCAATCGATAGAAATTTAAGTTCAGGAAATCATGTTTATACCGTGACCGCGGAAAACCAAACCGCAAATACAAGAGCTGATGTTGTTGGTCCGATTTCTTTTAGTGGGTTAGCTGTACAAACTAGAAGTTAATTTTTTAAAAGCACCTAAATAAGGTGCTTTTTTCATTCAGAGTGGACTCGTTAAGTGCTATCATTCGTCGTTAGTTCAATGTAAGTCGGTATCATTTATTCACCAAAATTCTAAAATATAGGATAATATAATTCAAACTCATTAACAAAAAAAGGCCCCTAGATAAAATTCACCAGGAGCCCTTTTTTTACTGAATCGATAAGATTACCATGCAAAAGCCATAGTTATAATAACCAAAAGAATAAAGAGAACTAAAACCTCGGCCATATGGTTACGACGAAACCCTTCTGCTCCTACCCATTGATTGGACAAATAACACAGGGCATATGAACAATAGTGTATAGAACACGACCCGCTGCTGGACCTGAAACCCGAAAAACTAGACGTCACTTGTGCTACGTATTCTACCGCGGCAGTCTATCAAACATGACTGTTATTTTCGTTTTTGCAATAAAGCATCCACAGCCCTAACATTTGCTTCAATACTATCCCAACGGTTCATACAATGATAAAGAATCTTTTCCAAATCCTTTTCATTCTGGACTTCTTCAGTGTTGCGATGGAGGATATTCATTAACCAATTCGTTAGATTGCGAAGATGGTTACGATAAGAGTAGAAGCGTAATAAGTCAAGACTTAACGTCACAGATTTACCTATATTCTTTTCGTAAGCGGAGAAGAAAACATCGAACTCCTCACCGATATAGTTAACAAAATTAAATTCTGGCGGCGCTAAAATCGCTGATTCCCAATCAACAAAATACAACTCGTTTTTATGACGAATCAAATTACCTCCCCAAATATCGCCGTGGCACAAAACTTTCTCTTTAGTATCTGCTATTGATATACCATGAAGTTTGCGCACAAGATTCAATAAGTCGAAAATTTGCTCTTTCTTTGACAAAACAACCTGACGTAAAGCCTGTTTAATAGGATTGTTAAATGTTAAGGTGCATTCAATCATCGATATACACTTCTCAAGGTCAGACTCAAAGGAAATATCAAATGTATTTGCCAAGAGCGTTGTCTTATCTATAAAAGGTGTAATCAGCTGTATTGCAGCCACTGATTTAGCGATGTCCTCAAGAATCTCCTTTGAGAAAGGATATGCTTCAGCCAATATCTCCCCTTCTATAAAGTTAAATAATACCACTGTGATATTATTAAATGTTGTTTTAAAACAGCCATTCCGATTTATAATTGGATATGTGATGTTTCGAAAAAGCCCTTGATGATACATCTGCCAAGTTAACGGTAAGTAAAACCGAAGACGCTCAATACTTCTCCTTTGTCCGTCATTTTGATGGTCAAATAATTTCAGATAATATCGTTCTCCATTCGCACAATTCACCCAATAAGAGTAGGCTGAGTCCCCCAGAGGGATGAAATGAACGCTTTCAATCTGCATCCCGTACTCCTTATCAAGGTTCAACATAAGTACACTATCTTCAATACTATACTTAACCTCCAAACTTTTCACTCCCCCTTTAAGTTGTATGATTCATTCATGCCGTTATTTTAGCAATGCCGCTGAATATATTTCGAGAAACAATAGTATTGTTTTTTCTAACACTATCGTTTACTTGGTTTTTTTGTGATTTGTGTATTTAATACAATCATACATGAACTATCATCTTTAATGCGAAGTCCATTTCTGGGCCAGATCGATACCTTGACGGAGACGATGCTGGAGCAGACAAGTAAATAAGTTTACTAAGGAAACCGCAGGATGCATGACAGGAGTGTCATACCTTGGGGTTTCTTTTATTAAGATTCGCTTCTGCTGCCAGAAGTAGAGTATAGTAGGAATAGTTTAAAATATATTCCAGGAGGCTACAGCTATGTCACAGGAGATTTGGATTAACCTGCCGGTCAAAGATGTTGAGAGGTCAACTGCCTTTTTCAATGAGATTGGATTACATGCGGTGAGCTTTGGTAGCGAGAGAGCCAAGCTTGCCATAGGCCAAACAACGATTCTGCTGTTCCCTGATGCGGCGTTTGAGAAATTTACAGGTTCAAAAACCGCAGATACTTCCCATAGCGCAGAAGTAATATTTTCCATTGGCGCTGAGAGTAGAGAAGAAATAGATGCCTTTATTCAAAAAGTAGAGTTTGCCGGAGGAAGCATCTTTGGCAAGCCGAGTGAAACTGACGGCTGGATGTACGGCGCAGGATTTGCCGACCTGGACGGTCACCGCTGGAACCTGCTGTACATGGATGAGAGCAAAATGCCGAAACGGTAAAATGGAAACGCCAGTCACCTGCTTAAGGTCACCGGCGTTTTTATACACCCCGTATAATCTCATATCTGTCATTCAAATCAAAATCGTTGCTTAGAAGGAAAAATTTGTGGGTTAAACTACTGCAAGCCTGGACGAAAACTGCAAACTGTTGATTATCCCAGTGATCTAAACCATCTTTCAGATAAATACAGGTAGCAGCTGATCATCTGACCGGCTGCATTGATCCATTATAATTGAGCTATCGTTTCTCGCTTGAATCATTTAAACTTTCCTGCGCTCCTGATCCAATTTTTCACGTAGCGTCGTCAGGCTTTCAACAACGGTTTGATGAGCTGTGTCGATAATGATGTGATCTCGGTCCCAAACATCATACTGTCGGGTCTTAACCTCATCCCACGTAGGTAAAACAAAATCGGGAATATCGGTTAAACGCGTGTCGATTCGATACCTGTGTTCCCTTTCATCCGAGCAGACTACTTCGATTTCCACAAACGGAATTCCGAGAGACTCCGCAACGTCGCGCCAAGCTCGACGAGTTTCATGAATGGGGTTGACTGTGTCAGCTATCACGTCAAGGCCTAGCCGGAGATTATGCGAAGCAATCTCGTAACACACGATATAACCTGCAGGTCCGTTAACCCAGGTCCCGGCAACCCGCATGGCCTGCTCCACGACGTCTACCCGCAGATACGTGGCCCGGATCTCTCCGGCCAAAGCTGCTGATAACGTAGACTTCCCGGTACCTGGCAACCCGCTAAAGATATAGAGCATAAATACTCGCCTCCTTTTAAAGCGCATAACTGCTCGTTGTTTTAGTTTATTCAGCTATCGTTCTCCCTAAGAAGCCCTGTATAGAGACAAATAAGATAAACAAAGAAACTAAAATACTTAAATACCCCCACAATCCTTTTCTATTTCTTTGATGCTCGACTAGTCCTGTCACCAACATAAATATCGCCAGAAATAACATCAAATAAGGCATTAATTCAAAGTACTTAGTAATTAGAAGGTAACTAGAAAAGCCGATAACGATTATCGCTATAATAACTTTGCTTATTTTCAACATTTCATCAATCCCATCATGACAGCCGAACATTTTATGCTCGGCTGCCTTCTTTTGGTGTTATTACAAAGTACTCCATATATCCACAACCAATATAACTACATGAAGAAAATAAGTATTTTCTATTTATACTCAGTACTCTTTAGTTCCTATTTATCTTTATTTAGATTTCACTATTTTATCTTTTTTGCTTGTTATCCAAATATCATCTTTTTTCTCGATTGTTTGTCTTAGTTGAATTGAGCCTAGGAAAGTCTTCCTGCTAGTTAGTATTGCTTTCCCATCTGTTCTGAAAATTATATTTTCTAATTCAATCGCCATACCACCAAATTTGTTTTTTGCTAAATTAGTCTCTATATCAGAATATTTTCCTTCCCCAACATCAACTTTACTGATTTGCTTTACGTAGTTTAATAATTCAGCTTTCTCTTCAGGTTTGAGTTTCAAATTATCCGTTCTAACTAATAAATAACTCATCCTAGAATTATTATAAAAATTGGCCTCTTGCTCAAAAATTGTTTGGATAGCATCTTTATATATATCTAAATACTCACTACTATCAATTTTTTGTGGTTTAGCACATCCGACAATGAATAGTGTCAAAAGAGGTATTAATACAATTTTTTTGGCTACTTGTTTCATCTTAATCACTTGATTTCCCCTCTGTCCTGCATCTAACAAACATTCCATACAGTTTAGACGTCCACAATTTACAAAAGTTCCATAATTCAACAATTACATTCACTTATTTATTCCGCTAACCTGCCCATTCAATCATCAAGTTAAAAAAAGGGGAATTACTAACAAAATAAAGGAACAGATAATCATGACAAAAGTAATGGAATTTGAGAGTTTTTCTTTTACTTTATACCAACCTGAAAAATGCAATTTATTTCTGTAGATCACAAAAATTAATATTTCAGCGGCAATCCAAATGAACCAAGCATTGTTATTTATGTTAAGTCCTATGGTGGAATAAACATTAATTACTAATGAAGCTAGCAATCCACCGAGGATTACCATTATTATAATGAATCGCAGAAATTCTAATATGAATTTCATTATATCCCCCCTAAGATAATGTTCCCCAGAAAATATTTTACCACTAATATCCAATTTATTGATTACCGTGGCTTCCTGATAGTTAACAAAGCCGCCACCGAGTTTATCACTGGGTAGCTTGCTTGATCTGTGTTATGGGGCTATCGTTCTCCCGTTAGACTATACGCTTTAATGTTCTTGCCAAAAAAATTCCTTATTTAGTCCGTTGTACCGTTAAATCTTGTTGCCACAAGATCCTATTGCCAATCTCGAGCTTTTGCTCGTAGCTGGTTAGGCCCGACTTTCAGTGGTTTGATAGCATCGTATTGGAACTGAGCTATGTCCCAGTGCAGAGGTGCGATCCATTTTGCATAAGTCTGGACGGTCTCTGTCGGCGGGGCTCCGAGCTCTTCGACTGTCAGCTTGGGCCTTTGCTCAGGTGAAGCATTGACTGAAAGTTGCTGTATATTGTTGTAAAGGTTAGAGAAGTATCAACCTTAGCGATGAGCGAACCAAACAGATTTCGTACATCAGCTTCTTTCAGATACAGCTCCCCGTTAGATGAGATCTGAGGTGCTGCTGTTAAGCTCACCCGCCCAACTTCTTTGCCTTCCCAAAGCGTTAATGCCTGCCGTGTGCCAGGTTGAGAATGGCGATATGCTCTCTTTCCTCGCAATTTAAATCATTTCAGTTGATTATACTCGGTATAGGATCCAAAGTTTTACTTTGAGTGTAAACTTTACGTAAAGCGATAATGAGACCATCCGAAGTGTTTTTTACGAATGCCGGTTATTCCAACACTCAATTTGGTTCATACGTCCAATCAATCACTATTTAACCAACATATTTTATACCGTAGTGACAAATCACCAGAGGGGAATGAGTAAACATGGGCGCAGTAGGTTATGGTGGAAGTTGTGCAGGTTACGGCACAAGCGCAGCAGCTATTTTGGTTCTTTTTATTCTTTTGGTTATCATCACATCAGCTTTTGTATGGTAATTCCTTAATCTAACACAAAGATACAACGAAAAAAACGGCCGCGAATTAAAATGCGGGCCGTTTTTTTCGTTGTTCTTATCATAAAAAAGCCACCCTTAATCTTACTCTCAGGGTGACTTTTTATGGTAAATGAAGGATGAAACATTAAATGAGTGGGCTGTGGAGGCTTAATATATAAGATTCAAATAATAAAATAATGCGTGGGCACATAGTGGGAATTTGTGATTATTATTTCCGGGTGTTATAAATGGGCAATTAATCCGGCATTGAATGGGCAAATCAAGATAATTCTAATTCTCAGTTTCTGTTCAAATTAATTGCTCAGAGTGCTGGCTGTTCCAATACTCAATTTAGTTCATACGTCCAATCAATCACTTTTCAACAAACATACTTTATACCGTAGTGACAAATCACCAGAGGGGAATGAGTAAACATGGGAGCAGTAGGTTATGGTGCAAGTTGTGCAGGTTACGGTTCAAGTGCAGCAGCTATTTTGGTTCTTTTTATTCTTTTGGTTATCATCACTTCAGCTTTTGTCTGGTAATTCATTAATCCAACACAACGAACAAAGAAAAAAAGTCATCCATAATCTCAGGGTGACTTTTTTTGGTTAATTGAAGGATGAAATATGAGATGATTCAAATTTAAAATAATTCACGGACATATAGGACGCACCCGCCGCAACGTATGATCAACACATTCATGTTGGTACTACCGCCATACCAACGATCACATTTACCGACCCACATCACAGGGGAATCCGCATACTTCCTCTCCTAAACCAATCATTGGTGCTCCCTTCATCGTCGTCAGAGCCTGCAAATAAAACTGGCAGTGTTTATCTTCTATCTGTAAATGTTTGGCCTCTTCGAAGTATTTCACAAGAATTCTGTACGCCCTGACCGCTGGCCTAATGTCCATGAGCAAGGATGTTGATAAGCTTGCCAAATGGGTCGCGGACATAGAATCGCCGAACTCCCTGTTTACGCGTTATAAGATATAGTAGTGCCAAACTTGATTGATCTTTTTTTTATATACTCTATTTTGCTTTTCAAGCAAATCTAAATATCCGATAATTTCGGAAATTACGAAAGGAAATTCACTGCGATACAATTCTTTGAAAAAGGCTGCTGCCAGCTCGCTCGGTATTGAAATTCCACTTGCAACCAACTGACATATTTTATCGGCTCTTCGATAAATTCGCTGTAATCTTCGGCTTATTAGCTCCTTAAAATGGTATATCGGTTCTCCGTGCCCGGAAAATACGGTCTCCATTTCAAGTCCTAGACACTTGTGTAGCGAATCCATATGTTGAACTAATGTCGGAAGACGTTGACCCGCCCGGTCAGGTTCGATAAGCGCGTTACTAGACATATGGCTGATTAGGAGATCTCCTGCAAAAAGCCACTTTCGTTGTAAATGACCCAGTACGATGTGATCAGGAGAATGGCCGGCGGTCTCTATGACCCTAAGCCCCGAAAGCATAGCCCCATCATACAGCGGTATAATGGGGCTATCAATTCTATGCAGCCTATTAGCAGTACCTGCTTCCCTCATAAGCGTAACATGTTGCCTACCGATGTCGCCGCACCCCATGTTTTGATATAATTCTTGGAAAAATTGGATCCTTAACTTTGAAAATTCTTCCTCCCTCTTTAAGCGGTGAATCGATTCATGATGAGCATAGATCGGAATGTCATGAGTAGCGATAATGCGATTGATGATGCCAATATGATCCGGATGACTATGTGTGATAACGATTCGACCCAAATCTCCAATGACAAATCCGTTTCCGGCCATCACTGCCAAAAATGCTTCCCAACATTCTTCCGAGTTGACCCCGGCATCAATTAAAGTGAGCAAACCCGCTTCCTGGAATAAATAAAAATTAAACGTTCGTAAGCTGTAAGGATTCGGAACCACAATCGGATACACAGAACATCCTGCCTGCGTTATCATCAAAACTATTTCAGTCTCCTTCTAGCATGTTCAGGCTTGTTTATTTTTTCTTTATGGATGGATGTCCACTCAATGTTGACTTCAAATGAAATATTCAAGCAATAAAGCAAGACTGCAGTGACATGTTCCTTCCAATTTTGAAGTGATTCAATCGTACCCCCGCGCTGCAAAGACAACTTAATGAATACTTTATTTCTATCTACTTGTACGGAATGAATCTGCAGCATTGAATCTGCCGAGAACGAGACGATATCCCTTATGCATTGAGGGTATATGGTTATTTTATCTCTCGAGAACGCCGGCTTCACCAGAATAACTTCTTCTCTCTGCTTGCCAAAATGAATGATCTGCTTACTAAACCAGCCGATATACGTTTTCTCGACTTCATCAGGAACAATTGGAATCACATGATAGCCGATACGCCGACGTTCTCCGGCCAACTTCAACTCTTCCTCCGTTTGGAAGGATTCAATTGGCAGCCATTCGATGGCACTCGGCAAATCCAGACGCTGCACAATCTTCTCAACCATCTTCTTGGAAGTACCAATCACCAGAATCTTTTTGATCCCAGTCCTCATTATATAGTTGTATACTTG
Organism: Paenibacillus aceris; assembly: GCF_017874035.1. Lineage (GTDB taxonomy): Bacteria > Bacillota > Bacilli > Paenibacillales > NBRC-103111 > Paenibacillus_E > Paenibacillus_E aceris. Next base: position 48,923 of record NZ_JAGGKV010000015.1, read on the forward strand.
CAGGCGATGGGAGTCTGTGAAAAATATAGCTGTTTTCGTGGCGGCATACGCGGTGCGTTCATTTTTTGCGGATTTCCCTGCTACACGCTGTTTGTCCATGATTAAAATCCCGTCGTCCACCACAGCGTCAATCTGATAGAGTGCAACAATCTCACTGGATTTATAGCTCTTGCCGGTTCCGCTTTTGCCATATAACCCGTATACTTCCATATCTGCACCACTCCATTTTGACTAGCGGCCTCATTCCCCTTCGTCGATTGCGATAAAGGGATTAGCACAATAATCCCTTTACCCAATCTCTATCCCAATCACGGTTCCGGCGCATCCTTCGGTGTGTTCACATTGTATTCTTCCAAAAACTTAATATCAAAGCTCCCGCCAACAAAAATCGGATGCTGCAGTAGTCTCTGATGAAAAGGAATCGTCGTGCGTACACCTTCAATAAAAAATTCACCAAGCGCACGTTGCATTCTTGCGATTGCGTCATCCCTGTTCTTGCCCCACACAATCAGTTTGGCAATCATGGAATCATAGTGCGGAGGAATGGTGTAATCCACGTAGACAGCGCTATCGACACGAACACCAAAGCCACCAGGCGGCAAATAAAATTGAATTCGACCCGGCGATGGCATAAAATTCCGTGCAGGATCTTCCGCATTAATCCTGCACTCGATGGCGCAGCCTCGCATATCGACATCTTCCTGGCGAAATGAGAGCTGATTTCCTTCCGCTACACGAATCATTTCTTGCACGATGTCCACGCCAGTAACCATTTCGGTCACGGGATGCTCCACTTGAATTCTCGTATTCATCTCCATGAAATAAAAACTGCCATCCTCACCAAGCAGAAATTCTAATGTCCCCGCACCCGTATAATTGACCGCTTTGGCAGCTCGTACCGCCGCCTCGCCCATTAGTCTTCGTATTTCCGAAGTCAACGTCGGGCATGGGGATTCTTCCACAAGCTTCTGGCGTCTGCGCTGAATGGAACAATCTCTTTCACCCAAATGCACCACATTCCCGTGATGGTCTGCCATGATTTGAATCTCCACATGTTTCATACCGGTCAAAAATTTCTCCAGATACACGCCCGCATTGCCGAATGCCATCTGAGCTTCCTGCTTGGCAGCTGTTACCTGGCGGATCAGTTCCTCTTTGTCGTGGACGACGCGAATCCCCTTGCCTCCACCGCCGGCAGTCGCTTTGATAATGACTGGATAACCGATGTCCCCTGCAATCCGAATCGCTTCCTCGGTCGAATCAATGATGCCGTCCGACCCCGGAATAACGGGGACTTGCGCCTCTTTCATCGTCTGTTTGGCTGAAGACTTATCCCCCATCCTAGCAATGGCAGATGCGGAGGGGCCGATAAACTTTATATTGACGCTCGAACACAACTCAGCGAAATCAGCGTTCTCCGCAAGGAAACCATAACCTGGATGGATAGCGTCTGCACCTGTTAACATCGCTACACTGATCAAGTTGTCGAAACGAAGATAGCTGTCCTTCGAAGCGAATGGACCGATGCAATAGGCTTCATCAGCCAATTGTACATGCAGCGCATCGCGATCCGCTTCGGAGTAAACAGCCACCGACTGAATGCCAAGCTCTTTGCAAGCTCGGATAATACGTACGGCGATTTCCCCGCGATTGGCGATAACCACCTTTCGGAATTGTCCAACATCGCTCATATCAGCTTCACCAGAAACATCGGCTGACCATATTCCACGAGTTGGCCGTTTTCCACCAGAATCTGCACAATTTCGCCTGCACATTCCGCCTCGATTTCATTCATCAGCTTCATGGCTTCCAAGATGCAAACGACCGTCCTTTCTTTCACCTGATCGCCTACTTTTACAAATACAGGTTTATCTGGAGAAGGAGCGTGATAGAAGGTTCCTACCATTGGTGATAAAATCGGTTTGAGTTCCGCTTTCGCGTCCAGCAGAGGTTGTGCAGGGCTAAACGCTTCAACGGAAATGCCCGTTTGCATAACGGAAGGTTCTTGTTTCTGCGAAGTCGGCCGAATCGGCTGATCGATCAGAATAGTTGGAGAAACGTGGCGGTAATCCGGTTGTGCCGTAGCACCGGCTCTTGTCTTATTTTGTTTGCAGATCATTAATCGCAAACCTTCATTTTCCAGCTCCAGCTCTTCAATGGAACTAGCATCGACCGTCCTAATCAATTCACTAATTTCTTTAAAGCTCAGCATGCTGCATTCTCCTTCATCCGACGTATCCATATGCCATTCATAGGGATTACACGTTGATTAAAATCTCGGTATGCGTTACTTTGCTACTTTTCTTTTGAATTTTGGGTTCACTGGTATCGAAAGAGAATGTTCCCATCTTGCGGAATTTCTTATAGCGGTCCTCACGCAATTGTTTTTTGTCCATTAATTGCAACACCCGCAGATGTCGAAGAACGGCATTTTTCATTAGAGCCGCCTGTACTTCTATACTGGTAGGAGACGGTTCAGGAATGATATCATCAATGATTCCAAGCTCCTGCAAATCTTGAGCTGTAATCTTCATTGCTCCAGCAGCTTGTTCCGCTTTGGACGCATCTTTCCACAAAATGGCCGCTGCCGCATTCGGTGAAGCCACTGAATAAATCGCATGTTCCAGCATCATGACCCTGTTCCCTACACCTAGAGCCAACGCGCCGCCGCTGCCTCCTTCCCCAATGACAATACAGATCACTGGGATGTCGAGCTTGGACATCTCATACAGATTACGGGCAATCGCTTCGGATTGCCCCCGTTCCTCGGCTGCTTCACCCGGGAAAGCACCAGGCGTATCGATAAAAGTAATAAGCGGCCGGTTAAACCGATTTGCTTGGTGCATAAGGCGCAGCGCCTTACGAAAGCCTTCTGGATGGGGCATTCCGAAGTTTCGACTCAGATTCTCCTTCGTGTTTCTTCCCTTTTGGTGACCAATGACGGTCACAGGGATACCATTTAATTTGGCAATACCTCCTACAATGGCTTGGTCATCTCCAAACAATCGGTCCCCTTGCATTTCGAAAAAATCTGTAAACATCTGCCGTATATAATCGAGTGTTGTGGGACGCCCCGGATGCCTGGCGATCTGCATCTTTTGAGCCGCTGTCAAATTATTGTAGATTTCATCTTTCAATGTGTCGAAGCGCTCTTCTAGAACGGAGATTTCATGCTGAAAATCCATTTTCTTATCTGTGGAAAAAGATCGTAAATCTTCGATTTTACCGCGAAGCTCCGTAAGCGTTTGTTCAAAAGGCAGATCATTGCGCATACTATACAACCTCCTAATGGGATTGATGAAGCTCCAGCAATTGAGCAAGTGATGTTCTCAATTCTTTTCGGTGAACAACGCGATCCAGTTGCCCATGATCTAAATGAAATTCCGACTTCTGGAAGTTATCCGGCAGCTTTTGTTTAATCGTCTGTTCGATGACGATACGTCCGGCAAATCCGAACGCAGCCCCGGGCTCAGCCAAAATAATGTCGCCAAGCATGGCAAAACTTGCGGAAACGCCACCGTAAGTCGGATTGGTTATAACAGAAATGTACAATCCACCCTGTTCCTGAAATTTGGCGATCGCTCCACTAGTTTTGGCCATCTGCATCAGACAAAGAATACTTTCCTGCATACGGGCTCCGCCGGATGTGGAGAAAATAAGCAACGGCAGCTTCTGTGCCATCGCAGACTCGATCGCCCTCGTCACCTTCTCACCGACAACCGAGCCCATCGTGCCCGCGAAGAAGTCAAAGCTCATGATCACGCCGATAAGTGGCATTCCGTTAATCTTGCCTTCTCCCGTAACAACGGCTTCCTTAAGACCCGACTTCTCCTTCTGTACCGCTAATTTATCCGGATACCCAGGAAATTCGAGCGGATCCTTGGAAATCATGTCCTCGTCAAATTCCTTAAAGCTGCCCTCATCGAACGTTTCTTTAATTCGCTCATGTACACTCAGTTTGAAATGGTGATCGCATTTCGAGCAAACTTTGGAGTTTTTGTCCAACTCCTTAAAGTATTGAATCGCTGTGCACTGCGGGCATTTACTTAACAGTCCGTCTGGTATTTCTGACGGAATACGGTCTGATGCCGAGGTAATTGTGGCATACGATTTTTTCCTTTGAAATAGCATGGTTACACCTCGCATTGCAGTAACGCATCTGGGTGATTGATGGAACGCACCGTTACCGAACGGTTAATTTTTTTGATAAGACCTGCCAACACGGTGCCCGGACCAATTTCATAGAACGTGTTTACGCCACGCGCGAGCAGCCACTTGATGCTATCTTCCCAAAGGACGGGAGCAGATACTTGCTTGATGAGGGATTGGCGAATCTCCTCAGGATCAGTTAACGGCTCGGCCGAAACGTTGGCGATAACCGGAATCCGCGCTGCGTTGAAGGAGACATTAGCTAGCAGCGGAGCAAGCTTATCCCCTGCCGGCTTCATCAAAGAAGAATGAAACGGTCCGCTGACATCAATCTCCAGTACCCGTTTGGCACCACGCGATTCCGCACGTGCTGATGCCTCCCGCACACCATCATTGGTCCCTGAAATGACGATTTGGCTTCCCGCATTTAAGTTAGCCAATTCCACTAATCCCGTTTCGCGGCTTACTTCCTCACAAATAAGCACTAATTCTTCTCGGTCGAACCCGATCACTGCAGCCATCCCGCCTTCACCGTAGGGGACCGTTTCATCCATAAACTTCCCGCGAGCGTGTACGATTCGTACCGCATCCGCAAAATTCAACACACCGGAAGCCACGAGTGCGCTAAATTCACCAAGGCTGTGCCCCAACACATAGTGAGGCGTTATACCTGCTTCCCGGAAAGCTTCCAGGTAAGCAACACTAGTTGTAAGTAATGCAGGCTGTGTATGATAAGTCTTTTTCAGTTCGTCTGCAGGACCATGAAAAATCAGATCACTTAGCGGGTAGCCGAGCACCCGATCCGCCTCCTCAAAGATGGCACGTGATACAGAGAATCGATCTACGAACTCTTTGCCCATCCCTATGCTTTGCGCTCCTTGTCCCGGAAATACAAAGGCGATTTTCGGATTCACAGTATCCGCTCCTTTCAATGGTTGATAACTGCCTCTATCCTTTCAATCATAACAACCGCTGCAGCGGTATGCTTGGTGTGCGTAATTGTTACATGAGAACGAATTGGCTCCTTGTACTGATTCACCAATACGGCTGGAATCATCAATTCCGGTTTGCCTAGGCTGTCGGGCAGGATCTCAAGACTTTTGGGTGTTACAACACTCGAAAGCCCCGTCCCAAATGCTTTAGAAGCGGCCTCCTTAGCGGCAAAACGTCCAGATAGCCATTCCGTTCTCCGTCTCGGAGCCCGCAATTGTTCGTACAAATGGAGCTCCCGTTCTGACAGCAACAGTCGGATGAAGGAAGTTTCTTCTCTGGTCACAATTCTCTGAATCCGTTCGATATCAACCAAATCAAGTCCGATCCCTATCAACATGGCCATTATCCCTCGGGGAGGAAAAAGATCAGTTCGCCTTTTGCTACTTTGGCTTGCGTATTGCCATTGATGATCCGCACCTTGGTTGTATGATAGTTGCCGAGCTTCTCCTTCATTTCCACGATGATGTGCAAAGTATCGCCAGGACGACTCGGATTAATAAACCGGAAATCTTGCGTACGTACCAAATATCCGATGCGTGATTCCGTAGAAACCGAATCTTCCAATGCAATCGATAGCAGCATACTTGCCTGTGCTGCCATCTCAATCATTAGAACACCTGGAACGATCGGTTCCCCGGGGAAATGACCGGCGAAATATGGTTCATTATAAGCAACATTCTTCACGCATTCGATGGTATTGCCTTCCAAACGGATCACTCGGTCGATAAATAGGAACGGGGGCGATTGCTTCAATATCTGATGCGGAGGTCTGTTCAGCACATCCATTTGTTGTTTTTCCAATACGCTCATTCTTTATTAAACCCCCTGTCAATTAGTCAGTGACATCCCTGCAACGTTTTTTAACCGGCCTGTAAGCTCTGGATATTTCAAGCAATCCGACAGATACCGTTTTTCCTTATCCAAGTGCTCTTCCAATGTGGAGTAAAACGACGTGCGGAGCAGTTCTTTCATCCGTTGCAGATTTCTAACTTCACCTTGTACAAACTGACGGCATAACGTGTCAATGCGCTCTAACATGACTGCCCTTTTCTCTACTACATCATGAAAGAGACCCCAATCAGCCACTTCCTTCGCAGTAAACATGCGTCCGGTCAGCAACAATTCCATCGTATGCGAAAGTCCGATATAGCGAGGAAGGAAATAACTTGCGCTTAAGTCCGGTGTGAACCCCATATAATGGAAGTTTTCTACGAACTTCGCTTTCTCTTCAGCGATCCGGTAATCGCAAGCAAGCATAATGTTAAGACCACCACCATAGGCATATCCGTGAACACCTGCAATGGTCAGCTTGGGCGAATGATAAATTTCCAAAATCACTTGATTGAGTTTCTCCACCACCTCGGACAACAAAGCTGCCCCATTCTGAAGCGTGGATAGTTCAATAAGCTCATCAAGTGCAGGTCCGGAGGAAAAGAACGCTCGTGCCTTAGAAAGAAACACAATCGCGTTGCAGCTCGGATTCTCATTCGCTTCCCGCACAGCTTCATATAGTTCAGTCGCCATTGCAAGATCCAAACTATTTCTCGTTTCAGGATTGTTCATTAAAATGTAATAAATCCCTTCTTTACTGTCGACTTGTATCGAGCTCATAACCCTTCACCTGCCTGAACTAACAACTTCAAAGCGCTTGGCGAGGAAGATGCTTCATTAATAATTTTATGATACAGCTTATAGCCTGAGAGCAAGGCGGATACAACACCTCCGCCTGGATCGGTCCAATGACCGGACAGATAAAGACCAGAAATCGGAGTACCGTGCTGTGGACGCGAAGTCATCTGCTTCATGTTCTGTTCCCATCCGTAGGTAGCGCCTTGGCTGTTGTTTGTATATCGCTCCATCGTAAGAGGCGAACCGGATTCAACAAAATCGAGATGGCTGCCTAAATTCGGTATGGCTTTTTCCGCCATGCGTATTAATGCTTCTTGATACTTAGGCTTCTCCGTTTTCCAATCAGCACCGACATCATAAGGAACAAGCGTCGTCAGAATGGCCGTGTGCTTTCCATGTGGAGCCAGACTCGCATCAACCAGCGTCGGACATGAAATAGCCAGACCGCACAAACCGTCAACACCTGATTGCTTCAAATTCAAATGCTGATCATATGTTTTGGAGTAATCATAATGGTTATAAATGAACGTTTCATGAGCCAATCCATACGATTCCAAAGGCAAATCTGTTCCGATAAAAACTTCAAAGGCAGACATGGAAACTGTCATCTCAGCCAGACGTTTCACATATCTGGCAGGGAAATATTGTTCGCCGACGAGCCCATGCACCATTTTTTTCAGATCCCCGTTACAGATAACAATGGGCGCTTCCACGTACTCTCCGGTTTGCAAAACGATTCCCTTCGCTTGTTTATCTTCAACAACAATCCGTTTCACTTCATTGCGCAGGCATACCTCGCCACCACATTCCTCAATGCGTTCCACGAAAGCATTAGCCAGCTCTTGAAAGCTTCCTTTTAAATAGTAAATATCTTCATTAAAATAACTCATGATGGCATAGGCAAAATATAGCGCACTGCCTCGTGTAGGTGGTGCACCATAATAACTCCATAATGCAGCAAACGTATACGCCGCTTTTTCATCCGTCAAATGCTTAAACAGCAATTCATGGAACGTCATATAGCGGTATTTCATGATGACCTGATTGGACATGACATGAAACGGATCACGGGCATGAAGCAGCTCAATCGTTGCGTTATAAATTTGCTGCATGTCATTAACGAGGTTCACAATCCCGTTTCTCTGACTAGGGAAAAGGCGGGAGTAAGTTTCAATTAATCCCTCAACTTGTCTTGGCACCGTAAAACGGTGTTCGGGATAGATGGCTGTAAAGATTTCAGGTAGCTGAATAAAAGGCAGTTTATTTGAAAGTCCCGCTTTGCTGAGCAGGTCGTAAAGCAACCCATGCTTCTCCGCCCCGGCAACAATGCGAACAGCGGCATCAAATGTATACTTTTGCCTTCCAAACGAATGCGCATAACCGCCGGCAAAATAGTGCCTCTCGGCCACAAGCACAGAATAACCTTGCTGAGCTAAGTAAGCAGCGGCTCCTAGGCCACCCATACCTGCACCGATAACAATGACGTCATACTTATCCTTTTTAGGTTTACGAGCCAATGAAACTCACCTCTATTTCCTCATTGTTTTTTTGAATGGATGAAGAATCAAATTCCAGAAACTCCTTTACTTCAGCGAGGATATCGGCGGCGAGTGCTCCATCAATAGCCCGGTGATCAAAAGCGAGGCTTAGTTTCATCATCGGGCGGATCACAATTTGTCTTGCTATCGCTACAGGTTTGTCTTCAATAGTACCTACCCCAAAACAAAGTGTATTGGAAATAATCGGGTAAAATGCTTGAATCGGTCGGTGTCCGAGAGACGTGATGGTGAATGTCCCTTGCAGTTTATCACGGCTTTCCAGATTTCCCATGGCTAGGCGATAAGCGATTTTGCCGAGCCACATCGGCAGAGACTGAAGTTTACGCACGCCTTTGAACTCAGTAATATCGTTAACTTCCCTTTCACGATAGTAATTGATCACCTTCTGCATCTCTTCCACCGACTTTTGATCCGAATCTGCGATGAGTCCAGACAATACAACCCGACTCTCGCCTATCGACTTATCCATGGTAAACTTGGCAGAAACGTTCGAATAAACAGCCATTTTCGGAATCAGTCCATGCTTGACAGAAGCGTTGGCCTCAGGATACCTCTGGAGGATACGGGATATCGCTTCGATTAAATAAACAATATAACTGATCCGTTCTCCGGTTACCGTACTCTCAGCTCTGCGCTGCTTAACGACTGACATATCAATCTCTGTATCTAAATAAACCGCTTTGAATTCCTTGGCATAATCCAAAAAATGATAGGTATGTCTTCTTGCCTGCGGCATCGGATAAATGCTCGTCTTGCCCCTGGCACGATACATTAAACAACCTCCTCGGTTACGGCATGAAGCATATCCTTCAGACTTTGTGCTTTCATTACTTGTTCTACGGGGAGACGTACACCTAAGGCCGACTCCAAATGCACCATTAAACGCACCGCATTCACGGAATCCCATTCCGGCAGATCTTCCATTCTGATTTCGTCATGCAGGTCGTTCTCGTCCATGTCCAATACGTCAGCTACAACTTCCTTGAGTTCTTTCATCTCGATCATTGAGCAGCAATCTCCTCTCCGGCTAACATGTTTATCCATGCTACTTCATCAGGTATGTTCTGCAATCGTTGGACAAATTGCTGCTTCACCCCATCTACAGGGTCATCTTGATCATTTTCTACGTATTCAAACCCGTGCTGCACGTAGAAGTCCTTTACAATCACATTCTTCATCGAAGGAATGTACTCCCCATAAACTTCCTGAATGCCTTCCTCTTTGGCCTTCCATAACACATGACGCATAATGGCTGTCTCAATTTTTCTGGAAAATACTCGGCAGCTCATCATGAAATTATCAATCCGCCACGCGGTCTCTGATTTCTCCACAAGTACGCAGCCGATTAAGCCGTAGTCACCAAAGCGATCTTTGGTCTGAAATCCGAACACCCAATAAGCACCACTGTTTTCCAGTTGTTCGATCTCTGATTCCTGATAGCGTCTAGATGTCATGTTAAACTGGTTCGTTCTCACCGTTAGTTGAGCGAGTCGTGGAAGGTTAAAGGCATTTGCGGGTACAAGATTCACTTGAATATCCAACGAATGCAAATAGTCTTCTATAGAACCGCTAGATTGCTTCAACTGCTCCCTTTCTACTTCCAATTTATATTGATTCGTACGATCCAAATCCGTAGAAGTCAGCTTGTTCAAGTTGAACCAGCCGGCAGATAATAGAGAATCAACATAATAGGAAGGGTCTTGGGGGAGTTCGGGCACTGTGACGTCAGATAATGAGTCACGCACTAGATTCCGCTCGAATGGATTGTCATCGATGAATACCAGGCTATCGAGTCCGATATTCAGTGTGCTGGCAATCGTTTTAATATTCTCGTGTTTAGGATCCCAATTGGCGCGAATAATCACGATATCTTCCAATCCTAGCTGCATATGCGGATGTTCTTCGAACATCTCCCGGACAACGGATTCTTCGTTCTTGCTGCTCACCGCCAGCAGTACACCTTGATTCTTCAGCTGCCGGATTGCTTTCTGAAAATCCACAAAGATTTTGCCGGGTGCTGAATCGCCTAAATGCACACCGTTTATTCCGTCATCGCCGACGATTCCGCCCCAAAGCGTATTATCCAGATCAAGGACAAGGCACTTCTTGGTCATTCCCAAGATGCCTCTTGCTACTTTTACGCTTTCGGAAGCGTAAGCAAACAAAACGTCCTGACTTAAATGGAAGCTTCCGTACTGCGCCAATCGAGGGTCGGAAAGTTTAGCTACCTGATGCTCTTGCAGCAGAATTTCCGTATCCATGATGATGACCTGACTCCAAGCATTAGCCAAATCCAAAAGCCCGATGTTGAAGGAACGCCATATCCGGCTGATCTTGGCCTTTGTCTTATAATCGATTTTGGCATTATACGTTACACTAGTCAGCGGAACCGTATTTAGCACCAGCAAGCCTTTGCACTGCTCATGATAAATCCCTATAAGCTGCTTGAGCTGCTCCAGCTTTCTTTCACAGGCAAGCTCCAGATCAGCAGCATCCCAATCACGAGGCAGTTCTTCCGTTACTGCATGTTCATCCAGCAGGCAAACCGTCAATTGCGGAGACATTTCGTATAAGCCACTGCCCGTATTCATGAGCTCATAAACATATTGATTGAATCCTGCTGCGTACACTTCGGGCCAAATACCATCGCTCAACAATAGAGGCCTGAGCATCAAAGGAAAAGAATCACTTGTAAAACTGCTGAGCACTGCAACCTTCAACGGTTTCAAAGGCTGTACATCTGCTGCTTGCCAAGCTTCATGAGCAACGCTTTTAAGCATATAACCGATTTTTTCACTAAACATGGCATCGCGGTTTGTCTTAATTGCGCTGACGATCTTTTGCCGATTCGCACCGAGTGAGCCATCGTTCTTCATTTGACGAATGCTTGCAATTAGTTCTTTATTATTCATCATTTGGCTTCCTCTTTCACTAAAGCCATGCCTGTCTTAATCCATTTGGAGGATTCAATGGCGATGCATACCGCCTTTTCTCCGGGCTTCATTCTGTCAATCAGCTGCTCCAATTGCAAATACGGGAGCGCATTCCCGTTATTACCTGTCTCGGCAACACAATTGATTGTTTTGGCTGAGTCGAGTTCGAGGGATTGCACAATTCTGTCCGTCATATGTCCACCTAATTGCGGGGGCAAATAATGATCAACTGACTCAGCAGGACATTGCAGCTTCTCCAAGAGTTCCACCAGCATTTCTTTGGCCATGACTGGAACATCCCGCTCGATCGCTTTGTAGTCCTCTTTGGCAGACTGGACTTTCTTGCCCTCCTCCGGACTCTCTTGCAGACCGAACCAGTTCATCATTTGACCGGGCTCCCGATTCAAACCTTCAAAACGGTTGACGATATGTTCAATGTTGATCCCATCGTATTCCGAACCCGTAGATAACACAGCCGCCCCCGCTCCGTCGCCGAATAAAGCTAAATTGATCAGTTCCGAAGAGCGCAGCTTTTTAAAATCACGACGGAAACTCATGTATTTGTTACAAACATCTCCTCCGATAACAAGTGCATTCGTGAAAGCCCCCGTAAGCAAGAAGCGATACGCGACCTCCAAGCCTTGAATGGCTCCAGAGCAACCCGCCTGAATTTCATAGGTCGGTATCTGATTCATCCCAAGCCGATCAGCTACAAGATTGACCGTTGCAGGCATCAAATGATCCGGCGTTGCTGTCGACATCACAATCAAGTCAATTTCATCGTTCGTGAAACCTGCTCTTGTTATTGCCTTCTGTGCCGCTTCATAGGCGAGATCTAGCAATTGGAATTTGACGACCTTCTCGTCCAGATCGACGGCAAAATGCCGTGTTTTTGTACCGATCATGAGGTCGATCCAATCTTCGCGCAATCCAAATACTTCTTCCATCTTGGAATTAGGAACCGGATTCCCTGGAAGCGCGGTGCCAACTCCAATGAGCTTCACGGATTTCAAATGATTTTCCTCCTCTGAATTAAACAGTCGAATTTAACCTTACAGATTCGTTTCCACTCCGATGCCGATTTCGAAATTTTGACCTCCTATCAAGCTGTTAGGCGCGTCGATGATGAAATCCAGCATCGCCAACATTTCGCTCATCGGCTTCATCACCGGCTTCAGCCCATATATCTCCAGCTTCCGCTGTCTTTCTTTTTTCTCACTCTTCTCAAAATCGGCATCATGGTAACCGAATGTCATTACATTGACGTCAATGCGGAATGCACTGCATTCCCGGGACAAACATTTCATCATAGAAATTTTGCCGTGGTTAATGATCGGAGAACTTGGATATTGATCATAATAGAGCGTGTCATAAATAATCGGGAACACGATTTTCCCTGATTTACGCTTGATCATATGACTGACAGCCGATTTGTTCCACAAAAAGATCCGCTCAAATATAGCAGGAATTCGTTCTCCCAACACATCAGGCATGTCCTCGAACAGCTTCTCTTCATCGAGCATTTCATTGCCGTGAATCATGACATCAAGCCCACCCAAGACAGAGATAGCCTCTTCCATCATGGCTGCGTACTCCGTTTCTTCAGAAGGCATACCATTTACTATATGCAGTCTTTGAGCAGCTTCACTCTCTAATGAGCGAGTGTATGACATCCCTTCCTCCGAATCTTCTATGTGCATCACAACCCGATGCCCGATTGACAGCATACGAGTTGCGATCAATTGGTTGAACGCATGCTGCCCATTAGTAATAAAGATCGACTTGCTCATCCTGTCTCCTCCTATCTGATAAAGCCGCCGTCCACTTTCAACACGCTTCCCGCAATATAATCCGACATAGTACTGGCTAGGAAGAGGACCGAATCCGCAATTTCCCGTGGCTCCCCTAATCTCTTCATGTCCGTATGCAAAAGAAAATTATCCAGCTTGTCCGTAGGAACGTGACCGATCATTTCGGTATTGATCATTCCAGGAGCTATCGCGTTGACATAGATCCCTTTGGACGCGTAACGTCGGGCCAGCATGCGAGTCAACCCGATGATGGAACCTTTGGACGCTCCATAATTCGTTTGCGCTTCACGTCCTAGAACACCGGTAACCGAGATCACATTTACGATTTTCCCGCTCCCATTTCGTTCCATATAAGGGATGACTTCTTTCGAACAACAGTAAGTTCCTTCGAAATTCGTGCGGAACACCCGGTTCCATTCATCCAGCAACATCTGTGAAGAGAAGTTGTCTGCTACTATGCCAGCATTATTGATCAAAATATCAATGCTGCCGTACTCCGTAATGATTTGCTCCATCAGTTGACGAATGAACCCCTGGTCTGTTATCGAGCCTTTGAAAAATGTGACCTTAACTCCCTTCGAACGAAGGTCCTCTTGGATCGTTTGTGCCATTTGGTCATTGTTAGCATAAACGCCTACAACCGTTGCACCTTCCTCTGCAAACCTGTACAAAATCGCTTTTCCAATTCCGCGAGTAGCGCCTGTTATGATAGCTACCCGATCTTTCATCATCATTTCAGTACCACCTCTTTGTTTTGAAGCATTAGTTGTTTTGCCAAATTATATCCGCTCCAAATAACTCCGCTGTATCCTCCCCCTGGCTGTGTCCATGCACCTGCTAGATACAAACCTTGGATGGGAGTCGTTTGGGGCAACCTGCGATGCAGGCATTGATCAACCGACTGCTGGGCTCCATATATAGCGCCATGCATGTTGCTAGTATAGGCATGATTCGTTCTCGGAGTTGAGAGTTCCACGTAGGCGATATGCTCACTCACATTCGGGTACAGCCGCTCCAGCCTATTGATCAAGATGCGGGTGACTTCTTCTTTTTTTTGCCGATAAGTTTCTTCATCGATTTCTTTCCAGCAATCATACTCGCTTAATACAAACAAAGACATCGTCGTTTTACCGTTTGCTTGGTAAGAGGGATTGAGATTTTCATAGATCGTAATGCTAAACGGCATTGTCTCGTAACTTTCATTCCGCATTTCCTCGTATGCTTGCTCAAGATCATAGTACTCATTAACGAATATTTCATGATCCGTCTCCCCATAAACGCTAGGGAAATCGATGTCCAGCAGCAAATAAGCCTGAACACACGCGAGGCTCGGCTTGAGCGATTCAATCTTTTTGACATATCGGCGTGGCAACTGATCGTAACCGATCATCTTGCCAAACGTCTGAAATGGGTCAACGTTCGAGATAACAACCTCTGACGCAAATTCACCTTTCAGCGTTTTAACGCCTTTCACGGCTCCATTCTCCACCTGAATTTGCGTGACATGATGCCGTGTAAGTACTTCTCCCCCGTGACTCTTGATCATTTGGACAAGGGCGTTGGAAATTTGTTGGGAACGTCCTTTGGGATAATAACCGCCATTCAACATATATTCCGTCCATGCATAAGCGTAATAAACGGCGGATATCTGGGAAGGGGGAAGTCCATAGTACTGCCACTGCTGAGCAATAATGGACTTGAGTTCTGAGCTGGTTAGGAACTGGTCAAGCACCTGTTGCAGAGATAAATTGTTGTAGGCTAATACCGTAGGTCCATCTTGGAATAAATCATTCGCTTCCCCTTGATTTGTCTTGTTCATCATCAAGAGTATTTCTTTGCGAAGCTGACAAAACTGTTCAAATAATAAATGGATTCCATTCCGTTCATCGGGATACTTGGTTTCCAGGTCGTGCATATATGTTTCGTAATTCCCAACCCGGATATCGTCCCCAGGGAATACAGCTCGATAAAGAGTTTTGGCACGAAGGAATTCAACGTGATCCATTAGACCTATTTCGCTTAATACTTCTCGAAGAGCTCCCTTCTCGCTAAGATCTCCCATCAGATGCAGCGATACTTCGAATTCTACCGGACGAACTATGCCCCGAACCTTCCGGGTAAAAGAAGTCGCATAACCGCCTGGGATAAAATGACGCTCTAGGACTCGAACCTTCATTCCGGCTTTAGCAAGCATTGCTCCGCTTACCAAACCGCCTAGACCTGCACCGATTATCGTAACTTCCTTCATATCCGATATACCTCCAAAGTTCTGGCAGCCGACGATCAGACTGTTGTTTCTAGCAACGTCGGCTGCACAGCAGGGTGGGTGTCGATTGTTAGTTCGCCACAGTGGACAATTGCTCGGAAACAAATTGAGATAATGTCTCTACCGAATAGAAATGTTTTCTGATTGCCTCTTGATCCATACCGTGCAATTTGACGCCAAACTCTGCTTCTAACCCGGCAACTACATCAAGCGCCTCAACAGAGTCCAGTCCAAGACCTTCACCGAACAGCGGAGCATTATCCTCGATTTCCTCTGCGGTAATGTCCTCTAGCTCAAGTCGGTCAATCAAAATATTTTGTTTAATAGCATGCTTGATTTCTTCTAAATTTTTCATCATTTTTCTCTCCCATCAGATCTTTTTTTATATGTTCATGAATCGACTCCGTAATGGAATCGTTCCTTGGAACCGCTCCTCACAATTCTTATTACTCTCCAGGGGCAACGACGACGGCTGTATAATTACCGTTAATGGAAGAACTCACTACAAGCCCGTAGTTTCCTTTCATTCCTTTGCTTACAAAAGCAGCAGCTGCAGCAACATCCAAACCGGTGTCAGAAATCTGCTTGTTGGCATGTAAAATATCAACGGCGGCGCTCAAATGGAATAAGGAACCTGTAGACTCACAATAGCCAAAGCGATCATTCAGACATACCACAGACAGCTCGTTATCGGAAAACAGTTCATCAAGCGCCTCTCGTTCAGCTGAAGGCTCGTCCATGCCAATAAAACTGTTGAATAGTACAAAATCTATGGAGGAAGCTTCAACACCGGATCGTGCTAGAGCCATCTCAATAACTCGCGTCACTGCACTTCCGTCAGAACCACCTTTCGTTCCGCTAAAAGCAGTTCCAAAGCCCTTCAGCTCTGCGTATACTTCTTTCCCTTCCAACTTAGCCTGCTCCAGATCCATTAGAACGAGGAACGCGCTGCCTTCGCCTATCTCATATGGAATATTATCCAGTCCTAGTGCTGTATCTACTTGCGTCGAGAATAAGGAACGCTCATCCCCTGCGCCAATGAGACTGTATTTTTGAACTCCTGCGCGAATCGTCTCATAGCCGTATAACGCACTGTTTAATCCATCGTTGCCGCCCGTACTCATTGAAGTACCATAGCCTCTAAGACCTAATTTCTTGGCAATTTTCCCAGCTGTTGAGTTAAGCACCATATCCGGAAAATAGACACCACTCGCATGCTCAGGACCTTTTTCGAAAATAGCTGATAAATATTTCTGAGCGCTTTCCAGGCTTCCCCTAGATGTCCCATAGAATAAGCCGATTTCACAGCTATTCTCGCTAGTCGAAAGATCTGCATCTTGAAGGGCCAAATGTGCGGCTCCAATGCTGTATTGCGATAGTGGATTCATTCTGCGTTCATACAATTCTTTGTTATATTCTTTCAGAGAAAAAGAGGATTCCGCTGCCGTCACTGCCATCCCATCTTCAGCGAGCCAAGGAAGAATACTTCCGGAGCGGTGGCCGAATCGGGAAACTGTTCCAAGTCCAACAACGGCTACTCGTTTTGGTTCTTGGGTATGTAACTCTTCTGCGATTCTCCCCCCTTCAGCCCAATTATAAGAAACGATGGAACAGTTATGACCTCCGAAAGCGGAGTTGTTACATAAGAAGTATTTCACACTACTTTCTCTCATCTCATTTACAACAAGATTCGCCCAATTCACATCATCGCGTGGTGTTTCAAAATGAAGGGTAGCCGGCAGCAATCCTTCTTGCAGCGCGAGAAGCGTCGTTACGTATTCGATGGAGGCAGCTGCGCCTAAGTTATGTCCGAAGTAGGCCTTGCTTGAACTGATCAGAATTTGACTGAATCGCTCTTCGCCAAACAACTGGCGCAAGCCATATAGCTCTGCTGAATCGTTGGCCTTCGTCCCAGTACCGTGCGTATTAATATAGTCGATCTGATCCTTCGATATGCCAGCGTTGTTTAATGCAAACTCAACTGCCAGCTGAATACCTTTTCCTTCGGGCTCAGGCGCTGTCTCATGATAAGCGTCGCTGCTCAAACCGTATCCGCAAATTTCAGAATAAATCGTGGCATTACGTGCCAGTGCGCTCTCTAATGATTCCAACACAACGAAAGCAGCACCTTCTCCCAAACTTAAACCGAACTTGTTATTGTAAGGTGAACAAGGTACCGTGTTCAGTGCTTGCAGGACGTTGAATCCAGCATAGACCGAGGATGACATCGAATCCGAACCGCCAGCCAGCATCTTATCGGCGTAACCGGCAGTGATCATATCGTAAGCATAGCCAATCGCATTACCGCTTGCGGCGCATGCCGTATTCAGTGTATTGACAGGACCCTGCATACCGAAATACATGGCGATATTGTCTCCTTGCTGAAAGAACGGATAACGGGAAGTCCGATCCACATCAAGCTCTGTAACCGTTGCTTGCTCCTCCAAGGAATTAATCCCCCCGTTGCAAGTGCCGAACGCTACACCGAAACGAGCCGCATTCTCATTGGTAATAGCAATACCACTCTCTGCCATCGCTTCCTTAGCAGCGATAATTCCGAATTGGCTGCAGTAGTCGTAACGTTCTTGTTCCTCTTCCGAGAAGAAGTTCTCTGGCTGATAGTCCTTCACTTCGGCACCGATTCGGCTAATAAATTTATCTGTATGGAATCGGGTAATGGATCCAATGCCTGTTTCATTTTTCTTCATTTTGGCAAGAACTTGGGACTTGTCTGCTCCGAGCGAACAAATGATACCTATTCCTGTAACGACTACACGGTTTTTTGGTTTCAGTTTCATAAAGTCCTCCACCCTAATTTTTAATTTACATGAATTCAATAATTTTCTTACTTTTTGCTCTCTCCACTCAAATATTTCCATCGAATCTCAAGATAACAAGATAAAGTATATTAGGCAAGTTAAAAAATGATTAAGATATAACATGACTCTATTTGCAGATAATACTAATATATTTTTATAATTAATTAATACTATTATTTAAATAACTAATATAATTATTGTAAATATAAAAATACAAATTCCCTAAATTTGTATTTTTATTCAATCCTCAAATGACGCTATTCAATCCAATCCATTGCTCGTTATTTCAGCAGCCTTTCCCCCAATATATACACCAAGACATGATGTACGATTGAAATCGTGCCGAGAGTAATACCAAGGCTTCGCTGCCCTGCTGTATACCATGCTACAGCTGCTAAACCGGATAAGATCAACTCTTGAACAAGACGAAAAGGTTCAGGAGTCGCCACCACTTTTCGAAAATCGAATAGACTCCAAAACCCAAAGATCAACAATGGTGCACCGATGCTTAGCAGTGTACTTTGTATCGTGTTTTTACCGCTATGATAGCCCCAGTATGCTAAAGCAATCACAATGCCTAGCTCCATGAGCCCTCTTAACGCTAAGTTAACCCAATTTAAGATCAACAAGGATAGCCACACCACCATTCCAAAACTCATGATTATATGAGTCAATAAAATAAAAAATAGCTGCAGGGACAGCCCTAACAGCCAGTAATGAAGCATGGAAATAAATGACTCTTATCAGGCTTCCAATAGGGGTTGATGCGTATTGCCCATAAATTTTCTCTTTCCGTGAGACCAATGAAGTACCGGTTTTTCAACAAAATAAAAGGAAAGTGTTGCGAATAGGAATGAGACAACCAGAACGACACCGGATACGCTGAACCAAGTACTTAGACTTTTCGTCCCCATGTACTGGAAGTCTTTCGCCCAAGTGACCGAGGAAACGCCAATAATCACAAAATGCCAAAGATACAGTCCGAATGACACTTTGGACGTAAACTTAAACACGCGATTATCTAATATTTTTGCAGCCCATCTCGATTGTGAAGCAGCACACAAACTGACCGCTATAAGCAAAGAATAAAATGGAAAGAAGAAGGGCTGTTTTTGCAAACTTAGGCTGAATTCTGGCATGTGGCGTACGTACCATAGGAGAGCAAACGAACAAAACAATCCCCCTAAGCTTACAAAATCGAATAAACCGATGTATTTCATCCTGTTTAACCCTTCAGAACTTTGGCGCAGTCCTGCAGCAACACCCGCAGCGAGTATCCCAATGGTGAACTGACCAAAAAAACCGATAGGATTGTAGTTCGGCATCCAATATTTCGCACCGCCAATCCAGCCATTGTCCCAACCTTTCCCTTCATTGCCCGTTGAAAAAAATAAATGGACAAGTTGGTTTAGTCCTAAGATAAGGATAAATACCCCCATCCAATACAACAGACCATTCCGAATAGATCGTTGTTTGAATGTCCAGCGATATAGGCCCAACATAAACATAGGCATCAATACATAACAAAATACCTCAAAGCTAATAGACCATAAAGGTCCATTCACCTCATTAGGAAACAATGTAATGTAATGAAATCCCGCAGTAAATGTTAGTCCTGCCATCAGGCGTGCCCAGAAGTGCTCCGTTGGTACATGAAAAAGAACTGTAATTAACGTTGCAACCATGACAGCAATGTAATAACCAGGCATAATTCTTGCTGCGCGCCGAACCACATACTGCTTAATATCCGGATATGCGCTACCGTCAAGATACTTATGCCAATACGGTGAAGCCAATAAATATCCGCTTAATACAAAGAACACACTTACTCCAGCATTCCCCATAAGTAAAAAGGATTGCAGTTCCTGCATCCAAGGCGACTGCGACTGCATCGCTAGAAATTGTGACAGGTGGTGGAAAATGACGGCAAGACAGGCTATTGCCCTAAATCCATCAGCTCCACCTAAATGGTTGACAGTTTGGTTTGACTTGTTCACGGGGACTTGATCTCCTACTTCATAGTTTTAGTAGACTTTCATTAGACTCTCTCTAAAGATTCCGTACGCCATTTTCGTCGCGAGTTCTACTTTCATAGGAGACTGATCAAGCATTTGCATCTTCATACGTCTTTTACTCATATCTTCCTCCGTTTCAGCCATTAGATCCTTTTCTTGATCCGCCTGAAATCCTTGAATAAAGCTTACAAATTCCTGGCGCCTTAACTGGAACGATTGAAAGGCTTCTTGTGGCATGACTGTCTTTGGATTTTTGGCAAGAAAATCTATGATCACAGGTGCCAATTCATATGCATCTTGGATAGCCAAGTTAACCCCTTGTCCCAATATTGGGGAAACGGTATGAGCGGAGTCTCCAATCAATACAAGTCCGTCACGGGACCACTGGGATACCTCTGCTGTGAAAATGTCAAGGAGAACCGTATCTTTCCAGCTTTGAATATGTTCTTGCACGATGCCATCCAACTGAGGTTCCAGTCTGCAAACTGTGTCATAGAAAATACTAATATCTTGTTTTCTAAATTCTTGATATGCGCCTTTCGCAATGTTAATACCGACACGCAGCTGATCCGGATAAGTAGGCAAAATAATTAAGTGCTGATGACCATCAACCTTAATACGGGTTGCACTTTCCCATCCTTCAGGGCGCGGTACACGGAACCATACGGCATCGCGCTTGAAATGATCGATTTTGGCATGAATTCCGGCCATTTCGCGTATTCGCGTGTACCGTCCGCTCGCATCAACGACAACAGAACTATTCACCGTCACAAGCTCTCCAGACTTTTCACGATAAACAACACCCTTAATTAGTCCTTGTTCCTCGAATAGTTCTACACCAGTTGCCCCCATTTTTAAGTGGAAATTAGGATAACCACTGGCTTTGTCCAAGATAGCGCCAATCAAAACCGGCTGCGGCAAATCGATAATAAACTTCTGTTCATAGGAGAACTCATGAAAATTGACTGAAAAAATTTTTTCTCCCTTGTCATACATCTCCAGACCTTCAACCTGCAAATACCCGTGCTGTTTGAGATTGTCCATGATGCCCAACACATCTAAGATAGCGACCGACCCCTGAGAAATAGACTCCCCCCGGAACTCACGTTGAAATGCTTGATGTTGTTCCAACACCACCACTTCAAGATCACTTTGCTTAGCAAGTAATAATCCCAACATAGCACCTGCGGGACCGCCTCCAACAATACACACATCTGCTTGAATGACATGATTCATGACAAATCCTCCTTTTTTGGTACTCAAGTTCCATTCGCCTGTCCACTTTCCATAATGATGATAGACAATATAGATTAGTCCCTGCAGGTTACGGATGCATTCCAACGTCCGTTGACCGATGCATGTCTATATGATAGACTAATACAAGTAAAAACTAAACTAATTACTTTAGTTTGTCAACAAAAACAATAAGTTAACATGTTATTTATGTTAGTGCATTGACTTCACTTGCAAACAATTTTTCAAAGCCAAATCAAGAATTATTAGGAGGAGATAATATGGCACGCTTTTTAATCGCAGTTTGGCCATCTGATGGACACGTAAATCCTACAATCCCCTTGGCAAAGAAACTGGTTGAACGAGGACATGATGTCATTTGGTACTGCAGTTCGCTCTTTAAGGAGAAAATTCAGTCTACAGGTGTCACTTTTGTCCCTTTTACCAATCTCAAAAATTTTAGTGGTTCCACATTGAATGAACATTTCCCTAAGTATATGGAGTTAAAGGGGCTCAAACAGTTCAAATGGGGAGTCCGCAACATTATTGGCGGTACAATGGAGGGGTTCGATAAGGACCTAAACGATATTCGCAAGACTTTCAAGCCTGACGTGCTTGTTATCTGCCCTACGTTCACCGGTATCATTCCGCTTCGAAGACGCGGGGATCAAATAAAGACAGTTTGTCTCGGTATGCTGCCGTTGTCGGTTACCAGCAAGGATATAGCGCCGTTCGGACTCGGCATCAAACCTGTCAATTCTGCTTTCGGTCGTCTCAGGAACAGCATGTTGAATTTCCTTGTTCAGAAAATTGTATTTCGCCGAGAGCAGCAGCATTTTAATAATAATTTAAAGAAAATGGGGCTTCCAGTATTGGATCGTTGGGTGTTTGACGCAGCTGTCTTTTATTCTGATGTTTACCTTCAGGGGACTTGCCCATCTTTTGAATATCCTAACCGTGATCTGCCTCCGAATGTACAATTTGTGGGTCCCTTTAACCTTACGACTCCAGTACACGATTTCCCGCTGCCATCATGGTGGGGCGATTTGCAGACCGCCAAACGTGTCGTACTCGTTACGCAAGGAACGCTTGCGAATGAAGACTTTAATCAATTGATGATTCCGGCTATTAAAGCGCTGGCTAACAAAGATGTTCTCGTTGTAGCGACAACCGGAAACAAACCATTAATTAATCTTCCGTTCCAATTGCCAGACAATGTGAGGGTAGAAAAATTTATTCCATATTCTCTTTTAATGCCTCATTTAGATGTAATGGTGACCAATGCTGGATATGGCGGAGTTCATTATGCGATTCAGCACGGAGTTCCGCTTATCGTTTGGGGGAAATCCGAAGATAAAAGTGAAGTCAGTGCACGCGTCGAATGGTCCGGAATCGGTATCAGTCTTAAATTGAATCGGGTAACACCCGAGGAAGTAGGACAAGCCGTTGACCAAATATTTGCCAACCCCAGTTTTAAGCAAAGGGTTAATCAATTACAAGAAGAAATTGAAACTCTAGACGCCTACTCGCTCTCCATTCAATGTCTTGAAAACATGGCATCTTCTAATTGCTCAGATACCGCTGAAACGGCTCACGAGAAAGCTTTCATTATCGCCTGATAAAATGCACAAAAAATACCGCATTACTCCGACAAGGAGTTGTGCGGTATTTTTCGCTTAGAAGAACATCTTGCTTAATGCGCTGTGTTGGATAAGCGGACATGTAGCCCGTCCAAGAACGTGTCGATAATTGTCTGCAGGCTTATGTCAAGGTCAAACGGAAGACCGAAGCCACCCTTTTGTTCAAGCGAAGCAAAGCCGTGCAGAATGCTCCGCAACGCGCGGGCCATATGAATGGCGTCCATTTCCTCTAGTTGATACACTTTCAAGACTTGGGTGACGAGATCGACAATTTCCTGGCCGACTTCTTGTACCTCCGGGTCTTGGGGTCCTGGAGCAAGGAGCGTTACCTCATAGAGTCCAGGATGCGAACGTGCGAAAGCAACATAAGCTTTTGCCATTTCGCGAATTGCATCATCACCTGAGCGGCCGATTGCGGCACGCATTAAAACGTTAAGAAGCTGCTCCAAACCATAGACGGAGAGCAGTTTACGAATGCCCTGAAGTCCGTTGAAATGGTTGTAAAGGGATGGGGATCGAATGTCGAGCTTTTGCGCAAGCGAAGTAATCGATAATTCTTCAACCCCGCCTGTATCAACAATTTCTGTAGCCGCTTGCAAAATGACGTTCAAGTTAATACTGTTTCTTGGTGCCATAGTTGTTACTCCTTTGTTCTTTATGCTTGATCAAGAAGATATTTTTCTTTTTTGACAATAACAGCTTGGCAGTTCGTCTGCTTCAGGATGTAAGACTTTCCGGTATCATAAAATTCCCCGTCCTGTTCTATCGCCCCGAATAACAGATAGCGGAAAAACAGTCGGGGAAGAAGATAGCTATTGTTTCCCATTATAACTAATGCCAAAAGTTATATCAAATTACTTTTATTAATTTGGCTACAGCATCCAGTTTAATGCCGCAGATCATCTTATTTGAGATAATGTATTTAGTTAATAATATTAACGAACCTTACACTCGTACAATCTGTTTAGGCTGATACATCTCCCGATACCATTCAATGGTCTGGCGCAGCCCGGTGCGAAACGGAGTGCCCGCCTTCCAACTCAATTCCTTGTTTATTTTGGTGGTATCGATCGCATATCGCCAATCATGCCCTGGCCGATCATTAACGAACTGAATCAGTTCGCTGTAATTGGTCAAGCCTGCTTCCCTCAGTTGTTCAGTTGCCAATTCATCCAGAATCGTGCAAATTTCCAAAGCTAAATTCAAATTGTTCCATTCGTTATCCGAGCCTACATTATAGGTCTCGCCGTTTGTACCTCTGTGATACACTAAATCGATTGCTTCCGCATGATCTTGCACGTGGAGCCAATCCCGCACATTGCATCCGTTGCCATAAATAGGAATTGGCTTCAATTGCAGCGCAGAACGGATTATCGTTGGAATGAGTTTTTCATCGTGCTGCCGCGGACCGTAATTGTTGGAGCAATTCGTTATAACCACATTTAGGCCGTAGGTACGGTTGAAGCTTCTCACGAGCAGATCAGAACTCGCCTTGCTCGCGCTGTATGGGCTGTTCGGGGCATACTTGCTCTCTTCCGAGAACTTGCCCGTCTCTCCAAGTGCTCCATATACCTCGTCAGTTGAGATGTGATGGAAACGACATTCTTCATAACCCAGCTTCACCCTTCCAGGACCATCCATCCAGTGCGTCACTGCGGCGTTCAGCAACGTGGATGTGCCGACGATATTCGTTTGAACGAACACGCCAGGGTTCGAAATCGAATTGTCCACATGTGATTCAGCCGCAAAATGTATAACGCCGCGAATGTTATATTCTGCGAAAATAAAATTAACCAGCTCTTGATTCTCGATCGATCCTTGAAGGAACGTATATTGAGGAAACTGTCCCGCTTGCTCATTAAAATCTTGCGCAGCTGCGTAAGTTAGCTTGTCTAGATTGACAATCTCGTAATCCGGATACTTTGAAAGTATGTGCAGTATAAAGTTGGAGCCGATAAATCCAGAACCGCCAGTCACAAGAATCGGCTTACGGTTAATCGTATGGGTGGACGTCATACCAAATGCACCGCCATTCTGTTTGCCGCATTCATAGGCATACTTTGATTCCTTTCGGCAATATCCAACAAGTATTGACCGTATTCGTTCTTCAATCGTTTGGCAATCTTAACGAGCTGATTTTGATCAATATAGTTTAAATGAAAGGCAATTTCCTCGATACAGGCGATCTTGAATCCTTGGCGTTTCTCCAATGTCTCGATGAATTGTGAAGCTTGCATCAATGAATCGTGCGTTCCTGCGTCAAGCCAGGCTAGACCGCGACCGAGCAGCGTTATATGCAACTTGCTCTGCGCTAAATAAACAGCGTTTAAATCTGTAATTTCCAGTTCTCCGCGCACAGACGGTTTGAGCGACTTTGCAATCCGAACAACGTCGTTATCGTAGAAATATAGCCCCGTTACCGCATAGTCCGATTTCGGATGTTTCGGCTTCTCTTCCACAGATAATACGCGATGACTCTCATCAAATTCGACAACGCCGAAACGTGACGGATCCTTTACCCGGTAACCGAACACGGTAGCTCCATTCTTGCGTTTAACCGTGTCCAGTAACATTGTCGTAAAACCTTGACCAAAGAATATGTTATCTCCCAGAATGAGCGCGACATCATCTTTCCCAATAAACGATTCTCCGATCAGAAATGCTTCCGCCAAACCGCCGGGATGTTCTTGCACCGCGTAGGAAATCGACAGGCCGAGGTCACTCCCATCCCCGAACAAACTTTGGTACCGTGGGGTATCTTGATGCGTACCGATAATTAGAATATCACGAATGCCAGAAAGCATCAGAACGGAAAGCGGATAATAAATCATGGGTTTGTCGTAAATAGGCAGCAAATGCTTCGTCACTGAAATTGTGAGCGGATATAGTCGAGTCCCCTGTCCGCCGGCTAGAATAATTCCTTTCATTCTTATCCTCCTCCTATCGGATCGTAGTTACTTCTCTTTGTTCAGCCCACCAATCGGCATTACTTTGATACCACAAAGCTGTCTCGCGGATTCCCTCTTCTAGAAGGTAAGTCGGTTTCCACCCGGTATCCGTCGTCAGCTTATCAAAACTGAGCGGATATCTGTCAAAGTTACCCGGCCGATCAGGGACAGACTGGACCAATGACCATGGACGATCTAAACATTGAAGCACCGATTGAACAATGTCCTTCGTGGTTGCCGCTTGATTCCCACCAATATTGTAGACTGAACCGGGAACCCCATTATGAATAATGGCGTCAAGAGCAGAGCAATGGTCTGTAATATGCAACCAATCCCGCATTTGTCCACCATCGCCATATAAAGGAATCGGATTGTTTAGGAGTGCATTCGTAATCACAAGCGGCATCAATTTCTCCGGTGTCTGGTACGGACCGTAATTGTTCGAGCTCCTAGTAATAATCGTATTCATACCAAACGTCTGGTGGTAGGACTGTGTAATCAATTCTGTTGCGACTTTACTTGCTCCGTAAGGGTTGACTGGCGCAAGGCGAAACGTTTCTGCAACCTCGCTCCCTTTATGCACCGGACCGTATACTTCAGCGGAAGATATTTGAATCACTCGATTGACACTATACTTCCGTGACATATCAAGCACCTTTTGAGTCCCGATTACATTGGCACAAATCAGCGAACCGGGCGTCTGCAAACTTCGATCGATGTGTGTTTGGCCAGCCAAATTAACCACAACATCCACCCCAAGACCAAAAGCTTGTTCTAAAGCCTGCTCGTTCTCGATAATTCCGTCAACATAAATGTAATTCGGGTTTGTTTCAAACCGTGCGACATTCGTAGCCCGACTTCCCGTCCGGTAAGGAGAAAAATTAATGATTGTGTAGTCTGGATGCTTCTGGAACAAATGGCTGGTTAAGTTTGTCCCTATAAATCCTGAACCGCCAGTCAACAAAATACGCATTCTTATTCCCTCCATTTTTTCATCTTTACGATAAAGTGGAACTATTTACGAACTATCTTAGAATTTAAACTAATATAATTAGTCTGTCAAATAATTTGTTTAACAGTTATAAAAACTAAATTTATTGACAAACTAATTGTATTAGTTTTAAGATTACTGTGTGTGAATCAAAAGGAATGATATCTTTTCACTTGATTATTGGAGGTTTGTCGGAATGAAACCAAGCATGCTTGCAGGGAAAATGACTAGCACTAACGAGTATAAGACCTATTTGCCAAAATCTGTGAATGTTTACCGGGTTCGATTTGCAACGGTAGCGCTAGCTATCTCCGGTATCCTCTTTGTCCTCTATCCCGCGATTCGTCCCTTCTCTGATGAAGTATCATTATTAGGGGCAGCGGCATTTGCTTCCACGGAATGGATTATTGCGCACGTTATGGCAATGCTCGGATTCATTCTTTTAACGTTTGGAATTTTAGGACTTCACCTTTTTCTCCAAGAAGCAACTTTGGATCGCCTTGCATTCCGAGGGTTTGTTTTGAGTTGGCTGGGAACAGGCTTGACATTGCCTTTTTATGGTGCCGAGGTTTTTGGCCTGCACGCGATCGGTCAGGTAGCAATTAAGCAGCAGAACTCGGACTTAGTCAGTTTGGCCAATGTAGTCCGTTTCGGCCCTGGGTTCATTATGATACTAGTTGGGCTCCTCTTGCTTGCCATTGGATGCATCATGGCTGCAGTTGCGATATGGAAATCTCGTACCTTACCGAAATGGTCCGGTATTCCGCTTGCTTTAGGATTTCTGCTGTATATTCCGCAATTTATGGGAACTCAGCCGATAAGAGTAGCACATGGATTGATTGTGGCTATTGGATGTCTATGGATAGCAGTGAGTTTGTGGAGGAAAAGTCGCGTCTTGTAAAAGTAATGACTGAAAGAGGATTGAAACTAATGTTTAAAGCGAGGTAAATAATATGTCACTACAAAAAAAAAATAATTTGGGTATTGTGTTCGCTGGCCTTTTGTTGGGCATTCTGATGGCATCAATGGATAATACAATCGTTACGACCGCCATGGGAACGATTATCGGGGACCTTGGTGGTTTGGACAAATTCGTTTGGGTTTCGTCTGCGTATTTGATTTCCGAAATGGCAGGTATGCCAATCTTCGGGAAGCTTTCTGATATGTACGGACGAAAGATTTTTTTTATCTTCGGTATCCTTGTCTTTATGCTCGGTTCTATACTTTGCGGAACTGCGCAAACAATGATTCAGCTAAGTATTTACCGCGCTATTCAGGGTATCAGCGGAGGTGCTATCATCCCTATCGCTTTCACGATCATGTATGATGTCGTTCCGTCGAACAGTCGTGGCAAGCTCGGGGGTTTGTTCGGTGCAGTATTCGGAATTGCCAGTATCTTTGGCCCTTTACTTGGTGCTTTCATTACGGATCACATTAACTGGCATTGGGTATTTTACATTAATCTTCCGATCGGATTCCTCGCACTTATTTTTGTTGCCTTTTTCTACAAGGAATCACATGAGCACTCCAAACAAAAAATTGATTGGTTGGGAGCATTTACTTTAGTCGGAGCTATCGTTTGCTTGATGTTCGCCTTAGAGCTCGGGGGTAGGCAGCTAGCTTGGAATTCGGCTCTGATTATCAGCTTGTTTGGTGGGTTTGCCCTAATGACCGTCTTGTTTCTCATTGCCGAGGTACGCGCCGCAGAACCAATTATTTCCTTCGACATGTTCAGGAAACGGCTGTACGCAATGAGCAACGCAACCGCGATATTCGGAGGGGCTGCCTTTGTTATCACATCGGTATATACGCCGATCTTCATTCAGGGGGTGCTTGGTGGTTCCGCCACAAATTCAGGTCTGGTTCTACTTCCCATGATGCTGGGTACCGTCGTTACTGCAACCATCGGAGGATTTTTGATGCAAAAATTTAGTTACCGTGCAATCATGATACCTGCGTCAGTTATGTTTGCAGTCGGCATCTATTTATTAACCACACTATCATCAAGCTCCTCCCAGCTTATTGTTACGATGTACATGATAATTGTCGGCCTAGGTATCGGATTTTCGTTCTCAGTACTCGGAAACGCTTCGATTCATTCGTTCGATGCAAATCAACGCGGGTCGGCCAGTTCAACGTTAACTTTTCTCCGTTCACTTGGCATGACGATAGGCATTACCATCTTCGGTATCATCCAAAGTCATACTTTCATGAATAAGCTTGCATCCGATGCTCACGTTAAGGACCAACTGCCACAAGGAATGGCGAATAACTCTCTTCTTGATCCAGCCATGCGAGTGCAAATCCCTTCATCTATACTTGATAAAATCACAGAAGCTCTTTCTTCTTCCATTGTGCTTACCTTTGGTTGGGCTTTAGTTCCTGCCATACTAGCGCTTTTGACAGCAACAGCCATGAGTAATGAAAAGTTGGAGACTGACCCTGACTCTAAATCAAAAGCTGAGGCATCTGCGATTGTTCATTAATTACACAACGCTGAAACCTGGATCGAAAACATTAAAGTAATAAGATTTTAATAGAAAATAAATAAGAAGAGAGCCCACAATCACCTGTGGCTCTTTTCAATTTGTGCACAAATGCCCACTCCATTGCATATGGTGGAAGCAATGTATGATCAGTTCACTCGGAGGAGTATTGTCTCAACTTTAATTTCAAAGGAGATAATCAAATGTGGAATAGCTTCCCATCATATCCCGATAACAGACAAGGGATTTCAAACATTTTACAATGTATGAATAAGTGGGTTACCATCCAATTAGAAGATGGGACTAATTTGCAAGTTAACGTGACCTCTGCCGATTTCAGCTATGCAACAGGATTTTTAACCCACCCATCTTATAACACATTAGTTTGCAATGGGACTGTCATTCAAAATTCACAACAGGCAGAGGCTTGCAAGGGTCAATGGGTTCAACTTGTTCTTCCCAATCATATTTCGCTTTCGTTTTACTTGACTCATTATGATGATCAAATGGTCGGGGGCAGTTTCCAATCGAGTCAACTACTCGGACTATCTAACCGTGTCACTTCAGTTCAATGTTAAATAGAAGCAGGTCTCGTGAGATGAACTGCACCCCAATCGTTAGAATGTGTCTTACAATTGGGGTGCAGTTCGAAGAAGTTGGGAGTGTAATTAGTGTATGTAACTAACGTTTCCCGTTAATAATGACATAACTCTTGAAATATATACCCGATATACGTATACTTGTTAAGGTACTTATAATTGTATAGGCGATGGAGTTCGCCATCAACCGCCTTTGTGCTAATGACTCCTATCAGTTTATTTGACATGAACTGGTAGGAGTTTTTTGTTTTCTTATCTAAACTATGAAGGAGAGACAAAAGTTGAAAAGTTACTTCCAAGGCCATGCGGTAAGAATCAGGGGCTATGCAGAAAGATGGATTCACGTTGGGATCCTTGCTTCAGTACTCAAATGGATTGTAATTGGTGGACTTGTCGGTATTTTTACTGGTTCTGCGTCTGCTCTGTTCTTGACGAGTTTGAATTGGGCAACAGATACACGAACGAACCATTCATGGTTGTTATGGCTTTTGCCTGTCGGTGGTGCAGTCGTCAGTTACCTATACTTTAAGTTTGGCAAAGATTCGTCTAAAGGTAATAACCTCATTTTAGAGCAAATACACGAAGGCAATGGGACGATCCCTTTCCGAATGGCACCGCTCGTTCTATTTGGAACCATCGTCACCCATTTGTTCGGAGGTTCGGCAGGCCGGGAAGGAACAGCTGTACAAATGGGGGGAAGTTTATCCGAATGGATCTGTAATGTCCTCAAACTTAATCCACTCGACCGTAAAATCATTTTGATGTGTGGAATAAGCAGCGGCTTCGGCTCTGTATTCGGCACTCCCTTAGCAGGTACGGTATTTGGCCTTGAAGTTCTTGTTATTGGACTCGTCAGGTACGAAGCTCTGATTCCGTGTTTTATTGCAAGTCTCGTAGGGGATAAAGTTACCACAGCTTGGGGAATCCATCATCTCCATTATTACATGGGGGCAATACCAGATTTTAGCACCCTTCTCTTGTTTAAGGTCGTTGTTGCTTCCGTCTTGTTTGGATTAGCAGGCTTACTCTTTAGTGAACTAACCCATCGTCTAAAGACATTATTTACGAAAGTGTTCAAGAATCCGGTTATGAAGAGCTTTTGTGGCGGATTCATGATTATCGGAATGGTATACCTTTTTGGTACAAGCAATTATCTTGGCTTGGGTATTCCACTAATACAGCAGTCATTCAGTGAGAGTGTGCCCCCCTTTACCTTCTTGCTTAAAACAATTTTTACCTCAGTCACATTAGGAGCAGGTTTTCAAGGTGGAGAAGTCACCCCATTGTTTGTAATTGGTTCGACACTGGGAAGTTCGCTAGCACACTACTTACATCTATCTGCTCCGTTCCTAGCGGCAATTGGTTTTATCTCTGTATTCAGCGGCGCAACTAACACGCCTATCGCTTGTTTCATTATGGGAATCGAACTATTCGGAGCGGAAGGTGCTATGTATATGTTTATCGGTTGTATCATTAGCTTCTTGTTTTCAGGTCACACCGGAATTTATGTAGCCCAAAGGATCGGCATTTCAAAAAGCAGGAGTGTCATCATAGGAGAAAATGCTACTCTTGGCTCTCTGTACAACAAAAAGTAATGGTATCTAGGGGGATTAGGTGAGACACAAAATACCTCACCGCAACACAAAGAGGTTCCAACTGAGTTGGGGCCTCTTTGTGTTGCTGCGCTAAACTTCCCTTTACTTCCCTCGGACAACGGCAGCCATTCGTGTGCTGCCTTCACTGGTATTTTATTAAGCGATCGTTCTGCTTTAGCTCAATCAAGTATGAGTCTTATGAATCCAAACTTAGTCCATTGACAAGAAAATCACCTTGCTCAATTTTCATTACTCAGCCCCGGCTCTTTATAGCTGGATCCAAAAGCGTCTAACAATATTTCCGTTATCCTCCACTAATTCCGATTCAAATCGGCCTCCGTTTTTTATAATAGTTTTTTCAGATGCATAATTACACTTATCACAAACAAGAAGAACCTTCTCCAGACCCATAATTTTTGTTAGTTCTAAGGTTAATGCCAAAAGTTCAGATGCATAACCTTTTCGTCTTTCCGACGGTCGAATTCCATACCCAATATGCCCGCCGCAGTTCAGTAGTTTTACGTTGAGTCTATGCCTTACATTTACAGCACCAATAATTTTTTTTGAGTCATCATTTAATAGCCAGTATGTAGAGTGAGGAACAAAATTTCCGTCAATTATCTTACCTTCTGAATCTTGTGAGTACAAAAAATTCAGCATGCCAGTGAAATCATAAGGTTCTTTTTCTACAACCCATGGAACGATATTTTCACCACTGGATTTCCAATCTTCATAAAACGATATGTATTCATCCTTATAGTCAGCTGATGGTTGTACCAACCTATTCGAAATTTGCATCTCTCAGCCTCCGAATGTAAATTTTATCCATAGTATCATTCAGCAGATAAATTCGCAATACTCTAATTGGTTATTCATTGACAAAATTAAAGGAGTAGCTGCCGCGACAAACTACTCCTATTAGTTGAATGATCGCCTCAAATATTTCAGCGCATTAGCGGGATAACAACGATTTATAAAGTTTAATGACGCTCAAATGCATACCCTCATGGTATAAATTGAAGCTGAGGAATTGTTCCGGCGTTTCCAGAGTCATCCCAGCAGACGTGGTATAAGGCGGAACAAGCTTTTCCTGCAAGCGATGCTCCAAAACTTTACGTATCCGCTCTTGTTGTTCTTTTAGCAGAATCTCTAGTTCCTGCAAGTTCGGCACGGGAATGGAATCTGATTTGTTGGCAGGTGAAGTACCATATTCAAACTGTTCATTAAACCCATCGGGCAAGTGTTGTGGAAGGCCCAAATATTGAAAGGCGAACCGTTCTAAGACAACATAAATGTGCCCCAAATTCCAGCGTATCGTATTTCGGAATCCCTCGGGGATCCGATCTGCGCTTTCCTCAGTGACTCCCTCCATCATTTTTAGGGTTTGGCCTCTTACAAATGCCATCTGCTTAAATAAAAAGTGTTCCATCGTCTTCACTCCCACTTTGTTTATATTAGCGATAATTTACCACATTTTACCTCTACGAACTACATTATTTTAAAACTATCCTGCCTGTTAGCAAAGTGAAGAGCTGCCACCCGGCAGCCCTTCAAATGTTTAACTATCGTTCCCTCGCTAGCGTGATCATGATGGGTTTAATACCCATAATCGTAATTTTTTCACCACCAATTCCCTTAAAAAAATTTAGATGACTCTCCTTGGAAAACTTTAGCTCTGAAATTAAGAACGCCTCCAATACATTCGCTTCAATTCTTTGAGAATGCGTTTCATCGAAAAAAATATTTATAAAATCGTACATGCTATTCTTCCAAATCAATGAGAGTTACTGTCCCATTATCCAGCCCAATTGCTTAATGACAAAAATAGCAGCTGCAGCGGCGATCTGCTCACTGGTCTGTTTCAATTAAAGCTCTACGTCCCTAGGTTGAATGGTTACACCTCCCGCATGAGGGTTCCCCATTGAACTGTTGAATCCTTTTTGACTGCGAAAACCTGCTCGTTACCATGAAGAAAAAAGTGACCCACAGCAACAGGCTGTGAGTCATAATTATTTATATTTTAAAGGGGGGGGCAGTTTTATTATAGGCTTGATTCATTAAAGCCCTATGAAAATAAGAATTCATTATTGTTACATTTATTCCACTAACGTTTCAGTTAGTTCAATGGTTTGGTGTTTGTTTTATACACTAATTGTCCCATTAATCCAACCTTTTATAAAACTTGATAAAGAAGAACTTATCCATGTTCTACTATCATCTTCATGGTTCCACACATAAATATCGTTTCTTACAATCTTCCCGTTTAGAATAGGGAAAGCAAATTGATTTCCATTTCCAGCATCAGCAAAAAACAAAAGGTGATCGAATGGCATATAGAGTTCTTTAAAATCTTTATTATTTCTAAATTCAAAATTGTCCTTTTTTATTCGTTCAAGTGTCCAAATAATGTCGCAACCGTACTCACCAATTACTCCGTTACTCTCAAGCAATAGTCCCTTTAATGATTTTGGAAGTTCAACTTGCAGTAAACTTTCAAGTTCTAACAATTGAGACTCTGTAACAGGTAATTGGAACTTATAATCTTTAGTCAGTTCATTGATTAGATCCATCCACATACAATTTTTTCACCTTCACTATATCAACAAATTAATCCATTTAATTAATAAATGCGGCACAAGCCACGTTAACTTAATCACTCCTGCAATCCGTCGGGAATGAGACAATCTTCTTGTCATCCGACACTTATTGACATTATAATGGGTCCATTATGTACAATTTATCGGCAGTGACATTTAAGTCACCTCAGATTCATTTATGGGCTTTATTGAATTGGTCTACTTCAAATGTCATTTACCGATAATGCTAATGATGGATTATTTTATATCTGTGAACAGCGAAAGGACGGTTGATTGATTTAATGAATACTCGTATTGAACAGCTAACTGCATACATGGATCGACGGGCGATCGATGCCGTACTGATTACGATGCCGAAGCATGTGTATTATTTGACCGGTTTTGCGAGTGACCCGCATGAGCGTTTTCTCGGTCTGCTGATTCCGCGCGGAGCCGAACCGCTGCTAATCGTACCGGCTCTGGACCTTGAAGCAGCGCAAGCCACATCGTCCGTGAAGGAGATCCATACCCATACGGATACCGATAACCCATACGAAGTTCTCAGCAAGCTTATGCCGGCGGGAGTCCAGACACTGGGACTGGAAAAGGACTATATGACTGTCAGCCGGTTCGAGGCAATTAGCCAAGCGGTAGGTGCAGCCGTTTATGCGGATATCGACGAACCGCTGCGTGAGATGCGCGTCATTAAGACTCCGGACGAAGTGATGCGCATGAAGCATGCGGTGCGGATCATCGAGGATGTGCTGCGCGCCGGCATCGCGCAAGTGAAGCCTGGCGTTACGGAGATTGAGCTTGTGGCGGAGCTGGAGTACCAGATGAAGAAGCTCGGTGCGAGCGGACCTTCCTTCTCGACGATGGTGCTGGCTGGCGAGAAATCTGCGCTGCCGCATGGCACTCCGGGCTCACGGGCCGTCCGCGAAGGAGAGCTGCTCTTGTTCGACCTCGGCGTCTATGCGGACGGATATGCATCGGATATTACGCGAACGTTCGCGGTAGGCGATATTTCGGAAGAGCAGGCGAAAATTTATCAGACGGTACTTCAGGCGAACCTGCAGGCCATTGAAGCAACTCGCCCCGGCGCTACGTTGGCCAGCCTAGACCACGCGGCGCGCGAGCACATCGCCAACGCCGGCTACGGGACGTATTTCATGCACCGGCTCGGGCACGGCCTTGGCATGGATGTGCACGAGTATCCGTCCGTGCACGGCCATAACCAGGAGCTGCTGCGCAGCGGCATGGTCTTCACGATTGAGCCGGGCATCTACGTACCGGGCGTCGGCGGCGTGCGGATCGAGGATGATGTGCTCGTCACGGACAGCGGCGTCGAGGTGCTGACGTCGTTCCCGAAGGGACTTACCGTCATCGGGTAAACGGTTCTATACAAAAGACAAAGCCAGCTTATGCTGGCTTTTGTCGCATCGGAGCAGCCTCGCGGTTCGCCCGGGGAGCGAGTCGAGCCCTCCTCCTGTCCTCGCATCGACTGTCGATCGATATCGCGGCAGCCTGATGGTGCGTAGTATGCCATGTATCATAATCGCCATTATTCCCCCCGTTGAATTGTCGTATGGTAACGGAAATAATGCACTCTCATTCTCCGTCGTAATCGAAATCAATCCACATGAAATACGATATCATCCCCTGTCGGTTTATCCATCATGGGAGAACCGAGCTCCCTAAAGACAAAATTCATACCCGAAATATCGTCAGGTAATGCTGGCGATACAACATAGTTAAAGGATAAATGCCCTGGACTCCCTCCCCCACTATCCATATGACATTGGTAATTTTCCCCTAGATACAATTCGAAGTGTCTTGTTTTATTCGAATTTACCGAGTGGTCACTCGTAACATCCCAATCAATATTAAAAGTAATTAAGCTTGCATTACTATATTGCCGCATAGAGGTCACCGAATAAAAAAACTCTTCGTGATTCACGGATTTCAAAATAGGGACATGTTTTCTGAATCCAGAAGGTTCAACTATCGGTTTATAATTCTCTTCATTTCTCAGGACGTGGAACACTGATTTCAAGTAATCCTCGTAGAGGTGAAAAGAAATTGCCCATTTCTTAATATGCTCGAATGGCGGATAACCTGGATTATTGTTCGAGATTTCTTTGCGTTGTTTAAGCAATTCGCAAATTTTCTCATCAATAAGGAATATTCGCTCTTCATAATGCTCGGTAGGACGTTCAAATGGCATTCGTTTCACTAACATTCCTCCTCAGATTAACAATATTTTTGTAAACATACTCTAACAAATATATATCTGCTACGTATCCCCATTTGTTCAGTGAACTTCCTTCCGCCACAAATTAAACGCTTAAATCATTTTAACACATATTGGAAGTATCCAGCCCTTTGTTGTTGAGGATGTTTTTGAAAGACATCTGCCCGTTAGCTTAATCACTAAGGGGTCTCCTGCAATCCGTCGGACAAAACCAATAAAAAACCCTCACCAATAAATGGTAAAGGGTTTTGCGCTGCGCATCTCCTACCGGTGTACACCCTCCCTCCGGTTTACGCAGCATTCCATTAGTGAGTTGAAGGGAGGAAGGCGAAACCTCCCCCTTCTCAACCTATTGCTAATTCAAAATCTTGGTAGCAAGAATGGCCAGATCCTGAATATCTACCTTGCCGTCGCCGCTCAGGTCGAACTGCTGCCACGAGCTCCAGTCGGAATCCGCGGACGACTTACCGTAAGCTTGAACCGCCAACGCCAGGTCGCCGATGCTGATCTTGTTGTCATTGTTAAAGTCG
This sequence comes from Paenibacillus aceris, assembly GCF_017874035.1. Lineage (GTDB taxonomy): Bacteria > Bacillota > Bacilli > Paenibacillales > NBRC-103111 > Paenibacillus_E > Paenibacillus_E aceris. The sequence continues at coordinate 85,946 of NZ_JAGGKV010000015.1, forward strand.
CCGCCGATCGGCTTGATTACCGAATTCAGGAACGTCTGCAGCGCCGTCTGCAGTTGTGCTGCCGCCTGGTCCACCGCCGCCTGATCGGCTGCCGAGTTATTCGCAACCGACTTGGCCTGATCGATCACCGCCTGCAGCGCCGCCTTCGAGCCTTCCGGATAATTACCTACTCCGCTGCCCTCCGACGCTTGGTCATGCCTCGCCTGGGCGTCCGCAATCAACGCATTCAGAGCCGACTTATCTACCACCGCCTGCTGCTGAATTCTCAGGCTGTGACTTGTTCCGCCAAGTGTCGTCTCAACGCCATTTGCATCCGCAGTAACCAGCCTGCTGAGAAGGATCGATGTATTCCCTTCCGAATCCTGCTTCGCCCTCAGGCTCAGCTTCAACAGATACCCGTTCGGATCTGTCTGCTTTACACCAAGATGAACACCCAGCACGCGCAGCTTGCCGCCGACCTGTTTGTGATCGGCGATGACGAATTGCCCATCGGCCATTGTGACAGGATCGGATATCAGCTCCAGCATCGTCGGATCGAACTCGAAGGTCAGATCTTGCGCCATTATTCCGGACTCCAGATCCTTCCCACGGTAGATCAGCTCGAACGTTTCACCGGGCTGCACCGCTGTCGGTCCCGTCAATTTGATCTTGCTCTGGGCATTGGGAGCCATCGTTGGAATAGCAATGTCGGTCCTCATGGAGGGCAGCTTAGCCTCGTCGCCAAGATAGAAGCTGGCGAATCCCATCTGATCGTAGCCAGTGTTCTTGTTCGCCACACCGTTGCGGTACATCGGGTCGTGCATCAGCGTGCGGATGCCGTACTCCGTCGGCGACAGGGTCGTGACGATGGCTAGACGGTTATTGCTAGCCCGGAGAATGAGCTCCTCACGCCAGTCTCCAAACATGTCGGCCTTAAGTGTGGGTGTGCTCTTATTGCCGGTCGACGTAAGGCCGGTCGCGAGATATGGAGTGGTCGCGAAGGTCATATCGTTGACCGTGCTGATGGTGGCGCTGCTGACAGCCATGGCCGTCAAGCCACTACCGAACCAGATGGCGTTCTGGCCGCTGCCCAGATTTCTACTGCCATTCAGGAGCTCACCGGTGATCATGCTCCTAGCGCCGTTCTGCGAGTATCCCTGCGCGCCTGGCCAACGGTTAGAGAAGTTGCCGGCCACCGCTCCCTCGGCATCAGTCCCGGCGTATACGCCGAAGATAAGCGAGTTTTCATTGACAATCTCACCCTGCTCGTTTAGCCGTTTGCCTTTCATCGGGTCGTGGGCCTCCGGACCGGGCAGCCAGCCGTACTGCTTGCCGTTGCGAATGTCGTCCAGAATATGCTCCTCGCTACCCGACCACATTCTGATGTTGTTGTCCTTGGAGACAGGGAGCAGCGCGCTGCGGTCACCGTGGCGGAGGGGTGCCCACACGTTCAGCGGGTTGTTCCGGACCGCGTCGGTAGCGAACTCAAAGCTGTCAGCAACTGGAGGGATGCTGTTCTGCCCCTCGATTGTAGGCATGATATCTCCATTGAGTACCTTGGGCAGGATCATGGTCTTGTCGGCGTTCAGGCCGAGGACCATGGCTTTCATCACGATCTCATCCCGGCCGTCTCCGTCTAGGTCGGCGGTTTGGGTTTGATGGTTGCCACGGTTCTGGTAGTCGTAGGAGGTGCCGCCCAGAGCCCAGTACCGCGGGTCGGCCGAGTCGAAGCTGGCCTGGAGTTTGACCTTGCCGTTCACGATATTGTAGGCGGCGAATGTCGTCCTCGCGTAGTAGCCACGCTGCGAGACAGCATATTTGTTAACGCCGTCAAGAGCGGCCACGACGCCTAGATAGCGGTTCGCGCGGTTACCTTGCGCGTCACCCCATACGGCCGCCTTCCAGGGATGCTCAAGCCAGTAGGCTTCTTTCTCGGCCATTATCTGCGCTTTATAATCACTAGACGAACTACCGGCGCCGGCGCCGGGGAAGGCCAGATAGGAGAAATTACCGCGCTGGGATTCAGGCGTCATGGCCCAGTTTTCGCCGTCGACACTGCCCTTGTAGGGGAACGGATATTTGGCGCTGTCTACGAGCACGCCTTTACCAGCTTCGTCGTCCCACTTATAAGCCGAGAAAAACTCCTGGTCGTCTTTGGCGGGGCCGATCGGGCCGACGTGGTATGTCTTAATCCACCGTTTGATAGTCGGATCATTGACTCCGTCGTTGCCACCTCCAGCAATCGGGCTGCGGTAGGATATGGTGAAGCTGTTAAGGAGAGACCAGTAAGTGTCAAGAGCCTGTTCGTTGCCGGTGGCGAAGTATTCCTTGAACTTGTCCGTGGTGGCTTTCAGGCCATCCTCGCCGCCAACGACGGTGTTGAGGGTGTCCGGATATATGACGGACTGCGACTCTTCGTCCCAGTTGCCGATACGAGTTCCCAGGGCAGTTTTGAGCATTAGCTCAGCCTTGCCGTCACCGTCAAAGTCTTCACTGAACAGGGTGGTCTCGTGATCGTTGGCCGCTCTTACGTTATAGCCCATATCGATACGGAACAGCAGGGTTCCATCCAACTTGTACACGTCTATGTACTCGGGAGCGGTTAAGTTGTTACTGCCACTGAAGATCGGTTCGGAATACATGGGATCTTGCTGGGTACTGCGCCACTTAACGACGATCTCGTATTCGCCGTCGCCGTCAAAATCGCCCACCGTCATGTCATGGGTGGAGTAGGCGCTGCTTTGCGACGTATATATCGCGCCGGTGCTGGTTTTCGCGTAGGGGAGCTTGGTACCTTGGTCCAGTTCCTCGACGTACTTTATGAACTTAGCTTCCAGCTCGGTGTACAGGGCGTCGCTGATGATGCCGTCGGTCCCGAGGGAATTGGTTGGCTGCCAGGTTTCATGGTTGTACCCGTTGAGCTTGTCGACCCATCCGCTCAGATCTGTCACGCTGACTGGGGTCTTGTTGTTATGGGGCTCGCGGAAAGCCCTGAGCAAATCCATGTCGACAACGTACCAGTGCTGGCCTCCCGTACCGGGGATAACCATGTTAGCCGCGTTCAGATTGGTGCCTGGGCCAAATCTATTGCCTCGGTACATGAAATGCGCGAGCGGCACAGGAACCGGGGCCGGCTTCATCGGAATATACTGCACGGCGCCCCTATTCGCCTGCCCCGAACTTCCCGCCAAGGCCGACAACATAGGTACGGACATACCTTGTCTCAACCCCTCAACGCCGTTGATGACCGGCGCAACCTCATAGATGGAAGTTATGAGTCCATCCGGGTCGCTGTAGTTAGATGGAGTGACGTTTTCTTTCACAATGCCGGGGTTTGTCTCGTAGTTGCTCTCGGGCTGTACATCCCGGGGAGTGATGGTGGTGATCTTCACAAAGTCAGCGTCACCGTCCACCCTCCCATGTCTCAGGGCATCAGTGTGCCTACATTCTTTCGTTCGGTCTAGACATAAGGCAGAGGATAGCGAAGCTCCTTTAGGGACTCTCGGTCAAATGGTGAAAGTATTGCCAGCTTCTCCGTGTTTTCTTGTTGCCTAGGTCTTATTAAGGAGATATAGGGCCCAATGCAATCTCTATGAGATTAGGAATATCTCTCATCATTCGCTGTGCTTCAAACGCTTTGTGCTTAGTGCTGATTCGATGTAACATACTTTTAATAGATTGCCGCATAGAACACGATGAACTGCTTCATGCATAAAGGATTAACCTTATGGTTTGTATAATACTCATGTAACCTTTTTAAAGGCTTCGTTGCGGAGAATCATCGGCATCATCCTCGGAATAGGAGAGCTCGCAGCATTTCCTGTTTGGAGATGCGTTTTTACCCTTTATACAGACCGGAGGAATTTTCACCTCCGCTAATAGGTCAACAAACGTTGTATCTCTCCAAGTTGGTACCGTTGATAGCCATTCATACTCTACAGATTTGCAACCATTCGATTCACCCTCCCTTATTCCTGTTCGTCGTAAACCACCAGAATCGCTGCGATATCCAGGTAATCCCACCTTACACTACGAACAGGTCAAGGGGTAGGTTAAAAATCATACCTATTTGTTCAAAAATCAGAGGTGTTAGTCCGCGCGTTTTAAAAAGGGACGGATTCGGAGGAATCGCGCGAATGTATCCAACGTTCCGAACACGGAACATCGCAGAACCTGAATAAGTAAGGAAGGTTTCTTTCGGATAACATTATTGTGCATTAATCTGCCCGTAACAATGAAAAAGAGGAGCTGCATCGCTGCAAACTCCTCTTTCGTTCTTTAATTGTTTCGATGTCTTTGTCTTCTCATCCACTGGGTTGCTACCCATTTTTCCCCGACTTCTACGGGATTTCCTGCATGTAATGTTAGTTCATTTAAACGATTATCGTTATAAAAATATTCAAAATAGACGGCACTGCCTTTTTTCGGAGTTACTGCTAAACGAAGCGAAGGGAAATACGTTTCACCGCCTTTTTCCACGTCATTTAAATACATCACCAGTGTGCTGATGCGATTGTTTACAACATTTCCGGATGTAAAATAGTCGAAATGAGGATGATACTGTTCCCCAGCTTTATAATGTAAAATTTGCAGCGGCTCAGCATGTGAAACCGGTATATTCATCAGTTCAGAAACTCTCGTCTCAATTTTTTGAATCAATTCATTTTCGCTTTCCTCAAGAAACATGTTGCTGTTTGTTCTAATATTGCTTACTACGCGAGATTTGCCGATTTTAGCTCGCTGCATTCTGTTATTAGTTAAGTTAATCAAAGCGTCACATTCTGTGTAGCTTAATACATTGTCCAAAATTAAAATGAGCGGTTCATCCATTTTGCCGACAATCTGAATCTCTTTATCTTTAGTAATAATTTTGTTTCCAAATGAATTGAAGATCGTCTGCTCTATAATGGCCATCATTGCATCCTCCATTATTAATTACTGAGGAAGTAATCTACATTATGTCAGTTAATTTTAACAGTTCTTCGTGGATCAGAAGTTCCTCATATTTGATAAAAATTATTCTATTGCACTTTTTTTTAGAACAAGCGAGATTTTTCTACTATTCATCTTCGTGCTATATGTACTCTCAGCAATTGAGTGTTAACTCCAAACATAAAAACACCGCCTGGAGCATACAGCCCACGTGGCGATGTTTTTGGCAAAACCTGAATCTACAACAAATAAGTTTGAAGTATTTCTTACATTCCATACACATTGTCATTCAACTATCGTTCAGTTTTAGTTCAATCAACGTTATCTTTCTGAGCCCTTTGGGGTTCTCTAAATGAACCGAAAATGCCAGTAATAAGTCCAATTAATCCAAAAGTAAATCCATATCCAGAAGAACCTTCAAAAGCCAACAAAACGATTACTCCGAATAGTATAATATGTAAACCAAAAAGTTGAACTTGAAGAGCACTAGGATTGCTAAAGTCCAATAATACACACACATAAAAGATTGCAATAACTATTATTGTTAGAATGATTAAACACAATAATCCATGCTTCCAAGTATTGTAAGTTCCGTCATCCTGCCCAATATCTTAATTATAAAAAGAGCAGTTGCCGCGGCAAACAAAAAAGCCGCTACTTTCGCGGCCTTTAATGAGCTAATCTTCTTGTCACCCTTTACCCATTAGCTTGCAAGCGGCAGCTCCTATTTTTTGCTGCAAAAGTAATGGGCAGAATTAGATAATAAAGGATATTATGAGGCTTTAGCTATATATACATATATATCCAATGCATGTTATTGTTGGAACAAACATAGAAGAAATGACGCAACGTAAACATTTTCATCCAATAAGGAGTAATTTGTGAACAATTCGAGATTATCGCAACTGTTACTTACAAAATTCAATCATTTTCATATTTTTCTTATTATTACCTTTATATTGCTTGTTTCATTAATTAGTTATTATCAAAACGAGTCTAAATTTCCCCGTCATTATCATTATGAAAAACAGAAAGCTTCAAACGATGTCATATTGCATACAATTAGGACTACCCCGGATAATATCCGACTTCAGGCAATTGATACGAATGTAACCAAAACTCCATATTATGGAATTAACGGGGGATTCTTCTGGGAAGGGGCTCTGTTAAGCATTGCGGTTATTAACGATCAACCTCTAAAAGGATTGCCTGGTGATTACGGTTCTGGATGGTACAACACTGGCATTGACACTAACTTAAAACGTGGAACACTCGTTTGGGATGACATCACTAAACGCTTCTCGATTCAAGTAGTCACGCATGCTGGAGAGTTGACTGTAACGGATAAGTATCATTATTGGGCTCAAGGTGGTGTCAGTATGAGGCTTAACGATAGCTTTGGTTGGGAGAATGATATGATTTTAGAGGAGATGCCTGCATATAACGAAAGTCGTATGCGTACGGCAATTGTATATGATAATCTAGAGAATATGTATATGATTGTTACACCTACATACTGTACGATAGCAGAGTTCCGAACAGCCATTCTAGAAACGTTAGGCAACCGAAGATTGGTAGACGGCATCTATTTGGACGGAGATGGTTCCTCCCAAATGCTGTGTCGCTATGTCCGGTTGAATGGAGATCAACGCCAAGTCTATCAGATGCTAACCCTAATCCAATAATGCGATCCCGATAGCACTAATCTCCCGTTATTTCAAAGGAAACGGCAGCCGATCGTCTGGCCGGCTGCCGTCGTGTCTTCATTCCCCAGAATTACGCTTCGTAATCCATAATGGCTTCATTCAATTTTGATTTCCCTACAATTCCTTATGTTTATAACCGTCAACTATTAAATCTAACTTTCCTGTTTCCGGGTCGATTACAAGGCCATGAACTGGAATGTTTTTTGGCAGAAGGGGATGGTTCTTGACCGTTTGCACGCTTCCTTTGACGGAATCCTCAACACTATCGAAACCGTGTAGCCATTTTCGCAAATTAATTCCGGAACTTTCAAGGGTGTCGATAGTTTCGGAAGATATGCCGTTCTCCTTCATTTTATTAATGGTTTCGCCAGGGTCAATACAGCTCATCCCGCAATCATGATGACCGACCACAAACACTTCATCGGCATTTAATTCATATACAGCGACAATAACGCTACGCATAACGCTGCCAAATGGATGCAAAACAATCGCTCCAGCATCTTTAATGATTTTGGAATTTCCATCCTTTATATTTAATGCTCGGGGAAGGAGGTCGGTAAGCCTGGAGTCCATACAAGTTACAACAACCATCTTTCTATCTTTGAATCTAGATGCTTTATATTTTTCATATTCCTTCTTCTCTACAAACTCCGAGTTAAAGTGTAACATATCATAAAGTCGGTCCAAGCTTCTCACCTCAATTTCTTTTTGGATATCTTATCATCTTATCATAACCTACTAAGCACCCTCAACATGCCAAACCGTTTTCTCCTACTAATCCATTACTTTCATTTCGCGAGTGCCTTTACTATTTACAACCCATATGCCTGCCAATACAAGCAGAATTCCTGCCAACGTCACTATTTTTAAGCTTTCTTTCAAGAATAGGTATCCTGAAATGACACCCACGACGGGCACAAGCAGTAAAAATATCGATGCTTTGCTTGCTTCTGTACGACTCAAAATATGATTCCACATCACAAACGCCAAGGCGGAGGCAACAATTCCTGCAAACAGAATATAAACGACCGGCATGAATCCCCAATGCAATTCCCCGTGCTCAAAGGAAAAAGAAAACAACAATAATCCCACCGCTCCAATCGTCATTTGCCATGTGGTGTATGGAACGTTGTCACAATGCTTTAATTTCAATTTAAATATCAAGTTCGCCGCAGCCCAAGAAATCGCGGAGCTTAAAGCCAATAACACAGCCAAGAAGGAACCACCCAATTGAATGTTCATAGAGATAAATAATCCGACTAGGCCTAGCACTATTCCGACCGTTTTTCTTGTCGTCAGCTGTTCTCCTGGAATCCATCTATGTGCCATAACTGATAGAAAAAGTGGCATACTGTAAGTCAGAACAGAGGTAAGTCCTGCACTGACATAATTAAGCGAGATTTGAATGGCAATGTTAAAATAGGTGGTTTGGAGCAGCCCGCAGAGTATGTACCACTTCAAATCCGATTTATTGGGCAAAGGGATTTTTTTCATAAAGCTCACGAAAAGGAGCACCACGGCTCCGGTCAAAAATCGCAGTGCGGCAAACAGGACTGGAGGAAACGCGCCATTTCCTAATTTCATGATCACAAAATTAAATCCCCATACAAGACACAACATAGCCATCGAAGCTTTCATACGAAATGACCCTCTCTTTGATATTCGTGTTCTTCGAATTTTTATACCTTGCTAACGACACTTTACAACGAAATTGAATTATCGTCTAATATATAAATATCGTAGCTTTAAGTCGAAAAACATCTTAATGAGGAGGAGTCATATTTGGAACTGCGTCAGATTGAATATTTTATTGCCGTTGCGGAAGAGTTGCACTTTGGACGTGCGGCAAAGCGCCTACAGATGACACAACCGCCTCTAAGCCAACAGATCTTGCAGCTTGAAAAAGAACTTGGAGTCATGTTGTTCGAGAGATCAAAACGGCATGTAGAGCTAACAAATGCTGGAAAGGTCTTCTTGCAAGAGTCCCTCCATGCCCTGACTCAATTAGAACAAGCAAAGGCGGCGGCCCAAAGGGCTCAGATGGGAATGCTCGGTCGCTTAGTGCTAGGCTTTGTCGGGTCTGCTACATTTGATATTCTTCCAAATCTTGTTCGGGCGTTTCAGGATCAGTATCCGTATGTAGATTTGGTTCTTCACGAGATGCCCACTCCAATGCAAATTGAGGCATTTCGCAGAAAGGACATCGACATCGGCTTTGTAAGAACTCCTGTCGTCGATCGACTCCTATCACTCTTGTCCGTTCATCAAGAGACATGTATCGCGGTCGTCCCGAAACTGCATCCACTGGCACAACGCTCTTCCGTATCGATGGGCGATCTTAGCGCAGAACGATTTATACTAGTAGAGCGGGAGGTTTGGCCGAGCTGGTATGACGATATAGTCACGAAATGTCGTGAAGCCGGTTTTAGCCCGATCATCCGTCAAAACGTGAAAGAAATACAAACCGTCGTCGGGTTGGTTGCAGCGGGACTGGGTATAAGTATCGTACCCAGCTCAACGGCGAATTTACATGCCCGGGACGTCGCGTACGTGAACATAGAGGGAAATGCCCCGCGCGTAGATATGAGTATCGCCTGGCGAACGGATAACAACTCTCCCATCGTTAAACAATTTCTCGAGACAGCAGTACGACTCACCGGATGCGACTTTACACAAAACAGCTAAGCTTTGACTCCCTCTCTAGTATGCGAGGTCATTACCTTCCATTGCCCGGTAACGGGGAAAGGCAGCCGCTTGCCGGCTGCCTTTAATCGTGTTTTATTCAGCTCTTGTTCTGCGTCAGTAGAGTCTCACATTTAGAAAAATGAATATAGTCCATCTTCAAAGTACTTGTATTCCAGCTCACCTAAAATCTTTTCTCCATACTAATAATCAATTCTAAATTGTCTATTTGGACATGGCCTCGAAATATTCGACAACGATCTCATGAAATTCCAGAGCTGCCGGCGATATATATCGACTCTTGTGCCACAATAATGCGATTTCCCGCACCACTTCGTGAGTCTCTACCTGGAGATATTTGATTTGTGCTCGTTCATTCCTAGCCGTGCTTGGTATGAAGGCTATGCCAATTTCGGCTTCCACCAGATTGACCAGCCTTGCCGGTTCATCCCCCTCGTACACATAATGAGGTACAAATCCAACCGATCTGCATACCGCGTCCATTAAATCGCGCGTACCGTAGCCGATCTTTACCCCGACAAACCATTCATCCTTTAGTTCGGTCAAGGATACGCTGTTTCGATCCGCCAGCCGATGCCCCTTTGGAACGGCGACAAGGATCGGGTCGATGAACACAATTTGGCATCCGATGTCATCCCGTTCGATAGGAGGCGAGGACAAACAATAATCTACCTCACCTCTCTCCAGAAGCATAACCATTTCCTGTGTGGTCAGCATTTGCACATGAAATTGAATATTGGGCCGCTTTTTTCGATATTCCCGAAGAATGTCGGGTAATACGCTAGCGCTAGTCACCCCTAATTCAAGTGTGCCATGATCGGGGCTGGCTAAATCGCTAAGCTCCTGTTTCCCCTGTTCCAATTCGAATAAAGCCCTTTCTGCACGCCGAAGAAATCTTCTTCCGAACTCATTTAATTGCAGCTTCCTTCCTACTCGATCGAAAAGCGAGACCCCTAGATCTTCCTCCAGGCGTTGAATCGTTTTGCTTAATGACGATTGCGTAACGTGCAGACTCCGGGCAGCTTCGGTCACATGTTCCGAACGAGCTACCGCGAGAAAATAGCGCAGTTGAAGAAGTTCCAATTTCGCACACTCCATTCATTCCTTCTAGTCAATGAGATTATAGCATGCAATGCGTTGGAATAAATAATTGGTTTCAAGTATGATGACAATAAGATCTTCTATAGAAAGGATTGAACATCATGAATCGTAGGTTCGTTGTTTATCTTGTTGCGTTTGCTGCATTTCTTGGGCCGTTCACACAAACCATTTACACCCCGGTGTTACCCGAGGTTGCCAGTCAACTCCACTCCACCTCATTCGTCGTAAACTTGACGATTTCAGTGTTTACCTTATTTCTTGCCATCATGCAGATGATCTATGGTCCGCTTACGGACTCGAAGGGGCGCCGCAAAGTCATGCTTTTCGGACTAACGCTGTATGTTATCGCTTCGGCCGGGTGTTTTTTCTCCGAAAGCATAGAGCTGCTTCTTGTCTTCCGAGCGTTGCAGGCTATCGGAATCGCCGCGGGATCAGTCGTTGCGGTTACGGTCATCAGCGACTTGTTCGATGGAAAAGAACGCGGCCAAGCGATGGGAACCTTTCAAATGTTGGTTTCGTTAGGCCCTGTGCTCGGGCCGGTCATCGGCGGCTTCCTTAGCGGGTTGTTCAATTTTCACTCTGTGTTTCTCGCTCTTGCAGCAACGGGTATGCTTGTGTTGGTTTTCAACTACCTATATTTGAAGGAAACAAAACCGGACAACGTCGAAGCTGGCCGCTTTCAACCGCGGGATTTTGCAAAGATTCTTCAGAATCGGATCGGATCGTCCATTATTTATCTTGGGTTTATTCAGTATTATGTGTTTTACGATTTTCTTGTCTTCCTGCCGAACATCTTAAGCGATCGTTACGGATTGTCGGCTGAGCAAAAGGGACTGGTATTTCTGCCGATGTCGCTTGGCATTGTGGTTGGCAGTTACTTCGGCGGGAAAATCCAAGCACGGATAGATGGAGAAAAGCTGGTCGTTCTGACGACTTTTCTAAATGCAATTTCGGTGTTATTCTTCCTCATCTTTTATTCGATTTCATTAGTTTGGTTGCTGGCCGGAATTATCTTCTTCGGGTTATTCCTTGGGCTCTCTCTCCCCGTGCAGACGACGCTGCTGACCGGAGCTTTCACGAAAAACCGTGCGACTGCCGTCGGAGCGTATAACCTTTTCCGGTATATGGGAATGGCCTTTAGCCCGATCGTTGGCAGCCTATTCTACCATATCGGCGGCTATTTCTTGTTGTATGGTTTTATCGTAGTAGCGTTTCTGGCTTTTTCCTTTCTTTTGTCTCGACGTCTCCTTGGCTCACAAGCAAATAGTCCGTCCCTTGAGAAGGGATGAATTCGGAATTGCAAAAAAGCCGCGATTTACGCGGCTTTCCATGAGACAATGTTCTTGTCACATACTCTTGAACAACATTATCACCTATTTCTCGGAACAAGTATTTGATGCCTTCCCCAATCACAGCCGCTGTTCATAATCTTGGCTGATTTGCGGCGGATTGGCTTGGATATAGGCAATAAACTCCCGGGATGCATAAGAAAGGTATTTATCCCGGGGATAAATAAGCGCCAACTCCCAAGCAATCTGCGGATGGGAAATTGAAACGGTCTGAACGGCAAGATGATGCAAACGGTTCGCCATCGATCTGGGGATCAATGAAATTCCTAATTGAGACGACACCATCTCACAGCAGAAATCCCACAGTGAGGTCATATGAATTGCCTCGGGTTCGAATCCGGCCTGCGAGCATGCTTGCCAAACTACGTCATGCAGGGCGAATTCCTTGGTGAACAGAATAAACGGCTCATTCTTTAATTCGACTAAACTGACAGATTTTCTCCCGGCAAGCCAGTGATGATTGCTTACAATGACAACCAGCTCTTCAGATAACAATGGAACCGTTCCATACAGCTTAGTGTTCACAGGTAACACAGTGACCCCAAAATCGATATTTCCTTGATCCATCTGCATCTCTACCTGTTTCGCGCTGTATTCTACCATTTGAATCTCAATCCTGGGATAACTCTTCTTGAATCCGGCAATTATTTTTGGGAAAAGCAATGCGCTGATTGTAGGCAATATTCCCATCTTCACTTTTCCTCTTTTCAATTGAACCAGCTCATTAACAGAAGAAGTTAACTCCTCCAGCAGTTGCAAAATTATTAAAGCCTTCTCGTTAACCAACTTTCCTGTATCCGTGAGTTCAACCTCCCTCTCGGAACGGTCAAGCAAAGTAACTCCCAATTCATCTTCCAGACTTTTGATCATCTTGCTGATGGATGGTTGAGAAACAAAAAGGGCCTGCGAAGCTTTTGTGAAATTTTTATATTTGGCCACTTCTGCAAAATAATGAAGCTGTCTAATATCCATCTGATCCGGATCTGCCTCCTTCCCCCTATAGGCAAAGTGGTATCCAAACCATTCATCCTTCGTCTTAAGATTATGATATGTCGTACGCGCAAAAAACAGCACCGCGCGCCGCTAAACGCTTAGTGCTGTTCGATAATGCCGGCAAATTAAACCGGATATACCGGGTGCTTCCGCTCAGAGAAGACCATAACTTTTGAAGAATAAGCCTCGAATCGATTCACTAACTCGCCGCGTAACGAATTGGCCGGAATAATCCCATCAATAATCATTTCTGAGGCTAACCGGTAAATATCAATATCTTGCTTATATTCCTCCCGCTTTTGCTGGGTAAAAGCGGCCCGTTCGTTCTCAGGCAACCCGGCAATTTTATTGGCATAGACCGCGTTAACCGCAGCTTCCGGTCCCATCACTGCAATTTGAGCTGTAGGCAATGCGAGACAGCAATCCGGTTCAAACGCAGGACCAGCCATAGCATAGAGTCCTGCCCCGTAGGCTTTACGAACAATCACCGAGATTTTTGGTACGCTCGCCTCAGACATGGCAGAAATCATTTTCGCACCATGGCGGATAATTCCTGCCCGTTCCACTTTGGTACCGATCATAAAACCAGGGACGTCGACAAGAAACAGAAGCGGGATATGAAATGCGTCGCAAAGGTTAATAAATCTGGTTGCCTTATCCGCCGAATCGTGGAACAGCACGCCTCCTTTAACCTGCGGCTGATTCGCAATGATCCCAACCGGTTTTCCGTTCATTCGGGCCAATCCCGTAATCAATTCGCCGGCAAACAGCTTCTTAATCTCGAAGAATGACCCCTCGTCAATAATCCGGTCAATTAGGCCATACATATTAAACGGGGCATTCTGATTGGATGGGATGAGCTCTTCTAATGACTTCTCAAAGTATTTTGGAGCCGCTGCTTCCACGACCGGCGGTTTTTCGGAAAAATTGGCGGGAAAATAGGAGAGGTATCGTCGTGCCATCGAAATGGCTTCTTCTTCGTCTTTGGCCAGCACATCACCGCATCCAGATACCGAGCAATGCATGCGCGCGCCTCCCATTTCTTCTAACGTAACCTTTTCTCCGATAACCATCTCTGCCATCCGCGGGGAACCGAGATACATGGATGCGTTTCCATCCACCATAATTACGATATCGCAAAATGCCGGAATGTATGCTCCGCCTGCAGCCGAAGGACCAAAGAGCAAGCAGATTTGAGGGATTTTACCCGACAATTTGACCTGATTGTAGAAAATACGGCCAGCCCCGCGCCGTCCGGGGAACATCTCCACCTGGTCCGTAATGCGAGCACCTGCTGAATCCACCAGGTAAATCAATGGCACTCTCATTTTGTCGGCCGTCTCTTGTATTCGAATGATCTTCTCTACCGTACGTGATCCCCAAGAACCGGCTTTGACGGTGGAATCATTGGCCATTACACAAACGATTCTCCCGTCAATCTTTCCAATCGCCGTAACCACGCCATCCGACGGAAGATCTTCTGCCATGCAGTTGGCGAATAATGCATCCTCCAACTCGAAACCCGGATCAAACAATAACTTCAAACGGTCGCGAACAAATTGTTTTCCTTGCCCCGCGTTCTTTTGATGATAAGCCTGTGCTCCCCCTTTGAAGATCCGTGAAATACGTTCCTGCAGCTCCTCCGGATTTATTTCCATGGTCATCCCCTATTCCTCCTATCCAAGGATAAACGACTTCGTCGTCCTTTTAGGACGAGCGCGTTTATCAAGGTAGATGCGAAGCAAAAGTATAAAACTTATACTTTCTTATCTACTCAAAATGCTAGTTACTCGCCTTTAAATATGGGGGGACGCTTTTCTTTGAACGCCTGCAGTCCTTCCGAGCGGTCCTTTGTCGGAATCGTTACTTCATAGGCATTTTGCTCAATCGCAAGCCCGGTACTCATATCCGCATCGAATCCTTTATCGATTGCGAACTTGGCCTGCGCCACGGCGATAGGAGCATTTCGAACAATTTGGCCCGCTATTTCAAGTGCTTTATCGAGAAGCGATTCAGGCGGTGTCACATACTCTACCAACCCCATGTCTTTAGCCTCGTTAGCATCGATTTTTCTTCCTGTGAAAATGAGCTCTTTGGCGCGCCCCTTCCCGATCAGCCTCGGCAACCGCTGCGTTCCTCCTGCGCCAGGAATAATCCCAAGTGAAGTCTCCGTGAGGGCGAATGTTGCCGTTTCGGAGGCGATCCGAATGTCACATGCCAACGCCAATTCTGTTCCCCCGCCAAAAGCTGCACCGTTCACGGCGGCAATGACCGGCTGGGGCAAGGCTTCTAAATCATTGATGATCTCGCGAATCAAAGAAACCGTCCTGCGCACCTGGTTCATGTCCATCTCTGCGCGCTCTTTTAAATCGGCACCTGCGCAAAAGGCTTTCTTTCCAGCCCCTGTGACCACGACACAGCGAACAGATCGGTCAAATCTACATGTCGCGGCTGCATCCCGCAATTCTTCCAGCATTTTTATCGATAGCGCATTCGCGGCTTCCGGCCGGTTTAAAGTCATGAGCACAATTCCATCGCCAATGTTGGAGACCAATACAGCTTTTTCCATGAACAAGATCCTTCCCTGAACCGAATCACGAGATTATCTTTCAGTTCGAGCCGTCGACCTGAAGATTATGGCTTGGTAAAGCTCTTCCTATCTTTCCCTGAATAAAACGGGCAGCGGATAGCAGCTTTTCCTGATTTACCCCAGTTTTAATCCCCATCGCATCAAGCATGTAAAGTAAATCATCCGAAGCCACATTGCCTGAGGCCCCAGGCGCATACGGGCACCCGCCTAAACCGCCGACGGAAGCATCAAACGTCGTGATCCCCATGTCCATGGAGACCAGAATATTGGCAAGCGCCGTCCCGCGCGTATTATGAAAATGCAGGGCCAGTTTTTTTGCATCAAAACGCTTTAAAAGAATATCCAATACATCTTGCACCTGCTTAGGATTTGCAATGCCAATCGTGTCCCCGAGAGATAACTCTCCAATCCCCATTTCGAACAAAGTTTCCGATACACGGATCACCTCGTCGATGGAAACAGGGCCTTCATAGGGACAACCGAAGACGGTTGACACATAACCACGGACTGACTTTCCTGCTGAAAGAGCTTCTTGTGCCACTTCTCTTAGCATGGGAAAGGTAACGCTAATCGACTTGTTTATGTTCCTTTGATTATGGGTTTCGCTGGCTGACATAAAGACGGCCGCTTCATCCACATCGACGATGAGCGCTCGCTCCAGCCACCTACGATTCGGAACGAGAGCTGAATAAATGACGCCAGGCATTCGTTCAATTCCTTTGGCAACTTCTGCAGCATCTGCCAGCGCCGGGATCCACTTTGGATTCACAAACGAAGTGATTTCGATGGATTTGATTCCGGTGCCGGACAATTGGTTGATCCAAGCTATTTTATCCTCTGTCGAAACAAAGACCTTCTCATTCTGTAATCCATCCCTCGGACCAACCTCTTTGATCGTCACACTCGCCGGCCAGTTCATCTCCTCCACCCCCAGCATATGTTTAATCCAGTACGATCAATAGACCTCCTTCATCAACAAAGTCGCCTTCGCTCACGATGACTTCTTTTACCGTCCCTCCGGAACTAACCGCAACCGAGATCTCCATTTTCATCGATTCCAATATGACCACATCTTGTCCCGCTTCGACTTGATCCCCTGGCTTGACAAGAATTTTATATACACTCCCCGCCATAATCGCCACGATTTTGTTCACCTGAATAACCTCCTGTTTTACGAATAGCCTTCCGGAAACTCGCAGAGGCGCCATATCGTCATGTCTTCTCTAGTATATACTTTGCAACGAAATCCGTTGTCGTATCGCCTGAACGGAATGCGGGATGCGCGATTACTTCTTGCAGCATCGGGATGTTTGTTTTGATTCCCTGAACTTGATAATGGGCTAACGCCTCTTGAAGTCGGTCAATCGCCTCGTTGCGATCTTTCCCTTTGACTACGAGCTTGGCAATCATCGGATCATAGAAAGGAGTGACCAGGGAGCCTTCATAAACAGCCAACTCATGGCGGATTCCCTGTCCTTCGGGAATGGCAAACTTCGTAATCGTTCCCGGAGATGGGAAGAACGTCTTCGGATCTTCTGCATAAATCCGCACTTCAATCGCATGACCGCCCAGTTTCACATCGGATTGACCAAAATTCAAGGAATGTCCGGCCGCAATTCGCAGTTGTTCTGCAACCAAGTCTAAGCCGGTAATCTCTTCTGTAATCGTATGCTCGACCTGTAGACGAGTATTCATTTCAAGGAAAAAGAAGTTTTTGTTCTCGTCAACTAAAAACTCAATGGTTCCTGCATTCCGGTATCCGATGGATTTAGCCGCCATTACCGCCGCTTCTCCCATTTTGCCGCGTGTGAGTTCATCCAAATAGGTAGATGGGGCTTCCTCCACTACTTTTTGATGACGCCGTTGAATGGAACATTCCCGTTCCCATAAGAACACTGTATTCCCATATGAATCGGCTAAAATCTGAATTTCGATGTGCCGGGGATTTTCCACAACTTTCTCAATATACATGGCCCCATCTCCGAAAAAATCAGAGGCGCGTTTCCGGTTCCCTTCAAATGCTTTTTGAATTTCCGATTCGCTGCGAACAATCTGCATACCGATCCCGCCACCGCCGGCTGAAGCCTTGAGCATGACCGGATAGCCGATACAACTAGCTACGCGTGCTGCTTCTTCCGCATCCGCTAATGGATAGGAAATGCCAGGGACTACAGGCACACCTGCCTTTTCTATGATATTCCGGGATTCGATTTTACTGCCCATACGGGAGATGACATCCGCTGATGGACCGATGAATACGATACCGGCTTCCTCACAGCAGCGGGCAAATTCGGCATTTTCCGAGAGAAGGCCATATCCGGGGTGAATGGCTTCCGATTGGGAAAGACGGGCGATTTCCAAAATTTTTTCGATATTCAAGTAGCTCTCTGCTACTTTAGGACCTCCCACCCCGTAGGCCTCATCTGCAAGCTTGATATGAGGGGCTTTCTTATCCGCTTCCGAATATATACAGACGGTGGCAATGCCTAGCGATTTGCATGTACGGATTACTCGAGCCGCAATTTCTCCCCGGTTAGCGATTAGAATCTTCTTGAACATATTACTACTCCCCTTTACAGCCGATCTGGCGTGCAATCACCATTCGTTGTATTTCCGAAGTTCCTTCCCCGATCTCTAAAAGCTTGGCGTCCCGGAAATAGCGCTCCACCTGGTATTCCTTCATATAACCATATCCGCCATGGATCTGAATGGCTTGATCGCAAACCTTCATACACATCTCCGAAGCAAATAATTTAGCCATTGCTGCTTCCTTCTTAAATCCTCTTCCTTGATCCTTAAGCCATGCCGCTTTATAAACCATGTTGCTTGCTACTTCAATATTCATGGCCATGTCAGCCAGTTTAAATTGGATGGCTTGAAAGGCGGATAAGCTTTTGCCAAATTGTTTTCTTACTTTGGCATATTGGAGCGATTTTTCATATGCTCCTTTGGCGATTCCGACTGCCATAGCCCCGATTCCGATTCTCCCTCCGTCAAGCGTAGCTAGAAATTGCTTGTATCCGTTTCCTTCTTTCCCTAAGAGATTTTCTTTGATAACGGTTGCATTTTCCAAAACCAACTCCGCTGTATTCGAAGCGTGCAGACCCATCTTTTCATAATTGCTAATGACCGTAACTCCCGGTGCTTCTGTAGATACTATAAACGCACTAATTCCATCCGTCCCTTTGGAGCGATCCGTTACGGCCGTGAGAGCCAAGTTTTTGGCAAAGCTTGCATTGGTAATAAAGCATTTGGAACCGGAAATGATCCACTGCTCCTTGTGCAGCTTCGCGGTCGTTTGGGTTCCTCCTGCATCAGAACCTGCATTCGGTTCAGTCAGCCCAAACGCCCCCAAGTATTCTCCTTTACATAGGGGGGTTAAATATTTTTCCTTTTGCTCGTGCGTTCCGAATAATTGGATGGGTGCCCCGCCTAAAGAAATATGGGCAGAGTAGGTGATACCTGTAGATGCGCATACCCGACTTAATTCTTCTACAGCGATAGCAAAGCTTATTGTATCTGCTCCCCCGCCGCCATATTGTTCTGGAAAAGGCAGACCCATGACTCCCAGCTTAGCTAACTTATCGAAAACAGCTTCCGGAAATTCCTTTGTACGATCCCGTTCATCTGCTCCCGGTGCAACCTCTCCTTCCGCAAAATCACGCATCATCTTCTTTATCAACGCTTGTTCTTCAGTTAAATCAAAATGCATGATTTCATCGCCCCTTTGAACCGTTAATAGAGTCGGGTTTCCATGCCGTAACCTTCAATATTTTGCTTGACTCTCTTCAAGAAGCGTCCGCACACAAGACCGTCCAATACCCGGTGATCCAAGGAAAGACAGATGTTCATCATATCGCGGACGGCAATCATGTTATCTATAATAATCGGGCGTTTTACGATAGCTTCAACACTTAAAATGGCCACTTGCGGAGGATTGATGATTGGGGCTGAAAGAACGGAACCGAAAGAGCCTGTGTTATTAACGGTAAACGTTCCGCCGGTTATATCCTCTAGCGTTAAACTGCCCTCCTTCGTCTTCTTGACCAATTCATTTACTGCTTTTGCAAGACCGTAAATGCTCTTTTGGTCGGCGTCCTTAATGACGGGAACGAATAACGCTCGATCGGTGCCAACGGCAATCGAGATATGAACCGCTTTTTTGACGATAATGTGATCTTCCGCCCATTGTGAATTTAAGGTGGGAAATTCCTTCAAGGCTTCTACAACCGACTTGATAAAGAATGGCAAATAATTTAGATGGATTCCTTCTTTTTTCTTAAAATCCTCTTTAATCTGTTCTCGATAACGTACCAGATTGGAGACATCGCATTCAACCATCATCCAGGCGTGGGGGATTTCCTGCTTGCTTTTTAGCATTCGATTGGCAATCGTTTTACGGATGGCGGTAACCGGGATCGTCTCGTCTGCTTGATTGAGCGTGGAATTGACGGCATCAACCGAAATGGACGGCTTCGGAATTTCGCGGGCCGTTTCAATCGGTTGGGACGGCTTAGACGGAGGTTCTACTTTGGGAATGAGGGCTGCTACGCCCTGCCTCTTTCCTTGTAAAATCTCCAAGATGTCCTTCCTGGTGATACGTCCGTCAACGCCTGATCCTTCCACACAAGAAAGATCGAGGTTGTTTTCTAGCGCCAGTTTAAGCACGACCGGCGAATAGTGTTGGTTCATGGCTGCTTGCGTTGTTTCAACTGGCGAGATCGCGTGATCTTTCACCGCAATACAGCAAATCAAAGCTCCTACCGCTACCGTTTCGCCTTCTTGAACGACAATTTCGGATATCGTACCACTAAAAAATGAAGGAACCTCCGCATTTACTTTATCTGTAATCACTTCGCATACGGGATCATATTTTTTGACTTTATCCCCAATGTTTACGAGCCACTTGGAGATGGTTCCTTCCGTTACACTTTCCCCTAACTGAGGCATTACGATTTTCTCAGCCATATTCTCCTCCCGATCGGATCAAAACTGGGCCAATTCTTTCATGGCCTGATATACTTTATCCGGGTTGAGCATGAAGAATTTCTCCATTGACGAACTATACGGCATAGCGGGGACGTCCGGACCGCAAAGGCGTTTGATCGGAGCATCCATTTCAAAAAGGCATTCCTCTGCGAGCACAGCTGCTACTTCAGCCCCAACGCCTCCCTCTTTGTTGTCTTCATGAATAATTAACACCTTCCCGGTTTTACGAGCAGCCTCTACAATAGATTTCTTATCTAGAGGATAAAGGGTACGCAAATCCAGAATGTGAGCGCTGTATCCTTCTTGGGAAAGTTTTTCTGCCGCTTCCAACGCAAAATGCAAAGTAAGTCCGTAAGAAATAACCGTGAAGTCTTCTCCTTGCCGCTTAATATCCGACTTCCCGATGGAAACAATGTAATCCGAGTCTGGCACTTCTCCTTTGATTGATCGATAACATCGCTTATGTTCAAAGAAAAGAACAGGATCTTCATCGCGGATGGCTGCTTTTAGCAGTCCTTTGGCATCATAAGGAGTGGAAGGTGTGACTACTTTTAAACCAGGAATGTTGCAAAACATGGCTTCGACGCTTTGCGAATGATAGAGGGCACCGTGAACTCCTCCTCCATAAGGAGCACGTATGACCAAGGGACAGTTCCAATCTCCGTTCGAGCGGTATCTCATTTTGGCCGCTTCATTCACAATTTGGTTTACGGCAGGCATCATATACTCGGCAAACTGAATTTCTGCTACAGGCCTCAATCCATAAGCGGCTGCCCCAACCGATACACCTACAATGGCCGCTTCTGATAGTGGCGTATCGATAACCCGTTGTTCGCCAAACTCCTCATAGAATCCCTGTGTAACCCGAAACACACCCCCACGTACCCCGATGTCTTCTCCTAATACAAATACCCTTTTATCTCGCTGCATTTCCTCCCGAAGAGCTTGGGTCACTGCATCAAGATAAGAAATCACGGCCATTTCTCACTCCCCCTATTCTGCATAAACGTGTTTAAGGGCATCTTCCGGAGCCGAATCCGGAGCAATCTCTGCATATTCCATGGCCTCATTGATTTCCATCAGCATCCGGTCATGGATTTCCTTCTCTTTAGGTTCATCTAATATCCCCAAATCCTTAAGATAATTGCGGTAGGATACTAGCGGATCCTTCTTTCTGGCTTCTTCCACTTCTTCACGGGTACGGTAGGTTCGATCATCGTCGTCGCTTGAATGAGGAACTAAACGATAGACGACCGCCTCGATAAGCGTTGGCCCTTCTCCTCTTTTTGCCCGATCGACCGCCTCTTTCGTGACCTTATACACTTCTAAGAGATCATTGCCATCCACACGGATACCAGGAAAACCATAACCTTTTGCTCGATCCGCGATACTTTCGCAAGCCGCCTGCTTCGAAAAGGGGACAGAGATGGCATACTTATTATTCTCGCAGAAGAAAATGACAGGAAGCTTGTGCACCCCAGCAAAGTTCGCCGCTTCGTGAAACTCCCCTTGATTGCTGGCCCCTTCCCCAAAGGCCGTTAACACGACAAGATTTTCCCCCTGCATTCTTCCAGATAAAGCGATTCCAACAGCGTGCGGCACTTGACTCGTTACAACACTGGACCCCGACAGTATATTCAGTCTTTTACTTCCATAATGCCCTGGCATTTGGCGTCCGCCACTGTTTGGATCTCCCGCCTTGGCATAAGCGGAAAGCATCAATTCCACTACCGTCATTCCGAAAACTATGACCATTCCCATGTCCCGATAATACGGACAAAGAAAATCTTTCGTTTGATCCAGCGCATAAGCCGCTCCAACCTGTGCTGCTTCATGACCTTGGCAAGAAACTAGAAAAGGGATCTTTCCAGCACGATTTAGAAGCCACATCCGTTCATCTACTTTTCGCGCCAAAACCATATTCTGATACATTTCAAGAACCTGCTGATCCGATAAACCTAGTGCTTGGTGCCGGTTCTTGACTTGACCATTTCCGGTTTTATCCATATCGTATCCCTCCAACAATTGTGCCGTTGCATATTCCGGTCTCCTTTATTTTACATACCATCATTCCAATCGAGAAATATATATTGTGCATAGAAACTATGCAAAAAAAATATAGCGGCAATGCGGCAAAACCAAAAACCCTCACCAATAAATGGTAAGGGTTTTGAGCTGAATATTTCATGGAGAAGTAACAGTTGGGCATGAAATATAGATCCTAACTGACATATATCACTCATATCAAGAGTATTCGGGTGTGGCCACATTCGTTTATATCTAATGTCACGTCTAAGCTATCTTCAATTGTGTTTGGCTTCTCATTTTCGACTAACCAAGCAAACATACAATACAACCAACATAATGAGAGCACTCTTGTGCGGCAATTGCTCCCTGTTCGTTGAAGTATTATTACCCATTAATCAGCTCAAATCAAGGGTTTTGCACAGATATCCCGTTGCCCTACACATTTACTCTTTGTCCGAAAATCTAGAATTTCATCATCCGTCCAATTATTTTTCCTCTTGTTATACATAATCCAATTTTCATTACACTCTTTAAAATCGACGAATGATTCCTTATCTAAATTATTGAAGGTAAAACCCTCTGATGTTACCTCACCGATCCTCAAAAATATCTCACCTCACTTTTGATTTACTCTATTCTTGAAAGCAACTCAAATGGCTGACGGTTCTTGGACAAGTTTCACTTTAATATACCAATAAACCCTGTCCCTATTTGATAATTGTCATTTTCCATCTGAGAGTCTATAGTCCATTTCTTCGCAATAAATAAGACATTGATTTTACCCAAACATGGTACTCAACAACTCGATGTGATCCAAAATAATATGATTCTCTGAAACTTTTTTAGTTATTTCCACACTCAGTGTACTAGGTTGTATTGTCATTCATATATTCCTCTTTGACGATTTTATTGAGCAAACGTTCACCACTGGTTCAATGATTATCTGGATTGCCCAAAGTATTAATCTCATTTAAGATTCCAGTACGTCTTGAAATAATTAATTCTAATTCCTGATCCATTTTATATAATTCAAGCTCTGTATCAGTAGGTATTCGGACTTTCCTTATCTTCCCATTAGCTTTTAATACACTAATCGTTCTACCGTCAATCTTGGCTATTTTACCTTTTACTATTAAAGCGTCTTTCAAAATCAAATCTAGACTAATAAGTATTGCTAACACAGCAAATATGACAAGTACACTACTAAAAGTAATAATAAATATTTTAGGTCTGTGATCCAAAAAGTTAATTATCAGTTGAATTGCACAGAGTAGACTAGAAATTATTGAAAAAAGTAATTGAGATTTTAATGATCGTTCATATTTCTTCATCATCGCTCCCTGGGTCAGTTGAAGTATTGTTTTCCGATAACTTAAAAGCTACGGCTGAACCTACTAGTGAAATTAACTTATGTTTTCCTTTATTTCTGCAACCTGTTTGTTCAATTCATCTAGTTTGCGATGAAGTTCTTCATCAGTTCCTTTTCTCAACTCATATGTTTTTAAAAAACGATACAGCAGATATATCAGTGCCCATGGAGATAAGAAAAACAAAAAATTCGCAATTTGTCCGATTATGTATAATGACATAAGTATCCCTCCCAATCAAAATTGTACCATATATTGGATAATAAGATTGGAAATTCTATAAATCTATTCGCGCTTTATGAATTTAATCGTTAAGTTCTCCACTTTCCGACCATCCGTTGATAACAAGATTAAAAACCCTTAGCAATAAATGGTAAGGGTTTTGTTGCGCTTACATTGAGAAAAGAAGTTTCTAAGGTCTGTTGGTGCACTGGAGACGCGGTTCAAACAACTCCTCGAATTTATTATTTAATGCTTGAGTCTCTTCAACAATCAGATCGGCAAAACGTTATTGTAATGGTAAGTAAGTAATGTTTCTAAACGATAAAATCGGATATGCCTCTTTAGAATTATCAATAGATTTACCGTTTACTGTAATTTTATTAAAAACATCTCCACATTTTTTGACGATGTCTTTATTAATTTAGGGATATAAAAATGTCTTTTAAAGCATATTAAAATCAACATTTCTATTGATTTTGCTGTTTAATCTAGCGTATCGGGAGAGGATAGATTGTATTGAATGCAAAAATGGAAACAATTAGTAGTTCAATCAAAAAAGGGCCTATTCTGTTTGTTATGATTTTGGGTGCCTTCTTGGCCACGTTGAATCAAACGATAATGAGCGTTGCAACACCAGAACTCATGAAAGACTTTGATATCACTGCCGCAACCGCCCAATGGCTGACAACCGGTTACATGTTGGTTAACGGAGTGCTGATCCCCGTTACGGCCTACTTCATGCAGCGTTTCAGCACAAGACAGCTATTTCAGGCTTCGATGATCATCTTCCTTCTGGGTACTATAGTCGCTGCAATCGCAACGACTTTCCCCATCCTCCTTACTGGTCGAATGATTCAAGCTGCCGGTGCAGGAATCATTATGCCACTCCTCTCAATGGTTATTTTAACACTGTTCCCGCCCGATAAAAGAGGAGCTGCAATGGGAATGATGGGACTTGCCATTATTTTTGCTCCTGCCATTGGACCAACACTTGCGGGTTACATTTTGGAAAACTACAGATGGGAAGCCATGTTTTATGGCATGATTCCACTCGCCGTCATAGTTATCGCATGTGGGTTCATTTTTTTGAAAAATGTATCCGAACGGATCAACACTCAATTCGATATTCTAAGCGTCATTTTCTCCACCATCGGATTCGGCTCCTTGCTGTATGGGTTTAGCAGAGCAGGAAGCTTGGGTTGGTCGAGCACTGAGGTTATTCTCACAATCGCTATTGGGATTGTTTCGCTTGCTCTTTTCTCGTGGCGTCAGTTGATTTCTAATTCTCCTTTGCTCGATTTACGGGCATTCAAGTATAGTATGTTTTCCTTGACGACGTTCATCAGTATCGCTGTAACAATGATTATGTATGCAGATATGATGCTGCTGCCGCTTTATTTACAAAATGCACGAGGATATACCGCTTTAGAATCCGGCTTTTTATTGCTTCCAGGTGCTCTTGTGATGGGTTTTCTAATGCCTGTAACCGGTAAGCTCTTCGATCGTTTTGGTGCAAAATGGTTATCGATCATTGGATTGGTCATTACTATTGTAACAACGCTTGGTTTTATCAACTTAACGGACTCAACTAGTTACACCTATTTGCTGCTCATGTCTACGGCACGTCGAATTGGGATGGCTTTACTATTGATGCCAATTCAAACCGCAGGTTTGAATCAATTGCCAACACGATTGAATCCTCATGGTACAGCCATCTCAAATACCATTCGTCAAGTAGCCGGAGCTGTCGGCACTTCTCTGCTTGTAACCGTCATGAGCGATCGAACGAAAACGCATATTCAGGATATGATGGCTAATAGTGGAGCAACTAAAGGAGCAACACAAGCTCAAATTATCACAAAAGCAACCATAGAGGGAATTAACGATGCATATCTTGTTATTGTTGCCATCGGTGTTGTCGGTCTTGTGCTTTCCTTCTTTATCAAACGAGTAGAACAAGGAGTAGAACAAGGTTCTGAAGTAGTTCAATCTCAACAAGAAAAGAACTTTGCACCTAAATATAGGCAAACCGAACGAGTTGGGGAAATTGAGCTTGCGGGTCAGCAAAGTGCTGATTATGAATTTCGTAATGCCCTAAAAGGGTTTTCAAGCAAATCTCAATCCGCGAAAGACGATATGCTTTTTAACGATAAAGAATACAGGAAGGCTCTACAGAGGTTAAATGGGAATGATAAGGATTTGAATGATGTGGTAGTAATTGACGATAAAGGATATCGAGAAACTCTTAAAAAACTTCATAAAGAATCAGATCTTTAATTTTAATAAGAGACGGGCTATTAAGAATAACGGAAAAACTACTACGTGTAGGAGGGTATACGATGAAAATTTATATCGTTTATGATAGTGAGGTTGGTCATACGGAAAAGCTTGCTCGATCCATTGCTAAAGGTGCTAAAAGCATAGAAGGAACAGAGGTTTTTATCAATCATGTCAATAATGCAAATATCAGGGATCTTGTACAGATGGATGCTATCATCTGGGGATGTCCCGGACACTTTGGCACCATAAGCTCCGGCTTAAAAGCTTGGATTGATAAGCTCGGCTTTTTATGGGCAGAAGGGAATTTAGTTGATAAAATCGGTTCAGTATTCTGTACAACAGCAACCGTCCATGGTGGCATCGAAGCAACTTTGCTTAACTTGATTACACCGATGTTGCATCAAGGCATGATGGTTGTCGGATTACCGGCTAATATTCCGGAGAATGCTTTTTACGGCAGCTATTATGGAATAGGAGTTACGTCTCCTGACGAAGATACCGACGATGAGCTCACTCATTCACTTTATGAAAAGGGTATCTCACTAGGTGAATCCTTAGGTAAACGCGTGGCTTATATGACCAAAATCTTTTTAACCGGTAAGGAGTATCTTTCCAGCAATTAAACTTTTTCACGCCATGGCCTAGAATACCTTTACATAAAAACCTTCCAGTTTTACAATGGGGGGTTGTTTATTATAAATGGTTAAACCCCATGACAGTATTCGCCTGTTAAATGTTAAGGTCTGGGGATATACTGCCTATGCATTTTCAACAGGCCCAAATAGATACAGTCAAGCATCCGAATATCACAATTCAACATAAGTTGATGTATCAAAATTTGGAGGAGCTTGCCTAATGAGTTACAATCAAAATATACATCAACAACACCTACAGCATCACCAACAACATCCTCATCAGCTATATCACCATCACCACTTCCATCATGTGATTATTCATCCAGTTCAACATCCACATCAACACCCAATGCCATATCATGGGATGCATCATGGACAATGGCAAGGTCAACATGGCGGATGGCAAGGAATACCTCATCCAGGTCAACATCAAGGCGGTAATTGGCAAGGAGGACGCGAAGACAATCAATAAGATTGAACGGAGTCGTACGAATTTGTCGTACGGCTCTTTTCTACTTTAGATCCTGATGTATTTAGTTAAATAAACAGAAGCCGCCCTCAAAGGTCGTTGATCCATAGTCCTTTGAGGGCGGCCTCGTCTTCTAAATTCATCGTCTTTCCCGAATGAAGGCAGATATTTAAAGCCTCACTTGTTTAAGCGCGACCGCTACCCTCTCTGGTTGTTTCCGGTTCCTACCTTTACTGCGGATGCACTAGACTGGAAAGAAAATTTCGGCAACTTAAGCAGAACAGCAACCAGCAATAACAGGCAGCCGTTGATGCCGAATACCACGGGAATCGACAATTGGGTTGCGAGAAAGCCTCCGATTAGCGGCCCCAACAGCAGGCCCATTTGATTGGCCGATTGATTAAGACTGAACGCGCGGCTGCGGAAGCCCGGTTCCGTATGGGTAGCGATAAAAGCATTAAGCGCAGGAAATACGGCAGCGAAAAAAAGGCCGTAAACAAACCGCAGCGTTCCGAATCCGATCAGATCGTGAAACAATATTTGCAGCAAATTCCCAATCCCTCCGCCGATAAGCCCGATGAACAGTACCTTCTCGTAGCCCAGCTTGCTTCCGAGCTTGCCCCAGCGAGGAGCTGCAATCAATGTAGCGACTCCTACCGCAGAGAAAATGATACCCGCATGAAGTGAAGCTGATGACTTACTGGATCCCAGCTTCAGCACGTAGATCGTTAGCAGCGGCTCCAAAATCATGATCGACGTCGATGTAATAAAGACAATGAACAGCGCGGATACGAGCGTCCGATTGGCCGCTGCTTCCTTAAGGTCATTAAGAACCGAAGACCGCTTCGCATCGGATTTAACAAAGGAAGGCTCTTTCACCCAAACCCATGCGATAACGAAGGCAATCAGCACCATCACACCTGCCAGCAAAAAGGTTTCACGCGTACCGATCAAGTGGCTTACGACCCCTCCCAACAGCGGTCCTAATATGGAAGCAGATGCGCTGGAAGTAGAGATAATGCCAAGCGCATAGCCGACGTGCTTCTCCGGCGTATTGGTTGCTACCAAGGCGATGGCTGAAGGAATATATCCCGCGAGCAATCCTTCCATAATTCTTACGAGTATAAGCTCGTATGGATTTTGTACGATGAAGTATAAAAAATACGCAATCGACAGACAAATCCCCGCGCGAAGCATCATAGGCCTCCGGCCATATTTGTCGGCCATAGAGCCCCAGAACGGAGCGATTAAAGCCGCAGCAAAAAACGTAATGGCGAATACGACACCCGTCCATAGTTCCAGTTGACTTTGTACACCGAGATCATCCTGCAGAAATATAGACATAAACGGTATGGATACCGTATAGGCCATACTGACGAGGAAAGTCCCTACCCACAGCACGAAAAGATTACTTTTCCAGGAATTATCAACCAAAGCGGCACTCCCTTTTCTTCGTTTGCCTCTATCATACCATTAATATTAAGAGGCTCTTAATAGAACGTTTTTTTAGGATGATAAAATGTTGTAATGACTACTTCAGAAAAACCGAACCTTCTGTCACCAAATCAATTCAAACCATCTTGCCAAAGTATGGTGAAGTGCTGGGAAGTCAAGGATGGCTATTACATCCACCACGTTAGAAAAGGCTACCGTCTACCGGCAGCCTTGTTTTGGTCGTCTATTTAGCCATCATTCTGCGTTAACGTAGTAGCGCGTTGTAGTATCTCTCTCACAAAGTCACCCTTAGCATTCGTATATGCCAGACGGTCATTCTGGAATCGTTGTGCGAGTTCCAATTTTAAGTCACCATATTGTTTGGCAGCCACTGGATGATTTCTCAAATAATCTCGAAAGAGGATATGTCGCTTATATTCGGAGTTTTCCATGGTACAGACGTATAGGTGATGCCAGGTTACATCGGCGGGAGGAATAAAAGCTTCTCGTCCTGTAGTTCCTAAGTCGCCTTCATGAACGTAGCCAATGGTGGCTAGCCTTTGAATAGCCTTAAGGACATCCGATTGCTTAGGCACCACCACGTCGATATCAACAATCGGCTTCGCTGCCAACCCTGGAACGGATGTACTGCCAACGTGTTCTATTGCGACTACAAAATCACTTAAAACAGGCAGCACAAAGCCTCGTAACTGTTGAAACAATTGAACCCAACTAGGGTCATATTCACGCACTATTAGACTGGTACCCATCAAACTCCTCCATTTCAACATCAAAGACCCATATCCGTATCCAAATAGAATTAATCAACATCACCAGCGGTTAAAGTTTGGTCAAAATCGTACCACTACGGATTCCAGCTCAATTACATTGGAGTCACCTCAAAATTTCACTTTTATAGTTAAATGCAGCTGTCAGTCTTCGATTGCCTGATAGACTGTGGTCCAGAAGTCGTGGATAAGCCGCGCTGAATCCGGGGTTGACATCCCGACCTGGGTGAGCAGGATTCCAGTGAGCTGATTGTCGGGGTCGGCGTAGGTCGACGTGCCGCTTCCGCCGTCCCAGCCGAATTGGCCGATGGACGCGTAGTCACCACGGTAGGTGCGCACCGCCATCCCGAATCCCCAGCCGCCATGTTGCCCTTGGCCGAATGACAGATGGACGTTGTTGCTGGCCATGGCGTTTCGGACTGCTTGTTGCTCAGGCGTGAGGCGGTTGGTGGTCATTAGTTGGACGGCGGGCCGGGACAGGATCCGTTCGGTCCCGTGCTTCCCGTGATTCAGCAGCATACGGAAGTAGGCGTGGTAGTCGTCGACGGTGGAGGTAAGTCCGCCGCCGCCGCCCTGGAACACCGGATTCTGGCTGTAGCGTCCCCCCTTCGCCTCGTCCCACACGTTGAACTCCCCTGTCTGCGGGTTCGGGGCGTAGAGGGGCGGCAGCCGGTCGATCTTGTTGGCGGGCACGTGGAAACCAGTGTCCTTCATGCCCAGCGGTTCGAAGATGCGTGCGCGCAGGAACGTCTCAAACGATTGGCCCGTGACCCTGGCGACGAGGACGCCGAGTAGATCGTTGCTAATGTGGTATTGCCAGCGCTCTCCGGGCTGGTACATCAGCGGAAGCGTGCCAAGCCGGCGCATCCACTCATCCGGCTCGGGCATCGGCGTCGGCAGATCGGGCGTGAGCCCCTGCTCGAAGATCGCACCCATGATCGGAGTGCCAAGCGCTGTTATATCCATGCCGAGCCCAAACGTGGAGGTCAACAGGTCCCGTACGGTGATTGGCCGCCGCGCCGGCACGGTGTCGTCCAGCGGACCGTCGACCCGTTTCAGCACCCGCCGGTCGGCGAGTTCGGGCAGCCATGGCTCTACCGGGTCATCCAGCCGCAACCTGCACTCGTCGAGCAGGATCATCACTGACGCGACCGCGACCGGCTTGGAAGTGGACGCCATCCGGAAGATTGTGTCCCTTGTCATCGGCGCACCACCGTCATGCCGCATCGTACCGATCGCTTCGACGTGCGTCTCACCGTACCGGCTGACCAGGGCGACGAGCCCAGGAATCTTCCCGGACTCGACATGCCGTGCCAGCACTTCGCGCATTCTGCTCAGCCCTCTTTTGGAGAAGCCGCTGTTGCTTTGTCCCGTTATAATTTTTTCCATTTGGTATCCCTCCTTATCGAATCGTAACTTTGGACAAATCGGCCCCCATGCCTTTGAGATGCGCATAGGTCAGTTTATCCATCATTGCGTCGTCAAAACAGATGGTTTTGATCATACGATAGTATTTATTAGTAAGAGTAAACCCAGGCTGGAAAGAAACATTATTAAATGTAGCGCCCCTGAATGAGACTTCGGTTAAGGCCGCTTTATCAAACTTAACGCCGATAAACGTCTGTCCGTCAAAACATTGCCTGGTCAGATCGGTGTATTTGAAGTCAACCCCATCAAATAAACAACCTTCAAAAATCGTTTTTCTAAGATCGGTCATCGTTAACGTCACGTCGGTTAGTCTTACGCCTGTGAATTTGGCTCCGTCAAGCCCCGACTTGCTGAAATTGGTTCGTACAAGGATCGTCTTATTAAAGCTTGCATTTGTCAGGTCAAGCGCGTATAGACTGCAGTCCGTCAGATTCGCTCCATCAAAATTAGCTTCGCGCACGTCACTGGCCTTAAACGAACTGCCGGTCAAATCTGCGCCCGAAAAGTCGGAGCCGTGCAGTGCACTGCCTTTAAACTGTCCTTTATGGGCCGTAACGCCTGCAAAGTCGCTTTCCGACAAGTTGCTTCCACTAAAGTTTGTCAGTACTTTCCGTTCTAGTGAGCGGGAAAGGTTGGCGACCTCCAGAATCGTTTGCTCGATGTCACCGATACTCTCAATGGTCATCTTAAAAGCTTTTTCATCGTCCTTGCCCTCCGCTCGAAGTTCACGGTATCGTTCCTGCAAATCGGTAAGCAGGTCGGCCTTTAATTCGGTGACGCTTTTTACCCCATCGTATGGCGTAAAAACGCTGTTCAGATAATCCGTCAATTTTGGATTCATCATATCAAATCTCCCCTTATACTAAGTTTTCTAACAAGCGTTTTGCATAGTCACAATTTCTTTTGTGACGGTCGTAAGTGTTTTTTCCCCTTTCGGTAAACGTAATCCTAAAATGTTTGCGCTGTCCGCTCCTGTGAGTCATCACCCCAATACCACTCGATGTCGCTGTCTGCTTCAAGCCGCCGGAACCTGGAGTACATCGTGGCTTCCTTTCGTTCATTCTCACCGTCCGAACGCTCGGCAATTAGCTAGACAATTTCGTATCTGTATGTCCTAGCAGCAGGTCGGATGTGGTCTTGTTCTCGCTCATACAATCACCTCCATAACTGCATAATAAGATACATTACTATGTCTGTCAAGGTACTATTTATAATACAATACGCTATCTAGAATAATTTGTGCATACATAAGGATAAACAGCTTCATCGTCCTTTTAGGACGAGCGCGTTTGTCAAGGTAGATGCGAAGCAAAAGTAGAAAACTTATACTTTCTTATCTACGAACAAAAAAAAACCGCGCAAAGCGCAGTTTCCTAGGAAGTATATTTATATGCCAACCTCATGAATCAACATTCCTGCTTTTTATTTTAATAACAACGGCTGTTGGGCTGCAGATCGGCGCTTAGCTGCAACCGAAGCCTCACTCGCTCCGCTCCAGCACCAGCACATAGCCGCGCGTCCCGTCCAAGCGAATGCGGTCGCCATCACGGATCAAGGTCGTCGCCCCGTCGATGCCGACGACCGCTGGCAGCCCGTATTCCCGGGCGACCACAGCGCCATGCGTCATCAGACCGCCGACCTCCATCACCAGCCCGACGGCGGAATGGAACAGCGGTGTCCAGCCAGGGTCGGTGAAAGGAGCGATCATAATCTCTCCCCTGTTCAGATTCGCCTCCTCCGGCCTCAGCACCACACGGGCGAT
Organism: Paenibacillus aceris; assembly: GCF_017874035.1. Taxonomy (GTDB): domain Bacteria; phylum Bacillota; class Bacilli; order Paenibacillales; family NBRC-103111; genus Paenibacillus_E; species Paenibacillus_E aceris. The sequence continues at coordinate 118,701 of NZ_JAGGKV010000015.1, forward strand.
GCCCTCGATGACGCCGGCCGATACCGGAGTTCCGACCCATGCTCCCTCGGGGACGTCCTGCAGCTTGCGCCGGCCGGTAATGATTTCCCCTTCGCTCGTCATCAGCCTTGGTGGCTTCATGCCTCGGAATCGCTCCAGCTCCTCCTTCCGCTGCTCGAGCAGCGCCGCAAGCCCGGGCAGCCGTTCCCCCTCGGTCAGTTTCAGCAACTCGTCGAGCGACAAATAAAACACTTCATCCGCCCGATTCAGAACGCCATCTTTGACCAGTGAGCGACCCTCGTCAAGCAGACCTTCTCGTACGAGGCCGAAATGCTGCATCATCAAATATTTGGGATGCTCCCGCAGTCCCATCAACCCGCGGTATACGCATACCAGCCGCGACATCAGCTTCGCCTTGAGCCAGCCGAAAGGCTGGGCACGCAGACGCTTTAGCAATTCGCTTGCCGCAGCTGAAGCCTCGAGGGTTCCTTCGGCGAACTTGGCCCGGTGCTCCCCGGGCTCCATGCTCCGCATATGGCAGACGATCGACGGAAGCAGCGTGCTCGGATCCTCTCGCCACCGTGGCCGCGTAATATCGATTTCGCCAGGGCATCGCATCCCGTACAACGCTATGAACCGGTCCCACAGCAGCCCGAACGCATCGCCGCCCTCCACCTGCCGCAGCTGCTCTCGGAACTGCAGTGGATCGCCGCGCCTTAACAGCTCGATCACCTGAGGATACGATCTGGCTGCATCTGCCAGGTCGCCGATCATAAGCCCCATTTCGCTCGTGATGTTGCCGGGCAGTCCTCGATTCAGTACATGCACGACCTCGGTGTCGCCCAACCACTTGATTGACAGAGCATTCACTAGTCGGGACGAAATGATACCGGCGAGCGGATAGGGGATCAGCTGGGGAAAAATGGTCAGCAGGAGCATGCCTATATGCTCCTGGATTCGGACGACCCGCTCCGGGCCGGTGACGCCGGAAAGCCGGATTTCCCCCTTCTGGACCGAAGCCTCGATATACGCATTTACCTCCAGATGCGCATCGGTGACAGGAGCGTACAGCAGCTTGCGCGCTACCCTCCGCAGTACAGGACGAATAAAGCGGAGTACGCCTTTTTTCACACCGGCCGCTGGAGGCAAATGCTGGACAAATGACTCCCGCTTCACAAGCTCCGTTACGCCGAGGCCGATCATTTCATCGACGTTGGCCAATACTTTCGGCAAAATAACACGGGCCTGCTTCACCGTCAGCAGCTTGGTAATATCGACGTAGACTCTTCCGCCGACCGCAGCCGTATGCTCGTTCATCGCCTGGATGCCCGTTTTCCCGAAAGGAATAAGAGTACGAAGCACGGACAAGCCCATTGGCTTCATAGCGTCTGTCATCATCTGCTGATGGCCGAAGGAAACGAGCAGATGCGGGCTCTCCCCTGGCGGGATGTTCAAATCGGGTAGCGGATACAGCGAGGTGATCGGTCGGCTCTGAACGATGAAGAAACTCCCTTGCGCGAAGCACCACTCGATGTCCTGCTCCGACCCGTAATGCCGCTTGATCTTCTCGCCGAGCGCTGCGAGCTCCAGGATCCGCACATCGTCAAGCGCCTGCATCTCTTGTTGAATCTCCGGCAGCTCCCTCTTCACGGTGCCTCCCTCCGGCAGCGCATAGATAGCAAGCTTCTTGCGGGAGACGGTCTTCGTCAGCAGCTTCCCTGACCGCACCTGATACAGATCGGCGGAGACTAGCCCGGACACAAGCGCCTCCCCCAAGCCGTAGCTGGCGTCAATCGACACGGTGCCCCGGTGGCCCGTGATCGGATCGGCGGTAAACATGATGCCGGATACCTCGGGGAACACCATGCGCTGTACGACGACGGACAATTGCACAGTACGGTGATCGAACCGATTGCGAGCCCGGTACGATATCGCCCGGTCGGTGAACAGCGACGCCCAGCATTTGCGGACTGCGTCCAGCAGCGCGTCTTCCCCGCATACATTCAGATAAGTGTCCTGCTGACCAGCGAATGAAGCCGTCGGCAAATCCTCCGCCGTGGCACTTGAGCGTACCGCATAGGCTTGATCCGTTCCTGACCGGTGCCAGCCCTGGATGATTGCGGTGCGAATGTCATCTGGAACCGGCAAAGTTACCAGATGCTCTCGGATGTCCTGCCCCAACGCCGTAATCTCCCCGAGCTGGTCCGCCTCAACTCTGTCTAATCGCCCCAAAAAACCGTCCATGACGTCGCTCTGCTTCAGAAATGACCGGTACGCTTCCGTAGTGATACAAAAGCCCGAAGGGACGGGAAAGCCCGCCTTCATCATCTCCCCCAAATTAGCTCCCTTGCCTCCGACGAGGGGAAGGCTGCTCTTATCCAGATGGTCAAAATCAAGCACATAAACGCTCATGGCTATTCGCTCCTCTTATTGGATTGGTCCGCGCGTAGACCGTGCATATACAAACCAAACAACGTTTCGCCCATCTCCACCATCGTTACCCCATACTTGGCAGCCACATCCGGCCGCGCCATGCGTTGAATACTTTCCAACATAATGGCTGTCACAAGCCTCGGATTCACGTTCCGGATATGTCCCTCCTGCATCGCCCGCTGAAGCAGCCGTTCTATGAATGTGAGCTGTTCGCTGCGGAACGCTTCTAGCTTCGTCCATAAGCCTGGGATATATTTTTGAATATCGTTCAAAAATAACGGATGCAGCTTGACGATCTCACTCTTGATGCTCATAAACACACGCTCGAATACGTCAAGCGGATGGCCGGAGGTCTGCATATGCGTTTTCACGTAATTTGCAATCGCTTTCATAATCGTATCCAGCACTGCTTCTGCGATCTCTTCTTTCCCGCTAAAATACAAATACAGCGTCTTCTTGCTCATCCCGAGCCGGGACGCCAACTCGCTCAATGTCACGCCACGATAGCCTTTAGCATTAAACAGATCGGCAGCCTCCTGTACGATGCGCGACCTGATCGATTCATCCATCCGTACGCCTCCTCCTTTCCACTCCGGAAACTAAAATGGTTTCTACAGTTTCCATTTTACATAATGGCTTCACCAACCGCAAGGTGAAAAGTTCATGCTGATCATCCAAGAATGGCCCAACCGGCAGGTGCTGAAGATCAGTCAATTTTCACACGACAAACCCGTCGTTACAGGTTTGTTTGTTGCTGCGGCACAAAGTTTATATTCAGTTCACGTTGGAGAATATCGTGCGCTCGGAGGGTGCAGCAATCACGTCGATGATCGGTATGATTCTAAGTGTTGTTGTGAATATTATTCTCGATGCGCTAGTCATCTTCGTCTTCCATTGGGGCGTGATCGGCGTTGCATCTGCTACGGTTATTTCTAATTTGGCTGCGAGTGTATTCTACGCCTTCCATAAAGGATATATGAGTCAATTCTTAACCTTCTCCGTAAAATGGTTCAAGGCTACCCAAGGACATTCTCAGCAATGTATTCAAAATCGGAGTTCCCGTTTTTGGGTTGAATATGGGGAGCAAGCCATAGCGGCATTCGGAATTTCATCTCGTTTATTGCAATTTCCTTACGATCAAAGCGATTGTGGCGTTAGCAGTCGTATTCGGCGTCATCGTCTATCTAATTTCCGACCACTTAATTGGTTTATTCACGCATGACCCGCAATTAATTGAAATGGGCAGCTACATTCTACATGTGACGTTCTTATCCTTGTTCATTATAGGAATGACCTCGTTGTTTACGGGGATCTTCCAAGCAACAGCGCAAGGAACCGCCGCGTTTATTATGTCAGTTATTCAAGGAATTACACTTATTCCTGTATTGTATATCTCTAATCAAATAAACGGCTTCCACGGGTTGGTATGGTCGCTCGTCATTGCGGATGCCGTCGCATTCCTTGTTGGTGCCATCATGCTGTATGTCCTGCGGACTAAATTGCAGCCGGATCTTGATAATTTTGGTATAGTAGAAGATATAACAAACAAGAAGACAGGATAAGGGCACTTCCCTATCCTGCCTTTTTAGGTACATGGTCGAGGGTTATCGTGGGAATAAAATCAACTACTCCGAGTAAGCCATTAAAAATTACTTTATTCTTATGACTACCTTTCCTTTGGCACTACCGCCTTCTAGGTACTGGAATGCTTGCCCGGCATCTTTCAAATGATACACCTTATCAATAACGGGCTTAATGTGACCTCCTTCAATAAATTCCTTTAAAACCTTCAATTGCGCTCCGCTCGATTTCATAAAAAGGAAATGATATCTCGTTTGGTTCTTCTTCTCAAGAGCTTTGATCTTACGGCTCACGATGGACAAAATTGCCGTTTTCATCCACCCCAATTTTGCTTCTTTTCCAAATCTTGCGTTTGGCACGCCAGAGATGGATACGATTTGTCCACTTGGCTTCAATATGCGGAATGATTTTTCCAAGGCTGCTCCTCCTAAAGTATCAAAAACAGCGTCATATCCAGTAAGCATTTCTTCAAAATTCTCTTGTTTATAATTAATTATCAAATCGGCTCCCAATGATTTGACCAAATCATAGCCTTTATCGCTTGCTGTTGTGGTAACAGAAGCTCCCATCATTTTTGCCAGTTGAATGGCAAACGTCCCCACTCCTCCTGAACCTGCGTGAATTAGAATTTTCTGGCCCTTTTGAAGATGCATAATATCGGTGAAGGCTTGGTAAGTCGTTAATCCGACCAGTGGTATAGATGCAGCTTCTTCAAAGTTTAAATTCCGCGGCTTTAACGAAATATCTTCCTCGTGTACAGCAATATATTCCGCCAATGTGCCGATACGGCTTTTGCGTGGTCTGCCATAAACTTCATCACCGGGTTTAAATGCACTCACTCGGTCACCAACCTTGACAACAATCCCAGAGAAATCATTGCCTAAAATTAAAGGAAACTCGTATTTTAATAGAAATTTTATTTTTCCCTCCTTTATTTTGAAATCGATTGGATTTAGGCTAGCTGCATGAATTTCTACCAACACATCGTGTTCTCCCATGTCAGGCGTTGGTTGTTCTGACATAATCAGAGGGGTGTTCTTCCCGTACTTCTCAATGATCATAGCCTTCATAATAAATCACCTTCCATATGATTATTGGTTTAAACAAATGAACCAAATATGCAAAAAAAACTATTTATAACTACTCCCTACTGTCTATTGTTAGTCACGTTGAATTCTGTTGCACTCATCTTCCACGGCGGTTATTAATGATTTGATTTGCTCAAGAGGTTGATGGAGAGTCAGCACATAGTAATTTTCAACGCTCTTTTTTTCAAAATTAACAAAGCCATTCTGTTTCAATACCTTCAAATGATGGGAAATGGCCGGTCTGGACAATTTGATATGTTCTGCGATCGTATTGACATTAAGTCCCGATTTATGTTGTCCCAGCAACATAATAATGGCTTGACGGTTTACATCGGTCAGAACTTCTAGTAGAGGGATACACTCTTTAAATTGTTTCTGAATATGTTCGACCTGACTCATACACTTCACTCATTCCGTCCATTAGTTTAATCACTTAAACAAATATAAAGCATCAGATTTATAAGATCAAGTGCAACCTCAAAGAAACACGCAAAAGCGTTTCTGCGTTGATGCTTCGGGGACGATCGGCTTGCCTGTTGGGCAAGCCGCATGTGTAACCATCGTTGTGACACTCTCGTTTTTTTACTTTTTTGAGTTTTTCCCAATCCCCTAGTAAAGCCTGGTAATATCGGGTTCATTCCCTACTGATTTCATTGATCCAACATAAAAAGCGCATGAACTTTTATTCTTAGAATTTAAATTTTAGTTATGACTATTGAGATTACTATTCCAGTAATTGATATCCATACTAAGTAAGATTTAAATACCCTTGAAATAATGGAATCTTGCTTTTCTAAGTCATTCTTGTGGTTTTGTTGCATTTGTAAATCGATATTCCCTAAAGGATTAGAGGATCCTGTTGAACCTAAACCTTTAAAAAGTAAAGTTACTATGAATAGAATCAAAGAACCCATAAACAGATAATCGGATATTTGTTGCATTTAACATGCTCCTTTGTATTGAAGGATTTGTGTTTACAACAATATATTAAAATAGATTATTTTAGGATTATGTCGAATTTTGCTAATTTATATCAAGAATTTACCAAAGTTCAATATTTACTCACATACTATACATGTTTTTTCAATATACTGTTGAGATTATCTGACCGTCAGAAACGCCCATTCCTCCGGCTGTACACACAAAGAAATCAAAGGGGCTAGCCCCAATTTCAAGAATGAACGGTCAAGATTAACTTTTAACAAGTATTATGCTGAGCATTTTGATATCTCTCTTCTCCATACAGTTCTTATTAAGTGACGTAGTCGCTATACAAGTACTAAAACAAAAAATTCCCCCACGTACTGCCATGAGGGATTAGCTGTAAAGTGATACTGTCTTTGAAATAAGAAGAACTTGAGGCTTTGCGCTGCACCTCATATGTTCAGTTCGTTCTTTAGAAAATCGGGCTATTTAATGCCTGCTTCCGCCAGTTTCTCGTCTAACCTTGCCTTCTGGCGCAAATGGTGCCTGCTGTGCATACCAACCATCTCAAACCAATCACGCGCGTTGAGCCAGCCAAACCAGCCATGGCGCACCTTGCAAGCCGTATTAACCTCATCTACGCAACCAGCCCAGTATGCCAACTTCTCAAGCACCTGTTCCAAGCCTGCTATGATTTCATCCTTGCTCGCGGGATTGCATGTCGCATTGGGAGGTTCATCAAGTTTCACTCGGATATTAGGCCACTCTTTTTCAGCAAGCGCCTTCGTTCCGACTTCCGTCTTGCCTTCAGTCTCTTCGTACGTTGCCTTGGTGCATGTTTCAATATGCCCGATGTACTCTTCCGCCACTTCGATCACGTGGATATACATTTGCCCGACCGACCATACGTTTTCTTTGCATTTAAATCGCAACTGATCTATCGAATATCTTTCCAGATTCCGCATGTATTGCTCGATAATAGCCGAAGAATCGTTCAACATCCAGATCCTCTCCCTGCTAATCCTACTTTGACCCCATTTGCATTTTTTTACAATCTATTTGGATCATACGAATTGCCCGTTCTATTGTCAATGCTAATATAGAAGCTTTTCGAGAGGGGCAGGATCTACCGCGGCGACAAGCTGCTCTCTGTGAATTACAATTCGTTATTTCTCCCAAAGCTCGATGAGTCGACCTTCAGGATCTTCAATCCAAATAAATTTCCCAAAATCACTAATCTCTTTTTTCTTCGCAAGAGGCACACCAATATGTTCAAGATGCTTAATCGTCTCATCTAGATTATGTACTTGGAAATTTAACATCACTTGTTGTTCTGTTGGAAAATAACTGTCATTCTCCGTAAAGAAAGAAAAGATCGTCTCATTTCCTAATTGGGGTATCACAGTCCCATTCCAATTTTCTATTTCAATCTTCAGCACATCACTGTACCATTTCTTTACAACTTCAAGATTCCTAGTTCTCCAAAATACTCCTCCGAAACCTTTTATCATCGTATCTTACTCCTGTCTGTCATCAAATTTTTATTTATCCGATTACATTAGACTTTTCTATTTGTTAATCACTCGCCATCAATCTCATTTGCTTGATTGTTAGGCTAAACCGACTGTATCCACTGTGCTATATCTTCTAAAACAGTCCTGTCCACGGTTTGCGGGATATTATATTCATCCCAAATGTCTTTTAACGTACCATACACAGCATTCATAAACATATGGTTCAAACCGGGATAGAGCTTGAATGTGACATCCGGGTGGTCTTTTAACAATTCACGGTATCGGTTGAAATCTTTTTCGACGGAAACCTGTACATCTTTATCACCCTGTATGACGAAAATCGGTTTTTTGCTTTGCAATAAGTAATCTTTGATCGGATGTTGCTTCATTTCTTTTAGATACCAAGCATAGACAGAACCGAATAAAATAGTCTGCTGCGCCATCTCATCCGTCATGTCAGTTATGGCATCAAACTTGTCTTGCAGTTCTTTGATCTGCTTTAAGGCTATCTCTTGTTGAGATTTTTCAAGCTGCTTTATGGAATCTTCATTTTGGTTTATGATGACTTCTTCAAGCGTTCGAGAAGTACCGGCTAAGATAAATAATCCTGCCAAGTCGCCGCCTTCGGCATCAATTCTAGGAGCAAGCATCCCGCCTTGACTGTGTCCGATCAAGAATACGCGGTTTGCATCCACGCGTGGGTCTTTTTTCAGCATATGGACAGCCATAATCGCATCCTGGATTATCTCTTCTTCTACTGTAAGTTTGCCGCCGAGTTCTTGAATTATCTGCTTGCCATAGGTACAAGTGCGTTTATCGTACCGGAGCGATGCTATCCCCTCTTTGGATAGTCCGTCCGCAAGGTCGCGAAACAGCTTATTTGCACCAATTGTTTCGTCTTTATCCAAGGGACCGGATCCATGTACAAATACAACTGCCGGGACATTCTCAGTAAGAGAATCCGGCAACGTCAAAATCCCTTCCAACGGATAGGCGGCGTTTGCCACAACCGTAACTTGTTCTATCAATTTATAACCTCCTGTATGAATTTCACATTCCAGCTGCTCTAATATCCTCACTTTTTACACAATTGTACATTAACACATATTGGAAGTACACTGCCAGATAGGTTAAAGACAAAAAGAGCAACTCTCTCCCCATTCAACCAAGTTAATTCAAAAGGTTTAGAAGCCACGATTTTTCTCATTTATTTACTTTCGTGTAATTTTCTCCGGACAATGAAAAAATGAAGACCTGCAAACTACCAGGTCTCCATCTCTTTTTCGTAAAGTATTCTTGACCGCGCAGGTCATTATACCTGACTCATGGAGCGGTTTAACCAATCCTCGAAGCGTGTCGGGGCGATGCGTGCATTGCCGCGAGGGACGAGAGAATGATCTTTATCGTCTATCACAACACCATAGTAACGTGCTTCTTCGTCTGTAACTACCTGTCTTGTGTCTTTTTTTGCGGTTAGGAAACGACGAACGAGTTCGTCGAGACCTAGACGTTCTGGACCAGCCAGATCAACGATATCATTCACAGGCGCCTCAAGAGTGAAATCCACAAACGCGGCAGCAACATCATCCGATACGATCGGTTGTATTGGGGCAGACGGCATACGAACGATTTGCCCTTCTGTGGAGAATTGTGCAATAGCTTCAACAAACTCGAAGAACTGTGTCGCTCGAACGATTGTATAGGGAACTTTAGAAGCTTTAATCAATTCTTCTTGGGCCATCTTCGCTCGGAAATAACCACTTTCAAGGAGGCCATCCGTACCAACAACCGACAACGCAACATGATGTTTCACGCCAGCGGCAACTTCAGCCTCGAGGAGATTTCGAGTAGATGTTTCAAAGAATTCTAGAACTGCTTGGTCCTCCCACGAAGGAGCGTTAGAAACATCTACGACAACTTGTGCACCACTAACCGCTTCAGTCAATCCCTTTCCCGTAACCGAATTGACGCCTAAGGAAGGTGAGGCTGCCACAACCTCATGGCCTAGCTCACGAAGATTGTTCACAAGTTTTTTTCCAATGAGTCCACTACCGCCAATAACAACAATTTTCATAATAATCCTCCTAGTTTTATAACCCATATTTACAGGCTATTGTTGTTTTTTTAACAAAAACTCTTGTTAATCTAACTGGTTGATATTTTGTTTGACACTGTTAAGACAATTGGCGGTTTCAATGTGTGACATCGTTCAGGCGTTTTTATCATTTCTATAATACTCCATCAATAAACACATTCCGTTAAGACCATACTAACTAAAAGATAGTCTGTGCATCGGGATATCATGAAAAAAGCAGCCCCAACTTGAAGCCTACGTAAGTGTAGCATTATCTACGATTGGCAGGTAGTTTCTATGTCCGGACAATGAAATAAGAAGACCCGCAAACTACAGGGTCTCCTTCTCTTTTTCACAAAGTAAATTATTGGTAATCATTCCCAGGACGATTTCCGAGAAATTATTGCTGTCTAGGCCATATTGCTTCCAATTGAATGCCGTTGTTATCGAAAAATCCAAAACTTCTCGTAGGTCCATTGCTCAGCAGTTCGGTCATTTCAACATTGAGATCCTCCAACCGCCTCCTCATAAGCAAGCCGGCAGCTTCATCCTGAAGTGCAAAAGCAATATGCTGCAAAGCACCTGGGATAAAGGTTAGGCGTTGCAGAGCATCGGGGTGCGAATGAATTTGCGCATCAGCGAGCTCGAAGAAATGTAGCCCCCAGGTTTCAACAGTGGCCCCTGGCTTTATGAAGGCATGCCGCCCGTGAAAGGGGTTTGCGGGTAAAATGGGGCTTGTTTGCATACCCAAAACTTCCGTATAAAATTGGATCGTTTTTTCTAAATCTTGTGTCGCCATAGCTATGTGGTGAATGCCATGCCACTCCATAGTTTCACGTCCTTTATCGATATGTTCGGACCGTGCAAATATTTCAATCTCAGTATAAGTTACGTACACGGAGAAGTCTGTCGATTGAAGATGTTCTTTCTGGTGATTTTGAATCCTCCTCCGCAACTTCGAATCCATTTCTTAGTAGAATATACTAGACGATTGAAACTCAAGCGCAAAGGGGACCTCCTTATGTGGAAAAAAGTTTTATTACTCGCTTTATCAGGCGCCGCAATCCAAATCACACTGCTGGCCTCCTCCGGTCTTGCCTATGAATACGCAGATACGCCAACGGAGCCGGCAGACGGATTTTTTGTTCCCAAGAAACTTACGTTTGTAGAAAAGATGCCGTACTACGTTATTCCAAATACGCTGAAAAATGCGCCGGAAGGCTCCTTCTCTCCGCAAACGGTCGACGTGATCGAAGCGGAAGTGCATTGGGCTACCACAGGCAACTGGTGGAAAATACATACCGATTTCGGGGATCGTTGGGTCAAAACCGTTCCATGGCAAATCGAAGTGCCTCCCCCGGCGACCATTCGATTAATGTCGGAAACTCCTATGTATGCGCGGGCATCAGAAGCCGGCGGACCAACGGCAGCTCTCTCCCCTCAGGAAGTGACGGTTGTGGAAGCAGAGAAAAGCTGGTTCCGTCAAGCAGAGATGGATTACAATCCGAAGCGCTGGATTAAAGTCCACACAACCTGGCTCGGTGATCAATGGGTTCACCTGCACCTGGATGAGATCGGCGCTTTACTACCGCTGGATCGTACCGTATATTACCCGAGCGTTTATTACAGAAGCTCACCGCACATGGACTACATTACGTATCAATATGAAGGGCTTCTTACCAAAATGTTCCTCCATCAAACGGCAGAATACCGATCCTTGCTTGGGAGCTCTTATCAATTTGATACGGAGAATGGTCCAAAATGGTCTTCTGCCCCAAGCATGCCGATCACATCAGAAAAAAAGACAATCAAGCGTACGCAGCCTAGTCCATTATTCGTGTATCCGGATTCGAATGTGAATATTATTACAGAGCTGCCACCGGGCGATTTGAACGTGGTCGAAACGACCCTCAATGATGATGGCTACTCGATTCATGAAGAATGGTTTCACGTCAAAAACGATCAAGCGGAGGGCTGGTTTAGCCCGACCTATGCTGAGCCTGACGGTACGGTGGATGATACGATGACCATTCAACTTCGCGGCCATGTAACAGGTATCTTGCGGTACCCAAATACAAGGATTTCACTAAATAATGGTCAAATTGGGCCTCAAACACTCCATCCGTTAGCGGCATGGACCGCACCGGACGGCACGCGCTGGTACAAAATTGATACTTTTGTAGGTCAAGGCTGGATTCAGTTGGACCCTTATCAAGACAGCATCGTATTGAAAGGTCGTGAAAATGATGCACAAATTCGATCTACGATGCGGTATCAAGGCGTTTTTTATCAAAATGACTCGGGTATATTCACTTTCGGCTCCGAATCCGTCGGCAAAATTCTGAACGGAGAGCCGCATTTCAGTGCCAGTTTTTTGGCAAAGCAGTATCATTATGATCTGACCGGTCCGGATATGGATGGTTGGTGGTCGCTGAAGAACAAAGACGGGTATACGTTTCAAATCAAGGCTGACGAGAAGACGTCGAAGACGTTTTGGAACGGTGCACTTGCGAATGAAGTCAACCTTGCGGCATCGCCGGTTGCGACTTCGGATGCCAAGCTCCCGCCACTATTAAGCTTATCTGATGTGAGAATGCTTTTAGGCGCTACGACGGCCAATAATGACAAGGTTGTATATGGCGATAAAAATGTAACACTAAGTTCCCGCGAATATGAGATAGCCGGTTTTAACTTGCCTGCAACCGCGGACGGAAATGAGCTTCATCTCTCCGGGCTTCTCTACGAAAACAGCTATCTGGATAGCGGCGCGATTTCCTCTGATCTGCAAATTTTAGTTAAAAGCCAAAACACCGATGATAACGATCTGGCGAATATTCATTTGGCGAAAGTAAAACAGCTTTACGGACTGGGCTACAACTTCGGGTTGTATGATGTTACGCTACAGTTTCCCTTGAAGCCGGGGATTAATCATTTATCCCTCGTGTTCCAAGTTGGTAAACGCATACTCGATAAAAAAGATTGGGATGTAACCGCTCCGGCTCAAAATTAATCACTCACGCTTAAATATAAAAAGATCGTCTCTCTTTATAGGAGAACGATCTTTTTTTATTATGCACATGTGTATGTGTCATGTCCTCGTGCTCCAAGTTGAGAAGTCGTTTGTGAAACTATCGTGCTCCCGTCCCTCATTATAACAATCAGTCTTTCTTACTGTTTTATTTCTTCCCCTCATGATAATCTTCCCATAGTGGAGCGATGTATTTTTCTAATGTGTTTACGACGTCATCTCTTCGGCTCTCTGCGACGTTTACAGTATCATTTGATATATCATTTCTAATTCGTATAAGCACAAATAAAGGGGGTAATGCAGCATCACGAAGAGCCTTAATCATGTTTTCTTCTTGTGGAGTAATATCCATAACGTATCATATTTCCTTTCAAGTAGGGAGCTACGAGTTGGGCATCTGATTCGCCCTTTTAAAGTCAGTCCACGTGTTCTTTCGTTACCTTCCATTTTAAGCGATTCACCGTGCCTGACCATGAATGTAAAGGTTTTCATTAACTGATCTTAACCCTTTAATCCTTTTTGCTTTTTACTTTTACAGTAAATATGCTCAAAATAATAGTAAGAATCACATAAGTCCAAAATCCATGAATTTCAAATCCCGTTAAATACTTATCAAGAAGCCACAACTTTATTGGTGTTAATACAAGTGAAGCTACCACTAACAATGGAGTAGTTAAACAACCAATTCCAACTACAATGGAAAGCATGGAAACTGTTAATAATAAACCGTAAATGATACTGATAACAAACATAAGCACTGTAGCAAGTATCAATGTTTTTGTATCCGATATGGATATATACGAATTGAAGTAATGACTCCCACACCAAAAAACAAGAAATGTAACCAATAAGTTAAGTATGTTTCTCAAATACAGTCCTCCTTGTTATGTACTGATAAAATTAGCCACTCATCACCTATCCTACTGATCACGATTTCTATGTTCAATTTCAACATGTAATACTTCTTTAAAATTTCAAGCACTTCTTACAAGTTATAAAATGATATTGGATATTAAATACTATATGAAAATTTCTTTCGTCACATGATTATTTCAATAAACCAAAAGAGGAGCTGCCTGATGCAAACTCCTCCACTATCGTTCTGCGTTATCTTAATCATTTTGGGGATAAAAATAAGTGAGGTCTTTCCTTGTAAGTAGTTTATTCTGCGGGACGGCGCGTTGATCTGCGTGGTTCATAGCCGAATTCCGCGATGAAATCATCCATGACATACAAGGGTTTATATTCATTGCCTGGAAGTTTGTAATAATCCAGATCATAATGGGCCCCCAGAATTGAAGAAAGAATTTCCCGCGCGGGTATCGTACTGCTAATATCCGGTCCTACCAGGTTAAAGTTTCTTACGCCTGATTTGATTGGCGCTTCCACGACTCTGACAATTGCCTCGACGACATCGCTTGCATATACATGTCCTAAGACGATAAACGGAACAGCCATCCTTTTATCCTTCTCAATCAAGGGCGGTAACCAATCCTCATTCGCTACCGCGCCAAAGCGTAAATTGATAAAATCCGTGTCCGGATTTACACGTTGAAAATAACGGGTCAATTCCTCCACTAAGGCTTTGCTTAACCCATACGCATCTGTTGCCAAACAAGGATGATTAGCCTGGATCGGTAACTTAAGCGGAATAAAATCATCATCCAAGCCGCCAACTGCTGCAATCGAGCTGGCCGTCACAAACTTTTTACACCCGCGATCGAGCAAATACCGGTAAAGTCTTCTCGTGCCCATCACATTGACAGCTAGTCCTTCCTCTTCTGTGCATCCGCCGGTAACGGCGGCCAGGTGAATAACCGCATCGATCTCATGAATATCCAAAGCACGTAAATCCACAATACTATCAAACGAACCTTGAACATACGCAGCAGCTTTTTTATAAGGATGACATGACCGCGACATACAAATAACGTTATGCTGGTTTGCCAAACTAGTAACCAATTTCTTGCCGATAAATCCGTTTGCGCCCGTAATGAGTATATTCATCGTATTGCCTCCTAGTTAACATTCACAGCAGGATGATCCAATCTCATTAGAAAATTTTCATAATTAACTAGTGAGATCAAGCAAGGGCAACTAGTGAACCTGTTGAATATAAATGTATGGTCAATGAGAATTACCTTTAAAAACACCTCTTATGGCGGCAGGGGTGTTCTTTTTTAAATGTATCTGAATAAAAAAGATCTGGAGCGTCCCTTCTTAGAAAATTCTCATTTAAAACTGGGCTATACACCTAAAACAGACATGGAGCGGGCGAATATATTGATAGTGTCAACTCGTCATTCTAAACTTACAAACACCCCTTTTACGGCGAGGGGGGTTCCTTTTATTGTTCAAGAATAAGAGTCTTTGCCCGTCCGTATAATTGAGCAAAATCAGCAGACCAACATCTGACCGGCTGTCTTTATGCTTTATTGCGGTCGAGGAAGAGTTTCAGATATTTTCTTTTTGACTCCATCGAACCATCCAAAGCAAAAAGTGAGCTGGCGCAGAGATTGTCTCCTAGAAGCAAAAAAAGTTCATGGAGTTGAAAGCTGTAAGTATAAATTATCGAAGAGCGCCTTCATTAGGCGCCCTTTTTATCTACTTAATTGCTATAAAGATCTGTATTTGTGTCTGTGCGGGATCCGAATTTCTGGCGTCATACAGCTCGTAATCCCCCGTAAATGCCCTTACTTCCTTTGATTCCTTAAAATAGGTCCAAATGTTTCCCCACGCCTGTGCGACCACTTCATAGACAGGGCCCTTTTCTGTCGAAAATACCAAGTATTTGCTCGCTGGTACTTTAACGGCATGGAACTTGTTCTCATCTTGCAACTTATCGCCGGCTACTTCGTGCCCGATCAGAGTGGTGTACGCGCCTGCAGCATCACTTTCATATTCCGTATAGAGCGCATAGATCAGATGGGAATTGATTGTCGGGGTTTGCGACGTGATTTGGCTCTGAAAATACGTTTTCCACAGCTGCGGCAGTCGCCGATTCGGACCCGCTTCCTCCGCGTTTGTTGTTCGCACATGAACGCCTGTTAGTGTTATTGCTGGTTGCTCCGTTATATATGTATGCATAGCTTCGTCCTCATCTCCATGTATTTATCATCAGTATACAGAGAGAACGTGGACACCTATCTGTCCAGTTTCTTATATCGTTCAATAATTTTTCGTGCCCGATTCACCAATTCTTCGGCGACGTGGATCGGTTCTTCGACTCTGACATGTTCACCGTAACTCAGCAGCATGCCGTACAGCCATTCATCTTCGGCGAAGGGTCCTTTTACCTGTAAAGAACCATCTTCCTGTTTTTTAACTTGTTCCGGATCGAAGGAATCCCCAACGCGGTGCCGAACTTTCGAATGGAACAAAAATGTCATCTCTTGCAAATTAGTATTCGACCAATCCGACTCCCAGGCGTAACCCTCTAGCGAAGGGGCTTGTTTTCTTACATAGGATTGCTCCAACACCCGCAACTCCTGTATACGAGATAATCGAAACACTCGAAATTCACTTCGAAGCGTGCAATAAGCCTGCAAATACCATAGGTATCCTTTTAAAATTAAAGCTGCAGGTTCGACAACTCTCTCACTCTCCGCACCGTTCATGTTCAAGTACTTGAAGCTAACCTTGCTAGTATGCTCAATCGCCTGTCTCAGGCTGTTCACTTTATCCCGCGCAGCAGGCCCTTGCCCCCACGGATTGAAATCGAAAACAATTCCCGCTCCCTGCTGCTCCATTTGAAGGCGATCTACTCGACTGAGCAGCGCCCTTACCTTATCCAGTAGGGTGCCAAACATGCGATCATCCACGGCTGTATGTATCCCTTTTACCGCCGCAACGATCGCTTCAATTTCACTGAGCGTTAAGAATTGCCGAGCCATGGTGTAGGGTTCCATGATTTCAAATCCGCCGGAGATGCCCTGATGGGCCACAATCGGAATGCCCGATTGATTCAGGGTCTCCATATCCCGATAAATCGTCTTCGTCGAAACTTCAAAACGGTCAGCCAATTCTTTGGCACTGACACGCCCGCGATTCAACAGCAGCACTGTCATTGCCAGCAAGCGGTCAATTTTCATACGAATAGCTGTTCATACATACAAAAATCACAGATTGCACACCTCACTAGACTCCACTTTAGGCTCTCTTCTCTTACGAATGCCTTAACCTATTTTCATTAATTTATCGTTTCCCGTTAGGAATAGCTACGTACCAATCCCATTTTAGATTTGTGTTATTGAAGCATTGTCCTCATTCATTACTTTGAACAATACTTTATCATTTTCTAGAATGGACAAAACATAAATGTAATCCTCGATTCTTTCCTAATTCATCCCTCTAACTATATTCCCCAGATATTCCCATTATACTGCCATTATTTGAAAGAAAGGCAGCTGTCACATCTTGCCGGTTGCCTTGTTTTGGTCGTTTATTTAACTATCGTTTCACGTTAGCTTCGGGTGTATCAACGAAGGGGGATAAATGTACATTTGTAGAATAAGATAATCGTTTCTTTTTATCTCCTTTTAGTCCTATCAGGCCACAAGCTAGTTACACTTTTTAAAGTAATATCTTGAGCTATACTAAACTCTGACTTCAATTTTTGTAAATTATCAGAACTGTAAGAAAGGCTTTTAACTTTTTTTGTTTTAGTATCTAGAACACCAATTTCTTCCTCCGTTCCATCTACACGCTTAAATAATACATACCGTTCATCCCAAGCTATCTCTAAAATGTTTGGTTTTACGACTTGTTTATCATCATTTTTCCAAGCCGCAATATCATAAGGCCCTTCTTGACTGGCCTGAAAGACATAATAATTGTTTGGTAGCTCAACAAAACCTCTCTCTTTTTTCTCGAGATCGAGCAATCCTTTGTAATATATCAAACAGAGAATTACTATTAACAAAACAAAACCTAATATAGAGTATCCAACAATTCTACCAATATTGGTAAGCTTATTTTTTGTCAAATTCATATCACCCCAACTTTAAATTTGAGACGCATGGATAATATTACCACAGTTATAATATTCCTGTCTGTTAGTAGGGTCGTATTAAGAAAGAAGGAACAGTTTGGGGCAAGGGCTATTTTGTGGAGAAGTGGGAATCTCTTGGAGATGAGCCTCAAAAAGTCTGGAAAGATTTATTCAAATTGGATGGTATTGAAGATGTAACAGGGAGTTATCAACCATTTCCCCGCAGCACCTCAGCTAATCTGCATATATCGTCGGCGAATCCTCCTAGTTCTTACCGAGAATTGCTTCTATACTTAGCTTAAAGTTGAACGCCAAACCAATTACGAAAGGACGATCGCCATGAATGAACTATTCGGACAACACCCGGCAGACCGTTGGATCTCTCAGGACCACATTGAATTCTATCGGGAAAACGGATTCGTTCAAGTCAATGATTTGCTGAATGGGGATGAGCTTGCTGCATTACGCGAATATATGGAGGAGTCGATGAGTGCGAAGGAAGGCTTGTCGGTGAAAACGGGCAAAGACAACGCAGCCTACGCCAGAGTACTTAATCAGAAGGTGAACACCTGGAGGGATCACGGCGGCATGGCGACTTTCGCCTTTCACCCCCGATTTGCGGAAATCGCCCTACGTCTGACAGGTGCCAAAGGAATTCGTTTCTTCCACGATCATGCGTTATGGAAAATGCCCGGTGACACGAATGCCACGCCATGGCATCAAGACTCTCCGAAGTGGCCGATGAATGAGGATGGTTGCATGAGCATTTGGATTGCGCTCGATGATGTGGATGAGAATAACGGCTGCATGATGTTTGTACCGAAATCTCATAAGGTTGGGAAGTTAACGAACATCTCGTTGCATGATCCCGTTAATATTTTCGACTTTGTTCAAGGAACCGAATTAGCTGATCGTAAGCCTGTAATGGTACCTTTGAAATCGGGCAGCTGCACATTTCATGACGGTCTTACTTTTCATTATGCTCATGCGAATAAAACCGATAAGCCTAGACGCGCTTACGCAATCATCTATATGCCGGACGGAACAACTTTTAACGGGAAGCCTCACATGGTTTTAGATGGACAGTCATGTACACCGGAGGAACCGCTGCGCGGGCCTATGTTCCCGCTGCTTGCCAAAGTCCCTGCTCAAAGATGATCCTTTCGATACTGGCGGGGGGACATGCCGGTCCAATGTCGAAATGTGCGATTGAATAAGCTAACGTCCTCAAAGCCGACCTCCTGGGCAATATCTATCATTTTGAGTTCCGTCTGTACCAACAGTCGTTTGGCGGCCATGATTCGCATTTCATTGCGGTATTCCAGAAACGTACGTCCTGTATTCGCTTTAAACTTAGCCTTGAAGGTAGAGACACTCATGCCGCACAGACGGCTAACCTCGGCCAACTTAAGCTGCTTTTCCAGATGACGTTCAATGAAGCGGGCGATTTGTTCCATCGCCTGCTTTTCGGTTGTACTAGCAAGCCTAACGGTGTCGTTGTTCTTTCGGTTGCAGCGGCTTAAAAAAACGAAGCATTCCACCAGCTTGGACCGGATCATCGACCGGTAACCATGGTCTTTCACGGTAAATTCCCGGACAATTTCGTCGAGCAGCAATTTCAATGCGCTCTGCTCGACCGGAGACAGCCACAGCGAAGGCTGATCTTTGACCGATTGACGCATGAAGGGAACGACATAATAAAAATCGAAAAATGAGGAGTCCTCCTTCAACCTCTCCAGCTCATGGAAAATCAAGGCCGGATGAAACAATACATTATAGACGAGAAGCCGTTCGCTCTCCCCCACGCTGTAAGAATGTTCCGTACCGGGTTCAATGACGAATGCGTCGCCTGTGCGAAGCTTGTGTTCAATTCCTTTATATGTGTGAATGCCTCCACCTTCGACGATGTAGACGAATTCGACGAATTCATGGCTGTGCGGAGCTACGTACCGTCCTCCCGAAAGCTCGTAGGGGGCCGCATAGAATGGGAATACATTGCTTTCTAGAAAGCGGTCATTGGTATGATTAACCAAAAGCTTAGCCTCCTCTCCATTTGTCCGCCTGCACTGCCGCGCATCAACTTCGCTAACCATATCTCGATTAAAGGCGCTTGGGGTCTAGAACTCACGACTGTATAATAGGTCACCTCAATTTCTATTGACAGTGATACCAGGCGGGAAGCTTTCGGTCCACACCCCGTTTTGGTAACGGAGTTGAATCGTTCCGGTTGGAACACGTAACTGCAGCGAAAACGACGTCCAAGTTGCCGGAAGCTTTGGACAAAATGCGATTTCTAGCCAACCCGGCTTAGCAGGCTTTAGTCCGATAATATCTTCAATCAGCACAGGAACCGGTCCACTCGCCCATGGATGGCATAGGCTGGTGTTCCATTTCTGTTCCTTGCCCCACGCCTCGAAGCAGGTAGTCGCTCCTTCTTTCAGCATATTCCCCCAAGAATGCTCATCATCTGACGAAAGCAAATCATAGATCAATTCATACTCGTTGACCTCCGCAAGTGCCTTCATAACGAAGTAGGAGAAATAAACGCCACATGCGAATCGTTTGGTCCGGATCATGTCGACGATAGCGACGACGGATTTCTCAGGGGCTATGCCAAACAGTAAGGGGAGGACATTGGCGTGCAGTGCATAATGCATACTTTGTTCCGAATCTTTAAACAAGGCTTTCTCCTCATCGTAGAAAACCTCCAAGAAGCTTTGCTTTAATTTCGGCAGACGATTCTCATAGTCAACACCCAGCAAATCCCGCATCTCGTTTATGGTACGCACGCAACCGATATATAACGCATTGATGACATTATGACAGCCTGGACCAATCGGCTTGGTTAGTTCAAAATCATAGTTATCGCGCAATCCTTGCGGCCAATCGACAAGATTCCATTTATCCACAACCCCATGCAGCAATCCATCTTCACGCTCAAATTTCTCAAAATGCTGCAGCAAACCTTCCGCATACGGGTACATCTCTTGAAGAAATGCCTTATCTCCGCTGTAACTGAAATAGGTCATTACTTGCATCGGCCACTGTAAAGAAAAATCTGCTATTTCCTGCATGAAATGTCCCGGTACAACTGCCATGAGTCCTCCACAGACGAAAGAACTGCGTCCAAATTGCTCAATAGCCTTGCGATACAGCCGTAAATCGCCGCTGAGCAGCATATGGGAGTGACCAATGATCGTATTATCACCCAGATATTGACCTTTCTCTCGGCTAGGACAATCTACATAATTTTCCTGAGCTCCAAATCGGACGCCGTTTTTGCAAATGTTAAAAATTTGATTCATCCGCTCATCCGAGCTGTGAAGCAAACAGCTTTGCTCATCAAACGGGTAATGTCTTACCACAGCATGGAAGGATGCCGGGCTCAGTGCTTCCTCCGGTCCTTGGACTTCCACATAGCGGAACGCCTTGTAATCAAACGTTTGGAAGGAATCGATGTCACCGGATAATGTCCACTGATCATGATAAAGGCAATTGCAGCGCATTTCGTAGCGTACCGCTTGATCCCCCGGCATCAGTTCTTCCCCGGACCATATATGCACTTCTTCTCCCGCATTTCCATGCGCAGTCATGGCGAATTGGCCAGTCAGTTCTCCACCGAAATCGATCAGATAATGACCGGGTGCAAGCTGACGAACATACGTGGGCGGTTTCTTATAGACGTCAAGCAGCGGA
Source organism: Paenibacillus aceris (assembly GCF_017874035.1). Lineage (GTDB taxonomy): Bacteria > Bacillota > Bacilli > Paenibacillales > NBRC-103111 > Paenibacillus_E > Paenibacillus_E aceris. The sequence goes on from NZ_JAGGKV010000015.1 coordinate 140,008, forward strand.
GTCGGCTGTAGAACAAATGTATAATCGATATTCTCCGTCGTTTCTGCTTGCTCCCAATCTGAATCGTCGTATCCGGCTTCTATCCAGCCTCTCTCCGATTGCCTTGCGTCCAAATGCTCGGTGAATTGCGTGTCATAGCCGAAAATCACACCGGGCCGATTTTCATTTGCCCGCTTCGCCTTCCAAGTACGATCTGTTTTAAGCAGCAAGTTCTCGCCTGCCCACAATTCTGCCAGTAGACCTTGCCTGTAGTCGGCGCTGTTATAAGCACGATTTAACAGCCCCTGATAGTAGACATGAACGGCTATTACGTTCTTCCCTTCCTTTAAATATGAACGAACATTGATACGATTGAAATAGTAATGATTCGCATCACTCTGAGCGGGCCCCTGACAAACGAACTCACCATTGATATACAGCTTGTAATAATCATCTGCAGTCAGATTAAGCCAGATCTCCTTCACATCCAAACTCTTGTCATCCAGCATAAATACGGTTCTTACATACCAGTGGTGATGCTGTAAATCGATTCGATGTGGTTCTACTACACATGCTTCAAGCTCTTTATGGTAGAGATAGGGCTTATTTAAATTTATAAATGCATGATCCGTCAACCAATTTGCCTGCCACTTTATTGCCAACCGAACCATCTCCTCTTCAATAATAGAAAGCACGTCAGACTACGTATTACCATATTTTTTCAATGATTCGTTTCTTCCGAAAATCACTCGGCGGAAACCCGGTCAGCTTCTTAAACGCTCGGTTAAACGAAAAATAGTGCTCATAACCAACCAGTCCGGCAATATCCTGTATCGAAGTATCCGTGTCTTCCAAAAGCTGCTTCGAATGAAAGATACGCAGCGCCGTTAAATAATCGATAAAATTTTCACCTGTTTCTTCTTTAAATAAGCGGCTGACGTAATTTTTACTTAATGAAAATTGTTCTGCAAGCAGCTGCAGGGACAAGTCTGCATTTGCGTAATGGGTGTCAATATAAGCTTTCACATCATGAATTAACAGCCTGTGATTTTTTGTTTCACGCAACTGCTTCCATAACTCGGCGACGGTACTGAGACGCTCCAGAAGTATCTTCTTGATATCTTCCATCGTTTCGAATCGGTCAATAGCTTGGGTAATTGGAACGAGCGCCTCCACCCGCCATGACTCGGTATACTCACTGGGAAATTCAGACAATTCACGCGTAAAAGTAAAGGTCATATAGTAAAGCAGGTTCTTCAACTCATCCCGGGTATACAATTCGCGATTGATGGCTTTGAAAAGGAAATCGAACTGGTTATACCATTCATCGTTTCCGCTCTTATATAACTGAACGATCGTGCGGATTAACTGCAAAATATCAAACAACTCGGTTTCCGTCTGCCGCGTAATTACCTCATAGTGAATAACTCGATTATTTCCTAATGCGGAGCGGTATTGTACGGCCTTAACAGCCTGCTCATAGGATTCACCGATATCCTCCGAACGCTCCGTCCTTTTCCCTACTCCGATCGTTACCGTGAATGCAAGATTTGATTCCACCCACGCCCGCATACTCTCACAAATGGTACTCATATCACTCATCGAAAGTTCGCCGTCCGCTCCAAACAAAATACTCATTTTATCAACGGAGATCCATTCACTCCAAATACCTATCCCATACTGCTCAGCGGTTTCTTTGAACACGTTCGACAATACAAATTTCAGCAGCACCTGATCTCGAGTGGAATAACTTTCTGTAAAATCACTAATTCTATCAATCTCCAATTTAGCCGTATTGAAAGAATGCCAATTACAAGGGAAACCAAAGTTATGCATCTCATCGATCAATTCATCTTGACTTATGGGACGATCTCCTGTTAGAAGTTCTTGAAAAAAGTATTTTTGACGATACGGCAAATTTAAATTACTCTCCGACTGATAACGATCAGCGAAATCAATAATCTTGTCTACGGCGGCATCGACAACCGAAATCAATTCTCCACCCGGCTGTCTCACGTTTAAATAATCGGTTATTCGGCTCATACTCGCATCGATCGGTCTTGCATATCGTTTGGACAAATAGATAATTAATGCTGAAACAATCAGAACCATAACAACTCCGATAATGATCCAACTATAGTAGAGCTCTGAAAAAATGCCATAATGGTAGGATTCTTTAATACCGCTGTTAAACGTCCATCCAGTCTCTTCAAACTTCAAGTTAAGAATGTCCTTATTGGCTTTTACTTTACTTTGCCCGATTAATTGTCCTGCCTGATCGACTAATGTAATTGAACTAATTGAGTTTACAGAGATGCTTTGCAACCATGAGGCTAGACTCGAAACATCGATATTCACAATGAGGATACCGCTTGGCTCTGTTAGAAAAGGGACCTTTTTAACGAGTGATACAACTTGAACGTCATAAGGTTGAGAAGGAAGAACTTTGTAAGTTCTTACATTCGTCCAAATGCTTGGCAGCGGCTGATTCAACTGCTCTTGTACGAAATCGCGATCACCAAACTCTGCAAGTGGCAGGTACATTTCCGTGCCGAGCACAGTCATATCGATATTGCGATAAAAATAAATGGATTGAATGAATGGAAAACCCGCCTGGACTTGCCTGAAAAGTTCCGCTACCTTACTGCGGAGCAAATACGGATTGACGTCAGAATCGTGAAGCTGAAACATATACTGATTAAACTCTCTATTATTAACGGTTGCCGCATTCACATTCTGATCGATGTTGCCGAGAATCGAGTTAAGCTGAAGCATGGTATATCGCGTAAATGCTTCATTTGCACTCACAGTTTGCGTTTGGGACTGCTTATTCATCGTCATGAAGAACACAAAAAACAGAACGAAAACAAGCAAATAGACAATTGGCAAGTAGGTTGTAACCAAACGATAAAACCAAGAGTGTTTCTTTAACATAGCATTCTCTCCTCGGGCATCGGAATGAAACAGCGAAACCGTCTAATAGGGACGGTACGAACAAGGCTGTCGGCAGAAATCCGCCGACAGCATTCTCCATACTCATTTAGTTAAAATTCATAGAAAGTAAATCGTTCTGGCTAACCATCGTATCCTTATTCTTCGTATACCAATCCTGATACCAGGCCTCCAGTTTATCTCCATCCGATTTTTTCCAAAGATTGATCGCATCCTGCTTCGCTTGAGCCGAAGTATACGAAGATCCGCTAACAATCGCTTTATTCCATAAGTCCCCGATCGGGTTGCTGGTGGAATCAAGCAAGTTCTTGGAGATGAACTGCATGTCAGCAGGAAGCGTAGGCATGAAACCGCCAAGCGTAATGCTGGCTAACGGACGGTCCTTTGTAATGTTCAAGCTGAAAACTTCCTTGCCGAGATCGTAAAATTCCTTCTGAAGTGGATTGCTTTGATCAAATCCCTTCATCGTCGTATCAAACTCGTTATACACATATTGACCACCCAGCATACGGAAATCGCCCAACCAGTCAAGCTCTTTCTTATTTTTATCCGCATTAATTGGAACTTCTTTACTGTTTTCAACTTTGTAATGTGTACCTTCAATGCCGCTATAGGTTGTTTTGATCCACTCCGGTGAGCTCAAATAATCAATCATTTTGATGGCCGCTTCAGGATCTTTCGTTTTGGCGTTCAAAACACCCGTCAACTGCACCGGTGGATTGAAATCAGGTGAAAAGCTGCCATATTGGCTGGATGGAAGAGCGATTGCCACAAGCTTGGCATCCGGGACATTTTTACGCAACGTTTCGTATTGAGAAGTAAAAACTTTGTATGAGCCTGCAGCTGTGTAGATACCTATCTTACCTGTAACAAAATCCTGCTCGGCTTTCTTTCCATTCTTATCGGTCAGAAAATCTTTATCGACGATGCCTTCATCGAAAAGCTTCTTGCGGAAAGCGTTTGCAGTCTCGGCCCGATCCCAGTCCTTCACCCACTTGCCGTCTTTGAGAATCCAGGTCACATTTTGGAACATGGGATCAATTAAGTTACCGCCTCCGGCCATATTCAAGCCGTATGTATCCTTCTTGCCGTTACCGTCTGGATCTTGCGTTGCAAACGCTTTCGCAACTTGAAACAATTCTTCCGCCGTTTTGGGCACCGATAATTTCATCTTATCCAACCAATCCTGCCTAATCACGGTATAACTGTATGGCACATAGCCAAGAATGCGGCCTAAGTCATAAATCTTTCCATCATCCCTCGTGCTCAGCTTTTTGAGTAGAGGAAATTTATTTAGCAGTTGCTTGTATGTTGTGCTATTTTTTTCAATCAAATCTCCGATTGGCATGATCTGTTTTTGTAAATACAGTTGATTACGGAATCCCACATCGTATTCTAAAATAACATCCGGCGCTGACCCTGATGCGACAAGGGTATTCAGCTTGTTAACTGATTCTGCACGCGGGACGGGTGATATCTTTAAATTGATTCCGGTTTTTTCCTGGATGAATTTCGTCCAGATATTGTTTTCAGCTGTTCCGAGGTCAGGTGCAATCGTTCCCCGATCATAAAACGACATCGAGAGGGACATGGCACGCGCAGATGCTGAAGTAAGAGGTGTGGAAGATGTTTGAGCTTCTCCCGTCTTACTATCGGAACAGCCTACCAGTGACGTTGCAGTAAGCGTCAACGCAACCGTGGAGATGACTAGCGCTTTTTTGTTCATATAATAACCCTCCTGTTTAGTATTGTATACAAGCATTCTTCTTTTAGGAAGAGCAGACTTGTCAGAAATTAAGATGTTCAACTTATCCTTTAACAGAACCAATCATTACGCCTTTAACAAAATACTTTTGCAGAAAAGGATATAGGATAAGCATTGGCACAATCATGACGAATACCCCTGCCGCCTTAATCGACTCCGGTGTAACGGAAGTAAGATCTTCCGATGAAGTGTTTGCAATTTCCTGCAGCAGCTGCTGGCTGGAAATCATCTGCTGAATAAGTACAGCCAACGTATTCTTACTGGAATCGTTGATGTAAATCATGACACTGAAAAAGGAATTCCAATATCCAACACCGTAGAAAAGCGTTAGTGCGGCGAGTACCGGCAATGAAAGCGGCAGGATCATCTGAAGCATCAGTCTGATTTCTCCACAACCATCAATGCGGGCAGCTTCTTCTATCTCCTCTGGAAAGCCGTTAAAGAAAGAACGCATAACCAACATGTTATAAACGCTTATCAGTCCAGGCAGCCAAAGTGCGCCATATGTGTTGACCAATCCGAGTGATTTAATGACAAGATAGGTGGGAATTAATCCTCCATTGAAAACCATCGTAAACACAATAAGCATGGTGAAAAATTTTCGACCGTACATAAACTTCCTTGATAATGGGTATGCCCCTAATATGGTGAACAACATGCTGAGGAACGTTCCGACCGCTGTCACCTCGACGCTATTACGAGCCGCTTGTAAAATGCGGGTGCCTGTAAAAAGCTTATGGTAAGTCTCGAAATTCCATCCAATAGGCCATAAGCTGACAAATCCGGATACGATGGCATCATTTGTACTGAGAGACAAAGCGAGCATATGCAGCATTGGGAGTAAGCAACTGACAGCGATAACTCCAAGAAGTGCATAATTTATCAAGTAGAATATCTTTTCTGTTAACGAAGCTTTTATGAGAATCCCCTCCTTTCTACCAAAGACTATTGCCTGTTCGTTTTGCAAGTACGTTGGCTGCAATGACGAGCACTAGTGCGACCATCGACTCGAAAAAGCCCATTGCCGTAGCCAGACTAAACTGACCACCGTTAATGCCCACCCGAAAATTCCAGGTTGAGATGACATCTGAGACAGCGGATACCGCCGAATTTTGCATCACATATATTTGGTCGAAACTGACCTCCATAAAGTGACCAACCGATAGAACAAACATGATCGCAATGGTCGGTAATATAGCCGGTAGTGTAATACTCCAAATTTGCCTTAACTTACCTGCACCATCCATGCTGGCTGCTTCATACAGCGACGGGTCAACTGCAGCAAGAGCTGCCAAATAAATGATGGCGTTCCAACCCGCTTCCTTCCATATCCCACTGCCCACAAATATGGCAATCCAACTGTTCTCTTTGTACAAAAAGGGATATGGGGCTTCTGACCATTGGGTAACAAAATGATTCAGAACCCCTTTTTCCTGGGCAAACACGAGGGCGATAATGCCGCCTATGATGACCCAGTTTAGAAAATGAGGCAAATAAACAAGTGTTTGAACAAGTTTTTTAAACCACAACTTCCTAGCTTCGTTCAAAAGAATAGCTAAGAAAATTGGGAAAGGAAATCCCACAACAATTTGTAAAAAACTTAGAATAATCGTGTTGCGGATAATTCGCAGCATTTGAGGTTGCGAGAACAGGATTTCGAAGTTTTTGATGCCTGCCCAGGGACTTCCGAACACGCCATCCGCAAAATTGTAATTTTTAAAAGCAATAACAAGCCCCCCGATAGGTGCATATCGAAATATAAGAAAAAATGCAAGCGCCGGTAAAAACATAAGCATAATGGGAACATTTTGCCGGAAACGCATTCGATCAAATCCACGTCTCCTTTTGAGTTGTCCGGATACGGTTGTATGGAGTAGCTTCTCGATATCTCTCACCTTCCTTGTGAATTTTTGTCCAATAGCCCTAAATCGCTTTGCCAAACTGTGCACCCATCTTATCTTGTGATCCATTCCGATTCAATTCACACATTTCCTGGTAGATCACATATCTTACATACTCAACAGATCTCACCTTTTTCACTTGCCTCAATTATTTCAATATGGGCAGTAGAACGCTCTAAGAACGCTACCCGTTACTGTGTCTCACACCTCGGGTGTCCGTTTGTTCTTCGAACGCTTTTAATCAAATTAATAGGGATTTTTCAGTACTGCTTGAAGAACGCATTAATACCGCATTAATAACGCTGTAAACCTTATCAAAGCCTCTTCCCCATTACGTGGAAGAGGCTCGCTAAAGAATTAATATATAAACGGAATTAACTTTATAGGTTATAACAAAAAAACGGAAGCCATTAATGGCCGCCGTCTTTCTTGTTTGCTTTCCTTCTAGTTCGTACCAGGAGGCTTCCTCCGATTCTTTGATAACTTTCTATTCACTTTGACTGGACTATCATCAATTGAATTAGAACCATACGTTATTGTTGCGTTAAAGAAAGAAAACGTCATGACATGGTCACCAGTAACATCGGTGCCAGAACCTTTGAAAGTTGTAGAGCTTTGAGTTGGTGCGATGTTAAACGAATTACCATTGGTTATAGTCCCTGAATTAGTGACAACCATTAAGGCACCAATTATAGACTGCATCTGCTTCAACCTCTCAACCCCTTTATCTTTATGATGTCCTTATTATATGTGAGCTTGACCATTTTGCTTGGTTGTGTGAATATGTCCAGTGCCCTGATTTGGATAGTTAGACATTTATTCCATCCCATGGCAAACGTCCAAGCAAGAAATAAGTACTGAGCGTATACTTAATACGTAGTTAAGAAAATCACTTGAAGGGAATGAAAAAACATGAGTGGAGCAGTTGGTTATGGCAACAACACAGCAGCTATTTTGGTTCTTTTTATTCTTTTGGTCATCATCACATCAGCTTTTGTATGGTAATTTCTTAATCTAATATCACAAAAAATATCGAGCAAAACAAAAACGGCCCTACCTCATTAGATGAGAAAATGGGCCGTTCTTTTCTTTTGTTGTACCTAGTCTAAGTATTGGACATCCGCCGATTCACTCAGTCGATCTATATAGACTTGGAACTGTTTATCCATCGTCATACGGTAAACTTCATCGTGAACCTCTGTTAGCGATTTGTACCCTCTCTCTATTCGATTGCTGCAGTATACAATGACATAATTCCCCTGATCTATAAAAATGTCGCTAAATTTCCCGACTTCTAATTTGTTTGCATGCTCAAAAAACGCTTCTCGGTACTTCAAATAATTCCTTTTGTTCTCTTCACTGATCGTCTCCTCAGCTGCCTTCTCCGGATTTACTAATAGCTCATCGACATTTTTACCAGTCATCAGATCCTGGTACAGCTCCTTAAATCCACTGGTGTGCATCTTCTTCGTTCGATGCTATGGGTTCAACCCATTTCTTCAACACAATTGTCGGTTGAATTGCTAAGCTCCCGACCTAATCGCTTCCTAGTTAATCTTGGCAAGAAGATACTGTCTTGCGTGCAGCAAAACAGCCGATCCTCTGGGACCGGCTGCTTTTGTTTCTTATGTGAGGAGCATTAACACATCGTTTCTGCTCAAGTTTGCCTTTAATCCAATTGAGGAGGAACACGATGCTGTGCAGCCTGTTCGAATCCGTAGGCGATTTTGATCAAAGTAGGTTCACTGAAGGCTCTGCCCGAAAAAACAACGCCAAAAGGACCCTTTGTCGAATCCCCATCTGCATCTATCACTCCGTGCACAGCATATCCGGCTGGAACCGAAATCAAAGGGTATCCCAAGCGAGCCGCAATATACATGCCATCCACATCGCCTGGCAAAAGGAGTGCATCTAGGTGATCCTTATTTAGCGCATAGTCGATCCCTTTTTGGAGAGGCAGTTCCCCGTAAGCTTGTTTTTTTTGCAAATAAGTCTCCTCTGTCAGAGAAGTTTCTTGTGAACGAACTAGTGTGTCTTGCCCGTATTTCAAAGCTGCCTCCGCATGGTTCTGATTATAGGCAATCAGCTCCTCCAAAGAGTGAACAGGAACCGATTCAGCAAGTTGCGATAAGTAGGCATTTAAGCCTTTTTTAAATTCGTAAGTAATGACATCATTATTCCAGCTTTGCTGTTCAACGTGAACGATAACGGAATCTATCATGGTCGCTCCCTCATTTTTCAACGTGGTAATAGCGGCTTCCATAATGGCAAGTCTTTCTGAGTCTAAATGCTGATAATAGTGCCTTGGAATACCGATTCTGGCCTGACGTATAAAGCTCACATCCAAAAACGGCGTGTAATCCTGATGGAAGACATGTTCGCTCGCAAACGTAGCGGAATCCTCGCTGTCAACGCCAGTTAATGCACCTAACAAAATAGCGGCATCCTTCACGGTTCTAGCTATTGGTCCAGGGGTGTCCTGACTGCTAGATATCGGAATAATACCCGCACGGCTCACCAATCCGACTGTAGGTTTAATCCCCACGACAGCGTGTTGACTTGCAGGACCAACAATAGATCCTGCTGTTTCCGTACCTATCGATGCGGCTCCCAAATTTGCGGCCACTGCCGCTGCTGAACCCGAGCTAGATCCGCTAACGAAGAGGTTCGCACCATACGGATTGAACACTTGCCCACCACGTGAACTGTATCCCGCTGGCATCGAACTCGACATGAAATTCGACCATTCGGACATATTCGTTTTCCCCAACACAACGGCACCTGCAGATCGCAGCTTAGCTGCTACGAATGCATCCTTGGCAGCATACGATTCGGCTAACGCAATCGAGCCCGCGCTCGTCATCATGTTATCCTTCGTATCTATATTGTCTTTTAAAAGAATCGGAATTCCGTGCAATTTCCCCCGGCTTCCCTCTTCCTTGCGCTCTTTATCTAAATCCCTCGCGATTTGAATCGCATCAGGATTCTTCTCCAGGATGGCATTGATTTTTGAATCATACTGATTAATTCGCTCTAGATATGTACGAACGAGCTCCTCAGATGTAACCAAGCCTGTTTCCATGGCTGCCTGCATACGTTCAATATCTGCTTCTATGATCCAATCCTTAAGATGATTTATCACATTGATCGGCTCCCTATTGCCTTATTAGGCATCATGTTGCAACCAACTTTACCACAAATTGGGGCAAGGCATATATGGAAAGATTAACTATAGTCAAATTAGACGATAAGCTTTTTGCCAAAGGTGCAAAACTCCTCATCATGAGGATGTATGGCTATCCGGCAAGCTACGCTTTCTACCTTTAAGCGATATGATGAAACAAATAAACAAGACTAGGCACGCCAACGTATATGGAAAATTAACATCCATGTCGAATAAAAAACCAGCTGCAATAGGCCCAGCAATGTTGCCAAGACTGGTAAAGGCAGAGTTCAAGCCGGCAACATAGCCTTGCTGATCCTTCGCCACCATTGACATTTGCGTACTGATTGCAGGCCGTAAGATGTCGATCGCCAAAAACACAATAAAGGTAACGGCAAAAATCATCCAGAATTGGTGAACAAAAAGCGTTAGCAGAATAAACAAACCTGCAAAGAAGAGACAAAGGGATATGACGCGCTGCTCCCCAAAACGCTTCAGTATCCAGCTGAAGGCCGTTACTTGAACCACGGCGCCGGCTATGGATCCGAACGTTATGATAAAGGCGATATCCTTGGGCTGAAAACCAAATTTTCGATCCACAAATAGCCCAAAGATTGTTTCAAAATTAGCAAGTCCGAACGACATAACAAAAACGATGATCAAGCTTAAAAAATAGGGCTCTCTGTAGGCGTACCTCAATTGCGAAAAAAGCCCTCTTCGTTCAACGGCGCTAGGTAGAGTATCTGCAGAATTCTCTTTTGAAGGAAGTGATTCCCGCAGGATAAACAATGTGATACATGCTGCGAAAACCCCTGCCGCCGCCGCGAAGTAAAAAGGTACGCGGATACCAAATTCAGCAATATAACCGCCAATGCCCGGTCCAATAATAAAGCCCGTTGTAATTGCTGCTGTAATATACCCCATCCCTACCGCGCGTTCTTCCGGTGTTGTGATATCTGCTGCATAAGCCATAACGGCCGGCATAATCATTGCGGCACTGATGCCGCCCATCATCCTCGAAGTAAAGAGCAGGCCAGGTGAACTGGCTAATCCAAACATCCCCTCAGAGACAGCGAATACAATCATGCCGATGACAATCATTCTTTTTCTGCCAAAAGAATCGGCCAAACGGCCGGCCAACGGCGAACAAAGAAGCTGCGTGAGCGAGAAAGCTGCAACTAACAGGCCGATAGTCCCCCCAGTAATGCCCAGACTCTCCATGAACTTAGGCATGATAGGGATGACGAGTCCTATTCCCGAAAAGACCAAAAGTAGATTAAACATGAGTATTAATAAGGCTCCCTGATGTTTTGTTAATAATGTCATTGATATTTCCTCCATCCACAAATAATACTGAATATATATTCAGGATAATAGCAAAAAAAAAGGCTAATGGATCGGCTTGGCAATGCCCCGCAGAAACACGTCCATAGCCAACCGATACGCCGCTAGCGCTTCCTCTCGTTCCATTCTCCGGGAATGTTGACTTAATCCAAGCAACAGACTGTCCAGAATAATCGCGAGAATGGATACATTCGTAATTTCAAATTCATTGTTATCGATCCCCTTTTGAAGCAACTGCCGATTAAAGTCAATGTACCCTTTGACCATTTCGTTAATTCGCTCCTCCACATCCGGAGCTTTCTCAGCGTTATTAAAAAACTCATCAGCGGCCTTCGTTAACGGATGACTCAATTGATCAAGCGCCAAAAATTCGGCCATGCCATATATTTTTTCGGTTGTAGAAGGGTACAGGTTTTCCTTGGCCAGCCATGTCCTATCCCATTCCCTGTTCCAATCTTCAAGTAAGTATAAAAAAAGCCCTTCCTTGTTCTTGAAATGATAATAAATATTACCGGCACTGCACCCGGCTGCTTTTACAATATCTTCAATGGCGGTTGCTTTGTAGCCTTTTTGAGCAAATAATATTCTTGCTGCATCGGCGATCTTCTTCTTTGTTTGCTCGGTTTGTTGTTTCTTTTTATTCACACTTGCTTCACCACTTTCTAGCTGATCGATCTATAAAATGAAAATCACCTATAATACTGAACAATTATTCAGTATTATAGGTGATAATTGATGTCGTTGCAAGCCTAAGTTAGCTTACTATTATTTTTCAATATTTCACTTAATGACATACCGTCTACAGGTATGAACTGTCTCCAATAATTTATCGAGTCCTGCAATTTCTTCATAATGTCAACGTTCATCTCGCTAGTGCCGGAGAAAATCTCGAGCGTTAGATAGATTTCCTTGCATTTAGGAGGAAATCCCTCTTGGGCAGGAGTTTGATAGGCTTTCTCGAGAGCCCTTAACACAGGTTCCCCATAAATTAAGCCGTTTCGGTTGCACTCCTCCGTAAATGGCAGGTGGGATGAAGATGTGCCTGTTGTTTGTTGTAAATGTACGATTGGCGAATAACAGCCAAGCTCTTCAAGCCAACGATACGTGTCACCATCCGATTCAATTGCGAACAGATATGGATGACGATCTATTTCTTGCAAGATCTGCTCCATCATATCGAACTCTTGGTCTTCTGACATATGTATCATTTGATTAAATAGATCATAAGCGGATTTAGGGCCTAGCCAAAATGAATCCAGATACCCATTTATTCTAAAACGGTTCACCATTTCCTTAATCATTTGAATATCCGGGCGAAGAAATTTGCGCTGACCGCTTTGATGCCCGGTGTCCAGTGTTAAATAAAACGGTGCTTGTGAAGTGCGGAACACTTCCTTAAGCAGTCGTTTTGAACCTGCGATCGTCCAAGGTATTTGATGCGGAGTATACATTTGCTCGACACCAGGAGTGCGAATACCGTTATCTCGGCAATATGCTGCAATATCTGCAAGCCGGGTATATAAATCTTCTTCCGTCTCGCGGTAAACCACAGGATTTTGTAAAACATAATCAGAGAAGGCATGGCAATAAAAACCGATTCCAGCTCCTACGTTTGCTGCAATATCGGCCAATGGTTTAATCCATTCATTTTGAATACGTTCGCGGACAGCAATGTCATGGTGAGCCAATCCCAATGTTGCATATGTTCCATGCCCGGAATATATATTCGCTACCTTTACCCCTGTATTCTCACTTGCGGTTTTCACTTCCTGAACCCATCTAAGCATATATTCTCTCCCCATATAAAGAGGATCGCATTCATTATCGGCGCTAGCCTCAACGAAATAAACACCCATGGATTTGAGTAAATTCATCCATTCTGCTGGACGCGTCCATCTCTTGGAAAGGACACAATTATCCACAGCCAAAAAAATCTTAGGATCTATCATGTAACTTCTCCCTTCATTAAATGCATTTGTTATTTTAAATAAATCATATCAATTACAAGGAACTTATTTCCGACTTCTCGTTTAACTTACCATAAATTAGGTAATCTCACTGAGATATTTTGTTCAATAAAATCAGCTTCATAGCAGCCTTACACTAAAATTAGGCTGCCAATTGATATTGGCAGCCTCCTCCTGGAGTATTATTGACAAATGTTCATATTCCCTTTGCTTCAGATTTGCTTTTCTAATGATGAAACCATGTTAGTATTTGCTGTTGGAACTCGTTGTTCTTCTCGATACAACATCCAACCTACAACAAGTCCATATATCGCAGTAACAATATGAATCCAAGAAGGTGTCTTATCTACCGCATTCGTTAATACCAATAAAGCATCTATTATAGGCATTAGAATAGAAGTTAACATAACAACGAGCATTGCTTTTCTCATACGAAGTACCATCAAGGCTAGTAGGAAGATACCAATAAACAAATCACGATCTGCTTTAATATGAACAAGATATTTATCAGAAACATCATGCAGGGGAATACCAAAATCTCGAATCGCAGCTTCTGGCTGGATAAAACCTTTTACTCCTAAAAACAACATCAACAGTGTAACAACACCCACTAACCAAAATGTTACTGACTTTGGTCCCCAATAAGATTTACTCATTTTTTTGTCTCCTTTTTCCAATTGATTTGATTGACTTTATTGTATATCGGTACTATTATTCTGTTAAGAACGCACTTTAAAGTACGCCACATACTTAAAAGTAGGGGTGTGATTTAACAATAATTCATCAGCGTGAATGTCCCATCGAGACAGTCATACATGTTTTAGGTGAAAAATGGAAGCCGATGATTTTATGGCATTTGGTGGAATCAACCAAGCGGTATAACGATCTTGAAAAGCTAATACCTGATGTCTCCCAAAAAATGCTCACGCAACATCTTCGAGACTTGGAACAAGAAGGCGTGATCGAAAGAACGGTATACCCCACCGTCCCTCCAAAAGTAGAATATTCACTTAGTGAATATGGCAGAACATTGAACCCTGCAGCAGAAGTGATGTGTGCTTGGGGAGAAATTCATAATAAACAAAAACAAGAAGAACCAGCGTCTTAAAGCTGGTTCTTCTTGTTTTTGCGACTTTGATGGAAAAGCTCTCAGGTAAATTCTCCCGAGCTTAATGTCTATAAGCTGAAAAGCCAGCAACATCTAAGTCATCATAGATTTTTATGCTTAGAACGAAGCCTATCGAAATCATGTTGATCAACAGCGAGGTTCCCCCATAGCTGATAAAAGGAAGCGTGATCCCCGTAATCGGCATGATACCAATCAGCATCCCCATGTTTTCGAAAACTTGAAACAAAAACATTGCGGAAATACCACCAATGATATATATACCTGTTTGGCTGCGGATGTTTAGTGCGATAGTGACCATTCGATAAATGAGAAGAAAGTAAAGGATGAGTAATCCAGATGCTCCTATAAATCCAAATTCTTCTCCCACTACAACGAAAATGGAATCTGAATAGGTATACGGAACCTGACCACTCTGGACAGAGGTTCCATGAAGATAACCATCTCCTTCTAACGATCCTGATCCGATTGCTTTGACCGATTGTTTCATGTGATAGGTTGCTTTTTCAGAAGCTTGGTCTGGCAAAAGAACGGCATCCACCCTATCCAACCAATACGCCTTATGTTTGGATACCATGAATTGCTTTACTTCCTCATGGTATTTTATATAGCTGTAGAGGGAGCTTCCGCTTACGATTATCATAATAACCAGGCCTATCCAAGCATGTTTGTAGTTAATATGACCGAACCAACAGAGCACAATGAAAATAACCAAGTACCCAATAGAATTACCGAGATCTGGCTGCATAAGAACCAATAAAAAAGGAACAAATGTAATAAAGCCCATCGGCAATATTTCCTTGAACAAGCTAAGGGTCTCGACTTCTCTTTTGGATAGAAGATACGACAAAAACAGGATTAAAATGAGCTTACAAAGCTCTGCCGGCTGAAATCCGATCCCACCAGGAAGAATAAACCACCCCTGAGCATTGTTGAGAGTATCTCCTTTAAAAAATAATAAGACCAGCAGTCCCAGCCCAATGAAATAGTACAACGGCGCAAAACGCAATAAGAGTTTATAGTTAAAAAATAGCATCATAAATAAGACCATAAACCCCAAACCGTAATAATACATCATTTTAATATAAGATTGGGAAAAATCTGGAACAGTCCGTGTCGCGCTATAGATGCAGAAAATACTAATAATCATAAAGATGAGCAGCAGTAACAAAATTGTGGCATCTAGCCCTTTAGTTATCCTCTTCAACATGAAGGCTAATTGCGTTCCCCCGAAGATATTTTCAATAACAAATCACCTATTTCTTAAAATGTCAGCGAATACTACATAGTGTAGACGCATCAGTTTAACAAATAGTTCCATTTTTTCAAACTAACATAATCGACATTTATATAATAACTTCATACATACCGATGACAATAAGAAGAATACATCCTACAACTTCCGCATATTTTCCAAACCACGATTTTGCTATTTTGTAGCCGAACCTAACTCCAATATCTACAGATAACAGTGAAAAAATGCCGACAGAGATTGCTGTAAACAATGGAGAAACCCCACTGGCTCCTGCCCCCAAACCACTTGCAATACAGTTAAGCGATAATGCAAAACCCAATGATATCGCTTCGACCCAGGAGATGATATGATTTTCATCTTTATCGGCTGTATCGGCAATTCGATCAGGTTTAGTAGTTTGGTCACATTGTGTTACACCTGTTATAGTCCTTCTATGATTTACAAGACTAGAACGAAGCCCCAATGCACCAATGGTTATAATTGCAATGCCTCCAATAAAATTACCCAATAATGGAGAAATCAAATGGGATAAAACCATACCAGCTGACATGGCTAAATAAGTTGCAGTCATCGATAACAGCGCAATAAGTAAATTTGAAATGAACGGTACTTTTGTTGAGCGTGCCCCAAATGAGAAGCCGATACCTAAATTATCAATATTCGCAGCAACCCCGATTACTGCTATTGAGAACCAATGCATAGCTGCATTCCTCCAATCAATCAGATACTTACACTATGCAGAAGGCAGCCCAGATGAACCTGAGATTGACAAATAAAGAATCTGACGAAATAAGCAGGAGTTTTACGGAAATGGTTGTTATTGTTACGCATAACTGCCCGTTCACGGGGAAAAGACAGCCGTTTAGTGTCGGCTGCCTTCAATGGTGATTTAATAAGAAACGGAATTTATCGTATTACATTAAACGTTTTTGAGTAGAAACCTTATCAATCTCAAATTGCTAAGGTTGTAGCAGCATGACATAGAAATAGCCTTCGTTGCTGTAACCTGGCCCCCGCGGAGTAGCCACCGGACGAAACAGCTGCACTTGATACAATCCGCTACCTTCGCTTAAGGTAAGCGGCATCTGGAATGTGCCGTCGTTTTTTACTCCCACCTGGACTTGTGAAGTAAGGGGAACGAAGCCTTGACCGTCTTCAAACTTGGAGATAGTGAATGCAAAGCTCGAATCCGCCCTCCCGGAGAATGTCAGATTCGACGAATTGGTTTTTAGATAGCCTTCTTCGGTCTGATCCAGCTTGAAGCCGGGGATGCCGACAAGCAGTGGGACTGTTTCGTAGCTGGTACGTACTGGATACGAAGCCGAATACAGGATTCGGTTGCCCTGAACCAGCTCTGCACTGATGCCGTTATCTCCCAGATGCAGCCGAATTGGAACCTCCATCCAGGAGACCGTCTCTCCCTTAGCCCCTGTCTTCTGCATTGCTGAGATGAGATTGCCGAAGATACCGTCGTTATCCAGCTTCAGCGCCATCCCTCCGTTCAACGAGAAGTCCCTCGGCGGCTCCGTCACAACGGCTCTGACGGTCAGCTTGTCGCTGCCCTCCTGAGCAGGGAAGGCATAATCCTTCACATCGTAGCTCGTATACCGGATCAATAGAGTATGGGAATTCTGGTTCCATTTTCCGATATAACCGAATAAGTGTTCCAAATCAATACTATACAAATAAATGACTCCATCTTTCTTCCGCGGTGGGAAGATCAGCTCATACGTATGCACAGCCTGCCCGCCCCAATACGTGACCGCCTGTTTGCTCCCCGGTTGTATGGAGAAGGAATATAGTCCTTCGCTTAGCCGGATGCTCTTACTGCCTGCATCTTGTATTTTTGTAAAACCAAATTTGTCGGCGAAAAAATCCAGCTTCATATAAGGCAGACCGTCCTCCCCGAACCCCACCTGCTCCTCTTCATAAAACTGCCCTTCCTCCCTGAAATCCAGGGCAAGGTTGACATCCTTGAGCGTGCGGAGCACAAGATTCGCTCCCTCTTCCCGCCAAGCTTCCTGCGTCCCCTCCTTAGCAAGGGGCTTCGATTGGAACCGGATCGTCCGTTCCGCTTCGCTCCATGCTACCGTGCCGAAGGCATCCAGATCGTTCAGGACGATTGCCGTCCTTCCGTCAATGTTAAAGGAACGAAGCGGTGTATCGCCATAATAGGCTTGGATGTCGGTGTATAGCACATCCTTCAGGTGCGTTCCTATCGGCAGACCGTCCGGCTCTTTCCGAGGCGCCGATTCTTTCGCTGCCTGCTCCTCCGCAGCCTTCGGCTCAATCCGCAGCGTCCTCGCCCGCGGTGACCATGCCACATCGAAGCCAATCTCCCGCAAATCCTCGGCAGCTATGGCCGTTTCTCCTGAGATATTCATGGAAGGTATCAGCTTCCCATTCACGTAGGCGGCGATATCGGTGGAGACCACCTCACCTACCCGGTCCCCAACAGAGCTAGCCTCCGCCCGACACTGGTCTACCAACATAACGATGCTGCAAGCTATTAGCATCGCAGCAAACCATCGATTTCTCATGACTTTTGCCTCCATCTCGACATTCATTTTTAGACGTTAGACTTATCATTCAATCCACTTTCTTGGTCCCACAGTATGGAAAAGAGGCTGACTTTCATTATTCAATGCATCCTCAATACGTTTACATGTGAAATCACTAATCGGCTTAGGAAGTTCATCTTTTGACCAATACCTGCATTCTAGAATTTCATGTGAACTTGGTTGAGGTATTTGATTATCATCGTTATTCGCTTTGAAAACAAAATGATGCATGTCAAAGTTCGGATCGTAGTATATACCAGTTAACTGACCAATTCCGACTTCTATCCCTACTTCTTCATAAACTTCTCTTTTTGCAGTTTCCTCCGCTGATTCATTCTCTTCAGCTTTTCCTCCAGGCAAATCCCAATTATTTTTACCATAGCTATGTTTTACTAATAATACTCTTCCCTCGGAATCCAAGATAACGGCTGCTGCACCAATTAACTTTGGCAAAGTGTTGCCCCCTTATGATCATTAACTGCATAATTATAGACGGAAATAAGTGGAAAAAGTTTTAAGTTCACCACGCTAAAAATACAACTCGGAAATACGAACTGCTGCGTACTATTCAAAAATAAGAAACATGCCACCCATTTTTTCATAGGATGCCATGTTCAATCTTAAAAATTATTTATTTCTGTTGCTTGTGAATTTAGGATTGTAAACTTTGAGTGCTTCTTTTTCGGTAAATCATTAGCATCCATTTAATTAGTTCATGGTAGACATAAGAAAGAAACCATGCTCCTACAAAAACAATTATAAAGCTAAATAAAGTGTATAAATTATATTCCCAGATGGCACCGGGAGGTTTATAGAAATTTTTATATGAACTTAGTAAAAATGGATGTATTAGATAGATACCAAATGAGTATTTACTAATAGATTTAAGCCAACGAATTGGCGCATACGATTTATTTATCAATAAGTACCCTATCCAAAGGAACGATACCCCAATTCCTACTGAATAAAAAAGAACAGATATATCGTACCATGGTGTATTTTCAAAGAGTAAATTTGAATACCGACTTTCTATTAACATTCCGACATAGATAGAACCTGAAAGAAAGGTAACCGGCAATATCCATATAATATTGCTCTTCAACCATGATTTGAAGAGCATGCAGTAAACACCCAGATAACCCCCGATTAAAAAATAAGCAAAATATGTAGGTGATAATGATGAAACATGGGGTATTTCTTTAACCCAATTTTTATATACGTAGAAAGACCCTTGTATTAGGAACCCTAAGGGGATTAAGCAATGCCTAAACCAGGTCCATCTTTTTGCTAATGTCATAAGAGCAGGAAACAGCAGGTAAAACTGTAGAATTAGAATCATAAAATATAAATGGTATCCGATTTCACCCCATTGAAAAGAAACAAAAAATTCATGTAAATTTATCTTTATTCCACTTTTAGATATATATTGATAAAACATGTAGTAAAATGAAGACCATACTACATAAGGAAAGGCAACCCTCCATAATCTTTTTCGGAAATACTTACAAGCCAACTTTCCATTCCAATTATCGTAATATTGATAAAATAAAACAAAACCACTGATTAGGATAAATAAAGGAACGGCAAATTGACATGCCCTGTTGATTGCATAAAAGATCATTTGTGATAAGCTTCCCTCAGTCGGTTCAAGGGTTGCATCTGAAGTAGAATGAATAAGAACGACCGCAAGAATAGCCAATGCTCTTACAATATCCATTTCATGAATTTTTGATCTAACGGAATTTATCAATTAATCACCTACCACCTCAACGTTATTATTGATAGTGATGTGAGGCTCAGTAATATCCCGATGCCCTTATTCATTTCCGTTCAACTCACACTACTCCCTTTAACTTCTGCAAGTTATTTCCAAATTCCTGCCACTTTGTTAAGAAAAGACGTCAGCATGGTTTCAGTGCCTTCTGAAGTCATATCTATCATCTGGTAGATTCAAAATATGACCGTTTATGTTAACTGTATCATCATCTACCCAATTTATATCGGCAGTGTCTTCTCCGTAATTCCAATACACATTTTGGGGCTTGCTTGAACTCTTATTAAAAATGAGCTGCCCTCTCACAGCAAAATCTGTCGTTGCACCTCCGTTGGAAAGATACGCCTTTATCGTATAGGTACCATTGGGCGAAGTTGTTTGTAAAATGAATTCTCCACCTGAGAGCCTGTTCAAGTCATAGAACGCCCAATACCAACCGTAACCAATCAAGCAAGCAACCAATGTGATTGGAAGCAGCACATATTTAAGCTTTTTATTAAATTTCATATTTCCCCCATTAAATGCAAGATTTATTAACATCATTATTTTCCCAAAGTTCAATTTGATATGATACTTGTGTAGTTTAATATTTTTTGGAGTTGAAAGATGAGAACCTATCTAATGTTAATATTCATACTAATTGCAAGTTTTTTGTATAAGAAACGATGTTGTTGAAATTGGATCAACCAACTTTTGAAACTAATAAAGCCGATCCCAATAAAACAAATGTTACAATAACTGTCGAGTATCTTGAAAAGGATATAAACTGAATGATCGTAATCTTGTCATTGGGCTTTGCCTAGAATCTTATCCCATAAAACAAAAAGGCCGCGATTTACGCCGACCTTAATGAGATCCAATCGTGATGAATCGTCATGTATTCATTTAGATGCCAACTCTAAACCAATCTTTTGCAACTGCGGCTACCCAACGAATTAGCTCGCCTATTGGTGATCTTTCAACATCGTGAAAGCGCTCTGGCTCTTTGTCATTCCCCCCCAATGTCACTAAGAATTGTGCTTCTGGAATCCAACGATGTCGATAAAAGTCACGTCCTTTTATCGTC
This sequence comes from Paenibacillus aceris, assembly GCF_017874035.1. Taxonomy (GTDB): domain Bacteria; phylum Bacillota; class Bacilli; order Paenibacillales; family NBRC-103111; genus Paenibacillus_E; species Paenibacillus_E aceris. The sequence goes on from NZ_JAGGKV010000015.1 coordinate 160,861, forward strand.
ATTTTATCCTTGTATACCTCTACATACAGTCCCTCGCTTTCATCTGGCCCCAATGCCATTTCACCGCCGAGTCCGTTGTCTGTCCAGGGCTGCCGCACTGACGATGAATTGACCATCGTGAATTTATCACGCACAAGTGTATTCAGCAACTTCAACTCCCAATGGGTATGGCCGGAGAAGAAAATCACCTGCGGGTAATTGGACAATATTTTTTTCAGTTCCTCATGTTGAACGACCGCTCTGTTATTCGTACAGCAGAAATGCGTGCCCGCCACACTGTATGGTAAAGGTTGATGCAAAAATACGAAGACTGGCTTTTCTGCATCAACATCTTCCTTTAGCTTTGTTCTCAACCAGTCTAGCTGCTTTTGGGATAGGTAGGCATCTTCCAAGTTTGCTTCATTGGATTGACGATATTGCTCCGATCCAAGAAAAATAAAATGGTACCCCTGAATTTTCCGGTCATAGTAGACTTGCTTTTCTCCACTTAGCTGCAAGAATCGATGAATGGAGGCTTGCTCCGACTCCTTGTTTGGGAATGTATCAGCATTCCATGCCTTCTTTGCGTCGAACCATGCTTGATAGAACTCATGATTCCCAATCGTAAATGCAATGTTCTTCGGATGAGGATTCGATTTCAGCAATTCATCTAATTTGTCATAGTCAGATGACATTCCGTTTGTTAAATCACCATTAATGATCAGGATATTGGGATTCGGATTCAGATCGTTTAAGTCACGTAATGCGGCAGCGAACTTGTAATGGGACTGTTCATCCCAAGACTGCACATGAATATCGCTAATAACGGGGAAGGACAGTTCAGGCTCCTCCTCTTCCTTCACATTGACGGGAACAGCGAGTAAAGCAAGTGACAATCCCAATCTCAATAACCCTGTTTTCACTCCTACCACACTCCATTTCCATGCATTATGGCACCTGATATGAATTACCATAACGTTTGAATGTAAGCAGGAGATTTAGCGCAGTTAAAGCTTATATGAACGGCTTTGGTATTCTTCACATCGTTTTCACAAATCTAACCTCGAAATTGAAATAATTGCGGCATAAGGAACGATAATTAACTGTCCTATAGAGTGGAAACGGCCGCCGGTTTATATTTCGGCTGCCTACGCACATGGATTAGCCTGTTCGTTACTTCAATGAATTAAAGTGAAAAGCCGCACTTAAAGTGCAGCTCCACTATCGATCTGTTAGCGCAATGATCCTTCTAAATCATGGATGTGTCTATTTACCTCTAACCAATTAGAAGCACGATAAACCAAATCAATGTTCACAGAAGTATTATATGGCTGTTCAAACAAAATAACTGGAATATTCTTATCGGCAAATTCTTTCGCATAATGCGGGGCATCATCGATTAACACACTGATCTCGGAGTCTATACATTCCTGTAGCTTATTCTCAGTGAAAGCTATATTATGATATCTAATCCCATTATGTTTAAGCCAGTCAATGGTAACATCTCGAAAAAGTAAAGGACGAGCAGTAATAATTGATATTTGATGACTAATAAATAATTCCTGTAATACTTCTACTGCTGATGGAAAAGGCGATGAGTTCCAATGAATATCGTGACCGTATCGATGATAAACTCTTTCACGCTCAGTATTGTCCCACCCATACAGACGGTAAAAATAAAAATCGTTAACATCTTCTGGAGTAAACGATAAACCGGATACTTTATTATAAAAGTGCAAATATGACGAAGTGGCATCAAGAACTGTATTGTCTAAATCTACTCCAATATGCATTTTCTTTCATCCTCGACTTCTAAGAATTAATCTAACTGGGGCGTTGCACAATACTTATTCCCCTTTCTTGCCTTCCAACATGACAACCGCGCTGTCTGAAATGGCAAGTTTAAAGGCCATCCTTTACGGGTGGCCTCTTGATCACACTATCTCAATAGTCACAAATCTACAAACGGGATAATTTCCGCCTAAAGTTTATTTTTGAGAATCAAGAATAAACATAGATGCATCATGTCCCATGAATATTTTACTTCCATTGTAAAAAGTTTTGGATTGAATATTCCTGTACCCTATTTTAGTCATTATGTCAGTTAGCTTTTCTTGATCAAATCCGTTATGAACAATATCTGAAACTACTTTTTCATTTTTATTGAAATCTACGATTAATAAATGTCCTCCTTCATTTAGAACATCAAATAATCTTGATAAAACAAATTCAACATCCTTAATATGAAGTAGAACCTGAGCCATAAAAATATAGTCAGCATGTAAATCCGATAGATCATCCTTTTCAAAGTCAAAGCATAATGTATCGACATTCTGAATATTAAAATCAGAAATCTTCTGCTGTATTTGATTAATCATGTTTTGTGAAGTATCCAGAAAAAGCATAGAATTGAAATCGCTTAACAAGCTCATCCCGACAAGACCAGTTCCACACCCGAAATCAATAGCATTTTTACTATCAGTGCCAACTAAATATTCACGAATGGCATCAGATGATACCTTTCCAATTTGAATTCTTTCAGGAGTGTCATATATATTAGCTATCATTTCAAACTTATCTGTATTTCCCATTATTACCTCTCCAGTCTATTGACATCTTTTTATCGTGCCCGTTTAGCTTAAAACCGATTCAATCAATTTTTGTACATATAAAATATTCGCGATCTAAAACCAAGACCCCTTTTTGAGGGGGATTTTCGTTTTCTGGAGACAATCTGATATACTTAATCCACAAGTGGAAAACAATTCTTTTAGATGGAGGTTCGCATGTCAAATTCCTGTATGTTTACCATGGCAATGTACCGCCCTCACCCGGGTAAAGAAGATGAACTAGCTGAGATTGTCAAAGAACACGTCCCGATGCTTCGCGAAGAAGGACTCATCACTGATTTTACTCCAGTAACGCTGCAATCTGCAGATGGAACACTGATTGAAATATTCGAATGGTTGTCTGAAGAAGCGAAGGACAAAGCGCATACCTCTCCGAAAGTATGGCCGCTATGGGAAAAAATGATGAAAGTTGCCGAGTTGGTAAGCCTATCGTCGCTGCCTGAAGCGGACAAGCCATTTCCGAATTTCAAAAGAGTCACCCTATAAACAGCATTGGAGTAAGAACCTTCAAGATTACTTGGAGGTTTTTTACATTAACGAATCAAAAAAGAGCTGCTTTAATGCAGCTCCTGCGCTTTGCTAAATTTTAGAGAGTATAACCGAAAGAATCATTCCAGAAATTGGAATCCAAAACAAATATGATTTTAGTAGTCCGACTAACCAATTGTGTTGCGAAACTGCCATTTTCGTGTGGTCGTGATTTCTTTGTAAATCGGTTAAAGCGCCTGTCGTATTCCAGGTATTGATATAGTTAGACCTGCCTCCACTTCCTGGGGAAAACAACATTAACGATACCACCAAAAGACCTAGAGAGCCCATAAAAACATAGTCTGATATTTGTTGCAGCATGTTTCGCGCTCCTCTCATAGCTGTACTTCTATTTAATTATAAATTAACTTCGGAATTAATTCCATTTTTATCCTATACAACTGCAAATTTGCATTACACAACCCCTTGGTGTGACAATGAGTGAATACGTTTTGATCTGATGGCTACTGACTTCCTGAAACTCTTAAAAACTCTTTACAAATCTTACTCCTGTATCTTCATACCCAAGATCTTTATAAAAATTATGTGCTTCGTTGATTCTTTTATGTCCTGTTACTAGCCAAGTACCCTTACATTGGTTCTTTATAGCAAGGTCCTCAGCATACTCCATTAATATTCTACCTATTCCTTTTCTTTTCTCCTCAACGTCGACAACGATGACAGAGATCTCTCCATATCTAACAATGTCTTCTATATTTTCTCGAATTCTAAATCCAAGAGTACCCATTATTTTATCTTCTTCATATACAAACAATGAGTCAAAAGGGCTTTGAGCTACAAAATCTATTCTATTTCTCATAATATCCGCAGTAATTTCTCTATTAAGCAATTGAGTCATTAATCGGCTTAATGCCAAACAATCCTTTGAAGTAGCTTTTCTGATTGTATAAGTCACTTAAGTCTCTCCTTAGGATTTGAAGTGTTTTATAAAAATTCTTCACCATCTGTTCACTAAGTTAATCTAGATATTGCGCCTTGCCGACAACTATTCCAATATTACCTTACCATCGTACTTCTCATAATCTTTAAATACTCTTAGATGATGTCTTGCAAAAAGCTCACTCGAAGCTTCTGGTAAATTATCCACTGGATAAAATTCAGCATCTACACTTTCGTCTGTCTCTTTATCAAGGCTACCCGACCACGCATCCACTCGAAATAAATATTCAATTACATGATGCTCGTTCCCCCAACGGTCCGTGAATGTTTGTGTTGTTGGAGAAGAATAAATAGCAATTAATGTTGCCTGCAAAACGTTAAGTCCAGTTTCTTCTTTGACCTCACGTTTCATCGCATCAAATACGGATTCATCTAATTCCATAGCTCCAGCAGGCATACCCCATTTTTTATCACCACGGCGCTTAATAAACAAGGCACGTCCTTCATCATCAAGTAAGATTGCTCGTACTGAGTTTACAATGATCTTCTGAGTGCCGACTGCATTGCGAAGTTTTCCTAAATACGAATCATGCCAACTACCGCGCATCTTTATCATCCTTTGGATTAAATGGATTACCTTCTATTTCCATCTAATTTAGCATACATATCTGAATCGTGCCATTCCAAAGAACTCGAGTAATATTGAGTTTCTTAAAAGGAGGACTTCGTATGGCTTCCCATTCCCATTCCCGATTTTTCAAGCAGTCCGATCCGAAGGAGCAAGACTTTGTTTATCCATTACCTGAGACTTGGTGGAGCAGACCTTATGAGTATGCCTGGTGTGCTTCCTTTATAGAATCAAGTGATATTATCTTAGATGCGGCTTGAGGAATCCCCCATCCGTTTAATTTTGTTCTTGGCCGGAGATGTAAGCATGCTTATGCTTGTGATTGGGACTCTCGCATTGTTTCATTCAACAGCATTATGGATACCATTCGGATAGATATTAGCGATGAGGCAGCCGAGCATGTACAAAAGGGGGCATATACGGAAACTCACCTCAGTCAAGCAAACCTTACTAATCTTCCTTACACTAATTGTTTTTTTGATAAAATATTTTGTATTTCTGTTTTCGAACATTTGAACCTCGAGGACATGCAGACTGTATTGGAGGAATTCAAAAGAACGCTTAAAGACGACGGAATCATTCTCCTCACACTCGATTACCCAACCATTGACTTGAGCATCTTTCAGTCATTTGTTCGAAACGCAGGGTTGGAAATGGATCATGAAGCAAACTTCACACTTCCGCCTGATGCTTTACATACTGACATGTGGGGCGGATTATATTGTTTTCGAGCTGTGCTAAAAAAAGCGGTTTTTAGCAAGGAGGCATCTGGGTGAATTTCGATTACATTGAGTATTGGAACTATGAAATATCCACAGTACATAGGCTTGGATGTTGCACAATCCTCGATTAGTTTATGCAAGGAGATATTCAAGGAGGACACGAACAAAAGTTTCATGCTCTATAAGCCAGGTTATCTTGTTAACCGCGGCTTTTTCAAAGCGGAACTGGTAGTGTGCTTAGATGTACTGTATCACATAACGGATGAACATGATTTCAACACGACCTTATTGGATGTGTTTCAATGTTCGAGCAAGTGGGTTGTTTTATATACGAAGATTACTACAGGGCTTGAACCTCAGGAAGTCGCAACCATTAAAGACAGGGATACATTGAGCCATCTAGCCAAGTTTTCAGATTTTGAAATTGTCGAGATCATTAATCAGCGCTATCCTCAGCTATCTTCCTCTCATTTCATCATTTTGGAGAAAAAAGAACTCTAGGTTCTCCCGGTTTTTCAACTACACTTCTTGCATATGTCGGCCTCTAATGTAGCTAACGAGTAGAAAAATAATCGGGAAACCGACGATGAAAATCGGAAAAATGAATTTAATCCAAACAAATTTCGCGTAATCCAACATACCTACGATGTTAGCAGGTGTTAAAGAAGTAACGAAAATGACGGTTGCAGCAAATCCGATCATAACCCGCCAATTCTTGATGCCAAGCAATTGCGCGGTTCCATAGCTGTTGATGAACAAGTAGATGGATAACTTTACGAATACGCTGAAAATCCAGATGAACACGATCCAGACATCCATATTTTGAATAAATTCTAGATAATTAATAAATCGCACCATACTAAAATACGGAAAGACTAACGTTGCTCCGATATTTGTTCCGAATGTTGCAACAACCATAGCCGCCGTAATCGTAGCGATCAATGATGGAATACCAATCGCCAATAGAGTCGGCGTTAGAAGCTTTTGCGAATTCGCGATAAAAGGCGTTAACATCATGATCATCATGGACTCTCCTAGGAAGGATGCATTCACGAGTGAACCCTTTAAAATGGGCATTACTCCCGAATCCGCGTATACAGGCAAAAGAAGCGATGTGTGCAGATTAGTTAAATTTAATGCAAAAGTTATCACAATTCCGACCAAAAGCAAAGGTCCGGCCAATTCACTGAAGCGTGCAATAGCTTCGACGCTTCCTGCGTAATTTATGTAAACCATAGCTGCAACCATAAGAGCTGCGATTATCCATATTGGCGTATCGTGAAAGAGAAATTGCTTAATAAACAAAGAAAAAATTCTTAGTATATCGGCAGCTACTGAAAACCACACCAAAACATATAACACACCAATTAGTTTTCCACCCCACTTTCCAAAAAGCTTTTGTGTAAACTCCACCAGCGTATGGGAAGAATGCCGTTGACAGACTCGAACTAAAATCAGCGTCACGACTAGTCCAATGACTCCTGCCACTGCAAGCGAAATCCAAGCGTCCTGTTTAGCAATATCGATCGTAGGCGATACAGTCAGCCAAATACTCATCGAAATTTCTAACGTCGTGAATATCCAAAACAACTGCCAAGTTGAAATTTTCACTTTCTTTCTCCTATTCCTGGGATTCGCTTGCCTATATCCCCTATACTCTGAATTTTCAATTTGACATCAACAGATACTTCAAGTATTGGGAAAATTTGATCCCATTTGTTCCGAATTTCTTTCCAGTAGTAAGGATGTTCTCTATGAACTTCTTCTCCGAATCCGAACACGTCTTGTCCAAACTGAAGCTGTAATTCTTTTATTGTCGCTTCAACTTTCTTTGCTTTAATTTCATTAAGTTTTCTTTCTAATCGGATACGTTCGGCGGATACCGAAAGATCAATATCCGTATTGTTTTCAAGCACCCTTCCGGTTCCCTCAAGTTTCACATGGGCTTTCAGTTTATTGCCTTCGAACTCTGTACGAATAGATTTTTTTAAGTTGGATTCATACAAAGATATGCTACCTTGCTCCGTTTCTTCCGTCACGAATTGACTTTTTAATACCCCTTTGACCCAAAACAATTCTAAAGATTCTCTCCCGCTCACTTCCCCGACCATTTGCAATTGTTTATTAAATATAGCAACGGATCTAACGTCAAAGATTTTGTGTTTCTCTTGGTCATTAATCGGAGAAATTTCGATCATCGGCATGGAAGGCCGAATGCCATCACGTCCTACATCGAGCAAGACATCCCGTAGGGCAGTGTCTCCCAATCGACAGTATCGGTCTTGATCAACGGCCACAATCGCTGAAAATTGATTGAACGGACTGTTGATATTTAAGACATCCTTTCCTTTACCATTATTCACAACGAAGATATCCGTCCGCAATCGAGTATCGGTATTTCGCGTAAATTGATCCATTATATCGGTTAGTCCTTTACGTGCCAACTTTTCTCCAATGAAAATAGACCTGCGATGGCCAAGAAAAACCCTGCGGGGCAGCTTGTCTTGAATTTGTTGCGTCAAATCTACGAGGGAGGAGGATCCAGTCGCTGTTAGTACGATATTTGCCCTTCGTTCGTTTCCCCCGCCTCCTTTGGTGCTCTTGATATTGGCGGGAACTGCGATTTGTGCGCTCTTTTGAAGCTTACCGCTCTCCGTTAGATCCAGGGCAGTTCCTATCCAGAAAGCGTAATCGTTTATTTCATTCCTGTCCCAACATCCGGCAAGCAACAATGTCAGTACTAAACAAAGGATTGAGCAACAGATTTTCATCATTATTTTCGTTGCGCCCATACGTATCGTTTATTCATTCGTATCAGCGTGTCCTTCCAGAAATTTGGTCTGATAGGAGCAAACGGTTTTAAATATGGAATGCCGAACGACTTGAGTGTCACAAGATGGATCATGATAAACATAATTCCGATCGCGACACCGTACAGCCCAAGGAATCCCCCTAATATCAGCAGCGGAAATCGCAGAATTCGAAAAGGCAATGCCAAACTATAACTTGGAAAAGCGAACGAAGCAATTCCAGTACCTGCAACAATCATGACGATAGGAGCAGAAATAAAACCAGCTTGGACTGCTGCTTCCCCAATAACCAATGCGCCTACGATACTCACGGCTGAACCGATTGCTTTAGGCAAACGAAGCCCGGCTTCTCGCAATCCTTCAAACATAAGTTCCATTAACAAAGTTTCAATAACGGTCGGAAACGGAATACCTTCTCTAGACGCTGAAATACTAAGCATTAAAGAAAGCGGAATCATCTGTGGATGGAACGTCGTTAGAGCAACATATACGGATGGAAGCAGACAAGACATAATTGCCAGCAAGAACCGCAAAAGTCTAACTGCTGAGACATATAAGAAGCGTTCATAATGGTCTTCAGCTGCTTGAAAGCCTGACCAAAATGTCATTGGCAATAATAGTGCGTTTGGAGAGCCGTCAACGATAATGGCTACTCTTCCTGCCAATAAACCTGCGGAAACGGAGTCCGGTCGTTCTGTATTTTGGATTTGCGGGAATAGGGATAAGGTCTTATCCTCGATAAATTCTTCAATATAGCCGGAATCCAACAATTGATTCGTGCGGAAAGTATGAAGTCTTCTTGTGACTTCTTGAAGCAATTCGGGTTTCACTTTATCTTCGATATATGCAACGATAAACTCTGTATTGGTCAGCTCTCCTGCTTGATGGCTTTCGAACTTTAGTTTCGGGTTACTTATTTTTCTTCGAATCATGCTTAAATTTGTTTTTAGGTCTTCGGTGAATCCCTCACGCGGACCGCGTATCGATGCCTCGTTCGAAGGTTCATTGATCGCGCGTTGTTTGAAAGCGGAAAGATCTGCTAAATAAGCGTATGGCTTACCGTCTAGAATGATGGCTGTACTGCCTTTCAGAACTTTAGCTGCAATTTCTGATATGCGAATTACAATTTTATATTGTGTAAGTCGCTCAAAATCATGACTAATTATGCATGCAGAAATAATCTCTTCCAGTTTGGTAGAATCAGTCAGTTCTTCTATATAAACGAGCAGAATGTTTGAGTGATCCGATAGTTTTAGTGACCGAAATACGACATCATCACAATTACGAAAAATGTATCGCAATGCATCATGATTGATAACAGCATTTTCACTCAAATCCACGGGAATGCTCGGATCCATGCTGATTCCCCCTTTCCAGAAATTCACTGTATATTTTGCGCGAATTTTTATTGCATTATTCCAGAAAAAGTAAAAGAAGAACTACATAGATGCTTCGAAAAAAAAAATCCCCGATTGACGGGGATCTAAATGCACTCTTATTTATGCTTTGATGTCGATTGAGAGCCAATTATTTGATTTAACTTAGGCTACAATATTTCGATAAACCCTTCTGTCCCATTCACACGAATTCGTTGCCCATCTTTTATCAGGTTGGTAGCATTTTCTACCCCGACAACTGCAGGCAAGCCATATTCGCGTGCGATAACTGCTCCATGGGTCATCAGTCCACCAACTTCGGTGACTAGTCCTTTAATGGATACAAACAATGGTGTCCAGCCAGGGTCAGTAAAGGAGGTTACTAAGATATCTCCTTCTTTTAGATCAGCATCTTCCATGTTTAAGATGACTCGTGCTCGACCCTCAATCACTCCTGAAGAAACAGGCAGACCTACAATAGCTTCGGCTGGGAGATTTTCTCGTTCGTACTTACCCGCAATGATTTCACCGTCAGAAGTAATTACACGTGGGGGCGTTAGTTTTTCGAAAAATTTGTAATCATCTTTTCGTTTGTTGATGATCTGATAATCTAATTTATTGGTGCTAACGACATCGCGATATTCTTCAAAAGTGAGATAGTAAACATCTTCTTTTTCATGAATAACGCCCGCTTGTATGAGTTGTTCGGCTTCTTTCAATAAAGCTTGCTTATATACGAAGTAGCGATTAATCATCCCGTATTTTGGATATTCACGATAACCGATGAAATTCCGGATTAGGCTGATCACTCGTGCTGTCTCTTTGGCTTTTCGTTCACCATCCGGTAATTGTTTCAATCGATCTAATAACTCTTGTTCTTTATCTAAAGCTTCCTGTCGTCCTTGCTCAAATTTACGTTTGCCAGCATTAGGCTCAAAGTTTTTGATGTTACCAAGAATCATCGGGACAAGTGTAATTGGTTTTTCACTCCAACGAGTTTTAGTCACATCGATTTCTCCAGCGCACCGCATTCCGTATTTGTTAAGATAAGCATAGATAGCGTCATGGCTTTCCTGTCCACCATCTAACTTAACGAGTTCACTCAAAAAGTTATCATCTTTTACACGCTGTAAATAATCAATTACTTCTGGATAAGGACGAATTATATCCGCGACATCCAATAGAGCCAGACCCATTTCCGAAGTAATATTGTTAGGTACTGATTGAGAAAGCGTATCTGCTACGTTCTTTTCACCTAACCATTTGTTCATTTTTTCATTGATCCATGATGAAGCTTCCATAGCAGTCATAAATACACGAGTACTTTGCGGGTTAAATAAAATCTTCTTTAATTGCTGGAAATCTTCTAGAATAAAATTAAATAAATCTGATCCTGATTTCGTTTGGATGGTTTGTTTTAACTCTTCTATTGATGTTTCACTACTCTTAATTAAATTAGAAACGATTGTCGGATCGTATTCGATTTGTGCTTGAAAATCCGAAGAAGATATCCCTTCATTGTTTTTACTGGAACTTGGTATTTTTTCACCATCATCTGGTAACGATTTTATAAAATCTCGCTCTATTATAGTCATGAGTGCGCCTTTTATGAGCGGATCGGATCCCATGGTATTTAATAAAGCTTCCCGGCCGATAGGTGTAGCAAGCCTAGGTGCAATATCAACAAACAACCTTCCACCAGCTTTACGCATGGGTGCAGGAGTCGTTAACAGGTAAAAAGATAACCCTAATGGTTTTATGGGGTCAGTCATCATTTGTTGATGACCAACAGATAGATAGACGTGGTTTTCTTGATCGTTTGCTTCAGGGATGGGGAATAAAGTCGTGATTGGCCGGCTCTGGACAATATAAAACGTATCATCAACCAAACACCATTCAATATCTTGTGGACAGCCAAAATAAGCTTCGATCTGTCTTCCGATACGTGCCAGTTGTACAATTTGTTGTTCAGTAAGTGTTTGGGTCTTTTGCTGATCAAGATCGATCTGCTTTGTTTCTGTTCCACCTTCTTTTCGGCCATAGATAGCCAGTTTTTTGGCTGCTATCCGCTTATTGACGATTTCCCCATCCTGTACTTTATAACAATCGGCAGTTACCAAGCCAGAGACCAGCGCTTCTCCAAGTCCAAAACTGGCATCGATTGAAAGTAACTTTCGGTTGAATGTAATTGGATCTGCAGTAAACATAATCCCAGAAGCTTGTGGCAAAACCATCCTTTGAACAATAACGGATAAATATACCTGACTTTGGTCAAATCCATTTTTCATACGGTAGATTACCGCGCGATCCGTAAACAGGGAAGCCCAACATTTGCTGATATGCTGCAAGATTGCTTCTTTACCGATGATATTTAAATAGGTGTCTTGTTGACCAGCAAAAGAGGCATGTGGTAAATCTTCAGCAGTCGCACTAGAACGCACCGCATAAGCATGTTCATCACCTAACTGGGAGAGATAGTGAGTAACTGCTTTCACAACATCGGAAGGAATTTCTACTTCCATAATGATTTGCCGAATCTTCCTACTGATTTCACTAATTTGATCTCGATTTTCTACTTTTAGCATGGTTAGTCGATCCAACAAAGCATGGTACATTTCGTTTTTTTCGATGGCTTTTTGATAACCCACAGTTGTAACACAAAATCCTTCTGGTACTTGTATGCCTTTGATTTTTGATAATTCCCCTAAATTTAACCCTTTTCCGCCAACGAGCAAAAGCTGCGTTTTTTCCATTTCCTGAAAACCGAGAACCAAAGAACTCATTCAATATCTCCCCTATCCATTAATTTGAGAAAACATTTGACAAGAGCTCACCGGCATGGTACAATTAAATTGTAAGATGAAATACATTTGTTCATGTGAAATAAAAAGCCGTAATGTGATTATATCACCATGACTGTTTATATGCAATATAGAAAAACCTGATAAAACTACACAGGTTCTTTTTTGATTTTATTAAACAATTCTACACAACGATCTCCGTCACTCCATAATCCCTTGGAAGTTTACATTGAGATATTATGCCCCACCCATAAATAAAGAAGCCGCCCTCAAAGGATGTTATCGAACTTCCTTTGAAGGCGGCTTCTGTTCATCTAGCTACGTTACATCTTTAGTTACAGCATTCCAACACGAACGGATTGCGCCGCTGATGCTCTCACTGCTTAACTCGAAGATTCCGTGCAGATGGGCCTTCAACATGTAAACAAATGTGCCGTAATGCATCTGTACCATCATTTTTGGATTCATCGGAATAAACAGCTTCTCCTGAATAGCTTCTTGATATAACTCGTTCATTGGCCCACACCATCCGCCGGTATAGACTTCTTGCTTTACCTCTTCATAAATGTAAGGTGAGAACGAATACTGCTCAATAAATTGAAAGCCTTGAGGATATTGTTTCCCCAATTCGATAACCCGATTCCAACCGAATTCAAACTTTTCACGAATCGTTGTGCCCTTCAGCAAGCCTTCTCTCACATACTCTCCGTTAAACGTTACAATGGCTTTGTACAATTCGTTAACGATATCTTCTTTGCTTTTGAAATAATGATAAATGTTCCCGGTCGATACACCAGACTCCTTGGCGATAAGCGACATTGAGGTAGCCTGTAATTCCTTTCGGATGATGATATTAAGTGTTGTTTCAAGGACGGCTTGCTGCACCTTGTTATATTTCTCAAACATTTGGTTTTCCCGCTCCCACCATAAGATCGAATGATCATTCTAATCTAACATACACCCCATATAATCCATAGTCAAGATTGTCATATCGACCCTGCGTTATGACGAAGCGTTTCATAATGTTCTTACATATAATTTTTAGCTATCGTCTCCAAATATTGTTCAATCGGTACAGAATTTCTAAGCGTCATCAGATCATTGCCCGCTTTTCCGATGACAGTGCGAAATTTATTGCTCTCTCCAGTCGCCAATGCGACTATGGCATTTACAATAATCTGAGGATCATCCAATGTAGAGCCGGATTCCGCATGATTCATTAAATCCTGCACTTTCGTCATCAGGTCATCGTAATCCTGTATGTTTTCATCTCGGTTCCAAGTAATACTGTTCTTGAAATTATTTCCTGTAGAACCTCCCTGCTCGATCAATCTAAGCTCGATATTCAACGGCTTCAGTTCGTAATAAAGACCTTCCGTTAGTCCTTCCAAAGCAAATTTAGACATATTATAGAGAGATCCGAGCGGCACCGCGGTCGTGATTCCCATGAAAGAGCTGATATTGATGAACATGCCTCCGCCATTTGCTCTAAAATGAGGAACAAATTGACGGATAACATTGATCGGTCCTCGCGTATTAACCGCGAATTGCCAGTCGATCGCTTCCTCTTGGGCTAATTCCAGCGGACCGTAAGTCCCCATACCGGCATTATTGATAACAACATCGATCTTACCGAATGTGGCTATGGCCTGATCTACCGATGATTGAACTTCACGCACATTGGTGACGTCCAGTTTGAAAATTTTAATATTATCGTAAGCTATAAGCTCCGTTTCTTTGTCGGGTGTACGCATAGTTGCAGCTACGTTCCAGCCCATTTCAGCAAACCGAATTGCCGTAAGTTTTCCCAAGCCTGAACTGGTTCCTGTAATAAAAACTGTTTTACTCATGTTGAATACCTCCAAGTTATAAATTGAACGTTCACTCTATAACAATTATACGTATTAGATCGAAAGTTCATTCTAATTATGATGCAGGTTTCGTAATCTGTCAAATACAAACTCTTTAGCGGAATATTAATTTCTACCATCACGCTGAAAACCTGATGAAAATCAAGCGTTTTGTAGCAATATAAATTGATGACGTAATTGCGTTATCCAGCCCATTAACATAAAAAGCTGCACCAGGCAGCCTTTGATACCAAAAAATATATTGTACATTCATAATTTGTTCTTATCCTCTTAGTGGTATTACGATTCGAGGTCAGCTGCTTCATGAAAATTCCTCAACACTTTTTTGGCTTCGTGACGGTCTTGAACTTGAAGCTTATTTAATATATTCGTGACATGGTTGGCGACCGTTTTGGTGCTCAATGACAGACGGGATGCTATTTGTCCATTCGAGTATCCGTCCGCGATCAGCTCAAGCACCTCCGTCTCACGGCCCGTCAGTTCGGAGAGCGCCGGATTTAGCGGCTGTGACTGTTTCGGCATCGTAAAATAATGCATCATGCGTGCTGCAATATCGGAGCTGAATACAGCTCCACCACCACCAACCATTCGAATGGACTGCAGCAGCTCCATTTCCCCGGCATCTTTAAGTACATAACCTCGTGCACCCATTTGCATGGCCATAAAAACGGACTTATCGTCTTTTAGCATTGTTACGATGAGTATTTTTTGTTCTGGCTGCTTTTCCCTGATCATTCTTGTCGCTTCGATACCGTTAATGCCCGGCATCCGAATGTCCATGACGATGACATCAGGCAGCAGTGACAAGGCTAATTGCACCGCTTCTTCCCCGTTTGAGGCTTCCCCTACTACCTGCAAATCTTCTGTAGTTCCAATTAAGTTGCGCACCCCTCCGCGAAATAGCGGATGATCGTCTGCTAGCAAAATTCTCACTTTAATTCCTCCCCACGTATTAGCGGCAGCAGTGCCATTACACGCGTACCGCCAGTTTCCAGTCTTTCAATTATGCATTGACCGCCAAGCTCTACCGCTCTCTCGCGAATTGAGGTCAATCCGATTCCCCCATTTCCTGTTGTCTTCATAGGAACAGGAATGCCTTTCCCGTTATCGATGACTTCCACTTGCAGCTCTTGTGCCGGCGTCAATCGTATATGAACATCACAAGCCGTTGCCTCAGCATGCCTGATGACATTAACTAATGACTCTGTTACGATGCGATACACCGCTACCTCCACCGCTGCTGGTAAAGCCGGAAGCGCCTCCAATACGTGTAATTTCACACATATCGGGTCACTATTCATTTGACCGGACGTCTTCAATAACTCGTCAATGCGTGCCTCAATAGAGCCCAACAAACCGAACTCGTCCAGCGTCGGCGGGCGCAAATCGTGTACCATTGTGCGAATTTCGTTTACGGTCGTTCGGATGACCAGCCTCAGCTCTCCCAGTAGCTCAATCGCCGTATCTGGACTTTTTCGAATATATTGTTCCGCAGCCGCTACGTTAAACGCGAGCGACATCAGACGCGGCGCAAGATCATCGTGAAGATTTCTTCGGATTTGCCTTCTCTCTTCCTCACGGGCAAGCACCAACCGTTCACGCGATTCCTGTAAATCTTTGGCCAGCAGTTTCATACCGGTAGTCATATTTATATTTTTTGCGATGGGCACAGCCTGACGAAGCAAAATATCCAGCAGCTTGTTGTCTTCTGTGCTGAATGCTCCGCCTTGCGAACGACTCGACAGCCAAAGCGTTCCAAGCTCTTCACCACTGTGAATAAGTGGATAGACATGCATATCATATTTTTTTTCACCGACGGATACCGCCACCGTCTCCTGCCCGTTCATTCCGATCGAGATACCGACATGTGGAAGACGAAGAGCGTCTTGTATCGTTCGGGCAACGACACTTAGCACTCGATCAGGGGTCATCGGTTTTATTAGGCTGTCCCCCAACTCGACCAACACGGCAAACGGGTCATCGTGCCTGCCTTTCATCAACCGATTCACGATACGCTGAAGCCACTGCTTAAGTGGTGCGAAGAGAATAGCGACGATGGAGGTTGCGATAAGGGAGATGATATAGTTTTTCTCCGTCCGGAACACGCTGCTTAGATATAGTACCGATGCCGAGTAGACGATTACGATGGCAAGTGACAACACACCGTAGACAATTGTTCGGTTGACGAGTGGATCGATATCCCATAAGCGGTGACGAAGGATGGCAAATGCAAGCGTCAAAGGAATAATGGAAACAAATACATGTAAAGCGACGTTTAAATAGATGTAGGAGACCGGGCTGAACGCTGCATCCGAAACAAAAAAGGCACCGATTCCGAAAAAACCGAGAAACGAAATGGTAACGCCGTAGACGACCCATTTCGTCTGCTGTCGCTGTTCGGTATTGGACAACTTCCTATACCGATAAATTTGCGAATAAATCATACTGCCGATGGCAGTCAAATAGTACAAGATCCTCGCTGTTGCGGACCATTGCTGTAAATCGATTCCGGTTTCCGGGAATAGAAAGCTGGCAATCTGAACCAAGCTAAACGGGATCCAAACGTAGAGTGTCCAGAAAGGTGCTAACTTTCCGCTAGGAAACAATAAGAAAAACAAAAATAACGTCATCCATCCGATCGTGCTGATTCCATCCGGCCACCTCTGCAGCGCCTTACTTCCTTCCGAAGCGATATAGACGAGCGAGGGAAACGTAGTACCATACGCAACGAGCGCGAGCACGGCAAGCTTCCCCATCCACTCCCGCCCGCTCTTCCAGAGTATGATACCGGCACCTGTATAGAAGAGGAAGGCAAGCCCACAGTCAATCGCGACTAAAACCACCGCATACGAATCGATTGTTAAATTGTGCTGGTTCAGCACTTCAATCGTGGTCGGCGGAGCTGGAGCCAATGAACCACATGCTTGCAGTATGCAATAATTGCGTAGCTTTTCATAATAGCCCGAAATGCTGCTAATGAAAAAAACAACGAAAATGGCGCTAATTGCAACCATAAGCGCCTTCAATAGCCACTCCGTTTGACTGCTAAGTATCCTGCTTAACGGCCTCATATTTCCTCCTAATCTGCCAAGGATCGTATATCGAAATTATAAACCCTGACCCATAATCTGTATATGACTTGCGGACTACTTCCCGGATCTACCCATAAATATTCCTGTCTTCGCTAGGTAGGAGATACTCTCGATGACGGGAACGATCATTTGGTACAATTCGTTACAAGGAAGTCAATAAACAGTTGGAGGTTGGTCAAAATGACAATAGAAAAAGTAGTGAAATTGCTCGGATTTATCTGTTTCTTAGCAGGCATCGTACGAATCGGAATGACCCCGTCGTCGCTCATTTGGGGAGACGACAGCATGCCGGAAGTAATCTGCGGGTTTATCGCTTGTATCCTCATGGCCGTAAGTTCTATTGCGCTGTATATGGCACAGTCTAAGGAGACCGGCGTATTGGGATTTATTTCTACGCTGCTTATCATGATTGGCAATTTGCTTGTCGCATCTAACTTTTACGGTTTGTTCGCATACGGCGAATATGCTAAAAAAGGGCAGTTGTTCGTTGATCTTACCGGAGCTGTCTCCGGTATAGGGATGCTGCTCGGAACTATCATTCTTATGATTGTTACTTTCAGAGCTAAAGTATTTCCTCGTTGGACGATTATCCTTTTTATCCTCATGCTCGTATCGTTCGGAATGCCAGGGCTTGAGAAATGGTTCGCCTTCTTCTGGGGCTTAGTGTATGTAGCGATGGGTTTTATGGTATGGACAGGAAATTTTTATCCGAAGGTCAAGACAAATGAACTAACTGCTTAATTACAAGCTAGGAACTCCGACCGTGTGGTCAGAGTTTTTTTGCTTTTGACTAGTGGAATGTAAGGCTCAACAAAAAAGCCGCAATAAATTGCGGCTCTTGTCATGTTTTTGAACTTAATATGGATATGGATATGGGTATGGGTATGGACATGGGTATTGGTATGGTGGATATGGGCAAGGGTATGGATAGTAGGTTGGATAACTAGGATATGGTGTAGGAATTGGAACGACAATAGGGACTACGTTAAAGTCGTGAAAATGTCCGTGGCCAACACCCCCATGAAATCCAGGACCAACTCCACCATGGATACCATGGCCCACACCACCATGAATTCCAGGACCAACTCCACCATGGATACCATGGCCAACACCACCATGAATTCCAGGACCAACGCCACCATGAATACCTCCTCCAACAGGTGGGCGCAATTCTTCCTCGTTAGATGTTAACATATAGCAATCACTCCTCATTTCTATCGCGGTTATTTACCTAATGTAATGTATGTGTGAATGCCTATTTTGTGAAAACTCCTCTAAAAAAAAGCGTCTTCCTACATACAAATAACCTTGAAAGCCAAAGTTGTCCCTAAAGGACATGCTAAATTGATCCCTATTTCCGCTAAACCATTGAGGCTTCTGGGGCAAATTGAGGATATCGGATTGACACATCTATGATTAAGCAAGTCGCTCCTCCCATTACAAAAATGAATGATATGCAAAACCACTAACGATTGAACTAACGTTTCTGTTTACATAATAACGGCTGCCCTAGGGCAGCCGTTTCAAGTTTGTTTTGTCAGATTTCATGGACTTCATTGGAGAACTGTTAGAATAATTCCGTAAATACAATGAATTGCTTAAATAATGGCGCAGTTGGTAGTTAGAAATAGTTGTAAGACTTATTTATTCCAATATACTTCTTTGATAACTGCCCATTTTTAAGGAATCTTAACTTCGAGTTCACTCAGATAATTAGTTGTGGATACTCCTTTAGGAGGACCGAATTCGAACTCTACAGACTCTGCATATTTACCGGCGGAGTCACTAATCTGCAACGAAATTGGCGCATGCCCTTCCGGCACCCATCTGGCAGTAGCCTTGTAGCGGCCAATTGGTATTTGATCAATGCCAGCTCCACCTGAAATCGGTCCTCCTCGCTTCGTTATCGTTTGACCTGGACTGCCATCGAGCAGCGGGCCGACGGGTGTCAACGTTACTTCCAAATCGCTCATATCGAACTCCGGAAGCGAATCGTCCGAAGATGTAAAATTCGGATAAATATAAATTTGCCCATCAAATTTGTTCCAGGTAAAGTCGCGGACGGCTCCTGTACTTCCTGAAAGCGGGAGATCCTTGTTCGCGTTTAAATGAAAGGTATAGTCCTTTCCGTTAAATGTTTTAGTCACATCGGCACCCATTCGCCATGTTGTAGCCATCTGAGGTAATTCAATCCGATAGTGTCCCGATTCATCGGTAACTCCGAGGATATTACTGTCATAAAGCAATGTGTTATCGGCATAAACGACGATATCAGGGATGGGTTGACCTTTTGCATCGCGCACATAACCTTTGACGACATAGGGCTCAACCTCCTCTTTCACAGGATCGGGGATTGGAGCAGGAGAAGGGACAGGTGTTGGTGTTGGTGTTGGTGTTGGTGTTGGTGTTGGTGTTGGTGTTGGTGTTGGTGTTGGTGTAGTTGGTGCATCTGCTTCATCAATCCGAACTGTCGCCTCGTTGCCACTCCTGGAGTAAGTCACCTGGTAACCGCTGTTTTCCGCTACAAAGCGAAGCGGGACTAAGGTGCTGCCATTCAGGATTTGTGCAGGGACATCCAAGCTCACGTTTTTACCATTCACGATTGCGGTTGTGCTATTAATTGTCAACACAATTGTGAGACCGTCCTTGATTCCAATTGCCTGTTGTGACGATTCAGTCTCCTTCCAATTTACCTCGAAGCCAAGCGTCTCGAATAATGTACGGAACGGGACGAGTGTTGAACCATCTTTCAATAGCGGTCTTGCTTGATCAAATTGAAGCTCCTGACCATTGAAGAGCACATGAATCAACGGACTATCTGGAGCTGGGCTCGATATAGGTGGTGTTGGTGTTGGTGTTGGTGTTGGTGTTGGTGTTGGTGTTGGTGTTGGTGTTGGTGTTGGTGTTGGTGTTGGTGTTGGTGTTGGTGTTGGTG
>NZ_JAGGKV010000016.1 GCF_017874035.1 Paenibacillus aceris
CTTCTTGCGCCACCTTATTACGAACTTCTTTGAATGCGTTGTTACGTTGTCTCATTCCGCTCGCCTCCCTTTATATGAATAGTACCTTATTTCCCTAGGTACTCTCCAATTTAATTAGGGGGCTTAATAGTCAAACGGAACTACAGGGTCTTATTTACCCTAAATAGCTTACATTTTGACTAGAAATAATAATATAGCGGACCACAGTTCCCTCTTTCTCGCTGAAGTGTTCAATATCTAGAGAATAGAGGATCATAGTTCCCTTTAGCACAATATTATGAGCGCTTACGAAATTAGCCCGAGCGCAACGCTCATTCCTTACCGCGCAGCTTGCGGAAAAACTGCGTCAGCATCGTCGCGCACTCCGCCTGCAGCACGCCGCTAATGACATCGACCCGGTGGTTGAACCGGTCCTCCTGCAGCAAGTTCATCAGCGTTCCCGCGCAGCCGGCTTTGGGATCGGTTGTGCCATAGATCACCTGCGGAACCCGCGCTTGGACAATCGCGCCCGCACACATCGGGCAAGGCTCTAACGTGACGTAGAGCTTGCAGTCAAGCAAGCGCCATGCTTGCAGATGCTCGCTCGCTTGCTTAATAGCAATCATTTCAGCATGGGCCAGGGGATCCAGCGTGGTTTCACGAAGATTGTAGCCGCGGCCGATAATTTGACCTTGATGGACAACTACAGCGCCGATGGGAACTTCTCGAATGGCTTCGGCTTTCATTGCTTCTTCAATAGCTGCTTTCATCCAGGGGATATGTTCATTATGCTCATTATGTTCATCCACAGGGGGACACCTCGCTAAAAATAATCTTATCCACATGTGTACAATAGATCGAACAAATATTCGTTGTTAACAACCTGTGGATAACAATGTGTATAACTCGAAAAATTGTGGATATGTAATTCTTTTTACATTCATACAACAAATACAACGTGTATGCAAGGGATTTAGTTGATAATAGGGACTGGCATCCGTATAATGGAAGTATTCATAGGTCTTTTAGACCATAGGAACGATAAAACATAAAATTTCATATGCAGGGTTCGATAAATGGCAAACTTGCTGAAAAGCAAGGACGCAAAGCTGAGGGTCTACCGTTCCAATGGAACTATGACAGCCTGGTTACCGAAAATCGATGCTTTTTTGGGTTGAGGTAACAGGCTGTTCCTGGTAAAGGGGCAGTCTATTTTTTTATAGATAAGAAAGTATAAACTTTAGCTTCGCATCTACCTTGACAAACGCGCTCGTCCTAAAAGGACGATGAAGTTGTCTTGTATGCGGAATATGGAATGGGGAAGGATTGAAACAGGACAATGGTTAGCAAACAAAAGTCTATGAAGTTTTATGGCAGCAAGGAAGGATACGACGCAGATGTCATGATTGACAGTAAAGCGATGCTGAGCAAGGATGATTTCGTATCCACAGGCGTGCTGACCTATGCCCTCGGTGACATCATTGAGGTGGAGCTGCCGGAATATGACGTCTTTGCCCTGGGAGACAAGTGTAAAATGACGGTATACACGCCATCCGGGTTGTTTGTTATGGAGACAACGATTCTCGCCAAAGACAAGGGCTCCGTCATTGTCCTGAATCCGCCTGATAACCGCAGGAAGTTTACAGAAAAAAGGGAGTTCCCCCGCGTAGATGTGAAGAATGAAGGGCTTCTTTTTGGATTTCAAGACAAAAGCAAGAAGCATGAACATCAGTTTGAAACACCGATTCGATTCTCGATCAGAAATATATCGGTTAACGGCTTAGGCTTCAAGATCGAAGAGAACGCCATGCTCGAAAAAATCATACAAAAGCACTCGCAGCTTGAAGTGGAGCTGATCTTGGGTTTCTTGGTGCCGTGCACACTGGAAATTGTTCGGGAAGAGAAAATGAATAACGGCACTTATTACGGGGCGAGATTTATCCTCATCCCAGATGAGAAAACGAACGCGCTGCGCGGATTTATTTTAAAAAATCAGATCGAAACCTACTTCGTCCAGAAGCGGGAAAATGAAACAAAAAAAGCACTGGAAAAAAAGTCTGCGGCTATTCAGTAGCTTTCAGGCTTTTTTTTGCGTTCCAAGTACTATATAATAAGAAGGATGATTTTCGAAAATTAAGGAGTTGTAACTACGATGGCTTTGAAAGCAGGTATCGTCGGTCTACCGAACGTAGGAAAATCGACATTGTTTAATGCAATTACACAGGCGGGGGCAGAATCTGCAAACTATCCGTTCTGTACGATAGATCCGAATGTTGGGGTAGTTGAAGTACCGGACGAGAGATTGCACAAGCTGGTAGAGATGATTGTCCCTAAAAGCATTGTTCCGACAGCCTTTGAATTCGTTGATATTGCTGGTTTGGTGAAGGGCGCGAGCAAAGGCGAAGGGCTTGGAAATAAATTTTTGGCACACATTCGTGAAGTGGATGCCATTGTGCATGTTGTCCGTTGTTTTGAGGATGATAATATTACCCACGTATCCGGTAAAGTAGATCCGATTGGCGATATCGAGACGATTAATCTCGAATTGATTTTGGCTGACATTGAGTCCGTTGAGAAAAAGATCGAGCGCTCCCGCAAAAACCTGAAAGGCGGCGACAAGAAAGTTGTAGCTGAGGTTGAGTGTCTGGAACGTATCAAGGAAGCTCTTTATAACGATCTGCCAGCGCGTAGCATTGATTTGAGCGATGATGAGAAGCTGCTCGTCCGCGATCTTCACTTGCTGACAATGAAGCCGGTCCTTTATGCAGCCAATGTGAGCGAGGACGAAGTATCAACAGCAGATGAGAATCCATTCGTCAAAATCGTTAAGGAGTACGCGGAGAAAGAAAACAACGAAGTTGTTTCGATCAGCGCGAAGGTAGAATCAGAGATTGCCGAACTGGAAGACGAAGAAAAAGCAATGTTCCTGGAAGAGTTGGGACTTCAAGAGTCCGGCTTGAATAGATTGATTAAAGCAGCTTATCGCAAGCTTGGCTTGTACACGTATTTTACAGCTGGAGTTCAGGAAGTAAGGGCTTGGACGATCCGCAAAGGAACGAAAGCTCCTCAAGCGGCGGGCGTGATTCATACTGATTTCGAGCGCGGGTTTATTCGTGCCGAGGTTGTGTCCTATACGGATCTGGTAACAGCAGGCTCCATGAATGGCGCGAAGGAAAAGGGGCAAGTGCGCCTGGAAGGTAAAGAGTACGTGGTGAATGACGGCGACGTTATGCATTTCAGATTTAATGTGTAATTCATAAAAAATAAAGAAAGGAGTGATCCGTTATGTTGGATCGACTTCAGTCCATTGTGGACCGCTATGAAAAATTAAGCGAGCTGCTGTGTGACCCGGATGTGACGAGTGACACGAAAAAGCTTAGAGAGTATTCGAAGGAACAGTCTGATCTTCAAGAAGCCTACGATGCTTATAATGAATATAAAAGCGTAAGCGAGCAGTTGGCAGACGCGAAAGCGATGCAGAACGAGAAGCTAGATGATGAAATGCGTGAAATGGTTAAAATGGAGATCGAAGAGCTTAGCGAGCAATCGGCTAATCTGGAAGAACAACTAAGAGTGCTCATGATGCCAAAAGACCCGAATGACGATAAGAACGTCATCGTTGAAATTCGCGGAGCGGCAGGGGGCGATGAAGCTGCGTTGTTTGCAGGCGACCTGTACCGTATGTATACGCGTTATGCCGATACACAAGGATGGAAAACGGAAATTCTTGATGCTTCCTTGAATGACTTGGGCGGATTCAAAGAGATTATTTTCATGATCACAGGGAAAGGCGCTTATAGCAAGCTGAAGTTTGAGAGCGGAGCGCACCGTGTGCAGCGGATCCCAGTAACAGAATCAGGCGGACGTATTCATACTTCAACGTCAACGGTTGTTGTGATGCCGGAAGCGGAAGATGTTGAAATCGTTATTCATGATGCGGATATTCGCGTAGATACGTTCTGTTCCAGCGGAGCTGGCGGTCAGTCCGTTAATACAACGAAATCAGCGGTTCGCGTGACGCACGTGCCTACGGGTATTGTTGCGACATGTCAGGACGGCAAATCGCAGAACTCCAATAAGGAGCAGGCGCTTCGCGTACTTCGTGCGCGGATTTCGGATAAAATGCGTGAGGAAGAAGAAGCGAAATACGCAGGCGAGCGTAAGAGCAAAGTCGGGACAGGTGACCGTTCGGAACGGATTCGTACGTATAACTTCCCGCAAAGCCGGATTACGGACCACCGGATCGGCTTGACTTTGCATCGTTTGGAAACTGTCCTAAACGGTGATATGGCGGAGATTGTTTCCGCATTAACCATTGCTGCACAGTCCGATGCTTTAGATAAAGGGGAGCAGGCAATGTGATGCCGACTGCCTCGATGACGATTAGAGAAGCCTATGTAGAGGCTTCTTCTTTTTTAGGGAAGCTGGACGTGGCGGAGGCGGCTTCCTGTGTGGAGCTTTTGCTGCAGCACCTGCTTGGCTGTAGTAGGACAGAGCTGCTGTTCCGCTTCCAGGAACAGTTTCCGGCAGAGCTGGCAGCGGAGTGGCGCCAGCTTCTGGAGAGGAAGGCCGCGGGTGAGCCGGTACAGTATGTGATCGGCGAACAGGAGTTTTACGGCCTTCCTTTCGCGGTTAGCCCGGCGGTGCTGATTCCGCGGCCGGAAACGGAGCTGCTCGTGGAAGCTTTGCTCCACGAGGGTACGCGTTTGTTCCCGCAAGGCGCTCCGCTGCTTGCGGATGTGGGCACCGGGAGCGGCATCATCCCGGTGACCGTTGCTCACGCGCGCCCGAACTGGCGCGTGGCCGCCAGCGACATCTCCGCGGCAGCGCTGGAGATGGCCCGCTTGAACGCGCAGCGCCACGGCGTGGCTGCGCGGGTGGAGTGGCTCGAGGGCGATCTCCTCGAGCCTTATATCGAGCGCCGGATCGCTCCCGATATACTGGTGTCTAACCCACCGTATATTCCTGATGGCGATCTCCCGGCGCTGATGCCGGAGGTGCGGCTGTTTGAGCCGCACACAGCTTTGTTCGGCGGTATCGAGGGACTCGATTTGTACCGCCGGATGATTGGGCAGCTGCCGCTGCTGCCGCGAATCCCGACTGTGGTCGGGTTCGAGGTCGGCATCGGGCAGGCGGAGGCTGTGGCGGCGATGCTGCGCGCCGCCGCCGATTGGGAGGAGATCCGGTTCGTTCCGGATCTCCAGGGGATTGATCGCCACGTGATCGCGATCCGGGCTCGGGAGCAGTAGGGGCTGGCTTTAACGCTATTTTTCATCGTTAAAGCGACCTCTCCGAGCACAAAAGCAGCTGTAACGGTGTTTTTCACTCTTACAGAAGGAATTCCGGACTTATGCAGCGGGAACGCTGAGCTTTAACGCTGTTTTTCATCGTTAAAGCGACCTCTCCAAGCACAAAAGCAGCTGTAACGGTGTTTTTCACTCTTACAGAAGGAATTCCGGTCTTACGCAGCGGGAATGCCATGATTTAACAGTCATCCCAACTCTATCATTTCTATCAAATTTAAATAGATTACTAGGTTTAGCCTCTCCTCTTTTTGCCTATACTGGCTAGTAGAAGCGAAGGGAAAGGGGCTTTTCCTTATGGTAAAAAGAACGGATCGCCAATCATTCAAACATTTATTATTCGTGGCTTTTGCACTTATTGTTATGATATCTTGTTGGGAATCCAATCGTACGAATGCGGCGGTTATATCGCCTACAATACCGGAAGAATCCATACGCTTACGTATTCTAGCAAACTCTGACTCTGCGCAAGACCAAGCTCTGAAGCGTGAAATTCGTGACGCCATTATTGTGCGTATGCAGGATTGGGTCGTTGGACCTCACTCTTTGGATGAAGCTAGAGCAGTAGTTACGGCTCATTTACCGGAGTTCGATGCGCTTGTCGGGCAAATGATCGAAGCTCGCGGTTATACTTATACGCATACGGTTGAGCTTGGCAAAGTCCCTTTCCCTACGAAAATGTATGGCAACGAAGTTTACCCTGCCGGTGATTACGAGGCGCTACGCGTCACGATTGGCAGCGGGGAAGGTCAGAACTGGTGGTGCGTGTTGTTTCCGCCGCTTTGCTTTGTAGATTCTGTCTCCGGAGAAGCTGTCGCTGCAGCAGCCGTCGTAGCCAAAACTGAGGGCCAAGAGAAGGTCAAAACTTCCCCTGCGCCAACAGCCAAAGACAATAAAACAGCTCAACCAACAGTTAAACAAGTTAAAGAAGCCAAAGCAAGCACAACAAGTACGGAAGAACAAGTGAAGCCGGTTGACTCACAGCCCAAAGTGAAGTTTTTCATCTGGGAAATGATTAAAAAAGTGGTGGCATGGTTTAGTTAATAACTTGAATTCATTTTGGAAGTAAGGATGATAGATCGTGACAAAGTACTGGAAAGTGGACCCGGATAAGGCAATTGACAGGGGTGGAGAGTTAGCGGGAGCAGCAGAGCTTCTGAGAAGCGGAAACACCGTAGCTTTTCCGACGGAAACGGTATACGGCCTTGGCGCGGATGCTACGAATACCTCAGCGGTGGAACGCATTTTCTTAGCCAAAGGACGGCCATCCGATAATCCACTGATCGTTCATATCGCTGATACCAGGCAGCTTTCGGGCTTAATCGAGCCTGCGAGCGTCACGCCTGATCATCTAAGGCTGATGGAGGCTTTCTGGCCGGGGCCTCTTACCATTGTGCTGCCTGTAAAAACAGGCAGCATTTCGCCGTTGGTGACCGCCGGTCTTACGACAGTAGGGGTGCGAATACCTGATCATCCGGTGGCTTTGCAGCTGCTTCGTGAAGCGGAGCTTCCAATCGCAGCGCCAAGCGCCAATAGTTCAGGCAGACCGAGCCCGACTCTCGCGTCACATGTTCAAGATGACCTTGATGGTCGAATCGGAGGCATTGTGGACGGAGGAGGAACCGGCGTAGGTGTCGAATCGACGGTGATACAGCTTGGAGATGGTCAGCTGTACATTTTGCGCCCTGGCGGTGTTACAGCGGAGCAATTGCAGTCCGCACTGCCAGCCATTCGGATTTATGAGCCGGAACGGGAAGATGTTCTGGCTTCGGAGACGCCTCGGGCTCCGGGAATGAAGTATACGCATTACGCGCCGAAGGGGTACATGCATATCGTTTATGGTGACGATGCAGAGGCGGTGGCCGCTTGGATTCAGCGTGACGTTCAAGCTGCTAAGGAAAGAGGGGAATCAACGGGTATCCTTACTTTTGAGGAAAAAGCCTCTCGCTTTGAAGCTGATTTGGTTATAGCCTGTGGCTCATTAGCTAAGCCGGAGACGATTGCCCAGGAGCTGTATGCTGCATTAAGACGATTTGACCAGCAAGGCATTGATTATATTGTCGCCGAGGGCTGCCCGGAAACGGGAATTGGCCAGGCGATCATGAATCGTCTGCGTAAAGCGGCAGGCCATCGGCTTGTACGTGTTTAGCTAGCATGATTCCCAGTTTGTCCGCATATCTTGGTTAAGAAAGCGGACAAGGGGGATAGCGCATATGCTCGTAACTGGCATTGAATTTGGACAGATCATCACAATATTCATTATGGCGATTGCTTTGGGCTTGGATGCTTTTTCCTTGGGGATTGGCATTGGCATGAAAGGAATTCGTTTGGTGGATATTTTGAAAATAAGCATTGTGATTGGTATTTTCCACATCATTATGCCGTTAATGGGCATGTTTATGGGGCAATATGTCTCGCTCTTGCTAGGAAATGTCGCGACAGCGGCTGGCGGATGTTTACTCATTCTGTTGGGCTCGCATATGGTGTACAGTTCGATTCGCGGGGAGGAAGCGACTTCATTTGATCATCGATCACTATGGGGCTTAACGATTTTCGCGCTTAGTGTCAGTATAGATTCGTTCTCAGTAGGGGTATCTTTAGGGATGTTTGCAACTGATATATTGCTAACTGTGCTTGTATTTGGCTTGTTCGGGGCTTTACTTTCCATAGCCGGATTATTGGTC
Organism: Paenibacillus aceris; assembly: GCF_017874035.1. Lineage (GTDB taxonomy): Bacteria > Bacillota > Bacilli > Paenibacillales > NBRC-103111 > Paenibacillus_E > Paenibacillus_E aceris. Next base: position 7,967 of record NZ_JAGGKV010000016.1, read on the forward strand.
GGCAGGCGGGTTAACGGTTGGGTTGGCGAGTATGGAGAGGCGTTTGGCGGGCTTATTTTGCTCGCGTTTGGGATCAAGTTTTTGCTATGATACAATACAGGTAGAAAGACTCTGCCTATGCTTACGAAGAAAGTTTTGCTACGCAAAACTCTTAGGAGGATCTCATGTTGCGAATTCTATTTGTCTGTACAGGAAATACGTGCCGCAGTCCATTAGCCGAAGGTTTGCTGCGTATCAGGGTGCACCAAGAAGGACTTGCGGCGGAAGTTCGTTCAGCAGGTGTATCCGCGATGACGGGCGCTCCGATCTCCCATAATAGTGCATCACTTCTACAAGAGGCAGGCTTTGATGGATCCATTCGTTCTTTGGCGATTCAGGAGTCGGAAGTAAAATGGGCTGATATCATTTTGACGATGACGACAGGGCATAAACGCACGGTAATCCAGCGGTTCCCTGGTGCAGTTGAGAAGACTTTTACGCTCAAAGAATATGTAGAAGATGACCATCATATCCTGCAAGCGATTGAGGAAAGAGAAAAGCTTGTAACGGAAGTTCAGCTTAAGCAGGCCTTATCGCAAACAGTGACGGCTGAGGAAAGAAATCGTATTTATTCCCTTGAACATGCCATTCCCGATTACGATATTTCCGACCCATTCGGAGGTTCATTAGAGGTTTACCGGCAAACGGCGAAGGAAATTAGCGGGAGTTTAGATAAATTGGTTAAAAAGCTTCGTGAACGAAATGATGGCTCCCAGACTGGGAAATGATTTACGGATACGTCTTTACACCAAGGGCATAATACGATAAAATGAAGCTATCAAGCAAGACTCAATGTAACTGGCGACGAGTGGGATCAACCACAATGGAGCATTGAGCTATACGGCCGGTCGCCTGGGCAAAAGAGCAATGCGCTATTTCTAGCGTGTCCGCTCTTTTTTTCGTTTTCTGGTGGACTTTGGGATATAATAGGATGGTCGAATTCGAACAAGCAAAGGAGCGTTCTACCCATGAAAATTGCGTTAGGTGCGGATCATGCAGGTTATCGTTTGAAAGATGTTATCATTCCTTTTATTGAATCATTGGGCCATCAGGTCATAGATTATGGCTGCAGCTGTGCAGACTCAGTCGATTATCCGGATTATGCGCTGCAGGTTTGTGAGCAAGTGGTTTCAGGTGAAGCAGATAAAGGGATTCTCATTTGCGGTACAGGCATCGGCATGTCCATTGCTGCGAATAAGGTTCCGGGTATCCGTTGTGCACTGGTGCATGATCTATTTTCCGCTAAAGCAACGCGGGAGCACAATGATACGAATGTCCTTGCTTTAGGGGAGCGTGTCATTGGACCGGGCGTTGCCGAGGAAATCGTGAAAATTTGGCTGGAGACGGAGTTTTCGCAAGGTGTCCGCCATCAGAACCGCATTAACAAAGTGCAGAGCATCGAAGATCGCTTCGCGATTCATCCTTAGAGGGTGACCGCGATGACAGATTCCATACTTCTGACGATTGCCGAAGGTTTGGAAACAAATTTACGCGAGCTGGTTCAAGTGGGCGGTTTGCGGCCAGGTCATATTCTGGTCATCGGTACGAGTACGAGTGAAATTCTCGGGCATCGGATCGGTACCTCAGGGACGCTGGATGCGGCTCGGCCGATTTTTGAAACGGCGCAGCGTATAAGCCGTGAGTTCGGGCTGCACTTGGCTTTTCAATGCTGCGAGCATTTGAACCGAGCGCTCGTTATCGAGGAAGAGCTGCTGTCTGCGGCTCCTCAACTTGAGCCGGTATCGGTGATTCCGGTGCCAAAAGCCGGCGGCTCGATGGCCTCGTACGCGTATCGCCATTTCGCAAAAGCTGTCGTTGTCGAGACGATTCAAGCGCATGCGGGGATTGATATTGGCAGCACGCTGATTGGGATGCATTTGCGGCGGGTCGCCGTACCTGCAAGGCCCCCGGTGCGAAATATTGGTCATGCCTATGTGACCATGGCGTTCACACGACCTAAGCTGATTGGCGGCATAAGAGCTGTCTATACACCAGAAGCTGCGGATCAGCTCTATCAGCAGGCCGCGCCGGATGCGGATTGCTAGGCTATTTTTTAGATAAAAACTATCCTTTAGGAGGAATTCCATATGACAAACTTTCTAAGCAAGCAAGATCCAAAAATCGTAGAAGCAATGAACCTAGAACTTGGTCGTCAACGCGACAAAATTGAGCTTATCGCCTCAGAAAACATCGTAAGCCAAGCTGTTCTTGAAGCGATGGGTACAGTACTGACAAACAAATACGCAGAGGGCTACCCGGGCAAAAGATACTACGGCGGCTGTGAGTACGTAGATATCGTGGAAGATATCGCACGCGATCGCGCGAAAGAGCTTTTCGGTGCTGAGCACGCGAACGTTCAACCACACTCCGGTGCACAAGCGAACATGGCTGTTTACTTGGCAGCTCTAAACCCTGGCGATACGGTACTTGGTATGAACCTGGCGCATGGTGGTCACTTAACACACGGCAGCCCAGTTAATGCTTCCGGTATTCTTTACAACTTCGTAGCTTACGGCGTAAGCGAAAAAGATTTCCGCATCGACTATGACGATGTTCGTAAAGCGGCGTTCAAACATAAGCCTCGCATGCTCGTAGCTGGCGCAAGTGCTTACCCGCGCACAATCGATTTCGAAGCATTGGCATCCATCGCTAACGATGTAGGCGCGCTGTTCTTCGTTGACATGGCGCATATTGCTGGTCTTGTTGCAGCTGGCTTGCACCCGAACCCGGTTCCTCACGCACATTTCGTAACTACAACAACGCACAAAACGCTTCGCGGTCCACGCGGCGGTATGATTCTTACGCGCAAAGCTTGGGCAGCAGCGATTGATAAAGCTGTATTCCCTGGTTCCCAAGGCGGTCCTTTGATGCATACGATTGCAGCAAAAGCGGTATCCTTCGGTGAAGCACTTCAACCGGAATTCAAAACATATGGTCAAAATGTAATCAACAATGCGCAAGCTTTGGCGACTGCATTGACAGCTGAAGGCATCAACCTTGTTTCCGGCGGTACGGACAACCACTTGATGCTGGTTGATCTGCGCAACCTGAACATCACAGGTAAAGATGCTGAGCACGTACTTGACGAGATCGGTATCACAGCGAACAAAAACGCCATTCCTTTCGACCCAACAAGCCCGTTCATCACAAGCGGTATCCGTTTAGGTACACCGGCTGTAACATCCCGCGGCATGGGCGTAGAAGCGATGCAAACGATCGCGAAAGTGATTGCACTTACACTCAAAAGCCCGAAAGACGAAGCAGTGCTGGAGAAAGCTCGCGGCATGGTGAAAGATTTGACGGCGCAATATCCGTTGTACCCAGGTTTGACTTACTAATATATAAAAGGGGCTGCCTCAGAAGGTTATTACGACCTTTTGAAGCAGCCCCTTTCCTATATTCTGAGATAAAGGAACACATTTACACCGCCGCATGATGCACCTTTTGCGCATCTTCCTTCAGGCTCGGTAGAATGGACGCCAGCATGCCAATGCCGACGACGCCTGTCAGCAGTATGAACATTGCCATAGCGCCTGACGGCAGGAAGCCGCCTATGATCATGTTCAGGCCGCTAACCATAATGGACACCCTGTTGGTCATGCTGCTAAGCGCCATGTAGGAGCTGCGGGCGTGATCGGGAACAAGCTGCACCAGCATTGCTTGCTTTAGCGGGACATAGGTCAGCTCGCCAATAGTGGTCACGAGCATGAGCAGCAGCAGCAGGATCGGCTGGTTGCCGAAAGCCAGATAGGAATAGCCGGCCACGTTAAGAAACATAGCGAACAGCATGATTCTCGTGTCGGAGCTGTTCTTGAGCAGGCGGCCGACGAAGAGAGAAAGCAGCACAACGGCTAGCGTGTTTTCCGTACGCAAAATACCGACAAGCGGCAAGCCGTCAATTGTCGCGGGAAGGCCGGGCAGCCAAGGAGTTTGATGGATATCCCCGGCGAGCCGAATGCCAATGAAGCCGCTAAGATTCATCTCTACGGAGACAACGAGAACACTAGAAATCAGGTAGATGAGAAATCTACGGTCACTTAGCACCTCTTTATAACGCTCAAACATTGTAATACGTTTAGGGCCTGAAATATGTACTTCTTCAGTGATTCTATCTTTTTCAGTCGGCATCGTTTCTTTCATGAAAAAGGCAGTCACCAGAAGCGCAATGAGTGACATTCCGCTAGCAGCCAATAAAAGCTCGAAGAGGTAGTCGCTGAAGAAGTAACCCCCAATCATCCCCGCGACGGAAATGGCCAGATTGTTGGACCAATAATTAATCCGATAGATGGCTTTGCGCGTATCGGGTCCTGATACATCAATCAGCATAGCCTCGACGGCAGGCTTGCTTAGTCCCCAAGAAGCTGTGCTGATCATCGTCATGATGAGCGTCAGTCCGGCTGAATGCCAGAATGGCGAATTCGCGAATGTCATGGCGGCATAAGCCAGCAGGGCTACGCCTTCTCCGATCAGCATCATTTTCTTGCGGCCGACCCGGTCGGCGTAATGCCCGCCAATCGTAGCGCTGACGAGAGCTACCACGATGGAAATCGTAGTGGCAGTACCGGCTATCGTCGTACCAAGCGTACGGGCAAAGTAAATCGACATGAACGGAACCACCATATTGCTGAGAATGTTCGTTAGAAAACTGAGAGCTATACGCAGTCGCACATTAGGATGAAATTGAAAGAACGTCATGCTGCATCACCTGTTTCGTAGAATCGTAAAGTCTTGGTGATACACATCATATCAAATGACCAAGGGTTAAAAAGTGTACAGAGATCTGAAAAACTTTCACCTTTTATTCCCTCTAAAGGCTGTTGACGAATTCATGAGGTACCCCTATACTCTTGGTAATTCGTGTAAATGGAGGGATCTTTCATGCAGTTAGCTTTACAATATGCGCAGTTGAAAACATCAATAACGCGTGTCTTACAAATCCCCCACACGTATATGGACGTGCCCGTCTCGGTTGAAGAAATTGCCGGCTACCTGTATTGTACGGAGCGTAACGTGAAAATTTTGATTCGCAAAATGAGCGAGATGGGCTGGATCGTCTGGACACCGGGCCGCGGGCGTGGACACCGCTCGGCCATTCGGTTTCTAGTTGCAGCTGAAGATCTGCTGCTGGCGGAAGCGAAAGTGCTAGTCGAACAGGGGAACTTGAACAGTGCGATGAGCTTGTTCCACATGGACGGCCTCGATGGAGGCGTCATTGACCGGTTTCTGGCTTGGTTGGGAAGTTATTTTGGCTACCGGGGCAATTGTGAGTCCGGCAACCCCGCAACACTGAGGCTGCCCATGCAGTTCAGGGTACTGACGCTGGATCCCGTCGATGTGCTCTTCTCGCGCGATCTTCATTTCGTGAAGCAGGCCTTCGACACACTGCTTTACTATAATCCGCTCTGCGGCTGCCTGGAGCCGGGCTTGGCTCATGAGTGGGCAAGCAACGATAATGCAACCGTGTGGACCTTCTATTTGCGAAAAAGGGTGCGATTCCATCATGGCCGGGAGCTGACGGCAGACGATGTCGTCTTTTCGTTCAACCGGCTGCGCTCACTGGGAACGGAGGATTCGCCGAATCGTTGGCTGCTGAAATCCGTCAAGGAGATTCGCGCTGTCGACCGGCTGACGGTCAGGTTGGAGCTGGATGCGCCGAACTATATGCTGCCTCACTATGTTAGCTCCTACCAGGCAGCGATTGTTCCCGCGGACGTTTACAGCGCAAAGAAGGTTGCGGATGCCAGCATGCTTCCCGTTGGAACGGGTCCCTTTCGGATTGCGAGGCATGATACGGGAGGCTTAACGTTGGAAGCGTTCGAGGATTATTATAAGGAGAGCGCCCATTTGGACCGTATCGAGCTTCTCTATGTGCCGGATAATGTCAGTGATCGGAGATGGCAGCAGTTGAACTTCCAAATGGGGAAGCTCAATCATTATAAACAGCCTGCCCCTGCGCATTGGTGCAAGAAAGAAGTGATGATGCTGGGCTCCAGCACGCTCGTATTTAATCTTCGCAAAAAGGGTCCCCAGCATGAACTCAAATTCCGTCAAGCGATTCAGCTTATCCTGAACCGCTGCGGCTTGATTCAGGAGTTAGGCCTCTATCATGCAAGACCTGCAGCGGATTTCTTACCGCCGGAGTCTCCGACTGCAATTCCGGAGGACCATCAGCCTGAGCGGGCAAGGGAGCTCTTAAGAGAGTGCGGATATAAAGGCGAGACCATTACCATGATCTTTACGCGGAAGAACCAACCTCATGCTGAATGGATTCAAACTTGCTGCCAGACTGTTGGCATTCAGGTTGTTCTGAAGGAGTATACTTTTGAACAAATGACAAAGGTTCCCCTGTTGTTAGACGCGGATGTTATTATTGGCGGAGTTGTTGCAGATGATGATGAAGCCCGCTGTCTGATCGAAGTGTACAAAGTAGGCAATCTAGCGGTTCGTACCTACGCTACGGATGAGCAGCGCCGAGTTTTTGATGAAACTATCGCAGCTATCGAAGCAGAGCCTGACGCGCAGACGCGTTTGCAGCGAATCCGTGGCATGCAAGATTTGGTTTCGGATAACTACGCTGTCTTGTTTCTCCTGCATACGACGCAGCAATTGGTGTACAGTCCGCATTTACAAGGGATCACGTTCAATACACTGGGATGGTTTGATTTTAAAAACATTTGGTTTCGCTCTGATTCCGTAGAAGAATAAGTCTTTTATCAAAACTGCTTGGGAGATAATCCCGGGCAGTTTTTTATTTAAATAAGGATATTCATGGTAGGTTTGGATTTTCGGAGGATAAGTTGGATAACATATGATATAATGAACGAGGTTTGTCGTACCTTGACGCTAAAATGGGTAAAATACATATAACATTGTTGTTTTTTAGGAGGAAATTATGGGGAAGTTATTTATTTGTGATCATCCGCTTATCCAGCATAAGCTAACCTATATTCGGGATGAGAATACGAAAACGAAAGATTTTCGGGAGCTCGTAGACGAAGTGGCGACTTTAATGGCCTATGAGATAACGAGGGATATTCCGCTTGAGCATGTTCAAGTGAAAACACCTGTAACAACAGCGGATTGCCGGATTATTTCGGGCAGAATGTTGGGGCTGATTCCTATTTTGCGCGCAGGATTAGGGATGGTTGACGGTGTGCTTAAGTTGATCCCGGCCGCCAAAGTTGGACATGTAGGCCTTTACCGTGATCCGGACACGCTTCAGCCTGTCGAGTACTATGTGAAGCTTCCGACGGACGTGCTGGAGCGGGAGTTGATCGTAATTGACCCGATGCTAGCTACAGGTGGTTCGGCGAATGCGGCAATCGAAGTATTGAAGCGCAGAGGCTGCACACAAATGAAGCTGATGTGTTTAATCGCTGCGCCGGAAGGAATCAAGGCTGTTCAACAGGAACATCCGGATGTTGATATTTATGTAGCTGCCGTAGATGACTACTTGAATGATCACGGTTATATCGTACCTGGATTGGGAGATGCGGGAGATCGTCTGTTCGGCACCAAATAATAGACTTATGACGATGGGGGAGAAGAACCAATGAAACGTTTGAAAGTCATTACGATCTTCGGTACTAGACCTGAAGCAATTAAGATGGCTCCGCTGATTAAGGAGCTGGAGAAGCATCCGGAGCATATCGAGTCTCTCGTTTGCGTAACGGCACAGCATCGCCAGATGTTGGATCAGGTGCTCGACATTTTCAAAATCACACCGGATTATGACTTGAATGTCATGAAAGACCGCCAGACGCTGAATGAAATTACAATGCGCGTGCTGCAGGGCTTGGAGCCTGTCTTCCAAGAAGCGAAGCCTGACTTGATTCTCGTGCACGGCGATACGCTGACTACATTCCTTGCGAGCTATGCGGCGTTTATGCAGCAAATTCAAGTTGGACATGTCGAGGCGGGTCTTCGTACGTGGAACAAAATGTCGCCGTATCCGGAAGAGATGAACCGTCAATTGACGGGCGTTTTGGCTGATTTGCATTTTGCTCCTACTCAGCAATCGGCTGACAACCTGCGCAAAGAAAATAAATCGGAATCTCAAATCTATGTAACTGGTAATACTGTTACGGATGTTTTCCAATACACGGTGCAAGAATCTTTTGAACACCCTGTTCTGGAGTGGGCAGCGGGCCGCAAGCTGATCTTGATGACAGCGCATCGCCGTGAAGCTCAAGGAGAGCCGCACCGTCAAATTTTCCGTGCAGTGAAGCGTATTGCGGATGAGTTCGAAGATATTGCGATCGTCTATCCCGTGCATCCGAGCCCTGCCGTCAAAGAGCCTGCGCATGAAATCTTGGGCAACCACCCGCGCATTAAGCTGGTAGAACCATTCGACGCCAGTGAGTTCCATAACTTCTATCCGAAAACGCATATGATTCTGACAGACTCCGGCGGTCTTCAAGAAGAAGCGCCATCCTTTGGCGTGCCGGTGCTTGTGCTTCGTGATACGACAGAGCGTCCGGAAGGCATTCAAGCGGGCACTTTGGAGCTGGTTGGAACGAGCGAGGAGAAGGTTTACGAGCGAGCTCGCGCGTTGCTAACAGATCCAGATTTATACAATAAAATGAGCCAAGCCGCTAACCCTTACGGAGACGGTAAAGCATCTCAAAGAATCGTTCAAGCCATTCTGCATCACTTCGGCAGGGTCTCTGAACGGCCTGAAACATTCTAACCGTGACAAAATCATGACAAACGCTACAGCGTACAGTTCGACTGTTTGGTTTGGAAACTCGCAAACCCTAGAGCCGCAAGGCTCTGAGGGGTTTTGGGCGGTGAGGACTGTTAAGTTTCGTCAATTGACAAAACTCGCATGGCTTCGATACAATAAATGAGGATTCGTAGCACTATGTCTACGAAACAGGTTTTCTTCAGTGGAAAGCCTTCAGGAGGGATGCTATGAAACGGCAAAATCCCAATGATAATCCGTGGCGGGCAGTAGCGTTAACTAGTGCGATCGGCATTGACCTTGTAGTATGTTTAGGAGCCGGATACTTGTTCGGCGATTGGCTGACACGCGTGCTAGGGGGACAATTCTGGTTGTTAGGCGGGTTTTTACTAGGGCTTGTAACCGGAATCATTAGCATTTACTTCATGATAAAGCGGTACGGAGGGCTATGATGGATGAATTTTCAGCCACTCTGAAAACGGTTCAAAATGTGTTTCTTTTCTTTTTATCCTTTTGTTTGGCTGCATGGGCGCTTCTTGTCGATTACCGGGTTTACTTTGCCGGCATTATGCTTGGATCTATGGTGAGCATGATCAATGCCAGGTTCTTGGCCTGGAAGATTAACAAGTTGGCAGCAGCTGCGATAGAGCAGAAAGGGCGCAAGGTGACCCTAGGTTTTCTGACAAGAGCAGCAATTGCTGGCTTCGCAGGTTTGGTTGCCGTTCGGTATCCGGAACATGTCGCTTTAACCACGACGATTGTTGGATACTTTTTTGCTCAATTGGCAACACTCGTACTGGGTATTCTTTCTATTAGGAAGTCTAAGAAGTAATTCCATTCGATGAAAGGGGTGAAAATGGAAAACATGGAACATCACGTACCAGAATTTGAGTGGTTAGGTATTCACTTCGACGCATCAGCTCTTATGATGATCGGAATTACCACTATTATCGTGCTTATCCTTGCAATCGCAGGGGCTAGTCGTGCATCCGTAACGAATCCTTCAAAAATTCAAAACTTCATGGAATGGACGATTGAGTTTGTAGAAGGCATCATTGGAAGTACGATCGGTTCTAAGCATGGCAAAGGCTTTATCGCGCTTGGTCTTACGCTCATTATGTACATCTTTATCGGCAACATGCTCGGCCTTCCTTTCTCGATCGTAACGGAAGATCATGTGTCATGGTGGAAATCACCGACGGCTGATATCGCTGTAACAGGAGCACTAACGGTTATTGTTATCGTACTAAGTCACTACTTAGGTATAACACGTAACACGAAGCATTACTTCGCGCATTACTTTGAGTACAAAGGGGCAATGTTGATCCTTCATTTAATTGAAGTTGTATCAAAGCCGCTTACGCTCGCTTTCCGTCTTTACGGTAACATTTATGCAGGTGAAATTATGATATCTGTCATCATCGGAGCTGGTTGGTTTGGAATTGCGCCTCTCTTCGTATGGCAGGGCTTCAGTGTGTTCGTAGGTGCTATTCAAGCCTTCGTATTCACGATGCTGACAATGGTTTATATCTCGCAAACGTTAATCCACGAAGAACATTAAAAGTAAGACTTACCTCGGGTAGTCTCGAGTCACTTATACACAAAACAAACCTAAGAGTTTAAGGGAGGATTTTATCAATGGGAGCAATAGCATTAGTAGCAGCAGGTATCGTATTCGGTTTAGGAGCACTAGGTGCAGGTATTGGTAACGGTTTGATCGTAGGTCGCGCTTTGGAAGGTATTTCCCGTCAACCAGAACTACGTGGTACGCTTCAAACAACTATGTTTATCGGGGTAGGTCTAGTAGAGGCAATGCCGGTCGTTGCATTGGTACTTGCGTTCATCTTTATGGGAAAAGCAGGCTAATAAATCGTTCGGCGGGGATGGCCACAGGCCACCACGCCTTCGTTTTGCCCACGTTATCAGAAGGGAGTGACGTTACTTGCATATTGAATGGTCCACATTTTGGATTCAACTTATCGCGTTCTTAATTTTATACGTGCTACTTTCCAAGTTTGCGTTCGGCCCTCTGTTCGGCATGATGGAGAAACGCAGACAGTTGGTTAAAGATCAAATCCAAACAGCTGAAGCAAGCCGTAAACAAGCCGATCAACTGTTAGAGGAACAAAAGCAAGCTCTGCAACAAACACGCAAGGAAGCTTATGAAATCATTGAGCAAGCGAAACAAACAGGCTCTAAACAAGCGGATGAAATCGTTCGTGCAGCTGGAGCAGAAGCAGCTCGTCTGAAAGATGAAGCTTTGAAAGATATCGAGAACGAGAAGAACAAAGCGGTTGCCGCACTTCGCAGCCAAGTTGGCGCGATGTCCGTTCTGATTGCCTCCAAAATTATTGAGAAACAAATCGATGAAAAGTCACAAGAACAATTGGTTGAGCATTACCTCAAAGAGGTAGGAGGCAACGTATGAGTGACATCGTCGTAGCGAAGCGTTATGCCAGAGCTCTTTTTGAAGTAGCAAAGGATAAGGGAATCATTTCCCAAGTCGAAGAAGAGCTGAAATCTGTAGCTAGTGCGATTAGGGACAATGCAGACTTGCAGAAGTTCCTGAACCATCCGAATATCGGGACGACCGTCAAAACGGACCTGCTGAAGCAGATTTTTGAGGGCAAAGTTTCCGAACCGGTGTGGAACACGCTGCTGGTCTTGATTGATAAAGGAAGACAAGCGATTCTGTCCGCTCTTGTGAGCGATTTTGCAAAGATTGCGGATGAGGCGCTTGGACAAGCGAGTGCAACGGTTTATTCTGCTTTTGCGTTGACAGAAGCTCAACAAGCGGAAATTGCATCACATTTCAGCAAAGTTACGGGAAAAACAATTCGCGTTGCGAGTGTTGTTGAGCCTAAGTTGCTCGGCGGCATCCAAGTGCGTATTGGTGACCGTTTATATGATGGAAGTTTGGCAGGCAAGTTAGACCGCCTATCCAAAGCTTTGGTTTAAAAACAAGCACTGTAAGAATAGGGGTGACGTTCGTTGAGTATCAAACCTGAAGAAATCAGCTCATTGATTAAACAACAGATTGAAAACTATAAATCCGATATGCAAGTGGTTGACGTAGGTACAGTCATTCAAGTCGGGGACGGTATCGCTCGTGCTCATGGTTTGGAAAACGTAATGGCAGGCGAACTGCTTGAGTTTTCAAATGGCGTTTTGGGCTACGCGTTTAACCTTGAAGAAAGCAACGTAGGTATCGTTATTCTCGGACCTTACAAAGATATCCGTGAAGGCGATCCAGTAAAACGCACAGGACGTATCATGGAGGTTCCTGTAGGGGAAGCTCTGCTCGGCCGTGTCGTTAACTCCTTGGGTCAACCAGTCGATGGTCAAGGTCCAATTGCTACAACAGAATTCCGCCCTGTAGAGAACATGGCTCCAGGCGTTATGGCTCGTAAATCCGTTCATGAGCCAATGCAAACTGGTATCAAAGCGATTGACGCGATGGTTCCAGTTGGCCGTGGTCAACGTGAGTTGATCATCGGTGACCGTCAAACAGGTAAAACAGCGATTGCGATCGATGCGATCCTGAACCAAAAAGGCAACGGCGTTAAATGTATCTATGTTGCTATCGGTCAAAAACAATCCACAGTCGTAGGCGTTGTTGAAAAACTTCGTGCTGCGGGCGCTTTGGAATATACAATCGTTGTAACAGCATCTGCTTCCGAGCCTTCACCAATGCTTTGGTTGGCTCCATACTCAGGCTGTGCAATGGGCGAGTACTTCATGTACAAAGGCGAGCACGTATTGATCGTATACGATGACTTGTCCAAACAAGCCGCTGCATACCGTGAGTTGTCCCTCTTGCTGCGTCGTCCACCAGGTCGCGAAGCATACCCAGGTGACGTATTCTACTTGCACTCCCGTTTGCTGGAGCGCGCTGCGAAATTGAACGATGAGCTAGGTGGCGGTTCGATTACTGCACTTCCTTTCATTGAGACACAAGCGGGCGATATCTCCGCATACATTCCAACGAACGTAATTTCGATTACGGACGGTCAAATCTTCCTTGAGTCCGACCTGTTCTACTCCGGTCAGCGTCCAGCGGTTAACGTTGGTAACTCTGTATCCCGTGTAGGGGGCTCCGCTCAAACGAAAGCAATGAAAAAAGTTGCCGGTACACTGCGTGTAGACTTGGCTCAATACCGTGAGCTTGCTGCATTCGCAGCGTTCGGATCCGATCTTGATAAAGCAACAAAAGCCCGCCTCGATCGCGGGGTTCGCACACTCGAAATCTTGAAGCAAGGCGTGCATCAACCGCTTTCTCTTGAGAAACAAGTTTGCTCCCTGTACACGGTCGTTAAAGGCCACCTAGATGACATTCCAGTACAAGACGTTACTCGTTTTGAAGCCCAATTCTTGGCTTACCTGGAAACCAATCGTTCGGAAATTTTGAACAGCATTCGTGATACCAAAGATATTACTGCGGATAACGACAAAGCGCTGGTTGATGCAATCAACACGTTCAAAAAGAGCTTCGCAGTTTCTGAATAAAATTTGAATACCTGAGCTTTTCCTCATGAAAAGCCAGGTACTCCGTTTATGCCTGAGATTGGGTGTAAGTTGCCTGAGATCAGGCCTTCGAATGAAGGCTTTCCAAAGCCTCAAAAGAGAGGTGACAGGTATGGCAAAAGGAATGCGCGAGATTAAGCGCCAAATCAAATCGACACAAAACACGAAGCAAATTACGCGCGCGATGGAAATGGTCGCAGCAGCGAACTTGCGTCGAGCTCAGCAAGCTGCGGAAGCGGCTCGTCCTTACTCGGATAAGCTGAAAGAAGTAGTTGCTAGCATCGCTGCAGGCTCCAAAGGTGTGAAGCATCCAATGCTGCAAACTCGCGATGTGAAGAAAACCGCTTACTTGGTTATCACTTCGGATCGTGGTTTGGCTGGAGGCTACAACGCGAACGTATTGCGGAAGGCTATGACGGAGATTCGCGAAAGACATCAATCCGCGTCGGAATATGCAGTTTTTGTAATCGGACGTAAAGGTAGCAATTTCTTCAAGAAACGCAATGTCCAGATCGTTCAAGAAGTTACAGGACTTCCGGATTCTCCGAAGTTCTCGGATATTAAATCAATAGCGGCTTCTGCAGTTGCTAATTTTGAGAATGGCTCGTACGATCAATTGTTCTTGGTGTACAACAAATTCCAAAATGCAATCAGTCAGATACCAACCATGGTTCGCTTGCTTCCTATGGAGGATGTAAAAGGTGCTTCAACGGCTAGTTACGAGTATGAGCCGTCAGCGGAAGGCGTTCTAGAAGTGCTGCTGCCTAAATATGCGGAAACGATTATTTACAGCGCAGTATTGGAAGGTAAAGCAAGTGAGTTCGGAGCGAGAATGACAGCGATGAACTCCGCAACGAAAAATGCAACGAAGATGATCAGCAGCTACACATTAGCATACAACCGTGCACGTCAAGCTGCCATTACGCAAGAAATTGCGGAAATCGTCAGCGGCGCGAACGCGAACGCTTAATTGATAAAACGCCTCGTTTAGAGGCGAAGCTTTTCTTAGGAGGGAAACCATGAGCAAAGGGCGCGTTGTGAATATTACAGGGCCTGTCGTCGACATTGAGTTCGGACGCGGACAACTCCCTGAAATTCTGAATGCAATCAAGATTGAAAAAAATGAAGGCGGACAATCGGTTACGATTACGGTTGAAGCGGCGGTTCACCTTGGTGACAACCTCGTTCGTTGCGTAGCGATGTCTTCCACGGACGGACTTGTGCGTGGCGCTGAAGCTACTGACACAGGAGTTCCAATTACTGTACCTGTAGGCGCAGCAACATTGGGTCGCGTGTTCAACGTAGTTGGAGATCCTATCGACGGTATCGAAACGGTTGACCGTACATTGACTAGTCCAATTCATAAAGAAGCTCCTGCTTTCGAGAACTTGTCCACGAAATCGGAAGTTCTTGAAACAGGTATTAAAGTTATTGACCTTATGGCTCCTTACGCAAAAGGTGGTAAAATCGGTCTCTTCGGCGGTGCGGGTGTAGGTAAAACCGTAACGATGCAAGAGTTGATCCACAACATCGCGCAAGAGCACGGCGGTATCTCCGTTTTCGCAGGCGTTGGCGAGCGTACTCGTGAAGGTAATGACCTTTACCACGAGATGAAAGACTCCGGCGTTATCGAGAAAACAGCGATGGTATTCGGTCAAATGAACGAGCCTCCTGGTGCGCGTCTTCGTGTTGCCTTGACTGGTTTGACAATGGCTGAATATTTCCGTGATGTTGAAGGCAGAGACGTTCTTCTGTTCGTCGACAACATCTTCCGTTTCACACAAGCAGGTTCCGAGGTTTCGGCTTTGCTTGGTCGTATGCCATCTGCGGTAGGTTACCAACCGACTTTGGCTACAGAAATGGGTCAATTGCAAGAGCGTATTACATCCACGAAAAAAGGTTCCGTAACATCGATTCAAGCGATTTACGTTCCTGCGGATGACTATACGGATCCAGCTCCAGCTACAGCGTTCGCTCACTTAGACGCGACAACGAACTTGGAGCGTAGTATCGCGGCTGCGGGTATTTTCCCAGCGGTAGATCCACTTGCTTCCTCTTCCCGTATCTTGACGCCAGAAATTTTGGGCGAAGAGCACTATAAAGTAGCACAAGGTGTTAAACAAGTTCTTCAACGTTACAAAGAGCTTCTGGATATCATCGCGATCTTGGGTATGGATGAGTTGTCCGATGAGGATAAACTGGTTGTTACCCGTGCGCGTCGTCTCCGTCTGTTCTTGTCTCAGCCGCTTCACGTTGCTGAGCCGTTCAACGGTTTCCCGGGCTTGTATGTTCCATTGAAAGAAACTGTGCGCAGCTTCAAAGAAGTTCTTGAAGGTAAGCACGACAACCTTCCTGAAGTAGCGTTCCACAACGTAGGTACGATTGAGGACGCAATCGAGAAAGCGAAAACGCTGTAAGGTTACCTTTGGTAAACTTCGCGTTAGCTGAGGAAGGAGAATCCAAGTGAGTACATTCCTACTTGAAATTGTTACTCCTGAGCGCAAAGTGTACGCTGAACAAGTGAACATGGTTGTGGCAAAGGGTGTTGCAGGGGAGCTTGGGATTCTGCCGAACCACATTCCACTCGTGACTCCACTAAAAATCAGCTCGATTACTGTGAAGAAGCAGGGCTCCAAAGACGAGATCATCGCAGTGAACGGCGGTTTTATGGAAGTGCGTAAGGACAAAGTGGTTATACTGGCGGAAAGCGCCGAGCTGCCAGAACAAATCGATGTGGATCGTGCGAGAGCAGCGAAAGAACGTGCGGAGAAACGTCTTGCGGAATCTAAGCAAGATAACGTTGATTTCAAACGTGCGGAAGCCGCTTTGCAAAGAGCATTGAACCGGATCAGCGTATCCGGCAAATAATAGATTCAAAAAGCGAAGGAACTCCGGTTCCCTCGCTTTTTTTATACGTTTGAGTAATTTATGATAATTATGGAAAATCTACTCACTAGGTATGAAAAAAGGGGGGCTTGGAATTAGTCATCGACGCCCAAAAGGACTTTTGGTATAATATTGAAGGTGAATATTACCAAATGGAAATAGGTGAATATCAAAAGTAAATAGGAATGGAGGCGGTTACATTCAGATGATGTATACAAATAACTATGTAATCGTAGCGATTTTTCTAGGGTTAGGTATTTTCCTCCCGGTGGCAGCGCTTACGATAGGCAAATGGTTAAGGCCTAGTAAACCCGTCGTGGAGAAATATACGACGTATGAGAGTGGGAACGAGCCTGTAGGTGAGGGACAAATCCGGTTTAACATTCGATATTATTTATTTGCTTTGATGTTTGTCATCTTTGATGTAGAGACTGTGTTCCTGTATCCATGGGCTGTGGCTTTTAATCAGCTTGGATTGTTCGCCTTAGTGGAAATGTGTATTTTTGTAGCCTTGCTAGCCATAGGATTAATATACGCTTGGAAGAAGAAGGTGCTGCAATGGACTTCAGTTTAGAGTCGATATCCCCAGAAGAACGTGAAGAGTTGAACCGCAATGTCTTTATGACGACACTGGAGCAAGTGAAAGCTTGGGCTCGCAGTAATTCGCTTTGGCCATTAACATTCGGTCTTGCTTGTTGTGCCATTGAAATGATGGGTACGGGCGGATCCCATTATGATTTAGACCGTTTCGGAGTCATCTTCCGTACGTCTCCTAGGCAATCTGATGTGATGATTGTAGCAGGGACAGTTACGAAGAAAATGGCTCCTTTGCTGCGCCGTCTTTACGAGCAGATGCCTGAGCCGAAGTGGGTTATCGCTATGGGCTCTTGCGCGACAGCTGGAGGTCCATACGTGAAGTCGTATTCCGTTGTCAAAGGCGTCGATCAAATTGTGCCGGTTGATGTATACATACCGGGGTGCCCGCCTAATCCCGCAGCACTTATTTATGGAATCAACAAGCTTCAGGAGAAGATTCGCTATGAAGCGAAGACCGGTAAGCAGGTGATTAATCGATGAGCGAGGATAAGAAGCCGGAGGAGAAGGTCGAGCAGACTGCTTCTTCGGAGGAGACGAAGCCTGAGGGCAGCGCAGAGCTTACTGCCGAAGAGAAAGCAGCGGAGCGCGCCGCGGCGAGAGCCGCCCGCTTAGCCGCGAAGGCAGCAGCTGCTGAGCAGGCGGGCGAGCCCGCGCCTGCAACGGCCCCCCCTGCGGAGGCTAGCGCAGCAGGGGATGACGAGAAGGCGGCCAAAGCACAAGCCGCCGCAGAGGCACGCGCAGCGCGAGCCAGCGCGCGCGGAGCGAAGACGGACGCGGCGGAGCCTGCCGCGCCGAAAGAGCCTTCGCCGAACCAGCCGCTGTTGGACCGGCTGGTGGCGATCTTGAAAGAAAGCGCCGGCGAAGAGGCCGTCGTCGATAGCTTCATCAACGAAAGGGACGCGCATCGCCCTTACGTGGTTATTCACAGCTCCCGCTGGCAGGAGGCTGCGGTGACGCTGCGCGATCACGAAGAGCTGCGCTGCGACTACTTGCGCAATCTCTCCGGCGTGGACCAAGAGACGCACCTGGAGGTGGCGTATCATCTGCTTTCCCTTACCCACAAACGAGAGTACTGTGTGAAGGTGAAAACAGACCGGGATCAGCCAAGCATCCCTTCGGTTTCGCCTGTGTGGCCGACCGCGAATTGGAATGAGCGGGAAGTCTTTGACCTGCTCGGGATTGACTTCCCGGGGCATCCCAACCTAGTACGGATCATGATGCCTGACGATTGGGTCGGCCATCCACTGCGCAAAGATTACGAACCGCTTGACCCGGAGGTGTAGCATTTGTTACGGACAGAAGAGCTCCTGCTAAACGTTGGTCCTCAGCATCCAAGTACGCACGGCGTATTTCGCGTAATTGTGAAGTTGGATGGAGAGATCATCAAAGAAGCTATACCCGTTATGGGCTATCTACATAGAGGAACAGAGAAGCTGGCTGAGAACCTGAGTTACACGCAAATTATTCCTTATACAGACCGCATGGATTACGTGTCTGCTATGACGACGAACTATGTGCTCGTTCATGCCGTTGAGAAAATGATGGGGTTGGAAATTCCGGAACGCGCCGATTTTCTTCGCTTAATTGTGATGGAGCTTCAGCGCATCGCTTCTCATATGGTTTGGTGGGGAACGTATTTGCTGGATATAGGCGCAATGAGCCCATTCTTATTCGCTTTCCGCGATCGGGAAATTATCATTGACCTATTCAATGAACTCTGCGGAGCTCGTTTAACTTACAACTACATGCGTGTAGGTGGGGTAAAATGGGACGCTCCGGACGGTTGGATCGATAAAGTCAAGAAATTTATCCCTTATATGTACGGTAAATTAGAAGAATATCACACCCTTGTATCTGGAAACGAAATTTTCCTTTCTAGGATTAAGGGAGTAGGTAAATATGACGCTGATACAGCCATTGCGTATGGCCTTAGCGGCGCTAACTTAAGATGTACAGGTGTAGATTGGGATATCCGCAAAACGCAGCCCTACAGCCTCTACAATCGCTTTCAGTTCGATGTGCCTGTACGAAGCGGCGGCGATTGTTATGATCGCTATCTGCTGCGTATGGAAGAAGTGAAACAGTCCTTGCGCATTTTGGAGCAAGCGGTGGCACAGTTCCCGGAACAAGGCGAAACGATGGGCAAGGTGCCTAGGGTGATTCGTCCTCCGGAAGGGGAAGTGTATGCCGCAATTGAGTCCCCACGCGGAGAAATCGGCTGTTATATTATTTCCCGAGGCAAGCAAGAGCCATTCCGTCTGAAATTCCGCAGACCGTCCTTCGTAAATTTGCAAATACTGCCTAAGCTCCTGATCGGTGAATCGATGACCAATCTGATTACGATACTGGGCGGCATCGATATTGTCGTTGGGGAGGTGGATGCCTAATGGTAAATTTGCTGGAAGAGAGTCTGACGTGGACGAACTTCTTTGTTTTCCTTTTCTGGGGCATCGTCATGCTGCTGCTGGTTCTTGGCTTCGTAACGTATGCCATCTATTTTGAGCGGAAGGTCATCGGTTGGATGCAGCTGCGGATCGGACCGAACCGGACAGGGCCGTTAGGACTTCTGCAGAGCGTCGCAGACGTGCTTAAACTCCTAATTAAAGAGGATACCATTCCGAAGAAAGCGGAGCGCGAGCTGTTCATTTTGGCGCCTGTCATTACCTTCATTCCTTCTTTTACGATTATCGCGGCAATCCCGTTCTCAGATCGTATGTTTAATGCGAATTTGAATGCCGGACTGCTATATTATGTCGCTCTTACGGGGATTTCCACCATTGGGATTATCCTTGGGGGCTGGGCATCTAATAACAAATATGCACTGCTTGGCGGTATGCGATCGGCAGCGCAAATGATCAGTTACGAGGTACCGCTTGTCATATCCGTGATCGGTGTCATTATGATGACTGGCAGCTTGAATCTGCATACCATTGTTGACCACCAAGCGGGGGGCTTCTGGCATTGGAATTTCATCCCTCAGATTCTAGGCTTCATCATTTTCGCCATTGCGGGTGTATCTGAGCTTAACCGAACGCCTTTTGACTTGCCGGAAGCAGAGTCCGAGCTTGTTGCAGGCTATCACGTGGAATACAGCGGTTTCCGATTTGCTTTTTTCATGCTATCGGAGTACGTATACGTGTTTATTATTGCTTCATTAACGAGCCTGATTTTCTTAGGCGGATGGCATTCACCATTCCCATTCCTTGATTTTATTCCGGGGATCCTCTGGTTCCTGCTGAAGTTCTCCCTTGTCGTGTTCGTCCTGTTCTGGCTGCGCGCGACGCTGCCTAGGGTGCGGATTGATCAGCTCATGGGATTCGGCTGGAAAGTGCTGCTGCCATTGGCGTTGGTCAATATGCTGGTGACGGCGATCATTATGACTATCTTTTAGCAAGTCCATGCTTACGATGCAAGTTTCCTACGGAAACTCCAAGCCTATGCTTACGAAGTCAGTTTTGCTAAAGCAAAACTCAGTTAATGCTTACGATGCAAGTTTCCTACGGAAACTCTAAGGAGTGAAACGAATGAAGGGCATAATGAAAGGCCTAGGCGTAACGTTGAAAAGCATGACACAGAAAAAGATCACGTACGCATACCCTGACGTCCCTCTTAAAATGCCGGATCGTTTTCGCGGTATTCAACATTTTGACCCAGAGAAATGCATTGTGTGCAATCAATGTGCGCGTATTTGCCCGACGGAGTGCATTACGCTCACGGGTAAAGCGAATCCTGACCCCGAGAAAAAGGGCAAGGTTATTGATACGTACGACATTAATTTCGAAATCTGTATATTGTGCGACCTTTGTACAGAGGTATGTCCAACGGAAGCGATCGTGATGACCAATAATTTTGAGCTTAGTTCGTATAGCCGTGATGATCTTTTCAAAAATTTGGAATGGTTGAATGAAAACAACCAAAATATTCGCCAGGAGAATAACTCGGCCATGCCAAAAGGGGGGGCCAAAAAAGATGTTTAACGGAATTGGTGACTTCCTCTCAAGCGGTTCAAGCTGGGCTTTCTTCATTTTTGCCCTACTTGCCATCGGCGGAGCGATCTTCATGATTTCCTTTACCAAAGTCGTCCATATGGTCATTGCTGTTGCTCTTACATTCATTAGCTTAGCAGGGCTGTATATCATCCTTGAAGCGGAATTTGTCGCTTTTGTTCAGGTACTGATCTATGCCGGAGCCATATCGATCCTCATGATTTTCGGCATTATGATGACAAAGCACAGACAAGAGGAAGAAGAAGAGCCTAGACGCCCTTGGCATGAGGGTTTGGCGATTATTGGAGCACTTGGCTTGTTCGGGGTTTTATTTTATGCGATTCAAAAAACGACTTTCGTCTCACAAGGCTCCTTAGATGCCGGCAAAGACAATACGTTAGAAATCGGCAAGCTGCTTTATAACGAACATGTGATTCCATTCGAAATCATGTCCGTGCTGCTGACGGTGGCCTTCATTGGCGCTATCGTCGTCGCGAAGAGAGAGGAGGATTAGCGATGGGTAACATTATTACTCCCTATCTCACACTGGCTGCAATCCTGTTCTGCATCGGCCTATACGGCGCATTAACGAAGAAAAATGGGGTCATTGTTCTGCTGTCTATCGAGCTTATGCTCAATGCAGTGAACTTAAATTTGATCGCGTTCTCCAAGCTTGGAGATCATCCAGCGCTGACAGGTCAAATTTTCTCGCTCTTCAACATTACGATTGCAGCTGCTGAAGCGGCGGTCGGGATTGCGATTCTCATTACAATTTACCGCAATAAAGGAACAGTAGATGTAACGGATTTGGATTCTATGAAGCGCTAGGAGGCTAACAAGGATATGGTATCGGACTATTCACAGTACGCCTGGCTCATTCCGTTGTTTCCGCTGATTGCTTTTCTAGCGCTTACGGCTATGGGACGTCAATTAAAAGACTTAGGCATTTATATCAGTATTTTCGCGATGTTTGCATCATTTATCGTGGCTGTATTGATATTTATTGAACGTATTGGCGGTAAAGTTGAGGATTACACGTGGGATAAGCTTAATTGGCTGCAGGTAGGCGATTTCACCTTGAATATGGGGTTTGAGGTCAACAATTTGAATGCCTTGATGCTGGTCATCGTCACGCTGGTTTCTCTACTCGTCAATATTTACTCAAGAGGCTATATGAAAGGCGACGAGCGAATCCATGTATTCTTTGGTTATATCGCTTTGTTCTCCTTCTCCATGCTAGGACTCGTCATTTCGGAAAATATGTTAGAGCTCTACATTTTCTGGGAAATTGTAGGGGTATGTTCCTTCCTGCTAGTCGGTTTCTGGTATTTCAAGCCAGAGGCGAAGGCTGCAGCGAAAAAAGCGTTTATCGTCACCCGGATTGGGGACGTTGGGCTGTTTCTTGGCATCCTGCTGCTTTATTGGTATATGCCTGGGCATGCACTTGATTTCACATCTATACATAATGCTTTTACGACGGGCAAAATCGACCCGACGATCGTCACCTGGATTGCCGTGTTGATCTTCATCGGAGCGATGGGAAAATCAGGCCAGTTCCCGCTGCACACTTGGTTGCCGGACGCTATGGAGGGTCCAACGCCAATTAGTGCGTTGATCCACGCAGCAACAATGGTAGCGGCTGGGGTTTACTTAGTAGCGCGTACATTTGATATTTTCCACGCTTCACCGGATGCTTTGACGGTTGTTGCCTATGTGGGCGGCTTTACGGCTATCTTTGCAGCGACGATTGGGATTGCGCAGAATGATATCAAACGCATTCTCGCTTACTCCACCGTAAGTCAACTCGGCTATATGATGATGGCGCTTGGAATCGGCGTCTCGTACACGTCGGGCATGTTCCATTTATTCACGCATGCTTTCTTTAAAGCGCTGCTTTTCTTGGGCGCCGGCAGTGTGATTCACGCTGTCCATACACAGGATATCAACGAAATGGGCGGACTGTCCCGCAAAATGAAAATTACAACCTGGACATTCGCCATCGGAACACTGGCACTCTCGGGTATTTTCCCTTTCGCCGGGTTCTGGTCGAAGGATATGATTTTGACGGAAGCCTACGAGCATAACCAGCTGCTGTTCTGGGTTGGCGTGATTGCGGCTTTCTTCACAGCGTTCTATATGTCCCGCCTCTTCTTCTTGGTTTTCATGGGCTCGCCCAGAGGCAAAGCTAATGCGCATAACGATCATGATCATGCCCATGAGCCGCATGAATCTCCGTCCACGATGACGACGCCATTGATTATACTGGCCGTACTCGCAGTGGTCGCGGGGTTTGTCAACACACCGTTCAACGAATGGCTTGGCCACTGGCTAACGGGTCAGGATCATGACGAGAAAGCCAACTGGATCGTCATTATTTTATCAACACTCGCTGGGCTGCTTGGTATTGGTCTTGGATACCTGATCTACCTGAAACGTTCCATTCCACGCGATGTGGTTTCGGGCAAGCTGCCATGGCTGTATACGCTGCTGAACCGCAAATATTTTGTGGATGAAATCTATGACGGAATCTTCGTCAAGCCGCTGCGCGGATTAGGATGGATTCTCGAACTGATTGATGTGTATATCATTGATGGTATCGTGCGGTTAGTCGCCTTTACGGTGGTCGGTCTCGGTCGTCTGGGCTCCCGTCTTCAAAATGGTCAAATGCAGACCTACGGTGTCATCATGATTCTAGGGATGCTGATCTTGGCGCTCGCCATCGCAGGAAGGAGGTTCATCCATGCCGGCTAATTTACCTATACTAAGTTTGATCGCTTTCTCACCTTTGCTCGGCGTGCTGGTCCTGCTCTTCATTCGAAGCGACCGAGGCCGTTTAATTAAAACGATCGGTATCGTCACGACACTGATTCCGCTTATTTTGGCGGCATGGTTGTACGCTGATTATAATTTTCAAGGAGACCCTATTCAGTACAAAGAACAGCTGGACTGGATTAAGGTCCCGCTGAACCATGAGGGCATTCAACAAATCACTTCTTATTTCTTTGAATTTAAATACAGCGTAGCGGTAGACGGAATTTCATTGCCACTCGTATTTTTAACGGCCCTTGTGTCGTCGATGGCGGCCCTAGCCTCGGTTTATATCAAAAAACGCTGGAAGTCGTACTTCATTCTATTCCTGCTGCTGGAAACCGGCATGTTCGGCGTCTTCATGGCCCAGGACCTGTTCTTGTTCTTCTTGTTCTTCGAAATTACGCTCGTACCGATGTTCTTCCTGATCGGAATATGGGGGTATATGAACAGAGAGCAAGCGGCCAATCGCTTTCTTCTCTACAATGGACTCGGCTCGGCAATTATGCTGATCGCGTTTCTCATTCTCGTCAGTACGGCTGGTTTCAACCAAGATCCGTCTCAGACAGAGGCTATCATTTATTACAGCGGAGATATTCATACGATTGCTCATAATCTGCTGCAAGATCCGGCCGCTTATGTGAATCAAGAAGGCTCCCCGTTCTTCCTTAGCGCAGCTATGAAGTGGACCGTGTTTATTATGCTGCTGGTCGCCTTTGGCATTAAGCTGCCGATCTTCCCGTTCCATACGTGGATGCTGAAAGTACATACAGAGGCTCCGCCTGCTGTTGTCATGATTCACTCCGGTATATTGCTGAAAATGGGTGCCTACGGACTTATTCGCTTCGGCATCTTGTTCTTCCCGGCGGAGGCGAAGCAGTGGGCCTGGATGCTGGCGCTTCTAGGCGTCATCAATATCGTGTACGGCGCCATTCTTGCGATGGTCCAAAAAGACTTTAAGCTCGTGCTGGCCTACTCGAGTATTAGCCATATGGGCATCGTCCTGCTCGGTCTCGCCGCATTTAATGTGTCGGGCCTGCAAGGAGCCGTGTTCCAACTGATTTCACACGGTTTGATTTCGGCCCTGATGTTCTTGCTCGTCGGCAGCATCTACGAACGGACGAACACCACCGAGCTCGATCGTCTGGGCGGTCTCGCAACGACGGTTCCCTTCATCAGCGGGATTCTGCTGATTGCGGGGATGGCATCCCTCGGATTGCCAGGCTTATCCGGCTTCATCAGTGAGTTCCTCGCGTTCCTCGGACTCTTCGAGACACACCGTGTGTACGCGATCATTGGTACACTGGGGATCATTCTCGCAGCGGTTTACGTGCTGCGCGGGGTGCTGAACATCACGTTTGGCCCGAAGCAGCCAACTTTGGTTCTGCAAGGTATACGCGACGCCCGGTTAATCGAGGCGGTGCCGATGATTACTCTGGTGGCGTTTATCCTCTTGCTTGGGGTTTATCCAAGCGTGCTGAGCCAGCCGCTTCAGCAAACGATAGGCAGCTTGGATCAATTGATCCAGAGCGTTGCCGGGAAGATAGGAGGTTAGTCCGGTGGAACAGCTTCGACTCCAAGTCGCCGATTTAGTGCATCTGCTCCCTGAGCTTTCGCTGGTTGCCACCGCGATCATCCTATCTCTCTTGGATTTGATCCTGCCAAGCAGGTTAAGTCGTTCCGTTATTGGATGGTTGACTTTGGTCGGCCTTGTGATTTCAGCTGTATTTGTCCTGCTTCAGCTGAATCCGGATGAGGCCATTCAGCTGCTCAATCAGAGCTACAGAGTAGATGATTTCTCGAATCTGCTGAAATTGTTCACCTTATTAGGTACCGGTTTCGTCGTCCTGATGAGTTTAAACTTTGTGAAGGAAGATGCGATCCCGCATGTGGGAGAGTACTATTACTTCTATCTGCCTGCTGCGCTGGGCGCTATGATTATGTCCTCTTCCGGTGATCTAATCACGCTGTATGTTGGACTGGAACTGCTTAGTATAACCTCGTACTTGCTAGTAGCAATGAAGAAGAAAGAAAGCAAGTCCAATGAAGGGGCTTTTAAATACCTGGTGATGGGCGGCGTTTCCTCTGCCATTATTCTGTACGGCATGTCTTTCTTGTACGGTATGGTGGGAACGAGCAATCTTTCGCAGATCGGGGCTGCGCTTCCACAGCTAATTGCTTCTTACGAACCGCTGCTCTATGTATCGTTCTTTATGCTGCTTGCCGGCTTCGGCTTCAAAATTGCCGCCGCTCCGTTCCACAGTTGGGCGCCGGATGTGTACCAAGGCGCGCCGACGCCAGTGACAGCCTTCTTGGCTGTCGTGTCTAAAGGTGCTGGATTCGCAATTCTTTTCCGAGTATTCTACGTCTTGTTCGGGTTTAGCTCCTTCGAGGACTCGAAGTTCCAATCCGATGTGTTCCTAGCCATTTCTGTTATGGCTGCAATCGCCATGGTGGCAGGGAACTTCATAGCGCTGAAGCAAACGAACATGAAAAGGCTATTGGCTTACTCGGGAATTGCCAATGCGGGATATTTACTCGTTCCGATTGCAACGTACTTTTCAGGCGTTCATTACGCGAACTTCTCTGAATTTATCTTCTACTTAATCGCGTACTTGTTCATGAATATCGGCGCTTTCGCGGTGCTCATGATTATCGAACAGGCGGAAGGGCATACCGAGGCCAAAGGCTTTGGAGGCCTGTATTACCGGGCACCCTTTACAGCTGCCGCGATGGTATTGCTCGTGCTTTCCTTGGCGGGTATCCCTGTTTCCGGCGGATTCTTCGGTAAGCTGTATATAATTCTCGGAACGATGCAGACCCATCAATACTGGTTGGGGTCCCTGATGATCGCGACGAGCGTGGTATCCTTCTACTACTACTTCGGAATTGTACGTCAAATGTTTATGCGCAGCGATTTCGAGCCTGCCGAGGTGAAAGTGCCGATTACGCTAGGTGTAACGGTCTGGCTATGTGCTCTTATCGGCCTAGCTTTGGGCTTTGTGCCGCACCTTGTGCTCAGATGGATCGAAGGCATCTTTATGCTGACGAAAGATTTTATTATGATGTAAACACAGATATTGTGGAGCCTTCCCCTTGTTGGGGAGGGCTTTTTTTGTGTAGGTCCTGAGCTAGCGGAAGTTCAGGGTGCTATTTCAGTGAAAATAGCCCTTTGAGCCTGCGAGAGGGAACTGTGTTCCTCTATTTCGTGATTCCGGGTACAAATGTGCCCCATTTGGATTGAATAAGGACCTGTAGTTCCCACTAACACATGAGATATCGCTTTTCACCTATATAGCGGCCCGAGGTTCCTCTAAAATTGAGAAAACAAATGATGCTACCCGGCAGGAGGAGCAAGTCTTTTTCCTTGCTTTGGCGCAAGTCTAACAGTTTTCCACACCTCTTGGTAATTGCCTCCAAATCCCACACAAATCCCACAATCCCATGTACAATAGAAAAAGTGGCCAAGCCCACAATTTTTTTTCAAAAGTTCTGAACTTTTTGCGAAGAAAAACCGTTATATGTATCGAGAAGACGGGGAATGTGGTATAGATAGATAAGGTAAAAGACCATTACGAATTAAAGGAAATGGGATCTCATGAAATTCATTCGACACTTATGGCTCATCGTTGTGATGCTGCTCGTTGTGGAACTTACAGTGATGGTTACAAAAGCAGAAGCATATCCCGCATCGACGGATCCAATGAGGGTGAAACAAACCTATCTGGATATGATCCATATCGATCAAGCGTGGGCTGCTGCTGCAGATACCCGTACGCCTATTGTAGTGGCTGTTGTTGATACGGGTGTTGATCTTACTCATCCTGATTTAGTAGGTAATTTGGTGGAGGGCGTAAACTTGCTTCAGCCTTCGAAAAAGCCAATTGACGATAATGGACATGGAACGAATGTAGCTGGCATTATAGCGGCTTCGATAAATAACGATAAAGGTATTGCAGGTATTGCCCCTAATGCGAAGATCATGCCGATCAAAGCGTTGGAGGCAGACGGGACTGGCGGCGAAGCGAAGCTTGGCGAGGGCATTAAGTATGCCGTGGATCATGGGGCGAAGATCGTAGTGCTTTCCCTGGGTCTGAACAAGTACTCCGATTACATGGCGAACGTTGTACAGTACGCAGAGGATCATAATGTACTGCTTGTGGCTGCTGTCGGCAATGAAAGCACAAGTGTGAAATACCCTGCGGCGTATCCTACCGTATTGGCTGTAGGGGGCGTTAGCGCTGATAAGCAGGCCGATCCTCGTTCAAATTTCGGACCGGAGCTGGATCTGGTTGCCCCATGGGATGTATACACCACAGCACTAGGAGGCGGTTATCAGTATCAAGATGGGAGCTCGATGTCCGCACCGCAAGTCGCTGGAGCAGCCGCGTTGGTGTGGAGTAAATTCCCTTCGATGAATGCCTACCAAGTACGATCTCAGCTGGAACAAACGGCAGACGATTTGGCTGAAACGGGATGGGATTCCAAAACGGGATATGGGCTGTTAAGAGTCGATTTGGCGTTGACTAAACCCTATAATGAAGATCGTTATGAGCCAAACGATAGTAAGAGTCAAGCTGCCAAACTGCCTATACATACTTCTGTGAAAGCAGCGTTATCTTCCGCACGGGACGAGGATTGGTACGCGATCGATGCAACCTATGACGGATACATCGAGGTATGGCTGCAGAACACGGATAGCTCGGGTATTCGTGTTCGCTTTGATTCAGGCGAAACGTTTGTTTCTAATAACACCACGGATGGAACTCAGCCTTTTAGGGTGCAGGTAACCAAGGGTCGCACCTATTTGCAGCTTCAGTCGGTGGATCGCTCACGGAAGACGGGGCTCAGTTACAGCCTTCGAACGGATTTTGTCATTTATACGGACCCTTTTGAAAATAACGATAAGCAGTATCAAGCATTTGCACTCCCTGAACGCAGTCAAACGATCCGCGGGACTTTTCATAAAAAAGGGGATGTCGATTGGTTCGTCCTTCCCCTCGAGCATTCAGGTACGATTCGGTTGAAACTTTCCGTGGATACAGGTCGTATTGATCCGATGATCCTTTTTCAGAAGGAAGGGGAGAAGGCGATTACGATCGATCAAGGCGGAGATGGCGGGATTGAAATCAGCTCGCAAATGGATGTATTTCCAGGGCAATACTATATCCGCATTAGCAATGTGAAGGATTATACGGAGCCGATCACGGGTGAGTATACGCTTGAAATCGAATATTCGCCGAAGCTGATTGACCCCAATGAACCTAATGACAAGTCGTATCAGGCGACTTTTGCAGCGATGAACTCGGTGTATGAAGGATTATTCAATAACAATGAAGACGTCGATTGGTTTGAATTTCGAATGACCAAGAATGGTTTGGCGCAAGTTCGGTTAACGAATATCCCGCCTTTCCGGACGATGTACGCAACACTGTATGATAGTTCGATGAAGGAACAAGGGTTTTATAAAAACGATTATGGGACTGATCAACTTTTCGTTGAGAAGACGCTGAATGCAGGCACCTATTATATTAAGCTACAAGCAAGTCAGTGGTTTATGAGTCAAATGTATCGGTTGAAAATTGCCAGTTACACCCTGATCAGCGGGTATGCCGATATCGAGGGGCACTGGGCGCAAGATGCGATTAGCAAGCTGACGGAGCAGGGTGTGATTAGCGGCTATGGAAACTATCGTTTTGCTCCGAATCAATCGATTACACGAGCTGAGGCAGCGACTGTGCTGACAAGAGCTTTAAAATTGTCTAAGCGCAAAGAGCTGAAATTCAGCGACATGGACGCTTCGCACTGGGCTTACGATTACGTAGCCAAAGCGCTGCAAGCAGACATTGTGTCTGGATACCCAAATGGGACTTTCGGACCCGATCGTACGCTTACACGGATGGAAATGACACAAATGCTTGCCCGAAGCATGAATATGACAGGGAAGAAGCGGGGCAATTCACCTTTTAAAGATGTAGATGAGTCCTATTGGGGGGTTGGTATCCTCAAACAAATGTGGGCTGACGGCTGGGTATCCGGCTACTCGGACGGTACCTTCCATCCTGATGAGCAGGCCACACGCGCTGAATTTGTCTCTATGCTGGTGAAAGTAATGAATCGGTAGAACCGAAGAGGAGTGACCTATGGGAGAAACAGACAAATGGAATGAGGCCGCGAAATATGCATCGCTCATGAATATGGTCGACATTGTTGTATATATTCTATGTATCGGCTTGGCGTGGTGGGCGCTGCAAGCGTTCCGCTTTGATGTGCTGCTTAAGAACCCCAAAGGCGCGCAAGCCATTATGCTGCAGATTCTGCTTTCTATTGGATTGGGTCATCTGGTTGCAAGCTTTTTCATTCAATATTTAGGTCTCTCCATGGGCTTCGGAAAGATGTTTTAATTGCCTTTTTCGAATAATGCTTTAAATTGTTGTCAACAATGGATAGTAGAACGGATCCAAAATTGAGATCCTCTTCGAACTCTATGATGGTGTTTCAGAATACCAAAAGAACACAGTTGTATCTATGTGGCTTGTGATGATAAACTTAGGAAATGTGCAAAACCTTGTAATTAAAATAAGTGCGCGGAGGGACCATGATGAGCAAAATTATCGTCCGCGGTGGCCGAAAGTTAGCTGGCAATGTGAAAATCAACGGAGCGAAAAATGCGGTACTGCCGATTATTGCA
Organism: Paenibacillus aceris; assembly: GCF_017874035.1. Lineage (GTDB taxonomy): Bacteria > Bacillota > Bacilli > Paenibacillales > NBRC-103111 > Paenibacillus_E > Paenibacillus_E aceris. The sequence continues at coordinate 38,181 of NZ_JAGGKV010000016.1, forward strand.
GCTTCCATTCTGGGGTCGGAAGGTGAAAGCGTCATCCACGATGCGCCTCCCCTTGACGATGTACTAGTCATTAATAAAGTATTACAAAGCTTAGGCATAGAAGTCGACTATGATCGACAGGTTATTCGCGTTCGTGCAGAACGCATTGACACATGCGAAGCATCATACGATTTAGTTCGTAAAATGAGAGCCTCGTTCCTTGTTATGGGGCCATTGCTGGCAAGAAGAGGGCAAGCGAGAATTTCTCTTCCAGGCGGCTGTGCAATTGGCACGAGGCCGATTGACCAGCATCTCAAAGGCTTTGAAGCAATGGGGGCCGATATTGAGTTGGGTCAAGGGTATATCGAAGCCAGAGTGAAAGGGCGCCTGAAGGGTGCTAAAATTTATTTGGATGTAGCCAGCGTTGGCGCGACAGAGAATATTATGATGGCTGCTACGCTTGCTGAAGGCACAACCATCATTGAGAATGCAGCCAAAGAGCCGGAAATTGTCGATTTGGCTAACTATTTGAATGCGATGGGTGCGATTATTCGCGGCGCAGGAACAGGCGTTATTCGCATAGAAGGCGTAGAAAAACTTCGTGGAGCTGTACATACAGTTATTCCGGATCGCGTAGAAGCGGGTACATATATGATCGCTGCAGCTATTACCGGCAGTGAACTGTACATGGAAGGCGCCATCGGGGATCATCTCCGTCCTGTTATCTCCAAAATGCAGGAAATGGGCGTTGTCATCGAAGAAGACGAAAATGGTATCCGTGTTCGTGCTACGGGGCCGTTGCGCGCAGTTGACGTGAAGACGCTGCCGTATCCAGGCTTCCCAACCGATATGCAGTCGCAAATGATGGCGCTGCTGATGGTGGCGGACGGCACGAGTCTCGTGACCGAGACTGTGTTCGAGAATCGATTCATGCATGTGGAAGAATTCGCGAACATGAACGCGCATATTAAGGTCGATGGGCGCACTGCTATCGTGAGCGGAAATGCTAAACTTCGCGGTGCAAAGGTGTGCGCAACCGATTTGCGTGCTGGAGCGGCGTTGATTTTGGCGGCGCTGGCTGCGGAGGGTGAGACCGAGATTACGGGGGTTCACCATATTGATCGCGGGTATGTCGACATTACCGACGTCCTGCGTGGACTTGGTGCCGATATATCGCGTTCGGTGCCGCAACAAGTGGAGCAGGAAGCTGCGGAGCTGGGCTTTTTCAATATCCAGCCAACCTTAGCATAGGATGAATAGAAAGAAACCGCCGGAGGAGATCGAGGCCGCTGAAAAAGTTCGCCCCCTGAAAAAGAGTAGGCTCCTAAATAATTGAGGAGCCTACTCCTTTTTTGTCTTATAATAAAAGCAACATGGGAGAGCGGGTGAAATTATGATTCAGCAGCAACAAGAAATGGTTTTTAGCCCTTATGCAGCTTTATATGATATTGTCGTTCCAAAAGAAAATATGTTGCGTCAAATCAACGAACTCGTTGACTTCTCTTTCATCTATGAGGAATTGAAAGATAAGTATTGTTTGGACAACGGTCGAACCGCTATCGACCCTATTCGCATGTTTAAATATTTGTTGCTGAAGGCCATCTTCGAATTATCCGACGTGGATATCGTCGAGCGGTCCAGGTACGATCTTTCGTTCAAATACTTCTTGAATATGGCACCAGAGGATCCGGTCATCGACCCGAGTTCCCTTACAAAGTTTCGCAAGCTGCGCCTGAAGGACCTCAATCTGCTCGATATGCTCATTGGTAAAACAGTGACGATTGCGATTGAAAAAGATATTCTCAAGAGTAACGCGATTATCGTTGACGCTACCCATACAAAAGCTCGGTACAATCAGAAATCCCCACAAGAAATCCTGCAGGACCGTGCACGAAAATTGCGAAAAGCCGTTTATGCCATGGACGAATCCATAAAAGCCAAACTCCCGGCAAAGAACACGACAGATAGGCTCGAAGATGAAATTACATATTGCCAAAAACTGATTCGAATCATTGAGATGGAATCGGGAATTGCGCAAGTGCCTAAGATCTTAGAGCCGCTGAATCTTCTAAAGGAGACTGTGGAGGACGACGTAGAGCAGCTTAGAATAGCTCACGACCAAGACGCCCGCGTGGGTCACAAAAGCGCAGATTCTTCGTTTTTCGGCTACAAAACCCATTTAGCCATGAGTGAGGAACGTATTATTACAGCGGCCATCGTGACAACCGGTGAAAAGAATGACGGAAAGCAACTACAAGTGCTGATCGAGAAAAGCCAAGCGGCCGGTATAGACGTACGGACGGTTATTGGCGACACCGCCTATTCGGAAAAAGACAACCTTACATACAGCAAAACAAACAATATTGAATTGGTCGCGAAACTAAATCCACAGATTAGTCAGGGTGGACGGAAGAAAGAGGAGGAATTTGAATACAACAAAGACGCGGGCTTGTACGTATGCAAGGCTGGCCACATGGCGATCCGGAAAGCAAGACAAGGCAAGAAAGGCGTGGGTAAAAACCAAGTTGACACTTATTATTTTGATGTTGAGAAGTGTAAACGTTGCCCCTTTAAGGAAGGCTGCTACAAAGAAGACGCAAAAAGCAAAACCTACTCCGTGAGCATCAAATCTGATGAGCATTCCGAACAAATGGCGTTCCAAGAGAGTGAGTATTTCAAAGAAAAGTCAAAGGAACGTTACAAAATTGAAGCCAAAAATAGTGAACTTAAACACCGACACGGGTATGATGTAGCTACATCCTCAGGTCTGTTAGGTATGGAATTACAAGGAGCACTGGCGATTTTCGCGGTAAATCTGAAGCGAATACTAAAATTAGACGTGTAAACAAAAAGCAGACATCGACCCCAAAATGGGGGTAAATGTCTGCTTTTTCATGGAAATCAAGTAACCGGGCTGAAAAAACGTAAAGTTTTTCAGCGGCCTCAGGAGATCCGGCGGTTTTTTATTTGTAGATAAGAAACGAGCTCGTCCTAACAGGACGATTCAGCAGCTTTCAGCTAAAAACACTGCATTAAGTACAATATAGGGGAGTGCCGGCCCAATTTCGATAGCAATGTTCATATAGAGAGCAACATAGAAATAGACCTAGCCTCGTGTTCTATTCTACCAATGCCTCTCATAAGCTAAGTCATACCAAAATACCTGCTAGTAAACGCGCTTATGGAGGCTACTGAGACAATGTTGAAGAAAAAACGTGTTCCTGGCCGCGGGGTCATCCTATGGATGGCCGTTTGTTTGTCTTCTATGCTCTTTGTCATCATTCTTGTTCCTGGATTGCTAGTCAAGAAGATTTCGGACGGCGACCCATCTTCAGCTCAAACGACCGACTATGGCCCCAATCAAGAGACAGTTACGCAACAGGGTTTGATGATCCCGGTCTATTTAACAAAGAAGTCGGTAGTCGAAACAGTCCCTTTGGAGCAGTATGTAAAGGGTGTATTAGCTGCAGAAATGCCAGTTGAATTCGAACTGGAGGCGCTAAAAGCGCAAGCGATGGCTGCTAGAACATACGTGGTTCGGAGAGTGCTAGAGAAGGATTATAGCAATATGCCTGTAGATGATGCGCTCGTCACAGACACAACCGCACATCAAGCCTACCTGACCGATCAAGAGTTAAAAGAGAAGTGGGGCACAGGTTCGTATGAGACGAATATGGCAAAAATCGATAGAGCCGTAAACGAAACGAAAGATATGATTCTGACCTACGGGCATAAGCCTATCAATGCAACTTTTTTCTCGACAAGTAACGGATATACCGAAAACTCGGAAGATTACTGGCCGTTTAAGAGTCCCTATTTGCGCAGCGTGCCGAGCCCATGGGATATGAAGTTGTCTTCTCGCTACCAAGAAACCGTAGATATTACTTACAAAACAATGCTGCAGAAGCTTGGAGTTACGAGTATAGCGACCACCGGAACCGGAGCGAGAAGCATGAAAGTGCTAGAGTGGTCAACGGGCCACCGTATCAAAAAAATGACAATCGGAGGAAAAACGTTCTCCGGTCGTGAAGTAAGAGAGAAGCTAGGACTAGCATCCTCTCAATTCGCTTGGAAATGGTCCGGGTCGAAAATTACGTTTACGACTTACGGATACGGTCATGGAGTTGGCTTAAGCCAATGGGGCGCTAACGGAATGGCCAAAGAAGGCAAGACAGCGGAGCAAATCGTAACCTACTATTATACGGGTATCTCTATTGAAAAAGCGGCACCTTTTATCCCGAAATCTTAGTTAGCAATGTTTCTATAAAAATATCTTTCTTCAAGTATAAAACCTTTAAATGTGTCAAGAATGGTTGATGAGGTGATTAACCATGAGTGATCAAAACAAAGGTTTTCAAAAAGAAGAAGCTCCTAAAACTGTTCAAGGGGCACAAGGTAGTCCATCCGCATGGAAGAAGTTGCTTGCTAAGAAGTGGGTATTCCCAGCAACGTATGTAGCAGCAGCGGCAATTATCTTAACCTTAATGTGGGTGTACCAGGACACTGGGACGAAAACAGTCAGCCAAGAAGATCTGGGCATTAAGGTAAGCAGCGATGATCAAGCACCTGACAATTCCAAAGATGGGGCGGTTGCCGTTAACGCACCAGCCGAGGCTATGCAATGGCCAGTTAAAGACAGATCGCTAGTTGATGTATCCATCCCGTTCTATGATGTCAATGCAACAAATGAAGTGAAACAGGCGGCAATGATTCAGTACAATGATCAATTGACGCCGCATACTGCGATCGATTTGAAAGCCAAAGATGGTGCAGCGTTTGATGTATTGGCCGCTTTGAGCGGTAAAGTGACCGCGGTTGAGCAAAATCCGGTTGTCGGCAGTCTTGTCGAAATTACTCACAGCAATGGCTTGATCAGCGTATACCAAAGCTTGGCTGAAGTGAAAGTGACGAAGGGCGCTGAAGTGAAAAAAGGCGACGTCATCGCCAAAGCGGGACGTAATGAGTTCGAGAAGGAAGACGGCGTGCACCTGCACTTTGAAGTGCGTCAAGTTACCGATAACGCCGCTGTAAATCCGGAAACGATTTTAAATGCTAAACAGTAATCCGTTAGGGATGTAAAGGCGAACTGTTGGTTTTGTCACCAACCAGCCTACATAGAATGAGGGCAGCGGGTATATCCTGCTGCTTTTTTGCATTAACCGCCCGGGACATTCATGTCCAGATCTGCTTTACATAGCGCACAAAACAGGCTTGTCCTTGCCAAAAAGGACCGCATATGCCCTTATTTCCTGATTTTTTTGAAAATAAATATGGGAAATGGGCTTGTCAGGCTTGGTTACGTAGAATATCTAGTCATGCCCCTCATATACTTTACCAAACTATCTCGAGTAGGGAGGCGAGGGGAGTGCACGATTACATCAAAGAGCGAACCATTAAGATTGGTACCTGTATCGTCGAGACCAAGAATACGGTTCGCACCATTGCGAAGGAATTCGGTGTTTCCAAGAGCACGGTGCATAAGGATTTGACGGAAAGACTGCCGGAAATCAACCCGGACCTGGCCAACCAGGTGAAGCACATTCTGGAGTATCACAAGTCCATCCGACATCTAAGGGGAGGAGAAGCGACGAAAATTAAGTATCGTAAGACGCGAAACCCGAAGCACTCCGATAACTTAGTCACGGTCAAATCCTAAAAGTACCTTCATCCCGACGGTTTCCTACAACTGGACTTGTCGAAATTTCACGGAAAAAGAGGAATTAATGCAATTACAGCGAATTTAGCTTATAATTAGAACTATCTATAAGAGCGCCGATTCTTCACGGGATGGACGGTAGATTTAGGGAGGATTAACTTGAAATGTTAAGCAAGGATATTGGAATAGATCTCGGCACGGCAAACGTGCTCATTCATGTGAAAGGACGCGGCGTTGTGCTCGATGAGCCATCTGTAGTAGCGATTGAAAGCGATACGAAACGCGTGCTTGCTGTAGGAGAAGAAGCTTTCCGTATGGTCGGTAGAACTCCGGGCAACATTATCGCGATTCGTCCATTGAAAGATGGCGTTATCGCAGACTTTGATATTACAGAAATGATGTTGAAGCATTTTATTGCAAAAGTAGGGGGCAAGAACTGGTATTCGCATCCGCGGATCTTGATCTGCGCCCCTACCAACATCACCTCGGTTGAGCAAAAGGCGATTCGCGAAGCGGCTGAGCGCAGCGGTGCCCGAGAGGTATTCATGGAAGAAGAGCCGAAGGCAGCGGCAATTGGTGCCGGCATGGACATTTTCCAGCCTAGCGGCAACATGGTTGTAGATATTGGCGGAGGGACGACGGATGTAGCTGTGCTATCTATGGGCGACATCGTCACCTCCTCCTCCATCAAAATCGCAGGTGACAAATTCGACATCGCGATTACGAAGTATATCAAGAATAAGTACAAGCTGCTGATTGGTGAGCGGACAAGCGAAGACATCAAGCTGAAAATCGGAACGGTATATCCACATGGCAGAGATCAAGAGATGGATATTCGCGGTAGAGATATGGTATCGGGATTGCCGCTTACGATTACAATTCACTCCAGTGAGGTCCAGGAAGCCCTGTGGGATCCAGTTTCATCCATCGTAACGGCTGCAAAGAGCGTTTTGGAGCGGACACCGCCTGAGCTTTCCGCAGACATTATTGACCGCGGCGTCATTCTGACGGGCGGAGGAGCTTTGCTGCACGGACTGGATCAATTGTTAGCGGACGAGCTGAAAGTTCCGGTATTAATCGCGGAAGATCCTATGTCTTGCGTGGTTAAAGGAACTGGAATTATGCTCGACAACTTAGATAAAGTTTCCAAGCGTAAATTTAACTAGACAATTTATCCAAGAGGGTGAAGAGATGCTAAGAGGACTATATACCGCGGCGGCAGGAATGATTTCCGAGCAGCGCAGACATGATACCGTTACGAATAATATTGCCAACATTAATTCCCCGGGTTTTAAGCAAGGCAATGCTTTGTCACGCTCGTTCCCGGAGATGCTCATTTCTACGATACGCGGTGGACAAGGTGCCTCGACAGCTCCGATTGGGAAGATGAGTCTAGGCGTATTCTCTGAGGAAAATATCTCCATTCACGCACAAGGTGACTTGCAGGAAACGCAAAATCCTTTCGATTTTGCCTTAGTTTCAAATATCCAAGTGCCGGGCATGGCTTTTGACGCTTCAGGGAAATACGTGAGTCCAGATGGCGAACGCACTTTTCAACCGCAGGCTCTGTTTACCGTGATGAATGCGCAGGGCGAGCCCCGTTATTCCTTGAACGGTAAGTTTACCGTTGATACGACAGGTCAATTGGTGAATGCCAACGGCAATCAAGTGCTGGGTCGGGATGGACAACCTTTGCTGCTTATTGATGGAGCTGGACAACCGATCCGCACCTTCAAGGTGACAGACAAGGGGGAGTTCCTCGACGGGAACGGCCAACCGCTGCTGAATGCGGCTGGACAACCTGTAGGATTAATGCTCTCGCGTGCCGAGAACCCGAACTTGTTGCTGCGAGAAGGTAACGGTTTACTGCGGATTAATCCAGGCGATGAAGCGACAGTTACGCAGGTCGCAGCAGGCGATCAAATTGAGGTTCGCCAAGGCTTTATCGAGCGTTCCAATGTGGATTCTGCGCAATCCATGGTGGATATGATGTCTGCACTTCGCGCCTATGAAGCGAATCAGAAAGTCATTCAATCTTATGATAAAAGTATGGACAAGGCAGCGAACGAAGTAGGGCGTGTCTAATCTAGCTTGCGAAGGGGCCAAACATGAACAATTCCATGATCAACTCATCGGTATCCATGCATAGCTTACAGCAAAAGCTGGATATTCTGTCCAATAACATAGCGAACGTAAACACAACCGGTTTTAAGAAAAAAGAAGCGTCCTTTGAAGACGTTCTGACCAATGTCAAATCGCAGCCGGAAGGCTTCCGCCAGCAAGGGCGTTTCTCACCGCTTGGTTTCAACCAAGGATGGGGATCGAAGCTGGTGCAAATCCAAACGAACCTTGCGCAAGGACCTATTCAGTCTACGGGCAATGTCACGGACTTTGCGATTCAGGGAGACGGCTTGTTTGAAGTGGCTGTCAGTAAGGTAGACGGAAATGGCAATCAGGTGTTCCAGCCGGCATGGACCCGTAACGGTGCGTTCAGTTTGACGCCTGATGCTACGGGCGATACGGTGCTGGCGACCAAAGAGGGCCATTTTGTCACGGGTGTGGATGGTAAACTGATTCGCGTGCCTGCAGGCCTGAGACCTGTCGTTGAAGCAAACGGCACAATCAATGGCTACAGTGAGCAGGATCCGAGTGCTGCGCCGATGAATTTGGGTCAAATTAAGCTGGTTCGCGTTGTGCGTCCGCAGCTGCTCCAAGATGCTGGAGACAACCTATACTCGCTCCCGGCGGGAATTACAGAGGCTGAGAAGGCGAATATTTTGCAAAATGTGAATCCGGGGTTAGATACAACGAACAATCGGGTTACCTTGATGCAGGGATTTTTGGAGCAATCGAACGTGACGCTTGCCGATGAAATGACGGATCTCGTGATGGTGCAAAGAGCGCTGCAGCTCAATTCCCGGGCGATTACATCTTCCGATCAGATGATGAATTTCGCGAATAATTTGCGCGCTTGATTGTAGAAAAGGAGGGATAGGGCTCGATGTCAGACAAGCCTGCTCCAAAAAAGAAAGCACCAAGGCCGAAATGGCTGGACATTATATGGCTTATTTTCAAAATCATACGTATTCCTGTACTGTGCGTGCTGGCCGTTTACATCGGACTATGGGTCGGATACTCCAAGCTGGGTCATCAACCGGCTGCAGAGATCTTCCATATGAGCACTTGGCGGCATTTATACGATTTGGTCTTTGCGAATTAATTCAAACTCCCGTATTGGGAGTTTTATTTTTGTGTAAGCAAATGTATAATGAATGAAGGCTAATCGTCAGATACCAGATAATAGGCGCAGGAGGGGTCTTTTGAATATTCCGAACATGCTCACCATAAGCAGGTTTGTTCTAATCCCCGTGTACCTCGTCATTTTTTTGAGCGGCCACATTCAGGTTGCCTTCCTGATCTTATTGGCAGCGGGGCTCACAGATATCTTAGACGGTTATATTGCCAGAACTCGAGGTTTGGTTACGCCTGTTGGCGTCATGCTGGACCCTCTTGCGGATAAGTGCATGATGATTGCAGTCATACTTTCTCTGCTCATTACGGGGATGATACCTTGGCAGGCAGCAGCGGCCATATTCATTCGTGACCTGGGCATGATCATGGGTTCTGCTTTTTTTCATTTCAGGGGCAAATTAACCGTTCCAGCCAACCTGATGGGGAAATTAACGACAGTGCTTTACTATTTCGCCATTCTCTTCATTGTATTCCATGTAGACTTCGCGATTACGTACTTGTGGTTCGTGATCGGGGTTTCCTTCTTAACTTCCTTCATTTATATTTTTCAATTCCTGTTGTTAAACCGAAGGGCCAAGACCAAATAGATACAAAACGTAAAAAGAGCCTATGTAGGGGACTGTGCACAGACCACTTTACATAAGCTCCCCCTATATGAACCTTCACTTCTGCAGTTAATGAAGGGACACCTGTATTGTAAGTGATTACCTTGTATTTTATACAAGCAATTTGAAAGGAGCTTTCCCTGTTATGTTAGATATCAATCAGATTCAAGAGATAATTCCGCATCGCCCTCCTTTTCTGCTCGTTGACCGCATTTTGGAAGTAGAAGAAGGTGTCAAAGCGGTAGGAATCAAGAATGTCACAATGAATGAACCGTTCTTTGCTGGACATTTTCCAGGCTATCCGGTTATGCCGGGTGTGCTGATTATTGAAGCTTTGGCACAAGTCGGCGCTGTAGCCGTGCTCTCGATGCCGGAGTATAAAGGCAAAATCGGGTTGTTTGCTGGCGCAGACGGCATTCGTTGGCGTCAGCAAGTGGTGCCAGGCGATACGCTAACGTTAGAAATGACCATTACCCGTGTTAAAGGCACGATTGTCAAAGGCCAAGCTGTAGCGAAAGTAGGCGACAAAGTGGTAGTCGAAGGTGAACTTATGTTCGCCCTTGCTAATAAATAACCCCATAGATAAAAAGGAGATGAACCTGACTACTATGACGCGTGTACAAACAGAGTATCAATTATGGCTGAACGATCCAGCAGTGGATGCAGAAACGAAAAAGGAACTGCAAGCAATTCGGGAAGATGAGAAGGAAATTGAGGATCGGTTTTACAAAGATCTTGAATTTGGTACAGGCGGTCTTCGCGGCGTAATTGGCGCTGGAACGAACCGAATCAATGTATATACCGTTGGACGCGCAAGCCAAGGTCTGGCACAGTATGTGAACAGCACAGGCGTGCAAAGTCCTTCCATTGTCCTGGCCTATGATTCACGTCATATGTCGCCGGAGTTCGCATTAGAGGCTGCCCTTGTCTTTGCAGGTAACGGCATTAAGGCTTATCTATTCAAGACGCTGCATGCTACACCTCAGCTGTCTTTTGCCGTAAGATACTTGGGTGCGACAGCAGGCGTCGTCGTAACAGCAAGTCATAACCCACCTGAATATAACGGATATAAAGTGTATGGCGCAGACGGCGGACAGCTTGTTCCTCAGTTTGCGGAGCAAGTGATTGCTGAAGTTCAGAGCATTGACTCCTTCGATAAAGTGAAGAAACTGAGCCAACAGGAAGCAGAGGCGCAGGGACTTCTTACTTGGTTAGGCGAAGATGTCGATCAAGCTTACATAAAAGCAGTAACCGCGATTAGTCAGAATCCGGAAGTCATCAAGGAAATTAGCGACGATTTCCGTATCATCTTCACACCTCTGCATGGAGCGGGTAATGTGCCGGTGCGGGAAGTGCTGAAGACGGTTGGTTTTGGACAAGTCCGTGTTGTCGCTGAACAAGAACTGCCGGATGCGCAGTTCTCGACGGTGAAGTCTCCAAATCCGGAGGAACGCGAAGCTTTCACGCTCGCTATCGCACAGGCGAAGGATTGGAATGCCGATATCATTATCGGAACTGACCCGGATGCCGACCGCATGGGCGCAGTGGTGAAAGATCCAAATGGTGAGTATTTTGTTCTGACAGGCAATCAGTCTGGGGCTATTATTGTTAATTATTTATTATCAAGCCTGAAAGAACGTGGAACACTGCCTGCGAACGGCGTCGTTATCAAAACAATCGTAACCAGCGAAATGGGTGCGGTAATCGCCGGCCATTATGGCATTCCGACGTTAAATACGTTAACCGGTTTTAAATATATCGGTGAGAAAATGACGCAATTCGAGCAAACAGGTGAGTATACTTACTTATTTGGTTACGAAGAAAGCTATGGTTATTTGGCTGGAGACTACGCCCGAGATAAAGATGCGGTTATTGCAGCAATGCTTATCGCCGAAGCGGCAGCTTATTATAAGAAGCAAGGCAAAACTTTATATGAAGTCCTGCAAGAGCTGTACGAATCCTTTGGTTACTTTTTGGAAAAACTGGAATCAAGGACGCTTAAAGGGAAAGACGGCGTAGAACAAATCGGACGCATGGTGGAAGCGTGGAGAACGAACCCACCGGCAGAAATCGGCGGTACGCGTGTAACGGATATGGAAGACTATGCTAAAGGCGTCAACGGACTTCCGCTTGAGAATGTGCTGAAATTCAAGCTGGAGGACGGTTCTTGGTTCTGCCTGCGTCCGTCGGGAACTGAGCCGAAAATTAAGTTCTATTTTGCAGTCAAAGGAACAACAGGAACAGAAGCCGCGGAACAGATGGATCGCATCGTTCAATATGTGCTTAGCCGTGTAGACGGATAATGAAATAGGATCAATTGAACCTCTTCAGAACCTAAGTCAGGGATAGGTCGTCTAATGAATAGATGGAATAAATCCGCATTCATTTGGCCTATTTTCCTGGGCTTGGGAGCTGGAGGGGTTTTCGAGTGTATATGGGAATAGAAAGTAAATGCTCTAAGGAGTGGACAATTGGTGAATTGGTATAAAACTTGGAATAACCCGCTCAAAAATGTATTATGGTGGCTCGTCATTATTGGCATGTTAGGCTCGCTTCCGCTAGCTTACACGCGTCACCAAACCGAAACTTCGACGAAGAACGTCGAGTTCGTTTTTGACTATCGTGACTTATTGGATATCGCGGATATACAAACAAACCCGCAGAGCTTCGTTACGCAGCAGCTTAAGAATATGAAGGCTGCAGGCATCGGATCCATGGCCGTGTATGAAAGCACATTGGCTGAATTCAAAGAGAGTCGCCACATTGAGATGTACAACTCAAGGGATGCAGCCGCGCTTACCCAAACTTTTGGGGATCCTAACGAGAACTTCACTTATGTGCTGTTCAAGGATAGTGCAACACAGCAGAAGTTGGAGCCATTAATTCAGAAAACATTTGCTGACCTAAACGTTGGCATTAAACCTTGGAGCTTCAAAAATCGTAATGGGCTTATCATTCAAATGAGCATGGACGAAGCCACCATCAAAAGCATGGATCCAGATCCGATTACGCTGCAAAAGCTGAAGGAACAAGGATTCCAAATCGTGATTCGTCTATCGAACCGCCGTCCTTTCGTCACGAATGAGATGGATAGGTTCCTAAAGCAGATGTATGATTTGGGTGTGAGACGCATCATTGTCGACGGCAATGAAGTTCCAGGCTATACGGAAGAGAACACGGAAGTGAATCTCAACAAAATGGCTGATTTGCTTAACAAAAATGGCATCGGCTTAGCAGCTATCGAACTATTGAAAGAGCCGCAAAAAGGGTTCAACACCTTAGCGAAACAAACGAATTATAATGTTGTTCGTCTGCATTCTTTTACGGAAAAAGACGGCGAGAAGCTGACAGAGCCGTTGAAAAAGGCTGAGCTGGAAGATCGCATCCAAGGGGTTGCGGACCGGTTCGTGCTTGCGGTGAAAGATCGCAATATTCGAATGGTCTTCCTGAATGGCAAGCCGGTTAAGAGTCTGGATAAAGGCAAGTTAGCGGATCCTCTCTCCGCTTTTTATGAGAGCTTGCAGGGCAAGGATGGGGCGATTCCGCGCATACAGAAGGCCGGGTTTACACTTGGCGTAGCTCAGCCGTTTGAGGTAAAAGCGACAGCTTGGCAGAAGGTAGCCAGCGTCTTTATGTTGATTGGCGGATTGAGCTTGATCGTGCTCATGATTTCTTTCTTTATTCCGGAAGCCACACTGGTCTTTTTTGTACTCGGTCTGCTTGGCTTGGTTGCCCTGCACACCCTTTCAGCTAATTTGTATGCGCAGGGTCTTGCTTTAGCATCGGCTATTTCTGCTCCGAGCATAGCCATTATGCTGGCTATACGGACGATTCGTTCGGGAGCTGCGGCCAAATGGAAGTCAGGACTTGCTTTCGCGTTATGGACGCTCATCAAAACATCGGCGATTTCGTTCCTGGGTGTCATCTATGAGGTTGCCCTGCTCAATCACATCACGTATTCGCTCGTTCTGCAGCAGTTCCGCGGTGTGGGTATGCTGCATTTGCTTCCAATTGCAATCGCAGGCGTGTACTTGTTGTTCTTTAGTGAGAATAACACTTACAGCGATAAAATAATGAATATTCGCCGTATCCTTACATCTTTTATTAGCGTGTTATGGATTGTTATTGCCGGTATTGCGGTAGCTGCTATCTTTTATTACTTGTCGCGTACAGGTAACGAGGGACAAGCCTCAACAGTGGAGAAATTATTCCGTTCGTTCCTAGAGAATACGCTTGGCGTACGTCCACGGACGAAGGAGTTTTTGGTAGCCCACCCGATATTCTTACTTGGGGCTTATCTATCTGTCCGCTATAGACATGCAATTTACTTGATTTTCGTAGGTGTAATCGGGCAGCTCTCAATCGTTGATACGTTTGCTCACTTGCATACACCTCTTCATATCTCTCTCATTCGTATAACCTACGGTATCGTATTTGGCGCTATTATTGGCCTCGTTCTGATCGCAGCTTGGGAAATTGTCACAAGGAGTTGGAAACGATGGGTGCCAAAGTTGTCAAAATAGCGCTATCGGGCTATTACGGCTTCGATAATAGCGGGGATGAGGCAGTGCTTCAATCGATTTTGTTCGCTTTGGAGGAGCAAGGCCGAGAGCAGGGTATCCGCATTGAGCCAATCGTGCTTTCCGCGAATCCTGAGAAAACATCAGCGATGTACGGCGTTCAATCGTATCACCGCATGAAGCCTGGCCCGCTGCTCCGCGCACTGCGGGAAGCGGACGGTCTGATCAGCGGAGGCGGCAGCTTATTGCAGGACGCTACGAGCTCGAAGACCATTCCGTACTACCTGGCTGTTTTGAAAATGGCACAGTGGTTTGGTAAGCCCACTTTTATTTATTCGCAAGGCATCGGGCCGGTGAACCGCCGGATGTTTGACGGTTGGATCCGCAGCGTATTCAAACGATGCGCCTATGTCTCTGTCCGCGATGTGGAATCCGCGGAATTGCTTGTGAAGATGCGCCTCCCGCGGGAGCGCATCACGGTCGTGCCCGACCCGGTCATGGGCCTGCCGCTCCGCGGCGAGGCTGGGACTAACGGGTCGGCAGAGGGTGTGCGGACGGTCGGCGTATCCGTCCGCTTCTGGAACGAGGACCGCTCGGAGCTGGAAGCTCTCTCGCGGTCCCTGGCAAAGCTGCTCGCCGCCGATTCCAACGTGCGGCTGCGGTTCTTGCCTTTCCACCTCCCTTCGGACGAGGTGGCGTCGCAGTTCGTGATCGACCGTTTGGGCGATCACGGGTCGCGGGTGGAGATGGTGCCGGGCATCGTCCATCCGCAGGATATGCTCGCGCAGGTCGCGGGATGCGACCTGCTGATCGGGATGAGGCTGCATTCCTTGATCTATGCAGCCTCGCAGTATGTGCCTATGGTCGGCATCTCGTACGATCCGAAGATCGACCAGTTCCTCCATAGGCTTGGCATGAAAGCCGCGGCATCGACTGCTCGTTTCGATGCCGACGCTTTAACCCAGGAGGCGCTGCGTCTCCTGGAGGGCTCAAGTGCTTGGGCGGCGTCCAAGCGCGCCGCCATTGAGGAGCTTAAAGCGCAGGCGCAATTTCCTGCGAATCGGATCGTTTCATTTTTTAATAAATAAAAAAAATCAACCAAAACGTAAAAGCCAACGTCACATAAAGGAAGAGATATCTATGAGCTCAACATCAACAACGACCCCAGCTGGAGTTGTATCTGCCCAAGCTATACCCAAAGTACGCATATATGGGGTTCCTGTCTCCAAAATGAGCATGGACCAAACGGTTGCCTACCTAACTAAGGCGATTGAACAAAGACAGCCTCACCAGATTATAACTGCCAACCCGATTATGGTTATGGCTGCGCTGGACGATCCTGCTTATATGAGCATGATGCAGCGTGCTGAGCTCATCGTTCCTGACGGAACGGGCGTCGTCTGGGCGGCCAATTATGTGGGAGATCCTGTCGCTGAGCGGGTTCCTGGTTATGATTTGCTCCATGAGCTTATGAAAGTTGGAGAGCCGAAAGGGTGGAAAGTGTATCTGTTGGGAGCTTCTAATGAAGTGATCCAAGCGGCGGCTGAGAAACTGCGTGCGAACTACCCAGAAATCAAGCTTGTAGGCGTGCGTGACGGATACTTTGGTGATGAGCAGGACGCTGAAGTGATACAATCCATTGTAGATGCCGCGCCGGATCTTCTATTTGTAGGGAGATCGGCAGCGAATCAGGAGCCTTGGATCGGCAAATACAAAGGGCAGCTCGGCGTTCCAGTTATGATGGGAGTCGGGGGAAGTTTTGATGTTCTTTCGGGCAAGCTAAAAAGAGCACCGGTTGTATTCCAAAAACTACGTCTTGAATGGTTCTACCGCCTGTTACAGGAGCCGTGGCGCTACAAAAGAATGTTATTACTCCCTAAATTCGCGATGAAAGTGATGCGTGACAAAGAGAAAGTCACAAAAACATGAAAATTTTTATGAAAATTGGCTGAAAACGGTCATTTCAGACAAATTTAGCAGTAGTATTTGTGGACAAATGGGAGTATAATTCTCTTCGGCGGATCACCTGCCACCCAAGACAAGAGGAGCTGTGAAGAAGACATGTATGGATTATACGCGATTGGGTTCATCGCCGCCTGCATTATTGCAGTGCTGCTGACACCCCTGGTCAAAAAATTTGCCTTCTGGGTTGGAGCTGTAGATGCCCCCAACCATCGAAAAGTTCATACCCGAATTATGCCGCGTCTCGGAGGCTTGGCTATTTTCCTTGCCTTTGTCGGAGCTTATTTCGTCGTCTCTCCAGCACTTGATGCCGTTAACTCCAATGCAGCGTTTGGCTTGCTGCTCGGCGGGTTAGTAATCGTCATCACGGGAGCACTGGATGACCGTTTTCAACTATCCCCCAAATGGAAGCTTCTTGGGCAGCTTATTGCTGCGTGTATCGTCGTTTCCTTTGGCCTCAAAATCGATCTCGTTAACATTCCGTTCGGAGAGACGAACCTGCCTATCGGTTGGTTGAGTATCCCGATTACGATATTATGGATCGTCGGCGTATCCAATGCCATTAACCTAATTGACGGTCTCGATGGCCTGTCAGCGGGCGTATCTGGTATTGCTACTACTACGATTCTTGTTTTAGCGCTTATGATGGGCAATGTAACTGTTATTTTATTGGCTGTAATCTTACTAGGAAGTATCGTAGGCTTCATGTTCTATAACTTCCATCCGGCCAAGATTTTTATGGGCGATTCAGGCGCCTTATTCCTAGGCTTCGCACTAGCGACGCTGTCGATCCTCGGCTTTAAACAAGCGGCCGTTGTATCGCTCCTAATCCCGATTATGATTCTAGGCGTGCCATTATCCGATACCTTCTTCGCGATTATGCGCCGTTATGTAAATAAACTGCCGATCTCGGCGCCGGACAAAAGCCATTTGCATCACTGCTTACTGCAACTCGGCTTCAGCCATCGTACAAGCGTACTGATCATTTACGGTATTGCCTCTGTATTTGGCGGTAGCGCCGTTGTATGTTCAGTGTTCATTTCCCAAGACTCGACTTGGGGCCTGATTATGATCATTGTTGCGCTTTTCCTCGTGATGCTCGTTGGAGCAGAAGCGATCGGTATCATCAGTAAAAGTCGTAAGCCGGTACTGAACTTCCTGCAAAGGCTTCTTGGTAAGCCTGTACAGAGCGACCGGATGGGCAATAAATAGCACTTATATAAGTTCGTTCAATCCAACCTTCGGGTTGGATTTTTTTTCTATTTTGTGAACTTCCTACTTTCTCTAAACAATTACGAGGTTTTGACCGATAAGAAAGATACAAGAACTTTTGATAGTAAGCCGCAATATGTAGAATGATAGAAGGATTTGGGAGGGATTGTCGAAAGTAAGAGAGGCTGATCGCAGGTTGGCCGAAGGTGCCATGACGATAATGAATATTAAGGTTACATAAGGAGGAACTAGCTTTGAGATTACTTAATAAAAAGTGGGCAAGTCTCATGTTGATCGTGACTTTGCTTATTAGCATGCTGCCGACGATGACAGTAAGCGCTGCATCAACACTAGTAATTAAGAACCTTTACACCGAGACGGATAATGCGGGTACATCGGCCGCTAAACCAACCAATGACAACTTAGTAACGCGCATTACGCAATTACCGTTTACATTGAACGTAGAAATGACGAATGTAACGGACTCGCAGATTCCTTCGATCTATTTTGAAATTACCAATATGAACTCTGGTGCTGTAACCACAGAGAAGAATAACAAGGCGCAGATTGTCAGCTCGAACCTTGTGAAGTTTGATAATATTCAACTTACTGAGGGTTTAAACAAAGTAGTTGTCTATCTAGGTGAAACTAATGCGATAGCTTCAGCTCCAGGTTGGTTGTATTATGCGCCAACAACGAATTTGTCTGACTTCACGGTCAATAATTCGCAGCTTGAGGATGGCAAAATCTATCCAACGGACAGAGGCCCTTTGAAGGCTGGGACAACAGGTATTCAAATTAAAGCAAAAGCATCTAATGCTAGCGCTGTTCAAGCAACTCTAACTGGCGACTCTCTGCCTAAGCAAGGATTCAAAAGTAACGACGGCTATTTCTATTTTACAGGTGATGACAAGAACAAAACGTCCACTACATGTGCTTCCGTTACAAGTTTTTGTTTAAATCCCGGAGATAATATCATTAACTTCGTTGCTACGAACGACACGAATAAATATCAAGTTGTTAAAAAGCTTTGGTATGATAATGGAGAACCATTCGCTTTTAATGGTAAGGTTCAAGATACGGCTGCGGGCCCTTCTTCAGCCAAAGACCTCATTACAATTCCTACTTTTCAAACAAGCGATTTGACATTTACGACAAGCGTAAAAAGTGATCTCGATGCTTCAGGCACGTCACTTCGTTATCGGTATGTAAATGTTGCTGTAAATGACCAGTCTATTGGTCAAATTGATTTGGGTGGCACGGATATTACGACACCTGTTACGAGCGCAACGGTTTCATCAGCTACTTATAAGTCTGTGTCAAGTAGTTTATCTCGTAATACGGCCGGGGACTTAGAGTATTTGGTTAAAGATTTAACGATAACAATACCGTCTATTCCTGCTTTTGCAGCGAATGAACAACGTCTGACGTTTACTTTCCGTGACATTTCTAATTCTTTAGTGCCTGTAATCAGTGAGTATAAATTTAAGTATGTTGATCCAGCAAACCCGTACATTGATAAATCAACAATCAGCAACGGAACTATTGAAAATGAACTTAGCTTACTCAATGCTAATTTGGTTAACGAGCTGCCAGCTAACATTCATGTTTATGGCAATGATAAAACACTATCCATTAAAACAAAATTAGATGGCGTTTATTTCCCAGATAGTAACCCTATTACCAAGTCTGCAGATTCTACTGCAACTTTGAATAAGTTTGACCTTATCTTGCAAGGGATAAGTGATGGTAACAAGAAATTAAGCATTGAGCTGTATAACAATGCCGCGGGGACAGGCACACCTTACAGTACAACGGATTACAAATTGACGATTAGCAACGCTCCATATGTATTAATCAATAATGTTTCCAACAGCATGTCCATCAAGAACATTAAGAATCTCAAATGCGGCACAACAGAAGCCTGTATATCAGGTAGACTTGTGAACTTTTATCAAGACCCTTTTACCGCACCTGCTGTACCTCTTAACAAGGTAGAAGTGTTTATGAACGATAACCTTGTAACGCTTGATACTCGAACTGATGATGCAGTTTTCGATCCAAGTACAAATGTGTTTACACTACCTCTTTCTAGTTTTAACTCTGACCTAACCAAAGTTATGGTGGAAGGAAAGAATACATTAAAGTTTAAGATCTATGTGAATAATGTCTTTATCACAGAGCAAACCTATGATATTTACTTGTTTACGACAGACGCTCCACAATTCACTGCAATTAAACCGGTTGAGAACGGTACTTCAGGGACTCAGTTTATTGCAGGTAAAGACGCGGACACGTATACAACTAATCAGCGAACCGTTTCTTTTAAAGGGATTTTTACAAGCCTTGACGCTAACGGAGCTGCTTCTGCTATTAAAGCATTAACTTTGGTGGTTCATACGAAGGACTCCAAGGGCGAAGCGTTAGTTTATCAGCAAACGATTGGAAGTACAATCGGAGTTATCGACCAAACGGCAAACTCCCAAAGTGTTACAGCTCTTGGAGTTGACTACTTTACAGCGATTAGCAACATTGTGTCTCTGCAGTCTTTTGATACAACTGCGTTTAAGCTGCTTGATAACTCGGATGTGGTGTTCGAATTTAGAATTACAAATAATTCAAACATTACAGCGACAAAATCCATTACAATTACAAGACAAAACGTTCCCTATACGGTTGTACAACCTCTCCTGATCAAAAATGCTAAAGGAGACATGCAGGCTAACATCAACAGTAACTTCTATAATATTATTATTGAAGCTGAGAATGCAGATAGTGTTGTATTTGGTAAGGATGTAGCAACGAAAAGAACTGTATTGTCTGTAGATCAATACTTGTATCAAGTTACTAATCTAAAACCTGGAGCAAATACAATCAAGTTTACGATTACACGTGGTACAACGAAAGTGAACGGCAGCTTTGTTCTCTTTAATACAAACACCAATGTACAAGGCGCAGAAAGTCTTGAGGATATGAATTCTAAGTTCAAGCTCTTCAACGGGAACTTGCAACTGACATTCCCTAAAGACACAAAGCTGATGAGGAACAAGCCGGACAGCAATAACAATCAGTACATTACTAGTGGGCGTAAAATTCTGTTTGGAATCGCGGACTCTGATGATGGCCGTGTTGACAAGTCGTTGTATCCAACGCCAAATGGCTATTACAAGTCAAAAATCAACGCAAAACTGCCTGAAAATACATTCCACCCAGCAAGTGATCTCTATTTTATGGATGCTGGATTTATCCCGGCTCCTAACTCAACTACGACTTCGGCAGATGATCTAAGTAAAGGGCTTAACGGAACAGGAATGGATCCTTACGATACAACGAATTCAGGAAGAGCTTACTTTAATAGATTAAATGATGAACTCGTTATTCCTACGCAAGACGGATCACTAACACTTCTGTATGATCCTTCTATTCGTCAGGATGCCGGAAAATATATCAGTGTATTCTTCTACGATATTTATCCGAACTACGCAAATACAACGGACTATGGTTGGAAAAACATTGGTGGCGTTGTAGATAATAATAAAAATACGATCACTGTACCGTTCCAGAAGTTTGGATATTACCAAGTTATGTACATGGATCGCAGTTTTGATGATATGACGGGTCACTCGTTCGCAAGAAATGAGTTGGAAACTCTCTACTCCAAAGGGGTAATGAAAGCCAAAACGACATTCTCCTTTGGGCCAAATGATTATATAACGCGCGGGGAATTTGCTCAGATTTTAGTGAAAATATTCAAGATTCCTTTGAATTATGACGGAAACGGAACGTTCACAGATGTATTGAAGATCGATAATGCTGTAGGTATGCTATACGATTATAAATACATTGAAACGGCAGCAAGAGCGGGTATTGTCCGCGGCCAAGCAAGCAACCGATTTAACCCAAGTGGTTCAATTACACGTCAAGACGCGGCTGTTATGATCGCAAGGGCTGCTGAGATGAAGTTGAACCCTGACTTGAAGAAGTCATTGGCAACACTACAAAAAGCATTTACAGATGCCGACAACATTGAATCCTACTCCAGACCGTCAGTTGAAGCTGTTTCAAAGGCTGGTTTAATTGAAGGTATTACAAATGCACTGCTGCCTGGACAAAAGAAAGAGACAGTCCGTTTTGATCCAACTGAGCTGCTTACACGAGCTCAAGCATCGATTATCGGATATAGAGTTATGAAGCAACAGAAGATGGTCCCTTAAATCATAGAAAGACCCGACACTTGTGTGTTGGGTCTTTTCTTTGATTTTTTCAGCTTACTTTCAGTTTATTATAAGCTAATTTTAAGTTTCTATTCATAGTCTATTCATCATTGCACGTTAAGATATGTTATAGATAAGATTTCATAGAGGCGCTTGAAAAAAAGCTTGCATCTGGAAAATACTTATCAATGAAATGCAGTATAGATTGTCGTATACTGATTCATGTAGCCGAGATGATAGACGCGGAGCTACATAGAATCGGCAAAATGATTCAAACTGTCGTCCCGTTGGTTATAAGTTTTTATAACAAAAAACTTTAAAATATTAGGAGGAAACAAAACTTTATGAAGAAAACTCTTTCCGTAGTCCTTACATCCGCTATGGCTCTTTCCATGTTCTCGTCCCTAGCATTCGCAGCGAAATCCTCTGCTGATTTCACAGATTTGAAAGACCTGGATGCAGCTACAAAAGCGAAATTTGATGCCATGATCTCCGCTGGTATCTTCGACGGCGTAACAGACACAACTTTTGGTCTGAAAGACGAAATGAACCGTGCACAATTTGCAAAAGTTGCAGCATTGATCATGGGTCTGGACGTAAACAAAGATTTGAAAACATCCAGCTTCACTGACGTTAGTGTTGACGACGCGGCTAACGGTTATGCACTTCCTTACATCGAAGCTTTGAAAACAGCTGGCGTAACTGATGGTTATGCGGAAGGTCAATACAACCCGGCTGGTAAAGTAACAAAAGAACAATTGGCTACTTTCTTGGTTCGTGTTCTTGGTCAAGACGAAGCAGCTAAAGGCAAAACAGGTACAGATGCAACAGTATCCGGTTGGGCACAAGGTTATGTAGCATTAGCACTTGAGTTGAAACTTCTTGCTAACGGCGAAGATGGTACATTTGGCGGTATGGCTAACGCAACTCGCGATCTTCTTTTGACAGGTGCTTATGAAGCAAAACAACAATACGTACCAGCTGGTAAAGTTTCCGTAACAGGAGCAAAAGCAACAGGCGCTCAACAAGTAACAGTGACTTTCAACAAGCCAGTTGATACTGACAAAGCTACAGTTGCATTGAAAAAAGGAACAACTGACGTAGTTACAACTACTAAATTCTCCGATGACAAAAAATCCGCAGTTCTAACATTGACTGATGTTAAAGTTAGCAAAGGCGACTACACCGTAACTGTTTCCGGTTTGGATGCTGCTACTGTTGACAAAACAACAGCAACATTCACAGGTGAAGATGAAGTTCTTACAAAAATCGATTTTGTAAATGCTGGCGATACAATTGCTTATGCAGACAAAACAATCGTTAAAGTGAAAGCTTCTAACCAATACGGTGAAAATGCTACGACAAATGCTGGTTCTTACAATGTTTACACATCTGCTGCAACATTCACAAAAATCACAAAAGATGCTGATGGCACTTTGTTGATTACTTTGGATACAGCGAATGAAAGCACAACACAAGGCGTATCTGTTATTCCAGTAACGGTTGTTAATAACGACAGCCACATCACAGCTACTAAAAACTTCAAGCTTGGTACACAACCAATCCTGACGAAATTAGAGCTTGGTGACGCTCGTTACTCTGTAGGTACTGCACTTAACGGTAAAGGCGAGAACGTTAAGTTCGATCTTAACCTGTTTGACCAATACGGCGGCAACATTTCTTACGATTCTTTGATCAATGCCAAAGTTAATAACTCCACAAGCCCGTTATTCGGAACAACAACTGTGATTTGGAATGACTACATTTCAACGGATGATGTTAAAACGGAAGTAGAAGATAACGGAAATGATATCCCAGAAGTTAAGATCTCCTTGTTGAACGATCTTGACAAAGCTGGCGACTATAACTTCACTGTATTTAACCAAGCTGCAACAGCGAGTGGTAAAATCAGCGTCAACTCTTCTAAAGTAGCTAATAAAGTTGAAATCGGCGATCTTAACGACGTAATTGCTGCTGGCGACAAAGATGTATATATCCCAGTTGTTGCTTACGATGCTGCAGGAAACCAACTAAGTGTTGATGATCTGACTAGCGATGAAAACCTTAAACGTATCAACATTAACGTTTCTGGCGCAACAGGAGTTGATGGTGCAACTAGCCTTAAAATCGAAGATTCCGGTGAGCACAGAGGAACGATCCGTTTAAACCAAATTAACGGAACATCTAAAGGTGCAGTTTCTATCACAGCAATCATTGCAACAGCTAACGCAAACAGCACTTCAACTAAAACTTATACAATTGCAGACGCTCGTGTACCTGATCACTTCAAAGTAGTAACTGATCCTGCGAAAGCGTTGGTTAAAGGTGCTACTTCTGCGATTGAGCTTGCTGTTATCGACCAATACGGCCAAGTACTTGACGATGCGAACTTCACAGATAGCCAAGGCAATAGTGCTCCAACCTATGTTGACGGTTCGAACAACAAGTACCAAGTAAATGTCAAGGTAACTGCTACAGGTACTGCTGATGGTACGATCGGTTTGAAAAACCCAGCTGAAGAAGCAATCACTTCTGCGACATTTGGTAAAGGTGAAAAAGCTGGTGATTTCGAAGCATTCAATGACGAGTTCACACTGTTCACAACAGAAAATGCTACTGAAGGTGCAAAAGCTGATTACACAGCAACAATCACGAAAAACGGAACTGAGATCTCCAAGTTGACTAGAACGATCACAGTTGCTAGCGCAACAGACGATTTGACTTACTCCGTGAACGCTGTTCCAACATTGTTCAACCTGAGTGATAGCGGCGTTGTTGTTGGGTCCACGTATGGTACGGGCGGAACAGCTATCAGCGCTGACGATCTTAAAGACGTAACGAAATCTCAAGTATTTGCTCGCGAAGTTAAACTTACTGCTAAAAACGCTTCTGGCGACACAGTAAAACTTCCAGCTGGTACAATCACAAGCATTACAACATCTAACAATGCTGTTGCAAAAGTAGCACTTGTTGGTGGTAAAGCTTATGTTCTTGGTAACAAGACAGGTACGGCTACATTGAACGTATCCTACAAAACAATTAAAGGCGAAATTAAAACTGCTAATGTTGCTGTGACATCTAAAAATGATGCACTTGCAGTCGACAAAGTCGAAGCTGACAGCACGATGACAATTGGAAAAACTGGTGGAAATGCATTCATCAATCCAGATCTAATTGTTACAGATAACTATGGTGTTGAGTATGAGAAAGAAGATGCTCAAAAAGCTAATGGTGTACTGGGTGTAACATTCTCAGCTAGCAACTACTCCTCCAACGTTAAAAATGTTACAATCAACTCCAACGGTGATATCACTGTAGATGGTACTGGAACATTTGATCTGACAGTTACATCCCCAAGCGGTAAATCCGATGTAATTGCGGTAACTGTAAACTAATCAATATAAGTTAAGTAAAAGAAGGCCAATCGGCCTTCTTTTTTTGTTTTATAAATCTACTATGCCAATCAACATGGAAAATACTTATCAATGATTTAAACGTCGGTTGATAGTATACTAAGTTTGTAGCAAAGATGATATACGAAATGATACACGAAATTACATGCGAGTCGCGCAATCACTGAGTTATTTCCAAGTTTTTATAACAAAAACTTTTAAAATATTAGGAGGAAACAAAACCTTATGAAGAAAACTCTTTCCGTAGTCCTTACATCCGCTATGGCTCTTTCCATGTTCTCATCCCTAGCATTCGCTAAGACGTCTGCTGATTTCACAGACTTGAAAGACCTGGATGCAGCTACAAAAGCAAAATTTGATGCCATGATCTCCGCTGGTATCTTCGACGGCGTAACAGATACAACTTTCGGTCTGAAAGACGAAATGAACCGTGCACAATTTGCAAAAGTTGCAGCATTGATCATGGGTCTGGACGTAAACAAAGATTTGAAAACATCCAGCTTCACTGATGTTAGTGTTGACGACGCGGCTAACGGTTATGCACTTCCTTACATCGAAGCTTTGAAAACAGCTGGCGTAACTGATGGTTATGCAGAAGGTCAATACAACCCGGCTGGTAAAGTAACGAAAGAACAATTGGCTACTTTCTTGGTTCGTGTTCTTGGTCAAGACGAAGCAGCTAAAGGCAAAACAGGTACAGATGCAACAGTATCCGGTTGGGCACAAGGTTATGTAGCATTAGCGCTTGAATTGAAACTTCTTGCTAACGGCGAAGATGGTACATTTGGCGGTATGGCTAACGCAACTCGCGATCTTCTTTTGACAGGTGCTTATGAAGCGAAACAACAATACGTGCCGGCTGGCCAAGTATCTGTAAGTAGTGCGAAAGCAACTGGCGTACAAAAAGTAACGGTAACGTTCAATAAACCAGTTGATACAGACAAAGCGAAATTGTCCTTGAAAAAAGGCAATGCTGATGTTGTAACAACGACGGAATTCGCGGCTGACAAAAAATCTGCAGTACTAACACTAACAGATGCTAAGATCGGTGCGGGTGAGTATACTGTAAACTTGAGCGGTTTGGATGAGACGGCTGTGAGCAACACCAAAGCAACATTCACAGGTGAAGACGAAGTGATGAAAAGCATCGATTTCGTATCCGCGAATGACACAATTGCTTATGCAGACAAAGTAATTGTTAAAGCTAAAGCTGTGAATCAATACGGTGAAGCTGCTTCGACGAATGCAGGTTCCTATGATGTGTACACTTCAGCTGCAACATTCACAAAAATCACTAAAGACAACGATGGCACGCTATTGATCACATTGGATACTAACACAAAAGATACGACGCAAGGCGTATCTGTGATTCCGGTAACGATTGTGAACAATGATAGCCATATTACAGTAACGAAGAACTTCAAGCTTGGTACACAACCGATTTTAACGAAACTTGAGCTAGGCGCACCTCGTTACTCCGTAGGTACAGCTTTGAATGCTAAAGGCGAGAATGCTGAGTTTGATTTGAACCTGTATGATCAATATGGTTCTGTTATGTCCTACGAAATGCTATCTAGTTCAGACAAGCTGAAAGATACAAGCCTGATCTGGAATGACTATCTTGCAAGTGATGATGTCAGCTACACAATTGAAGATAACGGAAATGATATTCCGCAAGTGAAAATCTCCTTGTTGAAAGATATTGATAAGTCCGGGGACTTCAGCTTCACTGTATTTAACCAAGCAGCAACTGCAACAGGTAAAGTAAGCATTCAGTCAGCGAAAGTAGCGACGAAAATAGAAATCGGAGACATGAATGATGTTATTGCGTCCGGAGATACAGATGTATACATTCCATTGATGGCTTATGATGCACAAGGCAACCAACTAAGTGCGGACGATTTGGCAAGTGACGCAAACGTAGATCGCATTAAAGTATCGATTTCTGGAGCAACAGGCAGTAGCACGATTTCAGCTTCCGGTGAGCATAAAGGTATGATTAAGCTGGATAAAATTGATGCAGGTTCTAAAGGAGCTGTATCTGTAACAGCGGTCATTGCAACAGCAAATGCAAACAGTACGGTAACTAAAACGTACACTGTTCACGATGCGCGCATTGCGGACCACTTGAAAGAAGTAACAGTACCGGCGAAGAACGCAGTAGCTGGGGCAACTTCTGACTTTGAATTCAGCGTAATCGACCAATACGGTCAAGTTTTGGATGATTCCAACTATGTGAACAGCAATGGTTCTGTGGTTGCAACTGCAGAAGGCAATATGAAATATAGCGTTGTCGCAACAGCAGTAACTTACGATGCAGATGGTAAAGTAATTGACAATGCTGCTGCTCATGTTGTAGCGCCAAATGACCAAGTTTTGACGAAGAACACGTATGAAAAAGGAACGAACGACTTCAAGGCTTTCAACGATGAATTCACGTTTGAAACAACGAGCGCAGCGAAAGAAGGAACTTACGTTAAGTTTACCGCTCAAATCCTTAAAGGTGATCAAGAGATTTCCAAGGTAGAAAGAACACTCACAGTTGTCGGTAAAAATGCAGACTTAACTTACAGTGTAGGAACTGTTGCGCCATTATTCAATGCTATGG
This sequence comes from Paenibacillus aceris, assembly GCF_017874035.1. Classification (GTDB taxonomy): domain Bacteria; phylum Bacillota; class Bacilli; order Paenibacillales; family NBRC-103111; genus Paenibacillus_E; species Paenibacillus_E aceris. The sequence continues at coordinate 65,602 of NZ_JAGGKV010000016.1, forward strand.
ACAGCGACGTAGTGAACGACAATGAATTGGTAGTAGCAACAAGCAAACTGTCCCGTGAAGTGAAGATCAGCGCGAAAAATGCAGCAGGTGAAATGGTTGAACTTCCGGCTGTCGTTACGCAAATCACATCTTCAAACTCCAGTGTAGCGCAAGTTGCAATGGGAACTGGTGAAGATGCTGGTAAAGCATTCGTACTTGGTAACAAAGCAGGATCAGCAACACTGAATGTTACGTACCAATCAGTAGACGGCACTGTTAAGCAAGCGAGTGTGCCTGTAACAGTGAAAAGTGACATGATTGCTGTTGATAAGTTGGAAGCAGGAGAAACAGAAGCAACAATATCCACAGGAGCTAATGCTTATGCAGTAGCAGACCTGACTGTAACTGATAACTATGGCGTTGAGTATGACAAAGATGAAGCGCCAGCGTACAACTACTTGATGGGTCTGACATTCTCTACAGATAACGTAAAAGGAAAAGTAGAGATTGGTAATGACGGGACGATCAAAGCAGATACTGGTTCGACATTTGATCTGATCATCACATCGCCGAATGGTAAGTCGGTTGTTACATCAGTAATCGTTAAGTAATCTAAATGATAGAAAGAAGGCCCTCTGGGGTCTTCTTTTTTGTATTCACCTATATACTCGTCATTCAACAAAAGGATTAGATCTATCGATCGACTGGAAAATACTTATCAATGAAAAGTCGTATATATTATCGTATACTAATTCTTGTAGCCGAGGTGATAGACGCGGAGCTACACGGAATCAGCGCTAATGATTCAAACTGTCGCCCCGTTGGTTATAAGTTTTTATAACAAAAAACTTTAAAATATTAGGAGGAAACAAAACTTTATGAAGAAAACTCTTTCCGTAGTCCTTACATCCGCTATGGCTCTTTCCATGTTCTCATCCCTAGCATTCGCTAAGACGTCTGCTGATTTCACAGATTTGAAAGACCTGGATGCAGCTACAAAAGCGAAATTTGATGCCATGATCTCCGCTGGTATCTTTGACGGCGTAACAGACACAACTTACGGTCTGAAAGACGAAATGAACCGTGCACAATTTGCAAAAGTTGCAGCATTGATCATGGGTCTGGACGTAAACAAAGATTTGAAAACATCCAGCTTCACTGACGTTAGTGTTGACGACGCGGCTAACGGTTATGCACTTCCTTACATCGAAGCTTTGAAAACAGCTGGCGTAACTGATGGTTATGCAGAAGGTCAATACAACCCGGCTGGTAAAGTAACGAAAGAACAATTGGCTACTTTTTTGGTTCGTGTTCTTGGTCAAGACGAAGCAGCTAAAGGCAAAACAGGTACAGATGCAACAGTATCCGGTTGGGCACAAGGTTATGTAGCATTAGCACTTGAGTTGAAACTTCTTGCTAACGGCGAAGATGGTACATTCGGCGGTATGGCTAACGCAACTCGCGATCTTCTTTTGACAGGTGCTTATGAAGCAAAACAACAATACGTACCAGCTGGTAAAGTTTCCGTAACAGGAGCAAAAGCAACAGGCGCTCAACAAGTAACAGTGACTTTTAACAAGCCAGTTGATACTGACAAAGCTACAGTTGCATTGAAAAAAGGAACAACTGACGTAGTTACAACTACTAAATTCTCCGATGATAAAAAATCCGCAGTTCTAACATTGACTGATGTTAAAGTTAGCAAAGGCGACTACACAGTAACTGTTTCCGGTTTGGATGCCGCTACTGTTGACAAAACAACAGCAACATTCACAGGTGAAGATGAAGTTCTTACAAAAATCGATTTTGTAAATGCTGGCGATACAATTGCTTATGCAGACAAAACAATCGTTAAAGTGAAAGCTTCTAACCAATACGGTGAAAATGCAACGACAAATGCTGGTTCTTACAATGTTTACACATCTGCTGCAACATTCACAAAAATCACAAAAGATACTGATGGCACTTTGTTGATTACTTTGGATACAGCGAATGAAAGCACAACACAAGGCGTATCTGTTATTCCAGTAACGGTTGTTAATAACGACAGCCACATCACAGCTACTAAAAACTTCAAGCTTGGTACACAACCAATCCTGACGAAATTAGAGCTTGGTGACGCTCGTTACTCTGTAGGCACTGCACTTAATGGTAAAGGCGAGAACGTTAAGTTCGATCTTAACCTGTTTGACCAATACGGCGGTACGATTTCTTATGACTCTTTGATGAATGCGAAAGTATACAGCAAAGATGGCAGCAACACGACGAAATTGTTCGGTGATACAACTGTGATCTGGAACGATTACATCCCGACTGGAGATGTGAAAACAGAAGTAGAAGATAACGGAAACGATATCCCGCAAGTTAAAATTTCATTGGTGAACGATATTGATAAAGCTGGCGACTACAGCTTCACCGTGTTCAACCAAGCAGCTACAGCTACTGGTAAAGTATCCGTTCAATCTTCGAAACTTGCAAACAAAGTTGAAATTGGCGAGCTTAACGATGTAATCGCGGCTGGCGATAAAGAAGTTTATGTACCAGTTGTGGCTTATGATGCAGCTGGCAACCAATTAAGCTTGGATGACCTGACTAGCGATCAAAACATTGAGCGTATCAAAGTGAACGTTTCTGGTGTTGAAGGTCAAACGACAGCAACGATCCTAGATTCAGGTGAGCACAGAGGCTCGATTAAATTAGACCAAATCAGCAACAACACAAAAGGTGCTGTATCCATTACAGCGATCATTGCAACAGCGAACGCAAGCAGCACATCTACAAAAACATTCACAGTTGCTGACGCTCGTGTACCTGATCACTTCAAAGTGGTAACAGATCCTGCGAAATCCGTTGTTAAAGGCGGTACTTCTGCAATTGAGCTAGCTGTTATTGACCAATACGGACAAGTGCTTGACGATGCGAACTTCACAGATAGCCAAGGCAATAATGCTCCAACTTATGTTGACGGTTCGAACAACAAGTATCAAGTAAATGTCAAGGTAACTGCTACAGGTACTGCTGATGGTACGATCGGCCTAATAAACCCAGCTAAAGAAGCAATCACTTCTGCAACATTTGGTAAAGGTGAAAAAGCTGGTGACTTTAAAGCATTCAATGACGAGTTCACACTGTTTACAACAGATAAAGCTACTGAAGGTGCAAAAGCTGATTACACAGCAACAATCACGAAAAACGGCACTGAGATCTCCAAGTTAACTAGAACAATCACTGTTGCTAGTGCGACAGACGACCTGACTTACTCCGTGAATGCTGTTCCAACATTGTTCAACCTGAGTGATAGCGGCGTTGTAGTTGGATCGACTTATGGTACTGATGGCACAGCTATCAGCGCCGATGTTCTTAAAGATGTAACGAAATCTCAAGTATTTGCACGCGAAGTTAAACTTACAGCTAAAAACGCTGCTGGCGACACAGTGAAACTTCCAGCTGGAACAATTACTGGCATTACAACATCTAACAATGCTGTTGCAAAAGTAGCACTTGTTGGTGGTAAAGCTTATGTTCTTGGTAACAAGACAGGTACGGCTACATTGAACGTATCCTACAAAACGATTAAAGGCGAAATTAAAACTGCTACAGTTGCTGTGACGTCTAAAAATGATGCACTTGCAGTCGACAAAGTCGAAGCTGATAGCACTATGACAATTGGAAAAACTGGTGGAAATGCATTCATCAATCCAGATCTAATTGTTACAGATAACTATGGTGTTGAGTATGAGCAAGAAGATGCTCAAAAAGCTAACGGTGTGCTGGGTGTAACATTCTCAGCTAGCAACTATTCCTCCAACGTTAAAAATGTTTCAATTAACTCCAACGGTGATATCACTGTAGATGGTACTGGAACATTTGATCTGACAGTTACATCCCCAAGCGGTAAATCCGATGTAATTGCGGTAACTGTTAAGTAATCTATACAAGTTAATTAAAAGAAGGCCAATCGGCCTTCTTTTTTTGTTGTATAAATATACTATGCACACATTTCTACGTATTTATGAAGTTCTTTTGCCTGTCCTCAGTACTGTTGAATGCACTAGTCTTTAGGTCAAGATTTATATGTGATTGAGCCTGATACATCCTGATGATTTTTTAGTTCGTTCTGTTAAGTTAAAAAATGAAAAAAAGTTTTTTCGAAAAATCGCAACTTTTTCGCAACCAGTGCGTTTAATACTTTGAAAAGATGGAAACAATAAAGAGTTAACCAATTTATAACTAGCCCAACTTAGATTACAAAATAACTCTTTACGACGCTATTCGACCAATGTATAATGTAAATTGGTGTGGGTGTCTTTCTTCCTACTAAAGTTTACTAGTTTCCAATGTAGCCCTAGAGCTGCACGCGAACTTAGTTATATAATGCTCTAACTCTGGAAAGGGGGTGAACCAAACAATGAGTAAATCGAGCTCAAATATTGTTAGTTTCAACCTAAAAAATAAAACCAAAGATATTCAAGGAGGAGAAAAAAAGGTTATGAAAAAAAGTTTATCCGTAGTTCTTTCTACAGCAATGGCATTATCCATGTTTTCTTCCGTAGCATTCGGTAAAACATCCGCTGATTTCACAGATCTTAAAGATCTTGACGCAGCTACAAAAGCAAAATTCGACGCTATGATTAGCGCTGGTATCTTCGACGGAGTGAGCGACACTACTTTCGGTCTTAAAGACGAAATGAACCGTGCTCAATTCGCGAAAGTTGCAGCTTTGATCACTGGTATCGAAGTTAATAAAGACCTTAAAACTTCCAGCTTCTCTGATGTTAAAGCTGACGACGCAGCTAACGGCTACGCGCTTCCTTACATCGAAGCTTTGAAAACTGCTGGCATCACTGATGGTTACGGCGAAGGTACTTACAATCCAGCTGGTAAAGTAACTAAAGAACAACTAGCTACTTTCTTGGTTCGCGTACTGAACAAAGATGCTGATGCAAAAGCAAAAACTGGTACTGATACAACTGTTTCTGACTGGGCACAAGGCTATGTAGCACTTGCTCTTGAACTGAAACTTCTTCCTGCTGGCGAAGGCGGTAAATTCGGTGGCCAATCCAACGCTACTCGCGACCTTCTTCTGACTGGTGCATACGAAGCGAAAGCTCAATACGTATCCCCTGGTAAAGTTTCCGTAACAGGAGCAAAAGCAACAGGTGCTCAACAAGTAACTGTTACTTTCAACAAACCAGTTGACACAGAGAAAGCAAAAGTATCCTTGAAAAAAGGTACAGCTGATGTTGCTACAACAACTAAATTCTCTGATGACAAAAAATCCGCAGTTCTAACATTGACTGATGTTAAAGTTAGCAAAGGCGACTACACAGCAACTGTTTCCGGTCTGGATGCAGCAGCTGTTGACAAAACAACTGCAACTTTCACTGGTGAAGACGAAGTTCTTACAAAAATCGACTTCGTAAACGCTGGCGATACAATTGCTTACGCTGACAAAACTATCGTTAAAGTAAAAGCTTCCAACCAATACGGTGAGAATGCAACTACAAACGCTGGTTCTTACAACGTATACACATCTGCTGCAACATTCACAAAAATCACAAAAGATACTGATGGTACTTTGTTGATTACTTTGAATACAGCAAACCCTAACACAACTCAAGGCGTATCTGTAATTCCAGTAACTGTTGTTAACAACGACAGCCACATTACTGCTACTAAAAACTTCAAGCTTGGTACACAACCAATCCTGACTAAACTTGAGCTTGGCGCAGCTCGTTACTCCGTAGGTGAGACATTGAACGGTAAAGGCGAAAACGTTAAGTTCGATCTTAACCTGTTCGACCAATACGGCGGCACAATCTCCTACGATTCTTTGATCAATGCAAAAGTTTACAACACAACTAACAAGTTGTTTGGAGACACTACTTTGATCTGGAATGATTACATTTCAAGTGATGATGTTAGTGTAGACTTTGAAGATAACGGAAGCGATATCCCGCAAGTTAAGATCTCCCTGAAGAATGATGTTGACAAAGCTGCTGATTACAACTTCACAGTATTCAACCAAGCTGCTACTGCAACTGGTAAAATCAGCATTAAATCCTCTAAAGTTGCTAACAAAGTTGAAATTGGTGACCTTGGTGATGTAATCGCTGCTGGTGACAAAGATGTATACATTCCAGTTATCGCTTATGACGCTGCTGGCAATCAACTTAGCGTTGATGATCTGACTAGCACTCAAAATATCAAACGTATCAATATTAACATCTCTGGTGCGACAGGCCTTGGTGGCGCGACAAGTGTGAAAATCGAAGATTCCGGCGAGCACAGAGGAACTATTCGTTTGAGCCAAATTAATGACAATGCTAAAGGTGCAGTTTCTATCACGGCAATCATTGCAACAGCTAACGCAAGCAGCACTTCCACTAAAACTTACACAATTGCTGATGCTCGTGTACCTGATCACTTCAAAGTAGTAACTGATCCTGCGAAAGCAGCGCTTCCAGGTGCTACAGCAGCAGTAGAGCTTGCAGTTATTGACCAATACGGCAAAAAACTTGACGATGCTCACTTCACAGATAGCCAAGGAAACAATGCTGCTAGTGGTAACCAATATCTAGTAACTGTTAGTGCAGCAACTTATGATGTTGCTGGTAATGTTATCAATAACTCCACTATCGGTTTGAAAGACCCAGCTGGTACTGCGTTTGTTTCTGCAACTTATGGTAAAGGTGCAGGGACTGCTGGTGACTTTAAAGCATTCAATAAAGAATTCACTTTGTTTACAACAGGAACTGTTGCTGCAGGTGCGAAAGTTGATTACACAGCAAAAATCACGAAAAATGGTACTGAGATCTCGAAATTGACTAGAACATTAACTGTTGCTAAAACTACAGATGATCTGACTTACTCCGTGAACGCTGTTCCTACATTGTTCAACTTGAGCGATAGCGGTACTGTAGTAACAACAACTTATGGACCTGCAGTTGGTCAGTCCATCTCTGATGCTGTTCTTAAAGATGTAACACAAAGCCAAGTGTTCGCACGCGAAGTTAAGATTTCTGCTAAGAACGCTGCTGGTGACGTTGTTAAAGTTCCAGCTTACACAATTACTAGCATTACTTCATCTAACAATGCTGCTGCTAAAGTATTCTTAAACCCTACAAACGGTAAAGCATACGTTCTTGGTAACAAAGTAGGTACTGCAACATTGAATGTATCCTACAAAACATTTAAAGGCGAAACTAAAACAGTAACTGTAGCCGTAACTACTAAGAATGATGCATTGGTAGTTGATAAATTGGCTGCTGATAGCACAATGACAATTGGTACTACTGGTGGAAATGCATTCATTACTCCAGACCTGATTGTTACAGATAACTATGGTAAAGAGTTTGAGCAAGATGTAGCTCAAAAAGCTAATGGTACACTTGGTGTAACATTCGCAGCAAGCCACTACTCTTCCGGAATTAGCAATGTTACAATTACTTCTTACGGTGATATCAGTGTAAATGGAACTGGTACATTCGATTTGACAATTTCTTCTCCAAACGGTAAATCCGTTGTAGTTGCAGTAACTGTTAACTAATCCATAAGGTTAGCTAACGCTTAATAAAAAGAAGGCCAAATGGCCTTCTTTTTATTTTTGTATAAATGTAGTATGTACATATTTGTTAGTATTTATAATGTTTTTCTGACTGTTTTCAATACTGGTAAAAACGCTCATTTGAAGACTAGAACTGATTTGCGCGTCGTTTTTAAGTGTCATCCAGATTTTAAACAATTCTTTCGTTTGTCCAACCGATTCAAGCACTTTCGATTGGCTGGCGAGTATTTCATTGATGCCAGTATCTGCACCGTATTCTTTATAAACTGAAGTAGCATACTCCAATGATTTGTTGTATTCATCTGTTAACTCCAAATAATCACGATCAAGTAAATCTTTAAGGTTAGGTACTTGATCTAAATTCATGTATTGCTGCAGTTTACTCGCATACATATAAATTTGCATGTCAGTATCGCTTAGCCATTTATAAGCATTTATTATAGATGTGTTTTTTGTCTCATTTGGATTCTGCTTTTTCAAAGAAACATTTACACTATACGTCGAATCCTCCCAAACAACATCGGCACCTAGCTGCCTCAACATATAAATCGGCACCATCGTTCTTCCCTTGTAATTGATAGCTGGGGTATCTTCTACATTAAGTTCATTCCCATTGCTTTTCACGCCTACAATAGGATTCCCCTCGAAATCCCCACGGCTCGATGATGCGTTGACGCTGCTTGTAATAAAGAATAAAATCATAGTGACAGTTAGTAATTTTTTCATAAGGATCACTCCATTTTGCTAAATTATTTTTAGTAGATAATTCAACAGAAGAAGTAATATTTCCTTTAATTTTACAGATTACCATGACAGGAGAGTTTACTGCTAATGAACAAGAAACGAATGATTTTGACAACAGGCTGCGCAATTTTACTATTATCGTCATTTATTTCAGTTTCTCAAGCTGATGCTCCAACCCCAGGCTCGTCCACCGACCCGGTGATCACAAAGAGCTACTTCGATCAGAACACCTTAAGCGAAGCCAAGGTGAAGGAACTCATCGCCTCCGCGATCGCTGCTAGTGCTGGCGGAAGCCAGCCTGGCAGTGGGAGCAACGGAGTCAGCATCTCTACCCCAACGCCAGCGTCTATGAAGGTTGTCCAATTGGCAAATGGACAAACGCTTTACGCCGGTGCTGGCGCTGAGTTTATCGTTCGCTCCGGCCGAGTTCTCGCCGTGAGCAACGATGACAATGGCATCCCGGATGTAACGGGTGGCAAGGATCTTCCAGCGGGGACGGAAGTCGCGCTGAATCATCTTTTGATCTTCCCGGCCGAGGGACGCGGTATTAAGCCTTCACCGAAAAATACGGCGGACATTTATGTTATGGTACGCGGCAGTTATCTTCTGCTTAATGCAGATGGAAGTACGGCAGCTAAATAAATTTTCTCCATAATTTTACCCATTATGACAACTTCTTATCCGGTTCGAGTCCAAGAATTAAGCCATAATAAAGGTGTACCAACAAAGGTCAACTGCGGAGTATTTCTTTTGATAATAAAACTCTAAGGAGGCGTTTATTATGGCTAGAAGCAACAACAAGTTGGTTCCTCAATCAAAGAAGGCACTAGATGTTCTTAAGTATGAGATTGCTGCTGAACTAGGGCTGCCTGTGGGGAAGCATATGTCATTTAATGCAGATACGGAATTCGCCACAGAGCTAGGATCTATTCCTTCCTCCTCAATGAAAGAAGACTACTGGGGCCACATCTCTTCAAGGGATGCAGGAGCGGTAGGGGGGACAATTACTAAAAGGCTGATTCAACGTGCGGAAGAAGCTTTGTTCTCTCTATAATTTAATAGGAATAATTCATAATTTCTTCACGATTACATTCATTGACACTAGACGACAAATAAAGTAAGATAACTAATTGAAGGTCAATATTTAATTTAACCTTTTCCAATCGGGAAAGGTTCATTTTTTTGTTGTCTTTATTCATTGATTCACTGGTTGGTATTTGTTTTAAAAGTGCGGAATTCAAAGATCTTGTCAGCGCTTGAGCGCAAAAGAGGGATTCCGTTTGGCGTGAAAAGCTGCCGCTAAAGCCGGGCCCACTTTTTTTCATATAGAGGCATCGAGTAGAAGCTTTTCAAACATACTAAATGATATTAGGAGGATGAATGATATGGCGCAAGTACGTGGACGTCGTTTATTTACATCCGAATCCGTAACAGAAGGTCATCCGGATAAAATTTGTGACCAAATTTCTGACTCGGTATTGGATGCATTTCTTGCCAATGATCCGAATGCTCGTGTAGCATGTGAGGTATCTGTAGCAACTGGTTTGGTTTTGGTAATCGGTGAGATTACTTCTAGCTCTGAATATGTAGATATTCAAGCAATCGCAAGACAAACAATCAAGGAGATTGGTTATACGCGTGCAAAATACGGATTTGATTCCCAAACTTGTGCGGTTCTCGTTTCTTTGAATGAGCAATCCCCTGATATTGCCCAAGGTGTAGACAGAGCTCTTGAAGCAAGAGAAGGCTCGATGTCCGATGAGGAAATCGAAGCAATTGGTGCTGGTGACCAAGGTCTGATGTTCGGATTTGCGGTTAACGAGACACCTGAGCTTATGCCGCTTCCGATTTCGATTTCTCACCAACTGGCTCGTCGTTTGACAGAAGTGCGTAAGAATGGAACTCTTCCTTACCTGCGTCCGGATGGTAAAACACAAGTAACTGTTGAGTACATTGATGATAAACCGGTTCGTGTAGATGCAATCGTTGTGTCCACACAACATGGTGAAGAAGTTACTTTGGAGCAAATCCAAAAAGATATTAAAGAACATGTTATTGCTCCAATCGTTCCGGCACACTTGTTGGATGAGAACACAAACTATTTCATCAACCCAACTGGCCGTTTCGTAATCGGCGGACCTCAAGGGGACGCTGGTTTGACTGGCCGTAAAATCATCGTTGATACGTATGGCGGTTACGCTCGTCACGGCGGCGGTGCTTTCTCTGGTAAGGATCCAACGAAAGTTGACCGTTCCGGTGCTTATGCAGCACGCTATGTTGCGAAAAACATCGTAGCAGCTGGACTTGCTGAAAAATGTGAAGTTCAACTGGCTTACGCAATCGGTGTTGCACGTCCTGTCTCCATTGCAGTAGATACATTTGGTACAGCTAAAGTGAGCGAAGAGAAGCTTGTTGAGCTGATCCACAAAAACTTTGACCTTCGTCCAGCAGGTATCATTAAAGAACTTGACCTGCGTCGTCCGATCTACCGTCAAACAGCTGCATATGGTCACTTTGGCCGCAACGATCTGAATGTTCCTTGGGAGCGTACAGACAAAGCTGAGATTTTGAAAGCTCAAGCTTTAGTTTAAAATATATAGAAAAGTCGTCCTAATATGGGCGGCTTTTTACTTTTTAGTAAACAAGAACATATGTTTGACTTAATGTATAATAAATGGTAATATATTCATAGACTCCAATTGTTTTTCCATCCAGAGCAATTCATATGATATACTGGATTTACGATTATGAGCATCTATTGAAAGTAGATGAATCGGGGAGTGCTGGAAATGGACAATGATTTGAAAGAGGCTTTATCGGCCTTGCTGAAAGCCGAATTAGTACCCGTGTTCAAGGAGCTAGGTGGCATTAATGATCAACTAGCTGGTTTTAAAGATCAACTAGGCGGAATCAATAGCCGACTCGATGGTATGGACCAACGTCTAGATGGCATGGACCAGCGCCTAGACCGAATAGAACTAGAACAAACTCAAACCAAGCAAGCTGTATTGGAAACTAATGAGACAGTAAAGCGATTTGAGCTCATCCAAGAACAGCAACACTCCATTATTGAACTCTTGTCAGCGCGGTCTATAGATCACGAGGCTAAATTAAAACGTATCCTGTAAATTTACAGGTTTTGTATCTCAAGCAGAGAGCAGGCCCCACTAGGGTTTAGCTCTCTTTTTAGTTCTCTTTTGGTGTATAAATACAACTTCGTTACTATCGTAACTTTTTCCATAGTTTAAGAGTCTATATATGTATCGTGAAAATGATAGATAATAGAATTAGACTGAAAGAGGAGCGTGGAAAAGCAACATGACTTTACAGAAGCAAGTAGGAGTAGGTGCGCTGGCTTGCGCATTGGTGTGGCAATTAGTAGCTGGGACTACGGTAAATGCGGCAGGATCAACGTTGACACTAAGTTCGCAGGAGACAATCACATCAGGCGCAATCATGAAGAACTATGTGTGGACGACAACTAGAAGCAATAAGGATGTTTCGGTGAACGCCAACGTGATTGAGGTCGATTTGACGAATCCGAACGTGAAGATAGACGCAATGGCAGGAACGAATACGCAGTTCACGAAAAACCAGAGTGTTTTGGGCATGGTGAAGGATAGCGGCGCCGTAGCTGGCGTAAATGGAGATTTCTTTAATACTCAAGCCGAAGGTGTCCCAGAGGGCGCACAAATTACGAATGGAAAGGTTATGGCGACGCCAGCTAAAATATCTGGCCTCTATTCTTTTGCAATAACGAAGACTAATCAGCCTATTATTGATATTTTTGACTTCCAAGGTAAGGTAACGGCGAAGGATGGAACATCTTTTGAGCTTGGTGGTGTGAATAAAACTTATTATTGGGACGATAACGATGTTGCCATGATTGCTGACGGACTTTTCTTATATACGAATGCTTGGGCAATGACACAAAGAGCTGTTGACGGAACGCATGTTCCAACAGAAGCGCTTATTCAGAACGATATCGTCAAGGAAATAGCGGTAGATACGAATGTCAAAATGGTTGCTCCTGCTGATGGTTATATTCTCAGAGGTTCGGGCTTGGCACGAGAGTTTATCGTAAATCACCTCAAAGTCGGAGATAAAATCACTACCAAATATGATATGGTTCCACACGATGCTTCTAAAACGTATGATTGGAAAAACTTCAAAATGCTCATTGGCGGCAGCACTCTGCTGGTAGATGAGGCGAAACCGAGTTATTTTACACGAAATATTAATGATTTCAGCGGTTACAGTCCTCGTTCACGAACGGCTCTAGGCTATTCCAAAGATATGAAGACAGCCTACATAATCACTTCTGACCGTAGTGCAGGCAGTGCGGGGATGACGCTTCCGGAGCTCCAGCAGTTTATGATCAGTGCGGGCGTTTGGAGAGGAATGGTTCTCGATGGTGGAGGATCCACGCAGATGGTGTCCAGGCCTCTAGGAGACTTTGATCCGAAGCTGGTGAATAAAACGGAGAATGGAAATCAGCGTTCTGTTGTAAATGGAGTAGGCGTATACTCTACCGCGCCTAAAGGTGAGTTGAAAGGTCTTATTTTAAAAGGTCAAAATATTTTATTCATGAATGAATCCAGCACTTATCAATTTAAAGCGTATGATGACTACTATAATCCGATTTCAGTAGATGGTATTATACCAACTTGGAGTAGTTCTACGACAAACGGATCTTTTAAAGATAATGTATTTACACCGACAATGCCTGGTAAGACGCAAATTACTGCAAAGTCAGGCAAAGGTTCAGCATCCATGGACGTAGAGGTTATCGGCAGGGATCAGATTAATGCAATGAAATTTAATGCAGGTGCCTTTTCGTTGACAGAGGGTGGGGATTTTAGGCTCCCGATTACGGTAACAACTAAGAATGGGGCAACAAGAGAATTGCCGGCGGCTTCAGCAACATGGGAATTGAGCGGAGTGAAGGGAAGCTTGAAAGACGGCGTTCTTCATGTGGATAGTGCTTCAGGATCACAAGCTGCTCAGGTGATTGCGAGATATGATGGCTTTAGCACAATGGTTACTCTTCCAGTAGGACAAGAAAAGATCTGGTATGACTTAGACAAGTCTGCCGTCATGACAACAGGTGATAAATATCCGGCAGAGGTTGTCTCTTCGGTGAACATTGAACAGGCAAATGGGAATAAGAATTTGGCGATCACATACGACTTTACAAAAGGTACAGGAACGAAAGCAGCGTATGCCCGATTTGATGGCACAAACGGTGTTCAGATTGCAGGCGAACCCGAGTTTATTACGGCTAAGGTGCTAGGTGACGGTAGTTTTAACTGGGTGCGTGCTGAAATTGTTGATGCCGATGGGAAATTGAACTATGTTAGCTTTACGGAGAATACCAACTGGACAGGTTGGCGCAAATTGACGGCAGATGTATCCGATCTGAAATTCCCGATTAAGCTCAAGAGTGTATATGTAGCTAATCCCGCGAATGGACAGGATGAAAGAGCCCCCAAAGGGAAAATTAGTATCGATGATATTTCTTTTATTTATAAGGGACAGTTGCCAGCTCTACCGAAAAATTCAGTGAAACTTACGGTTAATAAGAAACAAGTAACAGTTAATGATAAGGCCATGACACTAGAGCAAGCTCCCACGATTGTGAATGACAATACACTTATTCCAATTCGTTTTGTAACCGAAGCTCTTGGCGGTAACGTGAAGTGGGATGATAAAGAGCGGAAAGTAACCGTTATTCGCGGGGACAAGTTAATTGACCTGTGGATTGATAATGCTGATTTACTGGCAAATGGGAATCGTGTCACTGCGGAAGTTGCGCCAAAAATTATGAATAATGTGACCATGGTGCCGCTGCGTGTGGTTTCTGAGAAATTAGGATTTAAGGTAGGCTGGGATCCCCAAAATTACGGAATTTCTATCGAATAAATAGTGCTAGAAGTCCAATTCAAATTGTAAGAACTATGGTACAATATGGGGTAGACTAATTTCTAATATCGTTCAACAAAAAGGAGCATGTTTCATTTGCAACCAGACGCTATAGATCGTGTCATAAAAAACGCAATTAACGTCATGGAGAGCAGCAAGTATCAGATGTTTGAGATCGCTGAAGCTTCTCGCTTGGAGAAAGAATCGCTTACTCGTGAACTTGAGGAAATCAAGTATGAAACGAGTATCACGATTGATTTGGTCGACAAGCTAGAGAAGGATTACAAGCGTTCCCGCATTCGACTTACGGAAGTCAGTCGTGACTTTAATAAATACCGTGAGGAAGATATTAAGGTTGCTTATGAAGCGGCTATTGCCTTTCAATTACAGCTTACTATTGCTAGGGAAAAAGAAAATAATCTGAAGACCAGACGCAATGACCTGCAAGTGCGCACTAAGAATGTAGACAAGCAGGTAGAGCGGGCTGAAACGATCGTTTCTCAGATGAATGTAGTTTTAGAATACTTATCCGGAGATCTCAATCAGGTCACTCGCATATTAGAATCGGCTAAAAACAGGCAGTTGCTTGGCTTAAAAATTATCTTGGCGCAAGAGGAAGAGCGAAAGCGTATAGCACGTGAAATTCACGATGGTATGGCTCAAACCTTGGCGAACGTCGTGCTTCGCACTGAAATTGCGCAGCGTATGCTTATGAAAGAAGACATCCCTGCAGTAAAGGAAGAGCTAGTGGATCTAAAGGGTCAAGTCAGAGGGGGGCTTGAAGAAGTTCGCAAGATCATCTTCAATCTCCGCCCAATGGCGCTTGACGATCTAGGCATCGTGCCGACACTGCGTAAATATGTTCAAGATTTTGAAGAGAAGTATCGAATTCGTACGCAGTTCAATCTCATAGGCAAGCAAACTCGCATTCCATCAGGGCTTGAAATTGCGATTTTCCGACTGGTGCAAGAAGCTCTATCTAATGTAATAAAACATGCGAAGGCAACTTTCTTATCTGTTGAGCTAACACTGGAATCTGATCAAGTACAAATCTACGTTGTAGATAATGGGGTCGGCTTCGATGTGCCGCAAACAGAGCAGAAAATAGCTAAAGGGAACAATTTCGGGCTGCTGGGCATGCGTGAGCGTGTGGAGCTACTGGAAGGCACAATGATCATTGATTCCGCCAAAGATTCCGGAACCAAAATTAAAATGCTGATCCCTATTGGCGGCGGTGCAGAGAACAAGGAGGAAAATCAAAATGGACAACACGGCGAGTCATAAGCGCAATGTACGAATTGTTATTGCGGACGATCATCAGCTTTTTCGTGAAGGCGTTAAACGGATTATCAATATGGAAGATGATATGGAAGTCATCGGTGAGTGTGGTGATGGTATTCAGGTTATCGAGCTTTGCAATCAAATCACACCGGATATTGTTCTCATGGATATTAACATGCCGCTTGAGAACGGTGTCGTCGCGACTGAGCGCCTAAAGCTTATTTTCCCTGATATTAAGGTTATTATCCTTTCACTTCATGATGATGAGAGCTATGTGTTCGAGACCCTGCGCAAAGGAGCTTCAGGTTATTTGCTTAAGGATATGGAAGCGGAGTCTTTGATTAATGCGATCCGTTCCGTTGTTGCTGGTCACGCCTACATTCATCCGAAAGTTACAGGTAAACTGATCAATCAGCTTAGACGTATGACATATTTAGATGACGTCGGTGTGGTTGGTTCAGGGCAGGGTGCTAAGGATTCTGCGCTTAAGTATATACATAATACCAACAGTCCACTTACCAAACGGGAAGCGGAAGTTCTTCGTCTTATGGCAGAAGGCAAAAGCAATAAACTGATCGGAGAGTTTCTCTATATCAGTGAAAAAACGGTGAAAAACCATGTCAGTTCCATACTCCAAAAGATGGAAGTAGATGATCGTACACAAGCGGTTATCATTGCGATTAAGAATGGTTGGGTAACCTTGTAAGACACCCTTTGTAGGAACCCCTCTACTTTTTGCGGCATACACTGCAAATAAGGGAGGGATCCGCTATGTGGATTGGATTGCTTTGGATCTTGGGTTGCTACGGAATAAGCATCGCTGTGCTTCATCTATTGTTCGGAACCCGTAGGGGTAGAAATAAGAAGCCGGCTAAAGTTCTGCTTGTCACCAAAAATAATCAAAATCAAATTGAATGGTATATTCGTTCACTTTTTTTCTTCTCTGGTTTAAAGGGCTACGAAGTTACGGCTACAATTTTCGATGAAGGATCGACTGACGATACGAGGCAAATTATAGAACGATTATCTCATACCCATTTGCTTGAGCTTAGATATCAGACGGACTATGATGCTGTTGATCAATTCATGAGTCAACATGCTGGAGAACCCCTTGTTGTTGTGCATCTCAGCAACAGGGAAGACCTCGTGAAGATCCCTGTCGTTTAGCAGCATTCGCTTAAAGCTGTTATTTTGAAAAAGAGAGTAAGGTGGGCAATGAAGGTTCAACTTTACGCAGTTTGTTTGAATAAAGAGTGGAAGTGGCATTTTACAATTCACCTTATGACGGACATTCAATATTGGTTCGAGCAATACGCAGCCGACGCCGGCCTCGTAGTGTTCGAACCTTTTATTTCGTTTGGGCAGGGTGTGCGGATGCTACGCAAACTCAATGATGCTAGTTCGGTGCTAGCAAGTGCGAATGATGAGAGAATGCTGCAGTTCTTTCGTCAGGTCGCGAAGGATTGTGGTCTGCAAAGCAGTGACACTTTTGAAATGAAAAAAGTATCGATGGAGACATGGAAGCAAGACACGCGTCCGAGAGTCACCTTAGACTCGCAGCTCTATGCCAAGCTTGTAACAGCTTGCAGTGGCAGGTCGCTGCTTATCGAGGAGTTTGAGCAGTTGCTAGAAGCATCTGGCATAGAGCTTGGCGGCGTTGGGGAAGTGTTTCAGAGCTATCTTCAGCTTGCTCATCTTAACGGTGATATAACGTTGGAGACTGCCCTGCGAATGGAAGAGTTCCGTGACTGGCGCCGGATGTTTAGCGAGAAGATGACATATTGCTGCAATCGTTGCGGCAGTGTTGATGAGCAGATGTATTGGACGGCTTGCCAGCATTGCGGCCAGGATTGTCCGTACTGTGAGGCATGCTTGACGATGGGAAGGGCGAGATCTTGCTCGCTGCTCATACTTGGACGTGCAGCAAGAGATGTATTCGAGGTAAACAGTACATACTCTAAACGGGGACAAAAGTTTGTCGTTAAGGGTTCGGCTCAGGAGAATCTTCAAGCCAGTATTGAACCCTGGGGGCTTAGCGAAGCTCAGGCTAGGGCATCTCTGGAAGGGCTGCGCTTTATAATTGGTGAGAATGAGCTAGTTGAAAGAGCATCGCTAGCTCAAGCGCCTCGCCGGTTTCTTATCTGGGCGGTTACCGGCGCGGGAAAGACGGAAATGATATTTCCCTTCGTTCATCACACAGTGGCCAGGGGAGGACGTGTCCTTATCGCAACCCCGCGCAAAGACGTGGTGCTGGAGCTACAGCCCCGAATAGCTCGTGCTTTTAGCGGCCATAGCGTAGTGACGCTTTACGGAGGTAGCGAGCAGCGGTGGGAGCAGGGGCAGATCACAATTGCGACGACGCATCAGCTCATGCGGTTTTATGAAGCGTTTGACCTTGTCATTATTGATGAGATTGATGCATTTCCTTATCATAACAACCCAATGCTTACCTATGCCGCCGCTAAGGTCTGTAAGCCTAGCGGCGTTAATATTTTGCTTTCGGCAACACCGCCGAAAACTATTAGGCAGGCAGCTGAGCGTGGCCAACTGCCTCATGTGCGAGTGCCCGTACGTTTTCATAGGAACCCTTTGCCGGTTCCACAGTTAATAGCCGTCTCATCCCTAAGCAAATTCATACAGTTTCGAAATCTGCCTAACTCGTTATTTTCAAGGCTATTGGCTTCTGTGGATCGTGGTGCGCAGTTGTTTATTTTTGTTCCTAACATTCGGTTAGTGGAACCTACGGTGAATTTGCTAAGGGCAAAGTTAAGTCAGGCGGGTATCACAGTGTCTGTCGAAGGAACTTCATCGAAGGACCCTACCCGAGTTGAGAAGGTACAACGTTTTCGAAATAGGGACATACGGTTGCTGGTGACAACAACGATTCTGGAACGAGGAGTTACTGTACCCAAGTCAGATGTATTTATTTTGGAGGCTGACTCAAAGTTATTTGACGAAGCGGCACTTGTTCAGATGGCAGGGCGGGCTGGCAGATCAAAGGATGACCCGGCTGGGATGGTTTATTTTGCGGCAAAAGAAATCACACATTCACAGAAGGAGGCTGTTCGACAAATTAGGAAAATGAACCGCATCGCGCGTAAACAAGGTTATTTTGAAAGGGGGAAATGAATGAGAGTTTGGAGAGTTTGGCTGGAAGGAATGAGGGCAGCCGTCTATTCGCTGCTTAGCCCTATGAAGAAGGAATGCCTAGTATGTAAACAGCCCAGCAGAATTCAGGTTGAAAAGCTGGGATTGTGCAATTCATGTTATATACGAATACCTTGGATTCGAGAAGCGCTTTGCCGAATATGCGGGCGGGGGGAGGTATGCTATGACTGTCAAAGAAGGCAGTACGCTTACTTCTCGCAAAGCCGCAGTGCGGTGAGATATGACGAAACGATGAAAGGGCTTTTAGCCCGTTACAAATACCGGGGAGACGAAAGGCTCAAGGGCATTATTGGGGGTATGCTCGTTCATGCTTATCACTTATTGCAGAAGGAAATGGAACAGCAACGATGTGCAGAATCGCCTTCGTTTCAGGAGCTTATCACATTCGTACCTGTAAGTGAGCGCAGATTGCTGGAGCGCGGTTTTAATCAAGCCGAGCAGATGGCTAATGAGTTAGGCCGAATTACCGGAATCCCTGTTGTACCTCTTCTTAATCGTTCCAAACATACAGATAAACAAAGCTTCAAGAGGAGGAGTGAGCGACTGGACGATTTGACGAATGTTTTTGAGATGGACAAAATGTTCCAAAGTCAATTGACAAGCTACCTGGCAGCCTCATACGTCATTTACATTGTGGATGATGTATACACAACCGGGAGTACTATGAATCAATGTGCTAAAGTCCTTTCTGAGTGTCTACCGGTAAAAGTATTCGGGATAACTTGGGCGAGGTAGAAAGATTACAAGACGCATACCATTCAAAATATTAATAGGCAAACGCTGTCGAATTGCGGTAAACTGGAATTAAATAATGGGTATTGGGAACAATAGAAGGGGGCCATATAATGGGCATGAACGTTGCTAATTGTCCACGTTGTGGGAAGATTTTCGTTAAGGGATTTGCTGAGCTATGCCTGAATTGTTTAAAGGATTTGGAACTGCAGTACGATAAATGTTTGAAGTACTTACGTGAAAATAGAGGGGCTACTATTAACGAATTGAGCGAAGCAACAGAGGTTTCAACCAAACAGATAACTAAATTCATTCGTGAAGGTCGAATTTCTATTATAAATGCCCCCAATATGTCATACCCTTGCGAAGTATGCGGGACATTAATTAGAGATAAAACAATTTGCGAGTCCTGCCGAAGTAAATTAGCCAAAGATGTGAGGCTCAATACAGAGGAGGAGCAACGACGGAAAGAGTTAAACGTAGAAGAAACCAGGAGTAGTTTTAAAATTAAAGATCGTTTAAAGAATAGGCACTAATAATCATAATTGGATTGATATAAAGTTTCATATGCCGGATGCCGATAATAGTATTAACGATTATCGGTTTTGTTCATTATAAAGAGATATTGAGGTGTAACCAATGAAAATCAATGAAAATCAAAGAATTGGAAATATAAATAAATATATACAAAGCAATGAAAACAGATCTGTAAACGGAACGGAAAAGAAAAAAAGGAAAGACGAAGTGCAGATCTCTGCGGAGGCCAAAGAATTACTGGAGAATGCATCGGCAGTTCGGAGTAACGAACAAAAGCAACGTATTCAAGAGCTTAAGGAATCCGTATCAGCGGGAACTTATCATGTAGAAGCTCGTAAAATTGCTGAGAAGTTGTTCCCTTATATTAAATGATATTTTATGTAAAGAGGAATAGGTGGTTTTTGAAGTGTCCATAACAGCCATAGTTGATTTATTGAATGAGATGACAGAACTTCATGAGGAACTAGTACAATTTTCTCTTGGAAAACGAAATGTTATTATGCGTAACGATGTGAATGAGCTAGCTGCTATTGTCAAAAAAGAGGCTAAACTCATCAAAGATATTAGTGATTTAGATCAAAAGCGAGTGGTTTTAGTGTGTGAATATATGATATCTCGATGTTATCAACCTAACCCATCCATAACCCTGAGTGATTTTATAAAAATTATCTTTAAAGCTGAGGAGAAGTTACAATTATTGGATGCCCGCAATAATCTGGAATTGAAGTTGAATGAACTGAAAGAAGCGAACTTAACGAATAAGCAATTGGTTAAACTCTCACTAAATTTTATTGACCTTTCTCTGGACTTATTAACGGGCTCATTTGAACAAGAATTAATATATAAGAATCCAAATCAACAGCATGGGATTAAGCGGAATTCAACGATGTTTGATTCGAGAATATAAATAATGTGAAAAAGGAAGTGAAAGGATGCGTTCAACATTTCATTTACTGGAAGTTGCAAAACGGGGAATTGTGGCTCAACAAATAGCTATTAACACGACTGGGCAGAACATTTCCAATATTAATACGCCAGGATACTCCAGGCAAAGAGTGAATATGGAGGCATCTAAACCTCTTGAAATGCCCGGATTGAGTAAATCCACAGCTCCAGGGCAAATTGGAATGGGAGTAGAAGTCACGTCGATCACACGTGTTAGGGATATATTCCTTGATGTACAGTATCGGGATCAAAATAATCTGCTCTCACAATCTACAGTCGAACGAGAGACCTTATCGAACATCGAAGGTATTGTAAACGAACCATCAGATAGCGCTATAGGTAAAAGTTTATCAGAATTCTGGAACGCTTGGCAAGTACTTAGCAAGAATCCAGGAAACATGGACTTAGCCTCAAGATCAGCTGTTCAACAAAAAGCTATTGCATTAGCTGAATCTTTTAACCATGTATCTTCACAATTAAATTCACTTAAAGATGAGCTTACTAGCAAGATTGATGCAAGTATCTCTCAGTCCAATAATTACATTACCCAAATTTCCGATTTGACTAAAGAAATTAAACGAATAGAAGCAACAGGCGACGATGCAAATGATTTGCGGGACAAAAGAGATTTACTCGTAGATCAACTTTCTACGCTTGGTAATGTAAAAGTAACAGAAGGAACCAATGATTATCAACTTACTTTTGGTAATAAATTGGTTGTAGATAATTTGAATTCCTCCACAGTGAGTATTTCCGACGTTCCAAATATTAAAGGCGGGAATATAGAAGGTTATGTTGTTTCTAGGGATGTTCATGTAGCGGAGTATATAAACCAAATGGATATCATGGCTAATACGCTCGCTACAGGTAAAGTTGAAGTAACGCTTCCTGCAGGATCTATCCTGCCTAAAGGGTTAATTATTCCGGGGGCTGTTATGGACCCGACAAATCCAAGAAAACTAATGAATGATACCAAATATACGGTTGACGGTTTGAATGGCTTGCATAAATTGGGGTATACATTAGAAGACCCTGCGACGAACGGCCTTGACTTCTTTACAACATCTGATGGTAGCGCGAACATTACTGCTGGGAATATTCAACTTAATCCTGCTTTAGCCTCAGATCTTAAGAAGTTCGCTGCATCCATGCGTACGGAGATGACGAATCCAGCTCCACCTGCACTTCCAACCGAAAAAGTAATACAAGGCAATGGCGATCTTGGACTTTTAATTGCGGGTCTTGCAGAAAAAACATTTAACTTTAATTCGACGGGAGCCATTTCACAAACGGCTACTTATGAGGGTTACTTTCAAGCTGTAGTCAGTCAACTTGGCGCTCAATCTGAGTATTCCCAGAAATTGGAGGCAAATAATAAACTCTTGACAGATCATGCAGAAAGTCTCAGACAGGCTGTGAGCAGTGTGTCCTTAGATGAAGAAAGCGCAGACTTGATTAAATACCAGCATGCTTACAGTGCATCTGCTCGTGTTATTACAGCCATGGATGAAATGCTTGATAAATTAATTAATGGAACCGGTGTTGTCGGTAGATAGGAGGAGTTAGCGTGCGGATTACACAATCGATGATGAACTCGTCAATGATGACTAATTTACAAGCGAATTATAGTCGGCTAGATCGTAGTCAAGAACAATTAATGACCAATAAAAGAATAAACCGTCCATCGGATGATTCTGTCGGTGTTGCTAATGCTCTCCGTTATCGCGGAGAGATCAGTCATACGGATCAATTCCAAGAAAATACACAGGATGCAGACTCTTGGTTGAAATTTAATGATACTGTTATGACAGAGACGATAAACATTCTTCAAACTATATCAGAAAAAACGATTCAAGGAGCAACCGATACAGCTCCAGCTGATGCTCGGAAAGCTATTGCCAAGGAAGTAGAGCAACTATATAACCAACTGGTCTCAATCGGTAATTCTCAATATAAAGGCAAATATGTTTTTAACGGGGAAAAGGTAGATCAGCAACCATTCCCAACTGATCCTGCTAATAAAAATTACATATTGGATCAAGGATCTATTAAATATCAGGTTGGTGCAGGGATTTATGCCGACGTCAATTCATTAGGATCCAACGTTTTTGGGGATTTTAGTAGTTCTGTTGGTGTGTACACAGATACAAGTAATATATTTAAAGTAATCGACAACTTGAAAAATGCTTTGAATAGTGACAATACTACAAATATTCAAACGAGTATAGCGGGAATTCAAACTTGTATAGATCGTGTACTTACTGCTCAATCAGATGTGGGAGCTAAGCAGAATCGGCTTGAGTTTACGAGCAGTCGTTTGGATGATCTAAGTTTGAACTACACTGATTTGCAGTCAAAGGTTGAAGATATCGACATGCCGAAAGTGATTACCGATGTGAAAACAGCAGAGAGCATTTACCAAGCCTCTCTGGATACGATGGCAAGGGTTATTCGACCTAGTTTACTGGACTTCCTGAAATAGGAGGTTAGTAAGATGCAGCTTCCTAAAATTCAAATTAATCAGGGTAATGCTCAAATAGGAATGACGACAACTCGAGGAGAGTTATACATTCAACAGCCTCATGCTGAGCTTAACTTACATCAAGAGCCTGCGAAGATTTTTCTTTCGACAGAAAAGCCTCAACTTGAGATTGATTCGAGAAAAGCGTGGTCTGCATTAGCCCGAGCAAACTTTGATGAAATTACGGACCGTATCGCGCAGAATGCATTAAGAACCTCGATGGAATATATCGGTGAAATTGCTCAAGATGGCGATAGAATGATGGCAATCCAAAACCACGTGAATGCTTTTGCGGAGATTGCCAGAAACCACGTATTTAAAGAACGACAGATGGATCTTCTAGGCGAAGCTTCGTATGATAACGTTGATGTGCAGTTTACTCCTGGAACTATTAAGACGGAAGTCCAACCTGGAAAAGCAGAAGCACATCCCGAGATTCATAAACCTGTTGTTGATTATTACCCGGGTAGGGTTAATCCCTACTTAATTCAAAAGAACTATATTTTCTTCTCCAGCACAGGAGAGAACTTAGATGCTTATATATAATGAACCTAGAGAAATAGCTATAATAAACTTATAGCTATTCTTTTATTGTGGAGGGAAATAAATGATCATTCAAACAACACGGTTTGGAGAAGTTGAATATGAGCAGAACGAGGAAATTACATTTGTTAATGGTGTACTAGGCTTTGAACAGATGAACCAATTTGTTTTTATGGATCATCCAGGAAGCCCATTTCAATTCCTTCAGTCAACATTGGATCCTGATTTAGCATTCGTAGTAACAGATCCGTTCTCATTCTTTCAAAAATATGAGTTTGATTTAACAGATACAGTCAAAAATAAATTAAACCTGCATTCGGATATGGATGTGCAAATTAAAGTAATTATTACAGTGAGATCCGAGACAGATATTACAGCCAATTTAAAAGCCCCTATTGTGATTAATCAATCCGAGAATAAAGCAGTTCAACTTATATTAGACAACCCTGATTATCAAATAAGACACTCTATCATCATGGGAGGTCCATCAGATGCTGATCTTATCGAGGAATAAAGGTGAGAAAATTGTAATAGGGGACCAGATTGTCCTAACTGTGCTCGATGTTCAGGGTGATCAAGTAAGGATTGGGATAGAAGCTCCTCTTGAAATTTCTGTTTATCGCGAAGAAATATATAAAGCTATTGAGCAGGAGAATAAATCAGCGATTCAATTCGATAGCAAAGCAAACGATATTCTTTCTAAATTCAACAAGTAATCTATTGGCATGACAGCATGAGTCAAAATTTTTTCAAATTTTTTTAAGAAATCTACAAAAAAGTATCAACAATTTACATCATCCTGCCGATATTAATAATATAAGTCGAAAGTAATGGTTTTGGCGGCCGACAAAGTCTTACTTACTGACTAAATAATGGTGAACGCAAGGATGCGATCACGCCCATTCCAAGGAGGAATTATTCTATGCGTATTAATCACAACATGGCGGCGTATAACACTCAACGACAACTAACTTCTAACAACACCAACACTTCCAAAAACCTTGAGAAGCTATCTTCCGGATACCGTATTAACCGTGCAGCTGATGATGCAGCTGGTCTTGCAATTTCTGAGAAAATGCGCAACCAGGTTCGTGGGTTGGAGCAAGCTTCCCGCAACGCACTAGACGGAGTATCCTTGATCCAAACAGCTGAGGGTGCATTGAACGAAACTCACTCCATGCTGCAACGTATGGCTGAATTGTATGTTCAAGGTGGTAACGAAACCTTGACTACTACGGATGCTGCTAAAATCGATGCTGAAGTAACGCAGCTTTCGAACCAAATTGACAGTATCGCAAAACAAACTCAATTCAATGGTAAGAAATTGCTTGATACTACAACAACTCAAGTGAATTTCCAAGTGGGAGCAAATAGTGGTGAGACAATCACATTGCAGTTAGCCGCTGCTTTAGCAACTTCCTTGCAAGTTGATGTAAGTGCGACTGGCCTTACAGCCCTTGCTGGTATTACAACTTCAATTAACGGTGTAGCGGGTGCAAACTTAGACTTAGTTCAATCTGCTATTAATGCTGTTTCTACACTTCGTTCTGACCTGGGTGCTGTTCAAAACCGTTTGGAACACACAATCAATAACTTGGGAACAACTGCAGAGAACCTACAAGCAGCAGAATCCCGTATCCGTGACGTTGATATGGCAAAAGAAATGAGCGAGTTCAACAAGAACAATATTCTTCAACAAGCTGCTACAGCTATGCTTGCTCAAGCAAACCAACAACCTCAAGGCGTACTTCAGCTTCTTCGTTAATCTTAAAGAATGGGCCGGCCGGAATTTCCGGTCGGCCTTTTAAATATTTCTTGTAAGGAGTAATGGGACATGAGGATTAGTGATTTCAATTCACCCAATATCCCTTCTCTCCAAGATCGAAAAGTGAATGAAGCTCCTGAATTGGGGATAACTTCCATAGAATATCAGAAGGAACAAGATCGCCGACCGCATGGAGACAAGGAACTCAACGAATTGGTAGAGCGGGGAAATAAAGCGCTTCGAGTCGCCGACACCAAGCTTCAATTTTCTGTTCATAAGGGCACTGGATCTATTCTGGTTAAGTTAATCAACACAAATACC
Organism: Paenibacillus aceris; assembly: GCF_017874035.1. Taxonomy (GTDB): domain Bacteria; phylum Bacillota; class Bacilli; order Paenibacillales; family NBRC-103111; genus Paenibacillus_E; species Paenibacillus_E aceris. The sequence goes on from NZ_JAGGKV010000016.1 coordinate 91,627, forward strand.
AATGAAGTGGTTAAAGAAATTCCTCCAGAAAAGATTGTGGATATGGTTTACAAGATGTGTGAAAGAGCAGGAATCTTCATAGATCATAAAAGTTAAAGCAAGGAGTCGATTTATATGGGTATAGTCCGTTTGAGTGGATTGGCCTCAGGGATGGATACAGAGAAAATCATTAGTGACTTGCTCAAGGCTGAAAGAGTGCCGCTTGATAAAACGCAGCAAAAGAAGCAGACGGTTATTTGGCAGCGTGATGACTACAGAAGCATGAATACTTTATACTCATCTTTTCGATCTCTTACGGATCAGCTAAGACTCTCCGCCACTTTTGCTAAGAAACAAGCAGTTTCCGGAAATGAGAGTGTAGTTACGGCTCAAGCTGGTTCAAATGCTTCAGATGGTAGTTACACCGTAAAAGTAGACCAACTTGCTTCTCCGGCCTTAGTTGCTGGTGGTACAGGAGTTGGGTATACTCAGACTGCCTCCACTACAGGCGATTTTAAAATTACAGGTTCAGGTGGAACCAAAACCATTACTGTTACGTCCTCTTCGACCACACAATCGATTATGGATGACATTAACAAGGCTAATATAGGGATTAAAGCAAGTTATGATTCTGTAAATTCAAGGGTTATTTTAAGTACGGCGAAATCCGGAACAAGTGAGAGCATTAGCATTGATGACACCATCAGCGGATCGCTAAACGGCAATCTGAAAATTGATACGACGGCTGTTCCTGTTAAAGGGAAAGATGCCCAAATAGAGTTAAACGGAACACCTATGACCATGGGATCAAACAGTTTGAGCTTTAATGGTATCAATTTTAACTTCAAAGGAACGACAACATCAGCAATTGCAGTTTCGGTATCCCAAGATACTGAAAGTGTTGTAGGTAAAATCAAGGATTTCGTTGCGAAATATAACGAGGTTGTTGATAGTGTTATGGGTAAAGTGAGTGAGAAACATGATCGCAATTATGAACCGCTCACCACAGAACAGAAAGACGCGATGTCTGATAAGCAAGTTGAATTATGGGAGTCTAAGGCAAAAACTGGACTTCTTGCCAACGATTCAATATTGCAATCGGGATTAACCACGCTGCGAAATTCACTAATGGGTAAAGTGCAAGGGCTTCCAGCTAATTACGACTCCCTATCCGATATTGGTATTACAGTCAAAAAAGACTGGAAAGAAAACGGTAAACTTGATCTGGATATTAATAAACTTACCGATGCATTGACCGCGGATCCGGATTCATTCCAAAAGTTGTTCACTCAGTCTTCAAGTAAACCTACTACCGATCCGACAAGAAAATCAGAACTTGGATTTGCCGAACGTCTCTCTGAAGACTTGAACCTGCAAATTACTAGAGTCTCCAAGAAGATAGGATTCGGCACAAATTCGGAGTTGGTTGATAGTAGCATATTAGGACAACAGATTAAAGGTATGAATGAGACTATATCCAAATATGAAGATCGTTTAAGTATGACAGAGCAAAGGTATCGCAAGCAGTTCACGGCTATGGAAAAGGCCTTACAAAATTTAAACAGCCAATCAAGTTGGTTATCTTCCCAATTAGGGAATTAGAGCTTAAGAATTACTCAATTTATCATACTAAGAGGGGTTAACAATGTCACTAAACAATTATCAAGAACACTACCTGAAAACTAAAGTAGAGACGGCGAGTCCTGGGGAGCTAACTCTCATCTTGTATGAGGAATTCTGCAAAAAATTGAGTATGACTAAAGCTTTAATTCAAAAAGGGTTTTTGGATCAAGTTAAAGATCAAATCTACAAGGCCAAAGATATTTTAGACGAACTAATTATTACGTTGAATATGCAGTACGACATCGCTAAACAATTATATGAACTTTATACTTATTATAAAGGTAGACTTAACGACTTTCTAATTTCTAAAGAGGTCGTCATATTGGATGAGGTTATGGAATTTGGACGTGGAATGGTAGATACCTGGAAACAAGCTCTGCAAATTTTGAAAACTGGGAGCCATGTTTGACAATGATTACTATTTTAAAGAGTATTCAAGGAATCTACCAAGAAATCCTATCCGAGAATCATATTGATGCGTATTTTTCAAGAGAAGCACGATTAAATGGGTATTTCGAGCAACTTTATGCATTTGGACCTGTTACAAGGGAAAATGCAGAGTCTTCACTTTTGATAAGAGAAGTCCACAATCTAAATCAGCAAGTAACAGTTTTGATACAAGAGTCACAAAAAAAATTGAAGCAGAGTCAACGAGCCAAGGATTATATTCAGAGGTTTGTAGAGGATTCAGTTTTTATAGACAGAAAAGGCTAATCTGTCAACACGATACTAGCTCCTTGTGACTTTAGAAAAATGTAGAAAGGCAATAGAATTTTTTCTGTTGCTTATTTAATTTATATTAGGAGGAAGAATATGAGGTTATTTAGTAGACTAATACCGTTATTTATGGCAGTAGTTCTTGCAGTAAGTGGATTGCTTCAACTTCCCAACGCAGCTAATGCCGCTACAGCTACGGATTATGTATCTGTAACAAAAACCGTGAGTCCTTCTTCGATTACAACGAAAGAAGAAGCAGAAGTAACTCTTAGTATTCAAGGTACACCTCCGGTAAACGTAGTCAAGCCTAACGATGTTATTTTGATCATCGATAGGTCGGGTAGTATGGCCCAAGAAAACAAAATGGCGAGCGCAAGAGAAGGTGCCAAAGGATTTATTGATCTTATGGATTTGACCAAGCACCGTGTAGGTATTGTTGATTTTAGTTCTGATTCGAAGAGCTTTCCGCTTACGACAGATGCGACAGCGGCTAAAAACTACATCGATACGCTAACTCAGGGAGGATCTACCGCAACAGGTGATGCTATTTCTAAAGCAATCGAGCTGCTTGCTGGACATCGACCAGAGGCTCAGCCGGTTATCGTTATTCTCACGGATGGCGATGCAACGGTAGGACAACCCTCTCCATACGAATATGCCCTTCAAAAGGCAAATGAGGCTAAGGATGCAGGGATTGTTTTTTATACCATCGCTTTGTTGCTATCAACGGATAATGCTGATACCAGCGGACCTAACAAATTGTTGAAAGATATGGCAACAACTGCTCATCATCATCATTTTGTGTTAGGATCGGTAGGATTAGCTGATATTTACAATGCAATTGTTAAAGAAATTGGTATGGCAAGTGCATACGATGTGGTTGTAACAGATACAGTAACAAATGATTTTGATATCGTTCCTGGATCTTATGACAATAACATTCCTAAGCCCGTGGTAAATGGAAATACACTAACTTGGAATTTCGTTGAGTTAAAGACAGATGTCCTTACCTTTAAATACAAAATCAAGCCAAGAAGTCCTAATAAAAAAGGAAATCTTCTTATCTCAGCTTACACGTCTAATATCGTGTATAAAGATTATACAGGTGCCGCAAGAACGAAAGTAATACCTGTTCCTTATGTTACGGTTACTTATCCCACACCGATCATTTCCTCACTTGTTCAAGACAGTGGAAACATTAAAGGCGGGGAAACAGTTATCATTAACGGAGATAACTTCAGACCTAACCCAACAGTATATTTTGGAACGAAACAAGCAACCAATGTACAATATATAGATTCGACTAAGCTATCGGTTACGGCTCCATCTGGAACGCAAGGTACAGTTGTAGTTACACTTACTAATGATGATTTGCAATCTGCTCAATCATCCTATCGTTATAAGGCCAATCCTACAGTAACCTCCATTACACCGAACATTGGGCCACTTCCTGGGGGCAACCAAGTCGTAATAACCGGTCAGTATTTTACGGAAGGTGCAAAGGTTGAATTCGGTAATGTTGTAGCAAGTAGTGTTTCTTCTAACACTACGACCCTAACTGTCACCGCTCCAGCAGGCGCATCTGCAGGTCCAGTAGAAGTTAAAGTTACAAATCTTGATGGTACCAACGTAGTTGTGCCAAATGGGTATTTATATTTGGATGCTCCGACGATAACTTCGTTAACGCCAAATTCAGGAGTAACCACAGGTGGACAAGCTATCACCATTACGGGTACTAATTTTGTCAACGGAACAAAAGTATATTTTGGAACGAAAGAAGCCCAAACAACATTTGTTTCCACTACGCAATTGGCAGCTACAACTCCAGCTTGGGCAAAAGCGGAGTCGGTAGATATTAAGGTTGTTAATCCTGACAACCAACTATCTGTATTGACACAAGGATATACTTATATCAACCCAGATCCAACGATTACTTCCATTTCACCTAACAATGGGAGCGTTACGGGCGGAACTATTGCAACCATCACAGGAACCGGTTTCCTAAGTGGAGCCAAAGTTTTTTTCGATGAAACAGAGCTTACGGCTGTTACTTTTCTTACGGATACATCCATCCGCGTGAAAACACCTGTATGGTTAACTGCTGAGGCTGTTGATGTTAAGGTTGTCAATCCGGACACGAAGAGCGCTATTTCTGCTGATGCGTTTACCTACAACCCGCTTCCTGCACCTACATTGACTTCAATTGCACCGGTTAACGGTCCATTAGCCGGAGGAACTTCTGTTACGATTTCAGGTGCAAACTTCGTAAGTGGGACTAAAATTTACTTAGATGCTCAAGAAATCACCGGAGTTACTTTTCTGTCCGCAACTCAGTTGAAATTTACTACCCCAGCTTGGTCAACTGCTGAAGCTGTAGATATTAAAGTTGTAAACCCTGATGCTCAGTCTGCGTTACTTGCGGATAGTTTCACGTTCTTAGCGCCTCAGCCAAAACCAGCTCCAACTGTTGAGAATGTAACTGGAAACAATGGTGATTTGGCAGGTGGACTGATTGTTACCATTAATGGACAAAACTACGTAAGTGGAGCAAAAGTTTTCTTTGATAGTACTGAATTAGCTACGACTTTCATGAGTGCTAATCAATTAAAAGTTAAAACCCCTGCTTGGACAACGGCTGGAGCTATTACAGTTAAAGTAGTAAATCCGGACAATCAGGAAGGAGCACTATCAGCTGCGTTTACCTACATAGCACCACCACCACCTCCAGCCCCAGTGGTAGATAGCGTCTCCCCGAACAGTGGTGACTTGACTGGTGGAATATATATTTTTATTAACGGACAAAATTATGTAAGTGGAGCTAAAGTGTTTTTTGATAGTATAGAAGTTCCTGCAACCTTCTTTAACAGTACACAATTAAAACTTAAAACGCCTGTTTGGACAACTCCCGGGGCAGTAACAGTTAAGGTGGTAAATCCAGATGGGCAAGAATCTACGCTTGCAGGAGGATTTACTTATTTAGCACCACCACCACCTCCAGCTCCAGTAATTTCAAACATTTCTCCTAATAATGGTCTTCTAGCTGGAGGAATATTTATTTTAGTAAACGGACAGAACTTTGTGAGTGGAGCGAAAGTCTATTTTAACAATGTAGAAGTTCCAGGGACGTTTATGTCCTCTAACCAAATAAAGATCAAATCACCTGCTTGGGCAGTAGCCGAGTCCGTAAACGTAACGGTAACCAACCCTGATAACCAAACGGTTACCTTGCCGGGAGGATTTACTTATACTTTACCACCTGGACCGACAGTGACCAGCTTGTCTCCGAATAGCGGTCCACAAGCCGGAGGTACATTGCTTGTGATTAACGGAGCAAATTTCACAACAACATCTAGAGCTTTCTTCAAAACAACGGAACTTCCCGTAACATATCTTAATGGAACTCAATTGCGGGTTAAAACCCCTGCATGGCCTTCAGGTGAAACAGTGGATATAAAAGTGTTAAATCCAGATGGGCAAAATAGTACTCTAGTCGGTGGCTATACGTTTATTTCACCTCCACCGGCCCCAGCTCCAACTATTACCTCCGTGTCCCCCAACAGTGGGGTTAAAGCTGGTGGCAATCTGATTACGGTAAACGGTACAAACTTTGTTAGTGGAGCACAAGTTTATATTAATAATGTTTCAGCCGGTACGACCTTCTATGGCACGACTCAGTTGCGTGTGAGAGTTCCTGCCTCTGCAACGATAGGGGCAGTAGATGTAAAAGTAGTTAATCCGGATGGACAAACCGTATCTTTGACAGCTGGATATACGTATAATTAAATAAATATGATATGAAATGATGTGGGTGTCTGTAAAAGGGCACCTTTTTTCTTTAAATATTACTAAAATGGGGTTTAAATTATGAAGCTACCTATTTCGGTTTGCATCCTTGCTAAAAATGAAGAACAGCATGTTTCTAAATGCCTTAAATCTATTATCCCTTTTGTTAACGAAATTGTATTTATAGATACTGGATCCAAAGACAAGACCATGGAAATTGCGCGACAGCATGAAGTAAATGTACTTGAAAAGAGTTGGAATCTTAATTTCAGCGAAATGAGAAATTACGCAATCTCAGAGGCAAAAGAATCTTTTATTATGATGATGGATGCTGATGAGGAGTTATCTCCCGGAAGTGCTGCTGCTCTTCAACAAATTTGCTCATTAAAAGAAGGGCAAGCGGGAAGAGTGCAAATTGTGAGTCATACCAATAACGAGAATATTGCAATAAGCCGCATTACAAGGGTTTTTCCAAATGATGCTCGATACTGTTATGAAGGAAGGATCCACGAACAGTTAGTATTTCAAAAAGATAAAGTTCATTGTATTTCATACATTAATTTGGATATTAAACTTTACCACTATGGATATACGAAGGATTCAATCCTATTAAAAAATAAAACGGAACGTAATCTGCAATTGCTATTATTGCAACAAGAAGAAAACTCTAATGATTCTTATAATTTATTTCAACTAGGCAGAACTTACTATGTACAAAAAGAATATGAAGAGGCCGAAACTTACTTATACCGTGCACTCCATTTGACACAAAGTAATTACAATGAATTTCCATTCCATTCTTCAATTCTGGCGACTTTAGGCCATGTTCTTCTGCAGCAAAGGAAATTTGAAGCCCTGTTTAAATTGCTTCAAGTTGGGGTTGAAATTTATCCCGATTATACCGATTTATATTTTATATACGTAAATGCTTTAGTTCAAAAGCAGGATCCATCTCATATAGCTTATATTCCCGAGGTCCTGCAATATTGCTTAAAATTGGGTGAAACAAATGATTTGAAATATGAAACCGTAAAAGGTGTTGGCTCTTTTCAAGCTCATTACAATTTGGGGATTTATTTTGAGCTAACGGGACAAAGAGAGTTGGCTAAGCATCATTATGAAGCAAGCGCGGCGGAGCATTTTAATCCAGCCATATTTAGGTTAAAAGCGTTGGAGACATCATCTAGTGAATAGGAGCTAAGTAATGAAACATCAAAAGATCTCTCTATGCATGATAGTAAAGAACGAGGAACGCAGTATTGAAAGGTGTTTAAACAGCGTAAAAGATATCGTAGATGAAATGATTATCGTGGATACCGGATCTACAGACCGTACAATCGAACTCATTCAGGCTATAGAGCATAATAATCTAAAATTGCTGCACTATAATTGGATTAACGATTTTGCAGATGCGAGGAACTTTTCAATTCAGCAAGCCATAGGCAACTATATTTTGCAAATGGATGCGGATGAATTTTTGGATGAAACTAAATCTCATTTATTACATAAATTAGAGCATGATTGCTACTTGCTGCGTATACGAAACGATTTAGGTAATGGTATGGCTGAATTTCATTATTCTTATCGTCTTTTTAGAAATGGAATAGGTTTGCGTTATAATGGGGCATTACATGAACAAATCGATACCACTGAATTAAATAAAGGAAAATTGAATGCCACAATTCATCATGATGGATACTTGCCACAAATCATTCAAAATAAAAATAAGTCGGATCGAAATATGAATATCCTCCTCCAAGAAGTAGAAGACCACCCAACTGCTTTTAACTACTATAACTTGGGGCTGCAATATAACTTAGAAAATAAATATGAAGAGGCAGTACAGGCTTTTAAAAAATCTTTTCAGATTGGTTGTCAGTATACGTTCTCAAGCAGAATGATGGTTTATCTTGCTAAGTGTTTACTTGAGCTAAAACAATATACTGAAGCGCTGTCGATTCTCGATGACAGTAATCATCTTTACGGAGAAAATAAAGACTATTACTACTATAAGGGACTTATTTACGATTCCTTAGGTTATATTCGTGACGCGGAGACATGTTTTCTGAAATGTCTGGAGCTGGGTGAAGATCAAGACTCTAGTCTCTTTTTAAACGGAGTGGAAGGAACGGGATCTTATCTAGCAATGGCACAGTTAGCAGAGATATATATGAAGGAGAATCGAAAAGAAGAAGCGTTGAAATTTTTAGTAATGGCTATTCAACTGAATCCTTCTTGTACTCCATTGATAATACCTATGCTTGAGATTTTGACGAATGTGCCACATGAAAAGCTTTTTGGACAGTTAATTCGCATTTGGCCAGTGCAAGAAACTGAGCATGTCAGATCAATTGCAAATGCATTATTCCAGTTGCGCCACCCGTTGTTGCTCTCTTTCATGGAATGTTACTCACTGAACTTTTCTAAAGAGGCTGAAATTTATGTGGATATTGCTAATAAAGATTATGATGGCGCTTTGCAATCTTGCATGAAGATGGAAGAGCCACTAACGGGTCAAATTCGTGATTGGCTGTTCTTGGCTGTAGTTAGCGGAAACCAGGAACTGTTGAAGAAATGTCGAAATCAATTAAACTTGAGAGACAAAGAATTTAAATTTTTGACTCAACTTGTGGGGCGGAAGGAACTGCAAAGGGTCACTCTATCCGATACTGTGTCCGATGTGTTGGAGACGTTAATGCGTGATTTAATGATACATCGGGAGTTTGAAATTATGGACTATTTTTCCCGTTATTTTTTTGATCCTAATCTTAAATATTTATTGGCTAGACAACTCAAAAAATTTGGTTTTAATGAGTTGGCACTAGATGCTTTAGTTGAAGCAGAAGATCAAATTACACGGGAGGCAATTTACATCCTTACAGGGGATATATTACATGAGTTAGGCAAAGTAGGCGATGCTTATTATTATTACGAGCAAGCTTTAACTATCAACAATACATTTGAAACAACTTATAAAATGTTAAAGATTTCTCAAGAAGCAGAAGATTCAATTAAATATAAAGAGCTATTAAAAGAGTTAAGGAAGTTTAAGCCGCATTCCCCTTGGGCAGAACAAGAGCAAGTGTTTCCCCTGTTAGTTTTGTAATACAAGGTATTGCTCATGTCTAGTAATAACAAGGATTGTATAAAAACAAAAGGAAGCCTTCCAAATGCTTCCTTTTTGTTGAACCTTCATTTATGAATCTAAAATGACGATATAAGAAGGAGCCAAGTACTGATCAAATAGACTTACCGAGTCGAAATTCAACTTATATTAACTAGTAAAGGAAATAGCCAATGAAAAATAATATCGAAAGCCTTATTAACGCTGGGAAATTGGAAGATGCCAAGTTTTTATTAGCTGAGTTCAGTGGAATGGGTGGTATGGATTGGGAGATTTACTCCATGAATGGGGTCATAGCTATCCTAGAAAATCGGCTAGAAGAAGCAGAGACTGTACTACTAGAAGGAATTGAGTTATATAGCCACTGTTTCGATCTACTCTACAACCTGGGATACACCTATCAAGTGGGTAATAAAACTGACTTGGCAATTAGTTATTATGGAAGAGCACTAGAAGTGGCCGTGGATCCAGAAATAAAAGACCAAATTAGAAAAAGCATTCAACAACTAGTTGAAAATCATGCGGAAAGTAAACCCCTCGTAAGTATTGTGTTGCTTGCTTATAATCATTTGGATTATACAAAGTTAGCAGTGGAAAGTATTTATAAATATACATCGCATATCAACTTTGAATTAATTACAGTAAATAATGGATCTTCAGATGGAACAAGAGAATATTTCGATAGTCTGCCAAATAAGAAGAAAATCCACTTGGACGAGAATGTAGGGCCAGTTAATGGTTTTAATATAGGAATGAAAGCAGCTGAAGGCAAGTATACGGCGGCTGTTTGTAACGATTTCATTTTTACAACAAGGTGGCTGGACAACTTATTAATTTGTATAGAGTCTGACGAGAAAATTGGTTTTGTTTCTCCTGGTTCTAGTAATATTAGTAACCATCAAATGATTCAAGGGAATTATAGCAATTTGGAAGAAATGCAGCGATTCGCGGAACAATATAACCAATCTGATGCAAGCAAGTGGGAGGAGCGGGTTAGATTGCTTCCTTGTGTTTTAATGGTTCGCACCGATCTTCTAAAGGAGATTGGTTATTTCGATCCAGAGTTTTACTTCGGGGAATTTGCTGACGACGATATAAGTTTCAGAATACGAAGAGCCGGTTACAAGTTGATTTTTGCAAGGGATACATTTACATATCATTTTGGCTCCATAACGACTGGTGTAGATCAGAAAGAAAATAGTTCACTTGAAGTTAGTAGAAAGATTTTTATGGAGAAGCACGGGATAGATTCGTGGAATGATGCGAATTTTGATTTAAACCTTGTCTCCTCTTTGGATGTCACCAGCAATCAAGAAAGTGTGAGTATACTTGGAATTAACTCCAGATGCGGTGGGACACCGTTACAATTAAAAAATAAGTTGAATGAGCATGGTTTACATAATGTAAGTATTGATAATTTTACTGAGGATAGGAAGTATTTAATAGATCTAAAGACTGTTTCTGAACGTTCAGCATGCGGTAATGTTGTCGACATAAAGCATCTATTTGCGGACAGAAAATACGATTATATTATTTTTGGTGAAGGTATTGAACGGTGTAATAGTATTGAACAGACTGTTGCGGATCTAGTAACATTGATGAAAAATGACGGTCAGCTAGTTTTTAAAATTAGGAATGGTTCTAATTATATAAGAGTTGCAAACCTGATCCTGGGGAATGTTCTGTCCAACGAAAATGAGCCGCAAGTTACTTACTTGAATAAAGAAAAATTTCTTTCTATCCTAATAAAGCACGGACTGGTCATTAAAAGTGTGATTGCAGTTACACAGGAGGTTCCTAGTGGAGACAAAGAAATTATCAAATATTTAGCTGGGGTCTCAACAAATCAAAAAGAGGCTACCGAAAGTATGCTATCGACGTTGGATTATATTATTACTGCGACATTGTCATAAAAGGGGAGTTCACATGAAAGCGGTAATACTCGCTGGCGGTTTGGGAACTAGATTAAGCGAAGAAACAAGTACAAGACCAAAGCCTATGGTTGAGATTGGAGGTAATCCAATCTTATGGCACATAATGAAGTCTTACTCACATTATGGAATTAATGATTTTATTATTTGCCTGGGTTATAAGGGGTATGTTATTAAAGAGTATTTTGCCAATTATTATTTGCACCAATCTAATGTAACCTTTGATTTGAGAGAAAATAGTCTAGAAATTCATGATAACTATAGTGAGCCATGGAAGGTTACCCTCGTTGACACAGGCATAGATACGCAAACAGGCGGTCGTTTAAAAAGAGTTCAGAAGTATGTGGGTAATGAGCCGTTTTGTTTCACCTACGGTGATGGAGTAAGTGATGTGAATATTACAGAACTAATTGAATTTCACTACAAACAACATAAGCTAGCTACACTCACTGCTGTTGATCCTCCTGGTCGATACGGAGCTCTTGAAATGAACGATGACATGATTCGTCGTTTCCGTGAGAAACCTCAAGGAGCAGATAGCTGGATTAACGGTGGCTATTTCGTCTTAAGTCCAGAAGTCTTTGACCTCATTGAAGGAGATACTACAATTTGGGAGCGGGGTCCGCTTGAGCAATTAGCGGCAACTGGTGAGCTTGCTGGCTTTAAGCATGATGGTTTTTGGTTGCCTATGGATACACTCCGTGATCGAATGCGGCTTGAGGAATTATGGAGTACCAATCAAGCTCCTTGGAAAGTGTGGAGGTCATGACTTTTTGGGAAGGTAAGCGAGTACTTGTAACGGGCCATACTGGTTTTAAGGGAGGGTGGCTCTCGCTCTGGCTTCAAAAACTAGGAGCACAGGTTATTGGGTATTCATTAAAGCCAGATACTTCAAATAACTTGTTTGAAATCGCTTGTGTAGCTCAAAATATGATATCTATTTTTGGAGATATCAAAAATGGAGAATCTATTTTAGAAGTAATAAAAGAGCATAAGCCTGAAATTGTGTTCCATTTGGCTGCTCAACCCTTGGTAAGGGCGTCCTACTTGGATCCAATAGATACTTATGCGGTCAATGTTATGGGAACAGTAAACATTTTAAATGCTGTGCGTCTATCTGATAAAGTAAGAGCCGTTGTGAATATAACTACGGATAAATGCTATGAAAATATGGAGTGGGATTGGTCTTATCGCGAAACGGACAGGTTAGGTGGTCATGATCCATATAGCGCTAGTAAAGCATGCAGTGAATTGGTTACGGATTCTTTTCGTAAATCATTTCTTGCCGAGCAAAACATCCAAATTGCATCAGTGCGAGCAGGGAATGTAATTGGCGGAGGGGATTGGGCTGCAGACCGCCTAATACCAGATCTCATTGTCTCAATTCGAGCGGGAAGATTACCTATGATTCGCAACCCCTATGCAGTAAGACCATGGCAGCATGTGCTAGAGCCTCTCCACGGTTATTTGACACTTGGTGAAAAGTTATATACCAAAGGCAGTTCATTTGCTACTGCCTGGAATTTTGGACCTGGGGAAGAAAACATTCTAACAGTCGGGGAAGTTACTGACAAGCTGTTAAAACATTGGGGATCTGATCTGCCATGGCACTATGATAAATCAAAGCACCCTCATGAAGCACAACTCTTGAAGTTGGATAGTTCCAAAGCTCGGAGCAAATTAAACTGGAAACCTAGACTCAGTGTTTATGAAACCATAAAGTGGACAATTGATTGGTACAAACAATGGGAAGAACAAAAATTCATGAAAGATTTTACGATGCAGCAGATAGAAGCATACGAGAGGAAAAAGGGATAAAGTATATGGAAACATTATGTCGATTTTGTAACATGACCTTAAAGGAATTATTTGTCGATTTAGGATTGTCTCCTTTATCCAACTCTTTTGTACATGAGAATAATCTTCATAAAAGAAATAATTTTTATCCACTGCATACCTATGTTTGTGGACATTGTTTTCTTGTTCAACTTGAAGAGTTCGAGTCACCTGACGAAATTTTCACTGACTATGTATATTTTAGCTCGTATTCAGAGAGTTGGGTTCAACATGCACGTACTTATGTAGAGGTAATCGTTGAAAGGTTTGGCTTGGATAGTAATTCACAAGTGCTCGAAATAGCGTGTAACGATGGATATTTACTTCAGTTTATGGTTGAGAAGCAGATTCCTTCAATTGGAATAGAACCGGCAAGGAATGTGGCTGAAGAGGCTCGCAAGAAAGGTGTAACAGTTCTATCCGAATTTTTCGGGTCTGATTTAGCATCAAGTCTGGTCAAAAAAGGTACGAAAGCTGATTTGTTGATTGGCAATAACGTTCTAGCTCATGTTCCTAATATAAATGACTTTATTATCGGTATGAAACAGGTACTAAGCGAGCGCGGCGTCATTACTATGGAGTTCCCTCATCTACTTCGATTAATTGAACAGAATCAATTTGATACTATTTATCACGAACATTTCTCTTATTTATCATTTCTCACAGTCAAATTCATGATTGCTGAGCATGGGTTAACACTATTTGATGTTGAAGAGCTAACGACTCACGGAGGTTCACTTCGTATTTATGCTAAACATGAAGAGGATGAAACAAAGCCAATCACTGAAAATGTAACTCGTTTAGAATTATTAGAATTTCAAAAAGGAATACACTGCATAGAAACCTATACGACATTTGCAGATAGAGTGAAACAGATTAAAAGAAATATTCTACAATTTGTAATAGATGTTAAAAATCAAGGTAAATCAATCGTTGGATATGGAGCTCCTGCCAAGGGAAATACGCTGCTTAACTACTGTGGAATAGGTAAGGATATGATGGACTATGTTGTAGACCGCAATCCTGCAAAACAAGGTTTATACTTACCTGGTACACATATTCCTGTTTTTGATATCGAACATATGTACGAAACCAAACCTGATTATGTTGTTATTATGCCATGGAACCTGAAGGAAGAGATCTTTGGTCAAATCTCTTTTATTCGGGATTGGGGCGGTCAATTTGTCGTTTGGATTCCTGAAGTTGAGGTGTTTCACTAAATGATTCTCAAGCAGCTGGAATTAAAGGGTGCATACATCATTGACCTAGTGCCGATTACAGATGAAAGGGGATTTTTCGCAAGAACATGGTGCAAAGAAGTTTTTAATGAATATGGAATCGATGTAGATATAAAGCAATGTAATATATCTTATAACAAATTGAAAGGTACATTACGGGGGATGCATTATCAAGTTGCTCCATATGAAGAAGCTAAGTTTGTACGAGTAATTCATGGAGCGATCTATGACGTTATCATTGACTTAAGAACGGATTCTCCAACCTATATGGAATGGACTAGTGTTGAACTGACTGCTCAGAAGCGCAACATGCTTTATATTCCTGAAGGTTTTGCGCATGGGTTTCAAACATTGGAGGATGATACAGAGGTCGTTTATCAAATGGGTGAGAATTTCCACCCGGAATCAGCTAGAGGTATTCGCTGGAATGACCCTGCATTCAACATAAGGTGGAAAATAGAAGAGCTTATTATAAGTGAAAAGGATCAAACTTATAACTTATGGTAAAGGGGGAGTGGGGTTGATTATTATTTCCGAATCGGCATATGTGTCCAAATTAGCCGATATAGAGGATTCTGTTCGTGGAACTCAAATCGTAGTTGGTGATGGGACAAAGATCGACTCATTTGTTAAAATCAAGCCAACGGGGGGAATCGGTGATGTCATCATTGGCTCTAATTGCTATTTAAATTCAGGAGTTGTCATTTACTCCGGCAATGGAGTGAAGATAGGCAATGATGTCATGATCGCAGCTAATTGCACTTTAGCTCCTGTGAATCATCAATATAAGCTAAAGCATTTAACGATAAGAGAACAAAGATTTCTTCCTAGTAAGGGAGGGATTATTATAGAAGATGATGTATGGATCGGCGCTAATTGTGTGATCCTAGATGGTTCCATCTTGAGAAGAGGGTGTGTTGTAGGGGCTAACTCCCTTGTAAATACTGAATTGGAGGCTTATTCCGTTTATGTGGGGAGCCCCGCTAAGAAAGTTGGGGAACGTTCATGAAGACAACCGTTTTTGGATCAAAAGGATTTATTGGGAGTCACTTAGTACAAAGATTAGTTGAGCTTCAGTGTGAGTTCTTTGAACCCGAACGAGGAAGCTTGGAAGCCTTTAATACTTCATTGGGTCATGTGATATATTGTGCCGGAGTAACCTCTGATTTTAGGATGAGGCCTTATGATACAGTGAAGGCTCATGTGACCTATTTGTCAGATTTACTACAGAATGCTCGATTTGATTCGTTTTTGTATGTATCTTCAACTCGAATCTATTACGGGGCCAAGGAAGGGTTTGAAGATTCGGATTTAGTCGTAAACCCCAATCGATCCGATGATTTATTCCAATTATCCAAGTTATTAGGGGAATCCTTATGTCTCAACTCATCTAGAAATGTAAAAATCGCAAGAATATCCAATGTATGTGGACAAGATTTTCAATCCGATAATTTTTTGTACTCCATCATTAAAGATGCTGTTAATCATAAAGTAATTAATTTACAAACAACATTAAGCTCAGCAAAAGATTATATTTGCATTGAAGATGTGGTAGAGTTGCTTATTAAAATTTCTCATGTTGGCACATCATCTATGTACAATATTGCGAGTGGAACTAACACCACAAATGAAAAGGTCACTAATGAGATACAACGTTTGACCTCATGTGATGTAATCGTTAAGCAAAATGCTGCAGAAATTATTTTCCCTCCTATATCCACAGAAAAAATCCAAGAAGAGTTTGCTTTTAAACCGTTGGATATAATCCAAAGAATCAAACAAATGACATTGAAATATCAAGCCGAAAGGATAATTCCATAATGGAACTGTCGTTACCATATAGTGATTTCAATTTGTATGTGCAAAAACAGTTAGAACATTTTTTCCCTGATAAAATCGCTATAAATCAAGGGGAATGGAACACAGTTATGGATAAGGCTTTAGACAGGACAGCCTTTTGTTTCAAACATGTTACTTTACCTGCGTATAATAAGAATGGGAGTCCTTTTTTGAATCATTTACATTCCGATCAATACGCAGTTTTTTTATGGTTTCTTTCGAATACAATATGGAAGGAATCCCAAAATGAAATTGTAGCAAATAAGTTGTTTTATTTAAACAAAGCGCTTCATGGAATTAGCGTAATGTATAATACAGCTCTACCGGATATTTTTTTATTGCTTCACACAGTAGGTACGGTTTTAGGAAGAGCAACTTATGGTGACTTCTTTGTTGCTTCGCAGGGTTGTACGGTAGGTGCACAAAACGATTGCTATCCTTTGATTGGCAAAGGGGTAGGGCTGCTTCCGAATTCATCTGTGATAGGCGACTGCAGAGTGGGTAATCGTTCGGTTGTAGGGATAAATGCAACAGTTTATCAAGATGATATCGACCAGGATCAAGTTGTATTTGTTGATTCAGATGGAAAGGTACAGAGAAAATTGAAAAACGGTGATGCATGGACCCAACGTTTCTTTAATGTTTCTCTGAAGGATGTTAATTAATCCTGTGGATAATGTGTACAAACCTGTGCATAACTCTGTGAATAAAGTGGATAAACCTGCGCCGCGACAATATTCTACAAATTCCGCAGTTATCCACGGCTTGTATATACCCGAATTTTCAAAAAATTTACTTGGAATTAAAGTTTGAAATTGACAGGTCAAGCAGACGGGTGATATAGTCAAAAAGTAAGGGCTTTCATTATTCATTGTTAATGATTTTACATTTTTTAAAACGAAGGGAATGTGTACGTTATGCAAGGTAAAGTTAAATGGTTCAACGCAGAAAAAGGCTATGGTTTTATTGAGCGTGAAGATGGTGGGGATGTATTCGTGCATTTCTCAGCTATCCAATCTGAAGGGTTCAAAACGCTGGACGAAGGTCAAGCTGTAGAGTTTGACATCGTAGAAGGCGCACGTGGTCCGCAAGCAGCTAACGTTAGCAGACTATAATTATCCGGCACGGCTTGTGCCGCTAGTATACACCAACGAACATGCGCACCCTGGGAGTCATCCTGGGGTGTTTTTTTGCGTATAAATATTATGCTCGGAATTTAAAGGAATTATGAAGATGGGGTGGAATGTAGTATACTGTAAGTAGGAAGGGAGATGTTTAACTATGATGATTAGCATTCGCGGAGAACACCTTGAAGTAACTGAGGCCCTCAGGGACTATGTCGAGAAAAAATTAAACAGACTAGATAGGTATTTTGAAGCTCCCCTTACATCCGATGTACAAGTAAAGCTAAGTGTGGTTAAAGGTTTACAAACCATTGAAGTGGCAATTCCTCTAACAGGCGTGCTGCTGAGAGCTGAAGAACGCAATTCAGATATGTATGCTTCGATTGATTTGGTAGTGGACAAGTTAGAGCGCCAAATTCGCAAGCATAAAACAAGAACGAACCGCAAAATTCGCGAAGAAGGCGGCAAGCGCGATTTGTTCAAAATCGAAACATCGCCTGTCACTTTTGTGGAAGAGGAAGAAGATTTTGAATTGGTCCGCAACAAGCGCTTCGATTTGAAGCCGATGGATGTTGAGGAAGCGATTTTGCAAATGAATATGGTTGGCCACAGCTTCTTTGTTTTCTCCAATATGGACACAGATTCAGTCAATGTCGTTTATAAACGCAACGACGGCAAGTACGGATTAATTGAGCCGGCAATTTACAAATAAAATAAATGATACCAAGAGCTTGATTCGATTCTATCGGATTGAGCTCTTTTCAGTTGATAAAAAAGCATACGGGTATACCCCTTTAGGACGACAAGGTCGTTTATTTTGCATGCATGCATTTAAGGCAACGATTCAATACTATAGTAATAAGTGAAAAAACGTGAGAATTTTGTGGGTTATGGACAGTTTATACGTAAGTAGACGGAGGGTTTGTTGCGGCAGGACGGTCAAAGGTGGTACAATTTAAGGATACGAATGTAATGGAAAGGGGTTCACCGATGCTAGGACTAGTGAAGAAGATTTTTGGTGATTCCAATGAACGGGAAATTAAACGGATGTTAAAAGCCGTTGATTATATCAACGAGCTTGAAGCGAGCATTGAGCCGTTATCCGATGAAGAATTAAGAGGCAAGACTGTTGAGTTCAGAAATCGCTTGGAAAAAGGCGACGAGCTGGATGATTTGCTGCCTGAGGCTTTTGCGGTAGTCAGAGAAGCTGCTAAGCGTGTATTGGGTAAACGTCATTACGACGTTCAACTTATTGGGGGTATGGTGCTTCACGAAGGCCGTATCGCCGAGATGAGAACAGGGGAAGGGAAAACGCTAGTTGGAACACTCCCTGTGTATTTGAATGCATTGCTGGGCAAAGGCGTGCATGTGGTAACAGTCAATGACTATTTGGCACAGCGTGATAGCGGCGAAATGGGTCAGATCTATAAATTCCTTGGCCTGACGGTTGGGGTTAACCTACATGAACTTTCTCATGAGGAAAAGCAAGAAGCGTACGCATGCGATATTACGTATGGTACGAATAACGAATATGGTTTCGACTACCTGCGAGATAACATGGTGTTGTACAAAGAGCAGATGGTTCAGCGTCCGCTTTATTATGCGGTCATCGATGAAGTTGACTCCATTTTGGTCGATGAAGCCAGAACGCCTCTTATTATTTCAGGACAAGCTGCTAAGTCTACGGATTTGTATTATGCAGCGGACCGTTTTGTGTCCAAACTGAATATAGAAGAGGACTATACGATTGATATTAAAGTACGTTCCGTGGCCCTTACGGAAGAAGGGGTCGCGAAAGCGGAGCGCGCGTTCGGCATTGAGAACTTATTCGATCATCAGAATGTGAATATTAATCATCACGTGACACAAGCGCTGAAAGCGCGTTTCATTATGAAACGCGATGTGGACTACGTCGTTCAAGAAGACGAAGTTATGATTGTTGATGAATTTACGGGCCGTATCATGACAGGCCGTCGCTATAGTGATGGGCTGCACCAAGCCATTGAGGCCAAAGAGCAGCTGCAAGTTCAGAATGAGAGCATGACGCTGGCGACGATTACGTTCCAGAACTATTTCCGGATGTACCGCAAGCTTGCGGGTATGACAGGTACGGCGAAAACGGAAGAGGAAGAGCTCAAGAAAATTTATGGGCTAGAGGTTATCATTGTTCCGACCAACCGTCCGATGATTCGTAAAGACATGCCGGATGTGGTCTACAAGTCGGAGAATGGTAAGTTCAGGGCGGTTGTTGAGCAAATTGTGGAGAAACACAAGCTGAATCAGCCGGTTCTTGTCGGTACGGTATCGATCGAGAACTCCGAAAGACTTTCTGAGATGCTCAAAAAGAAAGGCGTACAGCACAAAGTCCTCAACGCCAAATACCATGCGGAAGAAGCCGAAATCGTATCACGCGCAGGTCAACCGGGTTCGGTGACGATTGCTACGAATATGGCGGGCCGCGGTACGGACATTATGCTTGGTGAAGGCGTACATGATATCGGCGGTTTGCATATCATAGGTACAGAACGTCATGAAAGCCGACGGATCGATAATCAGCTGCGCGGACGCGCAGGCCGTCAAGGTGACCCTGGTTCTTCACAATTCTACCTATCTCTTGAGGATGAATTGATGAAACGTTTCGGCGCTGAAAATATTATGGCGATGATGGATCGCCTCGGGATGGAAGAAGATCAGCCGATCGAGAGTAAATTAATCTCACGTGCGGTAGAATCCGCCCAAAAACGCGTAGAGGGCAACAACTTCGACGTGCGTAAAGTGGTCCTTCAGTATGACGATGTCATGAATCAACAACGTGAAATTATTTATAAACAGCGCCGCGAGCTGCTGGAATCGGAAAATATCCGCGAAGTTATCGAGGGTATGATTAACGCAGTGATTGAGCGCGTCGTGAAAGCGCACTGTCCGGAAGAACAAATTCCGGAGGAGTGGGAGCTTCAAGAGGTCGCCAATTTCGTGAACAATAACTTCCTTCAGGAAGATGCGCATATTAGCGACCAAGATATCTGGGGCAAAGAGCAAGAAGAGATTATTGATCATATCAAAGCGCTCGTAAGCAAACGTTACGATGAGCGTGAAGAAGAGATCGGACCTGAATTCATGCGTGAGTTCGAGAAGGTTGTTGCGCTGCGTGCGGTAGACAGCAAATGGATGGATCACATCGATGCGATGGATCAGCTGCGTCAAGGTATCCACCTTCGTGCATACGGTGGTACGGATCCGCTTCGTGAGTACCAGTTTGAAGGCTTTGAGATGTTCCAAGAGATGATTGAGAATATTCGCGAAGAAGTGGCGATGTATATCATGAAAGCTCATGTTCAAAGCAACTTGGAGCGTCAAGCCGTGGCCGAAGGGCAAGCGGTGGATACGAAGAACGAAGCTGGCGGCAAAAAGCCGGTCGTTCGCGATGAGGAACAGCGCATCGGACGTAACGATCCATGCCCATGTGGCAGCGGCAAGAAGTTCAAACAGTGCCACGGACAAGGCAGCTAAACGAAGCTGACGCGATCCTTTTAGCAAAGGCACAAGAGAATAAAGAGGTGTAAGACATGCTGGAACCAGAAGTGAAACAAGATTTAAGAGAAACAGCAAAGCGACTAACCGAATTACGGGGGTCTCTTTGACTTAGATCATAAGTTGGAAGCGATCGGCGATTTTGAGGAAAAAATGGGGGCGCCGGACTTCTGGGACGATAACGAACGCGCCCAGAAGACCATCGCCGAGCTCAACGCCATCAAGAGCGTTGTGGATCAGTTTCAGGGCTTCTCGAACGAGTTTGACGACCTGCAGGTCATGGTCGAACTCGAGGAAGAGGAAAGCGATGCTGGCTTGGTGGCTGACATTGAGGCAGGCATCGCGGGGCTTAAGAAGAAGCTCGAGGGCTTCGAGCTTGGCTTATTGCTCAATCAGCCGTATGACCGGCTGAATGCGATTCTAGAGCTGCATCCCGGTGCGGGCGGCACGGAGTCGCAGGACTGGGCGGAGATGCTGCTGCGCATGTACCGCCGCTGGGCGGAGAAGCGGGGCTACAAAGTCGAGGTGCTCGACTATTTGCCCGGCGACGAAGCCGGCGTGAAGAGTGTCACGCTGCAAATCACAGGCTTCAATGCCTACGGCTACTTGAAAGCGGAGAAGGGCGTGCACCGGCTCGTGCGAATTTCGCCGTTTGATGCGTCAGGCAGACGTCACACATCTTTCGTGTCGTGCGATATCATGCCGGAGATTGAGGACGATACAGAGGTTGAGATCCGCACAGAGGATCTCAAAATCGATACGTATCGGGCAAGCGGCGCCGGCGGTCAGCATATCAACACCACGGATTCGGCCGTGCGGATTACGCACATACCGACCGGGGTTGTGGTGAGCTGTCAGCAAGAACGTTCGCAGATCAAGAACCGCGAGAAAGCGATGAAGATGCTGCGTTCCAAGCTGTACGAGAAGAAGATCGAAGCGCAAATGAAGCATCTGGCTGAAATTCGCGGCGAGCAGTCGGACATTGGCTGGGGCAGCCAAATCCGTTCGTACGTCTTTCATCCGTACAGCATGGTGAAAGATCACAGGACTTCGGCGGAGACTGGGAATATCGGTGCGGTCATGGACGGAGATCTTGATTCGTTCATCGATGCTTACCTGCGTCATCAGATTCGGAAGCCGGATAACGCCGAATAATTGGCACTTTGGCGAGATGAGGCAAGGCCTTTTGCTTCGAGCAGAGGGTAAACGCATAGCAGAGGCAATAGACGTTCATCCTACACCTAACAGGTGTAGGATTTTTTGTGAGAGGAGGCCTATGGTGGCCAGAAGAGAACCGCTGATACGGATAGGAAGTCCTGCACATACCGTATTTGAATACACATTATTAATCGTAGGCTCGCTGATTATGGCGGCCAGCTTTAACTGCCTTTTGAACCCGAACCAAATTGCGACGGGGGGAGTTGCCGGGATCTCGACGGTGATTCAGCATGTATCGGGCTTGAACCCGGCGATCATTCAATGGTCGCTGAACATTCCGATTTTCCTCTTAGCTCTATGGCTGCTGGGAGGGCATTTTGGCGTGAAGGCGGCCGTGGGTTCTGTCGTTTTTCCGTTATGCGTACTCGTAACCAGCCATTTAGGCGTTCCAACGCAAAATCCTTTGCTTGCTTCCGTTTATGGCGGGATAGGCGTTGGGCTTGGACTCGGCATTGTTTTTCGCGGACGAGGTTCTACGGGCGGTCTTGGGCTGGCCGCGCAGATTTTACATAAGTATACAGGGTTAAGTTTGGGCTTCTCTGTTGCAGTCTTTGACGGGTTGGTGATCATCTCCTCTGCGCTAGTATTCACACCGGAGAATGCACTGTACGGGCTGATTGGCCTGTTCGTGACGACCAAAACGATCGATATTGTGCAGATCGGTTTCAACTATGCCAAAGTGGCGTTCATCATTTCGGACCATACGGATGCGATACGCAAAGCGATTCTGTATGATTTGGACCGCGGGCTAACAGAGTTGAGCGGATCCGGCGGATTTACCGGGGAATCGCGGACGGTGATGATGGTCGTCGTGAAGCAGAACGAGGTCAGCCGGTTGAAAACGCTGGTCCAGTCGGTGGATCCGCAGGCGTTTGTTATTTTGAGCGAAACGAATGAGGTGCTGGGCGAAGGGTTTAAGCGGCATGCTTAGTAACCTGGAAGGTGGTAGCGAATTGTAGGGACGTGCCTTGGCACGTCTTTTTTGATTGTGGGGATATGTGGATCTGGCTCCGGGAAAGTCGCAGGCTTCGTTGCATTTTGTGCAACATACTGTATAAAATACAGCCATTTCAGCTGAAAAGTCCGAAATCAGCCGCTTTTAGCCTAAAAGGTTGTATTTAATACAACGAAGGAGAATGCGGGGGAAAATATAGCGAAAATGCTGCACAAAGTACAACATAGGGCGACTCTTAGAATACAACCCCGATTGTACATCATCGTGGAACAAGGCGAGAAGTTTTCCGATGAGGCTTCAACGCCCAGGCGAAAAACGCAAGCAGTATAATTTTTACGAATGAATCCCCCCACCGCCAAGATCTCTCATAAAAAAATGTTGCTTGTCCAACGCTTAATTTGGGATAATATAACTGTTCGTCCTTTGAACAAGACGTCTATGCATATTATAAATTTTTTTCATCAAAAGACAGGATTGAAAACCGCGATAAGCTTTTCAGGAAAAAAGCTGCCAAACCCTTGATTCGTCTCGAATCTAAACGTGTTTCCGCGGAGAAAACTGGAGAAAAAAATTCATTGAATTATTATGTATATGACTGTATAATCATACATATATTTTCGGAGTAACGGGGGAATTCATATGAGTCAAAGCGTTAGAGCGGCTATTATTGGGGCCACAGGGTACGGCGGTGCGGAGGTTATTCGTCTTTTGCAGGCGCATCCTCTGGTGAAGATCACTTCGGTCATCTCGACTTCGAATGCGGGAGCGCCGCTTGCGGATCATTTTCCACATTTGCAGGAAATCGTTATTGATATTCTGGACCAACTCGATGTAGATCTGATCGCAGGCAAAGCCGACGTGGTGTTCCTGGCGACACCGGCGGGCGTAAGTGCAGAGCTTTCACCGAAACTTTTGGCGGCGGGCCTGAAGGTTATTGATATTTCTGGAGACCTAAGACTGAAATCAAGCAGCGACTACGAGAAATGGTACAAAAAGAAACCGGCTTCCGAGGAAATGCTGGCGAAGTCGATCTATGCTTTGTCCGAGGTATTCGGAGACGAAGTCCAAGGCAGCGACTTGATCGCGAATCCTGGCTGTTACCCAACAGCGACGCTTCTAGGCCTTATCCCAGCTGTCAAAGCGGGTTGGATTGATCCATCTACGATTATTATTGATGCCAAGTCAGGTGTTTCCGGCGCAGGACGAGGCGTTAATCTTGGCGTTCACTATGCGGAAGTAAATGAGAATTTGAACGTGTATAAAGTGAATAAACACCAGCATATCCCGGAAATTGAGCAAGCGCTCAGCCGTGTTGCGGGTAAGCCGGTGGTGACGACGTTCACGACACATCTTGTGCCGATGACGCGTGGGATTATGTCGACGATGTACGCTACTGTGAATGGTGAGCATACGGCAGCAGATTTTATTGAACTTTACCGCCAGTTCTATGAAGGCCGGAAGTTTGTGCGCATCCGTCAAGAAGGCAAGTTCCCTTCGACGAAGGAAGTGTATGGCTCTAACTACTGTGACATCGGCTTTTCCGTGGATGAGCGGACAGGTCGCGTGACGATCGTTTCCGTTATTGATAATGTGGTGAAGGGCGCTGCGGGGCAGGCCATTCAGAACTTGAACTTGATGTACGGTTGGGAAGAAACGACCGGATTGCTGTTCGCACCGGTATATCCATAAGAAGAGGACATGTGAGGAGACGAGGATGTTGGATAAAGCTAGTTTCACGGTCGTGCCGGAGGGCACAGTAACGACGCCGAAAGGCTTTCGTGCAGGCGGTCTGCACTGTGGATTGAAGAAGACGGAGCGCTTTGACTTAGGCGCGATCGTATGTGAGGTGCCAGCGGCAGCGGCAGGCGTGTACACGCTGAACTCGTTCCAAGCGGCACCCCTGCGCGTGACGCAAGAAAGTATCGCCCAAGGCGGCAAGCTGCAGGCGATGATCGTGAACAGCGGCAACGCCAACGCGTGCACCGGCCAGCAGGGCGAGGACGACGCCTATGCCATGCGTGCAGCCAGCGCGAAGGCGCTAGGCGTAGCAGAGCACCACGTCGGCGTGACGAGCACGGGCGTCATCGGCGAGCTTCTGCCGATGGGCAAGGTCTTATCAGGCATCGAGCAGCTGCCTGGGCGCATCAAAACGGACGGAGGCGAAGACTTCTGCCAAGCGATCCTGACAACGGATCTTGTGCAGAAGATGACGTGTGTCCGTCTTGTTGTTGGCGGCAAAGAGGTGCACATTGCCGGTGCAGCGAAAGGTTCGGGGATGATTCACCCGAACATGGCGACGATGCTCGGTTTCATGACAACCGACGCACCGATCGAGAGCGAATACCTGCAGCAGCTGCTTAGCAGGATCACAGACAACACCTTCAACATGATCACGGTTGATGGCGATACGTCCACCAACGACATGGTCGTGGTGATGGCTAGCGGTTTGGCTGGCGGCGAGACGCTAACTCCGGAGCATCCGGATTGGGAAGCATTCGCAGCAGGTTTTCAATATGTTGGCGAGTACCTGGCCAAAGCGATTGCACGCGACGGCGAGGGCGCGACGAAGCTGATCGAGACGACGGTTATCGGCGCGGAGAGCGACGAAGCAGCTCGCAAGATCGTGAAATCGATCATCGGTTCGAGCCTCGTGAAGTCCGCCGTTTATGGCGCTGACGCGAACTGGGGCCGGATCATTGCGGCTGTCGGTTACTCGGGACAACCAGTGAATGTGAACACGGTCGATATTCGCTTGGGCGATATCGCAGTGCTCGAGCAGTCACGTCCAGTGAAGTTCGATGAGGAAGCGGCACTGGCTTATTTGAAAACAGATACCATTCAAATTCATGTGAATTTACATATGGGCACTGGCAAGGCAACGGGTTGGGGCTGCGATTTGACATATGATTATGTGCGAATCAATGCTGCTTACCGCACCTAAGGAAGCAAAGGGGAACGAACGCAGTGAAGAACAATTGCTTTGTGATGAAATGCGGCGGCAGTACGCTTGCGGCACTGCCTGCCAGCTTTTTTGACGATATGCGTCAGCTTCAGGAGGAAGGCATTGTAACGGTTATCGTGCACGGAGGAGGCCCGGCGATTTCGGAAACGCTCGGCAAGCTGGGCATCGAGTCCGGTTTCGTAAACGGCCTGCGGGTGACGAACGAAGCGGTGCTGGACGTTGTAGAGATGGTGCTTTCCGGCCAAATCAACAAAGAGATCGTACGCCGTATTCAGTTGACAGGCGCAGCAGCGCTCGGACTGTCCGGTGTGGATGGGCATTTAATTGAAGCTAAGCCGGTGGCGAACAGCCACGAGGTCGGCTTAGTCGGCGATGTGACGAAGGTGAACGCGGAGCTGATCCAAGGCATCGTGAATATGGGCTACATTCCGGTTATTGCACCGGTTGGGCTTGGTGAAGATGGCGGACAGCGTTACAATATAAACGCGGATACGGCAGCTGGCGCGGTTGCTTCCCACTTAGGCGTGGAGCAAATGGTTGTCGTGACGGACGTTCCCGGCATTATGAAGACAGTTGACGGCGAGAAGCAGGTGCTGCCTGTTGTGAGCGTTGCAGAGATCGAAGAGATGATCGCTAATGGCGACATTTACGGTGGCATGATTCCTAAAGTGCGAGCAGCGATTGCTTGCATTCAAGGCAAGGTGCAGGAAGTTGTGATTGTGAATGGTTCTGAGCCGAACGTACTCAGCAAAGTGCTGAAGGGCTCGGGGATTGGCACACGGATCGTAAGATAATTATTTCAGAGGAGGGAATGTACATGAGTGAAACGGGTAAAAGCTCGCTCTTTCCAACGTACGCCAGATATCCAATTACACTGGTGAAGGGGGAGGGCAGCCGACTGTGGGACGATACGGGCAAGGAGTACATCGACTTGATGAGCGGTATCGCAGTTGCGAACCTCGGGCACGCGCCTAAAGAAGTGAAGGAGCAGCTCGTCCAGCAGCTTGATCAGCTGTGGCATGTGAGCAACCTTTTCCATATTCCGAACCAGGAAAAACTAGCTTCCTTACTTACGGATAACAGCTGTGCGGATGCTGTATTCTTCTGTTCCACAGGAGCAGAAGCGAATGAAGCCGCAATTAAGTTGGCGCGTCGCTACAATCAAAAGGTGCTGAACAACGGTCGGTACGAGATTATTACGTTCAACATGTCGTTCCACGGACGGACACTGGCGACATTGACCGCTACGGGTCAAGACAAAGTGAAGGAAGGCTTTCATCCGCTTCCTGAAGGTTTTGTATATGCGCCTTATAACGATATCGAGGCTGTGCGAAGTCTTGTGAATGACAAAACATGCGCCATCATGTTGGAAATGGTACAGGGAGAAGGCGGCGTATTGCCGGCTGATCCTGAGTTCGTGAAACAATTAGCAGAGCTGTGCAAACAGGAAAATCTGCTTTTGATTGCGGATGAAATCCAAACGGGCGTAGGGCGTACAGGTAAGCTTTTTGCCTATGAGCACTATGGTGTTGAGCCTGACATTTTTACATTGGCCAAAGGCCTAGGCGGAGGATTCCCGATTGGCGCTATGCTGGGGAAAGCTTTCCTTGCTGAAGCGTTTAGCGCAGGCAGTCACGGTTCGACATTTGGCGGAACGCCGATTGCGACGGCTGCTGGCTTTGCGGCAGTGGATACGATCCTTGCACAAAAGCTGCCAGAACGCGCAGCGGAGTTAGGCGAGTACACGATCAAGAAGCTGGAAAGCAAACTTGCCGGCAATCCGCTCATCGCGAAAATTCGCGGTATCGGGCTTTTGATCGGGATTGAGTGCACACAACCTGCAGGCGAAATCATTAGTGAAATTCATAAAAGAGGCGTGCTCGTTATTCCTGCTGGACCGAACGTCATTCGTTTAGTGCCGGCCTTAAATATACCGCAAGAAGATTTAGATCAAGGGCTGGATGTGCTGTGCGCTGTCCTCGCAGAGAAGGCGTCGACCCTCAGCAGCGTCTAGTAGTAACATGGAGAGAGGTTGAATGAAATGAACGTTACCTTACAAGAAGAAATGGCTGCCCAGCTGAAAGGCAAAGACTTTCTTGCGCTGGCTGACTATACACCGGAAGAAATCGAATATTTAATCCACTATGGAATTGAGCTTAAGCGTAAGCAGAAGGCTAGAGAGCCTCATGCTGTGCTTGCCGGCAAAACGCTCGGGATGATTTTTGAGAAGTCCTCGACACGCACGCGTGTTTCTTTTGAAGTGGGGATGTACCAGCTTGGAGGCCAGGCTTTATTTTTGAGCAAAAACGACTTACAGCTCGGACGCGGTGAAACGGTTTGGGATACAGCACAAACGCTGTCCCGATACCTCGATGGCATTATGATTCGTACGTACGAACACCGTAAAGTGATTGATCTTGCGCGTGGCGCGACGGTTCCGGTTATTAACGGATTGACGGATTATGCTCATCCTTGCCAGGTTATGGCGGATTATCAGACTGTTCTTGAGAAAAAGGGCCGTCTAAAAGGCATTAAAGTAGCTTACATTGGGGACGGCAACAACATGGTGCATTCCTTAATGGTAGGCGCGAGCAAATTAGGGATGGACTTCGCGATTGCTTCGCCGGAAGGTTATGATCCTGACCAAGAAGTGATTCAGAATTCCAAGGAAAATGCTGCGCAATACGGCGGCAGCGTGCTTCTGACGCGCGACCCTCGCGAAGCGATTGAGAATGCGGACATCGTCTACACGGATGTATGGGCGAGCATGGGCTTCGAGGCTGAGCAGCAGGAGCGGGAGATTGCGTTCAAGAACTACCAAATCAACGAAGATCTTGTGAAATATGCTAAATCGGATTACTTGTTCATGCACTGCTTGCCTGCACACCGCGGGGAAGAAGTGAGCGAGGGCGTCATTGACGGCGCGCATTCGATTATTTTCGACCAAGCAGAGAATCGTCTTCATGCGCAAAAGGCTATTATGGCCGCGACCATGATATAATAAATAGATAGAGGAAACGGAGAGATTAGTAGACATGGCTAAGGAAAAAATCGTACTCGCTTATTCCGGCGGACTGGATACATCGGTTATTTTGAAATGGCTCAAGGAGACTTACGACGCCGAAATTATTGCTTTTACTGCTGATATTGGGCAAAAAGACGAGTTGGACGGTCTAGAGGAAAAAGCGCTCCAAACCGGCGCATCCAAAATCTACATCGACGACCTGCGCGATGAGTTCGCGAAGGACTTCATCAACCCGATGTTCCAAGCGGCAGCTTTGTATGAAGGTCAGTACCTGCTCGGCACGAGCATTGCACGTCCTTTGATCGCGAAGCGCATGGTTGAAATTGCACGCGCAGAAGGTGCTACAGCGATTGCGCATGGCGCAACAGGTAAAGGAAACGACCAAGTGCGCTTCGAGTTAACAGCTGCGGCGTTGGCGCCTGAGATTTCGGTGATCGCGCCTTGGCGTTTGGAAGAATTTCGCGAGCAGTTCCCGGGCCGCGCTGAAATGATCGCGTATGCCGAGAAACATGGCATTCCAGTAACAGCATCCGCTGCGAAGCCGTATTCGACAGACCGCAACTTGCTGCATATCTCCTTCGAGAGCGGCATGCTGGAAGATCCTTGGTTCGATGCAGCGGCTGACAGCAACAAAGACATGTACGTCCTGAGCGTAGCTCCGGAAGATGCACCGGATCAAGCGGAATACATTGAGCTTGAGTTCGAGAAAGGCGACTGCGTAGCAATCAACGGCGCGAAGCTGACTCCACTTCAAGTGATGGAAACATTGAATGAAATCGGCGGCAAGCATGGCATTGGCCGTGTTGACATGGTGGAAAACCGTTTCGTCGGCATGAAAAGCCGCGGCGTGTATGAAACTCCGGGCGGTACGATCCTGTTCACCGCTCACCGCAAAATGGAATCCCTGACCATGGACCGCGATGTTATGCATCTTCGTGATTCCCTGATTTCCAAATATGCAAGTCTTGTATACAACGGCTTCTGGTTCGCTCCTGAGCGTTTGGCCATTCAAGCGCTTGTTGCAGAAAGCCAAAAGAACGTATCCGGTACAGTTCGTTTGAAATTGTACAAAGGAAACGTGATCGGTGCTGGCGTGAAAAGCCCAGTATCCTTGTACAATCCGGATATTGCGACGATGGAAGCTGATCCGACGAAAGCTTACGATCAAGGCGATGCGACTGGCTTCATTCACTTGAATGCACTTCGTTTGAAAGTATCTTCAGGTGTCGAGCAAAACGCTAAGAAGTAAGTCAATATAGGCTGTGAAACCGGGCTTTCCCTCGTGGAAAGCCTTTGGGCTGTAAATTAGAGAGGAGTGGGTGTGCGTGTCAAAGCTATGGGGTGGAAGATTTACGAAGCAGACCGACCAATTGGTTGAAGAATATACAGCATCAATTACGTTTGATAAGGAGCTAGCCGAGGAAGATATTCAAGGCAGTTTGGCTCACGTGACGATGCTTGGCAAATGTGGCATTCTTCCAGCGGAAGATGTCGAAAAAATCAAGGACGGTCTCTACGCGGTTCAAGGCATGATTCGCCGCGGCGAGCTGGAATATACGATTCAGAATGAAGATATTCACATGAATATCGAGAAGACGCTGATCGATTTGATCGGTCCAGTTGGCGGCAAGCTGCATACAGGCCGCAGCCGTAACGATCAAGTCGCAACGGACATGCATCTGTACCTGCGCAAACGAGTAGTCGAGTTCGTTGGACACCTCATTAAGCTGCAGGAAGCTCTTCTTGATCAAGCGAAGAAAAACATCGATACGATTATCCCGGGGTATACGCATCTTCAGCGTGCGCAGCCGATTCTGTTCGCACATCACATGATGGCTTATGTCAGCATGTTCCAACGCGATCTTGAGCGCTTGCAGGACAGCTACAAGCGCGTAGACATCCTGCCGCTCGGTGCTGGCGCGCTCGCGGGCACGACGTTCCCGATCGACCGCCATTTCGTGGCGGAGCAGCTCGGGTTCGGACGCGTGTACGAGAACTCCCTGGATGCGGTCAGCGACCGCGATTTCATCCTGGAGTTCCTCTCTAACGCGTCGATGATCATGATGCACCTTTCTCGCTTCAGCGAGGAAATGGTGCTCTGGTCTTCCACCGAGTTCGCGTTCGTGGAACTCGATGATGCCTTCTGCACCGGCAGCTCGATTATGCCGCAGAAGAAAAATCCGGACGTGGCGGAGCTCGTCCGCGGCAAAACAGGCCGCGTCTACGGCAACTTGTTCGGTCTGATGACCGTGCTGAAGTCGCTGCCGCTGGCGTACAACAAGGACATGCAAGAAGATAAAGAAGGCATGTTCGATACGGTTCGTACGCTGCAAGGCGCGCTTCAACTGTTCGCTCCAATGGTAGCCACCATGAAAGTGAACACGGATCGCATGAGACAAGCCGTGAACCAGGACTTCTCAAACGCAACGGACATCGCAGATTACCTTGTTAACAAGGGACTGCCATTCCGTCAAGCTCACGAAGTCATCGGCAAAACGGTGCTGTACTGCATCCAGAACAAAAAGTATTTACTCGATATGAGCATCGAGGAGTTCAAAACGTTCTCAACACTGTTTGAGTCCGATATTTATGCTGTGCTGCAACCTGAGCAAGTCGTTAATGCGCGTAATGTTTACGGCGGAACGGCAAGCAATCAAGTGTCGGAAGCCATTGCTCGTGCAGAACAAGTGCTGGCGCAGTCCAATGAGTGGTTGCAAACATACTTAGAGAAGAGCAAATAAGTTTGCCTATATAAAAAGGCCTTCAACGTCATCCGAATGGATGGAATTGAAGGCTTTTTGCCGTTTATCTGCCCGTGACCGAAATGTACCCGGTATCAACGCGGACTTTCACTTTTTTGCTGCCATCCCCGAGGGTGCCTTTGGCAGAGTTATGGTCTTCACGATCTATGGTGAGACCAGGCACTTCCAGATTGGCGCTGCCGGTATCGGTACTCAAATCGAAGCTGACATTCTTAGGCGTTGGATCCAGCGTCAGGCGGACACTGCCTGTGTCAGATTCTAAGGAGACGGAGTCGCCGATATCGCTTAATTTTGCCGTAATGCCTCCCGTATCGGTTTTGATCTTTATATCTCCTTGGGCTTGTTGGATATTGATATGCCCTGTATCAGCTTGGAGATTCAGCTGTTTGCCTTCGTAGCGGTCGAGTGAAATGCTGCCGGTATCCGTACTGGCTGTCAGCTTCTCCGATTTTAGATCATTGAAGTTGATATTCCCCGTATCGGAAGAAACGGTGATGGCTTTGTACATTTTATCAGGAAGAGAGACTTCGGTTTTGAGACCAAAGCCGCGGCCGGCAATCAAATTTTTGAGTTCGGTAATGTCAAACCCAAAATTGAAGTGGTCTTTTTTCTTCGTACATACGTCTACCCGCCAGGCGTTACTTCCCTCTGTCGCAGCTTCCACGGTACAGTCATTCGCGTTAGCCTCTCGCATCGTACCAACCAGCCGCACTTTAATTTCGTCGGAATTTGTAGAGACGAAGGTAACGTTGGAGATATCATTTTGAATAATGAGTGTGTCGATATTTGCTGCAGCAATCTTTTTCTCGACATCAATGTTGGAGACGCCTGCCTCGAGATCCAAAGTTTTAAAACTAACAGCTGCACCTACAAGACCAACCGCCAAACAGGCAAAGCCGATCAGCAAGAAAAATTTATATCCACTTTTCATGGCTTAAGCCCCCCTAATTAATTTGGCATTGAATTGGATGTACGACCAGCTGAGTTTGAAAAACACTTTGAGCAGCCAAATGCCGAGCGTCGTCAGAATAACGCCTAAGCCGAAGCAAGCCAACATGGCGAACCCGATAAACTGCAGATCGCTGCCAACCGAGTTCAGAAAGCTGCCGACCATACCGGCAACCGGAGCGATGATTAGCGCAAAGCCCGATACAAATAGCGCAATTAACGCTGCGAAAATGCCGAACCACGGGCCTACAACGAACAGGAGATTGAAAAAACCAAGCGCAATGCTAATGATAATCGCCTTTATCCCAGATTCCTGTTTGGCCGGATAGGGGTAAGGAGGTTGAGGTGCATAATAAGGATTCCCCTGAGGTGGCGGCGTGTAGGGAGGAAAGCCACCAATCTCGGTCGCCTGTTTAGGCGGTGCTGCCGGTTCAGGTTTTGAATATGTTTTGTCAGGTGAAGGAGCTTGAGGGGCTGACTCCTGGGGCCTGCTCTTCGTAGGCTCAGGACTGATCACGTTCGATGCGTCCTTCTGTGCATCCCAGTTTGGTACGCGCGGGTAGCCTAGCGACTGTGCTACCTCATCCTCGTGTTTGCCGTTCTCAATCGCCTTTTGAAACAATTCCTCGTACACAGATAATATATTTTGGCGCTCCTTCTCGGGAAGTCCGCGCAGTCGATAGTGTAATTCTTTGAAATAATCACTCTTGCTCATCGTTCATCCTCCTTATTTCGTATTGCGTATACTTATCATAATAAAAAAAAGTCATAGTGACCTAGTAACTACAGTCACATGACCTTTACTTGCTTTCACTTATTTTGGCTCCAATAGTCACAAAGGATTATCGGAAGGAAGGTCCCTTTACGCCGTCTTCTAAAATGGGTTGTGTAGGCTCGGTGGTACCGCCATCTTCCGGTTTAATGTCGCCTCGGTTAGAAGCGACCAGAGTCGGCACTGGGGAATACTGATCTTTCGAGATGAGCTCTTTGCTGACGAAGATGCCATTTTCTCTTTTGATCCGATAGGTTTCGACCTTATAGCCTGCTTTGCCTGTAGAGATAGGCCGCGTTACTCCTGGAGCTAGACTTGCATTGTGCAAGTATTTGGTGGGAGGTTGAATCGTTTCTACGACGTTGGATTCGATGTCATAGGTGATCGAGGGGGACATGTTCCCGTAAAGCTTGACGGTGACATCTCGATCCGTTGTAACGGTACGTATTAAAAGGTACGAGTCTGTGTTGTTGCGGAATTTGAAATTAATATAGCCGCTGGCAAAAGTCGCATCTTGTCCGAGTGTGACATAGCTAACAGGCAAAGAGTGGTTGCGCCGCTCTACAATAGCTAGCCCACTTCGCAAAACAGCATTGTACAGTGTTGTCGAAACTTGACATATGCCGCCTCCAATGCCCGGCACAAGCTTGCCGTTTAGAATAACCGGAGCTTCCTTATAGCCGAATTGGGTTTCGGTTTTGGCAATGATTTTGCTATAGTCGAACGTTTCTCCCGGAGCCATGAGCAAATCTTGAATCGAGGCGGCCGTGGAGCGTATATTATGTATGCGCCCTTCGCCTGAAGCGGGGAACGTGGTTGTGAACTCCGATATTTTGCGATCAATACCCTGCTTCTTCAAGGTGTCCACCGTTACCGCAGGACCTTGCTCGTACAAAGGGAGTGTCAGTCGAATCGGAGCGGCATTATGAATATAGGAAACGGAGGGGGCAATTTCTTTCAAATGTTCCCCTAAATGTACGGTATCGACGCGAAGCACTTTGCGTTCCGCTTCATAATTGAGTGTGTCTTGCGCAGTTACGATTCGCTTAGCTGGGGCAGGCTGCTGGCTGTAGATTTCTTTCCAGGCCTCTTTAACCGCAGCGGTCAACTGTGTTTGATTAACCTCGACCTCGAGGGGAATATCGGCATGCCGCAGCTGCCAGCGGACCTTTATTCGTTGAATGGGTGAAGCTTGGAACAGCTGTTCTAGGGATCGGGTCAAAGTATCATCATGATACTCAACACCTAGCTGTCCAAGGGTCAATTGTCGATTGGCGATGTCCGGATAAGAGGTTTGCAATTGAACGGGAAACGCGGAGAGCAGCTCCAGACGCTCTTTATATTGCTCTTGAAACGTATCATATGGCATGCCGCCGACTCGCCATCCGGCCACAGTGAATTTGGGAGGCAATGTGTTCTGAGAGCCATAAATGTATAAAGCTATGCTTAACGCACTTAGCAGTCCTAAGGTGACCGATGCATAGATGATTGGTTTTCTGATGTAGAGTGGCATGTACAGCGGCTCCTTTACGTTCGAATGAGTGAAAGGCATGTACTACCATATGTATCTTCCTTTCCAATAATTTATTACTAAAACCTTGCGACTCTCAAATGTGTACAAATCATGTTATAATGACAGTAATCAACATGAATTTTAAAACGATTTTAGAAGGAATTTCCGCTTTTGTGTCGAACTTTTAAAAGCTGTCAATACAGCGGAGAGACTTTGGGCGCTGCCCAAAGATCCCTATATTAGGATGTGATATTGTGATCGAAATGCAGGACGTATGGAAAACGTACTCCAACGGCACTCATGCATTGAGAGGGATTAATGTAAAAGTAGACCGCAACGAGTTTGTTTATGTTGTCGGGCCATCTGGCGCTGGTAAATCGACATTTATGAAATTGATGTATAGAGAAGAAAGACCGACCAAGGGTCAGATTTTCGTGAATGGTTTCAATCTAGAGAAGCTTAAGCAGCGTAAAATACCATTTTTACGTCGAAATATCGGAGTTATTTTTCAGGACTATCGTCTGCTTCCGAAGCTGTCAATTTTCGACAATGTGGCGTTTGCCATGGAAGTTATCGAGGCACCGAAGAAACAGATCAAGAAGCGTACCATGGAGGTGCTTGAGCTCGTAAAGCTGAAGGACAAAGCGAATTCCCTTCCTTCACAGCTATCAGGGGGCGAGCAGCAGCGTGTAGCCATTGCCCGGGCAATAATTAACAACCCATCCGTCATTATCGCCGATGAACCGACAGGAAACCTCGACCCTGAGACTTCATGGGGCATTATGAAGCTGATGGAGGAAATTAATTTCCGCGGTACGACAATCGTCATGGCTACGCATAACAAAGAGATCGTTAATACGATGCGTAAACGAGTCATAGCAATCGAGAATGGCCTTATTGCTCGTGATCAGGTACGGGGGGAATACGGCTATGAAGATTAGTACACTATCCCGGCACTTACGGGAAGGTATGAGGAATGTTGTCCGGAATGGTTGGATGACGTTCGCATCGATCAGTTCGATTGCCATCTCGTTATTCATACTGGGCATATTCGTACTGATTACATTGAATGTGAATGATATTGCCAGTCAAATTGAGGATCAAGTAGAGATTAACGTATACCTGGAGGTTAATACGCCTCAGGATCAAATAACAGCTTTAGAGTCTCAAATACAAGGAATACATGAAGTCAAAACGGTTAAGTTCGTCTCGAAAGAAGAAGGGCTTGTCTATTTGCGACAAAAGCTAGGGGAGAGCGGTAAAGCTCTGCTGGATGGCTTTGAAGGGGAAAACAATCCGCTGAATGATGCATTCACAATTGAAGTGGATGATCCCAGAAATGTAGCGGCGGTTGCGGATCAAATTAGTGCGCTTAACGTAGGCAAGGATCCAAAACCTATTTATAAAGTGAACTATGGCAAAGGGACTGTTGAAGCGTTATTCAAGGTAACGCAAATTGTACGCTGGGTCGGTTTTGGCATCGTGATTTTGCTTTCTTTTACGGCTGTTTTCTTAATTGCGAATACGATTAAAATTACAATTTTAGCCCGCCGGAAAGAAATTTCAATTATGAAAATGGTAGGAGCGACGAATTCTTTCATTCGTTGGCCGTTTTTTATAGAAGGTGCTTTGTTAGGATTTGTGGGCTCGCTTATTCCCGCGGCGATTATTCTAGGCGGATACTGGAAGCTGCTGAATTTAAGTTCATTGAACATGAACTTGTTGATGATTAAACTGACACCGTTCGGGGAAATTGCCCCAACGATGATAGCTCTGTTGTTAGGTATCGGTATAGTTATTGGGATCTGGGGATCCCTGATCTCCGTCCGCAAATTCCTCCGTGTCTAATTAAGAGGCTTTTAAAGCCGACTTTAATAACGAAGTTTTGCTTTGTAGCTTAATCGGTATCGAATCTTGAACGAAAATGGGGTAGTCCGGTACTCATGTAGCTTGCTACACTCCGTTCCTCCTACTCCCTTTTTCGTCCAACCTTCCCGGCTCTGAGAGCCGGCTTTTAAAGCTTTTATTTTTGTTTACATAGATTCAAAGATTAAGAGATAAGAGAATAAGAGATTACATAAATTCCAAATAAGCATCATTTTTTAATGATGAGGAGGCTACGTGCTTGAAGAAGAAGATTCTACCCTTGGTGATGACACTTGGAATTGCAGCTTCTTTAGCGGTTCCTTATGCGGGTTATGCCGCATCCACAACGGATAAGATCGATCAGCAGTTGACTCAGCTTAAGAAGCAGAAGGCAGAAGCGCAGCAGAAGGCGAATGACGCCCAGAACCAGATAGATAAGGTACACTCAGAGAAAGACCAAGCCACCAAGGATATGAACACGCTGGTCCAACAGGTTAACGAGGCTAGTAAAAAGCTTACCCAGCTAAATGAGCAAATTGATCAGGTTTCCAATAACTTAGAGGAAAACGGGAAGCTGTTGGATGAGGCGATAGCGCGAGTGGAGAGCCGCGATCAAATGCTGAAATCCCGTGTGCGCTTAATGTATATGAACGGTTTTGTTTCGTACATGGATGTGGTTCTTAGTGCGACTAGTTTTTCTGATTTCTTGAATCGCATAGAAGCTTTGAAATCTATTGTAAATCAAGATAAAGTTGTACTAGAGGCGAATAAGAAAGATAAAGAGGTTGTCGCTCAGAAGAAGGAAGAGACAGAGCAGCAGCTCGAGAAGGTCAAAAAGCTGTACGCCGATGCGGACGCCCTGAGGGACGACCTGCAGGCGAAGGAAAAAGCCAAAGAAGTAAAAATTGCGTCACTTTCGAAGCAAGAGAAGGCGCTTGAAGATATTTCCGAAGAGAACGATAAGTTGATTACGCAGTTAGCGAAGCAAGAGGCTGACCTGCAGGCGAAGAAGCGTGCAGCGAGCAAAGCGAAGTCGCCTTTCACGTATGCTGGAGGCAAACTGGGCTACCCTTTGGCAGCGCAAGCGCCGCTTACGTCGGACTTCGTTTCACGAATCAATCCGGTAACGGGTAAAGCGGAGAACCATAAAGGCATTGATCTCGGTGCGCCTAAAGGGACAAACATCCTGGCTGCGGAGAACGGCTCTGTCATTTATGCATCATGGATGAACGGATACGGTAACTGCGTTATCGTCGATCACGGCAATGGATTATGGACGGTGTACGGCCATATTATGAACGATGGCATCTATGTCAAAGTCGGCGATGTTGTGAAACGCGGCGAGAAAATTGCCGGAGTTGGCTCAACAGGGCAATCGACAGGGAACCATTTGCATTTCGAGGTAAGGCTGAATGA
Source organism: Paenibacillus aceris (assembly GCF_017874035.1). Classification (GTDB taxonomy): domain Bacteria; phylum Bacillota; class Bacilli; order Paenibacillales; family NBRC-103111; genus Paenibacillus_E; species Paenibacillus_E aceris. Next base: position 129,789 of record NZ_JAGGKV010000016.1, read on the forward strand.
GGTTCCAACCGATCCTAAACCGTTCCTGCGATAGGACAACTTGGTTATAAAACGGGAAGAGCTTGTCATATACTACAAACAAGCGAACCCAAATGGGTTTTAGGAAAAAGGTGGTGAATCACGCTTTGCAATTCAAAGGACGCACGGTCATTGTATTTGTTTTGTTAGCTATGTTTGCAAGCAGTATTGTCACATTGACGATTGTCGATCCATCCTTTTCATGGGGGCGAAATGAGCAGCCAGCGGGCAGCACAACCGCCTCTATAGGATCTTCGTCTGCACTTTCGAGCAAGGATTTGAGCAAAATCTCAACAACCTTCCAGTTGATCGAAAGTAAATATTTGAAACAGCCTGATCATGATAAGCTGGTTAACGGCGCGATCAACGGCATGCTGGAATCCTTGGAAGATCCGTTCACGGTATATATGGATCAGAAGGAAGCGAAGCAGTTCGATGAGAGTATTACGTCCTCTTTTCAAGGCATAGGGGCCGAGGTTTCGATTGAAGAAGGCAAGTTCGTCATCGTGTCTCCGATTAAGGGGTCTCCTGCGGAGAAGGCGGGTATTCAATCCAAAGACGTCATCTTGTCAGTAAACGGAGAGAAGCTGGATGGCTTGACGCTGAACCAGGCAGTCATGAAAATCCGCGGTCCCAAAGGGACGCAGGCGAAGCTTGATTTATTACGCCAAGGCGCAGGCGATCCGGTTCAAGTGATCGTAGTCAGAGATAATATTGACGTTGAAACTGTATATGGGGAAATGCTGCAGGATCAGATTGGAAAAATTGAAATTCGACAATTCTCCTCCAATACAGCCGTGCGTTTTGCCGAAGAGTTAAAAAATCTTGAAGCCAAAGGCATGAAGGGGCTCATTATCGATGTGCGCAATGACCCGGGCGGTCTCCTGAATGTGGTCGTCGACATCGTCAATCCTTTCGTAAAAAGCGGAAAACCGATTGTTCAAGTCGAGAATCGGGACGGCAAACGCGAGCCGACGCCATCTACAGGGACAGGCAAAAATTATCCGGTTACGGTTCTGATCAATAAAGGCAGCGCGAGTGCTTCGGAAATCTTAGCAGGCGCGTTCCAGGAAGCGGTCGGAAGCAAAATTATCGGCGAAACTTCCTATGGAAAAGGGACGGTTCAAGTCACTTTCGAGAAGGAAATGGGCGACGGCAGCAACATCAAGATGACGGTGTACAAATGGCTGACGCCGAACGGTAACTGGATTCATAAAACAGGCATCCAGCCGGATATTGCGGTGGAACAGCCAGGGTATTTCAAAGCAGCTCCTCTTTCTAAGAAAAGCGTGCTTAAACAAGATATGACAAGCGATGATGTGAAAAATCTACAGCTGATGCTTGCAGGTCTTGGATTTAACCCTGAACGGACAGACGGTTACTTCAGCGAGAAGACAACGACTGCCGTGAAAGCTTTCCAACGGACAAACGGTTTGCCGATGACCGGTGAGGTAGACACGGAAACAGCGAATAAAATAGAGAAGCTGCTATTGGTGCAAATTCGCGAGCCTAAGAACGATTTGCAGCTGAAGGCCGCAATTTCCCAAATTCAAAAGCAACTCGGGAAATAATTATTGGTGAGATATTGGAAATTCACTGTGCAAGGCAGGAAATGAGCCCTCGCAGTCGAAATAGAGTAGGAAGGGTGCTACGGCAGCCTTCCTATTTCTTTATACCGAGGAGACCGGAATCGTTATGGATGTTCTGATTCAACTCTTGGACAGACTGCTTCACGCTGCGGGCCAGCTGTTTGCGAATCCTTTCTACTATATAGGTATTTTATTTATCGTATTGCATTACCGTAAGCAAATTCAATTGGAGCGTAAGCTATTTCATACACGGCTTCATTCCTTGTTGAATGAGACGTGGCGAACCGTTTTCTGGGGATGGATTGGCGGTTTAAGCGCCTCTGTGCTCCTGCTTTTCGTTGGGGTAAATCTTCAGGCCGACGTGGTTATTCTATTGTGGGCGATCACTGTCATCTTGATTTTGCTCAGGGTTAGGTTCCTTTGCCTGGCCTATGCAGTCGGAATACTAGGCATAGCCCAAGTGATCTTATCTTGGATCCCGGATGCCGCAAGCCTGAAAAATTCACTACCCATGCTGGATATTGTTGAAAATGCGGATATTCCTTCATTGCTGGCTATTGTCGCAATTCTTCATCTCCTTGAGGGGATGCTTACTCATTTCCAAGGAGCGCGAATGGCGACTCCGCTATTCCTTGAAGGGAAACGGGGGCAAATCATTGGAGGGCAACAGTTGCAAGGTTTCTGGCCTGTGCCTTTATTTTTGCTAGTGCCTATGACAGGCGGAAGTGAACTAAGCTTGCCGTGGGGAACTTTGTTCGGTGCGAATCTTGCTTCAGGCTGGACGCTCCTGGCATTTCCGGCGATGATCGGTTTCACGGAGTTAACCATCTCGAAGCTCCCCCGCAAGCAAGCGCGAGCTAGCGCGGACTTGCTCTATCTGTACGGCATCATTCTATTAGCTGCTGCAATTGCCGCTCATTTTTGGTCGCCGATTTTGCTGGTAGGGGCTTTGTTGAGCATTGCATTGCATGAAGGATTGATTCGCTATAACCAATGGATGGAAGCGAAGCAAGTTCCCTTCTATGTGCACTCGTCGCGAGGGCTCATGGTGCTGTCTGTTGTTCCAAATAGCCCAGCGCAGGAACTAGGGATTCAAACCGGTGAAGTGATTCATAAAGTAAATGGGCACAAAATTAGAACTAAAGCCGATTTGCACTTGGCTATGGGGCTCAATTCAGCTTTCTGCAAGCTGGAGGTGTTGAATGAGGAGGGCGAAGTCCGCTTTCTTCAGCGGGCTATTTTTGCCGGAGATCATCATCAACTAGGTATTATTTTAGCCCCGGATCAGGAGGCTCTTTATTTCACGGAACATAGACCTGTGCATCTCTTTTCCTATTTGCGAGGGAAGTTAACCGGTTTGTTATCCAATGATTCGACGAAATCCATGTAATAAATAAAAGACCCTATCTCTCTATGTGTGGAGAGGCAGGGTCTTTTATTTATTTAGGCACGTTAGTCGGAGCAAGTCCATCACGCAGGACAACGATTTCAACGCGGCGGTTTTTGCTGCGGTTCTCATCGCTATTGTTTGGAACTTTGGGCATTGTATCCGCATAGGCTGTCGCAATGAACTTGTTATCATCCAGTTTGGCGGTATCGCTGAAATAGCGCAGCACTGAAAGGGAACGGGCGAATGAGAGTCCCCAGTTGTCTTTGTAAGGAGAGCCTGTGGCGAGCGGCAAATCATCCGTATGGCCTTCAATGCTCACCTTGCTGTTTAGCGTTGGGAAGAGCGATGCGAGCTTTTGCAGAATAGGTGCGGAGGCAGTTTTCAGATCCGATTTTCCGAGATCAAACAAGAATAAATCGTTCAGCGTAATCGCCACACCGCGCTCCGTATCGCTGACGGACACTTGCGCCTCCAGATTTTGATCCTTGATGTAAGCTTGCACTTGCTTCAAAAGATCCTGAAGTTCCTTCTCGCGTTTTTCTTTCTCATTTTGGTCAGGCTTTGATTTATCTTTCTCTTCCTTTTGATCGTCAATGTTTTGCTTGGTGTAATCTTTGTCTTTGCTGTCAGAATCGCCTTGTTTCGGGGTCATTTGACCGCCGATGCCGTGCCCTTTATCAAGTACGGAATCTGCTTTTTGGAATTGCAGGTTTAATACTTGCGCCAGAACGGCATACTTTTGAACATCGACCTTACTCATCGCATACATAATAATGAAGAAAACGAGCAGAAGGGTGATTAAGTCAGCATAGGTAATGAGCCATCTTTCATGATTGACATGCTCTTCCTGCTTTTTACCTCTCCGCGCCATAATCAGCATCCTCCTCTACAACGGGTGCTTTTTTGGACGATTTATCGTGGAGGAAGGAATTCAGCTTTTTCTTAATTAATTGCGGATTCTCACCCGCTTGCAGGGCAAGAATGCCTTCAAGCATCAGTTCCATTTCGGCAACCATTTCTTTGCCGCGCACTTTTATTTTGGTCGCTAGCGGAAGATAAATTAAGTTGGCGCTCATAACACCATATAGGGTAGCTGTGAAAGCAACGGCGATGGCAGGACCGAGACTCGAAGGATCTTCAAGATTGCCAAGAACGTGAATAAGTCCCATAACGGTCCCGACAATTCCCATCGTTGGCGCATAGCCGCCTCCAGCTTCGAACACTTTGGCCATATTATCAACCTGATGCTCAATCGCATCCATTTCCAGTTCAAGAATTTGTCTGGTTAATTCGGGATCCGTTCCATCTACTACCATGAGTAAACCGTCTTTAAGGAAAGGGTTTGTTTGCTCCTGAGCGCGCTGTTCGAGAGCTAGTACACCCTCTCTTCTGGCAATGGAGGCCATGTCCACAAGCTCTTCAATCGTAGCCGCAGGATCTCTCTTTACTTCTTTGAAGGCAATGCCCAGTGCTTTGGGGATTTTGGCTAGAATCGAAAATGGGAAACTGACCGCTACGGCTCCAAAGGTTCCGCCGAAAACAATTAACATCGCACTCGGGATAATCAATGAATTGATGTGGCCGCCATCCCACATGTAACCGCCGATTAAACCTACTAGACCTAAGACTAAACCTAAAACCGTTGTCAAATCCATGACTATACCACTCCTATTTGCATAAAAAGAATTGGGGGGCCCTACTTGAAGCCTGATTAAAGTTGTTGGTGCCTCATCTTGGTGTATACAGGCCGTAACAGATATTGCCGTTTGCATGAAAGATTTAAAAAGAGTATAATGGGAAAACCAGAACAAACATTCTTATGATGCGTTTGGAATGACGTCATCATATATGTACGACATGTTCCATAACCTTCTTTATCGGAAATTACAAAACGAAAATGAATAGGATAAAAGTTCGATTTATTACCAATAAGTGTAGGTGATTAGTGATGAGTGAACTTGTTAAGAGCTCTAAGAAATTTGAGCTTGTTTCTGACTTTGCTCCACAGGGCGATCAGCCCAAAGCAATTGAGGAAATTGTTCAAAGTATTCAAGACGGTACCAGACATCAGACGCTCTTAGGAGCTACGGGGACAGGGAAAACGTTCACTGCTGCGCAAGTAATTGCCAAGTTGAACCGCCCTACCTTGATTATTGCGCATAACAAAACATTAGCCGCACAGTTGTGCAGCGAATTTAAAGAGTTTTTCCCCCACAACGCCGTCTCCTACTTCGTTAGTTATTATGATTACTACCAGCCAGAAGCCTACATTGCCTCCTCTGACACCTACATCGAGAAAGATTCCAGCATCAATGAAGAGATTGACAAGCTTCGTCACTCGGCGACGAGCTCCTTATTTGAGCGACGTGACGTAATTATTGTTGCGAGTGTGTCGTGTATTTACGGCTTGGGTTCTCCGATCGAATACGGAAACTTGCTGCTCTCTTTACGTGTAGGGATGGAGAAATCACGCAATGAGATTTTGCACCGGCTTGTCGATATTCAATATCAGCGAAATGATTTGAATTTCGTCCGCGGGACGTTTCGGGTGCGTGGCGATGTTGTTGAAATTTTCCCGGCGTCGCATGGCGAACAGGCGGTAAGGGTTGAATTATTCGGAGATGAGATCGAGCGGATTACCGAGATCAATGTACTTACGGGCGAGATCGTTGGCGAACGCGATCATATCGCGATTTTCCCGGCGTCTCACTTTGTGACGCACGAGGATACGATGAAACGCGCCCTTGTGAACATTGAGCGGGAGCTGGAAGAGCGTCTTGCCGAGCTGAAGGAGCAAGGGAAACTACTTGAAGCTCAGAGGCTGGAACAGCGGACGCGCTATGACATGGAGATGATGCAGGAGATGGGCTTCTGCTCGGGCATTGAGAATTACTCAGGGCCGCTGACATTCCGTGAGCGCGGAGCAACGCCGTATACGCTAATCGATTACTTCCCGGATGACATGCTGTTCATGGTGGATGAGTCCCATGTGACGCTTCCGCAGATTCGCGCGATGTATAATGGGGATAGAGCTAGAAAAGAAGTGCTGGTCGAGCATGGCTTCCGTTTGCCCTCTGCGCTGGATAACCGTCCATTGCGATTCGAGGAATTCGAGGAGAAAGTCAACCAGATTTTATATATATCAGCAACACCGGGGCCTTACGAGTTAGAGCATTGCCCGCATATGACGCAGCAGATTATTCGTCCTACGGGCTTGTTGGATCCTATTATTGAAGTGAGACCGACCAAGGGTCAAATCGATGATTTGATTGCGGAGATTCAAGATCGGATTCGGAAAGACGAGCGTGTGCTTGTTACGACACTGACGAAGAAGATGTCGGAGGATTTAACGGATTACTTTAAGGAGATCGGCATTAAAGTTCGTTATTTACATTCGGATATTAAAACGTTTGAGCGGATGCAGATTTTACGTGATCTCCGCTTAGGGACCTTCCATGTGCTGATTGGGATTAACCTGCTTAGGGAAGGGCTGGATTTGCCGGAGGTATCACTTGTCGCCATTCTCGACGCTGATAAAGAAGGATTCTTGCGCTCAGAGCGTTCCATGATTCAAACCATTGGCCGTGCGGCCCGTAACGCCGATGGCCGGGTTATTATGTATGGAGACAAGATTACAGACTCCATGGACAAAGCGATCCGCGAGACGAATCGGCGCCGCAGCATCCAGGAAGCTCATAATGAGAAGATGGGGATCACGCCACAAACGATCGCTAAGAAGATTCGCGATGTGATTGAGGCCACGAAGGTGGCTGAACAGAAAGCTGACTACTTGACCGATGTGAAGGGTGCGAAGATGTCCAAGAAGGATCGCGCTTCCTTGATCGAGCGATTGGAAGGCGAAATGAAAGAAGCTGCGAAGAATCTGCAGTTCGAACGTGCGGCACAGCTGCGTGACGCTATTATGGAAATGAAAGCTGAGGCCTAGAAGGGCTTCAGCTCCACATAGGAGAGGAAGGTTATCCGTGTCTAGAGATCAAATCGTCATTAAAGGAGCTAGAGCTCATAATCTGAAAAATATCGATGTCACGATCCCGCGCGATAAGTTCGTTGTTTTAACGGGATTAAGCGGCTCGGGCAAATCGTCGCTGGCCTTTGATACGATTTATGCCGAGGGACAGCGCAGATACGTTGAGTCGTTGTCTGCTTATGCCAGACAGTTCCTAGGGAATATGGATAAGCCGGACGTAGACTCCATTGATGGTCTATCCCCGGCTATTTCTATTGATCAGAAGACAACAAGCCGAAATCCACGTTCCACCGTTGGGACTGTAACAGAAATTTATGACTATTTGCGTTTGCTGTACGCTCGTATTGGACGGCCTCATTGTCCGACACATGGCATAGAAATTACATCGCAAACCGTGGAACAAATGGTAGACCGCATCATGGAATATCCAGAGCGCACAAAGCTTCAAATCCTGGCCCCCCTTGTATCGGGGCGTAAAGGCGAGCATGCAAAGCTGTTTACCGATGTTCAAAAGCAAGGCTTCGTCAGGGTGCGTGTAAATGGCGAGACGATGGATCTTGGCGAGAAGATTGAGCTCGACAAGAACAAAAAGCACACGATTGACGTTATTGTAGACAGGATAGTGATCAAAGAGGATGTACAAACGCGTCTTGCTGATTCTTTAGAAACAGCGCTTAAACTGGCGAATGGAAGAGTTATTGTTGATGTTATCGACCAAGAAGAACTGATGTTCAGTCAGAATCTAGCGTGTCCGGAATGCGGCTTTAGCGTGGAAGAGCTGGCACCGAGAATGTTCTCTTTTAACTCTCCTTTTGGGGCTTGTCCGGAATGTGATGGACTTGGCAGCCAGATGATTGTTGACCCTGATCTGCTCGTACCGGATATGAAACTGACCATTGAAGAGGGGGCGTTTGAAGCTTGGGCTGGCAGCACATCCAATTATTATCCGCAATTTCTTGCTGCCGTTTGTGAACACTACTCGATTCCACGGACAACGCCTGTATCCGAGCTGTCGGCTGAGCAGATGAAAGTCATTCTTTACGGCACTGGCGGGGAGAAGATCCGCTTCCGCTACGAAAACGATATGGGAGCGACCAAGGAAGCGCTGGTTCCATTCGAAGGTATCATCCGTAACTTGGAGCGAAGATTCAAAGATACGTTCTCTGAGGGGATCCGAGAGCACATTCAGACGTATATGAGCACGAAGCCTTGTCCGAAGTGTAAGGGACAGCGCCTGAAACCTGAAACGCTTGCCGTGACGATCAATGGCAAGAACATCGCGCATGCGACCTCTCTCTCGATAGGAGAAGCTGAGGAATGGTTCAAAGGGTTGAACCTGAATGAGAAAGAGATGACGATTGCCAACTTGATCCTTAAAGAAATCAGAGCTCGTCTCGGATTCCTTGTGAATGTAGGTCTTGACTACTTAACAATGCATCGTTCAGCAGGTACGTTGTCAGGCGGAGAAGCACAACGGATTCGACTCGCGACGCAGATCGGTTCCAGTCTGATGGGCGTCCTTTATATTTTGGATGAGCCCAGCATTGGTCTGCATCAACGCGATAATACGCGTCTGATCCAGACGCTGGAACATATGCGCAACCTTGGTAACACGCTGATTGTCGTAGAACATGATGAAGACACGATGATGGCTGCCGACTATATCATTGATATCGGACCTGGGGCCGGTATACATGGCGGGCAGGTCATTGCCCAAGGAACGCCTACGGAACTTATGGCAGACGAAAACTCCCTTACCGGGCAGTACCTCAGCGGCAAGAAGTTCATTCCGATTCCGGCTGCGCGTCGTAAACCGAATGGTAAGTGGATCGAAGTCAAAGGCGCCAAAGAGAACAATCTGCGCAACGTTTCAGCCAAAGTGCCTCTGGGCGTGTTCACTTGCGTAACTGGTGTATCAGGCTCAGGGAAAAGTACGTTAATTAACGAAATTTTGTTTAAAGCGTTGGCGCGAGATTTGAATGGAGCTAAGGTTCGTCCAGGTGAGCATAAAGAAATTATCGGGCTTGAGCAGGTGGATAAGGTCATTGATATTGACCAGTCACCGATTGGCCGTACGCCTCGCTCAAATCCAGCGACATATACAGGCGTATTCGATGATATCCGTGATGTTTACGCCAATACGAATGAAGCCAAAGTACGCGGCTACAAGAAAGGTCGCTTCAGCTTCAACGTGAAGGGCGGCCGCTGCGAGGCATGCCGCGGTGATGGCATTATTAAGATCGAAATGCACTTCCTGCCAGACGTTTACGTGCCATGTGAAGTATGTAAAGGCAAACGCTACAACCGCGAGACGATGGAAGTAAAATATAAAGGCAAGAGCATTTCGGAAGTGCTTGAGATGACGATTGAAGATGGCTGCGAGTTCTTTAAGAACTTGCCGCGGATTCATCGTAAGCTGACGACACTTCTAGATGTAGGGCTGGGCTACATGACACTCGGCCAGCCGGCGACGACGCTGTCCGGGGGCGAAGCCCAGCGCGTGAAGCTCGCGGCGGAATTGTACCGCCGCAGCACAGGCAAGACGATCTACATCTTGGATGAGCCCACAACGGGGCTCCACATCCACGACATCGATCGTCTGCTGAAGGTGCTTCACCGCCTCGTTGAGAGCGGTGAGACCGTGCTTGTCATCGAGCACAACCTCGATGTGATCAAGACGGCGGACCACCTCATCGATCTAGGCCCCGAAGGCGGCAGCCGAGGCGGTCTGATCGTAGCGACCGGTACGCCGGAAGATGTGGTGAAAGTGGCAGGTTCCTACACCGGCCAATATTTGAAACCGATCCTCGAACGGGATCGGGAGCGCTCGGAGAACTATGCGAAGCGGTTAGAAGTGTTAGAGGAATCGGTCGGCTAAATGACGATTAAGAGCGAGGTCCCACGGGTAAATGCCGTGGGACCTTGTTTTTGTTTGTAGATAAGAAAGTATAAGTTTTTTACTTTTGCTTCGCATCTACATTGACAAACGCGCTCGTCCTAAAAGGATGACAAAGTCGTTTATCCTTGAGGCGGTTCAACAATAAAGGTTACATACAAATAAAGAAGTCTCTTCGTTGATTCGTCAAGATATCTATAAATCCGACTAACTTGATGCGCGTTTTGTTAAGACTTAATTGAATTCGACAATTTAACCCCCTATCAAAAAATAAGTGAATAGTCCTATAATTAAGATAGTAGTTTCAACAAGATAATCCTAGCTGACTATTCATGATCGAGAGATATAAGCATTATAAATCTATTTATTTATGGAGGCTTACTATGAAACCGACATTAGAGATACAAGAGATAGTTTCAGCTCTAGGGATCGATCCTATCCGATTTTTGGCCTGGCAGGAGAAAGAACTAGGACTGAAGGATCAACTGCCTACACCGATAGAGGAGCAAAAAGATACACGGTCTGCATTTGGGGTAGTGTTGTAAGGTATATTTTACACTATAAAAAATTGATCAAACCCGAGTGTCCGCCATGGGCAATCGGGTTCTTTGACGTGAAGCTGATTTGACCTGCGCAAATGTTGTTATAAATGGGCAAATAACAGGGCATTTTAACGTTTAGGGTGTAATATTTTCCGCAAAAGATGGTCAATCTAACCAAAAGGTGACAAACTTGTTACACATGCGCCTAATCACTTGCATCTAGTGTCCAATCAAGCTAACATAGAATTAAAATAGCAGGACGTGTGCCTTGCACCGAGTTATTAGAAGGAGGGTTTCACCATGTTATTCGCGGAAGAAGCAGCAGTATCAACAAGCACGTATACAAGCTTTGATATTTACGTTTTGATTTTCACAGTGATTCTTGCCATTGCGTTCATCAGACAATTGATCTCCCCTAAGAAAAATTTGTTTGCCCTAGGATTCGCGGGAGTTGCCTTGCTCGTATTCGGCCTCATGGATTATGTTATGATCACAGGCTGGTAATTCAGAGCTAACCCAAGCTTCACAAGATAAAAGCCCACAGGACCAAGATCGTAAGATCATCGGCGCCTGCGGGCTTTTTTGATGGATAGAGAAGGGCTAAGCGGCTAACCGCTTATACCCACCACATTTCACCAAGCGGTTCCTTGATGAGAACTTGTTGAAGGTTTTGAACAGCTTTGGAGAAGCCTTCCTCCACGGACATCAATCCGTCTTCGTGCTCAATGCTCACGACATAGTCGTAACCGACAAGACGCAGGGCGCTGATGATGTCAGCCCATACTTTCATGTCATGACCGTAGCCGACGGAACGGAACTGCCATGCACGATCAAGCATGTTCGCGTAAGACTGCATGTCCGTAACACCATAACGGTTTACATTGTTAACATCCATGGATGTGTCTTTTGCATGGAAATGGTGAATCGCTCCTGCGCGGCCAAGAATTTGCACAGCTTGTACAGGATCAATGCCTTGCCACCACATGTGACTTGGGTCAAGGTTGGCGCCGATTGCTTCACCTGCTGCTTCACGCAGACGGAGAAGAGTAGCCGGTGTATGTACGGAGAATCCGCCATGCAATTCCAAGCCGATTTTCACGTTGCGGTCAGAGGCGTATTTGCCTGTTTCCGTCCAGTAAGGAATGACTTTATTTCCCCATTGCCAGTCCAGAATCTCTTGGAAATCATTCGGCCATGGAGCTACAGGCCAGTTCGGATACTTCGCATCCTCGTGGTCCCCAGGGCAGCCAGAGAACGTATTAACAACAGGTACTTCAAGGCGCTCTGCAAGATCAATCGTTTGTATAATAGCGTCATGGAATTCTTTCGCAATTTGTTTTTGCGGGTGCAGCGGGTTTCCGTGCGCGCTAAGCGCACTAATTGTCAAACCGCGGGATTCTACCGCATGTTTAAAAGCTTTTAATTTCCCAGCATCAGCAAGCAGCTCGCTTGGGTTGCAATGCGCATTTCCAGGGTAGCCCCCAGTACCAATTTCAACAGCTTCTAAGCCTTTAGAAGCAACATAATCAAGAGCTTCCTCCAAAGGTTTTCCACCGAACAGAACCATAAAAACGCCTAATTTCATTAGGTACACCTCCATAAATGGTAAACAACCACACAAATTATACCACTATCATCCTGCAAAATGAAGCAAGCCTTTGTAGATCCGAAGAACCGTCTCATAATTGGAGCTGTAAATAATGACCGAGAACGTCACCAGGGCTTGCGTCACAAAACAGCGGAAATAGAAATAGGTTTTGGATACTTTCTTTTTATTCACCGTTGTAATTTTAAAAATATTTTCGATCGCAAGAATGATCCCGTGGTAAAGGCCATACAAGAAATACAGCCAAGTGAAGCCATGCCAAAGGCCTATCAAGACCATAATGAGCACGGATAAGCTGGAAGCCACCCATCGGGAGGGAGCCGTTCGCGAAAAGAACATAAAGATGTGATCACGGAAAAAATCGCCCAGAGTGGCATGCCAGTTGCGCCAAAACTGTGTCATAGAAGGCGAGAACAGCGGTCGCTTGAAGTTTTCAGGCATTGTGTAACCCATCAGACGACCAAATCCGATCGCCATATCCGAATAGCCGGAGAAATCGAAGTAAATGAGTGCATAGAACCAAACGAGCAGAAACAACGACTGATGCGTGTGTAGGTCTTGTTTCAGTACTTGATCAAAAACACTAGTCATCCAAGTGACGACAACGATTTTTTTGAACAAGCCTAAAATGATTCGTTTTACACTGTCTTCGAAGAGAGCGGCGTCTACGGTATATGGTTTTTTGCTATCGGCCATAAAATCACGGAATTTTAAAATCGGCCCGGACGTAAAGGTCGGTACAAATAAAAGGTAATTCGCATAATCGATGGCAGGCACTTGGCCATCTTTTCCGAAGAAATACGCGAAATAGTAGGCGTCGATCACTTTCAAAACGTTATAAATAAGGCCTAAATAAATGACGGCATCGAACAGCGGATTATGGAAAATGCCCATGACGAATAGTCGAACACCGAGAAAGACCCCGATGACGTTAGCGGCAATGGCGAAAATAAAAGTCGCTTTCCTCCACACTTTTGTTCGGCATAAATACACAAAACCAGCGTAATTGATCACTGTAAATGCAGCATAGAAAATAAGCAGTTTCTGGCTGTACAGCAGCAAAAAGCAGAGGCTGAAAATAATCATCAGAATACGTTTGTTGTCGGCCCACTTGCGGGTGAGCATCAGAACGGCAACCATGCCAAGCATAGCGATAATTGCGTTCATTTGCATATAAAACATAGCTTAAGAACTCCTCGCTTGGAAAGCTCGATTAGAATTTCTCGTAAATAAATAAGCCCTTGCCGGTAAAATAGATGAAAACCAAATAGAGCATCACGAGATAGATGAGGACTTCGGCTATTTTCCTAAGGATTTTAACCATGTGTCCACCTCCTTCGTAAATAACGGAGCGCCGTCTTCGCGGTTTAAGTGCACAAGATCATGAAAATACTTCGGATCGTACGTATGCATTAAATCCAACACGGGAACACCGGCCGTCTTCAATTGATTGTTTACCGCTGCTTTCAAGGAAGACATGTATGGCGGATCGGCATAACCTTTGTTCCACGGCATCCAGATGACCCGCAGGGACAGCCGGTGCTCCTCGGCATAGCGAATAACCCACTGTAAGGCGTCCAGATTGTCTTGGAAATCCTTCAAAGTCATAGCGCCGAATCGCTTATCATAGTCATCCCATTTTGTCTTGAGGAAGGCATCGTCTTTGCGGCCGGGATAAAGCTCTTTATCGATCCAACGCGGTTCGTAAGCTAGGCTGCCTTTGCTCAAATTACGAGCGAACTCTTCGCCGGAATCACGAAAATAGTCGCGGTACGTGTACACATATGGCTGGTACCAGGGCTTGAACCATTGGTAGGTCGGGTCTGTTTCAAGCGGATCCAGCATGGTGTGAACATCGATGCCGAGTACAAGCTCGTCCTTGATCTGATACAGGTTGTGTGCAAGAATCCCCTTCAGATCCGTTATCTTTCCATAGGAAAGCCCCATCTCTACCAAATGGGCATCGGACTTCTCTTCGATATAAGCGCCTGTTACGGCTGAATTACCGAAGAAAACCGGACCCGATTGGGACCAGCTATGGTGGTAGAGTGTTTTGGTAAAGTCGTTTTTGTAGAAACGGCGTGAGCTAACCATCGGGTTCCACCAAGAGATGAGAAGGTCTGAAACGACGATCGCTAGCAGCAGGCCGAGAACGAAGCTATTCTTTTTAAGAAAAGTGGCTGCTTTCAACGGAATCACTCATTATCTTTGATTAGGATGGAGGCCCACAGCTGACTTCAAACGGATCTAGGTCGGCATGTGGGCCCATGTAAGGGTACTTTGATGGATTAAGGTGTTAAGGTTTAAAGGGTTTTTAAGGGCTTTAAAAGCTTTAAGGGCTTTAAGGGCTTTAAGGGCTTTAAGGACTAAAAGACTTACAAAATTACAGGGCTTTCTCCTGCCAAGCATGATACTGCTCGCGGAAAGTAGCCGGCCACTGCTGCTCGTCCAGACCGTATTGCGCCAAGAACGCGAACGCCCAGCGCTCGATGCCGAAGCCAACGCAGCCGGTAACGGCGTTACGTTTGCCCATTTTAATATTAAATGCATTGCCGAACGTGTTGCTGTGGAAATTGACAGAGGAGCAGGCAATCGATTTCTTCACATGCGGAATCGTCAGGCGCAGCTCGTATTTCATTTCTTGATTGCGTTGGAAGGAAGCTTTTACTTGGAAATCGTTCGTGAAGAACGGATCATTGGCAATCTCCAGCATGGAATCCACATTCCACTCCACAGCTAATTCTTTCAAATACTCGATCGACTTCAAGCGGTTTTCTTTAACGAAGTCAGGCTTACCGACAAAAATAATCTCACGCATGGAGAAGTCGAGCAAACGGCCGAAATCGCTGTGGTTTTTGGACTCGAATCGGTGGCATTTGGCAATCGCCGTCACGACGATCCCTTCACCTTCAAGTGTTTCATTCTCCAAGCCTTCATAGCAATGGTAGCAAGTGGAAGGGTTCATCATGAAGTTAGGTTTCACCATGTTGGGGTCAAGTTCTAACGGCTCCTCTTGCTTCCAACCGCCGGCATCACGAATGGATTGGGAGAATGACTCAATCACATCAAGATCCTCGCGCAAGTGCGTAACGAAGTGAATGTGCTCCGGGAATGATGTGAAATGATTCGTTTTGTTCAATGTGTGACTATGAATGACCGCCGGATATTGCTCTTCCTGCATGCCCTCGAAGCGCTTAGCGATCTTCGTAACGAAGGAGTAGTCAAGGAAGCGCATCAAGCTGGAGAAAGGCTCACGGAATATAAACAGGCCAGGCTCCAAAATCTTAATCGCTTTGCGCTCTACCAATTCTGCGATAATATCGCCTTCATAAGGAGTATCTACTTTATTTTCGAACAAAATATTCTCTTTAAAGCCGAAATCGCCGTGGGAGAAACGTTCAATTAGGCGCCCAACCCGCTCAGTAATGCCCTCATTGCCATTTGGTGAGTTGTGCGTGATGACGATATGACCATCAACAAGAGCGATATCTTGAATATGCTCATCAGCAAAGGCGGAAGCATACTTGACTTGTCCGTGCTGGCTTTCGGCTAAGCCTTCTAGAGAAATTTTACATGTCAACATGAGTGGGGTTACCTCGCAGTCTTCTTGGAAATAAAATCGGCAATTTCGCTTACCGTATTCATGGAGTATAGCATGAGATCTTGATTCGTCACTTGGATGTTATATGTTTTCTCAATGTGGGCGATCAGCGCCGTAGCCCCGATGGAATCGATAAACCCATAATCGAACAGATGCACATCAACGCCAAAATCGTCATCGTCCTCGGCAATTTCGTAACGCTCGCGAATATGCTGCTCAAGCTGCGCTAGTAAGTCTTCGTTAGACATGTTGGAAAGCCTCCTGATTAATTGAAATGTAATGCTGCCTAAAAGCAGAAAGTATCACTATGCTTTGTTGGTGAACGTTATAGTTGTTATGTCCCCATATCGGGTAATGGTGTATAGATGGTTCGCAGCGTCGTAATCGATCTTTGCATCGCCCGTGAATTCAAGCTCTACAGGACTGAAAAGTTTTACTTGCTGCAAGCCGGCTGCTTTCAGCTCCAAATGGCGGGTTGTTCCTTGCTCAGTCAGCTCAAAAGGAACATTAGCACGCACAATATGCAGTCGTTCTCGAGCCGGCGCAATACCGATAGCCGATGGCTTAGCCAGTCCGACATAGAAGCGATTGTCTATCGTTGTGTAAGCATCTGAATCGCTTTGCAGGGAGTATAAGGCCAGTTTCTCGCCCTTCTCCACGACGACCCCGAGTGTCTGGGCATATTCACCGGCCAAGGAAGGCACATCCTTAGCATTCGGTGTCAAAGTCGCATGGAAATGCGGGCTGCCGCCGGCTAAACGATCTTTGAGTCTGTCCCATAAATAAAAGGCCCATGACTGGCTGATCCGAACTTCGCTTTTCATCGCGGTTAGGAAGGATTTAGCCATTTGTTTCTCGGTCATAAAATTATAATCATGCTTCGTGCGAAGCTTGTCAAAATAGTCAGCGAATTGAGTTAACTCAGCAACTTTGGATGGTACGGGAAAATGGTACTCGATGTGTTCGAAATAATCAATCGGCATATCCAGCTTCACCATCGAGTCAAACACATCTGTCGTGGCATAGTCGCCTGTTCGCAGCACCGGTGTCGGCGTATGTATCAGCATCGTACGTTCCGTGCTGCCCTGCTTGTCTTGAAGCAGGAAAGGCAGCGACCATATCGACTCAGGACGGGAAATAACGGGTGATTCCGAAGGCAGGAAGCCGAAGTTATACCACATTCCGTTCTGTTCCTCGCTTCGCAGTGTTTGCTGATGATCTTCATTATTGACGCGCCATGTGTGCTGATTGGTGCCGGGATGCAGCCAAGGAATGCCCAACTTGGCGAAAGCTTGCTTATGAAGGGCGAGCTCGGCTTGTTCCTGTTCAGCGCTTTTAAAATTGTGTACAAATATGTGTGGATCTAAGTCTAGATAGTTATCACGAGCATATTGGATGAATTCCTTCAGTTCGGCTTGATAAGGAAACTGCGGATCATCAATCGCAACAGGGGATCCGAATTCGATGCCTCCGACGATAAGATCGTCTTTGCCGTCGTGATTGAGATCCAGCCATAGCGGAACCGAGTTGTGTCCGGCAACCAAAGCGTGATTGCCGACTTGGTTTAAGGTTGTGCCTTCCAGGGGACCGGCACTCGTCCAAGCACCTCCGGTGCTTTGCAGATACACCTGCAGGTCCCCGTCGCTGCTGCCGACTATGAGATCGAGCCGGCCATCGCCGTTCATGTCGCGGGCGGCCGGCGCAGCGTACGCAGCGTTGCCCGGCAGCGCGAGAATCTCGCTGCCGGCTTCTAGGGCAAGGGCCGCTGAGCTGCTGCCCTTGTAGAGCCATACTCGTCCATCGGCTCCGCCTAGGACGAGGTCGAGCTTGCCGTCGCCGTCCATATCGGCGACGAGCGGCGCTGCAGGCCCTGCGGGTAGCTGCAGCGCCTTCCCGCCCGCGCGTACAGCCGCGGGCTTCGCAAACCTGCCGCTAGCGAGCTGCGGCAATTCATACACGGCACCGGACTCGTCAGATACGACGAGGTCCGGGCGGCCATCCCCGTTCACGTCTGCAGCGTGAACGGCACTGTAGGGGCTGAGCTGGAGCGGCGTGCCGGACTCCAGCAGCAGCTTTGTAGGCGCGCCGAACGTGTCCGGCAGCGCTAAGCCCTCAGGCGGCGGCTCGCTGGCGTATGCCGCCGTATCAGCCCCTTGATTCGTGTAGACGTACACGAATCCATCCGAGCTGCCGGCCAGCACGTCGGTGCGGCCGTCGCCGTTCAGGTCCGCGGCGGCCGGGTACGCGCGGTAAGGCAGTTCAATCGCGCTCGACAGATCGCGATATTGCGGGAACAGCGCCTGGCGCAGCGGCTTGCCGGCAGACATCACGTGCAGGCCGCTCGCGTAGCCCGAGCCGGGCAGCTCGCCGACGAATTTCGGCTGTGCGTTCGTCCCGGTATTGAGCTGCACCGTCAAGCTCTCGCGCCACTGCCCCCAATAGAAGGCATTGCGCACGAGGGTGAACGAGGGAATCTCGTTATACTTTTTGAGTTCCTCTGCCCAGGCAATGCCGTCTTTTTGTTGAATGGCCGGCATCGCTTCAAAGTGATTCTGAAAAGCCATGGCAGGTCTGCCGTAAGGGCCAAGGATTTTACGCACGCTGTAGCCTAGTGTCTCCTTTGCCACATAAGAGAGCAGCTCACTGCGATACTGCATGTTGGCTGCCGCAAAATCAAAGTTAAAGTAAGGATCAAGCGGCAAAGCCCTTTTATTGAAGTAAGTCGTCCCCGGAGTCGACTTGCCTGTGGCTTGATATTTGGCAGCCAACTGAGCGAAGCCTAAGCCTGGGTCTGCGCCGCTTTGCATATCGTATCCGGTTGGAAAGTAGCGGTTAGGCAGAAAGTTGCTGGAGATCAGCACGGTGCCTTTCCCTACACGGTTCTGCAAAACCAACGAAACAGGCTTGCCGGACACATTCATCGCGACAAGGGTCTGCCCTGTGGACGGAACGAAGCCATACCCCATATGAAAGCCTGGAAGGTCTTCCATCGTGTGATGCTTGAGGTAGCTTTCGCTAAACAATTGAAAGGTTGCCTGCAAGCCTTGCAGATTCATAGAAACCTTAGGATAGCTGAGGCTTAGCGCATTTGCAGCCAATTGTGGTGCACCAAGACTCGCAAGCGGCACGTTTTGCAAGTCAACGAGCTCTGCAGCACCAAGGAAATCAAGCGGTAAGCGGGCTGCAAACCCATTTTCGGCTAGCAAATGTCCGCCTTGTTTCACATAACTTGTAAGCTTCGCTGTTTGTTCCGTCCATGCGGCATCTTGAGCTAGGGCAGGGTCCAGATAAATTGCATCGTAAGCTTTTAGCTTACTAGCGGATAGAGCTGCTAGCTTTCGTTTATCGATGGAAATGCCAGCCTGCAAGGTCTGTTCAAAGTTTCCATAAGCTGCCGTATCATAAGAATCTCCACTTGTTGCATAGAGAAGCTTGGTTTCCTCTATTTTTGGCAAAAATAGAAGCAGGCCCACTACCAATAGGAAACCGAGGCCTAGTCCGAGAACAATTTTTAAAATGCGTATTTTCGACAAAACCAAAAGGATCCCTCGATTGCTAAAAAGGTCACTATCCTTGACATTATAGCATTCATGGGTAAGTTTGTTAACTTTTAAAGGGTTACCCTGCATGCAGGTAAGGTTTGGGAATTGCGCAGAGGCTGTCGGATATTGGCTGGGTTTGGAATTGCTTGTGCCCTAGATTCCTACCTATCGTTTCTGTTACACTAAAGAGAAGACTTTGAGGGTTACCCGAGGATCTATTATTGAAAGGATTTGCTGCCATGCGTACGATACGCAGAGAAGATATAGAATTATTGGCCCCTGCGGGGGATTGGGATTGTTTGAGAGCGGCTGTTGCCAATGGGGCGGATGCCGTGTTTTTTGGTGTGGAGAAATTTAATGCTAGAGCGCGCGCGCATAATTTCACGATGGCGGAGCTGCCGGATATTATGTCGTTCCTTCATTTATATGGCGTTAAGGGCTTTCTGACCTTTAACATTCTAGTATTTGAGGAAGAGCTAAGCGAGGCAAAGCAGTTGATTGAAGCTTGTGTCGATGCTGGTGTTGATGCGGTTATTGTACAAGATCTTGGTCTTGTGAAAATGATTCGTGAAATTTCCCCGGACTTCCCGATTCACGGTTCCACGCAGATGACGATTACATCGCCTGAAGCCGTTGAATTTACGAAGCCTTTCGATATTGAACGTGTTGTTTTGGGTCGCGAAAATAATTTGAAACAAATTAAACAAATCGGAGATCAAGCGAAACTTCCGATGGAAGTGTTCGTGCATGGCGCTCTTTGCGTGTCCTACTCGGGCCAATGTTTGACCTCCGAAATGTGGGGAGGCCGTTCGGCTAACCGTGGAGAGTGCGCGCAGGCATGCCGCTTGCCGTATGATTTGATGATTGACGGCGTGCAAAAGCCGATGGGCGATGTGGCGTATTTATTGTCGCCGAAGGATCTGGCCGCAATTGAAATTGTGCCTGAATTGATTGAAGCAGGCGTTTGTTCTTTTAAAATTGAAGGGCGCTTGAAAACCCCTGAATACGTGGCTAACGTCGTGAGCAAGTACCGCAGCGCGATCGACCGTTATTTCGAAGGCCAGGATGCTCGTCCGTCGAAAGAAGAAGTTCGCGAGCTGCAGCAAAGCTTCTCGCGTGGCTTTACAGTTGGTTTCTTGAACGGAACCAACAATAAACAGCTCGTCGATGGCACATTTCCGAAGAGCCGCGGGGTGTTTGTGGGCCGCGTGAAGCAAATTTTGCGCGACGGCGTGGTGTGTGAGCTTGAAGCTCCGATCAAGCGCGGGGACGGTATTGTTTTCGACGCCGGAGATCCGACGAAGAAGGAAGAGGGCGGACGTATCTACGATTTGCGCCGCAAAGGCGAGAAAATCGAAGGCGAGGCCGAGGGCGGCATCATCGAAATCATTGCGGGACGCAATGATGTGGATCTCAGCCGTCTGCACGTTGGGGATCGGATCTGGAAGACGAACGATCCGCATTTGGACAAACGTCTGCGTCAGACGTTCGAGACCGATAAGCCTTACCGGACGTTCCCGGTTAGCATTAAGATTACCGGCACAGAAGGCGAGCCGCTGAAAAGCTGGTGGACCGATGTACAGGGCGGCCATACGGTCTTCGTACAATCCGAGCTTCCGCTTGTCCGCGCGGAGAAAAGACCGATGGACGAGCAGCTCTTCTCCGAGCAGTTCGGTCGCCTTGGCGGCACGATTTATGCGCTGAGCGAGTTGGATGTGCAGTTGAACGGGGAGCTGATCGTTCCGATGCGCGAGCTTAACGCTATGCGCCGCAGCGCGGTTGAGCTCATGGAAGACGAGCGGCAGAAGCCGCGTGCGTACATGAAGCGTGAGATCGGCGTCTATGACGACGTGCCTCAGCCGGCTGCAGAGCGTCAAGCCGCTGGGCAAGCGCCTGCGTTGTCGTTGGCGGATCGCAGCGGGGTGCACCTTACAGCACTTTGCCGTAACCTGGATCAAGTGAAGGCCGTGCTCGAAACGGATGACGTCCAATTGATCTACGCAGACTTCGAATTTATTAAGCAGTTCCCTGCGGCTGTTGAAGCCGTGCATGCGGCCGGGCGCAAAATCGCCTTGGCAACGCCGAGAATTCATATGCCGGGGGAAACGGGCTATTTTAACAATATTCTTAAGCTTAACCCTGATGCTGTGCTTATTCGGAATACAGGCGCAGCTTACTTCTTCCTGAAGCATCAGCTGGAGCATCCGAATGGACCTAAGCCGCAGCTAATCGGTGATTTCTCTTTGAATGTAGCTAACCACAAAACAGCCTCCATGTTCTTGGAAGCAGGTCTGTCGAAGGTTACGCCTTCTTACGATTTGAACATTCAACAAATGGTCGATTTGCTTCGCCGCGCTGAAACTTCCAAGCTGGAAGTTGTGATTCATCAGCATATGCCGATGTTCCACACGGAGCACTGTGTGTACTGCACGTTCTTGAGCGAAGGCACGGACTTTACGAACTGCGGCCGTCCTTGTGAAGATCACCATGTGTCCTTGCAGGACCGGGTAGGTATGTCGCATCCGGTGCGCGTAGATGAAGGCTGCCGCAACACGGTTTATAATGCCGTCGATCAATCCGGTGCGGAATATTTGAACCATTTCATGGATCTGGGCATTCGTTCCTTCCGCGTGGAGTTTCTTGAAGAGACGCCGGATAAGGTAAATGAAATCCTAGGCTTGTACCGCCGTGCGATTAACGGTGAAATTAGCGGTACGCAAGTGTGGCGTTCCCTGAAAGCCACGAATCAGTTGGGTGTTACACGCGGTCAATTGGTGAAATAAAGCAAGTTGAGTTGATATAGGATGGAGAGCCATAGACGCTGAGCGTTTATGGCTTTTTCTTTAGTAGAATAAGTAAGTATTAGTTTTTTACTTTTGCTTAGCATCAACGCGCTTGTTCTAAAAGGACGATGAAGTCGTTTATCCTTGTGGGGTTGGAGGAGTGAAGTTTCTCAGTTTCTCATGCGCGCTGCGAGAAGGGGCGTGCCTCGGGGGTGTTTGGGGATGCGGATCCCGCCTCCAATTACTGCCTACCTAACTTAACTCTCTCCCTCGTACTTTGGAGGAACTACAGGCCACTATGTTTGCGAAACTCGCCATTTTACCCAACTGGAGGGAACTAGCGTCTGCTATTTCTCATATTGGGCTAGAATTCTGCTTAATTCCGAGAAATAAAGCCCTGTAGTTCCCCTCAGCCAGCAAAAACTCTACTTATTGCATAAATAGCGGACTGTAGTTCCTCAAAGATGGCCGGGCAGCAACTTAACCTTACTTCGATGTGCTGGCTAAGCGGCCCACTCCACAATGTAGCGTAGTCACGCTGATCTTTAGCGTTACCGCTCTCTCAGCACGTCCAAAGTGGCTGATAGCACGCTCCTAACTAAACAAGCTAAGCTATTGAGGGGGATGCTAATTCCCACCTCTAATTACTGATCTCCTCAACATATCCGTCTCCAACGTGCGTTGATGAACTACAGGGCGCTATGTGTGCGAAACGCGCTCTTTTTAGCATGTTTTACAGCTTTGTCGTGGACAAATTGCTCATTTAACTTACGTTAGCGTCAAGAAACATCGTTACAGCAGAGAACTACAGGTAGTAGAGAGAGTCCTCTCCCTGCAGTTAAGCAATGTTTTACAGCGTTATCGTTTACAATTTCCCAATTTAGCTTAAGTTAACGTTGAAAAACACCATTACAGCAGAGAAATACTAGTCCAACGGGACCGCTATTTCCTCATAGTGAGCTAGAATCCAGCCCTACAGTTCCCCTCGGCCATCAAAAACCCTTCGTAAAAATACCGGACTATAGTTCTCTAGTTCCCCCTAAATCTGCATTTAAATTAAATTTCACTCTTTCCTGCTCGAATTTAGACCTAAAAGGCTTAATTCGTTCACAATTTGGACACAATTTTTTAATGTATTTTTCAGATTTGCTTAAGGTTGGTTTATTGTTCCACGGGTATAGTGATGATGGTTAGTATGAACGAAAGAATGAATGGGGGATCTTGGATGCTTGAGGTCAAACAAGTCAGCAAGCTGTACGAAAATGATCGCGGCGTACATAACATCGACTTCTCGATGCAGCGCGGCGAGATCGTCGGCTTTTTAGGGCCCAACGGTGCTGGCAAAACAACGACAATGCGCATGATCACGGGGTACTTAAACCCGACACACGGCCAAATCTTGGTGGATGGTCATTCCATGGCGGACAACCCGAAGAAAGCACGCCGCAAAATCGGCTACTTGCCGGAAACACCGCCGCTCTATCCGGAGATGACGGTACAATCGTACCTGCGCTTTATCGCGAATCTTCGCGATGTACCGGCACGGGAGCAAAAACTGCGTGTCGGCGAAGCCATAGACAAGCTCGGTCTGCAAGGTCGCGAGAAGCAAATTATTCGCTCCCTGTCCAAAGGCTATAAGCAGCGCTTGGGCCTCGCGCAGGCGATTCTGCACCAACCGGATCTGCTTATTCTGGACGAGCCTACGTCAGGCCTCGATCCCAAGCAGATCATCGAGATCCGCCAGCTGATTCATGAGCTGGGCGAAAATCACACTGTGCTGCTGAGCACGCACATTTTGCCAGAAATTAACGCGATTTGTAACCGCGTTCTCATTATTAACCAAGGACGCGTCGTGCTCGACGAGCGTCCTGAGAATCTCGGCCGCACGATGGGCGAGACGTTCGAGGTGTCGCTCGAGGTCAAGGGACCTCGCGAGCGGATTTTGACCGAGCTGCGCAGCTTGGAAACCGTTGCGTCGGTCAAGGAGCTCGATGCTTCGGCTGGAATTCCGGCAGTGGAAGCAGCCGCTGAGGCTGAAGCGGATACGGCAACAGAGTTGCCTGAAGCAGAGTCCGTGAAGCTGCTCGTTACATCCGCAGATCGCTCAGACATCCGGGAGGATCTGTTCTTCCGCCTGGCCGGCGCCGGCTATCCGATTCTCGAGATGAAGCGGGAAAGCCTCAGCTTAGAGGATATCTTCCTCAAGCTGACGACGGACGAGCCCGCCGAAGAGGGCGGCAAATCGGAAGAGGAGGTAGACACCGATGCGTAAAATCTGGGCGATCTGCTCGAAAGAGCTGCAGATGTATTTCTTTTCGCCAGTTGCTTATGTAGCCTTCGCCTTCTATGTGCTGCTTTCGAGTTTCTTCTTCTACATCAACTTTGTAAGCGGCCAGCCGCCGATTATTGATGCGCGTTCCGTTGTAGGCAATACCTCATTCGTGTATTTGTTTATTATCCCCTTATTGACGATGCGTCTGATTGCAGATGAATTCCGTCAGGGTACGGACGAGCTTCTGCTAACGTCACCTGCAGGCATTGGCGAAATAGTGGTAGGCAAGTATTTGTCCGCTTTTATCGTACAGGTAGGGCTTGTGGCGATTTCCTTGATTTATCCGCTCATTATGTCCACCTTTGGTGAGATGGATAAGCCTGTGTTATGGCTGTCTTATCTGAGCATGTTCCTACTGGGCTGTGCGATGATGGCCATCGGTTTATTCGCATCAAGCCTTTCTAACAACCAGATGGTTGCAGGTATTACCGGTTTTGTGATTTTGCTTTTGTTGTGGCTGCTTGATTGGGTTAGCTCCAGCATGACAGGCAAATTGAAGGATTATGTTGGTCAATTCTCCTTGACAAGCCATTTGTCGAACCTGCAAAAAGGCGTTCTGCATGGCGGCGACATCCTCTTTTATGTCACATTGACCGCTGTGTTTCTCGTTCTTAGCATACAAGTCCTTGAAAGAAAGCGTTGGAGGTGAGCGGGATGAACAAGTGGATACGGGGAACGAATGCGACAGTTTTATCCATCGCGGTGATCGGTATTTTCATCATTCTGACCATTTTCCTTCACTCGCTGAAAGGCTTTCAGGTCGATTTGACGAAAAACAAAAATTTCACGCTTTCGGAGCAAACGGTCAACACGCTTAAAAGTTTAAATCAAGATATTCACATTATTGCTTTCACGAACAGTGGAGACAACAATGAATTTGTGACACGACAAGTCACGGATATGATTCAAGAATACAAAAAGCAAACCGGCAAAATTACGTATGACGAATACGATATGTTAAAACAGCCGTCTATGGCTAAGCAATATGGCGTTGATCAAGGCGGTACGCTCGTTTTTGAAATGGGCACCAAGAAACAGAACGTGAATTTCTACGAGTTGTTCGTAGGCCAGCAGGATGGATCTTATACGTTCTCTGGGGAAGAGAAGTTCACACAAGCGATTACTAGCTTAACGTCTACTGAGAAGCACACGGTCTATTTGCTTTCCGGTCATCAAGAATATCCGTTGAATGCAATGACGATTTTGAAAAGCAGTCTGGAAGCCGCTAATTACACGGTGAAAGATCTCAATCTTTACGTGGAAGGCAAAATACCGGATGATGCGCAGATGCTTATGCTGCTTGGGCCACAAAACGACTTGAACGATAAAGAAGCAGAGCTGATTCAGGCTTATTTGAAGGATAAAGGCAAAATCTACATGGCGCTGGGCTTTGATAAAGATATGGCGACCAAGTGGAAAAATATCGATGCCATTATGAAAACTTATGGTATCCAGGATCAACACGCGATTGCGATTGAGCCTAAGCAAACTTCGTTGTATGATCCGTTAACGATCATTCCGGACTACGGTCCACATGATATTACCAATAAGCTTTCCAGCAATAATCTCGTTACGATGCTGTCGCTGGCGGTTAGCTTGAATGCAGATACGAGTGCGCCGGATTACACACAATCTCTACTGTTGAAGACGACTGATAAAGCTTATGGCGAAACAGATATCAACCTTCTTGCGCAGTCCAAAACGAAACAGGATGCAACGGATGTCAAAGGACCGCTGAATTTGGGGTACGCGATTTCGAACAAGGATAACAAACCTAAAGCTGTTATTCTGGGCGGTTCTACGTTCGTACTGGATCAGGACATTCAGAACCAAGGTAACAAGGATTTTGCCATGAACAGTATCGGCTGGTTGCAGGAGCAGAAGGATCAAATTACGATCCGTCCGCGTCAAGGGGATGCGTTCCAGCAAGCGATGATTACGCCTAGCCAGGCGAATATGATTTTCTTAGTCACAATCGTGTTCTTGCCTCTCTTGTTCTTAGTCATCGGCGGCTTGATCTGGTGGAGGAGGAGAAGAGGATGAAACGGTTTATTCCTACGATTCTGTTAGTGGTTATTTGTATCGGCGGTTTCTGGTACGCTTCGAGCAAAGACTTCTTTCAAGAGAAAAAAGAAGAACCGAAAACCCTCCTCACGCTGAAACAGGAAGACGTACAGGCGCTTTCGGTGAAAACCGAAGAGCAGCAAATTGATCTGAGCCGCACAGATAGCGGTTGGGAGATGAAAAAACCGACTGCAGCGCCAATGAATACGAATCAGATAGATTCATGGTTGGATGCCATTGGTTTGGTTACTTCCACCAAAGTCGTTGAAGAGCAGGCAAGCAACTTAGCCAACTATGGCTTAGATAAGCCTGTTGGCACCTATGAGGTCACGATGAAGGACGGCTCCAAGAAAGGGCTGTTGGTCGGAACTGCCCTGCCAATTGAAGGCTTCTCCTACGTTCAGGTAGAAGGTTCTCCAGCCGTGTATCAAGTCAGTGATCAAACGCTGTCTTCACTGAACAAGGCTCCGGTCGATTTCGCTGAAACGAGCCCGTTCAAAATCGAGAACGACAAGGTTCAGTCGGTGAAGGTCACTTGGAAAGGTCAGACCTGGACACTTACCAAAACAGACAAGGACAAGGTCGCAGCTGAAGCGAACTGGAAGCTTGGCGATAAGGAGCTAAAAGGCGCCGATGCGAGTCCTCTGCTGGATGAACTGGTCTTCCTGCACAGCACGGAGCTGCCGCAGCCACTGGCTCAGAAGCCGACGGCAGGCGGCGAGCTCAAAGTCGAGCTTGGCTTGTCCGTGGACGGCAAAGACGTCACCGAGGTCTATGAAGGTAAGGTGAGTCAGGATCAAGTCTGGCTGGCTAAGCAGGGCGGGGCATGGTCCTACCAGCTTCCGGTTGCAGACATTCAGAAATTAGCGGATGCATATGCCGGTAAGCCGGCGCAGCCCGCCTCATAGAAAAGATGGCCCCCTACAGTGAAATGATCGCTGTGGCGGGGCCTTTTTATGTCTTCATTTTGAGGGGATTTCAAAGGTTTTTTTTACCAAATGACATAAAACGGCATATTTTGGGAAACCTACAAAGAAGGAATGGAAAGGAGGGTAACATTCATATGTACAACAATCAAGGGAACCAAACCATTACCGGCAAAGAGCTCTCGTACCTATCGGATACGTTGAAGAACGAAGATTTGTTAGCAAAGCTATGCGTACACGCTTCTGTTGGCAGCCAAAGTCAATCATTGAAGCAAGCCATGTCCCAGCTTTCCCAGGAACGGCTCCAAAGCGTCAGCATCCTCATCAACACGCTGCAGCAGCAATCAGGCTTGACCCACTAACACGTTCATAGAGGAGGTGCAAGAAGCATGTATCAACAAAATCCATACCAACAACAGCAGCAGCAACAGGTTCACTTGCAAGAGCAGGACCTTGCTAATTTAGTTCTATCCGAGCTGAAACGCAGTGCAGGGGAGTACACAACAGCGGTAACAGAGGCCGTTAATCCCCAAATTAAACAGACGTTTCAAACTTTACTGTCAAAGACACTTCAATGTCATGCGACATTATTTCAAGAAATTCAGAAACTCGGTTACTATGAGGTTCAACCGGCTGATCAGCAGCAACTTCAACAGGAGTTGCAGAAACAAAGCCAGACCGCAGCCCAGCTGCAGTCTTTCGTGCAGCAAAATTTGAGTCATTCGCCAACCATGAGCTACCAACAACAGGAGCCGACGGGGATCACGCAGCAGTACTCCCAAAGTCAGTACCAGCAGACGCAAAGCCAGCAGCAGAACCAAATCGCGGGCTTACATCAGGCAGCTATCCAACCAATGATAAATACGACCCAGTATCCGAATGCCGTGCATAACAATCAGGGGCAAGGATACGGATCAACTAATCAACACCAATCCTCCTACACGAGTGGGCAAGGGCAGCCAAATACGCAAGACCATCAAGGCTACGGCCAAACGAGCTATGGCTATTCCCAAGGCTATGCGGCATCATCTGGTTACGGAGCATCAGACAACGCTGGCATGACGGGCAAAGCGGCTAATCCAAGCATCGCTTCCCGCCAATCCTCTAATGTGACAGGCGAGAGCTCTTACATGAACAAACAACACGAGGGCAGCAAATATAGCTTTTAACATACTCCCTCATCTCAAAAGACGTCCGCAGCGCTTAGCTTAGGGCGTCTTCGTTTTTTTCTGAACCCAAATTATTTTTTATTTATTTTGTCCCGCTTTTCTCACAATCCTGGTATGGAACCAGCTTGTCACACATATATAAGGAACATGGATGTCCAAACTTATGGGAAAAGGGAGTAGAGCTGATGAAAAAAACATGGGTTTACGGCGCAGCTACTTTGATATTACTTGGAGCGGTGACAACAGCGTGCGGTTCTAAAGAGGAAGTCATAAGTTCTACTGGTGCAGGTCCCAAAGTAGCAACAGTGGCAGGAGCTCAAGCAGAAAGCAGTGTGAAAACAGTGACTTCAAACGCTAAACCGGCCATTGACGCACAAGTGTCTAAAGTGGATGGCAGAAATGTCACCATTACGTACCAAACAACGAATTTCCAGTTATCCAGCGAGAGTATGGACAAAGCGAATGTACAGGGTCAAGGACATCTGCATCTGTACGTTGACGGTAAGCAGAAGGCTATGATTGGCAAAACAGGACCGTTAACGCTAAACAACTTAGCCGCCGGTAAGCATGAGATCCGGCTTGAGCTTCAGCAAAATGACCACAAGGATCTAAATGTCGAGAAAATTCTTAATATTGAAGTGAAATAAGAGGGAACATTTGTGCGTATTTGGGCGGAAAACAAGCTCGGGTGAAGATCTGAACACGCTGCAAGCATATTCTTAGAAAAGACGGGCAAATAGCCCGTCTTTTGTCATTTGACACACCCGAATGCGTAGCATAGACTGTTGATAGTATGGCAGTTTTGCCGCCCAATCGGAGGGAAACAATTGATCGTCGATATACGGAAGTGGAAACATGTTTTTAAGCTGGACCCGGATCGAGACATTTCTGATGAGGCGCTTGATCTCATTTGTCAGTCGGGAACGGATGCGATTATGGTTGGAGGCTCAACAGGTGTAACGTTTGATAACACGGTGGATCTCATGGCCCGGATTCGCCAGTATGAACTGCCTTGTGTACTAGAGATTTCCAACCAAGAGGCTATCGTCCCCGGGTTCGATCTTTTTTTCATACCGGTGGTGTTGAATGCAGAAGATCCGAATTGGATCGTCGGGCAGCATCATGAAGCGTTGAAGGAGTACGGCTCGTTGTTGAATTGGGATGAAATCGTGGCGGAGGGCTATGTGATTCTCAATGGCGAAGCTGCGGCTGCGAAGCTGACGAAGGCTCGTGTGAACTTGGATGCCAAGGATGTGGCGGCTTACGCGCGCATGGCGGACAAGTTATTTAACATGCCAATTGTATACTTGGAATACAGTGGTGTCTTCGGTGATATGGAACTGGTCAGACGGACGCGGCAAGTACTGGAGAATGCCCGTTTATTTTATGGGGGCGGCATCGACTGCTTAGCCAAAGCGCAGCAAGCGGCGGAAGTGGCAGATACCATTGTCGTAGGCAATATCATCTATAGTGATCTGGAGCAGGCGCTTCGGACAGTGAACGTGAATTTTGATAGAACAGGAAGGTAACTTAATGAACGAGACAGTCAATATCTTAGATGCGATTAAAAGGTTGAATCCCCAGCAGCGCAAAGCGGTCGAAGCGGTTGACGGTCCACTTTTGATTATGGCTGGAGCGGGAAGCGGGAAGACACGCGTGCTCACGCATCGGATTGCTTACCTGATCGGCACCCGCAAAGCGGCGCCATGGAGCATCCTGGCCCTTACGTTTACGAACAAAGCGGCACGTGAGATGCAAGAGCGTGTGGGCAAGTTGGTCGGCGGGAGCGGGAGCGATATTTGGGTTTCCACGTTTCACTCCATGTGTGTGAGAATGTTGCGTAGAGATATTACACGAATCGGTTTTACGTCGAATTTTACCATTCTGGATTCAGGCGACCAGCTCTCAGTGATTAAAGCCTGCTGCAAGGAACTCAACATTGACACGAAGAAGTTCGAGCCCAAAGCATTTCAAGCGGCGATCTCTACAGCCAAAAATGAACTTATATCTCCTAAACAATTTGAAGATAAAATCGGTGACTACTTCGACGGACTGACCTCGAAAATATATACGCTCTACCAAAAAAAGCTGAGAAGCAACAACTCCCTGGATTTCGATGATCTGATTATGGCAACCATTCATTTGTTTAACGAAGTTCCAGAGGTTCTGGATTACTACCAAAACAAATTTCAATATATCCACGTTGATGAGTATCAAGATACGAATAGAGCGCAGTATATGCTGTGTCAAATGATTGCGGCCAAACACAAACGCATTTGCGTTGTGGGGGACAGCGATCAGTCTATTTATCGTTGGCGCGGCGCCGACATTACGAATATCCTTAATTTCGAAAAAGATTACCCGGATGCCACATCGATTCTTCTGGAGCAAAATTATCGCTCCACCTCAAATATATTGACGGCGGCCAATAAAGTCATCGCTAATAATACGGGCCGTAAGCCCAAAAATTTGTGGACGGATAAAGAGGGCGGCGTAGGCATCAAGCTATTTCAAGCTGACACTGAGCATGAAGAAGGCTATTTCATTACAAGTGAAATTAATAAGAACAAGTCCAAGGGTAAAAAGTTCGCTGATCATGCCATTCTCTACCGGACGAACGCCCAATCACGGGTAATAGAGGAGATTCTCATTAAATCCGACATTTCGTATACGATTGTGGGCGGCGTGAAGTTCTACGATCGTAAAGAAATCAAAGATATTTTGGCTTACCTGCGTCTCATCTCCAATCCGGACGATGATATCAGCTTGAATCGGATCGTCAATGTACCGAAACGGGGAATTGGTGATACCACAATGGATAAAGTCGCGGATATGGCGGCACGTCGTGGTATATCATTATTTGCTATGCTGGAGGAAATTGATGTCCTGGAAATTAACTCGAAGGCGAAGCATGCGTTAGCCGATTTCCGGGAGATGATCGATAATCTGAACCGGATGGTTGAATACTTATCCGTAACAGAGCTTACCGAGAAAGTGTTGGAATTATCGCAGTACCGCTTGGAGATGCAGCGCGAGAATACGATTGAATCTAAGGCTCGTCTCGAAAATATCGAAGAGTTCCTGTCTGTGACCATGGATTTTGAGAAGCGCAATGAGGACAAGTCCCTCATTTCGTTCCTGACCGATTTGGCGTTGATCGCCGATATCGATTCGTTAGATAAAGACAAACCAGAGGAAGAACAAGACGCTGTTGTACTGATGACGATGCACAGCGCCAAAGGTCTGGAGTTCCCGGTTGTTTTCATCATCGGGATGGAAGAAGGCGTCTTCCCGCACAGCCGGGCTTTTGCGGATAACGAAGAGCTCGAAGAAGAGCGCCGTCTAGCCTATGTCGGCATCACGCGCGCCGAGGAAGAGCTGTTCCTCACGTGCGCGCGCATGCGCACGCTTTTTGGCCGCACCGCCGCTAACGCGCCATCGCGATTCCTGCAGGAGATTCCGCCGGAACTCCTGGAGAAGGTCTCGATGGGAGGCTCCATCGGCGGGGGCTTTTCCCGAGCTGGCCGCACCAGCTCGTGGGGAAGCAGCGGAGGCGGCAGCGCCGCCGCCTCCTCTACGAGCCGCGGTTCCACCGGCTCGTCAGCCTGGGGCACGCCGTCTTCGTTCGGACGGCCAAGTGCCGGCGCGGCTGCGCCAAGCCCTGCAGCGGCTGTGAAGCCGCCTGCGTTCCGAGCTCCGCAGCCTGCCGCAGGCGGCGCGGTGCCGGACTACAAAGCCAGCGACAAAGTGTCGCATGGCAAGTGGGGCATCGGCACCGTCGTGTCCGTGAAGGGCTCGGGTGACGACACCGAGCTGCAAATTGCTTTCCCGGCGCCTGTGGGCCTAAAACGCCTGCTGGCGAAGTTCGCCCCGATTACCAAAGTGTAGGGGCAGGTCATTTCAGCCTTGGAATACACATTTCCCATTAGAGAGGAAGAGCCCGTAATGACAGATGCCATCGCGGCAATGAAAACCCTCATCCAAGAAATTAACAAGCACAATCATAATTACTATACGCTCGACCAGCCGACAATTTCGGATGCCGAGTGGGACGCTTTATATGATCGATTAGCAGCGCTGGAGAAGGAGACAGGGACCATCCTGCCTTCTTCCCCGACCCAGCGTGTGGGCGGCGGTATTTTGAAGGGTTTCGATCCACACCGTCATCTAGCTCGTCTATGGAGCTTGGACAAAGCGCAAAATGCCGAAGATCTGCAAACCTGGCATGCGCGCGTACTTAAGCTGATTGCTGACTACAACAGCAAAAACCCAGGAACCCCGTTACCAGACCCTACATATGTAGTCGAATTAAAGTTTGACGGACTTACACTTAACCTTACCTATGAGGGGGGACAGCTCACGCAAGCGTCCACACGTGGTAACGGTACGGTGGGAGAGGGCATTTTGGCGCAGATCAAGACGATTAAGTCCATTCCGCTCGAAATTCCTTACGATCAGGGGACGATTGAAGTGCAGGGCGAAGGCATGATGTTCCTGTCTGTCCTTGAAGCATACAACCAAACGGCCGCAGATCCGCTCAAGAACGCCCGTAACGCGGCAGCTGGCGCACTGCGCAACCTGAATCCCAAAATGACCGCAGAGCGTAAGTTGAACGCTTTCTTCTATAATGTTGGCTACTCTGACAATATCCAATTCCAAAATCATGCGGATATGGTCCAGTTTCTGCGGGACAATCATTTCAAAATAAGCAACCGCACGCGATATTTCACTACGATCGAAGAGGTAAGCGTGGAGTTGGAGCGGATCGCGGAAGAGCGCTCAAGCTTTGACTTTCTCATTGACGGAAGCGTCGTAAAGCTTACGGACATGAGGACTCGCGAAGTCCTCGGGTATACCGAGAAATTCCCGCGCTGGGCGATTGCGTATAAGTTTGAAGCCGAAGAAGCGACAACGATCCTGCAAAGCGTATCATGGGAAGTGGGCCGCACCGGCAAAATCACGCCTTTAGCCCGTGTTGAAGCCGTTGATCTCGCTGGCGTCACCGTACAGAATTGTACGCTGAACAATATCGGCGACATCGAACGCAAGAACCTCAAGCATGCCTTGGGCAGCCTCGTCTTCATCCGGCGCTCCAATGACGTCATTCCTGAAATTCTCGGTAAAGTGACCGAGGAGAATGACGGTGGGGAAATTGTCGCTCCGACGCACTGTCCTTCCTGCGGCAGCGAGCTGGAGATGCGTGGTGCACATCTATTCTGCTTGAATCGTTTAGGCTGCAGTCCGCAGCTCGTTGGGCGTATGTCCCATTTTGCATCGCGCGATGCCATGGACATTGAGTTCTTCAGCGAGATGACAGCCTCGCAGCTGCACCAAGAGCTTGGCGTCAATGATCCTGCGGATCTGTATACGCTGCAGTTTGACGATCTCGTAAAGCTCGACCGCTTTGGAGAGAAGAAGGCCCGTAACCTTTTGGGCGCTCTGGAGAAAAGCAAAACTCGCGATCTCGCGTCGTTCCTGTATGCGCTCGGGATTCCCAACTCCGGCAAGACGACAACGAAGGTGCTGGCCGATCATTACCGCAGCCTATCTCAGATTATGGCGGCAACACCGGAGGAACTTATCACACTTCCCGATGTGGGCGGCATTGTCGCGGAGAGTATTTATTCGTTCTTCCGCGATCCTGTGATGGTGTCCAGCATTGAGCGCATGTTAGCTGCCGGTGTCAACCCGATCGCGGAGGAGCCTGCGGCTGTTCTGGCCAGTCCGGATAGTCCGTTCTTTGGCAAAACCGTCGTTCTGACGGGTACGCTTTCCACCATGGGGCGTGACGAATGCGCCAAGAAGCTTGAAGCTCTTGGTGCCAAAATTACCGGCAGCGTTTCGAAGAAAACGGACATCGTCATTGCGGGGGAGAGCGCCGGCAGTAAGCTGACCAAAGCACAGGAGCTTGGCATACGGATTATTGATGATGAACAGGAGCTTTTGCAGCTGCTGGGTGAAGGTTGATTTAATATTTTTGAAAAGAGGGCTGCGCCATGCCGAAATACTTGCACATTGTGAACGGAGACGTTTTCGGAGATAAGCTTCGTGCGTCAAATATAGATGGCGAAATAGTGGTGTGGCGCGAGTCTTTATATGAAGGACCTATTGGCATGCAAATGTCCGATAGCGTCCTTTTAACTCTCAGGGCCTCCTATATGTTCCAAAAGCACAGCATACCGGAGCAGATATTTCTGTCCAATACTCGCCTGCAGGAGATGAGGTTGGACGAGCTCTCGGGAGAAGTGGACGAAATTATCCTATGGTTTGATCATGATCTTTTTGACCAATTGATGCTTTGTTACTTGCTGTCACGCCTATCCGTACTGCCAAGAGGTTCCATTCGATTATCCTTAATCCAGTACGATCAAATGGTCGACCATCAAATTTCTAAACTGTACAGGGAATTGTCGTCAGTAACGGAGGATCAACTCACGCTTGCGGTTAAGGTGTGGACTGCCTATTCGGCCTCTGAGCCGTTGTCTCTATCTGTTTTAATGGAGGACGATCTTTCGGCGCTTCCATTTCTTAAAAGGGCTCTAACGGCTAATTATGGGCGTTATCCTTCTATGCATAATGGCTTGAATGGTATACAACAGCTCATTCTTGAAGAAATTAAGGATGGAGAGGTTGTAGTTCTATCTTTATTTCAAAAGATAAACAGGAAAACCAGTGAATTTGGTTTAGGTGATTTGCAGTTCTGGGGCATGTTGGAACAACTTCGGTCATGTGAATACCCCTTACTCCTTCTTGTTGGCGGAGACAGGTTCCCTAAATACGGCGAGGCCTTACCGTTTCAATTCGAAAATTGGAGAGTAAGGTTAACTGATATGGGTAAACTAGTTCTCACAGGTAAACAAGACCATGTATTGTTGAATGGAATTGATGATTGGATCGGCGGCGTGCATTTGTTTGGAAAACAGCATGTTTGGCGCCGAAATGCAGTAGATTCAGGATTTCAGAGGATGTAAGATAATGTATGTAAAAAGATGCTTGCAATTCGTTTTGAAACCTGATAATATATGTTCTTGTCACCGCAAGAGCGACACATTAACGCTTTAAACGGTAACGCAATAAAGCTCTTTGAAAACTGAACAAATGGATGAAGTACATCAGCAAATTCAATCGCATTAGCGATTAAATGAGATTGCAAAATCTCGCTAGCAAGTCAATGAGTACAATTAAGCTTTTCTATTATGGAGAGTTTGATCCTGGCTCAGGACGAACGCTGGC
>NZ_JAGGKV010000017.1 GCF_017874035.1 Paenibacillus aceris
CGTTGTTACGTTGTCTCATTCCGCTCGCCTCCCTTTATATGAATAGTACCTTATTTCCCTAGGTACTCTCCAATTTAATTAGGGGGCTTAATAGTGAAGGGACACTACAATCCTCTATTCTGCTATTTTCGCTGAAATGTAAGCTATTTCGGGCAAATAAGGCCCTGTAGTTCCCTCTGGGGGCTGAAATTGCCCGTTTTGCTCAAATAGCGCCCTGTAGTTCCCCTATGATCAAGCGAGAATCCCCTGCCAAGCACACAAAGGGCTGTACAGAAAGTAGAACTTTCCGTACAGCCCTTTTCTATTTTAGCTAGATCAAGCCGCTTTCTTGCTTTGATTGCGGCCCATCGCCCACAGGGTGAGCCAGATCAGGATGAAGCCCGCGAGCTGGCCTACGGTTAGCTTCTGCCCGAAGACAACCCAGTTCATGAGCACACCAACTGCCGGGAATGCCAGTTCCGCGAGTGTTGCGAAGAACGCCTTGGTCGAGGACAGCCCCTTATAATACAGGAGCATAGAGAGCAAGCCCGGGAAAAACGCCTGGAACAACAGATTCACCGCAATAAGCGTCAGTCCTCCGCCAGTGCCGGTTACGTGCCAGACATCTCCGCTCGCCAGAAGCACAACCGTCAGCAATGGAATAGCGAGCAGGAATCGAAGTGAAGTGACGATGGGGAAGTCCAGCTTTTTCTGCAGCAGGAACTTGCCCATGACGGTCGAGCCGCCCCATAAGACAGCAGCCAGAATCGAAAATAGGCAGCTTATAGTGCCTAAATCCTTGAGGCCCATTTCTGGCGATGAAAAGCCGAACGTCAACAGATACGTGCCAAGTAGCGCAACGGCAATATAAGCAAAAAATTTAGAAGGCAGCGTTTCTTTGAGCATCACGCGGGCCAAAATAATTGCGAATAAAGGCTGCAATTTCTGCAGGAGCAGTATGGCGTTCGCATTGCCGTGCGCAAAAGCCGCCGTGAACAAAATGGTCGCAACCGCCGATCCGCCCCATGAGATGAACAGCAAAGCGCCAATGACCGCAAATGTCAGCTTACCGGCTAAGGTCTTGCGGTACTTTACCAGTACCGGCAGCGCATAACAGGCAAGAAGCAAATGCTCGATAAACACGATTTGCGCCGAGGTAAAGCTTTTTAACAATAAGATCCGAAAGAGCGGGTCGAGCCCCCAGAGCGTGGCTCCAAGTGCCACATACCAAACTCCGCTGATACCGCCCCAGCGTGTTGAAACCACATCTGCACGCTTTGTTCCTAGCTTAAATGCATTTTCCAATTCAAAAACCTCCTAAGGAATTTTGAATTGAACCCTCTGAAAGAGACAATGCCCCCGCTCGTCGATCAGCGGGGGCATTGACAAACAGACCTGCCAAAAACATAAGTTTTCGGGCAAGCTGTTATTCACCTTCTCCCATCCGGACTTTAACCGTCGGCCTTGGAATTCCACCAAGTCAGTCCCAGCCTAACAGGCCGGGAGTCGCGGGCTTAGATACAAACGCACGTATCCTCACCGCCGGTAGGGAATTTCACCCTGCCCCGAAGGTTCAACTTCTATTGAAGTGTATCTTATCATGTTACAGTTTAACTGGCAATACATTTTTCGGACCGTTGGCGTGAAAAATCTAACAGCCTTTACTTCATTTTGGAAATCGGAATATGGAAATACAGGATCAAAAAGGCGGCTCCGGCAAAACACAGCAGCCACGCCCACAATGGCTTTGTAAAATGCAGGCGCAGCCCAATGAACATGAAAACCCAGACCGCAATGGACCACCAAAAATTCCAGTTATTATGATAGGTGAGCATTTTTATTAGCAAGAACAGACCTTCAATGCCTGTAAATATAGCAGACCAAATAGCAGCATAAACGATTTGTTTCCAAAGATGCGATTTGAACGGATACTTGGAAAGGTACACCAACACAATGCAAGGAAGATTAGTAAATGCAATAAGGAAATCTGCAATCGTATGATTAGGAGTGACCGCGGATTGATGAAATTTCCAAAGTGAATAATTATACATAAGAAGGCTGATGAAAAAGTCCACGCAGATAGCAAACAGAATGGTCGGATAATAGGTTCTCCAATTTCTCCAATCCCCTAAAAGCCAAGCTGCAATCAAGCATAACAAGGCAATAATTATAGGTAAATACGAAGCAATTAACGCTGTTACGTGACCCATCACATAGCTCCATTCCTGCAAAGTTTACTCCCCTGTTCAAGCTAAACAAATGATACTATGGTTATTATTTCTATTCATGCCGATTCGTATGAAACAGAGAGCAATTAACTTACAGGCCTGCACATCTACGCGGTTTTTCTTCTTTGCATCAACGGCTTCAAGCTGTCCAAATTCGCACAAATCGTTCCGGCGATAACGGTCAACACGCCTGCAGCCGTTACCCAAGTGATTGTCTCACCGTAAAAAACGACCCCAACGGCCAAGGCAATCAACGGAGATATGTACAGCCACGTTGCCGGAAAGACCGGGTTAGTTTTGGCAACTAACCAATAGAACAGACTATGTCCCACCATCGAGCCGATTACGATTAAATAGAGCAAAGAGCCGGCCGCTTTTGGAGAAAATATAAGCCGGACATCCACATGTTCTGTGAACAATGACAAAAGCAGCAGCAGCAAGCCCCCGCAAATCATCTGGGCCGCGTTCAACGCAATCGGCGAAGCCTCAGGGAATTGCTGAATGACACGTTTGGAGTACAGGGCGCCACAGCAATAGAACAGCTCACCGACCAGAATCGCCGTGCTGCCAATCACCCAAACGATATTAGCGGATACCGCGAGTTGCGGGAGCAGCAGGATGACAATGCCTGCGAAGCCAAGTATGCAGCCGAATACGGAGAGCGCTGTCGTCTTCAGCCGCAGCACAAAGGTTTGCAGCACGAGAATCATAATCGGACCGGTAGCCGATAAAACGGCGGCAATCCCTGAAGAAACATATTGCTCGGCCCAGTACAAGGTGGAGAAGGTTCCGAAGGTGAGACCGATCCCCGTAAGCAGCATTTCTTTGCGGAATAAAAGGCCTAAGCTCGCTTTTTTCCTCCAGATCAACCAACAGAACAGAAGCAGACCTGCAATGAAAAACCTCAAACCCGCTGAGAAAAAAGGTGGCGCAGAAGCATCTACCCCAACCTTAATCGCCAAAAATGTCGTGCCAAAAATAAGACATATAAGCAAATAATTAAAAATAATCATAGCTGTTCCCCCTTGGTATGTATCTTGGTATGTATCATACTAGGTAAGGAACAGAACAGTTGCTTGAGAGCAGAACAGATCCCCAATGATTCCTTTATTATAAAATTAAAAGAGGGGGGCACGATCGATGAAGAATTCGCTATCGTCCGGGAAAGAAACTAACCTGCTTTTCTTACAGGCCTATGACTATATTGTTACCCGAATGGATCGCGGGGAGTGGAAAGCACACGACAAGCTCCCCTCCATCCGGCTTCTTGCGCAGGAGCTGCAGGTGCACAGGCTGACCGTTTTTCGAGCTTATCAGCTGCTGAAACAGAATGAGAGAGCTTATGTCAAGGAGAAATCCGGCTACTTCGTAAGTCCTTGTAAACCGGAGGAGCATGTCCTGCCTGAGCATGCGGATGCGGAAAGCACCCGTTTGTTCACATCATCCAGCGCCTTAAAAAACTCCTTGTCTGAAATTCAACAGATACCCGTCGAATATCAATTCTCACAAGCACTGATCGATCCCAATCTGCTGCCGAATCTTTTTCTGTCTGAGCATGTGAAGAAGGTTTTCGACATCTATCCAAAGCTCATGGGCACCTATTCCAGCGCCCAAGGGGATGAAGAGCTTCGCGAGTATCTGTGCCGTTACATGGTTCGGCATCATAATATCCAGCTAACTGTAAACGATCTTCTGATTACCACAGGAGGCCAGCAGGCGATTGACCTCATTTCACGGATCTATATCCGTCCGCTGGATTCAATCTTAGTCGAGCGGCCGACATACAGTGCTGCCCTCGATATTTTCCGCCAGAAGGGAGCGCGGTTTATTCCTGTCGAAATCACCCCGGACGGCTATGATCTGGCGAACGTCGAGAGGCTCATGGAGAAACACAAGCCGCGACTTTTCTACATGAATCCCACCTTTCATAATCCAACGGGGTATACCGTCCCCGCGGCACAACGCAAGCAGCTGGTTGAACTGGCTGAACGCTATCGCTGTCTGTTGATTGAAGATGACGCCATCCACGAGATGTACTTGGATCAGCCGCCCCCTCAACCCATGTTGACTTACGACACAGAAGGATGGGTGGTGTACCTGCGTAGTTTTAGCAAATATATCGCGCCTGGGCTGCGTATTTGCGCTGTTATGGGAGGTCCCTCGATCATCAAGTCGCTCATTACGGCCAAATCGTTGGCCGACAACGGCACACCGCTCGTCAACCAGAAGATGTTCCTGCATTACTTTGAATCGCCCCGGATGCAGCAGCATTTGGAGAAGCTGCGCATCGCCCTGCAAATTAGAAAAGAAATCGTGGAAGAGGAATTGGCCTCTACGGGATGGCATTGGGTCAGTCCCCAAGGCGGCTTCAATCTGTGGCTCCAGCTCCCGGATTTCATACCGGTTGATCAGCTGTTGGAAGATTGCCTCCGGGAGTCTGTCTCTTTCGTACCGGGGGAGATCTGCGATCCGCTCAAGGAAATGAGGTCTTGGATCCGTTTAAGCTATTCCTTCGTGAATGAGGAGCATTTGCGGGATGGCGTCAGACGGCTAATAAAAATTGCCGGACGCTATGAAGCCCAGTAACATCATTAGCTTTAGGCAAGAAGCGAGGAAGAAAAATAGTTGGCGTAGACCGCGCCCATGTTGCGCACAATCCAATCCGCATTCACGCGCGCTTGCTGGGATTGATGAAAAAGGACGCAACTTGGATGTGAACGGCGAGGCTGAAATCTCTATGTTGTACTCTGTACAACATCTTGGCAGTGATTAAGCCCCGATAGCCCTCTATGTTGTACTTAATACAACGTTATGAGCGGAAAGAGGCCGATTTCGAGGCCATTCCGTTAAAATGATTGTATTTCATGCAATCAAATGCGGCTATACAGGGTGAATATGGCTTTTACATTGCACAAAATAGAACATAGACCCTAGCCCCCTTCCTTGCAAAAAAGAAAGCCAGCGCGATGTTTATTCACGTTCCCTTTTGAAGAAACTAACGGATAAACAATAATGGGTGTTTCTACTCACTTTAGGGGCTTTTTCCGTGATCTTATTTACCAATCTAATATTCGTGATAACTGCAATCCTTACACGAGCCTATAGACAATGGCAAAAATATTATGATGTCATGCTCTTTGTTTCTTTCTGCAACCTGCTCTATAACTTCATCTGTAAGGAACACTTAAATTGGGCATATAATCCCGATCTTTTGTTAACCCACAAAACGGCTGACATTTTGAATACATTCGTTTTGCTTCCCACCACAACTCTCCTTTATCTGTGCCACTTCCCTACTGACAAACTCAAAAAAGTAATCTATTATCTCATTTGGGTGACCGGTTTTTCGGCTATTGAATATATCTGGTTTTTTTTCGGCCGAATCACCTATCATCATGGATGGAATTTTGTATGGTCAATCGGATTCTACTTCCTCATGTTCCTTACGATCAGATTGCTTCACACCAAGCGCGCGATTGGGCTGTTTATATCTCTAATTTCGGTCGTGTTCTTGGTCATTTACTTTAAAGTCCCTTTGCAGGAATAAAAAAAGCTGTTCCAGTTGGTCAGATAAGACCTTCCGGGACAGCTTTTTAGTCTAGTGATTAAGCTTTAACCTTCGCTTTAATTTCTTCAAGCGGCTTATGATTACCGTATTTCGGATACTCACGGGTAGATGGAGCAGCCCACTGAACCGCATTGGAGATGACGCGGCGGATTTGCTCATTGTAGTACGTACGGTATGTCTCATGACCTGGGCGGAAGTAGAAAATCTTCCCGTTGCCGCGATTGAACGTACAACCGCTGCGGAATACTTCCCCGCCTTCGAACCAGGAAACCATAATCAGCTCGTCCGGCTGCGGGATATCGAAGTGCTCGCCGTACATTTCCTCAGCTTCAAGATCGATGTACTCCCCAATGCCTTCCACGATCGGATGGCCCGGAGCCACAACCCAAAGGCGTTCTTTCTCGTCCGCTTCACGCCACTTAAGATCGCAGGATGTGCCCATCAGCTTCTTGAACACTTTGGAGAAGTGTCCGGAGTGCAGCACGATCAGCCCCATGCCCTGCCATACACGCTTTTGAACGCGATCTACGATCTCGTCCTGCACATCGCCGTGTGCTTTATGTCCCCACCAGATCAGAACATCCGTGTTATTCAAAACTTCCTCGGTCAAGCCGTGTTCTACATCATCTAACGTCGCATAAGTGATCTCGACATTTCCGCTGATGCCTTCGCCAATTGCTGTATGGATCCCGTCCGGATACGCGGCGCGTACGATTTCACTTTCTTTTTCATGACGAAACTCGTTCCAAACCGTAACTTTTAGCTTCTGACTCATCTTCTTATTCCCTCCAAGAAAAGCGTATTCATTCATATTGTTGAGTATAGTCCGTCCCTTTCCTGAATGAAAGGCAAGATTGTGCCTATTTATTATTCAATAGTGTCCTTTGCATGTAAACAATGTTATACTTTCTCTTGATAAATCTTACCTTTAGCGACATTTTACATATTCAAAAATGTCCTTCCCCATAGAGAGGTACTAGAATCCATGGAATCCCTACACAGCGCTTTCACTGAAATTGTCAATGAAGAAGTCATCTATCAGAATCCGCTGCTCTTCCTAAAAATATGGGAGCTAAACTCGGACTCTGCCCTTTTCGGTCCGCCTGCCCCCTGGTGCTGGCATTCACATCGGCAAGTTGAATTCCTTGTCGTCATGGAAGGCCTGCTCGCTATTCAAACCAAGCACGAACATACGGTATTATCGGCTGGAGATGTGATGGTTTTAGGTTCCTCTCAGCCCCATCGGACGTACAAATACTCCGCAGGCCCCTTGCGCCAAATCGTTTTCCAAATCGATCTGAAGCAGCATTTTGACCTCAGTACGATGCCTTATCTACACTGCTTTTCGGAGCTGACGCACCCGCTTGAGCAGTTTAATGAGCTGTTTCGGGGCAACCCGGCTGTGAAGCAAGCGGCCTATGATCTCATTCTCCAGATTTACGAAGAGTCGCTATCCC
Source organism: Paenibacillus aceris (assembly GCF_017874035.1). Taxonomy (GTDB): domain Bacteria; phylum Bacillota; class Bacilli; order Paenibacillales; family NBRC-103111; genus Paenibacillus_E; species Paenibacillus_E aceris. The sequence goes on from NZ_JAGGKV010000017.1 coordinate 7,233, forward strand.
GTAAGATTGGCTACGAACTGGCCATTAGCGCGGCGATTAAAAACCTGCTGCTGCTTTTGCTGCGCAATGACAATCGCGATCTATCTGCGCATGCCGAGGAGTCCGGAATCGCTCGCTTGCGCCCGGCGCTTGATTTCATCGATGAGCATCTGAGTGAACGGATTACGGTTGAAGACGTCTGCACCCTGCTCAATTTAAGCTATCATTACTTTATTAAGTATTTCAAAAAAGTGATGGGGATATCCTTCGTGGATTACGTGAATTACAAGCGCATCAAAAAAGCCGAGCGTCTCCTGCTAACAGGCGACCTCAGCATGATGGAAGTAAGCTTTGAGGTTGGCATCCTCAACATGGCACAGTTCTATAAGCTGTTTAAGCGGCATAATCAATGCTCGCCCAAAGAGTTCAAACAACGCATGCGCAGTCAAGCGGGGGCTCCCCCCCTTCTGACGCATGCGGATTAAATGCATCAGCCTGGCAAGAACCCTTGCTGGCTGACGAGGACACGCTCCTGCGGGAAATGCCGCAGGAGCTGTTCGTGCACGCGCTTGTAAGCATCCGGACTGTACCAGTCCAAAAGCTCCAGCGCGTCATAAATCGCGCGCACGCCGATACGTGCCGTGCGCCTGCCCCCACTGCCATCGCCCATGAAGTAATCGTCGATGCATACCCGCTCCACGATGCCCGCCAGCCGCTCGGCGAACTGCTCCGAGCTCGGCAGCGCCGGCGCAATCGTGGCCTGCACGGGAATGCCGCGTGCTGCCAGCTCGCGGAGCGCTTCCATCCGCGCCGGTATCGGCGGCGCGGACGGGGTGAACGCTCGGCGGACATCCTCGCGGTCCGTCTCCACCGTCATGCTGACTCGGACGCGGTCGCCGAGCAGCTCCAGAAGGTCCGCGTCCCGCTTCACCAGCGGGCTGCGGGTCTGAAGGAACAAGAAGTCCGGCGGCTGCACGGACATCGCCTCCAGGAGCGAGCGGGTGATCCGCTCCTTATGCTCGCTCGGCTGGTACGGGTCCGTCGCCGAGGACATGAAGATCGTGACCCGGCCTTTGCGCCTTGCCTTGGCCAACTCTTTCTCCAGAAGGGCGGCCGCATTTTCCTTCACGTCGACCCATGAACCCCAGGGCTCGCTGCGAAACAGCGCCACCGGCATCTGTCTCACATAGCAGTAGGAGCACGCAAAGGCGCAGCCGGTGTACGGATTCAGCGTATGCGTATATCCCTCCAGAAAGCCGCTGGCTTTGGTCAGCAGCTGCTTCGCCGACTTGCGGTTCACATCGATCTGCATGCGTTCACCTCTCTTTTCTCTTTCCCGTGCTCTCACAGGATCGCTTTTTCCAAAACCAACAGCTTCTTCTTATTCACCAATCCGCCTCGATAACCGGTTAAAGCGCCATTCTTGCCTACGACGCGATGGCATGGCACTACAATGAGCACCGGGTTAGCGCCAATCGCGGTGCCGACAGCTCTAACAGCGCTCGCTTTATCCAGCTTCTGAGCGATCTGTGAATAACTGACCGTTTCACCGTGTGGAATTTCGTTCAATGCCCGCCATACGTTTTGTTGAAACGCAGTGCCGCGCAGATCCAAAGGCAGCGTAAAAGTCTTGCGCAATCCTTGCAAATACTCTTCGAGCTGCTGCACATAAGGCTCTAACAAAGCCTGCTCCTCAGTCCAGCTATAATCCGGGAAATGATTACGCGCCAATTTGGTTAGTTCGGACCACGCATCCTCTTCGTCAGCAGTCCCCTGCTCAGCGTCTCCCTCCTGATATTGCAAATAGATGAGCCCTTCGTTCGTTGCTGCGATCAAAAAGCTGCTGTCCAACAAACGAGCGACTCCCCAGTAAATGGACTTAGCGGCTATCCCAGCTTCTTTCGTTTGCATCATGGAACCCTCCTCGGTTATGGTTAGATGGTGGAAGTTTGACGGTATTCGGATGGGGTGAAACCCGTCTTTTTCTGAAAAAGTGTGGCAAAATGGGCCGCGTTCGCAATGCCCACCTGTGCACCGATCACATTCACTGGCTTATCCGTTTCTATTAACAGCCGTTGAGCGGCTTCAATCCTGAGTTGTTGCAAGTAAGTGAGCGGCGTAACGCCCTTCACTCGTTTGAAAGTCCTTTGCAGGTGATAGACACTGGCATAGAAATGCTCGGCCAGAACCGAGAGCGTCAACGGCTCGGCATAATCTTCCTTCATATGGTCAGCTATCAGCTCGATCCACTCTTCATCCGGCAGGCGGATGCCGTCCGGCCTGCATCTTTTGCAGGGACGGTAATGTTCAGCGACCGCTTCTTGCCGATCATGAAAAACCCGGACATTCTCTCGCTTCGGCAGCCTCGATTTGCAGGAAGGTCTGCAGAAGATGCCTGTTGTCTTGACCGCATAATAAAACTTACCATCATAAGCGGTATCATTCGCCACAATTGCTTGCCAATATCTGTCTTGCATGACCATCCATCGCTCCTCTCAGCGCCTTTTCTCTACTAGCTCAGTATACCCAAACGGGTCCCTTCTTGTAAGGGATGCGAGATGAGAAAGCAAGATTACGAAAGTCCCTTTCAGCGATAATGGGGAAGACCAAATAACCGATTACAGGAGAACTGACGATGCAGTCCTTTGACCCTTCGCTTCTAACTTGGTGCGAGCAGACAAGCACCCTTACGCTGCCGCTGCCAAAGCCTTTTCAATTCGAGCAAAATCTTGGCTATCTGACTCGCTCCACGAATGAGTGCCTATTCTATGTGGATAACTCTGATATTTATAGGCTGCTTCTCATTGGGGATAACCGTGTACTTATCGCTGTCAACAGTGAGGATAACTTGGATCTACGTATTCGCATCCTGTCTACGGACAACGCCATAACCGAGGCTCTTCTTGAGGACACAGCTCGTTATGTGTGGGAATGGTTTGATCTTGGTACGGACCTTACGCCGTTCTATGAGCTAGCCGGGCATGATCCTTTGCTGCGCCAAGTCACCCAGGACTTTTATGGACTGCGCCTGCTCGGGATCCCCGATCTTTTCGAGGCGATGAGCTGGGGCATTATCGGGCAGCAGATCAACCTGACTTTTGCCTACACGCTCAAAAGACGCCTTGTCGAAGCCTTCGGCACGCAGCTGGATTGGCACGGACGAACGTACTGGGCGTTTCCTGCGCCTGAGCGGATTGCCGAGCTTGCTCCCGAAGCCTTGACCGCCTTGCAATTCACGGGTAAAAAGGCCGAGTACTTAATCGGCGTTGCCTGGATGATGGCGGAGGGTCGGCTTGCCAAGGACGAGCTGCTGCAGAGAAACGATTTTACAGATATGGAAAAAGAACTGCTAAGTATTCGTGGCATCGGCCCGTGGACAGCCAATTATGTGCTAATGCGCTGCTTGCGCAATGCAGCCGCCTTCCCGATCGCGGACGTTGGCTTGCACAACGCGCTAAAGCATGTGCTTGGCTTGGAGCAGAAGCCGACGCTTCCCCATATTCGCCAGCTTGCTGAGGGTTGGAAGGGCTGGGAGGCCTATGCTACTTTTTATTTATGGCGTGTCCTCTATTAGAGCGTAAGAAGGAGCGAATTCACCGTGAAATTTCTGGGGTTAATCGAACATTTATTTGCTCAGTACGGCTACTTGGTCCTGCTGCTCGGGCTGCCTCTGGACGTTATCGCGCTTCCAATCCCTCCCGGCAATACGACGATGACGTATACAGGATATTTAGCTTATAAAGGAGTGCTGAGGTGGGCTCCGGCGATGATTGCTGCCTGGGTCGGGTCGATGATCGGCATGACGATCACGTATTGGATCGGATATAAGCTGGGAACGCCGATTATCGAGCGTTATGGCAAGCTGCTGTTCCTGAAGCCCAGCCATTTGGAGAAGACGCGGAACTACTATGAGAAGTTTGGCAATAAATTGCTGCTTTTCAGTTTTTTCTTGCCTGGCATCAGGCAGTTTATTTTTTACTTCGTAGGCATCATCCGCATTCCATACCGTATTTTTGCGGTTTATGCTTTCACCGGCTCTGCGTTATGGGTCGTCGTCTTTTTTGGAATCGGCTACCTATTCGGTGATCAGTGGCATGCGATTTTCATGTGGGTGGAGCAGTTTTTGATTTATGCCATGATTGGCTTGTGTGCTGTGTTGGCGGGGATTCTGTTGTTTAAGTGGCGGAACCGCTTAAAGACGGGGATTTGATGGCGCTCTTAACATACAAAAAGGTTGCCCCTTCGTTCTTGAAGACCGAAAGAGGCAACCTTTTGTAGTAGATAAGAAAGTATAAGCTTTATACTTTTGCTTCGCATCTACCTCGACAAACGCGCTCGTCCTAAAAGGACGACGAAGTCGTTTATCCTTGGTTACTGTGGTGCTGCCGTTGGTGCCGGCGCTGCTGGCTGAGCTGGCTTCCCTTTAAACTTAAAGCCGTTATGCTCCGATTTCATCGTGGGCACGCCGCCTTTGCGCTCAACGAAGCTTTTCAGCTCATCCGTTAAATTGTCTTTGAGCTTAGCGATTAGCTGGTCTTCTGTGATTCCCTTATCCTGCGCGATTTCGGCAAGTGACTTTCCTGCTTTGCGCTGTGTGTTCAACTCATCTTCCGTGATCCCCAGGATCGTGGCGATTTCAGCTGAATTTCCGAACATTCCGCCAGGCATCATGCCTCCACGTGGTCCCGGCACCGCAGCGCCTTTGAAATCCATCACACGCGGTTTGGATTCGACGATTTTTTTCAAACGATCCGCCAGTCCCGCTTTCATCTTGTCGGCCTGCTCTTGTTTGATTTTCCCGGCAGCGAGCGCGTCGTCAATCTTTTTCGTCTCGGTTTCGGTTAATTTGGCCAGGAGCGCATCTTCCGTTAAATTCGCTTTGTCCTGAGCAATTTGCACGAGCGTTTTGCCTTGCTTGATCTCTTCTTTCAACACAGACGGATCAATGCCAAGAACGGCAGCGAAATCGAAAGGACCTCCTTTACCGAATTCAAAACCGCCTTTGACTGGTCCATGTCCCTGGTCTTTATGACCGCGGAAATCTCTATGCTGGTTATCCTTGAGTTTGTCCTGCTGTGGTGCAGGCGTTGCCGTACTCGTTTCATCCGCGAATGCCTGATTATGCTGAAGCACAAGGCCACCACTAATAAGCAAACCTGCTGCGAGCGTACCGACCAGCACTTTCTTGTGAATAAGCTTCATCCTGTAACTCCACCTTTTTCATGAAATGGTCTATTTTGCTTCAGTATACAGGCCAATTGTGAAAAAAATTTGAAGCTAATCGTCATTCAACAAAAAAGTTTACGCCGTCTTCCTGCCCTTCGTCATCCCTACAAAGCAAAGAATTGCCCCAATCTCCATCAAAACAATAATGATGCCCAGCGGAACTGCGGTATGGCTGCCGCCAAGACCAACAAACGGAGCAATCACGCCCCCGATGATAAAAGAAAGCAGTCCGAGCAGCGCTGCTGCGCTCCCCGCCGTTTTCCCTTGACTCTGCAGTGCGAGCGAGGAGGTGGCGACAGAGACGGGCCCCACGCTGGAAACAATGAAGAAAAACGCAACAAGAATCGCTGGAAGCCCCGCCCCGGTGAGAACGGCGATGAGCAGCAGCAGACCGCCACAAGCAGCCATAGCCAGTCCCCCGGCCAGTAAGCGATGGTCGCTCACCTTACCTGCAAGCCTTCCCGTCACTTGACCGGCAATGATGACACCCAGCCCGTTAACTGCGAAGCAAACGCTGAACATTTGCGGAGAAACCCCGTAAATCTCCTGCAGCACGAATGGCGAGCCGGATATGTAGGCGAACATGCCGGCAAAGACGAGCCCTTGCGTGAGCGCATAGCCCATGAACATCCGGTCTGTAAGGAGACCTCGGAACGTTCGCAGCGTGTTGGCTAGGCCGCCCTTCGAACGGCGCTCCGGCGGATGCGTTTCCTTCAGTCCCCACGTGGCGGCAATAAGCATGAGCAGGCCGATAATGCCGAGTACAAGGAACACGCCACGCCACGATGTGAACTGCAAAATCTGCCCTCCTGCGATTGGCGCAAGAATGGGCGCAGCCCCGTTGACCAGCATGAGCAGCGCAAAAAACTTCGTCAGCTCCACCCCTTCATACATATCGCGAACGATCGCTCGGGAAATGACGATCCCCGCTGCGCCTGCCAAGCCCTGAAGGAATCGGAGACCGAGGAACACCCCGATGGATGGCGCGAACATGCATAGGACCGACGAGACCGCATATAGGATAAGTCCGATCAGCAGCGGCATTCGTCTTCCGCGCACATCGCTCGCGGCCCCGGCTATGAGCTGGCCGATGGACATGCCGAGCATGCAGGCGGTTAGGCTCATTTGTGCCAGTGAAGTGCTGGTATGGAGATCGCTTGCCAGATCCGGCAGCGCCGGCAAGTACATATCCAGCGAGAGCGGCCCGAAGGACGCCAGTGAACCGAGCACGAGCACGATCCATAACCGGCTGTAACGACCTGCGGAAAGGCCGGTTTGGGAAGCCATTTGGTTGGACATCTTGATCACAAACTTTCATTTAGTAGTTAATTTAAGCTATCACTGTGCTTGGATTTTGTCTAGTCCGTTTGGGGCGGAGATGGTTGCGTTCAAACTCTAATTCAAGCAGCCCTCACGCTTGGTTTGAACCAAACGTGAGGGCTGTATGATAAATAACTTGTTGTTATATTCGGCTGCTAAGAGCGCCTTTTTCTGACCTCTCAACGCCTGAAGAGTCGCTTCCCCTTCCCGAGACGTCCAAAAAGGACTTCTCAAGTGTAAAAAGCTACTTCGTCACCTTCACTGTCAACTTCTCACTCGAGGTAACGCCGCCCGCATTGACCAATTCACAGCGGTACTCGTACACGCCAATGGCACGACCGGCGATCGCACTCACCGCGCTTTGAGCACTAGGCGAAGCTGCGCTTAACGCCTTCGTTTCGATCAATACTCCATTTTCGTATAAGCGGTACTCCGTAGCATTGGTGCCCCACCACATGTTCATCGACACCTTATAGCTGCCGTCTCCATCCCAATTGTCTTGGGAAAGCACCGGTTTGCCAGGTGCTGCATCGGTGATCTTCACGACAAGCGGAGCGCTTGTTGTCGTTCCAAAAGAATTAATAAGTTCACTTGTATACGTATAAGTGCCATTCGCTTTGCCTTTCACTTCCACTTTGGCCACTTGAGCCGCCGGAGATGCATCCGTCAGCGCTTGTGTATGAATGAGCGCGCCATTTTCGTACAGCTTGAACACGGAACCGTTGTTGCCCCACCACATGTTCATCGTCACTGTGAAGTTGCCGTCTTTCAAGCCAGTCGCTTGACCGCTGTTGTCCGACAGCACCGGCTTGCCTGGTGCCCCTAAGGACAATGGCTTCACAACTGTAAGGGTGACAGCGCCTGTTTGCACCGTTGTTCCATTCAAGGTTACGGCTGCTTTAATCTGCGTCGAACCTTCCGCCACCGCACTGACTTTGCCCTGTGCATCAACGGTCGCTACTGCTCCGTTACTTGTGCTGTAAACAATTGCAGCACCGCTAAGATCAGCAGGCGCTCCATTGCTTAACACACCCGCTACATGGGTAGCTGTCGTTTCGCCCGGTTTGAGCGAAGTTGCATCAGCCGTAAGCGTTGCTTGGCTGAGCGTAACACGCGCGCTCACCTGGAACGGCACGGATGCTTGCGCGATATTACCCGCTTTGTCCACAACTCGATACCCCACTGTGTGTGTGCCGAGCCCTAAGCTGCCTGCCGAAATCGTTTGGCCGCTGTTGATCGCAGCGCCATCCAAAGTCAACGACTGTTCGGCAACGCCTGAAACAGCATCGGTACTAACCAACGCAAAAGTTAACGTATCCGCATCCGTTACATCCCCAACCGGATGTCCGGACTGCGTTAAGACGGCTTCCGGAGCGGTTTTATCCAGTTTCACCTGCAGCGTTTTTAGAGCTTCGGCATTCCCAGCCGCATCGGTGGAAGAATAAGCCAGTGTGTTCGCACCTTCCGTTTGAATCACCACAGGCGCCTCATAAGGAACCGTTCCGCCGCCGTTCAAGCTGAATTGGGTTGTAACTGCACCTGCTTGATCATCCACTGCTGATAAAGAAACGGTTACATCATCCTTGAACCAGCCCTCGCCATTCGGAACACCTGACAAAGATGCCGTTGTCACAGGTGCTGCGGTATCCGCCGCCGCTGTAAAGTCGCTTAAGCCGCGTGGCTTTAACTGGAATACACCTTTAAAGATGGCAGCGACCCCTTTGATGCTCACCGTTTGTCCCACTTGATAAGGGAATGTGCTCTGTGTCAAACCGGTCCTAGCATCAACACGGATGTGATTGCTCACCGAGCCTTTTACTGCATCGAATTCAAAAGACCCCGCTGGTGTAGCGCTAATCACATTGCTCACAGTAACATTGCTAAGCTCGATCAGTTGTCCTTGATTGTCGCTCGTGACCGCTGCCACTGCTGCAGCCGCCGGAAGAGCAGAGACACCTGTTTTTTCAATAGCAACCGGATCCGTTAATTCCAGCTCCGTATTGAATACAGCTGTAGGTGCCGTAACCTTCACTTTATCCCCCTGATGAAAACCGCTCAAGCTTTGGAACACATAGATTCCGCCGGTTTCATCCTGCAGGTAGAATGCCTGGCCGCCAAAAGCGCCCGGTTCTGTCGTTACAATCCCTTCCACGGTCACTAAAGTGCCGGCTGCTTTACTCCGAGCATCGGAGATATCAATCTTCGCAGGGATTGGGTTTTGCTCTTCGGGTAAAGACTCCGCAGGTACGTTGCCTAGGGTAACACCCTCGGTTTTCAAATTCGTAGAAGCTTGACGCAGGCGTAAATTCGCCGCAGCCGTTGTTCCCGGCTTAATGCGAACCAACAAATCCTTCGTTGCATGGCCGTTGATATCCGAGGTCACACTGAACTGTGCACTATACCCGTATGCTGTAGGCCATGTGCCGTCTGCATTCTGAACCATCGCAATTTGCGTGCCACCGCTAGCCAAATAAATACCTACGTTGAACCCAGTAGCCGTCGTAGACGGAGGCAGGTTATCAACTACGACCCGCAGCGGGAAGTCCACTGCATTCGGCAGCGTCGCTTGATGCACGAAGCTGTAGGCCGCGCTCGCCGTTGCCGCAGGTCCACCATAGGAGCCCGCCTTGAAGGTGCTGCGGTCATACCATTTGTAGCCGGCATTTGGTGCAGCCCATGGCTCAGGTTGTGGCTCCGTGGAGGCAGCAGGCGCTTCAAAAGGCAGCAGCGCCGTCGGCTGATCCAACTGCAAGCCGCTAACTTCTGATAAACTTGTGTAGCTTTCTTTTTTCGAAAGCCAATTCACCATATTGATAAGCAGGACGCCATCGTCCACTTCTTTGAAACCGTCGTACGTCGTCTTCTTCGCACCTGTATCCTCGCGCAAATACTTCGGCGTCGCATCCTCAACCGGTGAGGAGTCACCGATGAATCCAGCTTTGCCTGCCCCTGATTTCGCTACGGCAACGAACGGGCCTTCGGCCACGCCGCCTCCGTTATATACACCTTGATCGACTGCATTCGCCCAAGCTTCGTTCGTTTGCGGCAGGTACACGATCCCTTTGGCTTTAGCAGGATCGATGATCGCCAGCGTTGAGCCTGCATGCATGGCTACACTCGATACGCCTGTCGTAATACCGAAAGATTGTGCAGGCGGAACGATCTGATTTGCATTAATATCGCCTAAGGCGTTGTAGCGGAAACGCAAGCCGAACTGGGTCGCCAACCAATCCGAGCTGGCTACATCCTGCATGGCCGATGAAGTGCTTTCTTCGGCGCTCATGCCGCTGGCCGGGTTCGTCCACGCACCGCGGCGATAGCCGTTAAACACTTCCGAACCGTCCCAACGGTTCTTATTGCGGTCCGCATTGTAATGATCTCCAATGAAGAAAATACTGCCGCCACTCTGCACATACTGTGCCAGAGCCGCTTGCTCGCTTGTCTTGTAAGGAACATTAGACTCCGCCACGACGAAAACATCATAGCCGCTCAAATCGCTGAGTGTGATGGGGGTTGTTTTACGCAGCTCTTTGACGTAATAGCCGTTATTCGCTAAAGCATTCGCAAAATCGGAAAAAGCACCGTCGATCACCCAATCCGCCGCTCCTGCGGTCTGTTCATGCGTGTTGTCGAACAGCACCTTCTTCCCAGCATTTTCGTTTACTACTTTGGCTTCAATGAAAGGAGCCGGATCACTTGGCCCTTCCGCCATTACCGCCTGCCAGCCGCTAGTCGCCAGCACTTGAAGAGGCAGCGCTACCGTCAATGCTAGCACTGTTTTTAACGCTTTTGCTTTCCATCCCGCTCTCTTACCCATTACAATTCCTCCTTAGCTACTAATGAGACAAGCCTAGTACCACCCCTTATTTTACCATGGTTCAAAAAGCAATAGTGCAATTATTTTGTAAAGATAAGGAAATTTGTGCAGACCGCCAAGATTATTTTCTTCGGTATTACAAACCTCCAAATCTCCAGATTTCATTTCTCCTCCGACTATCACATTGAATCATCCGTAGTCGTCCCATATTGTGTCATCAGGAACAACAGTCCTCTATTTGCCTCACATTCAGCCAACTAGCCAAGGAGAGGGAACCAGGGTCCGCTATTTTGCCCATTTTGGTCAGAAACAGCCTGCCAATAGCAGATAAGACCCTGCAGTTCCCCCAAGAACATGAAATCGGACCATTTAGCTCAAATAGCGCCCTGTAGTTCCTCATCGCAAAAAAAGAGGGCTGTCTCGGAAGGTCAGAAAGACCTGAGAGACAACCCCAAGATAACCCCATATATCGCTCGCTCACAGCAACTTAACGCTGTAAAATAAAACAACTTAAACTCATCCGCACACGCGACACTCATGCACAACAGCCCTGCGCCCAACAGCACTCACGACGACGGAGTCCCCTTGGTCTGCCCGCGAAAGACATTCGGCACTGTTCCCGTATGCGCCTTGAACAGCTTCCCGAAATAATTTTTATTTTCGTAGCCCAGCATATCGGCGATTTGTTCCACGGTTTTATCCGTGATTTCCAGTAACTCCTTCGCCTTCTCCATTTTCATTCGTGTCACATACTCCACGAAATTCTCGCCGGTTTCTTTCTTGAAGAGCCGGCTTAAATAGCTCGGATGAAGGTGCAGGTGCGCCGCTGCGTCTTCAAGCGATATTTTCATATGCAAATGATTATAAACGAAGCGCTGACACTCCAAAATCTCCCGGTTGTGCGACTCGCGATATACTTGTCCTGCCCACTGAATCGCCTGCTGCAAATAATCCTTCAGCCACAGCTCAAGCTCTCTCACGGAAGACAGCTCATGCACATCATGATGCAAAAGCTCAGAAGAGAACGTGGATTGGTAATGCTGCAGCGATTTAAGCCGCATGCGAACATCAAGAATCATCTTCAGCAGCCATTCCTTCACTTCCATTGGACGAAATCGGTGATATTGAATGAAATCAATCCACTTCGAGACATACATATCAATCAAATCCGACCGTTCATCGAACACGACACTTCGAAATTCCTCCAGTGTCTGAGCATATTCCGCAAGCAGGAGCCCTCCGTCTCCAAAGCCTGCCCGGACATGCTCCAGCTTCACGACTGAGCTTTCCGGCAGATAGAAGCGCAAGCTTCTCGCTTCCACCATCCGAATCAGCTGATCTTTCAAAGACCGCACGTCCTTGGCCGGACTTCCCGTAATGAACGAGAACGACACCTTCGCATATTGCTGCAAACAGCTCTGCAGATGACGCAGTGTCTGCTCGACTTTCTGGCTGTTGTTCACATGCATGCTGCCAAATTGCGGGAAAAACAAAATAATTTCGCCTGTATCATACGTGAACAGCGTCGTCTCCTTCTGATCGACGAGCAGCTCTTCGATAATATTTTGAATCGTATAATCGAATAGATCCTTCGTTTGGAAGCGCTGATTCGCCTCTTTCGCTCGATTGGCATAACCGAAAACCGGCAGTACGCCGTGCTGTCCAAGGCGCAGGCCGAATCCTTCCGCCTGTGCGCTCCACTCCTCCGAGTCGAATAACGGTTCATTCACCGTACTACGGATAAAATGGCGCTTGGACGAGCTGCGGTGCAGCGCGGCTTCCCTCTCGAGCTTGCGGCTTTTGGAGAGCACGTGATCCTCTGCATCAAGCTGCTCCTTCAGCCGGCCAAGCACCTCAGAAATGTTGCTTATATTCATCGTTTCTTTCAGGATATATTCGCTCACCGAAAGCTTCATCGCTTTTTGCGCATAGTGAAAATCATCGTGACACGACAGGATGACCGCCTTCACGTGAGGATCTCCTTCGCGGAGCGTCCGGATCAGATCCAGCCCGTTCATTTCCGGCATGCCGATATCACTGATCAGCACGTCGGTCTTTGTCTGCCGCCCCGCTTCCAGGGCGTCCAGCGGATTTTCAAAGGCTCCCGCCAAGCGGAACCCCAGCTCTTCCCATTTAATCGCAGAGCTTAAAAATTCAAGTACTGGTAAATCATCATCCACAATCATCACGGTATACATGCCTAGCCCTCCTTTCTTGCCTGCTGCGGAAAGCGCAGCACAATCCTTGTTCCCTGATCCGTCCCGATTTCGACTTCATAATCGAAACGATGGCCGTATATGATCCGAAGACGTTCTAATACATTGTGTAAACCAATTCCGGACAAAGTGGGGCTTCGTGAATCTTGGTGATGCTGCGCTGGTACGTTCACAAGATGTGTGCGGAGCTCTTCCAACCGTTCTTGCGTCATACCTACACCCGAATCCCTCACTTCCAGCTGCAGACGTCCATCCTCGCAGATCCTGGAAGCGATTGTAATTGCTCCCGGTTTGCTCTTAAGGCCGTGAATATAAGCATTCTCAATCAGCGGTTGAAGTAAAAACCTTGGGAGCTCAATTAGAAGCGTATCTGACGCAGCCGAGATGCGCAATTCTACCCGATCTCCGTGCCTGGAGTTTAGGAGGCGAACGTAGTGCTCGTTAATTTCAATCTCCTCGTGGAGCGGAATATATTCATTGTTACGATTGATCGTCATCCGCAAGAGCGACGATAGTGAAGAGATCAATTCCGCATTCTCCGAATCACCCTTCATCATAATCTTCAAACGAATAGAATTAAGCACATTAAATAAAAAATGCGGATTAATTTGCGCCTGCAGCATTGCAAGCTCTGCCATGCGTTTGAGCTCTTGCTCGCGGCGGTTTTCTTCCAACATGAGCTCAATACGGTCAATCATACGGTCGAACACATAACCAAGCCGCCCTACTTCATCCACTCCGCTAATGTTGGAGCGCTCGCCAAGCTGTCCGGATTCGATCCGAACCACCGTTTGAACAAGCCGCGCAATCGGCTTCGTGAGCGTTCTCACCATATAAAGTAGAATAACGGCGAATAAGATCAAGAAAAAGAGCTGAATGAGAAAATCCGTTTTCCGGAACGACTCAATTTTCTGTGCAGCTGTTTTGTAAGGACTCATGTTTATAAGCTGCCACTCCGGCGTGACATGGCTGCTAAGCAGAATGTAGTCTTCCCCTTCGACTTTCACAAAAGAGGAGCCGTCCTCCTTCGGAAGCTGGTCGAAATAAGGAAAAAGCGTTCCGATTGTTGAAGAATCTTTATCGACCAAAATCCGCCCCTGCTCATCGATGATGGCCATAGACTCCTTATTATGATATTGACTGAACAGATCTTGAAGCGATCCCGGCTCAAGTCCGACAATGACATATCCATAGGTTGTATCGTTCTTTCGGAGCGGCTTAGCTGCCGACAATAGATAAGGCTGGTTGGTCGTTTGACTGTAGTTGGGCTCTACCCCAATCCACTTTACATTATATCCTGACACTTGCTCCACATCGCTAAACCAATCTTTTTTCAGAAAATCAGTCGGATTAAAAGAGAAGGTCGTGTAGGAGGCAACGTACTCATTATTTGGCAGCAGTACCGTCACATTCAGATTGCCGAAGGAATCAATCACCGTCGACATTCTTTTAGCAATCGTCTGTTTATACTGCAAGATATCTCCCATATCTGTTCCCTCATTAGCCTTGCCTAATTCCCGGATGGACGGCTGCAGTTCCTCGTCAAATTGAATGAAATTCATGACATAAATCATGTTTTTCATTTGCGTGTTAACAATTTGACTTACGATCCGCATCGATTCCCGTGAAGAGTCCGTCACCTGCGTTCTTACCGCGTCCCGTGTAAACAGACTGGAGACATTCATAGAAACGAGCGATGGCAGAACGAGACAAACCAGAATCGTCAGCACCAATTTATTGCGTAATGATAACCTGCGAAGCCAACCCGGCACTGCGTTCTCCTGCCTTTCTGATGCACCTTTGAAAATGGGAAAAAGAGGAGCCTAGGGCCTCCTCTTTTCATTATACCAATAATCATGCTGGATTCGTTACATTTGTGGCTTTTGTTACTGCTTATTTGGCGTTGCTTTTACGGATATCTTCAATTTTTGTTTTAGCCGTTTGAATCGTTTTCTCCAAGTCCTGCTTACCTGTCAAGAACAGCTCAACTTGCGTTAAGTATTCTTTCTCTTGTTGCAGCGCGTACGTTGGAGGAACAACCAGCTTCGTTGCTTTGTTCACTTTCAAAGTTGCAAGCAAGGACTCTTTATCGATCATAGCGACTTGTTCTGGTTTACCGCTTTTCAGAATCGCGTCAACATTTTTCTCGACATCGGCTTTTTTCCAACCGGAGAAGAACAGACCTTGCGTCTGAATACCTTCAGTTGTATACCATTTCACGAAGTCGTAAGCCGCTTGTTTGTTTTTGGAGTTCGCAGCTACACCCATGAAGTCAGCGCCTACTTCTGTCAGACCGTTTGCATCCTTCGCATCATATTTCGGATATGGAGCGAATACGGTTTTGAACTTCGCGTTTTGCGCCAGCTCGCCAACCATCCAGTTACCTGTTGCCAGCATCGCTGTTTTACCTGCGTAGAATACATCACGGTAAGCCATTTTTTGCGATACAACTTCGAAGTATGGAACGGATGTTTTATCTACGTTTTCCATTTTGTTTCTCAAATCAAGGGAATAACGAACTTTCGGATTATCGATGTTTTGCGTTCCATCGGATTTCACAAGGTAAGGATTCTCCATATCATTGTTCAAACCAAGAAGCGCGTAGTCTTTCCAGTTATGGAAGTAAGAACCGTAAGCTTTCGAAGCACCTTCGCCTTTAGTCATTTTCTTAGCGTATTCCGCATACTGATCCCATGTCCACTCTGTTGGAACCGGAAGTTTCGCTTCATCCAGTTTGTCCTTGTTCAAGAGGACGAACCATTCAATCATTTTACCAGGCAGCGCATAATATTTTCCGTTGACTACCGGATCAAGCTTATATTCATCTTTAACAACAATGTTATCTTTTTTCAGGTAATCATCAAGCGGCTCCAAAATTCCTGCGCCAACACGTTGAGCGAAATCGGATGCGCTGGAATACATCACAACGTCCATTTGCTCGCCGGAAGCAGCTAGAAGGTCAAGCTTTTTCATCCCTTCTTGGGAATCGCCTTTTTCGGACATGCTTTCATACACAACTTTTACGTTCGGGTGTGTTTTGTTATATGCATCAACCGTTGCATTCCAGTTCCCTTGCGCTTCCGTGTACCAAGCTTGTACTTTAATGGTAACTGGAGCTTTCGTTCCGCCTGCTGCGCTACCGCTATCTGTTGCTGCTGGTGTTTCGCTTTTATTACCGCAGCCTGCAAGTGCAGTACTGATAGCAAGCACACCGCTTAGTACTAATAAACTCTTTTTCATAGGAACCCCTCCAAAGTAAGCAATGATTTTGTTTGAAAACCTTTACATGACCGATCGTATCAAACTTACAGTGAGCACACGAGGCACTATTTTAACCTCATGCACTCATATTTTGACTTTTCCAGCTTAGCCCTTAACGCCGCCCATGGAAATACCTTCGATAACCTGTTTCTGACCGATGATGAAAATAATCAGGAGAGGTACGATCGCCGATACGGATGCAGCCATGATCAGAGAGTAGAACTCACCGTTCAAATCAGCAAAAGACCGGATACCAAGCGGAAGTGTGAATAGATCTTTGGTTCTTAAGAAAATCAATGGATTCTGGTAATCGTTCCATGTCCAGATAAAACGCAGAATCGCATACGTAGCAATGGCCGGGCGTACAAGCGGTGTACAGATGGACCAGAAAATTCTCAAGTGTCCTGCACCGTCGATCCGCGCTGACTCCATGTACTCATCGTGAATACCGAGATAGAACTGACGAAGCATGAATGTTCCAAGAACGCTGAAGGAACCTAACAGAATCAAACCAAAGTGGCTGTCAAACAAGCCAATCCAACGGAACAGCAGGAATTGCGGAACGAGAATTGCTTGGCTGGGAATCATATAGATGGCCAAAATGAGCACGAATAGTCCATTACGGCCGCGGAATTTAATCTTTGAGAAGGCATAAGCCGCCATCGATGAAAGCAGGACGGATAACGCCGTCGTCAACACCGAAACCTTAATGGAGTTCCAGTAATACAGCGAGAATTTTGTTTCCCAAACCGCTTTATAGTTTTCAATCACATTCCAATGCTGTGGTATCCACTGGATCGGATATACGAATACGTCGGCTTCCGGTTTCAATGAAGCAGATATCATCCAGAGGAAAGGAGACATAAATAGTATGCCAACTACAAGCATTACTAATGTAAGGAGAATTTTTTTCAAATTTTGATACTTATCCATCGGGTATTCCTCCTTCTCTTTAGTAGTTCACCCATTTACGTTGTCCGACCCATTGCAACAGTGTAATCAGAAGCACTAGCACCAGAAGTACAATCGCCATAGCGGAAGCATAGCCGGATTGCAGGTTAACGAAGGCTGTTTCATATAGGCGATAAACAACCACGCTCGTGGAGTTCGCCGGACCACCCCCGGTGAGGACGGAAATAACGTCAAACGCTTTAAATGTACCGATAATCCCCGTTACAAGCAGGAAGAATGTCGTTGGCGACAAGAGCGGAACGGTAATGCTCATGAACTGTTTAAATTTCGATGCTCCGTCAATGTCCGCCGCCTCGTAGAGGTCTTTCGGAATCGACTGCAAGCCGGCCATGAAAATAATCATGTTATAACCGATACTGATCCAAATCATAAGACCCATTACGCAGTATAAAGCAACATCCGGGTCAGCAAGCCATTTCGGCGGATTCGCGAAGCCTAGATCCATTAGAATCTGGTTAATCGGCCCGTACGTCGGATGAAACAAAACTTGAAATACGATAGCTACAGCAACAACGCTGGAAATGTAAGGAATGAAGTAAACAACCTTGAAGAAATCTTTTAAATAGATCTTTTTATCGATAACGACCGCAAGAATAAGCGAGAAAATTAACGTTAAAGGAACGACGATCATCAAAATCATGTTATTTTTAAGGGACGACAGGAAGACTGTATCTTTAAAAAGCTTAATAAAGTTATCTAAGCCGAGAAATTTCACCTTGGAAAAACCGGCAACAAAGTTCCAATCCGTGAAGCTGAGGAAGAAGGAAGCTATAATTGGAAATAAAGTAAAAACAAATAGTCCAAGCACCATCGGAGCCACGAACGCATATCCGGTTAGATCCTCGCGAATTTGCTGCGTCGAACTTTTCCGTTTCACTTTTTTGGCTGAAAGGGTGCTCGAATGTGCATGTGTATTGTTGGCCATATATTATTCACCCCATGTGTTGTGTTTTCTATAGTCTACCCTGCGAGGACGAATCGGGTAAGTCAAATAATTTACTCTTTTGAGTAAATTTTTAACCTGCGGCAAGCCTTAAACACCCCCAACGAGTAAAAAAATATCCGCTAAGCCATGTGGCCTACCGGATATTCTACCCTTACTTATTTGCTTCATGCACTTTCAGCAGTTTCCCTTTGATCGTGGTATTTTTCATAATTTTAAGTACCATCGGACCCTTACCGTTCAAAATATCCACATACGAAACATTATCCTGAATCGTAATGATGCCGATATCTTCTGCCGTCACGCCTTCAATTTTGGCTAGCGTCCCGACAAAATCTACCGCCCTGATCTTCTTCTTTTTCCCGCCGTTAAAATAGAGCTTCATGATGCCCTTATTCAATTGGTCGCTTCGATCTCGCTTAATCACTGGCGTTGCCTGCATTTTCCGATCAAAAGCTGACTGGCCGTTAGCGACCCCCTCTTCGGTGGGAGCATCTTTGCGCGGAATTTCGAAGCCCAGATAGTTTTCGATATCGGACAGATACCTCAGCTCATTCGACGTTACAAAGGTAATGGCTTTCCCCGTCTTGCCTGCGCGGCCGGTTCTTCCGATGCGATGAACATAGCTTTCCTTCTCAAGCGGAAGGTCATAGTTAATGACGTGCGTAATATCCTCCACATCGATTCCTCGCGCCGCGACATCCGTAGCGACCAGGAAACGGAACTCGCCTCTCTTGAATGCGTTCATGACCAGGAAACGATCGTCCTGTACCATGCCGCCGTGGATTTTATCACAGGGGTACTCGAGGAGATCCAATTCCCGGAATACATCATCCACATGCTCTTGCGTCCTGCAAAAAATGATGCAATTATCGGGATTCTCGGTTACGAAGACATCCTTAAGCACATTAAATTTCTCAGTTTCCTTTACCGTGATCAGCGAATGCTCAATCTGTACTTTGGCTGCTTCCGGCGTTTGAATTTCAATATCTATCGGGTTATGCAAATATTGATGGCACAATTGCTCTACATCTTCCGGAAGTGTTGCTGAAAATAACATCGTCATGCGGTCCGTCGGAACCTCATCAATAATCGCTCCCACCTGCTCAATGAAGCCCATCCGCAGCATCTCATCCGCTTCATCGATGACGAGCATTTTCACTTTTTCCAGATCCAGCGTCCCCTTCTGAATATGATCCAACACCCGTCCAGGCGTGCCCACGACCACATGGCACTTCTGGTGCAGCTCCAGCTTCTGTCTGGCAAAAGGCTGCTTGCCGTACAGCGCCACCGCTTTAATCCGCTTGAACCGCCCAATGTTCGTAATATCCTGCTTCACTTGATCCGCGAGCTCTCTCGTCGGCGTCAAAACCAGCGCTTGCGGCCGATTCTCCTGCCACTCTGCCAGCTCACAAATAGGGATGCCGAACGCCGCCGTCTTCCCGCTTCCCGTGCGCGACTTCACCGTGAGATCTTTCTCCTGAAGCGCAATCGGGATCACTTCGTGCTGTACATCAGTCGGCTGCTCATAGCCTAGGCTCTGCAGTGCCCGGATAATATCCTCACTCAGTTGATAATCCGTAAAACTTCTTAATACCACTAAATAACTCCCCCTCATTAATAGGTGCATAGGAGTTAACCCCAAAACGCGCCTGTTTCTTCCCCCCACTATCTCATAAACAAACCAAAAAAACCATCAGAAGCGGCGCACGTTCGGTTTAAATTCAGCTCGAGGGGCCAAAGAAAAAGAAGCTGCCGCGGCAGCTTCTTCATCCTTCTAATTCCGTTACTTCTTTAAAAGCTTGCACAGCCTGCTCCAACTTCGCAAAGTTCTCCTCATTTTCCGGGAGCGCCTTGTCTGAACGAATCGCCTGCAGCACATGAAGCAGCAAATATTCCGGCATATCCGCATCAGTGGAATTCGCGGTTAATGCCACGATCAACTGAAGCTCAGGGACAACGAAAATGCGTCTTCCGCCCGAACCCGAGGCATAGAACATGTTGTACTGCTTTTTGCTTCCTCTTACGATTCCTTTGGGCAGCGTCTTGGTCCACCAAAACAGACCGTAGCCCCCCTGTGTACCGTTGCTGTAATTCAGGGTTACTCGCGCTTGAAGCGAATCTCGAGTCCATGTTTTTGGGACAATCGTTTGATCTTCCCACTGCCCCTGTTTCATATACAGATAGCCAATCTTAGCCATATCCCTCAGCGTTAAAGCCATTGCCCAAGCGCCAATGGTTCGTTCTCGCCCATCAGAATTCCAGCTCACCTCTGTAATGCCGAGTGGTTCAAACAAGCGGGACTTGGCATAATCGAACATCGACTCGCCTGTCGCCTTGTGCATTATAGCTGACAGTAAATGCGCATCACCATTACTATAATTAAACAGGGAGCCTGGCACCGCATATCCAGGGCGTTCCAAAATGTATTGCACCCAATCGGACGAATACATCATCTCGGTTGAGGACTTTTCATTCGTATTATCCCAATCCAAGCCTGAGGTCATGCTCAGCAAATGCTTAATTGTCATTTTGGACTTTAATGGATCACTCGCAAGCTCAGGGAAAAAATCGGTAACCCTTTGATCCAAACTGCTCAGCTTCCGCTCAGACAGGGCAATACCGACCAGCGCAGATGTTATGCTTTTGGTTACGGATTTCACATCTTGGGGGATATCTGCCTCTGTGCAGCTATTATAAGCCTCCGCAACTAAATGGCCGTTTCGAACTACCGCGATACTGCATACCTGCCCGCTGCTGAACATATCGAGCGACTTGGCTAACGTACCTGAGAACATCCCTTGTGCCTCTGGTGTGCTAGTTCTCCAACCCTTAGTCGGCCAATATTCGGCTGTTAATTTGGCATTCTCATTGACTTGTAGTGGCAATATGTTGTTGTTACCCGATTGTAACGTATTTTGTGGGGTTCCGGACATCTCTATCTATCCTTCCAGTATCGTTTTAACCCTCTCTCTATAGAAGTAAGCTTACTATGAAATTATGAAGCAAATATGACGTAAACCTTAAAGTAAGCTTAACTTAAGCTTAACGTAAGATAAATTAGGGGTGTGAAATCGCTCTTATGTTACAATATTCCTAACTATCCCTGTAACAGGACTCATATTGGAGGTTTACATGCGCAAACTCATCTTCTTCCTAGGCCCGGCAGGGGCCGGTAAAACAACACTGGCCAAAGCATGGGCCAGCAAGCATGGCGGCGCCTTTTTGGACATGGACACTTTGCTGCGCCCCGCGGCGGAAGCATTGATGACGTTAGCCGGCCAGGATCCCGAGGATCGGGATTCTCCTTTTTATAAGCAGCACTGTCGC
This sequence comes from Paenibacillus aceris, assembly GCF_017874035.1. Taxonomy (GTDB): domain Bacteria; phylum Bacillota; class Bacilli; order Paenibacillales; family NBRC-103111; genus Paenibacillus_E; species Paenibacillus_E aceris. The sequence goes on from NZ_JAGGKV010000017.1 coordinate 28,297, forward strand.
GATCTGGGCTACCGTATCACCATGAATGCCACGCTAGAGAATCTGTCTTTAGGCTTGGATGCCGTCGTTATCGGGCCTTTTACCCGAGAAATCAATGATCCGCTGTGGCTGAACCAAGAACTATCCACTATCAGCGCGAGCCCTATAGATGTAGAGATCAAAATTGTCTACGTTTACCTTCCATCTGAGGATGCCTACCATGCGCGTATCAAAGCGAGAGGCTCCGCTCTTGATGTATGGAAGCTGGACAATTGGGCGCAATTCAGCTCCTCCCTTCGGCGGAGTGAAATCCAATGGTCGCTTAACCCCTCCTCCATTCTCTATTTCGACAATTCAGGCCCTCTTTCGTCTGACAAGTTGAAAATGCTTGAAACATTTATTCACAGTCTAAATTGACAACTTTATTTCGTAAAGTTAACTACTAGATAAATTATCTTTACAAATACACCTTTGAACTTTACAATTCAAATTGAATTTACTTTCCGCTCAAGGGGTATTTAGCCAAATGAACTCGAAAACCTCCATGCAAGACATTGCCGATCTACTGGGCATTTCCAAAAATGCTGTCTCCCTGGCCCTTAATCATAAAGCCGGCGTCAGTGAAGAACTGCGGACCCGTGTGTTTGAAGCCGCGCATCAGCTCAAGTACCGCACGGAAGCAAAGGCGAAGAAAAAGCAGAGCCACCTTCTCGTCTTATTTCCTGAATATATCCAAGATGATAAAACCTTTTATTATGAAGTGTTCTGGTCCATCGAAAAAAAAGCCAAAGAGAACGGCTACACGGCCATCATTAGCGGGGTATCGAAAGAAATGGAGCGCCTGCTGATCCTGCCCGATCTCTATCATGAGATGGCATTGGGCGGCGTATTGATCATTGGCGCCTTCCACCCAGACTACGTTAGCAAGCTAAAGGTACTGGGGACTACGCTCGTCACAGTGGATCATTGTTACGACAGCCTCCAGCTGGATGCCGTTGTGACGGCGAATGCAGAAGAGGCTTACAAAATGGTCACCCATCTCGTCCGGAAGGGGCACCGGCAAATTGGCTTTATAGGGGCTGGCAGCATGTCCAAGAACTTCAAGGAGCGATGGTATGGATTCGAAACTGCCATGTCAGATGCGGGGCTCGCGGTTGATCGGATGTCCGAAATACCGGAAAATGCTCTGGACGATTTAGCCACCTTTCTGGAGGCAATGAACAAAGACACCATGCCAAGCGCTTGGTTCTGCGCCAACGACCGGCTTGCCATTTCCCTGATTCAGCATCTGACCGCCAAAGGCTATCGCGTACCGGATGATGTTTCCGTCGTCGGCTTTGACGATATCGAGGCTGCCCAATTGGTCATGCCCCGTCTCACCACGATTCAAGTGCAGCGGGAGCAGCTTGGTTATGAAGCAGTTGAATTGTTGATTCGCAGGATCGAAAAAGGCGGCGGCCCGTCGAAAATCTCGATTTACGGCGAGCTGATCGAACGAGATTCTTGCCGGGAGATACGCGGGTAAACGAAGCATTTCTCTTTTTATGGAAAAATGGTACGCTATCGATTAGACGAAGAACGTCCTCGAACCACTCGGTTCGGGGCGTTTTTTATTTCATTCAGCGGAAGGAGGCCATCTGGCTTGGAATTTGAAACATTTGAACAAGCGCATCATAAGTTCTTGGAGGGCCACCTCGGTCGCCGAACCGGTGAGCGAAAGGGCCGCTTAGTCAGAGGGCACAATTTCGCAGAAAAATTGCTGCTTCAAAACGTATGGTGGCCCTTATTCGGAAACTTTGATAACCTGCATTCGGAAGTCGCAGTTCCTCGACTTTGCATTCCTCCCCCCGTATGGCCGCTTCGGCATTGAGTGCGACGGTTTTCAAAGCCACATTAAAGAGATGGACCGCGAAGGGTTCAGCTACGCTCTGAATCGGGATACCTTTCTCACCGGGATGGGTTGGAAAATGATCCATTTTTCCTTCGATGATATCCGGCACCGCCCCGAGATTTGCCGAATGCTGCTCCAACTGGTGATTGGCCCCAATCTGATCCGCAATTCCTTACCCTCTGCCCTTTCTCCTGATGAAAAAGAAGTGCTCCGACTGGCTATCCACCTAAGTAAGCCTATTCGTCCCATAGATCTCATCTCGCAGTGCGGGCACAATTTTCGCACAGCACGTAAACGGCTGCTCAGCCTGGCCGAGAAGGGCTTACTTCGCCCAATCGGGCACGGTAAAGTGGTTCGGTACTACGAGCTGAAGGAGGACGCTTGGCATTATTTGCTTTAGGTGCGCCGCTTCACAGGCATGTGTGGGCTGCGCGGGGCGGAGACGCAGGACGGGGACGCGGGGCGGGGCGGGGACGCGGGGCGGAGACGCGGGGCGGGACGCGCATCAAGAGCATGCTGAGGAATTTCGGCGTCGCTATGTTGCACTTTGTGCAGCCATTTTGACCTAATTCCACTGTATTTACTTGCTATGTTGCACTTTGTACAACCATTCGCTCTCAAAAACCAGCATTCAGCCCAAAACTAGCAAAATCATTGTATTTTGTACAATGAAGTGAGGAGATAGCTGCAAAACCCCTGGATAACATTGCACAAAGTGCAATATAGCCCGCACGGTGAGCCGCATGAGCGGCTCTTTGCCCCCTACTCCAATATTCCCACTCACTTCGCTAATCCGCTTCAACTATGCTGCTTCAATCATCTTTTGTATCGACTAACATTGCACTTCCCTATTCTACACTAGCTACTTTACCATCCATCGAATACACTGCCTCACCCTGCTACATTGCACTTGTGCAACCATTTTGACCTATTTGCACAGTATTTACTTGCTTGTTGCACTCTCTACAACCATTCGCTCTCAAAAACCAGCATTCAGCCCAAAACTAGCAAAATCATTGTATTTTGTACAATGAAATGAGGTGAAGCTGCAAAACCCTGCATAACATTGTACAAAGTGCAACATAGCGCACACCGTGAGCCGCATGAGCGGCTCTTTGCCCCTACTCCAATATTCGCACTCACTTCGCCAATCCGCTTCTACTATGCTGCTTCAATCATCTTTTGCATCGACAAACATTGCATAGCACCATCTAGCTTAACTACCCTATTCAACACTAGCTACATTAACATCCATCGAGTACACTGCCTCACCCTGCTACATTGCACTTTGCGCAACCATTTACCACCCGCTCCACATCAACTCACTCATTGTTAAATTAACCTGCAAGTTATACAATAAACATAAAAATTATAGATTGAGGTATCCCCATGCACATTGAAGTGTCCACTAAAAATATGGCTTTTCTCGAATGCTTCTCCTCTGAAACGCGTGTGAAAATGATCGAGCTCCTTGGGCAAGAGCCTCTTAACATCAAACAGCTCTCGCAGAAGCTTGAAATTTCATCGGCGATTGTGACTAAACATATCCAAAAACTCGAACAAGCCGGCATCGTCTTCTCCGAAAACACGACCGGTGTTCGCGGAACCCAAAAGATCTGCCACTTGAACATGGAGCAAGCCGTCCTTCAGTTCAAACCCAGGAAGCCGAGCGAGCTTCCAACGAATACGGTAGCCATCCCGGTCGGGCAGTATGCCTCCTTCGAAGTGAAGCCAACCTGTGGGCTAGCCTCTCCGACCCAGCTTATCGGCGTGCTGGATGACCCGCGCTATTTCGCCGATCCGGGACATGTCCATGCTGGAATCCTGTGGTTTGCCAGCGGTTACGTGGAGTACAGGATCCCTAACTTCCTGCACAGCAACCAGAAGCTTCGCACGCTTGAAATTTCCTTTGAAATTTGCTCCGAAGCACCGGGGTACAACGAGAACTGGCCGTCGGACATCTCGTTCTACATGAACGGCATTCCGCTTGGAAGCTGGACAAGCCCTGGCGACTTCGGCGCTCAACGTGGCGTGCTTTCGCCCGATTGGTGGAGCAGCAGCAATACGCAGCACGGTCTGCTCAAAGTCATAACCGTCAGTCCCACGGGCTCCTATCTGGACGGAACGAAAATATCCGAAACCACGATCCAAGACCTAGCCGTCACTTTCGGCAAGGATATCCACTTCCGTATCGCATCACTGGAGAGCTCTCCCAACTGCGGCGGCATCACCTTATTCGGCAAAAGCTTCGGCAACTACGCGCAGGATATCGTCGTCACCATGCATGAGGACAAGTAGGCGACCATAGCTGCTTTACAAAAAGAACACTGTCAAGCTCACCTGCAAATTTAGTAATTGAGCATGGATTTCAGAATCTTAAAATGCAAATTGACAGCATGCTTGACAATACAAAGCGAATACGCGTTTTTTCGCGAAAATTAGGTGTTTTTGAAGGGTAAAAAGAGGGAGGAAGCGCCCCATCTAGCCGTTGGCATAGGCGACGCGCATACGATCTGACATAGGGATGAAATGATGGTGCGTATCAAAAATGGCACGAAGCATATGATGGGCGTCCTGATGCTGCTGACTCAGCTTCACATTCTCTTTCAGCTTCGATAAGAGGGATTGATTGGCGATCACTTCAAGCAGTTGGCTTTTCAACTCCAATGCATTCTTCACTTCGATCGCAGCTCCTAAACCGACCAGATACGCAGCGTTTTCCTGCTCTTGCCCAGGGATGGGTTTATACAGCATCATGGGAAGCTCCAAGGCCATCGCTTCAGAAATTGTAAGACCTCCAGGCTTCGTTATGATCAGGTCCGATAAAGCCATCAGCTCATGGACATGGTCCACGAACCCGGTCACCTTCACGCGATGCCTGGTTTTCTCGCCGCCGAGTTCCTCTTCAAGAAGCTGCTTCAGCTTTTCATTGCGCCCGCAAACAAAAACAAACTGCACCGGCTCCGCCAGTTCTTCCGACTGCAGGACGGACTTGAACTGCTTGCCGATTAGACCATGGCCTCCGCCCATTACCAACACAGTCGGCATCTCGCGATCCAAACCATGCTTATCCCGAAGCTCAGCCCGATCATATGCCTGTGTAAACGGCTCACGGATCGGAATTCCCGTAACCACGATGCGCTGCTCCGGAACACGGTATCTCAACAGCGCTTGCTTCACGTGCTCAGCACCGACTAGGTAACGATCCGTTCCCGGGTGAACCCAATAACTGTGGTCCGTATAGTCAGTCATCACAGTCACGGTTGGCACCGTCACGAACCCATTGCATTTTAAGTACGACATCGCCGCGGCCGCCCCCGGAAACGTGCACACGACCTCGGTCGGCTCCTCCTCATGAAGCAATTCCAGCATCCGGTCGGTGCTGAATGATTTCATTTTTTTAAACATATGGGAAAATGTATTATCATCACGTGTTTTGCGATACAAATAGCCATAAACGGACGGCAGGCTCTTCACCCAGCGCATATAACAGTATTTGCCCACGCCATGCAAGTAAGGATGCGTCCACTCTAAAAAGTCGACCACCTTCACGTCCACATTCGGTTTATGCAACCTCGTCGCTTCGAGTATCGCCTGCGCCGCTTTATTATGTCCATCACCTAGACTTCCCGTCAGGATCAAGAGTTTTTCTCTGCGTTTCATTGTCTTAGTCCTCCTTCGAGATTGTTTTGTTGTGTCTGCACCTTGATGTGCGACTCGGTTAACCAGCCTCTACGTACACGATCCAAGGCATAAACAACACCCTCCGCCACAAGAACGGCGCCTACGATATCCAGCAGAACATGCTGTTTCACAAACTGTGTGGATACAATGATGAGCAGCGACATGCCGGAGACAATGATTTTATTCCTCATCGCCACCTGAGTCGACCGCAGATAGGCTCTCATCATGAGATACGAGGTTAGCACATGCGTGCTTGGAAAACAGTTAAACGGTTGATCAGATCGATACACCCACTCCACCATCTGCAGCAGAGGGTCGCTCCCGGCTAGATCCGGCCGAGGTACAGTAGTTTGATAAATCGCATACACACCATAACAAATCAACAAGCCTATAACAGACTCGACTAGCGTTATATAGTAATTTCGGCGATCCTTGTACGCCAAGTACAGGAAACCGACGAACAAAAATCCGTACCACGACAGGTAAGGTACAACAAATCCTTTCAAGAACGGAATTTGCCGATCCAGATCGGTCACCAGACTATAGGCCATCGTGCCCTCCTGATTCAGATGAATATAGATAAGACCCACTAACGGGATCAACAGCAAAGCGCTGCAGGCTATGTAGTAGGACCACCACGATGCTAATTTCACACGAATCCCTCGCTCTCCTTAACGTTATCTTCATCATAATGGAGAACCCCCCTCATCTAAACGCTCTAAGGTACTGTCTTTCGTTAGCCAAAGGTCTTGATAAAACCTAGACCAAAGGCTAAGTTCTGTTCTGCGTTACTGCAATCTCCACAACCTATTATGAGAGAAATCCTTCGCAATACTCGTTCTATCTTGGCATAGCAAAAACCCAAGGCGCCGCCTCAGGTCATTGCGTACTCTGTCCTACTCATTCTTCCCTTTTCTCTTCTTCCCGAAACGTACCCCGCCATACACCAAAGCGCTCAGCGCGCACATTAGAATAACAGGCAGCTTCCAATGCGACGGCGCACTTTCATTTGTCACCGGCACCTCAGCTGCTTTGAGGGGAATTTCCTTTTCTTCGAGAAAGCTAATTTCTTGAGAAGCATTCCCTGCCAGCTTCGTTGGCGAGCACAGTGGATTTTCCCAGCCGCCTTCTTTCTTTTTCAAAAAGAAAAGATACTGCTTGCCTCGCTCACTCATCCCCCAGGTGACGTCCTCCGCCACGGCAACGTTTCGATCCACCATTCCCTTAAAGCTCGATAGCACAGTTAACTTCAGTTCCTTGTTGTTCTTCTTACGAATCACATCATCCACATTGGCCACAACCACGGCGTCATAGAGCTCGTAGCTCTTTTCAATGGAAGGCGGCCTCGCGCAAGAAAGCGCTGAAGCATGAGCGGGTACTAGAGCAGCCCAAACAACAAAGCAGATCCATAGCATTCTTATTTTCATATCAGCACCGTCCTCTACCATCAAAGACGAACTAAAACGTCCGTTGTTTCACCGAACCAGCGCTTTTTTTCAAGAAATCAACTTCGTCATCTTCGCCTTTTCAGCGACACGCTTCGTATATCCACTGAGCGGCTTTTTAAGCGCCAACGCCAACACATAGCACACCAAAATGAACATGCAGAGGCACAGGATATCCTTCAATACGACACCAATCAGCATCCCCCCCACGGCCTCTCGCAGCAACCCAACTGCATAGGTAAACGGCACGAAGGGATTCAGTTTTTGAAAAAAAGGCAATGCGGTGCTCACCGGGAATGTCCCTCCCGAGCTGGAGAACTGGAGCACAAGGAAAATAACCGCGATCCCTTTGCCGATATTGCCAAACACAGAAACCAACGTATACGTGATCGTGATGAACACAACGCTGATTAACATAGCAAAAATAACAAACCATAACTTATCCACAACATACGTCCCCAAAAGAAAGATATCCCCAATGGTGACTATTAGCGCCTGAAAAAATCCCATCGTCAAGAAGATCATCATCCGCCCAAAGTAAATCTGATGCGTCTTGAAAGCACCGTCCAAGTTATCCACATCGACTCTCAACAGAGAGACGAGCAGCATAGCGCCTACCCATATGGAAAGTGTTGTATAAAAAGGCGACATCGCCGAGCCGTAGTTCGGGATGGGAAATTTTTTGTCCTCTTTGATCAGCACCGGATTAGAAAGAAAATCACTCTGCTTCTGAATGTCGTTCTGAAGCAGACGGAGAATTTCCTCAATACTGCCACTTCCTTGGAAATTGCGTATCTGGTCAGCCGCCCTGTGCACGGCCGCTTCAAATTCCGGCAAATCGCTGCGCACAAGATTTGCCGCCAGATGGACAGCGCTCTCCACTTCAGGGAGCTTCGTTTGGTAGAGATCCGCCACTTTGCGGATGTCCTCCTCCGCCGCAGGGAGATCATTTCGAATAAAATCCGCAGCGGCATGCAGCTTCTGTTCCACACGCGGCAGGTCATTGCGGATGAACGGAGCCGCCTCGTTGATGCCTGTCGTGAACGCATCGAGCTTGCTTTGAAGCGTAGACGACGCTTCATGCACTTTCGCCCGGATATCCGGCAGATCCTTCTGCAAGGTATCCAGCTGCGTTTGGGCAAAATGAATACCATTTTGCGCATCCGTCAAAATTCCTTTTATATTGGGCAGCTGATCTTTCAATGTTTGTAAAGCGGCCCCTGCATTCTGAGCTATGGACATGATTTGGCCTAGTGCCTTGGTCATATTAGGCACAATCTCCGTATCGTATCTGGCCAGTATATTTCCTAATGCAGCGCTTGCCTCCTTGGACAACGTATTCAGGTTGTTCACAATGTCCTTCGCCGGCTTCTCGCCGCGCCCGATGGCACTTTGTACCTTACTCAACGTTTGAATTTGGTTAGCCATATTCGATCGAAGACCCGTTAGCCGGGAAATGGTATCCGTGAACGGACTGCCAGGCAAATACGTATTCAAGCGTGTGAACACGTCAATTGTATTATCCAACACTGCTGCGCCGGACGTAAGGCGTTCAGTTAGAAAGGCAATAGCCGCCAGTGCTTTCTGGGGGTCCAGGTTTACATCCTGCAGGATCCCAGTAAGCTGTGTGACAGCGTCTGCCGTTTGCTGAAGCAGGAGCAGATTTTGCTTCACTACGGGGGTTAGCGTTTGAAAGGCCGCCTCATTTTTTTGCAAAAAGCTCGTTAATTGATCGGCAAAAGCTGCCCCCTGCGTCGCAATCTCCTCGATTCTCGGCAGCGTATTCAGCGCGGCGCTTACAATTTCATCAGCTTTACGCGACTTGTCGATGGCGGTATTCAACACCTCCTCCACTTTGCCGAAGTTCTGGTCCAGCTCTGCGACACGACCTGCAGCCTTCTGAATCTCAGGCAGCTTCTGCTGAATGAGCAGCACTTCCTTCGCCACCTCCTGAATCTTCGGCCAGCGCTCTTCAATCTTCAAAACCGTATCCGCCGCGCGGTTAATATCGGGGATTTTTTGCTCAAGTTGGACGATCTTCTGCCCCTTTTCTTTGAGTTCAGGCAGCTTCTGTTCGAGCTCCAGCGCTTTATTTCCCATGGACGCTATCTCCGGTAGCCGCTTCTCCAGCTCCAAAATCTTCCCTTCCATATTGCGAATCGTCGGCAGCTCCTTCTCAAAATCGATGCCGATCTCCTTCATTCGCGTCAGGATCGAGCTGCTTACCGTTTTAATAAAATTTTCACTGATTTGCTGTGTCACGCTGGAAGCGCCTTTGCTTGTAATTTTGGGCGCTACAGCATTGATTTTCTCATTCACGGTATATAGAATTTCCGGCTTTTCCATCGTCCCGTCGACAATACTCGTGATTTTTTTCGAAAAGTCTTCGGGGATAATCAAACTCGCATAATAATCCCCGCGCTCTACGCCGCGCAGCGCCGTCTGTTCGTCAACAAAGGTCCAACCAAGCGAATGATTGTTTTTCAAATTATCCACAACCTCGTCTCCGATGTTAATGGCCTTATCCTCAATCTTCGCCCCCTGATCGTTGCTTGTTACCGCAATTTTGATCCCTGATGTATTAGAATAGGGATCCCACATTCCCTTCAGGTTTATCCAAGCATAAACAGACGGCAGAATGGCAAGCGCGGCCATGAGTAAAAGACCTGTAGGCACCCTCCACAAGTTGATTAGATCCGTCCGATAGATGCTGAAAATCTTCTTCATCGACGCCCCACCTATCCCTTCACATTTGGTTATTAATGTAACCTGACAGCTTCCATCGCATACAAAATAGTTCCAACCTCCTATGGACTGAACAGATACTCCCATGTGGATAACCTTATCTGTGGATATGTGCACAATGATCGGCAATCCTTATGCACAGCATCATTTGTGGACATGTTGATACTGTGGGTAATTTTGTGGATAAGTGAGCGAGAGGTGGGAATAGTGCCCGAAAAAGAGGGAGGGCGTGGGGGGAGGTCCGGTGGGATTGCCGTGGAAAATGAGCTAGGGTGTGAGTTTGAATTGAATGAGGCAGGATCAAGGAAGGAACACGAACTGAACACGAACTGAGCAAGAATGAGAAGGAATGAGGGAGGGAGGAATGAGCGAGGAATGAGTATGGAATGAGGGAGGAAAAAGTGAGGAAGGAAAATGGGGTACAAGTGGAAAAAGCGAAGAAAAGAGGGTGAGAATGAAGGAGAAAATGAAGGGAAAAATACGATGCAAAAGAGGGAGGAACGCCGAAGTCTCGGCGCGCGCAGTACCTCTAAGATCTCTAAGCTGCTCAAGCCCGACTTTTCAAACGCGATTTTCAAGCAGGAACTTAAGTCTTTTCAGATCTTTATTGTTCGCCCTTTTCATCATCAAAGCCATAAAAGGAGCAAAAATCATTGAGAACCCCGAGGGAATGCCTTTGTTACGCAGTGTCATATGAGTAGCCTGTCCATTCACCGATTCCCATATATACGTGGTTTCCATCGGAAAGGGACCGTCCGCCGTTTTCATGACAAGCTTACTACCTGGCACGTATTCGGCGATTTGATAAACATAGGAGAGTTCCTTGCCTAAGAACGCTGCCTTAAACGCAATTTTTGAACCGAGCTTGAGCGGTTTTGGCGTTTGCCACACTGCCGATTGGATATTTACATACCATTCAGGGGCATGATCCGGGTTCGCCGCATATTCGGAAACTTGATCGCAAGAACGATTAATCACTATCTCTGTTACAACATCTACCACCTTCGAATGCCTCCTTGAAAAATATGAAAAGCGCGCATGAATCACGCGCGCCGCTAAGATGATTAAGCTAATAGCTTCTTGATAGGCTCCCAGTAATTAGCATGCCAACCGGTTGCAAGGTGATCGCCTTGACCTTCTGGGAAACCCGTATGATCGAATAACAGCAGAGTTTCGGAGCCCTGCTCTTTGAGCTCGAATTTAGCAACGGAGTAAAAACCCTCTTCCCAATTAGCAGGACGCCATGCTTGTACAACGCGCTTGTTCGGGACAAGCTCAATATTGCGTCCCACGATCATACCTCCAAAACAAGAGAACGCGCCGCCTTCTACTGCATGAATATCCGTCGGAGCGCCTCCTGTGGCCTTGCTGAAAAGCTCACTGCTGATCAAAACTTCATAAACACGCTCAGGGCTAGCCATAAAAGTAACTTCTTGATGGATTGTATTAGACAACCTAAGCACCAACCTTTAACTGCTCATCCTTATTCATTAGCCACTGCTCGAGCATCTCAACTGACATGCTTTTCAGCATCTCGCTATGATCCTGAATGGCGTGGTGCCACATGGTAGCCTCTACTTTATATTTATTTTCATCCGTTACGTTAAACCCGCAATTGCAAGATAGTGTTTTCATTTGATTTAGGCTCCTTTAATAATAATCAGCATGATGGAATGAAATTAATGCATGGCCTTTTCAGACCACGGGTCGATACCCGGATCTTGGCCCTGCGCCACCATTTGAATACGAGGCATATAATGCGACCAACCTTGAATGTGGGAGGCAACCTCTGTCCCAGGCAAGTTATAGTGAGTTAGCACCAAGAGAGTGCCGTTATCTTTAGGAGTCAACTTAAACTCCACGGTACTGGAGCCGGGAGGGACAACCTTGGATCGCTCCCATCCCCATGTCATAACAATTTTCTCGTTAGGAATAATCTCCTTGTACTCGCCCATCGCAATATCGCTGCCGTTCACATCGATGCGGTATTTCCCTCCAAGACTTGGATCGAGCAGGACGTGTCGCCCCATCCAACGAACTAATTTATCCGGATCTGTAAAAAATGAGAACAAAGTCTCCGGACGGCATTCGATAAAAATTTCCTTCTTAATCGTTTCATTGCTGCTTACTGTTTCCATGATTTCTCCTCTCTTCCTCTTCCGCAGCTTCTTTCAGGCGCAATAAACTGTCATCCCAGAAGCTTTCGATATATTGCATCAATTCAGCGAAACCTTCCCTCCTAATCCCATAGAATCGTTTGGTGCCTGCCCGTCGAACCACAACGAGTCCGGCTTCCTCAAGAACTTTAAGATGCTGCGAAATAGCCGGTGCTGAAATGTCAAAATGCGAAGCAATGGCGCTAGAGGTCAGCTCCCCATCACGGACGAGACGTAAAATATCCCGGCGCCTTGGTTCCGTTATCGCTTGAATGGCTTTATCGATCATGACGTTAATTTAGCATACACTTAATTAAGTGTCAACTTAATTAAGTGTGTAAACCCATACTTCCTGCAAAATAAGACTACAGATCGTTCATCGTCCGCACAAAATCCGAGCTCATTAACAAACAATAAATACATATAAAACCTGATCTCTTCGATCAGGCTTCCCTTGTGTGTTATTCTGTACAAGTATAGAAAAACTAAAAGGAGCCATGACATGTCCTCTGAGCTAGGCACGAAAGAAAACCCTTGGAAATTAAAGACGCCGCCTCAAACTTCGGAATACGAAATGTTTCAAACTGAAAAAGATGGCAAAGCCATTCTTGTTTGCACCGTAGGCAAAACAATTTTGCATTATGACTACCGCTGCATTGAAGATTTACACGCTATGCTCAAGCAGCACGGGGATTGGATGGAGCTCGGCAGCGCCGATGAGCAAAAGCCAGCCAAAGAAGGTACCGTCGAAGCTTGGGGACGGTCTTCCGAAAATCCAGTCGGCGGCTGGTACGGCTTGAAAAAAGGGTTCCGCGGCCGTCTTGGCATGTACATCCCGCCGCTGCTAGAAGTATTAGGGCTTGCAGAGGTCGAGCACAATCCAAGGAACAACCGCATGCGTGCAATATAATAGGAGTGACTCGCATTAACGCATAAATACAGCCCTATTGCCAACTTGGCAGTAGGGCTGTTTGTGATTCCCCCTGCCATACGACGAGGGAAAAATAGTGAATGTGTACAGCGAGCTTAAGAAACGGTCAACTTGGAGACGACTCCCGAAATCCGCCGCTCACGGGTTTCTTGCGTTTTGGCATCCTCGACCTGGCGCGATCGATGAGACTTCATCCGAGTAACCGGAAAAACTCCAGTTATTTTGCACTAGTAAGTGCGAATCGGCCGATTTAACGGAAGAATTTCCAATTAACGTTTCTTGGAGCGACGATATACTGAAAGTAGCTGAGTCTTTCCAGCTAATTGGCCCTACGATTGGCGGCGTGGTTGCTATGGCGGGGGCGATCGCCCATCACTCTGCCGCCAGCGGCACCACTTGGCGCCAGCCGCCAAGCGCCGTCACATCTTCCGCGCCCGCGGCCGCGTAAGCTTCGCAAACAAAGCCCGGGACCTCCGAACCGTCCCGGAGCTCGACCCTCCCGATCCCCAGCGGAGCCGGGATCGCGGCTGTAAAGCCGCCGAATGCCTCCAGCGGCATTTCCCAAACCTCCAGGGCGATCGCTGCGCCGCCCTGGGCCCGCTTCACGAGCCCCGGCTTCGCCGGCGTGGTCGGCAGCTTCACGAGGCTGTACTTCGCCGCGGTTTCATCCTCACGGATGAACCGCGCTCCACAGCCTAGCATCTGCTTCTCCAGCGGGTAGCCGCGCATGTGCAAGCCGCAGACCGCGATGAGCGTCGTCGCCTGTGCTCCCGCTGCACTTGCTCCGGCATCGGCGGTCACCGATGCACCCTCGCTCGCGCTGGCAGCCTCGCTTGCTGCGCCCTCCAAGATCAGCTCGGCTGCGCCGCAGATCAAACTCTCCTCTTCGGCCACCCCGAAGAGGGTGATGCCAAAAGGCGTGCGCGGAGCCGCATCGCCTGCAGGCACGGCAACCCCGCACAAATCCAGCAAGTTGCAATGATTCGTGTAGCGGCCCATCTCCCGATTCGTTGCAATCGGGTCGGCCAGCACCTGCTCACGGGTCCATGCGCCTCCGCAGGTTGGCATAACAAGTACCGCGCCTTGCAGCAGCTTACGAGCTTCCAGCTTGATATGCTGCAGTTTGTGCATCGCATGGAATACGGAAGCCGCATCGTAATCGGCCGCAGAGCCGGAACGGAGAATTTGCTCCGTTACCGGGTAGGCGATCCCCGGATTCGCTTCGATAAAGCCGCCCAGAGCCGCCCAACGCTCAGCGACCCAAGGCCCCTCGTATAGAATCGCTGCCGCTTGTGAGAACATCGTGATATCCACATAGGCGATAGGTAGATTGATCCCTTTTAATTGTTCCACGATTCTCTCCCATGCCGCTTCATACTCGGCGGCATAAGGACCGTAGAACCCGAGCGGACCTTCCGGCAGCAGCAGGGTATGCGGAAGGCGGGACGCCCCTCTGCTCACGCTGCGCGACCACGGGTCGTCCTCGTGAAGACCGCGAACCACGCCGTCTACGGCGAGCGTGTCCTCCAAGCTGTGCGCAAAGACGGTTACACAGTCTAAACTCGCACAGGCAGGCACGACCCCTTTGGTTGGCCAGGCGCCGAGACTCGGCTTATAGCCAACCAATCGGTTTAGAGCGGCTGGCACGCGGCCCGAGCCTGCTGTGTCTGTACCAAGCGAGAACGCCGCTTGGCCGCGGGCCACAGCGACGGCGGAGCCCGAGCTCGAGCCGCCGCTGATCAGTTCCGGGCGCAGCGCGTTATGCGCGTCGCCATAAGGGCTTCTTGCGCCAACAAGTCCCGTCGCGAACTGGTCCAAATTCGTTTTGCCGACCGGAATCGCTCCTGCGGCAATCAATCTTTCCACCACGCCCGCGTGCTCCGCCGGAGTATAAGCATACTCCGCGCAGCCTGCCGTTGTCGGCACTCCGGCGAGATCAATGTTATCCTTGATTGCGAACGGGATCCCCCACAGCGGCGCATCTGCCGGATACACCCCAGCCAACGCCTCCAAATAGGGCTGAATGAGCGCCATAGAAGGCGGCGTAATCCAAATATTCATTTCCGCGTCGTCTGCTGCGCGCTGCACAATGGCCGAGATGACCTCTCGCGGCGTCAATTCGCCGTTCTTGTATTTCTCCTGCAGCCAAGAGATCGTAAGTTCCAACGGGAGCTGGATATGGACTGTGTTTCCCACTTTTTCGGCTTTTGTCATCTACGAACACCTCTCCTTAAGCAGATTGGGCAATACCAAGAATGAGCTGGCCTGCATGAACTTGATCGCCCGGCTTCACGTGAACGATAGAGACAAAGCCGTCGCATGGAGCATGCTGCGGGAACTCCATTTTCATGCTCTCCAGAATCGCCAGTTGATCACCTTTCTTCACTTGCTCACCTGGTGAAACGAGTACCTTCCACACGCTTCCAGGCATGATTCCGCGCACAGCGATTGTACCTGCCGGCAGTTCATCTTCGGGCTGTTCACTTGCCGTTTCTTGTTCAGAGACGTACTCCGCTAAGCCTTTGGCCTTCCAGCTCTCCCGCTCTTCGTTGAACGCGATTTGCTGCTGTTTGCGGAATGTTTCTGCACTTTCTTCAATAGAGCTTAAGAATTGCAGATATTCGCCTAAGTCAAAAGTGGTTTCCTGAATATCCGCTTCATACCGGCCACGCGGAAAATCTTCACGCAGCTGAAGAAGCTCCTCAGCACTCACTTCATAGAACTGAATTTGGTCAAAAAATCTCAGCAGCCACGGCTTACCTGCCTTAAAACTCTCCGTAGACCGCAGCCGATTCCACATCTGAATCGTTCGTCCGACAAACTGGTAGCCGCCCGGTCCTTCCATCCCATACACACACATGTAAGCTCCACCGATGCCAACAGCATTTTCCGGTGTCCATGTACGAGCCGGGTTATATTTCGTGGTTACTAAGCGGTGACGCGGGTCAACCGGCGTGGCGACAGGGGCGCCCAGGTACACATCACCTAAGCCAAGCACCAAGTAATTGGCATCAAAAACAATCTTTTTCACATCATCAATCGCATCTAATCCGTTAATACGTTGAATGAACTCAAGGTTGCTCGGACACCAAGGGGCATCCGGACGAACCCCCTGCTGGTAACGCTGAATTGCGAGCTGTGTCGCCGGGTCATCCCACGAAAGAGGCAGGCGCACTATCCGAGATGGAACACGGAACTCTTCAAGCGGCGGCAGAGCTGCGTCGATTTCCACAACTTTCGCGCATGCCTCGCTGACTGTGATTTGGGACGGATCGATATGGATTTGCAAAGAGCGAATGCCAGGGGTCAAATCCAGCACCGGAATCGAGCTGCTTTCCACGATCGCTTGCATCAATGCCTGTACTTGGAAACGCAGGAGCAAATCCAACTCAAGCTCGCCATACTCCACGAGCAGGTTCTGATCGCCACAGCAGCGGATCGTGATCGGGAATCTGCGATTAGCTGTTTCATGGAAAAGTCGCGGATACTCCGGCTTAATCTCTTTATTAACAACAGGAAGCCCACACCCGACTAACCTTTCAAAATCCCCCTCTCCAATAGCTTGCAAATCCCCCTCCTGCACCTCACGCAAAGCCTCCGCTTCTTCAAGCGTCAGCAGGTGAAAGCGAATCGTATCGCCCGGATGCAGCTGACCCAGCTTCCAGAATTCTGCCGAAGCCGTCGTCACCGGACAAACGAACCCGCCAAGACTAGGACCATCCGGTCCAAGCAGGATCGGCATGTCTCCCGTCAAATCCAGCGTCCCAATCGCATAAGCATTATCATGGATATTGGATGGATGAAGCCCGGCTTCTCCCCCGTCTTCACGCGTCCACAGCGGTGCCGGCCCTATCAAGCGAACTCCGGTTCTGGAGGAGTTAAAATGTACTTCCCAGCTCGTTTCAGTCAACTGCTCCAAGTACTCCGCACGCAGGAACTCCCCTGTGCAATGAGGTCCAGGAATGACGCCAATCGTCCACTCCCTTGTCATTCTGGGACGGAACTGCACAGCAAGCTCTGCCGTTTCCTGCACAGGGCTGCCGCCCGCGTTCACGCCAAGCACGTCGCCGGTTCGCAGCGCACGGCCGCCGTGTCCGCCGAATCCGCCCAGCGTGAAGGTCGAGGAGCTGCCGAGAATTTTCGGCATATCGAAGCCTCCGCTGACCAGCAGGTAAGTCCGCATGCCTTCTTTCGCTTCGCCAAAACTGAGCACTTGCCCGCGAGCCGCAAATGCCGGCTTACAGAGCGGGATTGTTTCTCCGTCCAGTTCGGCTTGCATATCCGCACCAGTGACGCAGAACCACAAGTCGCTGCGGAACTTGTAAGAGCCTCCGCGCAGCGTCATTTCGAGTCCGGGGGCGTCATCGGCGTTACCGAGCAGCTTATTGCCGATCCGGAACGAGAACGGGTCCATCGGTCCGCACGGAGGCACGCCCACATCCCAGTGGCGAATGCGCCCAGGGAAGTCCTGCACGGTGGTTTGGATGCCGCCGTCTACGACTTCCAACGCCTTTTCAACAGGCTCGAATGTATTTAATAACTGCGTGAAGACGTTGCCGTCTACGCAATCTTGTTCTTGCAGAAGAGCTTGCAAATATTGCAGATTCGTTGTAATTCCATACATACGCGTCTCGGACAAAGCCTCGATCAGCTTCCGAATGGCGTCCATACGGTCCGTCCCGTGGACGATGATTTTGGCCAGCATTGGATCGTACAAGGTCGTGACCGTCAAGCCGTCTCTCACCCATGTTTCGTTGCGCGCCCCGCTTGAAAATACCGCACGATCCAGCTGCCCCGCACTCGGACGGAACTGCTGCAAGCAATCCTCGGCGTAAATGCGCGCTTGCATGCTGTGGCCGATCGGCTTTCGAATGAGCGATTGAATGTCCGTCAGCTCGTTCGCCGCTTCGCGTACCATCCACTCGACAAGATCAACTCCCAGCACTTCCTCCGTCACGCCATGCTCCACTTGAAGTCGTGTGTTCACTTCCAGGAAGTAAAACTCGCACATTTCCGGATCATACAAATATTCCACCGTACCTGCGCTGCGGTAGCCAACTTCAGCCGCCAGACGCTTTGCCGAGGCAAACATTGCTTCACGCACGTCATCCGACAGATTCGGGGCTGGACTTTCCTCCATCACCTTCTGGTTGCGGCGTTGAATGGAACAGTCGCGTTCACCGAGTGTAACGACTTCCCCGAAGTTGTTCCCGAAAATCTGCACCTCGACATGGCGTGCTCTGGCGATATATTTTTCAAGGAACATGCCTCCGTTCTTGAAATTCGTCTCAGCCAAGTGGCGCACGCCGTCAAAGGCCGCCCTTAAAGCCGCCTCATCCGCGCAGACGCGCATGCCAATGCCGCCGCCACCTGCTGTGCTTTTGAGAATAACCGGATAACCAATCCGCGCAGCTTCTGAAAGCGCAGTTTCAAGCTCTGTGATGAGCGGGGTTCCCGGAAGCATCAGCACACCAGCTCTTTCCGCTATTTCGCGCGCGGAGTGCTTGAGCCCGAACATTTCCATTTGTTCCGGTGTAGGTCCGATGAACACAATCCCATGGTCGCGGCAAGCACGGGCAAACTCGGCATTTTCACTAAGAAAGCCGTATCCGGGATGTATCGCCTCAGCACCGGTTTCCAGTGCTGTTTTCAAAATTAGCTCGGTATTCAAATAGCTTTCCTTCGCCGGCCCCTCGCCGATCAGAACCGCTTCATCCGCTCCGTCCACATGCAAGCTATCTTGATCTGCTCCTGTATATACAGCCACGGATGCCACTCCGAGCTTGCGCAGCGTGCGCTCAATGCGCACAGCGATGGCACCGCGATTAGCGATTAGTACTTTAGTAAACATCGTCTCCACACCCCTTTGAATTTCTATTTATCCCAAATTAGCACCTGAATCGGCGTTGGATTGTATGCATTGCAAGGATTGTTAAGCTGCGGACAGTTACTGATCAGCACCATGGAGCTTCCCAGCGACTGAACTTCCACATAGCACCCCGGTGCGGAAACACCGTCATCAAACTTCAGGCCGCCATCTGCGGTTACCGGCACATTCATAAAAAAGTTAATATTCGGCGCCAAATCCCGCTTCGTATACGCCCCATCCCACTGCGCAAGCTGCAGCATGAAGGTGTCCCGGCAGTTGTGCATCGACAGTTTATCGTGCGAATAACGCACTGTATTACTTTGAGCGGAGCACGAGCCTCCAACGGTGTCATGACGCCCGCACGTATCTGCTACGATTCGGAGCAGCTCCTTGCCGGATTCGGCACGCAGCACCGACCCTGTGCTTAGATAAATATTGCCTTGGCCTGCAATCGTCGCCACAGCGCTATAGTGATCCTCCGGATTATCAGCATCGTAAAACAGGGTATCCGCCGCCTGATTCCCTTCCAAATCGACGATGCGAAGCACTTGACCCGGCTTCAACACGCGCATCCATCCGTCCCCCGCTTGAATGATTTCGCTATAAATGGCCTCCTCGGCATTGCGAGGGCTCTCTACTCGATTAAATACCGCCATATCCGTTCCTCCTCCGTGTTTTTATTAACTAAGCAATGCGTGATATTCCCATGTATTTTCAAAAGCCCGGCGATTCTCCGAGCGATAATTGACACAATGGTCATCCATGCCTACAGGATCAGCCTGAAGTACCTCGATGTTAACCGGTACGGATGGATAAGAGGTTCTAGGATCAAGCGGATTAGGTGTATTGGAAAGAACAAGCAGCGTATCTAATTCTGTTCGAAGTGTTACTGTAGCACCTGCCGGGCAATGCGTTAGACTGAAATGCATATCGCCCTGCTCATCGCAAAACACCTTCGAGAATAAGTTGAGGACAGGCATCATGTCGCGCATGCTAAGCCCGTTACGAACAAGCTCCACAGCAAAGTTTTCTTGCCCGCTTCGCAGCCACTCGTTTCGCAGCTCCTGATAATTGGTCGCACCATATTTGGCATCCGTCGTTGCACGGCTTGTGTATCCACTAAGGGGATCATGCCAGCCTACGCTATCCTCCACGATGCTAGCGAGCACTCTTCCGTTATCGCTCATCAGCACATGCCCCCTCGTCAGATGGGAAGTGTACTGCGCCTTCAGCGTATCCGGCATATTGTAGCGCTCCGTCAAATCTCTCGCGTGGAACAATTGAATGGACACATTCGCGCCCGCTTCCAGCGCCGTAAACCGGATCAATTTCCCTTTGCCAATCACGCCTGACCACTTGCCTCCCGGACCTATCTTTTTGCTCCACACGTTAGTCATCGTCCCCATCTCCTCCTGAATTCTGATTAAACAAAAAGGGAGACATCACAAGACGTTGTCGTCTTGGTGATATCTCCCAGGTTTTTATCCTTCCGTGTCGCTCCTTGTTCAGGAACGGTTTACTCTCGGACCAGCCCGGTCATCTGCCGGCGGAACCCTAGTAAACAATCGTATTCGTTTGTGTTATTAAACATAACATCGATAAATGAAAGTGTCAATAACTTCTAACGAATTCACCTTTTTCGTGTAAAATACTTCCCACGACCCCAATAATGTGTTATATTAACTCACATAAATGACATATAGTTAACACCGAGGAATCAGGACGTCCGTTTTAAAATTTTAAGTAATGATTCATGACATAAACGGTTTTCTAGGGTTCCGTGAGCGCCTCAAGCCTCAGTCTGGACCGAGAGAAAACGCACAGCTAACCCTGTGTTCACGGAGGGATAAAAGCCCGGGAGGATATCTGTTTCATAGATATCTCCTTGGCTTTTTTGCATATCAGACCCTGATGATTGATCACAGGCACTAACGATAAGGGAGTGTTCCATCATGACAACCGAAGCCACACTACGGAAATCCTTAAGCTTATACCAAGTCGTTTATATGGGGCTTGCGTGGATGACACCAATGATTTATTTCTCCATCTATGGGATTGCTTACGAGAATGCCCATGGCATGCTGACGCAGGCTTACCTGCTCGCTTTCATCGCTATATTCTTCACGGCTTACAGCTATGGCGTCATGTCCAAATCTTTTCCTACATCAGGTTCCGCTTACACGTATACGAAAAAGAGCATCCACCCCTATCTCGGATTCCTCGTCGGTTGGGCGCTGCTGCTGGATTACTTTTTCTCCCCGATTATCGCTTGTCTCACCTTCGGCATTTATCTGCACGCGCAGTTTCCATCCGTCCCGGCTTATGTCTGGATCATAGGACTCAATATAATCCTTGGTATCGTCAATGTTATCGGCATTAAATTTTCCGCCAATATCAGCAAGTTGTTCGTATGGATTCAAATTCTGTTTATCGCTGTCTTCTGTTTCTTCCTTTTCCGCAATTTGACGGGAGATGTTCATCCGATGGGACTTTTCCTTCAAACCGATGTACCGTTCTCCACGATTCTGGCCGGTGCTTCAATCATCTGCTTCTCTTTCTTAGGCTTCGATACGGTAACAACCATGTCCGAAGAAACGGTCAACTCTGAGAAAACGATCCCCCGGGCCATCATGATTATCATTATTACAGCCAGCATTCTTTACTTGGTGCCATCCGTTTTAACTCAGCTCATTTATCCGCACCTAACCTTCGTCAATGTGGACTCAGCCGGCTTCGAGATCGTGAAGCTTGTAGGTGGGGCCGCTCTCAGCTCCGTCTTTATCACCGTACTCATACTCGCTATTTTCACCCAAGGCTTGTCGTCCGTAACGAGTGTTTCCCGCCTTCTCTATGTGATGGGGCGCGATTCCATTCTGCCCAAAAGGGTGTTTGCCTTTCTACATCCAAAGTTCAACACACCGGTGATCAACATCGCGATCGTCAGCTGTGTCTCCCTTTTGGCACTCGTCATCTCCTTGGACAATGCGGTCAAATTCGTCAATTTCGGGGCATTAACGGCTTTCTTCTTCGTGAACATTTCTGTCATCGCGCAAAAATACATCAAAGAAAACCAACGTTCCGTGAAGACCACGTTTTTGTATCTGGCACTTCCGCTCGCGGGAGCCGGCTTCATTGGTTATCTGCTGTCGCTGCTTGATCGGGACGCCTTATGGATGGGCGGTGTATGGCTCATTATCGGGGTTGCATATCATCTGATTCGAAAAAGAATTAGCACTGAGACTGGAGCCGTACTCGCTCCTGTGTCAATGCCTGGCAAGTCTATGCGGACCTCCAGTACTATAAAATAACAAAAAAAACCGAGCGAACTCAGGACCGTTTCCTGCCTATCGCTCGGTTTATTTATTTGCGGTCTGCGGGGAATACAAGCCCCATCTGTTTTCTAGCCTCGTCCATAATCGCCATCGCGATGCTGGAATTGGCATGTGAGTTCGTCTCGGACTCTAACGCTCCGCTTTGGATCAAGCGGATAAACTCTTCTGCCTCGTAACGCATCGTTCTATCACTCTGCTCACGCGTCAGATTTTCCACAGAACCGTCCCGGTAGCGGATTTCCACTTTTTCCGGCTGGTTGATTTTATCAATGACCATCGTTGCGTGCTCGCCTTGAATTTCTGACGGCAAATAGGAGCTTGCGATTTTGGAATGCATGATGACCGCATCCATCTCTTTGTAGCTCAGTAAGAGACTGCCTTCACCGTCGACACCGGACTCCAGCAGCATGCCGCTTGCCTGCACGCGCTCCGGAGTGCCGAACAGCACCGCGAGCGGATAAATGCAATACACACCAAGGTCCATTAAGGAGCCATTGGAAAAAATGGGATTGAACGCATTCAGCACCGTGCCCTGCTTATAGGCATCATACCGCGAGGAATATTGGCAGTAGCTTGCAAAATAACGGCGGATGGGTCCAAGCTTCGGCAGATTCTCTTGAATCGCTTTGAAATTCGGCATGAGCGTGGACTTCAGCGCCTCCATGAACACGACCTTGTTGCTGCGCGCAGACTCAATCATCGCGGACAGCTCAGCCGTATTGGACGCTGCGGGCTTCTCGCATAGGACATGCTTCCCGTGATTCATGCAGTGAATTGCATACTGTGCGTGAAGCGAATTCGGGCTCGCAATGTAAACCGCATCGAAAGCGTCGCTTTGCGCGAAAGCGTCCAAGTCCGTAAACCGGTGAGCGGCCTCGAATTTATTGGCGAATTCCGCCGCCTTCTCCTCTGTGCGTGAGTACACGGCTGTTAAGGTGAATTCTCCCGTTTCGCGGGCGGCGTGAATGAATTCCTCTGTAATCCAGTTGGTTCCTATTACTGCAAAACGTATCATAGTATCTCCTTTGTTTTGTATGTTTTTTCATTGGTATGGCCTTGGTTTGGGGCTAGAAATGGATCGGGAAAGCCCTCACGAGTTAGATGTTTGGACTAAAGAAACTTCAGTCCTCTATTTGGACGGAAAATGGCCTTTGGGTCGGTGAGAGGAAACTATGATCCTCTATTTTGCCATTTAGGCGGAAATGAGGTGCCTAGCGGGTAAATAAGACCTTGTAGTTCCACTTGCGCCCGGAAATGTGCCACTTTGGCTGAAATAGCGGACTGCAGTTCCACATGCTGTGCGGTGTCGGCTATGTTCAGCCAATTTATTCTTATTACTATACCTGATTTGGGATCGTTGATAAAGGTATACCCAAAATTGAAAGAACCAAAGCCCCCTTGGTTGGGCGCTTTGGTTCTTTGAAATAGCAACAGCCGACGCTTATCTGAAATCCGGCGGAATACGGCGTGAAACTCCCGTTAAGATGGCTGCTTCAACGACGGCATTCCTGACTTTGACAACCACTTGCTCGTTAAAAATACTCGGAATGATGTACTGGTCATTTAACTCGCTTTCGGAAACAACGGAAGCAATCGCTCGTGCCGCCGCCAGCTTCATCGGTTCGTTGATCCTGCGCGCACGGCAATCGAGCGCCCCTCTGAAAATCCCCGGAAACACAAGCACGTTATTGATTTGGTTCGGATAATCGCTCCGTCCGGTAGCAAATACGCGAACATGCGGGAGTGCTTCCTTCGGATCGATCTCCGGAACCGGATTCGCCATAGCAAATACGATGCTGTTCGGGGCCATCTTCTGCACGTCGCTTCCGCTCAACAGCCCGCCTCTTGATACTCCGATGAATACGTCCGCTCCGCTAATCACATCGCGTAAGCCGCCTGGAGTAGCTTCAACCTGCGGCTGCTCCGCAAGCCACGCCCACATCGGATGCGAGTATTCGCCTCCGCGAATGATGGCGCCGTCCCGGTCAACAGGGACAAGCCTTTTCACGCCTGCGGCCAGCAGCATTTTACAGATAGAAACGCCTGCTGCCCCAATCCCGTTGACGACGATTCGAACTTGGTCCATCCGCTTGCCAACGACTTTGAGTGCGTTCAAGAGGCCGGCAATGACAACAATGGCGGTACCATGCTGATCATCGTGAAAGATAGGGATATCCAACTCTTCGGTAAGCCTTGTTTCAATTTCAAAGCAGCGCGGGGAGCTGATATCCTCCAAATTAATTCCGCCAAAAATAGGACTAATCGTTTTAATTGTGCGGATGATCTCTTCTGTATCTTGTGTGTCCAAGCAGATCGGAAAGGCGTCTACCCCGGCAAGCTGCTTAAAAAGCATCGCTTTCCCTTCCATCACAGGTGCGGCTGCGTGCGGGCCAATGTCGCCTAAGCCTAATACAGCAGTACCGTCTGTTACGACCGCTACGGTATTTCTTTTAATCGTTAAAGAATATGCTTTTTGAGGATCTTCATGGATGGCTGTGCACACGCGGGCCACACCTGGCGTATACACGATGGACAAATCATCCCTATTTTTGATTGGAAGTGTCGGTTGTACAGAAATTTTGCCCCCGAGATGCGCTAGAAACGTTCGGTCCGATACGTTGATGAGACGAATACCGTCCAGCGCTTTAATCGCTTCCACCACTTTGGTTTCGTCTGTATCAGCCACATTTACCGTGACGTCACGAACGGTTACTTCCTGCCCAGGGCGAATGATGTCTATGGAAGTAATATCTCCACCGGCTTTAGTGATCGTAGAAGCAACCTCACCAAAATTCACTTTATTGAGACTTAATTCCAGACGCAGAATGATACTGTTATATGCCATGTTCTGATCCTCATTTCTACTCTTTTTTTAGATGCCAATGACAAAAGATGATGTTAAATCCCGAAGAGTTTTGATCACACTCATCGCCACGATATATCCGGTTTTTGGATTGCCGGCGGAAGGCGTGTTTCTAATTTGCAGATTGATTTGACCGAATTTCCCCTTCGCTTCGATTTCATGCGTGTTTTGGGTGATGTGAGGATCTACGAATACTTTCACTTTGGTCTGATCAAATCCTACACCAGCTAGACTTAGTGCCGCAGAAACATTCACGCTCTCCGGAAATAAGCGGGCGGAATCGCGTGCCACTCCGTCAAACGCGCAAAATGGCTCCGTTAATTCAGCCAAATTCACCTGCTGCTCGATAACTGTGCCAATCCAAGCCTTAGGAGGTTTTCTTGTCACTAGTGTTACTTCGTCCATCGGGCCTACACTTCCTGCTGCGATCCGATCTAAACCTCCAATTGCGGCTGAAGGAACGATCACTTTCCTGCCTGTTTCCCGTGCCTTCTTCATGATCCGATGCAGCAGCGGCTCGTCAGCCAGTGCGCCAACACTGACCAAAATAAGATCCGCTCCGTACGCCAGAGTTTTCTCGCCATATTTCACTACGGCCTCATGGCCGGCACTCTCCACAACAACATCAAGTTCCTGGGCAAAGAACACATCTTCATTCGAAGTCATCACACATCCTGATCCTGGATGACAGGCATCAGGATATTTATTCTCGTCACGGACCAGTATCGCCCTTAATTGGGCAGCCCCCGCATCTCCTTGTAAAATAACGCGAGCCACATCCTCACCGATGGTTCCATATCCGATAATGCCTACTTTTATCATAAGTCATGAATCCTCCTGTAATGGTTAATGGTTTCAAGTTTGCTTCCTCTGTTTCTCTATCATATCAAAAATAATGTATTTGGTATACCATAAACCAATTAAATGTGATATACTAACACTACTAAGACATGGGGGGATGCCAAGTGCCATCAGTGACTTATCTTACATCAGGAAAAACGATAGAAGTCGAAAAAGACGCCAATCTCTTAAGAACATCGATCCGATATGAAGGGTCTGTACCTTACAAATGCGGCGGTGGCCTTTGCGGAACTTGCCGTGTACAGATCGTGGACGGGCATGAACACTTAAGCAGAATTATGAAAAAGGAAGTCGACCGACTCGGTCAGGAGAAGCTGGACCAAGGTTTCCGCCTCGCCTGCCAAACTTTCATCACCGGTGACGTGACGATCTCCTGGGGCGAAGAAGATCTTAGCCGTCTTAACAAAATCGCCCAACGAAGAATTAACGCAGCCCAATAGGTTGAAAATCAGGCAAGCAGTCCGAGAGGACTGCTTTTTTGCATGGGATAAATCTAAATTAAAAAAAACGCAAGCTCCCAGAGCCTGCGCTTTTACTTTATGCTATTTTCACAATCTTACTGTCCTTGTCGACATCCAGTTCATAGATCTCTTTCTCAATCTGAGCGGTGGAATCAAACTTTGGAAATACCTTGAGCGGAATGCTGTTGTCTGCGAATTTCTCAGAAACCCCTTGAATGATGATTCTTGTATCTTCACCAACAATTTTGCATACTTCAAACAGTGTTTTTTTCTTGCCGAAGAAGTAATACTCGTATGCTGCCACTAACTCTAAGTTCGGATTATTCGTCACCGTCCGGTAACGATCAGTTGTGGATACTAGAATATATTCGCTCATATGAAGCCCTCCGCTCAATTATTTTATATATGTTGAATCACTTTACTCATAACTCACAATCAATTCTACTTCTACTGCAGCACCGCCGGGCAACGTAGCAACGCCAATAGCGGACCGGGCATGCAGCCCTCTGTCTCCGAATACTTCAACTAACAGATCTGAGGCGCCATTCAAAACGTAAGGCAGATCGTGAAACCCAGGATTCGCATTAATGAAGCCTTCCATTTTAACGATGCCGGTTATGCGATTCAGATCTCCCAGAATAAACTTTAAAGTACTTAGTTGATTAATCATGCATTGCCTGGCTGCTTGGTAACCTTCTTCTTTGGAAAACTCTTGTCCTACTTTGCCTTTGTATTGAAGCACTCCACCCGCCTTCGGGGTTACGCCACTTAAATAAATCAAAGGAGGCAAAAGGGTATAAGGCAGATAATTCCCACTTGGTTTAGGCGGAGAGTCCAGCAGAATGTTCAGTTCTTCGAGTCTGGCTTCAACTTGTCCATGTAGTTGCACAATAAGTCATCCCCCATATAGGCTGCTGTCTCTGACTGTCCCTATTCCTGTCGGAGCTCAATATCTTCCGAAATATATAACTGGCATGCTAGACGAAATCCTTCATTAATTTTATCGCCCAGCATCTTATTTTCTTTCCAATTGGGTTCTTGAAGCTTATCGCCGCCGGTAACGACTTTCACCATACATTTCGTGCACTTACCCATACCACAGCCATATTTCAGATGGGGGAATTTCTTAATTCCCGCTAACACCACCAAGTTACTGTTCTCATTCACTTCTTGTTGATACACTTGGCCATTCTGGTGTAATGTCACATTCGGCATATCACAACCTCCATACAGCAGCATGAATATAGGCAATCACGGTCTTTATTCTCTTTCTAAAGCTTCCATGTAGGCCTTTTTAGAATTTTCGACGTGAATTTTCGTTAAATTTTCAGCAAACTCCGCTTCACCGTTCAGAACGGCTTTGATAATTTCTCTGTGTTCCTCCATCGCTTTGCGTTGGCGCCCAGGAAGCTCGTAGCCTACATGAACGAAAGCGCGGATATAGTCGGATAAACCGTCCAACATTTGCGTTAACCTCGGGCTCTTCGCAGCACGGAAAATAACTTCGTTCGCCTCAAAGTGATATTTCCAGTCGGATTGCTCGAACGTAGGTTTTGCTAAAGCAGTGTCAATCTCTACAATTATTTGGCTTAGTTCCTCTCGTTGAGCCTGTTCGACTTTCTTGACGGCCAACTTCACGGCCAGACTTTCAAGAGATGACAAAATCGTGAATATTTCGATTATCTCATCCGGAGATAGTTTAGAGACAACCACTCCCTTACGCGGAAGCGTCTTTACGAAGCCTTGTGACTCAAGCCGAAACAGTGCTTCCCGGATGGGAGTGCGGCTAACATTTAATTGATCGGCCAATTCCCTCTCGATAATCCGGTCACCTGATTTGTATATACCTTGAACGATAGCTTGTTTAATATATTGATACACTTTATCCCTGATCGGGCTTAATTCCTCTTCTTTCCAAATCACTGGATTGTCCGGCATATGGTATACCTCCGCGTATGCGTTTTCTTACAGTTTAATCGATACACCATAACCAATCAACATTAGAATGTGGGGTATACCTGCCGGATCATCCCAGAACAAAAGCTCCATACACTAAACCCAGCCCCACAACAGCCGCTGGATGTACTTTCCATTTCTCCAGAGCAACAAAACTAACCGCTGCAAGCAAGGCCGTCTGCCATATTCCCGCCGATTGATAGGCGCTGGTGAAAAACTGCAGCGCCAATGTGCCGAGCAGAACAGCGACGATTGGACGAACGATTAGTGTCATCGCCATGACTTGCGGAGCTCCTTTGAAAAAGTTGATGAACTTGAACAAGAGAACCATCGCAAGAGCCGTCGGCAGGATGGTAGCGATTAGCGCGACTAACGCGCCGGGAATGCCGGCCACCTGGTAGCCGATATATCCTGCAAGCTTGGTGGCGATCGGACTTGGAAGGGCATTGCCGAGAGCCAGCACATCGCCGAACTGTTCCATGCTCATCCATCCGAAATGATCAACCACTTCTGCCTGAAGCAACGGGATAATCGGCGGCCCGCCACCGTAACCTAATATGTTAGGAACAAAAAAGGCCCAAAATATTTCTAATAGCGTCATGCGGAAAAACCCCTGTCTGAATTGCCCTGCTGCTGTTTACGCTTCTTTTTGTTAGTCAAATAGGTGGACTCAGTGAACGCGTAAGCAAGCGCGATGCCAATCAGTAATCCTGGGTTTAAGTTAAGCAAAACGAGCGCAATGATCGAAATGAGCGTCCACGCCAGCGTTTTGCTTTTCACCCAGCTTTGCCAAGCTTTTTTGAAGAAATCGTAGGCCATAACCGCCATCATCACGCCGATGACCGGCTGAATGCCGTGCGTCATGCCGCCTACAATACCGGAATCCTTTAATTTATAAATGAGTCCTAGAAGCAAAATCATACCAATGAGCGCGGGAATGACCATCGCTGTAATCGCAATAAATGCGCCCATATAGCCATTCACTTTGTAGCCGATATAACCTGCCATTTTCGTGGCGATCGGGCCAGGCAACGCATTCCCCATCGCAAGCACATCTGTAAATTCATCGTCCGTCATCCACTGATACTTCTGAACAGCCTCCGCATGAACCAAGGGGATCATCGTTGGCCCCCCGCCGTACCCCAGAAGCCCAATCCGGAAAAACCCGAGGAACAGATTCCAGTACGCCATCTTCCCTCTTCCCTCTCCATTGCAGCTAGTTTCATAAGGAACGAACCGCGTTTATTTTTTAATATCCGCTTGTGTCATGACATCGTACTCACTGCCTAAATACTGCTGCAGAGCCTTTAACGCCGCGGTGCCGACCGCTGTATCCTGCTCCCCGTTACCTCCGCTGACCCCTACGCCTCCAATGACTTCGCCATTCACGACAATCGGGAATCCGCCGACGAAGATCGCAAATTTACCGGGCATCATCACATGTATGCCGAATGCCTCTCCGGTTGTTGTCGCAGGTCCTCCCGGTTGGTTAAACAGATGCGTCGAGCGTTTATGGCCGCTTGCCGTAAAAGCTTTGGACGTTGCAATCTCAGGGCCGGTAATCCGTCCGCCGTTCATACGTTCCAGAGCAACGATATATCCGCCATCATCCACGATACAGATAGATTCCAAAGCGTTCACTTCTGCTGCCGCCTTCTTCGCAGCTTCTATCATCACTTTAGCTTCTTCCAGCTCAAGCTTTAATACCGATTTCATATGAGATCCTCCATTATGAATCTATCGTTTATACGCCGTGGTATACCGTTTTGATTTGCGTGTAGAATTCAAGTGCCGCACGACCGGATTCGCGGTAAGTCGCTGTACTCGACATTTTCACTCCGCCGAATGGTGCATTATAAGCATTGCCGGTAGTCGGACGGTTAATTTTCACCATGCCTGTCTCGATATTCTGGATAAAATGTTGAATCTTGCTTGCATCTAGCGTGCAGATTGCTGCGGATAGGCCGAATTCCACGTCATTCGCGATATCCATCGCTTCTTGGAAGCTGGCAACACGGATCACCGAGATGACCGGTCCGAAAATCTCTTCCTGCGCGATGCGCATGTCAGGTGCAACCCCTACGAACACGGCAGGCGTTACGTAGTAACCATTCGCGTACTCGCCCTCTGTGATTTGCTCGCCGCCTACGACCAGCTCAGCGCCCTCTGCTCTGCCTATGGCGACGTAATCCAACACATTGCGAAGTTGGCTTTCATTCGCCAGCGGACCGACTTCAACGCCTTTGCTAAGACCGTTACCCACCGTAAGCTGCTTGGTCTTCTCTACAAGCTTCCGAACAAACTCATCATGAACCGCGTCCATGATAATTACTCGGCTCGTACCGGTGCAAGCTTGACCCGTTAGCTCAAATCCACCCTTCACTGCGAGTTCTACCGCATGATCCAAGTTCGCATCGTCCATGACGATCAGCGGGTTCTTACCGCCTAGTTCCAACTGCACGCGTGTAGACAATCGCACCTGACGATTAATCTTCTCTCCTGCACCCGTTGATCCCGTGAAAGTAACCGCTTTGACGGCCGGATGAGTGACCAGCGGTACGCCTGTCTTCGAAGCGGAGCCTGTCACGAAGTTGATCACACCTGCCGGAAGTCCGGCTTTATGAAGCGCCTCCACTAAACGGTAAGCAATTAGCGGTGTGTTGGATGCCGGCTTGAATACGACCGTATTGCCTGTAACTAAGGCTGGTGCAATTTTGCGGACCGGAATCGAAATCGGGAAGTTCCATGGTGTAATAATCGAAATGACGCCTAATGGTTCTTTGCGTGTGTATACGAAAGTCGTTGCATCATCCGACGGGAGTGTTTCGCCGGAAACGTTCAGTCCTTCCGAAGCGTAGTATCTTAACGTTTGTGCGGAGCGTTTCACTTCCATCCGGCTGCTCGCAATTGTCTTTCCTTCTTCGCGTGTCAGCTCTTCGGCGTATTGCTCCAGACCTGCCTCTAGCAAATCCGCTGCTTTATACATAATTTCCGCTCTCTTCGTGGGAGAAACGTGGCGCCAAGTTTTGAATGCCTGTTCGGCAGCCTCCATGGCCTGGATAACATCCTCTTCCGTCGAAGCTTGAAATCTTCCTACGATATCTTTCACATTAGCAGGGTTGGTTGTGGTGAAGGTTTCGCCGCCTACTGCCTCTACCCATTCCCCGTTAATTAAGTTTTTGAACGTTTGCACTGCCGTCTCCGTTGCTGCCATGTCAATCCCCTTTCTCTTTAAATACCAATGTCGGCTCAAAAGCAGGGTCTAGTATGCTAGTTAGACCAATTCCCGAGAAATGCTGCTTCCCGGGAACCGTTTAACCTTCTATTTTCTATGAACGTTTATATGAGATAAGCAATGATAAGGACTACTCTAGGCAAAATTCGCGAGAGATCGCTGCGATGTACATTCTGCGCATTTTCGTAGCTTCTTCTACAATTTTGATGCAGCGTTGTTGATCTTCAGGCGTCCTAGCATACTCGAGTACGATTTGGTAGCCACGCTCACCGTGGATCTCATCGGATACGATATGTAAATCGAAGAATTCCACTTCTTCATCTGTGAAGCCGTAGTGATTGCGAAGTGTTGGTGTTTGTCTGCGGTAAATGGCAGGCACTTGAGATTCAAGTCCAACAACCAGCGCTGCTGTAGCGAATAAGAAATTTTCTTTGAAGGCCATCCGGTAGCACCAGGATTGTAAACCGATGGTTTCAGGAAGCAGATGCTGCATTGATTCAACGCGTTCGCGAGTCGTCCCGCAAGCTTCACCGAAACGGATGAGTAAATCCGTGTGGCGGTCGCCGCCGAGTTCCTCTTCCCACATGTTCTGCAGGATGAAGTCTCTTGCATCCTCATGCGGACAGTTGGCATAAATGTAAGCCAGGTATTCTGCAAATGGACCTACATAAGCGTAATGCTGTTCTACCCATCTAGCGAAATGTTCTTTTTTCAATTCACCATTTGCCCACATTGTTGTAAAAGGAGCTTTAGCAACGGCGTTACCTTCAATGGCTTGCTCGAGTGCATAGCGGAATTCCTCTTTGTTCATCAAATGGGATTCAGTTGCTGCTGTTGTCATATTAAACTCTCCTCTCAAAATGTAAAGTGTAGTAGATAAGCTCGTCGATTATTTGGTATATGGTATTTGGTATACCAAATTTATTTCATGGACTTATTATTGCTTAGATTGGGTTAACCTGTCAACCCACTTTTTTTAAGACGATTAGAAGCAACATCGCCATGAATAAATAAGCAATTGTAAACGGCGCATTCCAGTTAGATACCTTGTACGAGCTCTTGCCTATCAAGTTTGACATCATCCCTGCTGTAGCATTGTAAGGCCCCATCAAAAATGCCGTGGCTGCCCCTGTAAGCATGGCAATCGCCATGAGCTGAGCGGATATCCCCAACGCTTGCGGATTTAAAGATTCTGCGGCCAGAGCCAATCCTACTGCCGGATGCAGCCCGATAAAAGCCAGAGCCAAAGGAATTAGCGGTATCATGAGCAAGAACAGATCAGACCCGATAACATGCTGAATCGCCATAATTCCCTCATTGATCGCATGGTTGCTTCCTGTCGTCTTGATGGCTGAGATCATAAACCCGGCGCTCAAGAAGACAAAGAATTGATCCTTCATTTTCAGCACATGGGAAGGCAGCAAAATTCGGCTTTTCGCTATAAAAGCCTTGCCTTTCCCCAGCATCAGGGACCATATATAAGCAAATGGAATAACAATAATGGAAACTAACAGTAAAAAGCCCATATGTGTAAACCGTTCCAAAATAAAGACCAGAACGTTAAGCACAACGATAGCGATAAGAATTTGCCCAGGGTGACTCCCCTTGCCCTCAGCGGAACCATTAGCCTGTTGCCCGACGGCATTTTCCCTGGCAGCCGAAATTTCTTCAAGCGCGTTCAAACTGATCTTCTTAAGCCTGCGGTTAGCGACCCATGTCCCCATCAACCAGTCCAAAGCTAGACCAAACAAGCTGAACGGAATGACAATGGGTAGAATAGAGCTCCAGCTTACGCCCGTCATCTCCACAATAATCCCTACGATCGGAGCTACCGGCGTCCATAGAATTGGCATGCTGTAGCCATGAGTAATCGCCCGGCTAATAAATCTGTCTTTTTGCTTAATAGGATAATATTGTAAAGATGGATGAATGCTATGATACATCATGGGAAGTGTGGCTAAATTCATAAACGAGCTCAATATATAGGACAATAATGAAGTAATACAATAAAGCATGCCGGAGTGCTTAACTTTGCTGTACAGTATCGCTTGTACTCTCACCGCGTATTGTCCCAGCTCAATAGGCAGAGCGATCATCGGGATTAAAACAAATAGGCTTAGAATGTTCAGCATGCTGCCGAAACCAAGCACGTAAACCGTCAATGACGCTCCGTTTGCCGCTAGAAGAAGGGCACCCGTAATTAAGAAGGAAGTACCTAATAGTCGGACGAACGGCTTGATTGAGCGAAAGGCAACAGCAATAATGACCAGACTAAGTACAGACTGGACCCAAGTAAGCCACTCACTTGGGTAGATCTCCGAGACAAGGTAGGCCGCGATAGCTGCAATAAACAGTGCATGCTTCATAAGTTTATAACATGTCTCTGACGGCTTGAGTCAACCGCTCAAGGGCCGTCTCAACAATCTCCTCTCCGATGTCCCGGCTGGCTTTCGTGGCATCACCGATACAGCCGTTGCGTGTCATTTCTTCATAGTAATAGAAACCTTGAATAGGACTGCCGGGGCGAAGCTTTTTCCAGCGTCCCTCTTGAATGTCGCCTTTCTCCAGTTGATCCGGACGAACCAAATGAGGCGCCAAATACATCGCTTCGGAAACTTCGCGATCGCAACTGTGACCATATAGCTTAGATTCAATACGCTTGTCCATCACATCTTTGGCTGAAGCCGTCGTTTTAGCGTAGAAGAAAGACACTCCCAGTTCAGCTGTTAACGTATCTGCTGCCACACCGAGCGTCGCTTGATTACCGCCATGAGAGTTGATGACCAAGAACTTCTCAATCCCCTGACTTTTTAATGATTTAATTATATCGCGCAATATCGCAATTACGGTGGAAGGCTCTAATGAAATCGTACCTGGGAAATGAAGATGATGCGGTGACACCCCCATATTAATCGTAGGTGTTAATAACGCCTCAGGATATAACCTGGCCGTTAGCCTTTTCCCCATTTCTTCTGCAAGAACAGCATCGCAGCTTTCTACCATATGCGGGCCATGCTGCTCATGCGCGCCCAAGGGGATGATCGCAATTTTGACCGTTTTGAGCGCAGCTTCTACCTCTGGCCATGTCATTTGTGTTAAAATATAAGCATTCGACATCATTCCACTCTCCTTTTTATCTTGTGTATATTGTATACCAAAGATTATATTAGGATATAGTACTTTTTATGATTTCTGCACCTTGAAGAAGTCTAATAATATTTCACATGTACACGGAGTATATTACTTACAGAAAGGGAGGTGATTTAACCCTATGATGCGTCACATTCATTACCTTGATAAGAAATCTGTCGCCTATTTGTCCGAAGCTTTAACGAATCATTATTTATCGAAACCGGAATTCGCCGAAATTGTCATTATTTGCGTCGGTACCAATCGTTACACGTGGGATTCTCTAGGCCCGATGGTCGGGAGTCGATTATCCGAGCGGTTCGAAGGCAACCGTAATGTTCATCTTTATGGAACGTTGGAAAGACCCGTACATGCACTTAATTTACAGAAGACTATTGCCCATATTACCAAAACACACAGTCAAGCCTATACGATCGCTGTCGATGCTGCTCTTGGCCAGTTCTATAAGATCGGGACACTCCAGTTGGTGGAGGAACCGCTTCAGCCCGGTGTCAGCTTAAATAAAGAGCTTCCCCCTATTGGACATATTCATATCAAAGGGATTATTAACAACCACAGCCTGCTCAACCATAAAGTTATGGAGCACACAAGTCTTACGTTTATTGATGAAATGTCCGCGGTGATCTCCCGTCTTTTAGTGAAATCATGCCAAGATATCATTCCGCAGCTAATGGCTGCCCCTCAATTAGGGAATGAAGCGCCTAACCATCTATCGTCTGCGACGTAAATGGCTTGGCGCTCTTTTTTTACAGTTTACTCGTTATAAGGCTACCAAATTAAAACAGCTAGTATCGTAGCAACACTTAAGCCGATAATGACAGGCAGGAAGTTTTTACGAGCTAGGTCAATGGCAGAGACACCGGCGAATCCGGCAACCGCCACAAGAGATGACCACGCGATAAGCGTTCCTCCGCCTGACCAAACCGATCCCATTTGACCGATCGCTGCGAGTGTGGACGGATCCATGCCTACTGCTGGCGCTAATGCACCGGACAACGAGCCGGTTAGCGGAAGACCGGAGAAGCCTGATCCTTCTAAACCTGCAATAATCCCCATAATCAACAACCCAAACGAAGTTAAAATGCCGCTTGTCGGGATCAAATGCTGCACAGACATAACCAAATCAAAGAGAATAGCTGGCGCTTTATCGCCTTCACCTAAGGATAAAATGCTTTTAGAGAAATCTGCATTTCCCAGGAAGAAGAATCCTGCAATCGGAATAACCGGCCCCATTGCCTTAAAGGCAAATACGAAGCCTTCTGTTAGATGCTCGCTGATCTTGTCTAATGCCTGTACTTTGGAGAACAACGTACAGGATAGAATGAGTAGAATAACAGCCACACCGCCGATAAACGCTGCACCGTCTCCTCCTTCAAATCCACTCATGCCCTTGTGCCCTAGCTTGCTCGCAATCATAACCGCCATAACTGCAAGCATCGAAAGCGGAACAAGCACAGCGAACACTTTGGACCACCGGATGATAGATGGGCTCAGCGTTTCAACGGTTGCGGCCGCTTCAGGAAACTCGGAAGCTGCTTGTACCACGCGGATAGCTTGTACTTGATTCGAAGTTTCCGCCGTTGTGCTTTCAGGCTTGCGAATCGCCTTCCGGTTCATCAAGTAAGCCCCGGTAAGCGCTACGCCCCCTGTGATCAAAGATAGGATCATCGCTTTATCGGCGACTGCAGCCGTATCAATGCCTGCGCCCTTCGCGCTAAGCATCGGTGCTACCTGCATGACAAAGTCAG
The DNA here is from genome assembly GCF_017874035.1 of Paenibacillus aceris. Taxonomy (GTDB): domain Bacteria; phylum Bacillota; class Bacilli; order Paenibacillales; family NBRC-103111; genus Paenibacillus_E; species Paenibacillus_E aceris. Next base: position 64,603 of record NZ_JAGGKV010000017.1, read on the forward strand.
AGGACAGCGCCATACCTTGTCCAGCAATGGCAATCGCCATTCCCGCTCCCATCGCCGGTAAACCTGCGCGAATCGCAGCCGGAATCAGAAGCGCTCCGATTAACGGAACGGCTGGTGTCGGCCAGAAGAAAAGGGAAATAACATAAGTAACAACAGCTAGAACAATATAGGCGATGTGACCATTGACCATTAGCTTCTGAATAGGTTTAATCATGCGCTTGTCTGCGCCGATATCCCTCAAGGAAGCTAGCAAAGCGACCATAAACGTAATAATTAAGAAAATCGTAAATAATTCTTTGGCAGCAGTCAGATTGGCATTGTAGACCGCTTTAAACCCGCTGATCACATCCCCCTTATAGATCCATCCGATTAAGAAGGTACCAATTAAGGTGGGAATGATGACTCCTCGTTTTAACAACATGACGACGATAACGCTTAGTGTCACTAAAGCATACACAACATGTGATGAAGTAATCATCCGCATCCCCCGTTTTCATCATTTTTGACCTTCGAAGAAAATTATACCTTATTTTCTTTCGCGTGAATAGACATTTGGTGCATTGTATACAAAAATATACTGCAAAAGGTCTAAAAATAATGAAATCTCACGGGTATTATGTAACAAAACATGACGCGTGCTGTTTTCGGATGATGCAGCCAAGCGAAAAATTGCAATTTTCAGATATAAAGCTATCGTTGCTCCCGTATAGATCTTCGTCTTATGCCGTTATCACCTCAATTGTATAAGTATTACAATCATTCCAGACAACACTGTAAGCGATTTCAGTGTAATTTTAACAGATTTTTTGGGTGAGGGGAAGAATAAAATGTATTTGGTATACAATTCCAAATTCAACCTTTAATCGAATGGTTAGTTAGTAACTTTACCTATAGAAGCTTAAGTATAACTCATCAACTCTAAAATATTTCACTACTTTCACAGACATAGAATCTTCTATAGAATAGAAGCTATCATCACGTACAAGTCTTCATAATAATTAGTATTTACTAGTATCTAGAGGAATGTGGGAGGATGAATCATGAAGTATTCGTATTTAGGGAAATCCGGACTAAAAGTCAGTCAGCTATGTTTAGGAACAATGAACTTTGGGCCGGAAACCGAGGAAAAAGAAGCTTTTAGAATCATGGATGCTGCATTAGACGCGGGAATCAATTTTTTTGATACAGCGAATGTCTACGGTGGCGTAGAAAAAAGAGGCTGGACAGAAGAAATTATTGGGCGCTGGTTTAAACAAGGCGGAGGCCGCAGAGAGAAAGTCATTCTTGCGACAAAAGCCTATGGAGATATGAACGATCCCCATGATGGTCCGAATGCTGAACGAGGTTTATCAGCTTACAAAATCAGGCGTCATCTGGAAGCATCCCTCAAAAGACTGCAGACAGACCATATAGAACTTTATCAAATGCACCATATCGACCGCAACGTGAGTTGGGATGAGTTATGGGGGGTATTTGAATCCGCGGTAAATCAAGGTACCGTCGATTATATCGGCTCCAGCAACTTCGCAGGCTGGCATATTGCATGTGCCCAAGCTGAGGCTAAAGCCCGCCACTTCCTAGGCTTAGTCTCCGAGCAGCACATGTATAATCTACTCGCCAGATTGCCAGAGCTGGAAGTGCTTCCCGCTTCAGAAAAGCTCGGTCTTGGCGTCATACCATGGAGTCCTCTCGCCGGAGGATTGTTAGGCCGTAACGCCTTGGCAGGTACAGGCGCCCGTAGTGCGCGCTCCGCTGAACGAATCGAGAAACACCGGAGCCAGTTGGAGCAATTTTCAGCACTTTGCAAAGAAATCGGTGAAAAAGAAGACGTCGTCGCCTTGGCCTGGGTATTATCCCATTCGGCAGTTACCTCGCCAATTATCGGGCCGAGAACGATAGAGCAGCTTCAAGATTCCTTACGCGTACCTGAAGTCACGCTAAGCGAGGATACTTTAAAAAAGCTGGATGAAATCTTCCCAGGACCCGGCAAACCGGCACCGGAAGCTTACGCCTGGTAAAAGTGAACACCTAAAACGGCGGCTAATCCCTTAGAGGGTTGGCCGCTTTTCGATTTTACCTTGACATGAAACCAAAAGGTTTCGTATAATCCGATATGTAACCATTTGGTTTCACATCATCATGAATGAATGTGCTTTTGGACAACCTAAATGAAAAGCCAAGCATGGAAAGGAAGGCTTCCGCGATGCAAGAAGAATTACTAAAAAAGCTGCGCTATAAGCAAGGACGAGCTCTCGTACTTCAAGCGCCCGAAGGTTATAAGCTCGGTATTGAAGAGCCTGAGGAGCCAAACGGGACCTACGAATTCGTTCAGCTTTTTGTTAACCGTGCAGCCGAAGTTGAAGAATGGGTACCTAAAGTGATCCCTTATCTCAATGACGACGCCCTATTCTGGATCACCTATCCAAAGCAAAGCTCGAAGGTCAAAACAGATATTAACCGCGACAGCTTGTTTACCTTGGTTTCAAGCATCTCGGAGTACCGTGCGGTTAGCAACGTCGCTGTAGACGATAAATGGTCAGCACTCCGCTTCCGCCATCAAGATAAAGTAAAAACCAAATCATAACCAATTCCCTGGAGGTATTTATAATGAGCAATCCAACTAACACACTACCAGACATTAAACAAACGCTAGTCTTAAATGCGCCGATCCAAAAAGTATGGAATGCCGTTGCGACTTCTGATGGCATCGCAGCTTGGTTCATGCCGAATAATTTCAAGCCGGAAGCCGGCTATGAATTCCACTTGGAAGCCGGACCTTTCGGCAACTCCCCTTGCAAAGTGACGGACATTACGCCGCCTAACCGTCTTTCCATTTCATGGGGCAAGGATTGGTCGCTCACTTTCGAATTAACGGACTTGGATGGCAAAACTGAATTCACCCTCATCCATTCCGGCTGGGATGTTGATAAGGTTACGGAGTTCGGCCAACCTCATACAGCGGTTCGCGAGATCATGGCGAATGGCTGGGCTGGCATTGTGAAGAAGCTCACTGCGTACATCGAGGCGTAAGATGTCAGTTCCCTCGCAGAAACATGACGTGTTTCAAGCGATTGCCGATCCGACACGCCGTCAGGTGCTGAAGCTGCTGCGTGAGCAGGAGCTGCCTGTCACCGTGATCTCCGGACACTTCCCGATGAGCCGCACCGCGGTATCCAAGCATCTGCGCATTCTCGCAGATGCCGGCCTGGTGAAAGAGCGGAAAGTCGGCCGCGAGACCCGCTATAGGCTGGAAGCGGAGCCCTTGATGGAGCTCAAGCGTTGGCTTTCTTATTATGAGCGTTATTGGGAAAACAAATTAAACGCACTCAAAAGATTCGTGGAGTCGGACGATGAGGACGGCGGGAACCCGTTTTCCGGGCTGGAATTGGTCGATCCTGCGAAGCAAGATTAAAGAGTTAATGAAAGACCTGGCTGCCATGGCCAGGTTTTTCTTTTGACTTAGGCAGTAAGGCTCTCTCTATGTTGTACTTTGTACAACATTTTGGCTGAAATTTGCCCTGATCACTCCTCTATATTGTACTTTGTGCAACATTTCAGCTGGAATCCGCGGTTTCCGGGCCATTTGGGAGGAAATGATTGCACTTTGTACAATGAAAGTATGAGAAGCAGGCGGAAAAGCTCTTCTATGTTGTACTTAGTACAACATAGAAGCACACTGAAATGTCCTGAGGTTAGAAGGTCATCCCCTTGTTGCTTACAGCAGGCTGGATGGTCTTTTTTAATCCAGCTTTCCGGGAATACTATCCCCTGTAAGTTAATTCACATCTATTTTACTTACAAAAAGTAAATAACTTACTTGACCAATACAGCATTATGGCGTAGTATTAGTTACATAAAGTAACTAGGTTATTAAATGTAATTAAAGGGAGTGACTAATCATGATTTCACCTATATTTGTAGGACACGGATCCCCCATGATGGCTATTCAAGATACAGCGTGTACCGAATTTCTTTTGGATTACGGCAAAAAGGTTTCACCCAAAGCCATCGTCATTTTCACAGCTCATTGGGAAACAGAAGTCTTAACCATCTCTTCCACCGATGATGTGTACGACACGATCTATGATTTTGGCGGCTTTCCGAAGGAGCTTTTTCAAATCAAATATGAAGCCCGAGGAAATAAGGCGTTAGCCGCAAAGTTGGCCGAACGCTTTCAAGCCAAAGGCATCCAAGTGAACTTGGATGCCCAGCGCGGACTCGATCACGGCTCGTGGGTGCCGCTGCTGCGCATGTTCCCTACACCTGTGTGCCCGGTGATTCAAGTTTCCGTGAATCCCTACCTGCCTCCTGCCGAGCAGTATCGTATCGGGGAAGCGCTGCGCGGCCTCGATCAGGAAGATATCCTGATTATCGGCAGCGGCGCAACCGTGCATAACCTGCGTGCGCTGAATTGGGAAGCCACAGAGCCGGACGCTTGGGCCGTCGCTTTTGATGATTGGCTCGTGCAGAACATGCAGATTCAGAACCTGAACGCCTTGTTCAACTACGCTGCTGAAGCCCCGAATGCGCGCATGGCTGTGCCGCGGCCGGAGCACTTCATTCCGCTCTATATCGCGATGGGCAGCGGAGACCCGGCACGTACGCCTCAAATCATTCACCGCAGCTATGAAGTCGGCTCACTGAGCTATCTGTCCGTATCCTTTTAACATTGGCATAAAAAAAAGAGACCCACAGCAACGGGCTGCGGGTCTTAAAGTATTTATATATTAAAAGGGGGTCGAATTTCATTATAGGTCCTGAACCTTAAGCCCAGATGAAAACAAGATTGCATTTCGATTACAAATGATGGTTATTTGTTTACAAGCTGTTATTTTTCTTTGACCGGAATGTAGATGTCCATTTGAATCAGATCGTGCTTGAAGGAGTTGCTGCGATCGTCATACAGTTCAAATTCCACGCCGCCTGCATGCTCAAGGCCCGAATGAGGGAACCATTCTTCAAAAATAGACTTCCACGTGCTCTGAATGGATGCCACAAACTGATCTTGCGTAACTTTAGGTGTCGTAAACACAGCATACCTGGCCTCCGGAAATTCACGGCACACGAGGTCGGCGGGCACATCCTCGAAGCTTGTAGCTTCCATCCCGATCAGATACGTTAAATCCCCGGTTTCCATATTAAAGTCCGTACAAAGCCCGAGCTCAACCTGCGAATCGGTATGAACGCGGTTGCCTATGCGGCTGCCTTTATTCTCTTGCAGATACGAAGTCCAAAAAGCTGGAATGTCGCGGTGGTTTTGCCCCTCCTTGCAGGACGTTTTCAGTTCGTACCCAATTAGCTTAAAAGCCGGCTTCGTTTTCAATTGATATTCCATGCGGATGCCTCCTAAATAGGGATTGAATTTCCTTTGCAGCACATTCGCTTTGGCATATAACGGCGTCACAATGCCTTGTTTCCGGTACGCAAGCGGCGTACGCTCAAACACCTTTTTAAATGCCCGCGTGAAATTCTCGTGGGACTGGAACCCATGGTCGAGGGCGATATCGATCAGCTTTTGATCCGTATGCGCGATTTGGTAGGCTGCTCTCGCTAATCTTCTTTTCCGAACGTACTCCATCACAGCATCTCCCACCATGCTTTGAAAGACTCTATGAAAATGGAATTCAGAAAAACAAGCTACACGCGAGAGCCCCTCCACGGACAAAGGTTCCGCAAGATGGTCCTCAATATAATCCAACGTCGCCTGAATCTGCGTATCGTAATCGGTGCCCATCTTTTTTGCCCCCTCCAGCTGCTAACCCTAGTGTACGTGATTTAACTTATCTTTTCTTGACGTTTCTTGCTAAAAGGGTCTCCGAAAGCGAGTCCGATCATTCACCGCGATCCTGAGCAGAGAGCGTATACAAAGATCTTGAACAGAGATACCTGTACAGCGATTACTTCCAGCTGCCTTTCGAAGCGACCGAGTGGGTCGTGTACTGATTATTTCCCTTAATCTCCAGGCAGTTGATTTGGAAGCCGTACGCGCAACCGCCGTCAATGCCGATTTTATCACGATCAAACCATACATCCGCTTTGCCGTGAATATCCTTGGCTGGAGTGTGGCCGAAAACGACCGTCTTTTTCACAACCGTCCGCTGCTGGACAAAAGGTGCCCGAATCCACAAAAAGTCCCGTTCCGGCTGCGTTTTCCAGTCGATGTATGTGGGATTTAGCCCGGCATGCACATAAATGTGACCCTCGTCCTCATGAAAGAGCGGGAGACTGCTCAGAAAGTCTATGTGATCGCGGCAAGTTCCCAAAATCCGCTCTTTGGATTGCTTCAAATCGAGATTGTTGGATCCACAGAAGCTTTGGAATGTTTGGATACCGCCGTGTTCAAAAAACTTCATTTCCGTCAGTGGGTCCACCTCGCCAAGCACGTCTACGAACCGCTGGTCATGATTGCCTTTGAGCGCAATCGCTCCCTTTTCCCGTACTAAGCTCATGACATATTCTACCGCCCCCCGACTGTCTGGACCGCGGTCTACATAATCCCCCAGCAGGACAAGTTGGTCTTCCTCAGCATTGAAATTGACTTTTACAAGTAATTGCTTGAATTCATCCACACAACCATGTATATCGCTTACGACTAACGTTCTTTTCATCTACTGTACCCCCTGATGTCATGCTACAATACTCTACTATTCTATCTATTATTCTATTTTAGCATAGGGATTCCCTGTCTGAGGCGGTGAAGATGCAAAAATGGCGGGTCACACTTTCAACGGTACGGTTTGGATGCCCCGCCATAATAAGGGAACTACATTCCCTTATTTATGCAAGTAGTGGAATTTCTTGAGTTGGTGGGGAACTACAGGCTCTTATTCAACCTCCAACGTCCAAATATGTGTCAAAATGGCGAAATAGCGGCCCCTCGTTCCCGCTCCCTCACGCGAAGGGCTGTTTTTGGCAAAATAGCGCCCAGTGGTTCCCCTACAAATTCTGGCGTAAAAACAAAAGACGCCCTCAAGGGCGTCCTAAGCTTTAATTGATAAATTGCAATTTCTGCAGCAATCTTTTCAGCATAACCGCTGCTTCCCCGCGAGTCGCAGAAGCTCCAGGAACAAACGTCGTATCGGTCACGCCGTTCACAATTCCAGCGCTAGCCGCACTGGACACAGCTCCTTTCGCCCACTCATGAATGGCGGAGCTGTCGCTAAACTTGGCTAGCTGCGCAAGATCAATGGCGGCGGATTGCCCGGCAAACTTCATCGCCCGTGTAATCATAACGGCCATCTGCTCCCTCGTGATTTGTTCGCCGGGTTTGAATGAACCATCTTCAAAGCCCTCGATCAATCCTGCCTTGGCCGAAGTACCAACAGCCCCTGCGAACCAGCTGTTCACCGGTACATCCGAGAAAGTGCTGGTGCCCGCTTCATTCAATCCGAGTGCGCGAACGAGCAGCGCGGCAAATTCAGCTCGCGTAATCGATGCATCTGGCGCAAAAGTATGAGCAGCTACGCCTTTGACAACGAGTTTGGAAGCCAGCAGCTCCACATCGGCTTTTGCCCAATGTCCCGCCATATCCTCAAAAGTCTGATCCGATGCAACGATGGCATACAAACTGTTCCCCGTACGTTTCATCGTAACTTCAGTTTGACCGTTAACGACCTTAAAGATCGCCGGAACAAAAGCCAATTCCCCTGTCACCGGATTCAGCCAAACCGCTGATACGTGATTTGCATCAACAGATGACGACACGGTAAGAACTCGGGAGACATATGTGCTGCCAAAATCGGAGACAGCCGTCTTCTTACCGTTCCCCTCAGCAAAGATGCTGATCTCTACCGGCGCGGCTAGCGAAGTGACGCCCGCTTCTTTCATTTTGGCAGTAAGTTGATCAACAGCAGTTCCAGTTCCGGTTGCCTGCTCAATGGAAATGCTAATCTTTACATTAGCAGCATCGGTCCCTAAGCTTGCAGCTAAGCCATCTACATCCAGCGCTTTTAGCGGTAAATTGTAGGTGACGCCATTCGCTCTAACCGATAGCACAGCATCCGGCGATGCTTGCAGCCCTGCACTCACAGCGCTTGCTGGAACTTGCACAGCAGCCACAGTCTCCGCACCTTTTACTTCAACAATAATGGTTTGGTCTTTAGGTTCCTTATTCTTGATGAGATCAATCGCCTTCGCCAGTGTGCCAGCTTCAATTGAAACTTTAGCCACTTTCTTTCCATCTACCGTTTCTTGGTTTGGTGAATTTGTAATTTCTACACCACCCGTTACCTCTTTCACCGTGCTGCTAGGAGCTGAATTATTGGGAACTGAACCGCCCCCTGAATCCGACCGGGATGGACGGCTCGGGCTAACCAGCTTCAGGAAATTACCCCAGATGATATTGCCCTCCGCATCTCTTTGGTAAGGAAGTGCCGGAACTAAACTCGCAAAGTTGGCATCGGTCAGTTGTACACCGGATTTATTGATACTTTGGGAGCCATTAAACATATAGTTGGTGTCGGAATTCAGGGCTGCCGGATAATTATCTTTGGCGGTGTAATCCTTTTGATAGGAAGTAAAGCCATTGATATAAAAATCGGTCTGAATGCCTGTGTACGTCGTAAAGTTCAGATTGCCTTTGGTATTGTTAAAAGCAATATTCCCGCTTTCCGCTCGTACCCCCGGATTACTGTTGCTAGCAAAGCCGTAAGCGCCATTGCCAAAAGCGATGCTGTTTCGGATAACATGCGGCACATGGATGCCTTCGCCACCGAGCTTGAAGCCGTTTTTGTCCCCCGCACCTACAGTGCCGTTCGTTAAAGTTCCATTGTGATACGCGATGCTATTCTCGATGACAACAGGACCAATCGCCCCTGTCCCTGATTTGGTGTATAAATCCCATCCATCATCGATATTGTTATGGGAAATATCTCCCCGGAAGACGTTGCCCACACCCGAAGTCAACTTCGCAGCAAAACCGTCGGCATTGTTATTCGAAGGGTCCACATTATCAAAAGATTCACAGTTCAGAATGAGATTGTAGGACGGCCAAAGCGCTTTATCCGAATCGGACTCATCGATACGGCTAATTTGCAAACCTGTATCGCCATTATCGTAAAATCTGCTAAGCTCTACAATGTTATGGTTTCCACCAACGGTAAAACCCTTCGTATTGCCCGCCGACCTTGTGAAATCAATGCCTTTCACATGCCAGTAATTCCCGCTAAGTACGACACCTTCCGTCTTCTTGTCGAAATCGATAACCGGCTTTGCACCCGGTGCCGCGATCAAATACTTCATGGCATTAACAATACCGTCATTGCCTTTTTTGATCTCCAGTTTAGCGCTGCGTACATATCTGCCGTCCAGCATCATGATTTTCTGGCCAGCTTTCACATAATCAACCGCCGTATCGAGATCTAGCGGATTGTTAATCGTGCCGTCTCCGCCTGCACTCCCCGCTGGTGATACATAAATGTCACCGTTATCCACATAGGTCTTCATATCGACGGTGAAGTTTTTCACGATTTTGCCATAGCTCGTCAAATACTGTGTATCGTTGGGCACGAAAGCCGCGCTAAAGTTGGTATACGTGTTAGCCGTAACCGTTGTGTTAAGCACAAGGGGCTGTCCCGCTTGAACTTGGGCATTTTGCGCAAGGAGGCTTGATCCTTGCTTGATCGTCACCACACCGCTGACATTGGATTTCAGCCCAAAAGAATACGCGGTCGTTGAAGTTCTCGTCAGCCCGATTAGGTTCATATCCGGATCGATGGCTACCGGTGCAGGTTCCTTCTTAGGCGCATCCGTTTGCGCAGCCGTCACTTTCAAGTCTATGCCGCTCACTTCGATCGTTGCCAGACGAGCGGTGAAGAAGCCGACATACATCTTGTCGCCATCCTGCACAGTCATAATATCCGGCGCAAAAATCTCTTCGGCCTTATCGGTATTTAATCGACCCGTGAAGCCGCTATTCGTTTTCGTAAGCGTTAGCTTATAATTGGCCGCTGGATATGTATTCGCGAGGGCTGGTTTCACCGCACTCAGCATCTTGCTCTGGACGCCTTGGCTGCCTGTGCCATTCGGAGCCGTAACGCCATTTCTGACGAACAACTGCGTACCGTTCTGCTTTGTTGTGCCGCCGCTGTATCCGCCCACGGCAGCTATGTTTGAAGCAAATACGGCAGAGTCTCCGGCCGTTCCGATTGCATCTCGGGCCATGATGCCGAACGATTCTTGACCGTCATGCGGATCTTTGGCATACGCAACAACTTTGATATCTGCGGATAATTCAAAGTTGTCTTTGACCGCATCCAGCTCCGTATAGTAAAAACTAATACCGTCGTGGTCGCCTGTCACTTTACCGCCGCCTTCTAAGGCGACAAGTGTAGCTGATTTACCTGGCTCACCGACAGTAACCGTATTATTCGTGTTTGAGGTGGATTGTCCAAAGCGGATTACTTTCCACTCGTGCTCTCTAGGTTCAACGACGGATACTTGCAATACAGTTGGTGGAATCGCTGTATTTACAGGTTGGATCGTAATCGGATATATCCCTGCTTTTGTGCTATTGAATGCTGAGGTATCTAACGTGAACTGGGCATCCGCCAACTGCACCTGGTCCCCGCTATCATAAACCGCCTTCACTTCCAAACCCGCTGGGTCAAAAGACTCGCCAATCTCATAGGTTGTTTTCGGGTATTCGGTTACTCGGCTTTCGATAATCGCGTGCTGTTTTACTGTGATAGGGAATTTGACTGTCTTATCTGGATCAGGCACATTTTTATAAGTAACCGTAATCTCTTTTGTGCCCGCCGTCGACATATCCGGCGCTGAAAGCGTGTAGTCGCTTCGCAATAGTCTAACGGTTGAAGCATCGCTGTACTTCGCCTCTACAACCAAGCCGGCTGGATCGAAGTTTTTGCCAACGAAAAATTGTGTTTTCTGCGGCAGCTGTTTGATGTCTAAGCCCGTCAGATGGGCATTTTTCACAATGACATCAAATGTTGCATAGGTATTTGACGTCACTGTGGATACTTTTACCTTATGCGTCCCCGGTGTCGTGAATGTATAAGTCGCATTCGTTACGGTTGCAGCTGAAGGCGGAATTGAGAGCGTATATTGCGTACTAGACAATTCGGACCAAGTGCTTCCCCCGTTGAACTGGGCAAGTACCGTCAAGCCTTGGGGATCGAAATTCTCCTCCGGGTAGTAGTCGGTTTTGGCGGGCTTGTACCGGATGTCCATGGCGGTAACATTCATCTCTCTGAAAGTCAACGGAATTGACCCTGTAAGTCCATTAAAATGAATGGTCAAGTTATTCATAGCCGCAGTGCTGTTATCGAACCCTGTTACAATATAATCACTTTCAGAAAGGGTTTCTTCATGGGTATCCGGATACACAGCTGTCACTTTTAAGCCGGTTAAATCGAGCGCATCGCCAACAAAATAATTGGTTTTCATAGAGTTTGCATCTAGTTTCAGTTGGCTGGGAACTCTTTCGTCCACCACGATATCGAAATCGCTAAATGTGACTTCCGCATCCCTGGCGACATACAAACCTCCATAAATTTGATTATTATTGCTAAATAAGTTGTTAAGCGTCAACTTTTGCGTTACACCATCGGCTGTTAGCTCGAAAGCATTGCCAGACTTTTTAATTTTTAAATCAAAGGTTTGGTTGGCCATTGAAGTACCTAAAACACTAAGATTGACTTTAGTATTACTCCCGCCTTTCGTTGTTCCGACAATTCCTTGCTTATACATCACCTGCAGAGCAGTTGGAGAAGTATTCGAGTTATCCCTCACACCCCCGCCGACAGTGACATAATTGGATGTTTGGTCTGCATTACTTGCCACAATATCACCACGTAACATTAAGCCGAATGATTTTTGGTTGGGGTTACTGCCGGTGTTATCAAATCTTTTTACTGAAGCCTTGGCATGGATTTCGAAGTTAGCTGCCTTAGGCAATTGTTTGTAATAAAAAGATAACCCCTCATCTGTACCTGCAATTTTCCCGCCAGTTGCGTTCATCGTTATGGAACCGTCTGGGTGATCCGTTGGTGCGGCATTCTTGGCAGCGCTCGTTCCGTTTCCAAAAGCTTGAAACTGCCATCCCGCGGGCGGATCCGCAGCAAGCGCCACAGGAAGCATCGAAAACATCAAAACAACTGACATGAATACTGAAATCATACGCCGTTTGTTCAAGTCACATTTCCCCTTTGATCTATTTATGTATGCGTTTACATTATGGGGTGAGATTGCCGCCACAACGTAATTAATACTCAACCGACGCGCAGAGAAAAAGAAACAGACGGATAACAGGTGATGCTTCTGTTCGTTCGTCTGTTTCTCTACGCTGAATGCTGCTAGTTGTGGGAGCTTACCGTCTCATTCTCAATCTGCAAATAACCGCTTTCCGCCGATTGCCGGCCACTAACGAATAAGTCCGCTGCGCGAGTCGCTGCAATAACAGGAGTTCCCGGATGCGGCTGCTTCATTTTCAAGTCGTTCACTTCAATATCCCTGACATCCTCCAGACGAAGGGCGGGGCCTTGCCGCGTTTCGATTCGAACATGATGCAGCTCCATGCCTTCCACATGTTTGCACAACATGCCGTCTCCCGCCATGATGAGCTTCTCACGCACCATATCCGGCTCATCCCCCTGCTCGCCGGGGTCTGTCGTCATCTCGATGTGTACGTGACTTAGCTGCAAATCCCGAATCGGCATCTCCGGCAAGCCGTAGATGAAGCCCGCCGAAGCACGGCTGCGTTTTGCCGTAACTTGATGGATGCGGACGTGCTCGACAACAGGCGTACTTTCCGTTATGGCAACCGCATCGGGGCTAGCGATCAGCGGATTGCTTTCATCCACGCCATGTCGGTAGAACGAATTGATGGTTATAGGACAGAACACTTCCTCCATATAAATGTTGCTGACCATAATATTTTTAATGTAGCCGCCCCTAGCGCGATTCGTCTTCATGCGGATACCGCGGTCCGTGCCAAGGAAAATACAATTCGAAATGACGACATTACGGATGCCTCCAGCCATTTCGCTGCCCAAAACAACGCCGCCGTGCCCCCGAAGCATGGTACAGTTCGTGATGACGATGTTCTCCGACGGCTTGCCCACTCGGCGGCCATCCTCGTCGATGCCTGATTTGATGCAGAGACAATCATCCCCTACGTCAAAGAAGCAATCGGAGATCCGCACATTCGTACAGGAGTCGATGTCCATCCCGTCGCCGTTTGGCGTGTCGCTTGGATTTTTGATTTTGACCCCATGAATGTGAACGTCCTTGCCATACACCAAATGGGTATTCCAAAAGGGAGAGTTTTGCAGGGTCACACCTTCCAGACTGACCTGCTCGCAATCGATGAGCTGTAGAAGGGGCGGCCGCAGAAATTGCGACTCCCACTCTACAATGTTGCTTTTTACCGACTGCCTTAAAGCGGCGTTCTTTATCGAAATCTCACGCGTAAGCGCATTTTCCACCGTTCCGCCTCTGCGCAGCTCACGGTACGCCTGCCACCAAGCGCTGCCTTGGCCGTCAATGATGCCTTGACCTTTGATCGCGACCTGCTTCAGCCCTCGGCCGTAAATTAACGGCGAAATGCCATAGCATTCATATCCCGACCATCTGGTTGGAACGACCGGATATTTCTCGAAGTCAGTGTGGAATAAGAGGAGCGCGCCTGCCTCCAATTCCAACGTCATATAGCTGCGGAGCTCTATTCTTCCCGTCACATATGTCCCGGCCGGAATCACTACCGTTCCTCCGCCGTTTGCTCCACACGCCTCAATCGCTGCGGCAATGGCTGCGCTATTATCCGTCACACCATCACCAACAGCTCCAAACGCTGTTATGTTGTAATTAGCCATAGGATGCTCCTTATACCGTCATCTTCACGAGAGACTCTACTTCCACACAAGCCATAACGAATGCCCCAACACCATGCAGGTCATTTTCGCTAGTTGGACGAGTCACATAGTTCTCATAATCACCGGCTGATGTCCCAATGCAGATTAGTGGCAAGATTATCCGCTCTTGCTCGTCAAATTTCAATGTGCGAATCAAACCTTCATATCCCTTCACAGCTGCTGCCGCACATTCCCCGCCAACTACGCCGTGTTTAATCGCTTTGGCGATCGTATACACGAACAGACTTGTACAGGAAGTTTCCAACCAGTTGTCCGGCTGGTCACCTTTATCAACAACTTGATACCACAGTCCGCTCTCCGCATCCTGGTAGCGAATCAACGCTTGAACGAACTCACGCAGGGAGTCCACCAGGACCTCACGCCCCGGCTCACCCGCAGGCAGCTCATCAAGGAACTGCGCAACCGCCAGACCGTACCAGCCAAGCGAACGGCCCCAGAACTCCGGTGAACAGCCGGTTTCGGCGTTCGCCCACGGCATTTTGCGACTTTCATCCCAAGCATGGTACAGCAGTCCTGTCGCATCGTCTTTCATGTATTTGCGCATCAGTCCTTCCTGATGCAGTACTGTATCGCGCAAGGAAAGATCTCCATAAGCATTCGCATATTTGAGCGAGAAGACTCCCGCCATATATAAACCGTCGAGCCACATATTATAGGCATACTTGTCTTTATGCCAGTATCCGCCCTCGGACGTCAGGTTCAGCGTATTCAGCAGATTTCTCAGCTTGTCGGCTGCGATCCGGTATTTGCTGCGCCCTGTTTTGGCCTCCAAGCGGAACAACAAAAGACCTGCTTGTACGGCATCCAGCTCATCGCGAGCGAAGTATAGATTGCCGCTTTCGTCGATCAGACCGTCGACATAAGCCTGAATGTAGGCGTCATATCGGTCGTCCTTCTCAGCTTCCCAAAGCATTTCCATTCCGCATAAAAATACGCCTTGATGATAATGCCAACGCCCGGCAGGCGGCAGCTCCATCGGCGTGTACGTGCTCATGATGGAATCGCAGGCAGCCCGCGCCCATTCCATTGGTGATTTTACATAAGAATCGGTCATAATAAGTTTCCCTTTCTATACCTCTATAGATTTGTGAATTAACGGGCGTATACTAACTTGCATGAGCATGACAAAGACAAGGATCCAAGGAATCCAGACATGATCGGCTCCGCCAGCCATTAGCATGAACAGGAGCACACCCGCCGCACGCCCGATATTGATGACAGACTCTCGAATCACGATGGACTCGATCCGGAAGTTCTCTTTGAGCGGCAATTCCCCGATCAGTTGATAGTAGTGTGCGGTGTACGAATTAGCCTGCAGCGGTTTAAACAAGGACGACACACACATAAACATAATCACGGTCCACAGCGAGATGTCCCACAGCAAGAAGATCGAGGAAACCACGAATCCCCAAGCGGAAATGGATAAATAGGACCGGGTCGATGCTTCGCTTCCCTTCTTCGACAGCACATAGCTTGAAAGAATCGATAAGCTTAGAAAAAATGCGTTTAAATACCCCACCCAAGACTCATGTGGCAGCACTTGAAAAAGCAAAATGGCCGGTACGTACATCATGATGCCTTGAGGCAGCCCGATAATGAACCAGCCTAGCAGTGATTTGGTGAAATCAGGGCGTTTCTTCAACATCAACCCTGTATACTTGAGATAATAGGCGGTATGATGAGTCGGCTTTTTCTTAATATGCAAGCTGAGCAAAGACGCCAGAACAAACATGAATGAGGCAAGCCCGAAGACGATTGTATACCCATTCAATGCTGAAAAGCTTGCAATGATCAGGCCTGCCAACGCTGGCCCTGACAAATTCGACACTTGCGTAACCATCGCGTTCCAGCCTAAATAGTTGTGGCGGTTTTGATTATCCGTGACATCGGAAATCATAGTGAAATTGCCCAGCCAGTAGAAGGCGGTAGAAACACCTTTTAAAACGGCGAACCAGATATAGTAATCCACCATGCGTTCCTGAGCGACCAGAATGAGCACATATAATAACGCGGTTAAATAAATCCCTGCCCGGTAGGCATATAGCCGGTCTTTGATTTTGGCGATTTTGCCAATGTATATCGTCGCAATTGGTGCAGATAACAGCATAATCAGCTGAAAGGCCCCGTTGATCCAGAGGTCATTCGTCAGCTTCCATAAATATAGGGAGATGAAGACACTGGCCAACGCATTGCCGAATTGATAAATGCCATGGTTTAGCAAGGTGCTTTTTGCCTGCATGGATAATTTCTTTTCGCTTTGAACCATATGCCGCCGGCCTACGATTTCAGGCTCATGAAGCCGTCAGCTGGTAGTCGAGGCGCTTCAATACCGGCAAGCCGGTAGCACACGGAACGGATCAGCAGCGCCTGCGTCCCCGCATTCATGTCGCCTTCGACCTTGCCGCCGCCAATGTTAACGGCCTTGGGCATACCGGGATAATACTCACCCGGCTTGACCTGAGCGACATTCGGCGCTGCCGGCGAATGGGCTAGCTCGCGGGAGAATCCCCCGTCTGCGCGCAGCAGCTTCTTCATGTTCGCCAGCGTAATCTGAATGATTTCGCGCAGCTCTTCTATCGGTATATCCAGCTTCATATAAGAAAGCAGATGAATCGGATTGCGGATATAGCACATATCCGCCGCTTCCTCCTGCCTCAGTGCCTTTAGGATGCTTTCGTAAATGCGTTCCTCTCTCGGCAGCGGCACCTTGAAGCGATCATAAAAAATGTGCAGCTTGAACGTCCCGGATATGCGCACATAGTAAGAGCCTTCGCCCCATAACCCGCTCTGCGCATCCTGCTTCTCCGCGAAGAAATCGAACGCGGTCTGGGCAAAAGCCGCCCTGCGCTCCGCTGGCTCCACTTGCTGCACGTACACGCTGGAGGTGGACAGCCGGTCGCAGCCCCTCCAGCTGTTCACGAGCGGCACCGACTGCAGCCACGCCAGGTAGCTTTGCGGCGATTCCATGTAAGCCGGCGCTTGCTGCGCCTCGTAGGGCAGCGAATACAGCGGCTTTCCGCCGAGCTTCCTCAGCGCACCGCCGCTGTAGGAGATGGCCCGCGATACCATGACTTCATCCTCGCGCATGAGCGGATTCGCATCATAGAAGTAACCCGACGAAGCATCCTGCTTGTTCTGAAAAAAGCGGATCAACCCCCGCTTCATCTCTTCCGGCAGGTTGTTTACTAAATCAAAGCGCTCAAGGATATTGAGCGCTTGTGCTGTTGATTCAATGTCCGGCCCATCGCCGGACAGCTCTTTCGAGCTGTTTGCGTAATAGAAACCGCCGCTTTTCGCGTCATACTGTTTTTTCAACCAGTCATGAAAGCCCGTAAACAATTCGTCCATGTCAGCAAGAAGCTGGCGGATCCTCTCGATGTGCTGCGTATGCGTCTGCATGTTTGGCGTCCTTTCTTTCTAGCCTTTAATAGAACCGATCATTGCTCCTTTAGCAAAGTGCTTTTGCAAGAACGGATACACCGCTAAGATTGGTACTGTCGCTACGACGATAACCGCCATCTTGATGGATTGAGCAGGAGGCGGAGTCACACTGTCCAAGTCAATGCTGTGGTCCATACCGCTCGCGAGAACGACAATTTGTCTAAGGAGAACTTGAATCGGCCATTTGGCGCTCTCATTCAAGTAGAGGATCGCGCTCAGGTAGGTGTTCCAATAGGTCACCGCGTAAAAAAGGGAAATCGTTGCGATCGCCGGCATCGACAAAGGCAATACAATGCGGAACAAAATGCCGAAGTCGCTGCAGCCATCGATTTTCGCCGACTCTTCCAGCCCCTCCGGGATGTTTTGGAAGAAGTTTTTCAAAATAATCAAGTTAAATGCTGAAACTGCCGACGGCAAAATTAGTGCCATATAAGAGTCGATCATCCCTAATTCTTTGACAACCAGGAAAGTTGGCACTAAACCGCCGTGGAACAGCATCGTGAAAACAACCATAAACATAATCACTTTGCGACCATCCACATCTCTTCGGGACAATCCGTATGCCATGAGAGCCGTGATGAACATGGAGATTAGCGTTCCGAGCAATGTCGTCCAAATGGAAACGCCCATCGCTTTAAAAATCGTATTCGTCGAAAAAATAAACCGATACGCCTCAATACTCCAGTCGGTCGGAATAATGACGAACTTCTTCGCCGCCATCTCCGCGCTGGTCGTAAAGGACCCTGCCACGACATGCACAAAAGGAATCAATGTAATCAAGCCAATAATCGTTAAGAGCAAATAGTTAATAATGCTAAACATTCGCCCGGCTAATGTTCTGTCTTCTACCATGGTGCAGCCCTCCTGCCTTTCTTAGTACACGCCTTCTTCGCCCATTTTCTTAGCAATACGGTTTACAATCATTACCAGGACGAGTCCGATAAATGATTTGAACAATCCGATCGCCGCGCTGTAGCTGAATTGGCCTTGTTTTAAACCAGCTGTATATACATAAGTATCAATGATCTCCGCAACATTTCGGTTCATAGAGTTAAGCAGCAAGTACACATGTTCAAAACCGAGTTCGAGAACCGCACCAATTTTCAAAATTAACAAAACAATAATGACACTGCGTAAAGCCGGCAGCGTAATATGCCACATTTGGCGCAAACGTCCTGCACCGTCCATACGTGCTGCCTCATATAATCCCGGATCAATGGAAGCAATCGCCGCCAGATAAATGATCGTCCCCCAGCCGGCTTCCCGCCAGATGACTTGAAGAATGTACATGGGTCTGAACCATTCCGGAGCTAACAGGAAATTAATCTTTTCAAATCCGAAATACTCAATAATGTCGTTAATAATCCCGCCGTCCATCGTTAACATTACGAAAGAGATCGAAACGATGATAACCCAGGACATAAAGTGCGGCAAATAGACGATCGTTTGGAACGTTTTCTTGAAAAATTCCCCTTTCACTTCATTCAGCATCAGCGCCAAGATGATAGGAATCGGGAAATAAAACAGGATATTCATCACAAATAAAATTAACGTATTGCTCAAAATATTAAAGAAATCAGGCTCCGTAAACAAACGCTGAAAATGCTCAAAGCCAACCCATTCGCTTCCGCTTACCCCTTTGAACGGCTTATAGTTCTGGAACGAAATGATCAATCCGTACATCGGGATATATTTAAAAACGATAAAATATAAAATGCCCGGCAGCAGCATCACATAAATCCATTTGTTCCTCCATAGACGCCTGCCGAGTTCACTGCTCTGTTTCCTTTCCACCACGCTTTGCACAGCATGTACTTCCTGCATAATTCTCTTCCTTTCCCGATGTTTCATGAAAACGAGAAGACTGCTCCTGATGATAAGCAGCCTCCCCGCTTAGAAACCAGTAAGATTCCTTATTTCTTTATTTCCTGTCCACGTCTTATTTTTTGTATTGTGCGTTGTATTCTTCGATAATTTTGTTACCGCCGCGGTTTTTCCAATCCTCGATGGCTTTATCAAATCCGGCTTTATCAATGCTGCCGTAGATGTATTTGTTCGTTGCGTCTTTGATCACGTCTTGCAGTTGAACGCCTTTTTCCAGGTTTGTTTTGGAATCGAGCGCCGCTACAGGGTCCTGCACAGCGAACTTCAGGTTCGCGATTTTCAGCTCATCCGCTTTGCCTTGAGCAGGGATGGACGGAATGCCGAGCAGTCTTCCTGACGTATCTTCATCACCGATTGCTGCGTCTGTGAACGGCTTCACTTCGCGTGTCCATTTCTCTTCGTCCAGCTTTTTCGCTTTGCCGTCAACGATGCTGTAGTTCGCATCTTTGATACCCCAGTTCGCAAGGTTCGCTACTTCAGGCGTCATCATTTTGTCGAAGAAGGCGAGGACTTTTCTCAGCTCAGCTTCGTTCTTGATCGCGGATTTCGGGAATAGCACCACGTTCGCATAGCCTGGTAACGCCCATGCAGCGAACTTGCCGTCTGGTCCTGCAACCATGCTGTGTACGTCTACAACTGCCGTTGGCACGTTTTTGATCAGATCTTTATTGAGGGACGCTACGTCTGTCATCGCTCCGATGTACATGCCTGCCGTTCCGTTTGTGAATAGCTTTTGCTGATCCGTTTTACTTGTTGCGGCGAAGTCTTTGTTGATCAGACCTTCATCACGCATCTTTTTGAGGTAATCCATCGTTTTCACATACTCAGGGAACATGAACTCCGGCTGCAGCTTGCCGTCTTTGACGCCCCAGTTGTTTGGAGTGCCCAGCCAAGCCGCTAAAGTTTTGAAGGAGCCGTACACGAGATCGTTACGGTCCGTAAGACCGATGGTGTCCTTTTTGCCGTTGCCGTCTGGATCTTGCTCGGTGAATGCCTTCGCCATCGCGTACAGGTCATCCGTTGTTGCCGGTGGCTTCAAGCCCAACTTATCAGCCCAGTCTTTGCGGTAGATAAGACCTTGACGGGCGATATCTACGCCGCGGTACAGCGTATACAACTTGCCGTCGACTTTGGTGTTGTCATTCGTCGTGGATTTCAGCTTGCTCAGGTTCGGGAAGTCTTTGAGCAGCGGCCCGATTTCCCAGAACTGACCGTCGCGGATCGCGGATTTCATTTGAATGAAAGTCGCTTGGTTTTTCAGGTACGTGACTTGCGGCAGTGCACCTGTTGCGAAAGTTGTATTCAATTTCTCCTCGTAAGTATCGGCTGGGAAAAATTGATACGTCAGCTTCGTATTCGTTAATTTTTCGAGTTCTTTAATGATCGTATCCGGCGGCGTTTGTGCCGTGTTTAGCGGAGCCATAATTGTGATCGGCGTCGGTGTGTTGTCAGCCGTTGCTTTCGGTGCCGTTGTGCCCGTTGCTGCATTTGTAGCTGCTGGAGTTGCCTTGCCTCCGTCTGAGCAAGCTGCCAGTGCAAAGCTGGATACGAGCAGAATGCCGAGCGGTATCGAGACTAAATTTCTCTTCATATTTGTTAGACCTCCGTGAATTGTTTGTTTGCTACAAGCTCTACACTACAGTGTCGTATGCAGGTACCGAAATAATCATTTACTCATTTAGACATAGTTCTACTAGGGATCTGAGATGATGATTATTGGCGGAGGAGATGATTATTGGGGTGAATAGCGTTGAAAAACAGCATTACAGCAATAGAGGCGTGAGACGGCCTTTTCGACCGGGCTTAGGGGCTTTTACGAATACGAGAGGACCTTATCGGCCCTCTCGTGGGAGTTTTGGCGGGATTACGCCCAATTTCCGGCACGAGACAGCCTTTTCGGCTCTCTCGACCGGAATCGGGAGGCTTGCGATGGTGAGACAGCCTTTTCGGCCTTCTCGGCCGGGCTTGGGGGCTTTTACGAATACGAGAGGACCTTATCGGCCCTCTCGTGGTTGGTTCGGCGCTCGCTCGCCAATATCAGCGGTTCCAATTACTTATTTCCTCGAATATGCATCATTATATTCTTGGATAATCTGACTGCCGCCTCCCCGCTTCCAGCGTTCAATTTCTTGCAGGAAAGCGGCTCTGTCGAGTTTCCCCAGCATGTAATTGTACGTAGCGTCGGAGACGATTTTGTACAGCTCCACTCCGCGCTCGTCATAGGTCTTCGATTCCAGGCCCAGCGTCGGGTCTTTGACAATATATTTCTCGTTGTCCAAGCTGAGTTTATCCGCCAGCTGTGACAGGGATTCACTCTCGGCCACCTGTTTCACCTGCGGATTGTTCAAATCCGCGATCATGAGCGCATACAACGCGTTTACTTCGTTCACGCGAAGCTTGGACGTCTCCTCCAGCAGTTGGACTTTGTCCCCAATGGTCGTGTAGTGACGCCCCTCCAACCCATATTTCATCAGGTTGGCGACATCTTTATCCATCGACCGGTCAAAAAATTGCAGCACCTGCTTGAGTTCCGCTTCGGTGTGAATCGCTTTTTTGGAAAACAGGTACAACGCGCTGTAGTTCGGAATTGACCAAATCCGGAACCCCTTCGGCCCTTCGATATGATTCACGAGGGTGAATTTGGCGGAAGGGTTCACAAGCTGCACCTCATCCGAAAGCCGCTGCACATCCTGCATGCTGCCAATATAGACGCCTGCGATACCGCGGATCAGCTTATCGCGCTGAACCTCTTTGCTGGTGACCGCGAAATCCGAGTTAATGAGCTTCTCGTCGTACAGCTTTTTCATATAATCCATCGTGTCTATATAGGCCTGGGTTTCGAACTCAGGAACAAGCTTCCCATCCGCAACGCCCCAGTTATTCGGTGTACCGAAATAGGAGCTGAGCGTCTTGAACGCGCCGAACACCAAATCATTCCGGTCGGTCATTCCGATCGTATCATCCTTGCCGTTGCGATCGGGATCGCCGTACGTGAATGCTTTTAACACTTGATAGAGCTCGTCCACATTCGTCGGCTTGGCCAGCTTCATATTGTTCAGCCAGTCCTCGCGAATAATAATGCCCTGTCGGGAGGAGGGGCGCTCGGTGTACAAGCCATAGATTTTGCCATCGACAGCTGCCTGTCCCAAAATCTCCTTGTTCAGCTTTTTCAGATTCGGATACGCTTCCAAATAAGGTCCGATATCCCAAAAAGCGCCGGAGCGAATCGAATTTTTCATCAGCATGTAATCGGTATACTTCACGTATGTCGCTTTTTTAAGCGAGTTTGTGGTGAGGGCTGTGTTCATTTTATCGGTATATATACCATCCGGAACCCAGTTCAGATCCAGCTTCGTATTTGTAAGCTTTTCGATCTCCTGAACGATCTCAGGAATTGGCGGATGCGGAAAATGAAGCGGTGCCATAATCGAAATGACGGGGCGATCACTGGTCGCTTCAGCCTCTTGTTTGGAGCCGCCTCTCGTGCAACCGCTGATCAAAGCAACCATCAGCAGCCCGATGATGAATAGACGATAGTGCCTAAAACCTTTCCCGTGTACATGTTTGCTCATGACCCTTCCCCCTTGCTGCAGCAGCGTTTTACAGGCATAATCAGAGATAATGATTATTTGCCAGCCAGATGATTATTGCTCTTAACGAAAGACTTGACTACAATATACAGATAGTGAGAATGATTATTTTAAGATAAGGTGTTGGATGCAATGCCCAATTTAAGTTTTCTCAGCAAAATGACCATCTTCGGGTTCTTGCTCAGCACGCTCCCGGTTATTTTCATCGGCGCCTTTGCCTTCATGACCTCTTCGAACGAGATCCAAAAAAATGTCAACGAAGGTAAAATGCAGCTGATCACCCAAATCAACTCCAATGTAGAGCAGAAATTAACGACTGTCAACCATACACTTAATCAGGTCATCAATTCCACCGTGCTAAAAAAAGCGATGGATATGCCGCTAACTGTAAACGATTTCATGATGTACGACGATCTGCGCAGTGAGATTCGGTACATGCAGTCTTTTGACACGAAGCTGGAAGATGTCATCCTGATCAATGCCCGCGAGAACTGGATGATTAAGAATTCGGGACTGTACCGTTTTGACGGCTATCCTTTTTACGATCAGTTGCTGAACCTGATGAACACGCAGGAAAACAGCTCGTGGATGATAAATCCGTCGAAGTGGTTTTTTACCGAGGAAAATGCGCGGAGCGTAACCTGTGAATACAGTATTTCATTGGTCAAAAAGCTGCCAACCACCGGCCTGGAGAAATACGGCTTGGCGCTCGCAAATATTCCCGCCTGTTCCCTGCAGGATCTGATCCAAAGCGATACCAAGCATCTGGATGACATCCTGATTATGGACGAGCACAACCGGATTCTCATGCATCCGGATGCCAACCTGATCGGCAAATCCATTACGGAAGCCGGTCTGACAGATCTGAGCCAGCTTGCGGCGGCTCCTACGGGGCAATTCACAGCAGATATCAACGAGATGCGCTATTCCGTGAGCTATTTGCACTCGAACTTGAACAATTGGACCTATTTGTCATTGACCTCCATCGACAGCTTGACCAAGGAATCGCGTAAAATCGGACTCTACACCCTTTATGTTTGTATTCTGATGCTGCTCCTGTCCATGCTGCTCGCGTGGCTTATTTCGCGCAAAATGTACTCGCCGATCCAGCTGCTGCTCAACCAAATCGGAGGCCTTGTCACCGTGAATCAGAAGCGGAAGGCTAACGAATTCCAAATGATCGGCGAGCACGTCCATACACTTTTCCAATCCAAGTCCCAGCTCGAACGCGAGGTTCACCAGCATATCGGGCAGGTTCGGACATTCTTCTTGATTAAAGCTTTCCAGGGTCATATCAAAACGAGCGAGCTGCCTGAGAAATTAGCGCAGTTTGGTTATACCAAGCATGTGGAAGAATGGAAAACGATGTCCGTCATTACGCTGCAGATCGACTCGATCGACAATACGCGTTATGAAAAAAGGGACATGGAGCTGCTGCTGTTCGCCGCGCACAACATGATCGAGGAGCTCATCCCTTCGGAACAGCGGCTCGCTCCCGTCATTATCGATCAGACGGTGGTAACGTTGATTGGCAGTCCAGATAGTGAAGCTGCCGCTTTCCGCAACACCGTTTATGCTTTGACAGAGCAGATGCAGCAGCATATTTTCAACTTTTTGAATCTGCATGTCAGCATCGGGATGAGTCTTCCCATCCATGCTTTTTCGCAGATGTCGATTGCCTACAAGGAAGGTCTGGAAGCCTTGAAACATCGCATCAAACTCGGGGAAGGCATCATCATTCAGTATGAGAACATTAACTCAGGCAAACATTTCTTGAATTTAAACTATCCTAAGCCGCTCGAAAATGAATTGATGGACGCTATTAAGCTCGCTGAAAAGGATAAGTCCAAAGAGCTGCTGCGGCAGCTCTTGCAAGCCGTATTCGCCGCGCCGCTCACGCCGCAGGAATATCAGATTCCATTGGCCCGGTTGCTGAACAACCTGCTGATGGTGATGCAAGAGTCCGGCATCTCGCTTAATCAGATTCACCCGAATAAGGGCTCGCTCTTTGAGGAGCTTCTGGATCTGCATATGACGGCGGAAATCGAAGACTGGTTCTGGACAGAGGTCATTCACCCGCTGATCCGCATTTACCGCGACCGGCAGGATGCCCAGTACCACAATATTTCAGAGAAAATCATCGATCTCGTGCAAAAATATTACGATACCGACCTAACGCTGGAGGAATGTGCCTCCAGATTGCATTACAATGCGAATTATTTAAGCAGCATTTTCCGCAAGGAAACGAATTGCTCCTTCAGCGATTACTTATCGGCTTACCGGTTCAACATGGCTAAAAAATGGCTCTCGGAAACCGATATGCCGATCAAGGATATCTCCTCCAGGCTGCGCTATAACAATTCGCAAAATTTCATCCGGTCCTTCCGCAAGCAGGAGGGGATTACCCCGGGGCAATACCGTGATAAGCAGAAAGAAGGCGCTGCTCCAAATCTTTGACTGTTAGCGCCTTGCTCTCGCAGGAACGAATGCCAAAAGCCTCCGGAGCCACCAAGCAGTCGTTGGTGGTTCCGGAGGCTTTTGCCTCTTCGTTAAACAGGTGATCAGGCTGCTTGTCCAGCCTACTCGCTTGGATCTACTGCTGCCTTCAGAGCAGCTCGGTTGTTCCATAAGAACGAAACAACGCTGTTGCGCTCTTCAAAAAATGCTTCACTTTCATCCAAATAGTCTTTGCCGCGTCCATGTACGCTGAATCGGTCATCGTTGTAGTTCATCAGCGTCCACTGCCCACCACGCTTGTTATCAGCGAACACAAGGTATAGTTTCTGGCCCGAAGGATCCCACTTCGCATACGACGAAAAGTTGTCCAAAATCAAGCCAATATCATCCTTCTTCTTAATTTGCATGATCTTATCTCCTTTTCATTTTCATTTGGACATATTTAGTAGAACAGGAACATAGTAAACGAGAATGAATGAAAATGTTGTCGGACTGTGTGGATGGATCATAGGAACCTTTGTCGAATGCCGAGCTTCCTGGCATTTCGTGATACAGTCGCCCTCTAAAAGCGAAAATGAGCCGGGGACCGATGTCCCCAGGCTCATTTTACATTTGCTAGCAAAAAAAGCAAGATCATGCTGATAGTCTGTGTTGAGTGGCAGGCAGCCGTCTCTGTCTATCGCCTACAAACCCGCCGCTGCGTAAACCTTATCAAAGCCTGCTTTGGAACGCTGTACCAAGCTCTCAGGGGAATCCGCCGGAGGCGTGGCTGTCAAAATCTCCTGCGAAACAGCACCCTTATAACCGATCCGCGCCAAACCTTGCAGGAAGCCCGCCAGGTCGATAACGCCTTCGCCCGGATACACGCGTCCGTTATCCAGCACATCCTCCACCGGCACGTCCGGTGCGTCATTGATATGGACGTGAACGATCTGCTCAGGACGAAGCTTTTCAATATCGGCCACCGTCAACCCGTTCGTGTACCAGTGGTATGCGTCGAACAGCAGCCCTACATTGCTCTCGCCGATCGCATCGATCCAATCTAGCGTTTCTTCCAGCGTCCAAATGAACGGATGCTTCCAACGTGTGCGCAAATGATGCGGCCCCACGAACTCTAATCCGAGTCGAATGCCATAAGCGCCAAGAATTTGCGCGCATGTGCGCAATCTGCGCGTTGCCAGCGCCATGAAATGCGCAGCATTCAGATCCGTCGATGGCAGAATGTACGTGCAGCAGCTCGTACAACCAAGCGCCTCGGCCGCAGCGGCTGCTTGTGTCAGCTTTGACAAGCCGGCGCGGAACGTCTCTTCGCTCCCCCGCCATTCGACCGGCAGGCCGATGGATCCGATGACGAGACCGTGCTTGCCCAGCAGCTCGCGCGCTCCGTCAACGCTGTGGCTTTCGACTAAAGCAAGCGCGTCGATATCTACCGCTGCAAAGCCGTATTTTGCTGCTAATTCGATGAACTGCTCATTGCTTTCCAACTTGCCAAGCCCTGCTCCCGTTAACCCTCTTAGCATCGTATTTCCTCCTAGATATAGATGAATTAGATGTCCCAGTTCAGTTTAACTTCATTGCCCGTGCGGGATGATTCATAAATCGCATCCAGAATCAGGTTGTTCGTGTAGCCCGACAAAGCGGACGTAATCGGCTGTTTACCTTCGCGAATGCATGTTAAGAAATGACGGCTGAGGCGGAGACGCTCGCCTTCGTCGTTCTCAGGCTTTTTCAAATCCGTTTCAATCGCTCGGTTGAACTTCTCGGTCAGCAGCTTGCCGGATGCTCCTTTATAGCTTGCGCCGCCATCGGAGCCCATCAAATGAATGAACGGCGTATTGTCCGTATCCATATGAACAGCCCAGCTCACTTCCAGCGTTAACGTACTGCCGTCTTCCATACGAATGAGCGCCGTCGCCAAATCTTCCACATCGTAAGTGCCGTTCCAATTCGGCGTCCCCCACGTGCCAATCCCCTTCTTGCGAGGACCGAATTCCGCATACGTAGCACCAAAGACAGAAACCGGCTTCGGATTGCCCATCAAGTAAAGCGCGAGATCCAGCATGTGAACCCCAATATCAATCAACGGGCCTCCGCCCGATTCGTTCATTTTCGTAAACCAAGTGCCCCAGCCTGGAATTCCTTTGCGGCGGAACCAGCCTGTTTTGGCTGTGTAGATTTTGCCGAGCTCACCGGCTTCCACCTGCTCTTTGATCAACTGCGGCACAGCCTCCCAGCGCATCTGGTGCCCGATCATGACCACTTTGTCAGATGCTTCGCTGGCTTTCAGGATTTGTTTGGCTGCTGCAGCATTAATGCCCATTGGCTTCTCGATCAGCACATGCTTGCCTGCTTCAATTGCTTGTACAGCAAGGGAGGCATGGTATTGGTTAGGCACGCCAATGATAACAGCGTCTACATTTGGACTATGTATAAGATCTTCAGGCGTCGCTGCTACGTGAGCAATTCCGTACTCCTGTGCTTTGGCTTCCGCCAGAGGCAAGTAGGCATCTGTAATCGCCGTAATTTCACAGGAATCCGCCAATTTCGAAAACTCGCGTATATGCACGCCGCCAATATTACCAGCACCAATAATACCTAATCTAATTTTGTTTTCGCTTCCCACCGTGTGTTCCTCCTCATAAGTACATCCTGTACGACCTGCTTTTATGATAAAATAAATACAGTAGAAAAACGCACCTATATTTCGGAAAACGTCCCATTTCTTCGAAGGAGATTAGCCTTATCATGACGTACTTTCCCGACTATTTGAAAACGTATCCAAATATGCATTCGTCCTTCCCTTTCCATATCAGCAAAAATACGCTGGAGCACGGCTTTCGGGCGCATCGCCACGATTTCCTGGAATTCTCTTATGTCATTGAAGGCACCGGCTCGGAAAGCATCAATGATGTGACCCACAAGATGCGAAGCGGTACGTTCACATTCGTGCTGCCTTATCAAGTGCATGAGATTTTTACGGATCCGGGACAAAAGCTTGTCCTGTACAACTGCATGTTCAGCATGGACCTGTTGATGGAATCCGGGAACGATCCCGGTCTGTCAGGGCTATTAGGCGAGATGACCGCCTTGCCTGCCTATGTCCAGCTGCATGGACACGATCAACAGTTGATGCTTGCTCTCCTTGAGGAGATTTATCAAGAATACAACGGCACAGAAAGATATAGGCAGACGCTTTTAAAAGGCAAGCTCAAAGAAATACTCATTCGATTCGACCGCTATCGTTGGAAGCAAACACTGCCCCTCGAAGAGGTGGAAATACCTCCGCTTCCCGGAACAAAGTCAAATCACGCGGTTTGGCCCATCATTCATTACATTCACCGCAACTATCAGGAGGAGCTCGCCTTATCGGACCTCGCATCGCAGTTTTCGATGAGCGCATCCCGGATCAGCGAAGTGATTAAGCAAACGACTGGACAGACTTTCGTCCACTTTCTTCATGACCTGCGTCTGCGCCATGCCTGCAGCCTGCTGGTGTCCACCGACATGAGCGTGACGGAAATTGCGCATGAGGTCGGTTACGGCTCGTACAAAACATTTTCCCGCATTTTCCGGGAAAGCAAAGGCATCGTGCCGAAGGATTACCGCAAATCAGAGCATCATCGCCGTATGACGTGATATAGGAGTCGTCCTAGTTAGGCCAATCATGGTCTATCTCTTCTTACAAGAGATTATACATAACATAGTATAATTCACTGCGGGGAGAGTGCTGATCTTGTCCAATGAGTTTGTTGCACGTTCTTTGGAAGAAGTCCGATTTTGGTCCCGGATCATGAAGGAACATTCCCTTTTTCTAAAGCTAGGTTTTCGCTGCGAGGACACGCAATTAATTCAAGAGGCGAATCAATTTTACAGCATTTTTGAGCAAATTGAGGGAAAGGCCCATTCGTTTACAGAGGCGGCTGATCCTGCGCAAATCCAGCGGTTTAACTTGGAAGTGCACGCAGCCGCGACGCATATATGGGCTTTTAAGAGAAAGGTTCTTGGGCTCATCATTCAATGCAAGCTGCCAGGCGGAAACAATTTCCCTCTACTAGTCGACCATACAAGCAGGGAAGCCAACTACTTCAGAAATCGGTTAGAGGAATTAAATGGAGGAAGGCTGGACCCGCTGCCCGACGCGATCATTCATGAAAATGTTTTCTTCCTACGGATTATGGCGGATCATGCCAAGTTCATCGGACATCTGCTGGACCCGTCCGAGCGGCAATTAGTGGAGCAAGCCCGCAACTTCAGCCATGACTTTGATCAGCTGCTATTCCAAGCCATCGATTTGAGCGGCATGCGGCCGCAGTCGCAAACTGAACCGCTTTTGGGGCAATTCTTAGATCAGAACCGCGTTTCCGTCGCTTCCCTCCGTGACTTCAAAAAGACGGCCAGAGATCTGATCGAGGCTTGCCGGATCAAAAGCATCATCCATCCGCTGCTCGCTGACCACGTGTTCCGGGAGGCTGAGAGATTTTTGTTCATCATTGATGCTTTCGAAGGTGCGCTCACCGGCAAACAGGCCGGAGCCTAGGCTGAAAGCATACCGACCTTGTAAAAAAGGCTGCCCTCGAGGTGTTTACACCTCCTTGGGTGGCCTTTTGTTATTGAAGCTGGATAATAGTGGGAACTATGGTCCTCTATTCTCTGCGGAATGCGCCATTTCGCGGTCCAATGGGAACTATGGTCCTCTATTTTGCTGTTTTTAAGCGTTATAGCCGCTTTTCAGGCAAATAAGACCCTGTAGATTCCGCTAGACCCTGCAATCGACCCATATCGCCGAAATAGCGGCCTGTAGTTCCCTTTCCGCACACGATACGAAATGCTACTCACTTGTAGACGCCCTTCCCTCCTAATGTTACTCTCCAGTGTACACGCACCTCCTCCGAATGTTTCTCTCCTACATCCATCACTCCTGCCCCTCAATGTACTCTCTTGCACACACCCTTCCCTCCTAATGTTACTCTCCAGCACACGCTCCTCACCCGAATACTTCTCTCCAGTATCCAGTGCTCCTGCCCCTCAATGCTACTCTCTTGCACACGCCCTTCCCACCTAATGTTACTCTCCAATACACACGCCCCTGCCCCAGAAATAACCCGTCCGCCATCCGGCAATACTATTCAAATCCCAGCGACTGCCTCACACTTCTCTGCATTTCTATATATTCCTTGACAGGAATATTCCGAATGAGGTATATTACAAATATGAATTCGACTATGAGCGCTCTCGCCGAGCCCAACCGATTGCACATTGTCGAACTCTTGCGTGACGGTCCCCTCACCGTGGGGGAAATCGCCGATCGACTTGGGCTCAACCAGCCCCAAGTTTCCAAACATCTCCGCGTCCTCAGCGAGGCCGGAATCGTGGAGGTTCAACCGATCGCCAATCGGCGGATTTACAAGCTGCGGCCCCAGCCGCTTCAAGAGCTAGACGCCTGGGTGAAGTCTTTCCGCCGTATTTGGGACGAGAGCTTCGACCGCTTAGATGCCTATTTACAGGAATTGCAACGCAAAGAAAATAATTCGGACGACAAGTCATAGCGCTGTCTCCGCGAGCCTGCCGCTGGTTGCCACTCATTGTGGAAGGAAGGCTCGATTTATTTCGATTCAACCGCACTCTACTATTCCAAATTATGGAGGTCATTACCCATGTCTGAAACTTCAAATGCCTTTCAGTTAGTCATTACACGCACGTTTAACGCTCCCCGCGAGCTTGTCTTCAAATGTTGGACGGAGCCTGAGCATCTGCTAAACTGGTGGGGACCGACAGGAATGAATTTGGAAGTAGCCTCCCTGGATCTTCGTCCTGGCGGCGTGTTCCATTACAGCATGAAGTCTCCTGAAGGGTTCCAAATGTGGGGGAAATTTGTTTATGGCGAAATTACGCCTCCGGAAAAACTTGTTTTCACAAACTCGTTCTCCGATGAGGAAGCCAATACGGTACGTGCCCCATTCAGCCCTGTTTTCCCGCTTGAAATTATGAATGTCCTAACGTTCGAAGAGCAGGATGGCAAAACGCTTCTTACGATGCGCGGAGGCCCTGTGAACCCTACCGAAGAAGAAGCTGCATTCTTCGCTTCCATGGCAGAGAACATGCAGCAAGGATTTGGCGGAACGTTCGGTCAACTCGAAGAATACTTGGCGAAACTTGCCTAAACCCTATGCACCGGCGCTATCTGCGCCGGTGTTTTTCTTTGGCCAGCCGCCGGACGTAACCAAAAAGGCCTGTTCATCCGAAACATATAGAGAGCCGGACAGGTTTCGGCAACATTCGACTGAACCTAAAAGGAGACAACCTGATGTTTCGCCATAAAATAATGAAACCCGGAGCCGCTCTCCTGTTGACAGCTGCTCTTTTCGCAGGGGGTACACCGGCATCCGCGCTCTATTCCCCTTCCGTTAACGCTGTGACTAAGCAGGTGACCGCCCAGGGTAAAGCCTTTAACGTAAGTGTCGTCACGATCGACCTGACCGACCCGACACTGGAGCTCGCCCCCGCCTTAGCCGACGGAGGGATTGGGCATGACTCTCCCTTACAGGCCATCGCAGAACGCGAAGGAGCGGTTGCCGCGATTAACGGCACGTTTTTCAATGCGTATGAGTCCGACTCTACCATCCGTTACCCGAATGGTACGCTGCTGCAAGCTGGCGAGGCTTTGCATTCCGGGGAAAACCAGACCTTTTTTCTAAATCGGGATAAAGTTCCTGGCATTCAGTTCGTGGACCTCGACATCGCCGTACGCGTGAGCGAAGGGTCTGGCACTTACACCATTAATCCCTGGGGGGTTAACAAATATTACGGAGAAGGCAGCACCGACCAGGTCGTCTGGTACACGCCGGATTTTGGCCGCTGGATCGGCTTCGCGGGCGGTACGAAAGTCGTCATCGAGGGTGGGATCATCACGCGCATCACGAACGATTCCGTGCAGGTTCCTCCAGGCGGCTACGTTCTGTTTGTCGGTAACAGTGCCAACAACCGGCAGTACGTACTGCCGAATCTGGACGTCGGAGACAGAGTCACGAAAGAGCTCCTGGCCAAAGGCGAAGGAGGCAGCTCTCTGAACGCCCAGTCGTGGCTGGCAGCGATCGGGGCCGGTCCGAAGCTGGTCACAGGCGGCTCCGTTGATCTCGACGTCAAAAGGGACGGCTTCTCCGACCCGAAAGTGACGCAATCCTCCGCGGCGCGAAGCTTCATCGGCATCGACGGGTCCGATCGTCTCGTGATGGGAACCGTGCCGAGTGCAACGCTGTCCCAGCTCGCCGCCATTGCCATCCAGCTTGGGCTGAAGGAAGCCATGAATATGGATGGCGGGTCCAGCTCAGGGCTGTACGCCAACGGCACAATGTTGACTTATCCCGGCCGCGAGCTGAGCAATGCGCTCCTCGTGCGCAAGCTGGACAAGCCGAAGGTGCAAATCGACATCAATGGGCAGCCTGTATACGACTATAGCGGCTTTATCGTCAAGGAGACGACCGTTGTTCCGATTCGCCCCTTCATCACTGCGATGAATGCCGGTTTTCAGTGGGATGCCGCAACGCGGACGGCGACCATCACGAATGCTGGCGTCACCTTGAAACTAAAAGACGGCAGCTCCACCGCTACGGTGAACGGCAAATCCGTCCCCGTACCCGTCCCGCTGCAAATCATGGAGGACAGCCGCATGTATGTTCCGCTCCGCCTCGTAGCGGAATCGTTAAACAGCAAAGTGGACTGGAACAGCCGCTTGTACCGCGCATCCGTCCGCCTGCCTTAAATAAAGACACAGAATACCACAAGACCTGAGGGAAATGGCCCTCGGGTCTTTTTCGTTATCCGCTACGAATAAATAATGGCATTTCCTATCGTGTATAAGCTTAAAAGGATATCGCTCCAATGCACCCGGAATATCGGATAAGACACTGCCATCTGAGTTCCGAAGGTCTCCAGAGAAGAGTATAAGGGAATCTAATAATTCATGAATGGCAGCTGGATCCGCCAGTCCGTCCGTGAATACAATCGCGGCCGGCAGCTCGCCCGATAGACCGATGCCCAGTTCTCTGATGACAATGTCACTGCTTTCTCCAAACTGATCGATAATCCGCGCTATATTTTCATGCAGATAGGGAGTTAGCGGTTGAACGCCAGTCGTTGTCATAGGATCACCCTGCTTTTGGTTTAGCTTTTCTTACCATCCCCTTATTCTGGAAGCATTATATACCTAATCAAGTCACATTTTTGCGTACTGATTCATTGAGTTTTTCCTCCCATAACGCTTATAATAAAACGAGAAAAAGTTTAAGAGAAAAGGTGTTATTTCATGAGTATATTAAACGTAGAAAGATTAAGTCACGGCTTTGGAGACCGCGCCATCTTCAACGACGTCTCGTTCCGCCTGCTCAAAGGGGAGCACATCGGACTCATCGGTGCAAACGGTGAAGGTAAATCGACCTTTATGAACATTATTACGGGCAAGCTTCAGCCGGATGACGGAAAGGTTGAATGGTCCAAGCGCATGCGCGTTGGCTACCTGGATCAACACGCTGTGCTAAGCAAAGGCATGACGATCCGCGACGTTCTGAAGGGAGCTTTTCAATACCTGTTCGACATGGAACAGGAAATGAACGACATGTACGGCCGAATGGGCGACGTGAGCCCGGAAGAGCTTGAACAGATGCTCGAGGATGTCGGCACGATTCAGGATACTTTGACGAATCAAGACTTTTACATGATCGACGCCAAAATCGAGGAAACCGCTCGCGGGCTGGGGCTTACCGATATCGGCTTAGAGAAGGATGTCAACGATTTAAGCGGTGGGCAGCGGACGAAAGTATTGCTGGCGAAATTGCTGCTCGAAAAGCCGGACATTTTGCTTCTCGATGAGCCGACCAACTACTTAGATGAGCAGCACATCGAATGGTTGAAACGTTATCTTCAGGAATACGAGAATGCTTTCATTCTGATTTCCCATGACATTCCGTTCCTGAACAGTGTCATCAATCTGATTTACCACATGGAAAATCAGGCATTAAACCGCTACGTTGGGGACTACAACCATTTCCAACAAGTCCACGAAATGAAAAAACAGCAGCTTGAATCTGCTTATAAGCGCCAACAACAGGAAATCTCCGAGCTCAAAGATTTCGTAGCCCGTAACAAAGCGAGCGTTGCGACACGGAACATGGCGATGTCCAGACAGAAGAAACTCGACAAAATGGATGTCATCGAGCTGGCAAAGGAGAAACCGAAACCGCAGTTCAATTTCAAAGAAGGCCGTACATCGGGCAAGCTCATTTTTGAAACGACCGAGCTCGTAATCGGCTACGACTCACCGTTGTCCAGACCTCTGAACCTGCGTATGGAACGCGGACAGAAGATTGCGCTTGTCGGTGCGAACGGTATCGGGAAAACGACGTTGCTGCGGAGTATTTTAGGGGAAATCACGCCTGTGTCCGGCTCTGTTCAAAAAGGAGATAACCTGCAAATCGGTTACTTCCAACAAGAAATCAAAGATTCCAACAACAACACTTGTATCGAGGAAGTGTGGAATGAGTTCCCTTCGTTCACACAATTCGAAGTGCGCGCGGCGTTAGCCAAATGCGGCCTCACCACGAAGCACATTGAGAGCAAAGTTGTTGTACTGAGCGGTGGCGAGAAGGCGAAAGTCCGTCTATGTAAGCTGATCAACCGTGAAACGAACCTGCTCGTGCTCGATGAGCCGACCAACCATTTGGATGTGGACGCCAAGGATGAGCTTAAGCGTGCGCTTCAGGCTTACAAAGGCAGCATTCTGCTCATTTCCCACGAACCGGACTTCTATCGCGACATCGTGACGGAAACCTGGAATTGTGAGTCTTGGACAACCAAGGTGTTCTAGCCAATAGGAAGAGGGCATCTTCAGTAGATGATTCTACTTGAGGATACCCTCTTTTTTTATTTACACGAAACGCGCCCCAAATCCACCTTCTCCAATCTCCTCTAACCATCTCGTCTTTCCCAACGTATGGAAACAACTCCTGTTCGGAAGCTGAACCGAAAAATCCGCTGCCGGTGCCGCCATGCCCCGCCTAGTATCCAGACTTGCCCATCGTTAAGGAGAATGAGAACGCCTCGAAGCAAACCGCCTCCACGTTGGATCAGCGCCATATGTATCGTGATATACCAACCCCATAAGAGCGGATACCCCCGCCTGGACAACCAATTGTGCAGTGTCCCCACCCTCTCTTCGTCACCGTTCAAAGCTATCCGTGTTTTATTGTAAAAGAGAATGGCTGCTTGAAAATCAGCCCTTAGGCGGAATTCCGCCTCCGCTCTCCGCGTGATTTTTGCTCCCTCCGTCCGGGCAACCAACAGCATGGCGCTAGTTGCTTTGACATGATACGAAGTGTATACGGGTGGCATGTGGCCGCGTATTACGGCCTTAAACTCATTCTTCCCCTGATGCTCATGGCGTTCTATTCTCATATCCGTAAACGCGCTTGGGTTAAGCCTTGCCTAACCCTGAAGCATTCACAGTAGGTGCTGACGACTATTTATGTAAGCCCTTTAGTATGCATGAGATGAAGGCCCGCATCCAAGCACTTTTGCGCCGGTTTAAACAGGTCCTTCCACCCGAAGAGCAGATTATCCAGCAGGCTGTTACGGTACCGCCGATGGATTTGAACATTAATTTGGAAAAAAGAACGCTCTATGTGCGAGGCGAATCCGTCGACATGACATTCTCCGAATTCGAGCTCATACGGCTGCTGTACGAACACCCCGAACGCGTCTATCGCCGGGAAGACCTGATTAACGCTTTGCGCGGCTTTGACTCCTATGTCAACGATCGCGCCATCGATGTACATATCACGAATTTACGAAGGAAAATTGAAGCCAACCCCAAAGAACCAAAATACATAAAAACCGTCTGGGGCGTAGGCTATAAATTTGTTTTATAAGACGAGACCTGATCCATTAGCGGATCAGGTCTTTTTGGATATGGAGAGCTCCTGTAACGCCTTTCTTTGTCGTAAAACCAAGCAATTTGTTGAAACAGTTGCTTAATCATATCTCGTCCTAAAATTTAACAAAAATTGGTTGACATAGAAATCAATAATCATTTATTATTGGACTTCTGAAGCCTTTATTTACAAGAAAAAGTCGGTTATACATCATATGGCAGCTAACTAAACATGGATTCACAAGTGCGATAACCATTACTTAAGGGACAAACAGGTGAACTCTTATGAATAGTGATAAACTAATTTTGGATTTGGGCAGTCACAGTGCCAAAGTGTTCAAGAAATCAGACATCGGCATCGAAGAAGTGGACGTTCTCATATGGGAGCTTTTGGAGAGCGAGATCTGCCTTCCGTCAATAGAAGATAAGATTAAGACCTTACTGTCTGCACAGGGGCCTTTACTCGATGGGTCCTCCCAAGGAACCGTGGAAGCCATCGGAACGGAAGCGATGCGAAGATCTCCCCTCCTCTCTGAGCATATGAAAGAAATATGCAATAATTTGCGGATTGCCTATCGGACCATCAGCCAGAAAGAGGAAGCCGAGCTTCTGCGGAAAGCCATTAGCCAATCAGATATCCCCAGCCATCTTGATGTCATCAATGCTGGAAACAGCAGCATTCAAATTATTACGAAGGAGTGTGAAGCTCCTTATCTCATTCCGTTTGGGATTGCCGATTTGAATCAGGAATTCCATTTGCTTAAGCCGCCGCATCAAAGGCAGATCACAACCTGCATCAAATGGCTTTCCTCCCGCTTACCCGCGTCATTGGGGCAGTTTGCTTTCACCGGCGGTGAGAAGACGTATCTGCGTCACTTCCAGATTGAGCTTGATCAGGATCTCTACTGCTCAAGAAGCGACTTCACACTGCTCGCCAGACAACTGGCTCTGCTAGATCTTCCTGCTCTAGAAGCTAACTCCCCCCTTGATCCCAAGTGGATGCGCAGTGCGATTGCCTCGAACTGTGTTGTCCTCGCCGGCCTGATTAAATCAGGCACCAACAAATTTATGCCCTCTGACCTGAATATCGCCCATGGCTTTATGAATCAATTATAACCTTAATCCTCGGAACAAAAGGGTGCCCCAGGCACCCTTTTGACCAAATCTTAGTGTAAATTTGATGTTATCAAAACCCACCTGTTCATACCGTATTATATAATACAGTGAATATTAGTTGTAATTACATCTATGATAGGTGGGTCCTTACATATGGCACAAACTATGAAAGCCGCGATGATCAAAACATACAGCGGGGTTTCCGGCATTGAAATCGGTGAGACGCCGATTCCCGACATATCCAGCGGCGAAGTGCTCATCAAGGTTCATGCGGCCTCCATTAATCCCGCGGACTTATTATTTCTTTCCGGCCATTACGGCGTTAAACGGGCATTGCCGTCGGTCGGCGGAATGGAAGGGTGCGGAACGGTTATTGCAACAGGCAATAGCCTTGTAGCCCGTATGCTAAAAGGAAAACGCGTAGCCTTCGTATCCGAGGTTTACGGTTCCTGGTCGGAGTATGCGAAAGCCAGCGCGATGACGTGCATGGTTCTGCCTGACCACGTTTCGGATGAGCAGGGTGCCGTCTTCTTCGTCAATCCGGCAAGTGCCATGGCTATGGTGAAGATTGCCAAGCAGCACAAATCCAAAGCGATCGTGCAGACGGCCGGAGCCAGCGCTTTGGGCAGAATCCTGGTGAAGCTAGCCAAAGAAGAGGGCATTCCAGTCATTAGCGTTGTCCGCAAAGAGGAGCATGCCCAGCTTCTTAGAGAAATAGGCGGACAGCATATCGTTAACAGCAGCTCCCCTGCCTTCGAAGATGAACTTAAGCATAAGGCTCACGACCTTGGCGCTGCCGTCTGCTTCGATGCCGTAGGCGGGGACTTGACAGGCACCGTGCTTTCGGCGCTGCCCGACGGCTCCACGCTGTTTCAATACGGCCTTCTGGGAGGAAACACGACAACGATCAACGCAGATGATCTTGTTTTCCGCCGGAAGCGGATCACAGGCTTCTGGGCGTCCGATTGGGTGAAGACACAATCCATCTTTGAGCTGCTGTCGCTGCAGGGCTCGATGAAAAAGTCGGTCGGATCACAGATCCAGACCGAGATCAGTCAAACATTCTCGCTTTCTCAAACCGCAGACGCGATCAAGCAGTACACGGCCAACATGAGCTCAGGCAAAGTGCTGCTGCTGCCTGTATAGCTGAAAAAGGAAAAGGACTGTCCCAAAGTAGAACAAACTACTTTAAGGACAGTCTCTTTTTATTGGAGATATGGGCCTGTACACTCATTCCCAAAGCTTATAGGAACTACTGTGCATTATTTGGAACAAATCGGCTAATTTCACAGGCCGAAGGGAACTACAGGGACTTATTTGTCACGAAATCTCATATTTTCAGGGAAAATGCGGGAAAAGCGGATCGCAGTTCCCTCAAATGGGAAACAGTGTCGATTGGCAGCCAAATAGAGGATCATGGTTCCCATGCAGGGGAGGAAAGCCTGTCCTTCCTGCTAGAACTCCGTGATAATGGTAAGAATCACCGGCCTACGTCCTGTTTTCTCATAAAAGAAACGACCCAGCACTTCTTTCACGTTAATTTTCAGCACATTCCATTGATTCAACTGCTCTTGTCCCGATTGCAGCCTGTTCACCGTATCCGCTGCGAGAATGCTTGCTTGGTCAATGAGATCTTCGGACTCTCGCACATAGACGAATCCTCTCGAGATGATATCAGGCCCTGCCAAAATCTTGCCGTCGGTTTTACTAAGCAGGAGAACCACAATAAGGATCCCGTCCTCCGATAGCTGCTTCCGGTCGCGCAGAACAATATTCCCCACATCGCCCAAACCATCGACCAGCGTATTGCCCGCAGTGACCTTGCGGCTTTGCGTCGCTGCTTCCTCTTTGATGTCTACAACGTCCCCGTTATTCAAGATGAATATGTTTGCAGGCTCGACGCCGACCGACTCCGCCAAAATGCGATGCTGGTGAAGCATGCGATACTCTCCGTGTATGGGAATGAAATACTTCGGTTTCATGAGCGTCAGCATCAGTTTAAGCTCTTCCTGGCTTCCGTGCCCGGAAACGTGCATGCCGGTCACCGAGCTTGAGCCATAGATGACCTCCGCCCCAAGGCTAAACAAATTGTCCACGGTCTTGGACACATTGCGTTCATTCCCTGGAATCGGCGATGAAGATAGGATGACCGTGTCCCCCCGGTGGATTTCTACATTCCTGTAGTTTGATCGGGATAGCCGGGACAAGGCAGCCATCGGCTCTCCCTGACTGCCCGTGCAGAGAATGGCAATTCGATGGGAATCCAGACGGTCAATCTCGCCCGCTTCCACCAGCATCCCATCAGGAACCGTTAAATAGCCTAGCTCGGAGGCGACTTTCACGACGTTCACCATACTTCGGCCCAGCAAAGCCAGTTTACGATTCGTCGCTTCCGCGGCATCAATCACTTGTTGAAGCCTATGTACATTTGAAGCGAAGGTGGCGATGAACACTTTTTGCTTCGCTTTATGAAAAGCCTCCTCAATGTGCTTCCCCACTTGGCTTTCTGATGGCGTGTAGCCCGGGCGCTCCGCATTCGTGCTCTCGGATAAGAGCAGCGTCACTCCCTTCGAGCCGATATCCGCCATTTTATGAATATCCGGATATTGATTATTGACCGGCGTTAGATCGAATTTGAAATCTCCCGTATGGACGACCGTTCCCTCGGGGGTATGGAAAACAACCCCTAAACAATCGGGGATGCTGTGGTTTGTTTTGAAAAAGGTGGATGTGATGCTGCCCAGCTCTACTGTCGAATCCGAGGTAATCTCGATAAGCTCTGTATTCGCCAGCAGGCGCGCTTCTCTCAGCTTGCCTTCAATAAGCCCAAGCGTTAAGCGGGTTGCATAGATTGGTACATTGATTTGTTTGCGAATATAGGGAATGCCTCCGATATGATCTTCATGCCCATGTGTAATTACCAGCGCACGGACTTTATCGCTATTTTCAAGTAAGTAGGTAATATCAGGAACGATGAGATCAACGCCAAGCAAAGTTTCATCCGGGAATTTGGAGCCGCAATCGATGACCACAATATCATTTGCATATTGGACGATGTACATATTTTTACCGATTTCGTTGATGCCGCCTAAGGAGAAGACCGATAATTGCTGATCCAGCTTGCTCATCTTAACTTACCCCCCATGTTGCTTTCATTTGTGTTAATTTTCCACAAGTGAGGGGTGCCTATACGGGAAGCTGAAAAATTACTCCTGCCAAGCAAATCTGTAACCGATTCCGGGCTCCGTGAGAATATAGTGAGGCCTTGTGGAATCTTCTTCGATCTTTTTTCGCAAGTGGCCGACATACACTCTTAAGTACTGGCTGTCAGATTCATACTGCGAGCCGCCCCAAACCTGCTTGAGCAGTTGGCGGTGCGTCATCACGCGTCCGGCATTAAGAGCCAGCACTTTCAGCAAATCGTATTCGGTAGGCGTCAGCTTAAGCTTCTCGCCACGCAGTTCCACGGCCCGCTGCGCCAAGTCAATGACAAGCTGGCCCAGCCTCAGCACCGGCTCATCCTGTGTTTTGGCGATATGCCGCAAGGCGACCCGCATACGGGCCATAAATTCGCCCATCCCAAACGGTTTCGTTACGTAATCATCCGCTCCCCGGTCCAAAGCTGCGACCTTATCCTGCTCCTGATCTTGAGCAGTAAGGATAATAATCGGCACCGTAGACCATTCCCGAATATGCCCTAATACCTCCATCCCCGTCATATCGGGTAAACCAAGGTCAAGAACAATCAGATCGGGGCGCACCATCGTGGCCTGCAGCAAGCCTTCTTGTCCTGTGGCGGCTTCGGACGCTTCATAGCCGTGCGCGGTTAACGTAACCCGCAGCAATTTGCGGATTTGCGCCTCGTCATCAATGATTAAAATTTTCGCCCCTGTAGGTGTCATATCTATCCCCATCTTTCTCAGCGAATTGTAAAGGCAAGCTTATGCGGAAAACCGTTCCCTGCGGCTCATTTTTGCTCGCCGTAATCTGCCCGCCATGCGCTTCTACGATACTTTTGCAGATGGCAAGGCCTAAGCCTGTTCCCGGAATATGCTTGGTCAGCTGGCCTCTGTAAAACTTCTCGAATACGCGTTCGAGATCTCCCGGAGCAATGCCGATCCCTTGATCTGCGATGGACAAATGGAGCATATCCCGGTCATAGTCCGCTTCAATAACGATCTCGCTCCCTTCCGGCGAATACTTAATGCTATTACTGATCACATTGATCAGCACTTGTTCAATCAGCACATCATCCACAGGAACCGATGGCAGTTCGGGAGCGAAGCGAATGCTGACCTTTCTGCTCTGCAAAGCATCCTTCAGCTGCGAAAGTGCAACACCCACAATATCCTCGATGCCGCACCACATTTTATTGAGCCGCAGCATGCCGCTCTCAATCCGAACCATGCCCAGCAGATTGCCTACCAGCCGATTCATCCGCGTCGAGCCTTCCCGGATCGTCAGCAGCAGCTCGCGCCTGTCTTCCGGGCTAAAGACGGCCTCCCCTTCTAATAAGCCGGTTACCGAGCCGATGATGGCCGCTAAAGGGGTTCGCAGCTCGTGCGAAAGCGAATCCAGCAACGCAGTCCTAAGCTTCTCCGACTCCGCCGTAAGCTGCGCCACCTTGGCTTCATTGGCCAGTTTAACGCGTGATATCGCGACAGCCGCCAAATCGGCCAGCGCTTCGATCGTCCGCAGCAGCTCCGGCATTTGAGTAAGGCTGTGACCGCGGGCATCGACAGCTAATACGGCATGCATTTGACGGGCCGTATGCAGAGGGACGTGAAGCTGCGACGACTCCCGCAAGGCAGCTGTCCCACGGCCTGCCGGCGCCTGATGCTCGTATACCCAAGCTGCAATGGACAAGTGCGATTCATCCTTCGCCCATTCGGCGCCATCCATGGAATAGGCTTCTACCTGCTGCTCCCCCAGCGCATTCGGCAAAATGATAGCAACCTTCGTGTTCAGCGTTTCGGAAACGTGCTGTACGATATGCTGAAGCAGCACATCAATATCCGAAATCGCCGTTATCTTCCGGCTGAGCTCATACAAAGCAGCCGTACTGGCTTCCCGCTGCTGCGCTTGATGAAATTGGCTCCGAAGCCTGGAGGCCAAGCTTGCTGTAAGGGCAGCAACGGATATAAATACTAGAAAAGAGATCAAATAGCGCAAATCTGCAACTGTAAGACTAAAGATGGGAGGGACAAATAAGAAATCAAGGGATAATATCCCCACGGCCGCAGCGAAAAAAGAGGGTCCTCTGCCCCATCGTACGGCACTGAAAAGTACGGGAACTAAATAAAGAAGTGCTATGTTCACAAGACCCAGAAAGGAGCCAAATGTTTTCAGAAATACGGTCACGAGGGCAACGAATAGAGCCGTGCTCCCATACGATTGCCAACTGACCCAGCTATCCATACGTTTATTTATCATGCCATCATTTTACCTTATTTCCGGATGTTTGCCACATCGCATAGTCTGCAACGATCAATACATCCATCTGGCGGGCCAAAGGAAGCAGCTTTCGTACCATCGCATCGTTCCATACGATGATTTGCGTCGCTCCCGCTCCGCTTGCCAGACTGGCAAATACTTGCGGAATTTGCTTATGACTGCCCACTTCCGTATACGAAAACTCGCCTCCTAATGTGGCGGTCAGTTTCTCCAGAGCCTCCAGCTTGTTCCCAACTTCCTCGGCAGCGCCTCTTGCGATAAAGCTTACATGCCATGCCGCTTTCAAACGATGCGCAATCCGAAATCCCCGGCGGATCAAGCGGTCGGCTTGGGCGATTTCCGTCACGCACACATAAATGACTTCTTTTCTTCGCCATGGCCCGCGAAGGGAATTCTTCCGCTCCATAGACTCCAAGCGTTCGTCGACGTCGTCGGCAATCTCGCGCAGCGCAAGCTCCCGCAGGGCGATCAGGTTGCCCGTTTTGAAAAAATGGTGAAGCGCCTGTTCAACCTTGGCCATTGCATAAATTTTGCCCTCTTTCATGCGCAGCTGCAGAGCCCCAGGGGCAACATCAATAAGCTGTACCTCATCCGCTGCGCGCAGCAGACTGTCAGGGACCGTTTCCCGCACGCGAATCCCTGTGATTTGTTCCACGGCGTCATTCAAGCTCTCCAGGTGCTGCACATTCACGGTTGCAATGACCGAAATGCCCGCCTCCAGAATGTCCAGTACATCCTCAAACCGCTTCTTGCGCTTGCTCCCGGGTACATTCGTATGCGCCAATTCGTCGACCAAGACCACTTCAGGCCTCAGACGGATAATCGCTTCCGTATCCATTTCCTCAAGTCGTACATTCTGATACATAATCTCCGCGCGCGGGACGGTCTCAAGCTCGCCAATTTGCTGTATGGTCTCTTTGCGCCCATGCGTCTCGAGCAGGCCGATCTTCACATCGATTCCCTTTTTGATCAAATCGTTGCCTTCCCGCAGCATGGTGTAGGTCTTGCCTACGCCGGGGGCGGCTCCGATGTAAACCTTGAACCGGCCCCGCTTGATTTTTTCGATCTTAGCCTGCACTTCCTGCCTGCTCAGACGCTTATATTTGTAGGGCTCCTTAACCACTTGAATATGTGCC
Source organism: Paenibacillus aceris (assembly GCF_017874035.1). Lineage (GTDB taxonomy): Bacteria > Bacillota > Bacilli > Paenibacillales > NBRC-103111 > Paenibacillus_E > Paenibacillus_E aceris. The sequence goes on from NZ_JAGGKV010000017.1 coordinate 108,491, forward strand.
GGAAGAATGCGCTCCCCCTCTTGGGACGCTCGATCCGCCACTACGAACAGGTCGATATTTTTCGTTCTCTTGAGCAAGCCATTGATGATGGAGCCTTGCAACAAAGTTTGCCACCTCGTTTGTCTGGAATGCCCCATGACAATGCGCGTTACTTTATGGCTTGTCGCATAATCAACCAGTATTTGCGGGATGCAGCGGCGGTTCCGCAGCGGAAGCTCCTCAAATTTTGCGCCGATTTTCTCCACAAGCTTCATGATCGATCTGCGGAAAGTCGCCCCTTCCTTCGAAAGCGGCTTATTTACTTTGCGCAGCGTGATCACATGCAGGTCGCCATTCAATCGTTTGGCGATTTGTTGTCCCCGGCGCACATAAATCGAGCCGTTCCAATGATATTGGGTTGTGACCAATATCCGCTCCATTGCCCCGGAAGGTCCGGAGAAGCCCATTTGTTCGCGATGCTCCTCCAAGGATTCATTCACATCCTCAGCTACGAGACGAAGCGCCAGCTCCCGCAGCACCCCCAAGTTGCCGCGCTTGAAGACGGCAGCATCTTGATTCCCTTTGAGATGCCCTTCCTCCAGCCGGTTTAGTATCGTCTCTGGCGTCGCGTCGATTAATCTAACCTCATCCGCCAACTCCAACGTGTCCGAAGGCACGCAGTGCCCCACTTCGATGCCTGTCAGCTTATGAGCAACCTCCATTGCTTCTTCCAGCTCATACACATTCACCGTGGTAATGACACTAATATCTTTCGAAAGTAGAAACTTGATATCATCCAACCGGGATGGAAAGCGAGCGCCTGCTCGATTACAATGCGCTAACCCGTCTACGAGGACGACCTCCGGGTTTCTTTCGAGCAAGGCGTCTATATTCAGATCCTTTTGTTCCACGCCATCTTTCATCCAATGAATGCTCGGCACCCGCTCCAAGTCCCCCAGTTGTTCCACGGTTTCCGGCCTTTGCAGTGTCGAGACCGCGCAAATGACCACATCGATCCCCTGCTGCTTCAGATTATGCCCTTCCCGCAGCATATGGTACGTCTTCCCTGAGCCACTTACCGCTCCGATATATATTTTCAGGCTCCCGCGGTGCAGCTTGGAGATGGATAACAGAATTTCCTCCGGTGTTTTGCGTTTGAAACCATCCACATAGCATCATTCTCCTACTCCCTAAAATGACGCAGAAACCACTCTCCAAATAGAGAGTGGCTGCCTGCTCTTACAATTTCACTTGCTTTAGCAGTTCTATATTCAGCTCGGTTACATTGACTCTAGGCTCTCCAAAGATTCCAAGCTGCCGCGCTTTCGTAAGCCGGTCAACGAGCTCATTCAACTGCTGCTCCGCAATCCTGGTTTCCTTACTGATTCTAGGCACTTGGGCCTTGGCCCCTTCCGGCGATAAGTCCGGATCGAAGCCCGAGCCTGATACGGTTACTAAATCAGCGGGAATGTCCTTTAGATTTGGATTTTCTATTTTCAATGCATCAATCTTTTCAAGCATTGCCGCTGCATAATCGTCTGAGGCTACCACTGTATTGGAGCCGGATGAAGCAGTCGGATCATATTTGGCTGCAGAGCCCCTTGGATGAAACAGCTTCGGTGACTCAAAATTTTGAGCGAGCAATTCCGAGCCAATCACGGCACCGCCCGACTCTATGAGACTTCCTTGCGCTTGTTTAGGAAATAAGACCTGAGCTACACCTGTCGTTGCGAGTGGATAGATGAGCCCACAGACGATCATGAACAATAAAGACACCCGTATTGCTATAAAAACCGATTTCATATCGCTATCTCCTCATTTCTCTATCTCTTTACACGATGTTTAAACCGTGAAGCACCATATCAATGACTTTAATTCCGACGAATGGCACAACGACACCGCCGATACCGTATAACAGAACATTGCGCGACAACAATTTATCAGCTGACATCGCCCGGTATTTAACCCCCTTCATCGCAATTGGGATTAGCAGAGGAATGATGATCGCATTGAAAATGAGCGCTGATAAAATGGCTGACTCCGGCGAAGCCAGATTCATGATATTCAAAGCTTGCAGCTGCGGCATGGCTAGAATAAACATCGCAGGAATAATTGCGAAGTACTTGGCAATGTCGTTGGCGATGGAAAACGTCGTTAATGCTCCGCGGGTGATCAGCAGCTGTTTCCCGATAGAAATGACAGAAAGCAGCTTAGTCGGATCAGAATCAAGATCGATCATGTTTGCCGCTTCTTTGGCAGCCATCGTTCCTGAATTCATCGCAAGTCCTACATCCGCCTGTGCCAGCGCAGGAGCGTCATTCGTTCCGTCGCCAGTCATGGCTACCAATTTACCCTCTTGCTGCTCTTTTTTAATCGCGGCAATTTTATCTTCCGGCTTCGCCTCAGCAATAAATTCGTCTACACCGGCTTCAAGCGCAATCGTCGCAGCTGTCAGCGGGTTATCCCCGGTACACATGACGGTTTTGATCCCCATGGCGCGCAGCTCGGCAAATCGTTCCTTCAAGCCTGGTTTCACTGTATCCTTGAGGTAAATAACACCGCAAATTCGCTCATTAACCGCTACCGCAAGCGGAGTGCCTCCGGCCTTAGCGATTCGATTCGTAATCGTCTCTAAATCAATAGGAATTTTGCCTCCCAGAGAGGCTGCATATTTTTTAATCGCGTCAACCGCGCCTTTACGGACTTTTGTGCCTCCTACGAGATTAAGGCCTGACATACGCGTATCAGCCGAGAATTCCACCACTTCCGCACCTTCATACGCACCTGCTTGCCAAGATTCACCGAGCTTATTGGCAAGTTCAACAATAGAGCGTCCTTCCGGTGTTTCGTCTTTCACAGACGCTTGCAGGGCAGCAAACGTAATGTCTCTGGCAGTCAAGCCGTTCACAGGAATAAACTCGGAAGCCATCCGATTCCCGAAGGTAATCGTCCCTGTTTTATCCAGAATCATCGTATCGATATCCCCGGCTGCTTCAACCGCCTTACCTGACATCGCAAGTACATTAAATTGCGTGACACGGTCCATACCGGCAATACCGATCGCGGACAAAAGACCGCCGATTGTCGTTGGAATGAGACAGACCAGCAGCGCAATCAAGGTGGAAATCTCCAACTTCACGTTCAAATACTGCGCCATTGGCACCATGGTCATAATGACGATTAAGAAGATGAGCGTTAAAACAGCAAGCAATGTCGTTAATGCAATCTCATTCGGCGTTTTTTGCCGTTTGGCTCCTTCTACGAGCGCTATCATGCGATCTAGGAACGATTCGCCGGGATCAGTCGTCACTTTGACAACGATATAGTCCGAAGCGACACGAGTTCCTCCTGTAACGGATGAGAAGTCGCCTCCCGCTTCCTTAATAACAGGAGCTGATTCGCCTGTAATGGCAGATTCATCAATAGAAGCTAAACCTTCAATGATTTCACCGTCGGAGGGGATGATCTCACCGATTTCAATGCGGACCACATCTCCCTTACGGAGAGAAGTTGAGGAAACCTCCTTATAAGAACCATCCCTTTGAACCAGACGAGCCTTTGTATCGGATTTGGTCTTCCGTAGCGAATCCGCCTGTGCTTTGCCCCGGCCTTCGGCCAGAGCTTCAGCGAAGTTAGCGAAAAGCAAGGTGAAGAGCAAAATCAAAAACACCGCGATGTTATAACCCCGTCCGACTTCTGTCGAGCCAAACAAATCCGGCGCGAGTGAAAGCAGCAGCGTAATGACTGTCCCTACCTCGACCACAAACATAACCGGGTTTTTCATCATCACCCAGGGATTTAATTTTTTGAACGAATCCACGATAGCTTGATTCATGATTTCTTTTGTCATAGTTTTTTTACGTTCCACGGCCATGCAATCCTCCTAATATAGGGTCTTTGAGTCTAGCTCAAAGTCTCTCCGCTCACAGTCTATCCTTAATGCGCCGCCAAATGTTCAGCAATCGGCCCCAATGCCAGCGCCGGGAAGAACGTTAGAGCTCCGATAACTAGAATTATCATAATTAAAATCCCCATAAATAAAGGTGTATTCGTACGAAGTGTGCCTGTCGTAACAGGAACGACGCGCTTCACTGCTAGAGAGCCTGCAATGGCCAGCATCGCAATAATTGAAATGTAACGCCCAAACAGCATGACCATACCGATCCCCAAATTGTAAAAGTTCGTATTCGCGCTCAAGCCGCCAAAGGCAGAACCGTTATTGGCCGCTCCCGATGTGAAAGCATACAACACTTCCGAAAGACCATGAAGACCTTGATTGGAGATAGAAGTGATTGATTCGGGACGTATAAGCGCCCAAGCCGTCGGTGCCAGAATGATGAGCGGGTGAGTTAGAATAGCGATGGCCGCCAGTTTGATCTCTTTTCCTTCAATCTTTTTACCTAAAAACTCTGGCGTACGGCCAACCATGAGCCCACAGATGAACACAGACAAAATCAAGTAGAGCAGGCCATTTAACAATCCGACCCCTTTACCCCCGAACACGTTGTTCAGCATCATTTCTGCAAAGGGAACGATACTGCCTAGCGGTGTAAGCGATTCATGCATATTGTTCACACTGCCGGTAGTTGCAGCCGTGGTTACGGCTGTAAATAAGGCAGATTCGGATGGTCCGAATCGGACTTCTTTCCCTTCCATGTTACTGTGTACGCCTAACGCATCTACCGCAGGCACGCCTTTGTACTCGGCATAGAACACAGTAGCGACCATAACCAGGAAGATGATGCCCATGGCAGCGAAGATCGTCCAGCCTTGCTTCTTGTTCTTGATCATTAAGCCGAATGCATACACAAGGGATGTAGGCAGCAGCATCATACAAATAATGTGGATTAAGTTGGCCACTGGCGTAGGATTTTCGAAAGGATGTGCGGCATTCGTACCGAACCACCCTCCGCCGTTGGTTCCGATATGCTTAATGGATTCAAAAGAAGCAACTAAACCACGGGTAATGGTTTGCTGAGCGCCTTCAATTGTTGTGGCCTGCACGGCTCCCGACAAGGTTTGTGGAATTCCTTGAAAAACTAAGACTAAAGCAACAATGAAGCTAAGCGGTATAAATACACGTGTTATCGCTCTAGTCAAATCTACGTAAAAGTTACCGAGATTATCTTGTCGGCCAACCAGACCGCGTGTGAATGCGACGGCTACAGCGAATCCAGTTGCTGCCGATGTAAACATCGGGAACGTAAGCCCCACCATTTGCGAGAAATAGGAAAGTGCATTTTCACCACTGTAGGCCTGCCAGTTCGTATTTGTAATAAAAGAGACAGCCGTGTTAAAGGCTAAAGCCGGCGGCATATTCCCGATTCCATCCGGATTAAGAGGCAAATATTTCTGAAGCCGAAATACAGCATACATGAGGAGCAGCATGACAAAGTTAACTAAAAGTACAGCTCCTAAATACTTTTTCCACCCCATCGCTTCGTCTTCTTTAACTCCCATAATTCGATAAGATACACGCTCGAAAGGAGCAAAAACACGATCAAGACCACTCTTTTCATAGCTAAAAACTTTGACCAAGTAACTACCCACAGGCTTCACCAAAAGCATGATAATTCCCAGTGTGATAACTACTTGTAACAATCCCATACCCATAGTAGGTTCTCCCCCTGCTTACATAAGCTCATATTCTACAATTAAAATTTCTCTGGCTTCACTAGAACAAAACCGAGATACACCATGATGGCAAATGCAATGAATCCAATAACAATCATTTGAGTACCTCCTACTCGTTTTTTCCCAAAAAAACTCTCGTCGAAAGCATGAGCTTACGCCTTTTCACAATATTTAAAAAATCCCCAAAACCCTAAAAATGTTAATGCCATTAATAAGACCATCGTTACATCGTTGTACATAGCACACCTCCTCCAGAAGTCAGAATGAATCTATGGTTTTATTTGCTTTTAGGGATGAAAGTAGAAACTTAACATCACCATTTTTAGAATAAATAACGTAGTCCGCACCAAGCCCTTTGTAAATCAATCTAGGATTTACGCTCTGGGTGACGACGTAAATAGGTCTTGATGTCCAACTGCGGCATATCTGGATGTACCGGCAGCATAAAGGCAAGCTCTCCTCGAACAGGATGACGTTACCGATCGGGTAATCCGGAATGTTGGAAGCTCTCTGCTCCAACGTATCTACTTGGATGATTTGTTTCACTCCCTGCGCTTCTAACCTGATTCTTTCCATCTTGTTGTTGGTTAATGCAATAAAAGGAAGACCAACCAACTTAGTTTGCTTCATAAATTCCTCGCCTGCCTTGGTCGGCGCAGCTATCAGCAAAACATCACTTTGCATGATAATCACCGCCCCCTTTCCTGACCCATTGTAACGCCGAAATGTATAAAAAGGGGGTAAAGAATCCCATACATCCGTATAAAAAAAGCATAAAAATGCTCTTCGATTGACAGTGAACCCAGAGTCAAATCTAGCCGAGTTTGGCAAATTCAACGAAAGATCAGCCATGCTCTGAGTCACTTGATAAGAAAAACCGTCAGGGAAGTGGAAATTCCTGACGGTTCTTAGGTTTGGCGTACATCGTTAATCTTGTATTCATGCATTCTTCCTACATAAGGATAGATAAATAGTCATGCTGCATACACTTATCCCAAACATGGATGCCCCGCCATAAATAAGGGAACTCCATTCCCCTATTTAAGTAAATAGCGGAATTTGTGGGTTGGAGGGGAACTACAGGCTCTTATTCCACCTCCATCGTTCAAATAGGTGTCAAAATGGCGAAATAGCGGCCCCTAGTTCCCTCTCCCTCACGCAAAGTGATCTTTTGCGCAATATAGCGCCCTGTAGTTCCCCTACAAACATAGAAATTCTTATATGTTAAAAAAGGACCGTCAGTTCACCCTGACGATCCTTCAACTATCGAAGTATCTCGTAAAATAAAGCAACCACCCTAGAAAGAGATATACGCCCCGGAATGCTCAAATAAATAATTGCGGTTCCATAGGAAGCTTAGTTCTTTCTGGCGTCCAGCTGAATGCTCCAGCTTTGCAGATAGATCCGTTAAAGCCGATTCTATTAAATGTGTTCGAACCTCTCCCCATGCCTCTTCTTTCTGATGAATGTAGTGCAAGCCATCCTCAGGGGTCAGTCCTTTGAGCTTCTGGAAGACAATAGCCCACTGAACGAAATCCCCTTTCAAGCTGCCGCATGGAATCACGAACTCCCCTAAACCGCATGTTCCGAGATTGGTTGAGAGGGTAAGCAAGCCGCAATGACAGTCACTTCCGTGCCCGGAGTGCAGCCTATCCGCTAGTTCACAATCAAAACGAAAACATTCAATACGGGTAATCTTGCAGGCCTGGGTAAGCTTGATACATTCCTCTTTTTCTTTTACTAGAGACAGGGGTTCCGAATACATAATAGATTCACTCTCCTCAAAATGTGAACAACAAAAAGAAGCCTAAAGCAGAGATACTCTACTCTCGGGCTTTGGTAGAAGGCACGATAGAAGTTAGTTCTCTCCCAATTACGCTTACGAGGTTAGCTGTCGGATTCGGGCTTGGAAGTGCCCTACCTTGGCAAGCTTTCGCTTGCTTTGGATTCACCCCAAGAAACCGCGGATGACACTCATCGGCTTCTGATTGGTTCCCCCGTTCCCCTTTCGGGAACTCAGCGTTTTCAAGCTTAATGTGAAGTTGTTGAAACGAATGTTACGCCTTTTAGCAATCCTTGTAAAACGCTGTGGAGAGACTAATTTCTTGTTTTTTGCCGTAATCCGCAAATGAAAGCGCATCCAATATAGTGAAGCATTTATTTTCGATAGCCGGGCTTCCGAAATCTTTCATTTTCATTCTTTTATCATCCGCATCCCATTCTTCTATGACATTTCAAGCCATTAGAGCACTTAAGTTTTTAGACATTTTTTATACGATTTCTAATGATTCTTTACCTCATTTTTATACGGTTCCCTCTTAAAATTAAAGAGTAATCACCCCATCCAATTTCATAAGAGTCAGACGTCAAAAAGGAGAACTGATATGGCATCCATTCCTCTTTATTATTTAGGATTAGTCCCCCATGTATTAAATCCGATTTCTTTAGAATACGAGTGGTTCGGTGTCTTATGGCTAGAGGAAAATAACCGTTTTCCCATTATTGTCGGGTACTGGTTTATGAAGGAAAAATCCGAAATCACGCAAAACGCCATTCAATCAGGGTTTTCCAAATGGACGGAAGTCTCCGAGCATTACATTGTCATGAACATGTACCGGTCCATCCGGAACAAGCAGCAGGAGCAGGACTGGAAGCAGCGAACGCGGCTATCCATCCGCATGATTTTCAAAACGCCATGGAGGGACGTTCCCGCGGGATTGTATGTTATAAAATCAAGAGAGACCTTTCCGCTGCATGCTTCTGCGATATGTAAGAAAAAGTTCTTTGTTTGGTTGGAGCATGCTGCCGTATGTGAAACAGAGCAAGAGCTTCAAGCTTTCATCAGACGGGTGCAAAAAGAACACCACGCGGAGAACATCATGAAAGCAGGAAGCCCTAGCCTGAAGTGAATCTTAACATGCAGGATTCGCCGTTCTTTCCATTACTTCTTCAAATGATATGGTACTGTTGTCACAATCAGATCCTTCCGGTACAGCAGAAAAGCGCGGATCAGCAAGCTGGACTGATTATGGAGAATATGCTGCCAGTTCTTCTTGGGAATAAACTGCGGAATCAAGACGGTTACCCGAAAGTTCGACTCTTTCGCCTTATGTTCCACAGTGTCAATAAACTTCGTCAACGGCTGAATGATGCTTCGATAGTGAGAATGCAGTGTCACTAACCGCACATCGGGCTGCCATTCCTCCCATTTCTCTTGGAATTGCTTCTCGGTATCGCGGTCAAAAGCCACGTAAACAGCAATAATCTGGTCCGGAGACAACGATTTGGCATAGTTCATTGAATTCTCGACCACATGCGTGATCCCCGCGACAGGCACGATCATCACATTGCCTTCGATTGGTATGGCAGGCTCACAAGTCGTGATCCGCAGCTGCTCACCTACGGCCTCATAGTGCTTCTTGATTTTGTGGAAAGTATAAACAATCAAGGGAAGGAAAATAAACACAGGCCAGACCTGCCCCAGTTTCGTTATGAAAAAAATCAGCATGACGGTAAAACTAATCAACGCGCCAATCAGATTGACCGTTAGTTTAACAATCCAACCCTTAGGCTTCTCGCGTATCCACTTGACCAGCATCCCTGTTTGCGCGAGCGTAAAAGGAATAAACACGCCAACGGCATACAGCGGTATGAGATGCTCCGTTTTGCCTTTGAAGGCGATGATCAGAATGATGGACATAATCGCCAGGAAAATGATCCCGTTGGAATACCCCAAACGATCCCCTCTGATCGTAAACATTCTGGCGATATATTTATCCCTGGCCAGATTAACGGCGAGCAAAGGGAATGCGGAATATCCCGTATTCGCGGCGAGCACAAGGATCATGGCCGTAGTGCCCTGGATGAAATAATACATATAATTCCTCCCAAACGTTTGAGAGGCAATCTGGGAGACGACGGTTTCCTGCGTTTTGGGCGCGATGCCGTAGGCATAAGCCAAATACACGATGCCTGCGAACAAAATGGCAAGCAGCAATCCCATAGCCGCTAACGTTTTGGAGGCATTGTTCGGTCCGGGATCCTTAAAGTTAGGTATGGCATTCGAGATAGCTTCAACCCCCGTTAAGGCAGAGCTCCCGGATGCGAAAGCTTTTAGTAACAAGAACAAGGTAATGCCGGCGACTGGCGTCCCCAATGTAGCATGCGTTTCCGGTGAGACGGCTCCTGTCATCCCCTTATATAAGCCTACGCCAATTAAAATAAACAGGGCCAAAATAAACAAATATACGGGGTAAGCCAAGATCGAGGCGGACTCGGTTATCCCTCTGAGATTTAAGATCGTTATGGCGACAACAAGTAAACAGGCAATATCCACATTGTACGGATGCAGCTGCGGGAACGCAGAAGTAATGGCGTCCGTCCCTGCTGAGATGCTGACCGCTACAGTTAGGATGTAATCCACCAGCAAGGAGCCCCCTGCAAGCAAACCTGCGTTCACACCCAAATTTTCCTTGGAAACGACATAGGCTCCTCCCCCATGTGGATAAGCAAAAATGATTTGCCGATAGGACAAGATGAGGGCCAATAAAAGGATCAGCACACCTACACCGATCGGTACGGAGTACCAAAGCGCCACAGTGCTTATCGTGACGAGCACGATTAAAATCTGCTCTGGTCCATAGGCGACCGAAGATAGTGCATCAGAGGAGAGGATCGCTAACGCTTTTGTTTTATTCAGTTTTTGCTCCCCTAGTTCTGCTGATTTAAGCGGTTGACCGATCAGAAACCGTTTCAAGGCAGACAACATCATACCACCACCATATTTTTGAGTTCTCCCTTAAATTACCCTGCAAGATAAAATAAGAACCAAGAATCAAGCTGCCAAGTTTCTACAAAAGACGAGTAAGCCTTATGATAAAATGAAAGGGATCGTCTACGCAGTCTACCCTTGGATGGTGATGACAATGTCCGGCATATCTCCGATTCGGCACACCACATATCGAGAGCTGGCACCCAGCGTGCATTGGGCCCAACTGCATCAAAGAACGCCTCAATTCAAATGGGCGCGGCGCATTTACGACTTTCAGTTTTTGTATGTCGTTCAGGGCGAGCTGCTGGCCACTTTACTCGGGGAGTCCATCCTGGTTCCGGCGGGGAAATTGCTGCTGCTGCCTGCCAACGTTTATCACAACATCGAGGTGTTAACGGCTCCGCATGTTCATTTGCTGGGGATTCATTTCGACTTCTTTAGCGACCTGCGTGTGAAGCAAGGGGATATTGTGGTGGATGAAAACAATCCGTTACCCGAATGTTTCTGCGCGATGCCTTATATCGACGGTACGCCCTTGTTTCCTTGCGGATATTCCATCTCCCTTCCCCCAGCTGTGGTTTCGCTTATGGAGGCAACGATCCATGAAATGACCGAACGGAAACAAGGCTACGAAATGGTCTGCAAGGGGCTTATGCTGCAAATGCTCACCCTGCTTATTCGGCATCAAGCCGAGACCAATCGCACCCTTCATCCGAAATATCAAGAAAGCTTACAACATTTAGCTCATGAACTCAAAATGAGTTACCGGAAAAAGTGGACCAATAGCGAGATGGCCGCTTTTATCAACGTTCATGAAGACTATATGAGTAAGCTTTTTAAAGATATGCTGGGCATGAGCCCCAATAAGTATTTGCAATCCGTAAGGCATCAGCAGGCGAAGCGGTTATTGCGCGAAACGGATGATAAAATCGAAAGAATCGCGCTGGAAATCGGCTATGATGATTTTCACTACTTCAGCCGGATATTTCGAAAATGGGAAGGAATGTCAGCCCAGCAATACCGCAGGTTCTCACAAATCATATGACTAGGCATGACTCTTACGGAAGTCAGACGGATAGCTGGAACAGTTTTCTACGAACAATTTGGTAAAATGCCGCGTGCTGTAATAGCCGACCTTCTCCGCGATTTGCTTCACTTGCAGATTCGTGTTGAGCAGCAGCTCTTTGGCCTTCAGCATTCGAATGTTCGTTAAATACTTAACGAATGGGGTTCCTGTTTTTTTATTGAACAGCATGCTTAAATAGTTGGCCGACACATTGAGCTGCTGGGCAATTGATCCTATTCCGATATCGTCCATGTAATGCTGCTCGAGGTACTGAACGACCTGCTCGATAAGATCAGCCGTGACCGGCTCCCTGGGTTTGATCTCGCGCAGCTTACTTTCCCCTATTTCGCGAAGCTCTCTGATCACCTCAGACTCTGGCCGCGCGGCATCAGATGCCCCTCCAATGCCCAGTGCCTGCACCATATACAGGTGAATGGCCTGCCGCGTTTGCGCGTTCAAACCTTGTTTGCCCGCTAACAGCAATCCCTCCAGCTCTCCAACCGCTGTTTGATAATTCAAATACGCCCTGAAATAAAGATGCTGCTTGATCGAGCAGAAAAGCTGACTGATTTTACATTTTTCAGGAACCTGCGCCTCCCCTTCCAGCTCCACGTATCCGATGCGCTGTCCGACGCCGCGTACCACGCGCAGATGACTCCATTCCCCAAGCTGCGCGAGCTGGGCGTTCAATTGATCGAATCCGCGGCATTCGCCAGTTTGCAGAATCGTTATAGCCAAGCCCTCCTGGCGATACGGTTCGGCGACGCCAGCCAGCCCTTCAAAAAACTGCTGCACCTGCTCCCTGCAATCGGCACCCTTCGCCGGATCCCATGAACCGATAGCCGCACATTCGCCGTCAGGCAGCGACACCATAGCAAAATTCATGCCATATACAAGCATGCGTGTCATACTCTCCCGCAGATCGTCATAAAAGGCGCATGTCAGGTCCGATAAGGACTTTCCGGTTATGGTCGTGTCAACTATAATGACGGCGCCGATAAACCAGCCTTGTACGTAAACACTGTCCAATTCCTCAAACTTCAACGTCGTGAGTCCGTTACAAAGGGCAAACAAACTATTTTCAAATTGTTGATTATGCATTTGGACGAATTCTTTGTTGTGCTTGGCTGTATTCGTTAGTGCCCTCTCCAAATCAAAAGGGTTAACCGGCTTAAGCAAATAATCAGATGCCCCTAATTGCAAAGCCTCCTGTACATAAGCGAAATCTGAGAATCCGCTCAAGATGATCCACTTGGTGCAAGGCGAAATCACTTTGCCGAGGCGCATGGCCTCCAGCCCGTTCATTCGCGGCATCCGGATATCGATGATAGCGACATTCGGCTTATGCTCTTTGACCAACTCGAGGAGCTCTTCACCATTTGCCCCCTCGCCTACAATCTGCCAGGAGGATTCCACGTCCTGAACCATACTGCGAATGCTCGCCCGAATCAATTTCTCATCATCAGCAATGATCAGTTTCATCCTCGCCTCACATCCTTTAAAGGTATTAGGATCTGAACACGGGTTCCCTCATCCTTAGCACTATGAATCATCATCGATGCCCCCTCGAAAGACAGCTGCAAACGCTCCCTTACATTCCGAATGCCTAAGCCCTCCTGCACCTTGCTTGACTCAAACCCCACTCCATTATCACAAATCTGAATGATTAAAGAGTCTTCCTTTCCTCCTTGCATCGGCTGGATATGGATGTCCATCCTTAACTCACAACTATGATCGCACGGCTCCACCCCATGAATGATCGCATTCTCGATTATTGGCTGCAGCAGAAGCTTAGGAATTAAGAGCGACAAAGCATCCGGATCGCAGCTGATGTGCACCTGAATTTTCTCGGCGAAACGAACTTGCTGAAGCCCGCAGTACTTGTTGATAAAGTCAATTTCCTCCTGCAACTGAGCCCAATCGTTATGCTCCAAGGTGTAGCGCAGCATCCCGCTTAACGATAAAATAGCCCGCTCCAGCTGCATGCTCTGCCCCGTTCGATTCAGTCCAATGAAGCCATTCAAGGTATTGTACAGAAAGTGTGGCTGAATCTGTGACTGCAAAGCCCTGTATTCCGCGTTCCGCTTCCCAAGCACGGCTTTATATTCCCGATCGATCAACTCCCCGAGTTTGGAAATCATCGTATTCAAATTGGTGCCCAATTGGGAAATTTCATCGTTGCCTTTTACACGGTATAACGTATTCATATCGCCGCGCTGAACGCGCTTCATCACTTGAATCATTTTCTTGAAAGGCGTAACAATCCAGTGGGATACTGTAAAATACAAAATCAATGCGATCAGCAAGCCGCTGGCCGCAAAAGCGAAACCGATCCAATACACACGCTTCAGATGAGCTTGGATAAAAGCCTTCGGCGATAGGATCGCAATGACCCAATTCGATCGGCTGATCGTTTCGCGAACGACCGAGTACGAGTCATTCATGTCCGTAACCGTCCGATTTCCCGAGGCAATTTGGCGCCGCATATCTCTGGAAATGGCCTGATTCGCATAAATCAGCTGCTGATTATCGTCAAGGATGACCACCTTCGCCCCCTTGCTCAGTCGAATGCCTTTCATCATTTGATCCAAGAGGACGGTGTCGGCATCCGCCATAATAATCCCCAGAGGCCGGCTGGAATCCGGGTCCTTGATCAAACGGGTAACCGAGAAAACTTCCGTATCTGCGTTATTCAAATAATCCTGCTTGTGCACACCGGTGAACGCCACGTTCCCGTCTGCCTTAACCGCCTTGATGTACCAATCCTGCTCCTTAAAAGGAAAGCCTTTCACCGCTTGATCGGAGAAACTGCCAGGCGGCGTAATGTAAACAGAACCATCCATCGGCAGAAGAATGGTCCCTAGTATGTCTTTTCGCATATTTTTCAAATAACTGGGAAGCGTTTTATTCAGCACCTCTTCTGCTTCATATTGCTCATAAGGGGTTAAGAGCTTCCACTGCGAGGTAGATTTCAATTTCAAGGCAAGCATCACTTCATTGTTCAAATAAGGGGTGACGGTCATTCGTTCCAAATCGTCCAAATACGTTTGAATATCGAAGGTAAGAGCAGTTAAAGTCCCCTCCAGCAGAGAGGACTCTTGTTCTTTGATCAAATCGAGGTAATAAGAAGGTAATTTAACGACAATACCGACAATCGGAATAACAATCGTGATGAAAAAGAGCAAGGATAACCGGAATCGAATCGATTGTCTGATTGTATCAACCTCCTAGCGTTTATCCTTTGATCGCGCCGGAGGCAAGTCCCGAGACAAAGTAGCGCTGCAAAAATAAATAGACGATTGTCATCGGAATCGCGCCCATAAAGGACCCGGCAGCTACCCATCCCACATTGCTCGTGTACTGGCCGAAAAATGATGAAAGCGCTACCGTTATAGTCCTCATCTCCGGCTTTTGCAAGAAAAAGATCGAGAATTGATAGTCGTTCCACACGGCAACACCGGACAAAATAATGACCGTTGCGGTCACTGGCTTGAGCAGCGGCAAAATGACCGTGAAAAACAATTGAAAACGTCCCGCTCCATCAATCATCGCCGCCTCATCCAAATCCCGCGGAATCGTAGAGATAAAGCCGGTGTACAGGAAAATCGTCATCGGCAGATTGAACGTAATGAACAATAAAATAATGCCCCAATATTGATTCATGCCACCGATATCTACCATAAATTTATACAAGGGAACCAAGATAGTCAATGGGGGAACGATTAAAGCGGATACGAAAACCGCATAAATGAATTTATTCCAGCTCGTTTGGCGCCGGGCAAGCGGATAAGCCGCAATGGAGCCAATCATGACGATCAGGACAACCGAAATGACAGTCACGATGAAGTTGCTCCGGAAAGCATCCGCCAGATGCGCCTCTCTCCAAGCATCTCGAAAGTTATCGAAGTACAGATAGCCTGGAAACATCCATTTGGAGCTTAGATCGTCGAACGCTTTGAGTGAGGTCGTAATCAAAATATAGAATGGCAAAATATGCGCCAAGCAAATGACGAGGGAGACGAACGTTAACAGGCTTCTCCGTTTGTTTTTCATGCGTTAACCTCCCTCTTTCTAAGAAACAGCAAGGCCGTAATACTCACGATGGAAATCATGATGAACATCAAAATTCCGATCGTAGCCGCATAGCCGGCATCTTCCCGTCCAAAGTAGAGCAGATACATAATCGAAGACAACGACGCGGAGGCATAGCCTGGACCGCTGTTGGTCAATGCGACGATGACGTCAAACAATTTAAGACCGCCAATCAGATTGAGTACCATGCTGACTGTAAAAGCAGGCGCGATGAGCGGCCATGTCACATGAAGGAAGCGCTGCAAGGGACCCGCTCCGTCAATTGTCGCAGCTTCATAGTAATCTCTTGGGATAGACTGCAATCCCGCCAAATAGAGCACCATCGCGATTCCTAAATACTGATACGTGTTGACGAACGTAATAATCCACACGTTAAGATTCGGATCCCCCAGCAAATTCGAGGGCTGATCATGAAACAATAGGATAATGTCATTGATCGCGCCGCCTTGATACTGGAAGAAGAAGTACCAGATATACCCCATGATCAAAGATGAAATAATGACCGGCAAATAAATGACCGTACGGACAAGTCCTCGGGTCCGGATATTCAGATTTAAAAATAAGGCGTATAAAAGCCCGATAACATTCTGAAAAACAGCGCTGCCGATGCCGTAAATCGCGGTATTGCGGATAACCTTAAGGATCTCGGGGTCTGTGAACATCCGGGTATAGTTGCTGAAGCCTATCCATTTGTAATCTTGATTGTAACCGTCCCAATTCGTAAAGGAAATTTTGATCCCTTTAAAAAACGGATAAAAAATAAAAATGAAAAACAATAAAAGCGCCGGTATATAGAGCAGATTCAATAAAGCACCGCTGCGCACGAGGCGACTAAAGGTTGTTTCCGATTTTTTCCGGGAACGGGTCTGTACAAGCACGGTCCTTGATTCAGCCATGAGATCACCTTCCTCCTTCATGTAATAGTAAAGAAAGGAGGGTGGTTGTCACCCTCCCGATTCCGCTATTACTGATTGCGCAGACGTAAATATTCGGATTTCATTTTGTCAGAGAACTGCTGAGGAGAAACCGTTCCGGCGAGCAGGGCAACGCCCGTTTTGCACATGACGTCCCACATGCCGTTTGGCAGATAGACCCTGTCAAAATAAGGGAAGACGCGAATATTTTCAAACTGCTTGTAGTATTCGGAGAACTCATGTTTGGATTCGATGTTTTTCAGGCCCGCAGGCAGCTTGGTCGCATTGGCGATTTTGGACATATTCTCCGGCTTGGCAAAGAACGCAATAAGCTTCTTGGATTCTGCCAAGTGCTTGCCGTCCTTCCAGGCGCCCATCGTGTAACGCTCTCCGCCGGAGAAGGATTGGCTGTCGCCGTCAACCATTGAGGTCAGCGGGGAAATACCGATTTTGGCATTCTTATTGTATTTATACACTTCGTCCGCGAAGGAAGGAGCCCCGAATACGAAAGCCACCTTGCCTTGGGCAAACAATTGCGGCATGTCGCTGTATTTGGCCGTCAACACATCTTTGTTGATGTACCCCTTCTTGCTCATATCCTGCAGTTTTTGCGCAAGAGGCGTCCATTTGTTCCAATCAAAGGTGCCGTCCAGCAGCGTCTTGGCATCGTTCGTCGCCGGAGAGATGAACATCGAGGTAGCATACAGATCGGAGAACCCGCCGATCATCCCGTTATCCACACCGGACATGAAGAACGGTGTAACCGCTCCGTTGCTGGATGTTTTAATTTTCTCCGCTGCCGCCATTAATTCATCGAACGTTTTAGGCGGTGTGATGCTGTATTTCTCAAGTATTTCAGCGTTATAGGAGATCCCGTCTTTGGCTTCGCTCATCACGAGTGCTTCTACTTTGCCGTCTTTATCCGTGACGACAGGTTTGATCGTGTCCGTCATATCTTTCGCCCATGGCTCATTGCGTAGATCGGCTAGATACTTGCCATAACGGATAATCGCCCAACCATGCGTATCGAAGACGTCCGGCAAATCGTTTGCCGCCATTTTAACCTTCAGAATGTTCTCGTATTCTGCGCCGGGGAATTGGAATTCAACGGCCACGTTCGGATTTTCCTTTGTAAAATCAGCCGCAATGCCCTTCATCATTTCTTGATTCGGCAGCTCGGAGATCGTACTGTATACCGTTAGCTTAATTTTATCCCCACTCGGTTTGGCATCCGGGGTACTTGACGCCGTCGTCGTTGTCGGTTTCGTAGTCGCTGCCGGATTATCAGTTGTGGATGTTCCCGAGCTTGGCCGGCTGGAACAACCCATAAAAACGACGGAAATCGTTAGCATCATGGCAGCAACGCTTAAAAATGTTTTTTTCATTTTTACGAATCCTCCCTTTACATGATTGAAGTGATTACATGGCATCTGTCTATACAGGATGTATCACACCTTAATCATATCAATTTTGGTTGCGCTTACAAGTGTATCAAATCTACAATGGAAGCGCTATTTTCCATGGGAGGATGCGTACAGCCGGAATTAGGTGAGGTTCTTGAATTGGGGGAGCCACTCTTTGTTCGCTGCGAACATTCGGTCAACCATCTCTTGGATCTCGGATAAGCTGAGCACGGCGGACGTTAAGGGATCGAAGCAGATTGCGTGATAAATCGACCGCGGGTCCCCCGTGAGAGCCCCCTGCACAGCCAACTCCTCGCAGCGGGCGCTTGTATTGACAAGAACGGCCAAATGATCCGGAAGCGACCCGACGTGAATGGGGCTTAGCCGTCCTTTGGAGGCAAGAACAGGGACCTCGACACAGCAGCCCTGCGGCAAATTATCGATGTATCCCAAGTTCCGTACGTTGCCGTTAAATTCGAAGAGTGTGCCGTCACCGATTGTCGCATTGAAGATGTAGGACGCATATTCCTCGCCACGCTTTAGATCGATTGGGCTATCGCGCCACTCTTCCATCTGCTTATACCAGCTTCCGCGCAGTCTTTCGGCATAATGGATGATTTCGCCATAGTGCCCTGGATTCCAGCCCGTTCCATGGGTGCAGTACTTCTCTATCAAATCCGGCCGCTTGCGGAACCAGGCATTATATTCCGAATTATGACCGCTCGATTCCGTTACATAGTAGTCCAAATGCAAGAACATTTCATTGCGGACCTGCTCCTCATTATAGATCTCGGGGCGGTTCATCACCGCATCGCGAATGAGCGGGTAAGCGTCCTTGCCCTTCCATTTGTAATCCAAATAGAAGGCCTGATGATTGATGCCCGCGCAGCGGTAGGTAATCTCCTCCATCGGCGCGCCGATCCAGCCTGCCAGCATCGCAGCCGTGCCTTGCACGCTATGGCATAAGCCTGTGACCTGCACCTTGCTTTCACTTTGCATCGCTCTGACCAGCATCGCCATCGGATTCGAATAATTCAAGAATATCGCATCAGGACAACAGCGCTCAATATCCCGGCAGATGTCCAGCATGACCGGAACCGTGCGCAGAAAACGGAAAATGCCTGACGGACCGCGGGTATCGCCGATATTAATATCCACGCCGTAGGCTTTTGGAATTTCGATGTCAGTGCGCCAGATATCCAAGTCCCCGACAAGGATGGTACAGACAACGCCATCCGCTCCGGTGAGCGCTTGCGTCCGATCCGTTGTTGCTTCTACCTTCGCCTTATACCCTCCTGCGGCAATAATGCGATCGACAGCCGTCTTGGCATAGCCCAACCGCTCCTCCGATATGTCCATCAAGGCGATGGTACAAGCTTCAAATGCGGGAAACGTCAGCAAATCACGAACCAGATTTTTCGTAAACACTAAGCTGCCGGCACCGATAAAAGCAATCTTCGTCATAGCTGCCCCTCACTCCTCACCTGATTTACGTTCTTTACAAGCCAAGCCCGCCATCCACCGTCAGCTGCTGCCCGGTAATCTGATCCGCCCGATCCGAAGTGATAAAAAGCACGGCGGAAGCAATATCCTTTCCGTTTTGCATCCGGCCCATGGGCATACGCTGGAACGATTTCTCCAACGACTTCTCGTCTTCGCCCACCGAAGCGAGCCGGGCCAGCTCCCCTTCCGAAGCTACCCAGCCAGGGTGGATACAATTCACCCGTATACGATGCTTCGCTAATGTACTCGCCAAATTTCGCGTCAGCGTCACGATGCCGCCTTTGGAAATCGCATAGGCCAGCGTATCCGGTGATCCCTTCGAGGCGTGCAGCGAGCCAATATTAACGATATTGCCTCCCCCTCTTCGGATCATACCGGGCACAGCCGCTTGACAGGTTAGGTAGGCCCCCTTGAGATTAACTCCCATCACAAGGTCCCAGAACGCTTCGTCCGTCTGGAATAAGTCGGCTCTGGGGAAAATCCCCGCATTGTTCACAACGATGTCTATGCCCCCGAACGCCGTCTCTGCGAAGGCCACCATCCCCTCTACCTCCGCCCCGTTCGATACATCGCACCGAATAAACTGTGCCGGACGGCCCTCCTGCCGCCATGCAGCGGCGACCGCTTCCCCGTGGTCGTCGCTGTCTGCGATGACCACGTTCGCGCCTGCTTGCAGGTACTCGCCCGCTATGGCCGCGCCAATCCCTTTGGCTGCGCCGGTGACGAGCACGGTTTTGCCGTCATAATGAAAGCTGGCTTGTTCACTCATCGTATTTCCTCCTCCATCGCCAGAAAAAGATTAGAACTCGTATGTGCCTTCCGCTGCTGCTTTCTCATACGCCACCCGCGGAATTTGCGTGGCCAGCTTTCCGCCGCTGATGTCGATCATCGTGCCGGTGATATATCCGGCATAGTCCGAAGCGAGAAAGCAAATCAGGTGAGCCACATCGGCCTTTTCCCCCCAGCGGCGCAACGTCAGAGTATCCAGCAGTCGCTGCTGCTGTGGCTCCTGAAGCTCGGCGAAATGGTTCATGTCCGTCGGAATCATCCCGGGAGCATAGCAGTTCACCGTGATGTTCCACGGTCCCAGCTCACCGGCCAGCACCCGGGTGAATTGTTCCACGCCGGCTTTGGAAGATGCATAGGCCGCACTGCCATAGCTCGGAACGATCGCGGCGAAGGAAGCGGCGTTAATAATCCGCCCCGATCTTTGCTGCTTCATCACGGGCGCCACGGCTTTGCACATCAGAAAGGTGCCTTTCAAATTAATATCAAGGTTCAGATCCCAAACCTCTTCCGATAGGATATCCACCGGTGCTCCTCCGGCGACGCCGGCATTATTCACCAAAATATCCAGGTGGCCGTACTTCTCCATCACCTGCTGGACAACATGCTGAATTTGCCCATAGTCCCGTACATCGCAGAGAAAAGTAGCGCCTTCGCAGCCACTGCGGGCAAATTCCTGCTGAACGTCTTCTAAATTTGATTCGTGAATATCCGTGACAACGGTAATCACACCTTCCCGGGCGAGCGCCAAGGCGATGACTCTCCCGATGCCCCGGCCAGCCCCGGTGACAATCGCCACTTTTCCAGATAGATCAATGTGCATCCTGCGTCCGTCTCCTTCCGGTTTACATCGTCTGCGAAACGTTGTTGTGCGCTTGCCATAAATTGTGCAGATAAGCCAGGCTCGTTAGGAATTGCCGCTGCTCATAGGCGATGATGTCCTCTTCAGGGGCTCCCTTTTCAAAAGGCGTTCGCCAATCTCCCGTCGGCCTGGCATTTGCTTGCACGAAACGCAGCAGCCGGGCCAGCTGTGGCGCCGACCTTGGCGGATAGTCCTGCCAATAGTCATCACATAGCACTCTCGTGTGGCGTGCTTCCAGCGCTCCAAGCTCCATCGACATATTGACCTTCGGACAATATTCGGCAAAAACATCGAACAAAGCCGGAAAATCTACAACGCCTTGACCTAACGGGCAGCGCACGAGGCGATAACCTTCCTCGCTTAAGTAGGTCCAGTAGTCCTTCAAATGCACATGCTTAAGGTGCGGTCCGAGCCTTCTTGCAAAATCGACCGGTTCCTCCGCCGTCGCTAGCGGGTTGCCGGTATCCAGCGTGATGCCGAAGTTTGGCGAACCGATCTCCTTACAGAGCCAAAGCAGCTCTTCAGAAGCCAAATCCTGGTGATTCTCGACCGCCAGCGTGACGCCTGCCTGCTCTGCTGCCCTTGCCGCCTCTCCCAACCCGGATAACACTTCCTGCAAAAAAGACGTCCACCTTCCCGCCATTCTGCGCCGGTCTCCGCCAAAGTCCGCTCCGCCCACGACTGTACGCACGGTGGTCGCACCCAATCTCACCGCGGCTTCTACTGCTTCCTTAAGCGGCTTCGGGTCATAGCCCCCTGAGGCCACAACAAGATATTGCCCCCGAGTCTGAGCTTTACGGGCCACAGCCGCGACATCCTCCCCCTCAAGGAGCGAGAGTGGAAGCTCGATGCCTTGGAGCCCATACTGGGTCGCCTGTTCCAGCAGTTGAGACGCCGTAATGCGCGGTCGTGTCGAGCGAGGATGAATGCCCATCATAAACGTAGTGCCATATACAGCAAGACCGAGTTTCATGTGTGTTTACCTCTCCCTTCGATATTGGGCTTATTGGATGTCGGAGATACCGGAGATGCCGGAGTTTACGCCAGCCGCTTATCTCGCCGTCCAGCCGCCATCCACGACCATCGAAGCTCCTGTCATGAAGCTGGAAGCCTCGGATGCCATGTAAATAATGGCGCCGATGATTTCCTCAGGCTTGCCCCAGCGCCCCAGTGCAATATTATCTATGAAAAAGCGGTTTGCCTCCGGGTTGTTCATCACGACCGTGTTCAACTCCGTCGCAATCGGCCCGGGGCATAGCGCATTCACCGTGATGTTATAGGGCGCCCATTCCAGCGCAAGCACCTTCGTTAGCTGAATGAGGCCGCCTTTGCTGGAGCAGTAAGCGCCTCTCTCCGGCAGCGCGATGCTCCCCAGCATGGAGGACATGTTGATGACCCTGCCGTAACGCTGGCTTTTCATCGTTTTGGCGACAGCCCTCGCGCACAGATACGGCGCTTTTAAGTTCGTATTCTGAACGAGATCCCAACTCGCTTCGTCGAAGTCCTCGATCGGCTTCCGAACGTTGATCCCGGCATTATTGATCAAAATATCAATCCGCCCAAACGCCTGGACGGATGCCGCAACCATCGCCTCGATCTGCTCGGCTTGCGTGACATCCGCCGCTAGGCCAAGCGCGCGTCTGCCGGTTGACTTCGCAATGGCATGCGCCGCCGTTTCCGCCTTCTCCTTGTCGCGGCTCGTCACGATGACGTCGGCTCCGGCTTCAGCCAGCGCCTGCGCCATGACATAGCCAAGCCCTCGCGTCCCGCCGGTAATTAAGGCAACACGGCCATCTAGTTTGAAAAGATCCAAACTCAAGCTCATCGAACAGATTCCCCTTTCTCATCCAGCGTTAATAAGATTTTGGCGGTTTTCCCCGGATCTTTGATGAGCGTCTCAAAGCAAGCGCCTCCGCTTTCAAGCGGAGCAAGCTTCGTCCACGGCTCCAGGCTAACGCGCCCTTCGCTAATCCATTGAAGCGCCGTCTCAAAGTCATCGGAATGGTAGGCGAAAGCCCCCGTCATCTGGATCTCGCTGCGAATAATTTTATTGATCGGAAGGCGGCTGGATTCCTCGTGCAAGCCTGTGAAAATAACCCGGCCCCCCGGCCTCACGGACTCTACGCTGACTTGGCGGGTAATCTCCATGCCGACAGCATCAATGGCCGCATCAAAGGGCTGTTCGGCCGCGAGGCTGCTTACGCTTGTTGCCGTCACCGCTCCCAGTTCCTTCGCGATTTCAAGACGCTGTTCATTGATATCAACGATTACGATATGCTGCAAGCCGTATACCTTAGCTGCCTGCAGAGCCAGAAGGCCGATTGGACCGGCTCCCATAATCAAAAGCCGATCCGTCGGCAGCGGCCTGAGCAGCTTGCATATGTGCACCGCGCAGGCAAAAGGCTCTGCGTAAGCGCCTTCATCAAACGAAACGTGATCGTCCAGCCGATACACGTTCTTATCTGCAATCGCGACGTATTCCGCGAATGCTCCCGGACGGTGCGCCCCAATTAATTGGCGCTCCGGACACAGCTGCGCAGCCCCTGTTGTACAGGCGCGGCAGCGGCCGCAGGAGACGAGCGGATTGGCCGTCACGCGGTCCCCTCGGCGGAATCGCCCGTCCCCGCTCCCGTCCCCGCCATTTCCAACTTGCTCCACGATTCCGGAGAATTCGTGCCCCATAATGAGCGGCGGCTTGCGGAGGGAATTATGTCCCAAATAGCCGCTTAATTCAGAGCCGCATATGCCGGCGCGCTCCACGCGAATCAGCACTTCATCCGGCCCTGGGATCGGCTTCGCCACCTCCCTCATCACCATGATGCTGGGCCCTTCATAGACTAAAGCTTTCATGCTATGCTCATCCTCTCCTCAGCCAAATGCTTCTCTTCGCTCACTCAGTGCTTCTCGCGCTTCTCCCAGCCCTGCTTAAATAACGGAAGCCAGTGACCGGGATCATAAGGGTGCTTCGCAATCTCCTCTAAGTTAAGGTCAATGCCCAAACCTGGGCCCTCCGGCGGGAGCAGATATCCGCGATTAACTTTGAGCGGAGGCGTAAGCAGCTCCTCTTCCCAAGGCTCATTAAATTCATCGAAAATTTCATGGATGAAGAAATTCGGTGTTGCCATATTCAAATGCGAGCACACCACGGAGCAAATCGGGCCTTGAGCGCTATGCGGAGCCGTAACCCCGCCATGCGCATGCACCATGCCGCATATTTGCTTGGAGGCTGAGATGCCGAGATACTGCGGCTCCAACTGAATGATGTGTACCGCGTCATGCTTTAGCAGCTCAGCGAATTGTTCGCGGTTGTAATAGTCCTCTCCGCACGCAATAGGCACCGGACTGCGCTTCGCGACCTCAACCATGGAGGAAATCCGCTGCGGAGGCACAGGCGCTTCAAACCATGTTGGCTCATAGGGCATCATCGCCTCTGCAAATTGAAGTGCTGTATGTACACTGAAGCGGTTATGCCCCTCAATGAGAATATCAACTTCAGGACCGACCGCTTCGCGAACCGCCGCGATAATCTCAAGGCCAATCTGAAAATCCTTCCTTTCCACGGTGCGCCAAGCGTTGCCGAAAGGGTCAAACTTCAGAGCTGTATAGCCTCTGGCCACGACGTCCTTCGCTTTCTCATGAAAGCTTTGCGGATCTCGCGGCCCCCGGTACCAACCGTTGGCATAGCAGCGGAGCTTCTCGTGACATTTGCCGCCCAGCAGCTTATACAGCGGCTGCCCTGCTTCCTTGCCGATAATATCCCAGCAAGCGGTTTCAATTGCAGCCAGCGCCGAGCCCTGAATTTGACCGCCGTCCGAGTACACATCACGCGTCATTTTTAACGTAATGGTTTCCACATCATGCACATCCATCCCGAGATACAGATGCTTCAGCTCATGAATCGCTGCTTCCACCGTTTTGGCAAATCCGTTCAGGGTGCCTTCCCCAATGCCATAAATGCCTTCATTCGTATGCAGTTTGACGAAAAGCCAGTTCTTCCATGAGTTTCCAACGATGAAAGTCTCCACATTCGTAATGATCATGCCGCTACCTGTCCTTTCACATTTCTAAATTAGAAAAGTAACCGTATTACAAGCTTTCATATGCATTGTAACAAATACAATTGCTCTGATATTTGCCCAAAGGAGAAAACATGTTGGACTTTTCCGATAAACGCAAAAGAAGAAGGCTGCTTGGCTGCAAGCCCTCTTCTTTTATTGTTGCTTTACTGGTCATAGCCACATATGCTGAAGACCCTCTATAGCGGTGGGCGCCACCCTTATACCATGCCGCCGTTTATGCGGATCGTTTGGCCTGTGATCCAACGCGACTCCTCGCTTGCCAGAAACAGCACAGCGCCTGCGATATCGTCGGGTTCCCCCAGACGCCCGAACGCATTCATATTTTTGATGCCTTGAACCTGTTCCTCCGATTTTCCGATGGTGAAAAGCTCCGTATTTACCGGTCCAGGCGCTACCGCGTTAATTGTAATGCCCGCCGGGCCCAATTCTTTGGCAAGCTGACGTGTAAATTGTTCAACAGCTCCCTTAGTGCCTGCATAGACACTGTAAGCCGGAAACATCATTCCCGCTACGGATGTGGAAAAATTAATAATACGGCCACCCTTATTCATATGCTTAAGCGCCTGCTGACAAGCAAAATAAGTCCCCTTTACATTAACCGCAAACTGTTTGTCAAAGTCGTCTTCCGTCATGGCCGCTAGCGGTTTTGTAATCATAATGCCTGCGTTATTCACGAGAATATCGATTTGTCCAAACGCTGCCAGCGTTTTCTCAAAAAGCATCTCAATTTCGGCTACTTGACCGATATCTGCCTGAACAGCCAATGCTTCCCCGCTGTTTTGCTTAATGCCCGCGACAACTTCTTCCGCTTTAGCCGGATTGCTGGCGAAATTAATGACGACCTTCGCGCCGTGTTGGGCAAGCAGTTCCGCTATTTCTCTCCCGATCCCTCTGGATGCTCCAGTTACGATTGCCACTTTCCCGGATAAATTATACATGCGATAACTCCTCCTTCTAACATCAAGTTCAGCTTATGAGTCCTATTATAGGCACCGGGATGACAAATTACAAGTGACAAATTTTAATTTTTGTCACTAACGAACTGTTGTACAGTATCTGAGGCCGATTTTCTTGTTATGCGTCCTTAATAAACTGAAAGAGAACAAGAGCGTCCTATTTAAAACAGACGGTCTTGTTCTCTTAGTTGGCTCGGATAATGGCTTGAAACTGACCTCTCTACTTCCCTCCTGCGATCCCCGTAAGAATTAAATCCCACACCAAATCAAACTCTTGATCAATCGTTGCAGAGGACCACTCATAGGCATAAGCCGGGTGGTGAAATCTTGACGTAGCCATAAAAATAGCCTTGGCCATGGCCTCGGGTTGACCGGAACGAAATTCGCGCGTGCGAACCCCGGCCTCAATGATATGCGTCATTTGTTGAATCAGAAGTTGAACATGCTCCGTAATCATGTCAACGGCTTCTAGGGTAACCGCCGAATACATCCCAAACATTTCCGGATCTTCAATGACGCTCTTCCTCTTGCTGTCGATCAGCGCTTGGAGCCATGACCGCAACCGCTGCGCAGCAGAGCCACCCGATTGGTTGGCCTTTTCCTGCAGGGGGCCAGCAATCCTAAGCAGCCACCGCTCGGTTACGGCTTCTCGCAAAGCCGCTTTGCTCGGAAAATGCCGATACAGCGTGCCATGACTGACTTGCAGCGCTTTGGCGACATCGACGACAGAAGTTTTCTCCGGGCCATAACGACGGAGAACTTGTTCCGCAGCTTCCAGAATTGCTTCTTTTGTTAAAGGTTGATCATTAGCCATGTGGCGGTCTTCTCCCTAAGTATGATTCTCATCATAGCACAAGGAATGAACCGTCATAAAGTGTCAATGATGTGATTTTGTCATTCGTCTAATCCAATACGGACATTGTTATGTCCACGATGCCTTGCAGCTTCTCCCTGTTGTCCGTGGTTTTCACCAATACCCTTAATCCAAGCAAGGCATTGTTTAGAAACTGCGAAAGCTTTTGGGCATCGCGCCCCCCGCCTATTTCCCCCGATTTCAGACCGAGTTCAACAAGCTCCTGGAATTTAGCTTCCGTTTTGCCAAAGCTCTGATTGACCTTAGCCGCGGCTTCTTCATCATGAACAGCAAGCTCTACAGCTGTGTTAACCATTAAACACCCTCTGGGACTCTGTTCTTTTTTCCGGAT
Organism: Paenibacillus aceris; assembly: GCF_017874035.1. GTDB lineage: Bacteria > Bacillota > Bacilli > Paenibacillales > NBRC-103111 > Paenibacillus_E > Paenibacillus_E aceris. The sequence goes on from NZ_JAGGKV010000017.1 coordinate 135,741, forward strand.
CGTTCGTTCAAAAATATGTCTAATCGCCTGCTTCGCCGAAGGAAGACCATCTGCACTATGATGAATAGGAGTAACAACCAGCTCATCATATCGGTCTATGACTTGCATAAATAATTCATGCTTGTCTCCGAAGGTATCATAGATGCTTCTTCGATGGACCCCCATTTGAGTGACTAAATCCTGCATGGATGTTTTTTCATAGCCTTTTTCCCAGAATACATCCATGGCTTTGCCCAGCACGGTATGGACTTCAAACTCTTTGTTTCTGGCCATACGCTCCCCCTCATACAGAGATTAGTACAGCATTCTGATCATCTTGCCAACTAAAACAGGCTGGTCAAACGATCCGACGTGTACGGAACGAGCTCGTTGTCCCGACCGTCGCGAATCTTTGCCGCCCATGCCGGGTCTGCCAAGAGGGCGCGACCGATCGCGGCCAGGTCAAACTCCTCTCGGGCAAGACGCCCCACCAATTCGTCGATCAATTCGTGTTCATCTTGCGTATCGAATGGCTCAGATTCAAGTCCTACGGAACCGGCAGTAATGGTGGGCTTGCCTGTCAGCTTCTTGGTCCAGCCGGCAAGATTCAGCTCTGAACCGGGGAATTCCGGTTCCCAGAATTGGCGGGTTGAGCAGTCGAACATATCCACGCCCGCTTCCACCAGCGGTGCCAGAAATTGAGACAGCTCCTCAGGCGTTTTGGCCAGTTTGGCGTCATAGGACCCTATTTTCCACTGAGAGAATCGCAGAATAATCGGGAAATCCGTTCCAACCGCTTGGCGGCAGGCCTCGATAATCTCAACGGCAAATCGAGTTCGCGAGACGAGGTCTCCTCCATAGTGGTCTGTCCGTTGATTCGTTTTCTCCCAGAAAAACTGATCGATCAAATAACCGTGTGCGCCATGCAGCTCAATGCCATCGAAGCCGAGCCGCTTTGCGTTCGCAGCGCTTTCCGCATAAGCCTTAATGACGTCGGCAATCTCCGCCTCCGTCATGGGCTCGCCAGCTTTTTCTCCCATTAGATCAATACCCGAAGGGGAGATGGACGGCGCTTCCAGATTCGGCTCAGAGCGAGTCCTCCTAGTGATCCCTACGTGCCAAAGTTGGGGAACAATTTTACCGCCGGCATTATGCACTTCTTTGACAACATGAGCCCAGCCATTCAGCGCAGCTTCTCCATGAAAATTCGGGATGTTAGGGTCACCTGTTGCGGCAGGATGGTCGATAACGGCGCCTTCTGTCACGATTAGACCGATCCCGTTTTCAGCCCGTCTGCGGTAATAAGCGGCAACATCCGCTCCAGGCACTCCATTTGGAGAAAAACTTCTTGTCATAGAAGCCATTACAATACGATTGGATAAGGACAGCTGATTTAGCGTAAATGGTTGAAACAGCGGTTGAACAGAAAGCTTGTGACTGATACTCATGGCATTCCCTCCATATTTCGTGCTTCATCATGTTACTGTTACCTTTTCCTTAGTTTTACCTAATTATTTGTTAAACTGCCGATGCTGCAGCTGACGCCTTGCTGCTGCGAATTCTCAGCGCCACAATCGCTGCAAGCAAACATACGAAGCCCGCGGCTACAAATGGCACTGTATAGCTGCCAAGCATTTCACGCAGGAAGCCTGCACCATAAGCGGCCGTAGAAGCGCCGGCTTGGTGAGCAACCAGAATCCAACCGAAAATCATGCCCGCTTTCTCTCTGCCGAACGTGTCGGAAGTTAGCTTCGCTGTCGGCGGAACGGTTGCGATCCAGTCCAACCCGTAAAAGACCGCGAATATCGTAAGCTGCGTATACCCGGTACCCAATGCGTAAGGGAGGAAAATCAGCGATAAGCCGCGCAGCCCGTAATACCAGAACAGCAGCCATCTGCTATCGAAGCGATCCGACAGCCATCCGGAAAATGTCGTCCCTACAAGATCAAATATTCCCATCAGCGCAAGCAGACCTGCAGCAGTAACAATTGGGATATTGCTATCCCCACAAGCTGCAATCAGATGCGTACCGATCAAGCCGTTTGTTGAAAAGCCACAGAAGAAGAAGGTACCTGCTAAAAGCCAGAACGTCCCGCTTCGCATCACTGAAACTAGCGTACGAATCGGGGTAAGCAGCAAATTCCCTTGGAACGGTGCCGGTTTAACGATCTCCGTTGAGCCCAGGGGTGCCGCCCCAACATCATACGGATGATTTCTCATCCAGATTGCAATGACTGGCAGCATGATAAGAAGTGCCGCCATAATGACGTAAACGGCATTGCGCCAGCCATTCTCACTCGTAATCTTGGCAAGCAATGGAAGGAAAAGAAGCTGTCCAGTCGCCGCACTGGCTGTCAGCAAGCCTATGACCAAACCTTTGTGTTTCACGAACCAACGGTTCGCAACAGTTACCCCTAGCACATTGGCCAACGCCCCGGTGCTAAGACCGCCTAATACGCCCCACAACAGCATAAGCTGCCATACTGCGGTAATGAACGGCGTAAGTCCTAAGGATAGGAGCATCAGGAATATCGCGGAGACCATCGTTCGGCGAACACCGAATTTGGCCAGCATGGCTGCCGAGAACGGACCAATTAACCCATACAGTAGAATGCGAATGGAAATAACGCCGGATATTGCGGCCCGGGTCCAGCCGAATTCCTTTTCCAGAGATTGAATTAAAACACTAGGAAAAGAACTGATCCCAGCGGAGATCAACAGCGTTAGAAACACAATGCCTATAACAATCCAACCGTAATAAAATTTGGAGAGTTTTCTTTCTTTCATCACTTCATCCCGCCCTTCTTCTTTTAAGAATGATCATTCTCAAATATAAAACGTATATTACACTATGCCCTTCAGCATTGTCAATGAAAAAAGAACATCCCAACGAGTTTTCCTCGTTGAAGATGTCCTTCCTTTTCAACCGACTGCGTTCGCCGTTAGTTCTGCGCTGTCATATCTGCTTTCGTCTGCGTTCAATAATCCATCATTCCGTATGATTCTTCTAATTAAACCTACAAATCCCCGAATTGTAAATAACGTGAAATTGAGCGATGCAAAAGTATGCAGGACTGACCATGAATTCCATTTAAATAGTTTGGTTTTCTTCTCTAGAGCCCACTGCAATAAAGACATTGGGATACTAAAATAGAGACTTCTGGTTAGTAATTCCAAGGGTTTGCTGTTATAGGTCGTTCTTACCCAAATTACACTTAACAGGGGATAAAATAAGAAGTCGTACAAAATATTCGCATCAAAGGTTCTGGGAAACGGACGTTCAGGATAGGCAATCTTCTTCTTTTTGATAAAGTAGGAATCTAAAGCCACTGAGAGCACGCCTTTTGCAAAAAATACGATTAAAAGCATAAGCAAGTTTTTACGTTTTAAAACAAAGGGGACTGAGGCTGCGGAAGCCAGAAACAGCGCCCTTAACAGCAGTTTTTCCAACGTCATTACCTCCTCGTAGTGTAAATCTCCTACCCGTAGTTTGCTATCAAAGGCTCATAAATATGAGCTCAGCTCTAAATAGTTTTCGCCTTCTACTGCCTGTGCTTAAAGAAGGATGGCAGCCAGTATTTAGTGCCGTGGAAGCATCCTTCCTCTTGGAACGGCCTCTTTCTCTCAGAACCTCATCGCTGCAAAGAAGGCATAAAAAAAGCAGCTGCCACAAGAAAAATCTCTGTGACAACTGCTTTCTCAGTTCGAGGACTCTATCGCTAAAATAAAAAAGTCCCGATGAATGATAAGTTCATCGGCATCGGGACCGGACCAACTGTCATCTCAACCTTACTCCACCGTCACACTTTTCGCCAAGTTCCGCGGCTTATCAACATCATTCCCACGCGCCAAGGACGCATAGTAAGATAGCAGCTGCAGCGGAATTACCGATAATGCAGGCGAAAGAATATCCAGCGTCTTCGGAATCACAAACGTGCTGTCCACAGACTTCTGCAGCTCAAGCTCGCCTTCAACGGCAATACCTAACACATTCGCGCCGCGCGCTTTAACTTCTTTAATATTGCTAACTGTTTTCTCAAGCAATTCATGCTGAGTACCGAGCGCAATCACAGGAATGCCATCCTCAATCAGCGCCAGCGTACCGTGCTTCAACTCACCTGCTGCATAAGCTTCAGAGTGAATGTAGGAGATCTCTTTCAGCTTCAGTGAGCCTTCCAGTGCCACGGCATAATCCAAGCCTCTGCCAATGAAGAAGAGGTTGTCATGCTTAGCTATCTCTTCCGCTACGGCTTTCAAATCTTCAGCTTGCGCAAGAATCTCTTCTACTTGGGCTGGCAGCTCTTTCAAAGCTGTAATCATCTCGGCGATTTCCGCTTCCGTTTGCGTGCCGAGTGTTTGCGCCAAATGAATACCAAGCAGATAGAAAGCAATTAACTGCGAAGTGTAAGCTTTTGTTGAAGCAACAGCAATCTCAGGCCCAGCCCAAGTTGTAATAATATCATTCGCTTCGCGAGCAACGGAACTTCCGACCACGTTTGTTATCGCCAGAACGTGCGCGCCGCAACGCTTCGCTTCGCGAAGGGCTGCCAGCGTATCTGCGGTTTCACCGGATTGGCTAACCACAATCACAAGGGTATCTTTTGTAATAATCGGGGAACGATAACGGTATTCGGAAGCAACATCCGTTTCAACCGGTATACGTGCCATTTTCTCAATGACGTATTTCCCAACCATACCTGCATGATACGCTGTACCACAAGCAACAATATGCACACGGCTGATATTGCGAATCGCTTCAGCTGTGATCGTCAGCTCGTTCAGTGCTACTTGACGGCCATTTGGCGCAATACGGCTGCCCATCGTATCACGGTAGGCTTTCGGTTGATCATAGATTTCTTTCAACATAAAGTGATCAAATCCGGCTTTTTCCGCCGTAACAATGTCCCAATCGACATGAAACATTTCCCTGGAAATAAAATTCCCTTCCAAAGTCATTAATTCGACACCATCACGCGTCAATAGCGCCATTTCGCCATCGTTGAGAATAAACACATTTCGCGTATATTCGAGAATAGCCGGAATATCAGAGCCAATGAAGTTCTCGCCTTCACCAATACCGATAATCAACGGGCTAGCTTGACGTACCGCAACTAGACGATCCGGTTCATACTCCGTCAGTACACCCAGTGCAAACGCGCCTGTCATTTGTTTTACAGCTTTTTGCACGGCTTTAAGAATGTCGCCTTCGTATAAGTCAGCAATTAGGTGCGAAATCACTTCCGTGTCTGTTTCCGAGACAAACTGATGGCCTTTAGCCGTTAGTTCTTCCTTCAAAGTAATGTAATTTTCGATGATCCCGTTATGCACAACGGAGAACTTCAGTGAATTGTCCGTATGCGGGTGTGAATTCACATCCGATGGTTTACCGTGTGTCGCCCAACGGGTATGTCCGATCCCAACGCTTCCGTTCAGAGGGGTCTCCTCCAGCTTGGATTCAAGATTCGCGATGCGGCCCTTTGCCTTCTTAATTTCCAGTCCGTTTGCCGTATATACAGCTACACCTGCAGAGTCATAGCCCCGATATTCGAGCTTTTTCAGCCCTTCCAGCAAAATTTCCTGAGAATTACGCTTTCCAATATAACCAACGATTCCGCACATAGTGTAGTACCTCCATAGTTTTATGAGCCTCTTCAACAAGGGCTATTTTTCAAAGAACTTTTCAAATAAAAACCGTAAAAATTGCATACCAAAAAACATTATATAAACGAAAACCCATAAATTCACATGAAAAAATAAGGGATATTGGATACTTGTCAGCCCGGTCGCCCAAGCGTTTTTGCTCTCCAACTTAACGGCACTCCTCATGCCGGAAGGTCCCCGCCGAATGTTTCGAACACCTTCACCTCGTCAACTCACCTGCGTAGTAGTAGCTTTAACTACTTTTCCGTCCCGCCTGCGAGTTCTGGCGCTATTTGTATATAAACAACCTCTATCCTGCCTTTCCTTCTTAAGTAAATACATCATATTCATTTTTCAGCCATCGTGCAACTTATTTTTTCTATCAAAATCCCCATTTTCGCCCAGAATAAACGCACATAAGCGCGTAAAAGCACGAAAGGGGCACTTATAATATCCCCAAAAAGTAAAGCGAGCCTCAAATCTAGAGAACTCCCGTTACTTTCCGGGGATCATAATACGGCTTCCAGCCTCTATACCAATTGCTCTTGAATTACTTTCGCAATATCATGCACATAGGCTTCAACTTGCTCCTTGTCCGGCCCTTCAGCCATGACGCGGATTAACGATTCCGTACCTGAAGGACGTACCAGCACGCGGCCGTTATCTCCAAGCTCATCTTCCACTTTACGAATCGCATCTTCAATAACTGCATTATTCTTCAGCTTGCTCTTATCTGCCACACGGACATTCACGAGCAATTGCGGGAATTTACGCATAATTCCTTTTAAGTCACTCAGCTTACGTCCCGATGCTACGATTGTATTCACCAGCTGCAAAGCTGTAAGGATACCATCTCCGGTCGAGATGTAATCAAGGAAAATGACATGCCCTGATTGCTCTCCGCCTAAGTTATAGCCGCCTTTACGCATCTCTTCCATCACGTAGCGGTCGCCTACCGCCGTTTGCAGTGCCTTAAGCCCTGCTTTTTCAATCCCTTTGAAAAAGCCGATATTCGCCATCACCGTCGTCACAATCGTGCCGTGATTCAGCTTGCCTGCGCGGTTCAGCGCATCGCCCAGAATGCTCAGGATGAAGTCGCCGTCGACCTCCTCGCCTTTCTCATCGATCGCGATCAAACGATCCGCGTCGCCGTCAAAAGCAAGCCCGATGGCTGCGCCATGTCTCACCACTTCTTCGCGAAGCTTCTCAGGGTGCGTGGAGCCACATTCATCGTTGATATTGCGACCATTAGGCTCAGCGCCAATGGTGATGACTTCCGCTCCCAACTCGCGGAAGATCATAGGTGCCAGCTCGAAGGCTGAGCCATTCGCGCAGTCAAGCACAACCTTGTATCCGGCGAAAGACTCGGATACCGTCTCTTTCAAAAACGCCAGGTAGGCAAGCTTCGCATCCGGGCTATCTGAAACCGTACCGATCTCACCGCCAACCGGGCGAGGCAGTTCATCTACAGCAGCGTCTAGCAGCTGCTCAATTTCAAGCTCCGTCTCATCAAGCAGCTTGAAGCCGTCGCCCCCAAAAAACTTGATGCCATTATCCTCAACTGGATTATGGGAAGCGGAAATCATAACGCCCGCATCCGCTCCGAGCTTCTTCGTTAAAAAGGCAACTGCAGGCGTGCTGACAACACCAATGCGAATAACCTCGACACCAATAGACAATAGCCCTGCTACGAGGGAAGCTTCCAGCATTGGACCCGAGATGCGTGTATCTCTCCCGATAACGACTTTCGGATGCTTGGCCTGTCTCGTTAATACATAACCGCCACAGCGGCCAACCTTATAAGCTAATTCTGGTGTTAGCTCGCCATTCGCGACGCCGCGCACACCATCCGTACCAAAATATTTCCCCATGTCTCTATTCTCCTCTTTTTCTCATCCCATTATGGATTTGCTGCTTTTACTGCTGTGTTTGCTGCTGCTTTCTCACTGATTTCTACTGTCGCCTTCACTTCTTGCGGCAATCCAAGCTTCACATACGTTGGAAGATTCAAGGCAACCTTCAGTTCATGCTTCCCTGGCGGTAAATTACTCACATCCAGAATAGCTTGAACATCCTGCACTTTCATTTGTTCAATGATGGCAGGAGCCCCCTCAACCGTGATGTTCAGCTGCGCAGATTCCGGCGTTGTTACTTTCGTTACGTAGTTCTCATTTGCACCGATGATGGTAATCGGGACATTCTCCAACGCCCTGGTTATAGACGGAACAATCTCCACCTTCACCGAGACTTTGGCAGGATCCAGTTGTGTTACCTTATTCCTCAAAGGAATGTCCAGTGAATATTCTTTCGTTTCTTTGATGTCTTGTATGTTCAGCTGCGGACCTTGATAGAACTCCAACCGATCCACAACATCTTGCGTACCGTAAACGGTGACCTTGTCAGGATTTTGCGTGACCATTGAGATCGCGAATCCTTTCGGAGGCTCTCCGCTAATCTTGAGTTGCAACGGTATGGTCTGGAACGGACTTGTAATCGGAACCTCGACATCCACTACCGAAGGATTCATATTCACGGCCACTTCTTTGCCGTCTTTGTCAAAGGCTTGCAGCTTAACCTGCTTCGTAACGGCAGACTGAGCCTTATCAACGGATACTTCGCCGCGTACATTCTCGATCTGCTCGAGCTTGCTCGTCTGCGCAGTAATATACACCTTGTTCGGCTTCACAATCGGCTGACCGGCTTTAAGCCCTGCTGACGGTGTGCCTTTGACATTAATGACAACGGGCACTTCTTTCATTTGCAGCTCTTCAATGATCACATGGACAGTTCTAGGAACGATTTGCACTTCGACATCCGTTGGAAACCCTACCGGCTTCAGCGCAAGCTGATGATCCCCTTTGCCTACTTGGGTCAAATCAAGCTCAATTTGATACGTATTGCTAGCTGTTACCTTCTTCACGGCAGACTCTTTGCCGCTCAGGATGATCTGCACATTCGCTGGAGACATCGACGAGATATGATAATGAGTTTCATCGTATTTCGTTGTAATGGCCACATTATTAATCGTTTCTTCCCGTTGTCTGAGAGGTGAACTTCCCGATATATTCGTCTCCTCCATATGCACAACAACCCATAGCAAAATACTAATTACAAGCGCGACAATGCGCACAACATTCGTATTACGTAACCATTTATCCATTCGAACGGCCCCTCCATTTCAAGAAAGGGTTTTTCTCATTCGTTTTCGCCTTTGGCTTAAGCTCTTCGAACAATTTCGCGATCAAGGATTCCTCTTTAATATCCCGCACAATGTGACCGTTCATCGTCAAAGAGATCTGACCGGTCTCCTCGGACACAATGATGCACATCGCATCTGAGACCTCGCTCATCCCAATAGCGGCGCGATGACGCGTGCCAAGCTCCTTGGAGATGAATGGATTTTCAGACAAAGGCAAGTAACAGCCTGCAGCCATAAGTTGCCCTTGTCGAATAATCACGGCTCCATCATGCAGAGGTGTATTGGGTATAAAAATATTAATCAACAGCTCCGCGCTGATCTTGCTCTCTATCGCAATACCGGACTCCACGTAATCTGTCAGGCCGGTCTCTTTCTCAAAAACAATTAAAGCCCCTATCTTTCTTTTGGCCAAATAATTCGCAGCCCGTATCACTTCACTGATCCGTTTGTTTACATCCTGATCTTCTTCGCTTGAGGAGCGGCTAAACAGCTTCCCGCGGCCTAATTGCTCTAAGGCTCGTCTTAGCTCAGGTTGAAAAATAATAATAACGCCCAAAACCCCAAACGTAAAGGTTTGATTCATCATCCACTGCAGCGTACTGAGTTTAAACCAAATACTAAATACCCATGTAATGACGACAACAAGAATACCCTTCATGAGCTGAATGGCCCTTGTCCCACGCACCAACAGGATCAGTTTATAAATCACATAGCTAACGATCAGAATATCAACGATATCCTTAGCCGAGATGCTCGTGAGTAAGTCCATTTATTATTCTCCCCCAGGCGACTGAACACAGTGATCTCTCTATACCTAGAATCATAACATAATCCTAGGTATACTTCTATTTTTCTCTCTTTATCTGAGTGTTTCCAAGTTGATTTGGTTCAATGTACCTAAAAAAAAACGTCCCCTTCGGCTCAAAGCCAATGGAAGACGTTTCAAACTAATTCGAGAGCATCCCGACGAATTCTCCTAATTTATACCAAACCCAACCTATTGCTTCATTCACCTGTGTAACTTGCCCCGAAATGTGCGCGGTGGAAGCCAAATTAAGTGTGCCGTCAATAACAGTTAAATTCCCTGTTACATCGCCTTCCACCTTCAAGGTTCCACGTTGTACAACGAGATCTCCTTGCACTGTATGGCCCTGCGGTACAATAACGGTATCCCCTTGGATAATCACATCCTGAAGATTGCTTCCCTTGACCATCAAATTGGTATCATCATTCCACATGGACATGAAGCTACCGAACATGACAGCACCGAAGACAACAGCTACCGATCCTGCAGGATGCCTGCGAATAAAGTCCATCCAGCCATTTTTTTGCTTCATTGGAGGCAGTCCGCTCATAATCTGTGCAGTCAGCGTATCAGAAGCTCTCACAGGAGGAAGCATTCTAACAAACGCATCTGTTTTCTCTAATTGTTTGAATAAAGCATGACAGTTCTGACAAGCAATCAGATGTTCCTTTAACAGCCGAGAATCCGATCCTTGCAAATCGCCGTCTAGATATTCATGTATGAGCGGGAGGGCTTCTTTGCAGTTCATCGGCCAGCCACCCCTTTCTTAGACTTTTGCATGTTGTGGAATACCATACGTATGGAATTCAAATATGTTTCAACGTGGAACAGGATTTGTGTTGGCATCTTTTTCCTCCTGCTCTAGCCTTTTACGCAAGTATTCTCGACCTCGATGTACACGCGTTTTAATCGTCGTTACTGGCATTTCAAGCACCTCAGAAATCTCCTGAAGGGACATATCCTGCAGATAACGCAAAATGACGATTGATTTATATTTTTCCGGTAACGTATCAATGGCATTACGTATTTGCTCCTGTGTCTCAGACACAATAATTTGCTTCTCAGGCGTGTCTTCATGACTAGGCAGCAGCGCATAATAGTCATTGCCTTCTCCGTCCGGCATTTCCGCATCTAAGGAGTACGTATTCTTTCTTCTGCGCAGCTTGTCAATACACAGATTCGTCCCTATCCGAAAAATCCAGGTTGAAAACTTCTGATTCTCATCATATCGGTGCAAATTTGTATATACCCGCAAGAACGTCTCCTGCACCGCATCCTCGGCTTCTTGTTTGTTATTCAGCATACGGTAAGCCAAGTGAAAGATCTTATCCTTATAGAGCTCTACAAGCTCTGCAAAAGCATTCCGATCCCCATTCCTGGCTAGTTTAGCCAGACGTGCTTCAACAAAATTCAATTCGATTTCCTCCGGCTTCTTAGGCAATTCGATTCTCTTCTAATACATACGCAGAAATTACACTTCGTTTTCAAAAATGAGGATGCCAACAATCATTAATCTCTTCCTTACCCATTGTAACCCATTTTCAGTCTCCCCAAAAAGTAAAAACACAGTGACAAGTGCCACTGGGAGTACCGCGCCGAGCCTAATAATGCTCAAATGTGCTTCCGATACTCGAAATACCGGTGCTAAATCCTACCGTAGGTACAACTTGTATATGGACAAAAAGTCGAGCTGCACTCGCTATACGAGGCCCCCGACTTTGTCATCCTGTCTCTTACATTATGCTCTTTTAAAGTATCAGCCCGTATTTCTCAGCCCAGCTGCAATTCCGTTAATCGTAAGCAGCACTTCACGCAGCAGTATCGCGTCGTCCTCATTGTTTTCACGGAGTGCACGAAGCTCTGTAAGCAGTTCAACTTGCATGTAGCTTAACGGATCAACGTATGGGTTACGGAGACGGATAGACTCCTGAATCACAGGAACATTGTCCAAAATCTCTTGTTGCCCTGTAATTTGCAAAATAATCGATGAAGTTAATTCATATTCTTCCCTAATGAGGTTGAAAATACGCTCTGCAATCGCCGATTCCTTAACAAGATTTCCGTATTCCTTAGCAATTTGCAGATCCGCTTTGGCAAGCGCCATTTGCAGATTATCAATCATCGTGCGGAAGAAGGACCAATCTTCATACATCTCTTTTAAAATGTCTAGATTCGCTGCATTCCCTTGATAAAAGCTTTGCAGACCAGTACCAGCCGCATACCAAGCAGGAAGCAAATAGCGCGTTTGCGTCCATGAGAATACCCACGGAATCGCGCGCAAATCTTCGAATCTGTCACTATTTTTACGCTTGGATGGACGTGATCCGATGTTCAGCTCGCCAATCTCAGGAAGCGGAGTCGATTCTTTAAAGAACGTTAAGAAGTCTTCATCGCGGAAAATAAGATCCTGATATTTCGTCTGCGCTTGTTCCGAAATACCGCGCATAATGTTCTCCCATTTGTCTTCTTGTGAAAGTCTTTGTGGAGAACGCGATAATTTGGATGCTGTAATCAACGCGAATGTAGCCTGCTCTAAGCTCCGGTATGCGATCCCTTGCAAGGAATAGCGGGAGGACAATACCTCGCCTTGCTCCGTGATTTTGATGCCACCGCCAAGCGTTTCAACCGGCTGAGCGAGGATACTGCGATTGAGCGGCATTCCGCCGCGCCCCAGCGCACCGCCACGGCCATGGAAAAACTTCAGCTTCACGCCGAATTTTTTGGCTGCTTCCGTAATATCCTGAAGCGCCATACGAAGCTCCCAGTTCGCTGTGATCACTCCGCCGTCTTTGTTGCTATCCGAATAGCCCAGCATGATTTCATGTAACTGAGTCACAGGGTCAAGACTATCACGATAAGCAGGGATAGCTAACAATGTGCTCATAATGCCAGGTGCCGCGTGCAAATCATCAATCGTTTCAAAAAGAGGTACTGATTGCAGCGTGCTCGTCACAGAGCCATCGCTCTCTTTGCGGTATAGACCGGCTTCTTTCGCAAAAACAACAACCTCCAAAAGATCACTAGCCCCTTGTGTCATACTAATGAGGTAGCTATTGATACAGTTGCGGCCGAACTCCTTCTGCGCTTTGCCTACCGTACGATAAACATCTAAGCACTCCTTCGTACCTTCGGAGTAATCCAAATACGTAGAAGTGATTGGTCTTGGATCATTCAGTACATCGGTTAGAAGAGAGATTTTCTCCTCTTCAGACAGTTTGCTGTAATCACTTGTAATGCCCATTTTCGCCAAAATCTCCGTCATGGCAGCTTCGTGCTCTTTACTATGCTGTCTAATATCCAGAGCGGCTAGGTGGAAGCCGAAAAGCTCCACTTGACGGATCAGCTTTTTAATATATTTGTCAGCTACGTAATCTGCATAATGTGATCTCAAGCTGGCATCGATAATTTGCAAATCACTAATAAACTCGTCAGGGCTGTTATACTTTTGGCTTGTAGGCACGTTAGGATTGCCTGTATTGTGAACCTTTTCGATCATATATGTTGTTTTGATACGGTATGGCTCTTTCTCATTACGCCATACATCCTGCACATTGCCAAGAGCTTCACGATCGCTTTGGATGGAATCTAACAAAGCATCACTAACTGTGACAATGTTTTTGCTGAAGCTCATATGCTCCAATGTGTCCTTCAGAACTTCTTCATATTTCTGCAGAGCCAACTGACGATGCAGCCCTAATGTCTCCCAAGTTACATTTGCTCTAACGGACGGGTTACCATCACGGTCTCCACCGATCCATGAACCGAATTTCAAGAAAGATGGCACATGCCATGTATCCTGCGGGTAATATTTATTTAAGCAACGCTCCAACTCATGATAAATCTCCGGCAGTACATCAAACAAAGTTTCGTCAAAATAGTACAAGCCGTTGCGAACTTCATCGATTACCGTCGGTTTGCGATCACGCAGCTCGTCCGTTTGCCAAAGATTCAGCACCTCGCCTAGCAGCTTCTCACGCAACTGTTCACGCTCACGAGAAGTCAGCATCGGGTTATCAAGCTTCATCATATCTTCAGAAATACGCAGATTTATATCTAGCACCGCTCTGCGCATAGCTTCTGTTGGATGTGCTGTCATCACAAGCTCCAAAGAAATAGCTTTAAGAATTTCCTGTACTTCTTCAAAAGGAACATGATTATTTCTCAGTTCCTGCACAATACTTTCAATAGAACCTGGCTGAACGGATTCACCGGAAGAACGCTCGTAATCTCTTTTACGACGGATCCGATGATTCTGCTCTGCGATATTAACAAGCTGGAAGTAAATAGCGAAGGCCCGAATCACTTGATGACGAATTTCCGGATCTAGCGAAGAGATCGTTGTCTTGAATTCATCATAGATTTCGATGACATAGTGTGCTCTTAAAGACTTACTCATCTCACGAATTTTCTCAACAACATCAAGAAGATCATTACCGCCCTGATGTACCAGAACTTCACCCAGTATGTGGCCCAAGAAGCGTACGTCCCTGCGCAGCAGATTATTCGTTCCTTGCTTTTGTAGGCCGATTACATTCTCTAACATAACTCTCCACCTCATCTATTCACTATGTTGCATTAATGCTTCTCTCTATAAAAGCTAGACGCTAGAAAAACTTATTTCAGAATATTTTACCACAATCCGTCCTTTGCATATAGTATTAAAATAAAAAAAGACCCTCTTTGGCCATGGTAATTACTGTATGCTGTGAAAGGACACTTGTCCCTGTCCACTGTAATATAAGTCCAATTCATTCAGTTTCTTATAATGATTAAACAAAAAAGACCACCCGAGGGTGATCTCTTTTGTTAAAGCGGGTGATGGGAATCGAACCCACGCTACCAGCTTGGAAGGCTGAAGTTCTACCATTGAACTACACCCGCGCGTATATCGGGACGACACGATTTGAACATGCGACCCCCTGCTCCCAAAGCAGGTGCTCTACCAAGCTGAGCTACGTCCCGATACGAGTATAACTTATAAAAGATGGCGCGCCCTGAGAGATTCGAACTCCCGACCTTTTGATTCGTAGTCAAATACTCTATCCAGCTGAGCTAAGGGCGCATAAAAATTTGGAGCGGAAGACGGGGATCGAACCCGCGACCCTCGCCTTGGCAAGGCGATGCTCTACCGCTGAGCCACTTCCGCAGGGTACCTCAGAAGTATGAATACAACTGAGGATTTAATGCGCGTAGAGGGACTTGAACCCCCACGGTCGCCCGCTAGATCCTAAGTCTAGTGCGTCTGCCAATTCCGCCATACGCGCATGCTGTAAATAAGGCAAATGGTGAGTCATGTAGGATTCGAACCTACGACACCCTGATTAAAAGTCAGGTGCTCTACCAACTGAGCTAATGACTCAAGAAAGGAACTGGGGATCAAGGATTTGAACCTTGGCATGACGGAGTCAAAGTCCGTTGCCTTACCGCTTGGCTAATCCCCAATAAAACATGCCGTCGAGAGGACTTGAACCCCCAACCTACTGATTACAAGTCAGTTGCTCTACCAGTTGAGCTACAACGGCATATGAAGTTAATGGTGGAGGCTGACGGGATCGAACCGCCGACCCTCTGCTTGTAAGGCAGATGCTCTCCCAGCTGAGCTAAGCCTCCATGGGATATACATGATGGTGACCCGTAGGGGACTCGAACCCCTGTTACCTCCGTGAAAGGGAGGTGTCTTAACCACTTGACCAACGGGCCTTACTAAAACTTACTGGAGCTTCCAACCGGAATCGAACCGGTGACCTCATCCTTACCATGGATGCACTCTACCGACTGAGCTATGGAAGCAATGGCTCCCCGAACAGGACTCGAACCTGTGACAACTCGATTAACAGTCGAGTGCTCTACCAACTGAGCTATCAGGGAAAACTGCTTGGCAACGTTCTACTCTCCCAGAACCCTGCGGTTCAAGTACCATCGACGCTGGAGGGCTTAACGGTCGTGTTCGAGATGGGAACGCGTG
>NZ_JAGGKV010000018.1 GCF_017874035.1 Paenibacillus aceris
CGTTGTTACGTTGTCTCATTCCGCTCGCCTCCCTTTATATGAATAGTACCTTATTTCCCATGGTACTCTCCAATTTAATTAGGGGGCTTAATAGCTAGACGGAACTATGGGGTTTTATTTGCTCTCATAACCCTGCTTTTCGGCCAATATTGGGGAAATAGTGGCCTCTAGTTCCCTCCAATCAGCAGATGAGGCGAGTTATCCGGAGAATAGAGGATCGTAGTTCCCTTCGATTCTCCAAAGTCAATTAACGTTCCACTCTCGACATTTAGGGAGGAAACTGCTTGATTCGTCAGTCCTCAATCTGCAAAAAGTGCCCAAATTTACCTCATCGTCTGCGAGTATGCAGCCTCATTCTGACGCAAACGATAAGAGCGAAAGGTGTGAGCGAATGAGTAAAATTTCAGCCGTACTTCTCCTTATCGGACTTAGTTGGTGCAGCACAGCACAAGCGTGCATAGATAAGGATATCTCTGAAGCCATAGCTCAGCAAACCGTCCAAGCACTAGAACCCGATCCCCAATATGCCAAATGGAGCCGCCTTGCCTTTCATGAGGCCGGTAAAGTATACACATTGCTAGACTACAGGTACTTGGGTCATTCTCACGTAGCTGCGGGGGTAGATCAACAGCAATTTCGCTTCTGGGTTAGACATAAGGACGTGGAGTTTCCGCTAATTGTGTCTATTCGATATGATCCTGTGTCGGAGAAGCTTTTTACCATCGATATGGAACAAGAAAGAAGAAGGAACTTACAGATCCTATAGATCTGCAGGTCTCCCTCTTCTTTTTTGTTGATTTTGCTTCATCTTCTCTTCCGTCCCCTGCTCGCTGGCTGCAAAGATGATTTCATGTTTGATTTCGTCCGGCAAATATTGCTGCTGCACATAATGACCTGGATAATTATGCGGATACATATATCCTTTGTGCCCGAGCTTCTCTGCTCCTTTATAGTGCGTATCGCGCAAATGAAGCGGCACATCTGCAGACTTTACGCGCTCCATCAACTGTTCTGCACGGGAAATGGCAATCGGGATCGAATTCGATTTGGGACTTTCTACGGCGAATAAAATTGCCTGGGAAATGACGTACTTCGATTCCGGCCAGCCGATCTTGTGGTAAGCATCCATGGCCGTCACTGATTGAACCATCGCCTGCGGGTTGGCAAGGCCGATGTCTTCGCTGCTGGCGACGATGAGCCGCCGCAGGAACGTCATGGGATCCATGCCGAGCTTCTCGACGGCATACAAGAACCAGAACAGCGCGGCATCACTGGAGCCGCGCACGCTCTTGTGAAAAGCGGACAAGACGTCGTATTGCGTCGACTCGTCCGCTTTCACGATCGGGCGGCGGATCGACTCTTCCGCCACCTCAAGCGTGATCCGAACCGTACCGTCAGGTTCGGGAGATGTCGTCAGCGCTGCCAGCTCCAGCGCGTTCAAAGAGCGGCGGATGTCGCCAACGGCCATCCGCGCGATGTGCTCCAGCGCCTCCTCGTCCACGTGGAGGCGCATGAAGCCGAGCCCCTTGACGGGGTCGGCGATGGCTCTTCGCATGGCGATGAGCGCATGCTCCGCCGTGAGGGGCTCGAGCTGAAACAGCGTCGAGCGCGACAGCAGAGCCCCGTTCACATGGTGAAACGGGTTCTCTGTGGTCGCCCCGATGAAGATGAGGATGCCCTGCTCCACAGCTGGCAGCAGCGCATCCTGCCGCGAGGTGTTGAAGCGATGCACCTCGTCCAGGAACAAGATCGTCTTGCGTCCGTACATCGCTTTGTTGGTCTTCGCCAGCTCGATAATCTCCCGCACGTCTTTGACCGAAGCATCAACGGCGTTCAGCTTCATGAACTCTCCCTTTGTCCGGTTCGCAATAATATTGGCAAGAGTGGTTTTACCCGTGCCTGGCGGACCATAAAGCAGGATGGAGCTTACTTGATCGGCTTCAATGGCTCTGCGCAGCAGCTTCCCTTTGCCGACAATTTGCTCCTGGCCGATATACTCGTCCAGCGTTGTTGGGCGCATGCGGTCGGCTAGCAGCTTTCCTGTAGGTTCTTGTGATGAGGCATATGTAAACAAGTCCATAATGGTTATTCCTTTGCTTTTGGGTTTAAAGAGACATGTTTCATTATACCCCGCATGGGTTAGACTGTCATGTCTTGTGTGGGATTGGCCTTCCGCTCATCGGCTCCAACTTCTTCGAGTACCAGTCGAACACTCCTGTCTAAAGTTAGCCTTCTCCCCCTCCTGACGCTTGCAAGCGCCCAATTCTGAATGGCGGAGAACTACGTTCCGCTATTTTCCATGAAATCACAGATTTCACTTGACGCAGGGAACTACGGTCCTTTATTTCACCAAATCAGCTTAATAGCAAGCTTTTTAGCGGCAAATTAGACCCTGTAGTTCCCCTAGAAGCAGGAAACAGCCTATTTTGTTCAATTAGCCCCCCGTAGCTCACATTAGCAAGCTTGTAGATGCTGCCAAACGCACAGAAGGCCATCCCGAAGTAGAATATTCTACTTTCGGGATGGCCCTCTTCCACTAAACCTTATTTCTTCAATCCGATCTCAAGCAGATCCTTCACGGCTACACTCACCATGATCAAACCAGCCACTGGAGGAACGAATGCGTTACTTGCCGGAGGCTGCTTCGCTTTGCGAATTTCCGGCGCATTCGCGGGTACGATTTGCTGCGTTACGTCCTCACGCGGCTTCATTGGCTCTTCGGTCGAGAAGACGACCTTGACGCCTTTCTTGATGCCTTCTTTGCGCAGCTTTTGGCGCACAACCCGGGCGATCGGGTCCATGCTCGTTTTGGAGATATCCGCAACTTTAAACTGCGAAGGGTCCATTTTGTTCGCGGCGCCCATACTGGAGATGATCGGAATTTTCCGCTCCAAGCACTGCTTGATCAGATGAATCTTATAGGAAATAGTGTCGCTTGCATCGAGCACGTAGTCGATGTGATGAGCAAATACTTCCTCATACGTTTCCTCTGTATAAAACATCCGCATGGAGACAACATCGCATTCCGGGTTAATTAATTTGATGCGATCCCGCATCAGGTCGGCCTTAGGCTGTCCTACGGTCGTTGTAAGGGCATGAATCTGACGGTTAATATTCGTGATATCAACAACATCCTTGTCGATCAGAATAAGGCGTCCGACCCCTGTACGCGCGAGCGCTTCTGCAGCAATTGAACCTACACCGCCGATACCCAATACGGCGACGGTGCTGTTTTTCATGATTTCCAGGCCTTCAGGCCCAATGGCTAGTTCAGTCCGCGAAAATTGGTGAAGCATAGAAACACTTCCTCTTTCAATGTTCTTAGGCTTTAGCAGGTTGCTTAAGCGCTAAGCGAATCGACAGCTGCTCAAGCTGTTTGTCATCTACAGTTCCCGGCGCATCCATCAACAGGTCCGTAGCGCTGGCTGTTTTCGGGAATGCAATCGTTTCTCTCAAGTTAGTACGGCCAGTAATCAGCATGACCAAACGGTCGAAACCGAATGCAAAGCCGCCATGCGGAGGCGTTCCATATTCGAAAGCTTCAAGCAAGAAGCCGAATTTCTCCGTCGCTTCTTCTTTGGAGAAACCGAGAGCTCCGAACATTTTTTCTTGTACCTCGCGTTGGTAAATACGCATCGAACCGCCGCCTACTTCATAGCCGTTCAAAACAAGGTCATACGCTTGAGCACGAATTTGACCAGGGTCTGTATCGAAGAAATGAATGTCGTCTTCGTTCGGACGCGTGAACGGATGGTGTTCTGCTACATAACGTTTCGCCTCTTCGTCATATCCAAGAAGTGGGAAGTCAACAACCCATGCATACTTGAATGTCGAATCATCGATAAGTCCGAGTTGACGACCGATTTTCAGACGAAGGTTTCCTAGGACATCGGCTACGACTTTTTTCTTATCTGCGGAGAAAAGAAGCAAATCCCCTTCTTCAGCGCCTAGACGCTCCGTCAATGCTGCGATTTCGGCTTCATTGAAGAATTTCACGATAGGCCCTTTGAATTCGCCGTCTTTGACCTGAATCCATGCCAAGCCTTTGGCTCCGTAACGCGCTGCGAATGGCAGCAAGTCGTCGATTTCTTTACGGCTCCAAGTGCCGCAGCCTTTTGCGTTCAACGCTTTGACTTGGCCGCCGCTTTTAACCACATTCGCAAATACTTGAACGCCAGAAGTTTGAACGATATCCGATACGTCCTGAAGCTCTAGCCCGAAACGCAGGTCCGGTTTATCTGAACCATATTTCGCCATCGCATCCGCATGCGTAATACGCTGGAATGGACGAGGAATTTCTACTTGTGCGGTTTCTCTCATTAGGTTAACGACTAGTTCTTCCAAAATGTCCAGAAGCTGATCCTGTGATAAGAAGGAAGTCTCAATGTCGACTTGCGTAAATTCCGGTTGACGGTCTGCACGAAGATCTTCATCGCGGAAACAACGTGCGATTTGGTAGTAACGCTCCAAACCACTAACCATTAACAACTGTTTGAAAATTTGCGGTGATTGCGGAAGCGCGAAAAACTCGCCTGGATGAACACGGCTTGGCACCAAGTAATCGCGAGCGCCTTCCGGCGTGCTTTTCGTCAAAATAGGTGTTTCAACTTCTACAAATCCTTGGTCATCCAAGAAATTGCGGAAAATTTTGGATGCTTTCGAGCGAAGCATTAACGTTCTTTGCATTTCTGGACGACGAAGATCCAAGTAACGGTATTTCAAACGAACCGCTTCATCCACTTCTACACCATCTTCGATGAAGAATGGAGGTGTTTTGGCAGCGTTCATGATTTCGATTTCTGTCACTTGAATTTCAATTTCACCGGTTGGGATATTTTTGTTAACCGTCTCCGCGTCGCGTTCTACGACTTTCCCTTTTACAGCAAGCACATATTCATTACGCGCACGGTCAGCAATAGCTAGAGCGTCCCCTGAGAAATCCGGGTTAAATACGGTCTGTACAAGTCCGCTGCGGTCACGAAGATCAATAAAGAGAACGCCACCAAGGTCACGTCTTCTTTGTACCCACCCGTTTAAAATTACAGTCTGTCCTACCTGGGCTTTCGTTAGCTGCCCGCAATGATGTGTTTTGAGCATCATAATGTTGTTGCCTCCTCATGAGTAATTATCAAATTTTAAAACTATCTATTCGAATAGTGTCTTTGCGGCATTTGAGGCAAGATCCACTAAACTTACAATGACTTGAGAACCGGTTTCCATTTGCTTCAGCGTAATTTCGCCGCGGGCTAATTCATCGTCACCGAGAATCGCCACATACTTCGCTTGAAAACGGTCTGCTGATTTCATTTGCGCCTTCAATTTACGCCCTTGGTAATCTTTCTCGGCTTTGAGGCCTTGAACCCTTAACTGGTGCAGCAGTTTGGTGACCTCTTTCTCTGCCGTTTCGCCTAGTCCGATTAGGTATACATCCAGCGGTTCCGGCTTCGGAATTTCGACACCTTGCGCCTGCAGAACTAGCAAAATGCGTTCAAGTCCTAATCCCAAGCCAACGCCAGGCTGATCTGTGCCATGTCCGCCAATTTGCTCAACGAGACCATTATAGCGCCCGCCGCCGCCAATCGTATCAATAGCGCCAATTCCGGCTGCTTTGTATTCAAATGCAGTGTGCGTATAGTAGTCAAGTCCGCGCACAAGGCGAGGATTAATGCGATATGGAATCTCCATAGCCGTTAAGTGCTCTTGAACCTGCGAGAAGTGCGTGGAGCATTCTTCGTCCAAATAGTCAAGAATCTCAGGAGCGCCTTCCCCGTACTTCTGATCGGTTTTGCAATCAAGAATTCGCATGGGGTTGCGATCATAACGGGACTGACAATCTTTGCAAAGCAAATGTTTCACTGGCGCAAAAAATTCCTGCAGTTTCTCGCGGTAAGCCGTTCTAACGGAAGGAGTGCCTACCGAGTTAATTTCAACGGATACTTCTTTCAAGCCAATTTCCTTGTAAAAAGTGTACCCCAGCGCGATCACTTCGGCGTCAATGCTAGGATCAACGGATCCGAAAGCCTCAATACCGAACTGGTGGAACTGGCGGTATCGCCCTGCTTGCGGCTGTTCGTAGCGGAACATAGGTCCCACATAGTACAGTTTCGTCAAATCAGGCAGTCCGTAAAGCTTATTTTCTACATAAGCCCTAACGACGCCGGCTGTCCCCTCAGGACGCAAGGAAATGCTGCGATCGCCTTTATCAAGAAATGTGTACATTTCTTTTTCGACAATATCCGTCGTTTCTCCGACACCTCTGGAAAAAAGCTCCGTGCTTTCGAAAATCGGCGAACGGATTTCTTTGTAATTAAATCGTTGACATAAGTCTCTTGCCTTACTTTCCAGGTACTGCCACTTCTCCACGTCCCCGGGAAGCAGGTCCTGTGTGCCTTTTGGCTTTTGAATGCTCATGTGTTCAACCTCCCTTATCTATCGTTCTTTGTCATATAACAAAAAAATCCCCCACCCCCGACGTTCGTCAGGGACGAGAGATTTGATTAACAAATTCACCCGTGGTACCACCCACATTCAGATCACCCGTTCTCATGTCATAGACATATCAAACAGAAATCTGCTCTTTACGGTTAACGCCCGCGAATACGCACTAGCCGCTACTAGACGGTCGATATAAGTCGACATGTCGTTCCCAGCAGGTCCTCGGGGAGGTCTTTTCGTTCGCTCATCATAGGAAGCTTGCAGCCTGGACTTCCTTCTCTGATAATGTGGGGGCGAATTACTTTATCCCTTCAACGGATCACAAAGGTATTGAATTATTGTTTATTGTAAACATTGGCAGAAGTAAAGTCAAGAGATAAGCGTCCACTCGACTTATAACTTCCTTGGATTAGTTAATGTAGGTCCGCCCACTTTTGCAACTCGTCCATAACGGGCTTAAGTCCTTTACCTTTAGCTGTCAATTCATACTCAATACGAACCGGAGTTTCCGGGTACACATGTCGGACAATGATCTCTGCAGCCTCAAGCTCTTTGAATCTCTCCGAGAGCATGCGATCGCTCATAGTGGGAATAAGCACGGATATGTCTTTGAACCGCTTCGGTCCTGACAACAAGACATGTACGATGAGCCCTGTCCAGCGCTTTCCTAGAAGTTCAAATGCATTCTCGAATTTCGGGCACAGTTGATAGTCTTCCATATAAATCATCTCCTTATTAAAGATTTTAACATAGTCGCTTGACAAAAGTAAGTATTGCGTAA
Organism: Paenibacillus aceris; assembly: GCF_017874035.1. GTDB lineage: Bacteria > Bacillota > Bacilli > Paenibacillales > NBRC-103111 > Paenibacillus_E > Paenibacillus_E aceris. Next base: position 7,217 of record NZ_JAGGKV010000018.1, read on the forward strand.
TAATATACTAACATAAAGTAAGTAATTAAATAAAATTTATTTAAAGAGGAGTTGTTAGTTGTGGCATTAGGTCTTCTTATTATTCGTTTGGTGTTAGGTTTAACAGTAGCCGCCCACGGCACACAGAAAGTATTTGGATGGTTTGGCGGTTATGGTCCAAAAGGCACAGGCGGCTTTTTTGAATCTATCGGAATAAAACCCGGTGTTCTCATGGCGGTTCTTGCCGGTTTGTCGGAAATTGCGGGCGGCGTGCTCTTTGCTGCCGGACTTTGGACACCACTTGCAGCTGCACTTATTATAATTACTATGCTCGTTGCTATAGTAAAGGTTCATGGAAAAAGCTATTGGGCTTCCTCGAACGGGTATGAGTACCAGCTGCTCCTGATTGTCGTGGCGCTAGGCATTGCACTTGTTGGTGCAGGTGACTATTCCCTAGACGCTTTATTTCAATAATGACGAAATAGGCTATCTCAAAAGGTCTGAAATGACCTGATGGATAGCCTTTTTTTCTTTTCAGCGCATGTTTTAAAAAGAAAATAGCCTGCCGCACAAAGGCAGCAGGCCTCTAGACAATATATAAATTAAAGGGGGTCGACTTTTATTATATCCACGCTTGATTAAAGGGATATGAAAATTAAATTACAATTTCATTACAACGATTTTCCCTATAATTTTCAGCCATTTTCATTTGCTTCCCCTCGTATATTCAGCCTTTTTTTCACATATACATGTACAACAAGGCAAATGGCCTTGAATTTATCATCAGGAGGCTGTAACAATGACAACAAAAAACGAGTTTCAAGAGGAACGGCAGGATTTAGTGGTGCTCTTCTCTGAGGAATCCGAAACCGAAGCTGAAGTTGAAGATGAAGTAGCCGAAGAAGCAGCCGAAGAAGAGGCCATTGAAGACTCGGACGAAGCTGAGGAAGCGGAAGAAGCTGCAGATGAAGAGGAAGTCGAAGCGGAAGAGGAAGAGGACGCGGAAGCAGAAGAAGAAGAGGAAGTTGATGCCGAGGAGGAAGCCGAAGCGGATAGTGAAGATTCTGCAGAAGAAGAAGCAGAAGAATCTGCGGAAGCCGATGAGGATGCTTCCGAAGCTGACTGAAAAATGTAAGCGCAGTCACAAAAACTTCCATTGGCTTCGAAAAGGAAAAGAGCCTTACCGCCACATTCATCTGCGGCGCAATAAGGCTCTTATTTGGTGTTTATTAAGGCTTGCCCGTTAAACCAATCTTTAAATCTCTGATTAACATATAGGTGTCAGCATTTGTTAACTTCTGCTTGTCTGCTATGAGATTCAAGGAAGCGTCTGTCAGCAGCTTATTCTCCATTAGCTTAGCTTGCGATTCTTTGGACGAAGCTGTCAGTCCCAAAGCTTGAGTCAACGTATACGTCGCTTGCTCAAGTGATAACGGAACTTTATCGGCGTTCTCCAGTTTCGCAATCGCTTGGGAAACATCGCCTTTGAAAGCATCAGGCTTCATTTTCTTAGCACCGCTCACAAGATTCGTCATCCGCTTCGGATTCGACGCATCGTCCAAATGGAAATTGTTATCGTACGCTCCAGCAGCTAGTCCAAGCATTAATGCCGTTTTCAAGCCTTCGTACGCTTTATGCTCCATAAATGGCTGCGGTTTGAGCGTAATTGGATGAATCTCCATCCCCTGCTTGTTGAGTTGATCCTGCAGTTTCGCAATCACCTCTTTGGAAGCTGAGAGCTGTCGGAACGTCATCTTCTCCTGTTTCGCGAACATCGCTGCAGCACCGGCTGCTTCGCCTTCCGCCATGCCCGTTGGCATAACGCGCGCACTGCCATGCGGCAGCGTATCGTAACTAGCCGCACGTCCTACCACAAGCAGTCCATCCACCTTCTGTGGCACAAGGCTGCGGAATGGGATCGCATACTGCTTAGGTTTGCAAACAACCGTCCCTGAGTCCGTTGGAGAAATCCTTTGAATATCAACTGGATAAGAACCAAATCCGATGCGGTCCCATTGATCCGTGTTCGTACACACATCAACAATATTCAGTCGATATTCCCCTTGCATATGACGTGTTTCCCTCACATACAGCTCCGGTGCCGAGCCGGCAAGCTCCAGGCTTGCGAATTCCGGAAAATTCTTTTGCATATAAGTTAAAATATTAGGCAATTCTTTCTTCCCGATATCAAAAGCTTCTTGCACAGATTTCGGATCAAAAGCATCCACTCCGAAGATTTGCAAAGCATTAATCAGTACGGTATTGTCATTCTCCCTACCCATATTAAACCCTCTCATTTTGGCTCTTTCTTTATTGAGAGGCGGGTATTTGCTCATTTCCCCGTAGCCGAACACGCTGACTTCGTTGACACCCGTATCCGGATTGTTGTCACCGTTTAACCTTTTGGCCATCAGGTTCCAAACTTCCGGCGTTACGTTTTTCAGACGAAACGCAAGCGTTACGGCCATCTTGGAATTCGGATCACCAATATCTTCGTGCCCGATCGTAAACGGTACGCCCGCCGCTGCCGCGAAATCCCCATCCTGCGTCGCATCGATGACAGAAGCAGCCTTCACGACTTGCGTACTGCCGTTTTCAAGCGTAATTGTGGCGCCTTGAACGGTCTTTTTATCTTGTGAAAGAACGGGATCGATCTTTTTCGTTTTTAGCAGCAGATCGATTTTAGGTTCATTTTTAACTAAATCATAGAACGCATTAGCAGCTGTATTCACATCGAAGGAATCCCCTTCAATTTTGGCGTACCATTCGGAGAAAAAGCCTTTGTTGAACACATCATCCTTCCCCAACAGGTTCTTGCTGGAGGAGTAATTCATATCAATGGAGTTAATCCAGCCGAGCGTCATTAGCCCACCCAGGATCTCCCGATTCCGTCCATCAACCAAAAGGGTCGTCAATCCGTTGCGAGCCGCTGAAACTGCCGCTGCAACCCCCTCTGGATCAGTACCCACGACAATGACGTCGTAAGCCTCTTTCGTTTTCTTCACGGATTTCACTTCTTCAATCTCTTGCTTCGCTTTGCTTTGTCCACCGCTGACATGGTATTTATACTGATAATACAAGGATGCTGCAGCTCCCAGCACCGCCAGTAGAATCAAAGTCCCCATCAACCAAAGCCATCCTTTGGAAGCGGAATTGTTACGATTCGGATTTGCCATTAAAACGAAAGCACCCACCTTGTCCCCTGCTTTTCATACAGCTTACCGGTTAAAGGTTTGATAAGCTTTCTTGAGCAGTCGATTAATTTTTATGTCAAAAAACATCACTTTTTAGTTTACCACATTTTAAAGACTGAGAGAAATTCTGCTATTTCCAATAAGAAAGACCTAGCATGCGGCTAGGTCCTTGTCTTGTTCGGGCATGGGGAGGGAACCGTCATGCTACATACGCTTGTCCCAAACAGGGATACCCCGCCCCTTAATAGGGGAACTCCATTCCCTTATTTAAGCAAATAGCCGGATTTCATGGGGGGAGGGGAACTACAGGCTCTTATTCCGCCTCCATCGTCCAACTATGGTGTCAAAATGGCGAAATAGCGGACCCTAGTTTCCTCTCCCTCAAGCAAAAGGATCTTTTTGTCATAATAGCGGCCAGTAGTTTCCCTATAAACAAATAAAGCCCTGCGGGCTGTCGAGTCAGCACGCAAGGCTTTACGATTAACGATATGATTTTTTGGGAATGCTTTTCAACTTTTCTTGTTCGGATGTGAACTCAGCACTAATTTCTATATCCGCTAGCGCTGGTGCTTGACTCATCCGCTCCGCAAATGTTGTATGCAGCAGCTGCTGCTCTGGCGCCGTCATGGCTTTGTGTTTGATCGATTGACGCATCTGGATGCTCCTAACTGCAAGAATCTACAGTTTTAGTATAACCAGGCTGTCAGTTTCTTATCCTTTTGTTAGGCCGTATTGAAGTCTATTTACTGTCGATAATTAATGTCACAGGTCCCCAATTGGTCAACGAAACATCCATCATTTCTCCAAATGCACCCGTTTCTACGTGTAAGCCTTGTGCGCGCAGAAGCTCATTGAACTTGTCATAGAGCGGTTCTGCAATTTCTGGTCTAGCCGCCGACATGAAGTTAGGACGCTTCCCTTTGCGGCAATCCCCATACAAGGTAAACTGGGATACAGATAAAATTTGACCGCCTGTCTCGAGAACAGAATGGTTCATTTTCCCGGTTTCATCTTCAAAAATGCGCAGCCCCGATACTTTGTCCGCTACATATTTAGCATCTTGCTCGGTATCCTCATGCGTGATGCCGACTAATAGCATAAGTCCATGCTCGATCCGGCCGACAGATGCACCGTTAACGGTTACTTCGGCGCGTTTGCAACGCTGAACTACTACTCTCATCGTTTTCTGAATCTCCTTACCTTCGTTCGCAGCCGCAAACTTAGCTCTGCATAATTCGCTGAACGGAATAGACGTCTTTCACACGTTTGATCTTCTCAACAACCGATTGCAGATGATCGATATTTTTGATCAAAATTGTCATATGAACCGTTGCCATCTTGTTTTTATCCGATCGGCCCGAAACCGCCGATAACATTGTTTTGCATTCTGAAACAGCCTGAAGCACTTCGTTTAAGAAACCTCGGCGGTCATGGCCCGTAATCTCAATTTCCACATTGAAATTGGATTCGACGGCTTCCGCCCAATCGACCTCAATGACCCGTTCTTCTTCCCCCATGCTTGTGGGGATATTCGTACAATCCGACCGGTGCACAGACACGCCGCGTCCTCTTGTAATATACCCTATGATCAAATCGCCGGGAACCGGATTGCAGCAGCGGGCAAAGCGCACAAGCAAGTTGTCCACGCCTTTTACTCGCACGCCGTTGGTTGGACGGCTTTTTCGTTCGGTTGCGGTTTGGGACTTAACTTCTTTAACTTCCGTAGAAAGCTGAAGCACCTGGGCTTCTTCCGCTTCCTTGCGCAGCTTTTCCGTAAGCTTCGTGCATATTTGCGCGGCTGTAATACCGCCGAACCCGACGGCTGACAGCATATCTTCAATGTCATTAAAATTGAATTTCTTCGCCGCTTCGAGCATTTTCTCATCGCTCATCAGTGTCGGCGGATCGATGGCCAACCGTTTGAGCTCGCGCTCAATCATGTCTTTCCCTTTTTCGACGTTCTCTTCGCGCTTCTCTTTCTTGAACCACTGCTTGATTTTACTTCGGGCGTGGGAAGATTGTGCGAGCTTGACCCAATCTTGGCTAGGGCCATATGAATGCTTAGAGGTCAAAATTTCAATAATGTCCCCTGTTTTCAACTTGTGGTCCAGGGGTACAATACGGGAATTCACTTTGGCACCAATAGTCCGATTGCCGACCTCCGTATGAATGCGGTAAGCAAAATCCAATGGCACGGAACCTGCCGGAAGTTCAATGACCTCACCTTTTGGCGTAAACACAAAAACAAGGTCCGAAAAGAAGTCCATCTTCATCGATTCCATGAATTCGGAAGCATCATTGGTTTCTTGCTGGAGCTCCAAAATTTCACGGAACCAACTCATCTTATCTTCAAAGGTGCCCGAAGGGACAACGGAGCCGCCTTCTTTGTAAGCCCAGTGTGCGGCGATACCGAACTCCGACGTCCGATGCATTTCCCAAGTACGAATCTGAACCTCTAGCGGCTCCCCCTTAGGGCCTATGACCGTTGTATGGAGTGACTGATACATATTCGGCTTAGGCATCGCAATATAATCTTTGAAACGCCCAGGCATCGGTTTCCACAACGTATGAATAATCCCCAAAGAAGCATAGCAATCTTTGATGCCATCGACGATAACGCGCAGCGCCATGAGATCATAAATCTCATTGAATTGCTTGCCGCGTGAGCTCATTTTTTTATAAATGCTGTATAGATGTTTGGGTCTCCCGGAAATGTCTCCTTGTATCCCCATTTCGTCCAGCTTCTCTTTGATGCTGTGAATCACGTCTTCGATATACTGCTCACGCTCGGTTCGCTTTTTCTGCATAAGATTAACGATCCGGTAATACTGTTGAGGATTCAAATACCGAAGGGCGATATCCTCCATTTCCCACTTGATCGTGGAAATACCGAGTCTATGCGCAATCGGACAGAAAATTTCCAGCGTTTCCTCTGCAATGCGGCGCTGGCTCTCCTCAGATTGGTACTTCAATGTCCGCATATTATGCAGACGATCCGCCAACTTAATCAAAATAACGCGAATATCCTGCGCCATGGCGACAAACATTTTGCGGTAGTTCTCGTTCTGCTGCTCTTCCTTGGACTTGAACTTGATCCGTTCAAGCTTCGTCAAGCCGTCAACAAGCATTGCGCAGGTTTTCCCGAATTTATCTAGAACAGTTCCCAGTGAAACTGTTGTATCTTCAACGACATCATGCAGAAGCGCGGCAATCACGGAAGTGACGTCCATCTGCATGTTCACCAGTATATCTGCAACAGCGAGTGGATGCAGAATATAGGGCTCCCCCGATTTGCGCACTTGGCCATGATGGGCTTCATCCGCGAATTCATAGGCCTCCCGTATCCTCTGCAAATCATTCTCTTTCAGATAGGTGGCTGCCTTCTCTAACAGCTGCTCTATACCCATGCATCTACCCATTCCCTTTAGAGGTTGTTTAAAAAGCGAACTTTTCAAACGCTCATCTTTAGTCGATTTTTATTCATTATGCCTGCAAGGCAGGCTCCGCGTCAACTATGCGCTGCTATACTTTCGACAAAAACCATCATTTCGCCTCAAATGCTCTGAAGGATCCCATCTTTGCCGCTCATTTTGAGGTACAAAAAAGAATCGAATAAGAATTCGATTCTTCCCATTATTTTAATATTGAACTAATGAAACCACATCTATACCATCAAACTTATTTCTGCCTTCCAGATAGGAAAGCTCGATCAAGAATGCCGCTCCTACAATGTCTCCGCCTAGTTGTTTAATCAGGTCGATGGAGGATTGAATCGTTCCGCCGGTTGCCAACAGGTCATCCGCAATCAGAACTTTTTGACCTGGCTTAATTGCGTCTTTGTGCATCGCTAATTTATCTTTGCCATACTCAAGAGCATAGTCCACTTCAATCGTCTCGCCAGGCAATTTACCGCTTTTGCGAATTGGAATAAAGCCTACCCCAAGCGCATAAGCGAGCGGAGCGCCGATAACGAAGCCGCGGGCTTCAGGGCCTGCAATGACATCAATTTCCTTTTCTTTTACCATTTCTTTCAGTTGATCTATCGCATCTTTATAAACTGCGCCGTTTTGCAGCAAAGTGGTAATATCTTTAAAACGGATGCCTGGTTGCGGGAAGTCCGGGATGACGCGAATGTAATCTTTGAAATTCATATGATTTCCTCCAATAAGTGTTTTTCTTTATTTATATGTTGGGCAATCCACAGCTCTAATTCTTTGGCCGAAGAATACATCACGATGGATTCAACTTCCTGACGATTCATTCTATGCTGATATATGCGGGATGCCGTAAGATCTTTCTTGGCCGGAGCTGCATTTAGCTTCACGAAAGCACCTTGTCTTTCAACAAACGCTAACTCTTCAAACACGGATAAAATAAATTGAATCATTGCTGGCGACAGGCCTGATCTTTTGCTAAAAGAAGCCATTAAACGGACATCCTGAACATTCAAAGAACCTTCTTTTTGCAAAGTGCCGTACATCATCTTGAACATGTCGCGTGATGGCAGTGTACTTCCACTGTCAGGACCCAACTCTGCAAAAACAGGATAGCAGCGCATCATCCCCGCAGCTTGCCGCAAAACATTCTGTAAGCTATCGATACTCCTTGGGATCGTATACAGAATGATATCCTTCATATGGGCAAAATCAAGCTGTCCGGCGCTTTCGTTGCCCGCTTGTAATTGTCCGCTGTCTTGAACGATCCAGTAGGGAACAGCATCGCCAATTTGAAACGCCGTGGCCGCAAAAGCCCCCGCATCCGTTTCGTCAAACAGAACGATAGCCGGCACCAGAGAGTTTGCGGCGCTGGAAGCCAGAGAATTCTGAAGCACATTCAACTTCGCACTCAATTGACCGGCTCCTCGCCAATCAAACAGCTGCATATGGGTGATCTTCAAATCCTGCATAACGATTTGGGGTTTGCGGACACCATTCCACTCGTTGATGGACATCTCACCTAGCACATCCAGCTTAGCAGCCGGTGCTATGAGTCCTGCCAGACTTCCTTTGCCAAACCCAATTGCTTCCACCGAACAGCTAACTTCATCCTTCGCTTGAGTGAGAGCAAGCTTCAGATGCTGCTTCTCTTTTCCCAAGGTTCGGATGTCGCCAAGCTGTAAATCAGTAAACATGAACCTTGGGGCTGGGTTGCCCATTCCGAATGGAGCAAGTTTCTCCAGCCCTTCAATGCTGGCAATCGGAACATCCGGCAAGCTGCAAACGGCGTCAGCCTTCAAAAGCGGAATGAAATCCTGATCTGTCAATGCCGCAGCAGCCAGTTCATTCAGCTTATGTGTAAATGCCTCCAGATGACTGCTGCTTAAACTCATGCCTGCCGCTGCTTGATGGCCCCCATAGTGGTCTAGCCACTCTTCACAGACTGTCAGAGCCTTGTGTAAGTCGAAGCCAGTGATAGACCTCGCCGAACCTTTGGCAACTCCTGTCTGCGGATCTATGCTGAGCACCAAAGTCGGACGGTAAAATCTCTCCACGATCTTGGAGGCAACAATGCCGACTACGCCAACATTCCACCCTTCCTTCGCGACGACAATTACTTTGTCCATACCTTTGGCTTGCTGCTCCTCGGCCAGAACAAATGCTTCTTTCACCATTTCTTCAACGATAAGCTGGCGTTCTTTATTCAACATATCCAATTCAAAAGCAATTTGCTCCGCTTCGGTTTCATCTGTCGTTGTCAACAGTTTAACCGCAATATCCGCAGCTTCCAACCGTCCACTGGCATTAATTCTTGGTGCAAGGGAGAAGCCGATATGGCCTGCCGTCACTTCCTTGCGTTCAATACCCGATACACCAATGAGTGAACGGAATCCTGCGTAAACGGACTCTTGCATGCGCTGCAGGCCTTGTTTGACGATTAATCGATTCTCTCCCGTTAGAGGCATTAAATCTGCCACTGTGCCTAGCGCCGCAAATTCAAGCAGTTCTTCCGGCAGCCTATCCAGCAGAGCGTGAGCCAGCTTGAAGGCAACACCCACGCCCGCGAGTTGTTTAAAAGGATAGGGGCATCCCGGTTTCTTAGGATTGATGACGGACAAAGCCTGGGGCAGCTGCTCTGGAGGCTCATGGTGATCTGTAACAATAACATCTATGCCTAGTTCTTGACAGTAGGCTATTTCTTGAAAGGCGCTAATGCCCGTATCCACTGTAATTAATAAATCGACGCCTTGTTCTTTGGCTAAATCAATTGCAGAGCGATTCAGACCATAGCCTTCACGAATGCGGTGCGGGATATACGTATCGAACCGGGCGCCTAAGCCTTTTAATAAATGATACATTAGCGAGGTACTGCTGACGCCATCGGCATCATAGTCCCCATAAATTCGGATAAATTCATCGTTCTGGAGGGCTTTCCGAATACGTTCTACGGCCAAGAACATCCCGTCCAGCAAATACGGATCATGGTAATACTGAACTCCGCCATTCATAAATTGTTCAGCATCCGGTATGGTTCTTATGTCTCGGAGAACAAGCAGTCTGGCCACAAGCGGGTCAATCTGCAGCTCGCGCACAAAAGTTTCTATGAGCATTTCATCCGCATTTCCAATGCTCCATCTTGCCTTTGGTGCTAGCACTTGGTGTGTCCTCCTCAGAGTTTTGCTGTGCAAAACTTTCTTCGTAAGTATCAGCTTAATATTTCCGTAGGAAAAACTTTGTTCGTAAGCTTTGCGGTTAAATTAATGAATGACAGACGGGAGCTCACTGAGCTCTGAATCCGTCGAATGCTTATAGGGATACCCTGCATCATAAGGGGCTACATGCACATGTACGTCTGATACATGATGGAATCTTTTCATCAGCTGCTGTTTGACCTTTTTGGAAACTTCATGCCCTTCCCAAACCGACACCCTTGGATTCACGCTGATTTTGATATCGACCACGACATAATGTCCGTGTTCTCTGGCCCTTAAGTCATCTACGGTGATCACACCTTTGATCAGCTGAACAACGGCAATCAGATCGTCAGCATCTTCCTGCTGCAGGACGTATTCCTGCTTTTTATGTAAAGCTGCCTGAACGAGAGAATACCCCATCCTCATAATCATAAGAGAAATAACGATTCCTGCTATCGGATCCAAATAATAAAGGAGGGATACGTCTAAATAACTTGCCATTACAGCGCCGAATATTCCAATGAGAGCCACAATAGTAGAGTATATATCGGAACGATGTCCCCTGCTATTAGCAATTAATTCCTGAGAGCCAAATCGTTTGGCCTGCCTGGTCGTGTATTGATACATGATTTCTTTTACTAAGAGTGAAATTCCAAGCGCAGCGAGCGCATATTTTTTGTCCGAATGTTCTGGTGCGACCCACATATTTTTAATCGCAGAGATGCCCATTTCGACACCAACAACCAGAATGATGATAGCAAGCAGAATGGTTGCGACTGAAACTTTCTTCTCTGCATGAGGATTCGATGCTTCCGGCATCATCTGATCTGAACGCAACCGAATGAGTGCAGCGGATGAGCCTATTGCCCCTGATGCCGAATGCGCGGCGTCAGCTAACAAAGCTGAGCTCTGCACCATAACTCCAACAAAACCTTTCAGACACGCAAGTGCTGCATTGCCGGCGATACCGCCCCATACAGCAAGTTGCGTTTTTTGAAAACGCTCGTCTTCCACGCGGACACTCCCCCTGAACGGATACAAAGGCCGCGCAACATTCACGCGGCCGGTTATTATGGTTATTACGCTGCAGCTTTCTTTTTAGAACTCCGTAACGACTTTCTTTTCAAGAGGTACCAAAGCGAACAAGCAATAAAGATAGATGAGTATGCACCGCTTGTCAGTCCGACTAGTTTCGCAAGCGCGAACAGCTTGATGGACTCGCTTCCGAATATGTACAAGCAGCCAGCCGCTATCAATACCACGAGAACGGTATTAATGTTTCGCGCCATCGTTTGCCAAATACTATCGTTGACCAGAGCAACGAGGTCCTCGTCCGTCTTGAGCTTGGCAAATCTTAAATTTTCACGAATACGGTCGAAAATAACGATTTTATCATTGATGGAATAACCAATCGTTGTCAGAACCGCCGCCAGGAACGGCAAGTTAATTTCTAAGCGGAAAATCGCAAAAATTGCGATAACCATGAAGGCGTCGTGAAGAATAGCGATGATCGCTGCAATCGCAAAGCGCCATTCAAAACGAATGCTGACATAAATGCAGATCAATACGCTTGAAATTGCTACCGCATATACGGCTTTGAGCAGCAATTCTTTGGCTAATTGAGGATCGACAGTGTTAATTTCTTTGGAAACTTCTGCGCTATAAGCCGTTGCGAAAGCTTTCTGAATTTTATTAACCGTCTCATCATTAAGCACATCATCGAAACGGATCGAGACTCGGTCGCTGTTATTCCCGCCGATTGTCGGGTCCGCGTAGTGCGACTTCACGTCGCCGCTTGATATAAGACCTTTCAGAATCTCATCCACTTTCGCTTTGTCCAACTGCTTGCCCACGACAAGATCGATATTCGTTCCTGCTTTGAAATCGACGCCGAAGTTCATGCCCGAGAACAACATGACTGCTAGACCAATAATAAGAATAGCAATCGAAATACCAAAAAATCGATTACGCGATTTTACAAAATCAAACTTTTTCTTAGAGTCCACGAATGTCTGCCTCCTTCACACCGAAATAACTTGGCTTTTTGAGCAAGTTGCCTCGTATGATCAGATGCAGCAGCCATCTGGAGAAAATAACGTTCGTTAAGATACTGATGATAATACTAAGCATCGTAATAACCGCGAAACCGCGAATTGCACCGTTCCCAACGTAATACAGAACAATACCGGCAATTAAGTTCGTGACGTTAGCGTCCATAATGGTACGGAAGGAATGTTTGGAGCCCGCTTTCAAGGAAGAAAGAATGCTCTTGCCTGCACGAATTTCTTCACGGATTCTTTCGTATGTAATAATATTCGCATCAACCGCCATACCTGCTCCCAATACGAGGGCAGCGATACCCGGCAGCGTCAAGGTCGCATTCATAAAGTCAAAGATCGCCAGCAGCACCCAAATGTACGTTATGAGCGTGAAAGCTGCAACAAGCCCTGGTGCACGGTAATATAACACCATAAAGAGGAAAATCAGGATCGATGCAATCAGCCCTGCTCGTGCTGTTTGGTGCAAGGATGCTTGCCCCAATGTCGCATCTACACGTTGAATGTATTTTTCGGTTAACTTCAGCGGCATTGCCCCTAAGTTAATCATTTTCGCCACTTTGGTCGCTTCCGCTACACTAGTTTGTGTAATGATCGCGGAATCACTGTCAATCGGGAAATTAACGGATGCCGTAGACTGCACTTGATCATCCAAATAAATGGATAATGTACTGCCAACCAGCTTTGTCGTAACTTCCTTGAATTTCTCTCTGCTTTTCATTTTGATCTCTACGATCGGCTGTTTCGTATTCGGGTCGTAGCTTAATTTCGCTGCGTTTTCTACGAAATCTGTACCGTTCATGTAGACCGTGCCATCCGGACCTCTGAAGGTAAGAACAGATGGTTTGGACATCAAGGTTCTAACTTCTTCTTCGTTCTCCACGCCTGCAAGACGTACACGAATGCGGTCTGATCCTTCCGGGTAGACCTCAGGCTCTGCTACACCAAGGGAGTCAGCCCGTTTGGCAAGACTTTCCGCCGCCTGCGTAAGCGTTTCCTTTGTTAAAGGTTGTCCAGCTGCCAAAGGCTCAGCGGTGTACAAAATTTCAAATCCGCCTTTCAAATCCAAACCAAGCTTGATTCGTTCTACAAGTCTAGGGCTTGTTGCTCCGATTGCGCCAAGAACAATTACAACCGTTAGAAAAAAGAACGATATTCTTTTCCAATCCAGCATCTCTTGCTTGTCTCCCTTCGATACTCAATATGCCTATTATATACAGGTCTGAAAATCGAGTCAATTTAAGTCGCTTCATGAAAAATAAGCCCTATTCTTAGAATTGGGCCCCTCTATACATGCTTATCGTCATCCAGTTCATAAACTGGGTCGATTTCAGTGATAAAATGTCATTTACGATTTGATGAAGAGAAGGGACGCCCGTTTTACGGTATTTGTCACTTACACAATCCCAAATATCTTTCCCGCTGACATGTTCATAGCCTAGCAGAACAAATTCCTCCACTTTGCTTAAGCAAAGGTTCTCGATAACCTCATTCAGTTCAAGATCTGAAAGATTAACTTCAACTTCCTCCTCCGCGTCTGGAGGAGCGGACTCACCTTCCTCAAGCAGTGTATTCACCTTGTCCTCAGGATGATGAGGCACTTGATCGTTATCTTCTCCGTTCATAGAGAGATCCTCCTAAGGTCAGATTTATCATTAATCACTTGAGTCATTCGATATTCACCTGCCTTTTTCCTGCCAAACTTTGACCTGTCCATAAAATGTTAGCATGAGCTTGACCGGCCCTCGCATATCCATAGTGTAAGACAAGTATCGGAAGAGGGTATGGCATGACCAAGCAGTCGTTTATCAGAGGCACGATGATTCTTTTGGCCGCGGGTATTTTGAACCGTATTCTCGGCTTCATACCTAGAATAACTTTGCCGCGAGTCATCGGCGCAGAAGGCATTGGCATTTATCATATGGGTTGGCCCTTCCTTTCCGTCATTCTGACGATCATTACAGGCGGTATTCCTGTAGCGATAGCCAAACTAATTGCTGAAGCCGAAGCCGAGCGCAATGAAACGAGAATTCGCAGCATTCTACGAATTTCCTTAGCTATCACGATTAGTCTTAGCATTCTGTTTACAATTGCTTGTGTCGCGGGAGCCTCATGGATAACCTCTCATTTGTTAACAGATACACGTGTTTATTACACGTTCCTGACCATGAGTCCTATGATCCCCATCATAGGGATCTCTGCCGTGTATCGCGGTTATTTTCAGGGCAGACAAAATATGATTCCTACAGCAACTTCACAAATCATGGAAACACTGATTCGCATTGTGATGGTACTTGTATGTTCTTATGTTATGATCCCGTACGGGGTCGAGTACGCCGCCGCTGGCGCTATGATGGGTGTACTTGCCGGTGAAATTGGCGGACTGGCTGTCTTGGCTATCCATTTCAGGTACGATAAAAAAACGTCGCCCAAGTTACCGGCCGCCCAAATTGGCACAACGAAAACGAATGGCCGGCTTGCTAATTTCCGAAGAATTCTTCGTATTTCTGTACCGATTACTGGAAGTAAGTTAATTGGTGCAAGCTCTTACCTATTCGAGTCCATTCTAATTGCACAAAGTCTCGCGATCGCAGGTATAACTACTTCGTTGGCTACAGCGCAATATGGTGCTTTACAAGGAATGATTATCCCCATCATCCTGCTGCCCAGCGCTCTAACTATGTCCCTATCGGTTTCGCTTGTACCTTCCTTAAGCGAAGCCGCGGCCCGTAAAGATATCAAAACCATCCATGCGCGTCTGCACCAATCCTTGAAGCTGGCACTTGTAACCGGAGCTCCGTTCGCTGTTCTCATGTACGTACTGGCCGAGCCTATTTGCAGGTATATGTACAATCAACCCGATGTAGGTATCATGTTGAAAATGATGGCTCCTATCGCCATATTCATTTATTTTCAGGCGCCCCTGCAATCAACTTTGCAAGCTTTGAACAAGCCTGGTGCCGCTTTAATCAACACCCTCATTGGCTCTAGCGTCAAGTTGATCCTCATCTATTGGCTGGCAAGCAAACCGGAACTTGGCATTCATGGTGCGGTTTTTGCCATCAATGTAAACATTGTGCTCGTTACGCTTCTGCATTGGAACAGTGTCGTGCGTTTATTGAAATTTCGCATGGAAGGCAGTGATTTCGGAAAAATTGGAGCCGCAATGGCGCTCTCCGGTCTATGCTGCTATTTCGTCATGTATCTTCCTTGGACGTCTGTTGAATGGCTTCGATTTGTTATCTCGTCCCTCACCGGGTTTGGTGTTTATATGTTCTTCATTACCGTTTTCCGACTGATTAGTTTGAAAGATCTAACCCGGCTCATGAACATGGGCAAAAAAATTATCCGCTGACCTACCTCTTCCGGTCAAGGAACATCCGTCCTCTATGGTCTATGGAGCAGTAAAACACTTCTTTGAAATCGCGTGCTCCTTTGACCTGAAGCTGGTTTTTCAACCAAAATCTCGTTTTACCTATTTTCTCCAAATTATCATCCTGCACTTTGCCATCCATAATGAGAGGCAGTGGAAGACCCTCATACCGAATCATGCCTTTAAGGCCCTGATCGTCTATGGCTGTCTCTTTCTCTTTTTGGCTTTTCTCCACAACGCTTAATTTCCCCGAAGGCTCTAGAACGGCAAACTCCACATCCGCAACATTCATGATCTTATTTTGTCGAAGTTGCTGCATCAAATCATCCAGATTATAACGATGTTTTTTCATTTCCTCCCGGTCGATCAACCCTTTTTTAATAATGACGCTAGGTTTTCCATCAAATAGAACCCTAAGGCTTCTATTTTTGAGGGTGACATAGGCAATGAAAATTTGGATGAGCACCAGTGTAGCCATTGGGACAAGCCCATCCATAAGCGGTTTCGCTGAATCCTCAAGAACAAAAACAGCAATTTCAGCAATCATAATCGAAATAACTAGATCAAACAGCGACAATTTCCCAATTTCTCTTTTGCCCATCAGACGGAGCATCAGAAAAACGACAAAGTAGATCAGCACGGTACGAAAAAAAATGGTCAGAATATCCATTGATAGCCTCCCTGATCTAAGCTCTTGCTTGTTCTCGGAGTTCACTGGTATTCTGACCGCTGATGCACTTCATCATGCAGATTTTACGTATTCAATTGTTGGCAATTACAGCAGAAATAACTTGAAATAGATCGTGGCTACGATGAATAAAACCAAGGAGATGGGCCCTGCAATCATGAAATAGTTACGGGAATTCAGCCCTCCCCCTTCTTGCTCGGTCAGCGCTGCCGCATACATGTTCGATAGAGAACCGAAGAGTGTAACCCCGCTCCCAATCGCCGTACCGACAATTAGAGCCCACCATAGAGGCTGGATGGATGTTTGTGATAGACTTTGCATTTCTTGGCCTATATGCTCGATGACCGGAATCATAGCCGCGGTATAAGGAACATAGTCCACCACTGACGATCCAAATCCTGTAAGCCATAACAAGAGGATAGATAAGAAAGAAATGCTGCCTTGGCTGATTTCCAGTCCTCTTACTGCGATGAACCCCGAAATTCCTGTATATATTAATCCGCCTACCATAATAAAAAGTCCAAGGAAAAATAGCCCTTGTGTCTCAATTACACCCTGCCAAACGGAACGGTAGTCTCTTCTTTTGACGAGCTGGACTAGATCATTATAGTTGAGCGCCAAAAGCGCTGCAGCTCCGCATGCGGCAATGTAGGCTGCGTCCCAGCCCAAAATCCCCTGGAATAAAAAGGCCAGAAGTGTTAAAGCGGAAATCGCGCAGCCTCCAAGAAACATCACCCTATTTTCAGCTAAATAGGAGTCAGGCTGTAAGCTGAGAACCTCTCGTTTGTATGTTTCCGGGATGATCATTTTCCTGCCATAAAGAAACCACATCACAACGTACACGATGGCAAGCATGAGAATAACAAGCGGTGCGATCTTTATAAGCATTTGTCCTGTTGTTATGTGCTCCGCTGCGCCAATCAACCTGTTGGACCAGTTGCCCATCAGTGCTGCCGCACCGCCTAAATTCACAGATAGCAGTACAGAGATAAGAAACGGAACCGGCGATAATTTCATCATCTTTGCTGTTTTAAGCAGCAGCGGGACGATGACAGCAACAGCCAGCAAGCTGTTTAATAACGCCGAAACCACGGCAGCCAGCACCGATAAACACAAAAGTATCGTAAATGGCTGTAACCGAAACACTCGTATTATTTTGCTTGCAGAATAAGCAATAAGTCCTGTTTTCTGAAAAAGGCCGGCAATCACAAATAAGCTGATAAGAAATAAAATTACGTGCCAATTCGCATAAGTTGTAAGCGCCTTGCCTATCGGAACAATGCCCAGCAGAAGCATCAGAACGGCTCCGCCAAGCGCCGTATACATACGGTCCCATTTCTCAATCAAAATACAAACATAGGCTGCAACAAAAATAATGAGGGCTGCAATAGCCTGCCATAGAGCGGGTCCTTGAGAAAATTCAGTCATAAATATTCACCTTCCCTTTGAACAGTCTGTACTAATTCTATGTGCTTGGCCATACAATGATGTTAATGAAAAGAACGAAAATAAGAAAGGATTGGTGCCTGTGAACCCCATGAAGACGGTCAGTCAGGTTCGAATAACATCTCCTTTATTTTCCGGACTTGCCTACTCATTAAGCATGATGACAATTGGGACAATAGTTACATCTTTATTTTTATTGTTAACAAGCACACAAGAGAGTTCCCTGCATACGTTAACTACGATTATCCATGCCGCAGCGCTGTTTATCGGAGGTTGGGTTTCAGGCAAAAGAGCCGGAAACCGCGGCTGGTATCATGGGGGACTCGTCGGATTCGTTTATTTTATCCTTATTTTCCTGGTAGGCTTTCTGGCTTTTGACGCAGGACTGAATCTTAATTCCCTGCAATTGCTCGGTATTTTATTCGCATCGGGTGCGCTTGGAGGCATACTTGGCGTTAATACTACGAAATAAGACGTTTCCGTGAAAATATCACTATCCCCCTTAGATTGTGGTATAATATCATAGTTATATTCGCAATAATTTCCAATATTAGGGGGAAAACACCATGAGCCCGTTTCAGTCTATGACACATGCAACGGTCTATATAGTCATTACTGTCATTGTCTTTCTAATTGCTGCCACTCGAAAGAATCCGTTCGTCATCGCCGGAAGCTTCGTTCAAGAAGTATTTACATCACGCAAATATCTGCTTCACTTCGCCGCACTCATCACAATTCTTTTTTTCAATAAACTTGAAATGTGGATCGAAAAAAGAATTCACTATAAAGCTGATTTTACACAATCCATTTACGGTATTGAAGGCAACTTTGTTTCATCGATTCAACATCTCTTCCACAACGACATACTGACGGCAATAAGCAGTTATTTCTATGTCGTGATTTTCCCAGCCGTCATGATTACTTCCATCGCCCTTTATACGTTTAAGAAAAATTATAAACTATTCTACGCCATTTGTTATGCACTAATGTTCAACTATATGATAGCCATTCCGTTTTATCTGTTCTTTCCAGTTAATGAGGTTTGGTCGTTTCATCCTAATGTTAAACTGCTGATCTTGGATGTATTCCCAACCTTTGAGCAAGACTATCGTCCGCTGTCAGGACTGGACAATTGCTTTCCAAGCCTACATACGTCCATCTCCGTATCGATGGCTGTCATTGCTGTAAAGAGCCGTAACACGTTCTGGAAAATTTTCGTACCGATTTCTTCCGCTTTTATCGTTTTTACTATTTTTTATTTAGGCATCCATTGGTTATCCGATATGTGTGCCGGTGTTGTCCTCGGTGTTGTAGCGGCCAGACTGGGATTGCGCATTTCCGAAGGACGCCTCATTCTTGGGGAACAAGCGCTGCTTAAGCGGCCTCTAAAGAACAATGAACTATAAGACCAAATAAAAAGCGAGAGCCTCTTGAAGGTTCTCGCTTTCTCATTTTATTCCTTTGCTGTCGATTGAGATACAGCATTGATAGCAGAACGATCAAAAGTCATTTTCGTTGCATCGTTGACACGAAGCACACAAATGTCATCCGTGATCTCCATAATCGTGCCGTGCAGTCCGCCGATCGTCACGACTTTATCCCCTTTTTTCAATCCCCCAAGCATTTGATTGCGTGTTTTCTGTCTTTTTTGTTGTGGACGAATAAGTAAGAAATAGAGAACTACAAACATGAGCACTAAAGGCCCGTATGTATACAAATATCCTACCGCGCCAGTATTCGCAGTTGTAGTTTCAGCCAATAGAAACATAGGTATCCTCCTCTCTTAAAATCCTCTTTCATTATCATTCAGCCCATAAGCGGCAAAGAATTCATCGCGGAAATCTAGTAAGCGATCTTCCTTAATGGCTCCTCTAACATCGCGCATAAGCTGTAGTAGAAAGTGAAGGTTATGAATCGTCGTCAATCTGATTCCAAAGGTTTCATCCGCTTTAATTAAATGACGAATATAAGCTCTGCTGTAATTTGTACATGTATAGCAAGAACATTTGGGATCCAGCGGACCAAAATCAGTCGCATGCTTCGCATTCCGAATCACAAGACGGCCTTCGCTAGTCATACATGTCCCATTTCTGGCGATTCTTGTTGGCAGTACGCAGTCGAACATATCGATCCCACGAATAGCGCCTTCAATTAAAGCATCAGGTGAACCTACGCCCATCAAATAGCGAGGCTTATTAGCCGGCATCAAAGGTGCTGTATAGTCAAGCACTTCGTACATCAAATGCTTTGGCTCGCCTACACTCAGTCCACCAATAGCATACCCCGGGAAATCCATGGAAGTCAACTGCTCGGCACTCATCCTGCGCAGATCCTCGTGCATGCCGCCCTGGATAATCGCGAACAAGCCTTGGTCTTCCGGTCGGCTGTGACTTTTCAAGCAGCGCTCCGCCCAGCGTGTCGTACGTTCCAGTGATTTCTTCACATACTCATACTCGGCCGGGAAGGGAGGGCATTCGTCAAAGGCCATCATAATATCAGAGCCGAGTGCATTCTGGATCTCCATCGCCACTTCAGGGGAAAGAAATAGTTTGTCACCGTTTAAATGAGATTTAAATGTAACGCCTTCTTCTGTGATTTTGCGCATATTGCTTAGGCTAAATACTTGAAATCCACCGCTATCCGTTAAAATAGGGCGGTCCCAGTTCATAAATTTGTGCAATCCACCTGCGGCTTTCACGATTTCATGACCAGGGCGAATAAAGAGATGATACGTATTGCTCAAAATAATTTGAGCATCCATCGTCTTCAATTCCTCAGGACTCATGGTTTTCACTGTTGCTTGTGTACCTACAGGCATGAAGGCTGGCGTTTCAATTACACCATGCGGTGTATGGACCCGGCCTAGTCGGGCTCCGGATTGTTTACAAGTTTTAATCGGTTCGTACGTTACGGCTGCTGCCACTACATCCACTTCCTATTCTAAGCTTCCTCTAGTAATTGCATCTCTTAGTAAATAAGCATTGCGTCTCCAAAGCTGAAAAAGCGATACTGCTCTCGAACGGCTTCTTCATAGGCCTTCATCACATAAGTTCTTCCGGCCAGTGCGCTGATCAGCATGAGGAGAGTTGACTTCGGCAAATGAAAATTCGTTAACAACGCATCCACAGCCCCGAAGGTGTATCCCGGATAAATAAAAATACTCGTCCATCCCTGTGAAGGTTGAATATCTATCTGCTTCCCGGCTTCGGCTCCTGCCTGCTCACGGCTGAGCCCTGCAGCGGTTTCCAACGTTCGCGCAGATGTCGTGCCTACGGCAATTACGCGTTTGCCGTTTGCTTTGGTTTCATTGATCGCTGTTGCTGTTTCTGGGGAAAGCACGTAATACTCCGCGTGCATCTGGTGCTCTTCAATGGTGTCGACGGAGACCGGACGAAACGTTCCGAGTCCGACATGCAGGGTGACGAACGCCAAGCGCACTCCCTTCGCTTTCAGCTTATCCAAGTAAGCTTCCGTGAAGTGCAGTCCTGCCGTCGGCGCCGCGGCTGAGCCTTCGTGCTTAGCATACACCGTTTGATAGCGTTCCCTCTCCGGCAGCTGTTCCTTAATATAAGGAGGCAGGGGCATCTCGCCCAATCGGTCCAAAATTTCATTGAAAATGCCTTTGTAGTTGAATTGAAGCACACGCGCGCCCATATCTCCCACTTCGACGACTTCCGCCGTTAGTAACGGCTCCCCAGCCTGCGTATCTTCTTGATTAATCCCAAAAATAGCTACAGCCCCTAGCTGCATGCGCTTCCCTGGCTTCACCAAAGCTTCCCAGCGATCCTCGCCCAGCTGCTTCAAAAGCAATAGCTCGACTTTAGCTCCCGTGTCTTTCTTCACGCCAAAGAGCCGTGCTGGAATGACCCGTGTATCATTCATCACGAGCAAATCCCCGGCTTCCACATAATCAATTAACTGTTCAAAAGTCTGGTGACCAATTTCTCCGGTCTGCTTATTCAGCGTAAGCAATCTAGACGCCGTGCGATCAAGCAGCGGCGTCTGAGCAATCAACGATTCAGGTAATTCAAAATCAAATGCTTGTACATCCATGAGTGTGTATTCATTCCTTAGTTATGTTGACTCCAGCATAATATGTCTGAAGTATTTTTTTGTAATCATAGCCTTGTTCAGCGAAGCCTCTTGCTCCCCATTGGGACATTCCAAGCCCATGACCATAGCCTGTACCACGGAACACGAATTGTTTGCTGCCTTGTGTTGGCGTATCAGCAGGCGTACCGGAGGTGCCTGGCTTATCCGTTGGTTTAGCCAGTCCATTTGTGCCTAAAGCTGTCAAATCCGTTTTCTTCAACGCTGTCGGTTGGGATTGACTGCCCGACAGTACATAGACGGAGTCAGCACTGGCGCTGCTGGTCTCGGTAGTTCCCGCCCCCGCGATGGCCAGATTGGTTCCTGGTGAGGTATTACCAGTATAACTTCCCGCTCCCTCAATTTCAAACCGTGTGCTTGGCAATCCGCCAAGCACCGTGCGCAAGGCATCAGGATATGGCACTTTCACCACCACGCCATTCGCCTTCAGCTCCGTGACCCTTCCTGATGGGCCTCTCCCGGATATTTCAAGCGATGTCAGGTCCCCTTTCACTGTGACCCCAGCTGCCGTCAATTTACTTTTCATCTCGCTCGCCGTATATGGACCTCTTACCCAGGAATAGGCATTGGACTCTTTCTCCTGACCTAAGACGAGTACTTTTTCTTTTGCCGCGAGCTGTTCAATGGATGGATTCGCTGCATTATCCACGTATGGGGCCAGACGTACATTAACGCCTTGCTCGGTAGCCTCGTAATAGGAAGCTCCATCCTTCCCCTTCTCGCCGGTACTTTTCAAATAAACGGCAGAGACATATCCCATCCGGCCATCTGCCATTTGGATACGATACCACGTCGCCTTGCCTTTTTCAGCGCCTTCATCGGGGCTAGCCACACTTCGCAAATAATCTAAGGGATTTCCCCAAACCTCAGAAGGATCTGCTGTCATGCCTCCTGAATTCGATGAAAACACAGGAGAAATCAATCCGTTTTTATCCGAAATAACTTCATCCTTCGTCGCATCAACCGCTTGAATGCCTGCTGGAAATTCTTTTTGCATGCCGTAATAAGCTTGATCTAGCGTTGTATCCGTCACTTGTGCGATTTCATACTTATTACCCTGCTTAATGGCAAATGTTCGGGCAGCGACGGCTTGAGCTTTCAAAGCTTCCGCAGGCCATCCGGAGCTGAGCTCCGAGCCTAATACGCCATATAAATAAGATTCCATCGGCACTTCATTCACCAATGCTAATTTATTCTGATATGTACTTATTTCCATGTCGCCGCGGTACTTGCGGTCTGCCTTCTCTTTTACTGAAATGCCTTCGCTTTTGGGGTGAACCAAGGTTTTTTGCTGACTGGCTCCTGCAGCGTAATGTGGAATCGGCGCGGTTCCATTCGTAGATGCCGTTACATCCGATCTTCGAATGAGATAGGATGACTTGGTGTTGGCAGCTTGCAATGGAATGCTTGGAGCCGCTTGCAAAGCAGCCTGCTTCACCGACTCTAACTGTGCGGGAGTCGCTTCATTGCCAACCCACACACTGTAAGCCGGCTTGCCTACCGTATCTTCTTGCAAGACTAGGTCCGCTTGGATTCCGGCTCCAGCATAGACGGCTACTTGCTGCAAAGCCGCAGCCTCAGTGGGATACGTGCCTGCGCTATAATGGAGCGGTCCTGTCACTACAGGGGTGGCCTGTTTGGTGATGGCAGCCACGGCCACATCCTTAAGCGCCTGAGAGGCGGCGCTGTCAGCCGCTTCCTCGGTCGGGAAGCTGCCGTAAAATACCTGATACACGGTCTTTCCTTGCTTTACCCGGCTAAGCACATAACCATCCGCCGACGTCGTGGCTAGCTTGGCATATAACCCCTTTGCAGAAGCAAAGTCCACCGTTTCCAGCATCATGATGCTGTATTGATCCAGCGACATGCGGATGGAAGACTCTGGGACAGAGAGCCACAGCTGCTCAGCTCCGGCGGAACTGCGTACGCTGACCTCCATTCCGCCTGCCGAACTAAACGTGGTAACCGGTTCTACCAATTTATATTTGGTTGAATCTATCAATAAGGCAACGCGTACTTCATCCAAGTGCTTTAATCCCGCAGCATGCGCAGGGAGAGATGATACCTGGATTGTTCCAAAAGTCAAAGCAGCCGTCGTAATCAACGCAAGGGCCTTAGGGGCTAGCAGCTTTTTTCTCTGTTTCATTCGACAATAATTCCTTTCTTTTGCAGCATTCTACTAAGTTAGACTCTAGCTAATGGCAGAAGTTTTGTTTCGTAGAATAATAAAAATAGACAGAGGCCGCAAAAATACTTGTCTCACATGCATCACTTCGCTTACTGAAGACCCTTCGTGCGGTCTCGGTTGGCCTGTACTGCACATAAGGGAACTCAGATCCTCTATTGCGCCGGATTAGGCTTGATGCTGTCATTTGAGGGAACTACAGAGCCTTATTTGGCTGTTTTGGCATCCTATCAGTCCAAAACAGCCAAATAGAGTCCTGTAGTTCCCCTTCCCCGTCAAAACGTCGCTTTACGGCTAAATAGCGGATCATCGTTCCCTTTGGGGTGGGGGAAAACACGTAACCCAGACAACACAAACAACTCGGACGGCTCAGCGCCCGGGCAACTCGCCGATCCCCGATGCTCCGACGACTCGGCTTTCAGCCGCATCGTCCGTACTCTCCTCGGCAGGAAAAATAAAAAGGAGCCACCCGGCTCCTTCTTCGTAATCCTTATGACCGCTGTTCCGGCACCGGCAAGCCAAGATGATGATAAGCCTGCGGCGTAACGGTCCGCCCTCTCGGAGTACGCTGCAAAAATCCAATTTGCAGCAAATAAGGCTCATAGACGTCCTCGATCGTCTGACTCTCTTCACCGATGGTGGCAGCGATCGTCTCGAGGCCTACAGGGCCGCCCTGGAAGCTCTGAATAATCGCTCTCAGCATCTTATGATCGATTTCATCCAGACCCAGGTCATCGATCTGGATGCGCTTCAGCGCCTCTTTGGCGATGTCCAGCGTGATGATGCCATCGCCCTTCACCTGCGCGAAATCGCGCACCCGCTTCAGCAAGCGGTTCGCGATACGCGGTGTCCCGCGCGAGCGCATGCCGATCTCGCGCGCAGCTTCACCGACGATGCCGACCTGCAGGATGTCGGCCGTCCGGGAGACGATGTAGGTGAGCTCCTCCACCGTATAAAACTCCAGCCGGCTGACGACTCCGAAACGGTCGCGCAGCGGCGCAGACAACAAGCCGACGCGCGTCGTCGCGCCGATCAACGTAAACGCCGGCAAGTCCAGCCGCACCGAGCGTGCGCTCGGGCCCTTGCCGATAATAATATCAAGGGCGAAATCCTCCATCGCCGGATACAACACCTCTTCCACCGTACGGTGGAGGCGGTGAATTTCGTCGATGAACAGCACGTCACCCTCCTGCAAATTCGTCAGAATGGCAGCCAAATCGCCCGGCCGCTCAATCGCGGGACCGGAGGTTGTTCTGATGTTCACGCCAAGCTCATTGGCAATGATATTGGACAGCGTCGTCTTCCCCAGCCCTGGCGGTCCATACAGCAGCACGTGATCCAGCGCTTCTTTGCGCATTTTGGCCGCTTCAATATAAATCTTGAGGTTCTCCTTTGCCTGCTTCTGGCCGATATATTCAGCCAAATAACGGGGGCGCAGGCTGTACTCTATGGCGCTGTCCTCCATCATCAAATTAGCCGATATAATCCGGTCATTATCCATGGTGATCCTCCTAAGAGCTTCCCGTAGGAAAGCTTTCTTCGTTGATAAGAAAGTATATGCATTATACTTTTGCTTCACATCAACCTTGACAAACATACTCATCCCGCAAGGACGACGAAGTTGTTTATCCTTGGTAAGCTAGTACTTGCTACATCGTATACAAAGCTTGCAGGGCAAGCTTCATCAATACATCTACGGAATCCGATGGGTTTGCTTTTGGTTTCACTTGCAGCCAAGCGCGATCAGCTTCCGCTTCCGTGTAACCTAGCGTCATCAACGCTTCCTTCGCTTCCGTCCATGCCTGACTGCCTTCCGTAATCTGAGCTGAGCCAACTACGCTTAAAGCTACTGCAGCTTCAGGACTGGAGAACGTCACCGAACCTAATTTATCCTTGAGGTCCAAAATAATTCGCTGCGCCGTCTTTTTGCCAATGCCGGGCAGCTTGGTTAGGAATGCCAAGTTTTCTTGGCTGATTGCCAAAATGACCGCCTCCGGCCTGCCTCCAGCCGCAAGAATGCCCAAAGCTACCTTGGGGCCAATCCCCGTCACATCCAGCAATAAACGGAATAGAGCCTGCTCATCGCGTGAGATGAAACCGAACAACAAATGAGCGTCTTCGCGCACATGATAATGTATGAACATTGTCACATCTTCGTTTTCCTTATGCGAAAGCGCGTAAGGATTAGGGCAAAACACACGATAGCCTACGCCGTTCACATCCAGCACCGCATACTCGCTTTCGCGCAGCGCAACTTTTCCTCGCAAGAAATCTATCATCTTTTTCTAACCTCATTTATCCTAGATTGCAAAGCAGAAGAATGCGCATGACAAATAGCAATCGCAAGTGCATCCGCTACATCATCAGGCTTAGGCACCTGCGACAGTTTAAGTAAAATTTTGACCATTTCCTGGACTTGATGCTTCTCCGCATTCCCGTAGCCGACAACCGATTGCTTCACTTGCAGAGGCGTATACTCTGCAATCGGCAGGCCTGCCTGAACACCGGCTAGAATCATGACTCCCCGCGCTTGCCCTACGGTAAATGCCGTTGTTACATTTCGGTTAAAAAAGAGCTTCTCTATGGACATCGCGTCCGGTTTATACTTTTCTATCAATTGCGTTGTAGCGTCATAGACATCCTTCAGCCTTAGCCCTGGATCGGTATGTGCCTCCGTCTGTATGGAACCATATTGCACAGGAACGAGCTTACTGCCAATCTTATCAATAAAGCCAAAACCTACAATCGCGATCCCCGGATCAATCCCCAGAATACGCACAGCATTTCTCTCCCATCTAAAAAAAGCGAACATATGTAGTCATTTCCCATTATAGCAGATAACAAAAAAAAGAGATAGACTCGGGATTTCCCCTCATCTACCTCATCTTGAACTGCTTATTTATGGTCTTGTCATCGCTCTTTCTGTCTCTTCCACGGCATAATCGCTGAATGTTGATAATACGCTATTATACTCCTCCATATCAGAGATGCGGATGCCGTCGCGCAACTGCTGCACCGTATCGCGGGGCAGGCTGCTTTCCAAATGTTTAATATTTAATTGAAAAAATGTCCGTATCACGTTATCTTTCGCAGGAGTACCATTAAATAACGAGAGATTGCTGCTTCCATCGATACCGAATACCGCTTTCTCCTTGCAAGCCGGAGACAAATCATCGATGTTTTCGGTAAAGGTGACATTTCCGTTAGGACCAACACTTAATATCCAATTTGGATTCTTCACTTGCATATTAAGCAGCTGCTCCGAGGTTTGAAGGCCGAGCGTATTCCGTTCTTCACCGCATACGTAGGACTTAAGCAAGTAGCTTTCCCTGCTATCTGTTATCCGTTTAAGTGTAGCTTCTGCTTCTTTCAGCCGTTCATCATCTTCCGGCGTTAATTGAGCCATCGTCGCTTTGGACGGGGATTTGCCCGCACCTGAGAAACTGTTTGTTGCATAACCTATCCAGCAAACCGTACCTACCAGGAAGATCATCCCTAATGTCAACCAACTGCGCTTCCAACGCAGCCTTCTTTTCCAATGTTTCAAAAAACGTTGTACATTCACTGATATCCCCTTCTATTCTCTTTTTCCGTATTGTTTCCATTTGCATGAGACGCTATACATCATTTACCATAGAGAGAGAGAAGCATTAAACCAATCAAGACGGACGGTGAAGCTCTATCGTGAAAGGTAAAAGACGTATTAAGCGTACAACACTCCTGATCATCGGTGTTGTCCTATTGTGGGGAGCTGTAGCCATTTGGAACGAAGTGATCAAAATCGAGAAGGGCGTGTCAACACCGCGCTCAACTTCAGCCTCACACTCAACTAATGATCCGGAAAGTAACCAAAACTCCATAAATTCGGTAACAAATGGGAATAAACTGAGTATAAAATAGCTTAATAATTTGACTGTAGCCGCAGAAATGATATAGTCAGAAGTAGATGAAATATTCACATACTTATCCATGGAAAACGATATATATTTGAAAAAGGCTGCCAGCCTGTTTTCTCAAAGAAAACGCTAAGCCTAATCTTTCGAAGTCAGTTTTCTTACGAAAACTCTAAGGAGGGGAAACACCATGAATGTGGCAGAACTTCAATTAATTCAATTATCCAGACGTGGCGATCGCAACGCTTTTGTTGAATTAGTCGAGTTGTACCGTAACAAAATACAAAAGCTTGCTTTCCGTATGCTTCATAACAGGCCCGATTCAGAGGATATTGTCCAAGAGACGTTTATTCGAGTTTACTTGAACTTGAATCACTACGATGAGAGCCAGAATTTCTCTACTTGGATTTATCGGATCGGCAAAAATGTCGCCATTGATCTGCTTCGCAAAAAACGGCCCGTTCAATCCTTAGACGCAGAGCTGAACGATCATGACGATGATTACAGCTATTACAGCAAGCTCGCAAGCCAAGATCAGTCACCTGAGCACGCTGTTCTTCAAACGGAAATTCAAGATCACATGCACACCTCCATTAACAAATTGGCCGATAAATATAAAAGTGTCATCACGCTGTACTATCTAGAAGAGCTTTCTCTTCAAGAAATTAGCTCTAAGCTGAATTTACCTATTACCACGGTCAAAACACGTCTGCACCGCGGGCGAGAGCTGCTCCGTAAGAAGTGGGGCATGAACTTCGTCGTTGGCCTCATGGTATTTTTCACCATCGGGATGATCGCTTAATGCCTCATGTTATCCGTCAAATAAAGAAGCCTCCTTACCACTGAATTGTGGTTTTAGGAGGCTTCTTCGTTATGTTCAGAAGTTAATCCATGGAACGTTCGGTTTGGCTTCTTGATTGTCCAAGGACGCTCTTTGCTGACGTTTCAAGAACGCATTGAGTGCATCCGCCCCCGACAATTTCACTTTTTTAGAGGAGTTGCTGCCGCTTTTGGACTTCGCTGGCTTATTGTTACGAATGTCTATTTCGACAACTTCTTCTTTATCGCTCTCTGTGGCAAGCTGGTGGGTATGAACTTGCGGCATCATTGGCGACTCAAAAGGGGCCTGATAGTGAGCTCCCGCATAAGGAATGCCGTACGGCCCAGGCTGAAAAGCAAACGGATTATGATGATGCATAGCCTGCCCCGTGTCATAAGGAGACCCCGGCGGATATAAGTCTGGCATGGCAGGCATACCGTGGTGGTACCCTTCATGGAAGCCATGTTGGTGGCCATCCCACGGACTTGCAACGGGACCGCTCGGAAACCCTTCCGGGCCTGCATTCCACGGTTGTTCCATCATTAATGGAGCTCCGCAGCCGCAACCTTCGCTGCTCGGCGGGAAAGAGCTCATCTGAGCGTTGTAAGGAGCTTGTTCCCAAGGCGGCTGATGCTGATACGGAGAAAATGCCGGATAAGCCTCGGCCTCTTGCTGGTCCGAGCCCGGATAAGCAAAAACTTCTGTCGCTGTAATATGAAACTGCTTGAACGGATGAACGGCTGGCTGCTCATATGGTTCTTGCAGCGTAATACCCCCTGGCTCCGCCGCAGGCATTTCAGGCATCGAAATCGAAGGAGAGACGGATTGCTCAGCTGCGGGAGCAGGAATGCTTGGCATTGACGGCGCTGCCTCAGGCACGGTCTCTTCCGCCATCGGCATAAATGGCGCCGGACTCTCTTCCATAGGAGTTAGCGGTTGAGTCTCCGGCATATGATCGAAAGGCATCGTGGACGGTTTGGACGACGATGGCGGATTCATGCCTGGAGCTTCATGATTCAACTTGGGAACATACACGACTTCCCCCGTCATAAGTACATTGGGATTCTTCAGCTGCGGATTAGCCGCAATCATGGCTTGAAGAGGCACATCCCATGCTTTTCCGAGCTTCCATAAGCTGTCTCCCTGCTGAACAATGTGCTTATACACAAACTCATGCGCAGGCGGTTCAACCGGCTTCGGTTTGGAAGGTATTTTTACCTTCATGCCGATATCCAGTTGATTCGGATCAGCGATTTGCGGATTGAATGCAATGATCTGATCCAATGTGATGTGGTATTTTTTTGCAAGCTCGTACAGGGTATCTCCCTTTTTGACAATATGGATTTTCAACACCTTACCTCCTTTTTTTCGTTAGAAAAACTGGCTTCGGAAGCTTAATCACAGCGTTTTCTTGTGAAGACTTGTTATCTAAGCCACCTACTTATTCACAATGATATTACATCTTATGCGCGTTTCTAGGCTTTTGCCCCTCTAGGACAAAAAAAATCCCCCGCGCTGAAACGCTGGAGGAAAGTTGATTTAATTCGTATACGTATAACTCGGATAGCAACCCAAAACGCGGACCTGACAACCGATCGCTTCAATTTCTTGAATCGCCGACGGGAGGAGAACCGAATCCAAGGAGCCTGCAATATCAATATAAAAATAATAAGTGCCCAGCTTCTTTTTTGTAGGCTTGGACTCAATTTTGGAAAGGTTGATTCTCCGCCATGCGAAAGCGGAGAGCACCTGGTGAAGGGCACCTGGAAAATCTTCAGGCAGCGTTACAAGAATCGTTGTCTTCATATTTTCCGAGGGCTTTAGCTCGGATGCTTCTACACCCACAAGCAAGAAGCGCGTCATATTATCTTTATGATCCTGAATTTCCTTTTGCAGCATTGGAACGCCATAGTTTGTTGAAGCAATCGCCGTTCCAATGGCAGCTACAGACGGGTCCTGCAGGGTAGAAACAATTCGCACACCTTCAGCAGTGGAACTAACTTGTTCAAATTCCGCCCCGCTTAAATACTGCTTCATAAAACGGCTGCACTGCGCAGGCACGACATGATGAGACAGCACCTTCCGAATATGACGGTATGGATTGGCCTCATCCCGTTGTTCTTCCGGGCCGGCGTATCCAATGAGATTCATATCGATGGGAAACACCCATTCCGCCCGAATCGGCAGATCCACTTCGTGAACGAGCCAGTCCACATGCAGATGAACGGAGCCTTCCAGCGTATTTTCAATTGGAATCACACCGAGCTCTGTTTCACCCGACGCAGTAGCATTGAACACTTCCGAAATTAACTTATAGGAAACGTACGTAAAGTCTTCTCCCAAAAAATGGCGGGTAGCCTCTTCCGAAAAGGTGCTGGGACCAAGAATCGCGACTTTCTTCATGCAAGTACCCCCTTTTCCACGAAGGATTGGAGATCCCCGTCAGTTTCCTGAAGCTGAGTCGTCGCTACGCCTTCACGGCTTGGCTTCAACCACAGCGTCTGTGCGTCGATACCTTCCTTCGCCAGCGTCTCCTTCAGGAACCCTTCCAGTTCCGCCTTACGGCCGCTTCGCAGGTCCACAAGCGCAAGCATCGTAGGCCCTGCTCCGCTGAGCGCAACCCCAAGCGCGCCATGATTCTCAGCTTGCTCGAGCAGTGTCTTCATGCCGGGAATGAGCGCGGCGCGATAAGGCTGATGCAGCGCGTCCTTCATGGCATGACGGATCATCCCGAGATTGCCTGTGCTGAGCGCGGCAACCAGCAAAGAAGAATGGCTGAGGTTGAACACCGCATCCTTCATGGTTACCTGCTTCGGCATGACGCCTCTCGCCTTCTCTGTAGAAAGCTGGAAGGCTGGTATCGCCACCAGCACTTCCAAATTCGGGTCCGGTTCGATCCGAATGGATTCTGCCTTCTCGCCGTCCCAGAACGCGACCACAATCCCGCCGAAAAGGCTAGCCCCTACATTGTCAGGGTGCTTCTCTAGGCGGCTTGCGATTTGGAACAACTCATACTCCGAGAGCTTATTTCCGATCAGCGCATTGGCACCTGCAAGAGCGCCAACGATCGCTGACGCGCTGCTCCCCAGTCCACGGGTAAGCGGAATCTCGCTGTACATCGAGATATCCAGCTCAGGATGAGATACGCCCGCTTCTTGAAACACCATCTGTGCGACTTTATAAATTAAATTAGTCTTATCCGTTGGAATCCCGTGCATTTGATCGCCGATCAAATGAATCGTAGTTTGATCCGAGGTGGCCATATCGATCCAGGCATATAAATTCAAGGCCATCCCCAGTGAGTCAAAGCCAGGACCTAAGTTTGCCGTGCTTGCCGGCACTTTCACTCTTACCTTTTGCACTGCCTTATAACTCATTTCGAAATTGCGCCTCTTTCCTATAATTTAGCCTTCTACGCGGTACACGCTTTTGATGGCGTGAATAACGTCCATGGATTCAAACTGTTTCAGCACATTTTTCATGCTGGCTTGGTTCGCATCATGTGTGATGATAATAATCTCAGCCTTAGGGTTGTGCTTATTCGGATGCTGGAAGACAGATTCCAAACTAACTTCATGCTGGGCAAAAATTTGCGTAATTTGCGCAAGCACACCAGCTTTATCTTCCACGTGCAAAAGAATGAAGTTTTTGCATGCAATTTGCTCATCTGTTTTCAGTTTCTTCTCTTTGTAAGGCGCAAGCACCTTGCGTCCATTTACGCCAAGCTTTAAGTTCCGCACAACAGCGACCAAGTCCGCTACGACGGATGTTGCCGTTGGCAGCTCGCCTGCGCCAGCCCCATAGAACATCGTCTCCCCAACCGCTTCGCCTGTCACGTACACCGCATTGAACACGCCATTTACGGATGCAAGCGGGTGAGAGCTCTTCACCATCGTCGGCTGAACGCTGACTGAGATGTGCCCGTCGTGATTTTCTGCGATACCAAGCAGCTTTACTTCGTATCCTAATTTTTTACCATATTGAATGTCCTCTTTCGATACGTTGGAAATCCCTTTCGCTTCAACATCGCTTAGCGCAACGTTGGCGTGGAAGCCAAGTGTGGAAAGGATCGTCATTTTGCGCGCAGCATCCAGGCCTTCCACATCGGAAGTCGGGTCCGCTTCTGCGTAGCCAAGCGCTTGCGCTTCTTTCAGCACGTCGGCGTAGGCAGCGCCTTCTTGACTCATTTTCGTCAAAATGTAGTTCGTTGTTCCGTTAACAATCCCCATAATCTTCGTAATGCGATCGGAGGAGAATCCCTCTACGAGCGCGCGAATGATCGGAATACCGCCGGCAACGCTGGCTTCATAGAAAACGTCACAGCCGTGTTCAGCGGCTTTTGCCAAAATTTCAGCACCGTGCATCGCCATGAGATCCTTGTTCGCTGTCACGATGTGCTTCCCGTTGCCCAGCGCCGTAAGAATATGTTCCTTCGTAGCGGAAACGCCGCCCATCACTTCAACAACGACATCAATTTCACTATCGCTGATTACATCCCATACATTCTCCGTAAGCTTGTCTGCATCCACGGAAATGTTGCGAAGCTTTGATTTATCTTGTACCAAAATTTTGGAAATTTCGATGACTGAGCCTGTTTGGCGCTGTAAATCCTCTTGATGTCCTTCAATAATACGCACAACACCAGTTCCCACTGTGCCTAATCCAAGCAATCCAACCTTGATCGGTTTCATTTTGTTAGCCTCCCGAATAATATTTCTATTTTAACTGCCCTGACCTATGATCATGGCACGCTTGACTCCCTCTTGGGATTGAAGCCGGTCCATTATTTGACGAATCTCTTCCCCCATCGAAGAGGTTTCTACGGAAATGACGACATTAGCCATTCCTTGGAGCGGTATCGTCTGATGAATGGTAAGTACATTGCCCTCCAAATTAGCTATAAGCGCTAAGACGCGTGACAAAATCCCTGACCGATGCTCCAAATCCATCGAAATCGTGATGATACGCTCTCTTTCGAGCTTACTTAACGGGTGAATGCCATCCTTGTACTTATAAAAAGCGCTCCGGCTAAGTCCGACTTGTTCAACGGCATCGTGAATCGTCTTCACTTCGCCCCGTGCCAACAGTTCCTTCGCCTGTACCGTTTTCAGCACGCCTTCCGGCAAAATATCTTCACGGACTAAGTAGTACCTCTCAGGACCGGTGTGCTTGATCGTTTGTAAAAACTCTTTACTTTCCGGCACCACGTTACCGTCCTCTCTAGAAAGACTATTGTTTATCTATAGAGGACATTATATCGAATCATGGAGTCTGAAGCAATAGGCAAATTACTCTTAAACTAGCTTCTTTGCAGGAGCTAGTTTACTTGTGCTAAGCTGAGTGTACTAGAAAAAGAAAGGGACCGCCACTATGATTACACTCCGTATGATGTCTACGGCTCTCCTGTGGAACAGTCGAGACGAATTACTAATGATGAAACGATCCTTAACGCGTACTCTGTCGCCGGGACTATGGGCAGCCATCGGCGGCCATTTGGAGCCAGATGAGCTGAGCAATCCGCGTGCCGCCTGTCTTCGCGAAATATGGGAGGAAACCGGCATTGAACATGATGAAATTCATGGACTGCGCCTGCAATATATTCTACTGCGCTTAAATGGCCAAGAAGTAAGGCAGCAGTTTTTCTATGTTGGCTCTACCGACGTAAACCCCCGCATTACCACCCCTGAGGGTGACCTGCATTGGGTTCCGAGAGAACTTGCGCTTGAACGTCCTCTTCCTTTTATTTTTCGCAGTTTGCTTGAGCATTATTTAGCCAATGGACCTACCCCAGACCCTTGGATCGGCTCCGCCGGCGTTAGCGAAGAAAATGGTCTACCCACAATTCATTGGAATCCATTCGTTGATCCTATGGAAGTATAAAAAAAGCAGACTTCGATTTCTCGAAGTCTGCTTTTTTAAGGTGCTTAGAGAGCACTCCCACCAAATAAGAAACGGTATTCCCAGTGACGATTTTCAAAGGAATCGATGCGGACTCCTCCGCTTTCCTTTGAATACGTTGATAGAATTTGTCCATTTCCTAAATAAATAGCTACATGCGTAATCGTTTGTTTGGATTTATCCACACCGCTGTAAGCCGACTTGCTTGTCCCTTTGTAATCCATGAAAAACATGAGATCGCCAGGTTTCAAATCATGCCAATCCGTTTTGGCGTTCCCGAGCGACTTTACATAGCTCCCTTGCCCTCTGGAGTCACTTGGCAGCTTCAAGCCAATACCATCCAAGAATGCTTGGCGAACGAAATCCGAGCAATCGAACGTTTTGGTATTATCTCGGCTGGAGCCATATTCATATGGCGTACCTAAGTATTTTTTACCAGCTGCAATCACTTTTTGCGCTTTTTCACTAACGGATCCGCCGCTTGTACCACCATTATTGTTCGAATCTCCCGGCGATGTCACGCCTGAAGTTTTTATGTATTTGGAATCGGTACTTACATAACCTTCCCGACCATCGGATGCTTTTACTTTGTACCAATAACTATTCACTTTGGACAAAATGGTAACCTTCTCGCCTGCCTTCAAGTAACGAATACGTGCAGCATCCGTACTTGCACCTTGGCGAAAACTGACGGAGCTTACGATTTGTCCTTCACTGGCTGACCCGCTGTTAGAGCCACCGTTATTGTTGGAACCATCCGGCGTTGTCACGCTAGACGTTTCTATGTATTTGGAATCAGTGCTTATATAACCTTCCTGACCATCGGATGCTCTTACTTTGTACCACCAACTGTTCACTTTGGACAAAATGGTAACTTTTTCGCCGGGCTTCAAGTAACGAATACGTGCAGCATTCGTATCTGCACCTTGGCGTAAACTGACGGAACTTATGATTTGTCCCGTTGCCGTAGCGGCCGAAGCCTCTTTGGGCATTGGAACGGTAACTGCGCCGAATAGAAGGGCTGGAACTAGCGCTAGGGTGATTATTTGTTTTTTCATGTTGTGTGCCTCCTTAGCGTTTTGCTTATTCATTTTTTGTAGCAACCGACTTTCTCGTTCTTGCTTATGCCAGGTTGTCCGGCATCGAAAGGGTTGCCCTTTATATGGATTCGCAAGCAAAAACTTGTTTCAGGGGGTAAGCACAAAAAAAGACCTCCTTAGCCGAATTGACAGCTTATAGGACGGTCTTTCATCCGATTTTTTCTGAAGAATCAGTATGAGGATAATCTTGCAGCGTGAAACGATGACTCTGATCCACCCATTTTTGCATCACCTTCTGTGCCTCTTTCCTTTGCAGCAAGGATTCCGCTAGTTGAAAGCCTTCCTCATAACTGCCTACTTTATCGAACCATGTCAGCCGCAATCCCGCATTAAAAATGACATGATCGCGCTCGCGTTTCAGCTCCTCGGAGTTCTCGCCACCGATAATCCGACGCAGCATCGATAGCTGATCCTTTTTATCCAGTGGCTGAAGAGGCCCACTCAGAAAGCCGAATTTCTGCGGTTCAACCACTCGCGCCTCATCCCCCCACGGGGTAACGATACGAATAGTGCTGTTCTGGTAGATCGGCAAATCCTCAGAGCCTTCTATTCCATTCACGAGGTACACATTTTGCAGGCCGGATCTCATGGAGATCGGAATGAGAGATTCCATCGTTTTTCGCTGGCTGACACCAATGATCATGTTCATGGACTGTACGGGATTCATCACTTTCTCAATCATGTTGATAACAGTACCCAACCCTATTTGCTCACGAACCTGCTTCAACTTCCCTAGCGGTGGACAAAGCTGGTCTGTATGCAGAAAGCCAATATGCAGGTGAAACAACATCGTTTCCCAGGCTTTTGGAGATAGATCCATGGCAACGCCGAAGCTTTCCAAAATTTCTTGCATGGCTGTTCCTTGACTAGAAGGAAGGGAATTGCCTCCATGCAGCACTTGGGAGAACCCTACGGAGGCTAGCAAAAGACTAACCGGCAGTGTGACAGAAAAAAATTGGCGGCCTCCCGCTGGACCCGCACAATTGAGTGAATCCGCAAAAGGATGATAATTCAAACAATAGCTGCGGAAAACATCAATAAATGCCCTCAGCTCTTCATCGGCTTCTCCTTTCATGCAAAGAGCCATTAAGAAAGCAGCGCATTGCGCGTCTGTGGATTCCCCTCTCGCCATCTCATGCGCGGCTTCTACAGCTTCTTCGTACGATAAATCCCGCGTTGTTCCCTGCTGACCCGAGCCAATAGCTTGGATCCATCTTTTCATCATTCATTCTCCTTTCCTTATGGATTAGCGAGTCGCTAACTACGTGTCACAGTTTATGACATACCGATAAGATTTATAAGGGAATCGTAATACTTTCCAGATTATATGTCAAGTTATATAACATATAACATTAGAAATTGCATGAATTACCCATAAAACTTCCATTACACGATATATATAACAACATTACTCATTCTAAACCATGAAGAAAAACCATCAGTTTACAAATCGCCCTGACGGTCCTTCCCTCACCCTATTTGGTGGGCAGTTTCAAGTGCGGGGAGTTTTCTGCCCGTGGAAGAATGGGGTGAAGGAATCCTATATCTCATTACGCTTCGGACACAGCGGCCGTTATATTCGCAAAAAACGTCGTGTCTCTCTGCTTACGGACACCAGAGACCTCATTTACCGATTTCGGGACGAAATCAGTCCCACAAGTGAGCAAGTGCAGCGCTGGTGTCCATTTCATGTTCGAAGAAGTCCTTGAGGGAACTCCATTCCCTTATATATGCAAATAGCGGAATTTCGTCGTTTTTTTTGGGGGGACTACAGGCTCTTATTCAATCTCCATCGTCCAAATAGGTGTCAAAATGGCGAAATAGCGGCCCCTAGTCCCCCTCTCTCACGCAAAGGGATCTTTTTGGCAAAATAACGGCCTGCAGTTTCCCTATAAACACAGAAATTCTTATATGAAAAAAACACCCATCCCTAAGGATGAGCGTTTCTATTAGCTCTTCTCATCAAACTCAAAATCAAAATCACCAATTTGAATCGTCTGCCCGTGAACAGCGCCACGGCTACGAAGATCCTGATCGATTCCCATATTACGCAAAATGCGAGCAAATCGCGCAACGCCATCCTGCGTGCTGAAATTCGTCCGTTTGATCAACTTCTCAATCGAAGGACTTTCAATTACGAAGACATCGTTTACTCGACGAATCGTGTAATCATTCTCCTCTTGCTTCTCGAAGCGATACACTTTACGCTCTTCTTTCTCAGCTACGCCCTCTACTTCAGGCGCATGCGGAATGCTTTCTACAATGTCAGAAATCTTGTAGAGAAGTTCCTGCACGCCATCCCGCGTTAACGCCGAGATCGGATACACCTCGAAATCTTTGCCGTCGGCAGCGAGCTGCTCCTTGAATCGTACCAGATTATCTTCGGATTCCGGCATGTCCATTTTATTGGCAACAACGATTTGCGGGCGCTGCTCCAGCTTCGCATTATAGAGCTTAATCTCCTCATTGATCATGAGGAAATCTTGATATGGATCGCGGCCGTCTGCAGCAGACATGTCGACTACGTGCACGATCACTCGTGTCCGTTCTACGTGGCGCAGAAATTCATGGCCTAGTCCGACACCCTCATGGGCGCCTTCGATCAAACCGGGAAGATCCGCCATGACGAAGCTGCGGCCGTCACTGACATCCACAACCCCAAGGTTCGGGGTAAGGGTTGTGAAGTGATACGCTGCGATTTTGGGCTTCGCAGCAGAAACAACCGATAGCAGGGTAGATTTCCCTACGCTAGGAAAACCCACTAAGCCTACGTCTGCCATGACCTTCATCTCCAGCACAACCCAGCGCTCAACGCCTTCTTCACCGTTCTCCGCAATCTCCGGCGCCGTAATGCGCTGGGTGACGAACCGAGTATTGCCTCGTCCACCGCGTCCACCTTTGGCAACTACGACTTCCTGGCCGTGTCGCGTCAAGTCCGCGATGATTTCTTGCGTATCATCGTCAATAACCGTCGTACCCGGCGGGATGCGAACAATCATGTCTTCCGCATTAGCGCCATGCATGGACTTATTGCGGCCCTTCTCGCCGCGATCAGCCTTAAAATGCTTCTGATAGCGGAAATCCATCAATGTACGCAGACCTTCGTCTACGCGGAAAATCACATCGCCGCCATTGCCACCGTCACCGCCGGCAGGACCGCCCTCCGGTACATATTTCTCGCGACGGAATGCCACTAATCCATCGCCGCCGTCGCCGCCTTTTACAAACACTTTCGCTTTATCTACAAACATTTCAACACCTCAACTAAGATAAGACTTTGGTCTTATATTCAAAGACCCCTCTATTAGGAAAGAAACGGCAGTCTTATTGTAATAACCGCTTCTTCGTCTTGCCAATCACTGTGCTCCAGTGAATAGGAGTTAGCCTGCAAGCTCATGCTTTCCTTCACTGCTTTTTCAAGCCGGTCCTTTTGACAGGGACCTTGATATACGAAATCAAGCAGTAAACCATCTTCTTGAAGCTCAAATTCCAAGCTTAGTTTGCCGCTTTCATCGTCACCAATCGCAGCATGCGTTTGCACACATTCAACGATTTGCCTTACCACTCTTTCGATCAGTCCGCTACGGAGAGGCAGTTGTCCCAAATTAATCTCTTCATCTAAGGCAACTTCGAGTTCTAAAGACTTCGACTGAACTCGGAATAACAGCAAGTAAGCAATTAACGAAGGAATTCCGAGCTTGGAAAGATTGCTTTCCTGCTGCATATTCATTTTTATTTTTTCCATATACGGCTGTAAATTATCAAACTTCTTCAACTGAATATAACCAAATAAGATTTGGGTATCATTCATCCAATCATGACGCAGTCTGTTGATGACCTGAATCAAATTCTTCTGAGCAAGATCTTCCTGCTCTCGAAGCTCTTGGCTCCGTTTCTCTTCGGCGCTGCTTACATGCAGCTTAAAAGCTGTGTAACCGCAAATGACGATGATTAGGAGCAATGCCGCCCTGACGATCCAGGGTTCCAGAAGCATCATCCCCGTTAATCCAATGAGCACAAGTGCCAATAAATAAACTTGTGCGCTGACCGCTCGTTTCATCCCATGTCCGCTCCGTTCTCCCTGCTTTGTACACGTTTATCCAGTATAGCATGGCCATCTTGCAAACGTCACCAAACAAATGAGAAAACCTCTGCCCTTGGCCATCCGGAAATGAGTGACCGCGTTTAGAGGTTTGCTTCTGATTAGGAAAAAATCCCTGACGGGCTTATCGCTCGCCAGGGATTCTCATTACGCTTCTAAAGCTGCAGCCACAGGAGCTACATCAACTGGGTATACACTCACTTTTTTACGATCGCGGCCTAAACGCTCGAATTTCACTACGCCTGGTACTAAAGCGAAAAGTGTATCATCCGAACCAATGCCCACGTTCGTTCCTGGGTGAATTTTCGTACCGCGTTGGCGATAGAGAATGCTTCCCGCAGTAACGGTTTGTCCGTCAGCACGTTTTGCGCCAAGGCGCTTAGAGTGTGAGTCACGTCCGTTCTTTGTGGAACCTACACCCTTCTTGGAAGCGAAAAACTGGAGATCCAATTTCAACATGATGTTATCCTCCTTTGTGATAGATTGTTTCAATCGTTATATAGTCACCGTAATTTTCTGCAATGGTTTGTAGCATGACGACCATCGACTCTAGAATCACCTGGACTTTGTTCCAATTCTCCGGTACAGCTCGAGCGCTATCTGGTATCGTAATATCCATAAAGCCTCGTTCCATCTCGTGAATGGGAATGACACCCGTTAGCGATTCAATCGAATTATATGTACCGAACGCAACCGCCGATACTGCAGCACAGACTAAGTCTTTGCCAGGTACGTCATATTCAGCATGGCCTTCCACTACAAAAGATACAATTTGAGGTAAATCCGGTACTAGACGCTTTATGGTCACGTAGATCATAAGGGCCTCTTACGCTTGGATTTTCTCAACTACAACTCTTGTGTATGGTTGACGATGACCTTGCTTTTTGTGGTAGTTCTTTTTCGGTTTGTACTTATACACGATAACTTTCGCGCCTTTGCCGTGTTTCTCCACTTTCGCGGAAACTGCAGCACCGGATACCAATGGAGCACCTACTACTACGCCGCTCTCTTTGGATACCATAAGCACACGATCAAAAGAAACAACTTCACCTTCAGCTGCGTTCAATTTTTCGATGTAAAGAACATCGCCCTCTTGAACTTTGTACTGTTTACCACCAGTTTCAATAATTGCGTACATTTTCATGACCTCCTCATGTCTCAGACTCGCCTTGTCCAGGTGACGACCAGGATGAATACCCCAAGCCGTGCTTGAACCCGTTTCGCGCGGTTACAGCATGCCTAAACAACACACTCCGAGTATTATATCACAGAAACATTTTGATATGCAATGTTTTATTTGCGTTTTCGCGTCATTTCCAGCAAGCCTAGCTTCGTCCATCCAACAATAATCGTTTTGGAACGATCTTTGCGTACAGCCTGCGTAATGTTCTCCATTACCGCGGCACGGTTTGCCTCTGAAGTCATGTCGATAAAATCAACGATAATAATGCCTCTAATATTCCGAAGTCGCAATAGCCTTGGAATTTCACTTGCTGCTTCCCGATTAATATCGGTGACCGTCTGCTCCAAATCAATGGATCCGGTATACCTGCCTGTATTCACATCAATAACCGTGAGTGCTTCGGTTTGATCGATGATCAAATATCCACCGCTCGGCAGCCAAATCTTGCGTCTAAAGCTCAAATTCAATTGTTCCGTTACGCCAAACTGATCAAACAAAGGAATTTTCCGGTCATAGAAAGCGATCCGTCCACGCCAACTCGGGTGCTGCTTACGAAGCAATTGTCTCATTTCTTCGAACACTTTGACTTCATTGAGCCAAACTTCATTCACATCGGAAGTAATGACATCGCGGGCTAATCGCGGCAACAGATCGAGGTCCTGATAAAGCTGCTCGGGCGCTTCTGCCCCATGGGCTTTAGATTGGATCGTTTGCCAAAGATCTCGCAAATTTTGCAAATCATCACGGATAGCCTCTTCGCTTTGGCCAATCGAACCCGTACGCAGGATAACACCTTCGCCAGGGAGTAAATTGCCTTCTGCCAGCTGTTTGAGACGCTGCCTCTCGGCTTCTAAATCAATTTTACGGGAGATTGCAATGTAATCGGCGCCTGGCATATACACAATCCAGCGGCCAGGAATAGAAATATGAGTCGTTACTCGTGCGCCTTTGGTGCCCTGCGGGTCCTTTGACACCTGTACCATAAGTTGCTGCCCCGCTTCGGCAAGCTCCGTTATGGAGGGTTTAATTTTCGGTTGCTTGTCCAAATGGACAGGGAGGAGATCGTCTATATAAAGAAAGGCATTCTTCGCAAGTCCAATATCGACGAATGCTGCCTGCATGCCGGGAAGTACATTGACGATGCGACCCATGTAGATGCTGCCTGCTCTTTGGGAATCAAGCGGATACTGCGAATCATACTCAACAAGGCGACCTTCTTCCAGCAAAGCCGCTTGTGTAAGTTCCGGTGCGCAGTGAATTATAAGTTGCTTCATACACGTTCACCTCAACAGTTATTTTACATGAAAAGATCGGAAACTGCACTCCCCGGTTTTTTTCCATCCAAATAACCGCTCACCAACTGTTGTTCTGGCAAAATGGCTTGAATACGTCCCGTTTCGTTGACAATATAGATTAAGTGATATTTTTCCCGCATAAAAAGTTTCAAGGTATCCGCCATAGTCCTGTGCTTCGTAATGACGATCGGCTGTGCTAAGGTTCCGCGGCTAAGCAGCTGGCTCACCCGGCTCCCGCGACCGATAAGAAAGCGGAAAAAATGGTACGGCAGCTGCCGGTAAGCGTACCAATTGGAAACGAGCAAGAAGATGCCGATCACCAGTATATTCAATGGAAGCTGCCCGCTAAGCAGCTGGATAATGGCCATGACGATGATAGCCAGACTTAAGAACATGGAGATCCAAACGGTATATAGAATCGTATTATGGTAAGACAATAAGTACCCTAATAAAGACTGCATAATTTTGCCCCCATCGAGAGGCATGACAGGAAGGAGATTGAACAGCGCGATCATCAAATTCGCTTCGATAAAATAATCCCACCAGTTGCTTGAACCTGCCCCTATCCATTTCATAAGAAGAGCCAACAGAATTAGCCATACATGCTGCAGCGGACCGGCTAAAGCAACAACGAGCTCTTCCCAAGTAGGCATACTGCCGAGCTCATCTACGACAAGCACGCCGCCAAAAGGAAGCAGCTGCACCTCTCTCACCCGCCAACCAAAGCCGCTTGCGGCTGCCAAGTGACCGAGCTCGTGAACGAGTACGATCCCAAATAATGTGATAGCCTCCAGAAAATAACCTGTTAGGGCAGATCCAATCAAAATGAGTGTAAATAACGGATGAAACCGATACGTTGTTCCGGCAATTTTAATCAAAGGAAATCACATCCGTTGGGTTGACAGGCCGGCCGTCTCTCGTAAATGCAACATAGAGTGTACCTTTCACCGGATCTTTCTTGGATGCCTTGCCGATGGGTTCGCCCACTTTCATCCAGTCCCCCGCCTCTACACTTGCCTCGCTTAAGCCGCCGTACAGAGACTGAAGCCCTCCCGGATGCCGTATAATAACCGTTATGCCGGTTTCAGCTGCAACGCCCGAGAAAACGACTTGTCCGGTGTCTAGCGCGTACACTGGCGCATACTCCGCTGTATTTAACGTAACGCCGAGCTGATTGGTCCCATCGAACGGTTTCATGATAGTCCCTTTAACAGGAGCATACATGGTGCGCTTCGAAGTGCTCACCTTAACGGCTTCATCCCCTTCCCGGTTAAAGCTTGGAATGAACGACGGAGAGCCCCCGAACTGATTGGTATACCAAGCGGAGAGCGCCGTGAAATCATAAGACTGAGTGAGCGAAGCCGCAACGAATTGCTTCCCTTTGTTCGCCCATGGCTGATTGATCTGAAACATGCCGTACAGCGCTGCAAATATGACGCAGCTAATCAACAGCTTGACTGCTATTTTACGCGGCGAAGGAGGCGCAAACACTCCTCTCTCCCCATCAGTTGGATACATGCCGCCATTAAGCGTCTTATCCATCAATAATTTCTGCTGCCAAGCGTACTCGGGATCCTCCATGCGCCTTTTCCAATCCGCATCCACATAGAGAGGCAGCTCCGATTGCTGCCGGGGAGGCAAATGTTCCATCATTCGAGGCGCATTTACCGGTTTTCCGATCACGTTAGCATTCTCAGAAGCTTCGCGTAAATGGCGCAGCCGTTCTAAACGCCTTTGTTTCACTTTATCTTTGACTTCCATGCCAGCCCCTCCCAAACGGTTTTCTTCCGGAAAGCTATCTTCATATCGTCATACCTGCTAATCTCACATAGTACAGCCTATGAGAAGAAGGACAAGATTATGTGATAAACCCGCATGGAATCCCGCTTGGGAAGAACCAAGGATAAACGGCTTCGTCGTCCATTTAGGACGATTGCATTTGTCAAGGTATTTACTGAAAAAAAGCCCGCCGGCCAACGGCCAGGGGCTCCTCTTATTTTGCTTTTTTAAAACAATTCCGGTTCACGTTCCTGATGCAGCTTCACGCTCATGACCAGACCAAGCGAAAGCATGTTGATCAACAAGGAGGTTCCCCCATAACTAACAAAAGGAAGGGTGATTCCCGTTAACGGCATAATGCCGATCATCATGCCTACATTTTCGAAAATCTGGAAGACAAACATAGAAACAACACCAACCACGATATAAGCTCCGCTTAGCTGAGTGCTTTGGATGGAAATCAGAATCATGCGGTAAATGAGCAAGAAATAAATAAGGAGCAGAACCGCTGAGCCCCGGAAGCCGAACTCTTCGCCCACCACGACAAAAATAGAATCCGAATAAGCAAAAGGAATGAAGTTGCTATGGACGGAGGTTCCCTTTAGGAAGCCCT
Source organism: Paenibacillus aceris (assembly GCF_017874035.1). GTDB lineage: Bacteria > Bacillota > Bacilli > Paenibacillales > NBRC-103111 > Paenibacillus_E > Paenibacillus_E aceris. The sequence continues at coordinate 51,563 of NZ_JAGGKV010000018.1, forward strand.
CGCCTTCCAGCCCCCCTGACCCGATTGCTCTGATCGCATTTTTCACTTGATAGCTATCATCTTCCGTCACGTCTTGTGGATACAAGTAAGTGTCGATACGGTCCATCCAGTGGCTGAACCCGTAGCCTTTGAGCGTTTCAAACAAACTTGTATGAAACGTCTTATAAAGGGTGAGCAGCAGGAAACCCAGCCCTGCAAAAATAACGACGCTCAACAAGACATGCGAGTATTTGATATTGCCGATCCAAAGCATGCCGAGCAGGATAATGACGAAAATGATCGCATTCCCTAAGTCCGGCTGAATCAAAACGAGGATGAACGGCAGCAGCACAGCCGCGCATACAGGGATTAAATCGTTCTTGATCAGCAGCAGTTCGCCGCCACGCTTGGCCAGCAGCGCAGTCACGCAAATGATCAGGATTAGCTTCACCAGCTCCGCAGGCTGGAAGGTCAAGCCTCCCGGAAGCTCAAACCAACCGCGCGCTCCGTGAATTTTTTTACCGAAAAAATAAACTGCCACCAAAGACACGATGCCGATACCGTATAAGAATGGGGCAATCCGAATGAGTACACGATAATCAAAAAGACTGCAGGCTAGAAAGGCAAGTAAACCGACGGCATAGAGAATAAGAATTTTGGAAATCGAGATGACAATTGACGGATGATCCACGGATGCGCTGTAAACGGTCATCGTACTGATGACCATGAAAGCGAACAAGATGACAACAATAGGAATATCGATGTTTTTCAGTTTTGCAAGCACAGCACGATCATCCTATTCCGATAAACTTTTTCATACGTTTGACCCAGCCAGTCTTGTCTTCGAGCTGCATGAGAGGCACTGTGTCACCCAAGATACGACGTGCCACGTTACGATAAGCAATCGCCGCGCGGGACGACGGGTTCATAACGGTAGGCTCGCCTGCGTTGGCCGCCTTAATGACATGCTCGTCATCGGGAACGATGCCTAGCAAATCGATGGCAAGTACCGAGCAGATTTCATCGATATCCAGCATTTCGCCTTTTTTCATCATCAGCGGACGAATCCGGTTAATAATCAACTTCGGCGATGATATTTTCTCATTCTCCAGCAGTCCAATAATTCGGTCGGCATCACGCACAGCGGCGTTTTCCGGGGTCGTTACAACAATTGCTTTGTCTGCGCCGGCTACCGCATTTTTGAAACCTTGCTCAATGCCGGCCGGACAGTCAATAATCACGAATTCAAAATCTTTTTTGAGCTCAAGAACAATATCTCTCACTTGCTCCGGCGACACCGCATGCTTATCCTTTGTCTGAGCAGCAGGCAACAGATACAACTCTTCGAAGCGCTTATCTTTGATTAAGGCTTGCGGCAAGCGGCAGCGTCCCTCCGCGACATCCACAAGGTCATAAATGATCCGATTTTCGAGTCCCATGACAACATCCAAATTGCGCAGGCCAATGTCGGTGTCCACCATGCATACTTTTTTCCCCAAAAGCGCCAATGCTGTTCCAAGATTTGCCGAAGTCGTTGTTTTGCCAACGCCGCCCTTTCCTGAAGTAACAACGATTGCTTCTCCCATGTGTTCTCACCCCACGCGCTATTTTCTATAAAATGCTATAATTTAAAATTCGAATCAGGCCAAATCCGATGAAGTTGATGCAGCTTATCGATTTCCATTTTACCATCTTTCACATAAGCAAATTCCATAAAAGCCTCTTCAATTCCCCATTCATCGGGAGAACGGCTAATAATTCCGGCGATCCGCAACTGAGTCGGACGCATATGAGAAGCGGCAATGATCGCTTTATCATCACCATCGATCCCGGCATGCGCCATTCCGCGAAGTGAGCCCATAATATAAATGTTCCCGGTAGAGGTAATGGTTCCGCCTGGATTAACATCGCCTAAATATAGTAAATCACCCTCATGATGGAGGGTTTGTCCCGATCGAATCATTCCTTTAAGGGCGGACATTCTTGCGGCAGGTTCTACGACAGCTTCTTTTCGAGGTTCGCTTTCAATCGATTGAATAAGCAGATTGCCCTTTTGCTTGATGACAGATCTGATCTCTTCTTTCTGCTCCTCGGTTGCTTCCCTGCTGCCTAATTTAACGTGCACATGAATAATCGGTCCGGTCAGTATTTGCTGATGCGTCTTTTCCAGCTTATGCTGTAACTCTTTCAGCAAATCTTGCCAATCGCATGCGTCGTTTAGTAAAAATACAAGGCCATCTTTGACCCCTTTTATCATCACGTGGTGCTTAGCTACAGACATAATTGAATGACGACCTCCCAACCTATACATTTCGGCTCATGTCGTAGATTCTCCTGCTAACCGCCTGGAAAATTAATCTTCGCTATTCGCAGGCACGATGCGCTTTCCTTCGAGCAGCTTGCGAATAGGAACGTAGCAAACCAAGGCGAAAAGCAAATTAAAAAGAACACTTGGGAGCATGTAATGGGTGAGAGCAAATTTCATATCAATGTCAATGAGCTTAAACAAGCGGTTAATGCCATAATTGATGAACTCAAACAAAAGCAAACCGAATCCGGTAATGAGCAAATTATAAAAAATCAGGTTAGGCTGTCTTCGCTGCGCCAGTCCGGCCAAATAACCGGTCAGTCCCATCCCGAAAGAATAGACACCGAGCATCGCCCCATAATAATTAAAATCATGCAAAAGACCAAACAAAAGCCCATAAATGAGTGCAGAATGCCGATGACGAAAAAGACCGATAAACAAAATAAAGACCAGAGTAAAATGGGGGGTAACATGTACGCTAGCCTGCCAAGAAGATGGGAGCAGCCAAACTACAATGGTCCCTTGCAGAACAAACAAGCCAAATAGAATGAGCCACAGCAAATGTCGAGTCACGTAACGGCTCACCTCATTTCACTTCCGGAACTTCGACCACAAATACTTCACGAATACGGTTAAAGGAAGCCTTAGGCTTCACCATAACTTTGTAGGTGATCCCGAATTCCCCTGGACCGATGGAAGAAATCGTCCCTACTTCAATACCCTTTGGAAATACTTGTCCCAAGCCTGATGTAATAATCGTATCTCCAACTTTCATTTCGTCGGCATGTTCCACCTTGTTCATGACAAGCTCTCCGGTTTTGGAATCGAAGGACTCGATCATCCCAAAGGGCTGATTCTCATTGCCCTTCACTGTGACGGCAATCGCCTTCGAGTTGTTGTCGGTATCCGTAATTTCCGTCAGCAATTGAACGTTCGAGTGGAAGCCGAACACCTTGCTCACCCGGCCGACTAATCCGTCCACCGTCATGACGGCCATATTCTCTTTGATGCCGTCCTTGTCGCCAAGATTAATCGTGACCGTACTGTTGTACGGATCGGGATCGATTGTAACGACTTCAGCGATCCGATACGTATACACGTTAGCCTGCCGCTGCCTCTCTGTAAAGCCCAGCGCTTCCATCAACCGCTTATTTTGCGATTCCAGTTCATTCAGTCGCTGCGTATCTCGCGCATACTGTGTAAGGGTCAGCTTCAGCGTCTTATTTTCTTCATAAATGACTCTGAGCTGGCGGATATCTTCGAAGAAACCCGCTACCTGCGCAGCGGGCTTATAGAAGAGTCCTTGCGTCCACGATACCGAGTCTTTGACAAATTTCTCCGGCCATGTCATCGGTGCTCGGTTCCCCAGTGTTAATCCCATTAATATAAAGAAGCAGACTAGACCGAACATCAGAAAAATCAGCCTCTTGTTTCCCATGAATTTAAACAAAATGAGCACCTTCTAACGAATATTAACGCTTATATCGCGAACTTGATCCTGACTTGCTTTTAAATAAATGTATGTTTTCCAAAGCGCGGCCTGTTCCAATCGCCACACAGTCAAGCGGATTCTCTGCGACCAAGACAGGCATGCCGGTTTCTCTGGCAAGCAAGCGGTCAAGATTGCGCAGTAAGCCGCCGCCGCCGGTTAACACAATCCCGCGATCCATAATATCCGCTGATAATTCAGGCGGACACTTCTCAAGCGTAACCTTCACGGCTTCAACGATCGCATTGACCGTATCCGTTAGAGATTCCGTAATTTCATCGGACGTTACGCTCATCGTCTTAGGCAAACCGGAAACAAGGTCGCGCCCGCGGATTTCAAGCGTCTCCGGCTTTTCCATCGGAAGTGCCGAGCCGATTTCCATTTTCAACGTTTCAGACGTACGTTCCCCAATCATTAGATTGTATGTACGTTTAATGTACTGAATGATAGCTTCGTCCATTTCATCGCCTGCGATCCGAATGGAGCGGCTCGTGACGATCCCTCCAAGCGAGATAACCGCAACTTCCGTAGTTCCGCCTCCGATATCGACTACCATGCTTCCGGTTGGTTCCCATACCGGGAGATCTGCCCCAATCGCTGCGGCAAACGGCTCTTCAATCGTATACGCTTCACGCGCCCCGGCCTGTTTCGTTGCGTCCTCGACCGCCCGCTTCTCAACGGCTGTGATGCCGGAAGGCACACAAACCATAACATTAGGGTGTCGTTGGAATAACCAACGTTGTTTCTGAGCTTGTCTCAGAAAGTAACGAATCATCGTTGCTGTTGTCTCAAAATCGGCAATGACGCCGTCCTTCATGGGGCGAATCGCACGAATGTTGCCCGGTGTGCGGCCGATCATTTTTTTCGCTGCATCTCCGACAGCCTCGATTGTTTTCGTATCCGTACGTAGAGCAACCACAGAAGGTTCTCTAACGATTATTCCTCTGCCTTTTACATAAACCAGTGTATTCGCTGTACCTAAATCAATCCCTAAATCTTTTGTAAAGCCTCCGAACATGGCAGTTACTCCTTTCCTATTGCCAACCTATTATATTACATAAAGCCTTCTTCCTTCAAACTTATGAATCTCTGATCACCTATGATAACATGATCCAACACTTCAATACCAATAATAGTTCCCGCTTCCACCAAACGGTGGGTTAACTGTATATCTTCCGGACTTGGCGTAGGATCTCCACTAGGATGATTATGTACACAAACGATAGATGCGCTGCTTCTTTTGATTGCCGCTCGGAATAATAGGAATAGGTAAGGGTTTGAGTTCTCTCCCCCTTTTCCCCTCCTCCACACCGTGCGTGCGAGTTTCCTCGCACACGGCGTTCTAACGATTAAACCTACTTTCCTTTGCGGATTTCGATACCCTATAATCTCACGATTTATAACGTACTTTCGAGTGAACTGGTTCTCAGAGAATTTCTGTAGTTCTGGACTCTATTTATAGCCTTTTTACCAAAGCTTTCAGGCATGTCATTACCATGTACTACCCTATGGCATCTCGCACATAACCACGCTAAGTTTTTCACTTTGTTTATTTCATTCACAGGTAGTTTGTTGTTGATGTGGTGACAGTGTCGTTGTCCATAAAGAAGTTCGTTATCGCAGATTTTACATTTACCTCTGTCTCGATTGTAGGCATACTCACGGTTCATTAGATACTCAAAGTTGTATTTATTCTTTTTGGTTGTTGCACCGATTAGAGTATCAACGTCATAGAGAGGTGGTCTGTCTAGAGGTAGTCTCTTCCTTTCAAATTGTTTTAGGTAGAGACTGATACCCTCATCCGTATAAGGTGTTATCTTCTGGTTGAATGGGTACTTTTCCCACTTGCTATGAGTTATCCCCGCTTTTGTCAGCCCTATCCATAGGTCTTCATATTTGATACCAAAGGTTTTCCAACTATACTGTTCGTGTCTTTGAGGGCGATTATTCACCATTTCGAGAGGGATTTCGTATTGCCTATAACTTTTCCCATAAATTCTCTTGAAAGTACTTACCGCCGTTCGATTTACCTTATCGTCAATATAGCCGAAGGTCGAGTTGCAGATGGATGTTTTCCAGTATTCCGCTACCCCAATGATAATTGCATTAACCTTCTCGACTTGCGCAGCTCTTTGGTCGATTTTGGTAAATGATCTTAACAGTCTTATTTCCTTTGTTATCTTTCGGACTTGTTCCCTAACTTTCTTAGGGTTCGGATAGTTTTTCCCTACAATCTTTTTCTCTGGCTTTTCAGGAGTAGCTCTACGTTCCTCTGCTTTAATTAGAAACCCTAAGAATTTGGCTGGCTTTTCTGTGATGTTTGTTATGACTGTTTTTTCATCTGATAGCTCCAGTTTCAGCTTCGCTTTAAAGTATTTTCTGAGGTAACTTAAGAGTCTTTTTGCCTCCTGTTCAGAAGTACAAAGAATCATCCAGTCATCTGCATAACGAATGAGGTACTTAGGAATTACCCCTTTATTCTTCAGGTATTTACGTTTTCCAGACACATTGGTATTGTGCCCTTCAAATTTAGCTGTCTCATACATCCTACCTACTGTCCAATCAAAGTCGTTTAAATACACGTTCGCCAGTAGTGGGGAAATAATCCCACCTTGTGGAGTACCAATATCCGTTTTCTCTAATAGTTCCTGTTCGATATACCCTGCCCTCAGCATTTCTTTGATGATAGCTAGAACTCTCTTATCTCTAATACCGATTTTCCATAATTTATTTATCAGAATTTTGTGGTTGATATTGTCAAAGTATCCTTTGATATCACCCTCAATTACGTAAATCGGCTTGGTGTTACTTCTAATGTTGATGGAGTTTATGATTTTTGCTATAGCATGCTTGGTGGCTCTGAAAGGTCGGAATCCGTAGCTATGAGGATACATTTTCGCCTCGACTATGGGTTCCAAAACTATGCGCAGACATTCTTGAATTATTCTGTCAAGCATAGTTGGAATACCGAGCGGTCTGTTCTTTCCATTAGTTTTTCGGATATATACTCGTCTGACTGGTTTAGGCTTGTATCTTTTGACTTGTTTCTGGATAAGGTTAATTAGTTCATCCTTGTCCATTTGCAGATATTTATCAATGTTTATTCCATCAATACCCGCGGTCTTTGATCCGTGATTGGACTTAATCTTGTGAATGGCGGTGGTAATTGTGATTTCATTAAATGCGATTTCGAGTATACTATGGAAATTCTTTCCCATTTTGCTTTGGTCGAATATGAACTTAAGCTTTTGTTTTAGTCCGTGTTCTGAGGAGAATTTGTCGTTTAGATGCACAGGATCACCTCCCGTGGTACGTTACCTTTTATTTCAAGGAGTCACCAAATTCTCTTTTGTTCATCTCTAAAATTTAACCGTCTAGTGTCCTTCGCCATGTGATAGACTTTCTCTATCTCGGACTACTACGACACTGCTGACTCCTTATGTTGTTCATCACTCTGTCAAGTTCCCAACATAAGGTCTCCCACGTTCCATATTACCTATCCTTTGAATTGGAACCCTTAGGTCGCTACTTTACTCCGGAAAATCCGAGAATTGTTTGAGTTATAGTTATTCAATCCCTTTCCAAGTCATTTCAGGCTTGGATGAATAAGATAAGAGAAGAGTATCCTATCCGATTTTCGTTGTTTCTGATTTTCATCAGCCACCCTAACGGAGCTTCAACCATAGCTTCATTTGCATTAACCATAGGTTCGCGGATGCCCGCACTATTACACCGTATTTATCAGACATGATAAACTTAGGCTTCAAGTTACGACTTTACCACGCTTCACACACCCTTTACTGACAGTTATTGGATGCATGGTGGAGTTTAGCACTCGTACCTTACGTTTAGTACGTAAGTTAACTCTGTACGGCAAGGGTACTTCCCCCTTGATTTGAGTAATACAGTTCAGCCAAAGTATTGACTGTCGCTATTCGTATGAGCAATGCTCATACTTATGCGCAACGTGGCGCACCTTCGCGAGGGTGGACGATGGACGCGTTCAAACTGCCCATGGAGAGTGTTTCTTGCGCAAGCACATGGTTTTTCGTATTCAAAAATAAACAGACGAAATGCTCCTTTTGTAAATACCGAAGATCTTCGCTTAATAAATTAGCAATATCTTTCGGTGAACGAATGGTAACCCGCTCCGAGAACGTGCTTTTGGCAATTCTGCGCCCCAATTCGATGCCGGCCATAATTTGCAGCGCTTTCGCATCGCCAATGCCTTTGATTTGCGTAAGCTGATCTTTGCTCATGTCCACAAGGCTGCGCAATCCGCCGGATTCGCTTAAAATGCGGCTGGCCAGACGAAGCGCAGACTCCGAAACCGTACCTGTTCGAAGAATAATCGCCAAGAGCTCCGCATGGCTTAATGCCCCGGCTCCATATTGAAGCATTCGCTCTCTAGGCCTTTCCTCCGTCGGCACTTCCCGCAGCATTAAACTTGTGACTTCCATCAATTCCCCTCTTTCCTTCTGTAGGTTGTGTTACTTATCCGTATCCCATTCATACCGATAAAGCCCTTAAAACAACACAAAACCCCCGGATTGATAAGATCCGAGGGCTTCTAGGACAACTGCTCATTATTCGATTGCGGGCATCCGAACGCTTTGATTCGTTCAAGCATACTGCCGATGGTATAGCCATCGAAGTATGATTCCATCTGTTTTTCTGCGTCAGCGAAAACATTTCCCATCAGCATATCCATTTTGGATGAAATCATACAGTCGTTATTTTTCTCATCGCCGGAGCACCAGCTTGGCTTCAAAGAGCCGTGACAGGTCAGACGGTAAATTTCACCTAGAGTCACATCGTCCGGATTACGGCATAGAATGAATCCGCCACCGATGCCTTCTTTGGTCGAAACGTAACCTGCTTTTCGCAGAAAGCCCATAACTTTGCGGATACGAGCGGAATGCGTGGATACATTCGCAGCAATTTCTTCGCTGGTTGCCATGTGATCAGGCAAATTTGCAAGAAATACGAGACTGTGGACGGCTATCGTAAATTCGCTGTTCATGGCCAATCCTCCCTGAAGAATGCGAAGTCGTGTCGCTACTGTCATTGTAACCGTTACAGATTACACAGTCAATGTGTGAACGCTTAGAAACGGAAAGATTACAAAACTTGGATATCAAAGTTTAGCAGCATGTCGCTTAGCAAGGAAAGCGGTAAACCCACAACGGTAAAATAGTCACCTGAAATCGATTCTACGATGGTGCTCCCAATCCCTTGAATCGCATAAGAGCCCGCTTTATCCTTAGGCTCTCCGGTCGCGATATAGCGGCGAATTTGCGCATCGGACATACCCTTCATCTTCACATGGGTCACGCTGTGCAGGGCGACACGCTTTCCTGTCTCCGCATCAATGCAGGCAACTCCGCTGTACACCTGGTGCGTCGTACCTTGCAGAGCTTTCAGCATCCGGAAGGAGTCCTCTTCATCTGCGGGCTTGCCCAGAACCTCATCTTGGAGAACGACGATGGTGTCAGATCCAACAATAATCCCGTGCTTTTCGCCGGGTTCCAGCATTTCCCGAACCGTCGACGCTTTGCGAATGGATAAAACTTCTACCATCTCGGAAGGAGTTATTTTTCCTTCTACGGTCTCATCCGCGTCACTCACCCGAATGATATAGGGTAGTCCAAGTGATTGAATCAGTTCCTGCCTCCTCGGTGAGGATGAAGCAAGAATAAGTCTTTGCTCGTGGTTAAGGGAATTACTCATAAAAACATCTCCTAGCCTTTGATAATGTCCGAACGATGATTCAATGCCGATTAAAGCTTGCGATATAGGAGGAAAGCCCCCACTAATCCAAGAATACTGCACAAGTTTAGTCTCACCAGTAGATGCAGCTCATATTTCACAACTTGCAAGTCTGCTTTGGGATCCCAAGTAATAGAGGCCGATTTCGTCAAAAAAGATAGAGCAGGCACAGGAGCCAGCAACTGGCCGACAATAATCCCGGTTATTAAACCGATGATTAAAAATATCACTAATGTAAAGGTGCCTTTTTTCATCGCTGTCATCCTCTCTTCTATGTACAAGCCTATTATACGGGCACACACTATTTTTTTCCATGAAAATGTAACCATATGGTGATTGTTTCCTGCTTACAATCTACGCTGATCCTAGTAAGATAGTTTATCGGAGGTACTTCAACATGACTTTACTTAAAAGACTTGTCCTGCTCACTTTTATACTTACGATAGCGTTTCCTTACCAAGCTTTTGCTTACAAAATTGTACTGGACGCCGGACATGGCGGGAGCGATCCCGGTGCCACAGGTGTAAATGGTTTACAAGAAAAAGATGTCAACCTCGACATCACCCAGAAGCTCCGGGATGAGCTGGCAAAGCGAGGCTACGAAGTCGTCATGACGCGAACGGATGACACCTACTTGTCACTCGCACAGCGCGTAAACTTCACAGATTCCTTGCAAGCGGATTTATTCGTTTCCGTCCATGCCAATTCGCATCCTAACAACACGGTTAATGGAAGCATGGTGCTCTACTACGACAACGCATACCCCCAAGAAGATTATCCCGCAAGCGATAAAATGAAACAGTTGACGCCTTACAGCAAAGATTTGGCTCAGCACGTACTAGATGCGCTAGTCTCCGCTGCAGGCACCAAAAACTTAGGACTAGTTCCAAGCGCTGTTTATGTAGCCAGAATGGGGAGCATTCCAAGTATTCTGGTAGAAACTGCTTTTCTAAGCCAATCCAATGATGCGGCATTACTTGCAAACGATGCGATGCGATCCAAAATGGCATTGGGCATTGCGAACGGCATTGCCGCTTATTCGCCACCTATGTTTACAGATTCCCTTGGACACTGGGCAAGAGAAGCCATACTTCGCATGAAGAACAAAGGTGTTATTGACGGCATCGCCAATCGGTATGAGCCGGATCGCGCTTTGAAAAGAGCCGAATTCCTTACACTGATGGACCGGGTATTTTCATTCAGCAAATTAGAAACGGCGTGTGCGCCAAACGGAAGCGTAACTTCTGCGGTCTATAGCTGTCAGACGGCTGACCCAACATACAAAGACCTGCCCGATTCTTATTGGGCAAGCCCTGTTTTCGCCAAAGCCCAGAAATTGAACCTGCTTCAGGGCTACGCCGATGGGACGATTCGCCCCGAACAAGCGATCACGCGAGGTGAAGTTGCTTATCTGTTCGACCGTCTCATCCAAATGACTGCAAAAAGCACGGGGAAAAGCGCTTCTCCCAAGGTATCATTCGACGATGTACCCGCAGAATTGTGGAGTGCAAATGCGATCTACGCGCTGAAACAAAAAGGCATTATTAACGGAATCACGGATACTTCGTTCAAACCGGAACAAACGATGACACGCGCAGAGATAGCTGCCTTGTTAGATCGTTATTACGCGAAGTAAGGATAAACGACTACATCGTCCTATTAGGACAAGCGCGTTTGTCAAGGTAGATAAGAAAAGCAGTGTGTCCTCAGAGGCTCTTCATAGAGTTCTCGCGGACACACTGCTTTTTTAGTTAAGATACGCTGATTTTCTTAAGCAGTTCTTTCTGTGCAAGGATGTACTGCATCATGGATGTTTGCGCTTGCCACAGCATCGCTGTGGAAGGACTTTTCTTGTACTCGTCCATCGACTGCACGGCGCTGTTCAGTGCAGAAGTCATCTTTTGCACAATAGGCTTGGAGTCATCGTTTAAACCTTCATTGAGGGACGTGGATAACGTTGTCAGTGCCTGATGGGAAGAATGAATGGTTTGCAAGGAGCTATCCGATAGCGCAGTCGGCTTCGTTTCCGCAAGATGAATAAGGGCGAGTTCATTAATTGTATTCACAAGCTTATCTCCTTCTGTGATAAAAGAAGGAACCGCCTCTGGCTCTTGCCCGCCCCAACGAATTCCTGTCGCAGCCGGGATATCCAAACTTTTGATATACACTTCTATCGTTTTATCCGCCGTTTGTACTTGTTGTCGAAGGGTGTTGGCATCATCCTTACTCTTGGCAAATCCTACAAATACGGTGAGCTTATCCGAGGTGTCCAGCGCGGAAGCCAAGCCCTTCTTTTTCAATGTATCTTGGATGGCTTGGGCTCCCTGCAAGGAGCTGAATACGCCATTTTGCAGGAATGTATAGGATTTAGCAGGAATTTGAACCGGAGTCACTGCAGCGGCTGCCGCCGGAAGGGCGGATGCTTGATCTGTGCCCGTTTTTGTAGCTCCGCCCGGGGCCTTAGATGGGCCGGCCGCCTGCACATTAGCTGAAGGAACAGCGATTGTTTGGCCCGATGCGGATTGTGTAGCATCACGATCGGATGATGAAAACAAGGAGAGAACAAAGAATCCGAAGGCGATCCCCGTAACGACAGCTCCTGCCACCGAGGTTGCAATGCGAATCCAGGGTGCTCCACTTGATTTGGCGTATCTGGCGCCTGTTTCCGGTTCTATATAAGGACCTTTTTGCGTCCAACTTGACCACTCGTCACGATTTCGCTCCGTAATCGGCTCCGTTCTTTCAGCGGGGACATCCCTAACCCCTTGCTCTTCCCGGACAGACTGCGATTCGCGAATAATTCGCTCGACTCGTTCCCCCTCTGTCTCAATCTGACTGCTCCAGCTCCCAAAATCCGTCGTAAATGTATTAAGCGCATGCGGCTCAAACATGCTTTCTACCTGTTCTCTCTCAGCCTGATGATAGGGGGTAATCTCTTCTGTATCTCGGTTGTCTCTTATCTCATTCGCTACTACCTTAAACTCTTCTTGATAGAGTGGAATCACCTTCTCTTCCGAAACCGGCACTCGCGAAGCTTTACGGGTGGAATCTGCAGGCTCTTTGGAGTCGAAACGATACGTGATTCTTGCTTTACTCATTCTCTTCACTCCTCATAAAATGTATTTGGAAACGGCTCAGCCGTCATCTTGTCCAAATCTTCTGTTACTAGATTATGATTGAGAGAATTGAAATATGTTTGGTTAAGCAAAAAAAGACCGCCTCCAGCCAATTGGCTTACAGCGATCTTTTCTCTAACCGTTCGTTTCGTGTTTCTTCCGCAATGACTTCGCTAAACCGTCAGCCGCTTTCCAAATATCTCCCGCACCCATGGTCAAAACCAGATCTCCCGGCTGCACATGGTCGATTAAGTAATGGAGAACTTCTTCCCTTGTGGCAATGTGCTGCACATTGGAATTGCTGTTGCTCTTGATCAATTCAACCAGCTTGGCTGAATCTACGCCCTCGATCCGCTTCTCGCCGGCAGGAGAATAGATGTCGGTAATAATTACCTCATCGGCCTCATCGAAGGAGCGGCTAAACTGCTCAAATAAGTAATAGGTTCGCGTATAGCGTTGAGGTTGGAAAACGGCAATGATCCGTTTACCTGTTGCTTTGGCAGCGGAAATCGTCGCTTGAATCTCAGTCGGATGATGAGCGTAATCATCAATGACCAGAATGTTCTCAACTTCCCCAAGCACTTGGAATCTACGCTTAGCCCCGCGAAACTCTTGAATGGCATCGGCAATATTCTCGAAAGGCAGTCCCGCTTCCAAACAAGTGATTAACGTAGCTAATGCATTATATACGTTATGCTTACCTGGTACGGATAAGCTAACCTGCCCAAGCAGCGCGCCTTTGCAGTGGACGTTGAACGTAACCTTGCGGTCGCCTAACGAAATATCGCTGGCCACATAGTCTGCGTCATTATCTATCCCATACGTAATGACTTCGCTTTGAATGGACGGAATCATCTCACGTAAGAACATATCGTCATGACAAACAATCGCTTTTCCTCCGGGTCTCACTTGACTGAGGAATTGCTTGTAAGCTTTCTTTAAGTTCTCGAAATCACCGTTATAGTTCTCCAAGTGATCTGCTTCGATGTTATTTACTAAGGCAAGCGTCGGATGATATTGAAGGAAAGTTCCATCGCTTTCATCGGCTTCAGCCACAACGAATTCGCCTTTGCCTGCTTTGGCATTGCTGCCCACATTCATGATTTCGCCGCCGATAATATAGGTCGGGTCTGTACCACAAATCTCCATAACGAGAGCGATCATCGAGGAAGTTGTCGTTTTGCCGTGAGCTCCCGCAACCGCAATGCCTTTGCGTTCATTCATCAGTCTTGCCAACATCTGAGAGCGGTGAATGACAGGTATGTTTAATTCTTCCGCCGCTTGCATCTCGACATTATCTTTGGATAAGGCTGTCGAGTAAACAACCAAATCAGCGCCAGAAACATTGCGGGCTTCATGCCCGATGAAAACTTGCGCACCTTTCGCTTTCAACTTTTCCGTTAATTCTTGGTGTGCCAGGTCGGAACCGGAAATCCGGTATCCCATCTCAAGCATGACTTTGGCAATAGCACTCATGCCGTATCCGCCGATGCCTATAAAATGTACGTGTTCTGCTTGACTCACGCCGTTCTCACCATCCTTTTTCAGAATCGGTTTGATAGGTAATCCAAGAACGAACATCAGAGATTAAATACAGCGTGCCGGATACGACCGCCAGATCATCCTGCTCAGTTCTGCTTGTAAGGATTTCTAATGCTCGCTTCCAATCGGGCTCAACCACAATATCCACCTGACGGTTCATATCGTGGAGAAGCTCACGTGCAAGCTCTGCGAGCATAGTGGCATCCCCTTTTTTATGAAAATCGGGTTCCGTAAGAATAAGTGTATCCACCAATGGTAGTATATGCCTGAGGTAGCCCGTATGATTCTTTGTCGAAAGCATTCCCATCATGAGATTCAGCTTTCGGTAACTATATACGGTTTGGAGCGCTGCGGCAAGTGTCGCGGCTCCTTCAGGATTATGCGCGCCATCGAGTAGAATACGGGGCTCGTTCGAAATCATCTCAAGCCGGCCCGGCCAACGAGTTTCTTTCAGCCCTTTGTACAAGTCTTCATCATCGACGATGCAAGCATAATATTGACGAAGCACTTCCAGCGTCATTACCGCTACAGCGGCATTCTTCAGCTGATGTTCGCCATTGAGCGAAATCGGCACGCCCGGGATCGGCCGGAACGGGCCCTTGAAATCAAAAGTCTGAAGATCCAACTCACTTGTCACATTCGCATAATCGAATTGATCACCAAGCGTGTACAGTGTTGCTTTCTTCGCTCGAGCTGTTTGCTCGATAACGCTCCAGCCTTCATGAGGCTGGGCTGCGGTAATGACGGGCACGCCCGCCTTAATAATTCCAGCCTTCTCTGCGGCAACCTTCTCGATGGTATCTCCAAGAATGTCCATATGGTCATGGCCTACATTGGTAATAACGGTCACGACCGGATTCACGATATTTGTGCTATCCAGCCTTCCCCCTAAGCCTGTTTCCCATACCACATAATCGGGATATGCCACCTTGCCGAAATACATAATGGCAAGCGCAGTAGAAATTTCAAACATCGTCGGAGAGCCGAGCTCTGTTTCGGCAATCTCGTCAATGACAGGCTTCATGTCATTCACCAGTCTAAGCAGATCATCGTCCGGAATATCCGCACCGTTCACTTGGATACGATTCGTATACTTTTCTAAGTAAGGGGACGTGAACGTCCCCACATCATAGCCGCATGCCCGCAAGACTGACGATAAATACGCACAAGTAGAGCCTTTGCCGTTCGTTCCCGCCACATGAATGAATTTCAATCTGCGTTCGGGATGACCGAGCTTTTCCATCAACATTTGCATCCGTTGAAGTCCCGGTTTGATGCCAAGTTTCTCCATCCGGCCAACAATCCAGGCAATTGCTTCTTGCGCGCTCTGGAAGGCGGCTGCCGGATGGCTATCTTTGATTTCGTTCATCGATCTCATCCTCATTTACTATATGAATCACCTTGCATACAAAAGCTAGGCAATCGTTGGTTTACTCCAATTATCCTTTTAATTCCGCTAAACGAGCTATCACTTTATCCCGCTTATCCGCATAATCAGCAAGTTTGGCCTTCTCTTCCTCGATTACCTTCGCTGGAGCCTTGGCCACAAAGCCCTCATTGCCCAGCTTTTTCTCAATACGCTCAACTTCCCCATGCAAGGTTTGCAGTTCTTTGTCCAAACGCACGAGTTCTTGGGCAATATCGATCAGCCCGGCCAGCGGCAGGAACAGCTCTGCTCCTGTAATGATCGCGGTCATCGCTTTCTCTGGCGCAGCCATCTCGGCATCGATTTGAAGCAGGGACGTATTGCAGAAACGCTTCAGGTACTCTTCATTTTTACGAAGAATGCTTTGCGTCTCACTGCTTGCCGGTTTGATCAGCAGTTCAACCTTTTTACTCATCGGCACGTTAACCTCGGAGCGGATATTTCGAACGGAGCGGATGGCATCCATCAGAAGTTCCATCTCACGAACAGCGTCCGGCGATTCGAACGCCGGGTTCTCCGTCGGCCAAGAAGCGAGCGTAATCGTTTCACCCTCATGCGGCAAATGCTGCCAAATTTCTTCGGAAATGAACGGCATGAACGGATGAATCAAACGCTGCGTGCGGTCTAGCACATAGGCCAGAACGGATTGCGTCTTCTTCTTTGCAGCTGCATCAGTTCCGTATAAGCTCAATTTACTGAACTCAATGTACCAATCGCAGAGGTCATCCCAGATGAAGTTATACAGCAAGCGGCCGGTTTCGCCGAATTCGTAGCTGTCAATTAATCGGGTTACTTCGCGAACCGTTTCGTTCAAACGGTGCAGAATCCAGCGGTCTGCCGTACCCAATTGGCCTGTCAAATCGATATCTGCAGCCGTAACGCCTTCGAGATTCATGAGCGCAAAGCGGGAAGCATTCCAAATCTTGTTGGCAAAATTCCGCGCTTGCTCCACACGCTCCCAACGGAAGCGGAGATCCTGCCCCGGCGTGCTGCTCGTGGAAATCATGTAGCGCATAGCATCTGCGCCGTATTTCTCGATTACCTCTAGCGGATCTACGCCATTGCCAAGCGATTTGGACATTTTGCGGCCTTCGGAGTCGCGTACAAGTCCATGCATCAGCACGTCTTTGAACGGAATTTGCTCCGTAAATTCAAGAGCCGTGAAGATCATCCGGGCAACCCAGAAATAAATAATATCATAACCCGTTACTAGAACATTCGTCGGATAGTAGCGTTTAAGGTCCTCTGTATCATTCGGCCAGCCCAATGTGGAGAATGGCCATAGAGCGGAACTGAACCATGTATCAAGAACGTCATTATCTTGCTTCAGGTTCGTGCTTTGGCAATGTGAGCAAGCTGAAGCGTCCTCGCGGGAAACCGTAATTTGACCGCAATCCGCGCAATGCCATGCTGGAATGCGGTGTCCCCACCATAGCTGACGGGAAATGCACCAGTCACGAACATTTTCAATCCAGTTCAAATAAATTTTCTCAAAGCGATCTGGTACGAAGTTTACGCCTTTGCCTGATTTTTGCGCATCGATCGCTTGATCGGCAAGCGGCTGCATTTTCACGAACCACTGTGTGGACAAGTACGGCTCGATGACAGCACCGCTGCGCTCACTGTGGCCTACTTGGTGAACATGTTCTTCAATTTTGATCAGAACGCCTTGTTCTTTCAAATCGGCAACGATTTGCTTGCGGCACTCGAATCGATCTTTGCCTTGATAAGGACCTGCATTCGCATTCATCGTGCCTGTTTCATCCATAACAAGAATTTGCGGCAGATCATGGCGCTTCCCTACTTCGAAATCGTTCGGATCGTGCGCAGGCGTAATTTTGACGGCTCCGCTTCCGAACTCTTTCTCAACGTACTCATCCGCAATAACCGGAATCTCGCGATTTACGATTGGAAGCAGCAATTTCTTGCCAATCAAATGCTGATAGCGCTCATCCTTCGGATGTACAGCAACTGCCGTATCCCCAAGCATCGTCTCAGGACGCGTTGTAGCGACAACGATGGAATCCAGGCCGTCTGTTGTTTTGTAGCGCAAGTGATAAAGCGCGCCTTGAACTTCTTTATACTCTACTTCAATATCCGATAGCGCCGTGCGGGCTGCAGGATCCCAGTTAATAATATAGTTGCCGCGGTAAATGAGACCTTTTTCATACAAGCTTACGAAGACTTCGCGAACCGCTTGCGACAACCCTTCATCGAGCGTAAAGCGCTCACGGGAGTAGTCCAAAGAAAAGCCCATTTTGGCCCACTGCTCGCGAATTGTGTTCGCATATTGCTCTTTCCATTCCCATACTTTCTCAAGGAATTTCTCGCGCCCCAGATCATACCGGGATTGGCCATCCTCGCGGAGCTTTTGTTCAACTTTGGTTTGTGTCGCAATACCAGCATGGTCAGAGCCAGGCAGCCACAGCGTATCAAAACCCTGCATCCGCTTCGTACGAACCAAGATATCTTGCAGTGTAAAATCAAGCGCATGCCCGATATGCAGCATACCCGTAACGTTAGGAGGCGGAATCACAATCGTGTAAGTTTCCGCCTCCGGACGGCCGCCCGCTTTGAAAAACTCATTTTTAATCCAGTAATCGTACCACTTTCGCTCCGCTTCTTTGGGGTCGTACGTGGTAGGCATTTGCAGTTGCTCTTTGATTTCATTCGCTTCGGTCATAAGATTACCTCCATTACTGTTATATCTGTGAAATAGGCTTTGGGGGCCTGTATTAAGCGCTAGCTTTGGGTCAATTCAAACAAAAAAAGCCCTCCGCCCGCAAAGGACGAAAGGCTTGCTTCCGTGGTACCACCTTTATTCCGCGCAGCTTCAAAACATGAAACGCGTGGCTCTCAAACAGATAACGGCTGCGGCCGGCAAATGCTAAGTAAGCTATTCCACAAGTAGCGGACGCTTGCCATCACATTCACAACTCCAGGGCGACTTCGTTCGGTTGCTTCCTATGGAACCTTTCAGCGCTGCAGTTCCACTCTCTGAAGGGCATTCCGCCTACTACTCCCTATCAACGTTTCCAATATTACTCAAAAGGATTACATCATATGATAACGAACATTTGAAATAGAGTCAATATATCAATCCAGTATTACCGATTATAAGTAAAATATGCTGTCGCCAAAAAAGTTGTTACGACAAAAAAATAAGAGCCCCCAGCCGCGAAAGCAGCCAGAGGCTCTTGTTTATGTATCCAGTCTATCTGGGTAGATAAATAACCTGCCCTGCTGAAATCTCCTGATCACCCAGTCTGTTCAAAAGCTGCAGCTCACGCGGATTGATCTGATAGCGCTTGGCAATCGTCTCCAACGTTTCTTCCTTTTGAACGATGCACATTTTCAGCTTTCTAAATTCCTGCGAATTCGTCTGGCTTTGCAGAAACAGACGTTTCCACTCGACGGCGTCTATCCGTGCCTCCTCGGCAAGCGCGGCTTGCGCTTCTTCCTCCGCCCGCCTCTTGTCCGTAAGGTAGGAGCCCGCTTTTGAGAGCAACGATTTGAGGCCGTACGGGTTGAGGTCGACAGCCTCATTGGCCTTTTTACCGAATGCAACCTTGAGATCCTTCTTCTCTTCCGTAACCACCGTGCTGTCCGAATGGGGTGTCACCTTCAATTCGGTTTGTTCAATCTCAACGACGGCGGATCCGCCGTCATCATACTCATCTTCCTCAATGGCAGGCGGTGAAGGCTGCGAAGGAGGCGAAGACATAGGCTCTTCATTAATTGGCATTGGCACGGGCGTCGGTTGAACCATTGGCTGCTCTACCTGTGGACTGAACTGCGAATACGGCATTGGGATCGGTTCATTTGTCGGAGCTTCCTGAACCGGCTGTGCGGGATTCACGGGAGGCGGCTCGTACCGTGGGAAATCAACTTCATGCACGAACGTAACTTCCTCTTCTTCCTTCCAGCTCTCTACCGGAGCAGATACAATTTCAACGCCTTGCAGAGATAGCACACCTGTCACATTCAAGCTTCTCGAAGATAACAAATCAATGTCAAAATTCTCAATATCCACTTGAATATCTTCCACGCGATGAATGCGATTTAAGGGTAGTGTGATTTCCACCGGAATCAAATGCTCAAGTAGTCTGGGTGCTCCCCCTTCTTCACTGGCATAATTGCCTGTAAGCAGCAAATTCCCTTTCAGTATCGCTTGATCATCCAAAGTAAGCACCTGAATGTGAGGAACCAATTCTACATCATTCAACTCTTGTATTCCCGCCAAATCCTCTTGCAAATGAACGCGTTCATAGATATCGAATCTTAGACCTGGTTGTTGTTCAGACACCGGATTAATCCTCCCTTCCATCAAACCCGGATGCCGGAGGGCATTCTCGGATTGCTGGGCCATTTACTTGTTTGTCTTTCTAAGTATATGGGTGGAGAGGGCATGGCATGACTACATTTTTGTTGTTGCCTCGACTTTGTCCAATAATTGCTGGAAATCAAGTGGCAAAGGAGCATGAACCTCGATCGACTTTTGTGTGACCGGATGCTCGAACGTAAGCTTTTCCCCATGCAGCGCTTGGCGGTGAAAATAGCGGGTTGAACCGCCATATAAGGCATCCCCCGCAAGCGGATGCCCCAGGTGGCTTAAGTGGACTCGAATCTGATGCGTCCGGCCTGTTTCCAGCTCCAACTCTACCAGTGCTGCATTTTTCAGCTGGCGAATCACCCGGTAATGCGTCACCGCTTGATCTCCGCCAGGAGCAACTCTCCGCTTTCCGGAATGATGACGGTCTTTGCCGATAGGTGCATCTATGGTCCCTTGGTTCTTTCTGAATATGCCCTCTGCTACGGCCACATAACGTCTATCAATCCGTTTATCACGCATGGCTTCATCAAGCAGGACATGAGCCCATTCATTTTTGGCATATAAAACAGCCCCGGTCGTATCTTGATCTAAACGATGAATATGCCGCACAGCGCAGGCTTGACCCGTCGATTCGTAGTAGTAGGCGACTGCAGAAGCAAGCGTACCGCCTTGACCTGCTTCCGAAGGATGAACAGACATGCCTGCCGGTTTATTGACGACCAGACAGAAATCATCCTCATAGAGGACGTCAATATCATGCTGTTCCGCTCTGAAAGCAGCCTCTTCTTTCGGAAATACGTGAAGTCTCACCAGCTCGTCTTGCACTCGGATAAGGCCTTTGGATGCTAGGCGCAAAAAGTACTTGCGCGGCACGGGCAGCAAAGCTGCAATTTCCTCTACAGCCCCTGGCCTCAAGGGCTTCCACGCCGCATTTGGAAGAGGCAGCTCCAACCATTCCCCACTGCGTTTCCACTCTGTCATGAACGCGACCCTCTATGAAAAGAAAATACAATAGCTAGCAGGATTAATAGAAAGATGAAGGTCAAAAACATTAAATCTATAGGAAAATCAAAAAAATAGTATCGTTTCATGGATCAATAACTCCTTAAGGATATTGGATGGGCGTACACTTTATTTTAACAATTACCAATATCAATTGCATGTGAAAATATGATAATATAAGTCTAGTATTGATTTTTTTCGACATTGAATCATCAAATAGAATACTAGAGCAGGAGAGGGACAACTTGGGTAGTTCAATTTTAGAACATTTTCGCAGTTATAGTTGGTTAAAGCGCACTTTACTTGTTATTGCGGTATGTACATTCCTTAGTTCAAGTTTTTTATATCTGACCCCGCCAGGGACATTTATTCGCGAGTATTTAGCCAAGACGGTCATCACCACGCAGCATCGGGATTGGGCTTGGATTTTCGTAGGCGCACAGCGCAGAGATCAGATGGTTCTTGAAATGCAAAATTTGACCGAAGTCAACTCGGTTGAAAAGCAAGACTTGCATGCCGTTCAATTTAATACAAATCGTCCTATTGAAAGTCTCGTTAAGGTCGAGGATATTTCCGGTCAATTCTGGAAAGGCAAAAAGATGTATGTCTACGATCCGCGCACCATTCGCGTTGTCGTTCCTGCTAAGCAAGGTGAAGGCGAACGAATCACATCCATGGTTCAGCGCACAGGCGCTGTCGCGGGCGTAAATGGCGGAGGATTTAACGATCCGGACGGTCTAGGAAACGGCTTTGCCCCAATTGGAGCTATTATGTCCGGCGGAGAAATTCTTTATACCGACCAAGAAGGCAGCATTCCACAGCACATTGTAGGCTTTACCAAAGAAGGCACACTTATTATCGGGAAATATACGATTGACGATCTGTTGAAGCTCGGCGTCACGGATGCCGTTTCATTCTATCCGCGCGTTATCGCAAACGGCAAGCCATTGATTACGAGCGGTGACGGCGGCTGGGGACGAGCACCTCGTACAGCTGTCGGCCAAAAAGCGGACGGTACTGTCATCTTCATCGTTATCGACGGCCGTCAAACCCACAGCGTAGGCGCAACGCTTAAGGAAGTACAAGATATCTTCCTGGCTGATGGCGTCATCAACGCCGGTTTCTTGGATGGCGGAGCCTCTTCCGAGATGGTGTACAACGATGAGTTGATTACGAAGCCTTCCAGCCGATACGGTGAGCGCCGCTTACCTTCTGCTTTTCTCGTTTTCGATCATCCGGAAGATGTGGTCGTGAAGAACGTTTGGGCGGGTCTTACAACCATCGATCCTGGCGGTGCTTACGATCATCCTGATTTCTTGAAAGAACAAGCAGAGAAGAAAGCAAACCCACCTAAAGCAACACCAAAACCTTCAACAACGCCAACACCGTCAAACAAACCTGAATCCAGCAATGAGACAGGCAAGAATGGCGGCGGAACAACGCAGCGTCCTTCAGAATCGGATAACGGTTCTGTCAAACCAAGTCCGACGGCGAAGCCGCAAACTACACCGTCGCCAACACCGACACCAACGCCACCAGCTTCGGGAACACCGACTCCTACACCAGGAAACGGCGGCGGAACAACAGGTACAGGAGGCTCCACTACAGGAGCTTCCTCAACACCTAAACCGAGCGCAACGCCAACACCGAACCCTAGCACAACGCAAGGACAAAGCCAGCAAGGAAACGGCAATGAGGCTAACCCCTCCCAGCCAGCGGCTAGCTCGCCGCCCAAAACAAGCTAATTGCTACATAGGATTGCAAAAGAGGCTGTATCCGAAGTCATCACTGATGATGACTCGGATACAGCCTCTTTCTTATTAGACATGTAAGAATTCAGGTAGCGCGGGCAGATTTGGGAACTACAGGGTGCTATTTTGCCAAAAACGGTTCTGTGTGCGAGGGAGAGGGAACCAGGGTCCGCTATTCTCCCATTGTAAACAGATATTTATGCGATAGGGTGAAATAAGGCCTTGCAGTTCCCCTCCAGCCCTTGGATTTCTGCTTTTCGTCTAAATAAAGGAATGGCGTTCCCTTATTTAGGACGTTGCATCCGTGCGCTCGTCGGAGTACAGTCGTTCCAGCCACATAGGCATAGGCTAGCTCCGCAAAACTAACCTACAATCGCTTTAACGCCTCACGGTGCGCTTCAATCGTCGCCTCAATGTCATCATCCGTGTGTGCCGTGGATACGAACATGCCTTCAAACTGCGAAGGTGCAACTGAAACGCCCAAATCAAGCAAATGACCAAAGTAAGCGTTAAATTTAGCTAAATCCGACATTTTCGCCGTCTCGTAATTCGTAACCTTCAGCTCGGTGAAGAACGGACAAACCATTGAGCCAACCCGATTTATCGTACTTGCGACACCAAATTCTGCCGCATTCCGTGCAAAGCCGGATTCAAGCATCGCGGATTTGCGCTCCAGCTCCTCGTACACATTCGGCTCGCCCAATAGGGACAATGTCGCAAAACCGGCAGCCATTGCTAACGGATTTCCGGACAGCGTACCCGCTTGGTAGATCGGACCCGCAGGAGCCATCTGCTCCATAATGTCCAGACGGCCTCCATAAGCGCCTACAGGGAGTCCTCCGCCTATAACCTTACCCAGACAAGTTAAGTCCGGTGTAACGCCGTACAGGCCTTGTGCGCAGTTCTTGTGCACCCGGAAGCCTGTCATTACTTCATCAAAAATAAGCAAGGATCCATATTGCTTCGTCGTTTCACGCAGACCTTCCAAGAATCCTGGAGCCGGAGGGACAACGCCCATATTCCCAGCGATGGGTTCAACGATCAGAGCGGCGATTTCTTCACCGAACTTCTCAAACACCAATTTCACAGAATCCAAATCATTGTAAGGCACTGTGATCGTATTCGTGGCTACACTGCTAGGGACGCCTGGACTGTCAGGCAAGCCAAGTGTCGCAACGCCGGAACCGGCTTTGATCAGCAGAGAATCTGCGTGGCCATGGTAGCTGCCTTCGAACTTGACGATCTTGTCCCGTTTCGTAAATCCACGGGCTAACCGTAATGCGCTCATCGTCGCTTCCGTCCCTGAATTCACCATGCGGACCATATCAATCGACGGCACGCGGTCAATAACCAGCTTCGCCATTTGCGTCTCGAGCAGTGTGGGAGCGCCAAAGCTCGTTCCCTTCTCGGCAGTCGCTTTTATCGCTTCCAACACGACAGGATGGGCATGCCCTACAATAAGCGGTCCCCAGGAGCCTACATAATCAATAAACGTGTTGCCGTCAATATCCGTGACGCGGGAACCAAAGCCTTTTTCCATGAATAAAGGAGTCAATCCAACTGATTTGAAGGCGCGAACAGGACTGTTGACACCTCCGGGAATTACCTTCTTGGATTCTTGAAATGCGGCTGATGAGCGCGTGTCGATTCTATTCGAATTTCCCATACTTTCATACCCCCGTTAAACGTTCTATGTTAAACTGTCAAAATCTTCACAACCGGTATCGCCGGCGAGGAAAAATCTCGATATAGAGAAAAAAACAAATCTTGGCCATCTCCCCTTCTGACTTCAAGTTGGATCTGGCCAAGCGGTATTAGACGGAACCGGCTGGTACAGCAGGCTCCTTAGCGGACTGAAGGATACGGTCTGCAAGCTGCCATGCCGCCTCTTTTCCCTGCCTGATGCAGTCAGGAAGACCGACGCCATGGAATCCCGCACCCGTTACCAAAACCTGCGGCATCGCCGTCTCCAGCTCTTCGCGGAAGCGCGCGATCTGCTCCAAATGGCCTACCGGGTATTGGGGCATGGAATGCATAAGCCGCGTTACTTCGGTAAACAGAGGCTCAGCCGTTAAACCAAGCAAGCTGCGCAGATCGTGACGCGCTTTGCTGATCAATTGCTCATCCGACCATGCTGGCCACTCCTGCTCTCCAGATCGGCCAATGTAGCAACGCAGCAGCACCTTGCCATCGGGTGCAGTATGGAGCCATTTGGCGGAGGTTAACGTGCACGCTGTGATCGTACTGCCTTCATTCCTCGGAACCAGAAAGCCCGAAGCATCCAGTTCAAACGGAATATCTTTGCGGTCAAATGCCATAATGACATTGGCCACGGAAATATAATCAATTTTCTTCAATTCGCTTGCTGCCGGGAAGTGAGGTATCATCTGGGCAACCTGATAGGCCTGTGACGTTAGAATAACGCCATCAACGATTTCGCTGCGGCCATCTTCAAATATCACCTCAGCTTGCCGCTCCAACTGCCGAACGGAAGCAACCCCTACTCCTGTGCGCAAGTCGGCTGACTCGAGCGCGGCGACTAAGCCGGAGACGAGCGTCTGCAGCCCTTTTTTGAACGTCACGAAAACGGAATTCCGGATGGCCGAAGGCAAGTGCGCCGTTTCTTCAGAAACGTTCTTGCGGCTCGCCATCATCCCTAGGATCAAGCTTCGATGCTTCTGCTCCATCATCCGAAACTGAGGGAACGTAGATTTCAGGCTGAGCTTGAACGTATCCCCGGCATAAATGCCCGCTAACAACGGTTCCACAATGCGTTCCAGCACTTCCTTGCCTAATCGTCGCTCCAAGAAGTGTCCCAGAGACTCATCGCTCGTCACCTCACGCTTAGGGAGAACTAGATCTAGTGCCGCCCTCAGTTTGCCTAACGGAGAAATGAGGCCCGTCTTCATGAACGGAGTCATTTGTGTGGGAATGCCGAGCACTAATCCAGGCGGCATGCGATGAAGCTTGCCTTGACGCACGATATAGGTCTTCTTGGCCTTAGGATTCGTCCCGGTAAGTTCATGCTCGAGTCCGAGATCATACGCCAAGTCAATAATGGGCCGTTTCCGAGCAAGGAAAGAGTCTGGCCCCTTTTCAATCACGAAGCCCTCTTTCTCAAGCGTACGAATTTTCCCGCCAAAAGCAGGCGACTTCTCTACAACCGAAATTCGAAAGGGAGAACCCTCTGATTCTAACCGTTTCTTTAAATAAAAAGCAGCGCTAAGCCCAGTGATCCCCC
The DNA here is from genome assembly GCF_017874035.1 of Paenibacillus aceris. Taxonomy (GTDB): domain Bacteria; phylum Bacillota; class Bacilli; order Paenibacillales; family NBRC-103111; genus Paenibacillus_E; species Paenibacillus_E aceris. Next base: position 77,519 of record NZ_JAGGKV010000018.1, read on the forward strand.
CGCCAACAATCATGTAGTGAGGAATATGGGTACTCATGACCGTTCACTAACTTCATGCCATTTCGTATAAACAACATCGCTTAGCGTTTGCATGTATAGAGGATCGGTATTAAGCGATTCAGTTCGTTCCAAATGCAGGCCAAGCTCCTTAGCCAAAGCTTGCGCTTCAATATCGATATCGTAAAGAACCTCCAAATGATCGGAAACGAAACCGATCGGACAAAGCAGAACGTTCTTTACGCCTTCTTCTTTGTGAATTTGCTGCAGGACATCCAGAATGTCTGGTCCAAGCCAAGGCATTGCCGTTTGGCCTGCGCTCTGCCAACCGAATTGCCAGTTCGTCAACCCTACACGCTCCGCGATGACTTTCGAGGTGGCAAGCAATTGGTCCGGGTATGGGTCCTTCATTTCAAGAATTTTCTCCGGCAGGCTGTGCGCTGTGAAGATCACTCGGATGTCGCTGCGCTGCGCATCGCTGAACTTCGTTAATGCTTTATCTACCCGCGTGCTCAGTGCATCAATCAGCTTAGGATGAAGGTGATAGTCTAAGACAAAGCTCATTTTAAGCCCTTGCTCCTCTGCCTTTTCCTTCGCTCTTTTCACATAGCCGCCAACGCTCATAGTCGAGTAATGAGGCGCCAGAACGACACCTACAGCCTCCGTAATCCCGTCTTTGACCATTTGCACTACTCCGTCTTCTACATACGGCTGAGCATGCTTCAGGCCTTGGTAGCACACAAACTCCACTTCCGGATGTTCGGTGCGCAATGTGTCCTCAAGCCCCTTAACCTGCTTATTCGTATTCTCGCGCAGCGGGAAGAACCCTCCAACAATCGCTTCATACCGTGCTGTTAATTCGTGCAGTTGCTCGGGAGTTGGCGGAGATCCGCGTCTAATATGTGTGTAATACGCTTCCACTTGATCCAGGCTTTCCGGAGTCCCGTAAGACATGACTAATACACCAACGCGACGTTTGGTCATCCTAAACACCACTCTTTTCTGCTTGTTGAGTTAACACGGAATGCGAGTACGCGTGAATGAATGCTGTCAAATCTTTGAGCTTTTCAAGCGATGCTTCCGGGAATAATCCGTGCCCCAGGTTGAAAATATAACCCGGCTTCTTCATTCCCTCATCCATGATGGCTTTCGCCTGCTGTTCAATCACGTGCATGGGAGCCGTCAAAACATAAGGATCCAAGTTTCCTTGCACGGCAAAACGCTCGCCAACCCGCTCACGGCCTACCGAGATCGGAATACGCCAATCCAGACCAATGACATCGGCTTGCAGGTCTTTCAAATAAGGCAGCAATTCGCCTGAGCTTACGCCAGGGAAATAAATTTTTGGCTCCTTCAAAGAGGAAAGCTCCTTGAAAATACGTTCCATCGTTGGCAGCACATACAGCTTGAAATCGGCTGGTGAAAGCGCGCCTACCCAGCTGTCGAACACTTGAACCGCTTTTGCGCCCGCTGCGATATGCGCTTTTAAATATGTAATCACCATATCTCCGAGCTTGTCCATTAACGCAAACCAAACAGCAGGCTCAGCGTACATGAGCTGTTTTGTGCGAATATAGCTTTTGGATGGTCTCCCTTCGATCAAGTAACTGGCAATCGTAAATGGCGCGCCCGCAAAAGAAATGAGCGGGACTTCGAGCTCTTTGTCTAAAATCCGAATGGTCTCAATGATATGCGATAAATCTTTCTCCACATCAATTGGGCGCAAACGTTCAACATCCTGTGCATTCCGAACCGGCGTATGAATAACAGGACCAACATCCTTGACAATATCAAAATCTATCCCAAGCGAAGCCACGGGATTCATAATGTCCGAATATAAAATTGCCGCATCAACACCTAGTTTCTTAATCGGCATCATTGTAACTTCTGCAGCAAGCTCTGGCTGTTTGCAAATTTCGAGCAATGTATACTTCTCTTTAATCTTGCGATAATCCGGGTCGTAACGTCCGGCTTGACGCATATACCAGACAGGCAGCGTATTCACCTGTTCCTTCCGGCATGCTTTAATAAAATTGTCGTTATAGCTCATGAGGCACCTTCCTCTGGTTTCCATCTATTCTCATTCATTATGCCCTAATTATACCCCTGTCACAACCGACGTAAGCTCACGTTTTGCGACAATAGTATGACAAAAGAACCATCCGCGTCTAGCTGGGCAGCAGCTCAATTTCCTCGGGAAACTGCTCGGCTGCGCCTTCTAGGATGAATGGTTCTAATCATTTGTTTCAATTAGCTGTTCTTCAGATAGCGGGCGATATCTTTAGCAAAATAAGTCAAGATAATATCAGCGCCAGCGCGCTTGAAGCTCAGCATCGTTTCCATTACGATCGCTTCTTCATTCACCCAACCTTGCAATGCAGCCGCCTTAATCATGGAATACTCGGCACTCACATTGTAAGCCACAACCGGTAGGTCGAAATTATCTTTGAGCATTCGAATGATGTCCATGTAAGCAAGTGCCGGCTTCACCATTAAGAAGTCAGCGCCTTCCACAACATCGCTCTCCGCTTCGCGCAGCGCCTCTCTGCCGTTGGCTGGATCCATTTGATACGTTTTGCGATCACCGAATTGCGGCGTGGAATGAGCAGCATCCCGGAATGGGCCGTAATAGGCGGATGCATATTTCACCGAGTACGCCATAATCGGAGTATTCTCATAGCCAGCTTCATCCAGACCTGACCGAATGGCATGAACGTAACCGTCCATCATATTGGATGGAGCAATGATATCCGCGCCTGCTTTCGCTTGGGAAACCGCTGTGCGAACAAGCAGTTCCAGAGATGGATCATTCGCCACATCGGCTGCCCCCGTTACCGGGTGATGATGAATAACGCCACAGTGGCCTGTATCCGTAAATTGGCATAGGCACGTATCCGCAATGATGAGCAAATTCGGGTTCAATTCTTTAATAAAACGGGTCGCTTGCTGCACGATACCGTCTTCCATGTACGCGGATGTGCCTTTTGCGTCTTTGTGATCAGGAACCCCGAACAAGAGAATAGCTTGAATTCCCAGTGATGTAATTTCGTCGATCTCAGCTTTCAGCATGTCCAGCGACAAATGATAAACACCAGGCATTGAAGCAATTTCTGACTTTACGTTGGTGCCGTGTGTAACAAAAATCGGCTGTACCAAGTCATTGACCGTTACTTGATTTTCACGAACTAGATTACGAATAGCTGCATTACCGCGTAAGCGGCGGTTACGAACAACGGGGAAACTCATGAGGATTCCGCCTCCTTATTGGCTAGGCAATCCGACATAGCTTCAACTTCTGCCGGATGCCTTTTATTTAGGTTGAATCATGCTTTGAACGAGTGAAGCAACTGTGGCCTCTTCGGCCATATACGTAATCGGCAGCCCATATTGACGTACCGTATCTGCGGTTTTGGGTCCGATACAAGCAATTTCAACACCTTGAAGCAAGGATACTGGCTCTTCAATTCCTAACTGTTTCAAGGCTTCTATCAAATTCGTAACGGTGGATGAGCTTGTAAAAGTTATGATATGAATGCTTTGATTTTGAAGCAAATGAATGACTTCAGCACCGTCTTCTGTGGTGAGTACGTTCTCGTATACGTCTACCTCAGCAACTTGCAAACCTAGCTCGCGAAGTTTAGCCGGTAAATAATCACGTGCCAAATCTGCTGTTGGTAAAAGAACCTTCTGACCTTTTAACAAATCGGATTGAATCGCCTCAAGCATGTCTTCCGCCTGAAACTTACTTGGAAGTACATCTGCGATAATTCCTCGCTCGGCGAGCGCTTCGGCTGTTTTGGGGCCTACGGCAGCAATGCGGGCATTGCCCATACGGCGAATATCGATCCCTAGCTGGCGCAAACGGTTGAAGAAAAATTCTACCCCATTCACACTTGTCAATAGAATCCAATCGAAAGTATGCAATTCACCTAAAGCTTCATCCAAGGCACGCTGAGCTTCAGGACGGCTTGGCGGCTGCAGCTTGATCACTGGGAATTCGACCGCTTCTCCCCCCAGATCGTCGATCAAATCAACAAGCTCGCTCGCTTGACTTCTTGCCCGGGTCACCAGAATTCGGCGGCCAAAAAGCGGCTTCTTCTCGACCCAAGCCAGCTTCTCGCGCAGCTTCACAACTTCACCGACAATAATGACTGCGGGTGACTTGAATTCGGCTTCTTTTACTTTGTTCGTAATGTCAGCCAAGGTTCCTGTGATGGTCGCTTGATCTGCCCAGGTGCCCCACCTAACAAGCGCAACCGGTGTTTCCGGCGATTTGCCGCAGCGTATTAATTCCCGGCAAATTTGTTCAAGATTTGCGACACCCATCAAGAAAACCATCGTGCCAATGGCTTTGGCCAAGTGCTCCCAGTCCAAACCGGAGTACGTTTTATTCGGATACTCGTGCCCAGTAATAATTGCGAACGACGAAGTAAAATCACGATGTGTTACCGGAATTCCCGCATACGCCGGAACGGCGATCGATGACGTGATGCCCGGGATGATATCGAACGTCACATCATGCTCCGCCAGCAGCTCCGCTTCCTCGCCTACCCGCCCGAAAACGCTGGGATCGCCACCCTTCAGACGGGTCACGACTTTTCCTTGTAAGGCCAGATCTACGAGCAAATGATTGATTTCTTCTTGCTTTAATATATGCTTGTCCGGAAGCTTGCCAACAAAAATAAGCTCAGCGTCCGGTCTGCGATGCTTAAGTAAACGAGGATTGGCCAGACGGTCATAGACAATGACATCCGCCTTCTGAATAGCTTCCATGCCACGAACCGAGATTAGCTTTGGGTCACCCGGACCCGCACCAACGAGATAAACTCTCCCTTTGTTCAAGCGGTTCACTCCCTTACCTCAGCCAGAATACGCTCAGCGCCTTGCGCGATCAGCTTGTCCGCAATGAGCTCGCCCAGCGCTTCCGGATCGCTCCCGGAAGCCGTCTCCTTCAGCATGGTCGCGCCATCCGGCGTTCCGACCATGCCCGTCAGCGTCAGCAGCGGCGTATCAAGCCCGCTGCCGGCTTCGCTTACGCTCGCGTAAGCGCCGAGCGGCACCTGGCAGCCTCCATTGAGTCTGCCGAGGAAAGCCCGCTCTGCTCGCACCGCGAGCGCAGTAGGCTCATGCTGGAACTTGCCCAGCAGGTCCAGCATGAACGTGTCGCCGCCCCGGCACTCGATGCACAGCGCCCCCTGCCCTACGGCAGGGAGGCACTCTTCGGGCGGCAAGTACGCGCTGATGCGATCCTGCCAGCCGATCCGGTGCAAACCGGCCGCGGCAAGCATGATCGCATCGAAGTTCTCTTCATCGAGCTTGCGCAGCCTCGAATCGATGTTACCGCGGACCGACTCGATGCGGAGGTCCGGGCGGAGATGCTGCAGCTGGCTGGCGCGGCGCAGCGAACTGGTGCCGACGAGCGCGCCCAGCGGCAGCTCTTGCAGGGAGCGGTATCCGCGTGTGATGAGCGCATCGCGCGCGTCTTCACGCTTCGGAATCGCTCCTACGACTAGCCCTTCGGGAAGCTCGAAGGGCATATCTTTCATGCTGTGGACGGCCATGTCAATCTCGCCGTCTACAAGCGCTTGTTCGATTTCTTTGACGAACAGGCCTTTGCCGCCTACCTTGGACAACGTGACGTCCAGGATGCGGTCGCCCTTCGTGACAATTTTCTTTATTTCAAATTGACAAGCAATCCCGTGCTCTGCTGCAAGCTGCTTTAATAGCTCTACCACCTGTCCCGTCTGCGTCATGGCCAAAGCACTTTGTCTAGTTCCTACAATAATGGTCTTCATCTCTACCCGCCTCCCTATACTTGCTGCCCGAAATCATTAATCGCTGACCATGAAGGCCGGTCTGTATTCGCTTGACCTGCTTCTTCAGTCGGCCAAGGTTCTTTCTCTATAGCTATGTAGAGCTTGTCCTTCCAGCTCTCGAACGTGCCTGCGCGTATTTTGGCCAGCACATCCCATTCCAGCATCTCTTTAAACATTCGTTGTCTCGCTTGCTTATCCGCTACTTTACTTTGAACGAGATGACGCACCTCGCTAAGAAAATCAAGGTAAGCTGCGTACTCCTCGCCATAATTATAATCGAGTTCTCGAGCGATTTTACGAGCCGCAGACGGACTGGCACCTCCCGTAGAAACAGCAATCACCAGTTTTCCTCTACGTACAACGGAAGGTTGAATATAAGAACTAAGTTCAGGCTGGTCAACGACGTTGACCAGTTTACCCTGCTTCGTTGCTAGCCCATGGACCTGCGCGTTAACTTCAGTATCGTTCGTCGCCGCCACAATAAGCGTATAGGGCATCAAATGATCGCCTGTCATCATAGACGGATGAAACGTCTGCCTGTGCAGTACCACTTCCGGGTTTTTTGCGATTTCGGATAATCCCGCCGTGAATTCCATGCTGACAACCGTCACGTGGGCTCCTGCCTCGAGAAGCGATAGCACTTTACGTTCAGCTATCGGCCCGCCGCCGACAACCAGACACTGCCTGCCAGTCAGATTCACCATAATCGGGTACGGATGCTTCATGTTCATGAACTCCAAATCCAGTCATGGAAGCCTGATACCAGATTGGAAACAACGAAGTTCAGAACAACAATGAGAAAAGCTGCAAGGTTCCACGCGGCTAACTTAAAGCCTGAAATCCGCATCGACTTCTGTTGAAATAAATAGAACGCATAAGCAGCCAGTACAAAAAAGGAATTGATCACTTTAGGATCGTAAAGCAAGTTATGATTCCCTTCCAGTACCACCCAAACCACGCCGAGGCTTAGCGCCATAAGAAGCAACGGAGCCCCGATAATAACGGAAAAATACGTATAATGCTCAATTTTCTCAAGGGAAGGCAGTCGCATAACCGTCTGGGAAAACTTTTTGGCCTTCAACATACTGTGTAAAAACACATACATGCAAGAGAAGATAGCTGCAATGGAGAAAGCCGCGTAACTGCCAATCGCCAGAGTAATATGTATAAATAATAGCTCGTCGTTGATGTCCCAACCAGCTTTGATTGGCATTACGTGCGGATTTCCGAAGATGTTTAAGGCTAGAATTGCAAAACCGAGCACATTCACAAAAAACACAAACAGTTCGATACGGAAAAATCGATTAACCAATAATGAAATCGTCACAATCAGCCACGAAAACATAAATAGGACGTCCGACCGGGCAAATGCCCATTCTGTCAAATGACCGTACAAATTAATAACTAAGTAAGCGGTCTGCAGAACCCATACAAACAAAAGCAGCCCCGTCCCCATCCGTTTCGCGCTCCGGTTCGCATTCGCGAAGTCCGAAAAGTAAAACAATAGGCTCAGGGCATACATATAAATCATCGCATCAAACAACCAGCTACGAGTTACCATGGCACCTCTCCTAGGCGATTAGCGCCTTTTTTCTCAAGATTTTGCCAGAATATCCGCGGTTTGTAAACCGCGCACGGACAACTTATCTTCCAGCAGCTGTTTAGCTTCCAGCGCTTTTTGCCCAGATTCCATCTCTTGTGCTAACTGATTGGCTTGCTCTTGTTGTTCAAGTGTCTCTTCGAGGGCAAAAAGTTTCGTGAAGAGCTCAAGCGCTTCTTCCCCGTGACGTTCTCCTGCCATTTCCTTAATGCGCAGGATCGGGTCACGCAGCACTTGGTTCACGATGCTTTTCGTTAATTTTCGAATAACTTTAATTTCACGGTCATCGAGATCAGGCAGCTTATTCAACATGCTCTCCATCGTCTCTTCGTGAATCTGGCTTGCTTTGGCCTGAAGGGCATTAATAACCGGACTTACGCCGAGTGTCTTTGTCCATTGTTCAAACACACCTATTTCCGATTCAATCATCGTCTCAATCTTGGCCGCTTCTTTCTTTCTCTCTTGCAAATGTTTATCTACGATATGCTCCAGATCATCAATATCGTAAAGAAACACATTCGGTAAATCGCTGATTTGCGGATCCAGATCACGAGGCACGGCAATGTCCATCATAAACAGCGGACGTGATTTTCTCTTTTGGACATAAGATTGGATATCATTCTTGGTAAGGACATATCCAGGAGCACCTGTAGAGCTGATAATAATATCCACTTCCGGCAAATAATCAGCTATTTTTTCCATGGTACAAGGAATTCCGTTGAATTTCTCCGCCAGCTCAGCTGCACGCTCAAACGTACGATTCACAACAATAACCTTGTTGGCTCCGTTCGCATACAAGTGCTTAACCGTTAGTTCGCTCATCTTCCCAGCACCAATAATCATAACTGTTTTATTCATATAACTACCGAAAATTCTCTTGCCGAGCTCAACTGCCGCGTAGGAGACAGAAACGGGATTATTGCTAATGCCTGTTTCGGAATGCGCCTTTTTGGCAAGTGTAACCGATTGTTTAAACAACGTATTGAAATAAGCACCGGTCGCTTTCATTTTTTGAGACGATAAAAAAGCTTCCCGTACTTGTCCTAGAATTTGGGTTTCCCCGATCACCATAGAATCTAAACCGCTGGTTACGCGGAATAGATGCTCAATCGCCTTCTCATTTTCATGCATATATAAATGTTTCTGAAACTGATCTTTAGGAACTTGGAACCACCGTTCAATAAAATGCGTCAAATAATGACTGCACATCTGTGGTCGATCCACAACGGCGTAAATTTCCGTGCGATTGCAGGTGGCGACAATTACACATTCTAAAATACTTTTAGTATCTTTCAATTCTGTTAATGCGATCGGCAAATCCTGCTCGGCAAGAGCGAACTTCTCCCGAATTTCGACCGGAGCCGTACGATAATTTAAACCGACTGTTACAATATGCAAAGGTACCACCTGCCTTTCATTCATTTTCTATGTATCATTATAGCACAGCAAACTCTGCAATCCGACAAATTTTTTGTATAAATTATGAATGCTTCACTCTGATCGTTAGTTTTAACAGCAATCGGCTCCCGTATACCTGAACTGGCAAGATGTCCATTTATTGCAGCAGCTTTTTGCGAAGAAAAGCAGTCAAATTACGATCCAACTCTGCCAGCTTCGTGTTTTGTGAAGAAACAATATCCCCATTAGATGCCATGATTTTCTCATAAACTTCATACATGCTCTTGTACTGAAGCCCTGCTTCCTTCAACGTTTGCAGTTCTTCCGGCTTCAACGCCCGCCCCCCGCCGATCTGAAGACGCTGCAAGTACTGGGATAACTGCGTCATACTGGACAACGGAGTCAGATAGTCTGCTCCGCCCGCCGCTAATACAAGTCGCTCATGCGTGTAGCCCGCTGAGTATAGGGCTTGCCCACTTCCATCCAGCTCATCAGTCGTTTTACTTTGCGCAGCTTCCTCCAAGTTGCTCTTTAGAAGCTCCATCTGGAATAAAGAAACTTGATACAGCAGATGGGTTGCATCGTGCTCTTCTTTATGATGGCCAAGCATTTGAGACAGCTGATAGACAGGCCAAATAATGAGGAATAGAACAATACTATAAAGGATTGCTTTTCTAATTATTTTTTTTCTCACAGCGCAATTTCCCCGCTTCCCTAATTGGACATGTGTCGCAATATCATTGTATGGGAACACGGACAAACAAATAACCACGGATTTCTCCGTGGCTATCGTTATTGTTATGTGCAGAACCTTATTTCACAAGCTCTGCTTGCTTAATTTCAGGAGTTTCTACTTGTAATTCACCCATTCCGCGAACTAATTTCTTCGCATAGAATGTTTCTGGTTTCAATACGGATACCATAAAATCAATTGCTAATTGAGGGTCCACTGTCTCACCGCATGTATAACAGTCAAGCGCGGCAAAACCTCTCTCAGGATAAGTGTGAATGGAGAGATGACTCTCGGACAACATAACAAGTACAGTTGCTCCTTGTGGTTCAAATTGCTTGGATTGTACAGATAGTACGGTTGCTCCGCATACCTCGGCAGCTTCTACCATCTGAGCCTGCAACCAATCTGCATTGTTCAGAAGTTCGAAATCTACCCCCCAAGTATCTACAGCAACGTGTCTTCCGAAAGTTGAGTATTCAGTTTCCATCTTTCGGTTCCCCCTTCCTAGGAATAAAATGTCTGAAAAAAATTTCATCCGCTAGGACCTACGTCATTCACTTCCCGAGGGTATTATCTCTCGCAACATTCAATGTCCTGAGTGAATCCTGGTTCCTATATTGTTTCAACGAGAATAAAAATAACATCTATCGACGAGAAATGCAATAGTTTTTTTTACCAAGGCCTTCTCATCCAAACACGCAATATCTAATTTATGTAGAAGGAGTTTAACTTGTTCATTCCTAGCAAAAAGTCGCAATTTAGACACAAAAAAGACCCGGTAACCGGGTCTTCCATTAGCATGTATATGTGGTTGTTAAGCCTCCAGAATAAACAAACGATGTGTGAGCTCATTGAGGCGAGTGTCAATCTGCTGATGTTCTTCTTGGTCTTGCACCATATTACGCAAATCAAGAAGATGGTTAATTTGGTCGTAGATCATTTCGATCTCTTGTTCGACTTCTCTCTTCTGGAACATTTCCTGCATGAGGCCAATGGTGTCTCTGTACTCATAGATGACCGTTACCAATTGCCCTTTGACTTCCTCGATCTTCACAACAGTCCCGCGTTCATAGTAGTAAACCATTGTATAACTAGGGTAAATTCGGTTCACCGTGGCGCTTCCTTTAAACTCTGATACTGCCTTACGCATTAAATTAGCCAGTAAAGTATTACTTAATCTGCAGGATCCTGTACATTCATATAGGCCCGATTTCTTCTCAAATGAAAGGACGATTTCCTGACCTGCACCATCTTGAAAAACAACCTCTTGATTGCCATTTTCCAAAACTTTCACTTGCAAAGTCACTTGATGATCCACGAACATTTGAAAAAACCTGAACATCTCGGCTTCTGTTAACTGGAGGCAGGTCTTGACATATTCAGTCGCTAACCTTTGTGCCATAAAAATCCCTCGATTCTTTGTTTTCAAGCGATGAACAATTACCTTGTTTATTATTATACTACATGCGTCTCTAATATTCCTGCGTGCATTTCATGATAATCCGCCAAATATTCTGAAAAAACCAAGGAAATACGGAATGCCAGTAAATTTCCCCTAGAAAACCTCACTTTCCTGTGTACTTCTTCTTGATTTCCTCGCTCTTTTGGCATCTTGCTCTTATATACACAAAAAACCGCCCCTTTGAATCAGGACGGCTCATGCTCATTTGCTTCTTTAATTGTCTCTATTGGGGCTGCTTCGGCTTCGGCTGCTTCGGGTTCTGGCTCTCCATAAGCAATAGCTTGCTCCAGGATGCTCCACAACTCGTCCTTCCCAAGCGTAAGCTCAGAGGAAAACATCAGCGGCTGAACACCTTTGTCCATGCCCAGCGTCTCTCGAACGATCTTGAGATGTTTGGGCCATTGGCTTTTGGGAATCTTATCGGCCTTGGTTGCAACCACGAGAACGGGCACGTCATGATGTCTTAGCCATTCATACATGGCTTGATCGTCTTTGGAAGGCGGGTGTCTTAAATCCACCAACTGCATGACGAGGCGCAGCGTTTCACGATGCATTAAGTAACTCTCAATGAATTTGCCCCATTGCTCCCGTTTCGTTTTGGATACTTTCGCATAGCCGTAACCGGGAAGATCTACAAAATATAAGTCCTGATTCACTTTATAATAATTCAATGTTTGGGTTTTACCGGGCTGTGAGCTGGTTCTAGCCAAATTTTTGCGGGAAATCAAGCAGTTAATGAGCGAGGATTTCCCGACATTAGAACGCCCTGCCAGAGCAATCTCCGGCAAGGCATCCTCTGGATATTGACTAGGTCCAACCGCACTGATTACAAACTCAGCTTGATTGACTTTCAAGATTGTTCAACTACTTTCTATGGTTATCCGACATGAGCAGGCGGCCTATTCTTCACAAGCGCATGTTCGAGCACTTGATCCATATGGCTAACCGGGATAAAGGTCATCTCATCGCGGACACTTTCTGGAATTTCTACGATATCTTTCTCATTGTCCTGAGGCAGCAGGATGGTACGGATACCAGCTCGATGTGCAGCAAGCGCCTTTTCCTTCAATCCTCCGATCGGCAGTACGCGGCCGCGGAGCGTGATCTCACCCGTCATAGCGACAGTGCGGGAAACAGGGATATTGGTCAGTGCCGAAATCAATGCGGTGGCCATCGTAATGCCAGCTGAAGGACCATCCTTTGGTATCGCACCTTCCGGAATGTGGATGTGAATGTCATTCTTCTCGTGGAAATCAGGAGCTATGCCGAGCACATCCGCCCGTGTACGCGTGTAGCTGAAAGCCGCTTGTGCGGATTCCTTCATCACATCACCGAGCTTACCTGTCAATGTTAGCTTGCCTGTGCCTTGCATCACTGTAACTTCAATGACCAAGGTGTCTCCTCCGACTTCAGTCCAAGCAAGCCCTGTCACAGCCCCTATTTGATCCTTCTCTTCCGCTACGTTATACCGGAACTTCGCAGGACCTAAATAGTCCTTTAAGTTTTCTTCCGTCACATGTACCGGTGTAGAAGGGTCTGACACGATTTTTTTGGCGGCTTTCCGGTTCATACCAGCCACTTGCTGTTCCAAATTACGTACGCCGGCTTCACGCGTATATTCACGCACGATCTTCATCAAAGCCGAATCGTCGACTAGAAGCTGCTCTTCCTCGAGGCCATGGTCTCGTTTTTGCTTAGGCAGCAAATATTTCTTCGCAATTTGCAGTTTCTCAATTTCCGTATAGCCCGGAATGTACAGAACTTCCATCCGATCTAACAAAGGACGCGGAATGTTGTGTACGGCATTGGCTGTCGTCACGAACATGACATTAGACAAGTCAAACGGAACTTCAATGAAATGATCACTAAAAGTGCTATTTTGCTCGGGATCAAGAACTTCCAGCAAAGCCGACGCAGGGTCTCCGCGGAAATCCATGGCCATTTTATCGATTTCGTCTAATAAGAAAACAGGATTATTGGCTCCGGCATTTTTCATACCTTGGACGATCCTGCCGGGCATAGCTCCAACATACGTTCGACGATGGCCGCGAATCTCGGCTTCATCTCTCACTCCGCCCAACGAGATGCGGATGAACTGTCTGCCCATCGATCTTGCGATGGAACGGGCAATAGACGTTTTACCGACCCCTGGCGGGCCAACCAGACATAGGATAGGTCCTTTGAGCTTCTTGACCAGTTTCTGTACGGCTAAATACTCAAGCACGCGCTCTTTCGGCTTCTCAAGTCCGAAATGATCTTCATTGAGAATCTCTTCCGCCTTATTCAAATCGAGGTCATCCTCGGTTGATTTGGACCAAGGCAAGCCAAGCAGCCAATCGATGTAGTTGCGAATAACGCCGCCCTCTGCCGAGGTTGCCGGCATTTTCTCCAGACGGTCGATTTCCTTCTCGACTTTTTCTCGCACTTTATCTGGCAATTCAGCTTCCGCTAACTGACTACGCAGCTCATCGACTTCGCCTGCGCGGCCTTCCTTGTCTCCAAGCTCCTTCTGAATAGCTTTCATCTGCTCGCGAAGGTAGTATTCCTTCTGCGTCTTCTCCATTTGCTTCTTGACGCGTTGGCTGATTTTGCGCTCCAGCTCGAGCACTTCCCGCTCATTATTTAAAATATTGAGCATTTTCTCGAGCCGTTCACGCACATCCACCGTCTCCAAAATGTCCTGCTTATCTTTAATTTTGAGTGACAAATGGCTGCAGATCACATCAGCCAAACGACCTGGTTCGTCGATATCCGAAACAGCCGCGAGCGTTTCCGGCGTAACCTTTTTAGATAAATTGATATAATGCTCGAACTGATTCAGTACTGTGCGCATCAGCGCGTCGATCTCTGGATCCGTAATTTCTTGCTCGGGCAGCTCTTTGGCTGTAACTTCGTAATATTCATCATTCACGAGGTACTCTACAATCTCAGCACGCAACACGCCTTCGACTAATACACGAATCGTTCCATTCGGCAGTTTCAGCATTTGCCGCACCTTTGCAATCGTCCCGATGCGATAAATATCTTCTTTGGAAGGCTCTTCTATGTTGATCTCAGATTGAGAGCAGAGGAGAATCATGCTGTCATCCACCATTGCCCGCTCTAGTGCTTTAACCGATTTCTCCCGCCCTACATCCAGATGTAGAACCATGCTCGGATAAACCAGCAGTCCCCTTAGAGGCAATAGCGGCAATCTGCGCACCTTGATTTTTCCGGGTCCCATCCTCTGCACCTCCATATATAGGGAGCTTTGAGTCCAAGCTCAAAGTCTCTCATTATTTTATTCATCCATTGCCCTTTACATTTTAACAAAACTGCACAGAAAACACCAATTGACACCTAACGCACCATGTAAGGTAACGGCAATTCAGAATTACGAATCAATCGTATGCTGTGAATTCGCGTGCAGAATCGGCAAAGTCGATGAAGCAATCGTTCTATCTGCGGCATATGGCATAGGAATGACATTATCATGAAGCTCAATGCCTAGAGCAACGCTGAGCACCTCTTCGATGGAATCAGCAGCAATCACTTCGACGCCTGGTAAATCCGCAAACATCTCTTGCCAATTTTCTTTTGGAATAATGACTTTGGTCGCTCCAGCTTGAAACGCTGCTTCAACCTTAGCGACAACTCCGCCTACCGGCTTAACTTTTCCGTGTATGCTCATTTCGCCCGTCATGGCCAATTTGTTATCGACAGGAATTTTATGTATCGCAGATGCGATAGCTGTCGCCATTGAAATACCGGCAGAAGGCCCGTCGATCGGCACACCGCCTGGGAAATTAATATGCAGATCGTAATCGGAGGTGTTAAATCCAAGCTTGCGAAGGACCGTTAACACATTTTCCACAGAGCCGCGAGCCATGCTTTTCCGGCGAATCGTCCGAGAGCCTCCTCCCATTTCTTCTTCATCCACAACACCTGTGATGTTGAACTTCCCTGTACCCGCTGCGGCAATAGGAATTGCGGATACCTCAATCTCAAGTAGAGTACCCAAGTTAGGGCCATAAACCGCTAAACCATTGACAAATCCGATCTGTGGCTGTGCTGGCACTTTGCGTTCAGGTCTGGGAGGAATTTGCGATGAATTTACAACCCATTCTATGTCGGAAGCGGTAATTTCATCTCTTTTATCCGATAAAGCGATACCTGCCGCAAGTTGAATGACATTCACGGCTTCTCTACCGTTGGTTGCGTATTTCATAACAACCCCAACGGCAGCTTCACATTTCTTAAAACCAATCTTATCCAATGCTTTACGCGCGATCTCTCCGACTTCTTCCGGCAACAGCGGACGGAAAAAGATTTCCAAACAACGCGAACGAATCGCCGGCGGAATCTCGCTAGGAGTGCGAGTCGTGGCGCCTACTAAGCGGAAGTCCGCAGGAAGGCCGTTTTGAAATATATCATGGATATAGCCTGGAATATTCGTATCTTCGGAGCTGTAATACGCACTCTCTAGAAATACTTTGCGGTCTTCCAGCACCTTTAATAATTTGTTCATTTGGGTTGGGTGTAATTCACCGATTTCATCGATGAACAAAATGCCCCCATGCGCCTTCGTCACAGCACCTGGCTTCGGCTGCGGGATCCCCGCAACGCCCATTGCGCCTGCGCCTTGATAAATAGGATCATGAACAGAACCGATCAGCGGATCGGCAATCCCTCTTTCGTCAAATCGAGCCGTTGTCGCATCAATCTCTGTAAACTTCGAATCCGGACGGAACGGAGATTCCTGATTTTTCTTAGCTTCCTCCAATACGACGCGAGCCGCTGCCGTTTTACCTACACCAGGAGGGCCATAAATAAGAACATGCTGTGGATTTGGACCACATAATGCAGCTTTTAAAGCTTTAAGACCTTCAACCTGACCTACAATATCCTGCATAGAGGATGGTCTTGTTTTCTCCGAGAGCGGTTTTGTCAGAGAAATGGATCTAAGCTTTCTCAGCTTCTCCAACTCTTTCCTGGATTCTCTATCGACAGCAGAACGATTGGTCTGTTGGTTACGCAGTAAATTCCAGAAGTACAGCCCGATGACAACCGCAAAAAACACTTGAATTACCATTAAAATAATACTTAGACTCATTTGTCATACCTCCTTAGAGTTTCGCCCATCGCTAAACTGGCTTGTCAGTTCGTCTTTGCTTGGGCAAAACGGTTCGTAAACCTTAGCGATAACTTCCATTATTCCCGTGTAAAAGAAGGTTAATCCAATCCAAGCAAACTTTTGAACGACGTATGATAGTCCTTCTCCTGAAGAAGGATAAGAGGAGATATTTCATGCAAAAGGATGTGGCATTTTGAAGCAATTTTTGACGATCGTCCTACTTTTCCTTTGCCTCTGTGCAGCAGGCTCTGATGCATACGCTTTTGCAGGGAATCCCCTTCTCCCCTACGCCGATATTATCATCGATGTAGGTCATGGCGGCGTTGACTCTGGAGCCAAAGTCGGTAAATACCAAGAAAAAGACATGAATTTAGCCATTTCCAAAAAAACGTACAAGCTTCTTCAGAAAAAAGGCTACCGCGTCATTATCAATCGAACGGATGATTATGCTCTAAGCCAAGATAATAAATGGTCCTTTGGAGGAAGACATCGCAAAGACTTGGCACAGCGAGCCGGAATTGCCAATACGATTAAACCCAAAATGATGCTCAGCATGCATATTAACTGGTCAGGCAAGTCCGATCGCAGAGGGCCTCTTGTTTTTCACCAGAATCAATCCGACAGCATCCTGCTTGCTAATCTGCTCCAGACATCACTTAATCGTGTATACGGCACAGATGAACTGCCTATACTTGGCAAAAAATATTATGTGCTCAAGAATACCAAGTGCCCTTCTGTTATCGTGGAGTTCGGATTCATTTCCAATAAACACGACCGCAAACTGCTGAATAGCTCTCATCATCAATCAAAGCTTGCAGAAGCTGTTAGCCGTGCTGTGGATGAATACTTTGCGATGGTCCATAAAAGCCCTACTTCAAGTTAAGTTTCACTGTTTGCGATAGAGAGACGAAGGTTGCTTCCTTTTGCAGAGTTGGAATAGCTTCTTTAATCACTTGAGCCGTTTTCTTGCCGGGGGGGCCTACATGCCCGATAGCAATAACCAAATCTCTGTCTCTGACGAGCTTCTTAAATCTCACCATCTGCTTGCTAATGTGGCTATACGTATATAGATCATCAAAGAACAGCTGATTTTCTGAAAATGGAACGCCCTTTTGGCTGGCCAATTTCCCGATCAAGCTTTTTGGTGACGTGCGGCTGTCCAATAAAATAAGATTTCTTTCTTTGCAAATATCCACGAGGATGTTCATGACTCTTTCATCGGCAGTCGCTTTGGAGCCCATATGATTATTGATGCCTATCGCATAAGGGACATCCTCAATGGCCGCTACGATTCGCTTATGGATCTCATCGCTGGATAAGTCCGTTGTAATGGCCCCAGGTCCAAGCCAACTCTTCTTACCGCGCACAGGCTCCATAGGTAGGTGCAAAATAACCTCATGGCCTTTGTCGTGAGCCAGCTGAGCATCCTGTTTCGTCGAAGGAAGGAATGGCATCACGGCTACTGTGAAAGGAATCGGCAAATTTAACATTTCGGTTGTGCCTTCCATATTATTGCCAAAGTCATCAATGACAATGGCGACCTTCTTCGTCGTTGATTCAACGACAGGTAGATTGGGAAGGATGCTATCTGCTCCGGAGTGTGCCGGTAGAAGGAACATCGAAATTCCCATTGTAACAACTAGAGAGATTTGACGCGTTGCCGAGCTTTTTTTAAACAAATTCATGATTATTCTCCTTCACCCTTAGAAGATAAGCTTTCCAGTTTCTCTCATTATGCTTCTCTTGGGCTCCAAATATGCGTGCAGAGAATAACAAAAAGCCGTTAAGATCCCCCCAAGGAGTTTCTTAACGGCTTTACTTATCTTAAATAAAATTAGTGCTTACGACCAGGAATAGCACCTGTTTCTTCGAAGGCTTTTACGATGATATCAATTTCCTTTTTCAACTCGCTGAGAAGCTCTGCCTCCGGCACTTTACGGATCATCTCTCCGTACCGGAACAGCATACCTTCGCCTCGTGCGCCTGCAATCCCAATATCGGCTTCGCGTGCTTCACCAGGTCCGTTAACGGCACAGCCAAGGACGGATACTTTAATCGGCACTTTGATCTTGGCAATGTACTCTTCTACCTCATTTGCGATCGAGAACAAGTCAATGTCCAAGCGTCCACAGGTCGGGCAGGAAACAAGCGTTGCAGCGTTCGTAATTAATCCGAACGTTTTTAACAGTTCACGTGCAACTTTAATCTCTTCAACCGGGTCTGCACTAAGCGAAATACGAAGCGTGTTGCCGATTCCCATGTTAAGCAGAGTGCCAATGCCCGCGGCACTTTTCACAGCGCCTGTGAAGAGCGTTCCAGCCTCTGTAATACCGAGGTGAAGAGGGTAATTGAAAGCTTTCGCAGCTTGCGAGTAAGCGGCAATCGCCATCGGAACATCAGAAGCTTTGAGAGATACGATGATATCTTGGAAATCGAGCTCTTCTAAAATATTGATATGATATAAGGCACTTTCCACCATAGCTTCCGGCGTCGGATAACCATACTTTTCAAGAAGATGGTTCTCGAGTGAACCGGCGTTAACACCGATACGAATCGGTATCCCTCGCTCTTTACAGGCTTTAACAACCGCTTCTACTTTTTCGCGGCGCCCGATATTGCCTGGATTAATCCGCACTTTATCGATCCCATTTTCAATCGCAGCCAGCGCTAAACGGTGGTCAAAATGGATATCGGAAACAAGCGGAATATGAATCTGCTTCTTAATCTCTTTAATCGCTTCTGCTGCTTCCTTATTGTTCACAGTCACACGAACCAATTGACAGCCTGCTTCTTCCAGACGATGAATCTCAGCAACGGTTGCTTTTACATCCGCTGTTTTCGTCGTACACATGCTTTGCATAATGACTTCATTGCTTCCGCCGATCGTTAAGTCGCCTACTCGAACGGCACGCGTGTCTTTTCTATGGAACATTATGGTTTCTCTCCCCATGACACCAAACATCCTCCGCTCCAATTTCCTGCATAAGGAAACCGGATTGGAGGCTGTGTGTTCGTTTATGAAATTATGGGTTACGCACTTTCTTCTTTTTTCTTGCCTGTCGCTTGTGAGCCGTCTTTGGTCGTCAAAACAGGCGCAAGCTTGTTTTGAACCGTTTCCTTAGAGACTACGCAAGAGGAGACATCTGTTCTTGAAGGGACCTCGAACATCACGTCAAGCATAATGCTTTCGATGATCGCTCTTAGACCACGCGCGCCGGTATTCCGTTTAATCGCTTCTTTGGCAATGGCGTCAAGCGCCTCTGCGTCGAATTCGAGTGAAACGTTATCCATCTCGAGCATCTTCTGGTATTGCTTCACGAGCGCATTTTTCGGTTCGGAAAGAATACGAACAAGCGCTGCTTCATCCAGTGGCTCAAGCGTAGAGATAACCGGTAGACGGCCTACGAATTCCGGAATCAATCCGAATCTGAGCAGATCTTCTGGAAGTACCATGGATAAGTACTCGCCTGGTTTCAAATCTACTTTAGCACCGTCCGTGCTGAACCCAATCACTTTTTTACCAATTCTGCGTTTAATAATTTGCTCTAGACCATCGAAGGCTCCTCCGCAAATAAACAGAATGTTCGTTGTATCAATTTGAATAAACTCTTGATGCGGGTGCTTACGTCCGCCTTGCGGTGGAACGGATGCGACCGTACCTTCAAGAATTTTGAGCAATGCTTGTTGAACGCCTTCGCCGGAAACGTCTCTTGTAATGGACGGATTCTCGGATTTGCGTGCTACTTTATCAATCTCGTCGATGTAGATGATGCCGCGCTCGGCTTTTTCCACATCATAATCTGCAGCTTGAATCAATTTGAGCAAAATGTTCTCAACGTCTTCACCCACATAGCCCGCTTCTGTCAATGAAGTTGCATCCGCGATCGCGAATGGAACATTCAGAATTTTGGCTAGCGTTTGCGCAAGCAGTGTTTTACCGCTTCCTGTTGGTCCTAGAAGAACGATGTTACTTTTTTGAAGCTCAACATCTTCCAGCTTGTTTTGGGAATTAATGCGCTTGTAGTGATTGTACACTGCAACCGCAAGAGATTTCTTCGCTTGTTCTTGCCCGATCACGTACTGGTCCAAAATGTTGCGGATTTCCTTAGGTTTCGGAACATCCTTCAGATCCAGCTCTTCTTCGTGACCTAGTTCTTCTTCCACAATTTCTGTGCAAAGCTCTATACATTCATCACAAATGTAAACTCCCGGACCTGCAACAAGCTTGCGAACTTGGTCCTGAGATTTTCCACAAAAGGAACATTTGAGTTGGCCTTTTTCATCGTTAAATTTAAACATGGGATCACTCCTTTATTTCAAGTCGTTTCGAGTGATAACCTCGTCGATTAACCCATATGCCTTCGCCTCTTCAGCGCTCATAAAGTTATCCCGGTCGGTGTCTCTTTCGATCTTTTCAAGCGGCTGTCCCGTACGATCCACATAAATCTGGTTGAGTTTTTGTTTCGTTTTGATAATCCAATCCGCGTGAATCTTAATATCGGTCGCTTGACCTCTTACACCGCCGAGCGGTTGGTGAATCATAACTTCAGCATTTGGCAGCGCGTATCGCTTGCCTTTGGCGCCTGCTGTTAACAGCAAAGACCCCATACTAGCGGCCATACCTACGCAGATGGTAGATACATCCGGTTTAATAAATTGCATGGTATCGAAGATACCCATTCCAGCTGTTACAGATCCACCTGGTGAGTTGATATATAAGTGGATATCCTTATCGGGATCCTGAGCAGATAAAAAAAGCAGCTGGGCAATGACCAAATTAGCCACATCATCATCAATGGCGCTCCCAATGAAAATAATGCGGTCCTTAAGTAGACGCGAGTAAATGTCGTAAGAACGTTCCCCACGTGCCTCTTGTTCAACAACCATAGGAATAAGACTCATTGTACCAACTCCTTTTGTGGCCAAAGCCATGTTTTCCAAATTGGGATTCAGTAACAGTTTAACATGTTTGAGCAGCAAAGTCATTTTTTCAGAAGACTGCTATGTATGCAAGGAATTACTTAAGTTTTTAGGCAGTTTGAGGCTAAAATAGGGTAAAAGAAAGGCACGTTGCTTACGTACGTGCCTTTACTAACCTTATTTATACTGCCGCGGAAACATGCTTGCTATTTTCAAGCAAGAAGTCTACCGTTTTTCTAATCACAAGATCATTGCTCAGACCTTCTAGGCTGCCGTTAGATGCAAACAGCTCGCGAAGTTCTTCTGTTGATTTTTGGTAGGATGGTGCAAATTTCTCAAGTTCCGCGTTAACTTCTTCGTCGGATACTGTGATATTTTCTGCAGCAGCAATGGCTTCAAGAACAAGGTTGTTGCGAACACGCTTCTCAGCATCTTCTCTCATTTGTTCTTTCAACACGCTCTCGTTTTGACCGGAGAACTGGAAGTAAATCTCAAGCGTCATGCCTTGGGAGCGTAGACGTCTTTCGAATTCTTTCACCATTACATCAAGCTCTGCTTCTACCATCGAAGCTGGAATTTCAACATCAGCGTTAGCTGCAGCTTTCTCAACAACAGCTGTTTCCAGAGCAGCCTCTGAATCTTTTGTTTTGCGCTCTTGAAGACGGTTTTTCAATTCTTCTTTGTACTCTACAAGCGTATCGTACTCACTCACGTCTTTGGCAAACTCATCATCAAGTTCTGGCAGGTTTTTGCGTTTGATGTCGTGAATTTTCACTTTGAACACAGCCGCTTTGCCTTTCAGATCTTCGGAATGGTAGTTCTCAGGGAAAGAAACGTTAACATCTTTCTCTTCGCCTTTGCCAAGTCCTACAAGTTGCTCTTCGAAACCAGGAATGAAGGAGTTGGAACCAAGTTCAAGGGAGTATTTCTCCGCTTTTCCACCTTCGAATGCTTCGCCATCAACGAAACCTTCGAAATCAAGAACGACCACGTCGCCGTTAGCTGCTTGTCCTTCTTCAAGAACAACCAATTCAGCGTGACGTTGTTGCAGACGGGAAAGCTCGCTGTCCACTTCTTCGTCCGTTACATTAGCATCTACCGCTTCAACTTCGATGCCTTTGTATTCGCCAAGAGTTACTTCTGGCTTAACCGTAACTTTCGCTTTAAATTTGAGAACTTGTCCTTTGCCGAATTGCTCAACGTCTACTTCAGGACGATCAACAGGCTCGATTTTGACCTCTTCGATCGCTTGTACGTAAACTTCTGGCAAAATGATGTCTAGTGCATCTTGATACAGGCTTTCTACACCAAATTTAGCTTCAAAGATTGAACGTGGCACTTTACCTTTACGGAAACCCGGAACATTCACTTTCGCGGATACTTTTTTGAATGCTTTATCCAATGCATCTGCGACGCGCTCTGCGCCAACTTCCACTTCAAGAACGCCTACGTTCTTCTCTATTTTTTCCCAACTTGCTTTCATTTTATGCTTTCCCCTTCCAAAAATGTACGATGACATATTTTCACGTTACGCTCATTATAACCATTCTATTATAACATATAACAAATTCATTTCAAGGCGACCTTTCGCCCTTAGGACGGATCCGGGTTAAACTGCTTCACAAACGCCTGCAGCACAAGATGCGCCCGCTTCCATTGCAGTGTCATCGAGTCTACAATCCCGTAGTTATCTAGCAATTCCTCCCGATTTACGGAACCGAATAATCGCTCTTGGAGCAGCGCATGCAAGGCAGATGCCCATACATCGACAGCTCCATCCTCCGTTCTAAGCAAATCCGTATAGATCGATGTTCCGTAAGCGTAAGCCAAAAACTCCTGCCAAGTTTGTTTTGCAAAATAAACAAAATCCGGTTGGCTTATCTCACTAATATCTCCGACTCTGCGAATCATATCACGAATTTGAGATGGAAAATCCTCCGGACATAGCGGCGTCTCTTCGATCTGGACAGCAATCCTATCCCCGTTCTTCGGAAATTCGATGAATCCCTGCTCCCCCATTTGTTTAAGCGCCTGCAGGGCTTTGAATTGAATGTGCGGGTGCCGCGGTTTCTCGCTAAGCCATGCCTTAATACTTGCACTAATACCTGGTTGATCGACA
Organism: Paenibacillus aceris; assembly: GCF_017874035.1. Classification (GTDB taxonomy): domain Bacteria; phylum Bacillota; class Bacilli; order Paenibacillales; family NBRC-103111; genus Paenibacillus_E; species Paenibacillus_E aceris. Next base: position 100,677 of record NZ_JAGGKV010000018.1, read on the forward strand.
AAACCCAGTTGTTCAAGTGCGCTGACTTGCTGTTCCAATGTACCTGTTTGGAGCAAGTCCAATAACTTCAGGCCATAGGCGCCGTTGTCCGATGACTTCTCATGTATGTACTGTCTTAATAAATCCTCTTCCCCTTCTATATCCTCTTCCGTTGGACTCGACATGGGGAACAGTGTTTCCGGAAACATCGTTTGCAGCCAAATGCTCAACGCTTCCCATTGCTCAATTTTTTGCGGGTGGGCGGCTGGAAATTGAAGCAGGAAGGTTAGCAGTTGGAGAGCGTCGCTATACTGCTCTTTCTTTAAAAAGCGGGTAAGCTCTTCTTCGTAATATTGCTCTGTTTTCGGAAAAAGAATAACATTATTCATAGATGGCTCTACTATGTGGATCACCTCAGAAATCTTGGTCTCGCTGGACACAGTTTACTTGATTGTATCCCTGATTGCAAAATAATTTTAAAATAGGTGTTGACTTCCCTCGAAAAGATATGATAATATAACTCTTGCTTCGCCAAACAGCTACACGCTGGGCGGTAAGAAGAGGTCTATGTCTCAGTAGCTCAGCTGGATAGAGCACACGCCTTCTAAGCGTGCGGTCGGGGGTTCGAATCCCTCCTGGGACGTTCAGCAAGAAGAGAAGGCCGCGAGAAATCGCGGTCTTTTTGTTTTTTTCAGACAATATGCTACGAATCTTTTAAATTGTGTTATACTCTTTTCAATTACATAATTTACGAATAAATGAGGTGCCCTTGCGCAGCAAGCAAGGGGTAACAGGGAATCGGGTGCAAATCCCGAGCGGTCCCGCCACTGTATTCGGGGAGTTTCTTTCTATCATGTCACTTGATGAACATCAGGGAAGGCTGAAAGATACACAGATCCGAGAGCCAGGAGACCTACCTCCATTTATGCACCCAGAAACCTTCGCGGAAAGGAGCGGTGTACGTCAAATCTTCCGGCATTTAGCTTCTATTTGTCGTTGTTCGCGCGTACCTACCCAAGGCCAATCCACCAGGATTGGTCTTTTTGTTCATGCTTCACCATTCAATTCATAGGAGGATTTCTCAAAACCATGCAAACAAAATCAAGAAAGACAAAGTTCACTAGTTTCTTGCTAGTCGTATTGGGTTTCGCACTCTATCTATTCATCAATGTACCTCAATCTGCGTACGCGATGCACATTATGGAAGGATTTCTCCCCATCGGCTGGGCGATCTTCTGGTGGGCGGCCTTCCTGCCCTTCTTCTTCCTCGGCGTTCGTTCATTGATCAAAATAACCAAAGAACATCCGGAGCTCAAAATTATGCTCGGCCTTGCCGGCGCCTTCACTTTCGTACTGTCGGCACTCAAAATCCCGTCGGTCACTGGGAGCAGCTCGCACCCCACTGGGACAGGCTTGGGTGCCGTGATGTTCGGACCGCTTCCGATGAGCGTCCTCGGCTCTATTGTTTTGCTTTTCCAAGCTGTCCTGCTTGCCCATGGCGGTCTTACGACACTAGGAGCAAACGCCTTCTCTATGGCTCTCTCCGGCCCCGTCGTCGGTTATCTCATCTATCGATCCATGATGAAAGCAACCGGCAAGCAAAAATGGTCGATTTTTATGGCGGCTGCGCTGGCTGACCTAACGACTTATGTCGTGACATCCATCCAGCTAGCCCTTGCTTTTCCTGCTGAGCATGGCGGGTTTGTCGCGTCCTTCTTGAAGTTTGGCGGTATTTTCGCGATTACCCAAATCCCGCTTGCAATCAGTGAAGGTATTCTAACGGTTTTGATTTGGAATTGGCTGCAAGCTTACAGCCCGAAAGAGCTTACGATTCTGCAGCATAAAATGAAAGGAGCATCCGAACTATGAAAACCCGTACAAAAAACATCCTCATGCTAGCCGCCGTTGTTGTGCTTGCCGTTTTCCCGCTCATTTTCGTCCAAGGCGAATTTGGTGGATCCGATGATGCCGCTGAAAAATTAATCCAAAGCATTCATCCTTCCTATACGCCTTGGTTCTCATCGCTATTTGAGCTCCCAGGCGAGACGGAAAGCATGCTGTTTGCATTACAAGCAGCCATCGGTGCAGGCTTCATCGGGTTTGCTTTCGGTTTTTTTAAAGGAAAAACGTCAAAACCCAAAAGCCAATGATGAAACAAATCGATTCACTTTCGTATATGAATGCTTTGCGCCCGTTATCTCCAATGTGGAAATGCGGTTTTGCGGTGATGATGATGATGCTCTCTTATCTCACACATCCAGCGGTTCAAGTCGCAATTGCGTGTTGGATGACGATATGGACAGTAGGCTACGCTCGAATCCCGGTCAAATATTATGCCACTTTGATCGGTGCTGCTTGTCTCTTTTTTGCTGCAAGTGTGCCCGCGTTAATTGTCGAGCTTCATCCTGTGAGGGGAGAGCTGACTCTCCCTCATGAGGTGGCCGCTTTCACCCTATTAAATTGGAAAGTGACCGTCACCTCGGCCGGTCTCCTGCTTGCCGCCAAGTTATTCCTTCGCATTCTAGCAAGCCTTACCTGTGTGAGCTTTATTTTGTTCAGCACACCTTTTTCTGAGCTGCTTCAAGTTCTGAAAAAAGTTCGTGTTCCCGCACTCGTGCTGGAAATTATGCAGATTATGTACCGGTTTCTGTTTATCCTCTTTGAAACGGTCCAGGACATGTATCTCGCTCAACAAGCCAGAGGCGGACAAACAGGCTTTAAAAACAGGCTCAAAGATACGGCCACACTCATTATGCAAATGTTTATGAAAACCATGCAGCAGTACAGATCGCTGTCCAATGGACTGATGTCCAGAGGCTTTACGGATGATATTCCGCTAGCCCCTTATCAAGGAAGCCCTGTTCCTTTGCGATACAAATTGGAGAGCTGCGTCGGTTTCATGCTCTTGCTGCTGCTGGAAATTTGGCTTCGCTTAAGTTGGAGGAACGTATGAGTATGAACCGTATTTTAGAAACCAAAGAAGTTAACTTTCGTTACTCTGGCTCGCAGTCCGATGCCTTGCGCAATTTAACTCTTCGAGTACCTGAGGGAAAAAAGACAGCCATATGCGGCCATAACGGGTCCGGCAAATCCACCCTATTTCTTCATGCCATCGGCATTCATTCGCCTTCTTCCGGTCAAGTTCTGTGGAGAAACGCACCGGTCTCCTACGGGCGCAAAGAACTTAAACAGCTGCGTCAGGACATCGGTGTTGTCTTCCAAGATCCGGAACAGCAGATTATCCTGAATACTCCCTATGAGGACGTCACATATGGACTCAGGAATGCCTCCGTTCCCGAACCTGAAATACAAAGGCGGACAGAAGCAATTCTGCGGACCATGCGGTTGGAGCATCTCGCGCATACTCCTATCCACCATTTGAGTTTAGGGCAAAAGAAACGAGTAGCTATTGCCGGTGTGCTCGTCCTTGAGCCGGACCTGCTGCTATTGGATGAGCCAACAGCTTATCTCGATCGAGTATCGGAACGAGAGCTTGTCGAAGAGCTTGAGCGCATTCATCGTCGAGGCATCACGTTGGTGATGGCTACGCATGATATGAATTTGGCTTACTCATGGGCTGACTGGATACTCGTGATGGATAAGGGGCAGTGCGTTATGGAAGGTACGCCTGGGGATGTTTTCGCGGATGAGGCAGCCATTAAAGTGCTAGGTTTGGAACGTCCCATGCTGCTCGACCTGTGGGAGGCACTGCCTGAAGCTAGCCGTCAAGGCCGCGAAGCGCCAAGAAATGTAGAGGATTTCAAAACGCTTCTGCAAAAAGTTTTTGCCTAATTATTAAAAAAGGAGCTTCCCCTAAGTCTTGAAAAGACCTAGGGACGCTCCTTTTTTCATTCTATTTAGACCGTTTTGCGAAGGCTTCGGCCAACGCTGCCATTTCCTGTCGGCACAAAGCTCTCGCCATAGCCGTAGGTCACCTGCTCCTCAAGTGGCAGCCCCTGGAGTAAATGCTCTCTCACCAACCGACGTCCGCTCTCCGGTGTCATCGCTTGATACCATGTCCCCTGCGGGTATACGACAACGACACAGGCATCTTCACAGCGGCCATTACACCTTGTCCTCGTCGTATGTATGAGGCTCTGCGCATCATGAAGCGCAATTTCATCTCGAATAGCCACAGTTGTCTCGTCCCCTAATTTCCTAAGACAGGATCCGCCATTACAAATCAATACATGATGCTTTACTGTTGATAAATCCCAAGTGCTCAACTTACACTCCCCTATCTCCCGTAGGTAAGTAATGAATCAAGAATAGGCAGGTCTCCTGGCTCCAGAATCCTCATCGAACGTCAGCCTTCCCAATCCATGGATCAGTGGCTAAAAGAGACGTAGACTCCTCTGTTACAGTGGCGGGACCGCGACGGCTTTGAACCGTTCTTCCCTTTTCAGCAACGCTTCGCGAACATGCACACGGCGTAAGCACCTATTTTGAATATATGATTGTCCGAGTTGATCTCAACTCTCTAGTAATCTTACTTGAATACGGAGATTCGCACAAGGAAAAAGCCGTCAACCAAATGGCTGCGGCTTCATTCAAATGCTTTATTTTAATATTCAAATTTACAGTTCTTACACAGAAGGCCGGTTAGGTTGATGATGACCAGGCTCAGTTGAATCTAAATTAGACTGGATGCGTGAAGATTGTTTCGAATGATCGATTGTGCTTTGCGCTTTTTGTTTCATACTTTTGTTTTTACCCATGATGGACTTTCTCCTCCTGTAAGTGGAATGATCACTTGATTAGTATGGAGTTTTGCCTTCCCAAATATGCTGTATATAGTATCCATAAGGTAAATGGGATAGTGATAAACATTGCCTGCAGTTAAGTTTTTTAAAATTTAGTGTTTACGGATAAATAGGTACGCTAAAGGAACTCCATTCCCTTATTTAAGCACATGGCACAATTTCGTAGGTTGGAGGGGAACTACAGGCTTTTATTCAACCTCCAGCGTCCAAATATATGTCAAAATAGCAAAATAGTGGACCCTAGTTCCCCCTAACCCGCTCAAAGGGCTGTTTGCGGCAAAATAGCGCCCTGTAGTTCCCCTACAATTCAGATATGTAAAAAAGCCTGCAGAGTTTGATCTCTGCAGGCTCTTGGTTGGTGCCATTAGACTTTAGTGCTTCTTGTGAGGCAAGTTACTGCCTGGCTGACCGTCACCTTGCGTCCTGAAATTCTTCGCGGCTTTCTTCTGCTTGTCGTGCAGCTTGCTAATGAAATGACTATCCATGAGCATTCGCCTCCTGAAGAAAGAATGGCACTACCTCTTTAGAATGTCACACTAGCTCAAGATTTAAACGCATGGCTAAATTTAGAATAGCGCCCCTGGCTTCAGCATCTGTTTTGACTTTTTCATACAGCGCTTCGAAATGGCTGCGCTTTTCAATAAATTCAGGTTCTGTTTTTATTGCGGTTTGCGTCCAATTGATCAGAACATTCTCGGCTTGTGTCAGTTCGTTATAGGCACGGTGCAGGCCGACGCGTTCGATGATTTCTTCCATTTCCGCCTGTCCGACTTCTTTGCCTTCCTCTTTCAATTCAGCAATTCGTTTATCTGCTTGATGACTAATTTGCACAAAATGCTCTCTTGAAGCTAAGTAATCGATTTGTGCTTTGGAATGCTTCTTTTTCATTGCCATCACCTTTACTGTTTAGTAAGTAATAATTAATTTATTCTAGCAGGCTTGAACGTAAAACACAAAATCTGCCAAAGACTGCCCCCGTTCCCCCTCGGACAGACATTATATACCACCATTTTGCATACCCTTTATCATCATGCTCTCTTCAAAAAGAAAGGAAGGAACGTCTATGTGCGGAATAACGGGTTGGATAGATTGGCGGAAAGACTTGACCGGGTACCCGTCCATTCTAGAAAATATGACGGAAACACTCCATTTGCGTGGACCAGATGCTTCTGGCACTTGGATCTCACAGCATTGTGCCCTCGGCCATCGACGTCTTAGTGTAATGGATCCGGAAAACGGTGCTCAGCCCATGGTCCGGAAACAAGGAGACTACACCTATACGATCGTATATAATGGCGAACTTTATAATGCCCCCGAGCTAAAAAAAGAGCTCGAACTGCGCGGTCATCATTTCCGCACAACCTGTGATACGGAAGTGCTGCTAGCTTCCTTCATTGAATGGGGGCGGGCTTGTGTAGACCGTCTCAATGGTATATTCGCATTTGCCGCATGGAATGATCAAGAGCAATCCCTCTACTTGGTCAGAGATCGGCTTGGCGTAAAGCCACTTTTTTATTCTCATCAGAACAGTGTTCTTCTATTCGGTTCTGAACCAAAAGCCATTCTTGCACATCCGGATTTCCAAGCAGAAGTCGGTGCAGAAGGCTTGGCTGAAATCTTTGCAGTTGGCCCCGCACGCACGCCCGGACACGGAATATATCGCAATATGTCGGAGCTGAAACCGGGACAATGCGCTGTTTTTGACCGCAATGGTTTATCCATTCGAACGTACTGGAAGCTGGAAAGCCAACCGCACCCGCATGATATTGACGCAACGGCGACTCAAGTTCAACAACTGCTAAGCGACACCTCCCAGCGCCAACTTGTTTCTGACGTACCTATCTGTACACTGCTATCCGGAGGCCTCGACTCCAGTGCCCTTACATCGCTCGCCGCCGAGCATTACAAAGAAAGCGGAAAAGGCGCTTTGCATACTTTTTCGGTTGATTACAAGGATAATGATAAGCACTTCAAAGCCAACCTGTTTCAACCGAATTCCGACGCCCCGTGGATTAAACGGATGACGGAGCATCTTGGCACCGAGCATCATTATATTGAGTTCGACACGCCTGAACTAGTGGAATCCCTGAAAACTGCCGTTTTTGCCCGGGATACGCCGGGAATGGCAGATGTTGATGGATCCCTTTATTTGTTTTGCCGTGAAATCAAAAAGGAAGCCACCGTTGCCATCTCTGGTGAAGCTGCAGATGAAATCTTCGGCGGGTACCCATGGTTCCACAACGAGGAAGCCTTGGCTGCAAACACATTCCCTTGGTCGCTAAAATTGCCTAACAGGGTCAATCTGCTGGCTCCCGATTTCGTGGATTGGATTAAGCCGGTCGAGTATGTCAGCAATCGGTATCAGCAAGCTTTAAGCGAAGTGCCGCGGCTTGCGGGTGAGACGCAGCAGCAAAATCGCATGCGGGAAATGTCTTACCTTAATATCACACGCTTCATGCCAACGCTGCTCGATCGCAAAGACCGTATGAGTATGGCAGTTGGACTTGAAGTACGGGTTCCTTTCTGCGATCATCGCCTCGTCGAATATGTGTGGAATATTCCTTGGGAAATAAAAACATCCGGCGATCGTGAAAAGGGCATTCTGCGAAAAGCGTTAAAAGGCGTTCTTCCCGATGATGTTCTGACACGTAAGAAAAGCCCGTATCCAAAAACACATAATCCTAATTACTTGGCAGCTGTGCGTAAATGGGTGCTGGAAATACTCGATGACCCCAGCTCCCCTCTGCTGCCATTCATTGATGTGAAAAAAATACGCGCACTCGCCAGCTCAGACACAAACGACTTCGATCTTCCATGGTTCGGCCAGTTGATGACAGGTCCCCAGCTGTTCGCCTATTTAGCACAAGTAGATACGTGGTTAAGAAGCTATAAAATATCGATCCGTTAATATAAAAAAGGCCTGCTATCCACTGCAATGTGGAAGCAGGTCTTTTCATTTAGGATTCGTTTTGATCAGGAAGCCTATCCAAAAATAATCGTAACGCTTTTGCCCGGTGACTGATTTCATTCTTCTCTTCCACCGTCAGCTCCGCCATCGTTCTTCCCAGAGCGGGAATATAAAACAAAGGATCATAGCCGAATCCGCTCTCCCCACGGTGTTCCGCGATGATGTAGCCCTTGCAGGAATCCTCAGCTTCTATGATCTCGTTGGCTACTGGGTCGATAAGCGCAAGCGCACAAACATAAGCAGCCTCGCTCAGAAGCTTAGGGTGGCCCACTTCCGCCGGCAGTCCCTCCGATGAGCCAATTTCGCTCAAAGCTTGAAGCAGCTTGGCGTTGTTATCTGCATCCGTTGCGCTTTCACCGGCATATCTAGCTGAGTAAACACCCGGAGCTCCGTCCAACTCCTTCACACATAAGCCCGAGTCGTCTGCAAGAACAGGAACATGGAGATGCGCGGAAATGATTTGCGCTTTGATCCGCGCATTCTCCGCAAACGTCGTTCCGCTTTCCACGATTTCCGGAAGCTCCGTATAATCAGCCAAGCTGCGAACTTTATAGCCTTTGGGACCGAAAAGACTTTCGAACTCCTTGACTTTGCCCTCATTTCGCGTTGCAATAACGACAATATTACTTCGTAGCCGCATGTTGTACACCTCGAATACGATCCGCAATAGGGCCCAGCACTTTACACTGCTCTTCAATCATCGTATGAATCCCTGTTTCCGCAAGGGCAAGCAGTTCATCCAATTCCTTGCGTGAAAAAGGAGCATCCTCGCCTGTACCTTGAATTTCCACAAATTGGCCTTGCCCTGTCATTACGACGTTCATATCCACTTTCGCCTGTGAATCCTCTTCATAGTTGAGATCAAGACGCGGTGTTTGACCAATAACGCCAACAGAGACAGAAGCCAAAAAGTCGTTTATCGGGAACTTCGCCAAGTTTTTATCTGTCGCCAGCTTGTTGATGGCAAACGCCATGGCAACGAATGCACCGGTAATCGAAGTCGTACGGGTGCCTCCATCTGCTTGGATGACATCACAGTCCAATGTAATGGATCTCTCACCTAGAGCCTCCAAGTTAACAACGGAACGAAGCGCACGGCCGATCAAACGCTGTATCTCCATGGTGCGTCCGCCAAGCTTGCCTTTGGCTGCTTCACGCTGATTTCTTACCTGTGTGGCGCGCGGCAGCATAGAATATTCAGCCGTTACCCAGCCTTTGCCTTGCCCTTTCATAAAAGGCGGGACACGTTCTTCAACAGTTGCCGTACAAATCACTTTGGTATCCCCGACCTCAATAAGCACCGAGCCTTCTGCATGTTTTATGTAATGGGGGGTTATTTTCATAGGGCGCAATTCTTCATTCGTTCTTCCGCCAATTCGCATAAATCGTGTTCTCCTCCTGTTGCTTCCAAGGGAAGCTTAATTCTCTCGCCCCATTGTAACAAAGTAGCCGGAGAAAAGCACCCTCGTCAAGTACAATGATGCCCGGCCTGATCAAAAGGATGAGAAAACCCCTTATGCAAAATTACTTTTTGCATAAGAGGTTCTATAGCTCGGTGCAAGCTGGTCACAGCTTCGCCGGATTAATATGAGCAGGTCTTGTAACAGGCTTGGTGTAATTCTGAGTACTATCCGAGGATGTAAATTTCACAGCGCCATCCACTTTAATCTGAACTTGCTTAAAGCCAGTATTCTCAGTTAAAGAAAGAATAACGGACTTCAGAGCATCTTCGGACGCTTTCTGATCTGCGCCAAGCAGCTTGTTCGAGAAGTCAACTGTAATTAAAGAATCCGCCGGATTAATGCTCTTCACTTCCGTTGCGGCATTCAGAACCCCAGCAAGCCCCTTCTTCTGATCAGGCCCTTTAATGAGCTGATCAACAACAGCTTTAGCTACATTGTCCGTTCTTTTGACCAACCTTGTAACAGGTACATAATATTTGTAGTTTTGATCGTTTTGATTCAAGAAATAGAGTGTGACCGGGGTAGATTGCCCGAACTCCGCATCTTCGGCCTTCTCTAGGTTAATCCCCATCGAACGCGCCAATGGCGTATCAAGCGGTGTTTTGCCTTTCGGCATTTCTTTGAGATCCTTACCTTCAACGCGAAGCTGCACTTTCTCTACCGTCGGGAAGTTCGTGAGATTCCACGTGATAGCTTCCAGTATTTTTCTTTCATTTTGCTGGTCATAGGTGAGAAACTCTTTAGAGAAATCAACGATGGCGCGTTTGTCTGATGTTACATTCAAGCTAATGACTTTTGTGCCCTTCGGCAGCAGAGCTTGGAATCCGGATGGAAGCAGACTTGAGACCGGACCGCCATCCACCATGTACTCCAGTGTCGTCTTTGCAACGGACACCGATTTCGGCAATCCCAGACTAAGCGGGGCGACGAAGCCTTTGGCATCTCTCACATACACGGTCATCTGTGATGAGTTATCGTCGATCATGTCGATTGTGACTGCAGCTGATGTCCTCTGAGCGTCAGCTTCCGCACCCGTGGTCGGAGGTGCATCAATGTCAGCTTTCTTCCCAGTGCCCAGGACCGAACATCCTGTGGTCAGCAAGGCAATCACCCCCGCGATAGCGGCTGAACGAATCCAATGTTGATGTTTCATGTGCTTATTTCCTCCTTCGAGTTTTCGCAGAAGCCTCTTCAGAAGCATCTGCCGCGTATTTCCTTCGGCATGGCCTGTACATTGCTTTTTCGTATTATTATGTATACGGGGCTTTGTCCGATTTATAACTACTTTCTGTCCACATTTCAAAAAAAGTGCAGAGAAATCGTTACGACCCCTTTTTCGATGAATCCCTGCCATTTTCGGCTTCTTAACTTGGTATGCTATACTTGTAAAATAGACAGATTCGATCTAACTGGAGGCGCTCAGATGAGAACATTCCTCAAAGACAAAACGCTCATTTTCAACGAATTCCGTGATGAAGTTTTCAGTCACTATCCCCAAGCTGTCATCGAAGAGGCTGTTGCCCGCCTACTCGTCGAAATCAAAGGGATCAAGAAAATTCCTTATGAGATGATCACAACGACTTTACTCGGTGTTTTAAGCAAAACCGAAACTTATAATGTTATGTCCACACTCATGGAGCTGCAAAAAAAGGTCAAACACGATTCCGAACTGTTGGCAAGCATGAAGGACCCTGCCTACAACGTGCATCGCACGATTGCCATGTCCATTTGCGGACTGTACGGCAGCGGCGCCGCTTCTCTCTTCGGCTTCATGGATTGTAAATTCCGGTTTTTCTTTCCAACGAAGCGCCCTAAATCGTTTATTTCAAAAGGGATCTGCGCAATCGTCGCCTCAACGGCTAGCGTGATCATTTCGGAGAATGTGAAAGTCGATTATACACAGCGGAATCTCGCAATGCTCGCAGAAAGAGGCGTCCAACTTGAGGATATGGTGGACATTCTCGATCAGCTTCAGCGTCCCTATAACCCGGACATGGAACGCAGCCTCTGCGAGGAGCACATTGTTGCGGTATTGCGCAAACAGCAGACCTTCCACGCCCTGCAGTTGGCACTCAAAATAGATACCGCCGTCGAAGCCGGTGAATTCAATCCGCAGTACAATCATATTGTCGGACAGGATGAAGGTCTTTTTGGAGTCGATGAAAGCATCGCAACCGCTGTTCCGCTCATGTATGGAACGATTGCACTTACGAATTTCGGATACCTTGACAAAGAGAAAATCGGGATCATTAAAGACCTTGACAGCGACCACTCCGAGGGAAAATGCAATACTTTTATTGACGATATGGTATGCGGTATTGTCGCGGCAGCCTGCGGACGGTTAGCGCATAATAATATTCCTACGTACAGTAAGCCGTTGAAGTAAGAAGCGTCGCTGCCGGGGAAGAAACTAGGGGAAAACAAAAAGTACATCAGATTCGCTTCATTCACCCGATTTTGGATTGTCCAAAACCCGGGATGAGCAGGCGGAATTTGATGTACTTTTTGCACGCTTTCCATTGAAAACTTGGAAAGCCGAATATTCACGCGTTAAGGCCCACGGCCATATATTGAAGAAGCTCCGCGGCAGGATCGATCTGCCGGATGCGTCCCTCCGCTTCCAACAGGATGAGGTGAGCGATCGTCTCCGACAGCGCGAACCTCATCTGATGCGTGCTGAGCCGGTCGCCAAAGGTCGCGCGGCACACCTCATAAGCGCTAAGCGGTGCGCTTAGCTGCTTTTCCATGAGCGCAAGCCGCTCATGATGATGGCGCACCAGTTCCTCGGTGCGTGCGCCAAAGCCAGACCACGGTTCCCGGTGCCCCGGGTAAGCCATCTTGACCTTCAGCCTGCCGATCTCCTGCAGGCTGCGAAGGTACTCGCCGAGCGGGTTTTCTTCCACCTGCGGGAGGAAGGAAACGTTCGGCGATATTTGCGGCAGGACATGGTCGCCGCAAAACACCACCTCCGCCTCGGCATCGTAGAAGACCAGGTGACCCGCGGCATGGCCGGGGGTCTCAATGGCTTCGTACATGCGGTCTCCGAGGCGCACGGGTCCTTCCCGCAGCAGCGTAACCTGCGGCTGCGGGGAAACCAATTCGACGAAGCTCACCATGTGCTTCGCCATCTCTTCCAGCCCGGCTTCCGGGAAGCCGTGCCGGGCAAAAAGCGTCAGGAGCCGCGCCGACAGCGGCTGCTCCGGCCCCCATAGGAGCTGCACTTGCGCGAATCCGGTCTCCGAGAGGAGAACCGGCGCGCCCGTGCGCTCCTGGAACCAACCCGCCATCCCGTAGTGATCGGGATGGTGGTGGGTGAGCACGATCTGCTCGACGTGCTCGAAGGCAATGCCGCGCTCCTGCAGCACCTGCAGCCAGAGCGCTTCGGCATCCGGGGTGTGCAGCCCCGGATCGATGACGGTGTACCCTTTGCTGCCGCAGATCAGGTAAGCATTCACCCAACGCAGCGGAAAGGGCAGCGGCACCTTCACTTGCGTAATCTCATCTGTATGTTCCGTCACGATGTTCATTTGTGCGTATTCATCCTTCCTTATGCCCTACAAAAATCATCCGGCCCGATTCATCGGCATCATATTCCTGCCCATCATAACCGCCGTATACGTGATCAATATGTAAACCTGCCTTTTGCAGCATCGCTTCAAACGCAGGCCGGTCATATAGTTTAACCTGTTCCAAATATTGCCGCTCAGGAGCTCCCTGCTTAGAAATCACAATCCGCTTGCGCACATAGCCATCTTCAATAGCTCTCGTTTCACGAATTTGAGTGTCTCCCTCCATCCGCTGAGATTGCGGAACTAGATGAGCTTGGACATGAACGGGATTCAAGAAATCAATAATGAAACGACCGTGCTTTTTTAAAAGCCGATTCATCTCATGAAACACCTTTTCATTCTGTTCGTCCTCATCGAAATACCCAAAAGAAGTAAATAAATTCACGACCGCATCAAACTGACGCTCAAGGGGAACTTCCCGCATGTCACCGTGTATCCAAGTCACTCGTTTCTGTTTGTCTAATTGTATGGCTTCCTTCAAAAGCACCTCAGACAAATCAACACCCGTGATTTCATACCCAAAATCAGCTAATGCCATGGAATGGCGCCCCATCCCGCAGCACAGGTCCAAAACCTCAGCTCCTTGCCGCAGCTCAAGCCAATCCATCATTTTTTTCACTTCATGATAAGCGCCCTGCATATCCCGATGCTTATAAACAAGCAAATAATCATTGCCAAAACTTTCTTGATACCAAGCCATTTCGTCACACCTTCAATTTCTAATTATGTTCGTTAGGAATTACATAAGAGTCCAATTTCTGCTTTACAATGCGCAATCCATCCCTTGCTTCCTCTTTGCTGAAGTTGCCTGCTTCCAACTGCACCTCTTCGATATCAAGTAATTTTTCATAAAAAATAATGCCTTGCCCTAGAAAATCCGGCTGATTGGGATGGTCCTCCATAAAATGGAACAATACATCCTCAACCTTTGCATAATCGCCTTGCTTTTCATAGTGAGAGAAGAGCAATCTTTTCAGATCCTCGGGAATCATCCATGCCTTAAGCCGGTCCAGACTCGTCTGAATTCGGGAAGAAATCTCTGCATTCTCCTCATCCTTCGGATCAACCTCGGAGGAAAGAGAGAGGTGAAGCAGTAAATCAAGGGATTTTACATAAACAGGGTAAGCCTCATCGGTTTGTTCATGCTGTCGCAGCAGATCTCCAGCTCCAACAAACATATCCCCAATAACCATCGCTTTCGCTACATCTAAATTTCCATGATAGGAAAGCAATTCTAAAATATCTTTGCTGGACAGAGCCTGTAAAGAGCGAAGATTGAGCCCAAGCAAATGCCTGCTCGCCTCATCCAATTGCTGCTGGGCATCCCCCAGTGGAATATGTTCCTTATTAAAAAGAATGCGATGCAGCACCTGCGTCATTTGCTCGATCTGCCGCATAAAATAATCACGTTTGAACATAAGAAAAGCCCCCTTTGCCCAAAAGAAATGCCTCATTTCAGCTTACCACGCCTCGAATAGAAACTCAAAAGCGGATACCGCCTATTTTTCCGTCTAGACCGCACCATTGGCAGCAGCCCTTCATAAACTAATTTTGACTGTATCCCTTAACCTTGTATTTCCCAATACCCGAGCAAGGAGGGGTGACACACATCCATGGGCAGCGACCACAAAAACAAATTTCTACTTACGAACCGCGAACGCGAAGTATTCGAACTATTAGTGCAGGACAAAACGACTAAGGATATCGCACAGCAGCTTTTTATCAGTGAAAAAACTGTGAGAAATCATATTTCGAACGTCATGCAGAAGCTGAACGTAAAGGGTCGTTCACAAGCGGTTGTAGAACTGATCAAGCTTGGGGAATTAAAGATCTGATTCCGTCAGCAAAGGGATCCATGTAAGCCTTCGAGGCCTCCTAGTGGAGGATTCGAGGGCTTTTATGTTGGTGCACGGGCACGCTAAAAGTGAACGTTTTGTTAACCCAACATTTCGACAGTAAGTGATCTCCAGCATGTACTATGATAATAACTAACAAGTACATTACATCTATAGGAGGCTATTACAATCCATGATGGAAGTAATCACCGATCAAAAAAATGTGTTTTCCCTTTCAAAACTCCTGAATGTGGAACCAGGCATTCTGTATCGACTCTGCCAATACATTGAGTCAAGAGGCCATCATTTTACAAAATCAGAAGAAGGCGCCTTTCAATTTAATGATAATGATATTGCTGTGATTTTAGCCCATTATTGATGGGCTTTTTTGTTGTTGATCGGGGGCTTTCCCCCTCAAGCGTTAAACTTGTTTAACAGCGTTATCGCGGACAAGTTGTGCGTTTAACTTAAGTTAGCGTTGAAGAACAACGTTACAGCGGGGATTTGGCGGCTGCGGTTGGGATTAGACAACCGCAGGATCAGTGAGACGGCCTTTTCGCACGTCACACAACCATTTCTCCACCGCCCCTGTTCAAATCAACAAAAAAGAAGCCCCTAGAGGCTTCTTCCATTCCCATACTTTCATTTTCACTTCATCTCAATCACAATATCGTGATAGAGGTCACAACCTTATTCGTGCCCTTCAGCTGTAAAAGCCGCCCTTCCTTGAACAACGCCAAGTTGCCGGAAATAGACACATTGGAAGCCACTTGATAAATGGCCGTTTGCTCCTTGCCATTAATGGTTTGCACGATAGAAATCGTAGCAAGCTCCCCTTTAGCATTCAGGGTCGTTCCTCTTAATTTCCCTTGAAGATCAAATGGCAAATTCTCATCTACCATTTTCGTCACTTCAATGTATATGACTTTACTGTCGGAGGTACGAATATCGACTTCGTCGCCGATTTTGAGATCAATCGGTCTGACCTTTACGCCGTTTCGATAAACGATAACATCCGGATGCAGCGCAAACGCTGTGGTCACGCCCGACTTCGTTAGCTTCAATTCAGTGTTGCTGACAGCAGCACTGACGGTGCCGTTGTTCGTAATGGGCTGCACCATTTTGGTCACTTCGATGTAGATGACCTTATTCTCTGAGGTACGAATGTTGACTACATCGCCAACCTGCAGCGCAGACAGTTCCACCTTCACGCCATTACGATAAACGACGACATCCGGATGCAGCGTTATTTCAAAATTCACGCCATCCTTCTTGAGTTTTAGTACGTTGTTACTCACCGCTGCAGAAATGGTTCCGCTGTTTGTGAGTGCTTGCGCCGTTTGTGTAACTTCAACAAAAATGACTTTATTCTCCGACGTCCGAACGTTCACCTCATCACCAACCTGCAGTGCGGAAGCAGCAACCTTCACCCCATTGCGATAAATTACTGCATCCGGATGCAAGGTATAGTCCGTTGTAACTCCTGATTTTGTAAGCTTCAGCACATTGCTGCTTACGACTGCTGAGACTGTACCGCTGCTGGATATCGGAACTACCGGCTTGGTTACCTCAATATAGATAACTTTGTTGTCCGAGGTGCGAATGTTAATTTCATCGCCGATTTTCAGCTCATAGGGACTCACTCTAATACCGTTACGATAGGCAACGACATCCGGATGAAGCAGCAAAGACGTGGTAACGCCCGATTTGGTAAGTGTCAATGTATTGTTAGAAACCGCTGCGCTAACGGTACCACTGTTAATAATGGTTTGAACAGTTTTGGTCACTTCAATATAAATAATTTGATTATTAAAAGTCCGGACACTTACCTCGTCCCCAGCCTGCAGGGCGGAAGGAGTTATTTTGATTCCGTTCCGGTAAACGTAAACATCCGGATGCAAGGCATAGGTCAATGTCGTTCCTGAGCTTGTCATCACTAGTGCGTTACCGTTAACTACACTGTTTACTGTTCCCGTAATTGTGTTATTTCCTTGATTCGGCAATTGGCCTCCTGTGCGATCAAGCAATGCCGCAAGCTGAGCCCGTGTCACCGGCTGGCCAGGCCTAAACGTATTGTCTTCGAAGCCGTCTACTAAACCTTTTTCAATGGCAACGGCCACATAACCAACGGAGCCTGCTGGGATCTGCTTCGCGTCTTTGAAAGGCAGAGCTGTGTTCATTTTGGCTTTGGCCTGAGCATCCAGCTTCAGAGCTTTGACCAAGAGCGTTGTCGCCCATAGCCGGTCCCCTTCTTTTTGGGGCTGAACGGTGTCGTCATTTTCGGCAAATAAATCATTTTCTAGCGCAACAGCTACATAACCAACAGCCCACGAAGGAACTTTATTGGCATCTTTAAAATTAAGATGAGTGCTCATTTCGGATGATGATTCTGCTTGACTGCGAAGTCCCATGAGTCGAACGGCTGCCGTAATCGCTTCAATGCGCGAAACGGTGTTCTGCGGTTTAAATGTACCATCCTCGTATCCCTCAAAGACACGCTTCGATGCTAAACTCGCAATGTAGCGAATGGCCCATTCTGCGCTCTTCAAATCGTTAAAAGTGAGATGAATTTCGACTTTATTCCCGTCATCTTTTCGATTGTTATTGTCTTTAGCTAGAACAGCTGTGCTGGTTCCCATGATCGTTACGAAAGCAAGGCCTGTCGCGATTACTTTTTTGAGCATCAAGCTTCACTCACACTCCTTCTCCTTAGATAACTGCATCCATCAGAACAATTCGTGGATATGGTTATTTTTAGGAGGGTATACCTTCATTTCCCATACAAATATTTTCCAATTCGAATCTCACACACTAGGCATTCAACCGGCACTCCATTGGCGAAAGCGCCTACATTATGCTATGTTGGAAGAAAATGCGAGCAAGGGAGCGAATGATAGGATGGTACCTACGCCGGATGCATCATTGTCACCATTTCATCCAATTCTGAAAAAATGGTTTTTTTCACGCTTCGGCGAGCCCACTGACGTGCAAAAGCAGGCTTGGAAAGAAATAAGCTCCGGCACGCATACCCTCATCTCTTCCCCTACCGGTTCCGGCAAAACTTTGGCAGCTTTGCTGCCTTGTATGGACGGTGTTGTGAAAAAGAAGCAGGCTGCCGGTGAACTTTACGCCCCCGGTGTTCGTGTGCTTGTGGTGACGCCGCTTAAAGCGCTCAACAATGATATTCATGATCATTTGTTTCATTTTATGACCGAGATTGAAGAGCTCGCGTCCACGCTCGAAAAGGATGCCGTCTGGCACGGACTCCGTGTCGGTGTTCGCACCGGCGACACCACACAGAGCACGCGGGCATCCATGTTGAAGCACCCGCCGGATCTGCTGGTAACGACGCCGGAGTCGCTTTACCTGCTGCTTACTTCTCCGCGTGCAAGAGAAATGTTAAAGAGCGTAGAACAGGTCGTCATCGATGAAATTCACGATCTGGCTGCGGATAGGCGGGGAATGCATTTGTCATTGACACTGGAAAGGCTGGACGTGTGGTGCGGGCGATCCGTTCAGCGGATCGGTGTTTCCGCTACACAGAAACCGATCTGGCGGGTCGCTCGTTTTCTCGGCGGATGGGAAGCGGACGAACCGCGCCCCGTCGCGATTATCGAGAGCAAAGCAGAGAAGCACTACGCGCTGCAGGTGACGATGCCGGAGCCTGCAAAGGCCAAGGCAGCGGATAAAGAGGCGATCTGGACGCCTCTTGTCGAGCGCCTACTGCAGCTGATGGAAGGCTGCCGCACCGTACTCATCTTCGCAAACAGCCGCAGGCTTTGCGAACGGCTAACCCTGCGACTCAATGACCATGTCGGACATGAGATCGCGCGCAGCCATCATGGCAGCGTCGCCCGCGAGATCCGGCTCGAGGTCGAACGCCAGCTCAAAGCCGGCGAGCTTCGCTGCCTGGTGGCCACGTCGTCGCTGGAGCTCGGCATCGACGTCGGCCATGTCGATCTGGTCATCCAGATCGACTCGCCTTTCACCGCTGCCGCAGGTATCCAGCGGATCGGCCGCGCCGGCCACGCCGTCGGCAGCGTTAGCCGCGGCGTGCTGCTCGCGCGCAGCCGCAGCCTGCTGCCGGAGCTCGCGGTGCTCGGCCGGCGGATCGCGGCGCGCGACATCGAGGCCATCCGCATCCCGCGGGGCAGCCTCGATGTGCTGGCGCAGCAGCTCGTTGCGATGGCCGCGATGGCGGACGAGCTGGATGTTGCGCTCCTGGCGCGCCTCCTCGCGCAGAGCGACTCCTTCCGCGAGCTGCCGAAGGAGCGCTGGCTCGCCATGCTGGAGGTGCTGGCGGGTTTGTACCCCTTTGCGCGTCCGCTCATCGCATGGGACCGCGAAACCGGCCGCTTGGAACGATTAGCGGCCACACAAATGGCCGCGCTGACGGGCGCGGGCACAATTCCCCAGAGCACGGCCTATCCCGTGCATCATAACGAAACAGGCCTTCATCTGGGTGAGCTGGATGAGGAATTCATACACGAATCGTCGATCGGCGACGTATTCCAGCTTGGCACGGCTTCTTGGCGAATCGTCCGCAAGCGTCCGGAGCGCATCTATGTGCAGGAAGCCGACAACCGGTACAGCGAAATCCCCTTCTGGCGCGGGGAAACCGGCGGAAAGTCTTATCAGCTCGGCGTTCAAACGGGGCTCCTCTGGCGCGAATTGCGCGATCGCCTGCAGGCACATTCACGCACGCAAGGAGATCTGGATGTCCAAGAATGGCTAATGGAGCAGTATTTCTTTGACGGGGAAGCCAGCCAATCTCTGATCAGCCTCATCCGTAATCAGATTGCGGTCAATACGGTACCGACCGATCAAACGGTCGTGATTGAAGCTTTTGCCGATGAACAGAACCAAACCCATTATGTCCTGCACAGCCTATTCGGCCGTAAAGTAAACCGCACTTGGTTAATGGCTCTGGAGAAGCATCTTATCCACACAGGGCATAAAGCCATCTATACGAATGCCAAGGATAATGGCATCGAGTTGATTTTTCCCAGCTATCAAGAATCCGTTGTGCATGCCATCATGTCCCTTTCCTATAGAGAAGCAGATCATTTGATTATCGGAGCTGTCGCGGAGTCAGGCATGTTTGGAGCGGCCTTCCAGCGGCTTGCGGAAACCTCCTTGCTGCTTTCCCGCAGCTTTACTCGAATGCCTGCCTGGCTCAAGCGGCTTCGCGGTCAGGAGCTTATGAAAGAAGCTCTGCCTTACAAAGAGCGTTTCCCGCTTTTTCAAGAAGCTATGCGCGAATGCCTGGAAGAACATGTCGATATGGAGCATCTTCAAATCATTTTGGAAGCCATTCAGGCAGGAGAAATTCAGTTTGCCGTTCACCGCAACCATTTCCCTTCGCCGCTAGCGGCTCAATTTCAATCTGATTATGTGGCGCAAAAAATATATGAGTCGGATAGCCTATCCCAGGACCTGCAAGTTGAACTGCTAGGCTTCAGCAGGCAGATGGCAGCCGATATATTCGGAGCGGAGACCGTTCGAAACGCGATAAGCCCTCAAGTCCTGGAAGCCGAAGAGACGAAGCTCTCCACGACGGAAAAAGCATGGACGAACGCTCAGCATGTATTTCGTTATTTAAAAGAACACGGCGATGCGTCTGTCTCCGAGCTCGTCAAGGCTGGTTCAGCCTCCGAATCCTCTGCCCAAGCCTGGATTTATGAATTGCTTGAGCAGGGCAAAGCTGCACACGCCCCCTTCACAGGGGAAACTCGTTACATATGCAGCGATGAGGTGGAATTCTATGCTTCACTCTCCTTAGACGCCCTCTCCAGGACGTTCGTCTTCCAAAGATATGCGGATGGGAAGCTCTCCATCACCGCAGAGGAGCTCGCGGCCCGCTATGAGCTGGAGGCTGCGCTCGTTACGCGCTGGATCGAGGAAGCAGCAAAGGCCCGCCTGCTGGAGCCTGCACCTTTTGCCGATCCCGAATTGGAATCGCTTTGGACAAGCACCAAGGTCGCATCGCGATTAATACGCCAGTCTCTTCAGTTGCTCAGGCGTGACAGCTCGGCGATTCTCCCGATCGCCTTCCTGGCACACATGCCGCTCATCCGCAAGTTGACAAGCAGAACAGATGTTCCGGGCATGGAACCGCTGCGCGATATCATCTCCAATTTGCAGGGCTTCTTCCTGCCTGTTTCACTATGGGAGTCTGTCTTATTCCCGACCAGGCAGCTTTCCTACCGGAAGCAAGACCTCGACACCTTGTGCTCATCAGGTGAAGTTCTGTGGATCGGCCGCAAGGAGCCCGACGAAAAAGAAGGGCGTATTGCCTTCTTTCTGGCCGAAAGTTCCGCCATTTTCGAACCATGTCTTGCCGCTATGCGCCATAAACCCGTCTCCGAGCCGGAGCTTCTCAGCCTGCTGCAGGACAAAGGAGCTGTCTTTCTCAGCAAGCTTGGCCTTGAAACTGGAAAGCCCCCTTCCCTACTCTTGGAAGAACTGCTCCAGCTCGTCTGGGATGGACAGGCCGCCAATGATCAGTTCACGCCGCTGCGGCTTCATGCTGCGAGTACTTCCGCTTCGAAGAAAGGGGACAAATTCCAATCAGGACTTGGCCGTTGGTATGCCTTAAGTACACTGCATAACGCCTCCTTTGACAGACAATCCTCCGCCATGCAGTGGACACATCATCTATTAGAGCGCTTCGGCCTGATCACCAAAGACCTTGTTGCTGCCCTTTGCCCTTTTCCATGGGAAGCGATTCATACCGCTTTGCGTCAATTGGAAGAGTGGGGACTTGTCGTTCGAGGACTATTTATCGCCGATTTACATGCGCTCCAATTCGCGACGAAAGACTTTATCCGTCTATTGCATCAGCCTTCGGCAGCTGACTCAGATCATCATCCTGCCTTCACGCTGGTCAGTGCTGTCGATCCCGCTAATCCTTTTGGACTGTTGGTCCCGTGGCCTGACATAGCCGGCATTTCCTTTGCACGCAAAAGCGGCAACTACTTAGCACTTAAGGGCAGCGAGTGGTTGTATTGGATTGAAAACAACGGGAAGCGCATCTATCAGCTGACTAGCGGTAACCTTGAAATAGCGGAGACCGCTCACGAGCTGCGACTGTTGTTCCGACAATTGCTCAAACACCATCAGCTGCGTAAAATCGTCATCGACACGTGGAACGGTGTTCGTATCTCCGATTCGCCTGGTCAGGAGGTTCTAAAGCTTCTGGGCGCAGAAAAAGACCGCACAAGCTTAGTTCTTTGGCCTAGCCAACTAAGCTGAATACGGTCTTCTATACACGTTCCACTTGTACTGCACATATCTTAAACTCCGGCATTCGGCTTGTTGGATCGAGCGCATCGTTCGTCAGCACATTGATCGAGTGCTCATCGCCCCAGTGAAAAGGGACGAAAACCGTACGAGGCTGAATACCTTCTGTCACCTTGACTTCAAAAACAAGCGAACCGCGACGGCTCGTTATGCGAATTTTACTATCCATGCCAAGTCCGATTCGCTTTGCCAGCCATGGATGTACCTCCGCAACGGGAACGGGAGCTTTCTTGTTCAGCGCTTCCGTCCGGCGCGTTTGTACACCGCTCAAATAATGGTTGGCAAGCCTTCCGGTTGTCAGCACGAAAGGATACTCCGCATCGATCGGCTCTGCCGGCATCTTCGGCTGAATGCCGAATAATTTGGCTCTGCCGTCGGGATGATGGAAATGATCTGCGAATAATTGCGGTGTTCCCGGGTGATCAGGAGCAGGACAAGGCCAGAATAGGCCTTTTTCTTCTTGCAGCCTTTGATACGTGATGCCGCTGTAATCGGCTTTCCCGCCGGCCGTTGCGGCAGCCAGTTCACGAAACACATTTTCAATACCCGCATATTGAAAATAAGCGCCGCGCCCCAGCGCTTCAGCCAGCTCGCAAAGGATGTGATAATCGAGCCTGCTGTTTCCCGGCAGCTCCATGGCTTTTTGGCGGTGAAACACGCGTCCCTCCAAATTGGTCATCGTGCCTTCCGCTTCTGCGAAAGAAGAACCCGGCAGAATATAGTGGGCGTAGCGTGCTGTTTCGGTTTCAAACATATCTACAACAACTAGCAAATCCAACTTTTGCAGCGCCCGCTCCACCATGCGGTTATTCGGGCTTGAGACCAGTGGATTTGATCCTAGCACGATTAGCGCCTTGATTTCACCTTCATCGACCTTCTTCAGCAGCTCATAGGCCGAGACGCCCTTGCCGGGAAGCTCGCTGGGATCGATGCCCCATACCCCAGCGACATGCTCACGCGCAGCAGGGTCTTCAATAGAGCGGTAACCTGGAAGCTGGTCAGCCTTTTGCCCATGCTCGCGTCCGCCTTGACCGTTTGCTTGGCCGGTTACGGCGCCATAACCGCAGCCTTTACGCCCTATTTTTCCCGTGACCAGTGACAAATTAATATAATTAAGCGTATTCTCCACGCCGTTCGATTGCTGCTCCAACCCTCTTGCCGTCAGGACAATCCCCGTTTCAGCCTTTGCAAAACCACGGGCAATCGTACGAATCACCGGTTCCAGAATACCGGTCAACTCCTCCACTCTTCCCGGCGTGAAAGGTTTCACGGCTTCCTTCAAGCTTTCAAAGCCCGATGTCCGCTCCTGAATAAAGCGTTCGTCGACAAGCTTTTCTTCCACCATGACATGCAGGAGACCATTGATAAACACCGAATCGAACCCAGGTTGTAAGCGGACATGAATATCAGCAACCTTGGACGTCATCGTATTGCGTGGGTCAATCGTGACAATTACCGCGCCTTTTTTCTTCGCTTCAAGCAGGTACGGCATCATAGTCGGCTGACATTCCGCAATGTTGGTGCCGGCTAGGATTAAATATTTAGCATTCGGAATTTCGGACAAAGGCATCGTCATCCCCCGGTCAATGCCGAAGGCTTGATTGGAGGCCGCCGCTGCTGAAGACATACAGTAACGGCCATTGTAATCGATATATTTACTTCTCAAAGCAACACGGGTGAACTTGCCGAGCAAGTAACAAACTTCATTGGTTAAAGATCCGCCGCCGTATACGCCAATTGCATCTGCACCATGTTCCGATTGCAGGCTTTGGATGCGCATTGCAATGTCGGCATAGGCGTGCTCCCATGTCACCGTTTGCCAACGCCCTGATCCGTTGGCCGACCTTGCCAATGGCTCGAGAATGCGCTCCGCATGAAACACATGATCCAAGGCATTCAATCCCTTTTGGCAGAGACGGCCAGTGGCGACCGGAAAGTTCTGGCTTGGTTTAGTGATGAGACCGGATGTCTTCTCGCTCGGTATAATCTCCAAACCACACTGCATGCTGCAGAAGCAGCAATGGGAGGAGGGTTGATCTGTCGATATGGTCAGTAATGGTGATTTCATGTTCACCCCACGCTTAACAAGCCAATTCTTTCCCTACCGGGAATCCTATGAAAACAGTTCCCTCATGAACTTTCGTCGAATATGTTTGCACACAGCCCGTATCCGGTGCTTGCACGAGCCCTGAAGGAAGATGAATTTTGCGGTCATGCATCGGACAGAAAACGTGCTCGTCACAGACAATACCCTCCGCAAGCACACCCTCTTTGTGCGGACAACGGTTTTGAATCGCGGTTAGCTTGCCGCTTTTCATCTTGAAGAGAGCTACCTCCTCCCCTTGATAACGAATCGTTTTGCCTGTATTCACTGCTAAATCCTCATAAGATACGGCCTCAACCCAGATCATTTGCTCTTCTCGTGTTTTCATGGTCTTCTCCTCCTGAGTGATTTATTAGTTAAGCTCTACGACTTCGTACAGGTCGCGCTGAATTTTTTTGCTTTCGATCGCTTGTTTCCAAGGGTCCTTCGTCACGGAAAGCGCTTGGTCCATTCGGGCGCATAATTGTTTGCGCTCTTCCTCATTTTGAACGACATCACGGATCTTCTCGATACCCAAACGGTGTACCCATTCGCTCGTGCGCTCGCCGTATTTGCCGGTTTCGCGATAATACTGCAAATAGGCTTCCGTATATTCGATAATTTCTTGCTCTGTCTTCACTGTTGTTAAGAGGTCGCCAACGCGTACCTTCACACCGCCGTTTCCTCCGGCATACAGCTCCCAACCGCCGTCTACGGATACAACGCCCAAATCCTTAATACCGGATTCCGCACAGTTCCGAGGACATCCCGATACCGCAAGCTTCACTTTAGCCGGTGTGTTCAACCGCTCAAAGCGCTTCTCCAGCTCAATGCCCACCGCCATCGAATCACCAGTACCGAACCGGCAGAAGGTTTCGCCGACGCATGTTTTGACGGTACGCAGCGCTTTACCGTACGCATAACCTGAAGGCATATCCAGCGCTTCCCACATTGCGGTAAGATCTTCTTTCTTCACGCCAAGCAAGTCGAGTCGTTGTCCGCCGGTAAACTTCACTGTCGGAACATTGAATTGCTCCGCTACTTCCGCAATCCGCTTCAATTCGGTCGGGTTCGTTACGCCGCCATAGATTCGCGGAACTACCGAGTAGGTGCCATCCTTTTGAATATTTGCATGCATACGCTCGTTAACGAAGCGCGATGTGCTATCGTCTTTATAAGTTTCAGGGCTTACCATACCCAGGTAGTAGTTAAGCGCAGGGCGGCATTTGGAACAGCCCTCTTCATTTTTCCAATTGAGCACGCTCATCACTTCACGTACATGCGACAGACCTTTTTCTCTAATAGCCTCAACCACTTCATCCCGTGTATGGTCCGTACAGGAGCAAATCGATTCTTTGACAGCATTTTTATCGTAAGAGGAGCCCAGCGTGAAAGCTAATAAATCGCTGACAAGCGGTTTACAGCCGCCGCAAGAACGGGAAGCCGTCGTGCAGTTTTTCACCTCTTCAACGGAGGTTAAGCCTTGCTCTTTAATTGCCGAACAGATCGTTCCTTTGGTTACGCCGTTACATCCGCAAATAATCGCATCGTCTTTCATATCGGCAACACCGGAAGCCGCTCCGCCTCCACCCTCTGAATCCGTCAAAATCGATGTCTTAGCCATGCCGCTGACATCTGTTTCTTCACGGATCATCTGCATAAGCCTCGTGCCGTCCGCCGTATCTCCAAAGAGCACCGCACCGATAATTTTGTTATCCTTGATCACGACTTTCTTGTACACACCTGTGAACTCATCATGAATGCGAATCGCTTTGGTTCCTTCTTCATCCCCGAATTTCCCGCCTGAGAAAACGTCAACACCGGATACTTTCAACTTCGTATAGAGAACGGAGCCTTCATAAGGACCTGTTTCCACGCCTGCCAAATGCTTCGCTAACACAGCACCTTGTTCATAAAGCGGCGCTACCAGACCATATGCAATGCCACGGTGCATCGCGCATTCCCCTACCGCATACACATTGGGAACACTAGTTTGCAAATAGTCATTTACGATAATGCCAGGATTACAATCCAGGCCAGCATTTTTGGCAAGCGCTACATTCGGACGAATACCTACCGCCATAACGATCAGATCCGCTTCAGCCACAGTGCCGTCTTTGAATTTCAAACCGGTAACCCGTTTATCACCGATGATTTCTGCTGATTGCTTCTCTAGCAAGAAGTTAATTCCTTGCTCTTCCAGAGCTGCCTGCAGCATTTTGGACGCAGTGCGATCCAATTGACGCTCCATAATCGTATCGACGATATGAACGACATCCACTTTCATTCCTAAATTCAAGAAGCCCCTCGCTGCTTCCAATCCGAGCAAGCCGCCGCCGATCACGATCGCCTTTTTATATTTTTTGGCGGATTCAATCATGATTTCACAATCACGGATGGTCCGGTAGGCCATAACCCCTTCTTTATCTGCGCCAGGCAGTGGAATCATAAAAGGATTGGATCCTGTTGCCAAAATCAATTTATCGTAGGAAACCGTTACTCCTTTATCGCTCGATACAGTTTGAGCCGTTGTATCGATTTCCGTCACCGTTTGGTTTGTATAGAGCGTAATCTTATTGTTTACGTACCATTCATAGGGATGGATCACGATATCCTCTACTTTGGAATCTCCCGAAAGTACGTAGGATAGCAAAATACGATTGTAATTCGGATGAGGCTCAGTACCAAAAATAGTTACCTCATATTTATCAGGAGTAAGTTTAAGCAAATGTTCAACCGCGTTGACGCCCGCCATCCCATTTCCGACTAAAACCAACTTTTCTTTTTGAGTCATGGTCTCATCTTCCTCTCTAGTGTGTCTATCTCTATATCCCATATCACTTTGTTATCCATATCCGGAAAAAAATCCAACTGGGAGCAGCAGTCTACGCGATCACTCCCAATTGGCAAGTATGGGATATGGAGCTCAAGCAGTTCAAAATTTGAACTGCCAAAGACGGTAAGTCGCAAACGTCTTTGCCCATACAGCCTGAGAATTCCGAAATTCCTGAATCACTGAGCCGCTGAGTCGTGTAAACCGCCAAGCTGCATGGGCAAAAAGGTTTAATTGGGCGCTGCCGATCCCGCCATTAACACTGTGCAGGACCAGCAGCCGTACCATTTACTTAAGCATGCACGCTATCAATAGCCGTCTGTGATACTTTCACCTTACCGCCTTCGCCAATCCAACTGCGTTTCCATTGCCCTTGGACAACTGCGATCAGAAGGATGCAGCATGCCGCAATAGCGCTCAAAATGAGGAAGCCTGGCGTGAATGAGCCTGTTGCTAACTTCACATTCCCTAGAATTTTTGGTAGGAAATAACCGCCAAGCCCGCCTGCTGCGCCAACAATACCGGTTACTACGCCAATTTCCGCTTTGAAGCGTTGTGGAACTAGTTGGAATACCGAACCATTGCCCATTCCAAAAGCCATCATCGCAACGAATAACAAGACCGTTGTAACCGGCAGTGCTGGAAGCGTTGAAATCCCCGCCATCATTAATGCAACAACCCCGTATAACCCCATCAGCATCCGAATGCCGCCTACTTTATCCGCCAACCAACCGCCTACCGGCCGGAAGAAGCTTCCGCCGATCACACATAGGGTTGTAAAATCCGCTGCGCGAACCGGCGAGAGACCATATTGAGTATTAAAGAAGATGGTTAAGTAGGTTGACATGCCGACGAAACCGCCGAACGTTACGCTATATAAAATACAGAACAACCAAGAATCCTTTTGTTTCAACACTTTGCCGTATTCAGCTACGGTTTTAGGCGCCGGTTTATTCGGGCTGTTTTTCGCTAAAATACTGAAGATAACCAAGGTTATGGCAATTGGAATCATCGCAATGCCGAATACAACATGCCAGTCGCCATAATGCTGGGCAATCCGGTTAGCAAAAAGAGTAGCGAAGATCGTGCCGCTGTTCCCCGCTCCGGCAATTCCCATTGCCAACCCTTGATACTGCGGCGGGTACCAGGAGCTTGCAAGCGGCAGTGCGGCTGCAAAACTCGCCCCGGCAATACCGAGCATCAATGCAACGAAGTACATATCTCCCATACTGTCAGCGAACTGCCATCCCCAGAATAAAGGAATCAAGGTTAATGATAATCCGATTTGTCCAGTGAGCTTAGGACCGATCTTATCGGTCAGAACGCCCAGCACCAGTCGAAGCACCGCTCCGCCTAAAGTAGGCAGGGCAACGAGGTTCGCTTTCTCGGCGGCATTTAAGTGGAAATCATTAGCCAGAATGACCGCCAGCGGTCCCAGCAGCACCCATACCATGAAGCTCATGTCAAAATACAAGAATGCGCTGAACAAAGACCCTTTGTGTCCCACTTGCATAAAACTTTTCCGATCAACCATGATCTTCCCACTCCTTTTGCGAGGCTTTTCGCCTTCTTTTTTTCCTATCCTGACTTCTGCTTGCATGCTATGGACAAAAAAGGCCGACAAACATAACCCACCATACGTGGGATGTTTACCGGCCTCTTCGCCATTGCTGCCACTTCTTCGTGAACAGCCTGTTCATTACTAATTCGTAAAGTAAACATAAAAAGCCTATCCGGTTACGTATTTGTAAGAGGATAGGCGCCATTGCCTAGTTAGTGGCACATCATTGTGCCGATTTCTAACTTGATTATAGTACGGCTCCACGTGTATGTCAATAAACATAACACAAAAATATTTTAAATGTCAGATTCTCCTACTACATCGACAAAAAACAGGCGTATATGCTATAGTTGTACCGTATAACAATTCAATCACCCTAGAAACCTCACATAAAGTTGCCATAAGGTATTAAGCTTACACGATGGAGGTATTCAAATGTTGCAATCATTTATACTGATCGACGAGTTGAAGCAAACTCGCTCAGCTACCTCCTCGCCATCTACAACCGAGATGAGCTATTCAAATCGTACCCTTCCATCCTTACCAGACGAGGTGTTGAAGGATTTGGGGTTTCGCATCTATACGGCATCTACGGCTCAAGAAATTTCCTTCATCCTTCCTAAAGTCGATGCGATATTATTAAGTGTAAACCCAGATCAAGTGGAGACATGGCGCTTACGCGTGCTCGCCCAGCGCAGCCTCCCCCTCTTCTGGTGGTGTGATACGCACACTTTTCCTTCTAATGAATGCAGAATGGATGCAGGTATAGATGGTTTAATCGGTTCAACGATGAGTCCGCTTGAAATTCACTGTGCACTGCTTTTGGGCGTGAATCACTATTTCCAAAGAACCGAATGGCAGCAAGAGCGCGAACAGCTCCTCTCCAAGCTGGAAGAACGCAAATGGGTCGATCAGGCCAAACGGATTTTATGCGAACTTAAAGGCATTTCCGAAGCGGAGGCATACGACTTTTTGCGAAAACAAGCCATGAATGAGCGTAAACGTATGGTAGATGTCGCTACCTCCATCGTCAAGGTGTACCAACTACTACGAGACCAGAATCAAGGAGGCCGAAAACGATGATATCTTTATTAAAAGAAGTAGGCCGCGGCAAACGCGGAGCGAGAGATCTTTCGTATGAAGAGGCTTCCCAAGCAGCAGAGCTCATACTAACCGGCGGTGCCACACAAGCTCAGATGGGTGCCTTTCTAGTTGCAGAACGCATCAAAATGGAATCGCCCGATGAGATTAAAGCCTTCATCCACGCGCTGCGCAAACGGACCGTTGCTTATCCGATTCCCGGCAGCATGGACTGTGCCGGACCTTATGATGGACGCTCCCGTTCGTTCATCGCGACCCTGCCGACCGCGTTCGTGCTTGCGGCCTGCGGTCTTCCAACTACGCTGCACGGCAGTCCGAGCATGCCGCCCAAATGGGGCATCACACTGACGGATGTGCTGGACGCTCTTGGCGTCCCCCTGCTGACGACATCGCGCGAAGCGCTGATCTCCGCAGCGGCACGAACAGGGTTCCTGTTCACGCCAACGGAGAGCTGGTGCGCACCGCTTGGAGAGCTGCGGGAACTCCGCATCGAGCTTGGCTTGCGGACCGTATTTAACACGGCCGAGAAATTGCTTCGTTTCACAGAAGCGCCTTACATGGCTGTCGGCGTGTTTCACGGCACGGTTTTCGAGAAAATTACGAATTTACTTATCGAATTGGGCATCACCCGCGGGATCGTCGTGCAGGGCATGGAAGGTTCAGAAGACCTTTCCGTGGAGAAACGCACGCGAACTTACGTTATTCAAGAAGGCTCCAGTGAATTATTCATTGTTGATCCTGAAATCTACGAACTGATGGTTGAAGTGCCTGAAATCGAATGGACCGCTGAGCTCCAAGGAGAAACTGCGTTGGCCGTCCTGCGCGGAGAAGCTGAACTTCCGTTCTTGAACATGGTGCTGCTCAACAGCGCTGTGCGCCTCTGGGTTTCCCAGAAAGCCGGGTCCATTGAAGAAGGAATTTATATGGCCAGGCATGCGATTGAACAAAGAACTGCCCTCCAGAAATTTACGGAATGGACAGAAGCGATTAAGCCTGTATCTGCAACTTAGAAAAAAGGCCCCCATGGATGTGTATCCAGCGGCGGGCCTTTTGCCTTATTTCACGGAATCCGCTACCTGCTTCACCATGCCTTCAACGGAAATCAAGCCGCCGCCGGAAAGGTACCAATAGTTCGCATCCAGATAAATGATGTTGCCGTTCTTGAACGCATTTGTCTTTTTCACAAGCTCATTTTCAATGATTTGCTTGCCTGTCGATTTCCCGTCCACGACTTTGCCGCGGTCGACCACAAATAAATAGTCCGGATTTTTCTCCAGGATATACTCGTTCGAGATATTTTGACCGTGCGTAGACACTTCGATTTTGCTGTCCGCCTGCTTGAAACCAAACACGTCATGGATGATGCCGAAACGGGACCCTGCCCCGTAAGCGCTCAGCGCCGTGTCCTGCACAAGAACAATCAGTGCGTTCTTACCTGTGGCGGAAGCTTTAGCCTGCAGCTGCTTGGCAGCTCCGTCAATTTTAGCGATTTCCTCTTCCGCTTTCGCTTCTTTGCCGAAGATTTTACCTAAGGTCACAACGTTTTCCTTAAAAGATTCCATGTATTTCGTGTTATCCACGCCCATGAAAATGGTCGGCGCAATTTTACTAAGCTCAGCGTAAGCTTTCTCTGCACGGCCGGAGATGATGATCAGATCCGCTTTGCTTGCATTGATTTTCTCGAAATCCGGCTCAAACAAAGTGCCGCCATTGATGTATTTGGAATCCTTGAATTTCCCCAAGTAAGAAGGAAGGCTCGCTTGCGGAACCCCTGTAACCTCAACCCCCAAACGATCCAGGGAATCTAGCACGCCGTAATCGAAAACGAAAACTTTCTTCGGATTCGTTTTCACTTTCGTTTCCCCTAGTTTGTGCTTCACTGTTATTTCCGCCGGAACCGCAGCCGTAGCCGCCGCTGTTGCTTGCGGGCTGGCTGCCGCAGGCTTCGCCGTTTCTGTACCGGCCCCGCTTCCATTGCCGCATGCGGCTGCAAAAATCGCGATCATTACTGCTGAGATCAAGACTACTATTTTTCTACTCATCGCTAGACACCTCTTTCATTTACTTAAAATACACACAAATCTTATTTCCGTTTATCTCTCGAATCGCAATGTCCATCTCATAAATATCGCGCAGGACTGCGGAATCAATGATTTCACTTACTGGACCTTCCTTCACCAACTTGCCCTGTTTAAAAGCCACAATATAATCCGAGTAGCAGGAAGCAAAATTAATATCATGGATGACGATAATAACCGTTTTGCCCAATTCATCCGCTAGCCGTCGCAGCACCTTCATAATTTGAACCGAATGTTTCATATCCAAATTGTTGAGCGGCTCATCGAGCAGAATGTACTCCGTATCCTGCGCGATAACCATCGCGATAAATGCCCGCTGGTTTTGACCTCCGCTTAGTTGATCAAGGTATTTATGCTGCATGTCCTCAAGCTCCATATACCGGATGGCTTGATCAACGAACTGCCAATCTGCTTTGGTTAATTTGCCCTGTGAGTAGGGGAATCTCCCGAAGCTTACCAAATCCCGCACGGTCAGGCGCACATTGATGTGATTGGACTGCTTGAGAATAGCAAGCTTCTTGGCTAATTCCTGGCTGTTGGCTTTGCTTACTTCCTCGCCGTCAATGAGAATTTCACCGCTGTCCTTCGTCAGGAGCCGGGAAATCAATGAGATGAGGGTGCTCTTGCCGGCGCCGTTAGGACCTATAAGCGACGTAATCCGGCCCTTGCCGATCCGGAGCGATACATTATCCAATACGGGGTTGTTTCCGTAGGATTTGGACACATTTCTGACTTCAATCATGACTTATTCTCCCTTAGCAGCAGGTATAAGAAGTAAACGCCTCCGACGAAATTGATAATGACCGCAAGCGGTGTGGAGAAGCTGAAGATGCGTTCCATAATCAACTGGCCTCCTACCAAAGCAATGACGCTAATCAGGATTGAGCCGGGGATCAAATAACGGTGCCGATGCGTCTTCATAAACTGGTAAGAAAGGTTGGCCACAAGGAGACCCAGGAAGGTGACCGGACCGACCAATGCCGTCGCAATGGAAACCAGAACTGCAATGATGATCAGCAGCCGTTTCACGACATACTCGTAAGGAACACCGAGATTCACGGCATGCTCTCTGCCCAGCGAAATGACATCCAAGTATTTCAGGAATCTCAGGCTGTACAGCCCAATCAGAATGCTTGAAATGACTGAAATGAGCAGCAGTTTGCTGTTGACGTTATTAAAGCTGGCAAAGGAACGGCTCTGCAAAATCGCATATTCATTGGGGTCAATGAGCACTTCCATAAACGTCGTGAAGCTGCCGAAAAAGGTGCCGAGAATAATGCCGAACAGCAGCAGGAAGTACAAGTTCCGTCTTTCACTTTTAAACAAAAATTTAAAAAGCAGTAAAGCGAAAAGCGACATCAAGCCAACGGTAATGACAAAATTCATATTCACATTCGCCGATAGCGCGCTCTTCGAGCCAAGCAGAAAAATAACGGTGGTTTGAATGAGCATATACAAAGCATCCAGACCGATAATGCTCGGGGTTAAAATCCGGTTGTTCGTAATCGTCTGAAACAAAATGGTCGAATAAGCAATTGCTGCGCCTGTTAACAAGATGCTGATGACCTTGCTGCCTCTTCTAGGGAGGATATAATCCCAATTCCCTCCGGCATTCACCGTTAGGAAAGCGGCTGTAACGCCCAGAGCAACGATCGCGAGCAAACTGAGCTTCCATCTAAACGTCATAAGCTTGTCTCCTCAGCAGCAAGTAAATGAAAAGCCCGCTCCCGATCACCCCGACGGTTAAGCCGATTGGAATTTCGTAGGGATAGATGAGTACGCGACCCAGAATGTCGCAGAACAGAACGAAAACGGCCCCCAGCAGCGCTGTATGCGGCGCAATCTTCTTCAAGTTATCCCCTTGATAAATGGATACAATGTTCGGAATAACCAAGCCGAGAAACGGGATAATTCCCACGCTCAAAATGTTAACCGAAGCGACGACTGCGACGATAACCAAACCGATGTTGACGACCCGACGGTAATTCAGCCCCAAATTCAACGAGAAATCCTCGCCCATCCCCGCAATCGTGAAACGATTGGCATAGAGATAAGCAATGATCAGCGTCGGAATGCTGATGTACAGCAGCTCATAGCGCCCCTTCATCACTGTTGCGAAGTTGCCCTGCAGCCAAGAGGAAATATTTTGGATGAGATCAAACTTATACGCGAAAAAGGTGGAAATGGAGGTAATGACACTCCCGAACATGAGGCCTACCAACGGGATAAAAATCGTATCTTTGAACCGAATGCGGTCCAGAATCTTCATGAATACATAGGTGCCGGCCAATGTAAATACAAAGGCGACCAAGATTTTCTGCAGCGGCGTCGCATCTGCGAACAGCAGCATGGCCACGAGAATGCCGAGCCTCGCGCAATCCATCGTCCCCGCGGTTGTCGGAGATACGAATTTATTGCGGCTGAGTTGCTGCATGAGCAGCCCGATCACACTCATGCTCACTCCTGCGATGACAATGCTTATCAGGCGCGGGATCCGGCTTACCAGCAAAATATGGGCTTGATCCTCTGTTAAATGAAACAAATCAAGGGGACTTATCCCTTTAACCCCTATAAAAAGCGATGTAATCGAGAAAATAATGAGAGCAATCCCTAAATATCTTTTTTTCATAGCCTATTCTATGACTGTCAGACGTTCACCGGCGGGAATGCGCTCCTGTGCGGAGAGAATTCTGCCAGGATATCCAGTATGCAGACTGCCGATGATTCGCTCGCCCGGCTTCACTCCGAAAGCTTCCCTGAACGCCTCCACCTTCAGCAGCGGATAGGTTTCCCACACCATACCAATGCCCTTCTCCCACGCCAGCAAGCTGAAATTGTGAATCAGGCATGCAGCCGAGGCATAATCCTCTTCCGCGATGGTGGGGTTCGCATTTACCTGCAGAACGACCGCGATGAACATCGGGACGGACATGAACTTGTTATACAGTTTTTGTCCGATCTCCTTCGCTTTCTCCGGGTCCGGCTCGTTAGCCTCCCTGAACTTGCGAACGATCTCCGCCAGCTTTTGGCGGCCTTCCCCCAGAATAATGACAAAGCGCCACGGCTGCGTCATCCGGTGATTA
Organism: Paenibacillus aceris; assembly: GCF_017874035.1. Taxonomy (GTDB): domain Bacteria; phylum Bacillota; class Bacilli; order Paenibacillales; family NBRC-103111; genus Paenibacillus_E; species Paenibacillus_E aceris. Next base: position 135,295 of record NZ_JAGGKV010000018.1, read on the forward strand.
GGCACCCAGACGGCTGTATCCAGAAGCTCGGTGACGAACTCTACGGAGAGTGGTCTATCTTCAAATTGATGAACGGAACGCCGTTCTCTAATGAGTTTTGTTAGCTCCATATACCCTCCAATTCTGTCTTCCCGATCCCCTCTTAGAGTGAGAATCGTTATCAACGTTTCCTATTTTTGCATGATTGCCGGTTCGCGTGAATGGAATTTCCTGTTTTCGGGATGGATTTTTTGTCACCGTCATGATTTGGACAATAAATGATACATGGTCTCATCAATTAAGCTGTCATGCATCGTGGCGTTATACATCAGCAGTCCCTGGTGACGGATAAATATGATTTGCTGCTGTCTGCTGCTGTGCGTTTGTTTCAGGCGCCTCCAGGCTGCCTCCAGATTAAGACAATACTCGTTCGGATACATGGTTGAGACGAAGAACAGCACATTATCACAGTCCCATGAGGCAACCTCATGGAGAGAAAATGTATCGAGAAAAGACACCTCTTCGGCAGGCTTTGGCGGCGTTATTTTTAATTCATCATAAAATAAATCCCTCATCTTCTTACGCGTTAAGCCGTATACCCGATAATGCTTTTCTTGCGCGCTTACGAGCAGAAAAGGCTTGCCGCCAAGCCGTTCCCGAATGTGCTCCCGGGCATTTTCCACCTTCATGTCAAAATACGTAAGCCAGCGCTGAGCTACACTGGACAAACCAAAAACTCTGCTGATGATCAGCAGCGTTTCCTTCCAGCTGTAATCGCGCCAGTGAATGACGGTGACTGGAGCTATATGGGAAAGGGATGCCAACAGTTCTTCTGGAAGAGGACCGCATAGTATTACGTCAGGGTGGCAGTTCCGGATTTGTTCCATATACGGCGTCAGATCCGGCTCCAAGAACCAGTCTTTATGCAAGCTCACCTTCGGCGTTATCCCAAGCACAGACAAATTCCCATGAAAAATAGCACTTAAATTTGCAACGCGAACTTGAGCATTCTTGATATAATCTGAGGGGGATAATCCCATATGCTTCTTAAAAAGTCGGCTGAAATACAGTTCGTCGGAATACCCAACCGTATGGGCTACCTCAGCAACTGACGAAGGAGAGCTGCCTAACAAGCCCAGTGAACGATTCAGACGTGTGGTCGTCACAAATTTATGCGGACTTAAGCCGGTAATCCCTCGGAACGCTTGATAGAACTTTCGGCTTGAGCCGGAAAGACGCGCCATTTCTTCTACATCAATCGTTTGATTATAGTGCTCCAGCAGGTACTGCTTCGCCTGATCCACATACTCCACGAGATCATCGTCCACACTTTTGGGACTTTGCAAAAATGTCGTAAACGCCGCAGCGATTTTGTAAAGATGCGACTGCAGCTGATAATAAAGCGCCGTATCCGGCTGTCCGCAGTCACTTAGAAATTCCGGGATCCAGTGGAAAATGTGCGGCATACGAAAGCTATACAGCTGCAGTTCATCCTGCTTTAGAAAATCATCCGATCCCTTGTGGGGAATTCGTGGAGCCAAATGCAATTGGGAAGGCTCTGCGCCGCCCAGAATTTGAAATCGAATCCATATGACACGCGCATGGTGGTGCCCGTTATTCTTCAACAAGCAGCGACAGTTCGGCGGAACGAAGAACAACTCCCCCGTCAGCACTTTGGCGGTTCGCCGGTGCGTCTGATCTTCCAGCGTTACCCGCAGCACTTCATCCATCATATAACCGAAGGCATAATGAGTCTGCCCCGCAAATTCCTGTGTCGATTGACTGCCGATATGCCGTTCATCTGTGCCTAAATAATGGAGGGCATGGGCACCGGCAGATAGGGTCATTATCATTGGAATCACATCCTTGCTTTCAATCTATGTCCCTTTATCATATTTGATAATGATTCTCATTGTCAAACGAACAGGAAAAAGCCTCCGCCCATTCGTTCAGGCGGAGGCTTTAAGGCCAAGTCTATTTCCCAATGAACTGCTGCGTGAACATTTTACCGCAGGGTCCCCCATTTACAATACCGATCCCAATGTGAGTGTAATCTTTGCTTAGAATGTTCGCCTTATGCCCAGGCGAATTCATCAACGCCTCATGAGCCGCTTGAACCGATTGATTGCAAGCGATATTTTCTCCCGCTGCGTTGTAGGTGATACCGAATTTCTCCATCATATCAAATGGTGAACCATACGTCGGCGAATCGTGAGAGAAATATTTGTTATCGACCATATCTTGGCTTTTGAGCCTTGCCGTTTTGATCAACTCGGCATCGACAGCCAGCGCAGCCAGTCCCACAGCGGCACGCTCTTTGTTCACCAAATCCAGCATTTGCTGTTCCTCTGCCGTTAACCCCGATGTCGGAGGAACCTGCGGTGCCGGCGTTGGCTCAGGCTGCGATGGTGGCGGTTCGGATGGCGCCGGCTCGGATGGCGGTGGTGTCGGAGCCGGTGGTGGCGCCGGTTTTTTGGGGATTTTCAAATTCCCATAGGCCCATAGAATGGACTGCAACGTTTGATCATCGACATTTCCGGTTACCGGAAGGCCGTATCTGCTTTGAAACGCTTTAACACCCGATTGTGTTTGGTTACCATAATATCCTGTAATAGGTCCGCTATAGTAACCCAGAGATTTCAGCATCCCTTGAACCGCATAAACATCCGGCCCCTTAGCCCCTTTTCCATAGGCAAAAGCGGTCGTTGAGGTCGAGCAGAACAAGGCGATACAGATTAGTACGATCCAGACATGCTTTTTCCTGCCATGAAACATGCGTTTACGTTCACTCCCCGTCGTCGTCAGTATCGTTCGCCCGACATGGGCGATAGCCCTTAGAGTGACCTGTTTTTTTGGATTTTATCCATTTATGTGAAAAAAAGTAATCTAACCCTTACTTCTTCATATGTCTCAAGCCATAGTCGTTTATTTTTTGGCTACTCTGCCTTCCAAGAGTGAAGCTACGACTCGATCCGGTCGTTCTGTACTTTGCACCTGGGGAAATGGTGACATGAAATTATCTTCAATGAGCTGTTCAATATATCCGGAATCAAGCGGATCATCGATCTTGATACTCCCAATTCTGCGTTTCACTTCATTCACCAAGTTCGGATCGGCAATGCCCTCCACATACGAAATGACCAAGTTTTTCTTGTTCCGTTCTCCGACTTGGCATTTCAACATTCGCAGATTCGGGTCGGTAGCCCTCGTGCGCAAAAGGGAGATATTTTCGTCCAATGAATTGACAAAACCGATCTTGTGGGTCCACGTACGAGCGCTTCCGAAGCTGGTTCTTCGAAATTCTGCGGAGAAGTAGATTCGGTTCCGAGGATCAAACCGCCGGAAATGCCATCTATGAGCAAACTGTTGACCCTCTAACACTCTCTCAATGACCTGATAGATATATAAACGATTGCGGCGTGCATATCTGTACTTCCGATATTAAATTTTCTGATGGAAAAGTCCGAGTTACCACCTAGATGATCGGTTAAGTCAAAATTTGAATTTAAGTTTTCAACCAAATTGTCGGGCGGCGGCCAATCCTTCCAAAGCTTTTGATCTGGAGCTGAATCGGGACTACTCGCTGACATTGTCTTGTAGAGAAATTCCAATATCATACGCCACATATTCATCACCTCTGATGATATTATGCATAGTTAGAATATTTTCCATGTATGATTTTGAAAATGGTAATCACGGACAATGAATTCGACACTATCCGACAAATCCAACGTGGAAATTAGCTTATGTGATAAATTTCGAAAAAAACAGCATTCTCTTTGAACTGCTATTCGTAGATCAGAGTCTAAAAAGTACTGTTTCAGGAATTCAGGAATTGATACATTGGGGGACCTAACAACATGAAGGAAATCAAACAAGTTCATCGGCGCTATATGCCTGGATTGGATGGCATCAGGGCGCTGGCGGTCCTTGCTGTAATTGCCTATCATCTCAACTGGAGATGGGCCTCAGGGGGATTTTTAGGAGTAAGTGTATTTTTTGTACTCTCCGGTTACCTTATTACGGATATGCTGCTGGAAGAGCGCAAAAATAAACATCGTATCGATCTGAAAACATTTTGGATACGCCGCATCCGCAGATTGCTTCCAGCCATGCTGTCGATGATCGTTGCTGTCGCCGTTTTTCTGGCGATTACGAATATCACCCGTTTAATCTCCATTCAGGGGGATATATGGTCAGCGTTAACCTATACCAGCAACTGGTACAACATTTTTCACCAAGTCTCTTATTTTGAGAGCTTCGGACCTCCTTCGCCTTTCGGGCATCTTTGGTCGCTTGCCATTGAGGAGCAATTTTATTTATTATGGCCTCTGCTTGTCATCGGCCTCAGTCGCTTCTTCAGCCCAACTCGCGGTAAATTTGTTTTACTCACACTCGCTGGAGCCATCCTTTCTTTCATCTCCATGGTGATTTTATATGAACCTGGCACTGACCCTAGCCGGGTATATTATGGAACGGATACAAGAGCGTTCGGCCTCTTAATCGGTGCGTCCCTTGCTTTTATATGGCCCAGCAGTAAACTTGCCGACCCGAACTTACGCAAAAATAGTTCATGGCTAGATATGACGGGTGCAGTTGGACTGATGGTTGTCATCTACATGTTCATTCGGACCGGGGAATACGATCAATCATTGTACACCGGTGGTATGCTTGTACTTTCATTCGCATCTACTTTCGTTATTGCTGCGGCAGCAAGCCCATCTAGCTTTGTTAGCACAATCTTAGGTTGGAAGCCTCTACGCTGGATCGGCGTAAGGTCTTACTCCATTTATCTCTGGCACTATCCTGTGATCCTATTAACGAATCCGGCGAATCCGAATACGGATACAAGCTACTTTGTCCAATTCATTCAGTTGACACTAAGTATCGGACTCGCCGCCTTGTCCTACTCCCTCGTTGAAAACCCTTTTAGAAGTGGCAATTGGCACATTTGGACCAAAATTCCCGGGTTTTGTTTGAAGGGGATTGCAGCTCTGTTTCAATTTAGATTCTTAATGAAGCTTTCACCGCTTGTCATTCTCGTATTGATCTGCGCTTCTTACCTGTTTAATCGGACAAGCACGGAAGTAACTCTCCATTCCCAAAGTCTGATGAACTCTGCTGCGGTTTCTTCGCCTGCCGTTCAATCGCCTGAATTAACTAGCGCTGTCCTGACATCTTCGACTGAAGTTGAGAAAGCGCCAGATTCGATAGACGTTGTACCGACATCACCTCCAAAAGGTAAGAATTCGCCTGTTTTGACAAGCCCTGTCCCGGCATCTTCTCCCGAAGGCAAAAATTCACCTGTTATGACGGTTCCTGTTCCGGCGGCATCACCTAATGCTCAGATTACACCTGAACAGACACCAGCTGTTCCAAGTGCATCAAATACGGACAGAATATCACAGAGCGAGAAAAAAACCGCCTCGGAGAACACATCTGGCACTTATAAACTGGTTTCATTAACCCAAAGTGTTACAGCTATCGGGGATTCCGTTATGCTGGGTGCCGCTCCGGTTTTAGAGAAGATGATTGCAGGAATTGTCGTAGACGGGAAAGTCAGTCGGCAGTTGTCGCAAGCTCCTGATATGATAAAGCAATTCAAAACCGATAAGACATTAAGTGGGATTGTCGTCATTCATCTAGGAACGAACGGGCCGTTTACGTCGGAACAGCTTGATAAGCTCCTCGAGGCGATTGGCGAGGACCGGAAGATTATTCTCATCAATACACGTGTACCTCGAAAATGGCAAGATACGGTCAATGATGCTTTAGCAGCTGCAAGCAAGAAGCATGCGAATGTCAAACTGGCCGATTGGTATTCATTGAGTGAGGATAAGTCAGACTGGTTTGTCAGCGATGGCGTTCATTTGACAACCAAAGGAGCCGAAGCTTACTCCAAACTTATTCTTGCTTCTGTTTCATCTATGCGAAAAACAGCTTGATGTTGTTTCGCAAAAATATTAACACTAAAAGGACCCTTAATGCTGATTATTAAAACATAATTACTAATTTTAATGACAAAGAGGTATTGCTGCCTCATTCTTCATTGTTTCATTGATTTTTCTACTTACTGGACTAACGACTAGGGCTTTTCGATTTTCAGTCTTCGTAACATAAGCAACAAATTGGTTGAACTGGATTGACTAGTTTCGACCTCTTAAATACCTCACTGGTGGCACAATCATTAAGGAAGTACGGTTATTATGAAGAAAAATATTCATAGTAATAGGTAATTTGGAACTGTGGTTATGCTCGAATCCAAGCTACAATTAGATTATCCAAAAAAAGTAAAGAAATGGATGATCCCGATGATCACAAAAATAGCTAAAGGTTTTAGTACGATTATACTTCTATATGTTTTATTCTTAAGTTTCTTAGTATTCGCTAATCCTTTTGTTTTGTTGAAGGAGTTTTCCGCTTCAATAGGCTTAACAGAAAAGGTTAAGATGAAGGCGATCACCACAGCTGATAGTGAAAAATGGGACAGCTTGATTCGTGAAGAAACGAGTAAAGGGACGGTTTCAGCAGAAAAATTGAAAGAACTTCATAGTAAGGTTGAGAATGAGGCTCAAAGCTATACATATCGTTATAAAATTAATTACTATGCATACTTCAGATATTTGGTCGTCGGCGCTCTATTCCTAAAATGGGCACAAAGCTTAACGCTCAAACTCGCTCATGCCAGACGTGAATAAACTAACGATTAAACGCCTTGCCTAAAGCTTGGAACTAGGAAAGCGTAACGTGGTTCCGCTAATGTGTAATACAAATAATTTCACATTAAGCTGCCCGTTACTTCAACAGACAAAGGCAGCCGAACGTGTGTCGGCTGCCTTCATGTCGTGATTAAACTATAGTGTCCCGTTAGTACCGTTGTATATCTAAGCACAAAGTAAGATTTGACCATAATTTCACATCGGTATTTAAACACAAACAGCCACTCGGAACAATAGAGTGGTTTTTTGTATAGTTGAATTCACACTTTTTGTTTAATTTCTTTTTTAAAAACAAAAGTGATAAATCCTTTCTAATTGGACAATCTAATTTTCAGAGGTGACAGAGCTATGAATAAAACTGAATTAAAATTAACATCAACGGAAATTGGAGCTTTATGGGGGCAATATGTAAATGGCACAATGGTAAATTGTGTGAATAAATATTTGCTTACCATTATAGAAGATACATCCATTAGAGAGGTTTTTGTCGATGCAATTAAAATAACTGAGAATCAAATGAAGCAGGTTTCTACTTTTATTCTTAATGATGGATTTCCATTGCCCATAGGGTTTACAGATGCAGATATCACCCCCAATAAAAAAAGATTATTTTCGGATGTTTTTTGTTTGGATTATTTGTATCTTATGACAATTCATGGTTTAAACGGTCACATAATTTCGCTTACTACATCAGTTAGAAAAGATTTAAGGGATTTCTTTGACTCCTGTTTGACGGATGGAAAAAATATGTACCATCGTACCGTTGATTTATTACTTGAAAAAGGGCATTTTCAAAGAGACCCGTATTTTTTCCCACGTGCAAACCCAGAGTTTATTGACAGCAAAAAATATCTCGATGGTTATTGGGGAGATAAACGTCCTCTTTCTGCCATAGAAATTGGTAATATTTCCTTAAACCTAAAGAAGAGTATTATGGCAAAAACACTTGGAATTGCATTTAGTCAAATTGCTGGATCCAAGGAAATAAGGGAATTTCTAACAGATGCAGTTGAAACGTCAAATGACCATATCCAATTACTAAGTAAAAAACTAAAAGATGATAATTTACCTGTACCAATGTCATCAGAAACTGAAATAACTGAATCTACAGATTCGCCGTTTTCAGATAAACTCATCATGTATCACACTGGTTTTTTGTTTATAACTGCTCAATCATATCATGGATTAGGATTAGCGGGTTCTATGAGGTCTGATTTAATTCTTGATTACGAAAGAATAATTCTCAAAGACCTAACAGTATCAAAAAATTGGTTTGATCTCATGGTAAAAAATAAATGGTTAGAACAACCTCCAATTGCACCAAACAGAAAAGAAATTGCTAAAGACCAATAGCTTTCCAGCTTAATACTAGGAAAAGCCCTCTTTGTAGATGTTCAAAAGAGGGCTTTTCGGTATTTTTCTTGCGCTAATCTGCCCGTTCGTATTATGAGGTTAACCAGTTTTTACTGGTTGACCTCTTTTGTATTTTAGAGGTTTAGTAACGGTAGCCGGGGGCGAACGTCTCTGCCCGTGGGACCGTGATCCCGTGATGTAAACTGTTCACCCCCTACTTGTGGAAACATGTTTGAGGCTGGTTGAGACAACGATCTCGAATAACAAGCGAAGCTATGACACTGCAAGAAGGACTAGGGGCTACCGGCAAATTCAGTT
>NZ_JAGGKV010000019.1 GCF_017874035.1 Paenibacillus aceris
TTGGGCAGTATGGTCTTTTCATAAGTAAATGGACCCAGCGGGTTGTCGCTTACCATATAGGCAATTGTTCCTGTAGGTATATCCGACGGATGTGCACCAGAGAAATTTGTACAATAGGAGTAATAGTATTTCCCGTTGTATTTATTGATTCCTGAATCCTCGAACAAAAATGGTGGATTGATAGGTTTCACAGTTCCACCGCTGGCAGTCAGATCCAAACTGGTCATATCCGCACCAAGTTTTGCCACGCGTGCTGTTCCCGGGTCAGCGTCCTTACCTGTCGGAACACCGCCGCCAAAATATAAATAACCGCTTCCATCATCATCAACCAGCACCGCAGGGTCGAATAGCCATGTAACATCATTAGCCCCTGGAGTATTTCTACTGACAAGTGGCTTCCCAATTGGATCTCTAAATGGTCCAATCGGACTGTCCGCTTCGAGCACGCCAATGCCGTTTGCACTGTCTGCAAAATAAAGGAAGAATTTCTCCTTGCCATCTATCGTTTTATGTGCAGCTGCCGGTGCCCAGGAGTTGTTCGCCCATTTTGCCGCACCTTGTGACCCGGCTACAGGAATTTCTCCGTGGTCTGTCCAGTTCACCATATCGTCGGACGAAACAACCGTAATTTTATTGATCTTACCATATCCGTTATCCTTAACGGTCCCGTCAGCATTGTACTCAAAGATATCATTTGTCATGTAAACATAAACTCTGCCGTTATAAACCATGGCAAATGGATCGGCGCCAAACTTTTGTGTAAATAGCGGATTGTTTTTACCAGGTGTTTTAGCCAGTGCCGGTGTAACTGAAGTTGCTGCTGCCTCTACCTTTGCCGTAACGGGGATTGCTGTGAGCGCAAGAGTTAAAGCCATCGTCATCCCCAGCATTTTCTGCCATTTCTTCATTGAACTGACCTCTTCCATTAATTTTTTTATTTCTCAAAATTACATTTACTCCAACGAATCTCGTTACATAGTTGAGTTGTTCCCCACCTTCACCGTTTCCATAGTCTGTATCCTTCACCTCCTTCTCGTCCTGCACAAAATCTATCGCCGTCAAAGTCTAGAGATCTAAGTGCTCACAGGCATGAGCGGACAAGAGAAGTATTCCAAGGAGAACCAGTATATACGGTGCCAGAAGCGAGCGCCTTTACAATCAATATATTACCGACAACCTATGGATAAAACGCTTCCAATTGCAGGGTGTAATCTCCATGAAAGAGAGCTTCTTCGGGTTAAATCGTATCAAAGATTAATTGCACAATTTTTACATAGATACATAATGTATCACAAAAAATACAAATGATGCTCTAATTCAATATTTCCCACCCTGTTATCCCTAAAATGTAAACGCTTTATAAGTCTCATTATAGACTCGATTTATTAAAATAAAATGGAATTTCTTTTTTTTTTATATAAAATTTTTACTCGAGCATTTTGCAAAAATCCTGCGAAATAAAAAAAACCACCAGCTGGCATTTCGTCAAATGGAGCGCTTTGCTGTTCGATGGGATATCCTGTCGATCTCCATTGGGATAAGACATCTACTTCGGCTAGGGCACTTTAAAGGTAAAGTTACCAGGTGGATTTGAACCACCTAGACCGGCGCCTGACGGGCCCATAATCGCCATGATCGATTTCCAGGGAAATATCATCCAAAGCCTGAATCGTTTCCCCGCCCATCATATAGTTCTTACTCACATGTTCGATCTGATCTGGATTAAGGTCATTCCCTTCGATCCTTACTATTTGTTTCTTGAGCCGATTTGGTAACGAGTTTCCTCTGAAATAAAATACGCGTTCACCCAATAGAATGAACGCAGTTGTTAATTAAGGACATACATCCTGTATATTATCTTGTCAAATCTCGCAAAAATATTAAAGTGTTTTCCTCAAGATATAGGACATTACATGATCATCGTAATTTTTGAATATCAATCGACTAAAATTGTAGACACCGTTATTCCAAACATGGAAATCGTGAACACCATCCTTAATCAGAATTTGAAAAAAATGATTAAGATGATCCCCCGATTGGTGTATAAGCTCATCTATCGATTTTATATAGCTGCCATTCGCTATTCCGTCTGCATCGCCGCAGGTGAGATATAGCAAATCAACCTTGTGGACGCATGATGTTAGACTGTCTCCAAGCGTCTTGCCATCACTCGAAGTAGGAGCGTTTGAAAAAGCTCCGACATAAGCGAACAAATCTATCATACCTGGTGCGAGTACAGTCTTATCCAACCGGTTGTTCCAGGGACTCTCTGTGCCTGTGATTCGCGTCGAATCATGTCGGTAACCACCGAGGATCAGATTCAGGGCTTGCATTCCACCCATAGAAAGCCCAGCAATCGCTCTTCGAGTGCGGTTATATGTGATTCCCTCATGTGAGGTGTCTGTTATATCTGCGAAGGTTTTGTAATTCAATTCTATAAATGGAATCAGATCGTATCTCAGCTCATAATCAAAGTAATAGAATCCCAGCAAATTGGTTCCTTCGGGATTGAAGGAGGTGTCTGTCCAGTCATGTGCGCTTCTTCCGTTAGGAAATACGACGATCAACGGATCGATATCACCGTTAGCAATGAGATTGTCAATTAGATTGCAAATGATAAATCGTCCGTCAACTTTACCGTTGCTGCTTAACCACTCATATTGATCTCCGCCTACGCCATGAAGCAAATACAATACATTGTATCTGACAGCATTGTCGTTTGGGTCATAAGCAGCAGGCAAGTAAACGTTGCATTTCTTCAATATGGCATCTCCCGCAACGGTTTCTCTTCCTGCTTCACTGCTATCAATGTTCCGATCTGTTACAAGCTGTCGGGTCAAATGAATATAATTGCTTACCTTATAGGAAACCTCTTGAACCGTACCTTGAAGCTCTTCTTTAACTGACTTAAAATATTCGGCAGGCACTGCCGTCACGTTCTTGCTTCTCATGGACCATTATTCTCCCTTCGGATATATTTATTCCAGTTTGACCCATTCCGCTCCAGAAGCCCTAAAACAAAGCTGCCGCACATGAAATCCACGTGCGGACAGTCTTTCTTATTCCATTCTGGCGTTATTGTACCTTTTGAGCTTCCAAAATCCTAATAATGATAATCGCCACTTCTGCGCGGGTGCTGAAAGCCTTCGGCCTAAGGGTACCGTCTTCGTAGCCATTCAGCACACCCTTGGCCGTCAAAGCCGCAAGCGGTCCTTGAGACCAGGCGGAGACGTCGTCGCTGTCCTTATAGTCTAAACCGCCGTTGGCAGATGCCAAATGTGCGGCACGTACAAGGATTACGGCCATTTGTTCCCGGGTGATGTTGTTATCCGGGCCGAAGGTTCCATCCTCATAGCCATCCACGATTCCCAGCGCCGATGTGGTTGCAATGGCTTCCTTCGCCCAATGGCTGCCGGTATCGGCAAAATCGGCGCCTCCAGTTGCCGTTAGGTGGAAAGCTCTGACGATCATGGATACGAACTCGGCTCTTGTTACAACTGCTTCAGGTCGGAATGAACCGTCTTGGTAGCCGTCGATCACACCGGCCTTCACAAGGGCTTGGATGCCTTTTTCCGCCCAGTGTCCTTTAATATCGATTAAGGCCGGAACCACGACAGATGCGGACTTTTCTGCCGCCAATACTGCAAACTTGGTGAAGTGCATCACACTGCCGGAAACGATGCCTTTCTCCCGGTCGACCTTAATGTCGTCCAGTTTGACCCATTTACCTGTTTGCTCATTATACCAGTACAACGCCACCTCATGCTGGCCGTCCAACATGTTCTTATCGAACGGAAGGGTGATGATGACCGGCTTCCCGAACGTTCCCGTCACGTCCTTAGTGATCTCGAACACATCTCCAGCCAGCTTCAAATCCGGATCCGGCTTCAGCTGTGAGGTGTCGCTCAACTTTTTAATACTCACGTATATGTCACTGCCTATTGCTCCTGCCGGCAAGTCAACTGCCGCCCCATTACTCTCTACCTTGCCGCCTGTGTCTGTTTGCACCTTAACCGCCCCTTCCGGTTCTGGGGTCGAGACAGAGGAAGTCTGCGAGGTCGATGGTGCGGATGTCTGCACTTGCTCAAGCTTCAAAACGCCGAATCTCGAGGTGTTCTGATAGGATTGACCTGTCGGGTCGTTCCAAGAAAATACGCTGTCACGGCTTCCCCCGTCCTGATCATTGTTAACCTGGAAGTCGAATCCGATCACGGTTCCTGCTTTTGGGGTGATCGTATCCAGCGCGATAGCCGCTTCTACGCCGTAACCTCCATCAATGATTTTGGTGGCAGATGTATAGTTATTTGGGGTTGCATGGCCTCCGACGGTCTTTACGTTCTGGAAGTTGATCCGGTATTGGCCGTCGTCACCTTGGTAGCTGTCCGTTTTTCCGTTGTTCTGGTCAACGAAAATTTCCATCGAATCCTGCTCCCATGCGTTGGCGTTGGCATCGCTCAAATTACTGTCTAACACAACGGCATAGACATAGAGGTTATGCTCATCCCACATTGCACGCAGTTGAGCTTTGGCGACTGCATTGTTATGCTGCTCTACCATCACATCAGTAGTATAAACCGGTGAGTTCGCCCACTTGCTGTCCATTTCGCCATCGATTGTAGGAGTTCCGTAAGAAGCGCTTGCCGCTTTTACGGCATCGATATAAGTCAAGATTCCGTAACCAAGTACGTCGTTATCTTGGGTATTCCGTGGATCACTCCAGGAAACGATGACGCCGTTACTTCCATGCTCCGTACCGTCATTAATCCCCATATCGGTGTCTCTTACGTCAAACTTCACTTTCTTGCCCAAGGCTCCTCCTGCCAATGGAATAACGGCTTGCAGCACATAACCGTCCGTATCTTCAGTAATTTGAGCATCATTTCTTGCGAATGTATACTTCTTGATTCCATTGTCATCCACGAAGAGTTCTATTTTATCCGTTGCGGTTTTGGTAATGTCTTTGACCGCTACGCGGGCATAAAGATATTGTTCATCCCACAAGGTTTTCACTTCAGCCTGAAGGGTACCCAATTGTTGAGTTTTCAATGCAGGAACCGTGTTCCAAACCGGATCCGAAGCATTAGCCGGTGTACCTTTCGCTGTATTTGCTGTCTGTGCGGTTATTGGAAGGTGGGATGGCGTCAGCGTCTTTACCGCCTCAATCATACCCCAATAAGCATATTTGCCCTGATACTGCACGTCGAACGGGAAAGGAGCATCTTTACGGGTTGCACCTTGGTTATCAAGCCAGGTATGATCGTCCGCAATCCCCCATAATGTAACATTGCTGATCCATCCGTCAGGATTATATGCCTGAGTGTTCGAGGCGGCATTTTTGCCCTCATTGTCCAGACGAACAAGCTCTTGGAACAATTGCTTATAACGGTAGCCTTGTTTCACAAGGATGGAATCATCATAGCTGGTGGAGCTGCTGTCGGTATAAACCGAAACGTCAAGCTCCGTCACCTGGTTGTCGAATCCGGCTTCGCCGAATTTCCGGATGGATTCGGAGATTTGATCGATAGAGGGACCACTTACGTTGATGTGTGTTTGGTGGCCCACGCCGTCAATCGGAACTCCCTCGCCTTTCAGCTTCGTCACCAAGTTGAACAAGAAATCGCGTTTGACTGGATCCTGCGTACTGTAATCGTTGATATACAGCTTTGCGTTCGGCAGCTCTTGGCGAGCAACCTTAAAGGCTGTTCGGATGAAATCCAAGCCGGTCAGAGCATACCACTCGCTCTTCCGCATGCCGTCTGGCTGCCCAGGATCAATGACTTCGTTTACGACGTCGACGGCATTGATCGGCACGTCCATGGAACTGAAGTGACGCGCCACGGTTTGGATATAAGTTGTCAGACGGTCAAGCACCAACTGTTTATTCTCTGGTGTAGCTGCAAGCGGCTGGCCCTGGGCATCCTTAAACATCCATTCCGCTGCCTGCGAATGCCAAGCAAGGGTATGCAGCCGGAAATTCATATTGTGAGCCTTGGCATATTGTGCGATACTGTCTGCTTCCGTCCAGTTCCATTGCCCTTCTGTCGGTTCCAGTGAACCCGGCTTTGTGGCATTCTCAGCTACGATCGAGCTGTAGTGATAATCCAGAAGCGTGTGAACATCGGAAGTAAGCTGATCCCCCGTTACGGCAGCACCAACTTTGAAGTTGTCCGCATAGATGTCCTTCAAGGGATCAATGTCCGTTTGAATTGGCTTCGGCCCAGATACTTGACCGACATAGGACAAATCGAAATCATCCATATAGAAAGATTTTGCATCGGTTAACTTGTCAGCTGTTTCCACGTATGCATTTAATACGGTTGGAGTAGTAGCTAGTGTTAAAGTGCCCGTCAGTTGTACCCAATTATCAGGGGTTACCGTTGCGTTAGACGAAACGTTCGTATACGAACTATCGCCGCTTTGCACAGAGAGCCGCAATACGGTAGGGGATTGTCCCGGAGCCATCTTGACCCATGCGGACAAATTGTACTTGTAGCCTTTGGACATCTTGCCAAGGACGTTCAGTAAAGGTCCGTCATATTGCTCTGATACCGTGGTCAGCAAGCTCTTGGAGCCGCCTGTGGTGTGATTGTCGGCCGTCGATATTTCTATATTACCGGAGCCGTTTCTGCGCCCCCAATTCCCTTGCCCGTCCTCAAAGGTAGATTGGATTCCAGTTTGGTCAACTGCTCCCGAATCAGTTGGTGCAGCCGGCGTGACGTCCGTTAGCTGCACTTCATCAATATAGAGGTCCTCCATAGTAGTGGAAGCTGAATCCGACTCCACCCATATTTTGAACCCCTTCGTATCGTCTGGCAGCTTGTATCCCTTCAGTTCAAAGGGGGTCCAATCGGTGGAGTTAACCGATTTATTTCCCACCAGCCAAGGATATTTGTTGGTCAGCGAGGCGGCATCGACATTAGATGCGATATGAAAACTATCGGTTCCTGTTCCAACTTTAAGCTTCAGTGACAAATCGTACGTATGGCCGGCTTGCGTATACGAAGTCAAATCCAGGAACGGGCTGCTGTTACTTGCAGCACGGTTCGTCATTGCCAAGGATTTGGAGCCATCGGAGGCTGTTGCTGACGTTACGGCAATGGTTCCGTCTCCCATCCAGGATACCTTAACCCAACCGCCAGTTTGGTCGTCTTCAAAGCTTTGGGACAAAACGACCGTATTGCCGGCAGCCGATGCCGTCAAAGGAACTAGTAGTTGGGGGGCGATCATCCCGAACAGCAGCACGATTGCCATCCATACATTCATTTTTTTTCTCATAAGCATCCTCCTCTTTCTGCAATCGCTTACAATATTATTCCAATTTCATTCTACAACTTAGGTAATTGGCTTCACATACTCAAAATAAAGAATAATCCCCCCTCAATTATGGAATAGAATAGCCAGCGTGCGCACCGCTTTCACGGTTTGAGACTTGTCACCGAAGCTGTCATGGACGGTTTGCGGTCACTTTACCTCCCCGATTACACGCCAAAATGCCTGCTTAGGCTGAAGATCCCCATCGAATAGAAAGGGCCAATTCTTTCGACCGCGAACCGGGAAGTTGTCCAACCAAGTATAGTTGTCAGCAGCTCCCCAGAACGTTACCGACGTAATGACATCCCGATATTCCTTAAAAAGCCCGAAGATTTCCTCGTACCGCCGCTGCTGCAGCTCTACCATTTGCACGGTGGGCGCTGTCAGATCGGTCCGTCTGTCCTCAAAGTGGAACATGGAAATATCCAGCTCGGTGATGTGAAGCTGCAGATCAAGGGATGCGTAAAGCTCAATCGCTTGCCGAATTTCATCCGAGGAAGGACCATGGATGTTCCAATGACCCTGCATGCCGATTCCATGGATAGGAACCCCCTTCTCCTTCAAGGAACGGACAAGGTTATAAATCTTATCCCGCTTGACCGGCTCTGTCTCGTTGTAGTCGTTATAGAACAGAAGTGCATTCGGATCAGCTTCATGTGCCGCCTCGAAGGCATGCCGGATATAATCCTCCCCGAGAATATCCAGCCATTTGGTACTTCGCATCACCAGGTCCGCCTTGTCTTCGATTGCTTCATTAACCACGTCCCACGCATAAACCTTGCCCTTATAACGACTGGCAACCGTACGGATATGCTCCTGCATCCGCAAGAGAACCAGTTCTTTGTCGGCAGGACCGTCAGAAGGGCCTTCAAACACCCAATCGGAGGTTTGATTATGCCAGACCATCGTATGCCCCCGAACGGCAATTCCGTTCTGCAAAGCGAAATTCATTATTTCATCCGCCGCCTCAAACGTATACCGCTCTTCCTCTGGATGGATCTCCTCGAACTTCATCTGGTTCTCTGCGGTAATGCTGTTGTAATGCCGGGCGATGAAGTCCCCCTCGGATCGGATGGTCTTGGTGCTAACAGCAGCCCCGATTCTGAATATGCCATTATAAGCCTCGTGCAAGTTCGGCACTTTGTTGTTCATAGATTGGCAAACCTCCTCATCATACCCTGTTTAAACAGGCCTTCTATGTTATATGATATAGAATCTGAATACACTTACCATTCACAGATTAAAGATCTCTCCCCCCTATTCTTAAAATCCTTCAAGATTGTGTACGATGTTTCCAGTCGAACTCATAGCAAATAGACGTGTATCTCTTAGAAAAGAAATACACGTCTTTCATTCTTTCCGATCAAGCGCCAATTCGCTGGGTTCGGCGTCCTTCAGGCTTTGCTTAATTGTCTAAACACAGCGGGCTTGTTAGACACACGTTTCTCAAACTCTTTGAGGAAATGATGATAGTGAACGTATCCAATCTGCTCCGCAATCAGACGAATCGTCTCATCCGATTCGCATAGCATACGCTTCGCCGCGTTAATACGCAGGTCATGGATATACTCAATGATGCCTACGCCGTTCCTCTTCATAAACGCTTGGCCTAAGTAAACTGGGTTCATGAAGAATCGTTCTCCGATCTCTTTAATCGTCAGCGTTTCCCGATAATGCTCCTGGATAAAACGCTCAATAACTCGAAGGGGATGGCCGGAGAATTTCTCTTTATGCTGCTTCAACTGGCTCATATACTGCTGCACATACGCCTGCAGCGATTCCTCCACTTCCTTCAAGGAACGATGCTCTCTTCTCAAAAAATCGCGAACTCGAGGCAGCGCCTCCGAGTCAATGCCCATCTCCCGCATGACGGTAGCGCTTTTCAAAACAATGCGAATGACCAGCAAATGAACGACTTCCCGGGCCGTTTTGTTAGCAGATAGTGTCACAAACATTTGCTTAATCAGATCCTCAACCCGCTTATCCTGAAGCGCCTCGATCGCACTTTGAATGTCATCTACGATAGAAACCGCATTAAGATCATAGCTGACTTGCTTGTGATTAATCTTATCGTAATCAAGTGGACCACCGGATATATGAAAGAAATGATGCACTGATGTCTCTAGAGCACCTGCATACGAATCTTCTATATGACGGAGGGAGTCCACTCGTGGTCCTATCGAAAGGCAGCATTCGATACCTTGCTCACGCAGGTCTTCGTATACCTGTTGAGCCCACTCCTCGATATCAGGGACAGACGGCATGACAAGCCCCTCCTGATTCCCAAACAAGTCGATTGCATGTGCTTTTCGCGAAAGGAAGTAACGGGCATCCAGCTCCTGTTCTGAGCCGCTAAGCCATTCGACATGAATATACCTCCAGCCACGATCTCCTTGTGCCAAGGGATCTAGTATCTCCCCTACGTTCCCGTCTGTTGCCGATATTTCCCCCCGAAGCATCTGAGCAAGCAGAGTCGGTACTAGACGGTCGGCAACGAGGTCTTGGCGTACCCTTTGCTGTTCTCGGTGCTGCAGCTCACCAATAACTAATTGAATGACAGCCTCCCATTCCCTATCCAAAGCCGGTTTAAGCAAATAATGCTTTACCCCATACCTTAGGGCAGAACGTGCATATTCGAAATCATTGTAGCCGCTTAAAATGATGAATACCGGATCGTTCCCTGCCTTTTGCACCCGATCGATCAATTCTAATCCGTCAATTACCGGCATCCGAATATCCGTCACTACGAGATCAGGCTTACAGGCTTCAATGCAGGCTAAGGCTTCTTCGCCGTTCTCGCACATTTCTACGATTTCAAAGCCAAGCTCTTCCCATTCGACCATGAGCTTTATGCCTTCCAAGGCGAAAGGCTCGTCGTCCACCAAAATAACTTTAAACATGTTCGCTAATCTCCTCCTGTTTCCTAATGAGACTCAGAGGAATTTGTATGGTAACACTTGTTTTCTCGAAGGGGATGCTTTCCATTTGGAACAAAGAGCGTTCCGCATAAAACAGGTTTAAACGACGATACACATTGCGAAGTCCGACGTTCTTGCCGTTGTCTTCTCCCTTATACAGACTCTGAACAATTTCATCCAGTTTCGCGCTGTTCATACCGATTCCGTTATCTTCGACCTTCATGAGCATGTTCATCCCTGATCTTTCTACAGATATCCGAATTCTGCGATTCCCTTTTACCGATTGAAGCCCATGCTTGCAAGAGTTCTCAACGAGCGATTGAATACTCATCTTCGGGATTCGATACGATAGAACAGATTCGTCAACAGACAATTCATAGTGAAACCGATCTTGAAATCTGAACTTCTCGATCTGGAGGTACATATCAGTGAAGCTTAGCTCTTCTTCTACCGTCACCAAATCCTCCTTCCAGCTTAGCAGCCTTCTCAAAATCCGGGACAAGTTTTGAATAATTTCTATCACATGCTCATAGCGATACTTCTTGCATACGACAAGAATCGCATTTAACGTATTGAACAGAAAATGAGGGTCTACTTGGCTTTGCAAATAATTCAGCTCGGCCTGTACGCGTTCCAGCTCCAAATCTTTTTTTTGAATTTCGAGCTTGTACACATCGTTAATTAAATTACGAATTTTTTCCGTCATCAAATTAAAGCTGCGAAGAAGATTACCGATCTCATCTTTTCCTTCATACATCGTAATGGGTTCAAACCTCTCGTTTTTCACCAACTGCATATGTTTGGAGAGCTTTCTTACCCGGAAATTGAAAGAGTGCATAATGATGTAAATCAATATCGTCGGAATGATCGTACTAATGAGCGTCAGCCAGATAAAGAAGTGGATAACCCCCTTTCTCTCCTCCGCGATTCGACTTCCCTCCGGAATTCCGACCAGCCGCCAGTTAAGCACATAACTAGCGCTACTGAGAGGACTGACAAAGCTCTTCTCAGGTAAGCCTGTCAGCTTAGAATCCTTTGACACAGGCAGGGTCGGGAGCAAAGGGTCATTTCCCTTAAACGCACCTGCCGATTCAAGAACAAGCCGATTTTCCTCATCCACGAGCTTGATTAACAAGTATTTGCTCTCTTTATCAAACAGCTCCAGCAGCTTATCCATCCGAATATCGATACGCAGATATTTGGAGAATTTCATGAGGTCAGGGAAATTGTCCAGCTTCCGAATGATGCTGACATATACCAATTTCTCCTCGGGATTCATGGGATTCGTATCCAAATAAGAGGTCACTGTCACCTTATCTTTCTTTTCGTTCATCTTCTGATACCATTCACTCTTCAGATCATTGGGCTTAAGCATAAAGTAGCTTCCACCATTGGATAGCGTTGGGTTCGAGGTGTATACGCCAATCCAAGAGATGTAGGGATAAATATTCGGATACTGCCCCAATTTGTCTCGGAGGTAACTGTCGTATTCTTCGTAATAAGCAACATTATCCGAGTACGTATATTCAAGCATCTCATTAAATACACGATCAGCGGAAACAGCGTTGCCAATCACAACACCTGAGTTCACCATTTGCATGATTTCGTTTCTGACCCTATCTAGAGAAATCCGTAAGTTATCCATCTCTCTACGTTCTGTATTTTTGCTATCTTGCAAGAAAAATAAGCTGTTTATACACAAAATCGGTAGCAGCACACACATCAAGTAAATGATCAGAAACTTGAACTTCAGGGGAATATCATTAACAATACGCAACAGTTTCCATTTCCGGCTCATATTTGCTCTCCTTGTCAGTCGTAGGTTAACCCTTCTTGTAGGCAGAGGGTAACAAACCAGTAAGTGCCTTGAACTTGGTTACGAACTGTTCGGAATCCGAGTAGCCGACACGATCTGCGACATCGGATATTTTCAGTTCTTCACGGCGAAGTAATTTTTTGGCCTCGTCAATTCGTACGACATGCAAATATTCATTGAAGGTGAGGCCAACTTGCTTCTTGAACCTCTGGCCCAAGTACGCAGGATTCAGCCGAAAGTGCTCTGCAACAACCTGCAGCTGCAGCTTTTCCCTATAGTGCGATTTGATATAGTCTCCCGCTGCGGATACGACTTCATCTTGCCCTACGCCTTTCTTCAGAACAATCCACTCTGCAGCTTGCAGAATTTCTTGTGTTACCTTGCGTTCCAAGAGGCCAATATCCATTGGAACGGTGGGAGCAAACCAATTTGGAGCCCACATAGGATCACCGCCGAATTGGGCAATCATCTTAAGAATTTCAAGCTTAATGTTGCCTAAATAAGCACTCACCCAAGATTCAGATACAGACTGCCTCGAAAGAGCGATGAATAAGTGGTGTACGTGGGTTCGCACTGTTTCTGGACACCCACTCCCTACGGCATCTAGGATGGATTCCGTCATTCCTACAAATGCAGGCAACGTCTCCGCTGACCACTCTCCTTGATAGATGTAAATCCCTTCTGTTCCAGAAGGGATTTTGCACATTTCGGCCATAAGCCCCTCACGAAATGCTTCTTTTAACGCATGCGGTCCCTTGTGCTCACCGCTAATCGAAAAGGAGAGCGCTCTGCCCCAGTTATGTCTGACACTGTCAATTATCTCAGTTATCATCGCAGAAGAAAGATCGCGCCCCTCGGGTCCTGTGACTAGCAAGAATCCATGTCGCTCTTTGCCTACGCCAAATGGAAGCAGTGTCGTTTGAGTAAGCTTTATTCGATCTGCAATAACCTGCATCAGGTCCGATTGGACATGAGGCTGAATGTCAGGCTCTAGCAAGATGCAGCGGAAGTTGGAACGTTCATGAAAATCCATTAAGGCGTTCGCCTGCTCAATCCATTTCTGTCTGATTTCTCCCTGCAATAGCCTTGAAATCGTTTCCAATCGTAAGCGGTCCAACGCAGCGCTTTCGTACTGGCTGTGTGCTTCACGCTCTCGAATCGTAACCGAGATCTCTTCCACTGCAGCTATAAGCTCATCTTCAATTAAAGGTTTCATCAAATAATTGGCCACACCATGCCGCATCGCTCTTTTGGCATATTCGAAATCCGCATACCCACTCAAAATAATAAATTTCATTTCAGGATGCAGGCCGGAAGCTTGTTCAATCAATTCCAATCCATCTATAACAGGCATTCGAACATCCGTCAGCACCAAATGAGGCAGGGTTGACGCCATAACAGCCAATGCGTCTTCACCATCCGATGCTTCTCCGCATACTTCAAAGCCAAGTTTATTCCAATCGATCATCGATCGCAGTCCCTCTAGCATGTAAGGCTCGTCATCGGCAAACATGACCCTTAACATGGGAATCACCTCACTTCAGCAAGTAGATATGAACTATTATAAAGGATAAGATGAGCTTGAATAAAGCAAAAACCGTCCCAGCACCGAGCTGAAACGGGAAATGATTATGATCATCGCTTACTTTGTCTTACTCTTTGACGCTTCCAAGATTCATACCGACGATGAAATACCTTTGCAGAAAAGGATACACGAACAGAATCGGAACCGCCGCCACAATCGTAATCGCCGCACGTATGGAAGCAGGCGTAACCATGGCCTTCGTTTGATTCGTGTTTGCCCCAGCCAGAAGACCTGGATCATTGTTGCTGTTCATCGTAGAGCCAAGCAGCTTCATCATTTCGTACTGAAGTGTACTCAACTTCAAATCAGAAGAGGCATACAGGAACGTATCGAACCAGGAATTCCAAGAGCCAACTGCAATAAACAAGGCGATGGTTGCTAGTACAGGCGTGCACAGCGGGAGAATAATTCGTACAAATATGGTGAAATCACCTGCTCCGTCTATCTTCGCAGACTCAACCAAGCCTGATGGGAGGGTACGAATATACGTCCGAATGACGATAAGATTAAACGCACTTACCATCCCCGGGAAAACATATACCCAGAAGTTGTTCAACAGTCCCAGGCTTTTAATCAGAAAGTAATTAGGAATTAGCCCCGCATTGAAATACATCGTCAACACAAATATTAAACCTATTATTTTCCGAAAAATATATTGGGGCTGCGCCAGTGTATAGGCAAGCATAGAGGTGAGAAACACACCTAGTACAGTTATTGTAATTGTACGGGCCACGGAAATCCAAGCCGCATGATAAATCGTACCCGAAATGAAAATCGCCTTGTAATTTTGCAATGACCAGGAGCGCGGCCATAAATAAATGCCCCCACGAAGCGCATCATTACCTTCATTAAATGAAATCGTTAAGGTATGAAGGAAAGGATAAAGCGTTACTACAGCAAGAAGGAGCATGAAGATGCCATTAATCGTATGGAACAGAATGGGCTCAATTCGAGCTCTGCTAACAGTTGTTGTCCCCATCGTCATCTCTCCTTTATATCAACCGCTCTTCACCAAGACGTTTGGCGGTAGAATTTGCAATTAGAATAAGGACTATGCTTACAACCGTTTTGAAAATGCCTGCCGCAGTTGCCAGCGAATAATTGCCTAAAGCAATACCGTACTTAAGAACGAAAATATCAATCGTTTGCGACCAGTCGACGATCAACCCGTTACCGAGCAGGTATTGAATCTCAAAGCCTGCATCTAGGATGTGCCCCACGTTCATGATTAATAGAATAATAAAAGTCGACTTGATCCCGGGCAGTGTGACGTACAGGATCTTCTGGTAACGATTTGCACCGTCGATCCCGGCAGACTCATACAGCGATGGATCAATCGAAGTGATTGCTGCAAGGTAAATGATGGTATTCCATCCCACCTCTTTCCACACATTAGACAAGCCCACAATCCCCCAAAAATACTTCCCTTCGCTAAGCCACATCACAGGCTCCTTGATGATGTGCAACTTCATCAACAGTTGATTAACGATACCATCATCAATCGATAGCGAAGTCGCTACGATACCCGCAGCAATAATCCACGACAGAAAGTGAGGCAGATATGATATTGTTTGGATAGACCGCTTCCAAAAACGAACTTTGATCTCATTCAGCATTAGAGCTAGTAGGATGGCTGTTGCAAAACCTAAAACCAAATTGATTATACTCATAGCAAGCGTGTTGCGAAGCACCGTCAAAAACGTATCATCTTGAAACAGAAATTTAAAATTCTTCAGCCCCACCCACTGCTGTTTGGAAAATTTTAAAGCCGGGCGATAATTTTGGAACGCCATCAACCAGCCCCAAATCGGTACATAATTGAAGATCAAAATATATATCAGGATGGGAAAAGACATCATAATTAACTGCTTCTGGTTCTTTATCGTCTTCCAACTTAAACCGACGCCAATTTCCGGATCAATTTTTTGCTTTTCCTTTGATTTCTTGGGCAGTATGGTCACGGCCATCGACATTTCCTCCTAGGAAGTAAAGCGGAGAAGACCTGAGTCTCCCCCACTCCACTGCATGTTCTATCCCTTTATTTACTACTCCAGTTCTTAATACGCCAGTTGATTTGATCATTGATACGATCTTCGTAGGCTTTAAAGTTACTTTTGGAAATTTGATCCACATACTCCTTCCATACACCTTCAAAGTCATCCGGTTTGGCCAAAATAGCTCTCGGCAAATATTTTACAGCAAGGTCGGTCATCTTCGTATTGGCCACTTTAGCCGGCGAACCATCAATCAGATCAATGCTCCAGGCTGGATAGTATACGGGATTCTCAGCTGGTGTTTTGAAAAACTCAGCCCATGTCTTATGGTTATACGCTTTCAATACTTCTTGATCCTGCGGCTTCAAGCTGTCATAGAATTCCTGCGGCTGTGTTCCTGGATCAGTTGCATTCCCGTCACTATAGGTCCCTTGCATTTTAGGCGAATTAGCAAAGAACGCTTCCGCTTTATTTGCAAGCTTCCATGTATTATCGTCCGCTTTAGCGCGTTGTTCGGGGGTACGATAGAACTTACCATCCTTCACCATATAATCCTCGCCTTGAATCCCCCATTGGAGTGTCTTCTGCCAATCCTCTGTCATTAGGGAATCCAAAAATTTAATGATTTGTACAGGATCCTTGGCTTTTGTTGAAATCCCGTATCCGCGATTGATGTTCAAAACTGGACGGTCACGGTAGTACTCTTTGGCGCCTGGGTATAAGAGCGGGAACCCGACGTAGGTACTGCCAATTTTATTTTGTGAAATCAACGAGCGTTCGCCATCTCCGAAATTCCAGTGTTGGTCAAACATCCCAATGACACGTCCGCTAGCAATTTTCGCCAAGTACTGGTCGTAGTTCTGCACCAGAGCTTCTCTATCCATCAAGCCTTGCGCATTGATCTCATTCAGCTTCTTGTAATATGTCTTGGCGATGTCCTTGTCTGCAAAGATTTGTGCTTTCTCATTCTCGACGATAACTCCGCCGTCATTTGGGTGACCAGCTAAATGCTCTGGCGGATTAAGCAGCGGGAAGTTTCTCCAATCAAAGTTCAGCGTCTCGAAGCCGATCATATCGGGGTGCTTTGCTTTATATTTCGCAATGATATCGAAATACTCGTCCAATGTTTTAGGCGATGGATAGCCCATTTCCTTCAGTACATCCTTTTGCAAATAAAAGCCTGGTCCTTCATACGCGGTTTCGTTAAATTGACCGCTGAACACATTGTAATTTGGAAGAGCATAAATGTGACCGCTGGCAGGATCCTTCATTTGATTCCACACGCTTGCATAGTGCTTCTTCAAATTCGGAGCGTACTTGTCAATCAAATCCTCGAGGGGTACAAAAGCACCCGCTGCAATTAATTTGTCGTTTCCTGTCATAATATCTGCATAATCGCCACCGGCAATCATGACGCCCAGCTTCTGCTGCAGGTCACCAACCAGAAACTCCATTTTCAAGCTAACACCTGTCTTATCTTTAATCATCTTATAAATCTTGTTGTCAGGAGTCGGCTGTTGATACGGGCTGTCAATGAACAAGGACAATGTGACTGGCTTAATTGCATTGCTCTGCGTTGCCGCAGGCGTTGTCTGGCTTCCGCTAGGCGAAGAGGTGCTATTTACCGCATCCTTCGAGTCGGCGCAGCCTGTCAGCGTTAATCCTAGAGCCAGAACAGGTACCATAGTTGCTAAAACAGGACGTTTTATTTTCTTAACCATTTTTCTAATCCTCCCTTATTGTCTCCATGAAGATGCAGGTTTGTATAGGTCAGTCATTTATTTGCTTACATTATTTATTATACGCATCAAGAATGCGCTTACAATTCACAGAGTAAAGATATTACCCCTACGAATTACAGTCATGTAACCATTTTCTCGGCATAGCTTAGGGTCATTATCCAGCCATCCAAAGCAGCAATGTACTCGCATGTAAAGATTTGAAAACGCTTACATATCATTAGATAATCCGGCTGCATGCCGGACTACCTCCCCATATTGTTATTTTTGTTACAGTCTGCTCCATCCGTGGACCAAGATGGCCCAAGAAATTTACGGTATGGACACCTCGATGTTATAAACTCCTCCAACAACCGTCTCGAAGATGACGACCCCATCCTTCTGCAAAACATCGATCGGTGCTCCGTTAGCCGTTACCGTTACTTGGATGCTGCTACGCACCTTGCAGAAAGCTCCAGCTTTACCAGAAACAACCCGAGCGGATTTCAGCGTTCCTTCCGCCCACTCCATGTCGACCGAGAAGCCGCCTCTGGCGCGAAGACCCGTCACCTTCCCCGAATGCCAAGCCTGTGGTAGCGCAGGCAAAAGATGGATCTCGCCTGCATGGCTCTGAAGAAGCATTTCAGCGATCGCAGCCGCACCGCCAAAATTTCCATCGATCTGGAATGGCGGATGATTGTCAAAAAAGTTTGGTAGCGTCGAATGTGTGAGAAGCGCATTAAGATTGTTCATCGCTTCCTCGCCTTTCCTAAGCCTAGCCCAGAAATTAATGATCCACGCTCGACTCCATCCGGTATGGCCTCCGCCGCTTGCCAAACGCCGCTCCAGCGTGCACAGTGCAGCTGCCGCCAGTTCGGGCGTGCCGTCGGGCGTGATCTGGCTACCCGGATGCAAGGCAAATAAATGGGAGATGTGGCGATGACCCGGCTCCGCCTCTTCGTAATCTTCATACCATTCCTGAAGTTGGCCGTACCTTCCAATTTTCGGCTGGGGAAGCTTCATCAGTACTCGTTGTAACTCAGGTCCTAGTGTCTCACTTTTCTGGATGCCGAGTATCAGCTCTGTCTCTAGCACTGCTGTGAACAGCTCACGAATGATCTGCGTGTCCATCGATGGTCCGGCACATAGTACGCCAGATTCTCCATTTGGAAGGATATATGTATTCTCTGGTGACACAGATGGGCAGGTAACCAGCTCACCGCCAGGAGTTTCCACTACGTAATCAATTAAGAACAACGCAGCTTCCCGCATGGTGTCGTATGCTTTGCTGAGAAATTCCACATCCATTGTAAATTGGTAATGCTCCCATAGATGCAGCGAGAGCCAGGCAGCTCCCATCGGCCAATACGTGGAGGGTAGCCATGTATCCTGTGGAGCAGTATCGGCCCAGATATCGGTATTATGGTGAGCAGTGAACCCCCTGCAGCCGTACATAACGGACGCCGTATGCCGACCAGGTTCGCGCATCCGTTCCAGCAACTCAAAAAGAGGTTCGTGGCATTCGGAAAGCGCGCACGATTCCGCCGGCCAGTAATTCATCTGCGCATTGATGTTGATCGTATATTTACTGTCCCACGGCGGAAGGAAGTGCTCGTTCCAGATGCCTTGCAAATTGGCGGGCAGCGAGCCAGGTCGGCTGGAGGAGATGAGCAAATATCGGCCGAACTGAAAATAAAGCGCAAAAAGGGCCGGATCGGACTCTCCACCGCTAAGCCTGTCCATGCGATCTGATAGACTCTTACGTCCGACTTCCAAGTCTTCCGTCAACGACAACGACACTCGTCCGAATAATTCGCAATAGTCGTCTAGGTGTCTCCGATAGAGCGCTTGATAACCCAGATTGGCGGCACTCTCCGCTTTCTCCCTCGCTTCTGCCAAAGGATCAAGGAACCGGAATGTCGTTGCAGCCGACAGAACAAGTGTCACGCTATTTGCGTTCTCCACGACCAGGTGCTCGCCAACCGCTTTCACCGTGCCGCCATCAGCTGAAGCTCTCAGCACTGCACCGTACTGGCTGCCTCCCTCACCGCCACAATTACCACTCATCCAGATTACGTTGTTTCCCTCACGTCCGGCATGGTCGGCGTATCGCCAACGCCCACGTTCCAAGCGTGAAGTGAAACCGATTTCACCAGACCGGTTTGCTGTAAGCCTCAGGATGATTGCCTGATCAACGTAACTAGCAAAAATCTCGCGCTTAAATGAAACGCCGCCCTGACTGAAGGTGACGGTAACAGTGCCACTTTCCAAATCTAGCGTACGCTCGTAATTGTCCGGTTCACCCTCTGGAAGAGAGAAGTCAAGTAAAAGATGTCCTAGAGGCATATAATGCCTTTGCGATTCCGGCAACCCGGATAACGCCAAGACCGCGAGCTTCTCGGCTTCCTTCAACTTGCCTTCAAATATTAAACGACGGATTTCCGGAAGATTTGCTTTTGCATCCGGATTATTACGGTCACGTGATCCACCGTACCAGACGGAATCTTCATTTAATTGCAATCGTTCCTGTTGCGTCTGTCCATACACCATCGCTCCTAGCCTGCCGTTGCCGATTGGCAGTGCCTCATTCCATTTCGTTGCCGGACTCTTAAATAATAGCTTAAGATCTGTCAACTGCTTCCCCTCCATCGGTAGATTCAGTCACTCCAGCCTCACGATATGCTCCTGGAGTGATGCCCGTGTATTTTTTGAAAACTTTCGTAAAGTAATGCTTGTTCTCAAACCCAACCCTCTTACCAATTACGTTTACTGGAAGATGCCAGCAAGCTTTCAGCAATTTCTGCGCTTCACGGATTCGCAAAGTGTTGAGATGATTCACAAAGTTATCGCCAGTTTCCTTCTTGAACAATCTGCTGATATAGTGCGGATGAAGATTCATCAAATCTGCAAGATGCTCTAACGACAGGTCCTGCATGTAATGCCCCTCCATGTAAAGAAGGATTCGCTTGGCGTGAACCGTGTAATCCGATTCCGAATCGGGAGGAAGATCCTCGGCAATCCTCGCCAGTAAATTCGCAATTTCTTCTTTGTCAATCGGTTTCAATAAGTAATCCACAACGCCCACGCGAAGCGCTCTGCGCACATAATCAAAATCCTCATATCCCGTCAATATAATAAATTGATCACACAATCCGCCTTCTCGAGCTTCCTCAATTAACTCAAATCCGTTTCTCTCCGGCATATTGAGATCCGTAACCGTGACATCCGGCAGATAGGCCTGCATAACCACAAGTGCTTCAGAGACGTTATTTGCCACACGAACTTCCGTACCAGGCGGTGCCGCTTCATCAACAATCTTCATAAGGCCCTTCAGAATCAGTGGCTCGTCATCGACAATCAGTATTTTCATCTTTTACTCGCCATCCCTTTTATCGATAATGATGGTTAGGCATGTACCCTTTCCCTGTTCGCTTGTAAGTTCCAGCCGTGAAGCGCCGCCATAGAAAGATTTAATACGCTCGCTGACGTTATAAAGCCCTAGCCCTCCTCTCTCTCCCTCACTCAATGGCTTCGTCTCCGTTTCTCGATACAATTTACTTTGAATGGTGTGCAATTTCTCTGGTGGGATGCCTGCCCCGTTGTCCATCATGTAGATCCGAGTTTCATCCGCAGTTTCTTCTGCTAGAACCTGAATATGAACAGGCCGAATCACAGTGGACGCGCCGTGAACAATACTATTCTCAATAAGAGGCTGAAGAATGAATCTCGGACAAGCAATTTTATCTGCATTCACATTAACATTAATTTCGTAGGTCAGCCTGTCAAGAAGCCGCATTTTATGAATGTTGAGGTAGAGGCTTACCGTCTCAATCTCCTTCGCAAGCACCGTCTCTTCCTTTTGAGAAGACAAGCTGTAGCGCATCAGTTTCCCGAACCAGAACGAGATGTTCGCTACCTCCTTGTTGTTGGCGATTTCGGCTAGCATCCGGATCGTTTCCAGCGTGTTATACAAGAAATGCGGCTTGATCTGCGCCTGAAGTACTTGATAGGCCGCTTCTTTATTTCTTAATTCAGCGCGATGGACGTTATTAATAAGCTCATCCATTCGGTGGATCATGTTATTGTAGGTGTCGATGAGAAATCCTATTTCGTCTTGATTGCCAGGGCGGTTGACGATCAACTTCATATTATCGTCTCCAAGATTGCGCATATGTCTTGCAAGCCGAAGGATTCGCTTTGTAATCGTTGATGCAAGCAGATAGTAAGCAAAGGACAAGGCAGCCAGAAAGCCGAATATGGTTAAGATCAGCACAACTTCCTTTTCCTTTACAGCACGAAACACATCTTCTACTTTCCCCATAATGGCGATTCGTACCCCAAGTTCCTTGATATCCAGTTGATTCACGATCGTTTGCCTGGTGATAACGTAAGATTTGCTTTCATTCGCTTCTAGCAGTTTTAGTGTTTTATCATCAAGCCTGGATGCAACTTCTCCATTGACCAAGGGCTTGCCGCTCTCCGATAGTAAAAAGGACTTCCAGTTCCCTTCAACTCCTGCAGCTTTATAGAACTTATCGATCAGATTGCTGTTGACACGTATCTCTAGAAGTCCAAGTTTCTCGGTTATATTATTATTATAAATATTCTGATAATAGATTAGCTGTGGTTCCTGATCTTGTGGCTTGAGCAGTATCCATTTTCCATAACCCGGTTTTAACGAAAGCGAAATCTCATTAGCTTCTCCCCCTTGCA
Organism: Paenibacillus aceris; assembly: GCF_017874035.1. Lineage (GTDB taxonomy): Bacteria > Bacillota > Bacilli > Paenibacillales > NBRC-103111 > Paenibacillus_E > Paenibacillus_E aceris. The sequence goes on from NZ_JAGGKV010000019.1 coordinate 22,056, forward strand.
GGGATGTGTCGATAAACCGATCGGTGATTGTGAGCACCTTTTCCTTTATCTTATAAATTCTCAGCGACTCTATCTCCGGATTGGAAAAAAAAGATTGTGTGAATATCGGATTGATATACCGCGTGTAAGTAAAGATGCTCTCGGCATCCGATTCATATACGCCATCCAAATAATCAGTCACATATGGGTTGTACTGTAGGAGACGATGAATGGATTGTATGCGTGTTAGATCGGCTTTCATATTTGCATAGGCTTGTTCAAGTATCTTTTGCCGGCTTTCAACGAATTGCTTCGTCAGATTTCCATAAATTTGACTGTAGTAGTAGTAACCAAAAACGATAACCGGAATAAAAATCAGTACGATGTAACCAACAATAATTTTGCGTACTATGCTCATGATCACAGATACCTCTTGCTTTCGGAATTTCCTTATAACCATATCATGAGCAACCAAAATCCGGTAGAGGCATATTTGCCCCTACCGGTTACCGTTTGCTTACTTGAACAAATCTTTCCTTTTTTGGTAGGTCTCATTAGCCCAATCAACGAGTTTTTGTAGTCCGAGCTGCTCTGCATTCTTGACCATATTCTCGTAGTTGGCCATTGCTTCCTCTTCGGACTTGGCAAGATACACCTTGACCTTCTCGTTTTTGATCATTTCATCAATCTTGGTCCTCATCGTCCTCTCTTTAGAGTCAGGCCCCGCCTGGATCAGGCCAAGCTCAGGCTTATACTTGGTAATATTCTTGATTTCCATGAGCGTTTGCGTCGTCATCGTACCCGGTACGTAACTCCACTGCCCTTCCGTAATCGCATCGTTATATAGGTACCACCATTTAATCCCGTTGCTTTCGACGAATTGGGCGTCATTCGGATCATACTTCAAATTCGGATAACCCTCTTGGTTCCAAGTCCAATGCTCGTTCTCGATTCCAAACATCGTAAGCTTTTTACCTTCGTCGCTTGCCAAGTATTGCAGAAATTTAATCGACTTCTCAGGATTTTTATTTTTCTTCGTAATGAATGTACCTGCGAAGCCAACGCCTCCACTGACGACTTTCGTATCGTTCGAAAGAGAGGTCGGCAGCATCTTGAATGTGAATGCGCCCCCTTCGCGTTTGACTGCGGCATTGTCGCTGTCGGCGACACTCACTGTATACATGTGGGCAAAAGCTTTGCCGCTTGTCGCGTACTGATCGTCGATCTTATCATTGGCGTGAGCAAAGTTCTCCGCCATAATATAGCCATTTCGATATAGCTTGTTCATAAACTTGAAATATTCTTTCATTTTCGGATGGCGAATGAAAAAGTCTACTTTGCCTCCTTGTTCGAACCAGGGGCTGCCAAAGGTCGCATCCACGCCAAATTGCATCAGAAAGTATTGCTCAATCCATTCCTTGTCCATAATTAACGGTACCATGTCTGGATACTTATTCTTAACCATGCCGAGCACGTTGACGAAATCATCCAGCGTCTTAATGGGCGGGTTCCCGAGTTGCTTCAAGATATCCTCACGTACGGCAATGCCCGGATTGCCGTTGTTGCCCAGTGCGTATTTATTTGCCGCCCATTCTTCCTGAGTTGCGAAAGAATTGCGGATCGTGTAAAAGTTGCCGTCATCCATCGTATGGATTGCAATACGGGTCTTATCAATTTTAAAATCAGGCGCATACTTTTGGATCAGCTCATTCCAGGGATAGGACAGTTTAGAGTCAGACAACCGGCTAACATTTCCATACGTAAACACTAAGTCCGGTAAATCTCCCGATGCAATCATCAATGGCAATTGCTTGTCGTCTGTCGCTACTGTCACCTTCAACTTTACGCCCGTCTTCTCGGTGATTTTGTCTGCAATTGGACCTTTCCATTCCTTGACAGGGTACCATGGCGCATCGATAAACAGTGTTAGCTCCTCCGCCGCATTCCCTGCAGGAGACTTGCTGTTTTTTTCGGCTCCCTGGTTTGTATTCGAACCACTGTTACTGTCCATACTGCATGCGGACAATAGCATCAACACGAGTACAAGCGCCAGTGTCGTTACAAATACTTTGTAACCTTTTGTTCTTTTCAAGACGACCCCTCCAATGTTGTTGTTAGTATATTAAAGCAAATGCTTTACTATCGTGCAAGCGATTTCAACCTTTGACAGAACCAAGCATGATGCCTTGAACGAAATACTTCTGCAGGAAAGGATATATGAATACGATAGGCGCTATCGAGACGACCATCGCCGTCACCTGAAGTGAGAAGCTCGTAACTCCCGACGAGGATCCGTTCGCTACTGCGAGTGCGTCCATAGGGGAATTGAATTTATTGATGATTTCCATCATGCGGTATGTAAGTGTACGCAAGCTCTCCGATTGTACAAAGTAAGCCGAATCCAGCCATGAGTTCCATTGACCGACACCCATAAACAAGGCCATCGTCGCGACGAGCGGCATCGAAACCGGCAGGACAATTCGGAAAAAAACAACAAGTTCGCTCGCGCCATCCATATGAGCGGATTCCTTCAGCTCGCCAGGTATTTCACGGAAGAATGAGATAGCAATTAGCAGGAAGAATGTACTAAGCATGGACGGGAAGATATATACACCGAACGTATTCAGTAAACCAATCGAGCGTAGCACTACGTAGTACGGAATGAGGCCGCCGGAGAAATACATCGCGAAAATAATAACTGTGAAGTAAAATTTACTAAATAACAGATTCCGATGTGAAAGTCCATAAGCGACCAGACTTGTAAATAGAACGCCGAGCATCGTGCCCAGCACAGTTCGAGATATCGTAACCAGAAAAGCGCGAAACCAGTTGGGATCTGACAAGAATGTTTTGTAATTTTCTAAAGTAACACTTCGGGGCCACAAGTATACGCCTCCGAGAAGCGAATCTGATCCCCTGTTGAACGATACGATTACAACGTAGTAGAACGGATATAACATGGCAAGCATGATGATGAATAGAACCACGTATATCATGCTGTCAAGGAGTATGTCCTTCTGTTTTTGGTTATGTAGCACGACCGCTCCTCCTTTCACTAGAATAGACTTGAATCCGACTTTCGCTTGGCGATGTAATTGCTGGAAAAGATCAACACAACCGAGATGACGGACTGGATCAGGTCGATGGCTGCTGCGTATGAGAAACGACCGTCCCGCAGGCCGACCTTAAATGCATAGGTCTGCACAATCTCCGAGGTTGGATTGTTGATGGTGTTCCCAAGAAGATATGCCTGCTCGAAGTTAGAACCGACGAGACCACCGCCTAGAATACTGCCAATTGTGAGAATAAGGACAACAATGATCGTTCCCTTCATGCCTGGAATCGTGATGTGGCGGATCCGTGCCAGCCTCCCGGCACCGTCGATTTGCGCCGCTTCGTATAGAGCTGGATTGATGCCCGTGATAGCCGCCAAGAAGATGATTGTCCACCAGCCCATCTCCTTCCACATAGCGCTTCCGACCGCGAGTCCCCAAAAGTAGTTCGCATTGGTCAAAATATCAAGCTGTTTGTCGATGAGACCAAGTCCCAGAAGCGCCTTATTCACAAGTCCAACGTCTGTTGATAGGAAGAAGAAGGCGAGACTGACGACGACAACCCAAGAAATGAAATGAGGCAGGTAGCTGACGGTTTGCACGAATCGTTTGAAAGCCATGTGTTTCACTTCGTTAAGCATAATCGCAAAAATGATTGGTGCGGGGAAGGTGAAGATTACCTTCAGCAAGCTCAACATGAGCGTATTACGAACGATGGTACCAAATTGATAATCATTTACGAATTCATCGAAATATTTTAAACCGACCCATTCGCTGGTGAATATGCCCCTAATACCGGTTGAGATGCTGTAGTCCTTAAACGCCATGATGATTCCGAACATAGGTGTGTAGGAAAAAATCAGTAAGAAAATCATCCCTAGCCCAACGAATAAATGAAGCATTTTTTGCTGTTTAAACCGCTTCCATAAAAGCGCTTTCTCACCTGTTTTAACTGCAGGTCTTGCTAGCTGCGTATCTAGTTCCATGTTCGTTCCTCCCTTACTCCCATACTACATCCCTGCAGCACTCACCGGTAAGCCAAAATTTTCGAGAAAGCGTTGTCAATTTTTGATCTGATCTTCTCAGTTATATAACGGACATTGGGGGGGAAATGGTAACATGGCCAAACTTTAGAATATCTTGGCCATGCTATTGATGTCGGCGTTAAACCGGATTAGCCGACATCGTCTTGCCTGATTGTGATTGGCTCACCATGGTAAGAGATCGTGCATTGACCGGCTTCGCCGACAATCTCCACATGGATTTTTCGCTCGGCTGGCATGCCGTAGTATGTACCTTTCCGCTTTCCAATCAAAAGAGCTCGAGCAGCCTCGCACCATTGGATCTCAATCGTGGCATAAGCTCCTTCCTCGTAACCATAGCTGTCTCCCTCATCCTCATATAAGGTGAATATAACATCCTTGCCGGGATAAACCTTCAAACGAATATCCCCTTCCGGATGTTCGTCAGCATACTGGATTTCCGTTCCCAGCGGAACGATGGATCCTGCGCGGACATAGAGTGGCATCGTCTCTAAGTCGGCTTTGGATTCTATTGTCCTTCCGCCCTCCGTACGCTCATCCGTCCAATAATCGTACCAAATGCCGACCGGAAGGTAGACACTGCGGTACTTGCTTACGCCGTGAAGCTTGCGGGATTCCGGACCGTAATACATCGCTGTTGTGACTGGGCAAACAAGAAATGCTGGTCCAAACATGAATTGATCGTCTACGTTATGCGCTTGCACATCTTCCCGGAAGTCAAATGCCAGTGCCCGGAACATGGTATAACTCCTATGAGCAATAGCTCCTGCCAGAGAATAAATGTACGGCACTAGCTTGTATCGAAGCTTTAAAAATTTGACCAAGGTATCGTATATCGGCTCGCCAGGCTCGCCGAATCTCCAAATTTCCCTAGGCGTATCTGTCCCATGGGAACGGAACATCGGAAGAAATGCGCCGAGCTGAAACCAGCGGACATACAACTCACGATAGCCCATATCATCAACACCGCCGTCATAATCCCCGCCCCAGAACCAAAGATTCTTCTTGTTGTGAACAAAAAACGCTCCAATATCGAATGTCCAGTAAGGTGATCCTGTAACACAAAAATTAAGACCATCCGCTATCTGCTTTCTAAGCGTCTCCCAGTTGGCTGCTATATCTCCCGACCAGGTTATCGTGCCGTACCGATGTTGTCCAGCATAAGCCGAACGCGTCAGATTCACCACCCGTTTACTGGCGGTCAAAGCTCGTTGGCCTTCATATATTCCCTTGGAGTGCAGAAGTGAATATGCATTAATATATTCGGGATCGAGATAAAGCTTGGCTTCGGCCGTGTTGATCAGCATTCGCTGCTCAGGCTCCGGCTTTACCGATCCCTTCCAATCCGCTTCGAATGGTTCGGTACAGTCGCACCACCAAGCGTCTACTCCATGGCTGAATAATCCGGCATTGACTTGTTTCCAGTACAGTTTGCGAGCTTCTTCATTGAAAGCGTCGTAAGTAGCCTGATTACCAAGCAAGAATCCTTGCTCGTCCATCTCTCGATGATTATCACCTCCCTCTCTCATGATCGGCCAAATGGACACCATCAGTCTGGCGTTCATTTGACGAAGCTGCTTCATCATTCCGGAAGGGTCAGGGAATCTCTCTGGATCAAGTGTCTTTTGTCCCCAAAGCTGACCAGGCCATGATTGCCAGTCCAGAACAATACAATCGAGAGGAAGGGCACGTTTGCGATACTCCTGTACGGTTTCAATTAATTCCTGTTGGGATACGTACCGTTCTTTTGATTGTACATAGCCAAAAGCCCATTTTGGTAACATTGGCGCCTCACCCGTCAAATAGCGTATACCAGCTACAATCTGGTCAAATTCGGGACCGTATATGAAATAATAGTCCATTTCGTCGTCGACATCGGTCCAGATGTAAGATCCAAACGCGTCATCATGAAAACTCATGTAAGAATAACTGTCCACCAGCACGCCATAACCTCGAGTCGATAAAAAAGCGGGTACGACTGCTTTCATGTTTTGCTGGTACAAATACTGGTGCTTTCCGCGCAGATTCATCATGCCTTCTTCGTGCGAGCCAAGACCATATAACGCTTCGTCCGGCTGCCATTCGAACTCAAGCTTCGTATGATACGCCTGCCTATCTAGGCCTCGACGCCCACTATTCGCTCTCACTCGAAGACCGTCAGCGCCTTGAGCAGTCTCCAACGGGGCTGACTCGTCGAAAACAGTGCTGTAAACATCAGTGCGTTCGAGTGTTTTGCCTCCTCTGGCGGGCTCTTTCGCCAACAGTCTCTGGTCCTTATCTAGGTAGCTGAACGCACAACTTTGTTTATCTACCCTAATCGTGAGCAAATCTGTTGACAATTCCAGATATTCGGGATGGTCGTCAATCGTCCACCTGACTTCTAGGCTCTCCGGACGATCAACAACCATCAGACTCCGTTTACCGCTGAATGTCGATTCCAGGGTATACCGAATTCTGGCGATACTAGGCGTGTAGAAAGCGATATGCATAGTGCCACTAGAAGTTCTTAGGGCAAGGCCACCCGGTTCGATTTCAAAATGGGATAATTTCAACATGAACACGATCCTTCCTTATCTTGATTTTGTTATAATCATATTACGCTATTAACATGATTTTCTAGCATATTATAGCTAACTTCGAAAACAATATTACGATTTCAGGAGGACACTATGTTTGAACATCGATACCGCGAAGGCAAGCCGCACGGCGTACCCGACTTTCCATTCCATATTTACAAAGTAGTTCATCCGCCCGGTGTTCATACTATCCTCCCCATTCATTGGCATAACGAGATGGAAATTATCTATCTGGACAGAGGAAGTGCCGCGTTCAAAATCGAGAATCGTGAGTACACCGTTCGGGAAGGGGAAGCGCTCATCGTCCATCCGGGAGAACTCCACTCGGGATTCAACGATCAACGTGACGGAATTTGCTACTTTTCCATCGTTTTCAAATTTTCTTGGCTTTCCTCACACCCATCAGATCGGATTGAAGAGCTGTTTTTGGCACCGATTATCAAAGGGAATATGCGACTTCCGACTTTATTGTCTGTGAAGAGTGGGACGCAGCTCGAATTGCTTAACCATGTAAGACAGATCCTGCTGCAATACGAGCACCAATTACCTGCATATGAGATGAGCCTGAAAGGCATCATGCTCCTGCTTGTTGCGGATATCTACCGGTTTAGTTTATTGGAGCACCACAGGGTTCCAGACAAGCACCCGGTCCGAGAGTCCAATCGGCAAATCAAAAAAGTATTGGCGTATATGGAAGAGCACTCTCGCGACAAGCTCGATTTAGATCAACTGGCAGCAGTAATGTCCCTCAGCCGATCTCACTTTTGCACATTTTTTAAATCACAGACCGGCCTGAGGCCGATGGAGTATTTAAACTATCTCCGGGTTAATAATGCCGCGAAGCTGCTTCGCAGTGGTACCTGCAATATTCTGGAAGCATCGCTGGATTCCGGGTTTCAGCATGCCAGTTATTTCGCCAAATGGTTCAAATATTATATGAAAATGACGCCTTCCGAATATAAGGCTCATTATTCCTCAGACATTTAGACAAATGCAATTAAGTTTTATTGATCCTCCATGATTCCCAATTGAGCGGCGTTTGAAGCACTTAAATCGATTTCATCAACTCAGCACAATTTGCACACTTTTCAGGGGGGCTTGTCGTTGGCTCGCGAAACTATCAAAGTTATTACATTTTACCTATTGGTCATGTTAGCAAGTTAAGACGGCACAAAGATGAGGACCGGAACCCCAAAGGAGTCCCGGCCCTCATCTATCCAACCTCACTCAGTCGGCCGCACCGCAGTTCTTTGAAAGGGAATGATCATTCCGATTCGAAACGAAAAAATTATCGTAAAAAATTCAGAGACATCTCTAAAATGTTTTTATCTAGTGTTTTTCGATCCGTGACCCGGCAGTAGTGCTGGTTATTCCATTCGTGACATTGACAAGGTATTGTGAGAGAACACGCAAATCGGGATTACCTTTAATTTCGCCTATGTCGAGTTTCGTTATTCCGCAGAATGCGTCAACCTTTTTCTAATAAGCATACAAACGAACATAAAAGGGATATAGGCATAAATAAAATAAAATCCGACGGGCGAGTACAAATTAGAAGCCCATTCAATACTTCTTTGGTCCTTAATCAAATAATTTATCGTCACGATTGCAATGAGAAATACAATCAGGCTGTTTCGTTGCCCAATGTGAAAAGCGGTTTTCAGTCCTCGGCAAGCCACCCATAAGTAGATGCAAATCCCGGCAATCATTTTTATAAACCATAAGGATATGAAAAAGTATTCGAGTCTCTGGAGCAGAGGTACTTCAAAAATACTGAGCATATCCATTGTTGGCCATATGGAATGGCGCAGCTGATCTTCGCTGAAAAACATAATTGCTATGGTTAAAACCATCAAATATATCATTGTAATTAAGATCATCATACTATGAGCCCATTTTTGCGACTTTGCCGGTGTCTTTATAAACGGAAAAAATATGAGAAGCGTCTCAAGACCTAAATATTCAAACACCATGCTTTTAGAAGAGAGAAAAATATCGGTCGCAGAATGGTTTAGCAGTGGCAGCAAGTTTAACGGATGCAAAGACGGCAATGACAGTACAATCTGCGGAATAATCGAAGCAAAGGAAATAAGCGTCGCCCAAAAGCTGATTCCTGTAACCGACCGGAACCCGCCGAACAATGTATAGTAGATTATCAAAGCGATGCTGATACTCATGGGCAAAATGTTCATTACTGGAAACATGTTGACTTGAATCAGGCCAAGATACATTTTAAATTTCAGAAATGCTCCGTACACAAAATAAAGGACCACTGCTGAGTTGAGTATATTCCCGAAAACGTTTCCGAAAAGCGTTTTGTTCAGCGTGATAATTTCTTGACCGTCAGAGGTAGAGGATAACATTTTATACATCATCCATAAGATGATATGCATGCTAATCCCCGTCAAAATCACGGATATCCAAGCGTTATATCCGGCATTCACAATTAATTTCCTCTGAAAATTCAGTATTCCAACTCCCACAATGCTGACATACAATAGAACGCTGACAAAGTAAGGAGACACCATATATTTTTCGCTTATTTCGCTTCTCACTTCACATGCCGCCTCCTAAACATTGAATTGCTGCTTCACTAACTGGAACCTGTCTGAACAATCTTAACTTTAGCGCTCACTGTTGTTTCCAATTCACCATAGTGTTCTTGAAACTCTCGAGCATTCCATTTATTCGATCTGCTTCTTATTAGATCGCCAAAGCCTACCGGATCCACGTTGTTTTTTTTGCAAAACGATACAAGCTTTTGAATTTCTTTCTCAAAATAGGCCTCCATACTTTTCTCAAGTGATGGAATTTGATCCTTTGATGTAAGATCCATCCATGGTGGGACATCTCTAACCAGTGCGTCCAATTCCAAATGAATGGCAACGGATGCCGGAGGTCCGATACTAATCACCTTAAATTTTGACTTGGAACCGATACTGTACATAAGGAAGGAGTCCTCTTGCTTTTGGTTCGATTCTTTTATAGGAATTGTGATGCTTCCAAACTTAGAGTTTCCTAGCAGCATTTTCAGCAGCAATGCATCCCTTATACTGATGGTTGTTTTGAATTTGTCCCCTTCGAACAATGCAATTCCATTGATTTTTACTTCTCTGTCTTCTTCTGTGATATACGGTAAAAAGAGATCCCTTCCTTTGCCGTAAAGATTAAAATTCACAACATGAAGGTTCGTCAAAGGCAAATTCCCTTTCTTATAGTTTTGCTCAATCATATCGGATAAAAAATACGGATCGCTTTTGTTTTGGGGTATGTTCAATATGTTCAAAGCGTCTCGATCGGCAACGCCGAATTGCATACGGCGAGATATTTTGGGATTGCGGATCAGACTATCGATTGTTGCTTTGATTCCTTTACGCGCGAACGTTTCTCCGAATAACGCCAATCTCAGCTGTCCATATTCAAGTGGAAAATCAAGCTTCGTTTTTAGCCTTGGGATACTATCAAACATGTTATCCGAATTCGTTACGTAAAACTCTAATTTTTTTGCCCCTTGTTCTTCGTAATTGGCGATAATGGCAGCGCTTTGTACTCCATTTTGGATGATATCATAACCAACCGTTTGAACAAGCTTAATATCATTCACTATATATTGATTTCCGCATGCGGTCATCAATGCACTAAGAACGATCAGTATAAATGTTGGAAATGTTGTTTTCATTAACTCCATATTCCCACTTTCTTCATCATTCATCATCGTCAAAACCATGTTTCCTTCTAACCGGCTTTGGTTTGTACTTTATTAAAGAAAGCGGCCTTAAGAACCGCATCCTAAAATTAATATATTGATACGACGGACGTATAAAACTGTCTCTCAGGTCGTGGACTCGAAGAGGATAGATAGGGACCATATATGGAGTGCCTAATGAAGTCAACCGGGAAATATGGACGATCAGTAAAGTAATCCCCATAAACAAGCCTATTCCACCCCATATGGAAGTCATTGCGATCATGGGGAAACGTAAAAACCGTATCGCATTCGACATCTTATAAATCGGCGTGGCAAACGAGGCCAATGCCGAAAAGGCGACGATGATGACGAGGATATTGCTTGTCAAGCCAGCTTGGACGGTAGCTTGCCCAATGATAATACCTCCTACGATACCTAAGGTTTGACCGATTTTTGACGGCAATCTGGCGCCGGCCTCACGGAGAAACTCGATGGTTATCTCCAAGAAAAGCACTTCGATAAAAGGGGGGAAGGGGACATTCCTTCTGGAATAAATGAGTGGTTCCAATAAATCCCTTGGGATGACCTCGTAATGGAAAGTGGTTATAGCGATATAAAATGATGTTGCGATTAACGAAAAAATAACCCCGAAAATACGAATCATCCTGAAAAAGGAAGCTAGGATCCAAGGTAAATAATAATCTTCCGGGGAAATGAAAAAGTCAAACAATGTCGAGGGGCCTGTAACAAAATATGGTGACCCGTCGCTAACAATCGCAACTTGCCCGCTGATCAGAGCATACACGACCCGGTCCCGGCGTTCCGTTGTTAAAAAGAGTGGAAAGGGCGTGGACGAGTTGTCCGAAATGAATTGATCCAGAATGGAGGAATCCCAGATCACGTCATAGTCAATTTGCTTCAGCCTCTGCTCCGTGGTTTGGATGATTTGCGGATTTGTCACCCCGTCGATGTAGATAACGGAAACTCTTGTTTTAGATGTTGAGCCTATGGTTAATTCTTTTACAATCAAGTTGGGGATGTTGATCTGAGCTCTTAGCAAACGTATGTTCGTATCAATGTCTTCGACGAACCCTACCTTGGGTCCAACAACACTGAACTCGTTTTCCGTATTGTTATCTTTTCGCAGACCTTCTTTACTCGCAACATTCACCAGCACGAACTTCCGATCGTGTCCCTCAAGCTCAACAATCGCATGTCCTTTGAATAGCTTGGCTTGAATGTCCTCAACATTATCGGTTATCTCTATGTCATCTGTCGGGAGCCATTCTTTTAGATCCTCAATCTGGTTGAGCTCGGAGAGCATGGTATGGTTTTGCAATGGAATAATTACATTGAACTGCAGCAACTTATCGTCGATTAATGATTTGAAATAGGAGATGCTAACTTGTTGACCGGAAGTACAAATTTGAGAGGTTTTAAAGTCGCTTGATTGTCTGGATAAATTTATTAATTGGTCTATGTCCTGAAAGTCCGTTTTCATCGTATTCATCCGATTTCCAACCCGTATTTAACATTTGATAAAGATATATTTACCAAATTTCCTATAATTATTCTTGCTTGTGAAAGATACAGATCAACAGTCTGAAAAAAACCGGGCGATCCAACAACTTCTTCGAATTTATTCCCCTTTTACTATTAATGGAGTTAATTCCTCATAACACTATTTCCTAGTTACTCACTTTTTTACATATCCTTATATTGTTGTCATTCAGACGCGAAATTGTTTACAACGTCCAAAGGAGCTTCTGTCTTCACAGAAATATACAAAAAGACTTTGGGAATCCCCCCAAGCCTTTTTTATATTTATACATTATATTGCGGTCCCCCCCAACGGTGGCATGTGTCTCATGAAAACTAGTAACACCTTCTTAAACGTTCCGGATGAAGGTCGATAGTAATATAATCACCATCATTAGCGTCTACAATTGTGTACCATTCATTAGAAATGTCATCTATTATTTCCTCACCAAGTATTTCTAGATTCGTAGACCTGAATTCTAAGGGAGATATAATCTTATACGAAAAATCAGAACCATTATTGAAAAGCAGCATTCCAACACATTCTTCATTAAATTCCTTGGCAAATTATGTGATGGACTAGTTTTTGGCAATCCGCAAGGAGGAAAGATTTCAGATTTCACAGTCAGAGCAGGCCCTAGACGAGAAAAGATGCATCTTAGAATGTATCGACTGTCGCCTTTGGCTTCGCTCATACATTCTAAGATGCATCCAATTCATTATCAATCGTCTAGCTTATCATTTTGCAACAAGATATGAGGCTACCTCAGCCAACCGTGAAGCATAACCCCATTCGTTGTCGTACCAAGTAGCGACAGACAATAGTTCACCTTGTACTTGGGTTAAAGGCAAGTCAATAATCGAAGAATGGGGATCAGCTACGATACGGGACGAGGCCCATTCCCCTTCCAAAACATCAAGAACGCCCTTTAATTCGCCTTCTCTTGCAGCTTCTCGAAACATATCGTTAATCTCTTGAACGGTGCATCGTTTTTCCGTTATCAAATTAAGTTCTGCGATGCTCCCGGTACGGGTCGGAATCCGGTAGGCTTTGCCTGTGATTTGCAGGTCATTCCAAATGAATTTCAGAGCTTTGGCTGCACCTGAGGATGACGGAATGATATTCTCAGCAGCTGCCCATGAATCCCGGCGGTCCTTCATCGGCTGATCCGTCAACGATTGCGTGTTCGTATATGAGTGTACCGTGGAGAATAATCCGTATTGAATGCCAAAGTTTTCTTTGACCAATTTGACTACCGGTGCAAGCGCATTGGTCGTGCAACTCGCCATGCTAATGATTTTATGCTTTTCCGGATCGAAGCTTTCTAAGTTAATTCCTTTGAGAAGTACTGCGTCGCAATCTTCTAAGGTTTTGCTCGGGCCGCTGACAAGCACCCTTTTGGCGCCTCGCTCCAAGTGCAGTTCAGCTACTGAACGCGTAACGGCTCGCCCAGTACAATCAATGACCAATTCAACGCCTAACTCACCCCAATTTGGCAATTCAGAGGCCGAATTCAAATAACGAATCTCCCGGTCGCCGATTACGATTGCGCCTTCTTGAGCAGATACTTTCTCATGCCAACGCTTGTAATTTGTATCCACTTCAAAAAGTGCGGCAAGCGTAGCTTCGTCTTTAATATCCGAGATGGAAAAGGGGACAAACAAATTTTGTTGCAAAGCCGCTCGAAGGAGCTGTCTTCCGATACGTCCAAATCCAAAAAGCGCAATTTTACCCATAATAGCCTCCAAATATATATTAGATTAGTTATCCTTGCTACTCATTAAGTTGTTGTACCTGATTAATCCATTGCAAAAATGATTGAACATAACGCTGCAAATATTTGCGAGTCGTATCATCCGTGAGCTTACGAGTATTTGAATCAATCTTGTCCGTGATTTGAGAAATATACATTTTTTGGGCAGGCATCACATAGGACTGGGTGGCATCCAACGTTTGCCTGATTTGCTGCTGCGAAAGAATCGTCCCTTTTGCGCCAGGTGTTGCGCCTATCACACCTACAGGCTTATGAATTAAGACGGCTGTTTTGGTAGGTGTCGATGCCCAGTCCAGTGCATTTTTCAATACTCCCGGTATACCTGAGTTGTACTCCGGGCTAACTATAAGAATGCCATCCGTCTTCTGAATCGCCTCGCGATAATGCTTAACCGGACCTGGCCCTTCTCCATGATCCAAATCCGCGTTATAGAGGGGAAGATTAGCAATCGATATGTTTTCATATTCCGCGGAATCTACAAGTTCTGGAATCGAATTCGCAATCATTTGATTAAACGAGTTTTCCCTCAAACTTCCTACAATAATCCCTATTCTTCTTGACATCAGCCAACCTCCGGAATTCATTCTCATATAATCATACAATACTTTCCATATTATGTGTGGGATAACTTTAGTTTAGGTGCCACAGCTATATAACCAGTCTGGTTGCCAATCACAAAACTGTCTTAATTTACTTATTCTTAAATTTAAGATATATAACAAAAATTATTGATCATTAGCTGCTTTTTTATCAATAAGCTTTTTAGGCGTAATATCGTTCCCTAATTCATCCATAACAGACACGTTCAGAAGCGTTGTTAATAGTTGCCCGCGTAAAATCTGTAAATACTGCGTCCGAAGCGCTGCTTGTTCCGCTTCCTCAGTATCAGATAGACCTGAACTGCGCTCAATTCTGCTCAGTTCATTAATACGGTTCAAAATTGGAATCATTCCCATTACCTCCTTGAAATCGTCTAGATAATATCTTAAAATCATTTATCTTAATATAAAGATATTAGATATTAAGATAATTGTCAATAGCTTGTTTTCAATTAATTTGAATTCCCATTCAGTGATATATTTCCCCGTTTAGTGTTTACCATCCCATTTATCGAATCTACAACTTCCCCTGTTGTATCCAAGACCAAATTCGGTAAGACCCGATAAGTGCAATTAACAACAATAAAATAAGGGTAACAAGCCATATACCAAATCGATTGATATCGTTGAGCTCTTCTAAATTCGCAAACACAAACACAGAGAGTCCCAAGACTGTGGTGACATCCGCGTGCGATCATAAAGAGCTCTGTTCTTAACTCAATAAGATCGCAATTAACAAGATTCCCACTACTTTTAAATTCAAGTTCTACCTTATCACTGATTTCTGCAGCTTTCTCAAACGAACCCCAATATTTATAAGCTAAAAACGATGATGCTAAATAAAATATCTCGCTCCATGATGAATGTGGTTGTGGGAGATCATCAATACATAAAAGCTCAATTAGCTGTATTTTCTTCTCCATTTAACTTTAACCTCCGTCATACGTCACATGAGTTTATCGGTCGGGTCCTGTTATTGTTGTAATCATTAGAAAGGCAACACAAACGCTCCCAGTTAGCGCAACGTTCTCCGTTTAACGAAAAGAGAACGCAGATTCTTGAAGTTCTTTTTGATAATCATTTATTTCCCCTGACGGGGATTCGGTAAAACTAGATACCTTCCATACACCACCTTCTTTAAATCAAGCCCATGGACAGGCTGACAAAAATAAGAATATGAGCAAATTTAATGAGCAAATTTTCAAGAAACCCTTTTCGCTATCTACCTGAATATCCATTTTTATTATAGAAATTGTACATTTCTGCTCGTTAAGGATACTTTCGCAGCCTACTGATGAACTTAAATCGAATGATTTCTGGTTGCCGGGCGTGGCGCGGCACGCCTTCTATGCTGCGAATTACCCCGCAGTACCCGATTTCTTTCATAAATATCCTATCTGTGAGCGCTGCCTTTCGGTAAAATGGACATGATAACTACTACCCAAACAGTTAGAACCAGGAGGAACATTCAAGATGAACGATCAATTCGAGCAGCTTTTTGATTCGGCTCAGGCACAACAGCTACTGGACCAGATGTACGGCAGCGAAGAACGAGAGCGACAGATCGACAGGTACCGGAGATGTATGGAAGGATACAGTGCGCAATATGGAAATACAGAGTCGTTGAAATACTTCAGTGCTCCGGGACGCACAGAGATAGGCGGCAATCATACGGACCATAACAATGGAAAGGTGCTTGCGGCTAGTATTCAGTTAGATACGATTGCGGCTGCAGCAGCCGTGGACACCGGAGTTATTTCCGTAATTTCCGAAGGGTACCCAGGCATGTCAGTCATCAATCTAGATGATCTAGAACCTCAGTCAGGCGAGGGTGGGACGGCTGCTTTGATCCGCGGTATTGCACACGGTTTCCAGCAGCACGGGTACCGAATCGGCGGATTCAATGCTAACGTCAGCAGTAACGTGCTTCCGGCGTCAGGACTCAGCTCTTCTGCATCTTTCGAAGTTCTGATCTGCCAGATTCTAAGTACTTTTTATAACAACGAAGAGATGGATGCGGTCATGATGTCGCGCATTGGCAAGTATGCCGAAAATCTTTATTGGAACAAGCCATCAGGAATGCTAGACCAGATGGCCTGCTCGCACGGCGGTATGATCACTATCGACTTTAAGGAGCCGGCAGAGCCTCAGATCGAGCGTATTCCAGGTACCTTTGAAGCAGCAGGTTACAGCCTTGTCATCGTCAGCACCGGAGGTAACCATGCTGACCTGACGAAGGATTATGCATCAATTCCGAACGAGATGCGGGCGGTGGCACAAGCCTTCGGTGTAGAGGTATGTCGCGATTTGACGGCAGAGATGATCTACGGCCGGCTCGCGGAACTCCGCGAAACTACCGGAGATCGAGCGGTGCTGCGGGCCCTCCATTACCTGGATGAAAATGACCGCGTCGGGCGGCAGGTAGAGGCAATTAAGGCGGGCGAGTGGCAGAACGTGCTGAAGTATATTACCGCTTCAGGTAATTCCTCGTGGAAATGGCTGCAGAACATCTACCAAGAATCGGTGTCACGTGAACAGGGGATTGCGCTCACACTCGCCATTACCGAACGTTTCATCGACCGGATAGGCGACGGTGCCTGCAGAGTACACGGCGGCGGATTCGCCGGCGTCATTCTCGCCGTTCTGCCACATGCGGCGGTAGCGGAATACCGGGAACTAATCGCGCGTACGGCTGGCACGGAACTGTTCAAGATCCGCGTACGCGAAATCGGAGCGGTCTGCTTGAATACGCTCTTGTAGGTTCGATGGTTTAATCGTCAATTGTATGCTTCCCTTATACTGAAGGTTATTTATAATTCGCCTGTCTATCTTAAGGGGAGCATACCAGCGGCAAACTGCTCCTCCTGATCGCTCAACTATCGTCTCCCGTTAAGCTTAATCCCGATACCTAAGTAAAAAAACAAACCGGCACTCCATCGGAGTCCCGGTGCTTGCATCTACCTATCCAACCTCACTCAACCGCCCATCCCGAAAATGCACAACCCGCTTCGCCTGCTGCGCAATCGCCAGATCATGCGTAATCAAAACGATCGTCCTACCCTGCTCATTCAAACTCTTAAAATCTCCAAAATCTCCACACCCGTCTTCGAATCCAGCGCACCTGTCGGCTCATCCGCCAGAATAATCGCTGGATCACCCGCCAACGTCCGGGCAATCGCAACCCGCTGCTGCTGCCCGCCGGACAGCTCCGAAGGCAGATGCCGTCTTCGCTCCACTAAGTCAACCGCTTCCAATGCCTGCATAACAAGCGGCTCCCTTTCACGCCTACTCATCCCTCGGTAAATGAGCGGCAGCTCTACATTCTCATATGCACTAAGCCTCGGAAGCAAATTAAAGCTCTGAAAAACAAACCCGATTTTCCGATTCCGAATCTCAGCCAACTGAGCATCCTTCAGTTGATTAATGGCTTTCCCATCGAGCACATAATCTCCATGATCTGCAATATCCAAGCAGCCAATGATATTCATCAGCGTCGATTTCCCCGACCCCGAAGGGCCCATAATCGCCACGAACTCGCCATGATCGATTTCCAGGGAAATATCATCCAAAGCCTGAATCGTTTCCCCGCCCATCACATAGTTCTTACTCACATGTTCGATCTGGATTAAGCTCATTCCCTTCGCCTCCATTACTTGATCCCAAATAAATGAAGTATGCGATTTATCAACCTAACCGACCTTACCGCTTCGCTTTATAAAACTCATGATACAGCTTCATCAGCGCCCGCTTCTCAATTCGCGACACATAGGAGCGACTAATCCCCAGTTCCTTCGCAATCTCTCGCTGCGTGCGCTCTTCCCCGCCAAGCTCCAACCCAAACCGTCCGACGACGACTTCTTTCTCGCGGTCATCCAGTATCTCTAAATTCCGATATATTTTGCTCTTCTCTATCTTGAGCTGAACCTTATCTACGACATCGTCGGCCTCCGTGCCTAGGATGTCAATCAAAGTAATTTCATTCCCCTCTTTGTCCGTTCCGATGGGATCATGCAAGGACACATCCTTGCGTGTTTTCTTTAGCGAGCGCAGATGCATCAGTATTTCGTTTTCGATACAGCGAGCCGCGAAAGTCGCGAGCTTCGTGCCCTTATTCGGCGAGAACGACTCGATCGCCTTAATTAATCCAATCGTCCCGATCGAGATTAAATCCTCGAGATCTTCCCCAGTATTGTCGAATTTTTTGACATTGTGGACACGAAGCAACGTAAATTCAAATAACACACTGCAGCCGATGCTTAAACACTGCACAGAATTTAATGTTTCAGCCTGATTTGACCCAATTACAAAGTCGACAGCCGATAGGTGCGCATCACTTGTTCTGCGGCAAGCTCAAGCAGATCACTTGATCGAGACATAGCTTCTTCAAGTGTCATAGGACCATTAATAATGCTGTGTACACTTAGAATACCCGCAGAATAAAGTGCTTCAATACCAGGCCCAATTGAACCAGCCAGTGCAATCGCGGGAACGCCGAATTTTTGTGCTTCCTGGGCAATCCCCATCGGTGTTTTACCCGAAGCGGTTTGCGAATCGATTCGCCCTTCCCCTGTAATCACGAGATCTGCGTCAACCAAATGATCCCGCAATCCCGATTGTGCGATAACGATATCAATTCCCCGTTTCATTTGCGCCTTAAAAAAGCCCAATAGAACACCACCAACGCCGCCAGCAGCTCCGGCCCCAGGCAAATCATGGACACGTATTCCCGTTTTATCCGCAATACGGTCCGCCCACACACTCATTCCCTGCTCCAATTTTTCGATCAACTGAGGAGTTGCACCCTTTTGTGGACCAAAGATGTGGGTTGCTCCATTCGGTCCGAGCATCGGATTCTGTACATCGGAGGCGATGATAAACGTCGATTCAGCGATTCTTGCATCCAACCCGCTGTCATCGATCGATACAATCCTTTGCAGCTCTCCGCCGCCGCTTCCCACAGAACAACCAGCTTCGTCCAACAGTCGTACACCCAGCGCCTGGAGAATCCCGGCCCCACCATCGTTCGTTGCGCTGCCACCGATAGCCAGGATAAAATGACGGCAACCGGCGTCGAGCGCATGGCGAATCAACTCCCCAGTTCCATATGTTGTTGTATGCAGGGGATCCAATTCTTCTTTTTCAAGCAGCTCAAGCCCAGATGCACTCGCTAATTCAATCACGCCAACAGTTCCCCCATGCAAAATACCATATTCAGCAGAGATAGGATTTCCGAGTGGGCCCGTTACAACTGTCGATACTTTATTACAACTTATTCTTGTTAAACTATCCAATGTTCCTTCCCCGCCGTCGGCAACCGGTACCAGGATCGTCTCCGCCTGTGGAAGGCAGCGCTTTATTCCTTTTTGAATAGCAATTGCGGCATCAGCAGCGCTGATACTTCCTTTGAACGAATCGGGAGCAATTATGATTTTCATGTAATACATCACCGCCTTGAGCACTTATTTTCGCACTAGAAAAAGAATGGAAGCCGATAAGCCTCCATTCTTCTGTTTATGCCGGATAAACCGAATTGATAGGTTTCCCTTGTAAAAATGCAGCCACATTTCCCACAGCAATGTCCATCAAGCGGCTCCTAGCCTCGAAGGTTGCCCATGCCATATGCGGCGTTACGATACAATTCCTGGCATACACAAACGGATTTTCCTTACCAGGCGGTTCTGAGGAAAGTACGTCTAAAGCTGCTCCTGCAATATGCCCCTCGTTCAAAGCATTAGCCACATGCTGCTCGACCAGCAGCCCTCCCCGTGAAGTATTAATGAGAAAAGCGGACGGTTTCATAAGGGCAATCCTCTCTGCATTGATCAACCCTTCTGTCTCCGGTGTGAGTGGGCAGTGCAGGCTTACAAAGTCGGAAGCGACGAGCAGATGCTCCAATGGAACACGTTCCACGAATTCCACTCCTGCTTCGGACGCCACCCTTCCCTCTCTACCTGCGACCATCACGCGCATGCCAAATGCCTGCGCCAAACGGCTAACCTGCTTGCCTATGCGGCCATAGCCGACAATCCCCAACGTTTTGCCTGCAAGTGCGATTTGTCTGCTAAGTGTATAGCAAAAATCCGGAGATTCTTCCCAGCCCCCCGCACGCACACTATCGCTATGCATGCCGATTTTGTGGCAAAGTTCCAAGATAAGGGCGAAAACAAATTGAGCAACAGAGTCCGTACCATACGTCGGTACATTGGTTACGACAATACCTTGGCTGGAAGCTGCTTTGACATCAACGACATTATAGCCTGTTGCCAATACCCCGATATATTTCAATCGGTTCAAGCCGGTAAGCGCTTCCTTCGAAAGTGGCGTTTTATTCGTCAGCACGATGTCCGACTCCTGAATGCGCTCCTTTACTAGTTCTGGCGGCGTTCGATCATAAACTGTGACGAAACCATGCCTCTCCAACTCTTCCCAACTCAAATCTCCGGGATTGAGCGTAAAACCGTCGAGTACAACGATGTGCATTCTTTCACCTCTTGTTAATACAACGTATAAATGACTTTATGCTCTGTATAAAATTGCTGATTCGTACTCCCGATGGAAAAAGCACCGAATCCCGATTGCTTAACGCCCCCGAACGGCATATGCGCTTCACTTGCAGTCCCATGATTAACGTGCACCATCCCCGCTTCAAGGCGTGCGGCGAACTCATTTGCATCACTCAATTCATCGGTGAATACCGATGCTGCAAGGCCATAATCGGTCCCATTGGCGATGCGTAATGCATCCTCTTTGGTATTTGCTTCAATGACTGTAAGCACCGGACCAAAAATTTCCTCGCGGGCAATGGTCATATTCTCAGTTACCTTCACGAATAAAGCAGGCTCCATGTAAGATCCGTTTTCATACGTGCCGCCGCTTAGTACTTCGCCGCCATACAGCAGCTCAGCCCCCTCTTCCTTACCTAGGCGGACATAACGTTGTACGGATTCCAACTGCTCTTTATTTACGAGTGGGCCCATATGAATACCCGGTTCCCAAGCCGGACCTACACGAAGTTGTTTAACTTCTTGCAGCAATGCCTCTGTTAGCTTATCTGCCTGTGACTTAAGTACCACTACCCGGCTAATGGACGTGCAGCGTTGACCGGAGCAAGCAAACGCAGCAGAGACAATCTGCTTCGCTGCTCCTCCGAGATCCGTGTAGTTTAGTACCACCGCGGCATTCTTACCTCCAAGCTCCAGCTGAGTACGTGCCAAACGTACGGCTGCCGTTTGTTGGATTCGTAACCCCAGCTCTGTTGATCCCGTGAAACTGATCCCCTTCACCCGCGGATGTTTAGTAAGCGGATCTCCGACCCGTGATCCTCCGCCTGTCACCATATTCACAACCCCGCTCGGCACCCCGGCTTCTGTAAACAACTCCATGAGCCTTGCCGATGCCCAAGGCGTGGCAGAAGCCGGCTTGAATACGATCGTACAGCCGTAGGCGAGCGCAGGTGCTATCTTGCGAACAGGTGTAACAACCGGGAAGTTCCACGGCGCTATTGCAGCAACAACGCCAATCGGATAACGAACAACCGTATTCCGCACATTCCGGCGTTCGCTCGGAACGGTTTCTCCTAAGATACGTGACGCTTCTCCTGCCGCAAAGCGTGCTTCTTTTGCCGCTCGAGCCACCTCGCCCCGGGATTCGGCAATCGTTTTACCCTGCTCGGCTGAGAGCCGGAAAGCCAGCTCGTCGCGATCAAGCTCCATCAAGTCTGCGAAACGCAGAAGAATCGCCCCCCGTTCCGGTCCAGGCAAGGCAGACCAACTCGTGAAGGCAGCATCAGCCGCCTCAACTGCGTTGTTCACGTCAACGGTGTCGGAATCTGCAAAATATCCGATTACCCTCTCATGCTCTGCGGCATGAACAACTTGGAAGGTACGCCCACTATTTGCGGGCCTCCACTCGCCGTTTATGTAATTGCCATAGGTCTGACCGCTGGCTTCTTGTAACCAATTAAGCATTTCATGGTCTGGCATCACACTTTCGCTCCTTTCGTTACCTTGCAGTAATGGCATTGGTCTTGGACATTGCGGCTCGACACAACTGTTTGAGATCTTCGTGCGTTGGTTTTACAGGATTGACAGGCACATTGCCCGACTGCATCGCTTCCTCAGCGATCATATCCAGGGCCTCTTCTGTTACGCCGTAATCCGAAAGCGTCTGTGTAATGCCAATATCCTCTTTTAAGCGGCGTATAGCTGAAACAGAAAGATCGGCTGCTTCCCGCAAAGAAAGGTGGTCGGTCTTCTCTCCAAAAATGACTGCTATTTCCTTGAATTTCTCCAAATTCCCAATAAGGTTGAACGTCATAACTTCAGGTAAAAGGATCGCGTTTACGATACCATGCGGAATCTTGAAATGTGCTCCTAGCGGGATGGCCAATGCGTGCGAAAGCCCAAGGCGAGTCGGGTTAAATGCCATCGCCGCGATCAGACTGGCAAGCAGCATGTCGTGACGCGCCTGCAAATTCTCCCCTTGAACGACGGCAGTCCGCAGACTGCGGGCAATCATCTTCATAGCCTGAACGGACATACCTTCGGAAATCGGCTGTGTCGCTTTATTGACATAAGATTCCAACGCATGCGTCAAAGCATCCATCCCTGTAGATGCAGTGAGAGATGCTGGCAAGGATGCCGTCAGCTCAGGATCGCACAAGGCCAACGACGGACAATTGTATGGGCTGCCCACGCTGAGCTTGACCTTCGCCTTTTTGTCAGATAGCACAGACCAAATGGTAAGCTCACTGCCGGTCCCCGCGGTCGTCGGAATAGCAATGACTGGCGCTCCTTTCCGCGGCACTTTATTAATGCCAACATAATCGCGAATATTACCCTCATTAACGAGCATCAAACCGACAGCCTTAGCCGTATCAAGGGAGCTGCCGCCGCCAATGCCGACCACCAGGTCGCACCCCTCAGTCTTGGCCAGCTCCGTTGCGGCGGCGACCGACTCAATATTGGGATCGGGTTCAATGTCTGAGTAGATCACATACGGAATTTGCTCTTCGCTCAGCGGTGCAGTCAATCGCTCAACGCCTCCAGCCCTCAGCACGCCGGGGTCACTGACGATGAGCACCTTGCTTCCTCCAAGTTCTCGAACATGATGCGGCAATGTTTTTGCAGCTCCATTGCCGAACTCGACAATCGTAGGCAGTTCATAACGAAAAATCCGGTTTATCATCTTGTTTCCTCCCTCTATTTCACTCCATATTCTTGGGCAGCGAAGCCACCACACTAAAGCCTCGATCAGGCCTTCTGTCAACCTGAAGTCCATAATCATTTCCGTACAGCATTTGCAAACGCTCATGAATGTTCCTTAAGCCAAGACTCTTTTTAGGCTCAGCATACTTTCCTGCAGAAGTAAGCAATGATCTGCGGATCGCTTCCAACTTCTCTTCGCTAATCTCAGCCCCATCGTCTTCCACGCCAATATGGAGTGATTGCTCATCGACAGCTGCCCAAATCGTAATTGTTCCTTGTTCTTCCTTCGTCTCAATGCCATGAAAGATTGCGTTTTCCACTAGTGGCTGAATAATCAACTTCGGAATCTGACAGCCCAGTATGTCTTCGGGGATACGTGTTTCGAGCTCGAATCGGTCTCCGTACCGGAACTTCTGTATGCTGATGTAATCTTTGACATGCTGAAGCTCTTCATACAAACTGACGATGGGTGTCCCTTTAATACTGAAACGAAAAATTTTCGCAAGACTTACGGCCATCTCCCCTATGTCCGGTGCTTGATGAATATCAGACAGCCACTTAATGGACTGCAGCGTGTTATATAGGAAGTGGGGATTAATTTGAGCTTCAAGTGAGGCGAGCTCGGCTTCCTTTTGCTTCAAATTAGAAACAAATACCGTAGAAATTAAATTCTGAATGTCTCCGATCATGATGTTAAAATGCTTATTTAGCTTTCCTATTTCGTCTGAATTGTCCACTTTAGCACGGACAGACATGTTGCCCTCCGCCACTTTTTCCATAAGACGGATCAAGTTGGAAATCGGACGCGTAATACGCCGACTTAAAAAGTAAGCGATGATCGTGCTCATCACGATCATGATTAACACCGACACCATAATAATGTTTTTGACTCTGGACGCATCGACGAACAATTCGTTAGCAGGAACAACTGAAATCATTTTCCATCCTGTAGTATGGATGGTAGCAAAGGCAACCAGCATTCGAACATCGTCTTCATCAGTAAAATAGTAGCCATTATCCTCGGCAAAGACCGGTTCGAACATCAAGCTTTTCGTTGGCTCCAGCTTTTGAGTGACAAGCGTCTTGTCACTTATGGAGATCACATTGTTGGCATCATCCAAAATCATGGTGTAACCGTTAGGAGCCACGCGCCCGGTTGTATAAATATTTTCTAAGGTTCGCTCATTGACGTCCATCCACAGAATACCGATTTGATTCCCATACGAATTGCGAACTTTTTTCAAGAAAGAAACTACATTGGCATTCGAACTGACGGTATAACCGCCTACTTTATGTGAAGGCGACCAATTCGCATCTGCTGAATTGGATTCAGTAAAGGTCTGAAACCAGGGAAAATCGGTAAAATTCGGCTTTTCTCTTAATTGATTAGCTGATGAGAAGTAGGTCCCCTGTGTGTCAATGAAATACATGCCGTTAATATCATTACGGTAAATCGTATATTTGTTCATCTCATCTTCAATACTGCGGCTGATTTGGCTTTTTTCGTAATCAGACGCAGCCGGGTACGCTTCGATTTGCTTTTTAATCGGATTGGGTAGATTAAAAGAGTCGTAAAATGCAGTATTAGCCGCTTTCTCAGCATCCTCCAATATGACTTCCGAGTTGAGTGAAAGCTGATGCACGGTTTGTTGGATGGAGCGGCTCAAGTTATTGTTGATAATGTGCGTCGCTACGCTGTAAGCGAAATAACTGACCACCGTCAGAGGCAATACGACTAGACTTAGAAACGAGAGCATAAGCTTCGTGAATAAATTGAAGCTAATCTTCTTCATGGCGCAATTTTCCTGAAGTCGCTCGGCGTCATCCCCGTATGTTTTTTAAACATCTGGCCAAAATGACGGAAATCTTTGTAGCCCACCGCTTCTGCAACCTCATAATTTTTCATTCCGCCTGCTGCAAGCAATTCTTTTGCCTTCTCAAGTCGCAGAACCGCGAGGAAATCCGAGAAGTTGCTTCCTGTTTCCTGAACGAATAAATAACTAAGATAACTGCGGTTAAGGAATACACGATTAGCTGCGTCAGCCAATGAAATATCTTCTCCGAAGTTCTGATTTAGAAACTCGATAACATCACGGATGACTTTACTGTACGGTTTAGGCAGGTGCTGATGCGTCTGTACCGATTCCTGAAATAAAATATCCAAGCTTGCCACCGCGTCGAGCAGTGTATCGGACAAATACAGTACTTCACGCACCCGCTCCCGCAGGTCTGGCTGACTCTCACGGTTGCGATCCTTCTGTAAGGTCTCAAGCGATTCCGCCAACTTCAAATAAAAAGCTTCGATGCTTTCTGGATCATATATACAATCTTTGGTAAATCGATCTGTCATCTTCTCCAATTCGTCCAGCAGCGGCTTCGTGCTGCCAAGCTGAAGAGCCTGCGTAACGGTGTGAATGGTCTCATTCGCCGATAAGGATTTGCCAGACCTCTCATCATTGAAAGCAAAAATGCGTTTGGTCGGACTCATCCAACGTGATTTGATTGCGCGGTCCGCATCACGATATGACTGGCGTAGCCCCTGCAGACCGGAAGCAATACTGCCCAGTCCCCAAGTAGTGGGCACACGCAAATAGTCCAGCACAGCTGCTTGCGCCTGCAATACAAAATCATCTATCGGTTTGAATGCGCTCTCATTCTGCCTTAAAACCAATAAGAGACTACCCGGTCGAAGATCAACCAGTTCACCGCTGCCTTCCGTTCGAAGCAGTTCTTCTAGAATGTTCTGTACGGCAAAATGCAGCAATCCGCCATCACGGAACAATGTGCTTTTCTCTTTAAAAGAATTTATTTTGACCAATACAACCGCATTTCTGCCACGTATGGAATCATTTAGGCCAAGCACGTGCTCATAGCGCTGAAGTTCTTTTTCCCCTGCCTCGCCAAACAATAGTTCTTTCAGCACTTTTTGTCTGGCAATGCCTACCGATTGCTGGAGGAGGTGCGACATTTGATCCTGCTCACGAATTTTACCCCGTTCATCAGCAATTTCCTGGGTCACTTTATCTATTGTTTGTCCCAAGGATTTACTGTCGATCGGCTTCAAAAGATAGTCCGTTACCCCGCAAGCAATGGACTTTTTGGCATAACTAAAATCATCGTAGCCGGAAATAATGACAATTTTTATAGACGGCCATCGTTCCTTGACGATTCTAGACAGCTCCAAACCATCCAGCCCCGGCATCCGGACGTCTGTCAGCAGTATATCAGGCTGTTGTTCCTCAACCATTTGAAGTGCTACTCTCCCGTTAGGAGCCGTATTGATTTCGCCTATTCCATAGTTGCTCCAATCAATCGCCTTTTGGATACCCATCCGCATCAACGGTTCATCATCTACGATCAATACTGTCAACATGCTCTTGTTCCCTCCTGCAGCGGATACTTGTATTCGGACGATAGGTCTGCTAACTAAGGAATTCAACGAAACTGCCCCTTTCCCTCTTCATTCTTACATAGATTGAACAACTTCTATTAATTAGAATATAACGTGATTACCCTCTAATTACACGACTCACCGCTGCAAAATCTAGCTCGCCGTTCTCTTTAGCGGCCATTTCATACAGCTGAAAAGCCTGAGACGTTACAGGCAACGGTTGGCCTTTACCTTCCTGAAGGGCAATACCGATGTCCTTTTTCATTAGATTAAGTTTAAAGCCGGGCAGGAAATTCCGCCCTGCGATCGCCTGCGCTTTGTTTGCAAACATCCATGAGCCGCCGGAACTGCTGCCAATGACTTTCTGCAAAGCATCCAAATCAACACCAAGCCGTTCGGATAAGGCAATAGCCTCAGAGGCAGCCAGCATATGCACGGCTGCAAGCATCTGGTTGATCGCCTTAACCGCCTTGCCTGCCCCGATAGCTCCGACGCGATGAACCGTTTGCGCCATCGCCTCGAGTAATGGCTGCGCCATCTCCAACGCCTTATCGCAGCCTCCGGCCATAACCGTCAGCGTTCCTTTCTCTGCACCAATCGTGCCTCCGCTGACAGGAGCATCCAAGACATGCGCTTGTTTGGCTGCGTATGCCTCCGCAACTTCCTTCATCGCACCAGGGGAGCCCGATGTCATTTCCAGCAGCAGTTGGCCTTCCCGCACTTCAGCCAGCACCTCGTCGGCCAGCAGTACCTGCTGCATTTGCCGATCCTCTGGCAAAATGCTAATGATCGCGCCGGCTGCGGCAATCGCTCCCGCCGGGGAATCGTGTACCTCTGCCCCCAGTTTGCGCAGCTCATCGGCCGGCCCTGGGTCTCTGTGAACAGTCACATGCAGCTTGAAGCCTGCTTTCACCAAGTTTCTGGCCATCGGTAATCCCATTGCGCCCAGGCCAAGAAAAGCAATTTGGCGCATATCTAGCGGATTCATCGTGATTTCCCCCTTTTGAGTAAACGTAATGATGGAATATGGAAAAACCCCGGTATAACCGGGATTTCTAGGTTTAGTAGCCTGCAACGGACGCATCGACGGACAAGCCCATTTTATCGTACAGCTTGCGGCGGCTCGTTTTATCCGCTTCCATTTCCTGTGTTGCATATTTCGCAACATCCCATGCTTTTTCAAGAGGTACGACTACGATTCCATCTCCGTCGGCAACGATAATATCGTTTGGACGCACGAGTTGGCCGTTAATGTTAACAGGGATATCATGGGCCTGATATTCCACACGACCTTGAACCATCGTTTGCGACACGTGACGGGAGAATACTGGCACCTGGTTCAAGATCAGCTCATCCGTGTCCCGCGCTCCGCCGTTTGTGATGATGCCCCGGCAGCCTTGGCTTTTATATTCCAAGCCGTTATTTGAACCGATAATACCAACGTTCGTATCGCTAGCGTCGAGTACTAGCACATCGTCTTCGCCGATATCTTTGCCCCAGTGATAGGTTGCGATATTGCCGTACCAATGATTCGAGAATTTCGTGTACGCTTCCGGCTCCATTGTAGGGATCGTGCGGTTCGTCGGTACGAATTGAACCGTTTTGGCAAAGCCGCAGAAGCTTGTGCGGAACAAGGGCTTGATCGTGTCCGTATGGATGCTACCCATGAAATGCATCATGTTCCAGTCCATGCCGTCGCGAACATCGGCAACGCGCAGCTTACGGTAAACTTCCATCAGTTTTTGTTTTTCTTCTTTTGTCAATTCGATCATTTTCAGTCACCTCTACATTGGATTTGGTTGGTTCATTTGCAGGCTGTATAGAAAGAGCGATTCCTATTAAAGCTTCAAACCGCTCGATGCCACACTTTCAATGACGTATCGTTGCAGGAATAGAAATAAGACAACCATTGGGATGATGGTTAATGTAGCAAGGGCAAGGCTACTTCCAATGTACGTCCCATTCGGTCCCAGCGTGAAATTCGCCACTCCTATGGACACGGTGAACATGCTGCTCTTTGATAAAATGAGGAGTGGCCAAAGCAGCTCGTTCCATTTATGCATCACCGTAATGATGGACAAGGTAGCAATGATCGGCGACGTGAGCGGCAAATAAATTTTTATAAATATTGTAAAATGATTGGCACCGTCCATTTTGGCTGCTTCCCCTAGCTCATTCGGCAGCGAATCCATGAACTGCTTCACAAGGAACACCCCGAATGGATAAGCGAGTGTTGGAAGAATAACCCCAACGAACGAATTGATCAGGTTCAGTTGGTTAAACACCAGAAAGCGGGTAAACACAATGACTTGATCGGGTACCATCATGGCGGTGAGAATGATCAAGAGCCAGATCTTTTTACCCCTAAACTCCCCTTTGGAAAGGGCATATCCTGCCAGCGTGGCGCCTACAATGTGACATACCACGGAACCAGCGACAATAATGATTGAATTTATGTAGTACGTGCCTATCGGCAGGGACTTGAAAATTAAGGAGAAGTTTTTCCACCCGAACTCCTCGGGAACGATGCGAGGCGGAAAGCTAAGCCCGAAATTCGCATTAGCGTCCAGAGAGATGCCGATCATAAGCACAAAGGGATAGAGAAAGACTACGGCCAGCGCTGCCAGCACGAGCAGCCGGATCACTTCAAGCAATTGATTGCGTCTTGTCATTCGAACCTGCCTCCTCTCATCGTTCCGATCTCCGGGAGATCTTCAGATTCATGATGGTGATGATCAGAATCATCAGGAACAGTGCAACCGAAGCTGCTGAACCGTAACCGTATTGGGACTTCTCCATCGTTTCTTCATAGAAAAAGAGAACGATCGTTTGCAGCGAGCGGAGCGGACTACCAGAGGCCCCGCCGAAAGTATACACATCATCGAACCGCTGGAAGGCGCCAATGACGCCCGTTATTAATAGAAACCAGAGGATGGGCCGGACGCCCGGTATTGTAATATATCGCATTTCATTCCAGCGGGAGGCACCGTCAACACGGGCGGCCTCGTAGTAATCTTTGGATATCGACTGCAGGCCTGCCATCCAGATAAGAATGTTAAAGCCGACCGACTGCCACAGCGCCAAGGTAATAACGACCCATTTGATCAGCGTTGGATCGTTGACCCATTGTTTCGGCCCGATACCGAACCAGGAGAGTACATAGTTGACCGTTCCTGACTGATCGGGAAAAAACAAGACCTTGAACACAAGCACCACAGCCACCGCAGAAGTCACATTCGGTAAAAAGTAAATTACCTTCAACAAACCTTTGCCATACATTGCCCGGTTAATCAGAGCAGCGAGCAGAAACGAGAGCGGCAGCCCCAACAGTAAACCGAACAAACCAATGTACAGAGTGTTATAAATGGCGAGGAAGAAATTCGGATCTGTCAGCAGGTGTTTGTAGTTAAACAATCCTGCGAACTTTTCCAGACTGCCGTCGCCTGAAACATAGAAACTGAGGAGCAGCGTTTTGATCATCGGGTAATAGCTGATTAATGCTAAGACGCCTACTGTCGGAAGCAGATAGAGATACCAGGTAAACTCCTTGAGGAGTCTGCCCTTGCCCGGAGAGTGCCGTTTTGAAACCGGAAGAGCCTGCTGCTTTACATCTGTAACCGCACTCGCGTATGTCGTCGGTTTCATCCTCGAACCCTCCTTTTAGCATCATTACGGTTAGTGAGGAAGTTACTTCTGATCGGCGGCTTTGTTTTTAGCGAACTCATCCAGTACCTCTTTTTGAGCGGCATCCAGTGCTTCTTGAGCCGGAGTATTTTTCAGCAGCACCTTTTCCATGCCTCGTGTTAGCGCAAATTTGGCTGTCGTGAACCAGATTGGAGACATATATTGCGCTTGACTTACCATCTTGAACATCTTCTCGTCGTTGGCATCCGGCTTGTAATCCGGTCCAAGCGACTTGGTCGAAACCGGCATCGTGTTCTTCGTTTCCCATAGGAATCGCTGTCCGTTGCCAACGGACATCCACTTGACGATTTCCCAAGCAAGCTCTTTATCCTGCGTGTTCTTGACCATTTGTACGCGAACGCCGCCGAGGAAGCCGCCGGTTCCTTGAGGACCTTTTGGAATCATCGCGACATCGTACTTGTCTAGCATTTTTAGTGATTTAAATTTTTGCAGCTGGATTGCCGGCAGATTAATGTACATCGCGATATTGTTTTTCGGCGTGGACCATTTCTCGGCACCTTGCCCTTGAATCATGCCCGGAGGCGTAAAAGGGATCATCGATTTGTAATAATCTGCAGCCTTAACCATGCCGGGACTATTCAAAGTTACCTGATTCAGGTATTCCTTGTTGCCCATCTTACCCATATCTGCGCCAAATGTATTGGCGATGATGGAGACTGCGTAGCCCGCCTGGTCACCAGGAATCCGGGTGTATAAGCCATAGGTTTGCTCGCCTGTTTTTGGATTTTTACCGGTTAGTTTTTTCGCTTTATCGAGCACTTCATCCCAGGTCGGATTCTCTGACAGCGACGCTACGCCGAAATCAGCAAAAATCGTCTTGTCAAAGTAAATTCCTGAGCCGTCTACTGCGATAGGCAAAGCATTGTTGACTGTTTTCCCATCCTTATCGACTTCCAAAGGACCGGTAAGCAACGTCGGTGATAAATATAAATCCTTGCTCCACTCTTTGTCTTTTTCCTCAAACGGTGTCAAATCCTCGCTCAAGCCCTGGTTCCACATAAATTTACTGTCCGATTCTATGGATACATCGATTTGACGCGATTCTACCAACGCCTTCGCTTTCGCTTGATGATCCTTATACGGATATGTGACAACCTCAAAGTCAATGTTCGGGTAATCCTGCTTGAGCCGCTTCTTCAGCTCGTCAGCACCATAGACCATTTCCCCCGTGAGCGGGTCAGGTGCTGTCTGATCGTTCAAACCTACGTAACCGATTCGGATTTTCCCTTTCAATTCAGGCTTTGCTTTGACAGGAGAAGTCGACTTCCCTGTTGCCTCACCTGCTGTACTTCCACCTTGAGTAGCATCCTTACTCTCTCCGCTGCTGCAGCCTGCAGAAGTTGCTAGTAGTATTGCAGCCATTGATAACGTAAGCCATTTACGATTCATTATTCGGCCTCCCTAAGCTCTTATGTACGGTACCGCTTACATCCTTATTGTAGCGGAGCCTGGACATAATTGTTAGGCGGCCCTGTTTGGATTATGTTGATTATGTTTAGCTACTTTCTATGTCAACTACGATACCATCAAGTCTTCCCACTTCACGTATATACGTGGAGCATGCTTGGTGCTCCGGATTAAGTTCATAGGCTTGAAGCGCATCTCGATTTTCAAATCGAATACTGAGAACAACCTGAAAGCCTTGACTTCTTTCGGAAAAGTTGAAGCCGGCCTGCAGGTCCATAACGCCCCATAAATGATTTTTTAACGATTTAAAACGTTCAATCACTTCTTGCAATTGTTCGTTGGTCGTGCTCTCCTTAAATTTAAGCAGGATGATATGATCCAGCATGCTTGCTCCCCACCCTTTTCAAATTGTCTTTCCACATTTATGTTTGGGAGCTTTCAATGACTGGGGCATTTTGGATAGCGGCTTCGCTAAGCTGCAAACCGTATTTCAAGCCAATGTCATTCAACTCATCAACCACCTTGAGCGGAAGCTGAATGCCTTCTCGCTTAAGTCTCTCCGTCTGTCTATGTTCAATTTCACCGGGTACCAAAATCTCCTTCACACCGGGTGCTTTAGGTTCATTTTTTATTTGGCGGATGTACAGATCGACCCTTTGTTTAAACAACTCGAGCGGAATGAAACGGCTAATATCCACCGCTATGAAAAAATGACCTACGTTTTGCGGTTCATCCCAATTTTCATACATGTTATTCACGTACTGCCCATAGCCCGCGCCGGTTAACACCCCCGACAAAATATCAATAAACATGGATATAGCATATCCCTTCGGACCTCCGACAGGAAGAACAGATCCTTCCAATGCGGCCACCGCATCGGTCGTCGGATTTCCCTCTTTATCGATCGCCCATCCTAAAGGAATCTCTTCCCCCTTTTGTGCTGAGACGATGATCTTCCCTCTTGCAACAACGCTTGTTGCCATGTCCAGGATAAATGGGGTCTCCTCCCCAGCCGGAACCCCAATACATAAAGGATTCGTGCCGATGAAAGGACGAATTCCGCCCGACGGCGGCATCGTCTGCGATGCGTTAGACATCACAAGCAGAATCAGATTTTGTTCGATCGCTTTCTTCGCATAGTAAGCCCCCGTGCCGAAGTGATTGGAGCCCTTTACGCCCACGACGCCCGTACCGTATTGCTTAGCTCGTTCCATTGCCATATCAAGCGCATAACTTCCCACCACAGCTCCAAAATTATTGCTCCCATCTAGCAGGGCAGTGCTCCCGTGCTCTGACACAAAGGTCGGCTCAGCGTGAGGGTCCATCATTCCCTTTTCGACACGTTTCAAATAAATGCCAGTTCGCACTACACCATGAGATTCAACTCCGCGAAGATCTGCCTGTACCAATGATTCTGCTACCGTGGTTGCACGGTCCGCAGGTACGCCGGCACGAATGAAAACTTCCCTGCAAAAGGATTGCAGTTTTTCCCAATCATACGTATGAGGCAAACTCATAACCCTTCACAGCCCTTCTGTTTTAAAGTCTGATCCACCCAATCGCGGTTTACCGTGCCATCCTCGATGGACTGTAAAATAAGCTGTTCACGTACCTGCTGCTCACGGATGAGCTTTAGCAAGCCTTCTGCATCTCTCAGCGGTACGATGGCCAAACCATCCTCGTCGCCGACAATGATGTCACCCGGTTCAACGATCATCCCTCCGATTGAAACGGGAACATTAATTTCGCCAGGTCCATCCTTGTAAGGTCCGCGATGGGTAATACCCCTCGCATATACCGGAAAGGTGTCATTCGTAAACGCCACTGTATCACGGATTGCGCCGTCAATAATAAATCCAGCAACTTGTTTCTTCTGAGCCAAGCGAAGCATAATTTCCCCAACGATAGAATTGGTTGTATCTCCCCCTGCATCAACAACAATGACATCCCCAGGCTCTGCCAAATCGATTGCTTTGTGTACCATCAAATTGTCCCCGGGTCTTGTCTTGACAGTTAATGCTACTCCCACGAGTTTGCTCCCTGCTTGATGATATGGACGCAACTCTGAACAAATCGCATGCATCCGATTTAGATTATCACTAATATGTGGGGTGACTACATCTTGAAACTGATGAAGCAATGTAGGGCTCGGGCGCTCTGTTCGCTGCAAAATTCGAAAACCTAGATTTGGCATAAAGGCACACTCCTTAGAAAGTTTAAAAGAAAATAAGTTCGGATGATTATTACGATTACAATAAGAGGTTTATCGATTTAGGAAATCGATTTACAAGTAAAATTTAACACGTTTATTACAAATCAGCAAGCGGTTTCAGCAAAAAAAAGCAAAAAAAAATGCGCCAGTCGTAAATGACTGCGCATCTTTATTTATTGATGATCGGTGCTTGCTTTACCGCTTGAACTCCGGATGATCAAATTCGGTTTTAACACGACATGCTTGGGCTTGCGAACCGCTTTAGAACCAATTCTTTGTATTAGGTTTTTAGCTGCAATCCTGCCCATTTCATAAGCCGGTTGTTCGATTGTAGTTAATGGAGGGTTTAGGTGTTTAGCCCAGACCGTCTCATCATACCCAATTAAGGCAATTTGTCCCGGAACCTGTATACCAAGCTCCTTAAAGCCTTCCAGGATTTCCAATGTCATCATATTATTTGTAGAAAAAACAGCATCAACATTAGGTTTTTGCTTAAAGTAGTCGATAACTGCTGCCTTGACCTTTCCGCTTGCATTTACAACTTGAATCACTGTTTGATCTGTCACTTCAAGACCATTTTCTCTCATTGCCTCTGTAAATCCAAATATACGTTCCTGCCATGTACTGATGCCTTCCGGCTGATAAACGAAGCTCACCGGATTACGTCTGCCCATTTGGATAAAATGTTCGACAGCCAGTCGTGCTCCTTGTATGTTATCTACGACTACATCATCAACTTCCAAATCTGAAATTCGGCGATTGATGACAAGAAGGGGGTACTTTTTATTGACGATTTCCGTAAACAGTTCTCTATTATTGACAGTTGGATTGACAATGATGCCATCCACCTGGCGCATTTGCAAACCATCAATCAACTCTGCTTCACGTTCGGAATCTTCATTGGAATTGCATACCATGAGACTATACCCTGACAGACGGCAAGTATCCTCAACACCTTCCAATACTCGGGACCAGAATGGATTACTTAAATTAGAAAGAACGATACCGATAATATTCGTCCTCATTTGCTTTAATCCCCGTGCCATGGGGTTTGGACGATAATTCATATCACGTATGATCTTTAAAACCTTTTCTTTCGTTTCTTCCGTCGCTTGCGAATAATTCCCGTTGAGTATACGTGAAACTGTTGTTTTAGATACACCAGCCATTTTAGCCACATCATCGATGGTTACTTTCAATGAAATTCCTCATTTCATTCCGTGTATAAGTCTCAGCTTAACTACGTATTAATCTAACAAATATAACAGATAGCGGAATACACCGTCAATCTACGGATATCTCGCTATTTCTCCATCTCATTCAACTTTCTTACTCTTCTTCTAAAATGTTCTTCTGTATAAAACTGGGCCGATAAAAATGCTCGAATCACGTCTTCGGCAAGCCATGAACCGATGATTTGCGCTCCGATGCAAGCGACATTTACATCGTCATGCTCCACGCATTGGTGCGCGGAATGATAGTCATGACACACCGCTGCGCGAATGCCAGATATTTTATTCGCAGCAATGGCTGCGCCAACTCCGGTACCACAGAGCATAATTCCTCGATCTGCTTTCTGATCCAGCACCTCCGAGCAAACCAACTTCGCTATATCTGGGAAATCAACCGGATTCTCGGAATGACAGCCAACGTCCGTAATTTCATGCCCCAGTGCCTCAAGAAGCGATATGACTTTATGTTTCATCGGATAACCGCAATGATCGTTTCCAAGAGCTATTCTCATCATCCGTCCCCTCCTTATTTTTCAACTACAAATCAAGAAATGAAAGACGGATATTTACTTGCCTTTAGACCAAGTTGGCAGGTAAATATCCGTTTCTTCGAAGAGCTACTAAAACGGCTCTGAAATATTGTCTCTATTAAATAACCGTATGATCAAGGGCTCTGCCCATGGCCTCATATATTCTTTTCCGTCCCGCTTTATCGCTTTTCAGCTCCTGATGGGCATACTTCGCCACCTCGTAGGCAAGTTTTCTAGGTACGACGATAACGCCGTCACCGTCTGCTACAACAACGTCTCCTGTTCGAATGACTACGCCTCCGATGTTGACGGGCACATCTAATGCGTCGAAACGGATACGGCCTTGATCCATTTTTTGTG
The DNA here is from genome assembly GCF_017874035.1 of Paenibacillus aceris. Lineage (GTDB taxonomy): Bacteria > Bacillota > Bacilli > Paenibacillales > NBRC-103111 > Paenibacillus_E > Paenibacillus_E aceris. The sequence goes on from NZ_JAGGKV010000019.1 coordinate 58,351, forward strand.
AAATGAATTTGGACCAGACCGGTACCCCCTGCAAAATAACCTCGTCGGTATCCCGTACTCCGCCGTTCGAGAGATAACCGACGATCCCGTCTTTAATACCGCCTAGCGTATTATTAGAGCCAAGTATTCCCACGTCAACACCGCTTTGGTCAATGACCATGAAGTCGCCGTTCGTAATGCTCTTATGCCAAGGATCATAGCATACTTCTTTATAGTACCATTTTGCCCAATCCGTATATTCATCAGGAGTCATACTCGGCACGGCTTCTTCATAAGGCACATATCTGGCTGTCCGGGCAATGCCAACTACCCGGGTTCTGAACAGCGGGCGAATTTCATAATGTACGGACCCGTAATGATGCATCATATTCCAATCCATTCCATCGCGCACATCTGCAACCCTAAGATCTTTATATAGTTCCAAAATTTTATCTCTGTCGTCCATGTTCATTCATCCCTTCAATATGTATTTGTTAAATGACTGTGTGATCCAATTCTCTATTCATCGCTTCATATATTCTGCGTCTGCCTGCTTTATCGCTCTTTAATTCCTGATGAGCGTATTTAGCTACTTCTACAGCGATTTTTCTCGGTACAACAATGACGCCATCTCCGTCTGCTACGATCACATCGCCCGGATGTACAACAACGCCTCCGATATTGACTGGCACATCGTTCGCATCGAATTGGATTCGACCCTGATTCATTTTTTGGGAGATAAATTTGGACCAGACCGGAACTTCCTGCATAATAAGTTCATCCGTATCACGAACACCGCCGTTCGTAATAAAACCAACCGCTCCTTGCGAGAAGTATTGCAAAGAATTATTAGAGCCAAGAATCCCTACATCAACACCGCTCTGATCAATAACGACGAAATCACCTGGTTCGGAAGCTTTCATTCCTTTATTATTCGTGATGTTGGCGTAATACCATTTTGCCCACTCTGTATATTCATCTGGCGCCATTTTAGGTATTTCACCCTGATAAGGAATGTATCTGGAGGTTTGCGCAATACCTACCGCTCTTGTACGGTAAAGCGGACGGATTTCATGATGAACCGTACCATAATGATGCTTCATGTTCCAATCCATGCCATCCCGCACGTCGGCCACACGCAAATCTTTGTACAACGCCAACAAATTCTGTCTTTCCTCTTTGGACATATAGTCCTTGCTCATTTAGCTCACTCTCCAATGCCTAAATTTATATTTTCATCCCTAAAAATGGTGTACATCTTTAAGGAACAAAAATCAGCCGCCATGCTTTCTAAAAGGCAATCTTCTACCCCTTCAGTCCGCCTGTAGAAATGCCCTCGATCAGATATCTCTGGAAGAAGATGAACATTGCAAATACAGGAATAAGGGATAAGATCGACATTGCAAACAAAGCTCCCCAGGAGTTATCCCCCATGGAATCCGTAAACATTCTGAGCGCTAGAGCAATCGGAAATAGTTGAATATCGCTGATATACAGAAGCTGACTAAAGAAATCATTCCAGGTCCAAATAAACGTAAAGATCGAGGTCGTCATTAGTGCTGGAACCGTAAGTGGAATCATGATATACCAATACATTTTAATAGGACCGCAACCGTCAATTTCAGCTGCTTGATCTAATTCTCGAGGAAGGGAGCGAATGAACTGCACGATTAAAAAAATGAAGAATGCTTCAACCCCCAGAAACTTCGGGAGAATTAAAGGCAAATAGGTATTGATCCAGCCAAATTTATTAAACATGATATATTGCGGAATTACAGTCACGTGAAAAGGCAGCATTAAAGTCATGAGCATAATAGCGAAAAACGCTTGTTTAAGAAAAAAGTGTAGTCGTCCGAAGGCGTAAGCTGCCATTGAGCAGGAAATCAAATTTCCAATTATGCACATAGCAACTAGAAAAAAAGTATTCAGAAAAAATTGACCGAATGTAACTCCGGACAGGCCTGCCCATCCTTGCTTATAGTTTTCAAATGTGATTTTACTCGGAATTAATGAGGTATTCGTAAAAATTTCCGTATTTTCTTTGAACGAACTTATGAACATCCATAACAGCGGATAAATCATAATTACACACCCGGCTATAATGCATACATGGAGAGCATAATGGGATGCTCTGCTCTTGACCAAAGGGATCACCCCTATTCTTGATAATAGACCCATTTCCTCGATGTAACGAAGAGCAGCGATGTAACAAGCGCAATGGTGATGAGCAGCATCCAGGCCATAGCTGCTGCGTAGCCCATGTCAAATTGAGCGAAGCCTTTCTGATACAAATACAGGGTATAGAACAAGGTGGAATTCAATGGACCGCCAGACCCGCCGCTTACGATAAAAGCAGGTGTGAACGCCTGAAAGGCATGAATGATTTGCATGACAAGATTGAAAAATAGAATAGGGGTCAGCATTGGAAATGTAATATTTGTAAATTGCCTGAAGGTACCTGCCCCATCGATTTTCGCTGATTCATATAAATCAATCGGAATTTGTTTTAAACCTGCCAGAAAAATAACCATCGCAGAACCGAATTGCCACGTTGACAAAATAATCAAAGTGTAAAGCGCAGTGCTTGGGGTGGCAATCCAGTTCAAACCCTCTGCACCCAAATAGTGCAGAATCTTGTTAATCAAACCTTCACCGCCAAAAATTTGCCGCCATAACAACGCAATGGCCACACTTCCCCCAAATAATGACGGCACATAATAAATAGCCCGATATATTCTTATTCCTCGTATTCCCTTGTTCAGGAGAAGTGCAACGGCTAAAGCAAAAGAAAGCGCAAGCGGAACAGCCATCAGTACGTAACTAATTGTTACTTTTACGCTGCTGATATATTTTTTGTCATGAAACATCTCTATAAAGTTACTAAGACCAATCCACTTCGGCGAAGAGAACAAATCGTAATTGGTGAATGCCAAGTAAAGCGAAAAACCCATTGGAAATGCGCTTAAACCAATCAATCCAATCAGCCATGGCGTCAAAAATAAATAACCTATCCAGTTGTTTTTCCAGAACGTCTTAATGGCCGTCATGATTTCACTCCCAAGATTGCGGCCAGATGTACCCTAATATCGTTAACATCCGACCGCAAGAATGAATGGTATAAATATTATTTATTTAATATAGTTGTTGCTTTATCGATAAAATCCATGGCTCCTTGATCAATCGTGCTTTTCCCAAAGGCAACGGATTGTGCAGTTTCCGTGAGAAGCGTACGAACCGCGCCTTGACCTGCCGGTGGAAGTGGAAGTTGACCCGCTGTCTTGAGACTCGTTTGAATCGCTTCCGTTGTTCTTTGCTCAGCCGGAGAAAGCAGCGGCTTTATTGTTTCATTCCCCTTCGTCGAACCGAGCGCGCCCTGTTCCAGTTTAAACACCTTCTCGGCTTCTTCATTGTTGACAAAGAAATCGATGAAGCTAGAAGCTACTTTTGCTTGCTTTGAATTGGCAGATACAGCTAGGTAAGCGCCTTCAACAAACTCCCCTTCCTTGCCCATCGGATCTGTCGGTCTGCGAACCGCGCGGACCTCGCCATCTTTGATGTAGTTTTGATAGAGCGGAATCTGATTGAATGGGAATACCGTGAGCGCAAGCTTACCTTTAACAAACAAACCTTGATCAAGAGATACCGTTAAATATTGCTCTGTAGTAGCCGCATCCGGAATCGCCTTAATTTTGCGCAGTTTATCCCAAATGGAGAACCATGCGACCATATCCTCTTTGTTTACTCCCAGTTTGCCTTCCGCCGTGAACAGTTCCTTCCCTCTTTGACGGGCAAATACCTGAAGACCTGTAATATCGTTACTGTTATCGCCAGAAGCCCAGACCCCCGGGTCTTTGATTGCCTTCTGAAGCTCAGTCACCTTAGCGGTAAAATCATCCCACGTCCAGTTGTAATCAGGGTATTTGACACCTAATTTATCAAACATGGCGGTGTTATATTCCCAACCGGTCATCGTTACACCTTGTGCGACCATGACTGTTTTTCCATTTACTTTGCCAGCTGTCTGCACCGCTTCGGGGAAGTCTTTCAGATTGATTGTGCCATCTTGAACGTAAGACCCCAAATCGAGCAGCGTATTCCGACGTGCATAGTCCGCAACATAAGTCGCATGCATTCCGACCACATCAGGCATATTCCCGCCTGCTGTTTGGGTCGCCATTTTATCCCAGTAATCAGTAAAAGAGCCAAACTCCCTTACGATTTTCACATTGGGATGTTGCTTCTCATACATATCTGCAATGGCATTATACTTCTCATGACGCTTCCCATCCCCCCACCAAGCGAAGCGGATGGATATCTTTTCTTCACTTTTGGCCCCCACCGTCGCTGCCGGAGCTGCCGATGAGTTGGTGGTAGCAGGTGTGGAGCTATTACTGCTGCATGCTGTTAATCCTAAAGCTGATATTAGAGGAATGAATAAAAGCGCTTTCAATTTCTTCATTTAAAGCCCTCCTTTTTTTGGCTAACTCATTTATCCACACTTTTTCATTAACCAATTCGATTCATGGTTTGTGAAATAGCCTAGATCATTCATCAAAGATCGTTTTTGTTGTGGGAAGTCTGGATGGAGGGAAAATCAGTTTGTACTTCATTGCTTTGCAGTAAGTTCATGTGAGGTTCGTATTATTAGTTAATCGATTTAGTTAATCGATTTCTTAACTTATTTTAAAACAAACTATCCGGTATTGTCAACAGGAAATCGATACACTAAATCGATTTCCTAGCCCCGCCCAGAACAAAAGGAGTTTGCTCCTACAAAACACGATAGTTGGGCTGAGGTTGTAGTTGAGCTACTGACGCTTAAATGGATTGAACGAATAAAAGCAAGCCTAACCCCTAATCAATCTCACGGATTAAGCTTGCTTTATTAAACTTTTACTCTCTATACTGACACATCCCGCAAACGGTTTTGGTGCAACAATTAAAATTGATCAAAGATATCCACGATTTCGTTGTTTGATTATGCTGTCAAACCAAACAATTTGTTGATTAATTCAACTGAAGAAAGGACAGACGAATGATTGCATTCGACCTGCCCTTTCCTTAGCATATGCATGACTTCGATTATCATGGTATCATGGATTAGAACTTTGCACCACAACCCCTTTTTCTTAAAACTATAATCGCTCGTCACGGCTAATAGGCACGCTCGATCGCCCATGCCACACCGAACACGAAGATAACGGCAGACAAGCCGAGAACAAACGGCGAATACCATTTCTGCAAGCGAGATCGCAGAAGAAAAGGCAGTATCACTGCGACGATAGCCAATTGACCTAATTCAATACCTACATTGAAGCTGAGCAGCGAACCGATAAAATAACGGCTCGGCAACCCTGTCTCCTGTAGCGCACCGGCGAACCCCATCCCATGAACGAGACCGAAGGCAAATGTGAGCAGCCACCGGTAACGAGGGGTGTTCGCCTTCCTGCGTATGAACCAATTTTCCGCTGCCACATACGCGATGGAAAGAGCGATGGCGATCTCGACTAGGCGCGAGTTGACTCGAATCGCTTCCGTTGCCGTCAGCAGCAGCGTTACGCTGTGTGCGGCGGTAAACGCCGTTACAATTCGCAGTACATCCCGCCACCCGGCAGCGAGAATAAGCAGGCTGAGCAGAAACAATAGATGATCATAGCCCGTCCATATGTGCTTTATTCCAAGCCAGGCGTACTGAAGGAGCGTCGGGAGGGCACTGCCGTTGCCCGAGCTCTTGTACTGATGCATGCGGGTTCCCGTTTCAAACAAAGTATCTACCACATCATCGCCATTCACTATTGTTAAGAAATTCACGTGATTCTGGTCGATATCGTCAAATATCGCCGTATAACGAACAGTAAGATCGCCAATTGCTAGTCTCGAAGTATACTCCAAATGCATCGTAATGCCGGGGTTTTCCCCCTGGTCGGAAAGCTTCGCTGAGACGAAGCGATAGGCCAACGTTTCATCGTCCCGCTTCAGCTCTACATGCTGCCGTACATAATCGGCGAGCCGGTCCCGGCCGGTGGCAAGCTCCTCCGCTGTCACATGCTTATCTTCATTGGCATCGATAAACGGCAATTCCTCTTCAGGAAGAAACAGCTCGTAGACTGCTTGACGGCCTTCAATCGTAATTTGCGAGTAGCCTTTATTGAGCTGATGCGCTTCAGCCGGCAGTTGAATTGAGCACCAACCTACCATGATCGATAGCCATATTATCATTTTCCTTAGAAGGATCATTTCGATTGGACACCATCCTCTTTTTTAGCCCGGTACAGCTCTCATCCGGCAACTTTATTGCTTGGAAGGAGGATGACACCAAATGGCCATCCTTCTCAAGCATTACCGTCCATACACTTCAAATTCACGAACGAGATCTATATCAAGCTCTAGTTAGCGAGAATTTTACTTGCTACCATCGACAGATCGATGATCTCAATGATACCGTTACCATCGATGTCCGCAATCTTAGCCATCTCCCATTTCGGATCAGCGGAGGTTATACCGTAATATCGGGCCACGATGGCCAAGTCGCCTATGGAAATGATACCGTCGTCGTTAATATCTTCCGATATTCGCTGAATAACCGAGTCTCTGAACGTTTGCAGCGCCGTATTCAGATCGACAACCGCTTGGTCAACTTGTTGCTGCGAAGCCATTTCATTATCCGCTACAACTTTAGCCTTGTTGATGGCAGCCTGCAGGATAGCTTTGGAGCCGGTAGGATATTGATGCGGCTGAGTGCCTTCTACTGCGCCGTCGTTCGTGCGCTGGGCATCGCCGATCAAGGCTTTCAGTTCATCCTTACTTGTCACGGCAATGATTTGGGTGCTGTGGGATACGTCATTCAATTGGATTTCCGCACCGGTACCGTCTGCAACCTTCGTATTGGCAATCGTAAAAATCGCTGAAGCGGTTTGTAATGATGATTTGGCTTTCCAATGCAGTACCAGCAGATCGCTGTCCGTATTCACACCTTTACCATCGCCAATGCTTGCTGCAAGCAGGCGGACTTGACCCGCTTTGTCGTCTTTCTGTTCCACGATGACGAATCCGTCTCTCAGCGAATTCGCTGAAACGAATTCCACTTTCGCCGGATCATAATTGATAGTCAAATCCTGGGCATAGATAGTCGCAACCACATTCTGCAAGCCATAAGTCAAATCAAACGATGCACCTGCAATGGTCTTGTCATTGCCCGACAATACCGCATTCAGTGATTTCACGACTGCATTTACTGTTACACTAATGTTTGTTGTTAATGGTATATTGTTGGGATTAGCTACCCCTGCCGGCAGGGATACGGTGCCATCAACCATGAAGGTCTGCTCGGTCTTTACTGCCGGATCGTAGTCTGATGTCACCACACTCCATGCTACATCTGCATTCACATTTCCACGACTGGTTGTCATGACGACTGATGGAGGCAATCCAAGTGCTTCTGCGGTCTTCGCTGTTCCGTTTGCCAATCCTATAACCGTTGCTGGCGCTGTGATGCTCTGAAGCGTTGTCGAGATCGCCCCATAGACTTCAAATTCATAAATATTTACTGCTTCATTTTCAAAAGCATTTTGTCCGTTTGTAATGTAGAGCCGAACATATCTTACGGTGGATATTGCTATATACCTGTCCGAGCTGTTCGAAACATTGCCTATTATTGAATCAAGGTCTTTCCAGACCGATCCATCCAGACTTCCCTGAAGCTTATAATCTCGTGTATTCAGCGATGCGGTCTCCCCACCTTCTCCCGCATGCTTAACTACCCATCTCGCAATATTATAATTTTGCCCAAGATCGACCATCAGCCACTTGTCTCCGTTCGTAGATGAAGACCATTTGCTGCCGCTTAATGTCTTTCCATCGATCGCCTTGGAAGGATCGTATCCCGTCACATTCCCATTGGATGTAGCCGTCTTGTTCAGAACAAGATTCGTCGCAGCAGGATCATAGGCTAACGTGGTCACATTGAACGGGCTGCTTGCAGCTGAAGCATTCCCAGCCTTGTCCCTGGCTTTTACAATAAATTGATAAGCTGTATTAGCGGTTAGCCCTGTCACTTTATAGCTCGTACTTCCTGTTGTCGATCCAATCAAGGTATTGCCGTTATAAACATCGTAGCCAATAACGCCTACATTTCCATTAAAATTATCCGTAGCCTTATCCCATGACAAAGTGACCATCGTATCTGTTACGACCTTCGATGTGACATTGGTAGGCACGGTCGGTGCTTGCGTATCTGCCGAAAGAGCATCCGTTGTATAATTAGTGATGGTCCAGGAAGCGATCGTACTCCTTGTGTTGACGTCCCTTCCATTTATGACAATCTTGTCGGCATAAATGTCAAAAATTAACGCTTGGGCGCCCGGCTGATTCGGATTGGAAGTAACAACAACTGCTCCGTCTCTGATCATTGTAAAGTATTGTTCGTTATACAAGTTACCCGGAATCTTTATATCATTATGCAAATGCCCTGTTATTAAAATGCTTTGAGGATATTGTCCCACAATGTCCTTAACCTTCTGATCCTGAGCCTCGTCGCTAAAATATCCTTCATTTGCATGCGACATGGACACCGTATCCTTTAATGGCTGATGGATAAACAAAAATATCGGTTTGTCCTTGCTTGCATTCTCAGCTAACTTCGCCTTTAACCACTCCAACTGAGTATCCGACATATAGGCACTGTCCTTATCGTCCGTCTCCGATCCCAGATAGATGAAGTGGTAGCCATTTATCCACTTATCAAAATAAATGCCCGGCATTCCTGTATGCGTCATAAATCTACTTTTTGCAATCTCGTATCCGCCAAGCCATCTTACATCATGGTTCCCATAGGCAAAATTTTTCTCCACCTGAGGATACTTGTTCATGGTATTCATGACTACATCATACTGCGCATCGGTTCCATAATCGGTAATATCTCCAGCAACACTTACAGATCCCGCATTATTGCTCACAGCATCTTTCATAGCATTATCAAGTGCAATATCGCGAGGATCGCCTTGAACGGTTCCGTGAGTATCGGAAAAGGCCATAAAGCTGAATTTATAGCTGGTATCCTTATCCGGCGATGCCGCAGCAAGAACCGTTACATTAACGCTTATTGACAATGGGACATTATTCGGATTTGAAATGCTCGACGGCAGATCTACCGTGCCTGGTACCGTAAAACTTTGCCCGGTCTTTACAGCAGTATTGTAACCTGAAGCGGCTATATTCCAGTTTACAAACGTATTCACATTGCCGTTATCGGTCACCAGAACGACTGTGCTAGGCAACCCAAGCGCCGCAGGTGTTGGCGCAGTTCCATTGACGACGCCGGTAATTGCGGCAGGCGATGTAATGCTTGTTAGCGTCTTCGACTTGATCTCAACCGTAAACGTTGCTGTCTTGCCGCGTACGTTGACGGTCAATTTCTGGCTGGCCGCTGCTGTCGAACTGTTGAATCCGCTCACATCGGAAACTCTAACTTGCTCCACTCTTGTCGAACCGTCAATGTATGTACCGGTAACTGCTAGGCCTGTGAGATCAAGGCTCTCACCGATACGATATGAAGTCTTTGTCGGCGGTGTTGTAACGGCAATGCTGTTCAACGTCTTAGAAAACTGAAACCAGTTGATGTTCGCTACAAAAGTTTTTACCGTTGCCACTTTTAATACAAGGTATACGTTATGAACACCGGTAACGTTAACGAGATCGGTAGATTGCGTCTGATACACATTCCAGTTGTCTGGAGCTGTAGCTGTAACGGCAAGCGTCCCCGCTAGAGTACCAGTCGGACTGTCAAGCCTGACTTCAATATTGCCGCCGGCATTGGATCCCTTGACAGAAAGTCTTGCACTGAATTTCGTAGCTCCATTAGAACCAGTTCCGAAGTCAATATTGTTATAGACTAAGTATTGGCCATCATTCGTGCCTCCCACACTTTGTCCGCCATCCGGACAGGACTCGACCTTCAGGTAATCGCCTGACTTGGAACTGAAGCTTTCTGCTTCCGTTACCGAATATGCGCTATTACCGCCGATCCTTACGATGTAGGTTGCTGTCTTGCCCCGTACGCCTACGGTCAGTGTCTGACTGGCCGTCGCTGTCGAGCTGTTGAAGCCGCTTATATCTGAAACTCTGACTTCTTCCGTTCTTGTCGAACCGTCCATGTAGCTGCCGGTAACTACGATGCCCGTAATGTCAAGGCTTTCTCCAACCGAGTAAGCTAACTTGTTTGGCATTGTCGTAATCGCAATGCTGTTCAACGTTTTAGAAAACTGAACCCAGTTGATGTTCGCTACATACGTTTTTCCCGCCTCTACCTTCAATACAAGATACACGTCATGAACTCCAATAACGTTGGCGAGATCGGCGGATTGCGTCTGATAAACATTCCAGTTGTCGGTTGCTGTAGCTGTGACTGCAAGTGTTCCCGCTAAGGTACCAGTCGGACTGTCAAGCCTGATTTCAATATTCCCGCCTGCATTAGATCCCTTGACTGAAAGTCTTGCGCTAAATTTGGTAGCGCCATTCGTACCACTGCCAAAGTCTAAATTGTTATAAACCAGATACTGTCCGTCATTCGTTCCTCCTACGCTTTGTCCGCCATCCGGACTACTTTCGATCTTAAGATAGGACCCTGACTTGGAACTAAAGCTTTCCGCTTCGATCAAACTATAAGCGTCGTTTGCCGCATGCACCGGCGGCGTGTAGCCAAAACTGCTGATCAAGAGTGAGAAGATCAGGATGAGTGAAAATACTGACTTGCGTAACTTCGTTAACTTAACCATAATTTTCAACTCCTTTTATCTGCTTATACACTAACCGATCTGCTTCCTGACAGTTTGAAGAAAATCAATAGTGATATAATGGTTGTGGCAGTAAGAATACTTGATATCGCTGCCGCCGTTCCGTAGCTCGACCTGACGACTTCCGTATAGATGGCAACCGACATCGTTTTGGTGCTACCGGTATACAGGATAATCGATGCGCTTAATTCGTTAATAACGGTTATCCAACTTAAAATCGCTCCGGCAAGCACACCTGGCATCATCATGACTGCCGTAACCTTAAAGAATGTTTTCACAGGCGAACACCCTAAACTGATCGAAGCTTCCTCCATACTCGGACTTAACTGGTATAGGATTGCCGCACTGGACCGAAGGGTATATGGAAGCCTTCTTACGATATAGGCAATAATCATAATCGTAATCGTTCCGCTCAGCAGCAACGGCTTCTTATTAAAAGCCAGAAGAAGTGTTATACCAAGTACCGACCCCGGTAAAATATACGGAAACATGGTAGTGGCATCGATGATTGAGGTGAGTACGTTTTTCTTTCTGGTTGATAAATACGCGATGAACATTCCCAATAAGACAATAAGCAGGATCGCTGCCAAACCTAACAGATAAGTATTGGTTATCGATTTCCAAAGTGTAGTTACAACCTGCTTATAGCTCTCCATTGAAAAAGCCGCTATAAACCGAGAGCCTTTGGTCTCGAGGAAGGAAGTAATAAAAACCGTCAACTGCGGAATTATAGCAAGTAAAACGACAAAATAAATTGCGGCATGTGCCAGAATTCCCCTAATCCCTTTGAAACTCGAAGGCTGGATGGGCCTCAAAGAACTCATTGTAAATGATTTTTTATTGACAATATATTTTTGGCCTAAAAATAACAAAGCTGTAATGAATACCATAAGTGTAGCCATTGCCGCTGAAAAATTTGCCTGTCCTCCCACTTCGCTGATAAACTCGGAATAGATCATGACAGGCATTACATTAAATCCTTCACCAATAAGCATTGGAGTACCGAAGTCCGCAAGTGCATTCATAAATACCAAGAGCGAACCGGCAAGCAATGTTGGTCCGATCAATGGCAGCATGATAGTAAATACTTTCTTAACCGCATTGCATCCCAAGCTTTCGGCAGCTTCGCTAAGAGATACATCAACCTTTTTCAATGCTCCTGATACATAGAGATAGATAAAGGGATACAATTTTAAAGTTAATACCAGCAAAATCCCGCCAAAGCCATAAATGCTTGGCATATGAATACCTATACTTTCAAAGAATTTAGTAAGCACGCCGCTGCGTCCGCTCAGAAGCACCCAGGAGTACGCTCCGATAAATGGCGGAGACATCAAGGAGATAATGATCAGAATCTCAATCAGCTTTTTACCCTTGATCTTGTACGCAGTCATTAAATAGGCCAATGGGGCGCCGATCAAGACTGAGAGAACGGTTACAAGAGATGTAATCATAAAACTATTGATAAGACCTTGATAATAATATTTTTTCTGAAAAAATTTAATGAAATTATTGAATGTAAATGCTCCTGATACAGCATCTTTAAACCCGCTTATGAACAATGAAAACAAAGGATATATTAGAAATAAGGAGAATAATACGGCTATTACCAAGGTTATTATTGTCCAGAAATCAAGTTTGAGCTTGAGTCTAGTCATATTTTCTCACATCCTTGATTAAGCTCTGTTCTCCGTCTTCGGTAAACACATTAATTTTTTCACTCTTAGGAGCAAGATAAAGCGTTTCCTTCAATTCGTAAAATTTGTTTGCATTGCCCAAGTCCTGAACGAATTCACTAGACAGACCTGCTTCCATCATCATGTCATCATTGAAGTGTACCTCATAATTGATATACTGGCCGAGGAAAGTACTTTTATTAATTGTTGCTTTCAAGCCGTTATCCGCAATGGTGAATTCTTCAGGTCTGACCGTGATAATAATGCTTTGACCGTCTTTCACCGCATCCACCAGATTAGGCATCGCCAAACTGAAGCCATCCTTGAACACGATCCGTTTTTCATTCCCTTTCAACTCGATATGTCCTTTAAAGAAGTTGGAATGGCCAATAAAGCTTGATACAAATATGTTGGCCGGACGGGTGTAAATATCCCGTGGTTTGCCCACTTGTTGAATGACGCCATCCTTCATAACAGCAATTCGGTCTGATATAGCTAGGGCTTCCTCTTGATCATGGGTAACGTAGACAGTGGTGATACCTACTTCTTTTTGTATATCCCTGATCGCTGTTCTCATATCAACTCTCAGCTTGGCATCCAGATTCGACAGCGGTTCATCCATCAGAAGCACACTAGGACGAATGACAATCGATCTTGCCAGCGCTACGCGCTGCTGCTGGCCGCCGGAAAGTTTCTCCGGAAGTCTATCTTTGTACTGATCGATTTTTACAACTTTCATAATTTCATCTGTTTTTTTCTGAATCTCGTTTTTGGGTAGTTTCCTGAGCTTTAAGCCGTATTCTACATTTTGCTGTACTGTCAAGTGAGGGAAGATGGCATAATTTTGGAATACCATTCCGATATTTCTTTTATGGGCTGGTATACTGTTGATGATTGTATCGTCAAACGAGATTTCTCCTGCCTCTATAGAGTTAAACCCTGCAATCATTCTAAGTAGCGTAGTTTTTCCGCAACCGGATGGCCCCAAAAGTGTAAAAAATTCACCATTCTTAATTTTAACCGAAAGATCGGGAATGATTGTTATATTGCCGTTATCGTATTTCTTTGTAATATGATTTACATGGATTGCTACACTCATGTTGATTCCCTCCTTACCATATAAGCCCGCTACACAAGACTGTCACAGGCTTAAATGGTTCTCCTAGCCCAATATTTTTATATGTTTCCTAATTCCTCTTAGTTGCTTGTATAAACATCCTTAAATTTGTCGAGCCAAGCCTGATTGTTTGCTTGTACGGCCTTAAGATCTTCTTGAATAACCTTGAATTCTGAAGTCTGTTTTAATCCTGGCGGTGCGGGAACATCGTTTCTTGTTGCACGCATATTGAGTTTGTTCGCTGTTATGGTTTGCAAATCTTTGGATGTCAGGAAATCAACAAACTTTTTAGCGTTTTCCATATTTTTTGCACCCTTAATGATCTGTACGGTACCCGGGGATACGACAACCCCCTCTTTCATATAAACAATCTCTACCGGAGAGCCTTGTCTTACAGCAGCGGATGCCAACTCTTCATGCGTCAATCCAACAACATACTCCCCATCAGCAACACCCTTAGGCACTGCGGATGAACTTGCGAGAAGCTTACCACCAAGATTCTTAGTCAGGCTTTTGATATATTCCCAACCCTTATTCTGATCCTCTGCTCCGATGGTAAAAAGCATATTTTCGATATGAGTCAAGCCCGTTGATGATTTGGCAGGATCAGAGAATGCTATTTTACCTTTCAGCTTCGGATTGAGTAGATCCGCATAGCCTTCAATTTTGATATCGCCAATCAGATTCTTGTTCACTAAAAGAACCATCGGAATCATGTTATTACGGGTAATCGATCCTTCAGTATTCCAAGCAATATTAATTGTAGCGTTTTCATTTTGCGACTTGTAAGGTTCGAATAATTGTTGTTTGGGAGCTACAACCGATGCAGTGCCCCCCCATTCGACATCACCCAACGGGTTCGCCTGCTCGGCTTCGATTCTCTTGAGGAGCTCACCTGTGCCTGCTGTAACAACTTCAACCTTGACGCCTGTTTTGGCCTCAAATTCCGGAATTACGACATTCATGACATCCTGGGCCGCTCCTGTATAAACGACAAGCTTTTTAGATCCCTCGTTCTTTGTATTTTCTTGATCGGGTTTCTTAGTTTCTGTGCCAGCCTTGGCAGGTCCCCCAGTGCTGGAAGGTGTTGCGCTTGAGCAAGCGGCGCTTAATAATACCAAGCACCCTGTTAGCAATAAAACGAAAATCCTCTTCATCCTTAGTCCCCCTCATTAGTATGTTACATCTCAATGTTAGTAAAATGACGTAAGGTTAACAATGCTAGAAACTGTACAACTATACTAAAAAATGAACACTGTATAAGAATTTATCCTTGCAGAAAGCTACTCGAAAAAAACAGCTTGCAAGACGTTAACACCCTCGCAAGCTGTCCCCAGCATCCATTTAATTGACACGAATATTTCCAAAAAAATATAAAGGTGATTTAACACGAGCCATTCCATGCCAATCGGTTCCGCCAGATACTTCCAAATTCAATCTCTCACAGCAGAGTTCATACCAACTGGATTCTTTTGGAGAGTGTTCAGGATAATAAGCTTCAATGCCATCCACCCCCAAATCTTTCAGCTGTTTAAAAAACTGATATTCTTCATCCAGGCTCAGTTTCATCAGCTTTGGATGGGCCAGAAATGCTTTTCCGCCGCTTTTCTTTATTACATCGAAGCTTTTCTCAACCGGAGCAGAATAACACTGTCCTTCAAACCGGAAACAGTGTCTAACAAAATTCGAGTAGGCTCCCCAGTCGCTAAACAGTCCATCCTTCAGCATTGCATCGTATAAACTTGAAAGATAGAACCCTTTTCTATTCTTATTATGATTCAACACTTGTTCCCAAGAATAGTTGTAATTTTCAGCTACATATCCTTCAAATACATACTTCGTATAAGCTGTAGCTTCCGCAGTTAAAGAATTCAGCAATTCGAGCAATTCCGCGCTTTTGGTATCTATACCATAACCAAGAATATGCACATACTTTTGTCCGATACGAGATGAAATCTCCACACCGGGTATTGCTTCAATATCAGTCCCTGCAGCCGCAGCCATGAAGGCCTCTACGCCCTCAATCGTATCGTGATCGGTTAATGCTATTGATTGTATTCCATGCTCTGCGGCTAGCTCGACTAATTGTTCCGGAGTGTCCGTACCGTCAGAATAGCAGGAATGCATATGATAATTGAATTTCATGTTTCTCCCCCATTAAAAACTTTTAATTACTGATTATAGTGAAATAAACCCTGTTAACAATCCCATAAAGAGTACAACTATCCGTAAAAGTGAACACTATACAATAGGTGCACACTGCACTATTTCATATCCTCAATGACTTCCTTTGACTGATTTATAACAACTGCACAATTGCCAGACTTCATAAAATCTGTGGGGGAGGTGCCCGTATATTTTTTGAACACGTTACAAAAATTCTTGTATTCGCTAAAGCCCGTCAAATCGGATATTTCATATATTCGGCATTTACCCGTTTCAAGCAGCTCTACAGCCTTTTGAATCCTGTATTTGTAAAGGATATCCAAAAAAGTTTGGGAGGTAGCTTCCTTGAATTTACGGCTTAAATAACTAGGACTAACACCCAGTTCATCAGCGATACCTTCAATGCTTAACTTTTGATGGTAATCGTTCTTGATTCGCTTGATTGTCTCACTGACATAATAATTAAGCTTATTTTCGGCAAAAAGATAAACATCCAACGCGATTAGATTGAATTCATCGATATTTTTCGTTTTTTTGATGATGTCATCGAAAACCTTATCCTGCCTGATCTCTCTCTTTATATTCTCGATTACTCCAGCAAGCTTTACTTCATCTACAGGCTTCAACAAGTACTCAAAAACCTTGAGTGAAATAGCCCGCTTGGCATATTCAAATTCGGAGTAGCTGGTCAGGATGATACTATGGAGTGGAAATATTCTCAAAGCTTGTTCAACCATCTCTATCCCGTTCATGACAGGCATCCTGATATCCGTAATAACCAGATCCGGTCGAAGCTGCTGGATCAGTTGGAGTCCTTCCTGTCCGTCACCGGCATCTCCCACAACGGTACATCCCATAGACAACCAGTCAACGGTATGAACAAGTCCTCTTCTGATTATCTCTTCATCCTCAACGACTAACACCTTCAACATGTTCGCCTTCACCCCTGTTGATCGGCAATGTGATTTTGACGACAGTTCCACCATGCTGCCGACTAGATATGTCAATTCCGTACTTTTCACCGTACATGAGCTGTACTCTTCTGTGGACATTAAACAATCCGACATGTGAAGTATTGTTTTTATTTCGTTCAAGAATGTCCCTCATTTTTTCCAGAACTTCTGGTTCCATTCCCTCGCCATCATCAGTAATGATGACTACCAGGTTTTCCTTATCTATAGCCGCCTCTATCTGTATAGACAAGGTCTGACGATTTGCAAATCCATACTTGATTGCATTCTCTATGATCGGCTGAACGATAAGTTTGGGAACAATGCATGCCAAGGTTTCTTCATCAATATCAAAATTAAAATTGAATTTCTCACCGAAACGATATTTTTGAATAAATAGATAGTTCTTTGTATATTCAACATCTTCTCCCAGACTAACCTCTGTAATGGTATTGTTGATGCTATATCTTAACAATTCGGATAGACCTACAATAATCTTATTCACGGAAGGCGGGTCCATTTTTACCATATATCGAATCATTTCCAGCGTGTTAAATAGAAAGTGTGGATTGAATTGGGATTCCAGTTGTTTAATTTCGGATAAAACGTTTTGCCGTGCTTTTTCCTTGTTCACTTCAATCAAGTTTTTTATATCCGTCAGCATCTGATTATACGCTTCAGCAAAAACCTGGAACTCATCATTCGAATTGACATTGAGCCTGGTATCCAGGTTGCCGGTTTGAACATTCTCGATTGCTCTTACAATATCGTCAATGACCCGGGTTTTTCTATCTGCTATTTTTCTTGCAGATAAATAAGTCGTCCAGGTCAGCACAGCAAAAAGCAAAATCAACAATACTCCCGCCAAAATAAGCAGCGAACTGAAATAACCGATGGAGGTGAGAGTATAAATAATAATCTCCCCGTCGAAATTTTCCGTTCTCGTCACATAATGACTATCTTCTTTCGACTTGATAACCCCCGACTTGTCCCTGAAAATCATGTCAAGCTTCCCTAATTGATCGACCAGCAATTCATTAGCACTCGCAATCACATATCCGTATTGATCGGTTATAACCACGTTGGTCGAGAAATTTTTGCTGATAAGCTTGACTAAGTCTTTTTCATTAAAGTCAAAAGTGATGAAGCCGGCAACATAGCCATCCTTTTTTACAATAGCTTTACCTACCACCAAGGTTTGAACACCAGTCATTGTAGTCGGTCTGGCCAGAATGACTTTATCAGGCATTTCCAGCATTCTGCTTACAAATCCCCACTTAAGCTCACTTCCACCCTGGGCATATTCAGGGATATGATTCGAGCTTAGTACTAATGGCTGCAATTTATTATCGAACATATAGAAATTTGCTTTTACATCCATTTTATTCACAAGATCATAAAACACTTCATATATTTCGCTCGTCGCTTGCTTCAACTCCAGATAGGACTGTACTCTTTCATCCGTTGACAATCGTGCTGCCTGTTTTTGATAATACCCTATGATAAAATCCAACGTTTCTGCGACCTGAGAATTGGTCGTATAGTTCCGGGAAACAATAGTCCTGTAAAGGCTGGAAAAGGACAAGACATAACTGGCTAATGTAATAATGATGACAGGAATGAGCGCATGACTAATAAAAGTTTTCCTGATATCATCCCTATAGCGCCTGTAATTTGTTATCATATATTCCCCTTAAGAAAAGAGGAAGAGGACTTATTCGTCCGCTCGCCTCTCCAATTACATTTCCTTATATTTCCAATCTAAATCACAAATCCCGGGATAATACATTGCTTTACAGATATCCTACAAGCTTCAAACATCATTGGCCAAAAGTCCGGCCGTCGATATCTTCAACCCCGCCTCATGCAGATGGGCGATGCTGCCCAGTCCGGTGCAGCGTGGGACTGCCCAGTCCTGACTCCTCTCCTCGAACAAAATCGTGGTAACTGAGCTTGGTGGGAGCCAAAATCCGCTCCAAACTAGCGGTAAAGGAAGCTCCAGCAAATGGGCCAGCCAGGTCACCCCAAAACCATGATGGCAAAATACCGCGATCGTTTCACGATTAGACGACGCCATGCGGTACCTGCCCTCTTCTCTTTCATACCCATGACGCCGAAGAAATTCGTCGGAATCCGCTTTGAGCTTTTCGTAATCCTTTGCGTAATCGTGATAAGGGGCACGCTCCGGCCATATTTCATGGCCGGGATATGGCTGGATCGACCGAACGGTTTCACCAGGAATATTCCAGGCCGCGACGTTACTGCCCGCGACATTCACAGGATTCAAGTCTAATTCGCGGGTCCACGGTTCAATGGTCGATTCCATTCCGAGCAATTCGGCGGTATATTGCATGGTATGGAGCGCGCGATTGACCGGAGAGGAGTAAATCCGGTCAATCCCTTCTTTTTTCAGCCTTTGAGCGAGCGCCTGCGCTTCCAAATGTCCCGCTGCTGTAATGGTATCATTGGGATAATCGGGATCGGCGTGACGGATAATTAAGATTCGCATTTGATTCTCCTCCGTTCCTCTTTTTCTTTTCCGAGCGAGATGACGTAATTGCCCAGCTCGTACGCGAATTTTAGACCGGCATCCCGTATCGCGTCAGGAAGTTTGTTCACACCATTATGTGCTTCATAGGTAAAATCGCCGCTATACTGGATTTCTTTTAGCGTTCCCACCAGCCTGGTCCAATCGATTGTGCCTTGATAAGGAAGAAGATGCTGGTCTTTAACGCCATCGTTGTCATGGATGTGAGTCGCTTTCAACCGGCTGCCGAGCAACCTGAATGCAGATGCATGATCGATCTTGTGCACATGGGCATGACCTGTATCCCAGCAGGCGCCAATCAAACGATGATCGAGAATATCGATCAGTTGGACGAGCTCCTCAGCAACCGTAAAAAATCGGTTGCAGCCTTGAACATAGCACGTGTTTTCAAGCGCGATACCTACTCCAGTCTCTTCAAGCACCGGAATTAAACGGCTGTAGAAATTCACATTGAAGTCCAATACTTCCTGGAATGCTTCTTCCCCGTCTTTAGCGATATCGGATGGGTGAAAGACGACCCAGGGAATGCCTAGAATTGCAGCTGTTCGCAGGGATCTCTCCGCGAGGCCGACAAATGAATCAAGCGTCAGCCCTGGAACGAGGTTCGCAAATGCTCCTCCGTGAACAGGCCCGTGCATCTGGGTGAACCGAACTCCGCATTGATCCGCAAGTGTGCGTATTTCCTTCGCCCATGTTTCTTCCTCGCTCCAACTGACCTGCAGCATCTGGCTCTGCAGATCCCAATAATTCATGTCCAACACTTCAAAACCGGCCGCAGCACATCTTCGAATGGCGTCATTTCTAGTTACAGAATTGTTAAATACGTTTAATGATGTAGATAATTTCATCGTATTCGCTCCACTTCCGAATTCCGTTCTTATTTTTTATATCGATCATAAGCAGCTTTATAAATTTTCATATATTCGTCCAGACCCATTTTTTGCAATTTCGCGGTATAGTTATCCCATTCCGTGAACGGAACGTTTCCTGTGATAAATTTGGCTTGCATCTCCGTTACATAGGTGTTAATATCCGTTTGCAATGCCGACAATTTGTCCGCTTCCTCAGGCGTGTACGTGAACGGCGGCCAAACCTCTTTAACGAACTGTGCATTTACTTTCTTAACAGCTTCGACGGAAGCCGGCATTCCTTCAGAACCTTTAAAAAATTGCTGTTTCAGAATTCCGGGATAACCGCCGCCAGGCCAGGTCAGGTATTGCCCGACTGCTTGATCTTGCGTCAAACCTTTCGGATTGTTTTTGATGTCATCCACGTACTCATATTGGCCATCGGCCGTTTTTTTGTAGGTCACATTTTCGAAGCCCATAAAAAACATTTTTGCGCCTTCATCGCTGTACAGATAATCGACCCATCTCATCGTGGCCTCTGGATTTTTATTGTTTTTGGTGATGGCAAAATTCCCTAGCGATCCTACCAATGATCCCACATTCGCGTATAGTTGATCCCCGTGTGGCCCTTTTAACGTCAATCCGCCGACATATCCTTTTTGCCTAAACGTTGCTTCGGGATTATAACCCGGGGTAACCGCATACTTCCCTTGTGTTCCGTTTGCAATCATCTGGTCCGTATTGGCTGAGAACGTTTCCTTGTCAAGGAGTCCCTCGCTGTAAAGCTTATTAATATACTGCAGCATCTCCTTATATTCTGTAGAGACTGGAATAAATCGCAATGCTCCCGATTTCGGATCTGTGTCTACGTTCGGATGAGAAGCTCCATTGTTGCCAAGTCCCCATGAACCCTTGATCAGTGGAATTAATGAATCTATTTTACTGCCGCCAAGCGGAATGAGATTAGGCTCCTTCTCTTTCACTTGCTTGAGGAAGCTATACAGCTCATCCGTCGTTTTGGGTTCCAACACGCCAAGCTTGTCGAGCAGCGATTTCTGGTACCACATAAAGCTTCCCGAACGCATGGCTTCGAACGATGGATCGGTTAATGTCGGAAGTCCGTAAATATTCCCATCCGGCAATGTGATTGCTTTCTTGATGTCAGGGTTTTGCTCCAGAATACGTTTTAAATTAGGCGCATACTTGTCGATCAGGTCGTTGAGTTTGACGAATACGCCCTGCTGACCGTATTTCAGCAATTCCGTGCTTGAAAACCGGCTTCCATAGAACGCGTCCGGATAGTCCCCGCTTGCCAAAACAATGTTTCTTTTCTCTATTAATTGCTCACGGTTCACATCGTTCCAAACTACGTTGACATTCGATAACTTTTTATATTCATTCCAAAGCATGATGTCGTTCAAATTTTGAGAAGCGAATCGCTTCCCTGAAAAAACTTTGATTGTGACCGGTTCTTTAACGATAGGCATTCCAGACTGTGTCACATTTGATGAAGTTGCTGTCGGCTTTTCCGCTTCAGGCTTATTGCCTGTGTCGCCGCATCCGGCCAGAAGCGATGAAATCATGATCGTTCCCATTGATACGGCCATCCACTTTTTCATTTTCATCGTAAATCCTCCTCGTATGATTAGGTCTTTTTATCCCTTTATGGCTCCAATCATGACACCTTTGGTAAAGTATTTCTGCAAAAACGGATAAAGCATGAGAACCGGGAGATTGGCAACAATAACGACAGCATATTTGATTGTTTGAGCGTACAAAATCTGCTGGGTCATCGCTTCCGAGCTGCCCGCCATTTGGTCCATCTGATTCTGGATTAATATTTCCCTCAAAACCAATTGAAGCGGGAACAGCTTTTGATCGGTCAAATAGATGAGCGCGTTGAAATACGAATTCCAATGTGCAACGCTGTAAAACAATGTCATCACGGCAAGGATCGGCATAGACAGCGGTAAAATAATTCTCCATAACATTTGAAAATCGGAAATTCCATCGATTGCCGCGGCTTCCTGTATTTCATTAGGAATACTGTGCTGAAAAAAAGTGCGCACAATGATGATATTCCAGATGGATACCGCGTTCGGTATGATCAGTGCCCACATCGTGTTTAACATGCCAAGCTTTTTTACCAGCAAATAACTTGGTATAAGCCCGCCGCTGAAGAACATGGTAAAAACGAACAGGGCCATGACGATATTTCTTCCGGCCAAATCTTTTCGCGATAAAGGAAATGCCGCTAAAATCGTCATGAAGAGATTGATCGAGGTACCTAGAACGGTGTATAAAATGGTGTTCAGGTACCCACTTAATATTTCCTTGTTCTGAAAAACTTTTTCATAGCCAAGGAACGTAATGCCTTTCGGCCAAAGCCACATTTTCCCGCTGTTTACTAGCTGCGGATCGCTGACCGATGCGCTGATTACGAACAGTAGCGGGTATATGATGATAAGAAGAATGACGGCTAAAACGGTATAGTTCAGCCAGTCGAACATGCGGTCACCCTTCGTCTGCCGCGTAAGTGCACTCGCGCCTTTTACCATAAGCTCGCTCCTCCGGCTCTTCTGGCAATGAAATTGACCGTTACCAGCAAGATCAAGTTGATGACGGCATTAAACAAATCGACAGCCGTCGCAAAGCTGTATTGAGCTTCCATAATTCCGCTTCGATATACGAAAGTGGAGATTACATCGGAGCTATCCATATTTAAACTATTTTGCAACAGAAAGGCCTTTTCGAAGCCTACTCCCAGAATTGCGCCTGCTTTTAAGATGAGCAAGATCACGATCGTCGGCATAATACCGGGGATATTAATGTGCCATATTCTTTGCAGCCTTGATGCTCCATCAACTCTGGCCGCTTCGTGCAGTTGAGGATCGATTCCACTGAGTGCGGCCAAATAAATGATCGAGCTCCATCCCATCTGCTGCCAAACGCCTGACAGAACGAAGATCGTTTTATACCATCCCGCTTCCGTTAAAAAGTCAATAGGCTTTCCGCCAAACAGCTTGATGACCAAATTAACGATCCCGGTGTCCGGAGATAAAAAGATCATAATCATACCGACCAGAACGACAGTCGATAAGAAGTGCGGCATATAAGTGACTGTTTGAATGAACCGCTTGTAGAAATGATGGCGCACTTCATGGATCATCAGCGCCAGAAGGATGGGCACCGGAAACCCCACGGCAAGTTCATACAAGCCGATGCCTAATGTGTTTTTGATGAGCCGCCAAAAATAAAAGCTGTCAAAGAAACGTTCAAAGTGTCTGAATCCTACCCACGGGCTACCGAAAATACCTTTCGTCGCAACGAAATCTTTGAACGCCAGTTGAACGCCATACATCGGCCAATAATGGAAAATGAGAAAATAAATAATGACCGGAGAAAGCATCACATATAATCGCCAGTTTTTAATAGCTGATTTCCAGACTCTACGGTATTTTGTTGTTGTCCTCATGCTCGCTGATACATCTTTCATCGCGTTGCAAAACACCTTCCCTCTGTATCTGAAATCTTGGAACGTTCCTGTGTCTACAATACTGAACGATCGGAATGTTAGCCATTAGCAGTTTTTTTTTCCATCAGCTAATTTTTACAATAGCGTGTAATTAACCCCTCAATCAGAAAATTCCCCTCAAATAGTTGGATTCTGTCCCTAACACAACGTCCATCGCTTCAATAATAATCAACTATTCGAAAGTTGCTATCAGCATTTTTTCATCCATCAGCTTATATTTACAAACTCATGGCATGACGAAAAAAGGGCCAGATATCTCCAGCCCTTTTATACCAAATGAATATGATAGCTTACAAAACCGTTTAACTCACAATATCTGCTTTCATCTCTGGAGAGCTACCTTGAATAATCTTTCTATACTCCATCGGTGTAACGCCTTCGGCTTTTTTAAACTTTCGGATGAAATTGGCTGCATCGACATAACCGGCTTCAAGCATAATTTCCTTTAACGTCATCTCTGTCGTTCCGATTAATTTTTTGGAAAGATCCATTCTCAGTTGATCAATATAACGCATGAGCGAACAATCCGTATGATCTTTAAAAAATCGGGTGGCATAAGAAGCGGAAATGCCAAAAGTATCGGCTATTCTGTTAAGATCAATCGTACTGTCCCGGAAATTATCATCCATATATGCTTTCATGTTTTCAAGCAGCATGAAATTTTTACTTTCTTTCTTTTTTACAATATGAGTGCAAACGTTTCTACAGAAATCAATAATAAAGGTTTCCAACTCTTCAATGGTTTCAAAACGCGGAATATAAAGATCTTCCAACATTTGCTCAATGCCTTGATCGGTTTCGATGTTCATTTCCCTCAAGGCCTTCATCATCGTATTCACAATGCCAAAACAAATGAATTCCACAGCCTCAAGTGACATCTGCCTGGTTACGATATTGTCCATCGTGTCCCTGATGATTTTCTGGACTTCTTCGGCATTCCCCTGTTTGATTGCCTTGAGCAGCTGCATTTCCAGTTCGAGAGGATACCAGCTTTCTCGTTTATTGGAGTTTTGCAAATCGCTGTAGCAAATGATCTGGTCTCTTCCCCTAATAAAACGATACCGCATCGCTTGACGGGCCTGCAAAAAAGATTGATGAATCATCAATTGATCGGTATAAATACCTCCGATTCCGACGGTCACCGTCACATGGAAGTCATGTTTAAATAATTGTTTAACTTTATCGGCTAAACTTTTAATATGATCCAGTTGAGCCGCTTCTTCATCCATGTTCAGTAAAATGACGATTCCCCGATCTTCGGATAATTCTACTCCGAACCCTTTTCCAAGCTCTAAGGATAATTCTTCTGTGACCTTGATTAAACTATATTTTAATATTTCTTGCATCGGTTTGGGGTATTCCTGAATGAATTGCTTATAGTTGTCGATCAAAAATAACAAAACGACAAAATGCGATTTATCCAGCTGCATGCTGGAAATGGCAGACGTCGTATCCAGCTGTTCCTTCTTTTTAGCGCTTCCCTTGACCAGCTTAAGCAACGATTGTTCCTTGACGATGCTTGCCTGGCTTTGCAGCTTGTACATTAATCCGTCACATTCTTTATTCATTTCCGATACATAATCGGATATCAGATCGATTTCATTTGATTTTTTCGATAGAACCGTTAAGTGCGTATGTTGACCGTTGCTTATAGCCGATATGAGCTTTCTGAGCGGTCTGTAATTTCGTTCTGAGAAGGATATCGCCATCAAAATGCCCAAAATTAATACAGCGCCTATTGTCCAAGCAAACAACTCGCGGCTTTGATCGACTTTACTCATCACTTGCGCACTCGGCATAACCGTAATGTAAGACCATCCATTAAAATCAGATTTAACATGAATGACGGTATAGTTGTTCTGGTTAATCTTCACTTCACTTACAGGATCCGTTTTCGTTTGTGTTTGGACCCAACGAAGGACATCCGCCTCATCTGCCCCGCTTTCGCTATTTGTATGATGCGCGATAATATCGCGGCCGTTCAGAATATATACGAAACCGTGATTATTACCCAATACATTTTGAATTAATTGATTTATGGTCCGTTCCTCAATCAAGAATAAGACGGCGCCAAGCGGCTTGGTTGAATTGTTCGAAATAGGGTATATATAAGTGGATATATTCGTCAACTTTGCGTTAATACTAACCTGCTCCAATGGCCGCATAACAGGAGAAACCATAGAGGGCAATATACTTGAAAAATGGTCAAAACTCCAATTTTGATATTTATAAATGTAGTTGAAAAAGTTATTTGTATCGTAAGTTCCACTCGCTGCGTACATCGAAGTACAGGTTGGGCAAGAATAATATAGAATGATGTCGCGGATAAACAGGTTCGTCGACTGGTATTTTTTCAATTCTTCCACAGTTCTATATGATGAATACGCATCCTCTGAGACCATAAAAGGCGTTAATAAAGAATCGGAAGAGATCTGCAGAGCCATTCGATTCATCTCGCCGATTCTTGTATCCATTTCATCTTTAATTTTACTCATCGTCGAAAAAGTGGAGGTTTCAATTTCATTACTTAACGTATGAAAAAACGATTGATACACCACTCCGCCTACGAATATCAGCAGTGTCACAATAAGAAAAATGTAAGAGAATAAGTAATGATAAAACCGGTTCTTCCACTTGCGGTTTCTGAAAAAACCGACTATATTTCCCACTGTCAAATTCCCCCATTTTTAAATTATTGAAAGCGCTTCCGTTTGAAGGGGTAGTCTACAATCATTATAAAGAGTTTGCCAATTGTTTTGTTTTAAAGTATTGTAAACTGTTTACTTCGAAAAAGTCTACATAAAAAATATAGTAGACTGCCAGCAGTTCTCCGCCATGATTCCAAACTTTACTTATGAATCTCCAACATCTGTCATGAATATGTGAAATAAATAAGGGCAGAATCTTGCAGTCTTCACTATCAAGTTAGAGGCAAATCATTTTTTTATGAATACGAATAATTCATTTATAAAAACGAAAAATATGTCATTGAATCCAGAAAATATTCTAATCAGAATATTTTCTGGATGATTACGTATGTCTATAGCGCGCACGATTAATTATAACTTTGGTTTCAATTGCCATCTTTCTTACACTGTTCATTCCAAGGTTGTGGTGCAAGCTCTATTACACGATTACATGATTCAAATGAATTCATGGGATTGAGCAACTACGTAGAAATGGTAATTAGCCGACGCCAACCGAAGCAAAAACCGCCCCCCCCTCGGAGTCCCGGTCCTTTTCCACCTATCCAACCTTAGAGAGCCGCCCATCCCGAAAATACACAACCCGCTTCGCCTGCTGCGCAATCGCCAGATCATGCGTAATCAAAACGACCGTCCTACCCTGCTCATTCAAACTCTTAAAAATCTCCAAAATCTCCACACCCGTCTTCGAATCCAGCGCACCTGTCGGCTCATCCGCCAGAATAATCGCCGGATCACCCGCCAACGTCCGGGCAATCGCAACACGCTGCTGCTGCCCGCCGGAAAGCTCCGAAGGCAGATGCCGCCTGCGTTCCACTAAATCCACCGCTTCCAAAGCCTTCATGACAAGCGGCTCCCGCTCTTTCTTGCTCATCCCTCGGTAAATGAGCGGCAGCTCTACATTCTCATACGCATTAAGCCGTGGCAGCAAATTAAAGCTCTGAAAAACGAATCCGATCTTCCGATTCCTTATTTCAGCCAACTGAGCATCCTTCATTTGATTAATTGCCATCCCATCCAGCACATAATCCCCATGATCCGCAATATCCAAGCAGCCAATGATGTTCATCAGCGTCGATTTCCCCGACCCCGACGGGCCCATAATCGCCACGAACTCGCCATGATCGATTTCCAGGGAAATATCATCCAAAGCCTGAATCGTTTCCCCGCCCATCTCATAGTTCTTACTCACATGTTCGATCTGGATTAAGGTCATTCCCTTCGCCTCCATTACTTGATCCCAAATAAATGAAGTGTGCGACTTATCAACCTAACCGACCTTACCGCTTCGCTTTATAAAACTCATGATACAGCTTCATCAGTGCCCGCTTCTCAATCCGTGACACATACGAACGCGAAATCCCCAGCTCCTTCGCAATCTCCCGCTGCGTACGCTCTTCCCCGCCAAGCTCCAGCCCAAACCGTCCGACGACAACCTCCTTCTCGCGATCGTCCAAGATCTCTAAATTTCGATATATTTTACTCTTCTCTATCTTGAGCTGAACCTTGTCTACGACATCGTCGGCTTCCGTACCGAGGATATCAATCAAAGTAATTTCATTCCCCTCTTTGTCCGTTCCGATGGGATCATGCAAGGACACATCCTTGCGCGTTTTCTTCAGCGAGCGCAGATGCATCAGTATTTCGTTTTCGATACAGCGAGCCGCGAAAGTCGCGAGCTTCGTGCCCTTATTCGGCGAGAACGACTCGATCGCCTTAATTAATCCAATCGTCCCGATCGAAATCAAATCCTCGAGATCTTCCCCCGTATTATCGAATTTTTTCACTATATGCGCGACAAGCCTCAAATTGTGTTCAATCAGTTTATTTCTTGAATGATCATTGCCTTCGGCCATCAGTCTAAGATGCTTTTCTTCTTCTTCCTCAGTTAAAGGTTGTGGAAACGCGTTATTTTTGACATAGGATACAAGTAAAGTTAACTGTTTGATTAATACAGCAATTGCACTGAAAATCCCAGGCATTCTAGCCACCCCCTTCGATGTGTGCGGATCTTAGCTGCTTCGGATGCCTCCGCTTTAAAGATTAGTATTAGTGTATGTGGGTTTGTGCCTAGAAGTGCCTGTACTGAATAACTTACGTGAATAAGTCTTCAGGACTTAACTTATTTAAATCACATGAGAAGGTCCGTATAATACTGAGATGAGACAAAAACTTTATTCTCCTTTCATTGAACTCGAACATCACTTTCTCTTTTGAAATCTCCATCAAATAAAACTTCATTTTGACGTCTATAACCTCTCTGTAGTTTCTAATTTCGGTCATATTAATGAACCCACTGGCAGCAAGAACTTCTATTTTTGAGATATCTACAACCGCCGCGTTCAACAATTCATTACCTCCAAAGAGTCTTACAAAATCTTCGACTAGATACACTGGCTTTTTCTCTAATAGAGAGATTGTCCCATAATCAATTTTGGCCTTATTCTCTCTATGTAGAATCAAAGAAGAAACTGCAAGCTTTCTGACTTTATCCCATTCTGAAGATAATGCCTCAAGCTTCTTATGATGTTCACGCCACACCATTAAGGTTTGGAATGTCTAAACTCGCCCACCATTCATTATCTTCTTTAGACTCTAGCTGCTTGTTCGGGGTAAATCGAACATACTTATCTACTCGCGATTTTCTTTCATAGTCCAAGGTATTGCGTTGGTAATTACTTAATTGTTCACTGCTAATGGAGCACGATTCTACTAATATACCTAGATTAAAAAACAGCTCCTTAAAGCCTCTTTATCCCAGTTATACTCCTTACTCGAAACAAACTTACTTACAACCTCCGACTCCTTCCACTCAATTCGTTTTTTGTCAGTTGTCATTTGGTACGCACGAATATTCTCCTTAATATTCGTAACGAGCTCCAGATACTTCATTTGAAAGAGCATTCCCTACTCAACTATTTTTTTCGGACTATAGACATTAGCTCGTTTTAACTTAAACTTCCTATGCAATACCATGCCAACATTTGTATTATTATTTGTTTGTTCAGCTAACAAGCCCTCTAAGTGGCCAATCGTTGTAATTTGAACTTCATCCCCCAAATAATGAACTCGAACCTCATCTACGAGCCATTCAACAATCCTTCTTTTGTCATCAAACGAGAGTTCTGTACCACCGTCTTCGATAAACTCCTGAATTCGTTCAGTAGCTATAATGAATTTTCTCAGCATTCATATTCCCTTGTTCGGATGAGTTACAAATACATGAGAGATTAGTCCAACAGAAATATCTTTCCGAAGCCGGTTGAGTTGCGGACGCTCTAAATAACGCTTTAAATCATTATCATCCTTCGCGATTTTACACATGCTTGAGGAGAATGTTCCTGTTCGCTATAATGTAACGTATCAAACCAATACCACTCATTCTCCGGACTCCCTTCCTGTATTTTGAGAACCATTATACTTCCTTCTGCCGGTAACGTAAGTAAAGCTGCAGCTTTTATGGTAGATACCAAATCACGCAATACTATTAGTTTCGTTAACGGTGTCGGATTCTCAAATGGATGTGCCGAGTTCGTGCCAAACCATCCCCACCCCGGCCAATCCTGATGGAGGTACTTGGACCTTATATCCAGTTCAAGCAACGCAAATGCATTTTGATTTACTTAAACGAGGCACATGCTCTTTTACAATTACAATTGGAGAAAGTTATGGTTATCTGGACAGGCTGGAATTAGTTAATACGAATGCAAGAAAAGCCATTACATTTATCTATAAGGTTTATAAATTAAAGCTTGAAAACAATCGGTTTCCCCCCATAAGGAGAGGTTCAAATGCTTCAATTTTTAGGTCATATTGGTTCATTCCCTATTCGTTCGTACAGTATCCTATTTGTATTAGCTTGTATATTAGGAATTGGTGTTACAGTAACATTAGCAAAACTGCAAAAGAAACATGAGCTTGCAGATCATTTGTTAAATCTAGCCGTTCCTATGTTTATTGGTGCTATTATAGGTTCTCGGTTTTGGCAAGTCTTTTTATTTGATTGGGGGTATTACTCCAAGAACCCAGGAGAAATTATAGCAATTTGGCATGGCGGATTATCGATTCAAGGTGGAATTGTTGGGGCCGTAGTTGTCGGGATTTGGTATGTGAAAAAGCATAAGCTTTCATTCTGGGAACTTGCAGATTTATGTGCACCTGGTCTTATCCTCGGACAAAGTATTGGTAGAGACGCCAACCTGATGAACGGTGACGCATTCGGGGACCCTACAGGGGGCAACTGGGGAATTTTGTACCCGGAAGGCACGAATGCAAGAGAAACATTTGAAAACCAACCCTTGTATCCAGCAGAAGTTTGGGAAGGTCAAATGGACGTCATTATTTTCGCTATTGTAATGATGCTCTTACAGAAAAAATTAACGCGTGGCTATTTATTCCTCATAACGAACATTTTATACAATGTTGGGCGGTTTCTGTTAGAAATGCTTAGAGGTGATACACCTAAATATATGTTGGGTTGGACTACTGCTCAATGGACTTCAGTAAGCATTATTGTGATTTGTATAGCAGCAGGATTATATCTTCGCTTAAAGCAATCTCCTCCAAAGGATTTATTAGAACAATAAGTAAAACCAACATCAAACCAATAAGGATAAGAGAAAGAAAAATGAACATAACAATTATTTTTGACGAGCGAAAGCTCCCACTGTTTATTCCTTTTCGTTTAGAAAAATAATCGAGCGTAGCTAACACAGTAACAAGTACCCCAAGAATAACTGAGCTTATTCCTACGATTGAAGCGATATTATGAATATAATAGGAATATTGGGTTGCTCGAAATACGATTCCCGAAGCCAAAAAACCAATTCCAACGGTAGCGATTCCTGTCCGGACCCAAGCGAGAAATGTTCGCTCATTCGCAAGGTGCTGTTGGACAAATTTCGATTCATGTGTGTTCCCTTCCTCCATTTGTATCCTCCTCGTATTTACTATCTCCAAAGTATGATAAAAGACTCAAACTAATATCATAATAAACTGGTTTGAGTTCTTATTATATTATGTTGTTACTTTAATCCAAACAGACCAATCAGGAGATAGCCTAGAATTGAAAGCAATACGGACCCTATAAAACCCGCAGCAAACGACATCAATCCCAGTCGTCGGAACGTGGCCAAATCAACATTAAGCCCAAGACCAGCCATAGCCATCGCAATCAGTAAATATGCAACAACGATGATTTGGTTAGTAAAACCAGTTGGAATAATACCTAATGTGTTTACACCACTCATAACAAGGAAACCTAGAATAAACCATGGAATCGGGATGGATCTCCAGTTCGCTTTTTGGATGTTGGTGTTTTTCTTATGCTCGATACGGTTTGTCCAGACACCGAGAACGATTGCCACCGGTACCAAAAGAGCAACTCGTGTTAATTTCACAATAACAGCCAGATCTACTGCATCTTTACCTCCGGGAGCCGCAGCTGCAATGACATGCGCAATTTCGTGAAGGGTTGCCCCAGAGAAGATACCATAACCTTTTGCTGTTAAGCCTAGTACCGGATATAGAATCGTGTAGAGAAGTGTGAAAATGGTACCCAAAATAGCGACAGTCGCCGCTCCAATAGCTGTCTCATCATCATTCGCCTTAATTTGCGGAGATATCGCTACTACTGCAGCAGCCCCGCAAATAGCGGTGCCACAGGCCGTCAAAATGCCTAAGCGGTTTTCTACCTTAAACAACTTTGCTATGCCATAAACAGCACAAATCGTAAAAACAATATTAATGATCGCAATGGCCAAGACTTTAGGACCAGCATGAACGATATCAATCAAGTTCAATCTCATCCCCAACAAGATAATGCCATATCGTAAAAGTGTTTTACTTGAGAAAGAAACACCTTTCACTGCATGCTGAGGGACCCCAATAATGCCTCTCCATATCATACCGAGCAATATCGCAATCACAAGCTGGCCCATAATACTGAGAAACGGAAAGACCGCTAAGTACTTTGCAGCGATTGCAAGAGCGAATGTTAAGCTAATTCCTTTTACTACGCCGAATTCCCTATTTTGCTTGTTCGGTAAGGTATATAAATTTTCCACCATAATCCTCACCCTCTCCTTCAGTTATACTTCGTTGTCCTTATATTCTTCACTATAAGGCCGTTTGAATAATAAGTTAAATACCAATAATCTATCTTTATCATGAGAAAAACTTATGATTAGATTGTAGCCCTTCCCAAATATATATAAAATGTTGTTCTAGGAGGTATTGGAAATGATTGTTGATGCACTTCGTGTTTTTGTTACTGTAGCAGAGCAAAATAACTTCTCTAGAGCAGGAGAACTGTTAAACTTGTCTCAGCCTGCCGTTTCATTACAAATTCGAAACCTAGAAAACGAATTCAATGCCAAACTCATGCATCGTTCGCCAAAGCATGTAGTTCTTACCGATGCAGGAGAAATTCTATACAGGCAAGCTAAGCAAATTCTTTCCCTTTACGAACAAGGAAAACAAAACATTCATTTATTGAATCAGAAGGTAACAGGATCTATTCAAATTGGAGCTAGTTTTACAATTGGTGAATATATCTTGCCGCGGCTGCTTGCGGATTTTGCAAATCAATTCCCAGAGGTAGAAATGTCTTTGACCATTGCAAATACAGAGGAGATTGCGTTAGCGCTAAAAGCCAACAAACTTGATCTTGGTTTAGTCGAGGGAGAAGTGTCACATAACGGGATTCAAATTACAACTTATATGAAAGATGAAATGCTCCTCATTACTTCTCGCAATCATCCATTATGTGTAAAAAAGACCGTGAAGCCGGATATGCTCCATGATTACACCTGGGTTCTCAGGGAACATGGTTCCGGTACTCGGTCTTATAGCGATAATTTTATCCAAACAAATAGTTTGCGAA
This sequence comes from Paenibacillus aceris, assembly GCF_017874035.1. Taxonomy (GTDB): domain Bacteria; phylum Bacillota; class Bacilli; order Paenibacillales; family NBRC-103111; genus Paenibacillus_E; species Paenibacillus_E aceris. The sequence goes on from NZ_JAGGKV010000019.1 coordinate 91,548, forward strand.
TTAAACAGTCATATGTATTTACCAGTAGTCAAGGAGTTAAAGAAGCCGTTTCTGCTGGCTTGGGAATCTCCATTCTGTCACGCTGGATTGTTCGGAAAGAGTTAGAAGCTGGAGAGATTACGGCTATCCCTCTCAGCCCCAAGTTAACAGAACGCGATTTCTGGATTATTCAAAATAAAGATTTTTCTTCGTCAATGGCAATCAATATGTTCATACAAAAACTGTTAGAGCGGACACCGCTTTATTCTACATAAACTCGTATTTTTGAATGTCGTTATAACCATAGCCTTTTTTGTTCCAATCGGCCGTTTCCGGCTGAACATTTCCTGCAATGTCCGTAACAGGCACACAGACGTCAGTTCCGGAATTCGTTGCCGTCCATTTTAGATACAAATGTCGTCCATGAATAAGGCTCATACGAATCTAACCATTGCGCACGCTGCCATGTCATGCCATGATCAGTGTTTACTACAACAACTTTCTTTGCGGTGCATGGTTGCTCGACACTTCCATGATACCAAGCCAGAAGAATTTTTTTTGTAAAAAGAGGTAATTTTTTTCCTTCCGCACTCTTACAGTTGCAAGCGATTAGACTGCTTCATTAGGTACGAAAGTTGAGTTAAGTATTTATTTATAGGTAAAATTAATTGAAGAAATGAGTTAATAATCACAAAACTCACTTTCGACTTTGTCGAGTATCGTGTTAATTTAAACCAGGAGGTTGCAGCTATGGACTTAAAGTTATTTGGAAAAAAAGCACTTATTGTAGGAGGAAGCCGTGGCATTGGTAAAGCGATTGCCCGCCAATTGGCTCTGGAAGGTGTAGACTGTACGATTTGTTCAAGAAACAAATCCTCGCTAAACATCGCTGCAGAGGAATTGGCTCAGGAAACAAAAAGAAATATCTATCCGATTGTGGCAGATACCACGAATCCTGACTCTATCCTAAATTTAGTTGCAAATTCAGCTAAGGCGATGGGGAGTATTGATATTCTAATCAATTGCGGGGCCCGTGTTGGCGGTCAAGTGCCAGAGGATTTTAACAGCATTAAAGATGAACTTATTCTGAGAGATTTTGAAGAAAAGTATTTGGGCTATTTTCGCAGTATCCGTGCTGTAGCACCTTATATGATAAAAAATAATTGGGGACGTATCATTAATATAAGCGGTTTGGCTGCCAGAATAGGTGGCAATTATTTTAGTTCCGGTCCGCGTAATGCATCTGTTGTCCATTTGACAAAATCCGCATCAATGGAATTAGGGAAGCACGGAATTACCGTCAATGCAGTTTATCCAGGGATTGTAAGTACGGAAGCATTTAGAGAACAGGTTACTGATGAGGATGCTTTACGCCAGTTAGCGGCAATGAATACGCTCGGTCGGTTGATTACAGTGGAGGAAATTGCTAATGTCGTTACCTTCCTGGCTTCACCTTTGTCGGCATCGATTTGCGGCGATGTCATTTCGGTAACTGGTGGCATTGGAAATACCGTTTATTACTAAAAAGTTAGGACGATACTGTTAACTGTAACGCAGATTATCCATAATACAAAAAAACGAGCCTATCTAATATCGAGGAAACTGAAGAACTAGTTGTTTTTCAGAGCAGCTAAGTGGTACGAGTATAAAAGACGACCATAATTCCCAGTTTTTTTGGGATTATGGTCGTCTTTCCATATCTAAACAAGATTTGTTGGTTGGTTTCTTTCTATATCAGCTTTCCTGAAAGCGCCATTTGTTCAGTTTGCTCGGTGGATATTATTTTCAACGAGTAAGTTTTTCTCGCCATGTTGCCGGCTTTACAGACATGTCTGCATCTTTAAGATTTTTTCGATTTCAAATTCAGTCAATGCATACAGAAGTTATGTATTTTCCCGGGCGATACGATCATTATTTATAAATCAATTTTAAAAAGTCTAACCGCATCTTCTGCTTTTAACTTATCCATCTCATCCAGCTTATCGATATATTTGAAAATTCTTTTACTGATTTCTATTTTATAATGACCATCTTTAACCATTTGGATCAGTTCCTTTACTTTATAGGTTTCAACGGTACAATTAAAAATAGACATCACTTTCCATTTCAACAGAGTTAGCCCGATTTCGCGAATTTTTTCCCAATCCTCATAGGAGCTTATCTTTTCACATAATAAATCGATAAAAGAAGCGACTCCTTCATTGATTTCCTCCATTTTATTGTCATATACAAACTCAATGGAGCCTACAGTTTCAAAACTATAGGCAATGGTCAACATCATGTCGTTTTTTATACGATGAAGCTCTTCTTTATTTAAAATAGATTCTAACCTGCAAAAGCTGTCATTTTCATAAAACCTATTTCTTATAAATTTAATAAATGTCTCAAAATCCTCCGCGTTATTTCCAAGCTCGATTTCAAACAATATTCTAAAAAACAAATTCCATTGAAAGTCATTATTTATGGAGTTTAAAATAACCATTCCAAATTGATTGGAAAAATCATCTTCAAAACGTACATCCCTTTCAAATTCGAGCTCGCTGTTAAAATTCACATCATTTTTGCTAATATCATTTAATCGATCCATTGTTTTAAGTATTGTTTTATTGTAATCTTCCAAATGCTCAGCATTGCTCGTTCTCAAAATATATTTCATGATGGCATCGCAGGATTTTTTAAAATCAACGCCGAAACCTATGCTATTCTGCAATTTCGATGCGTATATATCATTAATAATTTTCGAAAGTAAAACTTCTAATTGAGCTTTTCTCATCCTAGGGTCCAGACTTTTTGTACTATTAAACTGATTATAAATGATAAGGAGCTGATTATCGATCATGGCAAGATTTTTCTTAATCGATCCCATCAGTTCCTTTAAAAAACCATCCGCTATTCTATAGTTATTGTTTTTATATATGATTTTATGCTCCAGCTCACCCCAAAATATGTTAACCAATGATTTAATTTGAAGTTCAAATTTGAATGTTCTATTATTACTTTCATAAACACCATCTATTCTAAAGATTTCAAATCCATTTTTTTGTTCCTGAGGCTGCTTGCTGGCTAACTCCAATCTAATATTTTCATTTAATGCATTATAAAAATACCCGCCTGCATGTCTTTTGTTAAACAACTTTTTTAACATTTTATGAATATGCTCTTCATCTTCAATAAATCTGCATTCTACTCTTACTCCAACCAAGTCCGTAAGATTTAGAAGAATCTCTTCGCTTGTCTTATACTTTTTATAATAATTATTTCGGATTATTTTTTCCCTCAAGCTGGAAGAAGACTTGACCCTTGAACTCACCTTTAAATCTCTATCACGGTTGCTTTCCAGTAATTGCCGGAAACATACTTCTAATTCCTTCGCTGCATGTTGTAACTCATCATCTATTTTTTCTAAATATTGTATAGTTTCTTCAATAAAGTCGAATATTTTAAGTTCCATCATGCTACTCCTTTATGGCCATTTTGTTATCATTTATAAAATTGGTGAAATAAGTCTAATGATGAATTCCATCATTTTCTCAGTTAGCGGTCTATTTATTAACTCTTCTTTCATTACTTCTCTACAATCCTTAATATCCCCATGAAAGCGATTTTCAAAAACTTTTTGTAAATTTACTATTGTATATAAAATTATTCAATTAAAAGTTTAATTTAAAGCTTCTAATGTCCATGTTGACTGTATCAATACTGCAAACCGCACCATCCGCCATGATCGTTTTTGCATGAATAAATCCTTTTTCATATAAATATACCTTTATATTTACATTCAAATCTCCAAGGCATAAAATTAGCAGCCTAAGACATAAATTTATGATCTGATTTCCAAGGGATCATAATCCTTACATCCACACCGGATAAACCTGAAAATTTCAAAGCTTCTAGCACGTATCTTCCGGCACAAAATAAAGGGTTTGTAAAAACAACTAGATACACTGGCTTCTTTCTCTAATAGAGAGATTGTCCCATGATGATCACGTTCCACACCACTAATTGGTTTGGAATGTCTAAACATCGCTGGGCGACCATCACACTACAACCACAGCCTAATAATGAATGAATCGTTCATCTAGCATGATCACCTCGTCCACTCCCTGCTAAAAAAGCGTTCACCGGTTGAGTGAACGCCTAATTACTTCAAAACTTTATTGTCTACTTCAAAAACTTATTTGTCTCCCATTTTTTGTTCGATGACAAATAATAAACTTTACTCATATCGGGGTCTCTTTTTCATTAGATGCGAATTGCTTTCTTTTAATTATCCCAGGTCTAATCGCATCGTATAACTAAGCAGTACATGAATGGCTGCGTTTCTCGGGCGTCCGTACCGATATCCCACAAATTCTCAGTCAGCATTTGACATGAATGCTACCCGTTATTACAGCATGTTTGACCTTGACCTGTTCTTTTATCCGGTTATGTATTTTAGAGAGCACAACCGCGCCACCCTCCTTAGAAGAAAATCTTATAGAGTATAATCCAAAGCATTATAGACAAACAGATACCATTAAATAAACCATTAATAGTTGACCCTTCGCGTTCATCCATCATTATTCCCCCCAGATCACTGTATCTTGTCATACAATTCGTGAGAGAGAATTAGCTTGAGTCTGACGAAATTTAAGAAGTATTGTCGTCTCCACCTCTTAACTGCTGTTGTTGCTCAGCGATCCGCCTGCATGGCGGGTTCGCCGCGATCTGAGCCGAAGCACTTCCATAAACTGATACAAATACTTCTGAATCAGGTACTTTAAATATTAGTGGGAAAATTCATGTCGTAAAAAAAGATATAAATCTTCCGCAAACATAAAAAAACCTAGATAAATCAAGGTTTCCATAAAGTGAGTATTCATGTCATTAGACGTCTTTCAGCTTAGCCAAAACCGTCTCTATAGCTTCTATCACCCGCTCGATGACACTCGCTTTCCAGCTAACGTAGGCAGACTGAAAGAATAGAGCACTTCCCCCTGCCTATTAATGATCCCTGTATTAATCTTTGTACCGCCGATGTCCACGCCGGCGGCATAGGAAGATTGCACATCATACAAATACTTCTCCATCCCAATTTCACTCCCTACGGAATTAGCTTCCGCAGCGCCTCCACATATCTCGTCGTAATCAACTGCGGACGGGTGATCGCGCTTCCAACAACAACGTAGGTCGCTCCCGCTTCGAGCGCTTTCACTGCCTCCGCAGGAGTCCAAATCCGCCCCTCAGCTACGACGGGGATGTTCACCGCTTCGCTTAGCTGACGCACAAGCTCGAAATCCGGTCCTTCCAGCTGCGGACTGTACGGCGTATAGCCCGACAACGTTGTTCCGATATAGTCGGCACCGAGACGCTCGGCTGCCACCCCTTCCTCAAAGGTCGACACATCTGCCATCACGGCAGCGCCCGCTTGGTGTACATAAGCAATCAACTCGCAAGCGATGTCCAAGCGCCCTTCCCGATCCGTAACATCCAACGCTACGATGTCGGCTCCCGCATCAAGGATTGCCTTCACTTCATCCAGCGTCGGCGTAATGAAAATGTCCGACTCCGGGATATCCCTCTTAATTAAGCCGACAACCGGTACATCAACAGCTCCCTTGATGCTTCGAATATCGTGCACGCCGTTCGTTCGAATACCTATCGCGCCGGACATTTGTGCCGCAATGGCCATTTTTCGCATCGTATCTCCGCCATGCAGCGGTTCATGCTCCAGCGCTTGGCAGGACACGATCAGTCCTCGTTGGGAGAAGGTTCTTTTATGTGTATTCACCAAACCCATCCTTTCTGCTGCTGGTTGTCATACCATTTTTCGATGTAATGCCTCTTCTAATAGGCGCCAACCTTCTAGACAGTCAGATTTCGTAATCAATGGTTCAAAACCATAATTTAGATACATATTGATAGCTTGATAACTCGTGGTTTGCGTGGTTAAATAGGCTTTTTTATGATAGTGAGACAAGATTTGAAGAGCTGCGCTTAGCAACGGTTTCGCAAGTTTTTGGCCTTGATAATCCGGATGAACGGCCACCCAATGGATTCTTCCCCAGGCTTCCTCCCCCTGAAACGCACCATACCAGGCGGTTGTCGTTCCTATTACTTTGCCATCCTCGTTCTCAATAAATAAACAACGTGCTGACATGTCCTCCGGAAAAGAACCGAATTCTTTGTCAAAATGCTTCAGTCCGGCTGTCTTGTCTTCAAACTCGCCTACGCTTACTTCAATATCTGCCCAAATATGCTCTTCACCCGGCTTATAGTTTCTAACACGGTAATTGGGGGGAAATGCAAATGTCGGAATGTTGTTTAGATCTTGACGCACCATTGTTAGGGAAATTCTTTTCATACGACTCATCTCCTATAGGAATTCTATTTAACTGCTCCTAGTGGCATTCCTTTAACCAAATGTTTTTGAACCATTAATCCAAAAACCAACATGGGAATGAACGTTCCTGCAGCTGTAAGCGGCCCCCCTCCGTTCCTTGAAAAGTAATAAACGAGGTTACTGTAACTGGCAGTGTTTGGGTGTTTTTACCGCTCAAAATCAAACCGATGAGAAATTCGTTCCATATTCCAAGTATAGTAAGAATGAAAGTAGCTGCAATCCCCCTATGTGTAATGGGAAGCACAATTCTAGCAAATGGTGATAATTCCGAACAACCTTCCACTAAAGCTGCTTCCCGAATTTCTTTCGGAACCTCGTCAAAAAAGGTCAGCAGCATAAAAATAAAAAACACTGCCATTTTTCGTTTGGGCAGTGTTTTAAGTACTAACATATACATCGCCGACTTCATACAGTCGACTCCGAAATATAAGCCCAACCTATCATTGGTTGGGCTCTTTTACACGTATTTCATTGATCGTAAGATTGAATTTTCTGAGTAACTGTGCGAATGTTTGGCATTCGTCATCTGACCATTCTTTTAACACTTCCTTAAATCTGACCGACCTAGCCCTTTTATATTCATCTAATTCTTGTTTGCCCAATTCCGTTATTTGAAAGGTGTATGCTCTTCGATCTTGCGGATCAGGTATTCTGTACACATATTCCTTCTGCTCTAATGAAGCTGCTTGCCTGCTGACCGTGGAGATGTCCAAATGGAAGATATCCGCTAATGTTTTTACGCCAGCACCACCATGAGTCGATATTTGGTGTAACAAAAGATAAGCAGAGCGATCGATATTACCGAATTTTTTATCTGATGACAAGGACGTGAGACGTCGAACAAAAATGGCCATTTCTAGTTCTATGATCTCCAATGAATCTAATTTCATACTTTTTCACCTCATTAGATATATGAACCATGGTAACATACCCCGCTCTAATTTTGAATAAGAAAAGGGACTAGAATTGTTTATTGACAACACGACTTAAAGTTGTATAATACAATAATGTAGTTTCATGATACAACTTGTTTTTGGAGGAGTCAACGTCAATTGTTCAAGTCTCTTTTTATGTCACTGAACGTGAGTGGATCATGGCAGGAGTGGCCTTCCTGTTTCCATGATGGCAAGGCAATTTTTAGTTCAGATTTTATCTGAAATGAGGTGTGAGGATGTATCTCGAGACGAACATCGCAAAGCTTTTGAGACAATTGACGCGATATCATAAAGAGTCACTAGCGAAAAGGATTAATTGTATGGGTTTAACACCTCCCCAATTCATGACGTTGTGTCAAATTAAGAAGGAGCCCAAGACGATTGGACAGATTGTCGAAGCCGTTGATTTATCCTATAGTACCGTTTCGGGGATCATCGATCGGCTTGAACGCGATGGATGGATTGAACGTGTGAAGGACGAAGTGGACCGCCGCGTGACTTGGATTTATATGTCGGAGAAAATGCAAGCAAAGTTTGAGGGAAATTCTTTTTTTCAAGAATCTAATTATTCTAAATTTCTAAATGGATTCTCAGAAGAAGAATTAATAACAATCCATAGTTCTTTCGATTTGATTACAAGACATTTGGAAAAGAAGGTTGAGGAGAAATCATGAAGCGTAAAGTAATGTTGTACGTCATATTGACTGCTTTGGTCGTCGTCGGCGGAGGAATCGGGGGTTATTTTTGGTATGAAGGCCAAAACTTTCTATCTACAGATGATTCCAGACTTGCCGGAGACATCTATAAAGTAATGCCGCGAATTACCGGAAAAGTGACATCGTTGCAGGTTAACGAAGGGGATCACGTTCTTGCCGATCAGATTATCGGACAGCAAGACAACAATAATTTGCCTACAAGCAGCCTCGATCAAGCGGCACTGCGGTCACCAATAGAAGGAACTGTCATTAAAACATTGGTTAAAGCCGGAGAAGTCTCCTCACCGGGTCAAACCGTCGCGATGGTCGTAGATACGAACAAATTGTATGTGTCGGCCAATGTGGAGGAAACACAGATTCATAAGGTTAAGGAAGGCGAAACGGTAGAAATCAGTTTGGACAATTTTCCAGGCAAAGTGTTGTTAGGCAAAGTGAAAGAAATTAGTAAGGCCACTGCGTCGACTTTTTCGCTGTTACCTTCTACCAATACCAGCGGGAATTTTACGAAAGTAACCCAACGTATCCCTATCAAAATTTCGATCGATGACAACCAAGGACTTGATTTATCGCCTGGTATAAGCACTTCGATCAAAATTCATTTGAAGGGCAACTAAAAAAAGAGGAGTTAGTCGACGATGAGTAAACGAAAACAATTAATCGTTCCAGCGATTCTCATATTTGCAGCCATTGCTATCCTTCCTGGATGTGGCGCCAAAGTTTCAGGACAAGCGGATTCCAGTTCCACAGCAGTCCCGGTCCATGTCATTAAACTGGGACAACCTGCTTCTGCAGGCTTAAGCGGTAAAGTCATTCCCGATCAGGATATTAAAATTGTATCCAAAGTAGCTGGTAAAGTTGCCAGCGTAAATGTGCAAGAAGGCAGTAAAGTCAAACAAGGCGATGTGTTGGTTCAACTGGAAACAGGCGATCTGACGCAACAAGTGAAACAAGCCGAATCTGCCCTCCTTGCGGCGCAAGCGAAACTGGTCGATACGAAAGCCGGTGCCCGTTCGCAGGAAATTCAGGGACTTCAAAGCGCAGTCAGCGCTGCTCAAGGAGCCTATCAACAAGCAACCGCGGCCATGGATCAAGCCAAAGCAGGATTTGATCTCGCTACAAGCACTTATAATCGTTTAAGAAATTCATACGACAGTAATTCCGGTGTGACTCAAGAAGATTTGGATAAAGGTACGCTTGATTATGAGAAGGCGAAAGCTGCCTCTGAACAAGCACAAGGTGCGCAAAAAGCGGCTGAAGCACAGCTGCAAGGCGCAGAAGCTAAGCTGCAATTGGCCAAAGTCGGGCCAACGGATAACACCATTTCAGCGCTTCAGGCCGATGTTGACCGTTTGAACGCAGGATTAGAGCTTGCGAACAGCGGCTTGAGCAATGCCACGATTACCGCGCCGATAGACGGTCTTATTGTCAAAAAAAGCATTTCGGTGGGTGAGCTTGCTCAACCCGGCGTGCAGGTCCTCTCTCTTGTGAATATGGATCAAGTCCAAGTGGAACTCAGTGTATCCGATAGCCAAATCACACAAGTAAAGGCTGGCATGCAGGTAGACGTTGCGATACAAAACTTGCCGAATCAAACCTTTAAAGGTGAAATATCTTTCGTAAGTCCAGTTGCTAATGCGAATAGCAATACATTCCCTGTCAAAGTGAAAGTGGACAATAAAGATGGTTTGCTGTTTGCAGGAATGGTGGCAGAAGTAAAAATGAATGCAGCTCAAGAGAGCCGTTTGGAAGTTCCTAAAACCGCGATTATTAAAAAGGATCAAAAAGAGTATCTATTCACAGCAAACGACGATACAGCCCACCTCGTTGAAGTAAAAACGGAGGAAAAAAACCAAGACTGGTTGTACGTGCTGCCTAACGATAAATTAAAAGCTAATGAACAAATTGTCGTGAATCCTACAGATAAGATTGCTGAAGGCACGAAGGTAAAAGCCGAATAGGAGGCGCAGCTATGGCCGATGCATCGGCAGTAAAACAACAAGAATCAGAAGGCTCCGGCAAAATGTGGCTGTCGCTTATCGCCATCGTCATGGGTACCTTTGTTGCCGTTTTGAACAGCAGCTTAATGAATGTAGCCATGAACAAGTTCGTTGCCGTATTCGGCTCGGATATCAATACGATGCAGTGGGTCATTACAGGATATACCTTGGCATCTGCGATGGTAATTCCGATGAGCGGCTTTCTCGGAGCCAAGTTCGGAAATAAAAATATATTTATTTACTCTGTAGCCGGGTTTACCTTATTTTCCGTAGTTTGCGGTCTGGCTTGGAGCTCTAGTACAATGATCTTGTTCCGAATCATTCAAGGTTTTGCCGGCGGATTTATTATGCCAATCGGGATGTCAATTATTTATACCACGTTTCCCCGGGAGAAAACCGGTACGGCGATTGGCTTGTGGGGGGTTGCAGCGATGTGTGCCCCTGCACTCGGGCCAACGTTCGGTGGATATCTGATCCAAAATTACAGCTGGAGATTGCTCTTTTTCATTAATGTACCTATTGGAATTCTTGCCGTCATACTCGGAAAGGTCCTGCTGAAAGAATCTCCAAGAAGAGAAGGATTGAAATTTGACTTAACCGGGGCTATTCTATCCATGCTCTTCTTTGGAAGCTTGCTACTAGCCCTAAGTAAAGGGCAGCAGCAAGGATGGACTTCTTTATTCATCATTAGCCTGCTGTTTATTGCTTTCTTCAGCTTGCTGCTGCTGATCTGGGTAGAACTCGGAGTTGAGCAGCCTGTGCTTGACTTGAAGCTTTTTAAAAATTTAAAATTTGCCATTAGCGTTATTGCGGGCAGTTTAGTTATGATGGGTATGATGGGCGGTACGTTTTTGACCCCGTTATATTTGCAAAATATTCAAGGGCTCTCCGCGATGCAGACAGGCCTTGTGATGATGCCTCAGTCCATCGCAATGGCGCTTATGATGCCGATTAGTGGAAAACTGGCAGATAAATTCGGGATTGTTCCTTTATGTATCACAGGTCTTACAATTCTGGGTGTCACTACGTTGGATCTCCACCATCTGACGACGGATACGCCTAATCATTGGCTAAATACGATACTTACGATCCGCGGTATTGGAATCGGGCTTTGTATGATGCCACTAACCACTGCAGGAATGCGTGCGGTAGCTCCTCAGCAGGTCGGTAACGCCTCGCCGCTATCCAACGTAGTTCGTCAGGTTGCTGGCTCCCTGGGGATTGCGATCTTTACGGCGCTCATGAGCAACCGTCAAATTACTCACTATCAACACATCAGCGACAGTGTACCGGTTGATTCAGTTTCAGCAAATAATACGGTATCCATGCTTTCAGGCTCCATTTATTCATGGTCGGTCGATATGGCAACAGCCTCAGGAACAGCGGCTACTTATCTAGCCGGAATCATGCAAAAAGAATCGTTGGTCAGGTCAATCGCTGACACTTTTTATATTTCTGCGATTCCTGCTTTTATATGTATCCCTTTCGTCCTTTTCTTTATCCAGAGAAAAAAAGCGCCAACCGAGGTCAAAAAGTAAATTTTTATACATCCAGTTTTATATCCAGCTTTTGAGAGGAGTACGAAAATGAAGAAAAGTTTATCAGTTATTATGAGCTCAGCTATGGCCCTTACTTTGTTTTCATCTGTAGCTCTAGGTGCGGCTGCCCCTAAATCCTCCGCGGATTTCAGTGATTTAAATCAGCTTGATGCGGCAACCAAATCTAAATTTGATGCGATGATTGCCGCAGGTATTTTTGATGGAGTGAGTAATGGCGTGTTTGGTCTTCATGATCAAATGAACCGTGCACAATTTGCCAAAGTAGCTGCTTTAATCTTCGGATTGAAAGTAGATTCTTCTTTGCAAGTATCTAGCTTCAGCGATGTGAGCAGCTCAGATCCGGCTAACGGCTATGCCTTACCCTACATCGAAGCGCTGAAAGCCGCTAACCTTACCGATGGCTTTGGTCAAGGCACTTATAACCCGGCAGGTGAAGTAACGAAAGAACAGCTGGCCGCATTCCTGATTCGGGGCTTGAATAAAGATGCTCAAGCTAAAGGGACTACAGGGGTTAATGATAGCACCGTCTCGAGTTGGGCAAAGGGCTATGCTGCGCTTGCTATTCAATTGAACTTGCTAGGGAACCAGGCTGATGGTACTTTCGGTGGGATCGTACCTGCCACACGCGATCTGCTGGTTACTTCCTCTTATGCAGCGAAGCAGCAATTTGCATCTAATGGAGGAAATACTTCCACTTCCGGTCAACATGCGGAAATCCATGTAGATGATATGAAAACCTACGGTCTCCCAGGTGGTTCACAGGCTCAAATCAAAAGTATCCTACAGGAAAAAACAACAGACGGTTGGAGAATTGGGACTGTTGTTAAGCTGATCAATTCGTCCAATTCGACGATACGGATTCCCGACTATGAACTCCGTGCCAAAACGGCAGACGGCACGAATTATACGCTAGTGCCGAGCGCAAGCAACGCTCGTTCGATTTTGCCGCAGAGCGATGTGACTCTTAGCTATATGACCGATATCAATGTAAAGTCGGAAGTTAATTTAACAGATATCCTTTGGATCGATGTTGATCAAAAAGTGTATCCTAAGCAGGAAACGCTGCTTGCGGACTCTCCCGTTGATTCGATTGTATGGCGCGGTAAAGATGCTGTCATTAATGACCCTGCCCTCTTGGGAGATTGGGGAGCTACCTTCTCCGTTCCAGGCGTGACCTCATCTCTGAAGTATTCAGCTACGAGTATGTCCAAGCAGTTCACTGGGCAATCGCCAACTTATATCGTGCAGGTTAAGGTTCAAAATTCAGGAAGTTATGCTGAAACCGTTCCAGATTTTACACTCAGCGGAAAATCGGACGGCCAATCTTTTATTGGCAAAAGAATTGAAGAGTCCCCAATAAGTCTCAATGCTGGGGAGCAGAAATATATTCACTTTGCGATCACGACCGATACGAATACGCAATTGAATGCCTTCTATGTTCTTACGCCTGAAAACTACTTGAAACAAGGACAGACAACACCGATTCAATACTATACCGGACGCATCGGATTCGGACTTCCGGCTAATGGTGGAACAGATACAAGCACAACTCCAGCTGGAGGCAATTATACCTTTGGTACCCCGATGGTATTCCAGCAAGGGAATGAGTTTATCAATCCAAATCTGGCTGTATCACTGGAAGAATTGCATGTAACGAATAACGAAGAGACTGGAAATAAGACGGGTCTGGCTAAGTTCAAACTGATCAATAAAGGCGATAAGCCTATTCCAGTACCGACTTTTGCCGCGGAATTAGCAGGTAAAGATGGTCACACCTATACAGGAAGCCGACAAACAATGGGTGCTTCAGATATTGCTCCCGGAACAGGAGTCGTAGTTAGCTATGGCTATACCATTCCATCCACTGACCAAAGTGATCAGTATAAATTAAATGTGCAAGGAGTCCTTTCAGGAGCTGCACAAGGACAATCGGCTAGTGATTCTTCTGCCTATAAATCTACGATTGCCAGCTACAATGTCAGCACGCAAAGCGACAATGATCATAACAATATTTCCTTATACCCATTCAAGTTGAACATCAAAAGCTGGACATTATCTCAGCTGACTATGACAACTCCGTCCTTATCATATACGTACAAATTAAATCTGGATATGGATATTACGCGTGATCCTGAGGTCATCGTAGATAATAACTTCTCCAAATTGAAATTTGAATTGGTGGATGGTTCTGGAAGTTCATTGGGCTCGAGTTCCTTCCCTTTCACCGGAACTAATCGCTTAGTGAGCGGTACCCAATTGCTGAGCTTCAACAATCTTACCCAAAACCAAGTTCAGAACAATGTGTCCATCAGGGTCTACGAAACGGTGAATACACCAAATGGCGAAGTAGACAGATTCATTGCAGAATTAAAATAATCAAGTGATAAAATGACAATAAAAAACGGAGCCCGCTAACTCGCGCGGCTCCGTTTTTTATTGTTAGAATTACATATCCGTCTCAAGCAGATTCAGGATCACCTGCGCCGCTTCCACACGTACGGCGTCAGATTGCGGGTCGAATTGACCTCCGCTTCTTCCCTGCATCAATTTCATCGCAGAAGCTTTGTTTACGGCTTCTTGCGCCCATACTGAAACGTTCGCTGTGTCCGTATAACTCTGCTGTGTACTATTTGCGCTAACGGATTTCCCGTTCTTATACTCGTAGGCTCTTACAAGCAAAACTGCCATCTGCTCACGAGTCAGTTGTGCGTTCGGGGCGAACGTGCTGTCGGTTAACCCGGTGATCAACCCGGCCGCATTGGCTGCCGCCACATCACCAGCGTACCAGTCATTGGAAGAAACATCGGTAAAGGTTGAGGTCTTGCTTTGCGGCTGCAATCCCAGTGCTTTCACAAGAAGTGAAGTGAACTCCGCTCGTGTCGTTAAGCCATTCGGGTTAAACTCGCTCTCGGTCACACCGCCCACGATATGCTTTGCGGAAAGCGTCTGCAAAGTTTCATGCGCCCAATGATCGGCCGGTACATCCTTGTACTCTTTGTTGTATTCCAATACCGCATATTTGCTCAAATGAGAAAGCTTGACGTTAATGGTGTTCGCTTCTTTATCAACCTTGCCGCCAATGTATTCCCATTCATTTGTTTGTTCGTTCAGATAATAGATGCCAAGCAGCTTCTTATTCTTATCAGCCATTTCGAGAGGTAAAGAGAGCATTAAGCCTTCTGTAAACTTGGTCAGTTTCACCTCGGTGCTGTCCGCTTTTTTCAACGTGATACTGAATTCGTAAACCTGCCCTGCTATTCTCACTTTTGCGGAGTGATCGGCAGCCGGCGCAGCCCCTGCACCCGTGTCAGCAACAGGGACCATTTGCACCTGTACGGAGGCACCATCCACATTTCCAGCTTGCTGCTTTAAGCTGTCCAAGGTGCTTTTGCCGATGGTAATCGCCACTTGCCCGTTCTTAATCTGGAGTCCGTTTCCAGTCAATTGTGATAACGGAACTTCGGCTTTCGTCTGCCCCTTGTCCAACTCTACGATAACTATTTCCTTCTCTTTGCCTTTGTCTTTGTCTTTGTCTTTGTCTTTGTCTTTGTCTTTGTCTTTGTCTTTGTCTTTGTCTTTGTTGTTGTCGGACCCCCCGTCCGAACTTTGGACAAATACCCTCACACCCACCGTAGAACCGTCTGCCTGAAATTCTTTCCCGAAAGCGTCACCTAAGCTGACCGAGCTTGCCGTAATTGTGCCGGATGCGGTCTGTGACAGCTGCTTAGAAGTGAATTCCAGTTCGACGACATCTGTACTGCCCGTCACCGGATGTTCAGCTCCTTCGCTTGCCACTAAGAGACGGAGTTGCCCCGGCATATTGTTCTCGGAAGCGATAATCGTTACGCCATCAATGAGCGAATTAGCTTTTACAAACGTATACAAATCTGCGTTATATTGAAACTTTAAATCCTGAGCGTACGCGGGGCTCTTCACATTGGCAAGCCCGAATACAACCTTGAAGCTTTGACTTGGCTGCACAGAGGAAGGTCCGGATAAGGCCGACAGCAGAGTGTCGTTTGTTTGTTTCGCAACTGTCACATTCGCATCCAAATTAGCCGCCGCGCTTGCCAAAGCGGCGCTCGGTACGAAAGAACCGCAGGTTAACAGGGTAGACAAACTAATCACAAGTAATTTCCGTCTCATGAATTCATTCCATCCTTTCGGTAGTTAACTCTCATATTACGATAGTACTACCAAATTCAAGAAAAATCGACATATAATTTGAGACTTAAGCAATGTTTTTCGCGTTTTTATGACATCAAGGCATAATTCGAATGTCCTGGTCGTTGGATGATTTAAACCAGTAGGGGGATAATATTCACAAATCATGTTGAAGATCAAGATATTCGCGGGCTGCTTCGCGCTAGGTTTTTCACAAAATCATGTGGATAAGGTCGCTCAACTATTTGCCAATGAGAAGTATCCGGTTCCTCAAGGCTTTACTGATAAAGATGTAAATTTAACGGCTCCAAGACTGTATAGCGATAAGTTAATACTCTATTATATGTTAAACATGGCGAAGCTCGGGTTATTCGCTTACAGCACTGGGCTTACTTTTTCAGAGAGAGCAGATATCATAGAATTAATTTCGACTTGCTTGATGGAATCAAAAGAGCTGCATAACAATGCCAAAATGATGGCGCAGAAAAAAGGCGTCTATATCCATTGTCCTATTATACCTACGCCTAGCAGCGTGGAATTCGTTCATAAACAGAGCTTTTTAGGTGGTTTATTTTCGGAGAAACGGCCACTAATCGCAAATGAAATCGCCAATCTTACGTATAACGTTGAACGCAATGTTTTAGGAAAATCGCTTATTATTAGTTTTAGCCAGGTTGCTAAAATAGAAGCGGTGCGCAAATACTTTGTGCGCGGCAGGGAAATCGCACAAAACAAATTGATGTTTTTAGTATGCTGCTAAGAGAAAGTTTCTTACCATCACCGATGACATTAGAAGCCGATGTCACTGATTCTAAAATACCACCGTTTTCGGACAAACTCATGATGGTCCAAATTACGAGTTTAGTCGCTTCAGGAATTGGACAATATGGTGCTTCTCTGTCGCAAAGTCCTCGAGCTGATTTAGCATCTACTTATACGCGGTTATCTGCTAAACTTGGGAATTATGGCGGCGGATGTAGCAGAAATTCTTATAGATCACGGATGGATGGAAAAGCCGCCACATGCAGCAAATAGGGAAGCTCTGGCAAATTTGTGCTGGTTTAGTTTCACGCGAGACGAATCCCATTCGATAAAATGAAAAAGGAGCTAAGCGGCTTTACCTGCTTATCTCCTTTTTTGGGGCATCCACTGCTGTGCTCTTGA
Organism: Paenibacillus aceris; assembly: GCF_017874035.1. Taxonomy (GTDB): domain Bacteria; phylum Bacillota; class Bacilli; order Paenibacillales; family NBRC-103111; genus Paenibacillus_E; species Paenibacillus_E aceris. The sequence continues at coordinate 108,444 of NZ_JAGGKV010000019.1, forward strand.
GAAAGATCGGGAACTACAGGACGCTATTTGTGCTCGATGGGCTGTTTTCACGTTGTTAACGGAACTACAGTCGCTTATTTGCCCAAGCAGCCTTCACATCGCTTAAAATCGGCAGAATAGCGGAACAAGGTTCCCACTTATTCATCAAATCACTGACATTGGGGCAAATATCGAACTCTTGTTCTCATTAGCAACAGGTGGTCATCCCTAGCCTTTGGAGACAGCACCCTTTTATCTTTATCCACAGGGCTTAAACGCTGTTTTCAAAATAATTAAGGCGTAGGTACCCTGCTGCCATTCAAATCAAATTCAAATACCGAACGTATTACCGCCGTTTACCGAAAGGCACTGCCCTGTAATAAACGCAGACTCTGACGAAGCTAAGAAAACAACAGCATTTGCGATATCCGCAGGCTCGCCGACCCGCCCAAGGGGCACACCGGCGCTATAGCCTTCCGTACTAACGCCCTCATGCCTCTCCACAGGTATCCATCCCGGTGCAATCAGATTCACCCTAATACCATGTGGACCCAGCTCACTGGCCCAAGATCGCGTCATTCCCACCATGGCTGACTTGGCCGTCACGTAGCTGGAGAAATTCGCATTCCCGATTTGAACCACCTCGCTGCCAATGTGAATGATGCTGCCTTCTCCCTTAAGCTTCATACTTGGGAGCACCGCTTTTGCAAGCAGCAGGGGCGCCTTCACGAAAAATTCCAGCTGATCCATGTAAGTCTGCCATGAACTCTCTTCAATCGATAGCATCGGCTGCGGGCCTGTCGCATTATTGACCAGAATATCAATACTCCTGCCAAAATGCTGCTCCACGCGCCCGTTGAGATCGGCCACTTCTGCCTCGTTTGTGATATCAGCGCGAAAAGCAATCGCGCTGCCGCCCGCGGTAGTGATAAGGCGAACCGTTTCCTCCGCATCCTGTACGTTATTCGCGTAATTGACAGCGACGTCGGCCCCTGCTGCCGCAAGTGCAGCTGCGATATGCCGCCCTAGTCCGCGGGAAGCACCGGTAACAAGCGCGATCTTCCCCTCCAGCCTTGTTGATGAATTCAATGGGTCCACCTCTTCCTAAGTAGCACTCTTATTTATAGACACTGTTGCCAGCATCCTGATTGTACAGCTCCTTCAATGGTACCATAGATTCTGAGGGAACATAATATTTAAACGGGTTCTCATCTATGACGCCCAGAAGCTGATTCCGATAAGGTGAAGCGTTTTCCAGGAGCCGGTCAGACGCCGTTCGATAATCAATAGGTCTTAGCCAAATCGGACTATAACCGAGGAACAGCTGCCGGCGTGTAAATTCCGAGCGATTAGGCGCTCCGGCATGCCACAGGTTTTGCGGGAAAATAAACACATCACCCGGTTTGCCGCATACTTGCACTTCCCCTGCCACCTGCCCTTGCACATCCTGACTTTCTGGATGAAACACCTTATTATGTGATCCAGGGATAATTTTCGTATTACCGCGGTCCGGTTGGGTCATATCGCTCAGAATATAGCAAGTTTTAATGTAATAGGTAGAGGTAATGCCATTTTGCTTCGGAAACTGTGGATGCGGCCCGTCTTGATGCCAGTTGATGAAACTGTGCGACTCGGTTTTCACATCGTTCGGATTCGGTTTACGAATGGTTAAATGTGAGATGTGCAGTTGAATGTTATAGCCAAGCAGATTAACCATTAGAGGAAGCAGAGTGGGCTCATCGATAAGTGAAGCAATCTCATCGTCACGCTCTATACTGTTATAAATGTTATATGCTAATGATTCCGGTTCTTCGGAGACGATTCGGTCAATCGCGGCATTCAATCGATTAACTTTATCTTCCGATAGAACGCCCGGCAGGATCAAATAACCGTTCTCGTTAAATTGTTGAATCAGTGCAGGAATATCCAGTTTTGTTTGTGTCATGTGAATACACTCCTCTTTTTAATTTAATGGTCATTCTCTTGTTTTACACGTGTAAATATTGCTTTTAAAGGAAAAGGAAGCCCCTTTCTCCTTCCTTTTCCTCAGGCTATTATTTCACGTAGCCAAGCTCTTTGATTCTTTTGTCCGCAGCGTCCAAATAAGCCTTATAATTCATCGAGCTTTCCAATGTCTTCAAAAAACTGTCGTATTCACTGAGCGGACGCTTGCCATATAAGAATTTGGAGAATTCTTCTTCAATATAGCGACTCGCATCTGCAGCATTGTAGCCATTCGGCATATCGACAAATCCAGCCAATCCATCAATATGCGGCTGTTTGCTCGCGAATTCCATAAACTGTGCCTGCGGTCCGAATTTCACCGTCAAATAATCCATTTCCGGGCGGCCTGCGAATTGATACAGCCAGAAATAACCGCCTTCTTTGCCCATCAAATCTGTCGGAACAACTTTGCTGCCATCCAGATTATAGTGCTTGCCTTTCACTCCGTATTGCACCAACAAGGAACCATCTTTGGAGGACACATAGTTCAATAAATCAATGACCTTCTGCAGCTTCTCCGGATTTTTCTCAAGCGACTTCGGAACGGCGTACAACGCTGCTGCCTTCCCAATGTCGTAGGCGCTTGCATATTTACCGCCAGGTCCTTTTATGGCATCAACCTGCACCCATTTGGCGTTCGGGTTCACGGCTTTAATTTGCTCAACAAATTGCTCCTTCGTAACATTCGGCCAATCCAGATAAACGATACCTGCTTGCCCTTTAATCGCTTTTTGTTGATGTTGAAGGCCTGAGTTTGCCAATAGCTCTGGATCCACCGAGCCGGAAGCAATCATTTTCTGGACGAAAGCTAGCGCATCCTTCATCCCGGGATCATACAGGGAATTCACCACTTTATTATCCTTTACATAAACGGTTGGTGTACCTCCGTCCATACCTACGCCATAGGCACCAAAAACGGTATCAAAAGCGCCCAGTTTACCTCCTGTGAGGCCATACGTATCTTTTTTCCCATTGCCGTCCGGATCCTTCTCGGTGAACGCTTTGGAAACTTCAAGCAATTCCTCCGGTGTCGTAGGAACTTTCAAATTCAACTTATCGAGCCAATCCTGGCGAATCCAGTACGTATTGTAAGGAACCTGCGGCGACTTGGCGATGGCATACGTTTTGCCGTTCAGCATCCCTTTCTTCAAACTGTCAGCCCCAATAAAGTCTTGTACAGACTTCAGCTTATCCAAATAAGGCGTGAGGTCAAGCAAGAGCCCTTGATCTGTAAATTGCTTCAATTGCTGGCGGTCGACAGCGAATAGATCCGGGAAGTTCGCGGATGACATACGCACGTTTAACTGATTTTTGTAATCATCGCCGGATGCATACACGGTTAGATTGAGATCCGTGCCCAACGCCTTATCCAGCTCCTGCTTAATAATGTCCTGATCGGGAGAAGGAAGGCCGCTGCCCGTTTCGATAATGTCAAGCTTAACTGGCTTGGAGCTGGCTGGCGTTTTGCCGCTCTCCGCTGTTTTGTCGGCAGGTTTATTCGCAGCAGGTGTTCCACCGCAGCCGGCTATAAGTGTTCCACCAGCGAAAGTCATGGCGAGAAGAATTGGTACGAGCAATTTCTTTTTCATAGATACCCCTTCTTTCTTTAAAAAAGTTAAAGTTGCTTCTATTGTCGCCGTAACAGAACGAACCAGGCTGCAGTCCTGATGCATTCGACATACGGGGTCAACCTTTGACGGAGCCCATTAGCATTCCTTTGGTGAAATGCTTTTGAATGAACGGATACACAAGAATGATCGGTAAGCTTGCAGCGACAACAGACGCCATTTGCATCGTTTCGGTAGGAAGCATATTTTCGGCATTTTCAAGCGGTTGCTGGGTCAGCATGAGAATCTCGCGAATAACGACCTGCAAAGGAAACAAATTGCGGTCTGTCACATACATAATCGCTTGGAAAAATTCGTTCCAATGACCGACCATGTAGAACAACCCAATTGTGAGCATTGAAGGAACAGAAAGCGGCAATACGATTTGCCATAAAATACGGAATTCCTTAGCGCCATCCATCCGGGCCGATTCAAACAACTCTTCCGGAAGGCTTTCAAAAAAGCTTTTCATAATCAAAATGTTAAAACTCCAAATCGCATTGGGTAAAATCATCGACCAGACGGAATCCAAGAGTCCTAAGGATTTCACAACCAAATAAGTCGGAATGAGTCCTCCGCTGAACAGCATCGTAAAGACGACCATCAGAAGGAAGAAGCTTCTGCCTGGGAGATTGCGACGGCTAAGCGGATAAGCCATCAGCGAAGTCAAAATCAGATTCACAATCGTACCTACGACGGTGATGAAGATCGTCACCCAGAAGGCTTTTGGAATATTCGTTTCGGTGAAAAGCTTGTGATAAGCGCTAAAGGTGACGGACTTAGGAATGAGGATGAAACCTCCGTTTTTCAGTACCTCGGAGAAAGGTGTGATGGACACGGCTATCACATACATCAGCGGTACGATCGCCGCCAGTGCAGCAAGCCCGAGGATGACGACGACGATCGTATTTACGATCCGGTCTTCCCAGCCTCTTACCATATGCCCTCACCCCATTTCTTGGATAAGTGATTGGAGCCTAGTACCAGGACAAGCCCAATAACCGATTTGAACAATCCTACGGCTGCCCCCAGCGAGAAATTAAGCTGCTGCAATCCTGTCCGGAACACCCAGGTGTCCAATATATCCGCAACTTGATACACTTGAATGTTATACAGAATATAAATTTGATCGAATCCGGCATCCATAATATGCCCCAGCTTTAAGATGAGCAGAAGCACAATAACATTTCGAATGCCTGGCAGCGTAATGTGCCAAATCATCCGCAAGCGGCTTGCGCCATCCACTCGTGCAGCCTCGTACAAGGTCGGATCGATCGCTGTCATCGCTGCCAAGTAGATGATCGCGCCCCAGCCAAGATCTTTCCAAACTTCCGAACTGACCAGAATCGTCCGGAAGTAATCAACCGATGTCATGAATCCTATCGATTGTCCGCCGGCATCTTCGATAAAGCGGTTGACAATTCCGGAGTTTTGCGAAAGGAGTGCAATTAAAATACCGTAAATAATCACCCATGATAAGAAATGCGGCATGTACGTTAGCGTCTGTACAACAGTTTTAAACCAGCGCAGCCTGCACTCATTGAGAAGCAGCGCCATAATAATGGGCGGTGCCATGCCGAAAAGCAGCTTATAGATGCTAATGACGAATGTGTTGACCATGAGCTGTCCGAAATAAGGGGAATCAAAAAACGTTTGAAAATGCTTGTACCATGGATCAGCCCAACCACTGCCGAGAATGCCATCTAATATTTGAAAATCTTTAAATGCAATAATCACACCATACATGGGAATATAGCGGAAAATTACGTAATAAATAACGCCAGGCAAAAGCATGAGATAGAAAGCCCGAAAGGCCCAAACCTGCTTCGCAGATAATTTAAGCCTCGTTTCCTTTACTTTGCTCCCCGCCCCTGTTTCCTTCCCAATTGCAACTTGCTGTTCCATGAGGCCACCTCTTTTCCATCTGATCACTCGCTTCCTAACGGGTTGAGTTTAGTATAGCAAGCGCTTTCTTTGGAAAATATACAGTGATCCTGCGAAAATGTCCGAATTATTGCAAACGCTTTATTTGGTTATTCCTGCATGTTCGTGTTCCACAGCTGGCAGCTCGATTCGGATCAACGTACCAAGTTCCGGCAGGGAGAAAATGGACAATCCATACTCCGTTCCGAAATGGAGCCCGATTCGTTCATGGACATTCATGATCCCGATTCCTGTGAATCTGTGTTTATTTGGCGCTTTGTGCCGCACTTCAAACAGACTGTTCAGGACCTCCGAGTCCATCCCGAGCCCGTTGTCCCTGATCGTAATTATCAGTTTATCCTTCACGCACTTCGTCCGTATACGGATCATTCCTGCACGCTTAAGCGGTACAATCCCGTGGAAAATGGCATTCTCCACAAGCGGCTGCAAGGTTAGCTTCAAAATTGTTTTCGATAGCGTTGCAGTAGCGGCGTCGATGTCCATCGTGAACTTATCACCGTAGCGTACTTTCTGAATATACGCATACATGCGCAGCCCTTCCAGTTCGTCCGCCAAAGTGACGAATTCTGTGCTTTTATCAAAGCTGAAAGACAACAAGCCAACAAGCGTCTTGATCGTTTCCCGAACCTCGTGGATTTTGTGCTGCTTGGCCAAAGAACTGATACAAGCAAGGGTGTTATACAAAAAATGCGGGGCGATTTGACTCTGCAGCATTTTCAGCTCGAAATGCTTCTTGCGTCGCTCCGCTTCCTTCGTTTCGTGCAGCAGATGATGAATCCGCTCCATCATCGCATTAAAGCTTCGCGTCAATCGACCGATCTCGTCATTTCCAGTCGCATGTATGGTGTGAAGCACCTCCATATCCCGTATCCGGTCCATCTTCGCAACCAATGTACGTACGGGCAGCGTAATATACCGGCTTATCATGTAAGTGCTGGCTAAGACAAGGAAGATCCAAAAAACGCCCGCCGTACTGAAATTTCGGTAAAGGCTGCGTATATTTTGATAGAAAAAACTATTTTCATAGAAGGCGATAAAATACCAGCCAAGCTTATTCATCCCGGACTTCACAGCAACCAAATCGCCCTGTGGACCATCGATCTCCGCTGCTCCGAGAGGAAGCTCCGACACTTTATCGACAAAGCTTGCATCCAACTCCGGCGGGAACACTGACATGTTATAAGGAAGCAGCCGGTATGAATTAAGCGGGAGACTAGCGTCAAACGAGTGGACAACATTCTTTTTATTGGTGATGATCGCAAATGTTTGATTTTTCGTATTCATGAATTGAGCGATCAGATTCGTTAATTCAACGAGATCGATTTCCACGACAGCAATCCCTTTTAATGACTTCGTCGAGGAGGATTGAATCGGCAAAACGAAGGCGACGGTTTTACCCGACATGGGAGATTGATAGGGCTCTGTGATAAACATCCCGTAGGTTTCTTTGGCTTTCGCAAGCAGCTTAGGAATTTCAGGATTTCCAATAATATCAAAAGTAGTTTGAGAGTTGGAAATGACATGCCCGTCTTCGCCAACCAAATAGAGCGACTTATACAGCGTTCTGTTCATATTCGCATACGACCGCAGAACATCCGAAGCCTCCTTCTCCATACCGACATTTAACAGATCTTCACGGGTTGAGATGAGCAGAAGAATATTTTGTACATTGTCCAAATACGCATTCATATAGAGATTAGTTCGGTCAATAATAATTTGGGCGTCCGATACGACCTGCCTCCGAAACAATCCTTCCGCTTCGCGCAGGTTGATCCAGCCAAGTCCTCCTAACAGCACAAGCGTTCCAAGGGATAAAAAAAGAAAATGTTTGGCCAGCATACTCCAGCTGCCAAACCATGAGATAAGCGCTTTCATTTTGTCATCAGCCCTTTTTATAATCTGTTGGTGCTACCCCGGTCCAATTTCGGAAGAGCTGCGAAAAATAACGGTAACTCGGAATACCTACCTGCTCGGCCACTTCGTATACTTTAAGCTGAGTGTTCTGAAGCAGGTTCACGGCCTTCTCCATGCGCAGCCGAGTGACATAATCATTGAAGGATTCCCCGGTTTCTTCCCGGAATAGACGGCTGAGGTAATACGAGCTCAACCCGACCTCATCCGCAACAGAGGTCAGCGTAATCGGATCTCCCAGCTTACTCACAATAATTCTTTGTGCCAACTGAACTTCTTTGCGAATCTTCCGTTCATCACTCGTTACTGACTTTTGCGGATTGGCCAACTCCCGGCGCGTCCGTTCCTGTTCATAATCCCTTAAATCAGTTTCACGTCGGATCGCTGCTCGAGCTTTTTCAATCGCTATCTTCATATCCCCTTCATCAAACGACAGCTTCGTAAAATAGTCCAACGCCCCTAACTTCAGCGCTTCTTGAGCATAATGAAAATCGCTATGGCAAGTTAACAGCACGAATTGGATGAGCGGAAACCTTTTTTTAACGATGCGAAACAATTCCAATCCATCCATGATGGGCATGGTTATATCCGAGATAACAAGATCAGGTTCCAAGACTTCGCACAGCGCCAAAGCATCTTCCCCATTCTCCGCTTCTCCGACCAGTTCAGCTCCAAATGAAGACCATGGCATGGAACGGAGTTCTTGTCTTAACGGCAATTCATCATCAATAATTAGCACGCTTACCGGTGCGACAGACACATTGTCCCCCACCTTTCTTTAACCTTGAAATCGCTAACCATCCTTACAACCATGATATCAATTATATCAGCTTTTGTTTATACAGAAATAATGTAAAAATGTATAAAAAAACAAACTCAACATCTAGGAAACCATGCGCGCTAAGGGAACAAAGATCCCCGTTTCGAAGAACATTTGGGGCACAAAAAAAGGCTATCCTCAAGTAGATCATTCTACTTGTAAGACAACCTCTCCCACCTCGAATCACAATCCCTGAAGCGCAGCCTTAAGCTTCACTGTCACTTCCGGATACTCCTCCGCCACATTTCGGTTTTCCCACGGATCGCTCTGCACATGGTACAAACGATCCCCCCTGTCTCGCTCAACAATCAGCTTCCACTCCCCATCGGAAGCCATCCGCCATGAGCTCGGATGCTGAGGCCCTTCGTCCAAGCCGGAAATCTGCACTTCGCGTAAAGCGCTCCCCGCTTCACCTCGCAACACACTTTTAAGAGAAATCGAATCCTGCGCTTCTTCCATCGATAAATCGGCCAAGTCCAGTATGGTGCTTGCCAAATCCTGCAGCTCTACAAGCGTATCGCTGTACTGCCCTTTCTGGATGCCAGGGCCGCTAATCACTAAAGGAATATGCACGGAACCGCGTTCAGGCCTGCATTTTCCGAATTTATCGAAATCCCCCAGCATATCGCCATGATCCGATGCGTATATGATCACAGTATTGTCCAGCTCGCCACGGCGCCTTACCGCCTCCAGCAACAGACCGATATTTCGGTCGATATTTTCCAGCATGGCGGCATAATTTTGACGAATCTGGTTCCATGTTTTTTCCGGAACACTGCTGCTGTTCGGCGCAGCGAATTGAACCTGCTCCCAGTCCGCCTTCATTCGGTGTGTAATATCCCACGGCTCATGCGGGCCCACAAAGTTAACCATGAGAAACCATGGCTGATCAGCAGGGAACGACTCCAGCATTTGCACGCCGTTTCGCGTCAGCCAATTGTCGCAATACGCCTCATCCGGCAGATCCGTAGCATCTGTTCGTTGACCGCGATCTGTCATATCCTTCAGATGAACGTCCGCCAATCCTTCCTTGTATAAATAGGACATATAAGGGTCCTTCGGAGATTCTTTGCCCGAAATAATGGCATCGATTTTGCCAGCGTTATCGATCGCATCTGTATATCCGAGAAGACTTAAATCGTCAATCCAGCCATCCAACCCCCACCAATGCGTGGCTTTATGCAAGTCGAACTTGCCAACGCCGCCGACCCGGTAGCCGTTATCTTTCAAAACGGAGTAGAACGTTTTGCGTGACAAATCGTAATTCTCATGATTGCCTGTCACCGCCGGCTTGTTGTACCGCAATCCCGATGCCAGACAAGCTCTGGCCGGCGCACACAAGGGAGAAGAGGTAACCGCCTTCATAAAAGTAACGCCTTGCTTCATTAAAGCTTCGATATGAGGCATACGCAGCGGCAATGCCTCCATGCCCAAAGCGGCCAAAGCTGCAGGCGCATAAGGCATCCAATCTCCCCGGTGCGTGTCTGGAAATAGAAACAGAACGTTGGGACGACTCATCCTTTTTTCCTCATTTCATGAAGGATTGGATCTTTGATGCTTTGCTGCCACGCTAGCAGCTCTTGTTCCATCCGCTGCAGTTGTTCCAGCTTTGCGGGATCCTCCGCCAGATCACAGGTTTCTCCTGGATCATTGTATAAATCAAACAACTGCGCCCGATTCGTGCCCGCTTCACCGCTGCGGAAGTAGCGGATTAGTTTCCAGCGTCCGTCACTCACCATGCGCTGAACATTTTTATAGGCTGAGAATACGTTCTTCCTCGATCCCGTAGCTTCACCTGAAATCATACCTACCATACTCTTGCCCTCAACCGTTTGCGGTAGCAAAGTTCCGGTTAATTCGAACAAAGTCGGAAAAATATCCATTTGACAGCCAAGTCCACGAGCTTCCACTCCTTGCGGCAAGCCGGGTCCTTGCATGATAAGCGGAATATGGATGCTGTGTTCATATACATTTTGCTTACCCATAAGTCCATGCTGCCCCAAAGCTATGCCGTGATCCGCCGTATATACGACAATCGTCTGCTCACGCTGACCGCTCTCTTCCAAAGCCTGCATAATACGGCCAATTTGTTCATCCATATGCGTTATCATGCTGTAATACTCGGCCAAATGCTGGCGAATTTCTTCGGGCTTGCGCGGAAAGGAAGCCAATTGTTCATCACGTACGTACAGTTCGCCATTATCGAAAGGATGTTCCGGCATGAAATTGTCAGGAAGAGGTATATGCTCATTTGAATATCGGTCTAAATAAGCTTGAGGCGGGGTCCTTGGATCATGCGGCGCCGTAAAAGCCACGTATAAAGCGAACGGCTCCTCTTCCTTATACTGCTGGATAAAGTCAATGGCTGATTCTGCAAAAAGCTCCGTAGAAAACTTGTCGCTTGGCTTCGCTTGGTCCGCATGATAAATGCCTGCGGGGTCATACGCATGAATGGGCAGCCCAATATGCTCCCCCATACCGCCAAAGAAAATGCTCGCCCCGTCCGAGAAGCTTTTGGCAAAGCTCTCTTTGCCATTGTGCCACTTGCCGATGCCGAATGTCCGATACCCCTCTCTGCGGTACACCTCAGGCCATGTAGGGAGGGATGGATTAATCGCCCACAGCTGCGGATTTTCCGTCTCTCCAAGCTTAACTTCTTTTTCCGTTACCATCGCATGAAAGACATTCGTCCCTGTCAAGAGACAGGCGCGGCTGGGTACGCAGAGTGCAGCCGTCTGCCCCCCCATCGTGTAGATGGATGTGAAGCGCACGCCCTCAGCTGCCAGGCTGTCCAGAACGGGTGTTTGCACTACCTGATTGCCATAAGCGCCAATCCCGTCGAATCGATGATCATCTGCGATTAAAAATACGATATTCGGCTTTTTTTCCCGAGCTTCATGTTCTCTCATTTTAACCTCCAGAATTCGGCACTTATTTGATAGCACCGCTCGTCAAGCCACGCTGCATATACTTTTGGCCGAAAATATATAAAATCACAACCGGAACCGTAATCAGCACAAGCGCCGCAAACACTTTATGGTAGTCAGAGGTATACTCTTTAATGAAAAATTTGGGAGCCATGGTCACGGTCAGCATCGTTTCCTTGCTAATAAAGACAAGCGGCAGCACATACTGGTTCCACGAATTTAAGAAAGCCAGGATGCCAATGGTCGTCAGTACCGGTATGGCTAACGGCAGCATCACATGAACAAATCTACCCCAAGCGTTTGAACCGTCAATCTCTGCAGCTTCGAGAAGCTCACCCGGCACCTCATCGAAGGCATTACGGGCCAGCAATAAAGAGAAAGGAATGCTCATCGCTACTTCCGGGCCGATCAAAGACAGATACGTATTCATCCAATGAAAGGACTTGACCGTTTGGAACAAAGGTACGAGCATGGCAACGGGCGGGATCATCAGACCGATTAAACAGATCGCAAAGACGGAAGAATCCCCGGGAAATCTTAATTTGCTAAAGCCAAACGCCGCTAGGGAAACAACGATAAGCAGCAGCAGGACGACTGAAGTCGACACAATAAAACTGTTGATTAGAAAATGCGGAAACAAATCCAGACTAACGACAGCCTGATAATTCCCCCACTGGTCACCTTCGAACGAGTACATTACCAGATAAATCATAGGAATCACCCAAATAGCCGCCAAGATTAGAAGTAGAAGATTCATGATGATCTTCTCAGAGAGCTGCATGCGACCGAACATCTTTCTACCTCCTGACCTTGTTATAAATACGCAGCTGAAAAGCCGTATAGCCAAAGGCGATAAGCAGAAGAACAACAGAAACCGCTCCGCTGTATCCCGTTTTATATTTGAGCAGCGACTCTCGGAATAAGAAAGTGGATATGAGTTCCGTCTCTCCTCCCGGTCCGCCCTCTGTCATAATCCAAATGAGGTCGAATACTTTGAGTGCATGGATAATCCCTAGAATGAGTAACGTGATGTGTGTACCGATGAGCATCGGGAAAATAATATGGCGGAATTGCCTCAGAACCCCGGCGCCATCGATTTTAGCCGCTTCGAATATTTCTTGGTCAATATTTAGCAAACTGGTGTAGTAAATCAACATGTAGAATCCCGTATTGGCGAAAATGTAGACGGCAGCGATCGCATTTAGCGCAGTAGCTGGCTCAGACAACCAGGAGTGTGTCCAGCTTTCCAAACCTGCAAACCGCAGCATGGTGTTCAGCAAGCCAAAATTCGGCTCATAAATACCGGCGAACGTCGTACCTACCGTGACAACCGCAATGACATGCGGCAAAAAGAAGATCGATTTAAACAGGCCGTCTGCCGCCCAAACGCCATTGAGCAAAGTGGCAAGCAGAAGCCCAAGCGCCATGGATAGAGGGATCGTAATAACGAGAAAATAAACCGTATTCCAAAGAGCCTGATAAAAATTAGGATCATGAAACAGATTCACATAATTGTCCAGGCCGATAAACACTTTGCTTCCAATGCCCGACCACTCAAAAAAACCGATATAAATATTATAAAAAATACCAAAAAACGTGAACACCGAGACGAAAAGCAATAAAGGCAGAACGAAGTATAATCCGGTGAAGCGTCCCCGTTTTTTCTTTTTCGATTTGACTGCTGCCGTATTTGTTGTCGATAGCACGATATCCACTTGGCTCCTCCTTACAACCCTCACGGAGGGAAGAACCTCTGCATCCCAAGCTGATGATCACAGAGGCCCTCGACTTCGTGAATGTGTAAACTTAATGAATGAAACGAAATGACGTCCAAATGAGCGTAAGAGTTCTTCGAATTCGGGATGTTAGCGTTTCACGGCATCTGAAGCCTTTTGCACCTCAGCCATCGCTTGCTCCGGTGTAACGCTCCCGGTCGCTACTTTTTGCAAATTAACAAAAAGCGCTTGTTCAATAGGGGCATTGTCCAGGAATCGGATACCGCCCACATTATTCGTAAGTGCGTCCAGGACCACATCGACCGATTGCTTCTCAATATCTGTTTTGAGATTGGATTTATCCATCGACAATCCTTCTTTCACGGGAAGGAATTGCAGCGCCTTGCTCAGAATCGTCTGATAATCACCCGTAGCCATGAATTCCACGAATCTCCAAGCAGCCTCTTTATGCTTCGAATCTTTACTAATACCGAGCGGTACATCGCCGTTGATGAGAACACTCGTTTTACCACCCGCAATCGTCGGCATTGGCACGAGACCAAAAGTACGGTCGCCAATCTTCAAGCCATCCTTATTCGCTACGTCTGTCATGATCCATGCTCCGACGAGAATCATTGGAAGCTGTCTCTTTTGCTCATACATATCGCGAAGATCCGGATCGAATTTGGTTGTCAGATTGCCGTCTTGGAAGAGATGATCCGTGTAAAATTGCTTGAACGCATTCGTTGCTTGAATAAACACCGGGTCTGTAAATTTCGCTTTCCCCGCGTCTGCTTCGTATAATTTGCCCGGCGCAATTTGGTTGACGAGGGTGTAGAAGGCATCCGTTACGGTTGCGCTTTTCCCTCCGGCAAAGCCTAAGCGTGGCACAATACCCGGTAATTTGGCATCCTCAAATTTCTTCACCACTTGCTTTAGATCATCATACGTCTTGGGCGGCTCCGCGCCTACTTTCTTGAACAAATCTACATCATAAGAAAGGAACGGCGTAACCGCGACCCCTGTTGGGATCGTCTTATAATCGTTTTTCTTGGCTGATTCCATCGGCGTCGTTTTGAACAGCTTCTGCCAATCCTTCCCTAGCGATTTCTCTGCCAATGGCGCTAACGGCTCAAGAATAGGGGAATAGTTCTTAATCATCGGCCCGTTTGAGAACGCCATAACGTCCGGAACTTCGCCGCCTTGAATGGCGACTTGAATTTTTTTGTCGTAGTCAGCCGAAGGCGTGCGAACATAATTCACTTTGATTTTTGGATATTTCTCATTGAAAGCTTTGATTAAGGTTTGCCAGACATTATCTTCCGGCGACCAGGACCAGAACGAGATTTCGCCTGTGATCTCTTCCGGTTTTTGTGTGGCGACTACTGCTTTCGCATCACGGGATGGGGTTGCCGTCGTGCTGGTTGTCTGAGAGGAGCATGCGGACAGGAGAAGCAGGCCTATCAGCGAATAACTCATGAGTCTCATTCTTTTCATAAACAGAACACTCCCTTTTGAACTTATTTAGTATAAATGTAATACCAAGTAAATGACTAGGCTTAGTTGATATTAATTTAATATCTAATCTGAAATAAGTCAACAATGAGTTTTTAAACGTTTAAAAAGAAGAAAGACCCCCTTGTTTTCAGCTGAACCTCGTCGCAAAATTTATATAACGCTTTCAATCTCTTATTATTTAGTATATACGTTATACTAAATAAAAGCACGATAAATTGGCCTTATGCCCCTATTTTTTTTTTGACACAGACAATTATTTTGTATATCATTCATACTAAATAACTATCATGTATTGAAGTAAGGTTGTGATCAACTTGCGTTCTAATGGACCCATTGGCAATTATGATCTTGTTAAAAAAATAAATATGGAACATGCAATCTCTACGATCCTGAAATACCGTCCATTATCTCGCGCTAAAATCGCCTCTCTGACAGGACTCAATAAGATGACCGTCTCCAGCTGCGTAGATCTCTTCGTTCAGAAAGGTTTTGTCGTTGAGCTCGGCACGACGGGCACTTCAAGAGGGAGGCCCCCTACCCTTGTCGATTTGAATGAGAAAGCGGGGATCTGTGTTGGCGTTGATGTTGAAATCAACCAGTTCACCGTGCTCGTCACGGATCTGCTCGGGAAAAAGCTGGACAGCATGATGATTCCGCTTCAGAGCAAAGATCCCTTCTTTTTCGTGGATGCAATTTCAACGATTTTGAAAGATTTAGAACATCATCACGCGCATCGCCAGCTAGGCATTGTAGGGGTCGGTATTGTCATCCCGGGCTACTACAATATACGAACAGACGTCGTTGATTATAGCGCCAACCTGCAGGAATGGAACGACTTCCCTTTGCGAACCGAGCTTGCCAAACGAGTTCCCGACCTTGCCATTCATGTGAATCCTGCACCGTATGCGGGTGCGATGGGTGAAGTTCATTTTGGAGGGGCCAAATCAGCCGATCATTTGGTCTATGTAACAAGTTCTTGGGGATTGTCCGTTGGCGTTTACAGCAAGGGAGAACTGTTCACCGGTACGACGGGGACAGCGGGGAGATTAGGACATTCCACCATTCATATGAACGGCAAGAAATGCACCTGCGGCAGCAGAGGATGCTGGGAGATGTATGCTTCCATTAAGGCGATGTATGAATTATTGGAAACAACTCCTCAAGAGCTTTCGTTTGCAGACATTGTGGACGGTATTGGGCGCGGTGACAGCAAAATTACTAGTGCCGTGCACGAGCTTGGCCATTACCAAGGCATCGGCCTGGCGAACGTTATCAATGCCTACAATCCCAAAGTCATCTGCATTGGAGGGCATCTTGCGCTGCTAGGCCCTACGCTGATTAACTCCATTTGGAATACGCTGCGCGAGATGATTCCCGAGCGCTTTCTTCAGAATTTGGAGATTTACTGTTCCGATTTAGGCGAGCTTGGCGTTGCTCACGGAGGCGTTTCGATGGTGTTGAGGCAGCTTTCTACGACGATAATCGAGAAATCTTTGTTGGAGTAACCACTCTTTCGGGTAACCTCTTTTGGGTAACCTCTTTTGGACTAAACTCTTTCGGGTAACCTCTTTTCGCGTACCCCCTTTTCGCATCGAAAAGGAACTACAAGCCGCTATTACTGCCAAATCAGCTGCTTTTAGGATGAAAAGTGAACTACAGGGCCTTATTCGCCCTCGGATCACTATTCATCAGCCACAATCGGCAGAATAGCGGATCATAGTTCCCCTTAATCTGCCAAATAACCATTTGGTGGTCAAATAGCGGACTCTAGTTCCCTCATCAACGGGATTCGCCCTACGGTCCTACCACTCATATACTCGCAATGGCTCCGCTAAACGGAGTTTTTGCTTGCCATGGAACGGCTCACGCGCATCCGCCAGCACATAATCATCCACATAATGCATGAGCAGCATCTTCTCCTGAATGGACACTGGGAGCGTTAGAATTTCCTCCAGAGACGTATGCGACGGCAGCTGATCATCCTGCATATGGCATTCATGGAAGATCGTTTGCACCTCACCTGCAACCTTGCTTATGTACGTTTCATCTAACCGTGTATCCCCGCTAAAATAAAAATAAGGCTTACAAAGTAACCCATAACTAAGCATGTCCGGCACATGCTGTGTCCGAATCAGCTCGAAGCGCATACCCGCGATCTCAAAGGTCTCATCCACGCATTCCACGTCAAAATAGTCCTCAAATACCCGTTTCCCTCTTGTGGTCAACTCCAAGCCATGGCGCAAAACTTGCCATAGATCATCCCGCAGCCCAGTAGGCACATAAAGCTTCGGCTTCGCTTTGCCAGGATACACCCGATGAAACAGCGCCAGCTTCGACAAGCCGTTAATATGATCCTCATGCAGATGCGTTACGAAAATATGCTTCACCTCATTGAGCTTCATTCCCATCTGATGCAAACTAGCATGATTCGATTCCGGAAAGTCGATGCAGAGATTCGTATCGGCAAACGTAAGTAATGCACTGTTATGGCCCTGTTCGACGCTAAATCCGTCGCCACAGCCCAAAAATCGTAATTTCATATAAACGCCTCCCACACTGTCTTCAAATAAAACAAAGCGCAATTTCTAATAAATTTGTAATATGATAGCTGTAGAAAGTTGACATTTAGGAGGACAACATGAATTCACCGCACAAACCTAAGCCAAAAATCCAGCTTCGTTCATCGCTCTTTATCCTCATGATTTCGTTAATCATTGTACTACTAACCGACAGCGTATTCTACACGTATACGAAGCGAATGCTAACGTCGGAGCTTGAAACCAAGCTGGAATTGATTGCCGATAACGTCGCCATCTCCATTAAACACTCCAAAACAGGCGAGAAATACGTTGAAAATCTGATCGGGCAAAATTTGCGTACAGCCTCTTTAGCGGCGCAGTACCGGCTCGATCCTGATATTGAAAAAGTAACCAATGAAGAGCTCATCGTTCTCAGCAAAGAGCTGATGGTCGATCACATTACACTTATGAAGCGCAGCGGCGATGATATCATTGGCTATAAATCCACAGAGCCGAAAGAAATCAATATGAGCACCAAGAACTGGAGCCGCGACTGGTTCAAGGCTTTTAATCAACTGCTCAATACGAAGGAAACGAATGTCAAAAGCGGCCAAGCGTTACCGTATTACTGGTCAGGGCCGATGAATACCTCTATGTCAGATCCGCAGTACGTGGATAAATGGGGCTATTACTATGATGGGCGTACGAATTACATCCTTGACCCTTATGTTCACGATACATTTTTCCGGGATTATCAACGGGAAATCGGCGTAGATGCCGTCATCGATGAAATGATTCATGGCTATACGGATCATGGCGCCAAGGAAATTGCCGTCTTTAATCCCCCCATCTTCCTTGGACAGCAGGAGCAATACAAAAAAGAAGGCTACACCTGGTTCACCGACCGGGAAATCTTATTTGGCTCATACACGATGAAGGATACCCGGGATCAAGATATGGTGCAGTCCGTCTTAAAATCAAAGCAAACCCAGCAGCTGCTTTCCAACATCGATGGTAAAACCTATCTCAAAATGTTCATCCCGCTCCAACTGGATATCCCTGTCGTAATCGGACTTACGGCCGATTATGAGAAAGTACAAAATTCCATTGAGCATCAACAAATGAACCTGCTGCTTCTCATCGGGACAACGGCTATTATTGCTTTCATTCTCGTCATCCTGAGCATTCGCTTTATCAATCGGAATCGCGAGGCAACCGCGGAGAGCGTTCAAGAGGTATACGTCGATCATATCGGATCGCTGTTTCGCTCCATGAAGGAACAGCGGCATGATTTTAATAACCATGTCGCGACCATTCATTCCCTTGTACATCTCAAAGAGTTCGACGAGCTGAGTCGTTATACATCCGAAATTATTGGTGAAACGACCGCTTTAAATGATATTATCCAAATCAATGTACCGGCCCTCTCAGCCATCGTTCAGTCCAAGGTGATTGGGGCCGTTGAACGTAAAATTACGTTTGAGCATGAAGTGGCCAATCTGAAGGATGTTCCGCTGGGAGCCGTGAAGGCGACCGATTTGGTCCGAATCATCTCAAACCTCATTGATAACGCGTTTGACGCTGTTTCCCTGTCTAAGAAAGAAGGGGACAAGCAAGTTCGACTTGCAGGCTTTGTTAAAGGCAGCTCGCTCATCTTCCAGGTCATTAATAATGGAGAACCTATTCCAAACGATATGCTCCAACGTATTTTTGAGCCCGGCTTCTCGACCAAAAATCCGGATGATCATCACGCGGGCTTAGGCTTAAGCATTGTCAAACAACTGGTCGACAAGTATGTAGGAACCGTTCAGGTCAACTCCACTGAATCCGAAACAACGTTCACGATTTCTATTCCGATTTAACCATTTTAGCGAACGATATTCAATTGACAACATAGAATGTTCGTATTATGATAATCAAGGCGTTAAAAAATAGCCGCATAGGTCACAATCGTTCGTATATCCTTGAGAATTGGCTTAAGGGTCTCTAGAGGGAGCCATAACTTCCTAGCTACGACGGGTACTTGCTTTTGCATACCCGTGTGGCTAGGATTTTTTGTGCCCAAAAATGAACGTTCCAGAGGAGATCGCAATGAAAGCTTATGATTTTATCGTAGTTGGTGCAGGACCTGCCGGTATTTTCGCTTGTTATGAAATGACATTGCTTCACCCTACCGCTAGAGTATTGCTCGTTGACAAAGGCCATGATATTTACCATCGCAGTTGTCCGATTCTGGAAAGCAAAATCAAACTTTGTCCTCCGCCTGCGGGTAAAAAGGACTTCTCTGGCTGTCTGCCTGCTTGTTCGATCACGGCTGGCTTCGGAGGTGCAGGCGCATATAGTGACGGCAAATTCAACATCACCACCGAATTCGGCGGCTGGATGACGGATTATTTGCCACCCAGCAAAGTAATCGATTTGATTCGGTATGTTGATGGCATAAATTTGGAGCATGGGGCTACGGAGAATATAACGGATCCAACAACCGAGGCTGTTAAGGACATTGAGCAGCGCTCCTATGCTGCAGGGCTTAAACTGCTTCGCGCTCAGGTGAGGCATTTAGGCACCGAGCAGAACCTAATGATTTTGAAATCGATTTATGAACATTTGAAAACAAGGATCGACATGCAGTTTAAAGCTGAGGTCGAAGATATATTAACGAGCAAACGGGAAGACAAGCATGTCATCGAAGGCATACGCTTAAAAGATGGCACAGAGATCCATAGCCATCATGTGATGCTTGCCCCGGGAAGAGACGGCTCAGCGTGGTTAACCCAAGTCCTGAAGAAGCGCCGGTTAAAAATGTATAACAATCAAGTCGATGTTGGTGTGCGTGTAGAAACGTCCGATGTCGTGATGCGGGAAATTAACGAGCATTTGTATGAAGGAAAATTCATTTACAATACCTCGGTAGGTACTCGTGTGAGAACCTTCTGCAGCAATCCGTCCGGGCATGTCGTTGTCGAGAATCATAGCGGCGTCATGGCTGCTAACGGTCACTCTTACAAGGATCCGGCCCTCGGCTCCAGCAACACGAATTTCGCTCTGCTCGTTTCCCACAAATTCACGGAGCCGTTCGATAAGCCGAACGAATATGCACGTGAAATTTGCAAACATGCGAACGATCTATCAAGCGGCGGCGTTATTGTTCAGAAATTCGGGGACATCATGCGGGGACGTCGCTCCACGGCGGATCGGATTCGCGAAGGCTTCTTAGAGCCTACTTTGACGGAAGCCGTTCCAGGCGATCTAGGTCTCGTGCTGCCTTACAATACCATGAAAAGCTTAATTGAAATGATCCATGCCCTTGAAAAAGTAACGCCGGGGATTGCAGCTGAACATACCCTCTTCTACGGCGTTGAAGCGAAATTCTACTCTGCACGTCCGAAGCTTAACGAAAGCTTTGAAACTGAGATTAAAGGCTTGTTCTGTGGAGGCGATGGTGCAGGCATTACAAGAGGCTTGGCCCAAGCCGGGGCAGCCGGTGTCTGGGTGGCGCGCAATGTGCTAGAGCGGTTGAACAAGTATTAATGATGTTAAATATTTCCTAGGAAATATACGGACCCCTTCCATGTGAGGGAGGTCCGTATTTACGTTAAAAACACTTTTAATCTCTAGTAAAATGTGGTATCATAAAAACGTTCTCAATTTGTAAGCGTTATCATTTTAAAGGGGGAAAATAAAATGACTGTAGCGCTCGAAACAAGAAACAGCTATGAAAATTTCGTACTGGAGAAAGATATTATGTACTTCCGGGTCGGAGAACATGGGCTGGTCTCTTTTCATGGAAAAAACTTTCACATCAAAAAACGGATGTCCACAGAGCAAATCATAGAAATTACAACGGGCAACGCTTTTTTCAAGGTGAATACAGATTGCTATGTGAACACCAAAAAAATTGTTCAGATTCAAGATGGCAAAGTATTTTTCGAGCTTAAAGGCTCTGATTCCAAATTCACTTCCATTACCAAACTTCGCCAGCACCGTTTGAAAGAGATCGTGCAGCAGCACAAAACGGAAGCTGCGGCGAAATAAAAGACCGGTGCCCGGGGGGCGCGCTGCTCCTGACGACAAAAAAGCTTAGTTGGATCCTTGACGGAGATCCGGCTAAGCTTTTTTGGTATAAGGATACCCTGTCCATGCCGTTAACAGCTTCCGGATTGGCTTAACAAGCTGTTAAGGGCACAAAGCAGAAGACAACAAACGTTGCTATGTTGTAATTTATTCAACCATATAGCCTAATTTGGGTCTTAATACTCTTCTATATTGTACTTTATACAACGATTTTGGGCTGAAAGCTGCAAATTCGCACCCATTTGGGATAAATGATTGTATATTGTGCAATGGGATGCCAGACTGGCAGACAGATACCACTTTTATGTTGTATAAAATACAACGGCAACGGGATGCGAACAACAACCGTCAGTTCACCCTGACGGTCCTTTTGCGTGTCCCCCCCCTCTCTACCTGCATAGGTAAAAAAGAAACCAGCGATAACATCGCTGGCTCCCTCTTGAACTTACACTATGAAATTCGGGCGAGTGTCTCTTGTTGATGTTCGCGAATAAGAAAACGAATGTACTCAACAGTCGTATCTTTCACCTTTTTGGCTTCTTCCAACGTAGCAAAGCTGTACTCCGCATAATCCGCGCTTCCGTACTTCTTCAGTTCTTCATAATTCATGCCAAGCGTAGAAAAGTTGTGGATCAACTCGTGTGGTGTCTTAGCATCCACATTTTGCACGAAAATATCTTTGGAAAAGAAAGAGCCTTGTTTCTCAACTCTAAAGATGACACGAAACGGCTTGTCTTTATCCGACACAAAGCACTTGATAACAACGTCAATTTCCATCGTTTGATAATCCACAGCGTTCGTAGGTTCTTGATTTGGTGTATGTTTAGGCGTAAGTTCAGGCGAATGCATCCATCTTTTCAAAAAACCCAACACAAGATTACCTCCCCAATAACGACATGAATATTACTCATATTGTAATGGATACCCAATGAATTGACAATCCAAAATTTGGCTAAATTGGCTTGAGCGACTTTTTCGCTCCTGCTTTTCGATAGTTCCAAATGATAATTAAACATAAAATGCCTGTCATAACCCCGCATCCGACAAAGGCCCCATTCGCGCCAAAGCGATCTGCGATATAACCGGCAAATAAGCTCCCAATCGGCGTTGAACCGGCAAATACGAGCGAATAAACACTCATGACACGCGCGCGATACTCCTCTTTAGCATGCATTTGAAGATTAGAGTTACTATTGGTCGCGAACATAATATTGAAAAATCCGGTTAAAGCCAGTAAAGCGCCGCAAACCCAAACCGATGTACTCAGCCCATTAAGAATCAGACAGACGGCAACCACTAGACTTGCGATAATGCTGATTTTCAGACTAGGCCCTTGTTTACTGCGAAACGACATCGTCAGCGCCCCTGCAAAAGAACCCACGCCAAGACATGACATCAGTGTGCCATACGTGGTCTCTCCCAAGTGCAGCACATTTTTCGTGAAAACCGGAATGAGGATATTAAAGTTAAAAGCAAGTGTCCCGATCACCGTCACAAGCAGCACCGTCTGCGCTAGCAATGGATCTCTTGCTATGTATACGATTCCGTCTTTAATCTCCTTCATGATGCCATCGCGCGAGGTTTTTTTCCGAACATAAGGCGCAGCTTGAATTTGAAACAAACCGTACAGGACAGCCAGAAAACTGACCCCATTGAGCAAAAAGCACCACCCTGCTCCAAGCCAAGCCATCATCACAGCACCAATGGAAGGCCCTACAATCCTCGCCATATTAAACGTTGTGGAATTGAGTGCAATCGCATTCATAAGATCTTCTTTTCCGACGATTTCAATGTTGAAAGCTTGCCTGGTCGGCATATCGAGCGTATTATTGAGCCCCAGCAAAATCGCCAGCACGATGATGTAGCCGTACTTCACTGTGTCGGTCAAAACAAGCGTTGCCAGTGTAAAAGCAAGAATCATGGAAACCGTCTGCGTGACCAAAAGAATGTTCTTTTTGGGAAATTTATCAACGACAATACCCGCAAACAGGGAAAACAAAAGGATGGGTAAGAATTGACAAGCGGCGACAAACCCTAGCTTGAGCGGTGAGCCTGTAATCGTAAGAACGAGCCAGGACTGCCCGATATTTTGCATCCATGTCCCGATAAGCGATACGCACTGCCCTAACCAAAGATAACGATAATTGCGATGAGTTAACGCATGAAAATGCCGATTTATAAAAACCGAGCTTGCTCCCCTCATGTTCATCCTGCTCTACGCCTCCTCTGCGAATCTAGCTGCATTATTGCCCATTTTTTCCAAAACGATTAGCGCCAACTGCTTCTCTTCCTCCGATAGCCCGTAGGTCAAACGTTCACGCCAATCCGTTAATACTTTACGCACATCATCTTTGATGAAAAGCGCCTTTTCGGTCAAATGAACTTCATAGCATCTTTTATCCTTTTCGCTGACTGTGCGCGTTATGTAGCCTTGCTGCTCTAATTTCTTCAATGCTTTAGCAGTCGTACCTTTATCGATCTTCAAATAGTCCGCCAGCTCTTCTTGCGAGAGACCATCCTCCTTATAGAGCGCGTTGAGAAAAATATGCTGCCCCTTGCCGATATCATAGGCCTTCAAATGCTCGCCAATATACATTTGTCCATATCGGTATAAAAGGGAGATCCACCTTGGAATGGTGTTGCGGGCATCAATCATGATCCTGTCTCCTTTCTTCGCTCAAAATGGTGGGACTTACCGAATCGTTGCACTTGCCACGATTTCATCATACGCTCGATTAGTTGCATGCGCAACTAATTTTTCGCAAAAAAAGCGCCCTTTTCGAATGTTCGAATAAAGGGCTTTCCTTGCAGCCGAGCTCAGAAAGGAGCGCTCATCGCGCCTGAAGTAACAACTGCTTTCGGCAGCTTTTTCCGCGCCATCCAGCGCCTTTGAACGAGGAAGCCGCGAATCGCCTCATCAAAAATCATAGCGACATAAACACCATGCAGGAGCCATCCGAATTTGAGTCCGAAGACATATGTCCCGCCTACAGCGATGATCCACATGATGCCGATGCTCACGTACATGACAAACTTGGTGTCACCGACGGCGTTGAGTGCGTTATTAAGCGGCATATTCCACATTTTGAGCGGCTGCAAAATCAGGTTCATAGCCATCACACCAACGACGATCGTGATAATCTCATTGTTTTCGGTAAATGCGCCCACGATATGTTTGCCTAATAAGAATAACAAGAGCGTATTCGCAACCACGACGACTTCGCCCCAAAACAGCGCTTTATATAGGCTGCGATAAGCTTTCTCCATCTGTCCGGCGCCAAATAAATGAGCCACCTGAATTTGGACAGCCATGGCAAAGGACCAACCTGCCAGAAAAGAGAAGGACTCCATCGTATTTAAGTAGGTGCGCGCCGTAAGCTGCTCAGCTCCCATGGTCGCTACCATCGAAAATAGGACAACCTGCGACAACGTCCATGAAGCTGAACTAACGGCCATTGGCAAGCCGACTTTGGCCACTTCTTTTAGCAAACCGCGATGAAAAACCCGCAGATCCTTCCAACGGATAAGTGTGGAAAATGTTTTGCGGAAAATATAAAAAAGCACGATTAGTGCAATCATACGGCTTCCCACGGTTGACAGGGATACACCGAAGAGTCCCCATTTGGGCAGCCCGAGCGCTCCGAAAATGAACACATAATTGCCGATAATATGAATGATGTTCATACCGACCGCAACAAGCATCGTGCCTTTCGTATTCCCCGTACTGCGAATGATTGTGCTTAGCGTCAAAACAGCCGCCATAACGATCGTTCCGCTGCCCACAATCCGAATGTATTGCCTTGTCATCTCATGCAGAGAATCCGGCACATGCAGCAGATAGACGAATAGATCCACACCGAAAAAAAGCAGCAAGGAAACAACGACGCCCAAGCCCAGGGTCAGTGTGAAAGCCATCGAAGCCACTTTCCTTGCCTCTTCCTCTTTGCCTGCTCCGAGCTTCTGCGAAATGACAATCCCCGCTCCGCTGGAAATAAGAACGAATAGCATAATGACCGCTTGGAAAAATTGATTGCTGATTCCAACGACCGCGACCGCATCGTCCGAGATCCGGCTCACCATCAAGGTATCTGCGGTACCAATCATAAATTGCAAAAATAATTCAATCATTATCGGCCATACAAGCCCGAATAACGTCATTTTCTTAACGGTTTCCATAACGGTATCCTGTTCTTCAATTTATTGTGTACACGCGTTCATCATGCACGCATACAATGATTCATTTTAGCAACACTTTTGGAGAAGTCAATGCTTTTTATGCGCAAAAAAAGCCCCTGTGACGGGGCTGGAAATGCATAACGGATACCACAGCGGCAATTCGCCTTTGTATTGGGTCTCACAACTGTTATAAGGTGCAATCAACCTGAAGCCTACAGGAATTTAACGCAAACCGGCTTCGATATGGCCGCCGTTTGCCCGGTTTCCTGCAGCATCCCCGTCTCCGCGTCAACGCGGAATACCGTGATGCTGTTCGATCCCTGATTCGCCGCAAGCAGGAAATCCCCCTGCGGCGACAGGGCAAAGTTCCGCGGCGTCCGCCCCAGCGTCGCCTGCCAACCCACGACGGACAGCTTGCCGCTGTGTCCGTCCACGGCATAAACCGCGACACTGTCATGTCCGCGGTTAGACGCATACACATGCCGGCCATCTCTGGAGAGATGGATGTCCGCGCATGTGTTTTCGCCGCTGAAGCCTTCCGGCAGCGTCGAAACGCTTTGCAGCGCGGTCAGCGTTCCCGCGCTCGCGTCATAGGCCAGCACCGTCACCGTGCTGTCCAGCTCATTAATCGCGTACACGTGCCGGCTGTCCGAGCTGTACACCAAGTGCCGCGGGCCTGCGCCCGGCTTCATCGCGGCTTCGCCATGCGGCTGAAGGGTGCCGCTCTCCGCGTCAATGCGGCTCACCACCAGCCGATCTAGGCCCAGATCGGCTGAAATCGCATACCGATTGTCCGGCGCCGGCACAATCGAGTGCGCATGCGGGCGTTCCTGGCGATCCGCCCGCGGTCCTAAAGTGCCCTCGTGCTCCACCAACTGCGTGGGCTCGCTCAACTTTCCGTCCGCTTCAATCTTAAAGGAAGTCACACTGCCGCTTGAATAATTGGCCACAAATACAGCGCGGTTCGTCTGATCCAGGCTAATGTAACATGGAGCAGAGCCTCCCGTTGGCTGCTGGTTCAGTTTCGTCAGCTTCCCTGATCCTGCCTCGATCGCATACGCCGCGGCAGAGCCACCGAAGCCGCCTAGATATGAATTTGTCTCACTAACGGCATACAAGACCGTACGGTCCGCATTCAGCGCAAAGAACGAAGCGTTCTGCAAATCGGTATACCCATCCAACAATGTTACAGCGCCGCTCTGCCGATCAAGCTTAAATAAGGTAATCCCCGACTTGTTATCTTCATTTGTATAAGAACCTATGTAGCCATACATTTCCTTCTGTTCTCCACCTGACACCAGCAATCAGCCTCCATCTTTCAAATTTTTAGTTTGTCGCTTGAGTCCTACGCGACAGCACAGCCGTAATCACCATGGCTATTACCGCACCATAGAGCGCCAGCTCCATATCATGGTGCGTATCCCAAGGATCGCCTTGCGTGCCGAGAAATAACGTGCCAATCTCCGGTGCAACAAGCAACGCCACCCACATTTCAATGAGCTCGTAAAAAGCTCCAAACGCCAATATACTAACGCAAGTCATCACATAAAGCCATCTACGCGTTAACAGCGTCCACGCACTCAAAGCTTCCCTCAGCGGGTAGCCCAGCAAAAAACCAAAGCTAAAGTGCACCAAACGGTCATAATTATCGCGCTCTGAATGAAAAATCAGCTTCAACCAAACATCCACGATATTCTCGTTATACGAATAATGGGCCCCGATCGTATGCAGCGCCAGGAATAAACCAAACAATGCATAAGAAACATTCGAAAAAGCAAACAAACGATAAGTGCTTACTAACACAATAAGCGCAGCCCAAATCAAAAGATTTTCCAAAACCCAATCAAACCTGCTGTAAGGCTTGACCGCCATCCATATCCACAACCCTGTATAGATGAGAATCATCAAGTGCAGCGGCCAATTCGCTCTAAAAGATTTGGCATGATTCCGCTTTATGTCCTTTTTCTCATTCATGGCTAGCCCCCCTAGTCATACTTACAAACTCAGGTTACCTCGCCACAGTTTTTTCAAAAAGTACTAAGTTTATGTAGTACCAAAGTTAAACGATTCGTCGTCACTTCGGAATGAGCACGTTTATCTGCCAAACAGATCATATTTGACTTCCGAGAAATTGTGAAGCATTTGTTCTTCTTTAGCCGTGTTTCCGGTTCTTTTATCAATGACTCTGCGCCATATTTCATTTTCCCGGTAAGTACGGCCTTCTTTTTCAAGAAAACGGTGATTTCTTTCTTCCACGTGATACGAATATCCCAGTGGTTCATCGCTGTGAACAGAACCTTTCAAATGCTCATCCGTCACCCAGAGCCTGAACTGGAACGTCATCTTGGTTGGATTAAATATTCGCAAATCAATGTAATTGTAAAAGACACTCGCCCCGCTGCCAAAAGGTAATACCCGGTGATCATCCGGAAACGGATCAAAGCTGTGATGATGCCGCTCTACCACCTGAAGAGGCGTATGCAGCGCCATCCAAAACAGCAGATTGCCGAGCTGGCAAATCCCGCCTCCGACGCCTCGTTTCACACCGCCTTGCGAAAGCAGCAAGCCTTCGATGTAGCCTTTAGCCGACGTTGTTTTGCCGACCAATTTCCAGAAGGAAAAGGTTTCTCCTGGTCGAATCATTATGCCATCCATACGAGCAACGCTGAGACGTAAATTCGTTATTTTGTTTTCTTGCAATTGAGGGTCGGAAGAGCCTAGTTTTCTCCGCAGTAAGGATTGATGCTTTTTGCACACATAAGGAAGTGAATATAACGCTCTACGCTTGGCATAAGCAATCGACGGATTCAAATCAATGATATGCCGCATCATTCTCAATTGGGCAATTCGCAGACGATACAGTACCGGGAACATGCTGAGCAGCTTTTGCTTCATCCTTTGCACCTTCCTTTTTCACCAAAAAATGGAATCATCTAACGATTTCACTATTAAAGATGCTCCTTCCAGCAATTTGGTTCAATGGCAAAAGGAATTTTTTACTATGGACGAAGCTGGTAAAGCTTTGGTACTACCCGAACGTCTTCAAAAGCTTTTAAAATCTGATTCGGATAAGCTTCAAGCTCGGACAGCGTCGCAATCAGAAAAGCAGGAGCCCCACTTCCGGACTCTACTGATATTGCTCTTGCTTGTTCCAAAGTTAGGTAAGAGAAGCGCCCCCAAGGCGTCGCACCTGCGCCTGCAGCAGGGTCAATCCAATAAGGAATTTGCAAGCCGTGGAACCAGGCCGTTTTGAGCACTTGCTCCGCAAATGTCCCCGTCCCGTACAGGATCAAAGAACGAATGCCGTCCTTTTTAACCCTTAGAATCGTATCGAAAATCATGGCCTGGCTGCCAAAGCTATCTCCAAACCGCAAATAATAATGATACAAATAGTACGGAAAGCGTCTGGTCGCCATGCCTTGAGGCCAATTCACATTCAATACCGACGGTGCATAATTACAGCTGTTCAAAAAAGCTTCCGGCCCTGCCAAGTACCATTCCTCGGCCACAACTCCGCAAATCGGGGCTATGTACTCCGTGCAGAAATTGTCCTGATGCGTTAAATCCCCCAAAGTTCTCGCCTCTTCCGGCTTCGGCATAACCAGAACGCGGTGCAGCGGCTTGCTCCACTCTTCAAGCTGCTTGGATGCTCTTGTTAGCCGTCCTTCTTTTTGCAGAAGCAGATAGGTATAGTAGCTTTGGAAGGCAATCGCTCCCTTTTGGCAGGCTTGTTTTCCTGCATATTCTTCATCCGTTCTGTGCAGCTGCGCTTGTACCGGGATCATTCGCCCAGACTCCTCTTCCACATATCGAAGCGTTGAGCCGAAGCCGCCCATCATCAGCTCCTCCAAGAAAGCCGGCGTCCTCGCGATCCGTTTGCCCGCTTCGCTTCCGCCACTGCCAGAACGCAGCATACTGCGTATATCCATGCCATGGAGTCGGAGTTCATCCAACCGATTCGTGCCGACGGCGAGCAAATGTGTCATTTGCGGCTGCAATCCCGCAAGGCTCACGATCTTTTCCAATGCCCCCTGAATCGTTCCCTGAAATCCGATATCAACCGTCACTAACCGCTCCGGCGCGCCGAATTCTTGCCTCAAATAGCCTACAAATAGCTGCCTATGCCGCTCGATGGATGCTAAGAGTTTTCTTT
Source organism: Paenibacillus aceris (assembly GCF_017874035.1). Taxonomy (GTDB): domain Bacteria; phylum Bacillota; class Bacilli; order Paenibacillales; family NBRC-103111; genus Paenibacillus_E; species Paenibacillus_E aceris. The sequence goes on from NZ_JAGGKV010000019.1 coordinate 137,791, forward strand.
GCACGGAGTCACTAAGCAGATAACTGCGCAGGAGGTCAAAAATGGTTTGGCCACTATCCCCGGAAATGTGCCTGCATGCTTCGATCGGTTCCGCCAGATAGGCTTTCAACTGCTCTTCTTCCACGCCGATATCAAGGACCTCGAAAAGCTCCCCCATTTTCAAACCATGGATTCCTAACAGATATGCTAGCTCCGCTTCTCCAAAACGCTCCAGTCCCGCCATAAATGTCGCTTGTCTGGACACATAAACAGGCTTTATCTGAAGCTCCACACCTCTTAGCTGTGCAGCATGCTCAAGCATCGGAGCCAGCAAATACGCTTCTCTCATCAGCGGATTCACGCAGGTAATGCCTTCTTGAACGCATATGTCTAGCACCCACTCACACAAAGTGTGCAAAAATGGCCCTATCACATCACTCCCAAATTGATATAACATGCGTTCCTTTTCCCCGTAACCAATCGTCAAATCTGTGGCTGCAGCCAGTTTCCGCAGTGACTTCCATTCCGGCAGCACATCCCCATGCCTCACAAATTCCCAGTGATGCAAGCTATCGAAATGCTCGGGAACGACAGGATAGTGCAGTCCTCTAACACCCGCTTTCGCTGCTCCCTCCACATCTGCGGCCACATTGTCGCCAATGTGCACGATCGCCGATGCGTCAATCTGCGGGTACAACTCTTTGAGCCTGGCAAACAGATGTCCTGATGACTTGCCCTCATGTTCTTCCGAGGAAACGAGCAGCGTGTCCACACTGGACAGATCCAGACCTGCGGATGCAAGAATTTGCCTGATCCTATCTGACGACAAATACATATCCGATAGCAGCGCCACCGGAATCTGCTCTTTTTTACAAGCATACAACAAGGAAGCTACATGCGGGTTCAGATAACAAACTTCCGCCTCGATTTCCACTTCCAACTGAACCAACTTATCCCTGCTCACAATGGATTCCGGCATCTCGTCATAAATCAGCTCCAGCGTGACTTCGCCGAAGCCCGTCCGTGCGGCTTGCCGTTCGCGCGCTTTGTACTCGGCACGGATGCGCATTTCTTTGAATGCTGCTGGCGTTACCGAGGCTTTCAGACAATCCCTCTGATGCGCTTGCTCAGCAATTTGGATAAAAACATCGGACGGATTCGCGCAAGTCCGAAATAAAAGTGTATCGAAAATGTCCAAACTTAACAGTCCAACATCCTGCAGTTTTCCAACTAAGACGCTCAGATAACGATCCTGTTTCCATAAAAGCAGATCGGCTGAGCTAATCGGGGTATGCGGTACCTTTAGCATCTAGAGCCTCCTTCGTGTTTGGCGCAAGTTAACACTTGCACGAATGTATTTGAGAAGTATGACTAATTTGAGGTAAGCTTAATCTATGATAAATCGGAGGTGCTTCCTGTTGTCTGACCAACCCTTGGTGTCCATTATTATTCCAACGTATAATCGCCGAATCGAGCTCGCTGAGCTCGCAGAATCATTATACCGCCAAACGTACAAAAACTTGCAAATCATTATCGTCAACGATGCTGGTCCTTCGGTAGATTTCATTCAGGATCTATATCCTGAGCTCGCCATCCAGATCGTGAATATGCCGCAAAACCTCAAGCACGTTCACGCTCGAAACCGCGGCCTGCAAGAGGTGAAAGGCGATTACATCATGCTGTGCGATGATGACGATTTGCTGCTTCCCATCCATATTGAGCGCATGCTGCAAGAAATTGAAGGCTATGATCTCGTCTATCCAGACGTCGAAATCTTCGATTATGTATATGAAAATAATGCCCGCTCCATCACGAACCGGTTCATTTTTGCTTATGAATTCGATGTGCCTGCGATGCGCAGGTTCTCGACCTTTTTCTCTTCCGGCTGCATTTTCCGCCCCGGGCTGATTGATGCTCTAGGGCTTTTTGACACCGAAGTATTCCATTATTGGGACTGGGATTTCTTCTTAAGGGCCGCCGAGAATTTCCGCGTAAAGCGTGCGCCGATTGCCAGCGTCCTCTATGCTTTTGCGCAGCAGGGCACCAGCAATATGTCAGGGCAGCTAGACAATATGCGCCCCTTTTTGGACATGCTTTCCGCTAAGCACGGACTCGGCGATTTGCCAACCAAAAACTTCTTCCTCCTGCTGGAGGAGCCGGAAGTCAAAGAGCGTCAAGCCAAGACCGAAATCATCTGGGACGGCGAACCGATCCGCTCGCGTCTATTCAAATAAGCCTTTGCCATACAAGCTTCGAAACTCGCTCGGCGTCATCCCTTCATGCTCCTGAAAGCGCTGGTTAAAATAGCTCGCGCTGGCATAACCGGCTTGGATAGCGATCTCCTTGACCGGCATGTTTTCCTTCTCGATCAGGCGCTGCTTCGCGAATTGAATGCGGCATAGGGTAATGAAAGAGAGCGGCGTCATCGAAGTCGCTTTGCGAAACAATTTGCAGAAATAGTACGTGCTTACGCCTGTGAGCTCCGCCCATTCTTCCAGAATGAACGGTTCGCAGGCTTTTTGCTGCATGGTGGGAAGTATAGCCAGGATCCGGTCCACGGATTCCATACCGCGATTTCCCGTTAGCGGCGCGGCATAGCTCATGAATTCACTCAAAATCTTGTATGTTAAGGTCGAGAGATTCGTCTGCCTTAAAATGCCGTTATTCTCAGCTTCGAGCAGAAGCTCATGAAAGGCCTCCTCGAGCTCCATCCATCTTTTTAACGTCCACAAGGTGCGCAGAAACCCTTTTTCCAACATAAACTCTTTCAGATGATTTCCATAAAAATGTACCCAACGGACGTTCCACGGATCATCCTTGGATGAATAGTAACGCTGCTCTTGCATCGGAACATACAGAAAGGCATCGCCTTTTTGAAGGGTGTGCTGCTCCCCTTCGATCTCCACATAGCCTTTGCCTGAAACAATAAAATGAATGCTGTACGTCTCATAGTAGCCTTCTTGCCTATAAACGACATGGCCTGGATGGTCCGTGTACCAGCCGATGGATTCAGGAAAAATGAAATAAGAAGCTTGCTGTAATCTCGGCAGCATCACTTGTCTCTGCATCGTTCGCGCCTCCTGTTCTAATGACAATATTCCGATATCAGATGCAATATATTATCATATTCATTTTAAATAACTCGTTTTATAATAACAATATAACGCTATCAAATATTTTTCTATAAGGAGATATGCTCTCATGACTAAGCTTCGTTGGGGAATTTTAGGTTGTGCCGGGATTGCAATAAGGGCGTGTATTCCGGGAATTGTGCAGTCAAAAACGGGAATTGTAAGCGCTATAGCCAGCCGTAGTTTACAAAAATCTCAGGAAGTTGCGGAAAAGCTCGGCATTCCAACCGCCTATGGCAGTTACGAGGAATTAATTGCGGATCCGAATATCGACGCGTTGTACATCCCTCTGCCTAACCATCTACATAAGGAATGGACCATTCGCGCTGCTGCTGCCGGAAAGCATGTGCTTTGTGAAAAACCTGCTGCGTTGACAGCTACCGAAGCAGAAGAAATGGTAGCAGCCTGCGAGCAGGCCGGCGTACAATTCGCGGAAGCGTTCATGTACAGACATCATCCACGCTACCAGCGGATCAAAGAGATCATTGCGTCCGGGGAAATCGGCGACATTCGCGGTATCCATGGCGCCTTCACGTTCAGTAACCCAGGCGACAGCAAAAATGTTCGCTTCAAGCGTGAGTGGGGCGGCGGTTCTCTCTATGACGTTGGCTGCTATCCGATCAGCGCAGCAAGAATGATTCTGGGCCGGGAGCCTGAAGCGGTTACGACGCACGCATTCTTCTCCCCAGAGCATGATGATGTCGATATGATGATGTCAGGCTTGGTCGAATTCAGCGGCAATGTATCGCTGACGTTTGACTGCGGCATGTGGGCCGGTTTCCGCAATACACTTGAAATCGTTTGTGCCAAAGGGCGTATTGAAATCCCTTCCGCCTTTGTAACCCCAACGGAGGAGTCCAGTCAGTTCATCGTCCATGTCGGCAATGAGCGTCGGGTAGAAACCGTTCCTTTCCTTAACCAATATGCGTTAGAGGTTGACGACTTGGCTTATGCCGCTTGGGGCGAGAAGCAGCCGAACTTTCCTGCAAGCGACGCCACTCTTAACATGAAAGTACTTGATGCTTGTCTGGAATCAGCAAGAAAGCGTTCCCGAATTGTTTTGTAACAACTAACCTATCATGCGAAAGGCTGGGATGACAGCGATGAAGCATATTCAAATTAAAGGATTAGATAAACCGGTTTCCAAACTGATTATGGGCTCGGACTTTTTCCGCTTGGACAACGGTCAAGAAGTCAGCGATATTCTTGGGCATTACTTAGCGATTGGCGGTAATACCATTGACTCGGCTTTCATTTACTGCGGTGGCGAGAGCGAGCAAAGGCTTGGCATTTGGATGGATGAACTGGGCAACCGCGATGACATCAACATTTTTACCAAAGGCGCACACCATGATCAGAACGGTCCTCGTGTGAATGCGGAAGCGATTCGCAGCGACCTGTTCACATCGCTCGAGCGACTGCGCACGGACTACATCGACCTCTATGCGCTGCATCGCGACGATCCGGCAATACCGGTCGGCGTCATCTTGGAAGCGCTGAACGAGCATGTAGAAGCCGGTCGCATTCGCGCCTTCGGTGGCTCCAACTGGACGCATGCCCGTCTGCAAGAAGCGAACGACTACGCCGCGAAAAACGGCCTGATCGGCTTCAGCTTCAGCTCTCCGAACTTAAGCCTCGCGAAAGCAAAAGAGCCCTTCTGGAGCGGCTGCGTCTCCGTCGACGAGGAAGCTCTGCGCTGGCACGAAGCCACGCAGCTGCCGCTGTTGTCCTGGTCTTCACAGGCGCGCGGATTCTTCACTGGCCGGTACACGCCGGACGTGCTCGACAACGCCGACCTCGTCCGCGTCTTCTACAGCGACGAGAACTGGACGCGTCTGCGCCGCGCGGAACAGCTGGCACAGGAAAAAGGCGTAACCGCGATACAGATCGCGCTCGCCTATGTGCTGAGCCAGCCGTTCCCGGCATGCGCGCTGATCGGCCCGCGCAGCGAAGCCGAAATGCTTTCATGCCGCGACGGCGCGGAGCTTGTGCTCACTCCGGAGGAGTTGGCATGGCTTGATTTGACTGCTGCTACCGTGTAGCAGATTAGGTTTGGGAAGCCCCGGCTGCTTGTGGCCGGGGCTTCTTACGTTGGAATTCCCGCAACGCTGCTCGCTGCTATGGGGAGGATCCTGCGGCTCTGCCTCTGACATTAAGCTTGTATTACAACGCTAACGTGGCACACTGTCCCCAGACGCGATAGTTCCCAGACTCAGGGAACTATGGTCCGCTAATCCCCAAAAACCAGCCAAATCGGTTTGACCCCCTAATTCCGGAGAGTTACCAGTGTAAGAAACAGTAACCTTAGAATTACGTTAATTTGCGTTTGTTTCCGCTCGTTTCCTCC
>NZ_JAGGKV010000020.1 GCF_017874035.1 Paenibacillus aceris
GGAGGAAACGAGCGGAAACAAACGCAAATTAACGTAATTCTAAGGTTACTGTTTCTTACACTGGTAACTCTCCGGAATTAGGGGGTCAAACCGTTGTTGGCAAAATAGCGCCCTGTAGTTCCCCTACCTCCCCGCAGGCTGGCGCAATAGCATGACATATGAGGTAAGTTTCGTCTCACTCCAAGCCCCAAAATAAAATTCATCACTAAAATAATGAACCGGCAACAGCCTCTACCGCCTGCAGCCACTCGCCGTCCAGCAAGGCGGAAGCTACTTCCTCAATCTCGCGCGATGTTGAGCGATCCTGGATCACGGGTGGAACGGCAGCCCGCAATTTGTCATACAGTGCCCGGGTCGCCGGAGCAAGACCTTCCGCCCCGATAAATTCGGCAGCTTCAGCTGCACAGATGAGCTCGATGGCCAGCACTTTCGACACGTTCTCAATCACTTGAGCCGCATGGCGCGCTGCTGTCGTCCCCATCGACACATGGTCCTCTTGATTCGCCGAGGAAGGGATCGAGTCTACGCTCGACGGATGGGCAAGCACTTTATTTTCCGAAACCAGCGATGCGCTGACATACTGCGTAATCATCATGCCGGAGCCAACTCCAGGATTATGGCTCAGGAAAGCGGGCAATCCGCCGGACAACGCCGGATTCACCAGCCTCTCCGTCCTGCGCTCCGAGATGTTCGCAAGCTCGCTCATGCCGATTTTCAGAAAATCCATCGCAAACGCCATCGGCTGACCATGGAAATTACCACCGGAAATCACAAGCCCCTCATCTACGAATAACAGGGGATTATCTGTCGCTGAATTAATCTCTATGGCGATCTTATCCGCCGCATAACCAAGAACTTGGCGTGTCGCTCCATGAACCTGCGGCAAGCAGCGCAAGGAATAAGCGTCCTGCACACGAAGTTCACCCTGGCGCGTCGTCAGCTTGCTGCCCTGCAGAAGTGTGCGCAGGTTGCTCGCCACCCCAATCTGCTCCGGATAAGGGCGCACGCGCTGCACCTCATCGGCAAAAGCATCCGGGATGCCTCGCAAGCATTCCACGGTCATTGCCGCAATAACATCGGCGATCCGTGCAAGGCGTTCCGCTTGGACGAACGTCAGCGTACCAATGGAGGTCATGATCTGCGTGCCGTTGATTAAGGCAAGCCCTTCTTTGGCTTGAAGCGTAATCGGCTTCAGCCCTGCTTTGGCAAGTGCTAAGGCGCCCGGCAGGTGCTGCCCTTGATACATCGCCTCGCCCTCGCCCATCAGCACGAGTGCCAAATGAGACAGTGGCGCCAAGTCTCCGCTTGCGCCAAGCGAGCCCTGCTCCGGCACAATCGGATGTACGCCGCTATTGATGCAGTCAATCAGCAATTGCAGCGTTTCCAGCCGAATGCCGGAGTGCCCTTTGGCCAGCGCATTCGCTCGCAGCAGCATCAGCGCCCGCACCGTTCTCTCCGGCAGCGGTTTGCCCACCGCGCAGGCATGGCTGCGAATCAGATTGAGCTGCAGCTGTACAGCGTCCTGCGGGGAAATGCGCACATCGCTGAACTTCCCGAAGCCTGTCGTGACGCCATAAACCACTTGCCCTGTTGCGACCAGTTCCTCCACCATAGCGCGGCACTTCACTACTCGCTTCATGGCTTCATCCTCCAGCACCACCTGCATTCCCTCGCAAGCAACCGCCGCTACCAGAGCCGGCGTTAATTGCTCGCCATCTAATTTCACCGGCTTCATATCTCCACCGTCATCTTGTTGTTGCTTTTCTTTATATACCATTGCCATGTCTATTCAGACTCCTTTCTCGCTTTAACAAAAGAAAGGGACCGTACGGAAGATGTTCTCTTCCATACGGTCCCTTTTTAAAAAAGAGGGTTCTATGCGATTGTCCGGTATCATGCTCCAGCCGATGCCTCATCGCGATCACTCACTTTTTAGATTGTTTTGTTATACCTTCTCTCATTGTCACATGCGGGTTCGCAAACTGTCAATATGGCTTATTGCCCAATTGCGTTCATGCGCAAAAAAGCCCCACCCGCCGAAGCGAGTGAGGCTGCAATCTATTAACTTAAGCCAACCATTCTTTTACTTTGGAAGCAAAATTGTTCAACATTTCCTGCGAGCCGTATTGGCCGCTGAAATCCTCGATACCAAGGTAACCGTCGTAACCGACAGCTTTCAAATCTGCAAGCAGATGCTTCCAGTTCACGATACCCGCGTCAATCGGTGCCCACTCGCTTTTCCAAAGCTTAATGCCGTCTTGCGTTTCACCAGATGGTACCCATTGCGCATTTTTCACATGTACGTGAGCAAGATAAGGTCCTAACAATTCAAGACCCATGCGGTAGTTCTCGAAGCCTTCATGAACCATGTTGCCTGCATCATGCAGAACGCCGATGTGGTCTGGATTGAACTGGGAAACCAGGCGATGAGACAGCCCCGCGCTCGGTGTAATCGTATTATGGTGGATTTCAGCCAAAGCTTTGATACCATACTGTTGGGAAAACTCTTGCACATGGTGCAAATAATCAGTAGCTTTTGCAAACAAATCGTTATAGTTTACGCTTTTATCATAATTAGGAACGCCGCAACGGATGAAAGAGGCTCCTACTTTTTTCGCTGCTTTAAAAACATGCTCTGTCTCTTCCACATCGCAGTTATTTAAATAAGGAGTAACACTTAAATTCACTAGATTATTGTTAACAGCGATAAGTCGGAAACGTTCCAATTCTTCATCGGAAGCACTCGGATCCATCGTGCAAAGGTTGTTTCTCCAGAAAGACGGCTTCTCGTTTGCCACTTCCGCAGGAGTATCTTTAAAACGCCATTCAATCCCTTCAATACCGGCTGCTGAAGCTGCTTTAGCCAGTTCCTCAGGGGTTAAGTCAGGTGTTGCTACCGTAAAAATAGACAATTTCATATTGAATCCTCCTTAGAGTATCGATCATCATTGTGAAGTCAAAGAGCTTGTTTATTTATCTCTTCTTTATTTTGCAGTATAATAAAAACGTATTCATTGCATTAATTGGGCAAAAGTTTGCTAATATTGACTCCAGTTTAATAGAGGAGAACCTCGCATGCAGGATCTATACCAAAATCTTCATCACATGATCAATTTCCGGCATACTTTGACGAATGAGCCGCGTCCGATGGATTTTCATCAGCATCAGGATCAATATGAAATCTATTTTTTCCTAACCGGAGACGTTCACTATTTCATCGAAAAGCAGGTATATCACTTACAGTACGGCGACCTGTTGATCATGCACAGCAACGAGCTTCATCGGCCTAATTTTCAATCCAAAAAACAACGTTATGAAAACTGCGTGATCCATTTTAATCCTGCGCTGCTAGAGAACTTAAACTCTTCGCAGTTTGACTTGCTGCACTGCTTCAATAACCGCAAGTTCGGCGAACAAAACCGGATGCGTCTGAATCCGCAGCAAATTGACGACATCATGAAAATATACGAGCGCATGGAACTGTACACGCGACCTCAGGCATTGCCGGGATCTGATATTTTGTTTGTGGCTGCTTTTACCGAGCTGCTTGTGTTTATTAACCGGATATTCCTAAATCAGGGCAAACAGGAAGAGCAGGTCATGATCCCTGATAAACTGTCCTCCCTCTTTACGTATATTGACGAAAATCTGGATCAGGATCTATCGCTTGAAGTGTTGGAGCATGTTGTTTTTATGAATCGCTCCTATCTTTGCCGATTATTCAAAAAACATACGGGCAGCACCATTCACGAGCATATTTTATTTAAGCGCATTAACAAAGCGAAGCAGCTGCTCCGAGAGGGCTCTACCGTCACAGATACGTGCCAGTTGGCCGGCTTCAACGATTATTCCAACTTCATCCGCACCTTCAAAAAAGCGGTCGGCCTTCCCCCTCGCCAATACCAGGCGCAGCAGCGGCGGGTTTGATTGTTAGCCCCAGTTAATCACTGGGGCTGTTAGTTTGTGCTGTTTGAGCCCGCGCACGATCAATTCACCCACCCCCGCCACCACTTTTCGCATCAATTGGTTCCCCAAACAAGCAAACAAAAAAGCCCCCCAACCCTGCAATCATGCAGGATCTAGAGGACCTCTACTCACCTATTACTTCAAATTCTCCGGGTTCAGCTGCAAAAGCTCAGGCAGAACGAAAAGACCGTCCTTCCGAATCAGCACATCGTCAAACCAAATTTCGCCGCCGCCGTATTCCGGACGTTGGATGTTCACGATATCCCAGTGCAGCGACGACTTGTTGCCATTGTAAGCATCGTCGTAGCAGTTGCCTGGCGTGAAATGGAAGCTGCCGTCGATTTTCTCATCGAACAGCGTATCTTTCATCGGATGTTGGATGTACGGATTCACGCCGATAGCGAATTCTCCCACATAGCGGGCGCCTTCATCCATATCGAAAATCTCATTGATTCGATCCGTATCGTTAGCCGTCGCTTTAATGATTTTACCATTTTCAAACTCAAGCACGATGTTTTCGAAAATAAAGCCGTCATGCGGCGTCGGTGTATTGAAGGAAATGATCCCGTTCACCGAATCACGCACCGGCGCGGAGTAAACCTCGCCATCCGGAATGTTCAGCTCGCCGTCGCATTTTACGCCGCCAATGCCTTTGATCGAGAACGTCAGATCCGTTCCAGGACCGACCAAACGCACTTTATCCGTGCGATCCATCAGTTCTTTCAATGCATCCATCGCTTTCGACATTTTGCCGTAATCCATCGTACATACATTGAAGTAGAACTCTTCGAATGCATCCGTGCTCATGCTCGCAAGCTGCGCCATTGAAGATGTCGGGTAACGCAGAACGACCCATCTCGTATCTTTCACACGAACATCAAAATGAACTTGTTGATAATAAATAGAGTTATACAGCTTCATCCGGTCCGCCGGAATATCTGACAGCTCGTAAATATTAGCTCCGCCGCGCACACCTATGTAACCTTGCATTTGTTTCATTTGGAAAGCGTCCGCAGCCGCCCATGTCTGCATTTGAGCTTCTGTCCCGTTCATCACAAGCTGGCGGATCACCGCATGATCTCGCAAATTGACGTAAGGATTAGCGCCTGCTGCGTGAACTTTTTTCACTATTTCTTTAACAAGAGCGTTATCAATGCCGTAAGCTTCGATCAAAATATTTTCTCCAGGCTGTGCTTTAACGGAATAATTCACAAGCACATCTGCCAGTTTAGTCAGTCTTGGATCTAGCATCTTTATCTCTCCTCTTCTTCATCCACCGCAAAAGATGGTTCGTTGATTTGAAACCCGACCGTCGTTAAATAGAACCATTCACCGTACTCCTCTTGCTGAGCATCCAGCTCAAAGATCAACGCGCGGAACTTTGTCAGCCACTCCGCAAATTTCTCTTTGCTCATCTTCACTTCCAACTGAGTGGACATCCGATGCCATAGCGCTCGGTCCGAAGAAGGAATTTGGAACGCTTCCTCCGGTGCGGCAATCGCCCGAAGCCTCGCACGTGCGAGAACATTAAGCGTCGTTTCACGGTAGTAGTTCTCTACTTCGGAAACATAGGGGAGCAGCGCTTCGCTAGGCACAAAGCCACGCGCGACGGCGCGGTAAAATTTTTGTACGATACCGTTTTTGAGTTCTGTTCGCACAACTGAAATCAAACTATGCTTTTCCAGCTCATTCAAATGATAATGTACCTTTGCACGCGCCATTCCTAACAGTTTAGCCAATTGTTGGCCGGTGTACGCTTTTTCGATAAGATAAAGCAGCACCTTGGCGCGCAGTGGATCACTTATCGTTTTTAATTGTTCTAACTCTTCAATAATATAAACCGGTTGCAGCTTCATCTGGATTCGACCTCCCTCTAATGTACCAATTTTGCCGTGTAAACAAGCGTTTCTTGGTCAACTCTTAATCTCTCACGAGATTAATTAAACGACGGTCAAATCTTTTTAACCGTATCATAATGCGAAAAGGAAATCATGTCAATTGCCGTTTCTGCAATGTTCATGGATCATCCTCCTCACTTACATAATTCAACGCGTTAACGAGTTCCCGTAGTTAAGCTTTATTCTCTATGGTAGCAAAAAGGGACGTTTCTGTCACCAAGAAAGGTGGAAACGTCCCATAAATATTTAACTGTAGATCCGGCTTCCCGCTTCACGGAATTCTTTGGACTTTTCCTGCATCCCGCTGCTCACAGCGGCCTCATCATCTAGCCCCTGAGCATGTGCATATTGACGGATATCCTGCGTAATTCGCATGGAGCAGAACTTCGGTCCGCACATGGAGCAAAAGTGTGCTGTTTTCGCGCCTTCTGCCGGCAGCGTCTCATCGTGATACTCGATCGCGCGTTCCGGATCAAGCGATAGATTGAATTGGTCGCGCCAGCGGAACTCAAAGCGCGCCTTCGACAGCGCATTGTCGCGAATTTGCGCGCCCGGATGCCCTTTAGCGAGATCGGCGGCATGCGCAGCGATCTTGTACGTGACGACTCCGACACGGACGTCCTCCTTGTTCGGGAGGCCGAGATGCTCCTTCGGCGTCACATAGCACAGCATCGCCGTGCCGAACCAGCCGATCATCGCCGCGCCAATGGCGGAGGTGATGTGGTCGTAGCCCGGCGCAATGTCCGTCGTCAGCGGCCCCAGCGTGTAGAACGGCGCTTCATCGCATACTTCCAGCTGACGGTCCATGTTTTCCTTGATCATGTGCATCGGCACGTGACCCGGCCCTTCAATCATCACTTGGACGTCATGGCGCCAAGCGATTTTGGTCAATTCGCCGAGCGTCTCCAATTCGGCGAATTGCGCCTCGTCGTTCGCATCGGCGATCGACCCAGGGCGCAGCCCGTCGCCGAGGGAGAAGGCGACATCGTAGGTTTTCATGATTTCGCAAATTTCTTCAAAATGCGTATAAAGGAAGTTCTCCTTGTGATGCGCCAAGCACCAAGCGGCCATAATCGATCCACCGCGGGAAACGATGCCCGTGACGCGTTTAGCGGTCATTGGAATATAGCGGAGCAGCACGCCGGCATGAATCGTGAAATAGCTAACCCCTTGTTCTGCTTGCTCAATCAGTGTATCCCGATATACTTCCCAAGAGAGGTCCTCGGCTTTACCGTTCACCTTTTCAAGCGCTTGATACAGAGGCACCGTACCAACCGGAACCGGCGAATTGCGAATGATCCATTCTCGCGTTGTATGTATGTTTTTGCCCGTCGATAAGTCCATGATCGTATCTGCGCCCCAACGGGTAGCCCACGTCATTTTTTCAACCTCTTCCTCAATGGAAGAAGCGACAGCGGAATTTCCGATGTTGGCATTGATTTTCACCAGGAAGTTACGACCGATGATCATGGGCTCGCTTTCCGGATGATTAATATTAGAAGGAATAATAGCTCTGCCTAGGGCGACTTCTTTCCGCACAAACTCGCTATCTAGATTCTCGCGAATCGCAATGTACTCCATTTCGGGTGTTACGATGCCTTTACGGGCATAGTGCATCTGCGTTACGTTACAGCCCGGTTTAGCGCGAAGCGGTCTTCGATTTAATGCTGGGAATACTTCCGCTGCCCCTCTTGCATCCGGTGAGGAAAGTCCGTTATCCTCCGGCTTTACTTCGCGTCCTTCATACGCTTCAACGTCCCCGCGCTCCTCAATCCATGACAGCCGATTGGCTGGCAGTCCTTGCCGGATATCCGTTTGCTTCTCAGTATCTGTATAAATGCCGCTGGTGTCATACACATGTATGGGCTCGTTCGCTACTTCTTCCCCCTGAATATTCGTGGAAGTTCCGAGGGAGATTTCCCTCACCGGCACCTGAATATCCGCTCTGGAGCCTTGCACGTACACCTTTTTGCTACCTGGAAAAGTAGATACTTGAACGTCTTTCACTGGACTTACGTTATTGCTTGTTGTCATGTTATTTCCCTCCTTTTTTTAGTTGAAGTACATTAATTTCGGCATGCTTAAAAAGCGGGCTAGCGCAGCATTGATCCAATGCGGTCTAGCCCAGCCAAAATAAACTAGCTCCGCATCGATAACATACGGACTAACTCAGCCGCTGCTTCGCGCGGTGAGCGCGCCCCGGCGATCGCGCTCACAACCGCAACGCCATCCGCACCAGCGCGGATGACGGGCGCGGCATTCCCGGCATCGATACCGCCGATGCCGACCAAAGGCAGCCGGATGCCGCCTTCGCGCATCCGGGCAATCATGGCGGGCCCCCCGACCTCACGCGCATCAAGCTTCGTGCGCGTGGCGTATTGGGGGCCTACGCCCAGGTAGTCGGCGCCTTCGGCCAGCGCCGACTGCGCCTCTGCCAGATCGTGGGCCGACACGCCCACGATCATATGCTTCAGCCGCTGCCGCACGGCGGCGGCTGGGGCGTCCTCTTGGCCGATGTGAATGCCATCGGCCTCCAGCTCTAGAGCGAGCCTTTCATCGTCGTTGACGATGAAAGGGATCGCATGCTGCGCGCACAAGCGGCGCAGCCGTGCGCCCAGCTCGAGCAGCGCCTGCCCCTGCAGGGCGCCGGCGCCTTTCTCGCGGAGCTGAAACATCGTGATGCCGCCGGCAATCGCCGCCTCCAGCACCGCATAAGGGTCAACCCCGCCGCAGTTCGGGGTGCCCATCACCAAATACAAGCGCAGCGCTTTGCGCAATTGCTCGCTATTCATCGCGTCCCTCCGGCATAGGCATCATTGTTCACGATGATTACGTCGGATGACGCCGCGCCCGCCCTGACTCCCCGTTGGTACGCCCAATGGTTCGTGGGACCATGGCCGCTTCCAATGTACAGCGGTTCAGCGATGGCAGCATGAATGAAATTTTTGGCCAGGCGTAAAGCTTCATTAGCAGACAATCCCTGAGCAAGTCCCGACGCAATAGCCGCAGCAAACGTGCATCCGGTACCATGCGTGTGCGGTGTATGTAAACGGCGGGAAGAGAACTCCGTGAACGTCTTCCCGTCATAAAGCAGGTCCGTTGCGTAAACCGTATCCGCTTCATGGCCTCCTTTGATCATCACATGCTGGCAGCCGTACTCGTGGATTCGTTTCGCAGCTTGCTGACGCGACGCGCTATCCGTGATGACGATCCCGCTAAGCGCTTCCGCTTCGGGGATGTTCGGCGTGACTACATCAGCCAGCGGCAGTAGATGGTGGAGCATGGCATCAATCGCTTCTTGCTGAAGCAAGGATGCGCCGCCCTTAGCGATCATCACGGGATCGACGACGATCCGTTCCCAGTTGTAGCTCCGAATAGCTGCGGCTACGATTTGGATAATTTCGGAGGAGAACAACATTCCCGTTTTGAGCGCATCCGGACGCAAATCCGCCCCGATGGAGGCGAGCTGCTGTTCCACGGCCTGAGCGCTCATCGGAAATACACCTTGAACGCCAAGCGTGTTCTGAGCAGTTACGGCTGTAATTACCGACATCCCGTAAACGCCCAACTCTTGGAACGTCTTCAGATCGGCCTGAATCCCCGCTCCCCCTCCGCTATCCGAACCCGCAATCGTCAGCGCTTTATTAATTGACATCTCGCTCTCTCCCCCTTTCGATAGTAAGAACATGTATGGACCCAGACTAACGGACTCAGGCACATCTTAAACCCGACTAAAGCCCTCCATCGGGCTGCTCGCCGAAGCATAACGCTTCTTCGGAATTCGGCCTGCCTCGAAGCCGGCACGTCCCGCCTCGATGGCGAGCTTCATGGCGTGAGCCATTTTGACCGGATCCTTGGCGCCCGAAACCGCTGTGTTCAGCAATACACCGTCCGCCCCCATCTCCATCGCCAGCGCAGCGTCCGAAGGAGCGCCAATGCCGGCATCGACGATGACTGGCACCGTTGCCTGCTCAATGATGAAGCTCAGATTGAGCGGATTGATAATGCCCTGCCCTGTGCCAATCGGTGATGCTCCCGGCATAATGGCATGCACCCCGAGCGCTTGCAGACGTTTAGCCAAAAGCACATCATCCGACGTATACGGCAGTACAATGAAGCCCTCTTCCAACAGCATTTCTGATGCTTTTAATGTTTCAACCGGGTCAGGCAGCAGGGTCATCTCATCTCCGATGACTTCCACTTTAATCATGTCGCAAAGCCCGGATGCCTTTGCTAATTTGGCAATGCGCACCGCTTCTTCCGCTGTTTTGGCACCTGCCGTGTTCGGCAGCAGCGTGAAATTCGACACGTCCAGCATAGATAAGAAATTCGGCTGGCTTGCCTCAAAAATGTTCATCCGCCGCACCGCAAACGTTAAAATCTGCGATTCGCTCACATCAACAGCCTGCTTCTGAATTTCAAAATTCGGGAATTTACCTGTGCCTAGCAATAATCTTGAGCGAAACTCGTATGGACCGATTTTTAACATGGTTAATTATCCCCCTCCAACAAAATGAACAATCTCGATTTTATGTCCTTCAGACAGCTCCGTTTTCACGTGGTCATCTTTTTGTAAAATGTTTTGATTATGCTCGACGACGAGCATCTTCTCCTGCAGCTCAAAATGCGCGAGCAGATCTTCAATCGTCCGGATCGTATCCGGAACATCGACGCTTTGGCCGTTAATGTGCAGCTTCAATGCTGTGCAGCTCCTCTCCTTTTAGTCGCCCGCTTTCCGCCCGCTTAGACGCTCCCGACAGATCGGGGCTAAAAGAATCCAAATCCGGCTGCAAGCTGCCCGCGTCCTCGCCCGACACTAGCTGAGCGATCACCTTACCCGTGATCGGGCTGAGCAAAATCCCATTGCGATAATGACCACAGGCCGCAAATAATCCCTCAAACAACGGCACTTTACCGATGTATGGCATTCCGTCGGGCGTCTGCGGTCGCAGCCCAGACCAAGTTTTCTCCCATTCCGCTTCGCCGATGGCAGGCATCAATTGCTTCGCCCTGGCCATCAGATCTGTGAGTCCGGCCAGCGACACCTTGCGGTCGTAGCTGTTCGGCACGACCGTCGCGCCGACGAGCAGCCGGCCTCCCGCTTTGGGGACGATATAGCACCCCGGCGTGAACAGGGTCTTCTGCAGTTCCCGCTTCTCTGTGAGAACCGAGAAGCATTCTCCCTTCACGGGATAAACCGGCAGGTCGATCCCGCTGCCAGCCATGAGTTGGCCGCTCCATGTTCCCGCCGCTACAACCACGCGGTCGCTGTACAGCGGTCCCTCGCTCGTCATCACGCCGATGATGCGGTTGCGCTCCGTCAGCAGCCCCTGCACTTGGGCGAATTCCTGCAGCTTCGCCCCCAGCACCCGCGCTGCCTGCGCAAACGCCGCCGCCAGCATCGGCGCCTCGACCTGCCCATCCTCGGGCAGGTACAAAGCTCCGCGCGTTGCTTCGCTCAGCGCGGGTTCGAGCTCTGCGGCTGCAGCTGCGCTCAGCCATTCCGCTCTTTCGCCCGCTGCGCGTTGGAGCTTCTCTCTCGCGCGCAGCTCCTGTTCTTGAGCGTCGCTGAGCGCGACGTTCAGCAGCCCCTCACGGACGAGACCGATGTCGATGCCCGTGAGGCTTTTCAGTTCCTCGCTCAGCTCGGGGAACATCGCCCTGCTTTGCCGCGCCCATTGGAACAGCGGCCCTGTGTCCTCCATCTCGGACTGCGCTCCGAGCATGCCGGCTGCGGCAGCCGAGGCCTCCGTCCCAAGCCTGCTGCGCTCCAGCAGCGTGACGGACTGGCCTCGCTTTGCCAAGTGATAGGCGATAGAGGCGCCTATCACGCCTCCGCCAATGATGATAACGTCACTCGTATGCTTCATATCTCACACCTCTGGTTTCTTCTAGCTGCAATTCACGGATATAAGCTTTTACCGTTTCCACAGGGTCTGCCGCCTCCCAAATGCCGCTCATGACCGCTATGCCGGAAGCTCCCGCTTCCAGAACGGACCTTACTTTCTCAGGTGTCATGCCGCCGATTGCGATCACAGGAATCGTGACCTGATCTGCCACTCTCCGTAGTTGTGCAAGACCCCTCGGCGGTGCGCCAGCCTTCGAATTCGTTGCAAAAATATGGCCAAACAGCACGTAATCCGCCCCCTCCCGCTCACGCTTTACGGCTTCCTCTACGCTATGTACGGATACTCCCGTACGATGCACGCCTTGGTAGCTCTCCCTTATTATTGAGAGCACCGGAGAGCTTTCCGGGAGGTGCAAACCACCTAACCCGGAAGCAGCAGCCATCCAAGGAAAGCCGTTAATGCAAAGGCTTTGCGCAGGTACCCCTTGTTCCAGCAAATACTGTACGCCTAAAAAAATTTCATCCATTGGCTTCGTTTTTTCCCGAATATGTATGGCCGTGACGTAGGGGTAAATCCGGTTCGCAATTTCCGCCAGATCTTTCCATGCCAGCTTGCCATTCGATATGACATGCAGTTCCTTCCCGGACATTTGAAGTCCGCCTCCTTACCTTGATCCGTTGTATCGTTACGCATGGCAACACTCAGCGCCAAGACGCAAAAAAACCACTTTTCCAAAGAAAAGTGGTTGTAGGTTCCCCGCATCATAAACATGCATAAATGAGGCGCCAAAGTCCGGTTTCCACTTTCCTCCGCTGGTATGACCCAGTTCAGGTTCAAAGGGTTCAGATTGCTCTGTCTCAGCCTTTCGGCGCCCCTAGGGATACATTCGTATTCATTTGTTAATTATCATAGCACGGTATCCAGCGGTTGGAAACAGAAAATTTTCCACCCCATCTTATCCTAGTCACCCGGCCATATTGCTCTTATAATAGGGAGAATGCAAACCTCGGCCCATATTATCTAATCTCAGGAAGGATGAACACCTCCAGATGCTGCCTCAATTGAACCGTCAATTAGAAAAAATTTTACCGCTCATCACACCTATCAGCGTACTCATCGGTGTTTTGCTCGGCAGTCATTTATCCGGCTTTTCCTTTTTATCGCCTTGGCTGTTTGCCTTTATGACCTTTTCAGGCAGCATTAGCTCCAGCTTCAAAGAATTTGTCAAAGTTGTCGTTCAGCCACTCCCGTTCATCGCTACGCTGCTGATTTTACATGTTGGCATGCCGCTGGTTGCACTTGGGCTCGGGCACGCTGTTTATCGTCATGAACCGTTAACGATCACGGGCCTCATTCTTGCTGCAGCCATTCCAACCGGGATAACCAGTTTCGTGTGGGTCGCCATTTATCGCGGAAATATCGTGCTCACGCTCTCGATTATTCTCATGGACACTGTTCTTTCGCCCTTTGTTGTCCCATACACCCTATCTGCGTTGGTCGGAACGAAAGTGCAAATGGATTCCCTTGCCATGATGAAAGGTCTGTTCTTCATGATTGTCGTGCCCTCATTACTCGGCATGCTGCTCAATCAATGGACACAAGGCAAAATTAAGGAGCAATGGAGCGGCCGTCTAGGTCCTTTTTCGAAAATATGTATGGGCATCGTTGTCGCTATCAACAGCTCTGTGATCGCCCCATACTTACGTGATATTAATGCCAAGCTGCTTGGTTTGGCTGGTTTTGTATTAGCCCTTGCTTCGCTAGGCTACATCCTGGGGTGGGTCGTCGCGAAGCTGATGAAGTGGGAACAAGATGTGGTTGTAGCCCTTACTTTTAACAGCGGCATGCGGAATATTAGCGCCGGCGCCGTGCTCGCTGTGGCGTACTTCCCGCCTCCGGTGGCGATTCCTGTTGTGCTGGGGATGCTGTTCCAACAGTCACTAGCGTCCTTATTTGGATTTCTTTTGAACAGAAAATACGCACTGAAAAGCGATACGCCTAATCTAACTGTGAATCGTGCCAAACACGTTTAATCTGGGAGCTGCCTGAGCAGCTTCTTTTTTTCAAATATGGGAGTTAAAGGAACTTTTCGCTTGTACTCCAGTCTAATATTATGGAGGTGAGCGCATGCCATTGCTTAAAGACAGTAATAATTTCCGGGAAATACAGGATATACACCGTCAAATTTGGGATAGCCTTCAAGATCACGATGAAACTTATGCGAAATCCGTTCTACATCAATGTTTACAATCACTTGATAACAAACCTGCTTCCTTTCTAACAATACTAAGCGGTTATCTCAAAAGTCCTCTGATCTGGTTTTCTGTTTTAACAGGAATATTGATTGTCCCCCTTCTCGGCTACTTATTACTTTGGATATTAGTGCTTGCAGAGTAGTCCTATTCACTAAGGAAGCAATAGTTTACCTAAATTAAGCTGCTGTATTTGATCTTCAGTCAAATCTCTCGTCTTATTCTTAGCGGTTACACCATTCAGTGTAATTCCATACTTATTCTTTAAATATGCATGGATATCTTGCATCTCATTTTGTGTTAATTTACTTAAATCCCGCTCTCTTTTTAAGTTCCCGAGTAGTATCCCTATGACTTCAGCAGCTAGAGAGGTGTTGGCTTGAATGCGCGCACTGCCATAGGCGACAGCAGAGGCGCCTACGTTTTTACCTGCTAGAATGACATTTGAAAACCCTTTGGGAATAAAGGACCGTAATGGCATGCCATATTTGTCCGGGTCTCCGCTATGTTGACCCCAAGTGTGACTTGCTGTTCCCTGAAGATCAATGGGGTATCCTCCGATACTTACGTTATCCCAGAACATTTTCCCTCCCATAAGGTCCGATGCCTGCAAAACATACTCCGTTTGAAACCGATTATAGTCACGAATGTATAAGTAATCCGGATAGCCATTAATTTCAGCGTTTTCCCAGCCAACCAATTGTTCACGAAGATGTGGCAAGATACGAATCGTTTCCGCCTTTCCTCTCTCTAATGCCGCACGTATGCTTTCCTTGTCGGGGGGGAATGCCGCACCGACATTTCCAAAGCCCCACGTAAATTTATCTGTAACCGTAGTCGTTGAACCATATTTATCTTCTATTTCTTTTTTGGTTAACCGATTCGTTTCCCTCTGGAACTTCTCCCAATCAACACGGCGAAATTTCATCATGATCGAAGATGCCATGTACTCTTGTGCTCCGCCAAATACAGTTTCAATACCTGGCATACGTTCCAGTTCAAGGCCATCTACTAAAGCATTGAAATCCGTATTTTCTACCCAATAGTTAGCACTGATGGTCTTTTCATATCCATCTTTTGTCCGGTAGGTTATCGACTTAATTTGCTGAGTGGCTGTAACTGCATCCTTTACCCTATTCATGCTAGTAATTGAAATGCCAGATTCCAGTGGTATCCCCTTTATCAGTGAGTTGAAATACTGTTCAAATTCATTCGCTTTTCTTATCTCACCTTTTTTATAGCGATTAAAAAGCTCTTTTACTCTTCCTTGAAGCAAGGAATGATTTTGATCATCGAACGGTTCATCCAGAAACTGCATCTGTCCTTGGATGAGCTGTCCTCCTGGTTTTTCTCTGGGATCTAGAATAGTCACCGCTAACCCTTCATCTACAGCAGCCCTAGCCAGATAAATTCCTTCTAATTCCGATCCTATCACAACGACATGTGTCTGGCTGGAATTGTCCTTTTCTTTTTCCGCTTGAATTTTCTCTTTATCACAAGCCGCTAAAAATAATAGACAAGTAACAAGTAAACCGAATTCTAAGACCTGTTTTTTTCTCATTCCTTCCTCCCATTACAAATTATGGATAATCAATTAATTGACGATGTCCCCGTTTTAAAGTTCAATCTCGTTTCACTCAGCCATTTTTAAGCTAACTTTTATCTCGGTTTCAGCTTCCCTTCTCTTTTTCTTCATAATTGCGTCGTACAATGAGGTGGAAGTTCAAGGATAGGAGTGATACATAGACATATGAAAATGAAACAAATAGCCGGCTTATGCGTCCTTATTCCTGCTTTGCTCAGCGGTTGCGGAAATCAAACCTCTTCCCAACCTGCAGCGGCAAGCACGGCGCAGCCACAAGCGCAGAACGCACAAGCGACAGCAGATGCTAAGCAAGGTCAGAATCGTCCAGCCATGAGTCAGGCACAAAGACAACTGTTCAGTACATTCCAGACGCTTCTCATGATGGACAAGGCTGAAGGACTTGCAATCACTAAGGAGCAGGCTCAAGTCATGCTGCCTGTTGCCCAGGATATCGAGACCAAAGCTGAGCTCAGTGACGAGAACAAGACCAAGCTGCTCGAAAAACTGACAGACGCGCAAAAGAAATTTATCGATGACTCGGCAGCAAAAATGGCCGATCGTGCTAACGGCGGCGGGAATGGCGGAGGAGGTAACGGCGGAAATTTTGGCGGGCAAAAAGGCGCGAAACCGAACGCCTCACCTTCAGCCTCAGCTTCACCAGATGCAGCTGGTACTAGCGGCACGGACGCCGGGAAACAGCCTAACGCCAATGGAGGAGCAGCCCGCGGAGGCAACGCAGACGGCAAAAATGGCGGCACAGGCGGCAACCGTCCTGCTGGCGGGCAGATGAGAGATCCGGGCAAGCAGCTCGTGGAGCTGTTGCAGGAGAGAGTAAAATAAAGCAGCAGTGCTGCTTTAGAGGAACTACAGGCCACTATTTATCCAAACGGCGGCCTTTTGACAGGAATGTGGGAACTATGGTCCGCTATTTCGCCAGTTTGGGTTGAATGTGCGGTCCAAGGGGCAAATAAGGCCCTGTAGTTCCGCTTAAAAAAGGAAATGCGTCGATTTCCCACAAATAGCGGACACTAGTTCCCTTAAGGGCTGGTGCGTACCAAGGAGAAACGACTTCGTCGTCCTTTTAGGACGAGCGCGTTTATCAAGGTAGATGCGAAGCAAAAGTATAAAACTTATACTTTCTTATCTACTGAAAAAGGGCTTCCCATTCGTAGGTTTATCTACGTTTGAGACAGCCCTTTTCGGCGTTTGTACATTTACCTTTTACCTAAGCTAGCCTCGCAATGCCTGA
Source organism: Paenibacillus aceris (assembly GCF_017874035.1). GTDB lineage: Bacteria > Bacillota > Bacilli > Paenibacillales > NBRC-103111 > Paenibacillus_E > Paenibacillus_E aceris. Next base: position 16,800 of record NZ_JAGGKV010000020.1, read on the forward strand.
ACAACCTGCTCTGCACTGGCTTCACCGCTGGCCACCAGCTCCACATGCTCGGCAAACATATCGCACATATAAACGAATAAGCTCAAAATCTCCAATACTTCCTCGCTATTAAAAGAACGCGCAGCTGAAATGCTGTAAACATATCGGTAATGCAGCTCGTTATGCTCATTGATGCCAAAATGGCCGATAGGCAATCGCGTATTGATCTCTAGCAAAACAGAGGCAACCTCATCGCGTTTTCCTTCTTCGAGGTGAAATGGAAGTGTACTGTAAATTTGCAGCAGCTGGATAGAAGTGATCTCCTCGTCGTTCAAAGGCAAAAAGCTAAAATGCAGAAAGCGTTCCCGCTCTTTTTTATCCTCCTGAAAACCAGCCATCAGCACATGAAGCGGAATCGCTTCTGATTTTTCCAACAAATTCGTGGCAAGGCCTGTCTCATCCAAAATATCTTTCAAAAGCCCTAACTGCGCCAAATGGCGCGCGTGTACAAGGTCTGGCAGCATGTATCTTCACCCTTCTATTCTCTTTGTCCCATTGCTTCAATTAGTTTGCTTCTTAGTTTATCCCGATCATCTTTAAACTTCTCAAGAGCAGGCAAACTTACACCCGCTGCTTCGACATAGCTTTTTACTTGAGAGTACCGTGCAAGAACGGCTGGATCTGGCGTTGCCGGCGCTGGTACGGCTGCGGTTGGTGCCGCTGCGCTTGGCGTTGCCGGTGCTGGTGCGGCTGTTGTTGGCGCGGTTGCCGCTGCAGGGGCCGGTGCGGCTGTTGTCGGTGCCATCGCGGTTGCTGCCGGAACTGGTGCTGGTGCCGCTGGCGCTGGTGCTGGTGCAACTGTTGGCGTCGCTGCTGCCGGTGTTAACCCAGGAAGACTCTGGATCATATGGATAATCAGATCCGCATCCTTTGCACGTCGTTCCTGTTTCTTCTCGGTTGATTTATCCGCATTGAAGACCGCCTTCGTTATTCCCCAAGCTCCGGCTTTCGCAGCTCGGTCACGTCCAGCTTGTTTCAACGATCGGACGACAGGCATCGCAGCACCGACGCCAGAGGCAACGATTTTGAGCGGTGTGCCGACCTGAGCACCTACACCTGTCAGCGTAGCGATGTCTCCTGCGATTTTGGTTAACTCGATACCAATTTGCAGACCTCCGCGGTTCGTGCGCTTCACGTTAATATTTTTCATTTCTTTGGCGAGTTCATACTGCGCAATTTCTTCGAGTTCCGTCTCTGCTTGTGCGTCGCCCTGCGCTTTTCTGGCTTCGAGCACCTGCTTATGAATCTTCAGCTTCTCTTTGTCCACGCCGGCATTCCGGAACCATCTTTTAGCCGTTACAAAAGATTTCCCCGCATTCTTGCCCTTAAAGTCACGTTTCAGCGCAGTCATCGCCGAGCGGTTTAAACCTGCTTTGATGACGTCAACCGTTTTGATGGCAATTTTTACACCGCTCACGGCGATGCTGACACCCGGAATAACGCTAGTCAAACTTGCTGTGCTTGTCTCCATAATTTCCATAATGCCTTTGGCGACTTTGAGCCCTGATTGGGCAGCCTGAATCGCATTGCTTATCACATCGATGACACCTTTGGCTGTTTCGCCCTTATCGAGCCCGCCATTCTCCGAATGCTTGCTATACATATCATAGATGGATTTAACAGCCATAATGGTGCTTTTCACAGCAGAAATCGCTTCTGCTACAGTACCGGTGTAATCACTTACTGACGAGGAAGCGCCGACACCGTCGGTATTACCGGTGGATTTGGCAGCTTTATCGACCAAGCCGGCGGAGCCGCTGACCATTTTACCGCTGGATTCGATCATGGATGAACCAGTGGCTGCATAGTTCCAACGTTTATTATGGTCGGTACGGTCACCGTCCTCAGAGATGGAGAGGGTCTCTCTAATCGCGCTCAAAATTTGAAAAGGACCGCCGATCAAATCCGCTGTGGCGGCAACCGCGCCATGCGATGCCGATTGCTGCGCCAGACTGGCATCTTTGGTCGTGTCGTAGGCATCTTTGAAATCGTCTGACTTATTGCCGAAGCTTTCACTAAAAGCGGAAATGATACCTGCCCCGGTATCGGCCCCCTCTTTGAGCGAGTCAGACGCTGGTGCTGCAGTCGGGGCCACCACAGGCACTGGCGCAGCCTGTGCTGGTGCTGTCTGCGACGGGGCCGCTGTCGGCACTGGCACCGTAGACGGTGGGGCGACCGCCTGCTGCTGTGGATTCCGTTGAATCATTTGAATCGCGTAAGTTTGGGTCGCGCGATTCCCGGCAGTTCGCTGCATCTGCATAAAGAAGTCTCTAGCCAGAGGAGACGTCTGAGGCGAAGCCATACCGCTTGTCTTTACTTTTTGTGATTGCGCAGCCTTCTGTTGTGAAAGACCTGCTGATTTGGATTGGTGCTGGTTACCTTGTGCCATCAGACGTGACTCCTTTATGCAATTTGTTCCTGTATGCGAAAAAGCAACAGGTGACTTGAGGTTACCTGCTGCCCATAATCGGGTACGCCTATTTGCCGCCTCGCTGTTGAATGACATGCGTTAATTCGTGCCCGAGCAGCTCCTGCCCTTGACGAGAATCCGGGTTATATCGGCCTTCACGGAAAAAGATATCATTCCCTGTCGCAAAGGCTTCCGCACCTAGGGAAGCGTTAAGCTTCGACGACTCTGAATCATTATGGATATTTACTTGACTGAAATCCGCTTTAAAAGCTGACTCCATCTTTGCTTGAATTTGAGCGTCCATTTTGGACCCGCTGCCTTGCTTGGATTTAATCTGCGATTCAATCGACGCCCCTGCCTCAAACGCTCCGTCGTCGGACGCCTTCATCTGCAGCTCTTCCTCTTCAGACTCTCCACCCTCGCTTCGCTGTATCGTCTCCGATGAAGGCTTCATCTGCAGCTCTTCCTCCTCAGACTCTCCACCCTCGCTTCGCTGTATCGTCTCCGATGAAGGCTTCATCTGCAGCTCTTCCTCCTCAGACTCTCCGCCCTCGCTTCGCTGTATCGTCTCCGATGAAGGCTTCATCTGCAGCTCTTCCTCCTCAGACTCTCCGCCCTCGCTTCGCTGTATCGTCTCCGACAAAGGCTTCATCTGCAGCTCTTCCTCCTCAGACTCTCCGCCCTCACTTCGTTGTATCGTCTCCGATGAAGGCTTCATCTGCAGCTCTTCCTCTTCAGACTCTCCGCCCTCGCTTCGCTGAACATCAGCAGCTGATGCCCCGCTATTTTCAGAAGCTGCAATATGATCCGCTACTTCTGCTCCGACTCGGTCCGCCTCTTGTTCATAGGCATCTCCAGCGGGTCCAACTGTCAGCTTCGTCTGTACCGACAGCATGCTGCCTACCGCTTTGTTGCCAATGGTCCGCTGTATATTCATAAGATCTGCTCCAGCAGACTGTTCGTGGGCATTGCTCTTGGTGCGATGGTGTTGATGCAGGGAAGTATCTGGCTGCCTGTTGATACGCGATTGGTGCATTGGCATATGAACCCTCCTAGAATGGTAGTACTGAGCAAAAATGCCGTCTATTGACGGATTGCGCCCCATCATTTTCCGTGTCTGAGCGCACGATGTCATCTAATTTCACTATATCATACCTGTGTATCTTTGAGGTTACATTTGAATGGTTTTCGATCTACAATAAGTACGGCAATATCGTCTGATTGGATAGCTCCGTCAGCGAATCGGTCTACGTCCCGGGCGATGTGATCCAGCATTTGCATTTGCTGAGCGGACAGCTCCTTTTTCAACAACTCGTGAAGGCGCAGGAAACCGTACTGCTCCTGCTGCCGATTCTCTGCTTCCGTAATGCCGTCCGTAAACAAAATAATACGGTCACCCAAACCAAGATTTACTTCATTATCGGAGTAAAGCATGTCATCCATGACGCCAAGCGGAAGTCCCTTTCTCCCCTTCAACTGTTCCACGTCCCCGCTCTCACGCACTACATATGGAGGACAATGGCCGCCGTCACTGTACAGCAGCTTCCCCGTGCCTACTTCGAGCACACCGCAGAAAATCGTCGCAAACATCGTCGAATCGTCTTTATACAGCTCCTGATTCACGGCGGTAAGCAGCTCTCCGGGCGACATCCCAGGCGACATTTTACCTTTGAGCAAGGTCATCGTAACGGCCATGAATAGCGCCGCAGGAATCCCTTTATCCGAAACATCCCCTAAAACAAAGAACAGCTTGTCTTCACCGATGCGAAAATAATCATAGAAATCCCCGCCTACTTCGCGAGCCGGACGTATATACGCCTGTGTCTCAGCAGCAGCTGCAATCCCATCGGTATCACTGTAACCCGCTGCCGAAGCGCTGGTCATCTGCAAGCCATGACGTGGCAGGAAGCCCATTTGAATGTCTGTTGCGATGCGCAGCTCACTTTCCATCCGCTCCTTGGCAGCCGTCGTTTTCTCCAGCGCATCGTAGAGCATGGCATTTTCCAAGGACGCAGCGATCGGAGAGGCAATAGACTCCAGCAGCTGTAAATCACGGTCGGTGAAATGCGCGAAATCCCGCTTGTTCAGCACCTGCAGGACGCCAATGATCTTACCTTTGCTTGCGAGCGGCACGCAAAGCATGCTGCGCGTTGGATACTCGACTCGCTTGGCAACCTTGGACGACCAGCGCTCGTCCTGCGCCGCATCGTCAATTTTGACCGATCGGCCGGTCTGTGCGACCCAGCCAGCGATGCCTTCGCCAATTTTGAGGCGAATTTCGCGGACTTCATCGCCTTTCTCGCCGAGCGCAAGGTCAAAAAACAGCTCGCCCTTTTCCTCATCGACCAAAATAACGGAAGACGCTTCCGCATTCATGATGCGCGAAGAGGTCTCCATGATTTTGATCAACAAATCCTGCTTCTGAATCGTCGAATTCACTTCCAAGCTGACATCGAACAGCTGCATCGTCCGCTGAAGCTCCAGCTCAGCCGTTTTGCGCCTTCGCTCGCTGAGCTGCCATACGATACCGATCACCAAACAGACAAGAAGAAGAACACCTGCGACGATATTCATCAAGTACGCCTCCTCAACTCTTCACCCTTCCTCAAAGTCCCGTTCGCAGCGTTAAGAAATGGCATGGATCGCATCCGCTTCCTTCTCATAGATCGAAAAAATCGAACTAAACCCCGACATATCAAACACTTCTTTGACATGCTCGTTCATGCGCGCGAGCGCCAGCTTGCCTTGAATGACCTTGATCATTTTGGCTGCGGAAAGCAAGCTTCTAAGTCCTGCGGAGCTGACATAATCAAGTCCTTGCAGATCAAAAACAAACTTGCCCTTCCCCTGCTCGACCAGCTTCGCGAAAGCCGCTTCCAAGCTAGCGGATGTATTTGCATCCAGTCTGCCGTTCAAGCTTAGCAGTACGATATCACCCTGAATTTGCTCATGGATATTCATGAGATTCCCTCCTCTTGAATCCGCCTTTTGGTCATCATCAGCACATTTTCTTCATTTAAACGCTCATAGCGGATATCATCCATCACTTGTTTCACGAAGTGAATGCCCAGACCGCCGATTCCACGCTCGTCCACGCTAAGATCAACGCGCGGGCTTGCCCTCAACAGCGGATTAAAGGGAATTCCGCGATCTGTCATACAAAGCTCCCAGCCATCCGCCGAAGCCCCGATATCAATGCGGATGGCATGCAGGCCGCGCTCGTCCGGGGGATATCCGTAGAGAATGATATTTGTTGCAAGCTCGTCGCAGACCAGATTCAGTTGGAATAACGTTTGTTCATCCATGTCCATCGATTGTGACAAGCCTTTTAAGAATGCCCCAAGCCGCTCCAGCTCCTTCAGATCGTTGCTTAACACGATGGTCTCTAATGACACGGCATTCCCACCCTCTCTGCTCGTACACCTATCCAGCTTAAGCCATTTTCAGTAGCATGTTTTCCAACAAACGGACGCGAGCACTCGAGGCATGCAGCAGCCCGATGCCGATCTCCGGGTACAGTCTCACTAGGCGGGAAAGGCTTTCTCCTTGCAGCACAAGCACACGCACTTCATCGAATATGGCCTGTGCTGTAATCGAGGAAGGCGATCCGTCTAAAGCGGTCGTTTCTCCCAACGCCTGCTTAGGTCCAAGAACGCCGATTGTTCCCGTCTCGCCGACACCGGTCTCATTGCTTAACTCAACATTGCCCTCGATGATTAAATACATCGCTGAATTACTTTGCCCGCGACGCAGCAAATACGTCAGGTCTTCGTGTACTTCTTCCGTTGCAATGCCGGCGATTAAGCCTAGTTCGTCCACCGACAGATCAGCGAATAAGGAAACCTGCTTCAGGAAAATAACTTTATCGAGCATGGTCAAAAACTTGCGTTCTTCTCTCATTTCATCACGCTCCAATGAACTTCGTGCGTAAACGGCAATCTCTTTCAGCCAATCGTCTGACCACGCTGCAGCCTCTTGCAAAAGTACGAGCGGCTCCGTTACCGCCGTTTCGCTGCGGGACGTCCCTTGCTTCAACAGCTCCAGCAGCGCTGAAGCTAACTTGCGGTCGCCGAGCCCCTCAGCAAGCACTTCAAGCGCATTATCGCGAACTTCTTCGCTCTCGTCCTTGGTAGCTTCACGGAGTGTCGCGACAACCCGTTCGTCGACGAACTTGGCCATGACGGCCCAGGCGCCGCCGACCAGCGCATTGTGCAGCTCTGCGCACCGCTGGTTTGCCAGCTCGGCTAGCCCGTCCATGCCTAGCTGCAGCAGTGCCGCCGGCAACGCCCGTTCATGCGTAGAAGCAAGCATACGGCTTACACAGCGATCAACGAGTTGTGTTCTTATTTCATTTTCATCCAACAGTTCTGCAAGGGCAGTAACCGCTGCGTTCCAAATAAAAGGATTCGCATGATTCACGCTGCCCGACAGGGCTGGCAGAGCTTTATCGCCCATATCTACCAAAGCTTGAAGAATCGCTTTGCGCAGCTCTTGATCCGCTAGCGGCACCATGCTCAAGAGAACCGGAATCGCCTCAACTTGGCAAAGCTTACCGAGACACGCTGCAGCGGCAACTTTGACCGCTGGCCGGTGATCATCGAGCAGCGTCAGCACCCAAGCGGAATACGAGCTCAGCTTCAGATCCGCTACGGTATGGCAGCCATATACCGCCCATTCCCCGCCGTTATCCAGCATTTTGATAATCGCCTCGTCACAGGCCTGATAGCTCTCTTCACTTTCGAGCGCGTAAAGCGCCTTAACCCCTTCATGCACAACTTTCGGGTGGTTATCCAGCAGCTTGACGCGAATAAAAAAGTGCGACTGGCTTCGCAGATGCGTGGCCCTTGAAATGAGTTTAACGCTTTCTGCGCGCACCTCCGGATCCTCATCCTCCAGGAACGATGCGACCTGTACGAGATCCTGAATCGTAGCGCTTTGAAGATTCATCGCCCGCAGCACGGCAATGCGGATTCGTGAGCTCTCTTCTCCGATCATCCCGATCAAGTGCGGCAGGAACGCGGAGTCCTTCGCTTTGCCGATCACTTCGAGCGCCAGCTCCCGCACATAATCGTTCGGATGCTTCAAGTAGTCAAGCATGGCGGATAGCGCTTTGGAACTGCGGATACCCCCGATAAAGGACTCCGCTATGTCCGATAGATCGGCACGCAGTGATTGTACGCTTTTGACCAGCTCACGGATGTACAAATGTCTTCCGTACCATGCGACAATGACGAGGATCGCAGCTAGACCCACGCCTAGCCAAGCCAGAGGCGACAGCTGAATCAGACCGAAAGAGTGAAGCAGCGACAGCAAGGAGCCGATTAAAATACCGCCGGAGGCAGCTACGCCCTGAGCAAAATAACGATAGCCATCCCGTTTTGAGATCGGCATCATTTTGAAAAAGAGCTGATAACACGGCTCCGCTATGTAATAAAGCAAAATATAAAAAACGGCATAGGAACCCGAAACCATCGCCAATCCAATCGACTGATTGATAAATAACGCGGTAAGCCAGAAGCCGCCGAAAAATAAGATCGTAATCGCCAGCAGCATATTGCTTGCGCCTAGCCAGTTCATTAAGCGTGTAGACACCGTTTGCAGCAACAAACAGAATGTAAATTGAATAGCCGTAATTAAACCGTAAAAAGAGGTTAAATCCCCCTCCTGCGGAAACCTAGCTTCCGTCGCAGTAAAGTACTGGTACTCGATCATAAAATACACGGCCGGCATCAGCGTCATTAACGCAATAGCGCACAGCAAGAACGGGCTGCGCAGCATCTGCTTCGCGTAGTAGCCCGCAGGCAGCTGATCTTCTCCCTCAGCGTTGCCCGGTCCGTTCTGATTTTTCAGTCGCAGATCTTCTTTTAACGTTAGCGGAGCCAAATAACGCGCCAGCGCCTTACGAAAAAAGATGAAGCCGAACACCATCAGCACAGGAGCAAGCGCGTAAACAGCTTCCGTACCGAGCAGCTTGCCGATTTGGTGAGCGATTAAACCGGCGGTAATCCCCCCTGTTGTCGTTGAAGCGATGAACACCGGCATTAGTCTTTTGGCTTGCTGAGTAGGACATAAATCAAATGCCGTGCTCCATAAGAGCAGCGTCAGCTGCCTTACAACAAAGTTCGAGGAAAGGAACAGAATGGGATAATAGTAGCGGAAATCAACGCCGCCCAGCTTGAAGCCCAGCAGCACCGCACCGTTCAACACCAGTAAGCCGATCATGATCAGATAGAGCGTCGTCATCATTTTAGCCTTCGGCATTCGGTTGGCGAGCTTCGCCAGCAGCCAGCCCTCCAGAGGCATGATGGCCGCTTCGACAATATAGATATAGGGCAAATACTGCACGCCGAATCTTTGGTTAAAAAGAGCCATGAACGCTGTATAGTTCAAAGACTCGGCAATCCCGCTAAAATAAAAGATCGGCAGCATCATCCACAACTTTCGGATATCCTCCGAACGCAGTCCCATCCATCTCGTTAAGCTTCCTTGCATATCATCAGGTCCAATCTATCGGTTCATTTGTCTCAGAGAAGCGTTTTGTAGAAAGCTAATCTGGCTTCGCCTTCATAATAGTAATTCGGATAAGTGCCGATGATTTCAAAGCCGTTCGCCCGGAACATGTTTTGAATGGGCTGATATTCAGGCAAGTCACATGTATACGTTAAAATATAGCGCCCACCCGCCTCTCTGGAAAACGTCTCCAGAGCTTGGAACAAAATTTTCGCGAGGCCATGCCTCCGGTACTCACGGTGTACGGCTAAGTAATCCCATAAAAATCCGCCGGATTGATGCTCATTCTCTTTGCAGCTCGTTACGGCAATAATGTTTCCAGCTTCATTCTCGATGAACCAATGCCGATGATTGCGCTGCGTCAAGCTAAGCAGGGGAGCATTGCGAAAATGCTCTAATTCCCCAGGTGTATGCCGCTGATCATCAAAAGATGATGCGGATAAATAAAATTCGGTAATCCGGCTTGCGTCTTCCTCATTCGTTAGCTGGTGCACTTGCATGTCAGGTTCTCCTCTTTCATCACGAAACAGATAATGTCCCATTCCACTCTGCTGTCGTACCGTTCTGGAAATATTCATCGCAAATATAGAAATAAAGCTGTGCCGCCTTATCCTGGCGATTTTGCTTAATGACCATCAAGAAAGCTTCCCGGGCATCATAAAAACGGCCTACCTGGTAGTAAGTGACAGCTTGCTCGAATAAAACCTTGGTCTTCTCTTTCAGCGCCCGAATCGTATCCGGATCGCCCTGATAGACGTCGAACAGGCGAAGCGGCTCCTTCACCCCTTCTACCTGAATCAATCCCAGGTTGCGGTATTGGAAGCCAGACGGCTGCTGAAGCGATTGCACCACATGATTGGTAATGAGAATCGACGCGCCAAGCGGCTCCGTCATTTTCTCAAGCACCGCCGCCACATTCACTCCGTCGGAGATCACATTGCCCTCCAAGCGCTGCTCCTCGCCGATGATTCCGAGTCGAAGCGGCCCTTTATGCAGACCGATGCCGAAATCGAGCGGAGAATAGCCGACTTTTGCCCGATGCGAATTGTAAAGTTCCAGCTCCTTGCGCATTTCAATACACGCCTGCAGCGCTTCATCCGCCTGATTCGGGAAAAGGGCCATGAAGCCTGCGCCCAAGTACTTGTTCATGAGACCTTGATGCTTGCGGACATAAGGGCCGAATCGGCTAAGAAACGAATTGACGAAGTTGAAGTTCTCTTCCGGCGTAAGCCTTTTGGACAGGAGATAAAAGCCCCGGATATTAAAAATCAAAATCGACATGTTTTTCTCCACCTGATCGCCTAGCTGAACCTCCAGAATGCTTTCCTTGTTCAGGAATCGCAAAAACTGCTGAGGAACGAAACGATAGTAGGACTGACTAAAGTTCTCTACCTTAGTAATATAATCCCGGATGCGCGCTGCCATCGTATTGACGCTGTCGCCCAGATCTGACACCTCATCCCGCGTGTTGATCGTTACGACCGTATCCCAATTGCCCTTGGCAATCTCACCGACGCTGTTGCGCAGCTTTCGAATCGAAGAAAGCAATACATACGTCATCAAAACGAGCACAAGCAGCAAACCGACAGAAATGAGCGCAATATTGCGGATAATCGATTTCAAGACGATTTGACGATGTTTGAGGATGCCGTCCAGATTTTTACTTGTTTCAAATACACCGACAATTTTACCCGCCGAGTTAAAAATAGGTGCAATGGCATAGCGCCATTCGCCGGAGAAGTCCTGCCACTGTCCTGTAGCCGGCTTGCCTTCCAGCACAACCTGCTGGTTCTCTGGCGTTTGTTGAAACGGATTGAACATATGCATGCCGTCATCATCTTCCAGAATCCGATAAATAATGCCATTCTCATATTTATAAACGGCTTTGTAAAAGCCTTGATTATCATCCCGTGCGTTATTTTCGAAAACAGACTGAATCTTTTTGCGGAAAGTTTGATAGATCGCTCCGTTGTAATCCAGCGGTGATGTCAGGCTCTCCAGCTTATCGCCGTCCACCAGATTTTGACCGTTCTTAGCCAGCAAAACAAGTTCGCTGAACGTTTCTTCTTCCATTTTCTTCGAGAAGCTCTCGTAAATCACCGTCGACAACAGAATCATGGAAACCGCGATGACCGGCACCAAAATGAGAATCTGCTTCATCATCAAAGGAAGCCGGCGTTGCAGCAGGTTGAAGAAGAAAAGTTTGATCGCATAAAGCACAAGCAACAACGCCGCCACGGCGACCGACCAAAGAATAAACGCACTCATTCTAGCCGGCTTGCTGTACAAGGCTTCTACCATGGACGGAGTAATCGTCCCGTCAGGCAGACGGCGATTGATCTGCGCCGGTTCTACGATAATCAGACTGCCGTCCTCCGCAATCGAGCTCGACGTGGCATCAAAGGCAAGCTCTACGCCGCTGGCCGCAGCCTTTTCCTCCGTCACAAGGCCTTCGATCGTGTAAGGCTGCTTGGGATCGAGCCGGGAAATCATCTTGTTGTTAAAATCGATGAAAATCAGGCGCCCCTGATTGTCCAAGTGCATGCTCTCCGGGAAATTGCGCCTTGTGCGGTCCAGTCCCTCAAGCGGATAAACAAGCTCGGAATGCCCATCGCCGAAAGCGCGGTAAATTTCTCCGCTGCGCGTCGAATAGTAGATGTCTCCTGGCTTAAAGCCGTCCGCTTCGGAGACATATTTATTTTGCGGGAGCTTTATCGTGAATATGGACTTAGGCTCGGATTGCTCATCTAGGCCAGTCGGAGATTGATAAAGGGTTAACTGCTGTACTTCATCATTGAAAAAGTAAACCTTCCCATCGTGAACCTGGACGTTTCGCAAAGATCCCAGTCTGTACCGCTGATCTCCCGCGTCATTGTATTCCTGCGAAAACAAACTGCGATCGAACTGACCTTCCGGCGTATAACGAACAATCTGCTCAGATTTAACGGAAATGCCATACGGATCAAGCAGCGTACGAATCGTGTAGAGATATCCTGAATCGTCGACAGCCATATCGTTAAAACGGTACACTTCCCCGTTCTTCCCAGTCTCACTCGTAATAGAGTATTGCAGAACACCGACCCCATTCAGTTTGTGAATGGTTTTCTTCGCGTTATCAATAACAAATAAATTGTTATGCCCATCAGAGATCGCCTTCGATAAACCGTCGAAAGGCATGCTCTTGTGAAAAGGCCATAGTGTGAAGCTCTCCCGGTATGACCCGAGGTAAGTTCCAGCAGCACCCAGAAGCAGCAGTACGAGCAGCAATGCCGCAATCGATTTCTTCATCGCTCTTAATCTCCTCTTAATTTGAAATCTGAATGATTTGTGCCGATGCGTTCCAATCCACCAGCAGGCCTAGGGATTCCGCTATGAACCTTAACGGCACATAGGTTCTTCCTTCCAGCAAATAAGCGGGGCCATCGATTTGCACAGGCTCGCCATCAACATAAGCTTTGTCATCATGGATGCGGTTCGTGATGGTCCTGTACTCCGTGCTGACCGTTACCGTGAGACTGTCTTGGTCCCAATCCACAGCGGCACCGAACGATTCCGATACGGATCTTATAGGTAAATATGCCTGCCCGTTTATTATAACAGGCGGTGCATCGAATTTGATGAAAATGTTGGGAGAAAGCACGCTTTCTGCCGGAATCGGTTGAATCGCGACGGGTGTGCCGCTACCCACCTCGGTTATATGCGACAAAGTCGCTGAAACTTCGGCCAGTGCCTGCTGCTCATCCGGGCCGTACTTGGCCTTCTCCAGCTGCTGCAGGTCCTTCAGCAGCTTCTTCACCTGCTGTTCAAGCTGCTGCTGCACGCCTACATCTTGCGGCAGTGCTGCCGAAAGTGTCTGCACGGCGTCCAGCTGCGCGAACAGCAGGTCCTTCTTCGCCGTCGCCATCGCCTCGGCGACGGCCTCGACCGAGCGGGTCAGCGTCGCGACCCGCTCCGTGTCCCCCTGCGCCTGCGCCTGCGCCAGCTTCAGCGCAGCCTCAAGCTTCTGCTTCGCGTCTTCGAGCGAAGCCTGCCCCTCGGATGCGCCCGTCTGCGCATCCGCAAGCTGCGCCTGCGTCGCCAGGAGCTGCTGCAGCGCCGCTGCTGCAGCTTCCGGCTCGCCGGCGGCGAGAGCTTGCTCCAGCTTTGTCTGCTGGAGCTCAGCCTTCCCGGCCAGCGCATCTTCGCTGGCCGCGCCATTCCCAGGCGCTGTGCCGCCTGGGGGTTCTTCACCGCCCGGTTCGCCCGGCGGTGTCTCGGTTTCCTCAGACAGCGCTGCGATCAGCGCGTCCGGGTTGTTCACCAACTCCATCTGCTTAAGAGCTGCTTGGCTGTCGCCCTTCTGCAGCGCCTCCAGCATCCCGAGCTGGGCCTGCGCATCCTTGATCTCGACCGCCAGATCAGCGATCTCGCTCAGCTTCAAATCCGTAACGGCCGTTTCTTTGGCCGCTTCCAGCTTCACAATGTCTTTCTTCAGCGTGTCAATCTGCTGCTGCAGCTGCTCAGGCGTTTGCAAAGAAGCAATCGCACCCGGCTTCGTTATTTCGACGGTGACTTTCAGAGCCGCTTCGTCTTCCTTCGAAAGCGCAGCAGAACTCGTCTTATCAGCTAAAACGCTTGGGTCTACGACATTGTCCATGCCGTACCAGACCGCACCAGGCTCATCCGCTTTATAAAAAATTCCCTGTCCTGATGCCGACATCGTCGCAGAGGCCGCATTGTAGGCTTCCGGCGTCAGTGCATCCAACTGCACCTTGTAGGAACCAATAATTACCGTGCCTAGTCCTTTCTCCTCGTCAGCACCTGGGCCGCTCTCACTGCCGGCCCCGCTTGCACCGTTGCTTCCTTCACCGGCTGCTCCACTGCCTGCGGTTCCGTCTCCTGCTGAGCTTCCGCCAGTTGTTGCGCCATCGCCACTATCAACGACTTGCGCTGCCAACTGCCCGGCAGTTCCTTTGCCCTCCAGCAGCAGCTCGCTTATCGGTTTCCCTTTTGCGTACAGCACAACCTTCAGGCTGTCGATTTGACTGAATTTAAGCGTTAAATTCCGCACCGCTTTATTGACTTTGACCCGTTTGCCGACCGGAACGCCGTCTTTGGTAAATACCGCATATTCCGTTGCGCCGAGCTTCTTGTTCACCGTCACGCTAAAATCACTGAGCAGCGGACCTACAGCCGGCTTCAGCTTCCAAGTGCCCGCAGGCGCTTTCGGATTTTGTGCTTTGACGGCAGCGAGTCCGTCATCCAAATTCCGATATGGCAGGATGCCTTTCTTCAGCGTTTTTTCAACAGCCCCGCCTGTATCGATATCCAGCTTGCCCAGTGCCGTTTCATAACTCATTTGCGCAGAAAGGATTTGCTCGTCCGCCTTGCTCACCGCTTCCTTATACGGTGCAAGCTCTTCGGTTTTCATCAAGCTGAGCTTCACTTTCTGGGTCGCACTGCCCAATGCGCTTACTGCGCTATCTTTATCGCGCAAAGCCTGCGCGTAGCTTTCTTCCGCACCTTTTGCCTCCATATAGGACGCCCTCACGGCAGCAATAACCGCCGCTCTGCTCTCCTTCTCTTGAAGCGCAGCCTTGTTCTGTTCCATGGTGGCAATCGGCAGCGCATCGCGTAAATCGTCCAAGTAACGCAGCCCGTCAAACTCCCCTTGAAGCAGCGATTTTGGAATAGGAATAAAGCCAAGTAAAAGGAAATATCCTTCCCACTCCTTTTTCACCTGAGAAAGAGTCGTCTCATAACTGGCCAGGAACATCTCCATGTCTATATCCTTGGCCTTATACAACCCATCCATGACCTTCATCCGGCTGCTTCCAAATTTGGAACTGTACAAATCGCGCGTCGTGCTTAGTTTATGATCGGCCAACCGCCGATCTTCCGTATCCTTGAGCAGGCTAAGCGTCGACTTCAGCGCGCTATTGATGTAGCTTGGCAGCTGCTTCTGATCGAGATTCGCATAATCCGGTTCGAACGAAAGCTGGACCTTATTTTCCATATCCAAATGAAGCAGATTGCCGAGTGCCAGACGACTCGATTTGGCTGTCAATTGGGCCTGTTTGTAGTCGGATGCGGCCTTCTCCAACGCCTTATCCGCCTTATCCTGCTCGGCGCTGTCCGCAAGCCCGAATTTCCGCTTCTTTGCCACCGTGTCCACATCCGTCTTGGCTTCTTCCCACTTCTTGCGTGCATTCTCCTCCGTTGTTCCAGCCTGATAAGCCGCCAGATACGCTTTCTGTACATCGAAACGAACCGTATTCATCGATTGACGCAGCGTTTCCTGGGCAATATAGAGCTGTTTGTTGGCCTCCGGCACCTTCAACCGGGTCGTCAAGTCTTGACTCAAATTGCGGGGCTTGGCAAAAAGTCCGGATGCCTTCGCCTCCTCGCTTTTAACCGCATGCTGGGCCTGCTCCAGCTCCAGCTTTTTTTTCGAAATATCCGTTTTGGCGTCCCGCAGTACGGAACTTATTTTCACCCCTTGATCCATCGCTTCTTTCATGGTCAAAGCCTTTACTGACGCAGCTTCCGCCGCCGGCCCTATCGCCATAACCGGAGCTGTTGACAGCAGCATCGCAAGTCCCAGCTTTACTGCTTTTAACCTTGCCACAATGAATCCCTCCGCTCGCTTGCAACTCTTCTTTTATAGTACAATATCTCCCTCACTCTCGCATCCATCTTTTGGAGAAACTTAGCGAATAGAATCGAAACTAGTAATTGATTGATGGTTACCAGCTTTTCTAGTAGTATAAAAGTAATGGAAACAGACCGGAACGATCCAAATTCCACCCCGTTAGCGCTGAAAAACAGTCTTAAGCTCATCAAGATGATCCAATCTCTCAAGTTCCTCCCACTTAACATTGAAAAACAATTCTTACATAGCTGATATATATAAGGAGAGAAAACCATGGGAAACCTCGTTTGCGGCGGTGCGATGCTTCAGTGCTCCTTCGGTGCCGCTCCCAGTTCGTTAATGGTGCTGCCGGCCAATATGGTTATGACCGCAATGCCCATCGCGAACATCATGGATAATAAGCCGATGGTGAATATTTTACCGTTTGGGATGTGCAATTCGATGGCCAATCCTACGGTTGCAGCTGCGACCGCGGCGGCGTTCGGCGCGCTGACTCCCATGCCCTGCATTCCGGTAACAGCAGCGCCATGGGCGTCAGGATCGCCAACTGTGCTCGTCGCGAACATGCCTGCTCTGAACAACTCCTCCAAGTGCATGTGCAATTGGGGCGGCGTCATTCAAATTCAGCAGCCTGGACAAATGACCATTCAAGTGCCCTAATACCTTGTTTCAAAAATCGATCATCCTTCTAGGAGTGAAATCATTTGGAGATTCAGCCGGTCAAAACCCTTGAAAAAGTGCTAAAACCTGTCGTCGCACCTTTCATCGGCCATGTCATGAAAGCCATCCAAACCGTTGGAAGGCTGCCTAAACTTGCGATCATCAAGCTTCAACAGATGCTAAGGGTCATGCTGCAAACGCGTGAAACCTCATTAAAAAATTATGTGTTGATCGGCTCGTATTACGTCTCCAAACGGCTGCTTCTCTTCATTACCTTGCTGATTCTCGTTTTGATCTTTTTTATCTTTATTAAGCCGCCGGCAATTATAAATAAATGGCTGCACCGGGTGCCAGTCCTTCAGGAAAACACGCCGAAGCTGACTGGATTTTCCGGAAACGGCAAAGTGGTTGGCGCTGAAAAAGATGCCCGCTACGTGGGCGATTTAGTTGACGGTCTCTATGCGGGGAAAGGCAAGCTGTATCACAAGAACGGCAATCTGGCTTATGAAGGCGACTTCGAGAAGGGGCAGAAATCAGGCGCAGGTTCTCTCTATGACGAGCATGGCACGCTGCTGTATAAGGGCGCTTTTGCCGGAGATGCTTACAACGGGGCGGGCACTTTGTACGATACCAACCAAAAAGTGCTGTATATCGGCGAATTTCAAAACGGCAAGTACGGCGGGGCCGGGAAATTATTTGCCCCAAGCGGCGACCTGCTCTACGAAGGTGCGTTTAACGGCGGCTTATACAACGGGGCGGGCAAGCTGTTCTCTTCAGGCGGCATCGCCCGATATGAAGGGGAATTTGCAGCCGGACAATATAGCGGGGCAGGCAAGCTTTATGATACAAAAGGCCTTCTTACATATGAAGGCGGCTTCCTGAACGGCAGCTACTCCGGCGAAGGCACTGAGTTTTATGCCAGCGGCCTGATGAAATATAAAGGCCAGTTCCTTGCAGGCACGTATGGCGGGGAGGGCACCGCCTTCGATGAGAAGGGCGTGCCCCGCTTCAAGGGCACGTATGTGAGCGGCGTCTTGAACGGCGCCGGAGAAGCTTATGACGAGTTGGGCAAACTCGTCTACAAGGGCGATTTCAAGACCGGCGTCTATGACGGCCTTGGCACGGTATTTGACGCAGACGGCGCGCCGCTGCTGCGGAGCTTTTTTGCAGGCGGCCAGGCCAGCCTGCAGGGCTTCCTCGGTTTGTCCAGCAAGAAAGTTGAAGACTTGCTGGGCAAACCGGCCGAGGTGACGCTGCAGGATGCCAGCGTCCTGCTTGCAGGCCAGGAGGCGTCGGTTGACGCCTCCGCGGGAGTTGATGCGGCGGCTGGAGAGGCCGCCGTGGGGGCTGCGGCCGGCCCGAAAGCTGCAGCAGCAACGCCAGTGGGCGTGAAGCTGCTGCTGAGCTATCCGGCCTACCAGCTGTCGCTGCTGGTAGAGCCGGCGAAGGGCAACCCGAAGGAGGCCGTCGTCACTTCGCTCAGCATTTGGGGCTCGAAGCCATTGGCGCTGCTGCAGCCAGCCATCGAGACCGTCAAAAAGCGCGGCGAGCCTAACGATGCCGGCTACGTCGTGATGGAGACCGATGTCGGCGCTGGGAATGGCACCTACACGAACAGCTACTACAAAGGCGATTACCTCTTCACCTTGACGCATTTCAACAAAACCAAAGAAGCCCACCTTCTGCAGGTGAGCTCTACCAAATAAAAACACCTTGAGACGCTCTTAGGAGCGTCTCAAGATGTTTTTATACTATATCAAAGTTCAAAGATTAATAATTTTAATGTATACCTTTATTACTAAGTTTATCAAATTTAAACTGTAATATATAGGCCCCTATATTGGAGTTTGTATTTCATACAATGAGTCTACCATAATGAAATTATTACTATAGTCCAACAGAATATTTCTATTATTTTTTGTAACCACTACTGTCTTATCAAATTCGTTCCACTTAATTGTATAATTCATTGACTCAAGGAATGGTCTGATCCTTACGAGACCAGCATCCTGTTCTCTACCAGTATTATTAGGCGCGATTATAATCACGCCTTTGTATAAATATACTACCGATAAAAATGATGCCCTCCATTTGTAGGTGAATGCCAATGTGGATAATTTCCAGGTGTATAATAATTGTTTGTGTAGTCGTGTTTTGCGTGTGCATAAGGGGTTCCCGGCAATGCATTTGCTACTTGCCAAGCATATGTGCTATTTCTATTGAAGGTATCTAGAGCTATCCAAGCTCTGCTTTGTGCTACTACTAAAGTAATAGGACTACCAACTGATATTCCACCACCAACCGTTTCACAACAACGCGATGCACTATAATGGTTTATGCCTTGTTGAAAATTCCATAGTACACTAGATGTTATTGCAATAGATCCGTTTACAGCATTTTGAATTTGTGTTCCGTGATACTGTCCCATATTCTGAGCAATGGCTGTCTGGTTATTGACATAATTATAAGCATAAATCCCCAACGCTGCTGTCCCTGCGCACAACAGAATGAAATCTCCTACAGGCAACGGTCCATCAGAAATCGCGGCAATCAAGCCTACTTGGACCAACCTCGAAGCTAACTGTGATTCCGTTAGATACACTCCAGTTCTTGCAAGAACAGTAACCGCTTCAGCACTTGAATTATTGAAGTTCCTCTCTTTATCATAAAATGGCTACCGGCCAGTAGATTTCCAAATTATAACTTAACTTCAATAAATTTTAAATATATGAAATGTATTTTTTTCCAAATAAGATATAATTTGATATATAATGAGTAGGAGATGGTGAAATTGAAGGAAGAAAAGTTTGAAGCTGATTGGGACGTTCATCAAAGAATTGAGAAGCTTGCAATTGATGCATTCAGAAGGGGACTAAGTCCAGAGGAAGTACAAGAATTAGTCTTGCAATCAAACGAATATATGGAGTGGAAATCAATTGAAAGATGCTTTGGAACTGAGTATCATCAACTTTTTTACTATAGGGATTTAGCTGGAGCCGTTGAGTTTGAAAAATATGAAGATAGAATTAAACATATTTCAAGATTAGTTGCAAATGGAGAAAAAATCGAAGAGGATAGCAGTTTCCTTGAGGAATACCAATACGATCGTCTATTTCATCAAATCGGTATAAAGATTACACCAGTTGAATTAGGTAAGGAAATCGGTAAACTTAGTGAATTATTAAACCTGACAGAGCCTCTCGGGATATTACAGTTTTTAGGTCTAATAACCAATAACCCAAGTTCTTTATTGTATCTTGGGTTAGATGAGGTATCCGTTTTAAAGAATAAAGAGAACGAAATTCAATTATATCTTGAGGGATTCACAAAGACCTACACACCAATAAAATAAATAAGAATCTAACTTACCATCTTCCCCTCGGGTTTAACACCTTATATCTGTAGGCAAGCTAACAACGTATAACTGCCAAAGCCATTATGAAAACAGAGCATTTTCATAGTAGTTTTGGCAGATCTTCACTTAGTATCAAGATATCAATCTAAATCTCCTGTTGTTTAATTCATCTCTATGTTATAGCCACATGCCTAAGGCAAAGCCAACTTCCCCATAATAGTTGGGCGCTCCGCTCCAGTCGCTGAAGGCAAATTGTTAGGCACGCCGTGAATCCAATCGTTGCCCAGCAGGGCAAACAGTATGGCTTCTTTGGCGTCGCCGGAAATGCCGAGCTCGTCAGAGGTAAGGATGGCTTGCTGAGGAAGCAGCTCCTGCAGCATGCTGAGCAGGGTATGATTGCGCGCGCCACCGCCGCTCACGATGACTTCCGCTATGGCACAGTGCGGGAAGACGAAATCCTGATAAGCGCGAGCAATGGAATACGCTGTGAATGCCGTCGCCGTAGCGACGATATCTTCATGCGCAAGTCCGCGGTCCAAAGCGGTTTTGAGCCATGCCGCGGTATAGGCTTTACCGAACAATTCGCGTCCCGTTGTCTTGGGAGGAAGCTGTGCGAAATACGGATGCGCCAGCATCTCTTCTAGCAGCTCTATGTGTACTTGCCCGCGCGCCGCCCATGCGCCATCAGCATCATAGGTAAGTTTGCCCTCGGAGAGCTCGTAAACCACTTGGTCCATGATCATATTCCCCGGACCTGTATCGAAAGCAATGAGATTGCTAGCATCGACATGGGTTGTTGCTGTGACGCTTGCCGATTCTTTGGCTGGGTTCGAGATTTCCTCCGTTCCTTGAGCTGGAATCGCCGTACAGTTGCCTATGCCGCCGATGTTTTGCAGGATGCGCCCTTTGGCCGCATCGCGGAACATAATGAAGTCCCCATAAGGCGCAAGAGGAGCGCCTTGGCCGCCGACCGCCATATCGGCGGTGCGGAAGTCGCCAACAACCGGTATGCCCGTCCGTTTAGCAATCACGGACAAATCGCCGATCTGCAGCGTCGACTTCGGCAGGTAAGGATCCGTCTCATCCGCCACCGGAATGTGCCACACGGTCTGCCCATGGGTGGAGATGAGATCAATATCCGCCATACCCATCCCTGCCGCAGCGGCCGTTTGCAGAACAGCGTCTGCGAACCGCTCGGCGATGGCAAAGTTCATGCCGCACAAAAGGGCGACATTCGAGTGATCGATGGAGCACAGTTGTTTCAGCTTTTCGCGCACTTCCTCCTCGTAGGAGAAGCTTTCGAAGTGCAGCAGTCGGACTTTGGCATCGACGCCGCAGCCATCGATGCGAACGATGGCGACGTCGATGCCGTCCAAGGAAGTACCGGACATGATACCCGCTACGGTCAGCGGGTTCTGGTTCAGAAGTGAACGGAGCATCACAGTCCGCCCTCCCATCTCCAGCCTGCCGGGTAACCGGAACCTAAGGTAACCGGCAACCGGCCCTTCATCTCCAGCTCGCCCAGCAAGCATTTGGCTGTGCTTTGCAGCGCCAGCGGACGGCTTTCGTAAGCGGCAATGAAAGTGGAAACCTCCGGCAGCTCCAGCAAATCGTATGGCACGCGCAGCGCGACAACGACGAGCGGCTTGCCTAGAGCCTGCAGGGCGCGCACGAGCTCGACCTGTGCAGTATGGAATCGGGCATTGTATGTCCCGATGACGATCTGCTCCGCTTCTTCAGCCGCTGCCAGCACCGATCCTGTCAGCCCGCCGACTTCCGCCAGCGGCAGCACGCGGTCGAGCACGTCGAGGCCACGCTCCGCAAGCGCTGCGCCCAAGCTTGCCGGTCCGGCGTATGCTTCGTCGACGCCGGAAGAAACCGCTGCGGCCACGGTGACCGCGAGCGTCTTCACGCGCTTCAGCGGCAGCAATCCCTGCTCGTCCTTGACGAGCGTGATGCTGGCTTCGCTGAGACGCTGGGCGACCGCGCAATGCTCCGCGGTCCCCACTTCAGCCTCCGAGCCCGTCTGCGGCACAAGCAACCCGCGGCGCTCCTTGAGCGCGAGCAGCCTTTGCACTGACGCGTCGATGCGTGCTTCGCTTATGCGGCCCTCATGCACGGCTTGCTCGATCGCGGCGATGGCGCCGATCTGGCGGTCAAGCCTGTGGCTGATGAGCACAAGATCAGCCCCGGCTTCGATCGCCATGACGCTTGCAGCGACGGTGCCGTAATGCTCTGCGATAGCATTCATCTCCATGCAATCGGTCATGATGACACCTTCGTAGCCCAGCTCCTCGCGCAGCAGTCCGCTTAATACGGATTTAGATAGTGTCGCAGGCAGCTTTTCCGCCTCAAACGCCGGGAAATAAATATGCGAAGACATAATCGCATCAACACCGTTTTCGATCGCTTTGACGAAAGGCACCAGCTCCAAAGCGCGAATCCGCTCTTGATCGTGAACAATCGTCGGCAAATCCAGATGTGAGTCAACGCTCGTATCGCCATGTCCCGGGAAATGTTTGGCCGTCGCAACGACGTTAGCATCCTGGAAGCCCTGCACCGAACGTCGTCCGAATTCAGCGACAAGCTCTGCCGACTCGCCAAAGGAGCGCACGCCGATAACCGGATTGTCCGGATTGTTGTTGACATCGAGCACAGGAGCAAAGTTCAGGTTGATCCCAAGCGCTCTTAGCTCTTTGCCGGAAATCAACGCTGCTTCATAAGCCGCGTCGCTTCCTCTTTCATCACTTAGAATCGCTCCAGCCGCTAAAGCCATCTGCCCAGGCATCAACGCGACGCCTTCCGTAATCCGGGCAACCATCCCTCCCTCTTGGTCAATGGAAACCCAAAGCGGTAATGTCCCTGAATCCTCTGCGATCTGCTGCAGCTGCTTGGAAAGCTCAGCCACCTGCTCGGTTTGCTCCACGTTACGCGCAAAATAAATAACGCCGCCTATATGATGCTCAGCGATAAGCGCCTTCAACTTATCCGTAGCTTCGATGCCTTCAAACCCGCAAAGAAGCATCTGTCCAATCTTCTCCTTAAGCGTCATGTCCTGAATCTGTTTCATTCTCTATCCCACTCCCTCATTAGAAAAAACCTCTATGCGAAACATTAACTCTTTATCTCTTGCTCTATCCTTGCTCTGTTCTTGCATTACTCTTGCTCTATCCCTAGTCCATTACGTTCTCTTCCACCTAATCCAATCGATTCAGCGCCATGAGAACCGCCCCGCTTGCTGCATCCTTTTTGGCGGTAATACACGTCAAATCGGGATATCTTTCGCCCAATCTCTTAACGAATGCGCTCCGCACATAGCTATTGTTGAGCAGCACGCTTCCGGCCATGGCAAGGCTTCCTTGCTGCAGAGACAGCTTTTCCACGACGGGAACGGCAATCTCGAACAGCGATTCAGCACTTTTGGCTGCAATAGCCAGCGCCGTTTCGTCACCTTGCGTACAAGCTTCAGACAGAATAGGCGCCAAGGCTGCGATGTCCTTTTTGTTCGTCTCTTTGTTATATACAAATCCGATGATCTGTTGAACCGTAGAGAGTTGAAGCTGCTCATAAACCATACCTGCAATAACGGTCCCCTCAATCCTTCCGTCCTGCGCCCGAACCAGAGCTGACAGCAGGTCGCGGCCGATACTGTAGCCACTGCCCTCATCATCGATAAGATGGCCGTAACCGCCGGCACGGTGAGTCACTCCGTCCTCATTTTTGCCATAACAAATTGACCCTGTACCCGCAATCAAAATAATGCCGTATTCGCTGTCATGCGCACCGCAAAGGGCCGTCTCCTGGTCGCCGGTAATGAACAGCTTCCCTTGATAGCCGCACTCCCTGACGTTCGCCTCTAAGCGCGCGGATACGGTAGGATTGCTTACCCCTGCTGCGCCGATGACGATTTGTCCGCAGTTCTCCAGTCCCCCGCAGACGCCTGCGATCTCTTCAAAAATATCCTGAAAACTGTGCCGGATACTATCCGCGTCTTGTCCATTATAGTTAATAGCGCCGGATGTAAAGGCGTGAACCACGAGACCATGCTCATCCGCTACTGTCACTGCCGTTTTGGTACCTCCGCCATCCAGCCCCGCTACGTATCTTTTCATAGGGTCACATCTCTTTTCTTTCTTTTTTCTATTTGTACAAATGATACTGCTCTTTCATCTGTGCAAAGGTACGGCTCTCTTCTCGGAATTGCTGAAGCAGCGCCGGAACATCTACGTTATCTTGACGATATACATTGTCCCCGCACAATAAATCCATGAAAGGCCGCGAACCTTCCCGGAAAGGCGGCAGGAAAGCAAACTGTTCATAATTGTTTTTTATGGTGTACAGGAGGGTGATCCCGGTCTCCAGCGGTTGAACGGCCTGAGTATCCAGCACATGAATCTGAACACCGCTGCAAGACTCTCCTTGATGCTTGGAAAAGCTAGGTTTAAAATAAACCGGCCGGAAAACAACACCAGGGAGTTTCTTCGCATTCATTTCATCCGTCAATTTCTGCCCATCGATGAACGGTGCCCCGATCGCTTCAAAAGGAATGGTCGTCCCTCGTCCTTCCGACAAGTTCGTGCCTTCAAAAATACACGTTCCAGGGTACAGCATGGCCGAATTAAACCTTGGCAGTCCTAGAGAAGGCATAATCCATTCGTGTCCGGTTTCCGGGAAAAGCATGTTCCGTTCCCAACCCTCACAACGAACCACATGCAGCTCGCAGTTCCACTTCATCTGGTCGTTTGCCATCATCGCAAGCTCCCCGACCGTCAGGCCGTAGCGCACAGCAAGCGGATAATTGCCTACAAAAGATTGATATTCCGGCTTTAGTATATTCCCTTCCACCTTCACTCCGCCCAGCGGGTTGATCCGGTCAAGAATTACAAAAGGCTTGCCTGCTTTCGCACAGTCTTCCAAAGCATAGAGCATTGTATAAATGAATGTATAATAGCGGGTACCCACATCCTGAATGTCATAGACAACCATATCAACCTCATCCAGCATGTCCTGGCTCAGACGCTTGGAATCTTTCCGGTATAAGCTATGCACCGGCACTTGCGTAATCGGGTCCAGATACGTTTCTACCAGTGCGCCTGCCGCTTGATCTCCCCGCACCCCATGTTCCGGAGAGAACAATGCCGTAAGATTGTAATTCTCATGCAAAATTTGAATGGTAGATACAAAATCCTTGTTCAATCCCGTTGGCGCCGTAATCAGCCCCAGTCGTTTCCCTTTGAATAGGTGGGCGTACTGCCCGATACAATCGATACCGTTAAGAATCATAGCTTTCCCCTCGTTCCTGTTTGATTGAAAAAGACCTCTACCCGAGCCTTATGTTTAGATAAGCGGCTGCGTGCAGAGGTCGGTTAATGTCTATAATTCAGTTTTGAGCACACGCATATTTTCTTCCGGAATCATGAACGTTTGTGCATATTCTTTTCTGGCTTCAAGGCCGCGGACTCTCATCAAATGCTTGTAGTATTCCAAATACTTGAACGACTTGCTGCCTGTTACGAACCAGTGTGTAGAGACCGCCTTCACCCATAGATCAAAAGCTTCTTCGTCGAAGTCGACATACACATAGGGACGATACTCGACCGCGTCCTCCCAGTTCTCGGCATAATACAGTCTCTGGGCAAAATGTGCCGGAAGCTCCCGCTCAAAAGTAGGCAATGCGGCAAAAAAGCGGGCATCGTTCACGATGCGGTGCGTGGTCATATGATCCTTGTGCATGCTGTTCTTCCAATGCGTAATGATCACGTTAGGTCGAACCTGACGAATGACATCGCATACACGGAAGCGCATCTCTTGGTTATCCTGCAGCTCGCCGTCGGGAATATCGTCAAAGACGAACGCTTCTCCGCCAAGCATCTCGGCAAATGTATTCGCCTCTTTTACTTTCTGTACGCGATATTTGGCCATATCTTGTCCTGCCGGAACGCCGCGTTCGCCTGCTGTCAGCGCTAGGGTCGCAATGCGATCCCCCTTCAAAAAGTGGCTTGCCAATACGCCTCCAGCTGTTAATTCGGCATCACCAACATGACCGCCGATGGCCAGAATCGTTAACTTTTGCTCGCTCATTTACACAAACTCCCTTCTCATGACAGAAAATTGTTTGACGGTTGTAAAGCCCGCTTTCTCGTAAATACGAATGGCCGGATTTGTACTCCCTGTATAGAGCGACATATATTCGGTCCCAATCGAACGAAAAGCTTCGCACAGCTTAAAGAATAGCAGGCTGCCCAGACCATGTCCCTCATGCTCAGGAAGCACGCCAATCCCCGCAAAGTAGCCGCGGCCGTTGTCCTGACGAATCACCGGACCTGCAAATCCGATGACGTTTCCTTTATATGCAGCAATGACCACCGGCACACCATCTGCCGTGCACTGCCCGATTTCCCTTTGCCACAAAAGATTATTAAAGCCATTAAGCATTTCCTTAACGCCGTTATGCTTTTCTTTATCGAACAATTCCACTGTGTAGCCTTCGGCTGCGGCCTTACGTTCCTTGGCTCTTACATCCTCCGGTACGTTGAAACCGTCCAGCTTCAAATACATAGCGCACTCTTTGGCACGTTCCACATACCCGGCTTGCCGTAAAAACGCATATAATTTACTTTCAATCGGTACACCTGGCGCATTGTTATGCTCATGCTTCGGAGTCCCGGGAATATACCACGGCAATAACATCGGATTAAAAAATAAAACATCGCCTTGCTTTTTTCCCAATTGCTGAAAGCGGCGCTCCAAAGCTTCCAGCATACCTTGATAGTTCTCATCCGTTTGGAATTCATCAGCTAACACGATACAAGTGATGTACCCAGCCACTTCCCCAAGCGGCAGATCGTCCCCTGTGCAACCGCAGGCAAATCCTTTAACCTCATTTTGTGCCAATAAAACAAAAGCATTTTGCTCATCAAAATAAGGGTTTGCCGTAAAAATACGCTCAAAAGCTTGTTCGGTAAGCTCCTTGTAGCCATCTTTCACGGCTTCCTCATTCCATAACGCAATAACAGACTGACGATATTGTTCATTCCAAGACACAATCATGCTGAAGTGATACCTCCCCCACGCTCGGCTTGTATTAGCCTTTTACCGCTCCAACCGTTACACCTTCTAAGAAGTACTTCTGTAAGCTGAAGAAAAGAATAAACATCGGCAGTGCAGAGATCGTAGCACCCGCCATCATCGGCGCGATAAACGTCGTATTGGCGAAGCGGAAGTTTTTGAGTCCAACTTGGATCGTCTGCATATCCATCGTATTGGTGACCAAAAGCGGCCAGAAGAACGTGTTCCAGCTGTCCATGAACGTTAGAATTGCCATAACCGCAAGTACGGTTTTAGACAAAGGCAGAATGATTCTCCAATAGATCGTGAACTGGCTGCACCCTTCGATTTTGGCGCTTTCCATAATCTCGTTCGGGATGCTGCTCATAAACTGTTTAGCCAGAAAAATATTATAGACAGTAACGATACCCGGCATAATTAAGGCGCTGTACGTGTTTTGCAAATTGAACACATTAACAACCAGAATATACAAAGGAACTTGCGTAACTTGGTAAGGGATCATCATAGAGACAAGCAGTACGGCAAACAGCACGCCTCTCCCTTTAAAACGAAGTTTAGAGAATGCATATCCTGCCATACTGGCGAAAATAACATTGGATACCATCACGGTAGTAGCTACGATCAGGGAATTCAAAATCCACCGATACGAATACTCGCTATAATCAAAGAAATATTTAAAGGAAGCGAATGTGAACTTGCTTGGTAAAATGGAGTAGTTCACCGCTCCTGCCTCAACCGGATCTGCGAAGGATGAAATGACCATGAAATAGATTGGAAATATCGTCGCCAAAGCAAAAAGTAGAAGGGCGATAAAAATGATTGAATTGCGAATGGTTTTTACTCTAGGTTTGCCTGCATGACTGCTGTATAAAGCCATTATTTATCCATCCCCTCTCTTAATAGTCGACATCTTTTCCTGCAAATTTGAACTGAATAACCGAAATCCCTGCGATAATAACAGCTAGAATCAGCGATTGTGCCGCGGCTTTACCGAATTCGAAATAAGTAAATGCATTATTGAAAATCAGTAGGCCAACCATCGTAGTCGCATTGTTCGGGCCACCGCCGGTCATCAGGTAAGCATTCTGGAACACTTGGAAAGAACCGATAACACCCGTTACCAGAAGGAATAACGTAGCTGGTTTTAAAGAAGGAACAACGATGTACCACAGCTTTTGGAAGAAGTTCGCTCCATCCATTTCCGCCGCTTCGTAGAACGTATCATCAATACCGAGCAGTCCTGCCAGGTAGATGATAATGCTTGTGCCGTGACTAGACAGCCAAGACATCAGAACCAAAGAGAACATAGCTGTTTTACTTGAACCCAACCAGTTCTGATTGCTGATTCCGAAGAAATGAATCAGTTGATTGAGAATCCCGCCCTCAAGTGGATCGAAGATCCAAAGCCAAACGACGGATAAAGCAACACCTGAAGCTACGACTGGCAAGTAATAAATACCTTTGAAGAATCCTTGCGTTTTCTTCCTCAGCGGAAGAATCAAGATCGCGATCACCATGGATAAGATCAAATTAACAGGCACGGTCAAAATCGTATAGACAACCGTGTTGCGCATTGCTTGCCAGAACAAAGGATCTTTTAATGAAGAAGCGTAATTGGCGAATCCAACATAAGTGGAACCAAGAGGCTTGTATTCCTGGAGACTGATGATAAACGCACTTACAACTGGGTATGCGGTGAACATCGCAAAAACAACCAAAGCGACGGCAATAAATGCATATCCCCAAACACCTTCTCCTTTGATTCCTCTTCTTTTCATCGGTTTAGCGATATTCGTTGCCATACTGTCAAACCCCCAAACCCGTTTCAGAAAACCCGGTTTAAAATAGTTCGGATAGCCGTGTAACCTGCTCCACGACTATCCGATGCTTATAACCTATGATTAATCTTTTACAATTCCGTCTGCGCCGAATGCAGCGATCGCAGCCGTTTTCACAGCTTCATACATGGCTTCAGGCGTAATTTCGCCAGCAATTAGACCTTGGAACTTAGGTACGATAACTTCTGTTTCCAGTTTGATCGCTTTAGCACCTAGTTCAGTCGGGATATCGGAACGAGCTGGCGTTGCATTTTTAAGCATGAAATCAACTGCTGCAACGTTCTCTGGGCTTCTCTCAACTTTCATGCTTTCAGCCGCTTTTTTAGCGCTTTGCGTGATATGAGCGGAGAACAGATCATTGTTTGTTGTTGCCGCATTTTTACCGCTAGCTAGGAAGTAAGCTGCTTTTACAACATTTGCTTTGTGCTCAGCAGTAGGCTCTTTTTTACCACGGAACGTCATGTAACCGTCAACGACAGCAGCGGAAGACATTTTTGCACCTTGGAACGTTGGAGCCGGCAATACTACATAATCAACTGGGATAGAGTCTTTTACAGCACTTGCGTCAGCTGCTTTCAGCTTCGCATTGTTTGTTTTAGCGGAATTTTCAAATACCGCAAGACCTTTACCTGTGATCATCGTTTGACCCGTCAAGAACATGTTCCAACGTTTACCAGCGTCGACAGAGCTAAGCTCTTTCGGCATGGAGCCGTCATCAATCAGCTGACGAAGGTCTTTGAGAAGACCTAGGTAGTTTTTGCTAGTGTACGCATATTTCAAATCTTTATTAAACGCGTTCGGCATGCCGGCATTTTTGGCCATGATTCCCAAATAATCTACCGCAGCAACGCCTTTCACTGCAAATACGAAGCCGTAGCGCGTTTTGCCGTTTTCAGTTACGACGCCTTTTTTGATCGCTTGACGGAATTCATCGTAAGTCCAGCCGTTTGTTTGTACTTTCTTCCAATCGATTCCTGCTTTTTCCAAGAATTCTTTATTTCCGCCCAGTGCGTGTACTTCCATATAAGCCGGGAAGCCGTAAAGACCTTTACCGTTTTTCATGTATTCAAGCGGAGCTTTATCGTAATCATTAATCATTTCAGGAGTTGCTGCATCCGTGATGTCCATGAGCAGACCTTGCTGAACATATTTAGGGATGCCGTCAGAGCCTCCGAACGCAATATCCGGCGGGCTGCCCGCATTCACTTGTGTATCCAATTTCTGCTTCATATCTTCCCAGCTAGCCGGTTCGATTTTCAGCGTCAGATTCGGATATAAGGCATTAAAGTCTTTCGACATTTGTTCGAAAGTCTTTTGGTAGTTCGGTGAAACCGGCGGCAGCAAAGCTGTAATGGTGTCTTTCGCCGTTGAAGCGCCAGCTGTAGCTGCAGGAGCAGAAGCTGCTGGTGAAGTTGTTTCTTTCGTACCGGAATTACCGCCACCACAAGCTGTTAAAGCCATAGTTAAAGCTACTACGGATGCTAATACGGGCATTTTTCTTTTCATCAAAAACAGACCTCCTAATAATTTCAGTTATTTACACAACTTGAAGAAAGGTACGTATGGCTCTTTTCAAACTGCCTTCACTTTGCTGCAACGCTTGTTCAGCGTCCGCGGCATTCATGCCTGTTTTGATCATCATAATGGCTAATTTGCAATTCATGGAAGCAGCTTCCAAATGCGAAATTGCAGTGGCATCGTCAACTTCCGTTGCCGCCTTAATGATACGTATGGAACGATCATACAATTTGATGTTGCTGGCCTTCATGTCAACCATTAGGTTATTATAAGTCTTCCCAAGTTTGACCATCGTACAAGTCGTAAGCATATTAAGAACCAGCTTCTGTGCTGTCCCCGCTTTTAATCGGGTGGATCCCATAATCACTTCCGGCCCAACGACAGGGGCGATACATACATCACTAACAGGTGCTAACTTCGAGCCTTTGTTATTCACAACGCCGATTGTCGCAGCACCGATTTCTTGCGCCTTTTTCAAAGCGGCAATAACGAATTGTGCGCTGCCGCTGGCTGTAATGCCAATAACCGCGTCCTTGTTCGTCACTCCGCACCGCTCAATGAGTGCGACCCCCTCCTCTGCGTTATCCTCAAAACCTTCAACTGCAAATCTTAGAGCCACATCGCCTCCAGCGATATGACCTTGCACCAGCGTGGCATCTACACCAAAAGTAGGAGGACATTCAGAAGCGTCGAGCACACCGAGTCTGCCAGAAGATCCGGCCCCTACGTAGAACATTCTACCGCCATTTTTCAATACATGATGCAAGATGTCAACCGCTTTCATAATTTGTGGTATTTCCGCTCCAACTGCCGCTGGAACAGTAGCATCTTGTTCATTCATCAAACGCAGCATTTGTTCTGTTGTACATTCGTCGATCATCAGTGTTTTCTCATTAATCTCTTCCGTAGTCAACCCCGATAGATACTCATCCATAAGTCATCCTCCTATCCTGTTTGTTTCTTTAAGTTTCTAAATTCATACTAGCGAAAAATTTCATAACGGTCAATAGTTTTTGAAATTTTATTTTATTTTACAAAAAACTTTTGAATTTTTATTTTAAATTACGACAAAAAAAGACAACGGCTTTATCATGCCTAGCCGTTGTCCTCTCTATTCATCTGCGATGCTTGCTGCTGGCAATAATATCATGTGTTTTAGACAAATATTTCTTGACCTTCTTATACTCTGCGCTTGCTACTCCAGCAAACAGAATATCAATCACGGTCAGCATCGCAATGCGCGATCCCATCGCGCCGCTGCGAATGGTAACCTCAGGCGTAGATATACTTAGCACGATATCCGCTTTTTCAGCTAACTCACTCTTATTGTATTTGGTAATGGCAATGACACAGGCACCGTTCTTTTTGACAATTTCCAGCGAATCCAGTATTTCCATCGTGCTGCCGGAATTTGAAATAAAGATGGCCACATCCGATTTATCAAGAAGTGTCGCGGCCGTAAGTTGGCTGTGCCCATCCGTGTACGTATGGCACATCTTGTTAATCCGTGAAAATTTCTGCTCCGCATCGATGCCGACCAGACCGGAAGCGCCGATCCCGAAGAAAACAATGCGGTTGCTCTCGCGCAGCACCTTAACGGCACGGGCGATTTCATTTTTATCAATCACGCTCAAAGTATCTTCAATTGATTTACTATTATTGCGGGAAATATTCGAGATAATAATCGATAAATCATCGCCAGGCTGAATGTCGGTATACTGATCCTTCTGCTCGTCATCCATAGAGCCAATTGAAGCAGAGATGCTGACGATGAAATTGCGGTAACCTTTGTACCCCATCGTTTTGCAGAACCGCAATACCGATGCGTCACTGGTTTTCGTCAGCTGAGCAAGACTCTTAATCGATAAATGGGGAATCTCTTCTAAATTCTCTAAGATATACTCTGCAACCAGTTTCTCTACGGGTGTAAGACTTTCTTTCATATCCCGAATTTTGATCAAAATATTATCGTTAATTGACATCGCTCTTCCCTACTCGCCTTATATTGTCTGAGCTAAAATTACTATCATCATACGAATATTTGTTTAAAATTACAAGATGATTCTCTCCTATCGTAACGGATTCCAAATTCCTAATCAAGAAATTTTATTTCAGGATTAAAATATTGTTGTAAAATTAAATTCCAGTATATATGACAGCGCGAAAACATCATCTACACAAACAGCAACAAAGCTCCTTCTCCCACCAAGAACGCCGATTCTTACGCCGTCCTCCGAAGCCGTTCACGCATAAAAAAAGGAGCATCGCCCGTATTAAAACGGACAAATGCTCCTGGTGACAATTGCGAGGACTACCCTCTACCCGCCGCCAAACCTGCGGTTACGGGCTTTTTACCCCGCCTTGGCAGCAGCTGCTGCTGCAGCCGCAGTCGTCCTAGCTAGCCGCATGGACGCTAAAGCGTAAACGATCAGCGCAGCCCAGATCAAGATGAAGCTGACGAACAGCACCGGCGAGAATTTCTCTTTAAACACGAATACGCTTAAAAACAGCGTGATAGTTGGCCCGATGTACTGGATGAAGCCAAGCATCGATAAAGGTAGCCGCGACGCCGCTTTGGCGAACCAAAGCAAGGGCAATGCGGTTGCTGCGCCTGACAATAGAAGCAGCACGAACGATAAAGGCGGCAGCGACCACGCCGCTTCGTGATGAGTCAGGTGCAAGTAGACGATATAAGCGATAGCTATGGGAAAGACGGTTGCCGTTTCCCCGGCCAATCCAATGGTAGCTTCGTAGGAAACCTTCTTCTTCACGAGGCTGTAGACGCCAAAGGAAGCCGCCAACGATAAGGATACCCACGGGAACCTGCCGTAGTCGATCGTGGCCACGAGAACGCCGGCACCTGCCAAGGCAATGGCCAGCCACTGGCCGAGGCTCGGTTTTTCACTCAAGAATAAAACCGCAAGCATAACATTAAACAGCGGCGTAATATAATAGCCGAGGCTCGTCTCCATAACATGGCCGTTATTGACAGCCCAAATGAAGATCAGCCAGTTGGAGGAGATCAGGATAGAGCTGGTGGCGATCACGAGCAGCGTTTTCCGATTCGTAAACATCCTCCGCAGCTCCTGTAATTTGCCACGCCCGGCCAATAAGAGAATAGCCATAAAAACAAATGACCAAATAACGCGGTGAGCCAAAATTTCTCCGGCAAGCAGCGTTTCAAAAGACTTCCAATAAACAGGCAGAAAGCCCCATGCGGTATAGGCCAAAATGGCGTACCAGAGCCCTTTTTTCATCGTTGAATCCTCATTTCAATGTCTAGTTACAGAACCTTATGAATCTAGCTGATTCATCCACAGGTCAATTTGCATTTTCCTATTGTAACATAGAGTGTCATTTCTGTCCGTATCTAGTTGAAGCCACATTTTCACAAAAAAATAAACTCCCGAATAAACGAGAGTTCAAAAAAGTGAACGTTGCGTTGCTAGGTTTGTATTACCCTTTAACGGAGCCCGCCGCAATCCCTTCCACGATACGGTTACTAAGCAGCATGAACGCCAGCAGAATCGGTAAAATGCTGATCATCAGGGTAGCACCGATAGCTCCCCAGTCAGTCGTGTATTGGCCGATGAAATTTTGCACCCCGACTGTCAGCGTTTTATATTTCTCCGAACTGATGAAGGTATTGACGAAAATGAACTCATTCCAGTTGTAGATCATGTTGATGATAACAGCCGTTGAGAGCACTGAGGCGGTCATCGGCAGCGTGATGCTGAAGAACATTCGATTCACCGAGCACCCGTCCATGACGGCCGCTTCTTCCACTTCACGCGGAAGCGTGTAATAGAAGCCGAGCATGATCATAATCGTAATCGGCAGATTGAAGGAGATGTACGAAAGGATGATCGACAAGGGATGGTTGGTCAGATGCGTTTTTGTAAAAAAGCTGAACAAAGGAATGAGCGTCGAGTGAACGGGGATCATCAGCCCCACCATGAACAGTCCGAGCACAAAAGATTGCAGCTTCCATTTCATCCGCGTCAAGGCGAAGGTTACTAAGCTTGCCAGCAATACCGTAACTATCACAGAAACCACTGTCATCCAAACACTGTTGAAAAAGTAGTTGTTGATATGGCCCTGCGTCCATACTTTCTCGTAATTTTCCCAACGGAGCCGCTCCGGAAACGCCATTGGCGCCAAGCTAAAAATTTCTTCGTTATTTTTTAAAGAAAACAGCAGCAGCCACAACAAAGGAACTACCTGAATCACAGCGACAATGGTCAAAATGGCATACAGCACGCCATACCCAATCCGCTCCGGCAGTCTGCTCGGCATAACCTGAGGCTGCGCTTGACGTTCTATCGTTTCGATATTCATCCTAATCGAAGCCCCTTTCGTTACGAATATTGGATATTGTCTTTGGAAGCCGTCGCTTTACGGATCAGCCACGTCACGACGAGACAAATCACAAGCAGGAAGAAGCCAATAGCGCTGGCATAGCCGAAATCGTAGCCTTTGAAAGCTTTGCGGTACATATACGAAGCCATAACTTCACTAGCGCCATTCGGCCCTCCGCCGGTCATAACATAGATCAGGTCGAAATATTTCAGCGACCCTACAACTGCAAGAACAACAGTAACTTTCATGACCTCGGCGATCAAAGGAACTCGAATGGAAAGCGCAATTCGCCAAGGGCTCGCTCCATCAATGCGCGCTGATTCAATCAGTGATGTTGGAACGTTTTTCAAGGCGGCATAGTAGATCAAAATATAGAATCCCGCGTACTGCCACAGAATCGGAATAAAGATTGCGTAGAGAACAATGGATGGATTCGAGAGCCATTCAGGTGTATGCTGGACCCCCAACGACATCAGGATATGATTCAGCATCCCGTTCGTCGGGTGGAAAATTTTCAACCATAGTTGTGCAATGGCTACTGAGGACAGCAGCATTGGAATTAGATACACTTTGCGGAAAAAATTCGCTCCGCGAAGGTTCGCAGAAAGTACTAACGCTACGAGCAGATAAACAAGCAGGCTCAGCGCCGAAAAGATCGCAAGCAGAAAGGAATGCTTGGCACTGTTCCAGAACAACTCATCACGAAGCAGTTCCGTGTAATTTTGCAAGCCGATAAAGCTCATTTTACCGACGCCGTCCCATTTCATTAATCCGTAATAGCCCGTCATGACGATTGGCATGTAGATAAGGGCCACAACCAGAAGCAACGAGGGAATGACGTACAAAGCGATCATGGATCTATTCGACATCACTTTATCCATAACTGACACTTCCCTTTCTTACCGATAAAGAAAAAGGACATACCGCGGTGTCGGGATATGTCCTTCCCACTCGTTTAGTTTTGGTTACTTGGCTTCTTTAGCCAAAGCTTCTTCATGCTTTTTCGCAAATTCTTCCGGTGATACGGCTTTGCCGAACAGCGCCTGAATCATGTTCAAGTGAACTTCAGCTGAGGCTGGTTTCATCTGTACGTCGGCAAACAATGTGATATTGCTGGCTTTATTCAGTTCATTCAATAAGTCTATATACATTTGCGGCAGCTTCACCTTGGATGTATCTACCTTCGTCGCTGGGATGACACCCGCTTCGGATATCGCGTGCTCGCCCCACTTTTGTACGAAGAAGGAGACGAATTTCTTGGATTCTTCTTTGACCTTCGAGTTGTTCGCAACGAACAAGCCTACGCCTGGTCCGCCGACCCAGCTATCTAAATTCCCTTTGCCGCCTTCGACGGTCGGGAATTTAAAGAAGCCGATTTGGTCTTTGAATGCTTGCGGAACATCCTTGTTCGTCGTATAGTTCGGCAGCTCCCATGTCCCCATCATATACATCGCAGCTTTGCTGTTCATGAATTCCGCTTTACCCTCATCGTTGGAAAGCCCGTTGAAGCCTTTGTTGAAGCCGTTCATGTCCACCAGCTGAGCCACTTCGGAAGCTGCGCGTACGAGGCCTGGATCGTTGAACGAGCCGGAGCGGTCGATCGCTTTTTTCAATGTTTCCGGTCCGCCGATGCGATCCGCCAGGTACATGTACCACAGGGATCCGGTCCAGCGGTCCTTATTGCCAAGCGCGATTGGCGCGACACCGTTTGTAGCGAGCGTTTTGACAACATTTTTGAACTCGTCATACGTTTTCGGCACCTGCAAATTATATTTCGCAAAAATCGCTTTATTGTAGTACACCGGTACGATGTTCAGCTCTACAGGAAGCCCGTAGGTTTTGCCGCCAAAGGCATAAGCGTTTGTCGTTCCGTTTACGAATTTGTCCTTCAGATCTCCTTGCAGCAGATCGTCAAGCGGTGCGAACATATCCCCCTTTACGTAAGGGTCCATGTAGCCTGCCGCCCATGTGAAGCCTACATCTGGTAGCGCGTTGGAAGTGGACAACACCTTCATTTTATTTTTATATTGCTCATTCTCAAGTACTTCTTGCTCAATTGTCACATTCGGATTTGCTGTTTGGTATTCTTTAATGATATCGTTTACAATTTTGTTTTGCGTTGCGGCGTTTCCTGTGGGCCAGAGGTGCATCATTTTGATCGTGACTTTCTTAGCCGGTTGCGCGCTCTCTGCGCCTGCTTTCGCTGTTTCTTTAGCTGGTTGCGGCGAGCTAGCACTCTCAGTAGAACTGGAGCACCCGGATAGAACCAAACCGAGACTAAGCATCGTCGTCATCGTCCATGTAAGCGTTTTTCTTGTCATGCGCTGTTTCCCCCTCAAGCATTATGTTTGCTACGAATCTTATTGTAGCGCTTTCATCACGGTGGCAGGGAGTAACAGCTATCGGGAAATATACCACAATTTTTAGGTTTCTATCTGCTCTTCGGCCTCGCTCGCCTGCTTGCGATATTGATTCGGGGAGACCCCTTCGTAATCTTTGAACAGCTTGATGAAATATTTCGACGTCTGGTATCCTACCTGCTCCGAGATGTCCGCGATGGTCAGCCTTGTCTGCAGCAGCAGCTCCTTCGCTTTCTGAATCCTGCTTCGTGTGACGTATTCACTGAAAGTAAAGCCCGTCTGTTCTTTGAAAAGCGCGCTGAAATAGCTCGGATTCAGATGAATATGCCCTGCCACCTCGCTCATGCCCAAAGGTTCCTGGAGATGCTCCTCCACGTAGAGCACGGCTTGCCTAACCGGGGGGCTATAGTTCATGGAGACCGTTTTGGCCTGCATGAGCCGGGAGTCAACCATTTTCTCCATCGTTTCCACGCGTCCGCGTTCTTCTTCAATCCTCAGCGCCTGCTCAACGGCTTCAAGGAGCTTGCTTTTTTTAATCGGCTTCAACAAATAGTTAACGACGCCCAGCTGTATGGCCGTTTGAGCATATTGAAAGTCAGGATGTCCCGAGATGACGATCACGACAGGCTTATGACCTGAACTGCGCGAGTCCTCCACCACCTGCAATCCGCTGATCTCCGGCATTCGAATATCCGTGATAAGCAGATGCACAGGGCGCGTATTCAGCACTTCCAGCGCCTCGGTTCCATTGCTGCTGCTTATGATATGATAGCGGCCAACCGACCAGGCTTCAAGCGTTTTGCGAATGCCTTCTCTCGTCAGCGGCTCATCGTCAACGATCAAAATTGTTTTGCTGGGTGGACTCATCGTTCTCCTCCTTATGAATCGGAATGTCAAAGCTGACGCTTGTCCCTTGCCGTGGAATGCTGTGGATCGACAAACCTCTGCTGCCCTCTGGGATGACCGGGTAATACAACTGAATACGGCGCTGCACATTGGATATGGCCATGCCCTTCCCCTTACCGGAAGGCGCGCCCCCGCGTTCCATCCCATCCTTCACGGCTTGAAGCGTTTGCTCGCTCATCCCCGGCCCGTCATCGCTTACTGTTATGCGAAGCTCTTCAGCTTTCAAGGGCGACGGCTCTACACGGATGGTAATTAAACCAGGGTCTGTTTTCCCTTCCAAACCGTGCAGGATCGCATTTTCCACTAACGGC
This sequence comes from Paenibacillus aceris, assembly GCF_017874035.1. GTDB lineage: Bacteria > Bacillota > Bacilli > Paenibacillales > NBRC-103111 > Paenibacillus_E > Paenibacillus_E aceris. The sequence continues at coordinate 54,765 of NZ_JAGGKV010000020.1, forward strand.
TGGATCAGTAGTTTGGGAATGTGCACGTGATTATACATGTCATCTGTATCCATTTTCCATTCCAGACGCGAACCAAATCTAACACTCATAATGCTCAAATACCGCTTAATATGCTCCAATTCCTCACCCATCGTCACCCACTCGTCCTTATTCGGACTGCCAATGACATAGCGGAATAAGTCTGACATCGCGACAACAAGATCAGCGAGTTCTTCCTCATCTTTATCCTGTAAAGACCAGTACAGAGCCTCCAGCGTGTTGTATAAAAAATGCGGATCAATCTGGGCTTGGAGCGCTTGCAGCTCCGTTCGGCTTTGAATGATTTCTTTCTCATACACCAGTTTAATGAGTCCGTTGATATTGTCTACCATCTGATTGTAAGTCATATTCAAATCGTTCAGCTCTGTTGTATACGATTTCGTAAGGTTCGGAGTCAGCACGCCTTGGCGTGTATTTCGCATTGCTCGCATAAGCCTTAGAATCGGCCGTGTAATCATCATGGAGAGCAGGAAAGAAAGGATAATAAACAGCACCGAGCCAATCGCCCCGGATACGATAATCGCCCAGCGCAGAACGGAAATGCCGTCCGTAACATCGCTCACCGGATATAAAATCATTAAAGTCCACCCCGTTTGCTCGGAGGGCTGTTTAACGAGAATGTAGCGTTTCTGTTTGATCGTTACCGTCTGTGAGGAGGTATGCATAAGTTCACTTATATCTTCCGTGACCTCACCATCTGTTATTATCGGCCTTGCCGAGCTATCCGCCAGCACTAGTAATTCTTGATGGCTGCCCGTATCCGTCAATTGGTTCTGGAAATCAAAATAGCTGCGGTTGATACGTACAAGCAAATACCCACCGTTTGAGAACCAACGGTCAATTAAATTGATCCGGCGTATCGCCAGAACCGTTCCGGGATCCTTCGGATCGTCCCCGATCCAAACCAGTTTGCCTTTCTCCTTGTCGGCCTGCTCGATCCAATTGCGCTCCACCCGGTCGGTCAGCTTCTGCTCATCGAGTGGAAACAACCGAACAAAGTCGGTGGTATATAATTCAACATTGCTCACACCGCTATAGGCTTGGATATGATTGGCAATTTTCATTAAAGCCTGACGCTCGCTGAAGCTTACCGCATTGCCAAGCACATTCGAGAGGAACAACTGCTGAAGATAAGTGTCATTAACAGCCTGCAGGGTCAGCGTGTCAATTTGCGTAATGATCGCCTCGAGTCTGCCGTTCGCTTGGGAGGCGATTTGTTTCATCTGTGTTTCCGCCTTGGTGTTGAGGAGGGTGGATACCGAGTTGAACGTAATAATACCGGCGCAGATCAGCACGATGATCATGACGGAAATGAAGCCGGCCAGCATCTGATTGCGCAGCGTATTCCATTGAGCCAGCTTCTGCCACACGCGAGGTTCCTCTTTTCCATTCGTTTTGTGCACATCGTTCTTGCCAAATCATACTACAGACGTGTGAAAAAAGTATATACAAAACGGGCATAGCCAATGGTTACCTACTACCTTTAGCGAGACCGTACAAGTTCCACTGCCGTGGGATTAAAAGCGAATCGGCACTCGCCGTCAACCTCAGGCAGATGGGGTGTTTTAGCAGACACCTTAGATGCTCGCACCTTTCACCAACCAAAATCATGAAGATCGTCTAGGCAGTAAGCCTGACCGTGTTGGCTGTAATTCAACCGTTGGCCTTCTATGTTGTACTTTGTACAACATTATAGCCCCATTTCGGCTTCATCCCTTTCTATGTTGTACTTTGTACAACGGTTCGGGCCGAAAACTGCCCTTTTCCCGCCATTTGAGCTTAAATGATTGCACTTTGTGCAATGAAGCACTGGGTTTCATGGAATAAGCTGCCTTTATGTTGTACAAAGTGCAACGAAGACTAGCGGAGAGTGAGGGGGGGATTGTGTGGAACGTTACTTTGGCGTACTGAGGTAACTTCTAGCAGCTTGGTAACGTTGTTGTGCAGTGGGCACTTCGAGTAGATAGGTTACTTGCGGTGGAGGTCATTAGGAGCAGTTAGGTTACTTTGGCATGCAGTGATCACTTCAAGCAGATAGTTCCCTTAAGATCCTTACGCCGGCGGCCCCCCTTCGCTGAAAAGAAAAAAGCAGGTCGCCATAGGCACCTGCCTTCTTTTCTATTACTCCCCTACTCTTCATCTCGATAAAAAAAGTTGGGCAGCTTCACCTCATTGCTGTAATGCTGGTGAAAAATATGCGTCGTCGCCGGGGAAAGCGGCGGAATCAGCCACGTCCAGTCGCCTGTGACATCACGTTTCGCCTTCTCCTCTTTCTCTTCAAAACGCTTGAACTGCCGCGCCGCGGTATGATGATCCACAATCGCAACACCTTGCGATTGAAAGGAATGCAGCACAGCCACATTCAACTCAACGAGGGAGCGATCTTTCCATAAAGAAGCGTCGCGCTGCGTATCTAAGCCCAGCACAGAGGCTACGCGCGGCAGCATGTTATACCGCTCCTCATCGGCGAAATTCCGCGCTCCGATTTCTGTCCCCATATACCAACCGTTGAATGGTGCCGCCGGGTAATGAATGCCTCCAATTTCAAGGTACATATTCGAAACGATCGGCACCGCGTACCACTTGAGGCGCAAATCCGCGAATGCCGCGATATCCGGATGCGTAATGTCCACTTCCTTAACCAGTCCGTTAGGTATCTCAAACCATTGAGGCGCATTATTTCCCATCTGGAGCAGCAGCGGCAAGATATCGAAAGGTGTCCCCGCCCCCTGCCATCCGAGAGACTTGCACCGTGCCGTAATTTGTACGGAAGCCGGATCGCCCACAATGCCATCCTCTGTCTCATAGCCCGCATAACGAATCAGCTGCGCATTATGGATATAGGGCCCTGGAGACGCCTTCTGTGCAGGAGGGAAAATCGTAATGACAGGGCGGATTTTGCCGTCATTCGTCGCCGTTTCAATGTGCCTAAACAGAGCCTCAGCCATGTCAGCTTCCGTTTTCACTTGACGGGCATCCTGCACAGTCAACGTTTCCCAGAACAATCGCCCGATACAGCGATTACTGTTGCGCCAAGCCATTTTTGCCCCGTGCTCCAGCTCTTGAAGCGTGTGCTCGTAGGAACCATTGTACCCGATGGAATGGGTAATTTCGGCAATACGGGCTTCGATTTCGCTCGCGCTTTTGCCTAATTCGCTATAACATTCTCTGATAAAAGGCACGGCCTTTTCTAACAGTTGATCCTGAACTTCTTTCATAACGGTAACTCCAATCCGATTCATGGGAGCTCCCCCGCTTATTCCTCCGCAGGGGCTCCTTATCTATTTCAACTGCGAGCTGAATTGCTCCGGAACGTAGGCAATCTGAGAGTCCGCGACAATCGTCAGCTCGCCCTGCTCTTCTGAATATTGAACGGCGTCATCGCCGACATAGAACCATATTTTCCTTGTTGGCTGATTCTCAAACTCTTGGAAAACAAATACGTTAAGTTCATCTTTCCATTTCAAAAGTTCAGAAATACGCTCCTTCTCAATCCTCACGGTAAAAACCCACCGGTCTTGGACCTGTTTCCACGCATAATCAACAGGCTGCTTGCCTGTATCGATAAATGCCCGGCCGCCTACCGCATGCTTCACCAAAAATATTTCCTTCATCTCCGCAGCCTCCTTGTTATGGCAGATCGATTAACATGAAATGCGCATCTTCTATCGCACGGAGCGCAAGCGTTGATTCCGCCTCCATGCGGGCGCTGTCCATCGTTTCCAATACAGCCTCATTAGCCTCTAACTTCCCGCTTATGACCATAAGAAAAATGCGCCGATTGTCTCCTTGGTTGAACGCCAATTGTTTCCCCGCCTCCAGTTTGCTGAGGTAAATGCTCATATCCTGGTAGATTTTCGCTTTGTGCTCCCCGCCTTCAGGCGTGACCACAGGCAAAAGTGCATTCGTCATTGCCTCTGGCACATACGTCACATTCTCAAAAGACGGCTCCGTGCCCCGCTTCGCCGGCATAAACCAGAGCTGGAACAGGCTGAGCGGCTCCGTTTCCGAGGCATTGTACTCGGCATGAATCACGCCGCTTCCTGCTGACATGCGCTGAACGCCGCCCGCTGCCGTTATTGCCACGTTCCCTAAACTATCCTCATGCTTAATTGCTCCGCTGAGAACGACGCTGACAATTTCCATATCACTGTGCGGATGCGGCCCAAAGCCCCGACCTGCGGCAATTTCATCATAGTTGCATACGCGCATAACCCCAAAGCCCGTATTATTTTCATCAAAATAATCACCAAATGAAAAGCTCTTATACCCTTTGAGCCAACCTAAATCCGAGCTATTTCTCGTATGCGCAGGAAATACCTGTATCACAGCAATCGCCTCCTTTATTGAATACTCTAAGCTTATCACATTCGGACAATCGACTTCCATGTCGGAACCGTGGCGGAATGGTTGCAAAATGAAGACGTTCCGAGGCAGAGCAGGATGTATCTCTAATAGACCCTATCTTCTGAGCCTTATGTTTTGAGCCCGTTGGTTTGGGACTAACCTTAGCGGAACTCCAGTACACTATTTAAGCAAAAAACGGAGATTCCGCAGATGAAGGGGAACTACAGGGCCTTATTTCATCAAACCGAGCTCCACTTCTACCAAAAATACAAAATAGAGGACCACAGTTCCCTCTCGCTAGCTCAAAAGGCTATTCTCGCTAAAATAGCACCCTGCCGTTCCCTTAGCCGTAAGGTGGCAGCCCAGTTCTAAGCTCGCTTACCTCAGAGCTGAAAAAAGGCCGCCCCTCCGGTCTTTTCAGACCTTTCGGAACAGCCCTTGCAGCTTACTTATTATCAGTCACTTAGCACGGAACCGACAAAGTCCGGCGTGCCGTCCGCGTGCCACTTCTGCGGAAGCTTCTTAAACTAGCTACTTTGCGCTGAGCAGCCTATGAATGGCTAGTTTCAGAGAGCGGCGAATTCGTGGAGGGAACTGTGGTCCGCTATTCTGGCCAAGTCAGCATAAATCGCAATCTTAGCGGAACTACAGTCCCTTATTTGCCGGGGAGACCTGCAATTCGGCCAAAATACACAAAATAGCGCCCCCTAGTTCCCCCTAAGAGGGGAAAGGGGCGCTAAACAGCAAAATAGCGGATCATAGTTCCCACTCTCCCGCAAGACACAAAAAAGAGGAGCCTGTGGCCCCCCTCTAATTATTATTCCTCCAGCTGTATCCACTCCGCATACAACTGATCCAGTTCCGCCTGCGTCGCTTCGCGCTCCGCCCAGAGACGGTTCAATTCATCAGCCGCAGGATTCTCCAGCGCCTGATCGAGCCCGCTGAGCAGCGTTTCCGCCTCCGCGATCTCTCGCTCCAGCTTCATCCGCGTGAACGCAGCCGAGCTGCGAGACTTCCCGCGCGAAGCTGCGTCCACCCGCGGCTTCGCCTCGGCCTCGGGCTTTGCCCTTGCTCCAGCTTTCGCTTCAGCCCTCGCTCCTGCTGCCCTTGCTCCAGCTCTCGCTTCAGCACCCGCTCCCGCTCTCGCATCCACCTCCCGCAGCTGCGCGCTCTTCGCTTTGTAATCATCGAAGCTGCCCAAATATACGGTGATGCGTCCTTGATGCAGCTCCCATATTTTCTGGGACAGCCGGTTCATAAAGTAGCGGTCGTGCGTCACGGCAAGCACCGTGCCCGGAAACTCCTCGAGCGCTTCCTCCAAAGCCTCCCGCGAGGCAATGTCCATATGATTCGTCGGCTCATCCAAAATGAGCAGATTCGGCTTGCGCAGCACGAGCAGGGCCAGCCGCAGTCGCGTCCACTCTCCGCCGGAGAGCGAGCTCACCGGCTTGAAAACGTCGGCGCCATAGAACAAATAAGCAGCGAGACGGCCTCTAGCCTCCCCTTCTTCCATCCGGGCTTCCTCGCAGAAGTAGGCCAGTACCGACTTCTTCTGATCCTCGGGATACTCCTGCTGGGCCAAGTAGCCGATATCCACGCGCGCGCCGAGCTCCAGCTCGCCCCCGTCAGGGCTCACCTCGCCCATGATCATTTTCAGCAGCGTCGTTTTCCCAGAACCGTTATGCCCCAGAAGCATCACCTTCTCGCCATACTCCAGCAAGCCGTTTGCCCTCTGAAGCAGCACTTTATCCCCATACTGCTTGCTAACGTTCTCAAAGGCAATCACTCGTTTACCGGAACGGTCATCCACCTTCAACCCGAACTCCGCCGCTTTCGGATCAAGAACCGGGCGCTTCAGTTTCTCCATCCGATCCAGCGCTTTCTGCATGGAGGCCGCCCGGCGGAAGAACTTCTCATTTCCTCCGATACGCCCCCACTCCGTCAGCTGCTTGATCGTCTCTTTCATCTTCTTGATGACCTTCTGCTGTTCTTGATAATCCGCGAATTGCTGTAGCAGCCGGACTTCTTTCTCCTTCATGTATCCCGAATAGGAAGTCAGATAGGTCGAAGACTCCCCATCTTCCAACTCCACAATCTTGGTGACGACGCGGTCCAAAAAGTAGCGGTCATGAGACACAATGAAGCACGCGCCCTCATAATGGGTCAGATACTCCTCCAACCATTCCACGCCAAATAAATCGAGATGATTCGTCGGCTCATCGAGCAGCAGCAAATCCGGCTTGCCGATCAATTGAGAAGCGAGCGCAATCTTGGTCTTCTCTCCTCCGGACAGCGAGGCGAAACTCCGTTCATATACTTCCCGGCCAATGCGGAGTCCGCTTGCCACCTGGTCAATTCTAGCATCCAGTTCGTAGCCGCCCTCCCGCTCGAAACGCTCCTGCAGCTGCGCATACCGCCCCAACAGCTGATCAAGCTGACCGACCGCAGCAGGGTCCGACATTCGCTGCTCCAGCTCCATCATCGCAGAACGGCACTCTAGAAGCTCCGCAAAACTAGCCGCCAGTACATCGTACACCGTGCCGCTCTCCCATTCCGTCGGGATTTGAGCCAAATAACCGATACGCGTATCTTTGCGCACTGTTAATTGCCCTTCGTCCGGCTTTTCCATTTTGGAAATGAGCCGCAGCAGGGTCGATTTGCCGCTTCCGTTTCGCCCCACCAATCCGATTCTTTCGCCTTGATGAATTTCAAAAGTAACATCGGCAAGCACCAATTGCGCGCCGTGGTATTTCTTTATATTTTGACCATTTATAATTAACATCGTTAAGGATCCTCCCTGGTTATGAAAGACCCTAACCTGAACATCCTGAACGCAGCAAAAAAGGCCGCAGGAAAATTCCTACGACCTTTGCGGATAGCTCCGATTGAGGCTAAGGTAGGTGTCTTTTCGTGAGTTGTGAAACCATATGATCATATTTGGACAGACTTCTCCCGTTGTGGGCTGCTGCATGAACGATGCCAGCCATCGCGATGGGTAACTGGCTCACACGGTTGTTCACAAACTCTCGATTCATCCTACCTTCACCTCCTTTTCTTCAGATATATCAAATATTACCATAACCATCGGTCAATTCGCAACCGAAAAGCGCCCGTTTCCGAGCTCAATGCTCGCTGCGCATTTTATCCGTGACTTCCAGATACAGCACTTGGAGAAATTTTTTTATGTTGATTTTGCTTTTCTCCGACTTCAAATTCTCATCAATTTCTTTCATTTTCAAACGGACATCCTGGAATTCAAAATAGAGCGGCGCATAATGCTCAAATTTCGGATTGCTGTAATCCGTCAAACCAATGCTCGCCATATGGGTTAAGGCAGCCATGACAGCACGGCGAATCCGCTGCTCGACAGCTTTTCCTTCTTTTTCCACGTCAGCTTCAGTCAGTTTGTGGCAGCGGGCTGCCGTTTCATAAAGATCCTTCAGCGGCGGAATGCCTTCACCTCTGTGATGCTTTGTGAGATGTTCGATAATGTCCGTCACATCCCGGCTTCCGCTCTCCCCAACGATCCCCATATCCATGAGAATGGGCTGCAGAATCTCGCGGACGCTGCGCTTTTTGCGGATGCTATCCGAAGCCACATTCATTAGGCTAAGCTTCGTTAAAGAATCCTGAATCTCCTTCAGGGAACGACTGATTTTCCACTGCTCGTTGACCTTGGAAAGCACGGCTTCCACTTCAATTTTGTTAATCGGCTTCTGAATATAGTATTCGACGCCAGCCTGATACGCCTTGCCGATCATCTCTTTATTTTCAATCTGCGAAATCATGACGTACTTCCCTTGAAAGCCTTGCTCCTTGAGCCGAATAATGGTCTCAATGCCATCCTGATCCGGCATCAGCAGATCGATGACAACGACATCAGGTGTCGTTTCGAGCAGCACTCTTTCCCCTTCGCTCCCGCTGCCTGCTGTTCCTACGACTTCGCCTAGCCCGCCTTTTTCAATAATCTTGTGCAGCATCAGCCTGCTCACCGCATCATCGTCTACAATTCCAAAAGACAACATGATCTCTACGCTCCTTTTTTCAACGTATCGGTCAATAAGGTAATCACAAAAGTTGTCTGAGGGCTAAGCTCGTCAGAACGCAAATGAATATCCCCGCTTAAGGAATGAACGATATCCCGCACGTGGGAGAGCCCGATTCCGGTTGCAGCAAAGCCCTCCTGATTGAATTTGGTCGTAAAGCCGGGCTCGAAAATCATCTCCTTCTCGAACTCGGCAATCCCCGTCCCCGTATCCGATACCGTCAGAATCGTTTCAGCGCCACGCTCGTACGCACTTACGTGAATCGTCCCCTGATCTTCGATGGCCTCCACGCTATTGGACAAAAGATTATTCATCACGGTTAGCAAAGGAAGGTAATGATCCGAATCATAGTCGATTCGCAGATCTGTGGTGAATTGAATGTGTTTGCCAAGCATCCCGCTGTATCCGTGATTGGACTTTATCGCGAACTCTACGATTTCCGCCAGCCTCATATCCGAGGCGAATTCCCGATCGAACAGCTTCAATAAACCGGCGAGGATGCGCTGCGAATCCTTTTTCACCTCATGGATTTGTTGCGTGATTTCTAAAATCGTTCGGGCATAGCTTTTCAGGCCCGTGCCGTTTACTCTTTCGTATAAATTGTGGCTTTTGGCCGTCAGCTGCTCGATCGTCTCCATCGACTTACGGAGGTAAAATACTTCGCCGTAAAGCCCGCTGTTTGTATTCAGCATCTGCTCCATCCGCTTCTGCTGCTCACTGTGGAGAACCCGCATCTGATGAATGGTGACGCTGCTGTAGATGCCGACCACAAAATAGCTTCGTACGAGTGCGGTCACGGTAATAAACACTAATTGCTGCGAAAACTTGTAGGGTGTATCGAAAATGAAGCTGCGCGCCAGCAGTTCAATCTCATTGGACAGGAGATCGATGAGCGACAGGAATAAACCCAGCACAAGGGGATGGAATTTCCCCAGTTTCTGTTTCATCAAACTCATGCCCACCGCAAAAGCCATATAATACAGCATCGCGGGCAAGTGGTTCTGCATGCTCCAGCCGAGCGATACTGCCCCCTGCGTCATGATCCCTTCCTCTATGGAGCGAAACAACAAAACGGTAATTCCTGTAACAATGCCTGTGTAGATAAAAGGCAAATGTTTGAGTAACAGCAGGCATAAGAGGAAGGCGCTGCTGCCTAGACCGATCCGAAACACTTCGCCACTGAAAGGCGTGATTTTGAACTCGCCGGCGATTGCTGTCACAATAGCGATGAGTATCATTTGTAAGCCTTCGTTTTTTAAGCGCCCCAGCCGATCACCCCCTACAATAAATCCCATATCTGTTTGCCGATAAGGAGTATACAAACGGTAAGAAATAAAGGCCGAACATACGCTGAACCTTTGCGAATCGCCATGCGCGAGCCCAGCAGGGAACCGCAAATCATCGCGATACCCATTGGAATCCCTATTCCGTAGTTGATGGAGCCGAGCACCATGAACGTAGCCAAACTCGCTATATTGCTTCCAAAATTCAGCACTTTGGCGTTCCCGGCCGCTTTCACAAAGTCAAAGCCTAACATGAGAAACACAAATATAAGAAAGGAGCCCGTACCAGGTCCAAAAAAGCCATCATAGAAGCCTAATCCGAAAGCGGCTCCCCCCATTAGCAGGGCTGTTTTGGTAGAATACTGACGGAACGTCGAGCGGTCTCCCCAGTTTTTCCGAAAAATCGTATAGACGGTAATAAGAATCAGCATGACGACGACCATCGGTCTTAAAAAATCCGAAGGAATTTGCCGCAGTACCATGGTTCCGCTAACTGCCCCTAATAAAGATAAAAGAAATAAGCCTTTTACTGCTTTGATATCGATATTACCCGAACGCATAAAGGAAATGGTACTCGTCAACGATGACATCGTGCCAGCCAGTTTATTCGTTCCCAACGCGACTGCAGGTGGCAATCCCGTTGCAAGAAGAACAGGTAAGGCGATCAGCCCCCCGCCTCCTACGACCGAATCTACATAGGCGGCAAGAAATCCTCCCGCGATGACGAACAAAAACATTTCCCAACTCAAGTGTATCATGATGTAAGTGACTCCCTCTTCCAGCTCAAATTCTCCTACACCATTCTCGCTTCCATTCTGCGCGCTGCTAACGACAATGCATAATTGACTGCAAAATAAAGCACAGCCACGATGAACAGAATTGGTATGGTGTAGCTATAGCTTTGTCCAATTACTATTTTCGCATGATGCATCAGTTCAGGCAAGGAAATAACAATGGCAAGAGAAGTGTCCTTGAGCAGCGAGATAAACTGGCTCACCAGTGGGGGCATCATGCGTCGCAAACCCTGAGGCATTACAATATGCCAGAGAGTTTGGACATAACCGAGCCCGGAAGAACGAGCCGCTTCAATCTGCCCTTTATCGATAGAAAGGAGCCCGCTGCGCACAATTTCCGCAATCATCGCTCCTTCAAAAAGCGTAAGCGCCACAATCGTCGCATTCATGGGCCCCAGCTTAATGCCGATATCCGGCAAAGCAAATCTGGCAAAGAAGATGATAAGCAATAAAGGCAGGTTGCGGATTAGCTCCACCGCTATGGCCAAAATAGGCGAAACGACAGGCATTTTCGTATAGCGGATCGTACCGACGACACAGCCGACAATAAAGCTAAGTATAATAGAAATCAGTGCAACTTTAAGCGTCATGTAAAAGCCTTCAAGAATAAACCTTATATTATCCATGGAAAAAGCGTGCAGAATATCCATCTGTCCCCGTTCACCCCCTGGCCAGCTTACGTTCTAGACGCAGAGCGCCGTAGCTTAGCGGTAGTGTTAGTATTAAGTAAAGCACCGCGACGAAAATATACGTATCAAACGTGGCGTACGTCTCACTTGCAACTTGATCACCGAAATACATGAGATCGAAGCCCGCGAATACGCCCAGCACCGACGAATTCTTAACCAGGTTAATAAACTGGTTGCTCAGCGGAGGTATGACGATTTTGATCGCTTGCGGAAGAACGACATGCTGCATCGTTTGCATATACGATAGACCCGAGGATCTTGCCGCCTCCGACTGGCCCACCGGGACCGACATAATGCCGGCGCGAATCGCTTCAGCGATAAAAGAAGCCGTGTATACCGTCAAGCCCAAGGTTCCGCAGACAAAACCGCTCAAGGTAACTCCCATCGACGGCAAGCCGTAAAAGAACACGAAGACGACGAGCAAGAGCGGAATATTTCGAATGAACTCCACGTAAGCCGTACCTATCCACTGTAAGGGCTTTACGGATGAGATGCGAAAAATGGCTATGATCGTTCCCAGAATAAAGCTGCCGATTAGTGCGATGAGGCTGGCCCAGATCGTGTTTACGAATCCCTTCATGTAGATATCGAAATAATCGGTAAAAATCGAGAAATCCGGCATCGGCTTGTGCTCCTCCCTCATAGACAGAAGATGGGCAGCTTGCGGCTACCCATCTTATCCTTGTTATTTGGATGGCGCCTCGCCGATCCATTTCTTGTATATCTTGTCGTACTCACCGCTGGACTGCAGCTTTTTCAAGCTGTCATTGACCGCTGCTTGAAGTGCCGTCTCACCTTTTTTCATGGCGATTCCGTAGGGCTCATCCGTGAACGGCTCGCCGACGACGACAAAGTTCGGATCCTGCGCCATCATGCCGTAGAGGATGGCATTGTCCGTAGTCAACGTGTCCCCTTGCCCCGCTTTCAGCGCGCTGAATGCATCCTGGTAGTTATCGAACTCCAGAACTGTTGCCTCCGGCGCTTTGGCTTTAATGTTGGCAACCGAAGTAGCGCCTTTAACCGCCAGTACTTTAGTGCCTTTTTTAACATCGGCTACAGATTTGATCGGACTGCCCTTCTTAACCAACAGGGACTGTCCCGCTTTAAAATAAACATCGGAGAACTCCACTTGCTTCTTACGCTCATCCGTGATCGTCATCGTCGCGACAATCATGTCGATCTCCTTGTTGTCGAGCATCGGGATGCGTGTTTTGGAGGTTACTTCCTTGAGCTCGATTTTCTTCTCATCGCCGAGAATTTCCTTGGCGAGCGCTTTGGCCATATCTACGTCGAAGCCTTCTACTTCGCCGCCGGTCGGATTTTTCAAGCCGAACAGCTTTGTATCGTATTTGACGCCTACCACCAGCTTGCCTCTGCTCTTGATTTCATCGAGAACCGATGCTCCGCCTGCCGGCTTGGCTGTGCTTGGTGCGCTGCTTGCCGCTGGGGAGCTAGCTGGCGAGCCTGAGGCACCTGTGGATGTTGTGGGTGTGGATGCACATCCTGTCAATGCAAAAACAGCTACCATCATAACCATGAAACTCCACTTTTTTGATATCATATTCGTTCATCTCCTCATTTTTAATGGTTAAGCACGCGGTTAAGAAATAACCGTGCACGTTCTTCTCTCGGATTGACGAAAAACTCCTCCGGAGGCGCTTCTTCGATGATTTGTCCTTTGTCCATAAAAACAACCCGATCCGCCACTTCCCGGGCAAAGCCCATTTCGTGCGTGACCACAACCATCGTCATCCCCTCATGCGCCAGCGCCTTCATAACATCCAGAACCTCGCCAACCATTTCGGGGTCCAAAGCGGAGGTCGGCTCGTCGAACAGCATGATCTTCGGCTTCATCGCCAGCCCTCTGGCTATAGCTACCCGCTGCTGCTGACCGCCGGATAACTGCGAGGGATAGCTTCTGGCTTTGTCCTGAATGCCTACCTTCTCCAGATAGTACATGGCCGTTTCTTCCGCTTCTTTCTTCGTGAGCCCGAGAACTTTCATCGGGGCGAGCGTGATGTTATCGATCACTTTTTTATGCGGATACAAATTAAAATGCTGGAAAACCATCCCGATGTCCCGTCGCAGCTTATTAATATCCGTCTTCTTGTCGCTGACCTGGGATTCGCCCACGACTAACCCGCCGCTAGTGATCGTTTCCAGCCGGTTTATGCATCTGAGCAGCGTGCTTTTGCCAGAGCCTGACGGACCGACGACAACAACGACTTCCCCTTGCTTAATGCTTAGGTTAATGCCCTTGAGAACATGAAACTCGCCATAGTGCTTCTCTACTTGTTGGAATGAGATCAATGGAACCCCCCCTTCGCCCACCTATTAACTATGTAAACTATTTGTCATGTTAACTTACACTTGATGTGTTTAAATCTTAATGTAAAACTATGGAATCTTATACAATCCGACATGTGGTTGTAAAAAAGAATTAAAATTTCGTTAAGGCACAGTTTTACAGGCCTACTTTTGTTTAACCTTCTCTGCGTAGGGTGAAACAGCGGAAATATAAGAAAAGACCGTTAGGCATTCATGCCTGACGGTCTTTCTAGGTTGCACAAAGTACAACATAATGGCTGTAATTCGGCTTCGGCGCTCCTCTATGTTGTACAAAGTACACTATTTTGGGCTGGAAGCCGTTATTTTCGGGCAGTTTGGTTAAAATCATTGTACTTTGTACAATGAACGGTGAGATTAATGGCGCGATCGCCTTTTAGGTTGCACAAAGTACAACATAAAGGTGGTGAAGAGGCGCCCAAGCATGGATTTGGAGACGCGAGCAGGCTTCGCCTCAACGTTTTCTCTCAGGGACGACTGTATACACGGTCTTCTCCGTTTTTCTCCGCTCCACAAGGGTGGGGATTCCCTCAACTCCGCTGATATCCGTCTGTCCATTCTCATTCTTAGAAAGGGTCAATGACAAAATCATGCCCCGTACCGTATTGGAACCTTTGTTTAGCTTCGTCGATACGAAATTCCCTAAGGAAGAGGCCGCGACACGCGTCCTCTCCTGACCATACTTGTCTTTCATCACGGTCTGAGTGACCGGGTGGAGCACATGCGGATGCGCACCTAGCACCACGTTCACGCCTTGTCTAAAAAGGAACCGCATCCACTTTTTCTGACTCTGGTCCGGAGAGCTTCGATACTCTTTCCCGAAATGGAGACAGGCTATGATGAAGTCTGCTCTATCCCTCATTTCTCGAATATCGGCTGCCATCTGCCCTGCATTAAAGCGATTAACAAACCACGGCTTCGGTACGGGAATGGCATTCGTTCTCTCCGTGTAAGCCACAATCCCAATCCGCACACCTTTAATCTCCACAATCAGCGGCCGTTTGGCTTCCGCAGCGGAACGCGCCGTTCCCGTATGGTGAAGATTGTGGGCATCCAGAACTTGCAAGGTTCGTTTGACCCCTCTTGTCCCACCGTCCATGCAATGGTTATTAGCCGTCGTAAGGACGTGGAAGCCCGCCTTTTTCAGCGTTCCAGCCAATTCATCCGGACAATTGAATACGGGAAGCCCCGTTCTTGGATTCCTTCGTTCTCTTGGGCAGTTGCATTTGGGGCGAATGCCGGGTGCGCCCAATTGTCTTTCGCCGGAGAAAGTCGTCTCCAGATTGCCCAGTGTCAAATCATGAGCCTTCAAAATAGGCGCAACCTCTTCGAAAATAGGATCAAACGCATGCCCGTTTGTTTGTTTCGATGCAGCAATGATTTCACTTTTCATCAATAAATCTCCGACAGCGGCAATCGTAACTTGGACCAACGCCCTCACTCCTCTCCTGAGCAAAATATTCAGGTAAAGGTTTCGATGTTTGTAAAATAGGCATAAAAAAAAGACAGCCCGATGATCGTCATCGAACTGTCCTTTTTTTATGTCAGCAAGCCGGCCGGCACCTTGGCGTCCCAATCACTCGGGATCTGCAGTCCAATCGCATAGAGCGCAACCGCCGCCGTGTCCATGATGGACAGGCCCGACAAGTCAGCCTCTGGGCTAACGCCGGGTCCCCGGCAGCCCCAGAAAATGGTCATATCCTGTGGAGCATCACTCCCATGACTGAATGTATCTACACCGCCGCCGCCGTGATCTGTCGTGATGATGAGCAGGCTGTCATCCAGCATTCCTGCTTCCAGAAGCTCTTTGCCAATCTCCCCGATCTGTCTGTCAGCACGTGTGATTGCTTTCAAATATTCCGTGGATTCATCCCCATACCCATGCCGATGACCTGCGGCATCCACATCATCCAGTTGGACGAACAGCAGCTCCAGCCCGGGATTCGTACGAAGATAAGCTCCGATGGCAGGAACCAGTTGTTCATCCGGCGCAGCGCATTTTTCCATACCTGGAATCTCTTCAATAATGCCCGTTATAATTGGCTTCCATGAGACGAATGCGGCCATTGTGCTGTCTGGTCTCGCTTCTCTCAAAATTTGAAATAGGGAAGGCGCGGGCGAATTCGCCGGAAAACTTCGATTGTTTTGAATATGCACATGGGACTCATGCCGCTCCGGCATCACGCCATGCAAAAGCGATCCCCAGCATTCCCCGCTGTTGGAAGGAAAAGCGGTAAGAGCCTGGCTCGTTTGCGCGCCTCCCGCAAGCAGTTCATCGATATAAGGGGTTTCCGCCTCACGGATGAATGTCCCTGCACCATCAATACCTAAGATGATGACCCTTTTGATAGCTTTTTTTGATGTCAATGTCATGTCATTCCCTCCGCTTCCGGTTTAGCCCAAATCCGGTGCATCCGTCAATTCAATAACCGGATTCTCGGTACGATGCAGCTCGAAGATAACAATTTCATTGCAGCCTTTCCGCAGTAACGGCGCCGGTACATACAACGTACGCTGCGGCCCTTTTTCCCAGTAACGTCCCAGATTAAAGCCATTGATCCAAACAATGCCTTTGGACCAACCCTCCAAACGGACGAATGTGTCTCCTGCCTCTTCAACGTTGAATTCCCCGCGATAGAACGTGGGACGCTCTTGATCCTGCTCCTGCTGTACGCTCTCCGCAGAACTCACGAACGGAATCGCATCCGTATTGTCCAGTGGCAGCGGATAAATCGTCCAATCGAATAAGAACTGATTATTGAAGCGAACGCCTTCCGTAATGCCTTTGAAGTCCCTCAGTTTCGGCCCGTAGTTGACGCGGCCCATGTTCTCGACAACGATGTCCAACTTCGCACCTTGGGCTGGAATGTCCAGTGGGAGAGGACGCGGATCCCAACGCTCGACTGTGCCTTGATAGACGCCGTCCAAGAAAATTTGAGCGCGGTCGTGCACCTCCTGCAGGTGCAGCTTTTCGCCGGTTCGCGGACCGGATACCTGTGTCGAATAGACGATGAAGCCGTAGCTTTGCCCAACCAATTCCATTGGTTCCGGACAGGTGCGTTTAACCGGCACGGAAAGTTGATCAAGTTGCCCGAGCAAATCTGCTTTTTCCGTTAATGAGATACGGCCGTAGCTTTTCTTCGGAATAGGCGCAGGAAATACCGGAAACTCCTTCTCGTCTTTCTCAAGATAGCGTGCAATGACGCTGCGGACAGCTCGGTATTTCTCCGTTTCATCTCCGCACTCTGAAAGGGGTGAATCATAGTCATAGCTGGTAATCGTCGCCTCGTACTTCTCGCCAAAGTTCGCTCCGTTGTAGAACCCAAAGTTGGTTCCGCCGTGGAACATATAGAAATTCACGGAAGCGCCGGCGCGCAGCATGCGGTCGAATACATCGGCGACATCGCCTGCATCTCGCGTGTGGTGCGGCTTCAGCCAATGATCAAACCAACCGTTCCAATACTCCATGCACATGAGCGGTTCATCCGCACGGTATTCACGGAACTTCTCGAACGCCTCCTCCGGTCTAGAGCCGAAGTTGACGGTCGCCAGGGTGCCGGGAACCGTACCTCCCTGCAGCATGCCATCCTCCGGACCGTCCGATGTAAACAGCAATACATCCACTCCGCGCTTGATCAACCCATCACGTAAATACGTTAAGTACGCGGTGTCGTTGCCATAGCTGCCATACTCATTCTCGATTTGCATGGCGATAACCGGACCGCCGTTTGTGCTGAGATACGGAACTAACTTAGGGATCAGCTCATCATAGTAACGGTCTACTTTCTGCAAATAGGCCGTATCCATGCAGCGAAGCTTCATGTTCGAATACTGCAGCAGCCAAGCTGGCAGTCCGCCGAATTCCCACTCCGCACAGATGTAAGGGCTTGGCCGAACAATCACATGAAGCTCGAGCTTGCCAGCCAATGCAATGAAGCGCTCGATGTCCGCAAGACCTTCAAAGTTAAATATATTCTCCTGCGGCTCATGCATATTCCATGGCACATAGGTTTCCACCGTATTAAAGCCGCACGCTTTGAGCTTCAGCAGCCGATCTTCCCAATACTCAGGAACAACACGAAAATAATGGATAGCTCCCGATATGATTTGAAATGGCTTCCCATCTAATAGAAATTGCTTGTCTTTGGCTTGTAAAATGGCCACAATCATCCCTCCGGATTATGAATGCTATTGGTTCATAAGTTGAACTGTCTACATTCATCATCGCCGAAAGGATAGGCATTCTCCATCGCCAAATGGATCATTTTCTATACCAAATGTGCCAATTCCCATGTTATGATGAAACAAACGCGAAGTCGAATGGGAGGAACAACACGTGGAGCAACAGTTGGAGGATTTGTATCGTTTTCCAAATATCATCAATACCCTTCAGGTGACAGGTTGCCATTTCGGCTTGAAGCCTCCTGGGTGGCATTTCCCTAGGCATCATCACCATTTGTTCGAGCTGCTGTACTGCGTGGAAGGTGAAGTCGCTCATGAAATAAACCGCGATCAAGTTACGATGCACAAAGGAGACTGGCTGCTAATCAAGTCTGGTGTCAGGCATCAATCCTCCAACACCTGCCAGGCGGACTATAGTTTCTTTAACGTGCATTTCGATCTCGATGACCCAGAGATTCGCAGCCTGCTCTCCCTTGCGCCATATCGACTTATCCGACACAAAGAAGCAGAACGAAGCAAACTGCGTTTCTACGTCGGCGAATTAGAGGCTGTTATGCAGCGCAATAACGCCGAACCCCCCGAAGCGGCGGAACCGCTCCCCCCCTCCCTCCTGCGTTTCGAGGATAAGCTGCTGCTGCAGTCTTATACACTGCTCATCATCCACGATGTGCTTCAGCTGCTGCGTGAGCATGGGACAGCTAGCGGTCATCGCACAGCTCCCGATAAAGATCCTTCGCTCTTCACCGCCGATGTCGCGCACATGATTGAAGAGAAGCTCTCGCTCGGTCTAAGCGAGGAAGCGACAGTGGCGGGGGTTGCGAAGGAGATGAACCTGAGCCGCAGCCAATGCAGCAAGCTGTTCTCCAAGGTATACGGGCTGTCCCCCCGCCAGTACCTCAGTAGGCAGAAGCTCAAGCTGGCTAAGGAGCTGCTCGTCACGACCCATCTGCCGATGACGGACATCGCGGAGAAGCTGGGCTTCCAATCGGCCAGCCACTTCTCCCGGCAATTTCGGCGCTGGACCGGCCAGTCGCCGAGCGAATTCAAGCCGAGGCATCATTCCACAACTAGTTAATAATCCCATGAGAAATAATATCCATGCTTACCGAAACCTTGAAATCCACTTCGGGGTATGCCTTCTCCCAATCGAGCTCTTTCCACTCCTTCGGATGGAAAGCTATCATATCCCTTCCGATGCCCAGTGCATCGGAATGTGCCTTTTGAAGCAGTTTGCAGATGCCTTGCGCTTCCTGTGTGAGCAGATCAGAGAACCGTTTGTTCAGCTGCTCAATGAGCTGCTCGTCAATGCGATTGTTTTTGGCGTGTTCGATGATGATCCCTTTCAGCCTAAGCTGCAATTGAACCTGAACTTGTCCGGATGAACTGACCGAAACCTTCTTGCTGCGGCTCGACTTGACGATGTTCAGCGATACGTGCTGCGACACGTCGTTTTTGCCCTTCGCTTCTTCTACTTTTCTCGTGAGGACACAGACTTCGGCCTTCTTGCCGTTCATTAAAAGGAACAAGGTAGATTGTTCAGGAGTGAGCAGGTATCCCGTATACTTTCTTTTACTAAGGAGCCCCACACCCTCGATGACAGCTTTATCTTTGTCCGTCTCACCATTTGTCCCATTTTCCCTCCTCAGAATCGGAATGACGCCATCTTTTCCCCGATCATGAAGAAGAGGGTAAATGGAATGCACGGTTACGTATGGAATGACCGTTTCGTGCTCGGCGCTTTTAATGATTTTGCGCAAGTACTCTCCGGATGTCGCGGACCCGATGCGATTCAGTCGAATCAAATCCGCCGCTTCGCCATGGACGATAGCCACTTTGGCCAGCATAGGGTCATTTGAGTTGCGGAATGTGGCGTCCAGGAGATTCAGAATATCCGATTTCGCCAGCTTATCGCAGATTAGCATAACTTGATTTTTGGAAGTGCCAATGGGTCCTGCGATTTGCAGGCCGATTTTTTTATACAAGGACTCCTGCAGCGTTGGTCCTGTTGCCGTCAACACCTCATGAATGGGAACGGTTCTTTCCTTGCCTCCGGGAGATTGAATAGTGACGGTGGTGACGATTTCATTTTTCTCGTTCGTATCCAGAGAGGTTGCATAAATGAGCTGCAAATTTTTCAAATCGGAATGATAACTGCACCCTGAAAATAACAAAACAACGATCAGCCAGAGAAGAGCCAAGCGATTCACTGCTGCTTTCCCCCTTCTTTGCCCTTTAGCCAAACAAACAAGAAAAGTAGAACCGGAAGTCCGATCAAGATGAAACTCTCGTATTCCGTAACCTTCTGTAAGAAGGCAATCCGTTTTTCCGAACGCCATGCGAAACCGACCAAGCAGACTATGGGAACTAAATAGTACATGGCTTTTCTGTGTTCATTGTTATGAAACCAGTATCCGAACCCTTTGCCTGCGGCATACATGTAGCTAATGAGTGATGCTGTCACTTTGACCAGCCAGACGGAAAGGAAAATCAAATCCATCCGTTCCAGAAATGGCAGGGAAATCCCGTTCAAATAGTAAGGGACAGGCTGCGGGATGAATGGAATTGACTCGGGACTGAAATTCAGAAAGCACAGCAGGACAACAACCAAAAAGAAAATGGTCGCCATGGTGTTCGCCCACAGTACGGGAGTAAGCATGCTCTTGCCATTGGATTGCACCTCGGAGGAGACGATCAGGAACAGCTCGAAACCGAGGAAAGTGATCACGGAACTTTTCATTCCCGCAATAATGGCTGTCCAGCCCTTCTGTCCGATAGGCAGCAGATAGCGATAATCCATTGTATAAAAGCTGGTAAGCATCATCGCTACCATTAAGATAAGCAGAAAGGTGACCATCGTATTGTAACGCGCAATGACCGGCAATCGCTCTTTAGCAAAATAGATCAATATAACAAAGTTGGCTGCAATGACGAGCCATGGATTCGTAAACGGCAATATCCAGAGCTCGACAAACAACATTTCCATCAGCAAAACCAGACAGGAAAGAAATAGAAAATGGAACGTGTAAAAAGCGTTGACCGCATTCCCTATCCATTTGCCAAGAATAAGCGGCATAAACTCATAGAAATTTTTCCCTGGAAATCGTTTACAGAGAGCGACATAGATGATCAGAAGCACATTCACGCATGCCCCCGCCAGAATGACGGATATCCAGCCGTCTTCACCAGCAGCTTGATGCAATACATAGGGGAAAGACAACACACCGATGCCTACCTGAGTTTGCAGGATGAAAGCAAATAATTGCATTCTGGTCATGACATCCTCCTATCCGAAGCTTTCCTACGAAAGATTCGCTTAGGAAGCTGAATGAGCGTAGTCAAGATCCTTCGCGGTTGGAATGGCGTAAACGGATAAAAGTAAGGGACGCCGTACGTTTCAAGCTTGCTTAAATGCATGAACAACAGCGAAAAGCTAAAAGCTATCCCAGCAAAACCAAGCAGCAAAGAAGCGATCATGATCGGGAAGCTGACCAACCGAACCGCGAGACGCATTTCGTGAGAAGGCAAACTGAAAGAAGCGACGGCCGTCAATGAAATAACGACAATCATGGTCGTGGATACTAATCCAGCATTAACCACTTCACTGCCGATAACCAAACCTCCGACAATAGACAGGGTAGAAGAAATGGACTTCGGAAGCCGGATTGCCGCTTCTCGCAGCAGCTCGAGCACGGTGATCATAAACAAAGCTTCAATGAGGGGATTGAAAGGAATATTCTCTAAAGAAGCTTTCAAGGAAAAAAGCAAATCAATCGGCAGTACCTCGAAATGGTTCGAGACAATGGAAATATAAACCGAAGGAAGCGCCATCCCGATCATGACACTAATAAACCGAAGAAAGCGAAAAAAAGTCCCGCTCCACCACCGGACGTTGAAATCGTCTGCAATTTGAAAAAACATAAAAAATGTCACTGGGAGAATGACCGCGAACGAACTGCCATCCACAAGCAGGACAACTCTGCCCTCCAGTAGATGAGAAACCGTGGTGTCAGGTCTTTCGGTATACAACATTTGCGGAAAAAGAGACCACCGGCTGTTCTCTAACCGATTCAAGATTTGTCCGGGCGACTTAATAAACACGTCTTCATTCGTCAAGAGTCTGGCAATGACTTCGTTAACAACATTGAGATCAGCAAGCTCGCTCATGTACAGCAACTTGACGCCTGTCGGGCTTTGCGCGCCCAAAGTGAAGTCCCGTTCGACCAAATTCGGATTCTTGAGTCGTCTGTGAATCAGCTGTACATTAATTTCTGCGTCATCGACAAAGCCTTCATGGGAACCGCGTATGACTTGTTCATTCTGGGATTCTGCGATACTGCGTTCGATGCTAGCGCCGACATCGGCCAGAATAATATCCATTCTTTGATCGAGCAGAATCGCGCATTTCCCTTGAAGCATCCCGGCAGCCACAGTCTCCAAATCGGAAACGAGCTCAATATCGAGAATAGGAAGAATATCCTCCAGAAGTCCCTCTTTGGATTCGAGCAGAGGCCTCAAAACATCAGACTGCAGCTTATCCCGATTGGTGGCAGCGTTAAGATAAAGAATCGCGCCCTGAACGCCCTGCAGGCGGAATTCCCTGGTCCGAATATCGTCGGAAGAATGAAAGCAATCGAAAAGCTTACGCATATTCGTCTTGATCTCTGTTGAGATTTGGAATGAATCTTGTGGCAATTCCATTCTTCTTCCTCCCGCCTTGTCACATTGCGGTTAGTATTTGCCAAATTCTTCATTTTATCCAATCGTCCTTAGATGGCCTCCAACAGAAATAAGACGATCATAGCTGATCGCCTTTTCTGAATTGACCTGGTGTAATCCCCTCGTAGCGCTTAAACACACGAATGAAGGTATTGCTGTTCGAGAATCCAACCTTCTGTGTAATATCCGTAATCGTTTCATCGGTTTCCATCATCAGCTTCTTGGCCAACCCAACACGCTGCTTATTGACATAATCGATAAACGTCTCCCCGGACTGTTCTTTGATAAAGCGCGATAAATACGGCGCATTTACTTCAAACTTCAGAGACAGTGACGTCAGACTCAGATCCATATCCGCCAGATGCTCGTCAATATAGCTCAGCACATGATCCTTCAGATTCGTATTGTGACTTTTCTTCTTAGAGTCGACGTACTCACAGACAGTTTTCAAAAACTTATAAATTTCATCTTCAATTTCCGCGAACGATTCGCATTGCGTCAGTTCCTTAATTAACGCGTGCTTTTCAACAGCCAGCTCGTTCGGCCCTTGATCAAGATGCTCGATCGCTTTCAAAATCGTGCCGATCAGCTCGAACATTAGCAGCTTGCCCAACTGCAGCGAGAGCGTGCCGTCCGACACATTCGTAGCGATCAGCTCGCTGACTGCCTCCATGGCCTCCTCGTACTGCCCCGTCCGGATATGATTGATGAGCTGACGTTCCATATCCAGCGGATAGTACAGCTCATTCTTCGGCCGTTTAATCCGCTCAAACGGGATGATTTGGCTCGGACCGATGACGAATTTATACTCCAGCGCCTCCAGCGCCTCATCAAATCCATGCGGGATACCGGCCAGCGTTGGATGTATATCGCTGATGCCAATGGTCAGCTGAATATAGAATTTCCCTTGAATAATGGCCTGCGCTTCTTGCGCGACCTCAATTAAATCCTGCTTGCCCTGAGCTTCATCATCGTGCTGAATATTGACGAGAAAAGCGATCATCCCGTCCACTTCTGTCGTAAAGACCACATGCTTGCGGCCGATGAGCTCTTCCGTAATGTTCGTCACAATATAGTAAACATACTGCAATTTGGACTCGGCATCACGCGAGGAGCTGTCATTGAACAAAGGCGCATAATCGCCGATATGAAAAAGCAAGACCGCAAACCGGTTCGTCTCGAATCGCAGATCGAACGAATCCATCGCTTGCGCCAGCGCGGAACCGCTTTCGACTCTCCCCTTGAGCAGCCGCGCCAGAAAATGGCTCCGCAGTACGTTTTGCTGCTTCTGAATTGTCGTATTCGCCGTATCTTGGAAGGCGGCATTCTCCGACATGAAGGACTGCAGCAGCAGGAACTCGTCTTTAATGCCCTGCATGTTCGATTTAACCTTGGGAGACACCAGATCTACCATGCGGCGAATCGGCATATAATGCTTGCGCGTCAACCAGACGGACATCGGGCCACCGACGAAAATGCATAGAAATAAGCCTGCATAGATCCAGCTCCGCAATTGGCTGACTTTGGCCGAGTAAATTTTCGTAGGAACAATGGATACATATTTCCACTCATTTTCAACCGAAGATACGTAGGAAACCGTCACCTCTTCCTGGTCCCATTTCTGGCTAAACGAGCCCTCCGCTGCGGACGAAATCTGCGCCAAATCAAGATCGGAAACGTGCCCTGGCTCACCCGCGATCATGATCGGCTTATTGCTGGAATCCAGAATCAGCACAATGCCGGCTTGGGCAAGCTGAATATTCGAGATAGCAGCTTTCAAACGCTCCGCATTCAGCATAACCACAAGTGTGGCAGGCGCTTCGTCGGCATTTTGAATAGGCAGTGACTGCATGTACACCATGTCATCTTCGGCTAATTGAAGAAAATTACCGAAGTAGATCTTTTCCATACTGTCGCTCCACTTTTTGAAAGTCATCCCTTTATTGTTTTCGTGAAGCAATTGGAAAAGAAGCTCATCTTGATTCATCGTCGAGGTGGTCACACCGAAATGCTGCTTTTTCATATAGACATATAAATCGTTGATATCCCCGTTTGAAGCGGCATACGAACGAAGTGACGTGATGAGGTCGAGCGTGTCTATTTTGACTTGGGAACTCGTATAGTCCGATTGATTTACATATTTAATAACTTTAGGGTCCAAAGAAAGCTGAAGGCCCATCCGTTTAATATCCTTAAATTGATTATCCAGGGATTGCTTCACCTGATTCAACATCGCTTTATTGGATCTGATAACCTCCGAATTCAGTAAATGCTGCGATTGAAAGAGCACCAACATCGTGATGACAATAGGGATACAAAGAATAGTTAGATTCGAATAAAGCCAAAAAAGATATACGCTCCGCTTCATCAAGAAGCCCTCCCCTATACTCATGCTGTATGCGAATTATCCCATCTTATCCCGTTTATGTACATCTACGATTTTTGCAGTATCATCTTTTTTTAGCGTTTTCATGCCAAAAAGCACAAAAACCCAAATATCCCGCCCTCTTTTCGAACTTTCAAAAAGAGAACAGGTTCTGGGAAATTAGTTATTCTTTGAGCGCGCCAACCATAACGCCTTTCACAAAATATTTCTGTAAAAAAGGATAAGCGATGAGAATCGGTAAGGTCGCAACCATAATCGTTGCATATTTAATGCTTTCTCCAATCGCTTGCGTGTCGTTCGCATTGCCCGTTCCTGTGGTCATTGAATCCGTGCTGTTCTGTACGAGAATCTCGCGAAGAATGAGCTGCAGCGGAAATTTCTCCCGATCATGAAGGAAGAGCATCGCATTAAACCAGGAATTCCAATGCGCTACCCCATAATAAAGCACCATGACGGCAATGACCGGCATCGACAGCGGCACCACGATTTGGAACAAAATGCGCCATTCGCCTGCACCGTCAATCTTGGCGGACTCCATCAATCCTTCCGGGATCGCTTCGAACGAAGTGCGCATAATAATTAAGTTCCAGGTGGAGATGGCCACCGGGACAATCAGCGCAAGGTAGCTGTTACCCATGTGCAGGTAATTGTTAATTAACAGATACGTCGGGATCAAGCCGCCGCTGAAATACATCGTGAAAACAATGCTGATCATTAGAAATTTGCGTAGAACAAACTTTCTGGACAGTGCGTAGGCGCCAAGCGTTGTAAAAAACAGATTTACCGCCGTACCCAGAATTAAGATCAGCAAGGTATTGCCATACCCGGTCAAAATGTTCGGATTCGCTATTACCTTCTCAAAGGCGGTTAAGTTAAACCCTAGCGGCTTAAGAAGCAGCCCTGTATGTTGTATTAACAAATTCGAATCACTGATAGAGGCCATGAATACATAGTAGAACGGATAAAGCGTACAAATGATAAGCAATATCATTAGAATCGCATTACCTATATCGAATAGACGCTCAGTTGCGCTTAATTTCATCGTCAGTTTCCTCCTGAGAGCTTTTCGTTAAGAAAAGCTTGCTGCGTAAGCGAGACTACCACAACCGGCTGCCCGAGAATCGGCGGGATATGCTGTTAGCGCTAATAAGTAAAATAAAGTTGATCATCGATTGGAATAGCCCTACTGCGGTTGTATAGCTGTAATCATTCCCTTGGGCAAGCCCTTCCCGATAAACAAAGGATGAAATGACATCTGCCGTTTCATACGTATTCGGATTGTAGAGCAGGACGATTTTCTCAAAGCCAACCTCCATCAAGCCGCCGATCCGAAGAATGAGCAGGATCATGATCGTTGGAATAAGTCCCGGAAGCGTCACGCTCCAGATTTGGCGGAATCTTCCCGCCCCGTCAACACGAACAGCTTCATACAGTTCGGGATTGATCCCGCTAAGCGCAGCCAAGTAAATAATGGACGACCAACCGAGTTCTTGCCAAACCGATGTAGAGACGAAAATGGTGCGGAAATTTTCCGCATTATTCATCAGCGCAGAATCCTGCCCGCCAAAGAACATTATGATGGAATTCACGATACCGCCACGGTTCGTAAAATCAATAATTAACCCTGAAATGACGACAATCGAGATGAAATGCGGTAAATAGGAAACCGTCTGCACGATCGATTTGAACACCTTCTGGCGAAGCTCATTCAACAGGATCGCTAGAATAATCGGTGCCGGGAAGCCGAAAATCAAATTATAAAAGCTAATCAAGAACGTATTGCGAAGCACGCGAACAAAATAATAGCTTTGAAAGAAATCTTTGAAATGTGCAAAGCCTACCCAATCACTGCCCCAAATCCCTTTCGCCGGGCTAAAATCCTTGAAGGCAATTACAGCGCCGTACATCGGGAAATATTTAAAGATGAAAAAGTATAGCGCAACCGGCAGTACCATCAGGTAGATTGCGCGATTTTTTCTGAAGTCATCGAGTAGAACCCGAATGGAATTCGCCATGTTCTCACTTCCTTACTTGTGTTGTGAAAAAGGGGAAGCGATGCTCCCCCTCGCTCCTGCAATGAATTAACGTTTGTTATAACGGTCCGTCGCTGTTTGATAAATCTCAACCGCACGGTCAATGTTCATCTTTTTCACTTGCTCCATCGTTTTGTCAAAATCTTCTACTTTCGCAGCGCCCATAACGACTTTCGTGATTTGCTCTGTCAGCAGCGTGCTCACATCGTTTAGAATCTTCGCAGACTCTTTGGCTTCATCTGTAGAGAGAACAACTGGCGGCAGCATGACTTTGTATGCGTTGTTCGCATATTTCGCGTACAATTTAACCGCGTCTTTTTGAGCTTGCAATTGATAGTACTGGTCATTGTAGCGGTCATCATCCAAACCGGAGAAGCCGTAGTTGGCGATAAAATATTTGGCCATCGCTTGGGAAATCGGCAGGTTGTCCGGGTTTTTCAAAATCAAGTCGGTGTACTTCGGCTGTCCGTCAACTTTCGTGTACGTTTGGCCTTCTACGCCGAAGTTTTTGAGCATAGCGCCTTCGTCACTGTACAGATAATCGATGGCTTTTACCGTTTCTGCCGCATGTTTGTTGGCACTTGTAATGACCGTTCCGATATTGTCATATTCCCATGACGCTTGCACGAATTTAGGCTCTTCGCCCTTTTTCAGAACCGGATACTGAACCGCTGCCAGCTTCGCTTTCGGGTCTGTTTTCTGCAGCGCCGGTGTGTACGTCCCGATGCTTCCGCCAATGAAACCGTAGAACGCTCCCGCTTTGCCGGAAGTAATTTTCGCATCCATCGTTTTCGTGTCATTGGAAGCGAAATCCGGATCGATCAAGCCTTCTTTATACCATTTTTGCATAGTCGCCAAATATTGCTTAAACTCCGGCTGCGTAGGGCCGAACTTCACTTTGCCGCCATCGACATAGAAGGAGCTCGCATTGGCAATCGTTGACATGCCTGCAACACCGTAAGCACCTGCGAAGTCAGCGAATGAAAGCGGATAGCTTTTGTTAAGTGTGAAAGGAATTACGCCTTTCTTCTCTTTGAAAGCTCGCAGCACGGTTTCCCATTCATCGATCGTTTCCGGTGCTTGCAAACCAAGCTCTTCCAGCCAATCTTGACGGATGACCATGCCGCTGAATGTTTTGTACTGGCCGTATTGCCCGACCTTTAAGTGAGGCAGCGCGTAAATATCGCCGTTATCTGCTTTGATTTGTTTCGCGATTTGCGGGTTAGCATCCAGGATTTTTTTCAAATTCGGCGCGTTTTTCTCAATTAAGTCATTCAGTTTAATAATTGTGCCGTCTTTGAACATTTTGGATGTTCCGCCCTGCACGCTGTTCCAGTTCCACAGCATCGAATCCGGCAAGTTATTAGAAGCAACCATTACTCCGTACTGCTGAACATCATCCTGCGGCGTGTTGCCGGAAGAATGTTGGAAGTCGAACGTTACATTCGTCTTTTTCGCCCATTCTTGAACCATAGGAAGTTCATTTAGGCTTTTGACGACGGCTTTCGCATTCGGATTCATAGGAGTCCATAATGTCACCTTCACAGGATCTTTAGAAACTGATGATGTTCCGGCTGGCGCTGTGCTGCCGCTTGCCTCTTTGGTTGTTCCTGAATTACCACAAGCGGTTACTAAAGATAGTACAAGCACTGAGGCTAGTACAGGAAGCACTTTGAATGCTTTATTTTTTTTCATAGAAACACTCCTCTTGATGATGGATGATTTGGCTGCTAACCTCGTAGCGGATTAGCCTGTGAATGAAGCATACATGGCGCAGAGGGATGTCGTATATCGCTTATTTTTCAGTCGTATTGTTTTCTTAAGAATGAGCATCGCTTCTATTTGCAGCATCCTCATTTTATGAGAATTCCCTTAAAAACAAAGGAAAAACCGCCACCTCTCCGCTTTATGCAGCGGTTAGCAGCGATTTCAATGGGTGTTACTCTTCGTTTATTCGCCGATTAGCACGTCAATGCCAAGGGCTTCGATCTTCTCAATCCATTCCTTCGGGCAGCCTGAGTCGGTAATCAGCATCGAGATTTCGTCCAGCTTGGCCACTCGGGCAAAAGTCGACATGCCGAATTTAGAATGGTCCGCAACCAGGATGGCCTCCTCTGCCCGCTGCATCATTTTCCGCGAAATGACCGCTTCAGCCAAATGAAAGTCCGTAATGCCATCTGCAAGCGAAATGCCGCCAACGGAGATGAACGCTTTATTCACCTTAAATTGGTCCAGCATCTGATCCGTAAGGACGCCTGTTGCCGCTTTGTATTCCACATTCACTTCCCCGCCTAAGAAAATAATCCTGCCGCCAAACAGCTCCATAGCGAGATTAAGTACAGGGACAGAGTGGGTAATCAAAGTTACATTCGTATAATCCTTCAGGTAAGGCAAGATCTCGATCGTCGTCGTGCTGTTATCCAGCATAATCGTTTCGCCGTCCTGTACCAAGGAGGCAGCCGCCTTGCCGATCGCCGCTTTCTCCTTCTTCATCATTTGCGTTCTTCTGAGGAAGGGCGGCTCGACCAGCTCCATACGCATTTTGACAGCTCCCCCGTACACTTTGCGAAGCTTGCCTTCCTTCTCCAAGCGATCCAAGTCACGCCGGACCGTTTCCGTCGAAACGCTGAGAAGCTCGGACAAATGAAGAACTTGTACTTTCCCTTCCATTTCCAAATGGTTCAGGATCTTCATTCTGCGATCCTCGAATGTTAATGACATAAATAACCCCCTGCCTTTGACCGATGATGGCAACATTGTGATGTTTCATGTTGTTTTCATCTAGTGTATAAGCAGGAGGTTGCGCTGTCAACGCGAAGCAATGAGAAGGTTAATCTTCTCGCGCTTCTTGATGATCCACTCCGGATCATGCGGGTATTCACTGAAAGTTAACGGCGTGGCGAGATCCTCTTCGATTAACGTAATTGTGCTCTCGCGGCCAATCAGGCTCTCAAGACTTTCAAGGGCCCTTAGATCTTGCAGGGCTTCATAAAATACAACCATCCGAATGGATTCGATTGGCCCCTCTTCCCCAGGATAGACAAGAAAAGCATCTCCGGAAGGAAAAGCCCGGTCCGCATCCGTCTGGACGAAGGGATTCAGCATTTTGCGCGCATATTGGGAATACCAGAAGTTGTACCCCCAGTGAAGAAAGCCTTTGATATTAAACTTGTACAACTGGTAGCCTATGATCCGGTTTCGCTCGGATGGAAAGACGAAGAAGCGGTTCGATACTTGTTGATACTGTGCGCAGCAATAGTAGGTCCAAAGATTATCTACACCGCGGCTAATGAATTCATCAATATGATTGTTGGCGACAACAGGCGTGTTTATGAGGCCATGCGCATAAAATTCATAGTCGGATAGCGCATCGAACGTCGGATAATTGCCAAGAAACTGGCGAAGCCGGATGCTTGCTGTCCGGTACGATTCCAAATTGTTCAAGGATGGCTCATCCGAGACATGGAAAAACACGCGGTCTCCAAGCCCCTGTTCCTGAATAAACCGATCCAGCTCAGGTAATAGCGCTTCCAGGAACTTCCCGTATGTATCACCCGATGCATCGGTTTCCCAACCGAAAATCCGTTTCAACTGGCCTTGCTCTGTCGCCATAATTTTCGGAGCGAACTGTGCTCCCCACTGCGTAAATAAATGAGAGAACTCATAGTATTGAACCCCGCAGCGTTCACCAAGCGCAATCCATCTTTCTAATAACGTAAAATCAAATTGGTACCCGCTCTCGTCCCGCTCCACTTCCACCAATTGTACGGTCGTCCGCTCACCGCCAACCTCTGTATCCAGCGGAGGTGTAAAAAGCGGCGTTAACAGCATATTCACGCCTTGTTTGACCGCCGTTTGGACATATTGCTCAATCCGTCTCCAGTGTTCCTCGCTAAAAACGTCCAGCTGATAATGATTAGCCAAGCAATCCGTATGAAACCATTCGGTTCGGATCAACTTCTGCTTAGGTAAGGAAGCGCTTAAAATCTGCAATTGAATGCGCTGCGAGCCGACTTGAACGCCGTCTGAAGCCAACAACGTAACCTCTATTGGATATAGCCCCTCTGGCTGCGCATGTTCCCGCAGATCAAGCGTTACCCAGAAAGCGCCCCAGCATTTGGGGAGCGCTATCTCGCCTCCGCCTTTCAGAGGCAGCAACGGATCCGGATACAGGCCCGGCTGATCGCTAAGTACATATCCGTCATGATCTCCGTACAGGGTCAATTCACTTGGGGCAAGTCCCACTTTCCGGATTGCCAGGTTGCCCGTCAACGGTGAAGCGATCTCCAACCGCAAACCTTTGACAAGCTGCTCGGACCGGTAGGCGACCTGAAACGAGAACACTTCGCCCTTAAGCACGGTTGCCCTTTCAAGGGTATAACGGGAATCGGGCTCCTGATGAGCAATCACTTTCGCTAATGAGTTCAAGCAGCGTAATTCAAACTTCTCATCTGACACGGGGTGGTCTCCCTTCAAATACAACAAAATTAGGTGATACCTTAAAGATATGTGGATTCTGCTATATAGTAAATATCCTTTTTTCATCCTGATGTTCAATTCTTGTGATTGGAGTGAGCGAAAATTGCTCATTGACAGCTTTGGAGAAGTAGTTATACAATTGTCAACAAACAACAAGATTTTAATATAAAACCACATAAAAACAACAACCCAAATAAAGAATATGGAGGGCTCTACCTATGAAGCATCAACTTTTCTTTCGTGAGGATCAGACCTTTACGATTGCCCAATTTACAGACATACATTGGAAAGATAACGGCACTCTTGATCTACAGACGAGAAAGCTGATGGAAGAAGTGCTGGATGCCGAGCAGCCTGATCTTGTCGTATTTACGGGCGACGTCATTTACACCGGGTACGTGACACCGGGCGAACCCGTCTGCGAACAACCGCTGGAGGCGTTTCGGGAAGCCGTCCACGCCGCGGAATCCCGCGGAATTCCATGGGCGGTTGTGTTCGGCAACCACGATACGGAATCCGTGATTACCCGTGAGGAGCTTATGCAGTCCGTGCTTCAGTATCCGAACACGGTTACACAGCACGGCCCTCACGACATTAATGGAGTGGGCAACTTTACGTTGTCCATTCAAGATGCCGGCGGGCAAGACGCAGTTGCCCTGTTTTTTTTGGACTCGGGCAATCTTTCACCCGTGCCTCATATCAAAGGATACGATTGGATTCGGAGCGATCAAATCGCATGGTACAAGGAAGCTTCAAGAAAGCTTCAATCCGGTAATGGGGACCAGCCATTGCCTGCACTCGCTTTCTTCCATATCCCGCTGCCGGAATATCAACAAGTCTGGAATTCCGCGACATGTTATGGGAATAAGTTCGAAAATGTGTGCTGTGCGCCCGTTAACTCAGGTCTATTCGCAGCCATGGTGGAAATGGGGGATGTCATGGGTACTTTCTGCGGCCACGATCACATCAACGACTTCTGGGGCGAGCTGCACGGCATCCGGCTTTGCTACGGCCGAGCTACCGGCTACAACACGTACGGTCAAGAAGGCTTCCCTCGCGGCGCACGGATGATTCGGCTTCGCCAAGGCGAGCGCAGTTTCGAGACATGGCTGCGATTAGCCGACGGTACAGTTGTAAGTGAGCAACCCGAGCACACGCCGGGCGAATAATTTTACCCATTTTGTTTGGAGATGATGGCTTGGTTATCGTATCAATCTTACTTGTCATAGCTTCCGGCCTAACTCATGCCATTTGGAGCTTATTTACCAAAAGCAGCCGAAACAAAAGTGTTTTCCTATGGTCGATCATTATGGTCACCACCGTGGTCTTGCTTCCTTTTCTGATCAGAGAATTATGGGTTCATCCCTTATCCTTAGCTTCATACGGACTTTTGTTATTGTCAGCAGCTCTGCAGAGCGCCTACGCTCTTTTATTAGCACGTACCTACAACATGGGGGATTTGTCTCAAATCTATCCGATTATGCGGGGCACCAGCACTTTATTCATACCTATTGTCGGTGTTTTGTTCCTAAGAGAATCCTTATCCTTATACGGTTGGCTCGGACTTCTCTGTATGGTCATTGGCTTCGTTTCTTTA
Organism: Paenibacillus aceris; assembly: GCF_017874035.1. Classification (GTDB taxonomy): domain Bacteria; phylum Bacillota; class Bacilli; order Paenibacillales; family NBRC-103111; genus Paenibacillus_E; species Paenibacillus_E aceris. Next base: position 87,702 of record NZ_JAGGKV010000020.1, read on the forward strand.
AGTGGCATTTTCACCGCTAAAAAAACAGGCAAGGTCTCAGCCGCCTCTATCAAACCATTTCTGATGGCGCTTTGCGTAGGCTTGGTTACGACCTGCTATGTCTTCGTCGATAAGCTGAATCTCCAGCATATTTCGGCCATCTCCTTACTCGAGGTGACGAATATCGGGTTCGTCGCTGCGCTGACGCCAATCGTCATCGCATCCAAACAGCTGCGCATGGAGTGGAAACTGAACAGCCGAATTATTTTGCTCGGAGCTATACTCAACCCTGGATCTTATCTGTTGTTTTTATTCGCCATGAAATATGCGCCAGTTGCCCATATCTCCCCGATACGGGAAATCGGAACCGTATTTGCTACGATTCTAGGCATTGTCATCCTCAAGGAAAAGCAAGGCAAGCAGCGGATTATGTGCTCTATTTTAATAACAATTGGTATCTTCCTGATTGGATTCTTCGGTTGACTTTCATGCCAATGGCGCTTATCATAATGTCAGTGAGCACTGACATTGATTCAGAAGAGGGATTCCCATGGATAGCATCACCAGCAAGCTCAGCAGCAGCGATAAACTGCTATTATCCGCACTCAATTTGATCGCAGAGAAGGGCTACAACGGAGTAACCACGCTCGAAATCGCCACCGCGGCAGGTCTCAGCGAGAAGACCTTATTCCGTCATTTCGGCAGTAAGCAGAAGCTGCTTGAGGCTGCTTTTGACCGCTATCATTACGCCGAAGAAATGAAGAAGTTGTTTGCCGAAAAGCTGGTGTGGGATCTTCAGCAAGATTTGCTCCTGGTTAGTCGCACGTATCACGAGATTATGAACCGCAATCGGAAAATGATTCAGATCTCGCTCAAAGAAGATGGGCAGCTGCCGGGATTCCGTGCGCGCACCCAAAAGCATCCTCAGCAATTACTGGAATTCCTAACCGATTATTTCACTTTGATGGCGGAGAAAGGCAAAATGATTTCCGACAACCCGGAGCTTCACGCCTTCTCCTTCATGATGATGCAATTCGGCGCGTTCATTAACGATCTCGACAGCCGTACGAATTACTCCAATATCGGTTTAGAGCCTTTTGTGCAAGAGAGTGTCAAAATTTTTGCTAGGGCCCTTCAGCTCTAGTTTTTTTACCCCATACGTGTCAGTCAGTACTGACAGTCATACTAAAAAGGAAGTGATTAACGGATGATAAGCTCAATGCCGAACGCAGCGGCGGATCTAGTGCCTCAGCAAGCAAGCCATCATAAATTAATGCGTGTTTTAATGTTTACACTGACCATTTCCATGATGACCGGTGTCATGTTCAACATCGCTCTGCCTAAGATCAGCGAGCAGTTCTCCCTTAGCCTTTCTCAAGTGAGCTGGCTCTCCTCCGCATACATTCTGATCTACGCGATAGGCTCAGTCACTTACGGAAAGCTGGCAGACCGCTATACGCTTAAGAGCATCGTCACCTTCGGACTTCTTGTATTCGCTGCCGGTTCACTCATCGGGCTGACTTCGCAAACCTTTGCCATGGCCCTCGCGGGTAGATGCCTGCAAGCTGCAGGAGCTGCGGTCATTCCCGCGATTTCCATGATCATCCCTTTGCGCTATTTTGCTCCCGAGCGCAGAGGGGCCGCTCTGGGCATGACCGCAGTAGGCTTGGCATTCGGCAATGCCCTTGGCCCAGTTGTCGCGGCATTAATTGTAAGCACCGTTCATTGGCGCTGGCTGTTTGCTGTGCCTTTGCTTGTTTTGGCGGTTCTTCCTCTATACCGCGCATATTTGAAAGAAGAGAAGCTGGGGGCCTCGGGCACCTTTGACTGGCTTGGCGGCATACTGCTCGCCGTTACGATTGCTTTACTTTTGTTGAGTGTAACGAAGGGATTGTGGTTATTCCTCGGTGCCCTTCTTGCTTTAGGCTTATTCATTGCGCGAATTTCCAAGGCGAGGGAGCCCTTTATTGCGCCGAAGCTTTTTCGCAATACCAAATACACGCTTGGATTGACGATCTCCTTCCTCGTTAACGGCACCTGCTGCTCTCTTTATGTGCTCAGCCCGCTGCTGTTAGCCAACGTTCAAAAGCTGCCCTCCATTTGGATCGGCTTCATGATGGTCCCTGCCGCAGCCGCAGCGGCTATTTTCGGACGCAAAGGCGGCAAACTTGCGGATGCCAAAGGCAACTCCTTTGTCGCTTATTTGGCAGCCGGCTTACTCGTGAGCTGCTTTGTGCTGCTCTCCACGTTTACCGGCGGATCTCCGCTGCTCATCGCCGCTTTTCTGATACTGGGCAACGTCGGGCAGTCCTTCCTGGTCATCGCCGTCTCCAACTCCGTGTCCAGAACCCTGCAGGTGGAACAGGCAGGCGTCGGTATGGGCATGCTGGCTATGGTCAACTTCATTGCGCAGGGCATCGCGATCGGCGTCTATAGCAAAGCCGTTGACCTTGGCTCTTTGGGGATTCCCAGCTGGAACCCGCTGTATCGTTATGCAGCTGGATCTATTTTCAGTAATATTAGCCTTGTGCTTGCTGCTTTGCAGTTGGTGATTTGGATTGTGTTTTACTTCACGTTTGGCCGGGGGCGCGGTGTGAACAAAGTCACACAAACTGCTAATGCGCAAAACCCCCCGCGCACCTTTTCTGCCTGATTAGCTTCCATGTAGCTAGTTCACACACCGGATCTACCCGCACAAATTCCACCAATCGAGTCTACTCGCCGAAAACCACATTTTATCCCGAGTTAGCGGTCTTATGGACTCTTACTCCCTAGCAGTCCTCTTGCTGCTTCCTCCATAAAAGAGATAAGCCCGCTCCGCTGTCCCTGCAACTGGCCTGTTGTTGGCCACCCCTTAGGGGAACTACATTCCCTTATTTAGTCAAAATCGGCATTTCGGGAGTTGGAGAGGAACTACAGGGTCCTATTTCAACGAATTTGGACTCATTTCCACCAAAATTGCGAAATAGCAGCCCCTAGTTCCCTCTCACTCGCTCAATCGGCTGTTTTTGACGAAATAGCGCCCTGTAGTTCCCTACCTTCAATCAAAGAAGGACCTCTTCAAAAGAGGTCCTTCGCTCAATCCCTGCTATTTACTCCGCGTCGCTCCCAGCCGAAGCCGCTTCCCGTATCGCAGACAGTGCCTCGTCTAGTGAGCCGCTGCCACTGCCACTGCCCCCGCTGCTCGCCGGACTCGCCATCTCAGCGCTGTACGCCCACCAGCGCACGCGCACGTTCGACGGCTCGGACGTTTGCTGCACTTTCACGCCGATCCGGAAAGTGCCCTTCTGCGGATAGGCGATCGTGCCGATCTTCACTTCTGGCGCATCAGGCTCAAACTCGCTGCCCTTGAACACATCGGATGCTCCGCCATACACTCGCTCTCCGCTGGACAGTATATCGGAGAAGGCATCACCGCTGCTCTCTTCCAGACTCGTGATGATCAGCACATTGCCCTCACCAAGTCCGTGCGCGATCTCGCCGGAGAAAAAGCTTTTGGTCGCTTTCCCGAACGGCGACACGGAAATCTTCGTGAACGGCTCTATAGGTATACTTACTACGCCGCTCACAATGCCGGCTATGCCGCTTCCGCCACCGGCCGGAATTCCCAAATCGAAAGAAAGCTCACTAATCGCTTTATTGAAGTTGACCTTAAACTCCGGCGGCTGCCCCGGCGCCAATGTTTTCACTTTGGATTTCGTCACAAACTGCCCGGACGTTTCATCGCGGTATTCGCTCGCTTGAGCAAGTCTGTACATCATGGAGGAATTGTACACATACTCCCCAAACGGCACTTGCTCAACACTCTCAATTACATAAGTCGGTCCCACCTGGATGAGACATATTTTAGCCAAATAAATACAAGGCTCAGACGGGGCCTCCAAGGAAGCTTCCAACGATTGTTTCACGAAATCCGTCATCAAGCGTTCCCGAACGGCATCGCCAATGATTTGAACTTCACCGACAGCCTGCGCCTGCAGCTCCAGCTGCTTGTCATCCAGCTTCAACACAGCCGTACTCGTCTGCACGCCGATCGTCGCTTTCACGCCCACGCTGCTGTCCGCCCGCAGAAGCACCTTCATTTCATACTCGCTCTCTTGCTCGTCCTGCGGCTCTTCGAACACGATCGAATTTCCATCAATCGCTTCCACTCGATCAGCTGCCAGCTCATAATGGAAGGAAATCCGACCGGCCTTCAACGTCTTCTCAAAACGCAGCTTCATCTCAAACAACTGACCCGGATTGACATAACGAGGCGTTGTCTGAAGCACCCGCACATGGGAGTCTTGATAGAGCACGACCGTTTGGTCGGTCAAATTCGCCAAAGGCAGGTTTGCAGGGTCAGGCGCATCCTCGCGGATAAAAAGCCGGTAGCTTTCCAGCACACGATTATAATCATTAATTTCATCCGAGCGCACAGAGGAATTGGCTACGGCGTGAACGGGTTCTTTTTCCTTTTCGTCATAAGCAATACAGAGATATACATTCTTCGCGTACTCGTTGTTGCTGAACCCATCCATCATCGAAAGCTTCAAAGTCATCGGTGAAGGCACGACAATTTCCCGGCCCAGCGCATCGATCGCAGCTCCCATTTCAACGGAAACCGACTTCTCGTCGACAGCGACAACTTGCAAGCCTGTTAGTACACCAGACCCGTGCAGGAGACGGTTCATCATTCTGCGCTTGTCATTGAAGTATTTTTGCTCGGATTCAAAATCCCTGACCGTCAACAGCTTTCCATAGAAATACCGATTGCGCTCAAACGGGTAATAGCGTGTTTTTTTCATAAGTATCCCCTCACCTTCCAAGGCTTATTTCGATTTCGTTTATTCGATTTCGGAATCCAGTTCCAAACGGGTATGTATATCCATGCGTTTATCTCGATCTACATCGATCAGCACCGTGTTGTAAGGCATTGAGGAACGCTGGTCGAGCGTTAATAACGTAGGCTCAGATAAGTAAGTATTAATGCCCAAGTACGTATGCATATCCGCGTACATCCACGGCTGCAGTACGATAAGTTTGCCTTCGGTATAGGCGGGCTTCTGGTCTTCAATAATCTGTTCAATGGTAAGACGCTGCGCATCGGTTCGCACCACTTCGGGCTTCAGCATAATGCAGAAGCAGTAAGGATTATCCCCGTATAACTGGGCAAAAAGCTGCCGCAACTCCGACGTCTCCTGCATCTGCTTAAATTGAAAATATTCAAGCAAAAAAGGTTCAGAGCCCGTATAAATCTTCAGCATGTTAATCAAGCCCTCGCGAGTACCGCGCAATTTATACAGTTCAGGCGCCTGCTTGATCAGCTCCCTTAGCTTCTTCGCTCCCCATGCCTCATGATCCGTGATTGCCAGCCAACAGCCTAACCATTCCAGATAAGTGCCGGATACCGCATCCGGATCAAAATGAGCGGAAATATGGTCGATTTTATCCTCCATATCATCAAAAAACGTGCTGAACATCGCCAGAAAGCGCTCCAGAAAAGGGCTATGCTCCTCATCCTGCTGATAAATCGGCGGCAAATACGCAATTAAGGACGTCCTTGGGAAGTAGACCCGCAGCTTGCGAATGTAAGGCGACTTTTGTTCGCTGCCGATCAGCTCCATTTTGAACCAAAGATAACGGCCCTTCGCTTTCAGCAGCGCATCTTTGGGATTGAGAATCGGCTCTGACCATAAGTCGCGCGTAGCCGCCAGCTTTTCACGCACCCCAATGTCCGGATCCGTCAAATAGCTCGTATAATTGACATAGTCGCCATCTACCAAACCTTCACTTTCATCCGAGGCAAAATAGGAAAAGCGAACCTGAGTCTCCTCCGGAATGTCGGCTTCTAGGCGAATTTTGTGCCACTGCGTTTCGGTTTCTGTCGTATCCAAGTCTCCCGAGAAATAAACCGCCTCCGGCAGCTGCGTACCCTCCAGCAGCATCGTCCGGGCACGAAGATCAAGCAAGCTGATCTGACCACTGATCCGGTCGAACACATACAGCCGATTCCGGCTGTCGTGCACCAACGTGTCCGTTCGTCCACGGAAATTCGTAACTTTATCGAATAGCTCGCCATTTCCGCGGTATTTGAGAATAAAACGTTCGGTTACCCCTTCTTGCTGCGCGTATCCGCTGTCCCCTATATAGAGATTATGATTCGTATCAATGGAAATGCCAGCAAAGCGCCCTTCCTGCTCGAGCTTAAAATGCAGCGGCTCCCGGCCATCCTCCTGGAACACCGTAACCGTTCTGAGGTGCGTATCCAGCAAGGCCAAAGTACCGTCTGCCGCAGCAGTGAAATAACGCCCCTTCAGTTCAGAAACATCGACCGCTTCTTCCATGCGATGCCTGTCATGCTCATAGACGCGCACGACCTCGCCTGCCGAATTCCATTGAAGGATGCCAATCCTGCCGCCTTTGGGGACTTCCGGACTTCCATTCATACCAACCGCAATATCCAACGGAACTGTCGTATAAAACGTATGCTTCGCAGCTAACTTCGAATTGACCGAGAGCGGAAACAGCTCCAGTCCCTGCCACGTATCAACCGCCCACATGGTCTGACCATTGGAGAGAGAGTACACAGCAAGCCTTCTTTCAGTCGCCAGCTCGCTATCTGCAATGACCAGTAGATCTGACATGGATGCCAGCTTCGCTTGATGGCTGAACAGCCCATGCCCGTGCCGAAATAACGACTCGAGATGGCGGCTTTGATCATCATAGACCCACACATTCGAAGCCTCGTCCAGCAAAACAAGCTTCCGGCCAGCGCCGACCGTCATCTCGTGAATCCGGTGAACCCCTTCCAGCTCGTCCGTGCGAACGATGCGATGAACGCTGTACTTCTCGGTCTGCCGAATCGAAAAGCCCTGTTCCTGCATGTCGATGTTGGCTTCATATCCCTGCTCCCAGTCGAGCGGTTTGTTCAGTGAAAAAAACGTTTGTCCATCCTGCATCGTTCGTCACCTCTTTTCTGTCATTACACCGTAAAGCTGGCCAACTCCTTAAAACTGCCGGACGTGTGGCGAAAACACCAACACTCGAGACTTCCCCCATCGCTCACGCTGCAAAGGGGCCAACTCCCCAAAACTGCCACACGTGTGGAGGTAAGGGAACTACAGTCCACTATTCCCTCCATTTCGGCCCTAATCGGCCATTAGAGGGAACTACAGTCCGCTATTTTACAGATTCCGTGCAATTCGGGCCGATTTGAGCGAAATAAGGCCCTGTAGTTCCGCTCAACCGCCAATTAGCAGCTAATTGGTCACATAGCGGACCATTGTTCCCCTTCATCTCTTCCTGCTCCTTAATCTACGCTCCCCGTGCTCCCACCAAGCGGCTATAAATCCGTCTGACTAATCGTCTCCACCTCGTGATTGCCGGAATAGACCAACGCATAAGGCGGTATATGAATATCCCCGGCGCCATCCTTGTGAAAGCCTGTGCCTTCGGCGTCCAGCCAAAGATCTTGCACATAGACCACGCCTTTAACTCTGGAAATAACGCCGTAAATATCGCCCTTGTACACCGTTCGGCCAAAACGCCAGCCCTCCGAGCCCTGAACATGATCCATAGGTTGAAGCAGCAGTCTTAGCTCTTGGGTGATGCGGCGCTGTTCGTTTTTGTACTTCGGCTCCATGACCACCACAGCGTGAACAGTGATTTTAATGTACTCCGCCGGGATCACATGGAGCTCTGTCGTCAATAACCGATGCCGGTCCAAATGCCCCTTGATCGTTTGCAAAAACCCCTTGCCCGCCTTCGGCTTATCGCTCTCGCTGTAAGGCACAACCGCGACGGTCATCTGCGCCGGCGCTTTGACCTTGGGATAATCCCGCATGCCCGGCTTATACAGCGGAATAGCCTTCACCCGCGCGACGCGCAGACCTGGCGTCGCCTTCGCGATGCGCTCGTAGTCCTCGCCGGTCACCGCCCGTGTCGGCGTATCCAACTCGCGCCGCACGCGCAGTTTGGCCTGCGTAAGCGTCTCCGCCTCCAGGCCGCCCCGTGCCGGGAACGGATTCGTCACGCTCACGCCGGGCTCCTCCGTGAAGCCGGTCACGAGACCGTCCTTCACGTTGCCTCGCTCGCCCCCGCCCGCTTGCAGCGCCAGGAACCGAATGTTCGGTTCCACCGACTTGGGCGGGACAAGCCCCGCTTCGTTATTGCCGAAGCGGATCGTTCCAGCTTCAGCGTCGTAGACGTAATGCCTGTCCGTGGACTTCGAATTATCGAAGTCATCCACGGACTGCCAGTCGTCCCACACGACGCAGTGGGACCCGCGCGGCCGATAGCCGACCTGCAGCAGCATGCTGCTGGGCTTATACGTCCGGCCGCGAGCGACCTCAAAGGTCTGCCCGGGCAGACCTTTGCTGCCTCCGACATAACGGCTGTAGTCGAACTCGGCCGTGTAGGCAATGAGCCGCACCCGCTGCGCGCCCTGCGGCGGGATGCTGCCGTTCACCCCGTCGCCGAAGCGCAGACGGGTCGTACGGCGTACCGAGTCCTGCAGCAGCTGGCAGACGAGATCATCCGGTCCGTGGTCCTCCAGCTCGGCGACGATGTGCCAGTCGCGCCAGCGGCCCTGTTCGTCCTGCACCTGCACCGTATGCAGTCCCCCAAAAGCCAGATAAGTGCTAACTTCAAAACTCTGGTCAGGTTCTCCATTGCTTCTGAACGCTATCACTTCACTGAAAGTTTCCTGCTCTGCCGCTTGCACGCTGTTAAGGCTCACCTTCTCAATTTTGGGAGACAGCTCATAACCGTCCTCCTCCAGTGTACAGCAGATCCAATAGCGGCTGCGGTCATCGGCAGGATAAAGCGCCATTGGCTTCATCTCCGAGGTAATGCGGAAACGCACTTCACCGCTCTGTGACAAATGAACCGTCGTGTCGCTGACCCCTTCAACCGGCAGCCAGCTTTCGCTTTGCCCTTGCTGCTGACCCTGATCTTGTCCTGCACCTGCAAACGACCACCCCACCTTGGCGGACGAAATAATCGGCGTGGCTGCATCTTTCGGATGGCTTACATGAACCGGATAACGATCGTACAGCTGAAAAGACAAGGAAATCTCCGTGTCCACCGGCAGAGCCCGGTCAAATCCAAGGTAGAGATGCGCCCCTTTAATCGCCTCTGAGCCAAACGCGTAATAAGCAATCTTCGCCTGATTATTGGATGTAAAATCGCCGGCAGCCGTTTCCGTACGCACCAGCACCTTCTCCAGCGTTGATGGGACAAGCTGTACCGTGCGGAGCGTCTCGAAATGCTGATCCATCGCTTGCAGCGGTGTCCCCTTAGGGAGCACAAGCTGCTGCTGCACGCCTGAAAAGGCCACATCGCAAACAGCCGACACCGCTTCACGCGGACGAATACCCAGCAGCTTCAAAAACTTCCGCTCATTCTTTTCCGTAACCCGGTTCAAATAATACTGCTGCATCTCAGTCATCCACGACATTAACTCCAGCAGCGTGATCCCGGGGTCATGCTCATTTTCATCCGTCCACTCGGGAAAAAGCTTCGGAATCGACTTCCGCGCTTCCATTACCATCTGTTCAAACATACGGTCATCCAAATTAGGGACTGGCAGCACTTGTGCTCACCTCCTTCGATAATGATTGCTACATTACAAAGCGTTCACGACCACCTTATGTTTGCCGCTCACGATAATGCCGTGCGGGAGCGCCGGTAGGCGATTCACATCCAGCTCGACGCGCTCACTGTCTTCCAGCTTGTAGACCGTCATGTAGAGCTTCTCTACATGGCTGATCGTTCGAATCGTTTTGAGCAGCGCATAGAAGACCGAAGGATGAATTTGCTGTCCGATCGCCCAGCCTTTGCCATCGAAATTCCCAGTCAGCGGATCTAGGAAGCGAGTGAGTTTCTCCATCGCCTGTATTTCCGTCGCGACGACAGCATCCATACCTTCAACCGCTACGATGGCCGAAACGGAAATTTCCATATACACCGGCTCGATCACTTGCAGCCTTTCCGGGAAAGCAACTAGACTGGAAGCGCGCTCGATGATATAGCGCTCGACTTGCTTTTTCAGCACAGGAAACGCAAGCCTTCCCTCTTGACCCTCCTTCGGCAAAATGACGAGTGTCATAGCGCCGATCTCTTTCTGCATATATGCATTCCGGTTTGCGATGCAGCTGACTTTGGCAATGTTCGGATACGCTTCGCGCGCGAGCCATTCGTAATCTTTGGCCGATACTGCACGGTTCCGGTGCTTGAGCATTTCGGGCCCGCGCTCCAGGGCCGACTCCAGCTTCTCGGCTTGGCAGCCGCCTGAAGCCGGTTCCGGATTATACACCTCACCCACAAATGCGATAGAGTCCTGCATCTGGTTTATTTCCCGTGCGCCTACATTGCCGATTTGTCCCGAAGTGACCTGATAGGTGACTTTCAGCTGCTCCAATCCGCCTTTGGGCGGGTGCATGCCATGAACGCCGTCTCCTACCCGAATACGGCCAAACGTACGATCGATCATATAATGGCGATCCCGGTTGCCCGAATCCGCCATTTGGCGAACGGGGGTCCATCGCACCCACACCTGAAGCAGATTGCCTTCGGAATCCCGGCTAATTTCCATCAGTGGTGTTCCGATTCTTTCGTATTCTGCAATCTCCTCTTCCGTCACAAACTCTGTTTCATCCACCCATACTTCCTCGGACACAATACCGCTTCGGCTCAGTTGGTATTCCGTTTCTTCCAGCCCTTTGGCTTCAGGAACTTCCCCGATAATCGTCTCCTGCTGAAGGACTTGAACCGTGTTCATGTAAAGTCCGTGAATGGTAGGAACCTGAATCCGCCCCGTTATGTCATCATATTTATCATCGCGGTTCACAGCGCGAATCCAGAAACCCTTTTGACCAAACAACGAGTCGCCGGCAAAATCAGAAGGGCCAACGAACTGCACAGTTCCGCTCTGCGTCAAACCATTCGTATCGTCGATCACCTTCAGGGCGACCCATTCGGAGGGATGTCCCGGCATTAACCCGGCACGCAAGTATTCCCATTCCAGCAGAGGCAAATCCTGCTCAGCGAAACGCTGCTGCTTCACCGAAACGTAGAGCGAAATCGGGCCTTTTACAGGCGGCGAATCAAAACATAAATGTAAAGCTGGATGACTGCCCTCTAACGGCTGAAACGGTTCAAAACCGCCTTCCAGCTGTCTGCTATGCCTCGTCCGGTCCTCAAACACCGTATTATTCAGCGCCAAACACCGCTCTGCAGGATAAAGACGATCCTCATATTCATAGGTCATCGTGACCTCATCGATCCAAGGGGATAAGTAGATCGCCTGCGCCACATACGCATTTTCGATATGTAAAATCCTTGCTCTGATCCAGTGATTCTCATTGCCATTCACATAAGTAGCTTCGAGATCTTGCGGACATCGGAAGCGGATATCCTTGAGCACTTTCTGCTCTTGCGGGTAATAAAACAGCTTTTCCGCGTCTTTCCCCGCCTCAAGGCGTACCCAGGTCGTCCCATTCCAATACTCCCAAGCGACTTGCAGCACGGTAACATGGATGACGGGCGGCTTATCGAATTTGGACTTTTTCATGACCATTTTCCAATCGATATTTTCCGTCAATTCCGCCCCAAAACGGTTCTGAATCGCCGACAGCCCAAAGCTCAGCTTAATATCGCCGTCTTTTTTCGTAAACACTTCCTGGCTCCCGATGTAAAAAGAACCATAAAGCGCAAACTGATCGCCAAACGGATAAAAACCGCTAGGATCCGCAGCAATATCATTGTAAAACATAAGGTCCGGCTGAATGCCGCCCGTTTCAAGCGTATCCGTATAATCGGTTTTGAAGGAAATATGGTCCATGGACAATCGGCTGTCCGCCAGTGTTTTCCCGCCAGTCAGGAGAGGCTTCAGACGGCACTGAATCCAGCGTCCCGCTTTTCCGTTCACTTCCCTCTCGGCAAGTTCCCCTACATGCGCCTTCGACAGAATTACCCGATTCCCTCTAGCCTCAACTTGGTCAAAAGGCACCCATCCATCCGATGTAGCATACAACCACTCGGTTAGCTGCGGGTCAGCCAGTTGGCTGGTCATGGACAGCTCGTCGAAGCGCCTTTTGGAGTTGCGGAATTCAATTTCGATACGCGCCGTGTTGTACAAGGTGAAGAGAGCGCTGTGCTCCAAGAAGATCGCATGCTCCTGCAAATTATCGCCTTGAAGACGGAAAAGCGCCGTCGGGGCCGCCAAGCCTTGACGGGATGCCGTCAGAAACTCCTCCGAAATGCGAATAATCTTATCCTGTTTTCGGCTCGACACGTAAGCATCCGTTAACAAGGCAGGCGTCAACAGCGCGCTGCGCGCCGTTTCATACAAGATATTGCCATCTTCGGCTGCAGCCGCAACCTGTGTGCCGGCCGATATGAACACTGACTCCTTCGTGCCCTCGTTCAGTGCAAAAGTCAAATAACTGCTGGCTGGCCTTGCCGGAAGCAGCGTGACGTCGAACATGTTGAGGAACGAAATGAGATTTTTCGTCGGCACCCGGTTCAGTCGCTTGATGTTGTCATGGAACATATCCGCGAACATCAGGAATAATGCCGAACCGGGGTCGGGATTCTCAGGCGTAAACCGCCATTCCGGTGTATAGTATGGGGCCATTTCCTTCATCTGCGCTATGAGATCAGGTATATCTCTAGGATCAATTTTGGGAGGTTGCATCGCTCAGCTCCACCTCCTCTCTTGCACGTATCGTCATCGTTTCCGCTGCCTCTTTCTATTTGGAACCTTCGTATAAGTAAAAAGGATACACTTGGTTAAACAAGTTATTGGTCGTACGCACCAAATACGAAATACGAATCATCACTTTCCCCGGATCGTCTGCCTCCGGCACGGCTTTCACATCCACCTCGTGAACCCTTGGCTCCCAGTTGCGGATCGCCTCTTTAATATTGCTTTCAAGCAAATGCAAAGACGTATCATCCGTTAAGCCAAAAATAAACTCCTGCACACCGCAGCCGAAGCTCGGACGCATAACCCGTTCTCCTTGCGTAGTGCCCAAAATAACGCGGATCGCTTCAGCGATGTCTTCCTCATACTCGGACATCCGAATTCGCCCTGTTGCAGGGTCGACCTGAATCGGGAATTTCCAGCCTCGCCCCAAAAATGCTTCCGACACCCCGCCACGCTCCCTCGTTAGTTGATTTTGACCATACTGCCTTTAATATTAATGATGCCGTCGGATTTCAAATCCAGTGTGGCCCCTGCCTTGAGCGCCATCGTCGCAGATGCTTCTATGTTAATTTGCGTTGATTTAATTTTAATTTCTTTCGAGCTTTCAATCGCGACATCCCCTTTGGCATTAAGGGTAATCTTGGAGGTTTGGCTGACGACCGAAATTTCATTGGCAGATCCGCCTTTGATCAAAATCTTATTATTCCCGCTTTGATCGGCAATCGAAATGCTTTCGTCTTTATCCTTTAGCTCGATAATTTGGCCTTTTTTGGTCTTAATCGTGATGCTTTCGTCACCACTTTTATCATTGAACGATAACTCGTGTCCGGAACGGGATTTGATCATGCGCAAATCGTTTTTGTCAGCCGGCGCGGGCGGCTTGTTCTTGGGATTCCACAGCATGCCGATCACGAAGGGTTGGCGAAGCTCGCCCAGATGGAAAGCGACTAATACCTCATCATTCACTTCCGGGATAAAAAGACTGCCCATCTCCTTACCGCCCATCATCGTGGCAATGCGAACCCAATCCGTTTCGGTTTCCGTTTCCTGCAGCGGCAGTTTCAGCTTCACCCGCCCGAGCTTATCCGGATCGTTATTGTTAGTCACAACCGCGACCATTACACCGCCGATTTTCTGAGACGCGAAGTTGGACACACCGCCTAAGGTGATATCGGGAAGTTTGAACATTATACCGCATTTCCTCCTATCTGAAAGCGCGTTGTGTAGCCATCATCATCAATTAGATGAGTAGCACCGGTCACATAATAAGGTTGATTAAACTTTTTGCCCACGCTGTCAAGCTTGATGTACCGCCCGGCCCTAATTTCAGGAATGCCGATACACTCCCCTGAACCGCTGATCAGCTTCATCGCATGTCGATTTAAAATAGCCGATGCGTAGGTTTTGGCTTCTTCAAGGGAGGTAACGTTCGTATAAACATGTTCCACGAAATCCCCTTTGGCAGCGAGTATATCTTTGCCTGTCTTCGAATTCCCGCCGAGTTTCGAAATACTCGCCGATTCGCCTTCGATGACTTTCAGCTCTTTATTGTCCCAAGCTCTTACCTTAACGCCGGTAATCTGCTCAGCCAAGTTCATGTCGATCGTCAAATTGCGCAGCGTTTTGCCCATTTCCAGCGTCAGTACCGGTGTCATTTCCGTTAATGGTTTGCGGAAATACAAGTGCTTGCCCACCACGAAGAAATCGTAATTCACCAAATTCGCCAGATTTTGAATAAAATGATAGTCATTAATCTGACTTTGCGAAATAGCCGGGTATTCCGTCGTCGTCGCATCCACATGCACTTGAGCGCCATAGATTTTGGCGATTTCCTGGACAATGTCGCTGTATTTCTTTTTGTTCCACGAACGGGACTTCGTACCTTTCATCATCAAATAGGAAAGATCCATCCCCCGCACAATGAGCCCGGGAGCTCCATCCTCGGGAAAATCAACGACAACGGACGTAATAAAACCTGAAAATACCGGAGTAAACTTATCGACATAGCCAAGGCTGATGTCAATTGGCTTCCCCAAGGCTAAGTCCCCAAGCCATTGAAAATCATTCTTCGTCACATCATAAGCGTTCGTGATCCGAAACGAGAAGGAGTCTGCCGTCCCGTCAATGGACGTTTCCACGCGAATCATCGAAATCGCCATATTATCTGTGAGCTTCGCTCCGTCTACGCTAATTAAATACGCAGGAGAGAAAAACTCTTTATATTTTTTGGCCAAATCATCATAGGTAAAAGAGCTGGATTCTAAACTTAAAGTTGCCATCGCGTTAGTCCAATCTAGGGACAGAAATGCGGCGTCCCGTTACGACCTTAAGCGGGTTGTCAATCTGATTGGCTTTGGCAATTTCCCGCCATAAGCTTGGGTCTTCATATTCATGAGCGGCAATCATCCAGAGCTGTTCCCCTTGCTTCAGCATCTTCTGTTTCGTCCGATCCGCCGAATGGCGGGGAATCGTCTGAAGCTGCTCTTTCTTGCTGTGCCACGAACGAAACGTAACCTTCAGCTTGGCACGAACCGGCACGCCGGTATCTAGAAACATGGTAAACTGCTGATTCACTTTTTCGACGACGCCCTTAAAGTCGAGAGAGCCCCACACGAAGCGGCAAATCGGCGGTGCATGCAATTCCTTTTCTACATCCAGAAGTCCCGAAATTTTCTTCGTATGCTCACGGACATCCGTCCCTTTTTCGTATGTATCAAAATATAAATCCATGGAGAGCGACGTCGTTCCGCCACTCACGAATTGACCGATTGGCATGGACAGACCCGGCACGGTATTCCAAGAATAGCTGTTGGTCGTATCGAGGGTATATTCACCCGGATTGAACAAAACTTGCACATTCTCTTTGCTGTTTCCCTTGTCTACGATAATCATGGCTTTCTTGAGTGCCACAGGTGTCAGTCCTTTCCTCTAAATATATAAAAGTCACAGTCCACGGCGCTGCCGTTCGAACTTCATTCTTTTCTCGATTTCGCGGAACACCTTGTCCGCGATCTTGGCGACATCCAGCTGCGGCAGCTGTTTCATCAGTTCTTGCAGCTGCTCGCTGCTCAGCTCCGGCGCCGCTTGCGGGATTGGCGCTGCCGGGGTTTGATCCTGGTCTGCGCTCTCTTTGGTGCGCAGCCAGTCCATCTCCAGCGGCTTCTCCGCCAAGGCGCTTTGCGGTGCTGGTCCCGCTGGAGCCTGCTTATGCTCCAGCGCCGCTGGCTGCGAGGCCAGGTGCTCCTGCCTCGCGGTTGCCGATCTGCTGCCTATGCCGGGCAGCAGCAGCGTGATTGGCGCGCCCGCTTGCAGCGCGCTCTGACCCTCTGCGCCGGCGAAGGATACGCCGGCTGCTGCTAGCTGCCGCTGCACCTGCGTGGGCAGCGGGGTATGGCCTGCAGCAGCCAAGCTGGCGCTGCTGCTCTGGTTCAGGCTGGCGTTGTGCTGCGCGCCAGCCGTTATGGCGGCGGCTCTGCCTATGGCAGCCGCCTGCGTGATGCTGCCCGTCCCGTGGGCGGGCAGGAGGTGTACCGCTGCGGCAGGCGAAGCCGCAGCCCCTCCCGCAGGAGCGGCGAAGCGCGCTCCTGCGCTGCTCGCCAGCAGCGGCATGACACGCGGTGTCATGCTGGCGGGCTGGCGAGCCACCGGCGCGCGTGTCGTACGCGCGTCCGCTCTTACCGCTGCCTGCGAAGCGGCAGCGGGCTGCTCCGCCTGAGCGCGCGCTTCCTCCAGCGCGCTCAGGCTAGCCCTGATGGTTCGTTCCGTTGAATCAGACAGGAAGCTTCCAGCTTCCTCCTGATTCCCCGAACCAGTCCTCGCACGCTGCGCGCGTTCACTTTCAGCGGCAATGGTTTGCCTCTGAACATGCTCCACTTGCGCGCTGCGCCTAGCTTCTACGACTGGCTGTTTCCGCGATTGCATTGCGCTCCCTGCCTGAATGTGAAGCTTCGCCCGTGCCTCAGCTTCCATTGATCTGTGAATCTCGTTAGGATTAGTTCTGCCTATCCAATTGAGATTTCCTAAAGCTGCCTGTCCGACGCTATTCCCAACATACTCATTTCGTGGAAAATTAGCTGAACTAGCTGATCTTCTAAACATTGGAACAGTAGATGAAGCCTGGCTAATTATTCCTCTAGCAACTTCAAAAGACGCACGCTGAGAAGTCCCGGGAGTATCACTTGCATTCACCGCAGATCCTGCATCAACCTTAACGGACGCGGCACGGCCTTCGTTTCCTGACACCGATACTTTGTCCGTCGATGCCTCCCTTTGTCTTGCTCGCCAAATGGCTCGAACGGCAGACCCTTGGTACGGTTCTCGTGATATCGAGTCAGCCTGCTGACTCCTAAGCAGTGCTATCTCCGCCGCTGCCGGGGCAAGACTCGGCCTCAAGCTTTTCAAGCTGTTCTTCGTTATTTTCGCTGCGATCTCTGCGGCAAAATCACCTGAAGACAAGCTGCTGCGAGTCTGATTCCTCGCTTCTTTTTTAACATCTTCTGCCAGCTGATCGCTCTTAGAATGATCATCCGATGTGATTAGTTTGCCTGATACAGTCTGTGCTGTTTGTACTGCTTGTGATGTTTCTGCTCTTTGCTCTGTTTGTGATGCTTGCCCTGTTTCTGCCCCTTGCTCTGCTTGCGATGCTTGCCCTGTTTCTGCTCTTTGCTCTGTTTGCGATGCTTGTGCTGTTTCTGCTCTTTGCTCTATCTCTGCTGTTTGCACAGTTTGAGCAATTTTTCCGGTTCGATCCGTTGGTTCGTTTTTCCCCCATCCCTGAGGTCCTGCCAGACTGCGAAAAACCCTTTCAACTCTCTGACCTGAAGCACTTGAATTGCTTAACGAACTAGCTCGTATGCCTTTAGCTGGATGTCCCGGGAGTCCATTCTCTAATCCGTTCTCCATGCGCCTGTTCAAGCTGCCTTCGGTATTCATACCTGCCGTCTGGATAAACGCAGTGCCTATTTTCGTGATACTGGATTCCACGATTTTTGCAGATATCTCAGAAGCTAGGTCATGAGAAGGGAGCGCGCCTCGCACTGCTGCGGCATCCTGATCTTCCCTTTGGCCCCTACTCTGCCGCTCGCTAACAGCGTCTCCTCTTCCGTTGTCCAACGGAGTTCGGAATATCCGCTCAGCCTCGTGAAGCCGTGTGCTTGCTTTAACACTAGCACGGTAACCTTCAATCGGACTTGCTGCTAATTTAATGATATTGTTTCCAGCCATTTTTGCAGATATCTCAGAAGTTATGTTCTTGGGATATCGTACACCTGGAACCGAGGATGCTATCTTCCCCGCTTCCGGTTGATTTCCCCACATTTGCTTCAGAACACCTTCCAATTGCCTGCCATTTGTGCTCGTTTGACTTGAAGTTTTCATCCTCTGAATCGAGTTATTCATTGGATGAAAATTAATGCTTGGTGTGCTATTTACGTCGTTAATTGTGTCCGTTTGCTTTCGCTGACTGCTCTCCACCCGTATCATGCGCGGTGTATGAGTCGTCAGATTGGTATATGTACTTCCAACAAATAAATCATTAGAAGATTGCTGTCTTTGTTTTTGAAGCAGCTGCTTTAACGTATGCTCATTACTTTGAATTTTCACAGCAGCTTCTATACCACTCTCAATGGCACTGAGCTTTCTATGAGTAAGCTTGGAAGGACTGAACGCGGTCTCTTTCCCTGAAAAAGTTGTGATCCCTTGTCCACTCACTGGCTTAACAGCATGCTGCGCAAGGCGCTCCATTACGAAGCTCTGGTCACCGTTTCCCTTTGCCCGTATGCGCTGTTGAGCATCTGCTGCACCATCAATGAGCGTCTTCTCATCGGAGACTGCTCCTAAACTTCCAGACTGTCCATTACTCCGCAGTACTTGATTTGGAGCATGAATTCCCCACGAAACTTCACGTTGATTACGAACCTGCACAGCTGTTGAGTGCAACTCTTGATCTCGAACACTAGCCTTCTCTTGTGATATCTGCTTCTCTTGCGCTCTCTCTTGCACTCTTTCTACTTCTCGCGCTCTTTGTTGTTCCTGCACGATGCCTTGCTCGCGATCACTCGCTGTTTCTTGTCTGTGATTTTCTGCTTGATCCTGCGCTTGGACGTGAAGCTGTGCATTCGCTTGATCTAGCCTATGTGCTTCTTCCGCCTGGTTCTCCACTCGCTCTTGCAAGCTCAGTATTTGCTTGTGTAACTGTGTGGCATGTTGATCTTGCACATACTCCTGCACACGTACTCGTTCTTGTTCGTCTGCTCGTGCTTGATCTTGCCCTTGTGGCTTCCTCCAAATACGAGGCGAGTTCGAGTTGGGAGCGCCTCCCCATGCTTCATTGCGTGCATTCAGACTAGTCGCAGCATGCATAGCAAAAGGCAATGTTGACGTTATTCGAGATGCATTGATGGCTAATGGGAGCTGACTAGCTGCTAGGAACCCTTTGGATGCAGAAGTCTTAGGTTGCCGTTCTCCCCCCCTCACATCGTTAGCATGATGTGGCGGCATCGGATCGATGGAAGCCCCTGCTTCCTGAGATGCATTCCTTACTAAAAGACTTTTGATAAAATGCACAGAAGCCGGCGCATTCCCTGCCGTAAAAGGTCCTGTGCCAAGCTTTGGCAGCGATTTGGGCGATGAAGCCGGCGAGCTCATGGTCGCCACATCTTCCTCAAACAAAGGTTGATGCTGCGCCTTACTAACCAAATGCGGCCGAGCCACGTCATTCAAATAAAGTTTGGCAATCTGTAAGACCGATGGCTGCGCTGAATCTGTAGCTCCCACAGAAGTGGAATCCGTGCCGCGTTCCAACATGCTTACAGCAGGCTTGCCTTCTTGGAACCTTTCAAGCAGCTGCGAAGTCCTTTGAACAGCCTCCACGTGGTTAGCTACATTTGCATGGCTAATCTTAGATGATCTCTCCCAGCCTGCTTGGGCTGTAGAGGGACGTCCCTTTTCACGAATGACGCTTTTATGAATAAGTTGAATGCTTTTAAGCTGAATATTCACATTTTGAGTTGTATGTTGATGTCTGCTCACCGCTTGCGACTGCTGCTCTGACCTATTGCGCCGGCTGCTGCCAACCATCCCAATGGACGCTGCAATTTGCCCGATCGAGCGGTTGATTAACGGTAAGCTTCCTTTATTAACGTAATTAACTAATGCTGGCTTGACCCTTTTCTCACTGGGAGATTGAGGGATCATGTCTGGATGATTTATATGGTTAACAGATGCCTCAGCTTCAAGCTGCTTCTTGCTTTTGCGCCCTCTTTTCTTGACCGGCTTCTCAGCTGGTCCTTGCGCTTGCAGAAGAGTTGGAGCTGCATCCGATGGACTTGGCGATATATGCGACAACGCCGGAATTTTGTACCCGGCATTCGTCATTAGCTGCTCGATCTGACGAATGGTTTGTTTCTTCGTGATGAGCGGTGCGGACTCGGGATGCTGCAAGCTTTTCAAAAGCAGTTCCAGCTGAATTATCCATGCTCGATCATTCGTGTCTGTTAATGCCGCTAATTGTTTACGGCTGCTCATACCGTTTTGCTTAAAAATAAGGGCTAACAACCCTAAATAGTTGTTTCGCCAAAAACCGTATTTGCCCGCAATACCTGTTGCAAATAGATTCGCTTCCCTTGCTGCACGTCCTGCTGAACTGCCAGTCGTCACAGGAGTCTGCAGTACAGCCTTCTTGACTTTCTTTCTTCTCCCCCGGGGTTTATGCGATTGTCGAGATTTCATAAACAATCCATCTCCCTAAGTGTTTTCGTCTACTTTTTGAAAATCGTCTTTAAGCCTTCATGCACCAGTTCGACAGACTCAATCGCTACATTTCCGCTGGTTGCATTCAAATCCGGCCCGCTCCATTTCACAGGAAACGCACTAAAAAAATTCCAACGGCACATCTCCGTCCCTGCCTGGTTATGCAGGATGATCGAACCGTTTTTCCGTTTGATTTTACCTTGGGTGACACCATCGTACCATTCCCACAGCTCACTGGAAGTGGTGATGCCTCTTTTGAGCACAATGTTCGGATACTTCGTATGCTCGATCATGTAGTGGGGGTGCGAGTTCACGCCGCCTTCCCATAACGGCTTCACTTCCGTCTCCGACTTCATGCCGGTCACCTCGGAAAAACCGCCGACGATGAGTCCGTCAAGCTCTACCACGAATCGAAATGCGCCGCCAACATTATGCGGTTTGGTTATTGTCATTCGTTACTCACCTCTTACCGAACACATCAAACGGATTGTCTGGCTGCTTTTTACCATCGTCGTTCAGATTGCGGTTGATGCGGGATATTTCCTCGCACCACGTTCGGCGTTCCTTGTGTTCCATTGACATGATTTCATCATGCGTCCAATGAAAGTAGTAAGCAATAAAGCCCGCTTCCTCATAGATCTTGTCAATGGGATACCCGGTTATGCCCCCGCCATCTCGTCCAAAAAAGACACGTCCACATCGAATTCATGCTCACATTTCGGACAGCTTGTGTGCACTCTCGGCACTTCCATTTCATTAATTTGGCGATAGAAGTTTTGCAGAAAAGCGAGGTCGGCTGTAAAAAATTTCTCAACCACCCTGGTATCAATGGCACGCAAATCACCAAGGTTTGTAATGACACGCGTTAATAAAATAATGGTCAGGTAGCCCGGGTTTTGCTGAACGCGTTGATCACGCATAGGCAGGATTTCATCCGCAGCCGTCGCTAACCGCATAACGCCTCTTTTGTGCAGGTTACCGTTCTCATCGACATATCCTCTAGGCAGCTCGAATTCGTATTCTGTTTTAAAAGCCATGATGGTTTCCTCCTTAAGCTTTAAGCTGAAAAAAAGAAGAGATAGGAACCGGAGACTGGTGCTCCGGCGCCTACTCTAACGATCGTTACTTCGTACGTGTCATACCCTCGTGAGCAAGCTCTAGGCTTTCAATGGCAACTTCATTGCCTGTACCTTTAAAGCTTGGAGCCGAGTACTTAGACGGCCATGCTTCAATAACCTGCCAAGTTGCTACGTCGCCGCCTTCTTCGTTGATCGCGATGATCGTAACTGTTTTGCGGGAAATTTTGCCTTGAATGGACTCGGACATCCAGTTGTACATATCCATGGAGTCCGTAACCCCCCACTTCAGTGAGATGTTGCCGTATTTCGCAAGTCCCGGAAGCTTCCGGGGTGTAATGGTTTCATTGCCTTCACGGTATTCAATTACCGAAAGGGAAGCGTCAAATCCGGAGATTTCACTGAATCCAGCTTGCTGAATACCTTCTACTTCAATTCTAAATCTAAAATTGCGGTATGGATCCCTACGTTCGCCAGCCATGTTATACCCCTTTCCTAATCTAAGAAATATCTAACGATTCAACTATTCTTCTCTTGTTTTCTGAGTAATGCGGAAGATGACGAACTCGGCAGGTTTCACCGGCGCTACCCCGATCACACAAATGAGTCGGCCATTATCAATGTCGTCCTGCGTCATTGTGCTGCGGCCAATGTTAATGTAGAACGCCTCTGACGGACTTCCGCCCATTAAGGCGCCGTCTCTCCAAACGCGCGTTAAGAACGCATCAATGGTACGTTGTACACGGGCCCAAAGCTGCTCGTCATTCGGTTCGAAAACGACCCAGTTCGTGCCATTCTTGATGGACTCTTCAATAAAGATGAACAAACGTCTTACGTTGACATATTTCCATAAACCGTTAGAGGACGTTGTGCGGGCACCCCAAACGCGAATGCCTTGTCCGGCAAAAGCGCGAATCAAGTTAACGCCTTGCGGGTTCAGAATATCTTGCTCGCCTTTGTTGTACTGGCAGTCAAGACCAACAGCACCGCGAACGACTTCGTTTGCAGGCGCTTTTTGAACGCCACGCGTTTGGTCGGAACGGGAGTAAATACCAATGACAGAGCCTGATGGCGGTATGTAAATATTTCTTTTGTCAAATGGATCGAACACTTGAAGCCACGGATTGTACATCGCTGCGTATGAGCTGTCAAAAATGTTGCGGTGCGTCATTACATCAGCGACTTTTGTTTTTTCACGCGGAATATCCAGAACAGCGAAACGGCTGCCTAAGTTTTCACAGTGAGCAACCAGAGAAAGTTGAACGGTAGGCTCCGTTACGCCTGGAATCGCCATGATGCTGACAACATCGTTGTCGATGAAAGACTGAATACCTGTACGTTTACCAGGTCCACGGTCTACACCCATGAAGATATCAGGCGTCACTTGCGCGATGGAACCGTTGCTTCCGCCCGACAAGGCGATCTGGAACTTCCCAACTGTTTCGACATCGCCGGAAAGCACTTCGAAAGGAGCTACAGGACCGAGATCTTTGCCTTCTGTCAAATCCTTCACCGTAATAATGTTTGAACGGGAAACGATTTTCTCAATGTGATTAGCTGCCGAAATGTTCAAGGATACTTTCTCATATGTCTCAGCTTCGTCACCGTAGAATACATGCAACGTGAACTCGCAAGTTGTCAGTACTTTGGCTGGAAGCAAACCAGCGTCTACGACATCGCCATCCAGTTCTGCGGAAAGTTCAATGATGTTATCTTGGGATGCGATGACTTTGTTGTATTGCTTTTTGCCTGCTGCCTCAAAAGCTACGACGTCACCTACGTTAAAGCCTGCGTTATTTTTGACACGGTATTGCGTTTCGTTGAGAACTTCGTAGATTTGTGTTTTGGCTTTGCTTGATGGAACGACTACGATGCGAACTTGGTTGCCCCATGTTCCAGGGTTTTTGGAAGCAATTTGGAGAACGGCGGATTCTTTGTTGCTCTCCGCTTTGTTCGTTGCTACTTTCGCGTCAGTTGGCGCTACACGCATAACGTAACAGCGGGATCCTCCGTTTAAGTAGAAATGCTCAACAGCATAAGAAAGGAAGCGATACTCGCCGAATTCGTTCTCGGACAAGTAGCTGCCGAACAAACGATGAAAATCAGCTACGCTCGTAACCAGTTGAGGGACACCTTCAATTTCCCCTCTTTGCGCAAGCCCTATAAACCCGGCCGTACTTGTGCTTGCACCTTCAAGCGGTTGTGCCCCGCTGTCAAACTCTTCCACATAGACTCCAGGTGATAAATAGTCAGCCATTGTTCCCCAGTTCCGTCAGGTGGCACCTCTTGCACGGCCACAGACGTGAAACCAGTTCTCTCCTTTCTGCTTGTCATTTTTGTATAGAAGATGGACGTGTCCATTCTACTAATTAGGGTCAGGTCAGTCGAATAATGCCAAGGTTGGTGGTCGTTCCTTCCGATACTGCAACTTCCTTCACCACATACTGCTTATCCGTGCCGTACGTAATAACCAGTTCTGTCTGAAAAGCGGAAATCCGATTGCCACGAAAAGCAATGACAGCCTCTCCGCGCTCCGTAGATCGAGTTTCTTGAACAGGCAGCAAAATCGAGCCTCTAGAAAACGCTTTAGTCAATTTCTTCCCCAAACGATAACGCTTTTGATGTTCAAGAACCTCCGCAATTTGGATATGCTCCTCTGCGGCTTTAGCGCCTCGTCCTCGAAGTATGTAGGTATCGCCTGCTGTAATAACACCTGTAAACGAACCTAGTGTTATCACATCCGCTCCCTTGTCCAGTTGATCCGCCATGACGCGAGCTCTGGCGCACTCTTCTGTTAGAATCGTGGCCTTTAAACCGGCATTTCGCACTGGAACGCCAGCCGCATCCTGCAGCATCACTCGAATAAGCCCTGCTCCTTGAGAAAACGGATAAGATGGCAGCGGTTTTAACTGAACAACCTCTATAAAATTATCGGTTCCTACTGTGATGAGAGTTTGTTCGTCGAAATAGTGCTCGCCCTTTACCGAAAGACGGTATTCACCGGGCGGTAAATCATTAAATATATAGGAACCATTCGATTTATAAATTGCTTTCGAACGGGTGCCTTCTAAATATACGGTGGTCGTGTTGCCAAGAGGAGTTTGGGAGGTCGTTGCGTCAATTACGTACACAACTAGGGATACGCGGGTTTTCAATTGTGATATACGAATATGTTCCACAACCCAGCCTCCTACCCTTGTATACGAAAATCGGTTTCCGAAACTCTTTTGGTGGTCTTGATGCGGGTTGAATCAATATTGACAGGCCCGACAGTGTAGCTGACAGAAAGTCTGTACGGGGTATCAGCGAAGTTCCACATGTTCAGGATGCTTTCGCCATTGAGAGGTTCCATCACAATACGAACTTCTTCGTCTTTCTCAGCGAGCGTCCCTACTGTCATGGAGCCTCGAAGTATGGAATGATCGTAGAGTACTTGCATAGCTCGCCCCAAGATCCGGTGTTCATCCAGCGCTCTGGATTGAAGCTCGGCCGGTGAATGCACCGTCAGCAAGTAGCTGAGATCCACCACCATGGGGGGATATTGAATCTGTGTGGTCCCTCGGGCAATCATATGGGTTTGACGGTTATCTCCGCTCTCTCGAACGTTGTACAAATAAAGAGATAAGTAGAAATCCCCTTTATCGACAGGCGAAGCAAGCCCTATCATTTCCGGCTGCGGAATGGGGTCCGGCGTCATATTTTCTCTAAGAAGCTTCACTAAAGATGCGCTTACATCAGCAATTACAGAATAATCACCGATAGGAATCACTTCCTGACTCAAAATACCTATGTAGTGTGTAGAAATGGTAGGGAATCTGTCACATCGTGTACCTTTTTCTATTATAAATGCAAATCTCTAGACTGACTATAAAAAGTTATATGAAATTCTAGTAATCTTCCCACTCCTGCCGGGCCAAAATTTTGCCGGACTTCTGAAGCTCGTGGCGAATGGATTTGATAATATGCTGCATGCGGATTGGTTCCCCCGCTTCTGCAGCCAAAAAGGCCGATGAGAGGACGACATTTTTAATATTTCCTCCGGCAATTTCATAGCGCTGCGCCAAATATCGAAAATCGACATCATCGCTGAGAGGGGCTGCAGGGGGAAACATGGACTGCCAGATTTTCTCCCGGTATTCACTATCGGGAAAAGGAAATTTAATGACGTAGTTGATCCGTCTTAGAAACGCTTCGTCAATATTATTTAATAGATTCGTAGCCAGCACCGTGATCCCTTGATACTCTTCCATTTTCTGCAGAAGATAAGCCGTTTCAATGTTCGCATACTTATCATGCGAATCTTTAACTTCCGACCGTTTGCCGAAGAGGGCGTCTGTTTCGTCGAAGAACAGCACCGCATTGCTGAGCTGCGCCTCTTCGAAAATCTCGTGCAAGTTTTTCTCCGTCTCGCCAATATATTTGCTGATTACCTGCGAGAGATCAACCTTGTAAAGCTCGAGCTGCAGGTCGCCGGCGACCACCTGCGCAGACATCGTCTTCCCCGTGCCCGGCGGGCCTGCGAATAGCATGCTGAGGCCTTTGCCATAGGCCAGCTTTTTCTCGAACCCCCAGTCGCTGTAAACGACGCCACGGTATTTCACTTGATTGCACGCATTGCGGAGCTGATCCTTCTGCTCAGGCGGGAGGATGATATCCCCCCACTGATAGCGAGGCTCAATGCGCGTCGCCTTGCGCTCCAGCTTGTGCTGCACCTGCTGGTAGCACGCCTTATAGAGCGCAGCGGTATTAAGGCTTTCAAGCGCAGCCGCCTGCGGCTCACGCTGCCAGGCGGAGTACCCGCGCGCAAGCGTCAGCGCGCGGTGAATTTGACCCGGGGTGAAGCGGAATTTCCCGCTCATCACCCGGAAATCCACGCCCGCGCTCACGCCGAGCTCGCGGGCGAATGCCGCCCAAAGGCGCTCGCGCCCGCCTTCGTCCGGCACTTGCAGTTCATGCTCAAGGATCAGCCGCTCCTTGGGCTTCCAGTTCAGCCGGGCAAACTTCCCGGCTAACAAAAATACCATGCCGCCGTAGCCGCCCAGCAGCTCATGAAAGCGCCCGAGCCGCTGCTGCGCCGCAAGGTCCGGCTCTTCGGGATAGAGCGCCTCCAGCCGTGTGAAACACAGCACGGCTTGGTGCAAAATCGCCTCGCGCACGATCGCGCTCACCTGCTCCTCAAAGCTTGCGGCGTGCAGCAGCACATCCGCAAGATTAGCTATCAGCAGCGGCTTATTGAAATAGCTGCTGAAGTGCTTCACCTGCAGCTTCTTGCCTGCGCCCGGGTTCCCCCACAGGTGGAACGCGAGCCGCTTGCGCTCAGCTTCCGGCGCCTGCTGCGCCTCGCGGATGAAACCTCGCAGCCGCTGCTGAAAATCCTCCTGAACGAGCAAGGGGGCGAGCTCCTCGTCCGGATACACCATCTCGACCGCCGGCTTCAGCTTCGGGTCCATTTCTCCGGAATCGAGCAGGAAGGTGACGATTCGCTTATCCAGAACCAGCGGCTTAGACAGCAGTGACTGGCCCCTGATTTCCTGTTCCTCGCGCTGCAGCAAATACCGCGCGAGCCGGCCCTCGGGGACCATAAAAGTGGTTCGCGCTGCGCGCATGTCCTCGGGATGGCTGCACGCAACCTGCAGCGCCAGGCTGATCACTGGCGTCTTGCTGGTCAGATCATCTTGCAGGAAGCCAAAGATCCTTTCATATTTTCGATCCAATTCAACCGCTAGCCCCAACATGACGAACCGCTCCTCGATCGCGGAAAGCCCGAATACGGAGGTTACATACGACAAGGGCAGGAATACATTTTTTTTACGGCTTTCCTCCACACGCTTAGCTATATAGGTTTCCATCTCTTGAATGTCCTCCAAGAGCGCCGGTTCCTCCCCTTGAGGGTCTGCATCCCAGCCCTGCTCGCCAATGAGGCGGATGAATTCGTCTTCGGACACGAACATCCCGCGAAACGAATCGGTTTGCGGATCTGGCGTAAGCTTCTGCCTGCGCTTGTAGAGAAGCTCCAGCTTTTTATCCAACAAGATTAATTCGTCTTTATAGTGCTCCCATGCATGTATATAACTTTGAGCTGCCATAGCCCTCCTGGTGATTCTATCTAAAATTTTCATTGCTTGCCTAAACGGGTGGTTATTATTTACAATGGTCTCACAAGACACAAAATGTTTTCCAACATTTGACATAGCGAAAGGAAAGTGGCCTCTTTCTAATGGAACAACTTCCGGAGAATGATCATATTTGGAACCGAAAACTCATCCATCTTTTATGGTGGATCCTGCTTATCTATGAAGTAGCAGCTATGATCGGTTTTCTCTTCGATATCTATGACCAGCCTACGCAGTGGTTTCATAGTTTCCTGCAATTCCAAGTCATACCGACTAGCTTGCAGCTTTCCCTGATGGGCGCCGGTTATCTGGCTGTTCATTTCCTCAAAAGATACAGTGATTTTATCATGATTATATGGACCATGACCATGGTTTGCATCTACATTATGTGTATCCCTGAGCTGATGGGCTCGTACGAGTTAATAAGCATTCCGATTATTTTATCCTCTGTGTATTTTCAAAAAAAACATATTATTTTCGCTTATAGTTTAGGTATTGCAAGTTTAACAGCCTTACTGATTAGCCAAGCGTACAAAGGCTCTCTGATTTCGCCTCCCGAAATCATCATTGCGCTTACAGTCCTAACCGCGACGGCTCTTGTCAGCTTCGCTATTATGACGAAAGGCCTCTCTCTAATTGAGCAGCTTAAAGCTTCCGTCCTACGCGAGCAGGATCTTCTCATTCGCAATGTCATGATTGACCGGCTTTCCAAAGTGGATGCTCTCACGGAGCTGTTCAACCATCGTTCATTCCAAGAGCACACGGACCATCTCATTTCGCATATGCCCTATGATGCGCCTCTCGAGCTTGCGCTGATGGATATCGATAATTTCAAAAAGATTAATGACACTTACGGGCATTGGGTCGGGGACGTTGTGCTCAAAACGATTGGCGGCCTGCTCAAAGATATGCTGGGGCCTGACGATATGTCTTTCCGGTATGGCGGCGAGGAATTTGCCGTGCTGTTTGTAGGCAAGTCCCATAGCGAAGTACTGGCGGTATGCGAAGCCTTTATGCAGATCATCCGTGAAACTGAAATTCCGGAGATGCCCGGACAACCGTTAACGATGAGCATCGGGCTAGCGCCTTATAACCGCAACACGATGAAAAAAGCCTGGTTTCAGCAAGTGGACGAATGCTTATATATCGCCAAAAGAAACGGGAAAAATTGCATTCATACCTATTTATCGGGACAATACACGTGAAAGCTGGGGCATCAAGCTCCCGGCTTTTTTATTTGGGCGACTCATACATGATTTTGGCGAAACAGGCAAATAATAGCCAAAATCAAATGAGGTGAATAATGATGTGTCATTCCATATCTATTCTTGCTGACGTTAACGACGTCATGAAACAATTTCGCATCGACCGTTTACTGTCCTATACAGCCAATCGGTATGAAGTCGTGCCTACGGAGTCCGTTTCCGCTGTCATGATGAACAGAAAGGGAGAGCGGCTCCTGGATGAATTCCGTTGGGGACTCATGCCCTTCTGGGCCAAGGATGCCGTATGCGGGGAACGCGATTCAATCTTCACCAACACAGCGTTCGAGCGCATTATCAAAAAACAGCGCTGTGTCCTTCCCTGCAGCGGATTCTATGTGCGTGTGACGGAGGGTAAGGAAACCCAGTGGGTGAAGTTCAAAATGCGCAGCGGCACTTTCGGTATCGCGGGCTTGTACGATGTCTGGCGGGCGCCTAGCGGTGAGGAGGAAATGCGCACCTGCATGATGCTGATGACGGAAGCCAACTCCCTCGTCTCCCCTTATCATGGCAAAATGCCTGCCATTCTCGATGAAGAACAGGCCGAAATGTGGCTGCGGCCAGAGATGAAGGACAGCCGACTGCTCCGCTCCATTCTTCGTCCTGTCGATGATCTGCTTATGGTGGCGAACGTTTTGTCCTCTCCCGCAGAAAAGATGGAGACAGGCTCGGACGTCAGCGTTTTTGTTTAAAAGATGCAAAAAAGCGATACAAGAGTAACTCTTGTATCGCTTTTTTTGATGTTGCCCTCTTGTGACATTTGCTTGCCTTTAAAGTCCTCAGGGTTGTCAGCGATTGTTCAGCTGACCCCTGCTGTGACGGTGGCGGGTTACGGGTGACGGGAACTACGGTCCGCTATTTCGGTCAAACTTGCTGATTTCGGTAGCATAAAGGAACTATAGGGCCTTATTTGCTCGCTGAAACATACTTTTGAGCGAAAACGGCAAAATAACGGACCATAGTTCCCACTAAAGTGGAATATGGCAGTATTTTGAGTAAATAGCGGAACGTAGCGGACCCAAGTTCGGAGGCAGAAGCAATCTCTTATTTATGCGGGACAGGCGGCAGCTCGCCGCCCTCCCCGATCAAACGCACCCCTTCAGCGCATACGCCGTAAGGCTCCCAGCGGCATGTGGCGCACAGATGGCCGATGTCCCCCGGCGTCACATGACCGGCTACTTTTCCGCAAATCTCCGACCAGCTTAGCTCCATCCCAACGTGCAAGCCAAGCTTGGCTACGATTTCTGCATCGCGCTCATAGACGGTTCTATTCTCGCAATGAGCCTCTTCGTCCGCCGGAAAGGCTGCGCATAGATCGTCGGGTCCAAGGACGACGCGAACAATCGTCGCCGGCTGCTCTCGCAGCGTCTCGTAGACACTCGTCATATTTTCGCAGAACACTTTGGAATATCCCATTCCCCGATATCCTAACAAACAAAGCAAATGATGCCCTCGCAGGCCGATGGGCTTCGTCATGCTTGAACCTTGGGAATACGATACAACCCGTACCCGTCCATTTTTACGATAGGCTCTTTGTCTTCGACAAGACCAGCCGACTTGGAATGCAAAGCAACGTCGATCAGCCAACGCGTGAAGTCCGCAACCGGCATCGATTCCATCTCCTGAAGGCTGTAAAAGCCCGCTGCATCCACCTCTACCCCATCAGGCACAGGCTCGCCGCTAATGTAATCCAATTCAAAAGCTATATACACGTTATGAATGCTTCTAGGCAAATCGCGAACGGCAACCAAGCGGGTAACCTCGGCTTTGACACCGCATTCCTCCAGCACTTCGCGCTCAATCGTATCCTGAATCAGCTCATGCTGCTCAATATAGCCGCCAGGATTCGTCCATCTGCCCTTGCCGGGCTCTTGCGCTCTGCGCACAAGCAGGATCTTCTCATCTTTGCTTACCAAAGCGCCTACACCAATACTATAGTTGCCCCAGTGCACAAAACTGCACACCGTACAGGCTCTTCTAATCGTACCATCCACATCGCGCGTTTCCATAGGGGCTCCGCATGTCATGCAAAACTTAGCTTCCATCTGCCTCATCTCCAACTTCCTGTAGTCGTCTGTATGTAAGCTTACTGCTTCAGACGGATGATAGGCAACTCCGATCCCGTTCGTTCTGAGTTCATTGTAAGGGCTTTAGGAGATACTATCTGCGCTAGTCTTGCGATATCACCCAATTGGACGGTTTCGGCCGGTGTAGACAAGGATAAACGACTTCGTCGTCCTTTTAGGACGAACTCGTTTGTCAAGGTAGAGCGAAACATAAGCATAAAACTTATACTTTGTTATCTAAAAATAAAGAGCCTCCCAATGGGAGGCTCTCCTTCAAACCTACACCAAAAACATCGCCACGACCGTCGTCACCGCAAGGCCGATGAGCACAGGCTTCAGATTCCGTCTCGCCAGCTCAAACGGACTGACGCCGCAGATGGCTGCCGCTGGAATGAGCGCCCACGGAATCAATGTGCCGCCGCCGACCCAGATGGCGGCCACTTGCCCTAGCGCGGTCAGCACCGCCGCACCGGAACCGATGGCGGTTGCGAAGAGCTGCGCAATCGAGCCCGCGAGGGAGATGCCGGAGAAGCCGGAGCCGTCGAGGCCCGTTATCGCGCCCACGACAGTGAGCGTCACGGCGCCGACCGCGCCGTTCAGCGGAACGACGCCTGCGAGTGCGACGCCGAGGTCGTTCACGATGCCGTGCGAGCCCTCCGGCAGTACTTTACCGAACAGATCCGTAAAAGCAGCATCGCCGAGATAGAAGAAAGCGGCAATCGGGATTACGGGACCGAAAACTTTGAAACCGAAAACGAAACCTTCAATGAGGTAGGTGGTCGTTTGCTCCAGCCCTTGATTCCGATGGGCAAGCAGCGTAACCCCGATGAGGATGAACACGGCGGTTCCACCAACAAGCGCCGTCGCGTCTCCGCCCTGCAGATTGAGGACGAACATTGCAATCACATCTAAAGCGAAGAGCACAGGAATAATGAGCGCGAGCGCTTTTCTCATTTTCGGAGATAGATTCAACTTGGCATCTTGGTCAGAGGACAATAGCGAACCCTTATCTCCGGTACCGCTCGTCACAAGGCCATCGCGCCATGTGCCATTTTTAATATCCCGCCGCATCATCCAGAAAGCGGTTACTGTTGTAACTAGCCCCATGACGATAACAAGCGGTACACTTGCCTCCATGACAGCAGTTACCGGCAATCCAGCTGCATCCGCTGTTAATTTTGGCGCTCCTTGAATAATGTAATCCCCTGAGAGCGCAATCCCGTGACCGAACAAGTTCATCGCCATAGCTGCGCCTAGCGCAGGCAATCCGACACGCACCGCCACTGGCAGCAGCACCGCCCCAATGAGCGCAACGCCGGGTGAAGGCCAGAAAAACCAGGAAGTCACCATCATGATGATCCCGATGCCCCAGAAAGCAAGCGCCGGTGTCCGGAGAAAACGGGTCAGCGGCGCGACCATCGTTTCGTTAATACCTGTACGGATGAGCACACGGCTCATCGCCACGATGATCGAGATAATCATAATCGTCCCCATTAACTCTTTTGTTGCATAAATAAAGCTGTTAAACACCCCGGATACTGAACCGCTTAATGTTTCCGTTGCCAGCAAGCCCAGCGCAAAAATCCCAACCACGCAAATCATCGTAGTATCTCTACGCTTAATTAAAAGGGTAAGGATAAAGCCAATAAATACTAAATACACCCAATGAATCGGCAATAATTGAATGTCCATCGGGATCACGCATCCTCTCTGCCCACGCAGCATTTGGGAGTTCACTTCATTGGTTGGATGAAATAGACTCTTTGGTGCTACATTGTATGCCGGGCGAAGAGTAGGCGTTCGTGCATATCGGGAGATTGCGGGCGCCGTGTGGTACAATAGAAGAACTATTTTACTCATACAAGGAGAATGCTTAAAATGGCCAGGAACCAACGTTTAGTAACAGATACTGATTTTCAGGAGGCTGTGGAAAAAGGATCCGCTGTCCGAGTTTTCAAAGATGATCACATCGTCGATTCAAATGCAGTCATTTTGCGCTTTAGCGATAAAACCGTCGTCTTGCAGTCGCGTGTCGCAGATTTGGCTTACTATGATCGGGATGAGTGCGAGTTTTTTGAGATGAAAAAAAGGTAAGGCTTTCTTCCGAGCTCAAGGCTTCCCCATCAAAGGGGGGGTGCTTTTGCATTTAACTGGAAAATTTGAAATTCCATCTATTTCACTCCATCGGATAGGTCAAAAGCTGAACAAATCGAAAGCCCGCTTTCTGCAAAAAAGGAATCGCCTTGATGACGCCCTCAGCCGTGTCCTTTTCGGGATGGTTCATATGCGCTAGAACGACGGAACCGCTCTTGGCTTTTGTCAGCGCATTGTACACTTGCTCCGTGTTAAACGTAGCCCCGGCATCGCCAAGCACGTTATAGCCAGCCAGCTGGAAGCCCAAGTCATGGGCAATGTCTGCTGCGACATCATCATAGTAGGCCGTACCTGAGCGAAAAAATAAAGGCCTCCTACCGGTCAACTTCTCGATCTCGTCGGCGTTCTCCGTCACTTCGCGAATGACTTCGCTCACGTTCTTGGTGCCCGCGATGCCATACGCAGCTCGGCCGTTTACGGATAGCGGACGGTGCTCGGTCCCGTGGTTTTCGATCTCAAACAGCGGATTCGCCGCCAGCTTCGCAAAAATGTCCGGATTCGCGGCAAGCCATCTCGCATTAACAAACAAGGTCGCCGGAATCTGCTCCTTGATCAAATAATCGACCAACTTCTCATCGTAGCCGCTGCCTTCTTTGCCGCCGCAAGCATCAAAGGTTAGGGCAATCACCTTCTCCTTCGTTACAAGACGAGTTCGCACACCGGAGATGTTCTCGCCCCACTTTGTTGGAACGGCTGTTTTGTACCGCTCTACTAGTGACTGAGCCAGTGAGGGCAGTTTTCCAGGCGTGGGCGGGACGATTGGTGTGTCTGATGATGGTACTGGTGTTTGTATTGGTGATGTTACTGTTGGTGCGTCCTTTGGTGCGTCTGATGGTGTCGCTGATGATCTTACCGTTGATGTCACTGATGGTGTCACTGTTGTTCCGTCTGTCGGTGTCACTGTTGGTGGCACTTTCGCGGAGGGCATCGGAGTGACGATGCCTTGCGCAACCGGCTTTGCAGATACAACAGAATTGGGCGTTTCGGACACAGCCGCTTCATGCGCCCGCTGAGTCGGCCCCATCTCTCCCTTACAACCTGTAAGCGTTATCACAGCGTACAAAAGAAAGAGGAAGCCTAACTTGCGCTCCCTCATTTGTGTTTTCTCCAATCGAGCTTGCTCTTCTCGAGCAAGTGGCCGAAATCATTCTCGAGCCGCTTCTCCTCCGCCTTACGCGCAGCCTCCGCTTCAGCTCTGACAGCTTCCTTACGCGCCTGCTCCTCTGCTTTCATCGCATCTGCTTGAGCCTTAAGCCCCGCTACGATATCAGGACGCAGCAAATCTTTGAGTGTCGCAGGTTTATCTTGCACGCTAGGTTCAGCGGTTACGGATGACCATTTCTTTTTTGCCATAAAGGGTTCACCTCTGTTTCATTTCTGCATCAGCTTTACCCCTTTATTGTACACCTCTACTCATGCAAATGATAGGGCACCGTCGCGACGACGATATCTTTATCGGCTTGCAGTTTTGAGCGAATACGTGCGGCGGACTGGTTGTGCAGCAGGCGATGCCACCATTTCTTCGGCATGAACTGGGGCAGGATGACCATAATCGATTGTTTTTCAGAGACATGTGTATCGACTCTTTCAATAAACTCAGCCAGCGGCTTCAAAATGGTGCGGTAACGAGATTTGAACACGACAAGGCGAACACCCGGGTCCCACTTCTCCCATTTCTCCTGCATCGCTTCTTCATCCTCATCTGAGAAGGATACATAGAAAGCAATTACGTTTGGCGATAACGACTTAGCATAGTTCAAAGACTGCGCCACTACGCGGTGAATGCCCGCTACAGGAACAATAATCACAGGTTCCTTCGTGCATACGCGTTCTTGCGTGATATCAATGCGCAGCTGTTTGGCTACATCATCATAGTGATTGCTAATTTTGGTTATTCCCCAAAGTAAAAGCGGAGTCACTACAATAACAATCCAAGCGCCTTCGCTAAATTTGGTTATACAGAAAATAATCAGGACGGCAAAGGAAACGATTCCCCCTAAGCCGTTAATAAGGAACTTGCCGATCCAACCGGCAGGGCGCTCTCTGAACCATTTGCGGACCAAACCGCTTTGGGCAAGTGTAAAAGATAAAAAGACGCCAATCGCATAAAGAGGAATGAGTGCATCGGTTTTTCCTTTAAAAATAATGAGCAAAAGACTCGCCAAAACACCTAACGTCACAATCCCGTAATGAAACGACAGCCGGTCTCCCCGGTAGGAAAACATGCGCGGGAAGTTTTTATCCTGAGCCATAATGGAGGCCAAGATCGGAAAACCGTTGAAGCTCGTATTCGCAGCCAATACCAGAATCAGCATGGTGCCGATTTGAGTTGCATAATACATCGTTCCGCGCCCAAACGCCTTCTCCGTAACCATCGACAAGACCGACGTATGACCATGCGGGTCAGGTGCGATCCCATAACCTAAGCTCAGCAAGGTGACGCCGCCGAAGACGATCGCTAGCAGAGTGCCGAGAGAAGCCAGTGTTTTTTTGGCATTTTTGACAGAAGGCGTACGGAAGTGAGGCACCGCATCGGAAATGGCCTCAATACCTGTCACGGCTGAGCAGCCGGAAGAAAAGGCTTTTAGAAGAACAAACAACGTCAATGAACTTGTCATCGAGCTCGGAACGATCTCAACCGCGTGTAGGTTCATCGAACCTGTAAACATATCGAAGATCCCTTTGCATATCAGCAATAAAATACACAGGATAAAAAAGTACGTTGGAATCGCGAACACTGTTCCCGATTCGGAGGTGCCCCGCAAATTCAGCCAAACCATCATCCAAACAAGCACTAGAGCAATGGGGACGATATAGGGCACGGTGAAAGGAAAAGCTGAAGTTATCGCTTGCACGCCTGCCGAAATCGAAACCGCGACGGTTAACGTATAGTCAATCAGCAATGAAACCCCAGTGAGTCTTCCCCACATCATTCCCAAATTTTCCTTCGCCACCATGTAGGCTCCGCCACCCATCGGGTAAGCTTCAATCACCTGACGATAGCTCAAAACAAGAAGCATGATTAAAGCAATGATGGAGATTGCAATCGGCAACGAGAAGGCAAAAGCGGCAACCCCAACAGTCGCAAGCTCTAGCAAAATCTGCTCCGTACCATAGGCTACCGAAGACAAAGCATCCGATGATAGGATAGGCAGAGCCTTCCATACCTGCATTTTCTCAGATTCCAGCTCCGCCGATTTCAGCGGTTTGCCGAATACAATCTTTTTTAACGAGTCACTTGTCATGCTGTGAAATTCCTCCAAATAACCTAGTTTTCAGCTTCATTTCCCTTTTTTAAGCGCAAAAAAACACAAGGATAGACCTTGTGCTTAGCCACATGTTCTCCTTTCTCACGATCGCTTACGAGGTTAGCTGACGGGTTCGGGCTGCGAGAAATCTGCCCTAAAGGAAGCCGCATGCGATTCATGCGTACCTTATTCACCCCGTTGAAACCTATGGTTCCCCCGCTTTTCTGATAAGAAAATTAAGCGAAATATTCAACTGTTAACGTACGAGTTGATACTACTCTCTTATTGGCTCATAGTAAAGGAGGGAAAAAACTTAAAAAAGTTTATTCCCTCCCCACATTCTTTTAATAATTCGCTTACAATGGCATAATCCTTTCAGTATCTCTGATTTTCTAGCGTATTGTCTGATTCATTGAATTTTAGGGTATTTTGACAAAATTAATTTCTAACATGACGCTTCCTGATGGCTTGTTTTTGCTTAAAAATCATCTTTTTCCAGATGAGCGGGATACCTCCAATGAGAAATAAATAACGGGCGTCGATCATTTTTTTGAGGAAAGCGGCAAATTTGCCTTTCACTTTTTTGACCTTCAGGATACCGATAGCCTCTCCGCGCCCAAGCGAGGCAACCGTCCCTTTGAAATCATAGGCAAAAGATCTCAGAGGGTTCCCCCTCAGGCTATGAATCAAATTTTTCGCCGTATTATAGCCCTGCTGAACCGCAATTTGGGCATTCGCCGGGTATGGCGTACCTTCCGGACTCATGACAATGGAACAATCCCCCGTTATAAACACATCCGGGTACTGCAAGGAACGCAAGTAGTCATCCACTTTGACCCTGCCGCGCTGGACATGGAAGCCCGCTTCCTGCAGCAAGGAATTCCCGCGGACGCCGCCCGACCAGATGACGGTTCCGGCACGAATGAATTGGCCGTCTCCCAACAAGACGCCATCAGGCTCACACGCCTTGATTGCGGTGGATAATTTATACTGGACTCCTTTGCGGCGCATTACTTCCATGCCGTACTCCACGAGGTCGTCAGGCAGACCCGGCGGCAGTGCGGTAGGCGATGCTTCGATATTAATGATCTGAACAAGCGACGGATCAACGTCAAATGTTCGGCATAGCACAGGAATCCGGTCGGCCAATTCTCCGACAAATTCCGTTCCTGTGAACCCCGCGCCTCCAACGATGAAGGTCAAGTATTCCTTATGCTTGGAATCCAATTTATATTTAGCGAACATGTACTGGGTATGCTGGCGGATGAACCGGACACTGTTGATGCTGTTTATGGACATGGCATGCTCACGCAGTCCCGGAATGCCGAAGGTTTCCGTCTCACTCCCAAGCCCCACCACGAGGTAATCGTAAGTGAGCACTTCATCGGTCAGAATCACCCTCTTCTCCTCAGGCAAAATCTGCCGAACCGTCGCCTTGATAAAATGAATTTTCCGCTCATCAATCAGTTCTCTAATCGCCACACGCGCGTTTTCATGATGATCGGTGCCGGCTGCCGGCATATGCAGATGCGTCGTCATGTAATGATAATCGTGTTTGTTCACGAGTGTGACATCGGCTTCACCCGATTTGATCAGTTTTTGCAGCCTTATTGCTGTTACAATCCCGCCGTAGCCTGCACCCAGAATAACCACCTTCGGTTTACTCATCCGAATCCTCTCCTCCGATTAAATCTTTTTTTCTATGGAATCGTTGGTGAAAAAGATCGGCCAAACCATTCAAAGGTTGTCATGTGAAAAAAATCACATAGTTAATCAGGAAGTACAGATGGTTTGGCTCTTATTTTAGTATATGAGCGCACTCGCTAAAAATCACCGGAACATGACCTAGCAAGGCCAAAAAAGGCAGTGAGCGATAACGGAATGAAACTCCGCTCGATTAAAGCCCCTCCCCAGTCCCAGACCTCGCTTTGTCCTGTAAGCGGCGTAGACGAAAGCTGTTCATGCCCGCCACGCCTAACTCCTCCAGCAGGCCAAAATTTGCCCAAGCCCCAACGACGGCGCCGATGCCGGGTACCAGCTGAAGCATTTTACGGAAATCGATCGTATCGCGGTATTCCTGCTGCAGCTGCAGCCAATCCACTTGATCCATATAGGCTTCAGCTGGTGGAAAGCCGCTTGCGATTGTGTGCCAATTTTTGATCGTACGCAGCAGATCCGGCTTTTTTGCCGGACTAGAAAAGGCCAGCTGAAATACGTACAAAATGAACAGCCGTTCTCTGTAATCCTTGGTCGAATAGCCGTAAGCATGCGCAAGTTCGAACAGAAATTTCAGTTTTATGCCAATCAAAATAGGGAAATCCGCCAATCCCAGTAAGATCCCCCCCGCACCCGTACCCGCTCCCTCAGCGGCGGCGATCTTTTTGTAGAGCGAGAGCAATTCCTCAGCCTTGGCGTCGCTTTCAGCTAGAGAAGCGCCAGTTAGCGGTTCATTCTGAGGGATATAATTCATCCCGAACAATGTCGTCTGGAACATTCCCTTGACGGTTGCCGTTATCGTTTTGTGCACTTTTTCGGGAATCAGCTTATTGATGTTCGTCGAGACGGATTTTGAGGCTTTTTCAATCAAATTCGGCTCTTTCTGCTGGCGAATTTCCCAGCGCTTCACCTGCCGCATCATCTGCTGTTCATAGATGGTGTAATCCGTAAACTCCATTCTTTTCACCGCCGTCCGCGTTTCTTAGTCAAAGTATAGTATACGGAGCTTCCCGTCTCAAGATGTTACCCACGCTCCTATTTAGCGAGAAAAACAAAAAAAGCAGCTCCTTCAACATGAGCTGCCCTTCCCTATTAGTCACGCATATACATCAGCACGCCAAAAGCCACTCCGCTCAAAATTACGAGCAGCGTATCCTTGGTTCGCCAGCTTAATGTGCTTTTCTTCAGCAGTTGGTGCTTGCCGTCGACTTTTTTCATCTCCATCGCTACGGTCATTTGCTCTGCTTTGTGGAACATCGCGAGCAGCAGAGGCACAACCAGCGCCGGGATATCCCTCATTCGCACCATGCCGGGGCGGATCGCCGCTTTACCTCTGGCCCTTACAATCGCTGAGAAGCGCTGCCACTCTCGTAAAATAAGCGGAATGAAGCGAAAAAGAAGCGAGACGGCCAATGCAAACGACTCCACCGGCAGCTTCATTCTGCGAAAGAAGGCCAAAGCCCAGTTCAGTCCCTGCACGAGCTGACCGTAAGTCGTAGACACAGCTAGCCAGTAGCCGGCCATCAGGATTAGAAACAGACGCGTGAGCGTAAAGGCCGCGCTCCATCCGCTCTTTATCGAGAAGCCAAGCGGGAACTGCCCTTCGGTTGACCTCCATTCCAAGCCTGCCAGCATGATCGAAAGGAGCATGAAGATCAGGAACGGCACGGCGACCTTCCAGCTGCCGCGTATCACGGATCGCGGGAGGCCGAGGAACGAAAGGCCCAGGAGCAGCGCAGAAGCCGCGAGGCCGCTCCACAACTGCTGCTGCATCGTTCCGATGACGAGCAGCAGATAGAGCAGCCACTTCGCGCGCGGATCAAGCGCTAGCCACGCAGCCTGCGGCGGCGCTGGCGTAACGCGAGCTTCGCGCGCGTGTTTCGGCGCTGCCGCTTGCGGCGCCGGCTCCGGGCTTGCGCTGCCGCGCTCGCGCAGTGCATTCAAGATCGCCGGCGCAGCCAGCTCCGGCGTGAGCAAATCCGGCGCGATGGCGATGCCGCAGCGCGCAAGCACTTGAGCGGCCTCCACGCAGCTCGGGAGGCCGACGCCCGCGCGCGTGAGCAGCTCCGGCGCGCGGCACAGCGCTTCCGGCGAGCCGTCGAAGACCAGCTCGCCGCGGTCTAACACGAGGACACGGTCTGCCAGCGGCAGAAACGTGTCCAAGTCGTGCGTGGCGATGACGAAGCCGCCACGCTCTCTCCCGCGAATAAGGCGCAGCAATTCGCGGACGGCCGCCGCCTCGAGGCCGGCGGTTGGCTCATCCATGAGGAGCCAATCCGGTGCCGTGGCGAAGGTCGTTGCCAGCGCGAGCCGGCGCTGCTCGCCGCCGCTGAGTGCGAAAGGCGACCGCTCCAAGGCGAAGGCGCCATGCGGGTCGAGGTCGGCGCACGCGGCCCGTATTCGGCGCTCGCGTTCGTCCGCTGCGAGCCGGTAAGGGCGCAGCGAGTAGGCGAATTCGCCGCGAATGCTGCCGGCGAACAGTTGTTGCTCAGGGAATTGGAAGATCAAGCCTAGACGCAAGAGGTGGGCTTGGTTTACCTTCCTTGTATGCCATAATGGTTGTCCGTCCAGCGATATTGCCCCTGTGGATGGTTCCATGATCCCTGCCATGACTTGGAGTAGCGTCGATTTTCCAGAGCCCGTATGCCCAATTAATATCGTAACTGAGCCGTCTGAGAGCTCAAAACTGATATCTTTCAGCAGAAAATGGTGGGGATCATCCGGAGCATTTACTTGAATGTTTTGCAGGGCTATAGACATGAATTAGCCACCGCCTCCGCCAGCTCATCCATATCCAAGGGGAGCAGCCGAAGCTTGCAGCCATGCTGCAGCAGGCCGAACGCTGTCTTGACGACATAAGGCGAATCCAGCCCTAACTCGGAACATGGCGTCTTCTCTAGCCATTTCTCCTCGCTTTCCCCATAGAAGAATGCTCGCGGCTCCCCGTCAAATGTGATCCGTCCGTCGCCGAATCCAATGACACGCGTCGCATCCGCCACTTCCTCCAGCCGATGGGTGATCCACACGATCGTCGTGCCTCGCTGATGCGCTTCACGCACGGCTTGGCGAACTTCTTTTCTTGCTGCTGGGTCGAGCATCGCTGTTGGTTCATCCAGCACCAGAAGATCTGGCTGTACCGCAAGGGCTGCCGCCAGATTGACCAACTGCTTTTGCCCCCCGGATAAAGTCGAAAGCGTCCGTTCAAGGGGGAGCGACAAGCCCACTGCTGACAGGCTTTGGTGATACCATGCTTGACGTTCTTCCGGTATCAACTCCTGCGCTCTCGGACTCGGGAGATAATCGAACTCCTCTTGAATGGTTTCACCCACGAACTGAGCATCCGGCAGTTGCAGCACGCCTCTTATTTGCCCCTGCCCACTGCGTATCAACTCACCGTTTGAAAGCGGACTTAAGCCCAGCAGACTGCTAGCTAAAGTGCTTTTACCACTGCCATTTGGCCCGATGACAACCAGCCATTCCCCCTTATAAATGTCCAAAGAAACGTCCGACCATACCCGCCGGCCTTCTTCTGATTCTGTTCGATAGACGACGGAGGCTCTCTGTAAAGAGGCCACAATTTCTCGATTTCCCATGTATAAAATGTTCCTTCCACTTTCACAAAAGATGTGCTATGATCTGAATGATTCATTGTTAACCATTGTTTTATTTTGAAGTTGACAATACATAAACAATAACAGAAACAGGAGCGATGGACAATATGAAACTCACTCTGCGCGGCGTTGTTTTCAGTGCCCTTTTTGCAGCTATTCTTGTGTTATTCAGTTTTGCTCAAATTTCACTGCCTTTTACACCTGTGCCTATTACCCTGCAAACGTTAGCGGTTATGCTCGCCGGCGGCTTACTTGGAGCACGCTATGGCTTCTTTAGTATGGCTCTGGTTGTTATCCTGACCGCAATCGGCTTTCCGCTGCTTCACGGAAATGGCGGATTAGGCATCGTGCTTGGACCTACAGGCGGCTTTATTATGATCTGGCCGTTCTCTGCGATGCTGATCGGTATGATTTTACCGCGTATTCGTGTGAATGGCATTATGGGCTACATTGCTGCTTTTCTCGTTCTTGAAATATTCGGTTCCCTTATCCTTTATCTGGCCGGAGTTCCTTGGATGATGTACAAAGTGCCGACATATACGTTCGGAAAAGCTATGGCTGCCGCCTGTTACCCCTTCCTTTTGGGTGATGCGATCAAAGCGGTTGTCGCGGTGCTTATCATCGTGCCGGTTCGCCAAGTATTTTCTCCAGCACGTCTTACGGGATCCTCTTCGCACAGCATTGTACAAGGTAATGATGTCCGTATGTAATGCAGAGAAAGATGTATTGTGCTGCTAAAATGTTATCTAAGCCTTACTGCTCAGTTATTGGGCGGTAAGGCTTTTTTGCTTTTGGACAGGTTTCGTATCCCTTTGGCTTTGACTTTGATTTTGGCTGCCGTTTTCATTTTGCGCATGATGATTTTTACGTTTTTGTAATGTGCAGACCTGATTTTTTATTCGATTGTAATGCTCTGGCGTGTAAGCTTGTTCTTGTAACCGACAGCACGACGCAAGATGCAAGATGAAATGCTTTTAAAATCAAGCAAGTCCATTATATCGAATAGGAGTGTTATAGATGAAAAACAACAAAAAAGCACTAGCCGCTTTGACCATTACAGCAACCGTAGGTTTGTCCGCAATTCTGCCTTTCAATGCCATGGCTGCGAATCCTTTTGCCGATGCCGCAAGCTCCTCTCAAGTGCAAACAGCTATTGAACAATTAGCCGGGCAGCAGGTGCTTTCCGGCTATGCAGATCATAGCTTCCTTCCTAATCAGGCTGTGACTCGTGCAGAGATCGCCAAGATGGCCGCACTGGCTCTCCACGTTAATGTGGATACAGCAGCAACAACTTCTTTTGCCGATGTAACAAAAGCGGATTGGTTCTACTCGTACGCTGCAGCTCTTGAGGCTGTGGGAGCCCTCTCTGGTATTGACGGGCAATTCCAGGGCAGCCGCACGATCTCATCCGAGCAGTTGGCAGACGTTATTGCCAAGGTGTTACAAGTTGACGTTGCATCCGTAAAGCAGCTGCCAAGTTTTGCGTCGTTAACTAGCAGCCAAGTGACGCGCGGTCAGGCCGCTCTTCTTATTTTCGAAGCGCAGCAATTGGCTCCTATCCATGTGACGAAGCTGGAAGTCCTGAATGCGATCACGCTGCAAGTCACCTTCTCGGCACCGATACCGACTGCAGAGCTTGAGCTTGAGCCCGCGTCCAAAAACTTTGTTTTTGACAATGGTTTGGCCATCAGCAACGTTCCACGGTTAAAAACAGGCTCCACTTCAACCTACATCGTTCCCGTACCAACGCAAAAAGCAGGGACAACCTATACCTTAACTTACAAAGGCAAACCAGCCGGTACATTCACAGCGAGCACAGAGAAAATTGCTTTGGCTTCCACGCAGCAAGTGTCTAATGATTCTTTTGAGGTTGAATCCCATTTGGCTGACGGCGTAGCGGACTACGGTTATGTCATTGCAGCATACGCCAAAGGCCGTCCAGGCTCCT
Organism: Paenibacillus aceris; assembly: GCF_017874035.1. Taxonomy (GTDB): domain Bacteria; phylum Bacillota; class Bacilli; order Paenibacillales; family NBRC-103111; genus Paenibacillus_E; species Paenibacillus_E aceris. The sequence continues at coordinate 131,315 of NZ_JAGGKV010000020.1, forward strand.
TTATTGTCGATGAGAACAACAACTACAATGGCGTGACGTATCAAATTCTTTCTTCGATGCGCAACCGCGAGGTGCAAATCACCCCTGAAGGCGGTACGCCTATGATCGCAAAATATTTGCCGTTCACGCAAGCAACCGATGGCCGCCAAGCGCCTAAATTCCTTCTGCCAAACGGCGAAACGCTTAAGCCAGGTGTAACTTATAAAGTTTCTGCGGACTGGGCTACTTTGAAAAACGATACGTTTACAGCAAAAGACATCGCGCCGCTGAAGATTCAATCCGCTTCAACAGTCGATGCGAAGACGATTAATGTGACCCTTTCCCAGGATCCAAAGGATGAGATCTTTGTCTCACGCCGTGTTACACTGACAGCGACTGACGGTACTGTACTGACTGCGGAATACACACTGACTTCACGCAAAGGTGCAGCGGGTACTTTTGCTCTGCTGAACAATGGCGAGCTTGTGCCGGGCATGACTTACACGGTTGCTCCGGTTGGCAATTGGGCTACAGCTGCTGGAGTAATCCTGACTGTCGCGAAATAAGCTTACACAAGTAAGGAAAAGGAGTACCTTGGATGAGGTACTCCTTTTGTATCTTTTGGACTATCGTTTCGACCATCCTTCTATACGAGGTGATTTCTATGTTGTTCAGAACTAAGGCGAGGGCGATACCTGCTATGTTGACTCTGCTTCTTTTACTGGTCGGCTGCAGCTTACAGCCTAAAGTGCCAACCGGCTCTACTTCTTCAGCTGCTTCGACGACTGTTCCAACAACTGCAGCAGAGAACACAGCTGCCCCAACACCGGATCTCGCAAAGCCTACACCCACACCCGCACCTGCAGCTGTATCTTCTGGAGCGGCAACGACTCTGCTTGTTTCTCATTCCAAGAGTGATTATATGTCTTTCCTTGACCCTGTTACGGGACAATTAGAAAAGCTGACAGTTGGCAAAGCGCCATTTGCCATTGCTGTTGGACCTAACCATCGCGCTTATGTATCTACTGCTGAAGGTGTTGCAGTTATTGATACGCAGCAGCGCAAACGCTTAGCACTTGTGCCTTATATGGCCGCTGACGCTATAGGCAAGCCCCAGTTTGGTGAATACCGTCCCGGCGGGATGGGAATTGCCGTATCCCCAGACGGCAAATTCGTCTATGTCGGCGTGTATTTGACTGGCCGCGGCGGCGGTACGAAAAGCCAGTTGGAAATCATGGACGCGGAAAAGCTCGTCATGACAGGAAACGTTGCTGTTGGTATCCGACCGTTTGATGTGGTGACCAGCCTCGATGGCAACGAGGTTTACAGTATCGATCACGACTCCTACTCTGTGACGGCCGTCGATCCTGTGCAGTTCAAGGCTCGCACCCTTGAGGCAGCTCCATTCGGCAAGGGCGGCTTTGAGAAACCGCACTACGCTGCGGTTCGCGCTGATGGCCGCCTGCTCTTGCCGTATCAGGGGCGGGGTCTGGTCGTGCTAGACCCTGTCAGCGGCAAGTACGAGACGAAGCCATTGAGGGGCAATACTCATCAGGAAGGCGTAACATTGACGCCTGACGGCAAGCAGCTGCTCGTCATCGGCATCGGTGCTGCGGGAAGTGCTACCGGCAAGCCGAATTTGACCGTGCTCGATGTCCAAACTTACGCCGAGAAGATAATACCGCTTGCGCGTATGCACCAAATGGTCGCTACGAGCGCGGACGGGCGCTATGCTTACCTCACCGGCGGTGTTACCTATGCCGATACAGGCTGGAACGGGATGACCGTCGTCGACCTGGTCTCTGGCGCTGTCCGCGACTTCGAGGTGCCGGATTATCCGCTGGATGTGCAGCTTCTTTTGGAATGACTGCTTCCAGCTACTTTTCACGCTCCAAGACGGCTTTTTTTGCCGCTCTCATACAAAAGTCCCCCTCATCTGATGGAAATCAGACAAGGGGGACTTTTACGTTCACTCATGCTTCGCCATATAACCCACTCCTGGGTAGGTTACAATGAGCTCAACGCCTTCGGCAGCGCTCTTAATCTTCTGCCGGATGCGGGCGATGGTGACGCGCAGGTACTCGACTTCATCGCGGTACTCGCTTCCCCAGACTTCGCTGAGCAGCTGCTCATGGGTCATGACCTTCCCAGCATGCTGCAAAAGCAGCGCAAACAAATTGTACTCGGTCTCTGTGAACTTGACCTCGGTATCGCCCAGCCAGATGCGGCGCTGGGCGAGATTGGCCGTCACCGGACCGAGCGTGATTTCGCTCGTGGTAACGGGTGGCGCCATGCGGCCATCCATGCGGCGCAGCACAGCATTCACCCGGGCAAAAAGCTCATCCAAGGAGAACGGCTTCGTCAAATAGTCGTCCGCCCCGAGGTTGAGCCCCTGCACTTTATCGGCTCCATTGCTCCTGGCGGTCAGCATAATGACTGGCACGCTGGAGTAGGAGCGCAGCCTCTTTAAGACATCGAATCCGTCCATGCCCGGCATCATCAGATCAAGCAAAATGAGGTCCGGATCAAACTCTTCCGCCTTGTCCAACGCTTCTGCCCCGCTCTGGCAGGTCAAGGTTTCAAAATCCAAGGATTTGAGATTCGCGGCGACGAAACGCACGATTTTCGGCTCATCATCGACGATCATGATTTTTTTCTTGTTCATTGCTATTACCCTCCCCTAAGAACCTTGGTATGGAGAGGGTAAACGTGCTTCCCTCACCGAGCTTGCTTTCCACATGCACCTCTCCGCCGTGCGCTTGCATAATGCCTTTGCAAATCGCCAGCCCCAGCCCCGTACCCCCTGTTTGACGGCTCGATGAAACATCTACCCGGTAGAACCGGTCGAATAATTTGTCCACATGTTCTGCAGCGATACCGATGCCATTGTCCTGCACATCCAATTTCACATAACGCTCGTCGGCGTGAGCCGTAATCCGGATTACCGGATGCTGCGTATTATAACGGACAGCATTCGTGAACAAGTTCACGAGCACTTGCTCCATCCGCAGCTTATCGGCATAAATCAGCGGCGTATCCTCCGCCACGTGTACCTCGAATTGCGTATGTGCGTCGTTCGCCTGCTGCGGAAGTCTGCGCATAGCGCTTTCGACAACGGCTTCCACGCGAAGCGGCTGCGGGTTGATCCTCATGGCGCCGGAATCGATTTTGGAAATATCGAGCCAATCGTCAATTAAATCCTGGATGCGCCCGATATCTTCGTGAATCCCCTCAAGCAGCTCCTGCTTAAAGCTTTCTTCCCACTGCGCATCGACGCGAAGGAGCGTTTCGACGCTGCCTCGAATGCTGGTGATAGGCGTTTTGAACTCATGGGAGGCGAGTGAGATCAGATCATTTTTCAATGCGTCGATTTCATGCTCCTTTGTCATATCACGCCACACATAGCCGCGGCCAAAAACCCGCCCTTCTCTCGCTACCTGGAAAGCCGATACCATCATAAAGCGCTCCTTGCCTTGACCGTTTTTCACGGTGAATGCGCCCTGCACCCTCGGCCCCGCGGTCAACTTCTCCAGCTCATCCTGCCGTTCAGGCAGCAGCAGCGCGATGTGATCAAATAAGGCGGATTCCTGCATAATAGCCAATTCAGACATCGGAATAGCAAAAATTTCAGCCATCCGATGATTGGCATAGACAACATGATGGTCCATATCGATCAAGACAACAGCGTCGGACATGCTCTCCAGCACCGCGTTCAAAGTCGCATGCTCGTCCTGCAGCCGTTGGGTTCTCTCCTCCACGCGATCCTCAAGCTCGCTATTGAGCTGAAGCAGCGCGCCTTGATTCTCTTTGATTTGCTCGGCCATCGTGAAGAAATGATCCGCCAACAATTGCAGCTCCAGCGGCGCCCCCTTCGGAACGACCTTGCTGCCCGGCTCTACGAAGGTACCTCCTGCCAGACGCTGCGTGTAACCGACTAGGGCATGAATGGTGCCATTCAACCTTTTGGCCAGGAAACTACCGAGCAGCACGGTCAAAATGAGCGTCATCACTAACAGCAAAATCGTAATGCTGAGTGATTCGGTGAAAGCTGCATTGACCGCTGCTTTGGACTTGCTCACCCAAACAATCCAATCGATTTCCGGAATGGCTTTGTAGGTAATCAGCTCTTTTTGAGCGGAGTGGCTTAGGGTGTAGGTCCCTTCGCCCTGCCGCTGGGTCCGCGCGTCTACGACGACAGGCTCCTTCGATAAATCCGTCAACGTTTCGGTCAACGTGCCATTCGGATGATAGATGGGCTTGCCCGCATGATCCAGCACGACAGGATACGCTTCTTTTCCGTAATCGTATTTCGTCACGAGCTCCTTGATTGGCGCAAGCTCCAAGACGGCGAGCACGAAGCCATCCCGCTGTTTATTCGCTTTGTAGATTGGTACTGCAATAGCAACAGCAGGCTGATTCTGCCCCTCTTGTCCGCGAAAAAGCGACGAGATGATGGTGTTTGAAGCGGCTTGCACCCGCTTGGTGTAATCCCGGTCCTTCACATCTGTGCCTATCAGCGAGTCGTTCGCTGTCGTATGCGTGGCTTTGATTAAGCCATTTTGATCAACAACATAAATGCCTGTGAAGCCCGCCAAATTTTGCTGCAGCGATTGCAGCTTTAACCTCAAACTCTCGCGAGTCCGAAAGGCCGCATCCGAGGCTGTAATTGTGGCCGCCAGCGTTTCAACGGCATTGCGGTGATAGTACATATAATCCTGCACGGCATCGCCAAGCCGGTAAGTCGTCATCTGTTGATTCCGATTGGACTCCTGCGTAATATGCGTAATTTGGGAAACCTGAAAGGAACCGAGAATCAGGATCGGAATCATCGCCATAATAGCAAAGGTGACCGTCAAATGTGATCGCATCGAATAATGCTTCAAAAGCGTTCCTCCGCTCTTCGTTGATCCTTTTATTTTATCACTTGCAAAAATGTAATGAAAATGAAATGTGATTTTCATCTGCTTTTAATGAACTAGGCTTATAATAAGTATCAACCCCCCTTTAAAATATATAGACTTAGACCCTCGGCCCGTTGCTGTGGGTCTCTTTTTTGCCCTTCGGCGAGCTTGGATCGCTGGTCTCTCCTTGCTATAATGATTAAACAGTTTACGACATTAACATTTGGAGTGATTAAATATGAGTAAAATTATCGCGATTACCGGTGCCTCCTCCGGCATCGGATTGGCTACTGCTTTGAAATTTGCAGAACTCGGTTGGACGGTTTACGCTGGAACACGAAACGTGGAGCGTGATCAGAAGCAGCATGCCCACCATGCAAATCTTCATTTTATCGAAATGGAAGTTACTAGCCCTGAATCGCTCGAGAAGGCTTTTGCTGCCATCGATAAGAACTACGGACGCCTCGACGTTTTGTTCTGTAATGCCGGCTTTGGATTTTTAAGAGCTTTAGGGCAAGCAACGATGGAAGAAATTCATGGCGTTTTTGATACGAATGTGTATGGGGTTATGCATACGATCCGTGCCGGACTGCCGCTTTTGCGCAAGTCAGATGCCGGGCATTTAGTAGCGACAACTAGTGTAGGAGGCTTAGTCGGGCAGCCCTTCAATGAAATCTATTGCGCAGCAAAATTCGCCGTAGAGGGCCTGTTAGAAAGCTTAGCCACCTACTACAAGCCGACGTTTAATATCGATGTCACGCTGCTTGAACCCGGAGCGATTGCAACTAATTTTAACCAAACTGTCCTTGGGCATGTACAAAAAACCGGAGGCATCCTGGAGGATGAATATAAACCGATCATCACCCAGTACTTAGACAATTTCGCCAAGCGGAATAATGTCCCCCAAACATCGGAGTCCGTAGCTGAGGTTATGGTGAAGCTTATGGAGATGGATCCCAAACCGCTCCGCATTCGGACGTCGGAAGCCGCGGAAGCTTTTGTGCAATATAAAGTAAGTCAGGATCCTACCGGTTTGGACGGTATGCTGAATACGCGCAAGCTACACTTGAATTTGTAAAATGAAGCAGGACCCGCCCAAATCCAATCATGGATGGAAGGCAGGTCCTTTTATCGTTCATTGGTCAATATTCCTCTTGCATAAACTAATTTCATTATCTAATATACTTTTATAATTAGTTAATTTGGACGGAGGGATCTAACCTTATGATGAATGTTCTGCAAGCCGCCAACTTGGGTTTACGGTTTCTTTTGGAGCTCTGTCTCCTCGCTTCCCTAAGCTACTGGGGTTTCCACGGTGATAAAAGCATGCTGCTCAAAATAGTTCTTGGCCTTGGCACGCCGCTCATTGCCGCGATCATTTGGGGCTTGTTCCTGTCACCGAAGGCTTCCGTTCCCATCACTCAGCCCTTCCCTTTTATCCTTGAGCTCGTCGTTTTCGCCACTGCTATCATCGCCCTTTATTCTGCTGGCAAGCCTTCTCTTGCTATTGCGTTTACGTTGGTTTATATCGTTAATCGCACGCTTATCTACTTTTGGCAGCAATAAGATGAGCCTCCGATACGAAAAAAAGACTCGCCTCCATCCATACGCCGGATACAGGCAGGTCCTTTTTCTTTTTTTACAAGCGAGCAAAAAGCTGACCTTCTTTGACGACAACGTCATAGGCGGTTAGGCTCTTGGTCGGCACGTTCAGGCATGCCCCTGAGTGAAGATCAAACGTCCAGCCGTGCATCGAGCACACGAATTCCCCTTTTTCAGCCTCCACGATAGCGCCGGCATGCGGACACCTGCCTGAAACAAGTCGGTATGTTTCCTGATCCTCCGCTTGGATTAACCAATACAAGTTCTTTTCATGAACAATTTCTGCGGGCAGCTTGGTGAAGCTTTCCTCAGGCCCGAGCAGAACTTCTTTCATGTAGACACCCCCTACTCATTTCTGTTCCAGCATCCAGTTTACTACATTTTCGTCATTTCATTTAACTCCCTTACACATAATTTCCCACAATGTTGCGATAGGATGTCCATAATCTTGCGGTACAGTTAAGTTGTAAGGGAGAGACACTCACCTTCACAACCCAAATTGAGAGGAGTTTTCTACTATGAAAACACAATGGAAACGTCGCGCAAGTCAAGCTAGTCTGCTAGCTTTTATGGTAACAATGGCCTTTGGAGCAGTCGGAAGCGCATCCGCGGCTGACACTGCTTCTACAGAGATTAAACCAAGCATCACTGTAACATCGGCATTGCCAGTAATGGCAACCAGTGCGGTTCAACTGCGCACAAGCTCAGGTCTGCTGATGCAGCCCACTCATGAGCGTAACTACTTGAAACTGCTTGTCACTACATATGCACCCGAGAGCTTGACCGAATGGAAGCAAGCATTAGAGGATCGGAAACAAGCTGAGAGTGATATGCCGAAGCCTACTTTTGCCAAGAAAATTGCGATAAAAGGGGCTGCCACTGCTCTGCCAACCTCACCGGACGCTTCCGAAAATAAAATGTTCAAACTTGAGCCTGCGCAGCCTGTTCCAGCTTCGCCTGATGGCAAAGCCGCTCAATTAGTTCCAAGCAAACAATTAACGACAATGACCATTATCAAAGATAGCGCGGAAGCTGGAACCGCCATCCAAGCACTTCCACTTGAGGGAGCAATCGCTGGTGATATAATGAAAGCAGAGCCGTCGTCAGAAGTTTTCAAACGCCAGCAAAAGCTTGCCGAAGCCGTTGAAGCTGACGACGCAGCCGCTATTCAAAGCTTGCTGCCTGAGCTGCTTGTAGATTACAAAAAGGAAACGGAATCACTGCGCACGATAGCGAAAACAATGAAAGAACACGCGGCCAAAGCCACAGAAGAAAAAGCAGATGATAAAGAAGAATCCAACTAATTGATATAGATACTAATTGATAGAGATAAAAGACAGCTGCACTTTCCGGTGGACCGAACGCACATTCTGCGATCGGCTCCACCTTTTCCCGATCGTAGAGCAGAAAGAAGGAGAAAAATTCATGTATCGCATTTATTTAGTGGAAGACGAAGAGCATCTTAGAGGCGTGCTAGCCGCCTATTTGGAGAAAGAGGGGTGGCAAGTGCGTTCGTTCGCTGACGGGACCTCAGCAAGATCCGCCATATCCGAGCGGCCGGACTTGTGGGTCCTCGATATCATGCTTCCGGGCGTGGACGGTTATCAATTAATGCGCGAAATTAAAGCGGATCAGCCGGCGCAGCCCGTTATTTTCATATCGGCGCGGGATGCGGATATTGACCGGATCATTGGCCTTGAGCTGGGGAGCGATGACTACTTGGCCAAGCCTTTTCTGCCTCGTGAGCTCGTCATTCGCACGCGCAAGCTGCTGGAACGGGTATACGCCGGGCATTCCTCCGGCATGATGCCAGCAATGCTGGAGCGCCGACCGAGGCTGAATGTAGCACCGTATTGGATTGATGAGCAAGCCCGTACTGTTACAGATAAGGATGGGAGCAAAGTGGATCTTACCTCCAAGGAGTTTGAGCTGCTGCTTTACTTAGTGAGCCATCACGGGCAAGTGTTGGAGCGTGAACAAGTGCTCCGGGCTGTCTGGGGGATCGATTACTTCGGAACAGACCGGGTTGTTGATGATTTGGTACGAAGACTTCGCCGCAAGCTGCCGGAGCTGCGTTTAGAAACCGTATATGGATACGGATATAGGATGGTGAAAGCATGACGCTACGATTAGGACAATGGCCGCTTGCCGTGAAGCTTTGGGGCGCATTCGCGGCTTTAACGCTGCTCATTTTTACACTGCTTGCCGTTCTGCTGCCTTGGACGCTGAAGGGATTTTTCACCGAGCAGCTGTACGATATTTTGCTTGATACTCAGAGCGGACTTCGCATGGAAGCAACTACATTGACGGCACCATCCCTTACCTTGACAACAAAGATTGGTACCGCGTTAAAGACAGATATCATGGCAGATTTAAAGACGGATGTAACTAAGATAACCCCTGCCGATAAGTCAGCACTCGATGTCTCTAAAATAGATCCAGTACCAGGAGAGGCAAGTGCTCAGGTCAGCAGTGCCATACCCATTATTCCCTTGGAAGCTCCAACGGCAACCCGGATGATGTCTCCGCTCACAACTCTAAGCGCTCCGGCTATTCGGCATTTTACGATCGTCGGAACCCAAGAGGCACAGACGCTTAACAAAGCCTTCACAAGCGGCGAACCCTTCATGCAAGCCATGGAGCAGGACGCATTCGCCCAAAAGCTGCCCGTTGCCAAATACACGACCAGCATTGATAACAAGAGTATCTTCTACGTAATTCGCAAAGAAGTCGTTCAAGGCCAGCCTAGCTTCATCGTATCCTATGCCTGGGGAAATTACCGTAACGACCTGGTCATGACCATGTTCGGCAGACTGATGCTGATGATGGTCGGCCTCATCGTGATCTCATGGCTGCCATGTCTGGTGATCGCCCGCTACTTCACTCGTCCGCTTGTGCAGATGGAACGCCACGTCGGGCGCATGGCCGAACGCGATTGGCATGAACCGGTCGAGACTGGACGCAAGGACGAAGTCGGACGTCTGGCCAAAGCGATAGAATCGATGCGTCAGCGTCTTGTGCGCCAGGACCGGGCGCAGCAATTTTTCCTGCAGCACACATCTCACGAGCTGAAAACCCCGGTTATGGTTATTCGCAGCTATGCGCAGTCCATCCTTGACGGTGTTTTCCCGAAAGGAACTTTAAACGAAAGCTTAGGTGTAATTTTGAAGGAAGGCGAACGCCTTGAAAAACGGATTCGCGACCTGCTGCTGCTAAACAAGCTGAATTATGTCACTGCGAGAGAGAAGCCATTCCGCTCTTTTGAGGTGCAAGAGGTCGTCGAAGATGTGGTTGAACGGCTGCGCTATCGCCGGCCTGAAATCAAGTGGGAGATAGAGCTCGCCCCCGCCACCTTACATGGCGATCCTGACCAATGGAAGATTGCGTTGGAAAATATGCTCGACAACCAGCTCCGCTATGCCAAAAGCAGCATTCGAATTATCGCCACATCGGCATCCGGTGACAAGGGTGCGCATGCTGGGACCGGTTTCTCGCAGCTTCAGGTCAGCAACGATGGTCCGCCCTTGGATCAGGCCATCGCGGACAGCCTCTTCGAGCCCTTCCGCTCCGGCGGCGACGGCCAATTCGGGCTCGGGCTTGCCATCGTGAAGCAAATTATGGATCATCACGGCATGAAGGTGCATGCCGCGAACGAACGGGACGGAGTTTCTTTCTATATTGAGCGTGGAGAAGCGCACAAGGACGATAAGGCGCCGAAGGTTTCTTGAGGATGGGACGCTTGCGGCTTGCGGGCTTGCGGGTTCGGGGTTCGGGGTTCGGGGTTCGGGGTTCGAGAAGTTGGAGGCTTGCGGGATTTAGGGGAACTACAGTCCCCTATTCCGCTTGAAATCGACACTCTGCACTTTGAACGGTTTGACCCCCTAATTCCGGAGAGTTACCAGTGTAAGAAACAGTAACCTTAGAATTACGTTAATTTGCGTTTGTTTCCGCTCGTTTCCTCC
>NZ_JAGGKV010000021.1 GCF_017874035.1 Paenibacillus aceris
CCCACGCGTTCCCATCTCGAACACGACCGTTAAGCCCTCCAGCGTCGATGGTACTTGAACCGCAGGGTTCTGGGAGAGTAGAACGTTGCCAAGCACAATGAGAAACCTTACAAGGAGAAATCCTCGTAAGGTTTTTTTGTTGATATCTGCTGCCGCTTCCTAGGGCTCCTTAATAGCCCAACTGAAAAGGTAAAATTAGAAGCACTCCCCGGTATATAAGGCGGAAACGGCAGAAGTGGCTGATTTAATTGAAATTAGATGAATTTGTTACATCTAATTTCGCTAATCTGAGCATTGGAGCATAATTACTTGCACTTTTTTTAGTATCAATGGGAAATGCGAAACTTAAGAGCTCATCTTTTGAGGGATCTGCAGTTTTAGATGAGCCGTATGTTGCACTCTATACAACATAAAAGTCTAATTCCGCGGAAAAGCGTGCTCCCGTTGCACAAAATACAACCATTTCGCCAGAATGGCCGGCAATAAGGGCATTTCTGCCCAAAACGTTGTATAAAGTACAACGAGGTGGCGATCTCGCACTATTTTAAAGTGATATAAATGTACAAAGTACATCATACACTGTGCGAGCAGCGACAGCATTACATCACCCATCAAGTGATAACTAACGGTAGAGGGCATAAGTTAGCCCCCATACTACAAGTCTGCAGGTTACTAAGGGAGAGATTTCCTAGAGTAGAGTCCAAAGGTGCTAAATAGGTTGTGTCATTTTTACAAAAGTGGGGATAGAAATGAAACAAATATTTAAACTTATATTACAATAAGATGATATGTAACTTTGATGTACCCCATATTTGTGCACATATAGATGTAGAAGGTGCTGCAAGAGACAGGAGTGATACGAGTGGGAAATACATACGTCCAGATCGGAATGGCGATGCTCAGGACGGGGATTTTGGGATATGGCGGCGGTCCGTCGATTGTGCCGTTGATCCGCTATGAAGCAGTGACGCGTTTTCAATGGATGAAGGATGAGGAGTTCATGGAGGTGCTGGCGATAGCGAATACGCTCCCGGGACCGATTGCAACGAAGCTGGCTGGGTATCTGGGTTACCGGCTTAAAGGATCTGCTGGAGCCATAGTTGGGGTACTGGCGCACATCGTGCCTACCTGCGTGGCAATGGTTGGGTTGTATTCGTTTATTCAATTTTTTAGCACGTCGCACGTGATTAAAGGAATGATAGCCGCCGTTGTGCCAATTGTGGCAGTGATGCTGGGGGTTATGGCGTACGAATTTGGCGAGAAAGCCATTAAGGGACTGGGCTGGGCGGCAGGGATTACTTTTTTTGTGGTCTCTTTCTTGCTGCTGCAGACGTTTTCCGTGCATCCGGCGATTGTTATTTTTCTGTTCCTCCTATATGGTTCATTCCATCATAAGCTTAAGGATAAGTGGAAGAAGAGGCAGCTGGGGACAGGTGAGGACGTATGATGGAATGGTGGCATTTATTTGTTAGTTTTTTTCTAGCCAATGTGTTTGGATACGGAGGAGGACCTTCCTCGATACCGTTGATGTACCAGGAAATTGTAACAAACCATGCTTGGATGAATAGCAGTGAGTTCTCTAACATGTTGGCACTGGGAAATGCGCTGCCGGGACCGATCGCCACGAAAATCGCCGCATACGTCGGTTACGAAATCGGTGGGTGGATCGGAGTTCTGATCGCTGTGGCGGCAACGGTGGTTCCGTCCATTATTGCGCTCATTATTTTATTGAACATCCTGCAGAAATATAAGCAATCTCCAGTGATTAAAGGCATGACACTGCTTGTTCAGCCAGTGATCGCGATCATGATGGTGCTGGTTACGTGGAGCAGCTTGGTGGAATCTACTAAGGCGATAGGATACCTTCAGTTTTTTGGTATTGCTGCGGTTGCATTCTTCCTCATTCAAAAAAGAAAGATTCATCCTGCTTTTGTAATTGTTGCCGGTTTCGTGTATGGCGGCATTTTTCTTTCATCATAATAGCCGAGAATAGCTAGGGGCTGCGCCAAGGTCTGTAAAGACGTTTTGGCGCAGCCCCTTTTAGTTTTACGTGAGATAAACTGACACATTATTTGGTGAAAAGCACAATGCGGGAGGCATTTTTCGTGAGTAGCCCTAATATTATGTGATGTTAATTGACGCACATTTCATCTGAACCGTATAGTGAGAGAAATGGATAGTAGTATGGAGCAGCAGCAGATCCTTCATGGGAGATGCTGTTTTGAGCATATACGGCAAGCCTAGGAGGGATGCGCCCTGAAGAAAGAGGAGCAATATTCTGTCGAGATGATCCAGATTATGAAGCAGTTTGGCTCTGTTATCGCTAACGATCATGTTGATTTTGGGGCGAGAGCAGGAGAGATTCATGCGCTGCTTGGGGAAAATGGCGCTGGCAAAAGCACAATGATGTGCATGCTCTCTGGGGTGTATCGTCCAACACACGGGGAAATCCACATCCATGGTGAGAAGGTTCGTATTCGTTCCCCGAAGGATGCCATGCGTCTTGGGATCGGGATGGTGTTTCAGAATTTTCGGCTTGTGCAGACATTGACGGCTGCGGAGAATATTGTGCTTGGGGAGTCCTCCTCATTTTGGAGAGGCCCTCGTTGGCTGGCTAGGAAGTCAGAGGCGATTGAGGCGATTTCGAACCATTTCGGTCTGCCGTTTCCGGTGGATCGGCCGATTTGGCAGTTATCTGTCGGCGAGCAGCAGCGCGTAGAAATTGTGAAGACGCTGTATCGCGGCGCTGATTTCATTATTTTGGATGAGCCGACATCGGTTCTGACGCCAGGTGAGGTCGAGCAGCTGTTCGAAACGCTGAACCGCATGAAGCAGGAAGGCAAAACCGTCATAATGACGACACATAAGCTGAAGGAGGTCATGTTCGCTTCGGATCGGATCTCAGTGATGCGCAAAGGGAAAATGATCGCGACGATGGCGAAATCGGAGACGAACGAGCGAGACTTGGCGCAGCTGATGGTTGGCCAAGAGAGCTTAAACAACCGCACAATTAGGAGAGAAAAACCGCAAGGCAGCGAGATGCTCGCGGTTAAAGGACTGAATGTGTATGCAGACCATGGACGCAAGGTGCTGGATGGGCTTCATTTTCAAATGAAAGCAGGGGAGATTGTCGGGGTTGCCGGTGTGTCCGGAAACGGGCAAAAGGAGCTTGCGGAAGTGTTAACAGGGCTTCGTGCATGGAAAGAGGGCGAAATCCATTTTGATGGCAAGGCCTTACAAAACGGGTCGGTGCGCGGAGCTATCAAGCATGGGATTGCGCATGTGCCGGAAAATCGAATGAAGAGCGGGCTCGCAGGGAGCCTGGGCTCCGTCGACAACCTGCTCATCAAAACGTATCGCGCCCCGGCACGCTCGCGCTTCGGGCTGCTTCGCACAGGGAGCAATCGGAGCTGGTCGCAAAAGCTTATTGAGCTTTTTGATGTGAAAACGCCGGGAATTGACACGCCTATTCAGTTCCTGTCGGGAGGCAATCAACAAAAGCTGCTGCTTGCCAGGGAGATAGACCTAGAACCGAAGCTGATGGTTGCTGTGCACCCGACCCAAGGGCTCGATGTAGGCGCAACAGCCGGCGTGCATGCACTGCTGGAGGATTTACGCAAGAAGAGGCGCTCTGTACTGCTTATTTCAGAGGATTTGGATGAGATCTTGCAGCTGGCTGACCGAATTCTGGTCATGTACGGCGGACGCATCGTAGGCAATATTCCCCGGGAGGAAGCGAACCGCGAATCGATTGGCATGCTGATGGCGGGGTCAGAGGAGGAGGATGCAGGATGAGTGAACAGCAAACAGCTGGAATCATTCCGTTAGAGACGAAGGACCTCAAGCGGGAATCGGGCTTTCGCCTGCCGTATCGATTCGAGATTGATCCAGCGGGTCGGGAAAGCCCGTGGTGGGTTACAATTGTATCCATCGTTTTGGCGCTGGCAGCATGCGGTATTTTTATAGCTTTGAACGGGATGAACCCGATTACGGTATATGCCAAAATGTTAAAAGGGGCCTTCGGCTCTTCCTTTGGTGTGACGGAGACGTTGGTTAAGGCCATTCCGCTGGTGCTTTGCGGCTTAGGAGTATCCATCGCGTACCGGATTTCTGTGTGGAACATCGGGGCTGAGGGGCAGTTTTTGGCTGGCGCGATGGCGGCTACAGCGGTAACGATTTATTTTCCGCATCTGCCGATGTACATGTCGCTTCCTTTCATGGTCGTATCAAGTATTGCTGCGGGGGGGTTATGGGGGCTGTTGACATCGATTCCGAGGATCTATTTTCAAGTCAATGAACTGATTACCTCGCTCATGCTGAATTATGTGGCTTTGCTTGCTTTAAATTATGCCGTTTTCGGTCCATGGAAAGATCCGAAGGGCTTTAACTTCCCGGGCTCGCCAATGTTCACCGCGGCTCAGTCATTACCGACATTCGGCGTTTCGCGGCTCCATTTGGGCATTATTTTTGCCATAATCGGGGTGCTGCTCTATGCATTCATCATTCGTTATACGCGCTGGGGATATGAACTGCGCCTTATTGGAGCAAACGCGGAAGCGGCGCGGAATGCAGGCATTCGGATTTCCAGACATGTGATGGTCGTCATGATCATTAGCGGTGGCTTGGCCGGACTTGCCGGCATGGGGGAGGTATCCGGGGTGGCGCACCGCCTGATGTACGGGATATCTCCGGGGTATGGCTACACAGCGATTATCGTAGCATGGCTGGCAAAGCTGAATCCGCTTAGTCTGGTGGTTTCGTCGGTGCTTTTTGGCGGGCTGATTGTCGGAGGGTACAGCGTGCAAACGATCGGCCTCCCGTCCTCGATTTCATCTATGATTCAAGGAGCTATCCTGTTTTTCCTGATTGCCGGCGGTATGGCTGGGAAATTTCGCATTCGCCGCAATAGTTGAACAGGTTAGCGCCAGATAACGAATAAAACATAGATGACAAGAGAGAGGGGCTGAGAAGAGTTGGACATTATTTCGCAAATCATCGTTTCTGCCATTTCATCGGGGACGCCGCTGCTTCTGGCTGTATTGGGCGGGATTCTGATCGAGAGGTCCGGGATCACCCAATTGGGAGCCGAAGGACTTATGCTGATGGGAGCGGTAACTTCATGTCTACTGTACATATACACTGGGAATTTACTAGTGGCTATTCTCGCTGTACTCGCCGTAAGTGGCATGTTGGGGCTGCTGCATGGGGTTCTCTGTGTTTCGCTGTATGCCAATCAGGTCGTTAGCGGGCTGGCGATGACGATATTCGGCTCGGGACTTAGCGCATATTTGGGGAAGCCAGTGAGCGGTCAGCCGCTGACCGGAGCGGTGCCCAAGCTTCATTTCACTTGGCTGGAGAGCGTGCCTTTTTTCGGGAAAATTTTTGCCCATTTGGATCTGTTTACATGGTTTAGCTTTGTGCTGGTGATCGTGATGCATCTATTTATCCACCGTACCTCGTGGGGGCTTCATCTGAGAGCGGTAGGGGATAATCCTGCAACCGCCGATGTTATGGGCATTCCGGTTATCGCGATTCGCTACGGCTGTATCATCATCGGCTCGATGCTGATTGGTCTTGGCGGAGCAGATCTGCTGCTTGTGTACACGCCCACATGGAATGAAGGGATGACGTCAGGGCGCGGATGGATCGCGGTGGCGCTCATCATTTTTGCGAGGTGGAACCCGATTCGCGCCTTGGTGTGCGCATACTTCTTCGGGGTGCTCGACATTCTGGGGTTCCGTGCCCAGCTGCTTGGCAGTCATATTCCTTCGTATTTTCTGAAAATGATACCGTATATCGTGACCATACTCGTGCTGATGTTCTTAGGCTGGCGCAGCCGCAATAAGCCATCCGGTGCCCCTGAAGCGCTGGGCGTTCCTTATATCCGGGAGCAGAGATTGTAAGGCAAAGTGGAGGATGCATAAATGTGTGAACATGAGAATCGCTTGCCCTATTTAAGAAGATGCATTGCCATGATGGGTGATGGCGGTACTTTTTTAGTGAGAGAAAGAGGTAACTACAGGGCGCTATTTCACTGAAGATAGTTCTGTATGCCAGTGAAGGGGAACGGGGGGGCCGCTATTTCCTCAATTCGAGCAGCAATTTAGTTGTTTGAGGTAATATAAGGGCCTATAGTTCCCCCTAAACATGAGAATCGTTGCATTTTAGCTAAGTTGAGGAATGAGGTTCCTCTTGTAAGTTAGGGGGCGTAAAAAAAGCTATTAGGGGAAGATTTCTTGTCCCTAGTGGCTTTTTTTGCAATTTCACAAAAAAAGTTACGGATGTTATGAAAGTTTACAAACTTCTTTCATATAAATTGACCCATAGGGATGGTGGATCTACAATGAAACAAATCTTGATCAAGAATGGTTAACATTTACATAATCATCGAGGTGATAGGTAGTGACGCTAACGCTGCAGCAAGTGAATGAAATGACACAAGATGGGTTTGTCGATGCCTTCGGTCCCTTGTTTGAACACTCTCCTTGGGTAGCGGAGCGTACGTGGAGCTCGAGGCCTTTTGCAACAAGACAGGACCTGATTAGCAGCCTTGAACGGGAGGTATGGCGTGCGGACCAGGAACAGCAGTTGGCTCTGCTCCGAGCGCACCCAGATTTGGGAACGCGCGTTCGAATGACAGATCATTCGGTACAGGAGCAGGCTGGAGCCGGTCTGAATCAACTTTCTCTGGAAGAATATGAGCAGTTTATTCAGCTTAACAAGTTGTACACAGATGCTTTTCAGTTTCCGTTCATCATGGCGGTTAAGGGGCAAACCAAGGAAACGATTCGCGAAGCGCTGAGTCATCGAATTCATCGAGAGGTGGAGGAGGAACGGATCCAGGCTTTGCAAGAGGTTTGCAAAATCGGGCGGTTTCGCCTAGAGGCATTGCTAGTCAACGAAGCGGAGGGAAAGCGATGAAGAACGGATCAGAGAGAATCATGTACTACGGAAAAGGTGACGTATGGGTGTACAGGTCCTATGCTAAGCCGCTTACGAATCTAACGCTAATACCTGAATCGGGTTTTGTTGGCAGAGACAATGTACTGTTTGGGATGAATATTAAGGTGGCGGTTAGCGGAGAAAAGTTTATCACTTCTTTCACCGAAGGGGATAACACGATGGTTGTGGCCACGGACTCCATGAAAAATTTTATCCTGCGTAAGGCCGGAGAATATGAAGGCGCAACAGCTGAAGGATTTCTTGCATTCGCAAGCCGTAAGCTGCTAGAGACCTATCCTCAGATGACAGGCGTGAAAATGACAGCTGACCAAGTTGCTTTCGATGTTCTGCCAGTCCCGGGAGCTAAAGGATTCGAAAACGGTAATTTGGTATACCGGTATTCGCAAAACGAGCATCCGACAGCTAAGGTGGAAATCGCTCGGACGGAAGAGGGTACCGCTATTTTAGAGCATGAAGGCGGTATTGCAGACCTGAAGCTGATCAAGGTGATAGGCAGCTCCTTTGCGGGCTTCGTACGAGATGAGTATACGACGCTTCCGGAATCTTATGACCGCCCGTTATTTATTTTTCTCGATATAGCTTGGAGCTATGAGGCGGTGGAGGATGCTCTGGACTCGGATTTGGGTCGCTATGTGGCCGCCGAGCAAATTCGGGATATCGCGCATACCGTATTTCATGAGCAGCATTCCCCTTCAATTCAAAATCTCATCTACCGCATCGGGCAGCGCGCGCTGCAAAGGTTTCCTCAACTCAAAGAAATTCGCTTCGAATCGAATAACCGGACATGGGAGACGATTCTGGAGCAAGCCACAACAGGCGAAGGAAAGGTGTTCACAGAGCCTAGGCCGCCGTATGGTTTTCAAGGCTTTTCGATGACAAAGCGTGACCTGGAGGGCCTATGAGCGCTGGACTAACAACGCACGTTCTGGATATTAGTCTAGGCAGACCTGCCAAAGATGTACGCATTGAGTTATACCGTCTTCACGAGGGGCGGTCAGAGCTGCTTCGCGCAGAGGTTACGAATGCTGACGGGCGGCTGCGGGGGCCGATGCTAAGCGGGGAAGAATTTGCACCTGGTACGTATGAGCTGGTCTTCCATGTCGGTGAATATTTTCGGGGAGCTGGCATTGAGCTGGCAGATCCCCCTTTCCTGGATCAAGTGCCGATCCGGTTCGGCGTTGCAGCAGCAGACAGCCATTATCATGTGCCGCTGTTGATTGCGCCTTGGGGGTATAACACCTATAGGGGAAGCTAGCGGCAAGTCGTTTGGCAGAAAGCATTGCCATTGCTACATAAAGGTTCCGAGGAGGGATTTCGCATGGATAAACAGTTTGACCTCGTGATTCGCAAGGGAACCGTTGTCCTCGAAGAGGGATTGAAGCAGTTGGACATCGGGATTCTAGGCGGTAAAATTGCTGCGCTAGGCGAAAACCTCTTGTACTCGGAGCATACGCCTGTCTATGAGGCAGAGCATCTGCATGTTCTGCCTGGCATGGTAGATGCACATGTGCATTTCAACGAACCTGCGCTTGGCCACTGGGAGGGGTTCGTCACAGGTTCGGCAGCGCTTGCGGCGGGAGGATGCACGACTTATATCGATATGCCGCTCAATGGCGTTCCTCCGACAGTGAGATTAAGTGCTCTTGAACGAAAGCTGGAAGCGGCTGAAGGACAGTCCTTGATCGATTATGCGCTGTGGGGTGGATTGGTCCCCGGCAATATTGAAAATCTGCAAGAGCTGGCGGAAGCCGGTGTCATTGGATTTAAGGCCTTCATGTCCTGTCCCGGAGGAGAAGGGGAAGATATATTCGCTGAGGTGGACGACCACACACTCTTTAAGGGGATGCAGGAAATTGCGCGCCTTGGGCTTGTGCTCGCACTTCATGCCGAAAGCGAAGAGATCGTGTCCAAGCGAGCTGCTAAGGCTCAGGAGGAGGGCAGGCGAGGAGCGCTCGACTTCGTTGACACGAGACCGATTGCGGCGGAGTTGGAAGCGGTGAACCGTGCGCTTTACTACGCGGAGCAAACGGGCTGCAAGCTGCACTTCGTGCATATCTCCAGCGCGGAAGGAGTGAAGGCCATCACGGAGGCGAAGGCCAAAGGGCTGGACGTCACGGTAGAAACGTGCCCGCATTATTTGGCTCTGACCAACGAGGACTTGGTGCAGCTAGGGCCGGTAGCGAAGTGCGCCCCTCCTCTGCGCACGGCAGGAGATCAAGACCGGCTGTGGGCGGAGCTCTTGGCCGGACGGCTCGACATTCTAGCTTCGGATCACTCCCCGTGCCCAACGTCAATGAAGCAGGGGGATTTCTTCGAAGCGTGGGGCGGCATCTCCGGGGCGCAGAGCTCCATGGAGTTGATGCTGGATGAAGGACATCTTCGCAGAAATGTGCCGCTGCCTGAACTGTCGAGGATGCTGTCGCTTGAGCCTGCCAAGCGTTTTGGGCTGTATCCTCGCAAAGGGGTTATTGCGGTAGGCGCTGATGCCGACTTCGCTTTGGTCGATATGAATATGAGCTATACGCTGCAGACGAATGACCTGTTTTACCGTCACAAGCATAGTCCCTATGTGGGGCGGACGTTCGGATGCCGGGTGATGGCGACATTCAATCGCGGAAGCAGGGTGTATGAGCTTGGCGAAGGGGTTGTTAGCCATGCCGGGGGGACGTGGTTACGTCCTGCCGTTAATGGTGGAGGTGAGGCTGGTGGCTAAGCGGATACCGAGTTCCCTCGATCTGCTGTCCCAATTCGGAGAGCGAATGCTCGAAGTGCTGGAGGAGCTTTCCTTGTACGGGGCCGACCCGGAGGGGGGAGTGACCCGGCTGCTTTACACAGAGCCATGGCTGCAGGCGCAGCAAGCGCTTGTTAGCAAGATGCAGCAGCTGGGGCTGGAAGTCGGCTTTGACGCAGTTGGCAATGTGTTTGGGAAATTGCAAGGTAATGAGACGGCCTTGAAGCCGATACTGACAGGGTCGCATATCGATACGGTCAAAAATGGCGGCAAATATGACGGTGCATACGGCGTCGTCGCCTCGATGATGGCGCTTGGTTATTTGAAGGCGGCTTACGGGGAGCCGAGGCGAACGCTGGAAGCCGTTTCGTTCTGTGAAGAAGAGGGAAGCCGATTCCCGCTGGCTTACTGGGGCTCGGGGCATGTCACTGGCGCAAGGCCACTGACGCTTGCCGCCGAGATTGCGGACCACGCTGGCATTACCTTGCTGGAGGCCATGCGGCAAGCAGGCTTCGATGCGGCGAATTTGGGAGAACACCCGGCTAAACGTGAACAGATCGGCGGTTATTTGGAAATTCATATCGAGCAAGGCTCTGTCCTTGCGTACAAACATAAACAAATTGGCGTAGTAACCGCAATCGTGGGTCAAATTCGATTGACTGTACATGTAACAGGCAGCTCCAATCATGCGGGGACGACTCCGATGAAGATGCGCAAGGATGCGCTAGCCGGAGCGGCTGAAATGGTGGCGCTAACGGAACAAATGGCTCTTGAAGCAGGAGAGCCGCTTGTTGCTACTGTTGGGCGGTTGGAAGTGAAGCGCGGAACCTCGAATGTGGTGCCGGGAGATGTGATGTTTACGCTCGATATCCGGCATACTGACGAGCCGGAAATGCGAATGTTTTGTGTAAGGTTGCTAACAAAGCTCGAGGAAATCGCGATGCGAAGAGGGCTTACTATAGAAACGGTTCAAAATTTACACGCTTCGCCTGTGGCTATGCATGAAGGCATTTCGGCAGCGATTGAGGCTGCTTGCGAAGCAGGCGGATTTCGGAGCATGCGGCTGCCGAGCGGAGCGGGACACGATGCTCAGCTGTTTGGGCCGATTTGTCCGTCGGCGATGATCTTCGTGCCGAGTGTGGCAGGCATAAGCCACAGTCCTGCAGAGTTTACGGAAGCGGACGATCTGGTCGCCGGATTCCAAACATTGGTTCACGTGTTATATCAATATGGCTATGGGGGGAAAGCGGATGAAATTCTATAAGGACTTATCGCCCTCACTGAGAACGATTATGACCCCCGGACCGGTAGAGGTTGACCCACGGGTGCTTCGTGCTATGTCGTATCCGATTCTGGGACAGTTCGATCCGGAATTCACAGATCTGATGAATGAAACGATGGAAATGCTACGCGAAGTGTTCCAAACGAATAATCAATGGGCTTATCCGATCGACGGCACCTCGCGTTCAGGGATTGAAGCTGTGCTCGTAAGTATCATTGAGCCAGGAGACAAGGTGCTTGTTCCTATTTATGGACGCTTCGGTCATCTGCTTGTGGAAATCTCGGAGCGCTGCGGAGCAGAGGTTGTTATGCTGGAGCGGGAGTGGGGCACGGTGTTCACGCCGCAGGAAATCATCGATGCTATCCGCCGGGAGAAGCCGATCATCGTCGCTATGGTCCATGGCGAAACATCCACGGGCTGCATCCAACCGTTTGACGGCATCGGAGCAGCTTGCCGTGAGGTAGATGCGCTGCTCGTTGTGGATGCAGTAGCGACGATCGGGGGCGTCCCGGTAAAGACTGACGCTTGGCAGCTCGATGCGGTCATCGGCGGGACGCAAAAGTGCCTGTCCGTCCCATCCGGAATGTCGCCCGTCACCTACAACGAACGCATCGAAGCGAAGGTGCTCCGCCGTAAGACAATCGAGCGGGGGCTGCGCGAGAAAGGGGCGTCGCTTTCCGGCGTAAAGCCGGTGGCGAGCAACTATTTTGACCTGGGCATGCTGCAGGACTATTGGAGCCCGAAGCGGCTCAATCATCATACGGAAGCGACATCCATGCTTTATGCCTTGCGTGAGGGGCTGCGACTGGTCCTGCAGGAAGGGCTTGAGGTGCGGTTCAAGCGTCATAAATCGCATGAGGCTGCACTGGTTGCCGGCCTTAAGGCCATGGGGCTTACGCTATATGGGAATCCGGACTGCAAACTGCCGGTCGTAACCTGTATCCTTATCCCCGACGGTCTAGACGGAGAGTCTGTCCGTTCCATGCTGCTGAATACATTTGGGATTGAAATCGCCAGTTCATTCGGACCGCTGAAGGGGCAAATCTGGCGAATCGGAACGATGGGCTTCAGTTGTAATCAGAAAAACGTGCTCCATGTACTAGGTGCTTTGGAAGCTGTTCTCCTCTGGCATCGTGCCGATGTGAACGTCGGCAAGGCGCTGCAAGCGGCTTTGCACCAATATGCTCATGCAGAGGAGGAACAGCCATGTTAAACATCATGCCGCGAGCGGAACGTGCGATGGTTGCCACGCCTCATTATTTGGCGAGCAGTGTGGGGAGTGCGATTTTGATGCAGGGGGGCAACGCGTTTGACAGCGCGATTGCCGTTAGTGCGGCACTGGGTGTTGTTTATCCGCATATGACAGGTATCGGCGGTGACGCTTTCTTCCTGATGTATGATGCAGCTACAGGCACTTATACGGGCTTCAACGGAAGCGGGAAGTCGGCAGCACAGACGACGCCAGATTTTTACCGGGCAAAGGGCTTGCAGACGATTCCGCAGAGAGGGATTCTGAGCGCGATCACCGTGCCGGGCATGGTGGATGCCTGGTGGCAAGTATGGGAGAAATACGGCAGACTGCCGTGGGAAAAGCTGCTGGAGCCGGCGATTGCTTATGCGGAAAAGGGATTTCCGATTTCTCGCAATTTAAGCTTTTGGATGAAGAAGGATGAAGCGTTCATTCGGGCTTCGGAACAGCTTAGCGCGCTCTATATGGCCAGCGGTGAGCTTTTGAAGGAAGGGGATCGGCTGATTCAGAAAGAGATGGCCGGGACACTCCGCCAGATAGGGCGGGAAGGCCGAGATGCCTTTTACAGCGGCGCTGTCATGAAGAAGATGGTGGAAAGTATTCAGCGGGATGGCGGATTGCTGCAGGAGGCGGATTTCCTGAGCTGCGCAGGAGAATGGGTGGAACCGCTCTCAGCGACTTATCGAGATTATGAAATTTTTCAAATGCCGCCGAACTCACAAGGGTTCACAGCGCTAATGATGATGAATATGCTAGAAAACATAGAGGTAAGCGCGATTCCTAGAGCATCAGCTAATTTTTACCATATTATGTCGGAAGTGATTAAAAAGGCGTTTAAAGACCGCGATCTGTACTTAACCGACCCTCACTTCCGGGAGATCCCGCTGGAGCGGCTGCTGTCCAAGGCTTATGCTAAGGAGCTTTGGCAGGCTATACAAGCGGAGCCGTACAAGGTAAGTGAATACTTGTCTCCGGCGATCGGCCAGGATACAGCTTATGCGGCTGTTGTTGACGAGGAGGGCAACTCGGTTTCTTTTATTCAAAGCTTATATTTCGACTTTGGTGCTGCTTATGTGCCGGGCGGTACGGGGATTATTATGCAAAATCGCGGCTCGTTCTTCTCGCTGGACTCTGCTTGTGCCAATGCGCTAGAACCGGAAAAAAGATCGTTTCATACGTTAATGCCAGCGATGGTCAGCAAAGAAGGTAAGCCTTATATGCTGTTTGGCACTCAAGGCGGTGAAGGACAGCCGCAAACGCAGCTTTCCATTCTGACTGGTGTGCTGGACTATGGATTGTCCATTCAAGAAGCGATATCACTGCCCCGTTGGGTATACGGACGTACGTGGGGAGAAGACGGGGATGCTTTGAAGCTCGAGCATCGGTTGGATGACCAGGTATATGCCCGGCTTAAAAGATGGGGACACCGGGTTGAGCCCGTGAACCCTTGGGATGGCATTATGGGGCAAGCGCAGGGAATTGTTAGGGATGAGCGAGGATTTCTGTGCGGTGCTGCTGATCCTCGGGGCGATGGTTTAGCTATCGGCTGGTAAAACGATAATGCCATATAAGCGAGGTGCGGTGAGTGATGGAGGCCTATGACATTTTACAAGCGGTAGAGCGTCAAGTCCAGTCGATTGTGCTGGCGACGGTTATTTATGTGGAAGGTCACGCTTACCGTAAGCAAGGGGCGATGATGCTGCTGATGGCGGATGGAAGCTCGGTGGGGAGCATATCTCCCGGCTGCCTGGAAGCCGATCTATCCGGTTATGTGCCCCTAGTCGGGGAATCGCAGAAGCCGCAAATGATCGAGTATGACATGCGGCCTGCCGACGATTTCGGTTGGGGCGAAACGATCGGGTGCGGCGGGCTAATTCGCATCCTGCTGGAGCCGGTGACAGGCGAACTGCTTGTTCACCTGCTTGCTACCAAAGCGGCCCTGGATCGCGGGGAAGCCATGCAATTATCTCGAACGTTCGTTCAGGGATACTCCGATATACAGTATAGGTCGTGCTTTGTGGTTGGAGCGGTTTCTGCCGATGGACTTTCGTCACCCTCTGAGTATGTCTACACGTTTAGGCCCAAGCCGAGAGTCGTTGTGTTCGGGGCGAATCAAGATGCCATCCCGCTTGCGAGGCTGGCTGCGGGCAGCGGATTTCGCGTCGTGATCGCGGATTGGCGTGATGCTTATTGTACGGCAGAGCGGTTTCCCGGCATGGAGACGGTTGTAGCTTTCCCAGGGGCTTTACTTGAAAAGTTAAAGCTGACGGCTGAGGATTATGTCGTCGTGATGAGTCACCAGTTCGATAAGGATGCCGAATTCGTGCGCGGAGCGGTGAAGTCGAGTTTGCGTTATCTTGGCATTATGGGCTCCAGAACCCGATCCGAGAAGCTGCTGGATGGTGTGGAGCGCCCTGATTGGGTCCATTATCCGGTTGGCTTGAATATTGGCTCGGAAGGTCCTGTTGAGAACGCAATCAGTATCGTAGCGGAATTGATTAGCGATAAGCGCGGTGTTCGAGCCAGTGGAGGGAGGAATTCCTCTGCAGCATCAGGGCGTAATATCCAAGGGTGCCGCCCATGGTGAAAAGGAGGAAGCGGAAGATCGTCGGCGTCTATTTGGCAGCGGGCAGCTCCAGACGGATGGGGACGGCGAAGACGTCCTTGGAAATAGCGGAAGGCGTGAGGCTAGGCGGAGTCGCTCTTCAGCAAGCTCTTCATTCAGAGCTGTACAGCGTGATTGTTGTCGCGCGTGAAGTCGACGCGTTGGATTGGCTTCCAGCATCCGCTCAAACGCAGATCATGCTGGGCCGCTGCCGCATTGCCGTCTGTCCCGACGCGGAATGCGGGATGGCACATTCGCTGCGCACGGGCATTCAGGCGGCCATAGAGCAGGGCGCAGAGGGCATCATGGTTTTGCTGGCGGATCAGCCATTTATCGATGGGCCTATGCTGTTTGGTCTTACGAAGGCATTCAATGAAGATGCAGGGTATGATTATATCGCCAGCGGGGATCAGGGAATACCGAAGCCTCCGTTAATCATGGGACCGGGGATGTGGTCTGAGGCAACTGCTTTGGAAGGGGATGTCGGGGCGCGTTCCTTGTTTCGTTCACCTCAGTACCGTGGGCGCATCATCGAGGAAAAACAGCTCAAATTCATGGATGTAGACACAGCAGAACGATATGAAGAGGCGAAAAAAATATTCGCACACAACTTCATGTCAATTTAAATAACATATTTGAGTTGAAAAGTGCATTATTACTAATGATGCGCTATTTTTTTATACAAAAACACAAAATCATGTTAAGTTAGTTGACTCTTTTTTTGGGAATTGTTTATAGTTGATCTAATTTAACTACGGATCATTTATGGGGGATCGACGTTTCTAGATGAAGCTGAGGAGGTTTTGTTCATGTCAGTTCCTTTGTACCAGCTGCCAGAGCAGCAGCCTTCAGTATGGCAGCCGACGAGTGTAGAGGAAGCCATGCAATTAAAGCACAAATGGGGAGACAACTCGGTGCTGATCTCCGGCGGCACATGGCTCCGTACACGTTGGGAAAATGGCCTTTCATCGCCTCCGCAGCACTTGATTAGCCTTGCTCGAATTCCTGCTCTTGCCGGATTAACCATTGACAATCTAGGTCATGTTCATATAGGTCCAGCGCTGTGTTTGGCAGATTTGATGGATAATGAGTTGATGAGGCAGCGATGCGGGCTCTTGGTGCAAGCTTGCTCCGAGATTGCAGCGCCCTCCGTACGCAATTTGTCGTCAATCGGAGGCAATGTAATGACACGTACAGGAGATCTCATTCCTGTCCTGTTGGTTATGGATGCGCAGGTAGTATGGTCGGATGGACAGAAAGAACGCGAGCTGCCGCTGAAAGAGTGGCTGGAAGGTCCGCATTTTACATCCTACGAGATGATGACAAGAATTGTAGTGCCAACCTCGGAGCCGGAGCAGGTGAGTGCGGAGATGGCAGATAAGGGGCATTCCTACGAGTTTTATTTGAAGGTAGGACGCAGAGAAGCGTTTACCCCATCTGTTGTAACGGTTGCCGGCAGTTTAAGAATAGAAGCGGACGGCACTCTTGCCGCTATTGCTTTGAGTGCAGGCGGCGGGAGCGCCGTTCCGGCAAGATTCAAAGAGCTGGAGGATGCGGTAACAGGCAAGCTTTTATCCAAGGAAGTCCTGCAAACCTTGCACAAGGGAGTGTCCGATGATTTCGATGCTGTAGCTGATGATTACGCCGGTGTTGCTTACCGCAAGATGACGGCGGCGAATCTGATCGTGTCCGAATGCTATAAAGCTTGGCGAAAAGGGGGCGGGGCCTATGCTCCTAGGTCGTGATACGTATGCTAAAAAATGGATCATTCGCCCCGACGGTGAAGAGAAGGTAACCGGAAAGCTTCAATATCTCACGGATTTAACGGCGCCGGGCATGCTGCATGGGAAGGTGCTGCGAAGCAAGCATCCGCATGCTTGGATACTCTCCATTGATACAAGTAAAGCCAAGGCGACTATCGGTGTCCGTACTGTCATAACGGCGGAGGATGTGCCGGGCATGAATTTGTTCGGCATTGCCTTTCCGCATCAGCCTGTTTTATGTCACGATCGAGTTCGTTATGTTGGAGATGCCGTGGCGGCTGTTGCTGCGGATACGGAAGAGATCGCTGAGTACGCCCTTAGCTTGATCGAGGTCGTTTATGAGCCCCTGCCGGTTGTAGATAATCCGGAAACAGCGCTGGATGAAGGTGTCGTTCTTCTGCACCCCGACGGCAACTTACTGCATAGAACCTTTCTAAAGCATGGCGAGGCCGAATTGCCCTTTGAACAGTGTGCTCACATCGTAGAGGAGACTTATTATACGCCAAGGCAAATGCACACGTACATGGAAACCGAGGGCGGGCTGTTCGTTCCGGAGAAGAATAGCCGGCTGACGGTGTACTCGCCAACACAGCACGGCTACAAGGATCGAATGCAGTTGGCACGTATTCTTGCTATGGAAGAAGGGCAGATCCGCGTAGTTTCCAGTCCGATCGGGGGATCGTTCGGCGGGAAGGATGAGCTTAACGTGCAGCCTTTCGGTGCGTTACTTGCTTTGAAGACAGGTGCGCCGGTCAAAATGCACAATTCCCGCCGTGAATCGGTCATTTCCGGCATCAAACGGCATCCGATGCGGATAGCCATGAAGACAGGCGCAGATGAAAGCGGACGCCTTATCGCACATCAAGTCAGCATCCTTGCGGATACCGGCGCTTATGCAACTTTGGGCTGCGAGGTGCTGAATTTTGCAACTGAGCATGCCATTGGGCCATATCAGATTCCGCATGTCGACGTACAAGGGACGAGTGTTTATACAAATAACGGCGTATCCGGAGAATTTCGGGGGTTCGGCGGCAATCAGGTGATCTTTGCCGTTGAAAGCCAGATCGAGCGGTTGGCTGAAAAGCTCGGGATGGATTCCTGGGAGCTGCGCAAGCTGAACCTGCGCGCTCCAAACGATCCTGGTCCGATGGGCCAGGAGATCGTGGCGACTGAGGGCGCCAGCCAAGTGTGGAGCAAGGTGCAGGAATCACCGCTCTGGGCGAAGCGGGGCATGCCACAGGTCAGTAGCAGTGAGCCGTGGCTGCGCCGGGGCATCGGCGCCTCGATGGTGATGCATGGCGCCGGGCTCGGCCTCGGCATCCCTGATCACTCCGGCGGGCGCATCGAGCTTACGCCGGAGGGCAAGATCCAGGCCTCCTTCGGCTTCGAGGAGTTCGGGCAAGGGCTTTACGCAGCGCTTACGCTCATGCTGCAGGATTGCTTCGGCTGCGCCGCTGATGACATTCGCATCGTCATCGGCGATACCGACCGCGTGCCGAGCAGCGGCTCGAGCACGGCGTCCCGCGCCACCACGATGATGTGGCGCGCGCTGCAGCGGCTGAAGCCGCCGTTCGTGCAGGCGCTGCTGGAACAGGCGGCTGAGCTTACGGGCGCTGCCGCTGATGAACTGACAACCGGCGCAGGCGGAATTCATCGCAAGGGTGATGAGCCGGGTCAGCCGGTTGTGACGTATGCGCAGTTGGCGGCGGCTGCCGAATCGGCAGCGAAGCCGATTCTTGCGCAGACGGCGTTCGACTACCCGACGACGCCGGCGGGGCAGGTCGGTGCGCATTATTTGTACTCCTACGCAGCCGTCATCGTGGAGGTAGAAGCGAACATACTGACAGGGAGGGTGAGGGTGATTGCGACCGATCACGTGATCGCAGCAGGACCTGTCATTAATCCGATGGGTTTCCTCGGACAGATTGAGGGCGGCAGTGTTATGGCGCTCGGGTACACGTTGACCGAGGATGCCGTTATGCAGGAGAGTGCCTATTTACGGCACAATTTGGACACGTATTTAATCCCTACTTTCAAAGATAGCCCGCAAACGATTCGTGTAGAAGCAATTGAAGATTTACCCGAGGGCGATACTTTCGGCCCACGCGGGGTTGGCGAAATCGGCAGCGTCGGACTGGCGCCGGCGATTACTGCAGCGGTTCGGCAGGCAGCCGGGATCTGGGTGAACCGGCTGCCGATTTCACCAGAGCTCATCGTGCGGTCCATCGATTGGTTAGAAGGGGTGGAGGCCATTGATTAATACAACGTATGTGCTGGAATGTTCCATTAACGGAAAGGATATTGCGATTCCGGTTCCTGCATCCAAGCGGATGTCGGATATTTTACGGGATGACTTGCGTTTAACCGGAACCAAAGTTGCTTGTGAGATTGGACGCTGCGGCGCCTGTATGGTGCTGCTTGATGGGAAGCCCGTAAATGCTTGTCTGCTAATGGCGTATCAAGCGGTAGGCAAGCGGGTGACCACCATTGAGGGGATATCCGGAGGAGAAGCGCTGCATCCTGTTCAACAAGCGATGTTAGAGGAGGGAGGGCTGCAGTGCGGTTATTGTACCGCAGGGATGGTCGTCACGCTAACGGCCTTGTGGAGCAAAAATCCCGCCCCAACGAGGGCGGAGGCCGAACAGGCGCTGTGCGGCAATTTATGCCGCTGCACGGGGTATGTAGGTATTTTCAGAGCGGTAGAACGATGTGGTTTGCCGGTAAAAAGAGAGGGGTAGAAGCCATGATGCCAAAAAAACTGATGTTGTCCTTAACTGCTATCTTCCTAGTGATCCTATCTGCTTGTTCCAGTTCATCCACACCAACGACGAGCACCACGACAGCACCAGTAGGCTCCCCTGCGGCAGCACCAGCTGCAAGTGCGCCCCCGTCCCAAGCGGAAAAAAAGCTCCCTAGAGTGGCCTTTGTCTATATCGGTGTGCCCGGAGACGGCGGCTGGACTTATGAGCATGATCAAGGACGCTTGATGATGGAGAAAGAGCTGGGCATCAAAGCGACTACTGTCGAAAATATCCCCGAAGGTCCTGATGCGGAGCGGGTTTTCGAAGAGCTGGCACAGAAGAACGATATTATTTTCGGAACCTCTTTCGGCTATATGGACCCGATGTACAACGTGGCGCAAAAGCACCCGAACGTGAAATTTCTGCACGCGACAGGCTACAAAACACTGCCTAACATGGGGACGTACATGGGACGCGAGTACCAAAGCGCATACCTTGTCGGCATGGCGGCGGGTAAATTGACCAAAAACAATCATATGGGCTATGTTGGCGCCTTCCCGATTCCGGAAGTTATTTATACCATTAATGCTTTTACGCTTGGCGCACAAAGTGTGAATCCGAACGTGGACGTGTCGGTCGTGTGGAGCAACACCTGGTTCGATCCGGCAACCGAGAAGCAAGCAGCGATTTCCTTGTTGGATAAAGGCGTGGACGTGCTGGCTGCTTATCAAGATTCGCCTGCCGGGATTCAAGCGGCTGCTGAGCGCAAAGTGTGGGGGATCGGCAATGACTCCGACATGGGCCGATTCGCACCGGATACGTACATTTCCAACCCGAAATGGAACTGGGGCCCTTACTACGTGCAAACGGTGAAAAGTGTAATGGACGGCACATGGAAATCCGATGCTTATTTTGGAACCATGAAGGACGGCATTACAGATATCGCGCCGCTTGGCAAAAATGTGCCGGACGACGTCAAGGCGCTTATCGAAAAGAAAAAGCAAGAGATTTTGGCAGGGACCTTTGATGTGTTTCAAGGCCCTCTCGTAGATCAGGATGGTAAAGTCAGGTTCGAGCAGGGCAAAAAAATGACAGATGAAGAAATTCTAGGCACGACTTGGTTTGTTAAGGGCATTAAAGGTGTCATTCCAAAATAATGGGAAAGGCTGTGAAGGCGATGACGATACAAGATAGCACTCTTCTTGACGAATGGCATCCGGTATTGTTGTCGTCGGCTCTGACGGACCGACCGGTTGCTGTTGTAGTACTGGGTGAAAAAGTAGCTGTTTTCCGCACCTCTGACGGCGTTCACGCCTTCAAAGATTTGTGCATTCACCGGGGCGTCCCACTCTCGCTGGGCAAAGTAAAGGGAGATGAACTCGTGTGCGCCTACCATGGCTGGTCTTATAACGGCTGTGGGACCTGTACGCGAATCCCTTCACTGCCTGCTAATCGTGCTATCCCCTCGAAGGCAAAAGCGTTCGTCTACCATTGTGTGGAAGCGCACGGATTTGTTTGGGTTTGCTTGGGTGAACCGGTAGGTTCGCTGCCGAAAGTAAGTTCCTATATTCCCG
Organism: Paenibacillus aceris; assembly: GCF_017874035.1. Classification (GTDB taxonomy): domain Bacteria; phylum Bacillota; class Bacilli; order Paenibacillales; family NBRC-103111; genus Paenibacillus_E; species Paenibacillus_E aceris. The sequence continues at coordinate 20,909 of NZ_JAGGKV010000021.1, forward strand.
CAGGCTTCAAAGAAGTATGGATGGGCCCGTATACCCTGCAGGCTGCAGGACCTCGCATTATCGAAAACTTCCTCGATGTCTCCCACCTCATGTTTGTTCATGAGGGAATGCTGGGCGATAGTGAATATGCCGAAATTGGCGATTACCAGGTGCATGAAGAGGACGGCGTCCTCACCTCGGAGGAGATTGTCGTCTACCAGCCCGATCCGGATGGAACAGGGCGTGGGGTACATAGCCGTTATGTGTACGAAGTGTATGGTCCGCTAAGTGTCGCGTTTACTAAAAGAGACCGGGATACGGATCAAATTTTCAGGTTGTTCCTCATGGTGCTGCCGGAAACTGAGCAGCGAAGCCAAGCCTTCATGCTTAAGCAGAGGAACTATGCGTATGAGGAAGCGGATGACATTTTCATCCGGTTCCAGGATCTGCTGATCGAGCAGGACCGCGAAATGGTCGAAAATCAGAAGCCGGAGCTGCTGCCGCTTGATTTGCAGGCCGAGCTGCATTTGAACACGGATCGACTGAGTATTGCGTATCGCAAACGGCTAAGGGAATTGGGCGTCACGTTTGGGACGGCATAGTGTGGTTAAACGAATAGGCTATCGAAAGGGGCGGGAATGGCCTTTTCGGTAGTCTTTTTTTATGAAACGTGTGTGGGAACTACGGTCCGTTATTTTTGCAATTTGCAGCCGTTTGGACGTCGAGAGGTAACTATGGTACGCTATTTTGCCGATTTTGGCGAAAGTGCGGGGGATTTGAAGAAATAAGGCCCTGTAGTTCCGTTTGCACCGTGAGATAAGCGGTATTTGCCAAAATAGCGGACTCATATTCCCTATTGTTACTACTTAGGACTCCCGGAAGTTAGGGTTTGTTTTCGAAGATTTCAGGGGCTCTCCCGAAGTCCTCCCAGCTTCATTCAAATATTTTCCATATGTATACTAATTGTCATATTATTTGTTATACTGATTCACGTCGCAAAAGTTAGTAGGATTGTATGCAAGCTCTATTCGCATCAGGATGTAAACGTTTGTGAAATTTTTGATTTGAAATGCAAAAAAAGATCGTATAACAGCCAAAAGCTGGTTATACAATCCTTTTTGATTTTGGTAAAATAAGACAACGAGATTAGAACCAGTTGCAGATCGGTTCGGTTTGTTTTTTCTCTCTAATTGTAAAGGTTTTCATGATCGCTGACGATTCCTCTCTAGAAAGAGCACCAGCAACTGCTAGAGGGTTTGATGCAGGGTTTAACTCAAGGTTTTTAAGCATGTGAACAACATTGTGCAGCTTAGAAGCTAATTGGATAGTCATTGTAATAAGACTCCCTTCAACAATTTTTAACTACAATCTGATTATATCAAATGTTTGGAGGACGTGTAGTATGGATGCTAGAAAAACGTATTTATTTAGTTTTTTTGTCGTAATATTTGTATTCTTGCAAATCTGGTGTTCTTATTTAACCTTCCATTCCCCATATATTGGAATAAATTTAGCCTTGAATAAGGCAGATCAATGGGAGGTAACAGAGGCTCATTCACAGAGTGCAAGTGCAAAATTGGGCATTAAAGCAGGAGATATTGTAAAGCTTGTTGATGGAAAGCCTCCTGAGGATTCTAAGTATGTGGTCAAATGGGGGGCTATTGAACAAGCAAGTACATTACTTATTTCAAGAAACGGGAATGATCATGATTTTAAAATTGTGAAAAATAGCACCACTTTATATGATGTGATCCCCTTAGTAGAGGAATCTGTCTGTATAATTTTAGCCTATTTACTTTTGTTAAAATTGCGCCGTTCCCCATCAGCTAGGTTGCTTTCAGTCGTCTTTTTAGCTATGGGGGTTATTTACATGAGTCTAGGAGCCTCGATTAGAGGTGATCTGCTTGGTAAAATATTAATATCCTCTTTTATGATGATATTACCTGTTGTGTTCTTACATTTTATAGTGACTTTCTTTAAAGAAAAAGGAGAATTACAATTCCCTACGGGGTATATCAAATATATTTATGCCATTCTATTAGTTGTAGCGATGCTGCGAGGGCTTTACTTATTGCCATCCATGACTAAGTTTTATCGTTTGGATGGGATTGTCACGTTAGTTTTTTTCATAATAGGCTTTCTTATTAATATATGTATTATTGCGTATATGTATTTTAAAGCTCGCAATGAAAAAACTTATTTATCTAGCATAGTAAAAAGTGTCTGTTTTTCTTTGTTTATCTCAATATTTCCTATTATATGTCTTTCTTTTCTTCCTAAGCTTTTTCTTGGCATTTGGGTAATTGATGCTATTTATACGAGCTGGACGATCATCTTGTTCCCTATTTCATTTATATATTTAATTGCTTCCAATCAGCTTTATGACATCGGCATGGTTATCCGTCGTTTTATATTTGCCGGTCTTATGTCGGTCATCCCGGTCAGTCTGTTCACGGGCGTCTATGCTTTCCTATTTAGTCATGAGGTGAATGAGAAGCAAATCCTATTCGTTTTCGCAGGTTCGATATTCCTAGTATCCCTTTTGCTCTATGCAGCTGAGTATTGGACAACTCGTCTTGAACCTTTTCTTTTCCCGAAGAAGCATGTATTGCAGTTAGCTCTAAAAAAGATCTCTAAAAGTCTAGGAGCCATCTCCACTCTGCGAGAGTTGAAAGATATTATTCTCGTAGACATCGTCCATACATTGCAAGTTCTTGGAGGCGCCATCGTTTTTCGACATGAAAATGAAATAGAAATTATTACGCAAGGTGAAATTGATTCGTTGGAAATCGAACGTTTGGTCCATGAGTCAACCTTACTTAACCATCCCGATTTTACAAGTATAGAGATAACGGGACATGAGGCTTTTACCGGTTATTTAATTATGACACGCAAAAAGGCCAATACACTCATTTCAAAAGAGGAGAAGCAGTGGCTCCAATTTATTACGACTTATTTGGAAATTAGTCTGGAAAACGTACATTTAATACGCAAGTTAACGGGTAATTTGCAGAAGTTTGCAGCGCAGCTTCCGCATGAGGCGGTTGCGCATGATATCCAATGGTTTCGTAAGGTGATGTTTGAGCTGCAAGAAGAGGAACGGATTCGAATAGCAAACGATTTACATGATACAACCATGCAGGATTTATTTTTCCTGAAAAGAAGAATTTCGTCTATCGCGGATAAAAGTACGTTGGAAAAGTCCGATCAGGAACAACTGAATAATATGAATAATTTTGTGGATATGATTAATGCCAGTCTGCGCCAGAGCTGTTTTGAGCTTAATCCGCATTTATTGAGGGAAGTAGGACTGATTCAAACGCTTCAAATGTATGTAGAGAAGGAAGCCTATACAACGCCATTCGAGCTTTCTATTGAGATAGGTTCCGTATCATTTATTGAAAGTAAAGATTTGCCGACAAAGCGCCATCTCTTCCGAATTGTGCAGGAACTGCTGAATAATGCAAAGAAGCATTCGCAAGCGGCCAGGGTCATATTTACCGTAGAGGAAGCAGATCATTACTTTTATATCAATTATGAGGATGATGGTGTGGGGTTCAATGTTCAAAATGAAGGAATACAAAAGGAAATCGGAGCTTCTGGCATGGGAATTGAACAAATTAGAAGCAGAATTATCCATATGGGTGGCCAAATGGACCTGAACACGCTAAAAGGGAAGGGGATGACGTTTAGAATGTGGATTCCGATTGAGGAGGTCATTTCCGCATAGGAGTGACTGCACTTTAACAGCTTTAACACTATATACTTCTTTAGGAGATAGAAGCGAGGGCGAATGGAGCATGAGGCAAAACGTGAAAGATCATATGATTCGCTTGGTGGATGAGTATATTGAGGTGAAGGATTTAAATGAGCTTCTGAAGTCTTTCATTGCGGATAAAGAGAAAGAGAATGGGGCTTGGGCGAAAGTTACGCTCTGCACGCACTATATGATGGGCGGAAATTCGCCTCATATTGAACGTTACGCGGCGCTGTCAGAACTGGTCAATCTTATCCTGGACATTGTCGATGATCTGCAGGATCAGGATCAAGATGACAAGCCATGGATGAAATGCTCGCAAGCGGAGGCATTGAACGCGGTTCTGGCGTTGTTAATGGGATTCATCGGCGAGTTGGGGCATTTGCAGGTCAAGCCGGAATGGCTGGTCGAGGTAACGAAGATCATTGCACGCTCGATCAACGGCCAGCATAAGGACGTGGTGAATGCGGCAATATCTGTTGATGATTATCTGGTGATGACGCAGGAGAAGTCTGGCTCTCTTTTTCGCTTGGCATGTTTTATGGGGTATGTGACGGCAGAGTCCTCGCGGGAGACGATCGAGCAGCTCCACGAGCTGGCCGATTGCATCGGGCTCATTCATCAGATTCAGAATGATATGCGCGATATTGTCCGCTATGATGTGAAGAATGATTTGTATGGTAAGAAGCGTACACTTCCTATTTTGTATTTGCTCTCCGTCGAGGACGAGGCTTTCGCTTCTTTGAAGGCGTATTATGAAGGGGAAATTACGTCGGATGTCCTTTTGCACGACAAAGAAGGTTTTCTTCAAACGATCAATGATTCCGGTTGCCTGGAGTATGGCCGGGTCGTACAGGCGGTATGCATTCAAAAAGCGGAGGAAATCTATGAAAATCTACAAGCGGTTTCGCCTTGGAAGGAACGTTTCAGGGAAGTGACATATGGCAGTTTTGTTGAGGAAGAGTAATGATAATCGACAAGAAAGGACGATAACCGATGATCATTGTAGCCGCTGATGGAAGCGCCGATTTTGTCCGTATTCAGGAGGCCATCGATAGCATTGCCGATGAGAGGACGGAAGAAACGGTCATTTACGTGAGAAGCGGTGTATATGAAGAAAAGCTGCATATCACGAAGCCGCGCATCAGACTGATTGGGGAGTCGGCAGAGACGACGATTATCACTAACTGTGATTATGCGAAAAAGCTGTTTCTGAGTGGCGAGCCGTATCACACCTTTCATTCCTATACGGCCTTGATTGGTGCGGATGATGTCTCGATTGAGCGGGTCACTTTCGAGAATACTGCAGGAAAAGGGGAAGAGGTCGGACAAGCCTTGGCTGCCTATGTGGACGGGGACAAAATCTCCTTCCGGGATTGCCGGTTCCTTGGGCATCAAGATACGTTGTTTACGGGACCGCTGCCGCCAAAACCGCGAGATCGTTCCAGCTTCGGGGGGCCGCGTGACGGCATACCGCCGCGCCCAGTGCGGCAGTACTATGAGCGCTGCTATATTCGAGGCGATGTTGATTTTATTTTCGGCTCGGCAACAGCGGTATTTCTGGATTGCGAGATTGTATCTTCCGGCAAAGGCTGGGTGACAGCTGCGTCCACGCCAGAAGATGTTCAGTACGGATATGTATTTATTGGCTGCAAGCTGACGGGAGAAGCACCTATTGAATCTGTCGGGCTTGGAAGGCCTTGGCGGAATTACGCGAAGGTGGCTTTCGTGCGCTGCTGGTTGGGCCCGCATGTGAAGAAGGCAGGCTGGGACCGATGGAACGAGCGGGAAAGTGTGGAGGCACTTGCTTTCGCAGAGTATGGGAATATTGGGCCTGGCGCGGATATCGGTGAGCGTGTGGATTGGTCTAAGCAGCTTACGGAGCAGGAAGCGGAGGCGCTTGACGTTGACCGTATTCTGGCAGGTCGGGATAGATGGAATCCACGGGCGGCATTGGCTGATCGGCGTGTGACTCTCTACTTGGCAGGGGATTCCACAATGTCCAATTATGCGGCTTCCATCTATCCGCGCATGGGCTGGGGGCAGGTGTTGGAGCGCTGGTTTGGCAGCGGTGTGACTGTTTGCAATGCAGCCGCTTCAGGCAGAAGTTCCAAAAGCTTTATTGCTGAAGGACGATTGGCAGCCATCTGGAGCAGGATTCAGCCTGGTGATTACCTCTTTATTCAGTTCGGTCATAACGATCAGAAGCCGGATGAAGCAAGACACACAGACCCGCACACAAGTTATTTGGATCATCTGCGGCAGTATGTGGAAGGGGCTCGGGCCAGGGGGGCTCTGCCTATTCTGATTACTTCCGTGCAGAGACGCAGCTTCGACGAACAGGGGCGCTTTACCGATACGCACGGGGAGTATCCAGCTTCGGTCAAACGGTTGGCCGAGGAATTGGAAGTTCCGCTTATTGATTTGGCCGAGAAGAGCAAGCAGCTCTTTCTGTCCTATGGTGCAGAGCGGACCAAAGCGCTGTTCCTCTGGCTAAGGACGGGGGAACATGGCAACTATCCGGACGGCGTGATGGATGACACGCACTTCTCGGAAGCGGGCGCGATGGAAATCGCTCGTTTAATTGTTGAGGGCATAAAAGAGCTAGACCTGCCACTTGCAGGGTTGATGCAGGAATAGCTGTGAAAGCCGATGGCTTCAATCGCGTGTGCGGTTGGGGTTGTCGGCTTTTTTTTGTTGATTGAAATAGCAGGGAATCTCCTGTTATTTCTAGGACGTTTGGCAGTTATTAGGCAGTTAACTGGAAAATCTCCTGTTAAATTGGTTCATTACATTCGTTTCTGTGTAAATCCCTTATATTAACGGGAGAAATTCCATGTAAAGAGGTCATTGACAATCATTATCATTTAAAATAAAATGAATACTATATTATAATGATTATAAATAAGAAGTTATTATTGCATGAGGAGGCGATCAGATACATGACTCAAAACCACAATTACTTAACGACCAACCAAGGCGCGCCGGTAGGCGACAATCAGAACTCAAGAACGGCAGGACAGAATGGCCCCACACTTCTGGAGGACTATCATCTGCTTGAGAAAATTGCTCATTTCGACCGGGAACGTATTCCGGAGCGCGTTGTGCATGCGCGCGGAGCGGGAGCCTTCGGCACGTTTAAGGTTGAACATGCGATGAACCGCTACACCAAAGCTGCGTTCCTCGGCGAAGCGGGCAAAGAAACACCAGTATTCGTCCGCTTCTCTACGGTTATTCACGGGCAGAGCTCACCAGAGACAGCGCGTGACCCGCGCGGGTTCGCGGTCAAATTTTATACGGAAGAAGGCAATTACGACTTGGTCGGCAATAATCTTCCTGTATTTTTCATTCGCGACGCGATGAAGTTTCCGGATATGGTGCATTCCTTGAAGCCGGCGCCTGACACGAATGTTCAGACACCGGACCGCTATTGGGATTTCATGTCGCTCACGCCGGAATCCACGCATATGCTGACTTGGGTTTTCTCGGATTACGGCACGCCGGCTAACTACAGGGAGATGAACGGTTTTGGCGTTCACGCTTTCAAATGGATAAACTCCGTTGGCAATTACGTGTATGTGAAATATCATTGGAAGCCGCATCAAGGCGTGCGCAATTTGACTAAAGCGGAGGCATCCGCCGTGCAAGGGGAAGATTTTAGCCATGCGACGAGAGATTTGTATGACGCTATCGCAAACGGCAACTTCCCGAAATGGGATCTGCATGTACAACTGCTTCAGCCGGAGGATCTAGATGCGTACGATTTCGATCCGCTGGATCCAACGAAAATCTGGCCGGAAGACATCTTTCCTTTGCACAAAGTAGGCACGATGACGCTGAACCGCAATCCACAGAACTTTTTCGCGGGGGTCGAGCAGGCTGCTTTCGCTCCAAGTGTGCTGGTTGCCGGCATCGAGCCGTCCGAAGATAAATTGCTGCAAGGGCGTCTGTTTTCCTACCCCGACACGCAAAGACACCGGCTGGGCGCCAACTACCTGCAAATTCCGGTCAACTGCCCTTATGCTGCGGTACAGAACAATCAGCGCGACGGCGCTATGCAAATGAAGCCGCAGTCCGGCAGCGTGAACTACGAGCCGACTCGTCATGCCGAAGCACCCAAAGAGGCTCCTGCGTTCCGCGACAGCTCCATGCCGCTCAGTGGCAGCGCAGCCCGGCAAAAAATAGCCAAAACGAATGATTTTGCCCAAGCCGGAGACACCTTCCGCAGCTTCAGCGAGCAGGAGCAGGCGAATTTCATTTCCAATCTGGTCGGTGACCTCTCTACCGTTCATGAGAAATCGAAGCTGCTGGCGATCTGTAATTTCTATCGCGCCGACGCCAAGCTGGGAGAGGCCCTTGCAGCTGGCCTAAACGTAGATATTTCCGGTTACTTGCAGCATTTGAGCCGATAAGAACGCACACACGCGCGACATTAGTCATAGATCAGTAAACATAGATCATAATTCGCAGAGGAGGTTTCCATGATGGCAAAGCATGATCTGAACCAAGCGCTGCAGCGGATGCGCGCCAAAAACATCCCTTTAACTCCGCAGCGGCGGGCGTTATTGGAATTTTTATATGACCAAGGCAGTTACACAACGGTCAAAGAGATTTGTGAAGCGTTAATCGTCAAATATCCGACAATCAATGCGATGACAGTGAACAGTTCTCTGCATGTGTTCAAGCAGCTGGGTTTGGTGAAGGAGCTGGCCATGATCGGAAGCTCCATGCGGTATGAAGCCGCGTTAAGCTCATGAGCATGAGCAGCTAAACAAAAGTCCACAAAAAAGCGCCCCATCCGCTACAAAGAGGATCAAGCCTCGCGTAGTTGATGGGGCGCTTTTGCTATATCTTACTTAAAAGCAGACAACGGAATCGGAAACTCCAGAATACCCAGCGCGTAAGGGGCGTACTCGTATAAGCCGAAATAGACGACAACCGTGTCATCTTTCAAATAAAAGCCCTGGTCGTTACGGATGGATTCAAACGGCTCAATAAGTTCATAATCCTGTTCTTTCAATTGCTTCTTAATCGCTTGATTGATGATATTTTTGTAGTTAGGGTTATTGGAAACTACTTGCTTAAGGCTCAGCTCATTTCCCGTATCGAGATCGAACGTGTGGGAATCCCAGGTATAGAACCCGTGCGCACCGCCCGAAAAGGTGTAAACAATAAAATAGAGGCTAAGCTTATGGTCCTGATTGTAAGTAATCTTGTAATTCACATCGAACGTATTGGGGAAATCAGGCTCCGTACTGCCGATCACCTCGGTAAGATCGTTTAATTGCTGAATGGCTGCCGCTTTATATTTCTCTACCTCCGCTTGGAGGAAGGCATTGATTTGCGCACTAGCAGCCGAATTAGCCCAGCCCTCGATCTGCGGATACTGCAGGGTAATACGCCGATTATCGCTTTTCGTCTGCGACTCGGACTTGTTCGTTAGTTTAAGCTCGTTCTCCTGGATTTTGTCGATCGTCACGACATGGCTTTCATCGTTATATCCGATCTTGTAGCCCATCTGCTCCAGAAGAAAGCGCAGCGGCAAATACGTAGTACCGTCAATGATAACAGGAGGCAGAGGCGCGTAAAACTTATGATCGTTGAGCGAAAACTCCGTGCTTTGATTATGCATACTCATGGTCTTATTAGGTCCGCTGACAGTGACTGTCTTGGTCTTCTCATCCCACGAAGTAGCTAAGCCCAACTGTTTACTGAGAAAAGCAAGGCCGACATAAGTGTCGCCTTCCTTCGATTTGCCGCCGGGAACATCCAGCAGTTTGTCACCGATCTGAATTTTCAGAGGGGCCAATGTAACCTCAAAATCTGTACTGTATGTTTCCGCATAAACGCTCGCCTGCGGCAGGATGGCTGAACTGGAAAATCCCGCTAACAATGCGGCAGCCAAAGCGATTCTTACTGTGAACGTCTTCTTTGTCATTCAACTCGCTCCTTCATGATTTTCATCTAGTTAGTTAGACGACAAGTAATTCAAAAAGTTTGCAGGATCCTTCGGTTTTGTCGAAAAAAGTTAGAATGGCCTTCCTTATATATACCCGAATAACGAACAAGCATAACGCCAGTGTGAGGGTGAAAACAGAAAGAATGTCTCAAATGGTTGTTTATGGTGAAAAAAACAGCAAAAAACGAACTATATAAAAGAAACATCCGAAAATCGTTCGTTTTTTGAAATTGACATCACACGTCAGTTGGTAGTAAACTAGGGAAGCGGGAAATGAAGCCGCACTAATTGAAAATGTCGAATCAACTCGTATAAAATCAGGGATAAGGCCTGAAAGTTTCTACCCAAAAACCATGAATTTTTGGACTACGAGGAAGCGAATGAGGGGAACCATAGGAAGATGATGGTCTTTTTGCATTCGGTTCTTTTGCTGTCCAGCGGATAGAATCATGTATTCTAGCTCTGGGCATTTTTTGGTTTAGAGGGTTTTATCATATTTACCATACAATAGAGAGTGGGTTAGTGATGACGGTACGTGTTGGTGTCATAATGGGAAGCCAGTCGGATTGGGAAACGATGAAGCACGCATGCGACATGTTGGAAGAGCTGGGAGTGCCTTTTGAGAAAAAGGTTGTTTCCGCACACAGAACACCGGATCTGATGTTCGAATATGCAGCCGCAGCGGCAGGCCGCGGCATTCAAGTCATTATCGCCGGAGCAGGCGGGGCGGCGCATCTACCAGGAATGGTAGCAGCCAAAACGGAGCTTCCGGTTATTGGTGTTCCAGTCAAAACGTCGACGCTGAACGGTCTTGATTCCTTGCTTTCGATCGTGCAAATGCCGGGCGGCATTCCGGTTGCGACGGTCGCGATCGGACATGCGGGCGCAACGAATGCAGGCCTTCTGGCAGCGCAAATCCTGGGCGCTTTCGATCCTGAACTGCAAGCGAAGGTCAGAGCACGCCGTGAACGCGTCGCGCAGACAGTGATGGAAAGCAGTGACCTGTTATGACAGACACAGCAGGTGGTAAGGTCATCAAGCCTGGCGGCACCATCGGCGTCTTGGGCGGCGGGCAGTTAGGCCGCATGCTGGCCTTGGCCGGTCGCAACATGGGGTATCGCTTCGTAACGCTGGATCCGACGGAGGATGCACCTTGCGGTCAAGTCGCGGATGAACAAATTCAAGCGAATTTCGACGATGTGGAAGCGGCGCGTAAGCTGGCGGCCCTATCCGATGTGATCACTTACGAATTTGAAAACGTGGATGCCCACGTTACAAGCATTCTAATGAATGAGTCGTATGTTCCTCAAGGAAGCGAGCTTTTATACACGACCCAGCATCGTCTTCGTGAAAAGAAAGCGATTGAAGCAGCTGGCGTTCCTGTAGCTCCATATGCGGAAGTGAAGAGCGCGGCTGAGCTGAAGGAAGCGGTAGAGAAGTTTGGCACACCTTGCGTGCTCAAAACGGCAACCGGCGGTTACGACGGCAAAGGCCAATGGGTTATCCGCTCTATAGATGAAGTGGAAGAAGCCTACGATACGCTGAGCCGGGCAAAAACCGAGCTCGTTCTCGAACAATTCATTCATTTTGATAAAGAATTATCCGTCATTGCAGCAAGAAGTCCTCGCGGTGAGGTGAAGGCGTTCCCTGCAGCGGAAAACATACATGTACATAACATCCTGCATCAATCCATCGTACCTGCCCGCATCCCATCGGATGTTCAGCAGGAAGCCGAGAAGCTGGCGACGCGAATCGCCGAAGGACTTGGCGTGATCGGATTGATCGCCGTAGAGCTGTTCCTCACAAAGGACGGTCAGCTTTACGTCAACGAGCTTGCGCCGCGTCCGCACAATTCCGGTCATTACACGATGGAAGCGTGCCGCACGTCGCAGTTCGAGCAGCATGTTCGAGCGATATGCAACTTGCCGTTAGGTTCGACGGAGCTCTTATCACCAGTCGTTATGGTGAATTTGCTTGGCGAGCATATCGAACCGCTTAACGGTCTAATCGACCAACCCGGCTTCTTGGAGGATACGAACTTAGGTGTTAGCGCCAAGGTTCATCTGTACGGGAAGAAGGAAGCGAAAGAGAAACGCAAGATGGGACACATCAATTTGCTGACAAGTGATGTGCAGAACGCACTGACTTGGATAGAACGCACACGGATTTGGGAAAGTAAGTAAATGATAATTAATGGAGGAACGGCAAAATGATCGAACGTTATACGCGCCCCGAAATGGCGAGCATCTGGACTGAGCAAAATAAGTTTCAAGCATGGCTTGAAGTTGAAATTCTATCCTGCGAGGCATGGGCTGAGCTAGGCGTAATCCCGAAAGAAGATGTGAAAGTGCTGCGCGAAAACGCAAGCTTCAACATCGACCGCATTTACGAGATCGAGCAAGAGACTCGTCATGACGTTATTGCTTTTACAAGAGCGGTATCCGAGACATTGGGGCCTGAGCGCAAATGGGTACATTACGGTTTAACTTCAACGGACGTTGTAGATACGGCACTTGGTTACTTGCTGAGACAAGCGAACGAGATTTTGGACAAAGATATTCAAAACTTCATTGAAATCCTTCGCAATAAAGCGATTGAACATAGAGATACAGCCATGATGGGCAGAACGCATGGCGTGCATGCAGAGCCGACGACGTTTGGACTCAAAATGGCGCTTTGGTACGAGGAAATGAAACGTAACCTGGAGCGTTTCCGTTTTGCCGCTGATGGCGTACAATTCGGTAAAATCTCCGGGGCAGTAGGCACATACGCGAACATCGATCCGTTCGTAGAGCAATATGTCTGCGAGAAGCTCGGCACGAAAGCAGCTCCAATTTCCACACAAACACTGCAGCGTGACCGTCATGCTGAGTACATGGCTACTCTGGCCTTGGTTGCAACATCCCTGGACAAATTCGCGACAGAAATTCGCGCCCTACAAAAGAGTGAATTCCGCGAGGTGGAAGAGCCTTTTGCAAAAGGTCAAAAAGGTTCCTCTGCGATGCCGCACAAACGCAATCCGATTGGTTGCGAGAGCATTTCCGGTCTGTCCCGTGTCATTCGCGGGCATATGATTTCCGCTTACGAAAACGTGACGCTTTGGCATGAGCGCGACATTTCGCACTCCTCCGTTGAGCGTGTGATCCTTCCGGATGCAACACAATTGCTGAACTACATGCTGAACCGTCTTGGCAATATCATCAAAAACTTGACGGTGTTCCCTGAGAACATGAAACGCAATATGCGCAGCACGTACGATGTGCCTTTCTCCGGCCGCGTTATGACGAAGCTGATCGACAAAGGCTTCTCCCGCGAGCAAGCATACGATACCGTTCAGCCAAGAGCGATGCAAGCGTGGGAAGAGCAGCGTTCTTTCCGCGAAATCGTTGAGAGCGCGTCGGTGATCACGGAAGCTTTGAGCCCGGCTGAAATTGCGGATTGCTTTGATCCAAGCTGGCATTTGAAGCATGTTGCTACGATCTTTGACCGTTTAGGTTTGAAATAGCAGGAACTTTGGGAGAGAAGGGTAGTGTTGTCTGTGACAGGTAAAATCCTTGATTCAGCGGTTGAGCTCGTTAAGGCACCTCTGGTACACAAAGGGAAAGTACGTGAACTGTATGACTTGGGTGAAAACTTCTTGATCGTGGTAACGGATCGGATTTCGGCCTTTGATTACATTCTGAAGCCGGGTGTTCCGGACAAAGGGTACGTTCTCAATGCACTGAGCAAATACTGGTTTGGCGTGACGAGCGGCTATATGAGCAATCATATCGTTCACACGGATGTTGAACAGCTTCACGATATTATCCCGGATGCGGATGCGAGAGAGCTTCTGAAAGAACGTATTATTGTCGCGAAAAAAGCAGAGCGCATCTCGATCGAGTGCGTCGTCCGCGGGTACATCACAGGCAACGGCTGGAGACAGTACGAGAAAACAGGCGAGATCAACGGCCGCAAGCTGCCTGAAGGACTTCGGAAAAACCAACGTCTGCAAGACCCTATTTTCACGCCGGCGGCGAAAAATGATGTCGGACATGACGAGGACATCTCTATCGAACAAATGATTGAGCTGGTTGGCGAAGAGCTAACTTACGCGCTGCAAGAGCGCAGCATTATGTTGTATACGCTAGCTCATTCGATTTGTGAGAGAAAAGGCATTATTTTAGCGGATACGAAGTTTGAATTCGGTTTTTATGCAGGTGAACTGATTATTATTGATGAAATTTTCACGCCGGATTCCTCACGTTATTGGTCGGAAGATAAATATGCTTTGGATATTGAGATTGATTCCATGGACAAAGAGCCTGTCCGTACGTACTTGGCGGGTTCTGGTTGGGATAAAAACAGCGAGCCGGATGAGCTTCCAGCATCTGTCGTGGAAGAGACTTCGAACCGATACAAAGAGATTTTGCACCGTTTAGTCGATTCAGAAAATTAGAGCAAGCACATACGAGGAGGAGAATAGAAAATGAAAGCAACGGTCTACGTAACGATTAAGCAGAACGTTTTGGATGTTCAAGGAACAGCGGTGCAAGGAGCGCTTCACTCCATGGGTTTTGAGGAAGTTGGTAAAGTGCGCATCGGGAAATATTTGGAGTTAGAGCTTGGAACAACGGATAAAGCAGAAGCGGAAGCGCGCGTGAAAGCAATGTGCGAGAAGTTGCTGGCGAACACTGTTATCGAAGACTACCGCTACGAGTTGGCGTAATAGAGACCAGGAGAGGGAGGAAGCGTCATGAATTTTGCGGTTCTTGTATTTCCGGGATCGAACTGTGACATCGACTGCTACAAAGCAGTTGAGGACACGATCGGACAACCGGTTGATTATGTGTGGCATACGGCGGACGATTTGTCCAAATACGATTGCATCCTCGTGCCGGGCGGATTCTCTTATGGAGATTACCTGCGCTGCGGAGCGATTGCGCAATTTACGAATGTGATGAAAGCTGTAGCTAAAGCTGCGGAAGAAGGCAAATACATTCTAGGTATTTGTAATGGATTCCAAGTATTGACGGAAGCTAAATTGCTGCCAGGCGCTTTGCTGCGCAATAACGGCATGAAATTCCGCTGCCACCAAACGGTTTTGAAAGTGGAAAACAACACAACGGCCTTCACGCGTGATTACGCAGAAGGTGAGCTTATCAATATTCCGATCGCACACGGGGAAGGCAACTACTACTGTGACGATGCTACACTGAAAGAACTGCAAGAAAACAATCAAATCGTTTTCCGTTATGAAGCAGGGGCTAACCCGAACGGATCGGTTGACGATATTGCCGGAATTAGCAACAAAGCAGGCAATGTTGTAGGTATGATGCCCCATCCGGAACGCGCCATTCATGAGATTTTGGGCTCCGCAGACGGCAAAAAAATGTTTACATCAATTCTAAGCGCTTGGAGGGAAAAACATGACGCAGCAGCTATCCGCTAAGGAACCAACAGCCGAACAAATCGCGGAACAGAAAATTTACAAGCAAATGGGCGTAACGGACGAAGAGTTTGCCAAAATTTGCGGCTTCCTTGGACGTAATCCGAACTATGTGGAGATCGGCGTATTCAGCGTTATGTGGTCCGAGCATTGCTCTTACAAAAACTCCAAGCCGGTGCTTCGCAAATTCCCAGTTACAGGACCTCGCGTTCTGATGGGACCAGGCGAAGGCGCAGGGATCGTAGATATCGGGGACAACCAAGCGGTTGTTTTCAAAATTGAAAGTCATAACCACCCTTCAGCGATCGAGCCTTACCAAGGCGCGGCGACAGGTGTGGGCGGTATTATTCGTGATATTTTCTCCATGGGCGCACGCCCGGTGGCTTTATTAAACTCATTGCGTTTCGGCAAGCTGCAAAATGACCGCGTGAAATACCTGTTCGAGCACGTTGTATCCGGTATCGCTGGTTACGGGAACTGTATCGGGATTCCGACAGTTGGCGGCGAAGTGATGTTCGACGAGAGCTACGAAGGTAATCCGCTCGTTAACGCCATGTGCGTGGGTCTTATCGACCACGACAAAATTCAACGCGGTGTTGCCAAAGGTGTAGGCAACCCTGTCTTCTACGTCGGTCCGGCAACAGGCCGCGACGGTATCCACGGTGCGACATTCGCATCCGAGGAGTTGACGGCTGAGTCCGAAGCGAAGCGCCCAGCAGTACAAGTGGGCGATCCGTTCATGGAAAAGCTCGTCCTGGAAGCGTGCTTAGAGTTAATCAATTCCGGCATCGTGCTCGGAATTCAAGATATGGGCGCTGCAGGTCTTACCTGCTCCAGCGCTGAAATGGCAAGTAAAGCCGGCAACGGCATGGAGCTTTACCTGGATGAAGTTCCGCAGCGCGAAGAAGGCATGACAGCTTATGAAATGATGCTGTCCGAATCGCAAGAGCGCATGCTTTTCGTTGTTGAGCCGAAGCATGAGGCGCAAGCGAAAGGTATTTTCGAGCGCTGGGGTCTGCACTGCGCGAAAGTCGGTAAGGTAACCGATGACGGTTACCTGAAGCTGATCCACCACGGTGAAGTCGTGGGGAACATGCCAGTAGGCGCACTCGTCGACGAGTGCCCGGTTTACAATAAGCCGAGCAAGGTTCCGGCTTATTATGAAGCAAGCGCAGCGATCGATACGACGCGTTACCCAGAGGTAACGAAGCTGACGGATGCGCTGAAATCGGTGCTCGCGTCCCCGACGGTAGCGAGCAAAGAGTGGGTTTACAACCAGTATGACCACATGGTTCGTACGGATACAGCTGTGCGTCCGGGTTCGGATGCAGCGGTTGTGACCATTCGCGGCACGCGCAAAGGTCTTGCGATGACTACCGACTGCAACGGACGCTATGTGTATCTGGATCCGGAAGTTGGCGGACGGATCGCCGTTTCCGAAGCAGCGCGTAACGTTGTCTGCTCCGGTGCCGAGCCGCTTGCCGTTACGGACAACCTGAACTTCGGAAGCCCGGACAAGCCAGAGATCTTCTGGCAGCTGGAGAAATCCACAGACGGTATGGCGGAAGCTTGCCGCTACTTGGATACGCCGGTTATCGGCGGTAACGTTTCTCTTTACAATGAGAACGCCAAAGGCGCAATCTACCCGACTCCGGTTATCGGGATGGTTGGTCTGGTGCACGACATCGACCACATCACGACGCAAAGCTTCAAAAAAGAAGGCGACATCATCATCCTGCTAGGCGAGACCAAAGCGGAGCTCGGCGGCAGCGAATTCCAATATGTGATTCACGGCGTAACCGAAGGACGTCCACCTGAGCTTGATCTGGCGGTGGAAAAACGTCTGCAAAACACAGTGCTTAAAGCGATCCAAGAAGGTCTTGTCGCTTCTGCACATGACTTGTCCGAAGGCGGCTTGGCCGTTGCTTTGGCAGAGAGCTGCATCAGCGGCCGTCTAGGCGCTGAAGTTAACGTAGCTTCCGAGCTTCGTGCTGATTTCGCATTGTTCAGCGAATCCCAATCCCGTATTTTGCTGAGTGCTTCCCCGGATAAAGCAGACGCTCTTAAGCACTGGGTTGCTTCGCAAGGCGTGCCTTATCAAGAAATCGGAACAGTAACAGGTACAGAATTGACCGTCAAAATCAACAACGAACAGCGTCTCCAGTCTCCGGTAAGCGAGCTGGCGAAAGTCTGGAAGGATGCGATTCCATGTCTAATGGCATAAAACAATCCAAGGCCCTAAAGCTTCCTGCGGCTCCCCTGGTTAACCTGGGGGATCAGCAGCATGAGCTTTGGACAGGGGAGTACTTCAACGAAGGTGTAGGCGGCCATGGCGGGTTGTTTGATAAGCTGAATGAAGAGTGCGGTGTGTTCGGGGTGTATGGTCATCCCGAAGCTTCTTCTCTGTGCTACTATGGGCTTCATGCCCTGCAGCACCGTGGACAGGAGAGCGCCGGTATCTGTACGGTTGAAGATGGCAAGTTTAACTACTACCGCGGGATGGGCCTTGCCAAAGAGGTGTTTACGGGTGAGAATTTGTCACCTCTGACAGGTTCCACAGCGATTGCGCATGTTCGGTATTCGACTGCAGGCGAAAGCAAGCTGGCGAACGCACAGCCGCTCGTGTTCAAATATCGGGAGGGCGATCTTGCGATTGCGACGAACGGTAACCTCGATAATGCCAACATTATCAAGCGTGAACTTGAACGTAAGGGATCGATTTTCCAAACGACCAGCGACACGGAAGTTCTGGCGCATCTGATTGCCCGTTCGGAGCATGACGATATCGTGGATGCGGTCAAAGACGCTTTGACGCAAGTCATCGGCGGATTTGCCTTCCTGATCATTACCAAAGATAAAATGATTGCTGCGCTGGATCCTAACGGATTGCGTCCGTTCATGATCGGCCGTCTCGGCGATTCTTACTTGTTCGCGTCCGAGTCATGCGCATTCGATGCGGTGGGGGCTACTTATTTCCGTGATGTACAGCCAGGCGAGCTCATTGTGCTGGATCGCGACGGCTTCCGTTCCGAGCAGTTCACGGAGAGCGGCCGGCGCGCAATTTGTGCGATGGAATATATCTACTTTGCTCGTCCGGACAGCGACATCGATACCGTAAACATTCACTCCGCACGTAAACGAATGGGTAAAAAGTTGGCGATGGAAGCTTTCGTCGATGCCGATGTAGTGACAGGCGTGCCGGATTCGAGTATCTCTGCGGCGATCGGTTTTGCAGAACAAACGGGTATCCCTTATGAGCTGGGTCTGATCAAGAACCGCTACACGGGCCGGACGTTCATCATTCCAAGCCAAGAGCTGCGTGAGCAAGGTGTCAAAATGAAGTTGAGCGCCGTTCGCAAAGTGGTCGAAGGCAAACGTGTTGTCATGATCGATGATTCCATCGTTCGCGGGACAACGTCCTTAAGAATTGTTAACTTGCTTAGAGAAGCCGGCGCAACGGAAGTGCACGTGCGGATCTCTTCGCCGCCTTTCATGAACCCATGCTACTACGGCATTGATACACCGGATCGGAAAGAGCTGATCGCCGCGATGAACTCTATCGAGGAAATTCGCAAAGCGATCAATGCGGATTCTCTGCATTTTCTGACCAAAGAAGGGCTATTGGATTCCATCGGTCAAGGATCGGCCGGAACGAATAGCGGTTACTGTACGGCTTGCTTCGATAATACGTACCCGACGGAAATCGTGGATGTTACGAAGGTTGGTTGTGCTTGCGATTAAAGGATAGGGGAGGCTTCGGGCCTCCCAATATATATAGACAAATATAAGGAGTGGTTGCGAAGTGTCGGATGCTTACAAAAAGGCCGGAGTCGATATCGCGGCAGGTAACGAAGCAGTAGAACGGATGAAAAAACACGTCAAACGGACTTTCCGTCCTGAAGTGTTAACTGACCTCGGCGGCTTCGGCGGGCTGTTCAGCTTGAACAAAGACAAGTATGAGGAGCCTGTGCTTGTATCTGGAACGGACGGCGTGGGCACGAAGCTGAAGATTGCTTTTGCAATGGATAAGCATGATACGATCGGGATCGACGCGGTTGCGATGTGTGTGAACGATATTATTGTTCAAGGCGCTGAGCCGCTCTTCTTCCTTGACTATCTTGCTTGTGACAAAGTAGTTCCAGAGAAAATTGAAGCTATTATCAAAGGGATCGCTGACGGTTGTGCGCAGTCTGGCTGCTCACTGATCGGCGGCGAAACGGCGGAAATGCCGGGCATGTATGCACAAGGGGAGTATGACATTGCCGGCTTTACGGTTGGAATCGTCGACAAGAAAAAGATCATCGACGGTACGACAATCCGTCCTGGAGACGTAGTATTGGGTCTGGCTTCAAGCGGTGTGCACAGTAACGGGTTCTCTCTTGTGCGCAGGCTTTTGCTGGAAGAGAAAGGGTACACGCTTCAAGGGCATGTGGATGAACTGGGCGATAAGCTTGGCAACGTTCTGCTAGAGCCAACTAAGCTGTATGTGAAGCCGATTCTGGCGATGCTGGAAGACGTGGCAATCAAAGGCATGGCGCATATTACAGGCGGCGGTTTTATCGAAAATATTCCGCGCGTACTGCCTGACGGCGTGAACGTGGATATCCAGTACGGCTCATGGCCGATTCTGCCGATCTTCTCTTTGATGCAGCGTGAGGGCGGCATTTCGAACAATGATATGTTCCGCACGTTTAACATGGGGATCGGGATGGTTATTATCGTGAATGCAGACGATGCGGAGAAGGCGATTGCTGCAGCGGAAGCGCAAGGCGAGAAAGTTTACCGTCTGGGCGTTGTTACTGAAGGCGAGCGTGTTGTAACGTTCCAAGGAGCTGTGGTGTAATGCAGCCTTATCGAATAGCGATCTTTGCTTCGGGCAGCGGCTCGAATTTCCAAGCGATCGTGGATCAGGTACAGAAGGAGAAGCTTGATGTCAGCATCGAGCTTCTTGTCTGTGACCGTCCGCAGGCTTACGTGGTGGAGCGTGCCAAGGAAGCGAAAGTGCCTGTGTTCGCGTTCCGTCCAAAGGAATATGCAAATCGCGAGGCTTACGAGGCTCTTATTTTGAAGGAGCTGCAAGACCGCCAGGTTGATCTGGTTGTGATGGCAGGCTACATGCGTATTATTACGAATGTGCTGGTTGAGCCGTTTTTCGGCCGGATGATCAACATCCATCCATCGCTGCTGCCGTCCTTTCCGGGCGTGCGCGCGATTGAGCAGGCCGTTGACTATGGCGTGAAGCAAACCGGCGTGACCGTGCACTTCGTGGACGGCGGGCTGGACTCCGGCCCGATTATTGCGCAGCGTGCCGTGGAGATCCACGAGCACGAAACGGCGGAATCGCTTGCAGAGCGGATTCATGCGGCTGAGCACTTGCTGCTGCCGCAGGTGATTCGCTGGCTGCGCGAGGATCGCGTGAGGTTGGATGGCCGCAGGGTGGGCGTGCGGCTGTAGGTTTTACCACGTTAAATATACAAATTCATTTTCTGGGAGGAAGAATCGTGGCAATCAAAAGAGCACTGATCAGCGTGTCCGACAAGACGGGGATCGTTGAGTTTGCGAGCGAGTTGGCGAAGCTGGGCGTTGAGATTATATCTACTGGCGGTACGCAAAGTTTGTTGAAGGATAAAGGGGTGCCGGTTATCGGTATTTCCGAGGTTACAGGCTTCCCTGAGATCATGGATGGCCGTGTCAAAACGCTGCATCCGGCTGTTCACAGCGGTCTGTTGGCGGTTCGTGACAACGAAGAGCACCAAGCGAGCATGAAAAAGCTCGGTCTTGATTATATTGATCTGGTTGTCGTGAATTTGTATCCTTTTGCTGAGACGATTGCGAAGCCGAATGTCTCTTACGAGGACGCCATCGAAAACATTGATATCGGCGGGCCGACCATGCTTCGCTCAGCAGCTAAAAACCATGCGTTCGTATCCGTTGTTGTCGACGCTGCCGACTATGCAAAGGTGCTGGAAGAAGTCCAAGAGACTGGCGATACAACACTTGAAACGCGCAAACAACTTGCGGCCAAAGTGTTCCGTCACACAGGCTCATACGATGCTTTGATTGCTGACTACTTGTCCAAACAAATGGGCGAGCCTTACCCAGAGCGTTACACGGTAACTTACGAGAAAATGCAGGAGCTTCGCTACGGAGAGAACCCGCATCAAAGCGCGGCTTTCTATCGCAAGCCGAATGCAGCTGCCGGCAACATTACAACGGCTGAACAGCTTCACGGCAAAGAGCTTTCCTACAACAACATCAATGACGCTAACACAGCGCTTCAAATCGTTAAAGAATTCAGCGAGCCTGCCGTTGTTGCGGTTAAGCACATGAATCCTTGCGGAGTTGGTATCGGTACGAGCGTTCTTGAAGCGTACCAAAAAGCGTATGCCGCTGACCCTACGTCCATCTTCGGTGGTATCGTAGCTGCGAACCGTACGGTTGATGAAGCTACAGCGCAATTGCTGCATGAGATTTTCCTGGAAATCGTCATTGCGCCTGATTTTACACCGGAAGCGCTTGATATCCTTTCTAAAAAGAAAAATATCCGTCTACTGAAAGTAGTCGGCTTAGATACAGTTGCTGGCCGCAAGGCGGAGCCAGTCATTACAACAGTTGAGGGCGGCATGCTCGTACAAGACAGCGATGCTTACCAACTGACTGAAGCTGATCTGAAGGTTGTTTCCGAGCGTCAGCCTACTGAAGAAGAAATGAAGCAGCTGCTTTTCGCATGGAAAGTAGTTAAGCACGTTAAATCTAACGCTATCGTACTCGTTGCTGACGACATGACGGTTGGTGTAGGCGCGGGGCAAATGAACCGTGTCGGTGCAGCTAAAATTGCGATTGAGCAAGCGGGCGACAAGTCGAAAGGCGCTGTTCTTTCCTCCGATGCTTTCTTCCCAATGGGCGACACGCTTGAAATGGCTGCGAAAGCAGGCATTACAGCAGTTATCCAACCGGGTGGATCGATCAAAGACGAAGAGTCCATTCGCGTAGCGAACGAGAACGGAATCGCGATGGTCATGACGGGCGTTCGTCACTTCAAACACTAAAACAACTGAGAATGCTCACGATTCGAGTGCGGACCGTGGGCATTCCCCATGAAAGGGACTGGTGACAAAGAGATGCGTGTATTAGTAATTGGACGAGGCGGGCGCGAGCATGCCATTGTATGGGCACTGAGCAAAAGCCCGAAAATCAGCAAGCTTTTCTGCGCACCGGGGAACGGCGGCATTGCGGGGTTGGCGGAATGTGTGCCGATTACGGAACTGCAATTCGAAGAGATCAGCACGTTTGCGAAGGAGCAGGCGATTGATTTAGTTATGGTAGCTCCTGACGATCCGTTGGCTGCAGGCCTTGTGGACCACTTGGAGTCCAAAGGGATCGAAGCGTTCGGTCCTCGCGCAAATGCCGCGATTATCGAAGGAAGCAAAGTATTTATGAAGGAGCTCCTGAAAAAATACAACATTCCTACGGCGGCTTATGAAACTTTTGACGCGTATGAGCCGGCGCTGGCCTACTTGCGTTCGCAAAAAGCGCCAATCGTTATCAAAGCCGATGGCTTGGCTGCAGGTAAAGGCGTTACTGTAGCGCAAACGATGGAAGAAGCGGAAGCGGCGCTTCGCGATATTATGGTGGATCAAGTATTCGGTAAATCCGGCGCGAGCGTCGTGATTGAGGAGTTCTTGACCGGGCAAGAGATGTCACTGCTTGCTTTCGTGGATGGTTCGACCGTTCGTTTGATGGTACCTTCGCAGGATCATAAGCCTGTGTTCGATAACGACAAAGGGCCGAATACGGGCGGAATGGGCACTTACTCCCCGCTGCCGCATATCCCAGAGTCCATCGTGCAGGAAGCGCTTGTGAACATCGTTCAGCCAACTGCTGATGCGATGGTCAAAGAGGGCCGACCGTTCAAGGGCGTGCTGTATGCGGGTTTGATTTTGACTCCGAATGGCGTGAAAACGATCGAGTTCAACGCGCGCTTCGGCGATCCGGAGACACAGGTGATTTTGCCTCGCCTCAAAACAGATTTGCTTGATATTTTCCTTGCTATCAACAACGGAACGTTGGCTGAGCAGCCAATCGAGTGGAGCGAGGATGCGGCGGTTTGTGTGATCGTGGCTTCCGGCGGTTATCCGGGCCCTTATCCGAAAGGGTTGCCGATTACAGGACTTGAGAACGTGCAGGATTCCTTGGTGTTCCACGCAGGAACCGCGTTGGAGAACGGGCAGATCGTCACCAACGGCGGACGCGTTCTGGGCATCACCGGCATCGGGAAAGATATTATCGAAGCTCGTCAGAAAGCTTATGCGGATGCGGACCGGATTCATTTTGAAGGGAAGCACTATCGGACGGATATTGCAATGAAGGCTTTAAAATAGAAATGAAAAAACACAGTTTCTTTCTTGCGGGAAAGGGCTGTGTTTTTGCTTTGTGTAGGGGGAAGGGGGCCGTTACTTATCTCTCCCGCCTCGGATATATTTGTCCTTGTTTTTGTACTCATACCAGATGGCCAGGAGTACGCCGATGATGAGCGCGAGCGATATCCAGTGATTCACGATAAAGTTCCAGAGGGTGTTCATGCGATTGCCTCCTTGGGTTTTGCCTTTAGAATAGTTTTGGCAGCCGTTGTGCGTTTCATGCATGGGAAACGAATGGAGCAGGTGAAAGCGCCGAGATACAGAGAGGGAATGGTGTGATGTTTGTGGGAAAAAGGGTGATGCGGCTAGCTGCCATGGGTGTGTTGGTCTTGCTGGTTGGTTTGCTGGCTGCTTGTGGCGGTGAGCAGGCTGCTGTTGAGGGGCAAGCGATTAGCTTGTCGGCGGTGGAATCGCCGGCTGTAAGCGTGCCGCCGGCAGCTGCGGCAGTTGCGCCGACAGCTGAGCCGACGTTGGCAGCGGTGCAGGAGTTGGCACCAGAGCCAGAGCTTGTGGAATCGCTGGCTGTGGCGCACAAGCTGGTGATGCTGGACCCGGGGCATCAGCGTCACGGCAACAACGCGCCCGAGGCCGTAGGCCCGGATACGCGGGAGATGAAGCCCAAGGTCAGTTCCGGCACCGTTGGCGTGCGAACGAAAAAACCGGAATACGTGCTCAATCTGGAGGTTTCGCTGTTAATCAAAGCCGAGCTGGTGAGCCGAGGCATTGAGGTTGCGATGACCCGTGAGACGCACGAGGTCGATATCTCCAATAAGCAGCGTGCGGATATGGCGAATGAAGCTGGAGCTGCGCTGGTCGTGCGCATTCACGCGGATGGGGACAGTTCGCCGAAAACCAGCGGATTTTCGGTCTTGTACCCATCTGCTTCGTTGGCCGCGGTTAAACCGATTGCAGCGGCAAGCAAGCAGGCTGCCGGCTTCATTGCGGATGAGCTAACGGCAAAGACGGGGACGTCGTCTGGCAGAGGGCTGTCGGCGCGCAGCGATCTATCCGGCTTTAACTGGTCCAAGGTACCGGTCGTACTGGTCGAACTTGGTTTCATGACCAATCCGGAAGAAGATGAGCGGTTGTCTGCTGCCGAGTACCAGAAGAAGCTAGCCGTAGGTATTGCGGATGGTATTGAACAGTATTTGAATAAGAAATAGGGGCCGCCTGCCATGGGCGGCTTTTTTGCCGTAAGGCGAATTGTGAAATCAAAATGTGGACCACGAGGATGACGATCATTTATTGGGTTTTATTTTCGTTTTGAAGAGAATAATGTAGTATATTGGTAAAAAGTTTCCAATCCAAATGAGGGAGTGATTCGCTATGCTACCAGCTTTTTTTATTGCGCATGGGACACCAAGTCTGGCGATTGAGCAGCATGCGTACACCGAGTTTCTGCAGAAGCTGGCGAAGAGCATACCTCGCCCCAAAGCCATCGTAATATTCAGCGCGTACTGGGAAAGTCCTTTGCAGAAAATCAGCTCGTCCATCCATCC
Source organism: Paenibacillus aceris (assembly GCF_017874035.1). Lineage (GTDB taxonomy): Bacteria > Bacillota > Bacilli > Paenibacillales > NBRC-103111 > Paenibacillus_E > Paenibacillus_E aceris. Next base: position 45,951 of record NZ_JAGGKV010000021.1, read on the forward strand.
GGAGACTATCTATGATTTTTTGGGATACTCGGAAAAGCTTTATAACATTAAATACCCAGCGAAAGGTGATTTGACGCTGAGTTTGCATGTCCAGCAGTTGTTTCAAGAGGAAGGTATACACTGTGAGTTGGATGACGAGCGCGGGATGGATCACGGGGCTTGGGCACCTCTCTACATCATGTACCCGGATGCGCAGATTCCCGTAGTGGCGCTCTCGGTGAATCCGAAGTTGACGGCGGAGGAGCATTATCGCATCGGTGCTGCGCTAGGCTCCTTGCGAGAAGAGGATGTTCTCATCCTGGGCAGTGGAGGCACCGTGCATAATTTGCACCGCTTGGACCGGAATAATCCGGTGCCGCAGCTGTGGGCGGTGGAGTTCGATGAGTGGCTGGCGGAGCAGCTCGAAACGTGGAATCTCGAAGCGATTGTGAGATACGACGAAAGAGCACCTTATGCTGCGGAGGCGGTGCCGACGCCGGAGCATTTTGCGCCATTGCTGCTTGCGTTTGGTGCGGCAGATGGCGCGCGCCGCGCGAAGCTGCTGCATCACAGCTTCCAAATGGGAGCGCTCAGCTTATGCTGCTGGATGTTCGGCGGCATGAAAAAGCCGCAGCGATTTCTGGAGTAGTCCATGCCGGCGTGGTGCTACTCCAGAAATCGCTGCTTGAACTCCGGCTTCGGCAGCATGCAGTGTTCCGCCTTGCCGAACCAGCGATAGCGGTTACGCGCGACGTAGGCGTAGGCGAGATTCCGCAGCGTAGCCGGAATGACGATGGCCGCATACGCCAGCGGGTATGCGCCGCGCAGCCGCCGGGCAATGCGCAGCGCCGCTGTCGAGCGGGTGTAGGCGCGCCCGCCCTCGATCAGCACAATCGTGCTGATGTTGTCCGTGGGCAGCTTGTGCTGCTCGAGCAGCTTTTGCCCGGCAGCAGACTGCAAAGATGCGAAGCGGAAATGGCCCTTCGGGTCATTCCGCAGAATGAACTGCACAGCTCCGCTGCACAAGTTGCAGACGCCGTCGAACAGAATAACGGCTTTGTCGTCGGTTGGCGTGGTCATGAGGCGATGCCTCCTTATAGAGTTAAACGTGCCTAATATTGAAATTTCAACAAGTGCAGGACGTGAGACGTCTTTTTAGTATTTCTCAATGAGGTATAGCTACTTTTGTACGTGTGAGAGAGCCTTTTTGGCCGTCTCAGCATGAAAGTGTGGACACTTCAACTATTTCTGTGCTTTACATATCTTTTATTCAGTTTACCACTTGCCTGCTGCTCCCTCTACTATAGCTAATTACCGTGAATCATCCAACGTGTGAAGTATGCAGGGTGTGGATTCGGCCTGATGCAATCGTTGAATTTATACAGCATGCAGGCTGTGAATGCCCTCCCACGCAAAAGAACTTCTACATCTCTCTTGCCTAGCATATACATTTCATAGAACAATAGAAGAAGAGAAGAGGTGCCTATTGATGAAATCATTGTCCCTATCCCGTCGCAAAAGATCCCTCAGCGCCTGGCTCGTCCTTGGCTGCTCTGTCATAACCATTGTTGGCTGCAGCGATACGCCTGCTTCCTTGCCAACGACGAGCCCTGACACCGCAGCAGCAACAGCAGCTCCAACGCCAACGCCTGCCACTAAGCCTGCCAACACAGCCGTGGAGACGGAGCAGCCCTATAAATTCCCGCTGACCGGGCTTCCTTCCGCCAAAGAAGTGAAGAGCCGACCTTTCATGGTTATGGTTGAAAATGCTCCGCAAGCCAGACCCCAAACCGGCCTGGACCAAGCGGACATCGTCTACGAGATTCTCGCAGAGGGCGAGATTACTAGATTCGTCTCCGTGTTCCAAAGCCACGAGGCCACAGCGATCGGTCCTGTGCGAAGCATCCGGCCTTATTTTGTAGAGATCGGCGACGCGCTCGATGCCGTTATCGTCCATGCCGGTTGGAGCCAGGAAGCGATGGACATGATGGCGGGCCGCAAGCTGGCTCATCTCGATGAGGTCTATGGCGATGGAGCCTACTACTGGCGCTCGACGGATCGCAAAGCCCCGCACAATCTCTATACCTCTGTGGATAAAATGAAGCAGGGCGCCGAAGCGCGTAAATTCCGCACCGAGTGGAACGGACCGCTGCTTACTTTTGCCAAGGATGATGGTCAAAGTAAGCTTACCGGTGCTGCCGTGCATTACATCCTCATTCCATATCTTCAAGGGTATTTCGTCTCCTATGAATACAATGCTGGGGAAGGCGTGTACATGCGCAGCATGGAGGGCAAGCCGCATCTTGACAAGGAGAGCGGCAAACAGCTGCAGGCCAAAAATCTGCTCGTGCTGGAGAGCAAGCACAAAATTGTAGATAAAGAGGGTCGACGAGAGGTTGACGTGTTCGGACCCGGGAAAGGCGTTATCCTGCAAGAAGGAAAATCCCAGCAGATTACTTGGGAACGCAAAAACGGTATGCTCCGCGCCTACGCGGAAGGTGGTAAGGAAGTGCCGCTGCTGCCGGGCAACACGTGGGTGCAGATCGTGCCTGAGGGGACTGCGCTGAAAATGGAGTAAAGACAAATTTAACAATCCATTTACATTCCAATAATCATGCTGATACATTGACCCCTTATGATTAAAAGTCATGGGGGGGAATAGCATGAATAAATTTCAACGTAAAGTTTCAGTGCCCATATATACGGTATTCATTCTGCTGCTGTTTGGCATTTTTGGAATTAGCTATACAATCTGGGGGAACCAAGCCGCTGGCAAAGGTATCAAGGCAGGAGCCGCAGAAGCGACGTCGGAACTAACGGTTAATGGGGTTAAGAAAATCGTGTGGTGGCACTCGATGAGCGGCGAGAACGGCAAAGTGGTGGACAAGCTTGTCTCTGGCTTTAATGCGTCGCATAAGGATATGAAGGTGGAAGCGGTCTATCAGGGCTCTTACTACGATAGCCTGACGAAGCTGAAAGCGTCCATTGGTTCAACAATAGAACCAACGATGGTGCAGGTATACGATATCGGGACCCGATTCATGATCGACTCGAAGGCTATTACGCCAATTCAAAACTTTATCGATCAGGAGAAGTATGACACTTCCCAACTGGATGAAGCGATTATGAATTACTATACAGTGGGCGATACGCTGTATTCGATGCCTTTTAACGCGTCCAATCCAATTCTGTATTACAACAAAGATATGTTTTCGGCTGCGGGACTTAATCCCGATAAACCGCCGGTCTTGTATGAGGACGTTGCGCAAGCGGCGAAAAAGCTAACGAAAGAAGGCGTATGGGGCGGATACTTCGGTACATACAGCTGGTACATGGAGCAGCTTGTAGCCAATCAAGGCGCTGAATTGGTCAATAACGGCAATGGCCGTGACGGCTTGGCTACCGCTTGGCAGCTGAATGGAAAAGAAGGCGTCATGGCGCTTACTTGGTGGAAGGGGCTCGTTGACAGCAAAGTGGCCCTCCATTCTGCAGGCAAGGCAGATGGCTCGAAGAAAGCGTTCGCCGAGGGGAGGGTTGCTATGATCTTCGATACGACGGCCGCACTTCGTGATATCCTAAGTTCGGTTGACGGCAAGTTCGAAGTCGGGACGGGCTTCTTTCCGAAAGCAGAAGGGTCGGATTATGCCGGCGTGGGAGTTGGAGGGGGCAGCAACTGGATCATGAACAGCAAGTCCGAGGATGAGCAGCAGGCGGCATGGGCTTTCATGAAGTACTTATCCGAGCCTGAACAACAGGCGTTTTTTCACGTAAATACGGGCTACTTTCCAATTACGAAGATGGCCTATGATTTGCCTCTTGTACAGGACAATATGAAGCAATTCCCGCAGTTCAAGACAGCCATTGATCAGCATAATGCTTCGAAGTTGAATAAGGCGACGCTAGGCGGCGTTCTCGGTGTATACCCTGACGCTAGAAAGCTGACGGAGGAAGCCATTAACCAGGCACTCAGCGGCCAGAAATCACCGCAGGAAGCGCTTGATGCAGCAGCGTTAATGATTAATGCTAAAATAGTGGAGTATAATCGAGTGTTAAATTAATAAATGAAAGCCGGGGGGGACCTCGACCTGTCGCACTGATAATGGAACGTTCCCCAAAAGCGTCCGTACCTTGGGTCTTTACCTAAATAGCGCCCTGGAGCTCCTCTTTTAAGGCAATCATCATACACAAAAAGCATCCCGACTATGAGATGCTTTTTCATGTTTCCACCTTAATCCTTGTTAAGATGATTTGCTTGTTAGTTTTGCTTTTCGGAATTCGCCTGGGGATGAGCCTGTCCGGTTTTTGAACATGCGGTTAAACGAAGAGATGTTCCGATACCCCACCTGCATACCGATATCTTGAATGTTCAAGTCGGTCGTATGCAGCAGCTCCTTCGCATTGCTCACTCTTCGGTCATGCAAATGCTCCATGAAGTTGGCACCTGTCTTCTCTTTGATATACGTCGAGAGGTAGGAGGTGCTTAAATTCAGTTGATCGGCGAGTACATCGAGCGAGAGATCCTCAGCGAATTGCTCATGAATCACACGTAGAACAAGGTCAACGATGGGATCGTTGGCTTCCTTTTTCTCGCGGATGATCTGAGTAACGGCTCGGAAGTAAGCCTGAAAGGTTATTCGGTATTCCTCGACTGTACAGCATTCATCCAGCTGAAGCAGAAGGGGCTTAAGCTGCCATAAGGCTTCAGCTTGGACTTTGTAATGCTCTAGCACCATCTTGGCCTTGTCCGTCACAGCAAGCGTCATATGCCTAAACACATCCACAGACGCTTCTTTGTGGTCAAGCTCCTGCAGCCATGGTAGGAAGAGATCCAGTGTTTCCTGCTCTTTGCCTGCCTTCAGAACTGCGGTCAGATCCTGCTCCTGCGAAAGCGTTAAGACATAAGTAGAGAGATCCGAGCGAAACTCGGTTATCGTTTGCGTTTCATCCAGCAGTTTGGCTTGCATGGCCATTTCATTGACTTGGCGGTAGGCATATCCAAACTGAATTGAATGTTCAAACGCAGAACTTACGGCCGCCGTTACTAAACAGCAGCGCCTATCTTGATCGAGAACCTGCTTCAACTCCTCTAGCATGGCTACGATGCGATCCCGTTCATTACCGGGAAAAACAGATAGAAACTGATGATGCTCAATTTGAAAAGTATGCGACCCAGGAATCCTTTCATCCGCAAGCCGTTTGAGATGCGCACCAACCGACTGTGAGATTTGCTCCTTGCTCAGCGGGACTTCTACAAAAGCGGCTGCTCGAAAGCGAAGCTCATAAAGGACGATGGTATAGGTTTCCTCGGTACCTTGAATGTGGGGCCATTCACCAGACTCAAGATTAATATTTTTTAGCTTATTGATGAAATGATAATTGGTCAGCTCGGACTGTTGATCCTTCAGTTCTTGCTGAATTTGGACCTTTTCCTTAAGCAGCTGGCGTACAGGATGGTTAATCCGTTTGCTGAAAAAGATCGAGACAATGAACGCGATAACGATTGAAATGCCCAGCAGGATGATCATGAGATTATCCAAACGAAGGATTTTGGCTGCGAAATCAGGATTTGTAATCCGCATGATGAAATGCATACTGTCATCATTTTGATAATCGACATAATAAATCCCGTTTTCTAGTAGATAGGCACGCTCAGCGGGTGGGGATGAGAATAACGTCTCTGGCAGCTTAGTAGCACTACTACGATTCGTCTGATAAATGAGGTCTTGCCCCGGCCCTACAATGGTTAAATCCAGATTAGGATTTTCCTTGAGCATCGCGTCCCGCAAACGATCTGCGTCGATCATGGCGATCAGCATATTATCAGCCAGTGAAGGCTTGATTGAATAAGGAATCAAGGTTTTGGCTGTTGGATCGGCGCTTGAAGCCCCGAAGGATGCGGCTGGATGAAGCACGAAATTGTCTGTACGCTGAAACTGCGTCTGCCAATAAGGCAGCGGGTATGGCTTGCTGGCATACAGATTTGCAAACAATTCTTCATTCGTTCCCGGACCAAATTTATTAATGGCCAGATTCGCAGAACGAAACAAAAGGATCATATTATCCAGATAAAGTTCTGAGTCACCTACAATACTTTGGATGTCCAGAACAATGGGACGAGTGGTAAGCGTCTCGGCATCTTTCTTCAGAATCACTTGATTGTTAAGGGTTATGACATCTTTATCTGTGAATTGCTTGAAAAGGGCCTCTCTGATTTTATCCAACTGAAACTGATAACGCTCCGCCACTTTTTGCAAAGTGAGGTGATTCTGTTCGATCATCTCGCTGCGAAGGTGGCTTTTTAGCATCCAAAAGATGAGTAGGCTAAAGGACGAGAAGATCAGAATCAGAACGATAAAGCTGGTAAATACATGTCGAAACAGTGATTTATTGATTGGGAAAATAGTCATAAGTCGCAGGCCCCTTTGATCGTTACGCTGTTGACTTCCGGCGAGTTATATACACTTAATTGTAGACCATTATCCTTGGTAAGGGTATGGGCTTTTTTTTGGAAGCTTTGCATTTTTACTGATTCGGCAGTTCATAAAAGCTTAAAAAACCAATCGAAACAATGGGAAAGTATCGAAAATCATGTGTATAGGCAAGGCAGCGGCCCCCCGGATATGATGGGCAGGTAACAAGCGAGGCTCATGGGAAGGAGAGGTAATTAAGGTTCGAATGAGCAAGATCAGTTGATGAATGAGGGGATAGGAACGAAATGAAACACATGCGTGATAGGTTCGTGATCAACATCTATAAGAGTTTTTTTGCTATTGCTTTGGCGGTAATCGTATGCATGACCTTAGCTGGTTCGGCGGGAGCCCATTTCTCCTCGACCGGGTATTCCGATATTAAGGTGGGTGCGGATACGATCCAATACCACCTGTCGATCCTGGAGAGCGACTTTGTTCATATATTCCCGGACAAGCCGGATGGTGGCGACAAGATTAGCGATAAACAGTTGACGAGCTCTATGGAAGCTCTAACGAAGCTTGTAGACGACGGTCTTATTGTAACGGGAGACGGGAAAATCGGATCTGTGGTGATTACCGGTGCCAAGCATGAGAAACGAGCCAGCATGGATATGATCGGTATCGATATCCGATTTAAATTCGCTGCCACCGTGAAGCAATATCTGATGCAGTACAATTTCTTCTGGTACAGCGGGGTCGATGTCAACCATAGCAACTATGCCACGATTCAGGTCGGTGGACAAACCATCCAGCAGGTACTTGGCAGTCAAAATTATATTGTGCAGATTCAAGGTCCAGGCGCAGCAGCTGGGAATCCGTCAGCAGTCGCAGCACCTTCAGCCCTTGATGCGAAGCCTGCCGTTAACCTGGAGGCGACTTCTTGGCTGAGTACACTTAAGACTTACGTCCTCATGGGGATGGAGCACATCTGGTTAGGCCTTGATCACATGCTGTTCGTGCTTGGTCTCCTGCTAGCTGCTGAGCAAAGGGTATGGAAAATAGTGCGACTGATTACCGCCTTTACAATAGGTCACTGCATTACGCTAGTCCTATCTTCTCTAGAGGTCGCTTATCTCTCACCTAAAATCGTCGAACCCTTAATTGCGCTTAGCATTCTGTATATTGCTGTAGAGAATATATGGAAGCAAAAAGAGAGTGCGCGCGTGATCGTTACGTTGTTGTTTGGCCTAGTGCACGGCTTCGGGTTTGCCGAGGTGCTGCGAGGAACGTTGTCTGGACATATGGCCCTTCCTTTATTTTCATTCAACCTGGGTGTAGAAATTGGACAGCTTGTCGTCGTGGCGATTGTGATTCCAGTGCTCCTGTGGATAAAACGTTTGCCATTGCAAATCAAATGGAATCAATACGCTTCGGGGATCATTGGCGTGTTCGGGCTTTACTGGTTGATTGAGCGCATTATTAGCCAATAAAATTATTTATGATGAGGGGACGTTATCAAGTTGGTTAAAAAGAGTTTCAAACGATGGATATCCGGTGTGACCGTAGCGGGTATGATGTTCAGTATGTTGACTCCTATGGCGGCAAATGCGGCGGACAATGAGGCGCAAATCAGCGAGGTCGACTATTCAAAATTATCTAAGCTGATGATTACAGAGCTTGTCCCGGATACAGCAAATATCAGCAGTTCAGACGCTTATGAATTTATTGAAGTTTATAACAATACGAACAAAACGCTCGACTTTAAGGACTATAATCTGGTGTATCGATATCCCGGAACGAGTACCATTTGGGCGCCTTATCAGAATGGGAATCCCAACGGGAGCATGAAGATTCCTGCGCAATCCTCCATCGTCCTGTGGGTGATGAATACGGATAAAGGGATTAATTTAAACCTGAAAGCAGCAGATTTCAATCAGAACTTCCATACGAATCTGCAAGAAAATGTGAATCTTTTCCGTGTTGACGGCGGTGGCGGCATGCACAACAGCAGCCCAAGAGATTTGGTCATTCAAGAGAAAGATGGCACGGATATCTCGATTTCCAGCTACCAAAACGATGATCAAACGAAACCGGAAAAAGGGATTTTCTATCGTTTTCCAGTGGATGGAACGAAGAACATGGTGATGTATGGCTCAGCGATCGACGAGAATGCGGCCGCTGCCACCCCAGGGACTATCGACCCTACTCAGGTTCCGCCTGTTCCGCTATACTTCTCTGATCCTCCTGTCATCGGCCACACGCCGGTTACCCAAGCCGATCAGAAGAACGACTTGATCTTGCAAGCTCAGGTTGCTAACACCGAGCAGAATGAAACGGTATCTGCTGCCGTTTACTATCAGTTGGCATCGCAAACGAGCTATGAATCCGTACCTATGACAGTGACGGGCAGCAACCAATATCAAGCTGTCATTTCTAAGGACAAGCTGAGCGAAAGTCAGCTGAATTACTACATTCAAGCGAATGACGGTTTCAGCACAGTGAGATCGAACGTTTACAACGTAAATATTACGCTCGATCAATCCGACTATTCGAAAGTTCCACCGCTTATGGTGACCGAAATAGTCCCGGATTCCACGAATGTGGGCTCGGCGGACGGTTATGAGTTCATTGAAGTTTATAACAATACGGATCAACCCGTTAATTTCAAGGACTATAAAGTCGTCTACCGTTACACGGATTCGGGTCCAGATGCAGACGTTCCATGGCCTGCGGACAAAGAAGACATGATGATTCCTTCGAAAGGCACGCTCGTCTTCTGGATCATCAACAACCAAAATGGGAACTCGACAGCAGCTGACTTCAATGCCAACTACGGCACGAACCTTGTAGAAGGCACTAACCTTGTACGCGTGCACAGCGATGGGATGGCGAACGGCTCTAACCGTGGTCTCGTGATTGCTACGAATACAGGCATCGAGCTTTCTACAGCTTATTACATCAACGGCGATTCAAAAGCCAATAAAGGGATTTTATATAAATATCCGACTGACGGCAGCAAAACGATGATCAAATACAGCTCAACCGTTGCAGCAGCAACACCGGGTTCCGTAGATCAGGTTCAAGTGCCGCCACAGACTGTGAAGGTCACTCCGGATACGCTTAAGCCTACGCTCAAGGATTTGACTAAAGAGAGTACGATTGATCAAGCCTTAGATCTCGAAATTATCGGAGAGGCCAAGGACGAAACATCGCTCAAAACGGTAGCCCTCTATTATAAAACGGATAAGCAGTCCCAATACAACAAGAGGTACTTGAAAGAAAGTTTTGCGGATACATTGTACCATTATATGATTTATTCGCCTGAACTTATCGGAAACTCTTACGTGGACTATTATTTCACAGCTTCCGACGGCACGAATGAGACCGTCACACAGACGAAGCGTGTTCAAATTCAAGGTGGCTCGGACCATTCCAGCCTGCGCTTGAATGTGAAAGACGGTGACGTCGTTTCGCAAACGAAAGTGTTGAAAGGTACAGGCGAGGGCGTTAATCCGGACAGTCTGAAACTTGCCATCGACGGCAGCGAGCTAACGCAGTCGACTTATCATGCCGTAGAGCATGATGCCTTCTTCGCTTTTGAAGTGATGGGCGTGAACTACTATTTCAAAAACGGCATTACCCAAGGGCAGGAAATTCTGTCGATTTTCCAAGACCCAATTAATAGCTATAAAACACTATCCATTCCACTAAAAGCCGAGCGGCTTAAAGTAGGCAGCAACGCGTTCCAGATTCGTGCTGGTTCCAAGGCTTCACCTTTCGACGATCGTCCGGAAGAGAACAAAGATAATTTTGAAGTGAAGAACGTTCGTCTCGTGTTTGCCGACGGTACGGTCGTGTATGACGCGAAATATAGCGATCCTAACAAGGTGATCAAAATCGGGGATTCCTCCGGTCTGTCGCCGGTGATCGATTTCAACTTCGTCATTCCATCCACTCAGCTGGCTTCCAAAGCCTATGCTTGGAACACGGCCTTAACGAGTGACGGCAATCATCAGGTTACAGTAAGCAATACCACATATGGTACGATTACTTCCAATGTGCAGGTGGATAATACAGCTCCAGTTGTGCAGTCTTCTATTGAAGAAGGTAAAATGTACCGCGGCAGCTTCACGATCGATGCGAACGTAACAGATGCATTGGCTGGCGTAGACAAGGTCGAAGCCACGCTGGACGAGCAGCCAATTACGCTGCCAATGGCTACTTCATCCGCACAACTGCCGGGCGGAGCGCATGTTTTCAACGTCAAGGCTAAGGATAAAGTTGGTAATGTGAAGGAAGTAACTGTTCATTTCGAAGTGCCTAACGAGGCACCGGATATGCCTGAGCTGATTGCTCCTAGTCAAGGCACGAGCGATGTGGAACCGAACGCTTCCTTAAGTGTGAAAGTTACCGATCCGATGAACGACGACTTGAAAGTTACGTTCAATCAAGGCTTCAAATACGATGCAAGCACACAGGGAACGTTCACCGGCTATCGCGGCGCAGCGGATACAGAACCTCCGAAGCAGGAGAAGCCTGCAAGTGAGGCGGCCATGACCCCTGAAGATTATAGTAAAATTAGCGGCGTTGACGGCAGCTATCTTACCGATGATGCTGTCGAGAAGTTCCCTTATCAACGTTTTGAGATTGCATTAGATCCTGCGATTCAAAGCACAGACGAAGTCGTCATTGACTGGAAAGGGAAGTCCCTGGAGGGCCGCAAAGTCTCATTGTACGCCTGGAGTCCAAGCAAGCTGGAGTGGATCGCTCTGAAAACCGTTATCGCGGGCCGCGAGGACTTTGAGCTGAAAGCGAACGTTCAAGCCGGCGATTATGCCAATAACGGGAAAATTCAAGTGATGGTGCAGGACGAAATTGCCGTCACACAGGATCAAGCAGCTGGTAGCGACTATGATTTCTCCTTCGTGTGGATGTCCGATACCCAGTACTATTCCAAGAGCTATCCTTACATCTATCAGAAAATAGTAAAATGGATCTCCGACCACAAAGAAGACAACAAAATCAAATACGTCATTCATACCGGCGACATCGTCGATAATGCCGATCAAGAGTACCAATGGATTGAAGCCGATAAGGATATGAAAGTTTTGGAAACGGCAGGAATCCCTTACGGAGTGCTTGCAGGTAACCATGACGTAGGCCACCAAGACAATGATTACAGTTATTACAGCAAGTGGTTTGGCGAGGATCGTTTCAAAAGCCAGCCGACCTACGGCGAATCTTATGATAACAACCGCGGCCATTATGATTTGGTTTCCTCGAACGGTAACGATTTTATCGTCGTTTACATGGGCTGGGGTTATGGAGACAAAGAGATTGATTGGATCAACGAAGTGTTGAAAAAGTATCCGAACCGCAAAGCGATTCTGAACTTCCATGAATTCATGCTCGTTTCCAATAACCGCGCTCCGATGGCGGAGAAAGTATTTGAGCGTGTTATCAAGCCTAACAAGAACGTCATTGCCGCTCTTTCCGGTCATTATCATGATGCTGAGCTGAAAGTCGATCCGATCGACGATAACGGCGATGGCGTGCCGGACCGCAATGTGTATCAAATGCTAGCCGACTACCAGGGTGCGCCGGAAGGCGGACTTGGGTATATCCGATTGATGCAGTTCGATTTGGCGCATGGCAAAATCAACATGAAGACTTATTCGCCTCATTTGGACGATTACAACTTCTATGAACCGGATGAACATCCTGGGAAAGACGAGTTCAGTTTGGATCTGAATCTGGATGCCGTGACCAAACGTGTAGCTACAGATTATATCGGTGTGAACGTGTATACGAACAAAACGATTGGAAGCGCAGCGAGTGTGAAAAGCGGGGAAAATGCCTCGGTAACGTGGCCGAACCTTGCTCAGAATACGACCTATCAGTGGTATGCTGTCGCAGAGGATGCGTACGGCGGTTTGAGACAGTCGGATATCTGGAAGTTTACGACCAAAACGGCGACGACTGTTCCGTCCGATTCGGTTAATGATTTGAGCGGACTTAGTCTAAGCAGTGGAGCTCTCAACGAGCAGTTCGCGGCATCAAGAACGAATTACACACAATCGGTTGCGAATAACGTTGAAAGCGTGAAGGTTACTCCGACAGCAGCTGGTGCTGCGGCAACAGTGAAAGTGAATGGCGTGCAAGTTGCAAGCGGTCAAGAGAGCAGCGCGCTTCCTCTTCAAGTAGGAGAAAACACGATTACCATTGTTGTAACGGCTAAAGACAACACGAGCAAAATCTACACCATCGTTGTCACAAGATTAAGTAACAATGCATTGCTAGCCAACATGACGACAGATAAAGGCGTGCTAAGTCCTGCGTTTACTTCTACACAGTCTGATTACAATGTAGAAGTAACTAACAGCGTTACAAGTTTAAATCTGAATGTAACCAAAGATGAACCACACCAAAAAGTAACGGTAACCAGTGCGGAGAATGGCTCTGTTTCCGGCAATGTGTACACTTATACAGCTTCGAATCTGGTTGTTGGTTCTAATCCAATTCATGTTGAAGTTACGGCGCAAGATGGGACGAAGAATTCGTACAATCTGACAGTAAAACGCGCAGCTGATACATCATCGGATTCTGACTCGGATTCTGATTCTGGTTCATCTTCACCATCTGTCCCAATCGATACTAAAGTTACATCGACAGATGGTAAGCTAACACTTCCAGTAGGTAGTACGGGCGAAGTTAGCTACGAAAATGCGGTTACCGTCGCAATTCCGGCGGATGCCTCAGTGAAAGAATTGAAGTTGACTATTGAGAAGTTGAATGAAACGAAAGACCTTTTGACGAATAATGAGGTTCTAGCGAGTCCGATCTATGAGATCCTCAAAAACTTCTCCGAGAACTTTAATAAGCCGGTCACCTTGACGTTTACTTTCGATCCGGCAAGCTTGAAGGGCGACCAAAAAGCAGCTGTCTTTTATTATGACGAAGTGAAGAAGCTGTGGGTGGAAGTAGAGGGTGGCAAGGTCAATGGGAATCGCATCAGTGTAGAGGTCAATCACTTTACGAAGTATGCGGTTATGGCAGCTGGTTCATCCGTAGTGGAGCCAACCGCGCCGGCCATTACCTTAAGCGACATCAAAGGACACTGGGCAGAAAATAACATTCTTGAATTAGTTAAAGCGGGATCCATTAACGGTTACCAAGATGGAACATTTAAACCGGAAAATCGCATCACACGAGCTGAATTCGTTTCAATCGTTGTGAAATACCTGAAATTGAACGAGCAAGGCAGCAGCAATAAGTTCGCAGATGTAGCGAACCACTGGGCGAAGAATGCGATCGCCACAGCTGCAGCGCAAGGCATTATTACAGGATACACGGATACAACCTTTGGTCCGGATGATTTCATTACTCGTGAGCAAATGGCGGAAATCATCGTTCGTGCCGCTCATTTGGACAAGGTGGCAGGGAATACGAGCTTCTCCGATAACGCTGCGATTTCTGCTTGGGCACAAGCGGCAGTAGCTACGTTAACCTCCAAAGGGTTCATGAACGGTTATGAGGATGGTACGCTGAAGCCGCAAGGATTAACAACTCGCGCAGAAGCATCTGCACTCATTCTCAGAACATTGAAAACAGGAAAGTAGAAATGAAAAGGGCTCCTTCGTCTGAAAAGACGGGGAGCCTTTTTGTGTTCACAGGGTCTCGTGGGCAGGTGAAGAGGAACTACAGGGCGCTATTTTGCCCAAAACAGCCCTTTTAGCGAGGGAGGGGGAACTGTGTTCCGCTATTTAACCATTCTGGACAGATTGTTGGAAGGGAGGAGGTGAAGTAAGACCCTGTAGCTCCCCTTCATCATCTAAAACTCAAGATTTTCCCTAAATAAGGGAATGGAGTTCCCTTATTAATAAGACTACCTGCGTTTGCGCTTGGCTGTTCCGGATTTGGTGCCGCCTTTGCGTCTTTGGGCAGTCCCGGATTTTTTACGGCGTTTGCGTTTCGGTTTGAACACTTCAACCGAATCTTCCGAGGCGACCTTGCCTTTGCCAAGAGCGTTAAAGATCGTTTTCACCATCGGTGCCATTTGCTGAAAGCTGGACATGAACTTCTGAACCTTGCCCATCGTGCCGAGGATGCCGTCGATGCCGCCCATCCGCTCAACGAAGCCGGAGATTTGCTTCATATTGAGACCGCTCAGCGGGTTAGAGCTCCCGCCGCCTGCCGCAGCTCCGCCTCCTCCTCCGAGAAGGTTGCTGAGGAAATTGCCGCCACCGCCACCTCCGCCGGCATTGCCGCCGCCGCCAAAAAATCCGCCACCGCCACCACTGGGGTTACCGCCGCCAAAAAGCCCGCCACCGCCACCAGGGTTACCGCCACCAAAAAATCCTCCGCCGGCATTCCCGCCGCCTCCGAAAAGATCGCCGCCTCCTTGGAAAGGAGTAGGGAGACCTCCGCCTTGTGCGAAATCCGAGAACGGATTGCCGCCACCTAAGCCGGGATACTGACCGAATGCGCGATCATCACCAATTTGCGGGGGTAAAGTTGTGATACTTCTTGTATGCACATTAGGACGATTACCGCCGTTACCACCATTACCAATGAGTTGTCTTGAGTTAGTCACTGGGATTCACGATCCTTTTTATCAGATTTGTCTCCTACAGGATATGTCACTTGCCTATCGTTGGTATGGACGAATGTCACGGGTCCTAGATATTTGTCACAATTCAGCTCATTAACGCATAGAAATTTTAACGTTTCGCAATCCTAAAGGCAGGATTTAAACTCGCCGTGTCGAATGATACTCTGGAGCTTACTATGATAAGCTAACATGCCTTTCTACCAGGAGTTGATAACGTATGCAATTAAAAAAATTA
This sequence comes from Paenibacillus aceris, assembly GCF_017874035.1. Lineage (GTDB taxonomy): Bacteria > Bacillota > Bacilli > Paenibacillales > NBRC-103111 > Paenibacillus_E > Paenibacillus_E aceris. Next base: position 61,186 of record NZ_JAGGKV010000021.1, read on the forward strand.
AATGATAAAGCTATAGACCAACTTTTTGAGGCCATACTGACCCTTAAGGATATAGAGGAGTGCTACGTTTTTTTCGACGACTTGTGCACCGTGAATGAAATTCAATCGCTTTCCCAGCGTCTGGAAGTTGCCCGCATGCTGCGCAAGGGCTGCACGTACAATCAGATCGAAGCGGAAACTGGCGCATCTACAGCTACGATTTCCAGAGTTAAGCGCTGCTTGAATTATGGAAATGATGGCTATGTGCTGACATTAGATCGTTTAGGCCGTTAATTATTTGTGTTCTAAAAGAGTTCAATGATCCTGCATTACGATGCGTAATGCGGGATTTTTCGTGTTTATTGAAGGCTCAATTGACATGTGAGAACACATTCGTTAGCATAGGGTTGTAGGCATGGTTAGAACGGGTGGGGAAAACATAATGAGTAAGGTTGGTGTCCTGGTCATAAGCCATGGATCTAGGGATAAAGGCTGGGTGGAGCTGGTCGATGAGGCCGTATCTGCGGTTAGCACGTCGCCAGATGTTCCTATATATGCCTCCTATCTGGAGCTGGTGGAAGGCCGGTTAATTCAAGACGGTATTTATAGCTTAGAGGCGCAGGGTGTGACCGACATCATCGTCGTCCCCTTGTTCGTGTCCTCTGGGAGTACGCATATTGATGAAATCAGCTACGCCTTAGGGGTCATCCCGCAGCCGCTTCTGGAGACGGATATGGAGCCCTTCGATATCAAGGCGCGCATTCATTTTACATCGCCGATTGATGACGACCCTGTCATTGCTGAAATAATTTATGCGAAAATCAAAGAGCTGTCCACTGCGGGGGGCAAGGAAATACTCCTGCTCATCGGGCATGGCAGTGTAGAAAAGGGCTTTCATGAGAAATGGCTCCATGGACTGGAGCAGCTTGCTGCACGTTTGAAAGCATTAGGTGGCTATGCGGAGGCGGATGTCGCGATGCTTTTGCCGGATCAAGTGCATGCCCAAATGACAGCATGGACGCTTAAGAAGCCTGGTCATACGGTTATTGTGGCTCCACTTTTTTTGAGTGAAGGTTATTTTACTAGTCAAGTGATCCCTTCCCGTTTGGAGGGATTTGCATATAAATACAATGGACGGGCGCTGCTGCCAAGTCCGCTAATTTCCAAATGGATGGAGAAGCAGATCGCTTCCGCAATTCTAGACGGTGAACAGGTGATGAGACATAATGGTCAAAAGAGCAAGACTGATCTATAATCCGACTTCCGGTAGGGAAGAAATGAAAAAGCGCCTGCCGGAAATCCTTCAGCGCCTAGAGCGCGGCGGCTTCGAAACATCCGCTCACGCGACAATCGGCGAAGGGGATGCCACACTTGCTGCGGCTGAGGCCGTGAAACGTGGCTTTGATCTCATTATCGCCGCAGGCGGAGACGGCACCTTGTGCGAAGTCGTGAACGGCATGGCCGAAAGAGCGGGACGTCCTCCACTGGGCATTCTGCCGCTGGGGACGACCAACGATTTTGCCCGTGCGCTGGGCATCCCCAAAAATCTGGAGCAGGCCTGCGACCTGATCATCCAACAATACACAACCGACATTGATGTAGGCAAAATCAACAACCGCTACTTCATTAATATCGCCGGCGGCGGCTCGATGACCGAGCTGACGTACGAAGTCCCGAGCAAGCTCAAAACCATGATCGGCCAATTGGCCTATTATATGAAGGGACTCGAAAAGCTGCCTAGGCTGAAGCCTATCGAGCTGTACGTCAAAGCAGGCGATATGGAATTCCACGATGAAGTCATGATGTTCCTCGTCGGCAACTCCAACTCCGTCGGCGGCTTCGAGAAGCTGGCTCCGGAAGCGAGCATGAACGATGGGTTGTTCGATGTCCTGATTCTGCGCAAGTGTAACCTTGCGGAGTTCATAAGAGTAGTCACACTCGCGTTGCGCGGGGAGCATCTAAGTGACCCGAATCTGATATATTTTCAGACAAATCATATCGAGATTAATTCGCCGGACTACGTCCAGTTGAACTTGGATGGGGAATTCGGGGGTACGCTGCCTTGTGTCATGACGAATTTGAAGAGTCATCTCCAGATCATCGTCGATCAGTCCGGTCAGTCGATTTATAAAAAGAAGCTGATTGAGACGTTGACGACGCCGTTTCATTTGAAGGAGCGGCAAGGGGACGAGGAGCAAGAGTGGCAGTAGTAACCGCATAGGGAATAATGGCGGGGAATATAGGCAATACAGGGAAAGAAGAGATAAGTGAGGGTACTATGAGCGTAAAAGACAAATCTGGCTCAATGTCAGGTAAAGATAGAAGGACTGCGAAGTCAAACCGTGCAGGGAAATCTGCGGACAGAAGAGCAGGAAATCCTGCAGAACTTAGAGCAGGTAATTCTGTGGATCGAGGAGCAAGGAATTCCGCGGAACATAGAGCAGGTAATTCTGCGGATCGAAGAGCAAGGAATTCTGCGCCTAAAGCGGCGCCGGCCTGGATGGCTGATCTGCCGGTGCAGATCGGAGAGCAATACGAGGCTGAAATCATTGGGATTAGCCATGATGGGGAAGGGGTAGGCCGTGTGAACGGCTTTACCCTTTTTGTTGCTGGTGCGCTGCCAGGTGAGCGTGCGCTCGTGCGGGTGGAGCATGTGAAGAAGCAGTATGGGTATGCACGGCTGCTTCGTTTGGTTGAAGAGAGTGCAGAGCGTGTGATGCCGGATTGCGGCATTTATGAGGAATGCGGCGGCTGCCAGCTGCAGCACCTCAGTTATGAGGCGCAGCTTCGTGTGAAGCGGCAGCAGGTTGTGGATAATTTGCAGCGGATTGGGAAGTTGGCTGTACGGTCCGAAACATCTGAGGGCATTATTGTCCATCCCACACTTGGGATGTCCGATCCATGGCGGTACCGGAACAAGGCACAGGTTCCTTTCGGGGAAGAGCGCGGCGGCCTCATTGGCGGATTTTATGCGCAGGGGAGCCATCGCATCATTGATATGGAGGAGTGCCTGATCCAACACGAGGCCAACGACGAGGTTGTCGCTCGGGTGAAAGAGATCGGCGCGCGGCTTGGTATTCGTGCTTATGATGAAGAGCGTAATGCTGGACTGCTGCGCCATGTCGTCGTCAAAGTGGGCTTCCGCACGGGCGAGATCATGGTCGTCTTGGTGACCAACGGCAGCACGATTCCGCGTGCGGACGAGTGGGTGGCTGGCATTCGCGAGGCGCTGCCTGCGGTGAAAAGCATTTGCCATAACATTAATGTGAAGCAGACCAATGTTATTTTTGGGGATGAGACTCGCGTCCTGTGGGGCAGCGAAGTCATCTATGACTATATCGGCGATGTGAAATTTGCAATTTCCGCGCGATCTTTTTTTCAAGTGAACCCCGTCCAGACGGAGGTCTTGTACGGGAAGGCTTTGGAGTACGCCGGGTTGACCGGCGATGAAGTCGTCGTCGATGCCTATTGCGGCATCGGTACGATCTCCCTGTTCCTGGCGCAGCGCGCGGGACAGGTCTATGGCGTTGAGATCGTCGAAGAGGCGATCGCGGATGCACGGAAGAATGCCGAGTTGAACGGCATGACGAACGTGCATTTCGAAGCGGGCCCTGCGGAAGTGGTCCTCCCCGAGTGGACACGTCAGGGCATTCGCCCGGACGTGATCGTGGTGGACCCGCCCCGCAAGGGCTGCGACGCCGCGCTGCTCGCGACGATCTTAGAGCTGCAGCCGCGCCGCGTCGTCTATGTGTCGTGCAGCGCATCGACACTGGCTCGCGACTTGCGCGTGCTGGTTGATGGGGGCTACGGCGTCGCGGAGGTGACGCCGGTGGATATGTTTCCGCATACGGTGCATGTGGAGTGTACAGTGTTGCTAAAATGGGAGGAGCAGTAGGTTAACCTACGCTCCCTTTTTTGCTGTTGGATTAATAATGTTGAAATGAATTTTAATACGACTATCATCAAACACATCAACTTTTAGAACTAGCTTACTAATAACCTGTTTCAGGATCTTCTCATCTTCAAAATCGAGAGAAAGGAGCTTGTTGACTTGCTTTTCAAAAGCTTGGAAATCACTGTCTAAGTCATCTTCCTTTTCAGTTAATGTCTGTAACTCTGACTTGCGATTCGTAAGCAGAGTGAACTCGTCTCTAACAAGAGTGTTATGAGTTCGCCACTCTTGTTGAGTAAGATCACCATCATTCAGGAGATCAAGCAGTTTGCTCTGCTTTCTTGTAAGCTGGGCGATTTTGCTATCCACCTGTTTGATTTCCTTTTCGTAATTAACTGGAACGTGTCCTGATTCCTTTTTCAGCACATCAACAAGCTTTCGAGTTTTAACCCCATTACCCAATATCAGTGATTTGAGATTGTCCTTAACCTTAGTTAGCAGATCGTCAGCCTTAATGTAGTGAGAACTACAGTGCTTTTTTCCATACTTTCCGTATCGTCCACATGTATATCCACCTCTATCCTTTTTGAAGTGCATACCCATCCCACAATCGGCACAGACTGCAATATGGGCAAAGAGACTTTCCCGACCATTGCTTCTCTGCTTACCCTTCTTCGTCAGCTTGTTTTGAACTTCCTCGAACTCCTCCATTGAAATAAGAGCAGGGTGAGTGTCATAAACCGCTGTTCGGTCCTCCAAAGGAATTTTCTTTCGCTGCCTTGTTCGGATACTTACCGTCTCACTTCGATTTTGAATCATGTTACCCGTATATACTGGATTCGTTAAGATAAGCTTTATTATACTTTGCTGCCAAAGTTCACCTGCATTCTTGGCCCCAACCACTGTTCTAGGGGTTGGTATTTTTGCGTCGATTAGGTGGCGGGAAATCTTGTAGAGTCCCCAATTCTCATACAAGTAAAGACGGAATATGTCTACCACCACTGGGGAATATTCAGGGTGCAGTTCCAGAGTGTTGCCATCTTTCGTATAGCCGAAGGGCGGGAGGGAACCGTTAAACTTCCCCTTTTTCGCTTTTTCACGTCTCCCGAACTTTACCCGTTTGGAAATACCCTCGCAGCACTGACCAGGAATGCGCCGACGAAGGACATGAATTTGATTCAATACTTGGACCGTGCTAAGCAAAAGGGAGCTATCTCAAAAGAGGATATCATCGATGAAAAGCAAGTGAAATTGTTTGGATTCGACGCTTTACAATTAACTTATGTAAATAGACAGGATTGGGACAAAAGAATTGATACGTTAATTATATTCAAGTCTGGGTCGCAATTTTATAGCGTTCGAAATTCTTCCTATGAAGTTACATATAAAAGCTCGATTCAGGATTTTCAAAGTTTACTGGAAAGCATGAAGTTTAACGATAAGAAATAATATGTATTGTGAGGAAACTTTAATTCATTACGAGCAAAATAACTAATATTCGCTTGATAAAATGAAACAGCGGCTCGACTCCCCATGCTTTATGAACCCTATCCATACAGTCGTGATAAAGTGAATTTAATGCTATACAATCACTACTTTGCTCAAGAAAGCGACGATCTCGCAAAAACTACGACAATATTCGAGAAATATAATAGAAATTTAGATATTTTCACTTTCTTCCACTTTGCATAAAAGCTAGAATCTGATAGTATATAAGAAAATACCGATAGATTTAGTAAGAATTAAAAGGAGGCACCTTTCCATGCAAAAACTGATGCTTGATTCCATACAAGAAATGACGCATCTGGATCAACTCGAGGCTGAAGCGATTTATATTATCCGAGAAGTAGCGGCGGAGTGTGAAAATCCCGTGATGCTGTACTCGATCGGGAAGGATAGCTCCGTGATGCTGCATTTGGCGCTGAAGGCTTTTTATCCCGAGAAGCCGCCGTTTCCTTTCATGCATATTGATACAACGTGGAAGTTTAAAGAAATGATTGAATTCCGCGACCGCAAAGCGAAAGAATTTGGGATCGAGATGATTGTTCACTCCAATCAAGAAGGAATTAAACAAGGGATTAACCCTTTCGATCACGGTTCCGCGTATACGGACATTATGAAAACCCAATCCCTGAAACAGGGATTGGACAAATACGGATTTACGGCTGCATTCGGTGGCGGAAGACGTGATGAGGAGAAGTCGCGCGCGAAAGAGCGGATTTTCTCGTTCCGGAATAAGAATCATGCTTGGGATCCGAAAAACCAACGGCCGGAAATGTGGAAGCTCTTTAACACAAGAATCAATAAAGGTGAGAGCATCCGCGTCTTCCCAATATCCAACTGGACGGAAAAAGATATCTGGCAATATATTCGCAGAGAAAACATCGATATTGTGCCGCTCTATTTTGCCCAAGAAAGACCTGTCATCGAACGCGACGGACATCTCATAATGGTGGACGATGATCGCATGAAGCTGGAGCCTCATGAGAAAATTGAAATGAAGAAGATGCGATTCCGCACGTTAGGCTGCTATCCTCTTACTGGCGGAGGCGAGTCGGAGGCGGATACGCTGGATGCCATTATCGAAGAAACGCTTGGTGCGGTTTCATCCGAACGGACAACTCGTGTTATTGACCAAGAGGCGGCGGGAAGTATGGAAAGACGCAAACGGGAGGGTTATTTCTAAGATGAAAAGTTTGCTTAAATTTATTACTTGCGGAAGTGTAGACGACGGGAAATCCACCTTAATTGGACATATGCTTTATGAGGCGAAGCTTTTGTTCGCCGACCAGGAAAGAGCGTTAGAACTGGACAGCAGACTTGGCAGCCGCGGAGGCAAAATTGATTATTCGCTGCTTCTTGACGGGCTCTTGGCAGAGCGTGAACAAGGGATAACGATTGATGTGGCCTACCGGTATTTTACGACGGATCACCGTTCTTTCATTGTAGCGGACACGCCGGGGCACGAAGAATATACACGTAACATGGCCGTAGGTGCGTCCTTTGCGGATCTTGCCGTCATTCTTGTGGACGCAACCAAAGGCGTGATTACCCAAACGAAACGCCATACCCGGATTTGCGCACTTATGGGAATTAAACATCTTGTATTAGCTGTGAACAAAATGGATTTAGTTCATTTTGATCAAAAGATATTTAATGAGATTAAAGAAGATTTCTCCCAAACGTCCGCTGAATTTAACTTTCAAAGCATACAAGTGATCCCTGTTTCTGCCACAGAAGGGGATAACATTACCAAAAAATCACAACATACTCCTTGGTACGAGGGCCTTGCTCTATTATCGTATTTAGAAAATGTGGATGTTCTTGATACCAATGACACGAAACATTTTATGATGCCAATACAGCGTGTATGTCGACCGGACCATACGTTTCGCGGTTTCCAAGGTCAGATTGAGGCTGGGAGCATCGCGGTCGGCGATGAGTTGATGACTTTGCCGAGTCGCGAGAAAGCGAAAGTCAAACGTATCTTAGTGACAGACCAAGATAGGGAATCAGCCTATGCTGGACAACCCGTAACCATTCAATTGGATCGAGAAGTCGACGTTTCAAGAGGCTGTGTGTTCACGAAAGACAATGAAATCAAAGAGGCTGATCGGTTTACCGCTACAATTCTTTGGATGGATGATTCCGTACTGACCCCCGGTAAAAACTATTTGGTCAAAGTAGGAACGAAAGTCCTGCCCGGTACCGTGACGGCAATTACGCATAAGATCGATATTAATACTGGAAATACGGTTCCAGCCGATCAGATTGTCAAAAATGAAGTGGCAAAATGTGAATTCTCATTATCGGACGACATCGTTTTTGATTCTTTTGAACAATATAAAAGCATTGGCGGTTTTATTCTGATCGATCGTGTAACCAATATGACATCCGCTTGCGGAGTGATCGAACAAGCCCTTCAAAATTCCGACAGCGTTGTACGGTTAGATACGGAAGTTACCAGAAGTGTTCGTGCTGAGCAAAAAGGACAGAAGCCCTTGACCCTCTGGTTCAGCGGTTCGGTTTCGGATAACTTAGCCCTTGCGAAGGAAATCGAGAAACGTTTGGTATCGACAGGCTACCATACCATGCTTCTCGAGAATGGCCAGGGAGAATCGACGCGGCGATTGGCGGAAGTTGCCAAAGTGTTGAACGATGCGGGACTTATTGCATTGGTAGCGAATCAGAATGACAATGACAGAGCAATCGTGCGAGATATCATTGGTCAAGAGTTGATGGAAGTCGATACAAGCAAGAATTCGACTGAAGAGGCTGCCAGTGTTGTGAAGCGGGTTATGAGGTATTTGATTAATTCGTAGAAAACATTGTTCATAATTCAATAGTAACGAATAAAAAAGAGCGACCGCGGAGATCTCCGTAGTCGCTCTTTCATTTTTTCTTCAACAAGTTATCCCTCGAAATCTATACTAGTCATCAAGACAATCCTCACCTAAATACATATAAGGGCATGGCATCATTCGTTGAGAGGGGAAATGCCCGTGACCCAAGTGATCAGCATCATCAATCTCAAAGGTGGAGTTGGCAAAACAACAATCACCGTCGCTGTTGCGGAATTCCTGGCGGTAGAGCATCAGAAGCGCGTTCTGGTTATCGATCTGGATCCTCAGACGAATTCGACAGTGGCTTTGATCGGGGAGGAGGAGTGGGCGAAAAGAAATCAAAACAGCCAGACGCTGCACGCGCTATTTAAGGATCACATTGATGATACGTACACTTTTGAAATGGAGAAGAGTATTGTTCGTAAAGCATCTAATCTGCGGGGTGGGTTGGAGAACCTGCATGTGCTGCCGTCCAGTCTGGATTTTGTTAAGATTCAGGATCGACTCATTAACATCTGGCAGACAGCACTCATTCGTCCTTATGATGTATTGAAAAATGCAGTAAAAAGTCACCTAGACGATTATGATTATGTGCTGATCGATTGTCCGCCGAATCTCGGTATCGTGACGCAAAACGGCCTGAACATCAGCCATTGGTACCTCATTCCGACTATTCCCGACCACTTATCCACGTACGGCATCCCGCAAATTATCTCCAGTGTGAAAAATTTTAACCGCAAAAAAGAGGGCGGAGAAGTCAAGCTACTAGGCGTAGTTGCCTCATTGTACCGCTCATCAGTGAACAGGCATAACAACACGCTTGACCGATTAGCAGCAAAAGTTCAAAGTGGCGAACTGCCACGGCTTTTTGAAACCAGAGTACCTTTAGCTTCTAAGGCCGCAGACGCGACTTACTACGATGTAAACGGGATAAACACTCTCAAACAGAAGTACGGCAATTCGACTGAAAATTTGTATGGATCCTTTCAAAGCTTAACGGAGGAGCTTCTTACGTATGTCCAAATCTAACGATGCTGCGTTGAGGAAGCAGTTAGCTTCTATGCTCGTCAAGATTGCTGAACGTATTGAGCAGGATGAGGAGTTTGCGCGGTGGCTTTTGGAGGGGACGATCTGGGGTGCCGCTAATAAGGGTTCAAAAAGTAAGAAGCCAAGCACCGCAAGCGAGCTTCCGTACACGCCTGCAGGCAAAAGTCCATTACCCGACATATATGATATATTTTCCAAAGATGGGGCAGAGGCTTTACGAGAACTTTTGAATACATACGAAGTTGGATTTTTAATCGAAATTGTATTGGCGAATGGTTTGGATCCGGTCAGAAAGGTACGCAAATGGAAAACGAAGCACAAAATCATTGCTTATATGCTCGAGGCAGTTGCGAAGCAAATGGCGAAGGGGAAGGCTTTTGTAAAGTAATGGAATATTTAATACCCCATCCTCTAGCGGGTGGGGTTTATTTGAGCAATAGAACTAAATAGAAGTTTTGTGAAAGTTAATTATAGTAATAATTGCGTGTGTCGTAGAATCCATTCTATTTATTAATCTTTTGTCAAGATGTCGAATGCCGTAAAATTACCATGGAAAATACTGGGATGCTATAGTATGATTCAATTTAGTAGAAAAACCAAATATAGAAGGGACATCGTTTCATGAAACTTAGAAGAAAGAAATGGACTCTATTCGTATTATTGTTATTAATGTTGTTTAACTCATGGGGGATTGCTGCCCCGGTAGCCAGCGCGGACTCACCAACGGCGGCTCTGGAGCTTTCTCTTCCGAATGATTTGACAGACTGGATTTTGGATGAAAACGCGGGGTATATATATGCAATCTCTAGCACGGCGAATAATCTTTATTTTATTCGACTTAGCGATTTGAAAATTGAAAAAACGCTTAATGTTGGTTCAAACCCTTATTCTCTTGCGCGGGATGGGCAGTTTCTGCAGATTGCGCTTTCTGGAGCGACTATGATCAAGACGGTTAATCTTACAACTCAGCAAATTTCGGATACGATTACTACTAGCGCCACTCCTTACTCAGTAGCAGCTTCTTCTAACTATCTTTTTTACGGGAGTAGGGACGGGAAGATCTACAAGTATAACAAGGGTGCTCGTACAAGCAGCTTATTATTTAGTAATTTTATATCTAATGATTTAGCTCTATCGTTTGATGAATCAACGAACACACTTTATGCAGGCAATGTATCATCTTATGGCGGTATAATGGCTATTAATGCTGATACCGGAGCAAAGCTAAGCGAGGGCTTAGATGATAGAATGGAGTTTGGAGGATTTGCTTTATCACTTAAACATGTTTTTATTGATGATCAATCGGTATATTTTGGTGGACATCAAATGAATAAGGCGAACCTGCTGGAGACCACAGGAACCTACTCTAGAACGAATGACGACTACACCTATCTCGAATCGGTCATATTGGGTGTAACGGACGCTTATGTACTCACAACGCAAGGGGTATATGATAAAAATACTTATACGCCGTTGGTTCTCTTCCCTTCCAATAAAAGGTTTGCTTTGCTTGACTCGAAAGGTCATGCCTATCTTGCAGGCATTGAGAATTGGTTTACGGATGCAAATAAAATTACTCGAATCGATCTTACTATACCACCGAGGATTACCGCTAACTTTACAACGGATTCCAATTCGATCAGAAGCAATCAAGCGATTACGGATTGGACTACCACAGACAATTCTCCTTATATCTATGCCATTACGGCAAGTACCAACGAGTTGGTCATTATTCGCAAGAACGATATGAGTGCAGTCAAGAAGATGTATATTGGTTCTAACCCTAGTGAAATTAAAGTTCTAAATCATATGGCTTACGTCATTTTTAAAGGTGAAAACCACATTAAGGTAGTAGATTTAGGCGACGGTATCCCCACAGAAGCTGACATTGCGGAAATCACTACGAAGAACTTTCCGCTTCATGTTTATCCGGATAACAATAATCGGATATTGTATAATGGGGGATTAATTACTGGCAGCCTTAGCGTGACCTCTTCTGTCTACACTACTGTTACGGACACAGTTTATGAAAAAAGTACAGGAATTAATTCCTATAGTAACTACACGTTAGACCTCAAGAAGAACATTCTCTATGGCGCGGATAGTTTCGCCATGAGTAAATTTGATAGTCAAAATTTCAAGTTTCTTGAAAGCAAAAAGTTAGATAACCTTTCAAACAACTACAATCTTCTTCTAGACGAAAACGATCTGTACTTTGGCACTCGCAGGTACGATGCAACTGTAATTTCCACCGTATACGGGACATATCCGGAATACATTATTTACGCCCATGGCGGTTATGTGTTCAGTAGTGGTGCCATCTACGACAGAGACAGTTTTACAAAAATCTATGATTTGTTAACGTTCATCACACGCGCATATGTTGGCGCAGATCATAGCATTATCGTATCAACTGACAAACGTTTATATAAATTTAATAGCGTTGAAGAGATGCAGAGGGTAATGAGTGAGACTCGCCTGCCCTCTAATGCTGCTTTCTTAGATGAAGATTTGACACCTGGCCGCATAAAGGGGTATTTGACCTTTGATGCGCCGACCGATCAGGATGGCATTAAGAGGTATTCAGCGTATTATCTTGATCAAAATGGCAATAGGCTTCAGCAGATAGGATTAAATAAGAATATGGAAATATCGACTGATTCACGCTTCGTATACGAGATACCATATTCAAACCTTCCAAGTGGTGCAGTTAGCATTGGGCTGTACCCGGTCGTTTCTTTTAATAATGGCCTTGAGCGTATGTTGGACGCCCACCTTTCGGTTCCAATCTATGATGCACCCAACTATTTGCCTGTAGACTTGTCAGTGGCGGATATGAATCCGGACCCGAACAAGTTTGCTGGTTTAGTTAAATGGAAGCCGGGAACTGCTGAATTACTAGATGCTCGTTATAATTTGTATTTTATAAGTGAACAAGGTCTCGTTGGAGATAAGATAACCGTTGTGAATGGCGGACAAAGGGAGTACTCCATTACTATTCCAGAGACGGATGTGCCGACGGTTGCATTTGGAATCGGCCTTTTCATTGAAAATGATAATTTTGCATCCCCGTTTTATATCAGAAAACTATTAGAGGATAAACGAACGCCGGCTATCCCGTCATCATCCATTACCGTTCATAAATACATGGTACAAGCGGACAATATTGTCGTGAACAACCTTGCGCCTGGTGATATTATTCGTGTATACAATGAGGGACAAACCGCTATTATAGGGGGCGGGATCGTTGCACAGAGCCAGAGTTCCATTACAATTACCATTGGAAATCTTGGAAATCCAGGAGACAAGCTTTTTATAACTCGACAAACCTCCAATAGGGGTGAGAGCACGGGGACATTAGTTGTTGTACCACCGCTTACGAATGATAATAATGGTGTTGGTGGTATCGGTGGTGGCGGAGCCGGAGGCGGCGGAGGCGGTGGCAGCACAAGTCGGCCGTATACTGATCCTAATGGTAAAATGACGTACGAAGTGCAGCCAGGCCACGTTGACATGCTAATCGCCCTTAGCACTGATGCGAAGGAACTTGTATTGGATGCTACAGCTAAACAACATCTTGATATCACTACAGTTAGTTTTGATGGCGACATTGTGAATAAAGCGGCATTGAAGGGGAAAGCAATTGTTATAAAAGCGAACGAAGTTCAGCTCAAATTTCCTATTAATGCTATACCTGTAGCAAACGAAAACAACATGATGAAGTTCAAAGTTTCGTCTGAAGCAGCACCAGAATTGAGCAATTTTACTGCTGTATCTTCAGTACTGGATTTCACGTTGGCTGAGAAGGATTCGAAAATTATAAGCTTTAATACACCGATTGAAGCCACATTCCATTATGACCCTTCCAAAGTGAAGGAGACGAGTAATCTAGGTGTTTACTGGTTAGACGAGACAACGAACACGTGGACTTCCATGGGAGGGATGGTGAATGGTGATGGGACTATTACTGCTAATGTGCCACACTTCTCCAAGTACGCCGTCCTAGAGAAAACAGGAAGTGCGCCAACCTCCTCAACCGATGTAAAAACATTTGATGATATTCAAGGACATTGGGCACAAAAGGACATTGAGGAGCTTGTAAGCAAGCAGATTATTGATGGCATGAGCGATCAAGTCTTCCAACCGAATCTTGAGATGAACAGAGCGCAATTAGTTACGATTCTTACGAAGGCAATGAAACTTCAGGACCCGAACATGTCCAAAACCTTCGATGACGTTGCATCCGATGCTTGGTACAAGGATGCCGTGTACGCAGCTTACAATGCCCAAATCGTAAGTGGGGTTAGCGACAACTCCTTTGCACCGAACGCAAACGTAACTCGTGAGCAGCTAGCGGTTATGGTGGTAAATGCCTATTTGAACGCAACCGGTAAAATGTTGAGCGATGTCGCACCGGCACAAGCAGCTAGTTATGTTGACGCCATTAACATAAGCGATTGGGCTAAGCCATATGTGAGCGCAGCTACGGCTCTCGGACTGCTGAACGGTGTGGATGAATCCCACTTCGCACCAATGGAACAAAGCACAAGGGCACAAGTGGCTGCCGTTATGGTACGTATGCTTGGGAAGCTCGCTGAAGTCAAGTAAGTCTTATAATAGATCCCTTCATCATAGTGATGGAGGGATTTTTTTGCATCCTCCTTTGGATCGGAGGCAGATATCAGGACATGAATTTGAACGAAATGGAAAAATTTATGAGGAGTCGTAATACTTTCGCCATGTTCGTTATCTCAGAAATAAGCGAAGATAGGTACAGAAGGCCGATGCAGTAATGTGGCGGCTGACTAGATCATTGAGGCGCATGGAAGGGTTACTTCGACTTTTAATCGGCTTGTCGTTGGTTCGAGTCCAACTTTCTCCCAATGGAGGAATAGCTCAGTTGGTAGAGCAGCATGTACCTTTCCGACCAAATTCCTCGGGTGGTCTTTAACAAGTGATTAGCGAAGCGAGGCGCCAGAAAGGGTTCCTTCGACTTATTAGGGATAAGTATTGATGGTGTCTGTCGGACACTAACGGCCTTTTCAACTTATTTCCTCGCTTCGTTAAGAAATATTTTAATCAGCCGGTGAGGCGCCGGGATGGGTTACTTCGAGCTTAATCGAGCAATGGTTACCCGGGCAATACGGCAGGTTCGACTCCTGCAGCAAACCTATCCAGCCTCTTCCTCACCGGTGATTCTTCAAAAACGTTTAGGAGGGGAATCAATCATGAGTATTGCTAAAAAACTGTTCGGCTCACTTAGACCGAATACATTCAATAAAGAGCATTACCCGGCATTTACAAGATCTCTGGAGGAGCAGTACTTGCAGACACTTCTGACCAATACGATGAGCAACACCTTCTATGCAGATCGCAATGAACTGCTTGCTGATGCGGAGCAGATCCATCATGAGATAGCGGACAGCAATCCCAATTTCATGGCTAAGGCAATTGTGTTTGCTCGGAACGAGGGTTTTATGAGGCTGCAGCCATTGTTCGGCTTGGCGATCCTCTCCATTTATCGTCAGGATTTGTTTGCGAGGATCTTCCTGCAGGTGGTGCGGTTTCCTTCCGATTTGTCTGACTTTCTAACGATATTGCAGGGGCTGGGACGCGGGGAGGGAGGCCGTGCCGTCAAGCGGCAGGTCAATCGCTTCTTATACGGAGTGTCCGAGTATTGGGCCATTAAATATAACGGCCGTGGACGCGGATACAGTTTAGGTGATGCCATTGCAACTGCCCATCCTAAACCGGAAGATGTCAAGCAGCAGGCTTTGTTCCGATATTTGCGGGGATTGGAAGCAAACCTTACTTTGCTTCCCCAAGTCGAGGCTCTGGAAAATCTGAAGCTCGCAACAAACGAGGAGGATCAGATCGAGTGGATTGAACGAGGCAGGCTTCCATATGAAACAGTTACCGGTGTAATCAAGCCGTCCAAAGCTGTTTGGGAAGCGCTGCTTTACCAAATGCCGACATTTGCGCTGCTTCGGCATATGAATGCTTTGCAGAGGGCCGGAGTGTTGGAGGAGAAACGCAACCTGGACTATGTTGTAAACCGAATAACCGATGAACAGGCGCTGAGGAAAGCCAAAATCCTGCCGTTCCGCCTTGCGAGTGCTTTCAGCCAGGTGGATCATTCGGAGCTTCGGGATGCTTTGCGGGAAGCTGCCGAGCTTACATTCGCTAACCTCCCCGAACTTGGAGAAAAGACAGCGATTTTCCTTGATATCTCGGGTTCGATGAACGGTCAATACTTGGAGATCGGTTCGGTATTTGCTCTGGCTCTATACAAAAAAACGCAGGGCAGCTCGTTGTTCTGGTTGTTCGATACAGAGGTTACAGATGCCAAGCCTTCTCGTAAAGATAGTATTTTAACGCAGGCGGCGCAAATTCATGCCCGTGGAGGTACGGATACGGGGGTGCCCGTTCGGAAGCTGATCGAGGAGCGAAGGAAAGTTGACCAAATTATTATTATCACGGATGAGCAGCAAAACAGCGGCAGTCCTTTCTATGAGCAACTGAGACTGTACCGTTCGAAAGTGAACGGGGACGTGAAGGCATTTATTGTTGATATTGCCCCGTACCGGCATGCGATGGTACCGGAACAGGATCCTCAAACCTTCTACATTTATGGTTGGAGCGATACTGTGCTCTCCTACATCGCACAGTCTGTACAAGGCTATTCCTCGTTGATGGAACGGGTAGAGGGATTAAGTTTAGACTTTTAAAAGATAGAGAACAGATTGTGGATGCTGATCCATGGCCTGAAGGATTATGTGAAAAAGGTGATGAAAACAATGCTTATTTTCTTCAATAAAGCTGTCCGGCCTCTTTGGGAAGGCAGGCCCTCCATTTATTCATTTATGCTGGAGCAGGGCGAATCCGTAGGCGGATCCCTACCGGATGACGAAGAATTCTGGTCCGGCAGTAAGTTGAGGTGGGTAGCGGGCGGCCTGGATGGAGCTTTCGGGCACCACGCGGGGCCAGGTCAGATGACAGATGAGACACGCGAGTTGGTCCACCTGCTGGCGAAGCAAGCGAGAAAGCCGAAGAATTCAATTAGAAAGGCACTGTATGCTAAGCTTGTGAAGACGGATATCGGCAGCAAGATTGACGCCATTTTAGACGAGTTGCGCAAACAGCCGGGCATACAACCAGATGCCTTATTCCAAGAGGCACGATGGTTAGCCGAAAATGGGGCTCATCGCAATGTCGTTAAATTCGGAATTGCGCTGCTTGGCCTTTTTCAGAACGAGCAAGTGAAGGAACTGCTTCTGACACTGGGGAGACACGATGAATTTACGTTATATGCCGCGGTTGCGATTCGGAATGGAATGGAGGACAGCAACCAGGTTCTATTTGAACTAGCTAAGCACGTCCATGGGTGGGGGAAAATCCATCTCGTCGAGAGACTCGAGCCGGCTACTGAGGAGATCAAAGACTGGCTGCTGCGCCAAGGCTGCCAAAACAGCGTCATGAACGAATACTTAGCTTGCATTTGTGTGAGGAATGGCGGTTTGCGGGAGGCGTTATCGGCCAATTCTGTAAATAGTGCATTGTTTAATGGGGCGACGGATATCATGGAAGCGTTATTGAATGGCGGGCCGGCAGAGGACATCGACGATTACGAGTATGGTCCGCAGGTCGTGTCCGATTACGTGAGGCTAGCCCGGGAGATGGGCTCATCCGCTAAGCATTTGTCGGTTGTATTGAGCATTCGCGACTTCTTGGCTCAGGATGAGAAGAATTGGTCCCGGCGGATGTCGGAGGGATGGACCGAGCAGTTAAGAACCGATAATAGGGATGCATGCGAATCGATGATGGCCGAAGCCAAATGGGTAAGCATTGTAATGGATGCTGTTAGAACCGGCGATCCGTCGGATCGCTACTATGGTGCAGCATGTGCGGATAAGCTTGGCGTAGATATTTGGGATACGCTGTATGGACAGCTTGCCGCAGATCCGCTGCAAGATTTTCATTTCTTTCAGCTCATGAAATCGAACGATCCAAACCGTATCCGGCAATTGGTTCAATTCGCCACCGAACATCTTCCTCTTCAGCACATTGCTGCCGGTCCCGGTGATGAGATGGGGTTTGGCCAAGAATATACGGCACATCGGAATTTGGATACCATTTTGCAGAGTTTGGATCAGTATGAGGGGATTGGTGTAGAATTGATCCTGACCGGTCTGAATAGTCCTGTAACCCGAAATCGGAATATGGCGATCAAGGCATTAGAGGGTTGGCCTGTTGCCTCCTGGGATGATCGGCTTATTGAAGCGGTCAATCATTTATCGCAGATAGAACCCGACGACTCGGTCAAAGAACGGGTTCATAAGCTCCAGGAAGGCAAAGGGCTCTAAACACGGGGAAAGTAAACATGTAAGTAGGAGTTGAAAGATCGTGGCTTATCAAAATATAGACGGCGTTCGTGTCTGGGGAAATCCCGACAGTGGAGCGCTAGCTCAAGCAAAGACGTGTGCGGAAACCGGCAATGTTGTTCAAACTCTGCTTATGGCGGACCATCATAAAGGGTATAGCCAGCCGATTGGCGGGGTTGTCGTATACGATGGGCAAATCTCTCCTTCCGGTGTGGGATACGATATTGCATGCGGGAATAAAGCGGTGCGGACTAACTTGTTTGCCCCAAATATCAAGCCAACATTGGCAAAGTTAATGGATGAGATCGCCCGCAAAATCTCTTTCGGCGTGGGACGTGTGAATAAGGAGAAGGTCGATCATGACCTTTTCGATGATCCGGATTGGGCTGTTTATAACGCGGTAGGCAAACAAGAGCACGACAAGCTGAAAGCTTTGGCGCAGAGTCAGCTTGGTACAGTCGGCAGCGGCAACCACTTCGTAGACTTGTTCGAAGAAGCGGGAACCGGCCGGTTGTGGGTTGCGAATCACTTCGGGAGCCGCGGTTTCGGACACAAAACGGCAAGCGGCTTTATCAACTTGGCTGCAGGCAGAGAGTTTCTCGCGAACGCCCCCGGTGAGAAGATGGATCAGTCGCCTGTCCTGCTTAATCTAAGCAGCGAGCTTGGCGATATGTACTATCGCGCGATGAGGCTGGCGGGACGTTACGCCTATGCTGGCCGGGATTATGTAATTAAGGAAGTTTTGGCGATAATAGGAGCGGAAGCGGACCAAGAGGTGCATAACCACCATAACTATGCTTGGAAAGAGGTGCACAACGGCAAAGAAGTCGTGGTCGTCCGTAAAGGGGCAACTCCCTCGGCACCTGGTCAGGTTGGTTTTATCGGCGGCAGTATGGGGGATATTTCCGTTATTGTAGAAGGTAAGGATAGCATAGAGAACCGGGACTCTTATTATAGCACCGTGCATGGAGCGGGGCGGACCATGAGCCGGACTCAGGCGGCAGGAAAAATGAACTGGAGAACCCGCGCCCGAAGCGGCGGTCAAATCAGTACGGAGCAAATGATGAAGGCTGTTCGGGAATATGGTGTAGAGCTGCGCGGCGCGGGTACGGATGAGAGTCCTTTTGTCTATCGGAAGCTGCAAGAAGTGCTGGATGCCCATGCCGAGACGATCGAGGTCAAGCACGTGCTGAAACCGATCGGTGTTTGCATGGCTGGAGCGGATGAGTTTGATCCGTATAAGGATTAATAGTGATCTAACCAGCACTGCAGTTCCTGCCCTGTAAACCAGACATTGCAGGCTTTGACTGCTTCAACGACTTCGGTCGGCTTCCCTTCAATGGGAATTTGATTAGGGACTGAATCGAGCTTTACTATTTTACTACTGGAGTGATTAATGGTGTTAAATCATTGTTATAGTTTCATCACGCCTAGCCTGTAAGGGATAGCATGGATCCCCTTGGTTCCTTTGCAGGCTGGGCCTTCTGCCAAGGGGCGTGATGGAATGAAAAGCAAAGTTAAAAATCGTACTCGAGCGTATTACCGGCATCATCGAAAAAGGGTTATCTACCGTAAGAGTAAGATTGCAAAACGAATCGGTTGGTTTGAAGACTGTGTAGGGAAGTTTGCAAAAGGTAAGGTACATTGTTCTTGTCATTATTGTAGGGAAAAGACGTGGGATCTGGGATTCTCTAAATCTGATCTTGTAAGGCTTGAACGTATGAAGGATTTAGATGGCTTGGAATAGCAGGTAGTTGCAATGCTTGAAATCAGTCGTAGACGAAAAATCTAAGGCAAGTGTGCCTAATGAGGATAATATAGTCCAATTCCTAAGCAATTCCCGTAAGAAGGAGAATAGCCCCAAAACCCCATCCTAAAGTAGGTGGGGTTTATTTTCATTCGCTTATTTAGAAATATAAAAAGTGTTGTTTTCAAAATTTATGGTTAAACCCAACTCATCAACGGCATAGTGCCATGTCATTGGAAAATAAGTCACATCGTTTAATACCAACAACGGATATTCCTCTGATCCATTATCAATCCATGCATCGTTCACATAGATATTAAAATCTGGTTGACTAGCATACAGGTTTGAATTTGTAGAACCATAGTCAAGTTCAAGCTTTCCAGCTTTATTGGAAGTCTTTCGAATGACGAACCCAACTTCAGCATCCCATACTGTTTCTAGAGCAAGCGCTTGAGTAAACTTAAATGTCATTGGAAAATAAGTAACGTCTTTATAAGAGATGACGGGATATTTAATGGATGAATTTGCAATTGAAGTACCATTTACGTTAATACTGTATGTTGGTTTTCCAACCTTGAGATGTCCACTTGGAATCGTTTCTACTGGGGTTACTGGTTTAGTATTGGAAGTTGACCCGCCGGATGATGCTGATGATGAACTGCTTCCAGACGAAGAGCCGCCATTGTGATAATGATAGCCAGAACATAACCCTTTGGCCTTCGAGCTTGCTGAACAGTTATGCCCTCCACTGGAATCTGTTCTACCAGAGTGAGCATAAACAGATTGTGATAAAGATAATGTTGCAACTAATGTTAATGTTAGTAGTCCGATTTGCCTGAATTTCATTTACTTTTACCCCCTAAAATCTAGTATTATTTACCTGTGTGATAGTACCAGATATTTCAAGTATGATCAATTTTTATTTATAGACCCTAATTAATCCGACTGAACTTGGTAGCGGCAAAACGATTAAATCTACGGTAAGCGGCGCTTACTCGTATCCGTAAGGAGGACGGCTAGAAGGAACAACTGAACCAGGTGCGCAGATTCGAGTAGGATATGGAGACAAACAATCCATAGAAACACGATTGGCCGGAAGCGAATGTTTCCGGTTTTTTTGTTTTGCCTCACGATCAAAGCCTGCTTTCATGCGACCATTAGAGAATATTGAAAGAAATCGGAAGTTCCCCTCATACCCAACAAACGGTGAAGGCTGTAACATTATGAGTGAGCTGCCACGCAAGACGATTCGTTGATCTTTTAAATTCTAATTAGGATGTGAGCGAATGAAGCTTTTAACCTCAGCTTTAGTTGGTACAGGTGGAATTGCGGACTGGTTGCATGTACCCATTCATAAGAAGCTGCGAGGGTCTGAGTTGAAGTGGGTGTGTGACACGAATGCACAGGTTGCCAAAGAGTTCGCAGAGAAGTGGAATGTTCCCAATTGGACGGATCGCCTGAAGGATGTCTTAGCGGATACAGCTGTTGATTGGGTTGACGTTGCGGTACCGAACCGATTTCATGAACAAGTAACGATCCAATCTCTTGAGGCTGGTAAGCACGTACTTTGCCAGAAGCCGATGGCTGATTCCATCATGGCTGCGCAAAGGATGATTTCCGCGGCGGATAAGTCCGCTCGCAATTTAGGCATATACATGTGTTTTCGCGGAGATCCCGCATTTCGAATGATGAAACGAATGATTGCTGAAGGCGCCTTTGGCAGCATCATCTCTTTTAGAGGCAAAATGATATCGGGCAATGGGAAGAATTTGCGTGCAGGGCAGTGGCGTATGGATGATGCATCGGGAGCTTTGGATCTACTTGGCATCCATCTAATCGACTTGTTCGCTTGGCTGCACAGTGATATCCAGTGGGTCCAGGCATATTCCAATACGTTGTACGCAACAATGAAAGGCGACGACGTAACAACGGCCATTTACGGGCTAAAGGACGGCGTAACAGCTGTATTGGAAACGACCTATTGTTCCTACTCAGGTCCGGATATGCCTATTTATTTGTTTGAAGTCAATGGAACTGCGGGATATGCAAGCTATAACTTTGATATTGGGAAATTAGTTGTCCAACTTAAAGAGGGTTACCAATCCGAGATGTTCAGCTGCAAACCGAATGAAGTAAAGAACTGTACGATTGAGCATGCCCTTAACGGGGGGGGCTCCATTGCAAACGTACATCAAGATTTTGTTGACTCAATCCTGAGAGGAGAAGCTTTTGAAGCGGACGGTCAGGTAGGGATGAAATCCATTCACGTTATTGAAATTACTCGATTTGCTGCTAAAGAGAGAAGACAAATTATGGTTTTACAGTAATTCCGGTTTCGTGATTTCAAAACGAGTTTTTGTTTCATACCAACATTAGTCGGAGGGGATACCATTGAAAACATGTTTACATTCCGTTAGTTATTCGGGGACTTGGGGTGGACAGACTGCTCTTACCTTAAAGCAATTTATTGAAAAAGCATCTCGGCTAGGCTTTGAAAGTGTGGAGTTTGCTGCCAAAAGACCGCATTGTTCACCTCTCGACTTGGATAAAGAGCAAAGACAAGAAATTAAACAGCTGCTAGAGGAGAAGGGATTAGAGCTGGCTTGTATAGCCAGTTACCATGATTTTTCTGCTTTCTTCGAACATAAAGATATGGCTTATATGGAAAAAGAGCTGTTGTACATGAAGAGTATCATTGAGCTCGCCTCCGATCTGGGCTGTTCTCTTGTTCGAACGTATACGGGATATTTTAAGGAAGGGATACCTTACCGGAGCCAATGGGATGCTTGTGTAAAAGGGATAAAAGAGAGCGCGCAAATGGCAGCGCCCTATGGGATTACCATTGGTGTCCAGAATCATTCGTGCATTGCCAGCGATCCCGAAAGCTTGCTCGATTTTATGGCTGAGGTTAACGAACCTAACGCCAAAGTGGTGCTTGATGCGCCATTCATCGACAACCATTTTAGACCCATGCGTGAAACGGTACTTCAATTTAAAGGGATGATTGTTCATACGCATCTCACCGATTATATTCGCAGAGAGAAGTATAAGTATGTTTCTGAAACGGTGACATTTGATAAAAATGGCATTGAAATGATCTCCATCCCCATCGGAAAGGGCAGCATAAACTACGAAGAATTCATCGCCGCCCTGCACGAAGTAGGATACCAAGGCTCGTTGTCCTACGAAATGTGTTCACCGCTTGTCGGCGGCGGCAGCGAGGCAAATCTGGATCGCAGCGCTTTGGAGTCGTTGGATTATGTTAAGCAGATCTTGAATGGATTGTAAGCGGTTTCGAAAATGCGGTTAACAATGAGGTGATGGCGTGAGTAAAGTAAATGCCCCTTTGAATGCATTTCCTTCCAAGGGAAAGAAACGGCACCGATTTTTAAAACGTTGGGAATCTCCAATCGAGGGGTATATGTTTATCTCTCTTTGGCTGATAGGCATCGCTTTTCTTACCGTTTGGCCGTTCTTTCAGTCCATTTATTTTTCATTAACGAAGTATTCATTATTAGCATCACCCAAGTGGATTGGGTTACAAAACTACAAAACAATCATCATGAATGACGATCTCTTCCGGCAATCTCTGAAGGTGACGATCAATTTTGTTTTATTTACGGTACCTTTGAAAATGATTTTCGCTCTGTTTGTCGCGATGCTCCTGAACAGGAATATCAAAGGCATATCTGCGTACAGAACGATGATCTATTTTCCGTCATTAATTGGAACGAGCATGGCGGTTTCAATCTTATGGAAAAACATATTTGGCACCGAGGGACTTTTCAACCAACTTTTAAGTGTGTTTGGTATCCACGGCACCTCTTGGTTATCCAATCCTGCAACTTCGCTTCCGACTATCGGGCTGCTGGATGTATGGCAATTTGGCTCATCCATGGTCATTTTTCTGGCAGGGTTGAAACAGATATCAGCGGAGCTCTATGAAGCTTCATCAATAGACGGGGCCTCTAAACCTAGACAGTTTATTAGCATAACTTTACCGATGATTTCTCCCGTCATACTTTTCAACATGGTTATGCAAACCATTGGCTCGTTCCAAACCTTTACTCAGGCCTTCATTATTACCAAAGGCGGGCCGATGAACTCAACCTACATGTATGCCATGTACTTGTATCAAAGAGCATTTGGAAGATTTGAGATGGGTTATGCTTCGGCGTTAGCCTGGATTTTACTGGTCATCATCGGTCTTTTTACTATGCTTATTTTTGCCAGCACAAGATATTGGGTTCATTACGAATCGGAAACGGGGGGAGCCAAATGATCGTGAGGGCATCCGTCCGCTGGAAAACTCCCTTAACTCATCTTTTGTTGTTAGTGGTGGGTCTATTGATGCTCTACCCTCTATTTTGGTGGATCGGCGCTTCACTCAAGTCAAACACGGAGCTGCTTTCCCCCAATTTATTTCCTCAGGAATGGTTATGGAGCAATTATACGAAAGGGTGGGTAGCCATCCCTCGGTATACGTTCACCCATTTCTATTTGAATTCTTTTAAATTAATGCTTGCAATTCTGGTGACCACCATCTTTTCCTGCAGTTTGACAGCTTTTGGATTTGCGCGGCTTGATTTTCCGCTGAGAAAGTTCTTTTTCTCCATTCTTCTAATTACTTTAATGCTCCCTGGTCAAGTTACACTTGTTCCACAGTATGTCTTGTTTAACGGGCTGGGGTGGATCAATACGTATTGGCCGTTAATTTTACCCCACTTGCTGGCGGCAGATGCCTTCTTTGTCTTCTTGCTCATCCAGTTCATACGTGGTATTCCAAGAGAGCTGGATGAATCAGCCAAAATGGACGGCAGCTCTTCGTTCGGCATTTACTTGAAAATCGTTATGCCCTTAACCAAGCCGGCATTAGTTACGGTAGGGATTTATTGCTTTATTTGGAATTGGGACAATTTCTTTGGCCAATTAATTTATTTGAACTCTGTGAGCAACTACACGGTTGTTTTGGCTTTAAGAATGTTTATCGATACCCAGGGCAATTTACCTTGGGGCCAACTGCTCGCGATGTCCTTAATCTCAGTGATTCCAGCAACCATCATCTTCTTTATGCTTCAGCGTCACTTTGTTGAAGGAATTGCAACAACAGGAATTAAAGGATAGGAAAGTGCACAGATGGAGGGAGGGAGGTGCAGGTCATGTATAACCCTTTCAAAAGACACAGGATCGACCACTTGTTATTCGGCAGTTTTGCCTGTTTGATTGTGATTCTGATCATTGCTGTTATCGTAATTAGCTACAATTATTCTGCTCGAGAGCTAGTCAGTAATACGTCGTATTATCAGCAGAATCTATTAAATCAATTGAATAAACAGATCGTTACGCAAATGAATTCAATTGAACAAATCTCACTTGCAGCATCCCGGAATACGAATGTACAGAGCTTTTTAGGTGCAGAGGGGGACAGTTATTCCAATTATCAGCAGCAGAAAACGGTTGTAGAGTATATGGCTAATATTGTGTTCAGCACCAACATCATTGAGTCCATTGATCTGTACGTCCTTCATCAGCCAATGAGAATTTCAGGGACTCCTGTCAATTTCAAAAGCATCGAGGCATTGAAGGAGGAATCGTGGTATCCGTTAATACAAGATACGGATTTTACTTGGATACCGGAGAGTCGTATGACCACGGAGGATGGCTCGACACCTGTTATTAGTTTTATTCGGAAAATATATTCGTACACAGGTCGATATCAAGGTGATCTTGCGTTCCATATGAAGTCTTCGGCAATTCGGAATTTATTAAAAGATGAAATCAGCGACAGTACGCATCGATCCAGTACCCGGGTCATGATGGATTTTAAGGGCAGAATTATTTCTACACTCGGAGATTACTCTATTGGGCCTGACATGCAGGAATTGATACTCAACCGTATTGATAACAGCAG
Organism: Paenibacillus aceris; assembly: GCF_017874035.1. Taxonomy (GTDB): domain Bacteria; phylum Bacillota; class Bacilli; order Paenibacillales; family NBRC-103111; genus Paenibacillus_E; species Paenibacillus_E aceris. The sequence continues at coordinate 86,486 of NZ_JAGGKV010000021.1, forward strand.
GACGGGAAATGCCCATATTCGTTTCGGCAGCAGTAAGGATAAGGAAATCAATGACTCTCTAATTGTTTGGACGCGGCTTTATAATTCGAATTGGATACTTGTAGAGATTACACCTTGGAAGGAAATAACCCGAGGAAGTACAAAAATTTCAACGATTTTATTATTTGTTGGACTAATCGCAATTGGATTTGCCATTATTTTAACGCTGGTGCTGTCTAATCAGTTTACGAGACCGATCCGTATCCTATTGCGCGAAATGAACCGATTCAATAAAAAACTTCCGCAAAGCAGCCAGAAGACCCAGCTTCCTAGTGATTACCACAATGAATTCGGAACGATTTTTATCGTCTATAAAAATATGCTCGACAGCAATGCAGAAATGTTTCAATCCTTGGAGAATCGCTATATTCAACAGAAAGAATCTGAAATAAAGGCTTTACAAGCTATGATTAATCCGCACTTTTTATATAACACGCTCGATCAGATTAACTGGATGGCGATTGAGCTTGGCCATTTTGAAATTAGCAAAGTTGTGGGATTAATGGGGCGTATGTTTCGGATTGGTCTCTCCAATGGCGAATATTTAATTGAAGTTCAAGAAGAGTTGGAACATATACACTGTTACATGGAGCTTCAGCGGATTCGTTTGGGAAATAAATTTGATTACGTTGTCGAAGTGCCGGAAGCGATATTGAATGGTTATATTTTAAAATTGACGCTGCAGCCTTTTGTGGAGAACGCCGTCATGCACGGTCTGCATGGCGTACAGCAGGGGAGAATTGTCATCCGGGCTGTTGAGTCAGCTGAGGGCATTTTATTCACGATTACCGATAATGGTAAAGGAATGAAGGAAGCGTGGGAAAACCAAAAACGTCGGAAAACAGGCGGGTATGGAATCCGGAACGTGAAGGAACGGATGGATGCTTATTATAGCGGTACATACGGAATCCATATCAAAAGTGAACCAGGGCAAGGCACGGAAGTCTGTATTCGGCAGCCAAGAATTGAAAATTCAAATCACTGGAGAGAACAATATGTGGAAAGTGGCAATCGTCGATGATGATCCGAATGTGCTTCGGGGAATGAGAAAAATCATCCCTTGGGCGGAACTTGACTTGGAGTTTATCGGTGAAGAGCAGGATGGACAGAAGGGGCTGGAGCTCATCCGTGCCACATGTCCAGATATCGTGATAACCGATATTTATATGCCTGTTTTAAACGGCTTGGATATGATTGAGAAATTACGGGAAGAGGGATTTCAAGGTAAAATTATCATTCTGAGCGGATATTCCGATTTTGAATATGCCAGACAGGCCGTACGCTTGGATGTGGATGATTATTTATCGAAACCAACATCCGTTGAAATGCTGCACACCGTCATGAAGAAAATGATTCACCGGTTAGAAGAAGAGGTCATTCAAAAAGAAAAAATGGATGAAGTCTACAAGAAGCTGCTAAGCTACGAACCATTCGTCACAAAAGAATGGATCAAGTCGATTGTAGACGGGACTTACAAAGAAAGTGTATACCATGAACGCTTGCTAGGTATGCAGCCGGATTACTGGTTAAATGGAAAGCATCTCGTAATTGGTATAGAGATACTTAGAGATCAGCGGAGTGATCAAACTTCTATTTCCGACTGGAATTTGCTGCGATTTTCCGTTGGCAATGTAGCCAATGAGGTTTTGCAAAAGGAATGGCCAAAATCGCAAATTGTCGAACTGCAGACAAGATATATGGCGATTATTTTACATGGCGATAGAGAAGTGCCAGACGAAATAAATCAAAAAAGAGTTAATCCTTTATGCCAAGAAATGCGTGAATGTGTAGAAAGATATGTAAAGGTCAACATTTTAATCGGAATCGGTCATGTAAAGGATCATTGGCAGCGAATATGCGAATCTAAAACCGAGGCCTTTTTATCCATACAAACGCAAGCTGCAACAGTTAACTCTGGATGGAACGAAACTCAGTTGGCATTTTATCATGACTTCGCACAAGCGATACGAAACTCTAAGTCGAGTTACGCGAAAGAGCTGGTGAATAGCTACATCGTTCATTTGCGGGATATCAAGCTGGCACCCGAAGAGCATCTTCAGCAGCAAACCAAAGAAATGTGGACTATTCTTGCTTATACTTTATTCGATGCGGGTGTTGTACTGAACGACATTTATCCCACCAATACGCTGCAAAATGATTTGGACAAAATCACATCGGTTATCCAGTTTGAGCTATGGTTGAATCATATTATTGATGTCATTCTAGAAAGTCGCAAATATAAGGACAACCTTAAGCATCAAAAAGCAATGGATACGATTATTGCGTATATTCATGAGCATTATACAGAGGAGATTTCATTAGAGGAGTTAGCGGACATTGTATCCATTTCGAAAAACTATTTGTGCTACATCTTTAAGAAAGTTACCGGTGAAACATTCAATCAGTATTTGACAAGGGTGCGGATTGAGAAAGCAAAGGAAATGATTCTGGACGGAAAATGGCTTGTTTATGAGATTGCTGAGAAAGTCGGATATAAGAATATTCCTTATTTCAGCACCTTATTCAAGAAGATAACAGGCCATACGCCGACGGACTTAGTGAAGAATTGAAGGATTAGAATATTTTGAAATAGTTCGGAAGTTTCCCGCATACCCAACCTCGGTCACAGACATTAAGATGATAGTGTATCCAGTTAGACATACTCAGTTGAGAGGGGTAATTATTGCATGAGAAAAACGGTAAAAAGGGTTCTTGTACCTGGAATGCTTGCCATCTCTATGTTTTCTGTAACCGCTTGCAGTACTCCAAAGGAAACAGCTTCTGGAGGCAGTGAGAACACTGCAGTGTCAAGTGCCCCCGTAAGTGCAGGCGATGCTGCCAAACCGGTTAAATTGCGAATTGATTGGTGGGGTGCGCAGACAAGGCATGATTTGACTTTGAAGGTTCTTGATCTCTACACGAAGCAGCATCCGAATGTTACCTTTGAACCTGAGTATTCTGGCTGGGATGGTTATTGGGATAAGCTCGCGACTGAGGTTGCGGCGAAAAATGCACCGGACATTTATCAGATGGACCCGGCTTATCTAAATCAATATGTAACCAATAATCAATTAGCTGAGTTAAAAAATACGAATACTTCTAATATGGAGCCATCTCTACTAAACACGGGTAAAGTCAATGATAGGCTGTATGCTATTCCGCTTGGCAAGAACATTAATGGGATGGCTTACAATAAAGTACTTGTTAATAAGCTGGGAATTACGGCACCGCATAATGATTGGACTTGGGATGAGTATTTCCAGTTCGGACGGGACGCCAAGGCTAAACTAGGCAAAGACAGCTATGCTTTACTGGATTCCACAACCAATATTGAAATGGCAGACATGTACCAGATTAGTCAAGGTAAAGGCAGTATGATTCTTGATAACGGTAAATTTAATCTAGATAAAGACTCCTTTATTAAATTCCAAACCACTTATGCGCAATTAAGAAAAGAGGGCGTTGTACCCCCACCGGAAGTTTCGGTTACGAATCAAGATTTAGATCCGCAAAACGATTTGATGGTTAAAAATAAAGTCTTAATCAGACAGCTTTATGCCGCACAGTCTACGGCGTTAGACAGTATGAGCCCTGGCTCGTATGCGATGGTAACCGTTCCTAAGGAGAAACAAAAAGGAGGCTGGCTAACTCCTTCCATGTATTGGAGCATTAGCTCTAACTCACCCAACAAGACGGAAGCGGAGAAATTCGTTGACTGGTTTATTAACAGCAATGAAGCGGGCGATATTCTTGGCACCAGTCGCGGGGTTCCTGTCTCAAGCAAAGTTCTTGATCACGTATCACCCAGCTTCAGCGCTGCCGACAAAATGGGAGTTGATCTGCTGACCAAAGGGGCTCAGGATGCACCGCCATTTCCTTTTACACCTGAAAAATGGTCAGGCTGGAGAGCCAAAGATTACGTAACCGCTACGGAAAAGTTAATGTTCGGTAAATCCACGCCGGAGCAAGCGTATAACGAGTTGGTAGAAATGAGTAAACAGTATCAATAGATCCAGAATGATATGAGAGGTCTTCCTATGATGAAATTGACAGGATTCGCAGATGAGATATCCCCTGATCTCATGCAGCAAATAGCTGTGTGCAAGGGGGAACAGATTCAGCATATTGAATTTCGAAGTGTCTGGAATACCAATGTGCTTAAATTAAAAGATGGAGAGTTGCTAGCAGTAAAGGCAGCACTCGAGAGCAATCAGATGCTTGTATCTGCTATCGGTTCCCCCATAGGCAAAATCGGCATTCTGGATGACTTCGAAGATCATCTTCTCGCATTGGAAAGAGCATTCTATGTAGCCAAATTGTTCGGGACAAAATTTATCCGCATGTTTTCTTTTATATTGCCACCGGGAGATGAATTAAGCAAACATCGCGAAGAGGTCATGCACCGAATAAAGCGGATGGTCAAACGAGCGGAAGAGGAGAATGTCATTTTACTACTTGAGAATGAATCAGGTATGTATGGAGATACACCAGATCGGTGCTTAGATGTGCTGGAGACTTGTGCTTCACTAAACCTGCGTCAAGCTTTCGATCCGGGCAATTTCCTGCAGAGCGGGGTAAATTCCACGGTAGAAGCCTTTCATACACTTAAGCCTTATATCTCCTACATTCATGTTAAAGATGTCACACTTAACAACGGAAAAGAAGTACCCGCTGGAAAGGGAGACGGGCATCTTATCGAGTTGCTGGGGCAATTGCAAAGTTTGAGATATGACGGATTTTTATCCTTAGAGCCCCATTTGGTCTATTCAGGTATGTACCCGGATCATACGCCTGTCGAATTGTTCGAAATCGCCAGTCAGGCATTAAAAGGGTTATTGAAAACGATCGATGAAGATTGGATATGAACGAACTGCGAAGTGCATAGTTAGGAGGATAGAAACGTTGGAAGTTCAAACTGTACTTTCGAGTCATGTTGAGAAATTGAGTGTGCAAGTATTTTCAGATCGAAAGTCGCTAGGCAAAGCCGCCGCTGCCCAAGTGGCCGCTGTTGTGAAGGAACTGTTAAGCAGCCAAAACGAGATTAGAATGATCTTTGCAGCGGCACCTTCCCAGAATGAGTTCTTAGAGGAACTTCTTCTGATCGATGGGATAGACTGGACCCGAATAACAGCCTTTCATATGGATGAATATATTGGACTTCCAGCCGGAGCTCCCCAAATGTTCAGTGCCTTCTTAAGGCATCGGCTGTTTGAGAAGGTGCCTTTTGCGAGCGTTCATCTCATTGATTCTACGAACCTCATTAAAGCTGAGTGTGACAGGTATGAAGCACTGCTTCAGGAAAAGCCAATCGACATTGTCTGCCTAGGCATAGGAGAGAATGGCCATATTGCATTTAATGACCCGCCTGTTGCCGATTTCGGGGACCGCTCTTGGGTAAAGCCGGTTGAACTCGATCTCGCCTGCCGCTTGCAGCAAGTTAACGACGGCTGCTTCACTGCTTTAGAAGATGTGCCTACTCATGCCATTACTTTAACAATTCCTGCACTTCTATCAGGGGCACATTTATTTTGTATGGTTCCCGGTCAGAACAAGCGGGAAGCCGTTCGAAGAACGCTGTACGAGCCGATATCGACGAGCTGTCCGGCCTCCATCTTGCGTCATCATTCCTCCTGCCGCCTGTATGTGGATTTAGATTCCTACTAAGGATAAGCCCTTTTCTAGGGCTTATTTTTTTGCACTTCTTTCTCTCAATAATCACAAAAAACCAACGTCGTAATACTTTCACCATGTTCGCGCCATCCAAATTGTGGGAAGATGACATCAAGAAACATTTCCCATCCGTCGCTTCAGGCTATTGCCGTCCTTCCTTCTACAACATCCCTGGTATCTAGGGCGGCAGCTTTCCTGAAATGATACCCGATCAGGCTATTGCATCTCTTCCTTCTAAATTAATCGTATTGGGCGAAATAGAGATGCAAGTTACCTGATTTTATTAAAATCCCAAGAGGAGGCGTTATGCCAAAATGAGAAATACCGTTTATTTAAGAAGAAATAGGAAGCTCATTGTACATCCTGGTCATAGCCGCCTTCCTCGAACATATATCGCTACAGCAATGAAAAATATAGAGTACTTAGGATTTACTTTTTCCAAAGAGCTTATGGAAGTGCTTCAGACTTTATCTATTGAAACGTTTACCGAGCTGTATCATCAGCTTGTAATGGATTTGAAATCGCTCATAGGAGCGAACGTCAACTTCAAACCTATGTATCCGAATTTCCCGAAACAAGTGATGTTGGCAAGTGAAGCGGAGCTTTACGTGAACGCCATTCTTCACTATGTAACATTTCAGCTGCCCGAACATGTAGCCTTGGAGAGGTTCCCGCTGTTGGATCAGGTGGATTTGAAGGTTATAGATCTCGGAAGCTTGGCAGATTTTGATCAAAATATGCGTAATCTCATTGGGGCGAAAGGCTCGATCTCCGAATTGGATAGGGTAGATATTGAATTGGTGATCTTAATGTATGATGATCTGAGTACTGTATTGCCGGATGAGATCCCGATGAAAGAAAATGTGGGGTTTGTCGTGGGCGCACTCCTCAAATACGAAAAGGCCAACATCAAGCACATAGCAAAATACATGACGACTGCAACGGATGTACTGCGGTTAGTTGTCGCCCTATCGGACGGGGATGTAAGTCTTGCAACGAACACAAAGTTTCGGAAGTTTAAGCGCCCTGAAAGGCGGTTGCTGCTGGAGCTGCTGGAGCAATGTGGAAACAGGATTGAGGATATGCTGCGCTATAAAAATCGCTGGATCCGTCTTGGAGAAATCCTACACCCTGCTGAGTATAAAAATAAATATGAAGGCTGCAAGGAAGCATTTGATATCCTTCGAAATAATAAGCCTTTTGCAACATTTGGTGGCAGGGTTGAACATGTGCTCCGCATGCAAGATACAAGTTTGGCTGCCGATCTATTGAAAAATCGTGCCGGAGAGTTCGCTAGACGGCTGGATCAATTGCTTAGAATCAACGAGGATTTCACGCCGGTTGTTGAAAAGTTTGCTGAAGTTGCAGAACAAATATCAACTCCCGTATTACTTCAAGTGATGGCTCATTTTGGCCATAGGCATGAAAGGCATGACCTGCGTACGTTCTTTCCGAAGGGGAATGTGGGCAATGCAGTTGCCATCCCGAATATCCTTCCTGACATTGAAGCGGCAGCGTGTGAAACGATCGTACAAACGTGCAAAAGCACGTTAATCACTCGATTCGCCGAGCTTCCCTCATTGGGAGACGTGTATGTTGATGCGAGATTGAAGCAATATGTGATGCCTTTTTCACAAAGATCGGCAAGTAAGGCGCTTCGTACGATAGTTCGTGGCAGTCGGCTTGAGATGCCGGAGGGCGACACGATCCGCTTTTTCTTATGGTGGAAAGAAGGGACGGTTGGTGGAAAGCATACAGGAAGAGTCGATATTGACCTCTCTGCCGTCATGTATGATGAGCACTGGCAGTATGTCGAACATATCTCTTACACGAATCTGCGCTCGAATAAATATAAAGCTGCTCATAGCGGGGATATTACATCTGCGCCCTTTGGGGCATGTGAGTTTATAGATTTGGATATTCCCTCTGTTGTTAAATATGGTGGACGCTATGTTGTCGCCTCATTGAATTCTTTTACGGAGCAGCCTTACTGTGATCTGCCTGAATGTTTTGCGGGCTGGATGATGCGGAAGCATCCTAACTCTGGGGAAGTTTTTGAACCTTCGACTGTGATGGATCGCATTGATATTGCAGCAGATACGAGGATTGCGATTCCGGTTATTTTGGATCTGGTGGAGCGGGAGGTCATTTGGTGTGACTTAGCGCTGCAAAAGCACCCTCATTTTTACAACAATGTAGAGGGTAATCAAAAAGGCATGGTCCTAATGGGGAAAGCGATGACCTCGTTAATAAAGCCTAATTTGTATGATCTATTCATGCTTCATGCTGCGGCTAGGGGCCGAATCGTGGAAGATGCCGATAGGGCTCAGACGGTGTTTTCGGTGAGTGAGGGGATTACTCCTTTTGATATTAGTAGGATTATGGCCGAGTTTATTGCTTGAGGAATTTTCCGTTTACAATATTTGGGGTTGCAGTTAACTGTATATATCAATCATCTCTCATCGGTTCATCTGGTATTAGCGCGGGCGGATTCAACTAGGCATTTCTGCTGGTTTCTCTGTGTGAGCTGTATGTACCTGGTCATGGACTTTGGAGTCCATGGCCTTTTTTTATACTTTGATATCCAAGGGGAAGATAACGATGGCTATTGTTCAAGTAAGATCGACCAACCCGCAGCTTTCTTTTATCATCAAAAAGAACCCGGAATCCGGTGTCATGCTCCGATCCATTCGGAAGGGTATGGCATATGGCTGGTATACGGACGCCTCCGCGTTCAATGTGTATTTTAAGGATGCGGATAATGAAATCTCGTATAAACAAAACGAACAAGAGAACTTTGAATATCTCAATGTATCTCGCTATAACACGCCTTTATTTCCGTTAAATGCAATTAATGAGTTTTTCTCGGCTCCGCTTAAGGCGCAGGACGAACGGGATGTAGAAGGGTACGAGCATACTTTTTATATCAATATGATTCATATTGAAATGGTACGGTACGTGGAGTTTTTCCAAAAATACTTGAAAGACTTTACGTTTGAAATCGTGCATCAAGCTCACAAAAGCTACTCGCTTACGGTTACAACACGGCGAAGCCTCTATCATCTGATGCATGCCGTGAGTGTGCTGTGCTTGTTTTTATCCATGTTTGGCAACGAATATATCGATATCTCAGAAAGCATTTTGGATAAATATATCAAGAGTATCAATGTAATTGACGCGCCATTTTATATTCGCAGCTTGTTTGTTCGCCATTTCCTATCTTCAAAAGAACGCTTCAAGAATTACAAAACGGAGCTGGAGAACACAAGCCGGTACGATATTCGTTTTGATTATGGGGGTACGGGACTGCAGCGGAGGAATTATATTGCTCGTGCGCTTCCTTTTGACAAGTCCATCTTGGACGTTGGTTGTGGAGAAGGCTTCTATGCAATTCCGTTCTCGGCGAAGATTGAGGGTACCTACTACGCGATTGATATTAATGAGGAACTGCTCGAAACGGTTACCCGGAAAGCCAAATCCAAAGAGATCGACAATATCGTCCCGTTCAGCTCGATTGACCGCTTCTTGGAAGCTTATAACGGGGAAAAGGTCGATATTATTTTGACGGAAGTCATCGAACATATGAGTGAGGATGAGGCCAAGGGGCTGATTCGGCACATTTGCGAGCAGGTTGATTTTGACCATTTTATTATTACGACGCCTAACTCTGACTTCAATGTGTATTACGAGCTGCCAGGATTCCGGCATGAGGATCATAAATGGGAGATGGGGCAGGAAGAGTTCCAACAGTGGTTGATGGATGTCATTTGTGAAACCAGATTTGACTATGAATTCGTTTCCATCGGGGACGGGGTCAATCATATCCAGACAACGCAAGGCGTTATTCTTAAGAAAAGGGGGGCGTAGGAGATGGAGATCCAAACCAAAGTTCATACGATATTCATGCTGATTGGGTCAACGGAGTGCGGGAAAACGACTTTCGCGAAGGAAGTCTTGATTCCCGGGTTGAGGTTCGCTGATGAGTCTAGGAATGTAAAAGCAAACGTGCAGTATTTATCTTCCGATAGCCTCCGCCAAGAGGTTTTGGGCTATGACTATGATAAATATGATCAAGTGATGTTGGAGGCGAGTGAGCAGGCGTTTCATCTGTTGTTTGAGAAGCTGAAGATGGCTACTTCATTCCCGGTCAACGCGGAATTCGTAATTGTGGATACGACGGGGCTGGCCGAGGAATTCCGTGCTAAGGTTCGGGAGATTGCGCATGCCAATAACTATAACTTGGAAGTTATTCTGTTTGATTACCGCAAGCGCGAAGATTATTATGCCTCGGATCGCTCGAAGAAACTGATTACAAGTCACATTAATCGGTTGAGAAAAGAAGTGCTGGGCTCACTCTCACGGGAGGGGTACTCCAAGATTCATAAAGTCCGTTATAAGGACTTTTACTCGTTGACTGAGGGTGGGGCGAAACCTGCCTACCAAGTGGTTATTGAAGATCAAGAGGAATACCTTTCAACAATTCTCCCACAAAACATGAAGTATATTGTCATAGGTGATATTCATGAGTGTGTGGATGAACTTAAAGCGCTTCTGCTGAGCTACGGCTATAGAATCGAGGGTAACAAGCTGGTGGTTACAGATAAAGTACGCCATATGAAGATCATCTCTGTCGGAGACTGGATCGATAAGGGGAAGAAGACGAGGGAAATCGTTGAGTTTCTATATGAAAATCAGGAGCACTTTCTGTTTGTCATGGGGAATCATGAGAATTTTGTTTATAAGTTCATGCGGGGAGAGATCGGCGGGGTCGATCAAGAACTGCTTCATACTTACTTCGATTCAACACAATTGCTTTCGCAGGATGCGGTGCTGCTTGAGAAGTTTAATGAACTGGTAGCGATTGCTAAGCCGTTTTATCGATTGAATGGCCTGAATAGTCCTTCCTTTTACGTGACACATGCCCCGTGCAAAAACAAATATATGGGCAAATTGGACGCGAATTCGATTCGTCATCAGCGGAATTATCGCATTGATCGTAGTGCGCCATTGGAGGAGCAGCTTACTTTTCTCCGAGATGAAGCGGTGAAGAATCATCCGTATCACATTTTCGGGCACGTTGCCGCCAGAAATGCGTTCCGTATCAAAAACAAAATCCATATCGACACAGGAAGTGCGCATGGTCATATGTTGACTTCCGTCAGCATTTCATACAAGCCGTTCATGAAATCACAGAAGTCCGAGCAAACCGTGATGACGGATGCACTTCAGACTTTGTTTCATGAAGAGAGAAAGGTGTCGCTGCAAGATATGGGTGAGGATGAGATTCGCAGACTGCATTACGTGTCCAGGAATAAGGTCAACTTCATCTCAGGGACAATGTCTCCGGCTGATAAGGATGAGGCTGCGCAGGACTTGGAATCTTTGCGTTGTGGCTTGGGTTATTTTGCGGAGAGGGGTGCTTCAAAGGTTGTTCTACAACCGAAGTACATGGGTTCACGGTGTAATATTTACTTGAATAAGGATATAGACCAGTGTTTTGCGGTCAGCCGTAATGGTTATCGCATCAACCAGGTCGATTTGACGGAAATCTATGGAACGCTGCAGCATAAGTTCAGCGCTTATATGGAAGAAAATCAGATCGCAATGCTCATTCTGGACGGCGAGCTGCTGCCGTGGAAAGCGATCGGCGACGGGTTGATTCAAAGGCAGTTCAAGCCGATTGAGAAGGCTTTGGAGAGCGAGTTGGCTTTTTTGCAGCAAAATGGCTTTGAGCAAGCATTTGACAAGTTGACTGCCGATTACCGGGCAAGCGGGTTTGAGAAGGATCAGTACAACATGTCCAAGACCTCGCTCAGTGACAAATACGGCTCACACATTTATCAAAACTATAAGAATGTCCACGATATTCTGAGCTCCTATGTTCCGGTGAAGCAGCATGTTCAAGCGTACCAAACCTATATGCGGAAGACGGGGAACTTACCTACAAACCTTTTGCTTTGTTGAAAATCGTTTATGAAAACGGCGAAGAGTGCATCCCAGATTGGAAGACTTCGGAGGTATACAGCTTTTTGTCGGAGGATGAGTTTCTACTGCTGGATCTTGCCGATCCGGATTGCTATGAAAAGGCTGAGTGCTACTTTTCAAGGCTAACTGTGGATAACTATATGGAAGGCGTCGTGATCAAGCCTGAAGTCATCCAAGCCAATTTGGCGCCTTATATGAAGGTTCGCAATAAGGACTATTTGTCGATCATTTACGGCTATGACTACCGTTTCCCGCACAAGTACAAGAAGCTGATGAAACAAAAGAACATAAATCAAAAGCTTCGCACCTCGATGAATGAATATCGTCTTGGGGATCGGATGCTCTCGATTAGGTTCGATGAGATCACACCGGATCATGACAAGTATAAGGAAGTTGTTGCGAATTTGCTGTTCGAGGTTGCTGGGGAGAGGGAGATGGATCCTCGGTTGTAGGCTTTGATAGAGTAACTGAGGTGATCAATTATTCGGAAGCTAACCGGGAATAAGCACGCACTTTTAGCTTGACTAGTAATCTATCTCTTACTCAAAACGACCGTCAGGGTGAAACTGGCGGTCTTTATTTTCCTCCTTTACTTCTCCTCCCATACTTACTCCAACGTTACTAACTGACAACTTTTTCAGTTCTTATGCAGCTTTTCCTTTCCCTGTATAATAGCAGTGAAAGCAAACAGTTAATGGATGGAGGGCTGCATATGAACTATAGAACTCTTGGAAAAACGGGCTTACAGATATCGGAAATCGGATATGGCGCATGGGGAATCGGTAAAACAGCTTGGATCGGTGCATCCGATGACGAATCGATTCAAGCGTTAAATCGTTCTATCGAGCTGGGATTGAATTTTATAGATACAGCCTTGGGCTATGGAGACGGTCACAGTGAACGACTTGTGGGGCAAGTCGTGAAAGCCCACGATAAGCCTATCTATGTGGCTACCAAAATCCCTCCGAAAAATAGACAATGGCCAGCACGTGATGGCGTACCTGTAGAGGAGGCTTTTACGGCGGAGCATGTCATTGCGAGTACGGAGCAAAGCCTGCGCAATCTGGGCCTAGAGACGATTGATGTGCAGCAGTTCCACGTCTGGTCGGACGAGTGGGTGGGGCAAGGAGATTGGCTGGAAGGGATCCGCAAGCTGAAAGAGCAGGGCAAAATCCGCCATTTTGGCATATCGATTAACGATCATCAACCGAACAATGCCCTTAAGCTGATTGAATCCGGGCTCGTTGATACGGTGCAGGTTATTTATAACATTTTCGATCAAAGTCCTGAAGATCAACTGCTCCCTGCCTGTGCAGCGCACAACGTCGGCGTCATTGTCAGAGTTTCGCTGGATGAAGGCGGTTTGACGGGGCGCATTACGCCGGATACGACTTTTAGCGAAGGCGACTTCCGCAACAGCTATTTCCGAGGCGACCGCAAGCAGCAGGTGTATAACCGCGTTCAGAAGATCGCTGCTGATCTGGATATTTCTATGGAGCAAATGCCGGAAACCGCACTGCGGTACGTACTGAGCCATCCCGCTGTATCAACAGTCATTCCGGGTATGCGCTCCGTTCGAAACGTGGAGGCTAATATGCGGGTGGGAGACGGGCAAGGACTAACCGAGGCACAACTTGAGAAGCTGAAGCCGCATCGCTGGATTCGGGATTTTTATAGAGGCTGATAAGACCTAAGGAGGATTAAAGATTCATGGAAAAAAAGCGGATCATTGTAACTGGCGGCAGCGGGAAAGCTGGCCAGTGGATTTTAAAGCATTTTGTAGAAAATAACTACGATGTCATTAATTTGGACGTGAAGGCTCCAGCGGAGCCGATTTGTCGGACGATTATTACCGATCTCAATGATTTGGGTCAGGTACATAATGCGATATCACAATTTAGTACTGGCAATCGTAAAGAGGTGGTGGGTATTGTGCATTTTGCCGCTATCCCTCAAGCCTATACACACACGAATGATGTATGCTTCCGTAATAATGTGATGAGTACCTACAATATTTTGGAGGCTGCAGCCAACTTAGGCATCGGTAAAGTCGTGCTCGCGTCGAGTGAGTCGTCTTATGGCATTTGTTTTGCCAGTGAGTTTTTCGAGCCTCAGTATCTCCCGATTGATGAAGAGCATCCACAGTTGCCCGAGGACAGTTATGGCTTGTCCAAGGTCGTGAACGAAGTAACCGCGCAGGCGTTTCACCGGCGTACCGGGATGCAAGTGGTTAGTTTCCGATTAGGAAATATTCTTGTGCCCGAGAGCTATGAGCAGCTGAAAGCTAATTTCGACAATACGGACGCGCGTTTGCGCATCCTGTGGTCTTACATCGATGCAAGGGACGTGGCTTCTGCTTGTCTCAAAGCGATTGAAGTCGATGGACTTGGCGCGGAGGCGTTAATCATTGCAGCGGATGATAGCTCGTCGAATCGACTAACTCGTGAGCTAGTCGAAAAATACCTTCCAGGCGTCAAAGAAATTCGCTCCCCGCTTGAGGGAAGAGCATCTCTCATTTCCAACGCGAAGGCGAAAAGATTGTTGGGCTGGGAGCCTCAAATTAAGTTGATGGAGCAGTAATGAGAAGAGCGGCCAATCCTTTAGGGGGTTGGCTTTTTTTGAAATCGGGGTAGGCTTGTAAGGGAAAACAAGTGATTAGTTGTTACTGGGGTGTGGTATAATGGTAAAAGTAATATAAAGGCGGTGTAACAGATGAGCGTGAATCGTGAAGAGTTGAAACGTTTGATCGACCGTATTCCTGAACAAGATGCTATGGAAGTGCTTGATTTTATTGGTTACTTGAACATGAAGCGAGAACGTGAAGCTGCTCAGCAATTGGATATCAAAGCTCTTTCTGAAGATGATGATGTCTTCTATATGATTCAAAAAAGCCGTGAAGATCGAAACGCCGGACGAGTCTATGGCGAGCAAGAAGGGCTGGATTATCTCCGTATCAAGATGAAGGAGTTTGAGCGTGGAGAAAGTTTATAAAGTATATTGGTCGCAAACGGCTCTAATTGAACTAGCTAGTATACGGGCTTATCCACCTGAAGTTAAGGAAAGTATCTATCTCGAATCTATCCAGCGACTTTCCTTTACGCCGACACTTACGGCGAAACAAATATCATTTGGTAAATTAAAAGGATATTGGGCGAGACTTGGCCTTTATCAAGACATTCTCATATTTGAGGTTGAGGAAGATAAATCAATTGTTTGGATAGATGGAATTAAGCATAAGCGTGAAAATATGTATTGGAAGAAGTAAACAAAGCTGTACTTCTGAGAAACTACAAAAAAGAAAGCCTAGAGGCTAAATGAGCTTTTGGGTTTTCTTTTTTTGTTGGTTGAAGTAGAGAAAATGCAGCCTCCGTTTAATTCATGATTGCTGTGATATACTGGTAATAACATGACAATCGGGAACTAAAGCGCCTATAAAAAGGAGAAACCATGAAGGAAAAAATCACGTTCTCATCCATTGATGAATACATCTCAACATTTTCGCCAGAGGTTCAGGAAATACTTCAAAAGCTAAGAGAAGTCATCAAGGAGTCCGCACCGGATGCTAAGGAAAAGATTAGTTATGCAATGCCTACTTTCGAGCAGCATGGGAATTTGGTGCATTTTGCAGCTTTTAAAAATCATATCGGATTCTACCCAGCACCGGACGGGATTAACGAGTTCCAAGATGAAGTGGCAGAGTATCATTCGTCGAAAGGGACTTTGCAATTTCCTTTAGGAAAGCCAATACCTTATGAATTGATTGGCAGGATAGTGAAGTACAGGGTTGCTCGGAATTTGGAGAAGGCGAAGGCGAAGCGTGCGGGGAAGAAGTAATAATTAAGCATATCCCCACCACCTACCGCATATCCATTAACAAAAGCATAAAACAGGCAAAGGTGCCTCAGGTCCAAGAACGTCGAGCGTTCTCCGAACCGGGGCACCTTTTTGCTTTCAATCCAGGCGGAGAGGTGAAGGGAGTGAGCTCTAACGAAATACCGATACGCGCTGTACCGCTTGCCGTCCGGATCATCCCTAACGTCGACGCCGGGCTCGCGCAGCAGCTGGAGCTGAAGCCCGGCCTCCGCAGTCTTGGCCTCCTGACCTCATCCATCGACGATGTAGGCTACACCGCAATCGATGAAGCGACGAAGAATGCAGCGGTGGAGGTGGTGTATGCCCGCTCATTCTATGCGGGATCGGGCCATGCATCGGGGCCGCTGTCCGGTGAATTCATCGGCATCATCGGCGGCGCTTCGCCGGATGAGGTGAGAAGCGGGCTGGACGCCGCCATCCAAGTGATGGAGACCGGCGCTTGCTTCTACGCGCTGAATGCCGAAGCCACACACGCGTACTATGCGCATGTGGTATCCCGCACAGGCTCGTATCTCTCCAAAGAGGCGGAGATCCAGGAAGGCGAGCCGCTTGCTTATTTAATTGCTCCGCCGTTAGAAGCCGTCTACGGCCTGGATGCTGCACTCAAAGCCGCCGATGTGCGCATGTGCAAATTCTACGGTCCGCCGACGGAGACGAATTTTGCGGGAGCATTGCTGACAGGCAGTCAATCGGCTTGTACGGCGGCAGCAGAGGCGTTTGCGGAAGCCGTTCGAAGCATCGCCAGAGATCCGAAGAGAATAGGCTATTAAGAGGCGGGTGTACCGTAATGGATGGACAGAAGTTGTCCTTAGGCATGATTGAAACTTACGGCTTGCCGGCACTGATTGCAGCGGCTGATGCTGCAGCGAAAACGGCGGATGTCAAGGTCACGATGTACGAGAAAGTAGATGCGGGCATCGTAACGGTTTATATATGGGGCGATGTGGCAGCAGTCAAAGCGGCTGTAGATGCTGGGGCTGCAGAAGCGACAAGAGTGGGCAAGCTGCTCGGCACACAGGTGATTCCACGCCCTGACCCCTCGGTCTATACGATGCTGCAGGGTATCGGACGGAAGGATCCACCCCAAGCTTCTGCACCAGAAACGCGGAAACAGGAAGAGCCTCCTGCAACGACAACAAACTGGAACAAAATGACGGTAGCCCAGCTCCGGGAGCTTGCCCATAGCACATCGAAGTTCCCGCTTTCCGGTCGCGATATCCAGTTGGTTAGCAAAGCGGAATTGATCCGGCTATTCACGGAACTAACGGCTGAAGGAGGCGAACCGCCCACATGAAGCTGGACACTGATTTACTGGCGATCCAGGAGGTCCGGGGCCATCTTCAAGAGGCAAAGGCAGCCCAAAAGCTCCTGGAAAAAATGACGCAGCCGCAAATCGATGCCATCGTAACCGCTATGGCCCGAGCGGCGGAGCAGGAAGCAGAGCGGCTGGGAGCTATGGCCGTCCAAGAGACGGGCTTCGGGAAGGCCGCCGATAAGAAGGCCAAAAATCTTTTCGTCGCAAGGGACGTCTACTCGGCAATAAAGGACATGCAAACGGTCGGTATCATCCGCAAGGACGAGGCCAAGCAGGTTTGGGAAATCGCCCAGCCCGTCGGAACCATTGCGGCGATCATTCCCTCAACGAACCCAACCTCCACCATCTTTTTCAAATGCATGATTGCTCTGAAAGCACGGAATGCGATCGTAATCTCTCCGCATCCCTCAGCGCTGCGCTGCTCATTGGAGTCCGCAGCTGTTATGCGGGAAGCGGCAGAGACAGCGGGAGCCCCGCCTGGGCTCATTCACTGCCTCTCGCATCCGTCATTGGAGGCGAGCGGGGAGCTGATGCGGCACAAGTGGACGGATCTCATCTTGGCAACAGGCGGAACGGCCATGGTGAAGGCCGCCTACAGCTCCGGCAAACCCGCTTACGGTGTCGGGCCCGGCAATGTGCCGGTGTACGTCCACCGCAGTGCGAACATCTCGCAGGCGGTGAGCCGCATTATTCAAAGCAAAACCTTCGACTATGGAACGATTTGCGCTTCCGAGCAAGCGCTCGTCGTGGATCAAGCGATTAAACCAGCCCTAATTGAAGAATTAAAACGACAAGGAGCCTACTTTCTTCATACACAAGAGAAAACAAAGGTTGCTTCCATCCTCATCGCCAATAAAGGGATGAATCCGCAGATCGTCGGCCGTCCGCCACAGGACATCGCGGGCAAGGCCGGCATCACCGTCCCGGAAAATGCCCAGATGTTAATCGCCGAAGAGACGGAGGTCGGGCACAATTACCCTTTTTCCATGGAAAAACTTTGCCCTGTGCTTGCTTTATATACGGTGAACGACTGGCAGGAGGGCTGCCAAAGGTGCATCCAGCTTCTTACACTCGGAGGACTCGGCCATACCCTCGGCATACATGCCGAAGATCTAACCGTCATTGAAGCGTTCGGACTGGAAAAGCCGGCATCGCGCATTGTAGTTAACACAGGAACAACTTTCGGCGGAATAGGTGCCACGACCGGGATTTTCCCCTCCATGACACTTGGCTGCGGGACCTTCGGCAATAACATCACATCGGACAATATCGGGCCGCAGCATTTGCTGAATATCAAGCGAGTTGCTTTTGGCATCAAGGAAATGCCTGAGACAAAGGAGTCTGTACCCAATTCCGAGCCTGAGCAAGTCGTACATAAGGCGGCGGACAGCTTAATCAGCACCAATCAGCTTGGTATTACGCGCGAGGAAGTTGCGCAGATCATCAGGAACGTCCTTTCCGAGATGCAACTGAAATAACCCAAGGAGGAGATCGCAATGGCAGGTGAATTGGCTGCATTAGGTTTAGTAGAAACGAGGGGCTTGGTAGGTTCAATTGAAGCGGCAGATGCGATGGTAAAGGCGGCGAATGTGAGATTGGTCGGGAAAGTGCATGTTGGCGGCGGGTTGGTAACGGTTATGGTCAGGGGAGATGTCGGCGCTGTCAAAGCGGCTACAGATGCAGGGGCGGCAGCGGCGGAGAAGGTGGGAGAGCTGGTATCGGTGCACGTGATCCCTCGTCCGCATTCGGATATTGAGTTCATTCTTCCTAAACTTGAAGGGTAAAATATGGCGCTCATTACGGAAACGCAACTGCGCGCGCTGCTGATCAAAGGCCTGCCGAATCCGTTTCCGGTCATGGAGGGGGATAAGCTAACCCCGGCAGCCGCTGATTTCCTGAAGGAGCGGGGCATTCCTTTGCGGCGTGTAGCGCCCGAGCAAATCAGCAATCCGCCTTTGCATTTGGAGGCGTCACCGTCACCCAACCTCATTCCCGTAGGTGTCTCCAACCGGCATGTGCACCTCTCGCTCAATCACATAGAACGTTTGTTTGGAAGTGAACATAAACTAACTCCTCTACGCGAGTTGTCTCAGAAGGGGCAATTTGCCGCTAAGGAAACGGTGACGCTCCAAGGTCCGAAAGGCAGTATCACCGATGTCCGGATCCTGGGTCCTTCAAGAGGAGAGACCCAAGTGGAGATCTCGCGTACGGACGGATTCGAGCTTGGCATTCATCCCCCGGTCCGGCTGTCCGGCAAGCTGGCGGGCACACCAGGAATTACCATGATTGGCCCTAGGGGAACCATCACCTTGTCCCAAGGGTTGATCATCGCTCAAAATCACGTGCATGCGTCTCCGGAAGAAGCCCAGCAGCTGCAGCTCAAACATGGGGACCGCATCATGCTGCAAGCGATGGGGAAGCGGCCGGTCATTTTTGCCGATGTGACGGTGAGGGTGAGTCCGCCGTTTTCGCTGGATTTCCATATTGACAGGGATGAGGCGAATGCAGCCCATTTAAGTTCAGGCGACACGGTTCAGATCATTCGAAAGAACGGTGTTATCGCGAATGCTGAAAGGAGGCCCTACTTAAGTGGAGATCAAGCAGATGGTCGAAGCGATCATTCGTGAGCTTTTGGCACAGCAGGTCACAAGACCGAAAGTGCTCTACCTCTTTTACGACAGCACAGCGCATGAGGCTTTTACCGATCATTTTATCACATTAAATATTCACGGCATTGACCATGATCTTATGTTTCTGGACGGCGAAGCCTCCTGCTGGCTCGGCAAGCACAAGATTGAATGCGGTGGCCGAGGCAAAACGATTGCCTCTGACGAGTTCGCTCCGGCCCCTCTGGAGGTGCCGCTTGAGTACGAAGGCATCGTGATCCCGGAAATCGATTTGGATAATGCGGCGAGGGCAGCCCTCGGCATGAAAGGGACGATCGTCTCTGAGATCATTTTTGCTGCATTGGTTCAACATAAATTTGTCCTCATCGGCGAGGACATCTCAGGGCTTAAAAGGGCCGACCGCCGGACGCTCCAAACCCTAACGCTGCCCACCCCGTATCGCAATCTTTTTGATTATTACAAAATGGAGCTCCAGATGTACGGCGTCGAATTCGCCCCGATGAAGCTGCTTGCCGAAAAGGCTGTGAGCACAATCCGCGCCGAAACTCCGCAAACTCCCACAGCTCCCACAGCTGAGGGCGCCGCATCTGTATCACCTGCCGCACCAACACCTGAATACGCCACCGTCGTCTACGATGGAAGACTGGTCTCGGCGGAATGGATCACGCGTGAGCTGCGAAACCAATCCTTCGGCTCGCTGCGAGTAGGTAAGCAAACGATCATTTCCGCGTTGGCGCAAGACATGCTGAAAGATCGGGGCATCACGATCGAATATATCGCCGAAGGGTGAGGTTCTATGTTTTATGGAAAAGTCATCGGCAGTGTATGGGCGACGCAGAAAGAAGCGGGCATGGACAACCTGAAGCTGCTCGTGATCCAGCCGATGGATTTCAAAGGCCGCGAAGCCGGCACGCCGCTCATTGCCGCAGACCGCATTGGAGCAGGCGTTGGTGAAAATGTGATCGTCTCCCGGGGCAGTCCGGCCAGAACGTTGTTCAAGGACAAAATGGTTCCCATCGACGCGATGATCGTCGGCATTGTAGACAGCTTCGAGGTCACGAAGGAAGCCGAGGAGGAAGCATGGAAGAGCAGAAACAGAGAGTGATTCAGGAATACGTCCCGGGCAAGCAGCTGACACTGGCTCATGTGATTGCGAATCCAGATCCGGTGTTGTATATGAAGCTTGGCATCGAGGAGAGAAGTGCGATCGGGATCCTTACGCTGACACCGACGGAGACAGCCATTATTGCTGCGGACGTTGCGACCAAAGCGGCCGACGTGGGCATCGGCTATTTGGACCGGTTCACCGGCTCGCTGGTGCTTACAGGAGAAGTTGCTGCTGTGGAGATGGCGATTGCCGCCGTGAATGTATTTTTGCTGGAGAAGCTGAAATTTTCGACGGCACCGATCACGAGGTCGTAAGGTTATGAAAAAAGTGATGATCATCGGTGCCGTCGGAGCAGGCAAATCAACGTTAATCCAAGCCTTGTTCGGGGAGTCCCAGCCCGCCGCCAAAACGCAAAGTCTCATCTATCGGGACTGGGTGATCGATACGCCCGGCGAGTACAGCGAGAATCCGCTGTATTACCGCTCACTGATGGCGACCTCGCACGAGGCCGCAGCCGTTCTGCTCGTACAGGACGCTACGCGCGACAGGAACTATTTTCCCCCTGGATTTGAACAAGGTTTTGCTATACGAACATTAGGGGCTGTGACCAAAATCGATCACCCCTTAGCAGATATAGACCGAGCTATTGATCTTCTGAGGCAGTCGCTGCCGGAAGGCGAGATTTTTCTCACCTCTGCCACGTCCAGCCAGGGAATTGACAAACTGAGAACGAGGATTATGCAAATCGTACGCTCCTAATCATAAAAATGAAGAGGGATTCACCATGGCGTCCATTATGGAATTGTGCAGCATGTACACGCATTTGAATGAGGAAGAAGTCCGAATCATCCAAGAGATGGCGGATCACCTGCAATTGATTGCCGATGTGTCGGAATCCGATGTCTTCATAGACTGTCCGCTCCCTAATAAAGGTTCGGCGCTCGTCGTTGCTGAAGCGCACCCTTCCGGAGGCTCCTCCTTGTACAAGACTTCGGTCGTTGGACAGTATGCTTTTGCGCAAAATGAACCTGCCGTCATGTTCTGCCTCCTATCCGGTCAATCTGTAATCGGCTCGCGAGGCATCTCTCAGGAGCAGATTGCCATCCAGCAGAACGTCGTGCCGATCCGTTCCAAAAGCGGTCAAATCATTGGCGCCTTGATCATGGAGAAGGACATTTCCGAGAAGCTTGAGCAGGAGAAGAATGTGACCCGGCTGATGGAGACAACGGAACAGCTGAGCGAAACGCTGTTAGCCGTGGCGATGTCGCAGGGCAGTATGCAGTCGCTGATGCATGAAGGCATTCTTGTTTTTGATGACAAGGAACGGGTTACCTACACCAATCCGCGCGCGCTCGACATGCTGAAGGAAATCGGTCATCCGACTGATGCCGCTAACGGCTCCCCGATAACCCAGTTGTTTTATGGGAAATTGGCTGTTCTTGGCCGTTCAGGGCCTCTTCATCAGGAACTGCAAATCGGGCATGTGACTTTTGAGTTGAAAGCCATGTCCATATACCGGGAGCAGCGGGAGGTTGGCGGTATTATTCTGCTTCGCGACATCTCGGATATGAAAGAGAAAGAAAAACAGCTTGTGATCAAATCCGCCGTCATCAAAGAGATTCATCATCGCGTGAAAAATAATTTGCAAACCGTATCCAGCTTGCTCCGCCTGCAGATGAGGAGAACGAAGCTCGAAGAAGTGGAGCGAGTGTATCGCGACAGCATTAACCGCATTAATTCCATTGCCGTCATTCATGAAATGCTTGCTTTTGAAGGACTGGAAACGATCCACTTTAACGAAGTGGTAGACAGAATAATCAAAAATATCATCTCCTCCTCATCAAAACCGGACCAGACCATCGTCCCGCTGATTTCGGGAGATGAGCTTATTTTACAGTCCGATGTGGCCACGACGCTTGCGCTTGTTGTTAATGAACTTGTGCAGAACTGCGTGCTGCATGCTTTCGGAGAGAGACGTGCCGGTCATATCGAAGTTTCTCTGCAGCAGCACGACACCTTCATCCGGGTCCGTGTATCCGATAACGGCATCGGCTTTAAAGCTGCGAACCATGCCGACAGGAAAGGCCATCTTGGCTTGAAAATCACAGAAACACTGGTGGAAGAAAATCTGGGCGGCGTTCTCGACATTATGACGGATGAGCGGGGGACTAACATTCAGTTAACTTTTCCGATAGCCAAAACGCAGCCAAAGGAGGATGAATCCTCATGAAAAATGCGATCGTCGTCGTTGATGATGATCCGATCATCCGCATGGATATTCGCGAAATGCTGGAAGAGGGCGGTTACTTCGTCGCAGGCGAAGCCAAAAATGGCGAGGAAGCTGTAGAACTTATAGCCCGAGTGAAACCGGATCTCGCGATTATGGACATCAAAATGCCTCTCATGAACGGCATCAAAGCCTCCAATATTATCCGCAAGCTGCAGCAGGATACCTCTGTCCTGCTCCTGACGGCTTACAGCCAGAAGGAGTTGGTGAAGGAGGCGCGGGAGGCGGGAGTGGCCGCTTTCCTGGTTAAACCGGTGTCGGAGGTGGATTTGCTGCCGGCTGTCGAGATTGCGCTCAGTCAGAAGGAGAAGATGGACTCGCTGAAACAGGACATCAAGCTTCTGAAGCAATCCATCGAGGAACGCAAGCTCATTGAAAAAGCGAAAGGCATCGTTATGCAGACTTTCGCCCTGAATGAGGAGGAGGCTTACGCCAAAATGCGCGATGTGAGCATGTTGACTCGCATCCCACTTTCCAAGCTGGCGGCGGACATTCTCCGGGATGGTACCCAGACGTTGTCCGTATCGGCACAGGGCGGGTGAGCGGAATATGGCTGACCAGTGGATCACAAGTGTCGGACTTGATATTGGCACGAGCACGACGAAGATGGTGATTTCCCGGCTGAAAATCGTACGCTCCTCCGGCGCGCTCAGCCTTCCCCGCTTTGGGATTACGGAGCGGGAACTGCTGTATGCCAGCCCGATTTACAGCACTCCGCTCCTCAGCAGCAATGAGATCCATGCGGAGCGCATTTGGGACATCGTGGCTGGGGAGTACGCGCAGGCTGGCATCGGGCCGGCGGATGTCAAATCCGGCGCAGTGATCATTACCGGCGAAACGGCGAATAAAACAAACGCGAAACACATTCTGCATCTACTTGCAGAACGCGCAGGGGATTTCGTGGTCGCGACAGCCGGTGCTGACCTCGAAGGGCTGCTCGCCGGCAAAGGCGCCGGCGCAGAGCGGCGCTCCCTGCAGCTGCGGGGCGCAGTGGCCAATATCGATATTGGCGGCGGGACGGCGAATGCAGCGATTTTCCTAAGAGGCAAGCTGCTCGGCACGGTAACCTTTCATGTCGGCGGCAGGCTCATCCGGATCGATTCGACCGGTACGATTCTGGAGGTGTCGCCATCCATACGCCCTTGGCTGATCACAAGTGGATATAACATGAACGATGGCGATAGAATCAGCCTCGCACAGCTGAACAAAATTTGCACAGCCATGTGCCGCTGCATGATGGACTATTTAAGCGGCCGTGATCCAGGGGCGGCGCTGCGGGCTTTAATGATCGGCTCGCCACTGGCAATGATTCCTTCTATAGAGGAATGGATGGTATCCGGAGGCATCGGTTTGCTGATGGCGCAGACTTCGCCCCAGAGCTTGGCGGATGCTGCGCTGCACGGAGATATTGGCCCTCTGCTTGCGCAAGCGTGGAAAGAGCTTGCCGCAGGGTATCCCATTCGCCATACCCTGGCGGATCAGACAGTTAGAGCGACTGTCATCGGCGCGGGGATGCAGAGCACGGAAATCAGCGGCGCTACGGTGCATTTGGATGCCACGCTGCTGCCGATCCGCAATCTGCCTGTACTCAAGCTTGAATTATCGCCTCAACTGCTTGCCCGGAGCGGAGAGCTGGCCGACCTGCTTGATGCCCTCATGCGAAGCGGCGCAAGCTTATTCGATCAAGAGCTTTCGCCTCCGTTCGGACTCGCTTTGTCAGGAACGAATCACTTGACCTATTCATCGCTACAGTACACAGCCGACCAGCTGTATGCGAGCTTCAGCCGTCATTTTCCTCATAGCGAGGCTATGGTAATCATCTGTGAAACGGACATCGCCAAGGCGCTCGGCCAATCCCTGTCAAGACGCTGCGGACTGCGTCCGAAGATCATTTGCATCGATCAGATCCGTGTCGAGCACGGGGATTATATCGATTTAGGGGAACCGATTTCGGGCATCATGATTCCCGTGGTGGTCAAAACGTTGGCATTCCAAGGCAAAGCCTGAGGGGAGGAAAGCCGCCAGTGAATTTGAAAACAACGCTGCTTGGCACAACTTTTCAATTCAAAGATTTGAAAGAAGTAATGGCGAAAGCGAACGAAGAGAAGTCAGGCGATCAACTTGCAGGCATCTCTGCACGGGATGTCAAAGAAAGGATCGCTGCCAAAGAGGTGCTTGCCGATTTGACGCTGGCGGATATCCGGAACCATCCCTTGCTGCCGCCGGAAACCGACGAGGTATCGCGAGTCATCGAGGAAGCGCTGAATGAGAAGATCTACGCCGAGTTACGCAATTGGACGGTGGCTGAGCTTCGGGAGTATTTGCTGCGGCAGGAAACGGATAATCAGGAAATACGCCGGCTCTCCCGAGGTCTAACGAGCGAGATGGTCGCTGCCGCCGCCAAATTAATGAGCAATCTCGATTTGGTGCAAGCCGCCTCCAAGATGGAAATCACGACGCATTGCAACATCACGATTGGCCAAAAAGGCGTGCTGGCCGGGAGGGCTCAGCCCAATCACCCTACTGACAACATTCAGGGCATTAAAGCGGCCCTCTTTGAAGCTTTAAGCTACGGGATCGGCGATGCGGTGATCGGTATCAATCCAGTGATCGACTCGGCGGACAGTGTGAAGCAGATTTTGCAGATGACCAAAGAGGTCATGGCGAAATGGCAGATCCCGACGCAGAATTGCGTTTTGGCTCATATCAAAACTCAGATGCGCGCAATTCGCCAAGGCGCTCCAGCTGATATGGTGTTCCAGAGCTTGGCCGGTACGGAGGACGGCAATAAAGCTTTTGGCATTGATGTCGCTTTGCTGAACGAGGCTGACGAGCTTATCGCTCGGGAAGGCACCGGGACGGGACCGAACTTGTGGTATTTTGAAACGGGCCAAGGCTCGGAGCTGTCCGCCGAAGCGCATCACGGCATTGATCAGGTGACGCTGGAGTCGCGCTGTTACGGGCTTGCTAGACGATATAAGCCTTTTATCGTGAACACGGTCGTTGGTTTCATAGGGCCAGAGTATCTATATGATAGCAAACAGGTCATTCGCGCCGGGTTGGAAGACCATTTCATGGGCAAGCTGCAGGGATTGCCGATGGGAGTTGATGTTTGCTATACCAATCATATGAAGGCGGATCAGAATGATATGGATAATTTGGCGGTGCTGCTTTCCGCTGCTGGCGTCAATTACTTGATCGGTGTGGCTATGGCCGATGACTGCATGCTCAACTACCAGTCTACCAGCTATCACGATATAGCCACTTTGCGTGAACTCATGAGACTGCGGCCGGCTCCGGCATTTGAACAATGGCTGGTGAAGATGGGCATCATGGAAAACGGCCGGCTTACGCCGCAGGCTGGGGATCCGACTCTATTTATGTGAAAGAGGTGTAAGCATGAAAGAAGCAGTCCCCCTCGATGCTCTGGTGGATAGGGTTATGGCAGAACTGGAGAAGAAGCTTTCCATTTCAGCGTCAAAAGGGGGGGATCACGCGCCTCCTCTGCCTGACACACTCCCTATTCCGGTGGAAGAGGAGCCGCTGTCCCACGTCCCTGATCCCAAATGGGAGGAAGGGATGAATGAGCTGCTGGCCAGCACGCCGGCGCGGATCGGTGTATGGCGTACAGGAACGAGAGCGCTCACCAAAGAAGTGCTGAAATTTCGCCGTGACCATGCCGCTGCTGTCGATTCCATCTATGGTGAAGCGAGTCAGGCGCTTTTAGACCAGTTTGGTTTGTTTACAGTGGAAACACGGTATGAGAACACGGAAAACTACTTAAAGCGCCCCGACATGGGCCGGATCGTCACCGAGGAGGGAGTCGCCCTCATTCAGCAAAAGTGCAAGAAACATCCTCAAGTGCAGATCGTTGTATCGGATGGGCTGAGCGCCAACGCGGTAGATGCCAATCTGGCGGATGTGTATCCTGCCCTTCTTGACTCGCTGAGCGCATACAAGTTATCCACAGGTACTCCGTTTTTCGTTCGTGGCGGCCGTGTTGCCGTAATGGATCACATCGGCGAAATTGTGCAGCCTGAGGTGCTTGTGCTGTTGATCGGAGAACGGCCCGGGCTCGTTTCGTCCAAATCATTAAGTGCTTATATTTGCTACAAACCACGCAAAGGCACGGTAGAAAGTGACCGCACGGTCATTTCCAATATCCATCGCGGGGGAACGCCTCCTCTGGAAGGCGGGGCGCATATCGGCACCATTGTGAAAAAAATGCTCGAACAAAAGACGAGCGGCATCAACCTGGAGATCTAAATTGAACGTCATTGTCTTTCGGTAAAGGAGGTGGAGACGGAATGGGAGTGGCGATTGGGATCATAATCGTTGTGATCACGTGTTTGTTTGCGGGGTGGATCGTTAAAATCGCGAACCGGAGCATTCGTGAATTCGATGAAAGTAAGCATGAAAGCTTCTTGGGAAAATGAGACAGGCTAGAGTTAGGCACGTATCGTATCGATCCGAATAACGATCTGATGAGGAGGAGTCAAGATGAGCCTGTCTTCCAATCATCACGACAAAGACAAAAGTGATTTGAACAAGTTCGGCTATGCCCAGGAGCTGCTGCGCAGTATGGGCGGGTTTTCCAACTTTGCGATCTCATTCTCCATCATTTCCATTCTGACTGGCGCTGTTTCATTATATGGCCACGGACTGACCTATGGCGGAGCGGGCATGATGGGCTTTGGCTGGCCGATCGTCGCGTTTTTCGTCATGTGTGTAGCGGCTGTCATGGCTGAACTGGCCTCGGCCATTCCGACGGCTGGCGCTTTGTACCATTGGGCTGCTATTTTGAAAAACAAACGCTGGGGCTGGTACACGGCCTGGATCAACCTCATCGGCCAAATCGGCATTGTGGCCGGCATCGATTATTCCGTTGCGCTGTTCGCTGACCCACTGATCGCGAGCGTCTTCGGTTATGAGTCCAGCAATACAACCGTGCTGATTTGCTTCACTGTCATTTTGCTTTCGCACGGGATCTTGAACCATATAGGAATTCGGATTGTTTCGAAGCTTAACGACTTCTCCGCTTGGTACCACATTGCCGTGGTGGCGGTGCTGGTTCTCTCCCTCGCCTTCTTCACCAAAGGCAGCCTAAACCCGGTCACGTATTTGTTCAAAGTGGGAGAAACCTTTTCCGATAAACCATATATGTTCGCTTTTTTGATTGGACTTTTGCAAGCGCAGTGGACTTTTACAGGCTATGATGCTTCCGCGCATACCATTGAGGAAACGATCAATCCGCGTGTGCGTGCGCCCTGGGGGATTTTTACATCCGTTGCTTATTCCTTTGTCATCGGCTTCATCATGCTTGCTTTTGTCACTTTGTCCATCAAGGATGCCGGGGCAGCTGCCAGCTCCAGCAATGCGTTCATCTATGTGATCAGCGAAGCGCTGGGCGGCACGTTCGGTTCCGTCATTTTATGGCTGGTCACCGCGGCGATGTGGTTCTGCGGACTCGCATCGATTACCTCTTTTTCCCGTATGATGTATGCTTTCTCTAGGGACAAAGGAATGCCGCTGAGCTCACAATGGGCGCAAATCTCCAAGAAGTACCGCACCCCTGCCAAAGCCATTTGGCTGGCTATCATCCTGTCCTTCCTGCTCGCTTTCATCGACTATCTCATCAAAATGGTGAACCCGGATGCAACGTATACGACCATTGCGTTCCTGACGGCTGTTAGCGTTGTTGGCCTTTATGTCGCTTATGGCATACCGATTTACCTGAAGCTGCGGGCTAAAGCCGAGGGCAGATTTCAAACTAAACATCTCGGGCCTTGGAATCTAGGAACATACAGCACATTGATCTCCGTAGTCGCGCTGCTTTGGATTGTCTTTATTTGTATCATCATGGTCATCCCTCCGAACCAAATGGCCGGTTACGCTGTAGCGGGAATGCTTATTCTCCTTGTCATTATGGATTTGACCTATTACAAAAAACACTTCCCAGGCCCGCAGGCCGCCCTTAACAAGTCCATGGAGGAAATTTTACGCCGGGAAAAAGAGTTGGAATAGCCTTTCTCTGAAGTGTTTAGCATTTGCTAGATTTGGGCATCCTTTTTACTAGAGTTGAAGATTCTAGTGAAGAGGTGCCTTTTTATATGCAGAAAAGTTGGATTAGAGCCATTATCGCAGTAGCAATTATCGGTATTATATTTGGCTGGGTTCGTCATGCGGATGCTCGCAGTGAGCAAGAAGCACTTCAACTTTTGAATACGGTTAAACCATATATGATGAGTCAGCAGCAAATAACCTTCAAATATACGGGTTACTATGGAACATGCGCCGGCAGCGACTCCAAAATGCTGCAAGCTGGCAAGAAACTTTCTCTAGCCTTCGATATTCCTCAAGAAGAGAACTTGAGCGAGTCCAATTCTCATTCCGTGTATTCAGCGAAAAAGGAGGCCGCACCCGGCGCTTTAGTTACTTTAACCGTAGCAAGTCCAGAAGGCTCTAATGAATGTTATGTCGTACTGCGATTAGACGCTTCTGAACATGCTGAGCAATCCGATCTGATGAACTGGCAGGAGCGGGCGGGTGATCAATTAAAGAAACTAGGCATTCAAGGGCAATGGAATGTGATGGTGCAAGGATTTGTAAAGGAGCAGCAGCAGTCACGGCAAAATAGTACCAGTGATCTTGTTCAAGAGATAGCTCAAGCGCTCAAAGGTAAAACCGTAGAAAGCTATAGCGATCCAAAGACGATTAGCTTGTCTCTGGCCTCTGACGAGTTTCAAACATCCATCAAAAGCGGTAATCAAACAGTGAATCTGCAGCTTGCTCTGCATCAAGAATCAACGACAGGCAAATGGCGGCTTACAGCAGGTACACCGATTATCACTATGGAGTACTAGCTCTCAGTCCATATATGAACTTTAAAATAACGCTGAGGAGTGAGAATATGTCAACGATAACGAAACCGGTCATTCCAGGTATTATTGCCGAATCCATTGAAAACTTGCGACGCGAAGGATGGGCAGACGACGATTTCTTTAACTTCCCTAAGTATGATGATGAATCTCCGGAGGCACGCATTTTATTTCACTTCTTTCGTAATAACCGCGTAACGTTCGCGGCGGCAATCGTCAATAGCTATACCGTGCATGATGGATAAAACGAGTCCTAACACTTGCTCTAGAGGCGGGTGTTTTTTGTTGTATTATTGGAAAAATAAAACAGTTGCATTCTGCTTGCGGGACATGTTATATTGTCATTCCGGCCGCAAGATGTCGCAAGACAAGCTGGTGAAAAGCAGCTCGAAAAAAGAATTTAAAAAAAGAGTTGCACAATGAAACATAGTATGGTATATTACATTTCGCTGCTTCGGTAACGCGGCGGTGAACGAAAGAAATTGATCTTTGAAAACTGAACAACGAGTGAGTAAAGCACAGTCGAGTAATCGACTATAAATGAGATTGTATAATCTCGCTAGCAAGTCAATGAGTACAATTAAGCTTTTCTATTATGGAGAGTTTGATCCTGGCTCAGGACG
>NZ_JAGGKV010000022.1 GCF_017874035.1 Paenibacillus aceris
GCTCAAGTTGAATCACGTTGGTGAGCCGTATGCCTTAGTAGGGCACGTGCGGTTCGATAAGGGGGGAGCCATGAGAGTGGTTCCCCTACTTTATTATGTTAGAGTAACAAGTTTAAAAAATTGAACAATTAGTATCCAATATATGGTATTATTGTGTAATCTGTTTGTTTGAAAGGATGATACATAGGATGGCATTTTCGCATGGATCAAAGTTTGTAGGCAACGGGTTTCGCCAAATTTAAGTAAGCAAAGAAGCTTATAGTAGGGGAGATTCATATGCCAATTGACAATCGAAGGCTAGACAAAGTGATTACCAAACGAGTAAATTTGGGCTATCAGTTGTTTGTTCCCACTGCGTATGAAGAGAATTTGGAAAAGAAATGGCCGCTAATCATGTTCCTGCACGGCATTAAAAAACGCGGGGATGATATCCATCTGCTAGATGATTACGGGCTCACATGGATGGCGGAGAAACAAGGTGATTTTAAGTTCTTTGTACTTACTCCGCAATGCCCGGCACTTTCTTCATGGCCTTATGAAAGAGATGGTCTCATTGCCTTATTGGATGAAATTTGTTCCACTTATCAAGTGGATACCGAGCGAATATATTTGACCGGATTCAGTATGGGAGGCAATGGTGCTTGGGACATGGCTGCACATCATCCGGATCGATTTGCTGCGGTTGCTCCGCTTGCCGGTTGGTTTGACGCGCAGAAGGCACACTTGTTGAGCAAAATGCCTGTCTGGACTTTTCATGGCGAAGACGACGATGTTGTTTCGATAAACGGGTCAAAAACGATGGTGGAGGCTCTGCAGCAAAGAGGAGAAGACGTCGCCTTTACGACCTTTCCGGGACTGAAACACTCGATTATGAATGAAGTGTACAATAACCCGGCGCTATTTGATTGGTTCATGAAATATAAAAGACGGCTTGCGGAGGTAAATCGCGAGTCATAGTAAGGCTGCCCGAAGGTCACCCAAGACTTTTCGGTCAGTCTTTTTTTGTTTTTTCAAGCTGATTTTGCGAAATCGACGATTGTTTTGGAGAAATGATCAATTTTCACACATAAATTCATCATGCGTTTTCTCATTTTACTCATATTCTCCTCCTACGC
Organism: Paenibacillus aceris; assembly: GCF_017874035.1. Lineage (GTDB taxonomy): Bacteria > Bacillota > Bacilli > Paenibacillales > NBRC-103111 > Paenibacillus_E > Paenibacillus_E aceris. Next base: position 1,116 of record NZ_JAGGKV010000022.1, read on the forward strand.
ATTGCATTAGGCTTTAGGAAGAGATGCATCTCACCATAACCATAATGGAGGGTCAAAGAATGAAGAAAATGTTAGCTTCAACGATGACCGTCATGTTGATGAGCACAATGATCGCTTGCTCCTCTCAGACGGAAACTGCGCCAGCAACCAAAGAATCGCAATCGTCAGCGGCGGGAACAGCCACGACGTACCCGATTAAAACGGATAAAACACTTACCTACTGGGGCGAGTTAAACGGTAACTTAACTGGAGTCAAAACAACGCATAGCGATGTGCCTTTCTTCCAAGATTGGCAAAAGAAAACCGGCGTGCCGCTTAAATTCACGGCGCCTCCAACAGGGCAAACGAAAGAAGCACTTAACGTCATGCTGGCGTCCGGAGATTTGCCGGATATGATTGAATACAACTTTCTAAGCGACTTCCCCGGTGGGCCTGAGAAAGCGATTAAAGATGGTTACATTCTGAAATTGAATGATTTGATCGATAAATACGCGCCGAATTTAAAGAAATATTTAAAGGAACACCCGGAAGTCGACAAAATGGTCAAAACGGATAACGGCAGCTACTATGCGTTTCCTTTTATAAGAGGGGATGAATACCTTCAAGTTTTCCAAGGTCCGATTATTCGCAAGGATTGGCTGGACGAGCTTGGACTTCCTGTACCGGAAACGATTGATGAGTGGACAACGACGCTCAAAGCGTTCAAAGAGAAGAAAGGCGCAGCCGCACCTCTTTCTTTTATCTCCAAGCCTCGATTCTTTAATGAATCTTATAACGGCGCTTTCTTAGGGGCGTTCGGCATTAACCGCGGTTTCTATCTGGAGAATGGAGAGATTAAATTCGGCCCTGCGGAGAAAGGCTTCAAAGAGTATTTGAGCTTATTCAACAGCTGGTACAAAGATGGTCTTTTAGATAAAAACATTGCCACAGTCGATACGAAAGCGCTGGATGGCAGCTTCGCATCCGGTGGCACCGGCGCGAGTATCGGTAATGCTGGCGGCGGAATCGGCAAGTGGCAGCCACTTGTTCAAGCCAAGGATCCGAAAGCCCAATTGGTCGCAGCTCCGTATCCCGTACTGAAAAAAGGCGACACACCGAAGTTCGGACAAAAGGATAAACCGTATTCCTCCGGCGGTATCGTAGCGATTACATCCAAAGCCAAAGATCCTGAGTTAGCTACGAGATTGCTGGACTACGGCTACAGCGAGGAAGGCCGTATGTTCTTCAACTTCGGAACCGAAGGAGTCAGCTACAAAATGGAGAACGATTACCCGAAATATACGGATCTGCTAATGAAGAATCCGGATAAATTAGCTCCGGCGCAAGCGATGTCGATGTACGTCCGCGGAAGCTACAACGGTCCGTTTATCCAGGATAAACGCTATGCGGAGCAGTTCTTTACGATGCCTTCGCAGCGAGATGCGGTCAATGTTTGGAAGAAAACGGATGCCGACAAATACAGCTTGCCACCACTCACGCCAACACCGGAAGAGAGCTCCGAATATGCGAAAATTATGAATGACATCAATACGTTAGTCGATGAGATGACGCTCAAAATCATTCTGGGCAACGAGCCGGCCAGCCAGTATGAGAGCTACATTGCCAAAATGAAATCGCTCAACCTGGACCGCGCCATAGCGATTCAAAAAGCAGCGCTTGAACGCTACAACAAGCGGTAAGGAAGGGCGAAAAGTAAGAAAGGGAGGGCTTTCTGAAAGCCCTCTCTCCTAATTTGAATTGGGGTGAGGATGAAGATGGAAAGTGCCAGACCGCTAGAGAAAGCGCAGCTCGTTCGGAAAAAAATGGACGTAAACCGCTATGTCCGCGACTTTGTTTTAAATAAATATTTGTATTTGATGATGGTTCCCGTACTTGCTTATTATCTTATTTTCCACTACGCACCGATGTATGGTGCTTTGATCGCATTCAAAGAATATTCGCCTATGAAAGGGATTTTGGGCAGCCCTTGGATCGGTTTTAAACATTTTCAGGACTTTTTTGGCAGTTATTATTTTTGGCGTATTTTGAAAAATACGATTGTCATCTCGTTGTATTCACTCGTTTTTGAGTTTCCGGCGCCAATTATTTTGGCTTTGCTCATCAATGAAGTGCGCAGCAAGATGTTTAAACGTGTAGCGCAAACGATCACGTACATGCCTTATTTTATCTCGATGGTCGTTATTTGCGGGATTATTACGGATTTTACGAATGCGGATGGGGTCATTAATAAAATCGTGATGGCATTCGGCTACGACGGGCAAGCGATGCTGCAGAAGCCGGAATTATTCCGTCCGATCTATATTCTCTCCGAAATTTGGCAGCGAATTGGCTGGGAATCCATCATTTATATTGCCGCTTTAATGGGGATCGACCAGGAGCAGTATGAGGCGGCCCGTATGGACGGGGCAAGCAGATGGAAGCAGATTATTTATATTACTTTGCCGGGGATCATGCCGACCATTGCGATTATGTTTATTTTGCGGATGGGGAATTTGTTGAATGTGGGCTTTGAGAAAATTATTTTGCTGTACAACCCTGTAACGTATGAAACAGCAGACGTGATCTCGTCTTTTGTCTATCGCAAGGGGCTCTTAGAGTTCGGATGGAGCTACAGCTCGGCCGTTGGCTTATTTAACTCGGTCATCAACCTGATCCTCCTGATTACAGCGAATTATATTAGCCGCAAAGTTAACGAAAGCAGTCTATGGTGAGGTGAGGTCTATGAAAAAACAAACAGGTATTCTCGAAAAATTGTTCGATATCTCCATCTATTTGATTCTGATCGCGCTGGTCATTGTCACTTTATATCCCTTGTTATATGTGCTATTCGCCTCGTTAAGCGATGCGGGCCGGTTAGTCGCGCACAAGGGGATTCTGCTCAAATCGCTCGGTTTTAGCTTGGAAGCTTATAAAGGAGTCATGAAAAATCCGGGCATCCTCATCGGCTACCGGAATACGCTGTTCATCGTCGTTGCGGGCGTTACGGTGAACCTGTTGATGACAGCGCTGGGCGCGTATGTGCTTTCCCGTAAAAATGTCATCTGGAACAAGGCGTTCATGCTCATTATCGTGTTCACGATGTTTTTCCATGGGGGCTTAATTCCTTTATATCTTGTTGTCAAAAATGTCGGTTTGCTTGATTCCCTTTGGGCGACGATCATTCCGTTCTCCATCGGTACGTTCAATCTGATCATCATGCGCACAGCGTTTATGTCGATCCCTGACAGCTTGGAGGAGTCGGCCAAAATCGATGGCGCGAACCATTTTACGATTTTGTTCCGTATCATTATTCCGCTTTCCATGCCTGTCATTGCCGTTATGATTTTGTACTATGCGGTGGATAAATGGAACGGTTGGTTCTATGCTTCCGTGTTTATTAAAAGCCGTGATCTGTTCCCGCTGCAGCTTGTTCTCCGAGAGATTCTGATCGCGAATTCAACGGATAGCATGTCGGTTGGCGCAGATGCGGGCGACCGCCACCAGATCGGTGAAACGATTAAATATGCAACGATTGTTGTTGCGACATTACCGGTTCTTTGCATTTACCCGTTCGTTCAACGATTCTTTGTCAAAGGGGTCATGGTCGGTTCTTTGAAGGGGTAAAACGCTTCGAATCCGCTCCAAATAGAGCTTTTGTCAATTGGATTTGTCATTTTGGACATTCCTCCCCTTGCATATAGAGGTATAATATAGGGAAGTGGAGACAATCCCTTCAGACCTATATCGATCATCCAATGGGAGGAGATCCATATTGAACATCGGATTTCTATGGCGAAAAAGAAAAAGCATTATTTTTACTTGGTTAATCTCCTACAGCGCAGTTTTGTTCATCCCTATGATGATGAGCTTAATTATTTATTCACAATCCAGCAACGCGTTAAAAAGCGAGATTCACCGGGCGAATGACTCTTTGCTCAAACAAGTACGTTACACGATTGACGCACAAATCGATTTGATGAAGCGATTGAATATGGAAATCACCTGGAATACGAAGCTTCAATCTTTGATGTACTCCAACATCCGGCAGAGCGACGACCAATTCCTTGCTTTTCAATTAGTGAAAGAATTCAGGATGTATCAAACCTCGTATGCAACGATTGACGAGTTCTATGTGACTTGGGACCAGAACTCCTCAATTCTACGGCCTGGTAATGTCAGGGATATGAAAACAGCTTTTGATACGATTCACAACACGGGCACGCTTCGTTATGAGCAGTGGCTCGATACGATCAACAACGCGGCTAATAACCAGTTTCTCTTGCTGCCTCATTCCGATGCCGACAGCCCTCAAACCTCGATTGCGTACATTGCGCATTTGCCCAAAGATTTGAATGGGAAACAAACGGGGACCGTCGTCGTGATGGCGGATTTGGCGCGATTTCAGAAGGCAATGGAAACGATTTCCGGCTTTAGCGGCGGGCAAATCTTAATACTTAACCATGACAATCAAGTTCTGCTTTCCAATCTTCCTGTGTCGGTCAATAAAAACCTGATTCTGGAGCAAGCGCTCGATCCGGATCATGTGGCGTATTCGCCGGCGAAGAACGGGGATTCAGAACTCTTTTATATGCAATCGGCTGTATCTGATTTGAAGTACGTGTTGGTAATCCCTAGTCGGATTTATTGGGAGAAAGCGGAATATGTCCGTAACTTCACCTATGTCAGCATCCTCATCTCGCTTATTGGCGCAGGTGTGTTAACTTGGTTTTTCATGCGCCGCAACTATTCGCCGATTCAACGGCTTGTTCAGTCGCTTTCGGACAAGCATTCGGCGGAGGAACGAACAGACGGGAATGAGCTGAGCTTCATTCAGCGAGCCATATCGGATACCCGCAGCGAAAAGGATCAAATTGCGCTGCAATTGCAGTCGCATCAATATGTGCTGCGCTCGAATATGCTGAATCGGCTCCTGAAAGGGAAGATCGATACGCTCATTTCATATGAAGAGGCATTCAAATCGTTCCATATGGAACTGATTTCCAACGAGTTTGCGGTTATTTTATTTGCCGTTGAGAATAACGAGAAGCTTTCCTCCAATTTGCCGGGTATGGACATGAATGAAAGGCGAAAGCTGATTCAATTCATTATCACCAACGTGGTAGAAGAATTAGTCGGTCATCGTCATCATGCCGGATACGTCGCGGAGGTCGATGATATGATGGTTTGTTTAGTCAATTTTGCTGAAAATGAAGCGGCTGAGCGGAAGGAAGATCTGAGCTGGATTGCCGCTGAAGCTCAGCGGTTTTTACTTCGTTTTCACATGGATCTCACGATCTCCATCGGAGGCATACATTCCTCTTTGTTTGGTGTAGCCCAGGCCTACAGTGAATCTTTGGACGCGATGGAATACAAGATGGTTCGAGGGAAAAGGGAGATCATCACTTATGATGAAATCCGGATCGATTCTGCGGATAAGCTGCCTCTGGGCTACTATTATCCGCTTCAAGTGGAGCAGCAAATTATCAATTTAATCAAAATTGGCGATTTCGAGCAGGCGTCTTCCAGTATGAATGAGATTATGGAACGGAATTTCAATAAGCCTCTCGTTTCGCTGACGCTGGCTAGATGTTTAATTTTTAATCTAGTCGGAACGATGGTGAAGGCGATTAATGAGCTTGGTGACGGAGAAAGCCGTTTGCTAGGGGACAATCCGCTGTGGATGGACTCCATTATCGCATGCGATACGATACTCGAAATGCAGCAGGAGCTTCTGACTTTGCTCAAAGAAGTGTGTGCGTACGCAGCCGCCAAGATGGAGACAAATTTAACGAAAGAGCGAGCAGAGACTCTGCGAGAGCTGATCGCGAATGTGACCCGCTATATTGAGGAGCATTATCAGGATGCGAATCTCAATGTCAATACGATCGGTGAACGCTTCGAGCTCAAGGGGAGCTACGTTTCGAAGCTTTTCAAGGATGGAACCGGCGAAGGATTGTTGGATTATATTACGAAATTCCGGATTCAGCAGGCTAAGCGAATGATTGGCTATAAGCAGGACTCGATCTCAGAAATTGCCAAGTCCGTCGGGTATAATGAAGTGGCCACTTTCATTCGTGTTTTCAAAAAAAATGAGGGGATAACGCCCGGAAAATACAAGGAAATGCACGGATCCGCACGGAGTTGAACTGCTAGATCCCAGCTTATGGAGGTTCGCCTGATGATATTACGTAAACAATTCTGCTTCCTGATTATGGCGATAGGCGTCCTCGCGCTATCAGCCTGTACATCTGTTTTTCCTTCTGATAGACCTGGACCGACAGCCCCGCACAACGAAGCTGCCGAGGGAGCGGATCAATCTGATACAGCCAAGAAAACTTTAACCTATTGGGCGGAGCTTAACGGCAATGCGGCAAGTGTAAAGCCGAGTACACAAGATGTACCCTTTTTTCAAGAGTGGCAAAAAAGAACGGGAGTCCGCCTCAAGTTTATCCAGCCCCCGGCGAATCAGGCCAAAGAAGCAATGAATGTGCTGCTGGCGTCAGGGGACTTGCCGGATATGATGGAATATGAGTGGGACAGCCATCCGGGAGGCCCGGACAAGGCGATCAGCGACGGATATATCTTGAGATTGAATGACCTTATCGACAACTATGCGCCTAATCTCAAGAAATATTTAGCGGAGCATCCGGATGTAGACAAGCAGGTCAAAACGGACAACGGCAGCTATTATGTCTTTCCGTTCATTCGCGGCGATGAGCTGCTGCGGACATATCAAGGTCCGATTATCCGCAAGGACTGGCTTGATGAGCTGGGGCTTCAGACGCCGACGACAATGGATGAGTGGTACATCGTATTAAAAGCTTTTAAAGAGAAGAAAGGCGTCGAGGCGCCGCTAACATTTTTGGGCGTACCGAATCCGCTATTCGGCATTGAAGGCGGTGCTTTCGTTGGCGCTTTCGGGATTAAGAAAGGCTTCTACTTGGATAAGGGACAAGTGAAATTTGGCCCGATGGAGCAAGGCTACAAACAATTTCTCGCAACGTTCCATCAATGGTATGCAGAGGGGCTGCTGGACAGAAATATTGCCACGGTAGATACCAAAACCATGGATTCAAATATGATTACAGGACGAAGCGGTGCAACAGTCTGGAATGCCGGCGCAGGAATCGGTAAATGGCAGCCTATCGTGGAAGAGAAGGAAAAAGGCGTCCTGTTCGCAGCCGCTCCTTACCCAGTTCTGAAAAAAGGCGATAAGCCGGAGTTCGGCCAACGCAGCTATGCCTATGTAGGAACAGGCGGTGTAGCAATTTCGAGCAAAAGCAAAAATGCGGAAGCAGCCGCCAAGCTGCTCGATTATGGGTACAGCGAGGAAGGTCACATGTTGTTCAACTTCGGCATCGAGGGAACGAGCTACACCATGGAAGAAGGATATCCAACGTACTCCGATTTTATTTTACGCAACCGCGATAAGCTGGCGCCGTCCCAAGCGCTGGCGATGTATACGCGGGCGAGCTATTTTGGTCCCTTTGTTCAAGATATCCGATACATGGAGCAATATTATACATTGCCTCAACAAAGATCGGCTGTTCTGGATTGGTCGAATACGAATGTCGACGAACATATGATGCCGCAGATTCCGAAAACGGAGCTCGAAAGCGCGGAGCTTTCCTCCATTATGAACGATGTCATGACACTGGTTGACGAGATGTCTTTAAAAATAATTCTCGGCGTAGAATCCGTAGACACTTTTGATAGTTATGTGAGCAAAATCAAATCTTCCAAAATCGATCGTGCTTTAGAGATCCAGAAGCTGGCTATCAAACGCTATGAGAAACGTTAATCTGAAAATGTTGACACTGCTTGCTTAAACTTGCTACCATATGAGTTAGAAACGTATCGTAGGTCAATTAATCTCAAATGACAGCGGATGAGCGATGCATGTACCGTCAATGGAAGCATTCATTTCATTGTTGGCACATGCTTCTTTGTTTAGACTGTTTCTATTCCTGGCCGTTATTATTCATGAGGACGGATAGGCAAATTAGGAAGAAAGCCCTATAATTACGTTATGCTATTCGAAGTTGACCAGGAGGAAGGGTACCATGTCATTAATCGGTGAAGAGCGTAAAGACTATATATTAAACCTTCTTAATCTGGAGGGCAAAGTTAAGACGACCGACTTAGTGGAGAGTCTCAACGTTTCTTCTGAAACGATCCGCCGATATCTCGAGGAATTGGAAGATGAGAATAAACTGAAGCGGGTTTACGGCGGTGCCGTGAAGATTAATATCTCGCGCGAGGAGCCATCCCATCTTAAGCGAGAAATTTTGCATGCCGATGAAAAGAAAATGATAGGCCGCAAAGCTGCGACATTAGTGGAAGACAATGAGGTCATTTTCATCGATGATGGTTCAACGACACTGCATATCATCGATTATTTGCTAAATAAGAAGAACATTACCGTGCTCACGAATTCCGTTCCAGCACTTTATCTGCTCATCGATTATAAGAACAAAGAGCTGCTTTCCGGTGATATTTTCTTTATCGGGGGCAAGGTAAGCCCTTTACAGTCGCGTGTTGTCGGCTCAATGGCTGAAAAGATGATCGAGAACTTTTATGTGGATAAAGCGTTTATTTCGATTGATGGGATTATGTTGGACAAAGGGATTACCGCTTTCGACGAAGATCGAGGTCAATTTGCCAAAAAATTGATTGAACAGTCGAAGATCAACATTGTGGTAACGGACCATTCGAAATTTGGACAAGTGCAATTTTATAAGATTGCTGATTTGAACAAGATCGATATTATCGTTAGCAATGTAGGCGCTCCCAAGGAGTGGAAGGACCAATTGGAGCAGAAGGATATTACCTGGCTTCAAGCGGAATAAAGTTCAGTAAGATGAGGAGCCGAAAGGCTCCTTTTTCATTTATGTAGGAATTACGTTGTCTGTTGGGGAACTACAGGGCTCTTATTTTGCCAAAACCATCCCTTTGCGTGTGATCCGCTATTTCATCATTTTGGCGGCTATTTGGACGATAGGGGTTGAGTAAGACCCTGTAGTTCCCCTCCGCCCCCCCCGAAATTCCGCTTTTCGCCTAAATAAGGGAATGGTGTTTCCCTATTAAGGGCGGGGCATCCATGCGCTCGTCCGAGCAACGTCCGAAACCCACCGTATATTCGGTAATTATTCGACTTTTTTAAGAAAATACTCCACTCACAAATTAAGCGTTTACAGCTAATATGAAGACAGTAAACGATATCGAGGTGAACAACAGCAGTGATACAACCACTCGTCCAAATGGAAAAGATCGACAAATATTTCCCCGGTGTACAGGCGCTTTCAGGTTGTCAATTTGAATTAAACCCAGGTGAGGTCCATGCTTTAGTCGGTGAAAATGGGGCAGGAAAATCGACGATGATGAAAATCTTAACCGGCATCTATCAGAAAGACGGCGGACGCCTCCTGTTAAAAGGTCAAGAGGTTCAGATCCCGGATACGAAGTCAGCCCAATTGCTCGGCATCAGCATCATTCATCAGGAGCTCAATTTAATTCCCGATTTGACGATTGCGCAAAATATGTTCATTGGCCGGGAGCCGCGCAAATCACTGCCATTTTTACTTGATGAGAAAAAAATGAACGACGACACGGCAGCGCTCCTGCAACAGCTCAATCTGAATTTGGATCCGCGTATGAAAATATCGGAGCTTAGCGTAGCGAAGCAGCAAATGATTGAGATTGCCAAAGCATTGTCTTTCCATTCCGAAGTGCTAATCATGGATGAACCTACAGCGGCTCTGACAGAAACGGAAATTAACGAATTGTTCCGGATGATTGAGAAGCTGCGCGGAAACGGCGTAGGCATTGTTTACATTTCCCACCGCATGGAAGAGCTTAGAAAAATTAGCGACCGTATCACCGTCATGCGCGATGGCCGTTACATTGCTACTGTGAAAACGAAGGAAACCTCCATGGATATGATCATTTCGATGATGGTGGGCAGAGAAATCCAAGTCGAGAAGCGCCCGCATCTGCAAGCCGGGTCGAAGCAGAACATCTTGGAAGTCAGGAACCTCAGCAGAGGGAATGCTTTCAAGGATATTAGCTTTACTGTGCATGCCGGTGAAATTGTAGGGGTTGCCGGTTTGATGGGGGCGGGACGAACCGAGGTAGCCCGTGCGATATTTGGTGCGGATCGTATGGATAAGGGCGAGATTTATATGAACGAAAAGAAAGTAAGCATTCGCGGCACCCATGATGCAGTGAAACACGGCATCGGTTATTTGTCGGAAGATCGCAAGCGCTATGGGTTGGTCGTGGATATGGAGGTTGGGGCTAATATTGCGCTGCCCTCCTTAAGGAAATTCCGAAACCGTTTCGGTTGGATGAAAGATGGCACAGTCGAACAGGTAGCTGGGCACTATGTGGAAGCTCTGAAAATAAAAACGCCAAATGTGCAGCAAAAAGCAAAGTTTCTGTCAGGAGGCAATCAGCAGAAGGTTGTTATTGGAAAATGGCTGCATCGTGACTGTCAGGTGCTCATCTTCGATGAGCCGACAAGAGGCATCGATGTGGGTGCAAAATCGGAGATTTACGCGCTGCTCGAGGATTTGGCCAAGCAAGGGAAAGCCATTCTTATGATTTCATCCGAGCTGCCCGAGATTCTGCGTTTAAGCCATCGTGTACTGGTGATGTGCGAGGGTAGAATAACCGGCGAGCTTCCAGGGGAACTGGCCAATCAAGAAGAGATCATGAGATTAGCGACAAGCCGCATTTAAGAAAGGAAGGTCATATATGCAATTAAGCAGTTTGAAAGTTTCAAAGCCAACTATTCGTAAGACTGCCGCAACACAGAAACTTTTAGCTTTCGCGAGTTTGGCGCTTTTAGTGGTTATTTTCTCAGTATCCTCCAGCAATTTCCTGCAATTTACCAATATCGTCGGAATTCTCCTATCTACAGCTGTTATCGGCGTGCTGGCGCTAGGCTCGACCTTCGTCATTATAGCAGGCGGCATCGATCTTAGTGTCGGTACGGTCATGACTTTCGCTGCCGTAATGACCGGAGTATTCATTACCAACTGGCATTTGCCGATTCCAATCGGAATTCTGGCGGGAATTTTAACGGGTGTTCTCTGCGGACTATTCAGCGGTGTTGCCGTGGCCAAGATGAATATCCCGCCGTTTATTGCGACGCTTGCCGTTATGATGATGACGAAAGGGTTGTCGCTCGTCATTTCCCATGCCAAACCGATTTATTTTAATGAAACGCCGGCATTTCGTGAAATCGTGATGGGGACGGCGCTGGAGAAAATAATTCCGGGCTTTGCAGTGCCCAATGCCATCCTGATTTTTTTCGGGTTAGCGATCATTTCGAGCTTGGTGTTGACCAAGACGGTTATTGGGCGCTATAACTTCGCCTTAGGCAGCAATGAAGAAGCGACGCGATTATCCGGCGTTAACATTCATTTTTGGAAAATTTCCATTTATGTGCTGACCGGCTTATTCAGCGGGATTGCAGGAGTCATGATTGCTTCAAGATTAGATTCGGCGCAGCCTGCACTTGGAATGGGGTATGAATTGGAGGCCATCGCGGCCGTCGTCATTGGGGGCACTTCGTTAAGCGGGGGCCAGGGGTCTATTCTGGGAACGGTCATTGGTGCTCTGATTATGAGTGTGATGACGAATGGATTAAGGATCTTATCCGTTCCTCAAGAATGGCAAACGGTTATCGTAGGTATCGTGGTTTTACTCGCGGTATATGCAGACATCTTGCGTCGGCGCAAAGCGAGATAGTGGTATTCGGTATTCATTCTTTTTAAGAATTAATATACCAATTTCATGTAAAAGGGAGACGACAAAATGAAAAACAAAATGGGTAAACTTGTCATGGTCACCGCTGCACTTACACTTTCTGCATCTCTTCTGGCTGCTTGCGGCTCAAGCTCAACGACGGGCACAACAACTTCATCAACGGCAAAACCAGCTTCTTCCAACAGTACAAAGCCTTATATTCCTGTAATCTCCAAAGGCTTTCAACACCAGTTCTGGCAAGCGGTGAAACAAGGAGCAGAAAAGGCGGCGAAGGAGTTTGACGTGACCATTACGTTCGAAGGTCCTGAAACGGAAGCGCAAGTGGATAAACAGATTGAAATGCTGCAAGCTGCTTTAGATAAAAAGCCTACCGCGATCGCATTCGCAGCGCTGGATAGCAAAGCGTCCGTCTCACTCCTGCAAAAGGCGAAATCGGCGAATATTCCGGTGATCGGCTTCGACTCCGGCGTAGACAGCGATATTCCTGTCACGACGGCAGCAACGGATAATAAGAAAGCAGCAGCGCTCGCCGCTGACAAAATGGCCGAGAAGATCGGCGATGCAGGCGAAGTCGCCCTAGTCGTACACGACCAAACGAGCCGCACCGGCGTTGACCGCAGAGACGGCTTCGTGGAACAAATGAAAGCGAAGCATCCCAACATTAAAATCGTTGACATTCAATACGGCGGCGGCGACCAATTGAAATCAACCGATTTGGCAAAGGCGATCATTCAAGGACATCCGAACCTGAAGGGCATTTTCGGGGCCAATGAAGGCTCGGCAATCGGTGTCGTCAACGCGGTTACGGAGCTCAAAAACGATAAGATCGTCATTATCGGCTATGACTCCGGCAAGGCGCAAATCGATGCGATTAAGAGCGGTAAAATGGCCGGAGCCATTACACAGGATCCAATCGGTATCGGGTACTGGTCTGTCAAAGCGGCAGTCATGGCAAGCAAAGGTGAAAAAGTAGAGAAATCCATCGATACGGGCTTCCACTGGTATGATAAAAATAATATAGATTCGGCTGAAATCAAGGCGCTGCTTTATAACTAAGAATGAGGATGCGTTGTGGATATGGCAGAGGTTGCTCCTACGCGGGCAGCCTCTTTTTCCAAAAGAAATTCATACGGACGAAAAGGAAATGTAAGCGCTATTCTCGAATAACAGTGTGATGTTTAAGTGAATTTGTTGATTCAGAGGTGGTACGATGTATACCCTTATTATTGTTGACGACGAAGAAGCGGTACGCGAGAGCATTCGCGGGAAAATGAATTGGGAGACTCATGGATTTGAATTGATCGGCTCCTACGGTGATGGCAGAGAGGCTTGGGATTCCCTTGAGTTCCGGGTGCCTGATGTCATTATTACGGATATTTCGATGCCCCATATGGATGGGCTTGCTCTGGCTGCCGCTGTTGCCGATCGATACCGGGATGTTACCGTCATCATCATGACAGGGTTCGGAGAATTCGAATATGCCAAACAGGCCGTAAAGCTCAAAGTGTACGATTATGTAATGAAACCCGTCAGCCATCAAGAATTTACAGGCATATTACATCATTTAAAAAAAGAACTGGATGACAAACGTTTAAGGAATGAAGATGTTTCCAGGCTGCAAAGTCAATTAAATATGAGCCTACCTTTGCTTCGGGAGCAGTTTCTGGAGCGGATGGTCTCGAGTGAAGTGAAGAAAGATGAGATCCAGAATAAATTTGCAATGTTTCATTTATCGCTTTCCGGACCTTACTATGTGGCGTTAACGCTAGACGTGGAAGAGTTTTTGTATCATTTTGAAGCGAAAATAAGCTCGGAGACCGAATTGCTGCGGTTTGCCGTTTATAATATCGTTCATGAAATCTTTGAGTTAGAACAGGGAGGCATTGTCTTTCGAACTAGAGACGAAAAGATCGGCATTATTTTTGCCGGTGAGCTGCCATCTCTTTCATTATCTGTTCAGAAATATGCGGAGCAAGCCGCAAGTAGCATTGAAAAGTATGTGAAGGTTCGTGTGTCTTTTGGAATCGGCAGGCCTTATCCTAGGATGGAGGAGCTGTCTAAATCGTATTCAGAAGCGGTTTCCGCGCTCGACTACCGTTTTCTGGTCGGCAAAAATAAGATTATCTCCATCGAAGATATCGTGCATGGCAAAGACCAGCTGCAGGTGCATCATGCAGAATGGGAACGCAAGTTGATCGCTGCGCTGAAAACGGGCAACAAAGAGCAGTTCGCCAAACTGCTTGGCGACTGGATCAATGAGCTGCGCGCTTCGCAGTCGTCGGTAGATCGCTGCTATATTTATGTGCAAAGATTTTTGGTTTCGATTATTCAATTATTTGAGGATTCCGGTCATGACGCCATGGAGGCAGCGGATATTCTGGGGCAGGTTCGAGCTTACAAAACACTGGATGAAGTAAAAGTGTGGTTGGAATCGTTATGTATGCAGCTGTTTGAACAGGTGATTTTGAAGATGGCGCAGGATGTAGACTCTCTGCTGTCTCGGTCTGAAGAGTATATTTTGGAAAACTATCAGGATGAGAATTTGTCGCTTGGTGACGTCGCCCAGCATGTGTATATGAGTATGAATTATTTCAGCGGACTGTTCAAACAAAAGAAAGGCCAATCCTTTATCGAATATGTCACCCAGATCCGGCTTGCGAAGGCGAGGGAACTGCTGTCGGAGACGAACTTGAAAGCCTATGAAATTGCATTGAAGGTGGGATATGGCGATCCTCAATATTTCAGCGTTATTTTCAAACGTCATCACGGGATGACGCCCAAAGAATTCAGAGCCGTAAGTAGAGAGGGGATCTCTCTTGAATAAGAGGCGTTTTTTTAGATTTAAAAGTATTCATACGAGCATAGCAGTCGCCTTTTCCTGTTTGATCATCGGTACCACCTTTATTTTGAGTTATAACACGTACCGCCAATCGTCGGATTCCGTTACGGAAAACTCCGTGCAGTACACGAAAGAACTCGTCAATCAGGTTGGCACGACCATCGAGACGTATATTGACAATATGAAAAGTATCTCCTCTCTTTTATATAATAACGGACAAATCGGGCAGTATTTGACAATGTCAGATCCTCATTCCGCGGTGGGGCAAAGCTTAGTTAATGCCATCGAAAGCTCCTTGCACGTCATCGTTCAGTCTAGAAATGACATTAGCGCCATTCTATTTGTAGGCTCAAACGGTGCGGTAATCTCCGACAGGGAGCAAAGCTCTGTGAAAAGCTACCCTGAATTAATTGCTCAGGATTGGTATACGAAAGCAAAGAACGGCTCCATCAATATATCTTCCTCTGAAGTAGAGCATGTCTATCGGAACCAATATCCCTGGGTTATCTCCATGAGTCAACAATTTCGGGGCAATGATCATTTGGACAAGACCGGCGTGCTGTTGGTCAATCTGAATTACAATATCATTAATGACCTCTGCAGCCATATTCAACTGGGGAAGAGAGGCTATGTATTCATTGTCAATTCCGAAGGAGATCTCGTCTACCATCCTCAGCAGCAGATCATACATACGAATTTGAAAAGCGAACCCATCGCAGACATTTTAGCCTCGGAAGACGGCCAGCTTTCTTTGGAGGAAAATCAGCATAAGAAAATCTTATCGATCCGAACGACGAATTTCGGTTGGAAAATTGTCGGTGTCACTTATCCCGAAGAGCTTGTTGGCAATAAGAAGAAAATACAGTTGTCCACCGTTTTGTGGGGCAGTATTTGTTTAATTATCGCGCTGGGTATTTCCATTGTGCTGTCTTTTACACTAAGCAGGCCGATTAAAAAACTGGAAGCGCATATGAAGCAGGTGGAGCAAGGGGATTTTGATATCCGGGCGGATATTACGCAAGCCGATGAGATAGGGAAATTAGCGAGAACCTTCAATGTCATGATTGTGAAAATAAAAGACTTGATGAAGCAAATTGTTCATGAAGAGGCGCTGCTTAGGACGAGTGAAATCAAAGCGCTGCAATCTCAGATTAATCCGCATTTTCTATATAACACGCTGGAATCGATCATTTGGATGGCGGAAACGAACAAAATGAGAGATGTCGTAAACATGACCATGGCGCTATCCAAAATGCTGCGCTACAGCATCGGAAAAGGGGAACAAGAGGTTCCCATCTCGATGGAAATGGAGCATTTATCCAACTATCTCACGGTCCAGTCGATGCGCTATACCAACAAATTTTCGTATGAGATCGAGGTTGAGCCAGCGCTTCATGCTTGCCGGATCTTAAGGATCGTTTTGCAGCCGCTGGTTGAGAATGCGATTTATCATGGGATTAGACGAATGGAAGAACACGGTCATATCGGCATTCACGGCCGAATGGTCGATGGTGTCATTCAAATTACAGTTAGCGACAATGGATTAGGTATGGATAAAGCCAAGTTGCAAGCTTTGTTGGGACCTTCCAAGGATCATGGACTTGGTGTATGGAATGTGCATCACCGCATTCAATTGTTTTATGGCGCAGCGTATGGTTTGTCTTTCGAAAGCGAACCGGAAGAGGGGACGACGGTAACCCTGCGGATTCCAAGTTCGGTGATGGAGGTGAAAGACGAATGAAGCGTTGGTACTTCTTGGTTGTCGTTGCCATCTTGTTTATCTTTATTTATGTGTACGGCTTGAAGGTTTCCGGTAAAAATAGTCAGTCCATCGTTTTTGTGCCCAAGACGATCGATAAGCGGATCGAGTTCTGGCAGGTCGTCGAGCAAGGCGTCAATGCCGCTGCCGCAGAAATGGGAAGTGAAGTGAAAGTTGTCGGCACGGATACGGAAAAAGATGTCGATGGCCAAATTCGACTCTTGCGCGAGGTGATGGCACAGAAGCCGAAGCCGAAGGCGATTGTGCTGGCGGCTTTGGATTATGAGCGTACTGTGCCAATTGCGAATGAAATTGTAAAAGCGGGAATCCCCTTAATTACTTTGGATTCGGGCCTCAAAGGAGGCATTTCCAAGTCCCTTATTGCCACGGATAATGTGGTAGCGGGCAAAAAAGCGGGAGAAGCGCTAATCGAGGCGCTGCCGAGTAAAGGCCAGGTCGCCATTATAAACTTTATCAAGGGATCTTCCACATCAATTGAAAGAGAAAACGGTCTGCGGGATGCCATTCAAAAGGACAAGGGCTTTCAAATCCTGGATACCTACTATAGTGAGGGTTCCTCGGATAAGGCGTATGACATTACGAAACAACTGCTGACGGATTATCCGAATTTGAAAGGCATTGTCGGATTAAATGAGCCCTCGGCTCTTGGCGCAGCGAAGGCGCTTCGTGATTGGAGGCAGCCTGGCGAGGTGAAGCTTATTGGCTTCGACAGCTCCATGGAAGAAATCGGATTCCTGGAGGAGGAAATCATGCAGGCAATGATCGTCCAGAAGCCGTTCAATATGGGCTATATGGCTTTAAAGACAGCGATTCTGTTGAGCAATGGCCAGAAGGTCGAGGGGAGGATCGATACCGGCTCGGAAGTGATCTGGAAAACGAACATGTATACGAAGCCGAATCAAAAGCTGCTGTTTCCAATCCTGGATAAGCGTCCCTAGCGGATGCATTCAGGATTTTTTTTCTTTTTCCTCTCAGAGCTGTGACCCATTCGGATTATGACGAATTTAATCTAAAAATGACGATTGTTTAGCGGGTTTATCCGACTATTTTCGACACTATTTTCTTCCAAAAAAAGCTGTTGCAATTTTCATAAATCCACTGTACGATACAGATAATTGATTTGGTTAAGCGCTTACATTTGTAGTTGGCCACGATTAAATCGGTTTAACATTGAAGCTATTCGAAATGTTTTGTGTAAGAATCCCCTCGAAAAGGGGAAGCGCTTTTCACCATGGATGTAATTAAACCGGTTTAATACATTGTTTTCACGAGGGCTATTATGCGTTCTCCATTACTCATACATGCAATTAAACCGGTTTAATCCTACATAAACAGCTATGTTTTCTTGTATGCGAAGTCCCTTCGTCATTTTTATTAAACCCGTTTAATGTTTAATTTGTCTAGGAGGTGAAAGGGAACCATTTTCCAGTAAGCTGCTAGGAAGATTGAAGTACCAGATTAGTCATGGAGGGGATAAGTTTGAAAACAAACAGAATGTTTTTGGGCATGATGTTGATGGTTTTTGCAATTGTTTTTGCGGCGTGTGAGAGTGAAAGCGAAAGTAGTCCAAAGGCGAGTTCAGCCGTTACAACGGCTCCCATTGCGTCATCTCAGGCAAAGACAGATGCATTTAAAGAAGCCCCTATGTTAACCAAGCTTGTGAGCGCGGGTACGTTGAAGCCTGTAGCGGAGCGGATGCCCGTCAAAGAAGATATCATGGTGGAAAAAGTATTAGACGAAATCGGGAAATACGGCGGAGATTGGAAGATGCCTTGGGGCGGACCTAACGATCGCTGGGCTGTTGGCCAACCTACAGAGGAAGCGCTTTTCCGCTTTAATAAGGATGGAAGTACGGTTGAACCAAACGTGGCCAAAAGCTATGAAGTCAATAAAGATTCAACGGAGTTCACGATCCATTTACGAAAAGGTATGAAGTGGTCAGATGGGGAGCCTTTTACAGCCGATGATGTCCTGTTCTATTGGGAGCATATGCTCACGAAAGAAACCTTTGGCAAAAAAATCTATGACGCATATTACTCCGTTGACCCTGTTACAGGGGAGAAAGCTTTGGCTAAAGTAACCAAAGTTGATGATTACACATTTAAAGTGGTTCATAAATATCCAAGTGTGCAGTTCCTGGAACGCGTTGCGATTGATAACAAATGGTTCTTCGCACCGGCGCATTTCCAAAAAACGATACTGCCCGAATTTGTCGGTCAGGAGAAAGCGCTTGAAATCGCAAAAAAATGGGGCTTTGAAGATGTGAAATCTTTCCTGGTCGCAACGGGCTACTACTATTGGGTAAATCCTCAAATCCCGACCTTAAGAGCGTGGGTAGCTAAAAATGATCCGAATAGTGATCAGTTTATTATGGAGCGCAATCCTTATTACTGGAAAACAGACAAAGACGGAAATCAACTGCCTTACATGGACCGTATCGTAGCTACCAAAGTTCAGGATCCCGCACAAAGAGTTCTTGGCGCATTAGCGGGAGATTATAATCTTCTTGATTTTGATTTTAAAGACTTCACAGTATTGAAAGAAAATGAGAAAAAGGCAGGGTTCCGGGTATTGCCTTGGACGACGCCAACATGGTCAAGTGCGGGTCTTCAGTTTAATCAAACCATTCCTGACCCTAACCTGCGCAAGCTGTTCCAGGATATCCGATTTAGAGAAGCTGTTTCCGTTGCGGTCGACCGTAAAGAAATCTCAGAGATCGTTACGAATGGTTTAGGCGCTCCTCAACAGGCATCAGTGCCGGAGGGACTGACCGGGTACCAACAAGGCTGGGCAGATCAGTGGAGTAAATTTGATCAGTCGCGAGCGAATCAACTTCTGGATGAATTAGGTCTGACTAAACGGGATAAGAACAATTTCCGTTTAAATGCGGACGGATCTGATTTAACCATCACAATTATTGAACCGAATACGAATACGGCAACTTTCTTGGAATTAATCAAAAAATATTATGAGCAAGTTGGCCTTAAGGTAGATCTGAAAGTGGTGGATCTAGGTACTCACAATGATCTCAAATACGCGAATAAGATTCCAGTAACAACAGAGAATATTTCTCTTGTCAATGTAGCTTTCCGACCTGACACTTTAGTGCCTCTGAGAGTATTGACACCTTGGCTTGGAAATTACGGATTGTATACGTCCTCCAATGGAAAAGACGGGGTAAAACCCGAAGGCGATGTAGCGTTAATTTTGGATTACTGGAATAAAGTTAAATCGTCTACAAGCAAAGAGGAAATCACCAAATGGAGTAATGAAATTATTAAACTTCATCAAAAGAATCAGTGGCTTATTGGTTATGCAGGCCCAACACCAAAACTGATTGTTGCATCGAACAAAATAGCTAATGTACCTAAGGAATTGGTTTATGCAGACGAATTCCGAAGCATAGGGCATGCTCATCCTTCGCAATTCTTTATCAAGCAATAAGATAGTCCTTTACGAAATAATGGGGGAATCTAACTCCCCCCCCATTATGATCTTCAGGCGGCATCACCCGAATTAACCGGAGAGGATAGATTGAGATGCTCCAATACATTGTAAGAAGAATCATTTTGGTCATACCTGTCGTTTTTTTTATTTCCATGATCGTCTTCTACATCATTCAACTTCCACCAGGTGATTATGTATCGACTTATGCGGCGAAGATGGCTGCGGCGGGCGATGTGATGACACAACATGATATGGATGTAATGAGAGCAAGCTTGAAATTGGATCAGCCTTGGTTTATTCAATATCTAGCTTGGATGAGCAATATGTTCATAAATTTCGACTTCGGTTACTCTTTCAGTTATAACAAGCCGGTTACGGCTGTCATCTCGCAATACATGGGGTTAACGATTGTTGTGTCTTTGGTGACCATGGCGTTTACCTATGCGGTAGCGGTTCCGATTGGCATTTACTGCGCTGTAAAGCAGTATTCGATTGGCGATTATATTTTTTCAGCCGTAGGGTTTCTGGGGATGGCGACGCCGCACTTTTTAATGGCCATTATTTTAATGTATCTGTCCTATGTGTATTTTGGCGATCCTTTGCTAGGTTTATTTTCCAGTGACTTCGTCAATGCCGGATGGTCGTTGGATAAGGTTCTGGATTTATTGAAACATATGATTATTCCAGTCATCGTGATTGGCTTGGCGAATACGGCAGAATTGATTCGAGTCATGCGAGGTCAGATGCTGGACGAATTAAATAAGCCCAATGTGGTGACAGCAAGATCCAAAGGCTTATCGGAAACCAAAATATTGCTCAAATATCCGACGCGCGCTGCTATGAATCCAATCGTGAGCACCATCGGCTGGTCGCTTACATCGATTTTCACAGGCTCGACAATTACTGCGATTGTGCTTAATCTGCCTATTCAAGGGCCGGTCATGTACAACGCCTTATTAGCACAGGATATGTATTTGGCAGGTACATGGTTATTGTTCATGGCTGTCCTGACGGTACTGGGAACATTGATATCGGATATTTTATTGGCATGGCTCGATCCAAAAATTCGCACAGAGTTCAGAGGTATGTGACCATGAAAACAATTCCAATTATAGGGAAACAGAATATAGCTCCTGCGAAAGCTGAAAAAAACGGTGATGTCTCCCACAGTTCGCAATGGCGGCTTATGTATCGGCGTTTAAAGAAGCATAAGTTAGCCCGCATCTCCCTCGTGATTCTAGCTTGTTTTTATATGGCTGCTATTTTTGCCCAGTTTATTGCGCCTTACGGCTTGCAAAGCTATGACAGTAAATACGTAAATGCACCTCCGACGAAAGTAAGCTTCAAGGATGCGGATGGCCATTTTCACTTTAGGCCGTTTGTCAATGATCTTAAATCAGGACGAGATCCAGTTACTCTACGCAAAATATTCGTGCAGGACGAGAAGGTTCGTCATCCGCTCCGTTTTTTTGTAAAGGGGGAGGATTATAAGTTTCTAGGCTTGTTTTCCACGAATATCCATTTATTTGGCGTAGATGCGCCAGGACGCATTTTTTTGTTCGGTACGGATGGTATGGGCAGAGACTTATTATCCCGTGTATTCCTGGGAAGTCAAGTCTCACTAAGCATCCCGCTTATTGGCGTATCCATTAGTTTCGTTTTAGGTTTGTTTATCGGCGGGGTTTCCGGATATTTCGGAGGCTGGCTGGACTCGGTTATCCAGCGGAGTATTGAAATTATTCGTTCATTCCCGACGCTTCCTCTGTGGATGGCCTTGTCGGCTGCAATACCGGCCAGGGTTCCAATTGTTACGATGTATCTGTATATCGTCATCATCTTCGCGTTTATCGGATGGACGGAATTAGCCAGGGTTGCAAGAGGCAAGTTCATCTCATTAAAAAATGAGGAATACGTGCTGGCTGCCAAAATAGCGGGAGTCAGCGACGCGAAAATTATTATAAGGCATCTTTTGCCCGGGTTTATCTCTTACTTGGTAGTGGCAACGACCTTGGCGATACCGGGTATGATTCTTGGCGAAACAGCAATGAGCTTTCTAGGGCTCGGGATACGTTCGCCGGCTACCAGCTGGGGAGTCCTGCTTCAAGAAGCGCAGCAAATCGAGAATGTCGCTTTGTATCCATGGAAACTGATCCCTTTAGGTTTTGTAATCGTTACCGTTTTGACCTTTAATTTTCTTGGCGACGGATTGCGCGATGCTGCGGATCCTTACAAGAAATAATCCATTAAAGCGAGGGGATAGTATGACATCGCAAGCCTCCGTTTCACTTAATGAACGCCCCCTTCTGTCCGTCCAAGATCTAAAGATTCGCATTCAAATGGATAATGGAGAAATGAAGGCTGTTGATGGCGTTGACTTTGAAATCAAGAAAGGCAAAACGCTGGGCCTTGTCGGCGAATCCGGCTGCGGGAAAAGCTTGACCAGCAGAGCGATTATCTCCATTAATCCCAAAGAGTGCGAAACGACGGGGAAGATCGTGTATCACTCCGATTCTGAGAAGGCTTTGAATCAGTTGGATTTGTTATCTCTTCCTTCACGCAGTAAACAGATTCGTTCCATTCGGGGTAGAAAAATTGCCATGATCTTTCAAGAACCGATGACGGCTTTTTCACCCATGTACACCATCGGGAATCAGATCATGGAATCTATTTTAATTCACCGAACCAAAAACAAAAAAGAAGCTAAAAAAATTGCATTGGAAATGCTCAGTAAAGTCGGAATTTCCGATCAAGAGAAACGTTTTGACCAATTTCCGCATGAATTTTCCGGGGGAATGCGCCAACGGGCGATGATCTCCATGGCTTTGTCCTGTAACCCCGAATTGCTAATTGCCGATGAACCTACTACAGCGCTTGATGTAACCATTCAAGCACAAGTGTTGGAGCTTATGAAGGGACTTCAACGCGAGTTTGGCATGGCCATTCTGCTGGTGACTCATGATCTTGGGATTATTGCAGAAATGTGCGATGAAGTAGCTGTTATGTACCTGGGAAAAATTGTCGAACAATCGACAGTGAAAGAAATTTTCAATAATCCTAAACATCCCTATACCAAAGGGCTGCTCAAATCCATGCCCAAATTATCCGGAAACCGGCATACCCGATTGGAATCGATCGAAGGAACCGTTCCAATGGCTATGAATATGCCGCCGATGTGCGGATTCTACGAACGCTGCACAGAGAGAGTCGAGGGTGTTTGCAATAAGCAAGCCGTCCCGAAAACACACATCTCCGATCACCATATGGTGAGATGTTTTCTCTACAAGGCAGAGGGTGAGGAGAATAAGGATGTCTAAACCAATCTTGAAAGTGAGTCATTTGAACAAGGATTTTCAAGTTAAATCGCAGAACAAGCTGTTTAGCAAGCCTTCCTCGATCCGTGTGCTGAACAATGTTTCTTTTGAGCTTTTGGAAGGCGAGACGTTAAGCATCGTCGGAGAATCGGGCTGTGGCAAAACGACGTTAGGACGATGCATCGTAAGGGGGATGGACGCTACATCCGGGCAAGTCCTTTATCATCCTGACGGTGAAGAGCAAGTAGACTTTTTAGGATTACGGGGCAAGGAATTCAAAAAATACCGAAAAGATATACAGATGATCTTTCAGGACCCCTTTTCATCACTGAGTCCAAGAATGAGTGTATATGACATTATTTCCGAGCCGCTTTTAGCCAACTTCAAGCTGACGAAATCGCAATTGGATGAGAAAGTGACTTTAATCGCAGAAAAAACGGGCTTAAATGTCAGTTATCTCAAACGATATCCCCACGCATTTTCCGGTGGACAAAGACAGCGTATAGCGATTGCAAGGTCGCTTATTTCACAGCCGAGACTCATTGTTTGTGATGAAGCGGTTTCGGCTTTGGACGTCTCCATCAAAGCCCAAATTATTAACCTGCTGAAGGATTTGCAAGAACAGCTGCGGATTACCTATATCTTCATCTCTCATGATTTATCAATTGTGCAAAACATTTCTGACCGGGTTGCGGTCATGCACTTGGGGAAAATCGTAGAGCTGGCGCCGGTGGATTCGTTATTTGCCCATCCGAAGCACCCGTATACCGAAGCCCTTTTGTCGGCGGTGCCAGAGCCGGACCCCGATTCGAAGAAGGATCGGATCATTCTCGAAGGAGAGGTTCCGAATCCGGCTAATCCTCCAAAGGGATGCCATTTTCACCCAAGGTGCAGGTACAAAACAGATAAGTGTGTTGAGCAAGAACCGGAGCTGCAAGCTGTAGGCCATAACCATTTTGCTGCGTGCCACTACGCAGATACATTAAACCTAAGAGGTGTAACCTATGAGTCATCCTACAAATAAAAATTCGGATCAAAAGAAACTCATTGTTTTTCTGGATTGCGGAGATACGATAATTGATGAAGGAACTGAGATTAGAGACGATCACGATATTGTTATTCAAGCCAATGTGATCCCTGGAGCGGATGTCATGGTGAAGACGCTTGCCGAACGGGGCTATACACTAGCGATCGTAGCCGACGGAAATGCGCAATCTTTTAAAAATATTTTGACACAGAATGGCTTGTACGATTACTTTACGACGATGGTCTATTCTGAGACGGTGAAAGCCTCCAAACCTAGTCCACGGATGTTTAAGGCCGCAATTGGCGCATTAGATCTTAGTGAACAGGACTGTTACCGAATTGTTATGGTTGGCAATAACTTGAGCCGGGATGTGAAGGGGGCTAATCAAATGGGGATCACGAGTGTCTTTTTAAGTTGGACGCCTAGATATCCGAAGCTGCACGCAGACGAAAGTGAAATCCCCCAATATACGATCAATCATCCGCTGGAGCTAGTCGATTTGGTAGAGGAGCTCAATGAAAAATTAGCATGACCGGATGGTTCCTGAAGGGATGTTTATGAAGAGATGGCTAAAATAGATGATGTTGCCAAATTAGCGAAAGTCTCGAAAGGGACAGTGTCCAACGTTTTTAGTCAAAAAAGACCTACAAGCAACGATGTCAAAGAGAGAGTGCTGAGTGTTTCCAAACAATTAAATTATGTGCCGAATCATATTGCGCGCAGCTTGGTGACGAAGAAAACAATGGCGATCGGGTTAACCATCCCGCATGGCAGCTTCTTTTTTAGCGCATTTCATACGCAATTCATTAATGGGGTCATCTTGGAAGCCTCTTACTATGGATACCGGGTACTGCTTGATATGATTCCTTTGCAAAAGGTACACACGCCATTTTTGTCGAGTTACCCCATTGATGGTGCTGTGATTATGCGACCAACAACCGATGACGAGCGAATCAACCTTATGTACACGGAGCAAATTCCCTTTGTTACTGTAGGCAGGGTCATGAATTCAACAGTTCATAATGCCTACTGTGTGGATAACGATAACTACGCAATCATTTATAATATTTGTAAATACTTAATTGATAAAGGTCATCAGAACATCATGTTTTTAAATGCAAACGAGCTAATGACGGTATCCATTGGTAGAAAAGAGGGCTTTATCAAAGCGATGGAAGATCATCATCTTCAAGTAGAAGAGCACATGATTCACCATAAGCCTGACTTAAGTTCAAATGAATACTTGGAATATGGCTATGAGGAAACGATGGCGATCTTAGGCGAACAAAAGAAAGGCGTAACTGCGATTATTGCGGATGATGACCGCACAGCATTCAGTGCCCTAAACGCGATCAAAGATCTTAATCTCAGAGTGCCTGAAAATGTCTCTATCTTCGTCATATGCGGAGACCTTTCCATGATGGTTCAATCGAATCCGCCGCTGACCAGTATGGATTTGCAGCCATCGGAATTAGGAGCTCAATCTGTCAGATTATTAATGAGCCAATTAGGCGTTCTGCAGGGCGACATCCCGAGAAATGTCATCATACAAAGTAAAATAATTGAACGAAATTCTTGTTCCACGATCGGCCAAGCACGTTGAAGTGATATGACCAGGAGGGTATAAGATGAAGAAAGAGACATGGAACTTTGGGATTATCGGCCTTGGAGGAATAGGTGATTATCATATGAATCATCTTTCAAAAATTCCGTATACAAGAGTTGGGGCTATTTGTGATGTGAACGAGAAGGCTGTTGAACAAGTAGGAAATAGATTGAATTTGCCGGCTGAGAAGAGGTATACAGCCTTTAAAGCGATAATTGACGATCCAGAAATAGACGTTATTTTATCCGGTGTCTCCAATAAGTTTCATTATGAGATTTTGAAATATGCTTTGGCATGCGGCAAACCTGTATTTTCCGAGAAGCCATTCACACGGACATTGGAAGAAGCGGATGAGTTAGCAAGCATGTATGAAAAAAATCCGATCCCCTGTATGATTGGATTTTCCTATCGGTACAGGCCTTGTTTCCAGTATGTTAAACAGCTTGTTGCACAAGGTGCTCTAGGGCGTATCCGGCATTTCGCTGCGCACTACTTGCAAGAGGAAAATGCGCCAATGTTCAATAAAGAGTATACATGGCGGTTTAATAAAGAGATGGCAGGTTCAGGTATATTAGCGGATATTGGCTCCCATATGGTAGATGCAGCGCGTTTTTTCGTCGGTGAATTTGTGCAGGTAAGCGGTATGATGAGCACATTTATCGATCGTAGAAGAGATCTGAGAACCGGTGAGCTTGTGGCTGTAGATGTAGACGATTTCACAGGGTTTCAGTGTGTTTTGGAAGGCGGAGTGATGGGGACGTTCTATACACACAAAAATGCAATTGGAACCAAAAACCAATTTGAGGTTACGCTGTTTGGGGATCTGGGCACGGCTAGGATTTCTGTCGAACGTCCCAATGAAGTTCACTTGACGGTAAGAGAAGGTGAGAAGATGGAGCTTACTGAAAAAGTCATTCATTTAGATGAGAAAGAAATGAAGCCTATGCTGCAGGATTTTGTGGATTATTTGGAGCAGGCTCATTCTACGCTGCTACCGACTTTGCATGACGGTTATCGTAATCAACAAGTACTGCAAGCGATTATAGATTCAGCCAAAGACGGAATAACGAGAAGCCTATAACTTCATTTAGGAATGAGGGGAGTGCGTTATTATGATAAAAGTCACGATTTGGAATGAATTTCTGCAAGAACAAAGAAAAGAAGAGGTGGCTTGCATTTACCCGAAAGGCATGCACGGAGCGATTGCAGATGGTATAAAGCAAGAGGGGTTTGAGATTCGTTTTGCAACCTTTCAAGAGCCGGAGCATGGATTAACCCAAGAGACTCTGGATAACACCGATGTTCTTATTTACTGGGGCCACGTTGATCATAAGGGCTTTGACGATGCCGTCGTCGATCGCATTTGTGACCGAGTGCATAAGGGGATGGGGTTAGTTGTCCTGCATTCCGGCCATCATTCCAAATTATTCCGTAAGCTGATGGGAACATCCTGTGATCTCCTTTGGAGAGAGGCGGATGAGAAAGAACGGCTTTGGGTTGTTGACCCCTCACACCCAATTGTAGAGGGAATTGGTCCTTATATCGATTTGGCAGAGGAGGAAATGTACGGCGAGCATTTTGATATCCCTGTGCCTGATGAGTTGATTTTCGTCAGTTGGTTCGAAGGTGGAGAAGTGTTTCGCAGCGGCTGCACATATCGGCGAGGTCAAGGCCGAATATTTTATTTCCGTCCAGGTCATGAGACATACCCGACCTATCATAACAAAGATGTTCAGCGAGTCATCGCGAATGCAGTGAAATGGACAGCGCCGGTTCAACGAGAAAAAACGTTTTACGGGCATCATACTCCACTAGAGGAGATCAAGAAGTAAATAAAGAGGTCTACTACGAACCCCCAAAAGAGCACATGCTGCTTTTTGGGGTGCTTGATGTGAATCCGGACTGACTTCGCCAATTGGATGACCTATTTCAGGGGCGTCTGCGCTCGCTTATGTCGCATGGAAGCAATATTGCGGAGGCTGTTAAAAAAGCGGACCTGCTGATCGGCACCGTATTGATTCCGGGGAGCCGTGCACCGCGACTCGTAACAGAAGCCGTTGTCAAAACGATGAAACCGGGGTCTGTCATCGTGGATGTAGCGATTGATCAAGGCGGCTCGAATCAGTTGGAATTGAAGTTGTTAACTTATGAAAAAGTGCTGGCAACGGATATCTATGCTTCGCTGAAGTCTGTTGAACATGTCACTATTGTTGGAATTGACAGCAGGTAAACAGAATCATATTTGCTTAGGAAACGTGAAAACAAAATGAACCTAGCGGACTGTCCGCTAGGTTTTTTCCATGAGGCTGGCAGTGTGGCGGCCTTTAGAGGCTTTCTTCCCTAGCAGACAAGCTGCACTCCATCGGTCGTCCAACGGGCACATAGACGGCTTTAACCACGTCCACAATTTGTGAAATGACGCCGCTGGGCAAGAGGTTTCGTCCATCAAGTACCAGAGGCTGGCGCATAAGGTGAAGCAGGTAAGGCCAATCCAGTTCAGCGAACTGCGGCCATTCCGTCATAATCAGAACGGCATCGGCAGTGGCCGCTGCGGTATAAGGGGATTCCAGCACTTTAACAGTTTTTGCCCCGACTTGCCTGACGACAGGGTCGTAGGCTTGAACCTCAATGCCATGACGCTCGCATTGCGCTAATAGGGTCAAGAATGGCGCGTCGCGAACATCATTCGTATTCGGCTTGAACGAGATGCCTAATACGCAGAGGCGCTTGCCTAAGGGATTGCCCCAGAGGGAAATAAGCTTGGCAATCATCCTTGGAATGCGCTGATCATTGACTTTGGCGACCGCTTCCAGAAGGGGAAGCGATCTGCCGATCAGCTTCCCGGTTGTCAAGAGAGCTTGCAAATCCTTAGAGAAGCAGGAGCCTCCGTAACCGACGCCTGCCGAGAGGAACTCAGGTCCGATGCGGCGGTCAGCACCGACCCCGCTCATCACATGGCGAATATCTGCGCCATAACCTTCACACACGTCGGACATCATATTGGCGAATGAGATCTTCATGGCCAGAAAAGCATTGGACGCATATTTAACGAGCTCGGCACTGCGCCTTTCACATACATGAATAGGTGCCTCGATGCCGTCATATAACTCGCGAAGCAGTGTTTCCGCTTGTGGCGTTTTGCAGCCGAATACGATGCGATCCGGCTCCATGAAGTCGTTCAAGGCACTGCCCTGCCGCAAAAATTCGGGATTAAAGACCACTTCCGTATGAAGACCGGCCGCCAGCAGGCTCGCTTCCAACTCGTCGCAGGTGCCCACTGGGACAGTGCTTTTAATGATCACAAAGGGCGGGCAAGTGGTCGATTGCATCAATTGAGCCAGCACCTCATGGATGTGGCCCAAGTCTGTATGTCCGTCCGGGCGCGTTGGTGTGCCGACGGCAACCATCAGCGCGTCGGCATCCGCTGAAGCCTTGACAACATCGGTCTCAAAACGCAAATTGCCCTTCGCAGAAACGTCAGCCAACTCTTGCTCCAGTTGTGGCTCCCATATGTTGAGCTTGTTTTCCTGCAGCCCGCGAATAATAGGCTCGCGGTCAACCGCAATCACGTCGTGCCCCAGTTTTGCGAAGCACACAGCGGCTACCAATCCGACATATCCGGTCCCGACTAATGTTAATCGCATGGATGTTCCCCCCTTTTATTAAGCGGTATAGAATCCTAATTTGTTTCCAATCCTTCGCGCATCAATAATCTGTTCGTAATCCCCGAGCAGTCGATCAAAAATAGCATCCCATGATCGCCCAAGCGCGAACTTCCTTGCGGCAAGACGGAAGTCAGCCCATTGTTCAGGGGCATTCATCCAAGCCTCAATGGCCTGGACAAACGCTTCAGGCTGGCGAGGTGCACATAACGCCCCTGTCTGGCCCTGGACGACCATATCGCGAACTCCTCCGCTATTTGCGGCAATGACCGGCAGACCGGAGGCCATTGCCTCTTGGACGACATTACCAAACGTTTCGGTACTGGAAGGGAAGACGAAGAGATCCGAGGAGGCATAGATTTCAGCAAGTTCTTCGCCTTGCTTGTAGCCGGCAAACGTCACATTGTGTGGAGCTTGCTCGCGCAGCTCTCCGAGCTGCGGACCGTCTCCTACGACGAGCCAGTGGACACGTTCTTTCAGGGAATCCGGTAAAGTGCGCATGACGGCGGATAATGTATCGATATCTTTTTCCGGGGCAATGCGCCCTACATATAAGAGAAGGAAAGGAGCGGTGATACCATACCTCTCGCGAACAGTGCAGCTATTCTTTTCGGGGGTGTAGAGCGCACAATCGACACCTCTTGACCACAGCAGCAGGCGGTCGAGGCCTTGTGCATGCAGATGGTCCATCGTATCGGTTGAGGGCACAAATGTAGCGTCACAGGATTGATGGAACCATTTCATATACGTCCAGTATAAGGGGACGGCTCTTTTCATCCGGTAGTAAGCCAGGTAACGGTCAAAATGGGTATGGTAGGAGGCTACGTGCGAAATCCGGTTCTTGCGGGCGTAGTGCAGACCGCACAAACCGATGTTGAACGGAGTAGCCATATGGAGTAGGTGGGGGCGGAATCGGTCAAGCTCAGAATTCAGAGAAATGAAGTTCGGCAGGGCAATCCGGCATTCGGGATAAAGGAAGAAAGGGATAGAGGGGACAGGGCGGATCAGTTCAGAGTAAGCCATCTCATCGGTACACTTCGGGGTAAACACAAGATGCTCAACGCCACGGCGATTCAAGTAATCGGTGAGCCGTCCAAGCGTGAGCGCAACGCCATTCATTTGAGGAACGTAGGTATCGGTAAACAACGCGAGGCGCATAAGAATCCCTCCTGTAGTTCCTAGATACGTTAAGCGTAACATGCGATTATTCGTGGAACGTTAACCGCATGTTAATTCTTTTTTAAAATGGGGACGGCGGTCTGAGGAGTCGCGAAACCGGGGGCTTGTTCTTTTTTTGTCGAAAATCAATAACAAAAGGATGGCAGAAATCGACATACGGAATGAGAGATTTGGAATATGATAGAGAGGAAGGCAGCGTTTACTCATAGAAGGGAATGATCATTTTGGGCAAAATACAAATATCCTCAAAAGGGATCGAAAAAACTCTTCGTAAATTTGATTATTTGCAGGCGGTTTCCGAATATATTTGGAACGGCTTCGATGCAGGGGCCACGATGGTAGATATGAAGCTGCACCAAAATATCCTTGGCGGCATTGACCACATTGTGATTACGGATAACGGTTATGGGATTGACCGGCGTGAATTGGAACGAAAGTTTACGCCCTTTTTTGAATCTGAGAAGCAGATTGATCCGGATAGGCGCTCTAGAACAACCTCGGCCATGCATGGTAAAAATGGCATCGGCCGATTAACTTTCCATCGTTTTGCTTCAGATGCGACCTGGAAAACGACCTACGTTGACGGTTTGCTTAAAAACTCCTATACGATACGCATACTCTCCAATGAATTGGACGCTTATGCGGTGACCAAAACGAAGCTCACGGACGAAGAGCCCGGGACGACGGTAACTTTCCATAATATTATTAAAGACTTCATTCAAGAGGATTTAGTTGCTTTCTTATGCAAGGAGTTCGGCTGGTTTTTGGAGCTTCACGCGGAGAAGGGCTTCGTACTTCGAATCGACGGACAATCCCTGGATTACAGGGGTTTGATCGGCGAAAAAGAATGCTTCGACATTGTCCATCCGGGCAGCCAGACGGCGTTCAAGATTAAATTTGTCCGTTGGCAGGACCGGATCAATCATGAGTATTCCAAGCTCTATTTTATCGACTCCCATCTGGAGGAAAAGTATAAGCAGCCGACCACCTTTAACAATAAAGGTGACTCCTTCTATCACAGCGTTTATATTCAGAGCAAACTATTCGATTATTTCGATTTTGAGAGCGACGATCAAAGCGGGCAGCTAGAAGCGGCTTTTGGCGTAAGCAGGAAAAGCGATGCTTTTCAATTTTTGCTGGAAGAAATCAACGGTTTTATTAAGCAAAAAAGAAAGCCCTATTTACAAATACTTTCGGATCATGTCATTCAAGAGTTCGCGGAAGCGAAGGCGTTTCCGGACTTTACGGATGAACCGGAGGACATGGTGAAAAAAACGGAGCTGGAATCCGTCATTAGGGAGCTGTGCCAGCTAGAACCAAGAGTGTTCGCCAGATTAAATCCGGAACAGAAGAAATTAATGGCTCACCTCATCCATTTGGCAATGGGTTCAACGGAGCGCCGGCGTTTGTTGGAAGCTTTATAAGAAAAGGGTTGTCCCAAAGTGGAGTTATCTACTTGAGGACAGCTCTTTTTAATTTTGCTACGACCACTGCCGATTCCGGTATTCCGAAGGCGAGATGCCAAAATATAGCGTGAACTGCTTGCTGAAATGATGGATAGACGAATAGCCCAAATCCTCAGCAATGTCAGTGACCGATCGGGTACTTTCTTTTAAAGCGGCAGCGGCTTGTTTCATGACGACCGATGTCCAATAGGCTTTGGGGGACATGCCCGTGGCTTGTTTGAACAGTTGGTGAAACTGTGTTTTCTTCAGCTTGCTTTGTTCCAGCCATGTTTCATAACGGGAGACAGCATAAGCCTTTTTGTGAATGTTATCGAGCAGTGGCTTGATGCGGTAATCAATGAATGGCGCGTAGGTATGAAGCTGCACAATTTTTAGCAGCAATGCTTGAAGGAGGCTCTTGGCAATAGCATCTGAGTAGGGTGCGGAATTCTGGTGCTGCTCCACCACGAGGGCGAACAGGTCGGATAAAGCGCTTTGGTGCTGGAAATGGAGCAGATTAGGCAAACTGTCCAAGTCTGCATTTGGTTCGATTGCCGTCAAGATATGTGGGTCGAAGTCGGTTTCTTTCCAAACGAGATGTTTTGCCCCAACGTCCGGGCGAGGAGTCCATAAGTCGCAATAGATATTATAGGTGGATAAAGCGTGTACGTTGTCAGAATGAAAGGAGTGCAGCCATTTAGGAGGGAAATAGAGCAAATCACCTTTGGCAATGGAAAAGGTCCCCGACGGGAGCGTCACAGCTCCTTTGCCGCCAGTCACGAGATGAAAAGCATAACAGTAGCCTAACCGGAAAGATTCGCTGCTGTTTTTTTCATAAGGAAAGCGGTAGTGGTGAGCCGTTCTTATCGATGGGTTCATTGCTGTCAAAATCGGCATGGGGCAACCTCCCTTTTTGCGCATTGTCCTCTAATAGTAATTCATTTCGAGCTGGATGAAAATAAAATAACCGGAAGAATTGATCAATCGTTGAACAAGCGGATAAATACCTTTTTGCTCAAAGATGCTAAATTAATAAGTGTAGATCAACTTCAAGGAGGAATGGAAATCATGAATGTAAGTCAAATCGGCGGAAGTTTGAGCAAAGAGCAAATCGACTTTTATCATTTGGAGGGCTATTTGGTCATTCCTAACCTGCTTCAAGAAGAAGACCTCACACAGGCGATTGAGGCGATGAACAGCAAAGTTTCGGCTATCGCAGATGAGCTTGCGCAAGCAGGACTCATTCATGACAAACTAGAAGATCGGCCTTTTAAATACCGTCTGGCCGAGTTGTTTAAAGATTTAACGGCGGAGCACTTCCTCAAATATGGAAGAAGCTGGAGAGACCGAATTCCCGGTTACTTTCACTTGATGAGCAATCCCAAAATTCTGGATGCGGTAGAGTCCTTAATCGGAGGAGAACTTTTCTCAAATCCGGTGTACAACACGAGACCGAAAATTCCGAAGGTTGCAGCAGGCGCAGTGCCTTGGCACCAGGATAAGTCCTACTGGCCCGATGCCAATTCCAATCCCGTGATCACAGTATGGATTCCGCTTGTTGACGCAAATGAGATTAACGGATGTCTGCATATTAAACCGCGTACTCACCGTAAGCGCTTACTGAAGTGGCACCAAGAATCAGAGACGGGAACAGGGTACACGGCCTTGCACGAAAGCCAGCTTGGGAAGACCAAGACGGTCGTTCTCCCGGTTACGGCAGGGAGTGCGATTCTGTTCAATGACCGTTGTTTGCATATGTCGACGCCGAATTTATCCGACGAGGTTCGCTGGAGTGTTGATCTGCGCTATCAGCCTACTGATCAGGATCCAATGCCGGCTCATGGAGCAGGTTTCTTGGCAAGAAGCTATAAATATCCTGAGCGTGTTGCGACGTTAGAGGATTGGATGGCCAATCGGACGGAGCGTACGGCGGTGTCGGCTGACTAATTCTACTCAGAAAGTGATACTATCCCGGTAAGCGCCGGGCGTGAGACCGACCGAAGCTTTAAACGTCTTCGCAAAATGATGCACATCGGTAAAACCGCAATACTCGCTGATCACTTTAATGGGCTTGCCTTCTTTCAACAGCTCCTGCGCATGTTCGATGCGGAATTTCAGCAAGTATTGGTGGGGCGTCAGGCCAAAATGCTCTTTAAATAACACGGTGAATCGAGATGTAGATAACCCCGCTCTTGAGGCCATATCCTGTACGGAAATAGGCTCTGAGATGTGGAAAGCCAAATAGGAAGTAATCCAGTTTAAGAATGGCTTTGCTTGCGTTGACCCTGTTTGGGACACCATGTATTGCTTAATTAATACGGCTATCCACTCATGTGCCAATTGATGGGCTTCCATCCGGCCGACATAGGATTGCAATTGCCAGCATTCAATGATTTTCAAGACGAGATCCTTCATTTTCTGTGAATGGCTGAACGTTAATTTAAGCGGTATACGGATACCGTCACATTGGTTAAGTGTCGGCTGCATAAGCGCCCGGTAGGTGCTCAAGTCCACCTGCCCTGGGAGGGTAATGAAGCTCGATTTGCGGTTCGGATGATAAAAAAAATCAAGATGGATGTAGGGATTAATCGTATTGGTTAATCCCTTTATTGTGTGGATATCCCCCGGCTGCAGTAACGCCAAATCCCCTTCTTTTAAAATGTGAGAATTTCCGTTCGTGCATATCTCAAATATGCCCTCCTGTACATAAAAAATGATATAGTCCATTAAATTGCGTTCCCCAAGTAAAAAAGGAGGCCGGATGGCATAATCGGCATCCCGTATGAAGGGGACAAGATTGAGGTCTTCGA
The DNA here is from genome assembly GCF_017874035.1 of Paenibacillus aceris. Taxonomy (GTDB): domain Bacteria; phylum Bacillota; class Bacilli; order Paenibacillales; family NBRC-103111; genus Paenibacillus_E; species Paenibacillus_E aceris. Next base: position 35,973 of record NZ_JAGGKV010000022.1, read on the forward strand.
TATTCATAATGCGTCCTCCAAGCGAGAAACATAATCGTTTTTTACAAAGAAATAACGGTCTTTAGACAAAGATTTGTCAGGCCTTTTCCTTTACTATTATGGCATAAGAAAGATCTGCATGTATATCATCGATTATGCCCATAAGAGGAGATTTATCATGAAAAAGCGATATGTTGGCGTGAAAACAAAAGAAATTTCTTTCCCGCTCGGCGGTATTGGCAGCGGAAGCATCGGTTTGTCCGGCAACGGCAGGTTGATTGACTGGGAAATAATGAATCGCCCCAATAAACGGAGCTTTAACGGTTTTAGCCACTTCTCCATTAAAGCCGAGAAGGACGGGGAGCTTGTCGACGCACGGATTTTGAACGGTGATTTGCAATCGCCGTACATCGGGGAGCCTGTTCGAGGCGGCAATCTGCATAGCGGGTATGGATTTGGTCCGGAGAGCCAGACGATGGCGGGGATGCCGCATTTCCAGCACACTGAATTCGCCGGTGAATTCCCTTTAGCCGAAATGACATTTAGGGATCCCGGCTTCCCAGGGCAAATTGAACTGATGGCGTTTAATCCTTTCATTCCATTAAATGATAAGGATTCGAGCTTGCCTGCGGCGTTTTTTGAATGGGAAATTCACAACACAACCGATGCTCTGATTACGTATACGTTGTGTCTGTCCATAAGCAATCCCGTTCCTGGCGAGAAAGGGATTCAGCATCAATATGCAGAGGCTTTAGGCGAGCAAGGACAGAATTTGCACACGCTGTCACTTTCCTCTATACAGTTCGATGCCGAGCATCCGCAATTCGGGGATGTTTGTATCGCAACAGATGCCGATGAAGTCAGCCATCAGAATTACTGGTATCGCGGTGGATGGTGCGATGCGCTGGAAATGTATTGGCGTGACTTCACGAAGCCGGGGAAACTGAAGAACCGGATCTACCAGGTAGAGGCGCTAACGAACCCACGGAATAAAGATACGGCCTCCCTGGCGTCACACTTCAGTCTGCAGCCTGGCGAGAGAAGAAAAGTTAGGTTTGCGATTTGCTGGAACTTCCCCAATATGCACAACTATTGGAATCCGCAAACAGGCGGTGGAAACAGCTGGAAAAACTACTATGCGACATTATTCAAAGATTCTCGCTCAACAGCCGCCTATGCGCTAAGCCATTGGCAGCGCCTTTTGACAGAAACGTTAGCCTTTAAAGAAGCGCTGTTCGCAGCAACGCTGCCCGAAGCTGTGCTGGAGGCTGTTTCTGCGAATCTTTCCGTTTTGAAGACAGCTACAAGCATGCGCTTAACCGACGGCTCTTTCTATGGATTTGAGGGATGTATCGAAGATAGCGGCTGCTGCGAGGGATCTTGTACGCATGTTTGGAACTATGCTTATGCAATGCCGTTTCTTTTTCCGTCGTTGGAGCGGAGCATGCGCCATTTGGATTTCAAATACAATCAAAGAGCAGATGGAAGAATGTCATTTCGGCTCATGCTTCCGGTGGGACGAGAAGCGCAAAATTTCCGCGCGTGCGCAGACGGTCAATTTGGCGGTGTGATTAAAGCTTACCGTGATTGGAAAATATCCGGCAGTACGCAGTGGTTAGCTGCCCAGTGGCCTGCCATCAAGCAATCGATTGAATATGCCTGGGCGCAAAGCAACGAGGATCGGTGGGACCCTGAACAAACTGGCGTGCTGATGGGCAGGCAGCATCATACGTTGGACATGGAGCTGTTTGGCCCTAACTCTTGGCTTGGCGGCTTTTATCTGGCGGCGTTAAAGGCGGGTTCGGAGATGGCTGCTCATTTGGGGGAGTCATCGACGGCAGAGACTTATCTATGCATGTTCCAGAATGGAAAAGCGTGGATAGACAAGCATTTATTTAATGGTTCCTACTATGTCCAGCAGCTTGATTTGTCAGATCAGGCAATGCTTCGTGCATTTGGAGACGAGGAGACGATTCAAAATTACTGGAATGAAGAGGTACAAGAGATCAAATACCAAATTGGCGAAGGCTGTGCCATCGATCAGGTCGTGGCGCAGTGGCATGCTCATTTATGCGGGTTAGGTGAAATCTTTGATCCAAACCAGACACGTCTAACGCTAAAGGCTTTGTATCAGCATAATTTCAAGAAAAGCATGAGAAGCGAGGCGAATACCTGGCGCTTGTACGCACTGAATGATGAGGCTGGACTCGTCATCTGCACATGGCCTGAGGGCACAACCAAGCCGGCTATTCCTCTTACTTATAATTCGGAAACGATGACAGGATTTGAATATCAAGCTGCCTCCCATATGATTCAGGAAGGACTTGTGGAGGAAGGCGTATCCATCGTCCAAGCCATTCGTGACCGCTACGACGGAGAGAAGCGCAATCCGTGGAATGAGATCGAGTGCGGCAGCAACTATGCGCGCTCTATGGCAAGCTATTCCTTACTGCATGCATTTAGCGGCTTTGTGTTTAACATGGCGGAAGGGATGATCGGATTCCATCCTGTCGTCAACGGCGAAGATCATTTCAGAACGATTTGGTCGTTGGATCAGGGATGGGGGATCTTCGAGTTATCGGCGGACCGCATTCTTTTGGAAATCAAAAGCGGTGTGTTAAACCTCAAGCGGCTTAAACTGCCGAAGTCAGAAGTAGAGCGAACTTCAGACATACGTGTATCCGGCGAGAAAGTGAACTTTGAGGTGATAGGCGACGAAATTCATTTTCTAAATGGTTTAGCATTAACTGCGCATCAAGCTGTGATCTTGACCTAAATAAAATTGCTGCACAATGGAAAGGTTTATCGCTTTATCCAAAACCATTTGAAAGATTCTGTCCCCAAAGAAGGAGCGGGCTCCAATTGAGCCGCTCTATTTTTCATTTTATAGATATCCATAAAATGGAATGTGTGTTTTTGCCCTATTTTGGAAAGGAAAATGCGCAGCAGCATAGAATTGTTACTTAAACAACAAGCGTTTATTGATAGGGTGAGGGTAGAACAACATGGATAAAATGATAGAGAGTAAACCAATACCGACAAATTGGAAGCAGCACATGCAGCAAATCAATCAACTATTCGACATATGTTTTCATCATACAAATGCCAGCGTAGCGGTTATCGATCTTCATAATGAAATTTTGCAAGTAAACCGGGCGTATGAGCAAATGTACGGATGGACGAAAGACGAAGTCTTTGGAAAGTGTCTGAAAACAGTACCCTTAAACGAAGTAGACCGAGTAAGAAACATTCATTCGCAAGTGATTGTTCATGATACAGCGCAGAGCTATGAGACGCATAAACTTCGAAAAAATGGCGACTCCTTCAGTGCGAGCATGACCGTTTCCCCGCTAAAGGACAGTGAAGGCCGTATTTTTGCGCTTCTCGAGGTGGCTAAGGATATTTCCGATCGTAAAATGGAGGATGAGAAGCTGAAAGAAAGTGAAGAGCGTTATCGTAATTTGGTAGAGCTATCACCGGAACCTATCATCGTCTATAGTGATTCCATTATTGTTTATGCAAACCAGGCAGCATTTAAGCTTGTGGGAGCCGAAAATGAAAATCAGCTGCTAGGGAAGCTTGCCATAGAGTTTATTCATGCGGATGAGAGAAATGAGCTTGGGGCGCAGATCGAGTATCTTCTCAAAGAGAAAAAGCCCACTGACATTATTGAAAAGAAATTATTGCGAATTAACAATGAAGTGATCAATGTCGAAATCAGAGCGGTTCCGATTGAATATTTCGGCAAACCATCGATCCAATTACTGTGCAGAGATATTACGCACAAAAAGGTGATGGAAAGCATTGTACGCGAACGGGATGAAGAGTACAGACGCATGTTAAAGCTGCTCCCGGAGCCGATCATTGTCCATCAGGAAAGTATCATTTGCTATATTAACGATATCGGTTTGAGGCTGCTCGGAGCACAAGCCCCAAGCGAAATTATAGGTAGAAACATGTTTGAATTCGTGCACCCCGATTTCCATGAGCAGGTTAAAGCGAGAGTAAAGTCTGTTGCATTAGTGGATAATTATATTCCATTTATTGAACTGAAACTATTAGGATTGCATGGAGATCCCATCGCCATTGAGGCCTCATCTGTCGTTCTCCATAACTATTTGGAAAGACCTGTCATTCAAACGGTACTAAGAGATATTACAGAGCGCAAGACAGCGGAAGAGATGCTGCGGCATTCGGAAAAACTTTCGGTTGTCGGTCAATTAGCGGCAGGTATCGCTCATGAGATTCGGAATCCGCTAACCTCTCTTGTTGGGTTTTTGCAGCTTATCAAAAGCGCACCTCCCCAAAAGATTCTCGAGTACACAGACATTATGCTGGTTGAATTAAATCGAATCAACAATATCGTGAACGAATTTATGCTAATTTCGAAGCCGCAAAGCAGTAAATTTGAAAATAAAAATATTTGCAGCATTATCAGTAACGTAGTTTCCTTGCTCCAGCCCCAAGCGCTTCTGCACAACGTAGAGATTCAGTTCGAAAGCAGCAAGGATTTTGAATACATGGTCAGAAGCGATGAGGGGCAGCTGAAACAGGTCTTTATTAATTTGCTAAAAAATTCCCTTGAAGCTATGCCGTCAGGCGGGAATATTGATATTGTTCTTCAACATGCAGATAAGAGAAGAATGTCGATTAAACTCAATGACAACGGGGTCGGAATTGCTGAAGAACTCTTACCTAGACTAGGTGACCCTTTTTTCACGACCAAAGAAGAAGGGACTGGACTCGGACTCATGGTTTGCTATCGAATTATTGAAGCGCATCAAGGGAATATGCGGATACAAAGTAAGGTAGGAGTAGGGACTGCGATTGAGATCGAACTCCCTTTTATCTAATAAAATCAATGGTTTCAACATCATTTTCGTAATGAAATAAATTTTCACAATTTCTTCAAAGCATGTCGACAAACTTTTACAAACTTCTGCGGCATCATGATTTATAATGAAATAACTAACGATACTGAACAGAATTGGTGTGAATTGCGGAGATGGAATTATTACTACAGAAAATTGAAGCATTACGCATGAAAATGATTGAAGAAGCCGAACGACACGGCTGCTTTACCCATGAAAAGGTCGTTGCGATTAGCCAGCAATTGGATGAATATATTACCCGTTATCACGTGCTGAAATGAAAAGCCGGAGGATTGCATCCCCCGACCTTAGGTGATTTTGATTAAATTGCTTTGAAGCACGGTGTCCCCGACCTGTGGTGTGAACGGGGCATTAGTAACACCAAATACATTCGTTACAAGAGTACGGCAATCTCGCTGGGTGATGCGAACCTCATACTTGAATTTCACTTGCGACACATCGGCATATAAAAAGACAGACTTATTTGGCCCGACAGTCACGTTACATGTTCTCGTACCGCAAGGAGTGACCTTTAAAGGGACTGGCGATCCACTAGACCAGTCAAAGATTTGTACCGTAAGCTTGCGGCTAACGAACTTATGAAGATTGACAACATCGACTAAGGCAAATTTCGTTTTCTTTGGTCTTCGCAATATACCGGTAGTAAATGTGACGCGCTTTGAATTCATGACAGCACGCTCCTTTCTGACGTAATACAGTAGATTCAAAAGTTGTGAGATTGCTTGTATTTTTGTACAGGGCATATTGACGATTATTCATCATAGTGCTAACATGTAATTAATCCGAGTTATGAACTCGGTTTTTACCTACCGTACCAACGGAGGCATTCCATTCATGGATTGTCTCTTTTTTCGTAGTACAACCTTCTAAGCGTTAACAGAGGCAGTTGCGAATAAGTTGAATTGAAGCAGTTTAACTAATAGCACAGGGAGATGAAGGTATGAGTATTGGACAAAGACGGTTGGGAAGATCGGGATTACAGGTATCGGAGGTTAGCCTTGGCACGATGGCTTTCGGCAGATGGATCGGAGAGAAGGAATCTGCTGAAGTGCTGGATGCGGCGCTTGATGCAGGGATTACGCTGATCGATACAGCGGATGTTTATGGTTCCGGGATGGACAAAAATAATCCGCTTGAAACCGGCGAGTCCGAGACCATTCTAGGCAATTTGCTTGGCGCTCGCCGCCATCAAATCGTTCTTGCGACAAAAGTGCATGGTCGTGTCGGACTTGGCCCTAACGATGCCGGACAGAGCCGGTATCATATATACCGTGCCGTGGAAAATAGTCTGAAGAGGTTGAAAACCGACTATATTGACTTGTACCAGGTACATAGATTCGACGAGCAAACGCCGCTGGAAGAAACGCTGCGCGCCCTGGATGATCTTGTTCGTCAAGGGAAGGTGCGTTATATCGGAGCTTCGAACTATGCGGCATGGCAAATCGCCAAAGCGCATGGCATATCCGCGCTGCAGCGGCTTGAACGCTTCGAGAGCGTCCAGCCGGAATACAGCCTGATCGCACGCGGAATTGAGCATGAGCTGCTGCCGTTTGCTATCTCCGAGGGCGTAGGTGTTATTGTTTATAGTCCATTGGGGCGCGGGCTTTTGACAGGGAAGTACGCCTACGGGCAGCAGCCGCCAGCCGGGACGCGCGGGGCCGCAAACGAGAAGCGGCTGCAAACGCTGCTCGAACAGGAGCGTCACTTCCACATTGTGGAGCAGCTGAAGCCTATCGCAGCACGCAGGGGCTGGACGCTGGCTCAGCTAGCGCTGAGCTGGGTTCTTAGCGTCCAAGGTATCACATCGGCGATTCTGGGCGCCTCCAAACCGCATCACATTACAGATGTGTGGCAAACGGTTTCTGAGAAGCTTACGCCAGAAGAGCTGAAAGAAATTGATGAAGTGACGCGCAGTACGCAGGCAAACTTGGTTCGGAATTAAGCTGTATGTTCAGAGGCTGCTCCTTGAAGGTAATCTTCTAAGGGGGCAGCCTTTTTAGTAGCCCAATTGCTGGGGGGATTTGGGGCACAGCCGCTTTTTCGTATCCGCGCATTTCGAGCGCTCTCGATCTCTAGGATTAACACAAGTGTATCTAAAAAAAACGCAACAGAAACAGGAAAAAATTAACTATAATGAACAATGTAAAGCGCTTACACGGAACTAAACGTTATATTTCAAACATGAAAGGAGGCCGCTATCCTAATTACACGATTTGATTTGTTCACTTGAAGCATGCCTGAATATCCGTAATAACAGTAATGCGTACAGACACAAACAAAATACTTATCAATGACTAGGAGGATTATTATGCGAAAAGATGTGTTAAAGCCTATCCATTACTTAGTTATGCTTTCCTTGCTATTGTCGACTGCCTTAATATTTAGCGGTGTTACATCGGTAATCGCAGCGTCCATCGCGATCACTAATCCTAGCTTCGAAAGCAATGCAACGGGATGGACGAAAGTTGGCTCCGTTTCCATCTCATCCAGCGATTCGCATAGCGGCAGTTATTCGGCCAAATCTTCCGCTTCCGGCGGCGAATTTCAGCAAACGATCTCCGGTCTGACAGCAAATACGAGCTATACGCTGAAAGCGTGGATAAAAGGGCAAGGCGTCATTGGCGCTAATAACTACGGCGGCAGCGAAGTTACGGCAGGCGGCAATGCAGCAGCCTGGACACAATTTACCGTCAACTTTACGACAGGCTCATCTAATACCAGCGCATTGATTTTTGCTAGGGGCACGACCTCTTCCGATGTACGCTTTGATGATTTTACGCTTGACAGCGGCACAAGCTCGACGCCAACACCGACCTCTACAGCGACACCAACGCCTACCGCAACACCAACATCCACGCCAACTCCTACACCAACGCCGCCTACAGCGCCAACACTTCCTTCCGAAGTTCTTTATTTAAAAAACTGGAAGATCACCTTACCGATTCCGAAACAATCCGGTTCCACTAGTCCCCTCGAAGTGTTACAGCCTGCGCTAAATACGTATTCGATCGATCCTTGGTTCAAAGTTGTGCATGATGCTGATGGTTATGCCGTTCAATTTCGTGCCAACCATGGCGCCGTGTCAACGTCCGGGTCCAGCAATCCAAGAAGCGAGCTTCGTGAGATGAAGGATAATTATACGAATGGGGACTCCAGCAGCCAGATGTCATGGGGCAGTAATGATGGGAAAACCCATACGATGTACATCAAGCAAAAGGTGACTCACTTGACTTCGGTTAAACCTCACACCGTCGTCGGCCAAATCCATGATGCCAACGATGACGTTACCGTGTTCCGCGTTGAAGGCAATAATCCTGGCGGTGTTTCCACAACGGCCAAAATTTACATCACTGACGGGAACAATACCCATGGCTATTTGCTTGACAGCAACTATACGCTGGGAACGTTGTTTACGGTAAAAATCATTGTAGCGAACGGAGTCATTTCCTATGAGTACAATGGTCAAACGGTGCCGTACACCCAAACCAAAAACGTAACAGGATGCTTCTTCAAAATTGGGAACTATACGCAATCCAATGATTCGACTGCACCGGGAGAGAGCCCGGATGCCTACGCCGAGAACTGGGTGTATGATTACTCGGTCACGCATCAATAAACTGCTTCGCCTTCACTGCTATTTGTCCGGCGTATCCTTAAAAAGCGTGGCGCAAAATTGACTCAGACTCATCCCTGTCTTGCGCTTGAAAATTTTACCGAAGGCATGGATATTCGTATAGCCGACCTGATTGGCAATTTCGCCAAAGGATTGGCCGGATTGCAGCGCCAGTTCCTTGGCTTTTTCGAGTCGGATCCAAACCAGATATTGTACAGGCGACATGCCAAATGCGGTGCGAAACTGTGTAATCATGTAGTTGCGGCTCCATCCGGTGAGCTTCTCAAGATCTTGGTGGGTAAAACCATCCTGCAAGCGGTTGGAGATATAGTTGCGTATAAGAATGAGCTTTGCTTTGTTAGCAACTTCTTTCTTCGAGGAGCTGACGGCAAGCTCTTTTTTTCGTTTGGACATCTGGAGCAAAATTTGCGTTAGCAAACTTTGACACTGAAAATGGTCAATCACTTCCGGCATCCGGTAATGATGAACAAGCTCCGTCAACTTCTGTTCGATAGTGTGATTTTGGTAATTTCCCATATAATGCGACGCGCTTTCATTCGAAACCTGTACGACTTGTTGGACAGGGAAACCGGAATCGCCAAAATGGAAAACAACCGATAAACAGACATAGGGCTCGTTCGGCCGTGTCGTGATGTAGTGAGGCTCATTCGGTCTGTGAAACATTAAATCGCCGCGCTTCGTGACATAATCGTGTCCATTAATGTGATAGTCTGCGATTCCTTCGACAACATACTGCAGTTGATACTGCTTAAGCGAACGAGGCAACAGCCTCCAACCGTTAGGGGCATGAAACATATGGGCGAGCGTAATATAAGGAGGAAAATAGTACTGTTTCAGCTGCTCGAGCGTTTCGCTAGGTTCCATAAAATAAAGCTTATTTGTCATAACGCGCCTCCGCATGATCCGTCCAATTGCTTATTTCCATTATACAAATTTCTGGGAATCTGACATAGTGTGATATTGGTTACTATATTGTTACTTTGGGATAAATACTTCTTGGGAAATGGTCTGTACAATGAGAGCATAATCAGCGGGAAGAAGGAGGGTTCAGCTGTGTCCTCAACTAACCATAAAAGGGATTACAGCCTTACGGGTAAGGAGAATCAGCGGGCGCAGGAAAGGGGACTCGTGACTACAGAATGGTATACGTCTCCGATTCCCCGCCAGAGAATGAAGGAGCTTATGAAGCGCAAAGACGGGCCTGCGATACGCGACACGGTCATTTTGTTTGTGCTGCTCATCGCTACCGGCATTCTCGCGTTTTACTCCTGGGGAACTTGGTGGGCTATTCCGGCATTTTTCATCTATGGCACACTGTATGCGGCTCCGGGAGATTCACGTTGGCATGAATGCGGGCACGGGACGGCTTTTAAAACCCCTTGGATGAATGAGGTGCTGTATCAGATTGCTTCTTTCATGGTGCTGCGGTCCGCAACGCCTTGGCGATGGAGTCATACCCGCCACCATAGCGATACGTACATTGTCGGCCGTGATCCTGAAATTTTGACGGAAAGACCGCCGATCTGGCGAATTCTTATTATGGAAATTTTTCATTTGTACGGCGGACCGAAGGAGATCAAACGGTTTTTCCTGCATTGCTCAGGTAAAGTAGATGCAACGGAAAATGAGTATATCCCAGTGTCTGAGCGTCCCAAAGTGTACCTTGAAGCACGGATTTATTTGTTGATTCTTGCCTCTGTCATCGCGCTATCGATTATTCAAATGAGTCTTCTGCCCCTAATGTTTATTGGACTGCCGACCTTTTACGGCACATTGTTGATGTTGTTGTTTGGGTTGTCGCAGCATTTGGGATTGCATGAGGATGTGTTGGATCATCGTTTGAATACACGTACGATGTACCTGAATCCGGTGTTTAGATTTCTTTACTGGAATATGAATTATCATGTTGAACATCATATGTTTCCTATGGTTCCCTATCATGCTCTGCCTGCTCTGCATAAAGAGATGCAGGGAGATTGTCCGAAGCCATGCACTTCTCTGGGGGCTGCACTGAAAGAAGTGATGATTGCACTTATCAAACAGGGCAAAGATCCGGCCTACACGATTGTTAAGCCGCTGCCTAGTACAGCGCGTCCTTACTATTTCGGCCCAGCCAAGGCACCTGATGCGAGTGAAGAGAGAAGCACGAAGACCAACACAACGATGACCGGAGGAATGACACATGGCGCTCAATGAATGGATTGAAGCCTGCGAAGCGAATGAAATTGAACGGGAGGATGTCATCCGGATCGACTATAAAGACCGCACCATTGCCATTTATCGTACAGATACAAATGAGTACTATGCGACGGATGGTTTTTAGTGTTCATTCATCTCTAAAGGGTTTCGCAGGAATACTTAGTGTGATTCTGGTTACAACATTGTTACTTTAAGCTGAATACTTCGTCGTGCTTGTCTCATATAATGGAGAGAGATGTAAGTAACTATTGGCATACATAAACTCAATTTATTGAAAACGCTTCCCCTAGACTCGATGATGATTGTTTCGCGGATGTTCGATCGACGTAAGTGACATTTCAAATTGGGAGGAATACGAAAATGGCAGGAAATAGAGCGGTCGTATATAACAAACCAGGGAGCGTAGAAATCCGGGATACCGATTATCCGGATCTCATTTTACGTGATGGTCCGGGCGTTAACCCGTTAAACGTAGGACGCAAATGCGAGCATGGCGTCATTCTAAAAGTCGTTACGACGAATATTTGCGGCAGCGACCAGCACATGGTCAGGGGAAGAACGACGGCGCCGTCCGGCCTTATTTTGGGACATGAAATCACTGGAGAAGTCATTGAGGTTGGTCGCGACGTGGAATTTATCCAAAAAGGAGATTTCGTTTCCGTACCGTTCAATATTGCCTGCGGACGCTGCCGCAACTGCAAAGAGCGCCATACGAATGTATGTCTGAATGTGAACCCGGATCGGCCCGGGTCTGCCTATGGGTATGTCGATATGGGCGGCTGGGTAGGCGGTCAGTCCGAGTACGTCATGGTGCCTTATGCCGATTTTCAACTACTGAAGTTTCCGGACAAAGCACAAGCTATGGAAAAAATCCTGGATTTAACGATGCTATCCGATATTTTTCCGACAGGCTACCATGGTGCAGTTAGCGCCGGTGTTCGTCCTGGGTCGACCGTATACGTTGCCGGTGCAGGTCCCGTCGGTCTTGCCGCAGCGCATTCCGCTCAGTTATTGGGCGCAGCGGTCGTTATTGTGGGAGACTTGAACGCGGAACGGTTGGCTCAAGCGAAAAGCTTTGGTTGCGAGACCGTCAATTTGCGTGAGCATGCCAATTTGGCGGAGCAGATCGAGCAGATTTTGGGCACTCCGGAAGTGGATTGCGCTATTGACTGCGTAGGCTTCGAGGCTCATGGGCATGGGAAGGCCCACGGCGAAGCTCCGGCGACCGTGCTTAACTCCATCATGGAAGTTACCCGCGCTGGTGGAAGACTGGGGATTCCGGGGCTGTATGTTACAGGCGATCCGGGTGCAGTGGACGATGATTCCAAAATCGGCACGCTGAAAATCCGTTTTGGACTGGGCTGGGCCAAGTCCCATACATTCGTCACCGGCCAAACGCCGGTCATGAAATACCATCGCGACCTGATGATGGCGATTCTCAGTGGCAGAGCGCAAATCGCAAAAGCCGTGAACGCGACGAAAATCTCCTTAGAGGAAGCGCCTAACGCTTACCAGGAGTTTGATCGCGGAGTTTCGCGGAAATTCGTGATTGATCCGCATGGGCTTGTGAAATAGGGGGGCGACATAGACATTCTCGGTCGTAGGACTGAGGGTGTCTTTTTTGTTGGGATGGTGGTGGGAGCGGCAATAAGCTGGTGGAGGAACGCTGTTTCACAGCGCTAACGAAAGCAAAACGAGCAGACTCACCACGTTAGCGTCGCAAAACAAACTTAACGCTCCGTGTGCTACTCCACGGTGTGCTGCCCCGCTCCCCAAAGCACGGCTGCATCCAGCGCCGACTTTCACGAAACATCCCATCCATGCAGGTTTCCGCACGCAAAACATCGAAGTATTCAACTCATGTAATGGCATCCTATTGGACACGGAGGTAAGTAATGAATACATTAAAAGCACCGCTGACGAATAAAGGCCGCAACGTGAAAAGTATTCTGGAGACCGTCGATATCCAAACGGGCGAGCGAACACAGCTGGCCGTTTTCGATTTCCTGATTGAAGCGCCGAATTGGACGAGTGATGGCAAGCGGCTCATCTACAATAGCCTGGGTCGTCTTTATTCGTTTGATCTCGCCAATCGAGAAAGTACGCTTATCGACTCGGGCTTCGCCGATCACTGTAACAACGACCATGTACTGTCGCCTGACAATACACAAATGGCAGTAAGCCACCATACGCAGGAAGACGGCCAATCCCGTATCTATATCGTTCCGTTGGAGGGAAGACAGCCCATCCATCCAATTCTCATTACTCCACTGGCGCCGAGTTACCTGCATGGCTGGTCGCCTGACGGCAGCGAACTTGCCTACTGCGCTGAACGGAACGGTCAATATGACATCTACACGATCCCCGTTACGGGAGGCGTTGAAACACAATTAACGGATAGTCTAGGTCTCAATGACGGACCTGAATATTCGCCTGATGGCAAGCACATCTGGTTCAATTCCGTACGTTCGGGTCTTATGCAGGTATGGCGCATGAACTCAGACGGCAGCGAGCAGACGCAGATGACTTTTGAGGAAAGCAATAACTGGTTCCCTCATCTGTCTCCCAATGGTGAGTTTGTCGCCTATATCGCATATAAAAAAGGTGATGTCGACCCCGGCGACCATCCCCCGAATAAGCATGTGGAAATACGGCTGATGCCAAGCGGTGGCGGTGACTCTCGGACTTTGGTGAAGTTGTTCGGCGGTCAAGGTACCATTAACGTGAACTCGTGGTCTCCCGACAGCAGCAAGCTGGCGTTTGTTAGCTACGAATTGGAATTGAACTCGCTATCTACAAAGAGAGATAAATAGGGGAAATGCCATGCGTCAGAAGCAGCGTGACTATCCAGTTGAGCTGCCTCTGACTGCCATTGGCATCCGTGCCCATTTTCAAATCGATAAGCCGGCCTATCCAGCCGCAGCTGATCGCTAAGACTGAAAGAAGAGTAACGTTCCTGATCCGTCCGGCATTTTTTATCCCCGTCATCCGTTCACCACGTGTACGATAGAAAGCTTATCCCTTCAATCTTCAAAATCAGCGAATGAAAGCCTAACAAAGTTGAATATATATGTAAAAAAACTACTTTCCGCATCCCACCGAAAAGACTTCATTTTCAAGAAAAAATGGTTCAGGAAAAAAAATGTTGTAGCATTTGAAAACCTGTAGTAATATCAAATTAAGCGCTTAACCCATTTGGTGATTAAGTGCTTAAAACAGGAGAGATTAAGCGCTTAATCCCAAGGGATAGCAAAGGAGATCGAGATACCCATGAGCACAATCCGCTTAACGATGGCACAGGCCTTGCTTCGATTCTTAGACAGCCAATACATATCGGTTGACGGAACTGAACGAAAGTTTGTTGAAGGTGTTTTCGGTATATTTGGACATGGCAACGTGACGGGAATTGGTGAAGCGCTGGAACGAAGCGCGGGAAGCCTCACTTATAAGCAAGGCAAAAATGAGCAAGGAATGGTGCATTCTGCAATCGCTTTCGCCAAACAGCGGAACAGGCAGCAAATTTATGCCTGCACCAGCTCGATTGGCCCGGGTGCACTGAATATGGTCACAGCCGCAGCAACGGCGACTGTCAATCGCATTCCGGTGCTGCTGCTGCCGGGAGATAATTTTGCATCCAGACAGCCAGATCCTGTACTGCAGCAATTGGAATCCGTTCAGGATTACACGATTTCGGCTACCGATGCTTTTAAAACGGTGAGCAAGTACTGGGACCGGATCGTCAGGCCGGAGCAGCTGATGACAGCTGCCGTACAGGCCATTCGGGTGCTGACGGATCCGGCGGAAACCGGAGCTGTCACCTTAGCCTTGCCGCAAGATGTGCAGGCAGAGGCGTATGACTATCCGTTAGCTTTCTTTGAGAAGAAAGTTCATTATATTGACCGTCGTCCGGCCGCAGAAGGTGCGGTCAAACGAGCAGCGGAGCTGCTGAAGGGCAAGCGCAAGCCGCTCATCATCGCCGGCGGCGGCGTGCTGTACGCTTCCGCCTCGCAAGAGCTTGCGGCGTTTGCCGAAGCTTTCGGCATTCCTGTGGCGGAGACGCAAGCCGGCAAGAGCGCCTTGCCTTGGAACCATCCGCTGCAGGTCGGCGCCATCGGCGTAACCGGGTCGCTGGCGGCCAACCGGCTTGCGCAAGGTGCGGACGTCATTATCGGCGTAGGTACGCGATACTCAGATTTTACGACGGCGTCGAAGTCGGCTTTTGCCCACCCTGACGTTCAGTTTGTGAACATAAATGTCAGTGGGTTTGATTCTTCGAAGCTAAATGGCATTGGAATTACCGCAGATGCAAGGGAAGGACTTATCGCCTTGCAGGAAGCGCTTACGCAAGCAGCCTATAGAACCAGCTACGAAAACGGGGAAATCACAGAACTCAAGCAGGAATGGGATGCTGAAGTGGACCGCTTATACGCAGCTCAGCATGAAGATGGGCTTGCGCAAACACGGGCGCTGGGGGTAATCAACGAAGGGATCGACCCTTCCTCCGTCATTGTGTGCGCAGCGGGCAGTCTGCCGGGCGATTTGCATCGTTTATGGCGGTCGGTAGAACCCAAAACCTACCACATGGAGTACGGTTTCTCTTGCATGGGATATGAAATCGCAGGAGCATTCGGCGCTGCACTGGCAGAACCGGAACGTGATGTCTATGCCCTCGTAGGCGATGGCAGTTACCTGATGATGCATTCGGAGATGGTAACAAGCCTCCAAGAGGGACGCAAAATTACCGTTCTGATGTTTGACAACCATGGTTTCCAATGCATCCATAACCTTCAAAGAAGCCAAGGCAGTGACGGCTTCGGTAATGAATTCCGTTACCGCTCACAAGCTACTGGCGGCTTAACTGGGGAGTACATGAGCATAGACTTTGCCGCCCATGCCCGCAGCCTCGGGGCTAAGGCATATAAAGTAAGTACGGCTGAGGAGCTAAAGCTGGCGCTGCAGCAAGCCAAACAGGAGAGTGTGACAACACTCATCGAGATTAAAGTTGTTCCCGGCACGAATACGGATGGGTATGAGTCCTGGTGGAATGTGGGCGTACCGGAAGTATCCGTTTCAAGCAAGGTTGTGAAGGCGCACGAAAACATGAAGGCCCGCATTGAGGCGGTCACCATTATTTAGCGAGAGGGGAAACCAAGAATGGGAAAGCTGCCTTTTAAACTTGGCATTCATCCGATTAACTGGGTCGGCGAGGATGTCAGAGAACACGGTGCTGACACCACATTTGAGCAAATTGTTGATGAGATTCAGGCTTTAGGGTTAACCGGCACAGAGATGGGACGCAAATACCCGAAGGATCCGACCGTTCTGAAGGCAGAGCTTGCGAAGCGCGGCATTGGGTTGGTATCACAGTGGAAATCGGTACTGTTCTCTGACCCGGCCTATCGGGAGGAGGAACTCCAGGCGTATCGCAAGCATGTAGAGTTCCTTCACGAAATGGGAAGCACCGTCATTTCGACGTGCGAAGTCGGAGGCTCGCTGCATTTTGATCCCCGCCGAACGCCAAACGAGAAAGAAGTGCTGCGGTTTGATGACGCAGCGTGGCGCTCGCTGGCTGAAGGTCTGAACTCCGCAGGAGCCATCGCACAGGAATACGGTCTCAAACTGACATATCATCATCACGGCGGGACGGCTGTGGAGCAGCCGGAAGAAATCGACCGCTTAATGGAGCTGACTGACCCTAATCTTGTATATCTGCTGTTTGACACCGGTCACGCCTATTACGGCGGTGCGGATCCGCTTACGGTTTTGCGTAAGCATTACGAACGTATCGCATATATTCATTTGAAGGATATCCGCCAAGAAGTACTCGATCAAGCTCGTGCAGCGAACGCAGATTTCGTTACCTGCATCCGGCAAGGCGTGTTCACGGTTCCGGGCGACGGCTGCTTGGATTTCGCTCCGATTTTTAAAGAGCTGCTGGATCGCGGTTATAACGGGTGGGCAATGCTCGAAGGCGAGCAGGACCCCGCTGAACATCCGGCTTACGAGTACGCGAAGAAATCGCTTGATTTTATCCAAACGCTCATATCCCAAGAAAGCAGGTAGAGAAGCCATGACTTATGTATCCTTTCCAACGAATAAGGCGCTTGATTTTGTAGCTATCGGACGTTTATGCATCGATTTGAACGCGAACGAAATTCATCGGCCGATGGAAGAAACGATGACTTTCACCAAATATGTTGGCGGATCGCCTGCGAACATCACGATTGGTATGTCGCGATTGGGCCTTAGATCAGCTTTTATCGGAAAGGTCGCTAACGACCAGATGGGCCGTTTTATTACGGATTATTTACAGCGTAACAAGATCGAAACCACAGGTGTTGTAACGGATACAACCGGAGCCGTGACGGGACTTGCTTTTACAGAAATTAAAAGTCCTACCGATTGCAGCATTCTGATGTACCGTGACAACGCCGCTGACCTCAAACTGACGCCAAACGAGGTTCAAGAAGAGCTCATCGCACAGGCTAAGGTACTGCTCATTTCCGGGACGGCGCTTGCCAAAAGCCCATCGCGCGAAGCCGTGTTCCAAGCACTGAATTATGCCAAAAAGCATGGCGCAGTCATCGTCTTCGATCTGGATTACCGCCCTTATACATGGACATCGCCCGAAGAGACGGCCGTTTATTACAATCTTGCCGCTGAAAAATGCGATATCATCCTCGGAACACGAGAAGAATTCGATATGATGGAGTGCTTCGAAAATAACGAGTCTTCCAATGACAAAGTGACGGCTTCCAAATGGTTTAATCATTCCGCTAAAATCGTCATCATCAAGCATGGGAAAGAAGGCTCCATCGCATATACACAGGATGATGAAGGGCACCGGGCGAAAAGCTTCCCGGCCAAAGTCGTCAAAACATTTGGTGCAGGGGATTCCTATGCCGCAGGCTTCCTGTATGGCGTTATGCAAGGCTGGACGCTTGAGAAGAGTATGGAATTCGGAAGCGCAGCCGCATGTATCGTCATTTCCAGCCATAGCTGCTCGGACGCAATGCCTACTGTTAACCAAGTAGAAGACTATATTGAGCGCTGCAACCGCAATGAAATTACAGCGTCATAAACGATAAATCAGAAACCAGGCAACAATGAAGGGGGAACCAACAATGACACAAGTATTGAAAAACTTAATTGGCGGAGCATGGGTAGAATCAACTGCAACGCAAAACGAAGCCGTGATGAATCCGGCAACCGAAGAAGTAATCGCTTATGTGCCATTTTCAACAAAAGAGGATGTGGATCAAGCCGTTCAAGCGGCAAACGCTGCTTTTAAAACTTGGAGCGCTACACCTGTTCCGCGCAGAGCCCGTGTACTGTTCAAATACCAGCAGCTGCTAGTAGAGCATTGGGAAGAACTGGCGCGCCTCGTGACCAAAGAGAACGGTAAAAGCTACACGGAAGCATACGGTGAAGTGCTTCGCGGCATTGAGTGCGTCGAATTCGCGGCAGGTGCGCCGAATCTGATGATGGGCAAGCAGCTTCCGGATATCGCAACGGGATTGGAGTCCGGCATGTATCGCTACCCAGTCGGTGTAGTTGGCGGTATTACACCTTTCAACTTCCCGATGATGGTGCCTTGCTGGATGTTCCCGCTGGCGATTGCCTGCGGCAATACGTTTGTTTTGAAGCCGTCCGAGCGGACGCCGCTGCTTGCCAACCGTTTGGCTGAGCTGTTTATGGAAGCTGGTCTGCCTGAAGGCGTACTGAACATTGTTCATGGTGCCCACGATGTGGTGAACGGCATTTTGGAACATAAGGACATTAAGGCGGTTTCTTTCGTAGGTTCGCAGCCTATCGCTGAATATGTTTACAAAACGGCTTCCGCACACGGGAAACGGGTGCAGGCGCTGGCTGGCGCAAAAAACCATTCTATCGTTCTGCCGGATGCAAATCTGGATCTGACGGTTAAAGAAATTATTAATGCTTCATTCGGATCAGCAGGCGAACGCTGTATGGCGTGCTCGGTTGTAGTTGCCGTTGGGGATGTGGGAGATAAACTGGTTGAAAAGCTAGTTGAAGCAGCGGACAAAATTACGATCGGTAACGGCAATGAGGAAGGCATTTTCCTTGGTCCAGTTATTCGAGGACCGCATAAGGAGCGCACGCTTCAATACATTCAGACCGGTGAGCAAGAAGGCGCACTGCTGTTGCGCGACGGACGCAAAGATGCGGCTTCCGGCGGAGAAGGTTATTTCGTTGGACCAACGATTTTTGACAACGTGCAATGTGATATGAAAATTTGGAAAGATGAAATTTTTGCGCCTGTGCTTTCTATTGTGCGGGTAGATTCTCTGGAGGAAGCCATTGATTTGGCTAATCGCTCGGATTTTGCAAATGGCGCTTGCATCTTTACGGATAGCGGAAGCGCTGTAAGACAATTCCGGGATACGATTGATGCGGGCATGCTTGGCGTCAACCTCGGCGTACCGGCTCCGATGGCGTTCTTCCCATTCTCAGGCTGGAAGAAATCATTCTATGGCGATCTTCATGCGAACGGCACGGATGGCGTTGAATTTTATACACGTAAGAAAATGGTAACAGCCCGCTGGTAATAGAAGTTAAAGACATGTAGGAGATCGAGAAGGAGTGGAAGGCATGGCGCTGGTTTCGATGAAAGATATGCTGCAAAACGCACTCAAAGATCAGTATGCCGTTGGGCAGTTTAATTTGAATAACTTGGAGTTTACACAAGCAATCCTGCAGGCGGCACAAGAAGAAAAGGCACCTGTCATTCTCGGTGTCAGCGAGCCGTACATCCCTTATATGGGTGGTCTTCCTTGCATTGTCGGGATGGTCAATTCGCTTATCGAGCATTATGGCATTACGGTTCCGGTCGCACTTCACTTGGATCATGGCTCAACTTATGAAGTGTGCGTACGGGCGATTCACGCCGGGTTTACCTCTGTCATGATCGACGCTTCGCACCATTCGTTGGAAGCCAACATCGAAGTGACCCAACGGGTCACTCAAATGGCTCATGTCCTTGGGGCAACCGTTGAAGCAGAGCTCGGCAGAATTACCGGACGAGAGGACGACTTAATCGTAGATGAAGCCGAAGGAATGTATGCGGTGACGGAGGACTGCGTCAAACTGGTGTATCAAACAGGGATTGATTGTTTAGCGCCTGCTCTAGGTTCCGTACACGGGCCTTACCGGGGGCAGCCAAAGCTGGGTTTTGACCGGATGGGTGAAATTCAGCGGTTAACCGGTTTGCCGCTTGTTCTGCACGGCGGCAGCGGACTGCCGGAGAGCGAAATTCGGCAAGCGATTGATTTGGGGACGTCTAAAATCAATGTCAATACAGATAACCAGGCGGCTTGCACAGCGGCAATTCGCAGTTTTTTACAAGAGCATCCGGAAGCTTACGACCCACGCAATTATTTGATCCCGGCGCGGGAAGCGATCAAGGCTTCAGTAAAAGCGAAAATACGTTTGTTTGGCAGCGATGGTAAAGCGGGAGGGAACGTACAATGAAGAAGATCAGAGTTGGCATCATCGGTGCGGGACGCATCGGAAAAATTCATACCGATAATTTGTTGAAATTGCCGCAGGTTGAAGTTGTTGCGGTTAGTGATTTATTTGCCGGGGCGGAGCTGGAGGCTTGGGCAGCGGAGAGAGGCATCGATCAAGTCGTCCAGGACAGTCAGGTGTTAATTGCCAATCCCGATATTGATGCTGTGTTTATTTGTTCGTCAACAGATACGCATGTCCCGCTTATTAAGCAAGCGGCGCAGGCGGGTAAGCATATTTTTTGTGAAAAGCCGGTCTCCATGGACATTATACAGACTGAAGAAGCGCTGGATGTAGTGCGTCAAGCGGGCGTTCAGCTGCAAATCGGGTTCAATCGCCGGTTCGATCATAACTTTAAACGGGTGCGCGACCATGTTCAGAACGGAACCATCGGACAACCGCATATTGTGAAAATCACATCACGCGACCCGAATCCTCCGCATCCGGATTATATTAAAGTCTCCGGCGGTATTTTCATGGATATGATGATCCATGACTTTGATATGGCCCGATTCGTAACCGGCAGCGAAGTGGAGGAAGTCTATGCACAGGGGAATGTGCTGATCAATCCGGTCTTCGCGGAGCATGGCGATGTCGATACGGCGATTGTAACGCTTCGTTTTGCAAACGGGGCACTCGGCGTCATTGATAACAGCCGTCAAGCGGTGTACGGGTACGATCAACGGGTGGAAGTATTCGGCTCCAAAGGCAGTGTCGCCGTAACCAACGATCATCCGAATACAGCGGAAATTTCTACAGCGGAAGGCATCATGCGAGATAAACCGCTGCATTTCTTCCTGGAGCGTTACAATGCAGCTTATATAGAGGAAACTCAAATGTTCATTCATAGCTTGGTGAATGGTCATGCGCTCCCTGTCGAAGGATTTGATGGGCTGCAAGCTGAACGCATTGCGCTGGCTGCTAAATTCTCCAGCATACTTAAGCGTCCGGTGAAGATCAGTGAAATCAGCGAGCTGCGTTCTCAGCAGCCCGTAGCTCAATAATGCAAGAGGAAGGCAGGGGACAGCATGTCGGATTCAAATCTGATCGTAAAAGCTCATGAGGCTGATAAGGAGGGCGTTGTCCTAACCGTAACGCCCGAATCTGCCGGATGGGAGTATGTAGGGTTCCAGGTTGTCAAGCTTGCAGAAGGCCAAGTTTTGCGCCGTGAAACAGGCAGTAATGAATTCTGTCTCGTTCTATTAAGCGGGAAAGCGGATGTTTCCACCAAGCTCCAAACCTGGCAAGGCATCGGCGAGCGGATGAGCGTGTTTGAGAAAATTCCGCCCTATTCCGTATATGTGCCGAACGACGATGTATATGAGGTTCGAGCGCTTACGGACGTCGAGTTGGCGGTTTGCGCCGCACCAGGCTTTGGCCGTTATCCGGCCAGACTGATCGAGCCATCTCAGGTTGGCGTCGAGGCTCGCGGGTATGGCAACATCGAGCGGAGAATTCATAATATACTCCCCGAACAAGAGTCTGCTGACAGCCTGCTTGTTGTGGAAGTCTTCACACCGGATGGACATTGGTCCAGCTACCCGCCGCACAAGCATGATCGGGATGCGCTTCCCGAAGAATCGTTGCTGGAGGAGACGTATTACTTCCACGTTCAGCCTCAGCAGGGCTTTGCCATTCAACGGGTGTACACGGACGATCGCTCACTGGATGAGACGCTTGTTGTGCGTGATGGCCAAACTGTATTGGTACCGAAAGGCTACCATCCCGTTTGTGCGCCTCCAGGGTATGAAGTTTACTATTTGAATGTCATGGCGGGCCCTACGCGGACATGGAAGTTCCATAATGATCCCGATCATGCCTGGCTGATGACGAAGCCTCGCGAATAATGGCTGCACCCACGGGTTGCAAGTTGGGGGCCTTCTGAGCATAATAGAGACTAATGTGGAAGAACCAACGATGGGAGAAGCAAATGAAGGCAACCATATATGATGTAGCCCGTGAAGCCGGAGTATCGATAGCCGCCGTTTCGCAGGTGATCAACGGAAAAGGTAAAATTAGCGAAGAGCGGCGCAATGAAATTTTTCTCGTTATGGAACGGTTGAATTATCGGCCAAGCGTCATCGCAGCAGCCTTGACCGGCAAAAAAACATTCACGTTAGGGCTGCTTGTCCCTGATATTTCTAATCCTTTTTTCGCCGAAATCGCGCATGCGGTTGAAGATCAAGGACACAAGCTCGGATACAGCATCGTCATCTGCTCCACGCATAATGAAGATGATCGGGTAGAGCGGTATCTGACGCTGCTGCAGCAAAAAAGCGTGGACGGCATGATCATTGGTACCGGAATGGACAATTTGGATCTGCTGACCCCCTTAGTGGATAAGTCGATTCCGATTGTTTCCATCGCTAGGGAGATGGCGAGTCCCTATGTGCAGACCGTACATGTCGGGGATTTCGATGGAGGCAAATTGGCAGCGCAGCATTTGCTGGAGCTCGGTCATACCCGGATTGCAGTGCTTGCCGAGCATCTGAAGGTGAGCTCCTCCCGGGAACGGATTCGCGGTTTCCGCGAGGCGTTAACGGTCGCCGGTCTTGAGCTCCCGGAAGCCTCGGTGAAGTCCGGCGGTTTCGATCTGCTGCGGGACGGCAAGCGCCAAGCGCTAGAATTGCTTCAGCAGGAGGAGCGTCCTTCGGCGCTCTTTTGCTGTAATGACTTGCTGGCCATCGGCGCACTCCAGGCAGCTAAAGCTTTAGGTCTGCGCGTGCCGGAGGATGTGTCGATTGTCGGCTTCGACGACACCATTTTGGCGTCCGTTACAGACCCGCCTTTGACAACGATCGCTCAGCCAATTGAGGCGATGGGGAAGCTTGCTGTTGATCTTTTGATCGCGCAGCTCGCGAATCCTACTGAGGCTAAGCTGGAACAGGTGCTCAAGCCAGAACTGGTTATACGGAAGTCTACCGCAGCGTTAAGCGAGTAAAGCAGAGCGTTAGGCCATTGAACTAGGAAGGACCAGTCGATTGTTGTCGACTGGTTCTTTCTTGTTCGCTTGGAAGGTGATATTCTTGTCTTATAGAATCGTATGTCATTTTATTGCTAAGTGAAGAGGGGGAGCTTTTTTTGGAATCTAATAAGTCCTGTTGTTCAGCAAGTCGAGATACAGCATCACAAGTTCACACGGACACTTCGACTCCGACTCCGGCTGCTATCGAGGCACCGTCACCGACGAAAGACTCTATCGTAAGCCAAGCTTTGGACAAATCGAGCATGATCTATTTGAACGGCGGCACGTTCCTGATGGGGACGGACGACCAGGAAGGATTCCCTGCTGATGGAGAAGGACCGGTACGAGAAGTAACGATCAAGCCTTTTTATATAGATCCGTGTACGGTAACCAATGCGGAATTCAAGCAATTCGTCGATCAAACAGGGTATCGGACAGAAGCGGAAGCATTCGGTTGGTCCTTTGTTTTTCACCTCTTTGTGTCGGAAGCTACGGCCCAGAAGGTCAAATCCGCCGTGCAGCAAACACCATGGTGGTGGGTTGTCGAGGGGGCTGATTGGCAGCATCCGGAAGGACCTGATTCCAATGTGGAAGAGCGCTGGGATCATCCGGTTATTCATGTCTCCTATCAGGATGCGCTCGCTTACTGCAAATGGTCTGGCAAGCGTCTTCCTACAGAAGCCGAATGGGAGTTTGCAGCTCGGGGCGGTCTAGTGCAGAAGCGCTACCCTTGGGGGGACGAGTTGAAGCCGGGCGGCAAGCATATGTGTAATATTTGGCAGGGGAAATTCCCGATCAAAAATAACGCCAGCGACGGATATGCGGGGACAGCGCCGGTTAGAGCATTCGAACCTAACGGCTATGGCTTGTATAACGTTTCGGGTAACGTATGGGAGTGGTGCTCGGACTGGTTCAGCCCGGACCACCATATCAAAGCCAAACGGGTGAACCCTACAGGACCTTCATCCGGCCAAGCCCGCGTTATGCGCGGAGGCTCCTACTTGTGCCACAAATCGTACTGCAACCGGTACCGGGTAGCTGCACGGAGCAAGAACACACCGGACAGCTCAACAGGAAATATCGGATTCCGCTGTGCGGCTGATGCCCAGTAAAGTTTTCATTTTTTGTTTGTGCAGTCTACAATAATGCTTTCTCCTTAGGAGGTTTGGCTTACTGTGATCAAGTGTAGAAATTGTTCCAAAACGACTGATCTGCAATTGCATAGGTGTACTCACTGCGGAGTAGTGCTGGGATACTCGGTTGCAGAAAAATTCGATATTCTCGCGGAATCTGTTGAGCATGCACTAAAAAAGGAATTGGAAGCCAGAAGAAAAATGAAGCATTAATAGACAAGAAGATCATGTGGAAAGAATCCCCTTTGCGGCAACTTTGCCGACAAGGGTTTTTTTTCATGCGGTTTTTTTGTCTTTCTGAAGCTTGATGATTAACCCGATGGCCTATGCGAAAATCGTTTACTGGAAGTCGGGTAGTCAGGTGTGCGCAGTATCAAACTTCATCCTTAAGTGGCGGGTAGACGAGCGTAATCGTCATTTTCAAGTTCTGTCCAACGATCCGCCTTGCATATGATGAATTGAACCAGACTGTACAAGCAGGCTGGTTATCTTTGTATCAATACGGGGAGGGCGCGGTCGATTGAATACATTAATCCTCTGTCTATTGCTTGTACTTGGCTCATGGACGAATCCGCAAAACCAAGAAGCACAGTTATCGCATGTTTGCTCCACTCATTATGAAAGCGCATTCAATCGCCCGCCAATGGATACGAAGGTGATTCACTACACGGGCCAAGCCCTCTTTCTCGTGTATCATCATCTGGATGAAGAAGAGTCCTTCGTGACGATTTCCCCTGCCAAATTTAATCAGCATCTGCAGCTATTGAAGGACAAACATTACAATGTCATTTCGGTTGAAGACTATGCGTGTTTTCTTGAGAAGCGGGGGACGATTCCTCCGAATGCTGTAGTGATTACGTTCGACGACGGGTATCGGTCTTTTTATGAGAAGGCTTATCCACTGCTGAAAAAGATGGGATATCCGGCAACGAATTTTGTCGTTGTGAGCTATCTAGACACCGACTATCCGTCTTTACCGTTTCTGACTTGGCAGCAAATGAAGGAAATGAAACGCGATGGTTTTAGCTTTTATTCGCATACGTACAACCTTCATCAGAAAAAGGCCGGCGAGTCAGGGAGTCTCGTGCCAATGCTGACCAATCGCATTTACCTGACACAAGATCAGAGGTTGGAGACCGAGGAGGAGCGCAAGAAAAGAGTCATGGAGGATCTTTTTACGGCGGACTGGATGCTTAAAACGCAGCTCGGCAATGAGCTTTCCATGCTCTGCTTTCCATATGGATATTACACTCAAACCAACATAGACGAAGCGCAAGATCTCGGCATCCGTTATTTTTTCACTACGAAGGAAGGAATCAATTCGGGCGAAAGCAGAGAAATTTACCGGTTGAATATGGGGATGCCCTATGTCAATGCAGATGTGTTTGCGAACAAGCTTCAGAGCTATGATCGTAAAAAATAGCGGATATGCCATCGATAGGGAACTCTGTTATGCCATTTTGCCAATTGGGCATAAATCATAGCTGAGCGGGTAGTCAAACCGCAAAATAGTCGTATTTTTTCACAAGATGCGCGTACATTTGAAAGGGGAATTTTGGTAAGCTTGAACCAATAAGCCGAAGGGGGAAAATAAATGCTGAAAGTAGCGATAATCGGTGCAGGGGCGATTTCTACCTCGCATATCGAAGCGTATTTACAATTTCCGGAGCGTTGCCAGATTGTGGCGATTAGCGATATTTATGTGGACAAGGCGCAGGAGAGAATTGATCATTACGGGCTGAAGGCCAAAGCCGTGAAAGATTATAAAGAGCTGCTTACAGCGGAGATTGATCTTGTTTCCATCTGTACACCCCCCTATACGCATGCCTCATTGGCGGTTGAATTTATGGAGGCTAACACGCATGTTATGGTGGAAAAGCCTATGGCGTCCTCCCTTGAAGAATGCGATATGATGAATGATGCTTCGCGTCGTACGGGTAAGCTGTTGTCTGTTGTGGCTCAAAATCGGTTCAAAACGCCGATGATGAAAATGAAATCGGTTCTGGAAAGCGGACTTATGGGGAAGATCCTGCATGTCCAAGTCGATTCGTTCTGGTGGCGGGGCTATTCGTACTATGATCTTTGGTGGCGCGGCACATGGGAGAAAGAGGGCGGAGGTCCTACGCTGAACCACGCCGTGCATCATATTGACGCTTTACTGTGGATGATGGGCAGCCCGAGTGAAGTGCAGGCATTTATGAGTAATGTCGCTCATGATAATGCCGAGGTTGAAGATCTTTCGATCGGCTTGCTGCGCTATGCGAATGGATCGCTGGGTCAACTGACCAGTTCAGTCGTTCATCACGGGGAAGAGCAGCAGTTGATCTTCCAAGGCGCCAAAGCGCGTGTGTCAACACCCTGGAAGGTGAAGGCGTCCAATTCGAAATCGAATGGCTTTCCTGAGCCGAATCCAGAACTGGAGTCACAGCTGCAAGCTTACTATGATGTCTTGCCGGAAGTCGCATATGAAGGACACGCGGGCCAAATTGATAATGTGCTTACTGCGATTGAAACTGGCTCGCCCCTCTTAATCGATGGTATTAGCGGCAGGCAAACGCTTGAATTCATTACCGCCATTTATAAATCGGCCAGCACGGGACAGTTGGTGAAATTCCCGATCGGTCCGGAGGATGCCTTCTATACGCGTGAAGGAGTCCAAGCGAATGCGACCCATTTCTATGAAAAAAAGAAGTCGATCGAAAACTTTGCAGCGACGACCATTACGACTGGAAGCACGTATAAATAGGGATGCCGAGTCAGGCAAAACTAACGCTGCTTCTGCCACTGTAAGCGGAATTGATGAGGCGTGCTGCCCATACGGCTTTTAAACGTTTTGCAGAAGTGGGAACAGTTGGAAATACCGATGGCTTCGCCGATTTGAGCAATTGACTGTTCGCTAGAAGTAAGCAGCATGACCGCCTGCTGCATTCTGCGTGCTGTCACATACTCGGAAATGCTGTTTCCCGTGCACTCTTTGAACAAGTGAGATAAGTGATAAGGGGACAGATGAAGCTCACTAGCCATATGCTCAAGGCGAAGCGGCTCCGTGTAATGCCCTTCGAGCCAGCTCAGTATGCGCTCGGCCTGGTGCTTGTGGCGAGTGGGTCCGGAGTCGAACTGTACTTCGCTTCGTTCCCATATTTGCCGAAAAGCACGAAAAAAAGCGATCAGGAATAAAGAGAATTCCTCAACAGAGTCATTCTTGGACAAACTCGGAATTTTCTCATGTAAACTTGAAAGAAGGGAAAGCAGCGACGCCGGCTCGCCAATATTGTAAATGCACGGGGCGGGCAGCTTGCTGGTGTGCATTTGCTTAAAAAAAGCGAGCAAGCTCGGCCATTTCTCAAAATAGGATTCATATAAAAATGGCTCAAAATGCACAATGGAGCGGATGAACCGGATGTCGGGATTCATTTGAATATGATGAAGCTGATAAGGTTGGAAGACACACAGCATGCCTGCTCTTACTTCATAGCTTTTTTGATCAACGATCAATATGCCCTGACCTTCGTGAACAAAAAGAATTTCAACGCCTTTATGAGCATGAAAAGTGCCATGAAACTGATCGGTGCCGATCGTTTGGCGGCGATAGGCAAAGTAGAGCGCACTCTCGCTGATACTTAGATTTTGCATAAATGACATAGGAAGCACATCCCCCTGCTGCGCAAGCAGCGTAAAAGAGCTTAATCCCAGCATAAGAATGCTGACGGATTAAGCTTTTTTGAATGAGGTAGAGCGGGTTACTCCGCCGTTACCTTTTGTAATTTTGCAGGATTATTGATCTTGTAGGGCACAGGATGTTTACTAAGCTTCTTCGCAACGATTTTACATTCAAAAGTGATGGTATCTCCGATTTCGAGCTCCAGCTTTTTCAGCGTATTGCTGTGGCTTGACCAGGCAGTGCCGATCTCCATTGCGGGGTCCGTAATGGAAACTGCTTCATAGATGATGACTTCATCGTCATTATCGGAGAAATTGTTCGGTACGGTCGTGAATTCTTGGACTGTCGCAATCATTTTCACTTTATCTTCCGGCAGCTCTAGCTTAGGCGCCTTTTCTTTTTTCGCTTTTTCCTTCGGCTGTTTAGTTTTTGGAGCTTTAACTTCCTCGGCTGCTTGTCCGGTAAGGGTGTTGTCAACTGCCGGGGATTCCACGACAGCCGTCGCTTCGGCTTCCGTCTCTGCCACTTCCGCCCCTGTAGCGTCTTCTGCTGCTGCCGTAAGTCTTTGGCTATAATTGGCCGCCTGCATCTCCTTCAGATAAGAGGGGTGAATACAGTGCAGCTGTTTATTGTCGAATTCAATAACAGCGGTCATTTTATCTACGAAGCCGACGATGCCGCAGGGCAAATTCATGCCGCCCGCTTTGTAGTAAAATGCTTTTGTTTTGGCCGCTTTCTCGGAAAGCAACCCCCATTCCTTACACTGTTCCAGCTGCTCGGTTTCATCTTCGAAGGTCGTGTATGTTTGGGGTTGGATGGTGAATGCATGAATCATGTTCGGTGCCGCCTTTCTTTGAATCTATGGAATAAGAGATCTTTATTCTTCTAAGCGATAGTCATCGGTTTTCTCGCCGTCTTCCCAAATCTCAACGAACAGGGCTTCGCTGTTTTCGAAATCAGCGGGCTTCAGAGACAATGCTTTCTCCTCGTCTGTACCAACATAAACATTTTCCATTTCTTCGCCGTCGAAAGAGAGGATGACGTATATTTTCATGCCAGATTGCCTCCAATAGTTTGATATGGATTATTATAACACAATCGCTGAAATGTTCGCAGGAGGTGACAAGATCCTCAAATCCCATGGCTTAAAATTTCCTGACCGTTCATATACATCAATACAAGCTGGATCTCCATAATTGAACGAGGATTACTCCATGCAGAGAATGTGCGGATAGCGATAGAGGAGGTTTCTAGGATGGTGGTTGCGTTGATTTGCGTAATCGGGTGTCTTTCCGGCTTTTTGCTTTTCAGGAAAAATGCGCTTCGAGCAGGCTATGTACCAGGTGCGGAAAAAGTGAAGCTGTCGGTCATTATTCCGGCCAGGAATGAATCGTGCAATTTGCCTCATCTGCTCCATGCGCTCAAGATACAAACCTTAGAACCTTTTGAGATCATCGTGGTGGATGACTTTTCAGAGGATGATACGAAGGAGATTGCGGAAGGCTACGGGGTTACTGTCGTTTCAAATCCCAGTCTTCCGCAAGGCTGGACCGGTAAAAACTGGGCCGTCTGGAACGGCTATTTGCATGCCACCGGAGATATGATCGCCTTTCTGGATGCCGACATCCGGTTGGTGCCTAGGGCATTGGAGTCGTTGATTATGGCAAGACATAAAGCCGGTGGCGTCATCTCCGTTGTACCTTATCACTATACGGTGAAGTTCGTAGAAAGGCTTGCTCTTATCTTTAATTTCTTGGGGGTGTTTGCGTTTACCTCGCCGTTTGAGAGAGACAACCCCAATAAGGGTCTGTACGGATCCTGTATTTTAACGACTAGAGAAGATTACGAAAAAATTAATGGACATGAGAGCATTAAAGATGAGATGTTGGACGATCTGAATCTGGGAGCAGCTTTTCGCAAAGCGGGCATCGATGTCACGAATTTCATCGGATATGGCCTCGTTTCCTTTCGTATGTATGCGCAGGGGATAAAAAGCCAGATTCAAGGCTTCGGTAAAGGCGCTGTATTGGGCACATCCAAGCTGAAGAGCGGTACCATTGTCCTCATTGCTTGTTGGGTTGTCGGACTGATTGTTTCGGAAACCTTCTTTTTATTTATCAACACATCCTGGTGGCTGCCTTTATTCATGGGCTATCTGCTTTATACGCTTCAGCTCTTCTATTTCGTCAGATATGTGGGTGTGTTTGGATTCCTCATGCCTGTCCTGCACATATTCTCGACGTTATTTTTTATCGCGGTCATGCTGTACTCCGCTTATCAGGTTGTGTTTCTCGGTCATGTAGCATGGAAAGGAAGGCAAGTTAAGGTAGGAAGCAGGCGGGAGCTATGACCCTTGTATGGATGGTTTGCGCTTTCTTATCAGGCTCATTGATGTTTTCTTATTGGCTTGGACTCATGGCCAGGCACAATCTTAAAGACGTTGGAGATGGAAATCCAGGCGCATTAAATTTGTGGAAAGCAGCGGGATATCAAATAGGGATTGCAGGCATTGTTCTTGATTTTTTAAAAGGGTACCTGATTCTCGGCTGGATCTTGGGATTTAACTTGGAAAACGCGCGTGTTCAGGGCTACGCATTGATACCCATTGCACTTGCGCCAATTTTCGGGCATGCGTTTTCGCCGTTTCTGAAGGGAAAGGGAGGCAAAGCGATCGCGGTCACGTTCGGTGTTTGGAGCGCGCTGACGAAGTTTGAAGCTTCACTGGCATTAGCGGTGATTTTGGCTGTGTGCATGGCGGTTGCAAAGGCGCTGGTCAGAGGCCGTTCCACATCCCCAGCAGCAGACGCTATACAGGTGGCGCTCGGCATGCTGCTATTAGGCGTGTATTTATACCTGAGCGGATATAGGGAAGCGATTCTATGGGTGTGGTTAGGAAACTTTGCGTTGATATCGATTAAGCATCGAAAGGAGCTTGCTTCTTTTTGGAAGAGGAAGCAGTCTGAGCACGCCGGCGAATAGCAAGCCTTGGCTTCAGCAGCAAGCAAAAGGGGTCACTTCGATCTGATTACATACTAGTCCCGACTAAGGGGAAATCTAGGAAATAATCAGAAAGGAGTGACCCTTAGCATGGATAAAAGCCTTCACTTAAAGGAGGAGCGCTTAAATGCCTTGAGCCACGGAATTGGCGCGGCGCTTAGCGCCTTCGGACTCGTGCTGCTGCTTCAACGCGCCGTAATGTTCGAAGATTTTGCTTATACGGTAAGCAATGCGATTTACGGCTTATCCTTTTGCATGGTGTATTTGTCATCGACACTCCTGCATTGTTCTCGCTCGCGCAAATGGGGAGAGCGTTTTGAAATGCTGGACCATGCCGCCATTTTTATCGCCATCGCTGGTTCATACACGCCATTCCTCATGATTACGCTGCAAGGCACATTGGGTTACTCCATGCTGATGCTGATCTGGGCGCTCGCTTTGGGGGGCGTGCGTTATATCAAGTTTATTATTCGGCGTTTTATCCCTTGGGGACTGCTGCTGTACTTACTGCTCGCAGGTTTCATGGCTTCCTTAATATCACCATTGCAGGGAAGGCTGCCTCAGATGGCTATCACTTGGATCATAGCAGGCGTCGTTCTGTACATGATCGGGTTAGTATTTTTTCTATGGCGGAAATTACGCTATCATCATCTTGTTTGGCATGTGTTCGTCGTTGCCGGCAGCAGCTGTCATTTTATTGTGGTGTATACGTATGTGATGCCGGCTGTTCTTTAAGTTATAAGCTAGGGCCGATCCGGTTAATGCTAAATTCCTGATGTCCAAGAATTTCTGATTTGGTTAGTTTGCCTTCAGCTACGTCGCTGATTTCTTGCCAAATGCGTTCGCCGGCTTGCTCTAAATGCAAGGTGCCGGCAAGCATTTCACTCACATCCACATCCATATTATCTTCCATGTTCGAATAGGTGAATTTGTTCACTGTGATTTTTACCACCGGGACGACGGTTGCGCCTGTTGGCGTTCCACGGCCTGTCGTGAAACAGACGATATGCGCTCCCCCAGCGGCCATACCGGATACGCATTCAATATCGTTGCCCGGCGAATCCATAAAATATAGACCGTGCTCTTAAGTAACCGAAACGTTTCAATCGTTGGCATCACGCTATCTTAGTTTTGTGCTAGCTATGATTAAGAATGTCTATTAAGTTTCTCAATCGTCTTTTTTATAATAAGCGTATGTTACAGCATTCCATTCACGCTAAGGAGGCAGAAACTATGCAGGAGCAACAACCATTATTATTGACTGACGAGCAAATGAGAGAATTTATTACAAACGGGTGTCTTATTCTTAAAACAGACTTTTCTCGCGCGTTTCACGCCAATCTGCTTGAGCAATTAAACACGGTGTACGCGGAAGAGGGAAATCCCGGCAACAATTTGCTGCCCCGCATCCGGGAACTGCAAAAAGTTTTTGATCATCCCGTTGTTACTGGCGCATTAACAAGCGTACTAGGTCCGAACTATATGATGCATGCGCACAGACACGGACATTTCAATGCGCTGCCTACTGCGGGTGGTTGGCATAAGGATAGCTATTGGGGATATGACCGCGTGCGTAATCATCACCCGAACTGGGCCATGATTATGTATTTTCCGCAGGATACGCCTGTTGATTTGGGACCGACTGGTATTATGCCGGGCACGCAAAATCATCAGAAACGGGCATTCGAATCCAATGAACACCCAGGTGAAGTATTGGCAAGCGGGGAGGCTGGCACATTCGCGTTGATTCACTACGATATTTGGCACCGCTCCACTCCGAATATTTTGGGAGAGCCGCGCTACATGCTGAAGTTCGAATTCATGCGCACCGAGATGCCAAAGCAGCCGAGCTGGAATAATCAAGAGCGCGAATGGAAAAGACCAGCCAACTTGCTTGCTCCGCTCGCAGAGCACGATATCATGTGGGAAGAGACATGGAACTGGTTATCCGGGGAAGTAGGCAGCTTGGCTGGAACAGCTTCGTCAGATCCGCAGCAAATTCAGGAATTGGCGGATAAACTGAGCGGATCTGAGCCTGTTGCAATCAATGCGTCCTATGATCTCGCGCGCAGAGGGCAGCTCGGCGCAAATGCTTTGCTGGCTGGTCTCCTTAGCGATGACGTAAATGTATCCCGAATTTCCGCTTACGGCCTGTCCGTTTCGGGAAGCGAGGCGGTTGACGGGTTGATTGCCGCGCTGAACCATGAGAATGTCAATACAGTTACGCATGCTGTTTTCGCTTTGGGAGAACTGAGCGGGTTAGCCGTTAAAGCTGTTCCTGCCTTAACGAAGCTGCTTGATCATCCGGAGGATAAAATCCGCTGCGCCGTTGTGGATGCACTTGGATTTATGGAATCGCCGGTAAATGACGTAGTTTCCAGTTTGACCCGTGGTCTTCAGGATTCGAATGCGCAGGTTCGCTTTATGGCCAGTTTGTCTTTGTCCCGCCTTGGTGCTGCGGCAGAGGCTGCTGTTCCACAATTGGAAATCGCGCTGGACGACGAGAACAGGTACGTCCGTGCCCATGCTGCGGAATCGTTGAACTACATTGGCACGGAGCGGGCCAAGAACTCGCTAATCAGATTCCTGTTGAACAACCGCTGGTGTTCAACAACGACGAAGGCGAACGCTTTTTATCCATAAAACATATTTGACGCCGGCTTATTAAAGGGCCGTCTCTCAGCCAATCTTTCTGGCGAGGGACGGCCCCTTATTTATAAAGATTCATTATGTTCAATGGCTTTTGGCCTTAAATCTCGGAAAGCCGTTGGTTTAAATCCGGTTTGCTCACGGAACATGCGGGAAAAATACGATAATTCCATCCCAAGCGCATCAGCGATTTGCGAAACGTTTAGTTCGGACGTCATCAGCAAATCTTTGGCTTTTTCCGAACGCAGATGATTCATGTATTGAATAGGCGAGTAGCCCGTAAATTGCTTGAATGCATTGATGAAATAATTCGGATGATAATGCGCAATCCGGGACAGTGTGTCAACGGACACATTCTCGGCGATATGCTGCTCCATGTAAAGCAGCACTTTGTTCATTTTCTCAAACGTAGGCGTTGAGGTCAGGTTGAGCTTGACAGATGGATTCTGCTCAATAAAATCCGCAATAAAAGTCATCAGAATCGAGTAGGCCCGAAATTCCGAGGTTAAACTGTCACTCTGACTGTATGCGATCATCTGCTCAAAAGCCTGCTTCAGCTCTTCAGGGTTTTGAATTTTCATGCAAGGCGAAGTTTGCAAAATTTGAAACAGATCCAAATCCCCGATTTTCGCCGTGAAATGGCACCAGTATTTCCCGAAGGTATTGTCGCTTATCGTTCCATACGCTTGGTCGCTGCCGGCAGGAAGCAAGTACATCTCCCCAGGTTTCGGGTAATAGGTCTTGTCCCCGATCTTCAGATAGCCTTCACCTTCGCAGATGACATATAGCCGGTTAAATGGACAAGAGGGGTTCTCATCCTGCCATGATTTTTGGACTTTGGTGTAAGCCGCATAGGATAAATCCAGCTTCGCTTTGGCGAGATACTTCTTCCAAAATGTGCGTTCACTTGCGTTCATGCCTGTCTTCATGGCGTATATTCCTTTCACGAATATCCGGGTTTGCGGCTGATCTCGTCCGATAGCGGACGCCAGTTCCCTTCATGTGCAAGATTGCCTCATCTGGTGAGGCGTTACTCGTTTGAAAGCTTTAACTTATCCAGCAGCTTGAAAAACAAGCTGAGTACAATAGCGACAATGGTGGCAAGCGCCATGCCCTTCAGTTCAAAATGACCGAGCTTCAGTGATGCACCGCTAAGACCGATGACAAGTACAGTCGTTGTCAGAATCAGATTGACCGGTTTGGCATAATCAACTTTCGTTTCTACGAGCATACGAATACCGGAAGCGGCAATGATACCGAACAACAGCATCGATACTCCGCCCATGACCGCCGTAGGAATGGTTTGAATTAGGGCTGAGATTTTCCCGACAAAAGAGAGAATAACCGCCAAGATCGCAGCTCCGCCAATCACCCAGACGGAATACACGCGGCTGATCGCCATAACACCGATGTTCTCGCCGTAAGTTGTATTTGGCGTTGACCCCACTAAAGAGGAAAGCATGGTTGAGATCCCGTTTCCAAGTAAAGATCTGCTCAGTCCAGGGTCTTTGGATAAATCTTTACCCACCATATTGCTAGTTACAATCAAGTGGCCAATATGCTCCGCAATGACAACTAACGCTGCAGGCGCGATGATTAAAATACTAGCTACATCGAAAGTTGGCGAGTAGAAAGTAGGGAGTCTGAGCCACTCAGCAGCACTTAAAGTTTCTTGAATATGTACTAAGCCGAGAAGTGCTGCAAGCAAGTAACCTAGGATAATAGCGACAAGAATCGGGATGACCTTCAAAAGCCCGCGAAAAACAATGGAACCAACCACGCCTATCAAAAAGGTGAATACGGAGACGGTAATCACGGTCATATCGGGAACCCAGGCTTCCTTGGCATCTGCCGGAGCAATGATGCCGGCCATAGAGGCTGCTGTAGGCACTAACTCTAACCCGATGACGGACACGATAGCCCCCATCGCCGCTGGTGGAAATACGACATCAATCCAGCGTGTCCCTACGAAGCGAATTAATATCGCGATGATCGTGAAGATCAAACCGACAACGAGGAACCCACCTAAAGCCGAACTGTAGCCCTTCGATTCTAGGACGACGAAAACAGGTGAGAGAAAGGCGAAGCTGGACCCCAGGAAAGCGGGGATTTTCCCTTTTGTAATAAAAATATATAGCAGGGTGCCGATCCCATTCATTAATAGAATCGTTGCTGGATCGACATGAAACAAAATGGGAACCAGCACTGTGGAGCCAAACATCGCAAATAAATGTTGTAAGCTCAGGGGAATGCTTTCGCCTATGGAAGGGCGTTCATCAACTTGAATGATACGAGACACGTGTTAACTCCCTTTCTGTAACTTCTCGTTCGATATCTTATCATAAATCGCGCTCGCAGGTAACCCTTACCATTCCTTGCGCAGGGCAAACAGATCATGAAGCTCTTCGTTGGAGAGCTCGGTAATCCAGGCTTCCGACGTGGAAATGACGTTTTCGCTCAGGCTCATTTTGCTTTCGAGCATTTCATCGATTTTCTCCTCTAGAGTGCCCAGAGATATAAATTTGTGTACCTGCACATTCCTTTTCTGTCCCATTCGATAGGCACGGTCTGTCGCCTGATTTTCCACCGCTGGATTCCACCAACGGTCAAAGTGGAACACATGGTTCGCTGCGGTCAAATTGAGACCGACACCGCCAGCTTTCAGAGATAAAATAAAGATACCGGGCCCGCCAGAGGCTTGGAACGTGTCAATCATTTTATCGCGTTCTTGCTTAGGCGTGCTGCCGTTTAGGTACAAGACGGGTTCGTCCCGCTCTGCCTGCAAAATGTCAGCCAACAGCTTGCCCATGCTGACATACTGCGTGAAGATCAGGCAGGAGTCGCCTTCATCCCGCAGCTCGCCAACCATGGCAACAAGCCGTTCCAGCTTCGCGGAGCGCGTTACGAAGGCTTCGCGGATTTCTTCGGCGAGCAGGCTCTCCTCGGAAAGCGGTGCTTCCTTGGTCAGCAGCACCGGATGGTCGCATAACTGCTTAAGCTGGGTTAACGCCGACAGGATCGCGCCTTTACGCTCCATGCCCTCCAGCTTTTGCATGCGTTCCATGAGGTTTTTGACCGCTTGTTCGTAAAGCGCGCCTTGCTCGGCGGTCAAGTTCAAGTAGACCTTCATCTCCTGCTTCTCCGGTAAATCGAGCTGGATTGCAGGATCGTTCTTTTTCCGGCGCAGCATAAAAGGTTTGACGAGCTTCTGCAGTTGAAGCGTACGCTCTTCGTCCTGATGTTTCTCGATCGGATTGGCGAAACGATGTTGAAAGCCGCGCTGGTTTCCCAGATAGCCGGGGTTCAGGAAATCGTAGATCGACCAAAGCTCCGACAAACGATTCTCAATCGGTGTGCCCGTCAGGGCGATCCGGTGCTTTGCTTTAAGCGAACGGACGGCTGCGGATTGCTTGTTTTGAGCGTTTTTAATATTTTGCGCTTCATCTAAACAAAGGGCACTCCATACCGTCTCCTGCAATGTTTCCTGCTCCATCAAAGCGGTTGTATAAGAGGTCAGCACAATATCAGTGTCTTGTAGAACTTCAGAAAGCGCAGCGCCGCTTAAACGTCCTTTCCCGTAATAAAGCAGAACCTTGAGATCCGGGGCAAAACGGAGCAGCTCTTTCTGCCAGTTGCCAAGGACCGAGGTAGGGCAAATCAAGAGAGCAGGCTGCTCGGATTCGGCTTGGTGATGCAGCAAATACGTAATAAATTGAATGGTTTTGCCAAGGCCCATATCATCGGCTAAGCAAGCGCCGAGCCCGAACTTTCGCAGGTAGGTTAGCCATGTAAAGCCTTCCTGCTGGTAACTGCGCAGTTCAGCCCGCAATCCAGCTGGAACCGGAATATCCTGCAGCTCCGAAGGCTGTCCAAGCTGACGCAAAAGCCCCATGAGATGACCGTTCAATTCAACTTCCAGTTTGATTCGTTCTTCATGCTCAGCTTCATCTTCCGCCGTTTGGCTTCCTTTTGGCGAGTTCTCCTGCTCCGATTCACTGAGCAGGTGCAGCTGGAAAATATCAAGCAAAGACAATCCTTCTTGCGGGTCAACGCTGGCCATCAATCTGCGTATCTGCTCAAGCAGTGCCGGGTCCAAATAGACCCATTGCCCGCGGAAGCGGATGAGGCGCTCATTGCGCGAAAGCAGCGCGGCGAATTCCGCCTCGCTTAGGTCGGCTTCACCAATAGCAATTCGCCAGTCGAAGTCAACCAAGGCGTTCAGTCCGAAAAGCGACTGGCCTTTGCCTCCCGCCTCCGAGGACACCTTCGCGCGAAGCCGCGGTTTTCGTTTGGAGGCAGACTCCCACCAGCCAGGCAGCATGACGTTCCAACCGCCGTCTAATAAGTACCGGCTGTCTGTCGTTAAGAAAGTCCAAGCCGCTTCGTCGCTTAACGGTTTAGACAAGAGCTCTGTACCGCTGCTTCCGCTAGGCAGAGCTTCGGCCAGTCGTGCTGCCCAACCGGCAGAACGTTCCAGCACATAAGGGCCCCAGCTGCTGTCCCACGTACCTGCAGCCGTTCCGTCTACAGTGAGGCGAATCGGCGTTAGGACGGAGCGATCCTGTTTGTCCTGGAGCACCAGATGGAGACGCCATGTGTCGTCATCTTCGTCCGGCTCCAGCAGCTGCAATGCAGGACGGAAGGGGGCTGTGTCCGGCCGCCAGCCAAGGGATGCGAGCCATTCTTCCTCCGTCAACGCGGAGGAAGAAGCCGATTTTTGGAACAGCGCGGGATAATCCCTGCGGAGATCAGAGAGTGCGGCCTCGCTTGCATAATGCTCCGCTGTGACAAGAGCAGAGAACGCGGCACGCAGGCCGGCAGAGCCCTGACCAAGAGGGTCGAGGCTTTGGAAAGCCGTCCAATCAAATGCTTTTAGCGCATCAGACTCCGCATCCCACGTCCATCCCAAAGCTCCTCTACGGAAGTCGTGCAAGCTGGGCACATAGCGGCCTGCCTTTGCTTCTTGATAGAGAGGAGGTGCGGCTTCAAGCATGGCTTTCATAGCGGTATTCCCATTGTCCATGTTCAGGATGTCCATAAACCCTGGCTCCGCAAAGAAGGGGAGCACCATTTCCGCCGGGAGAACGACTACCGCGATGTCTCCAGCCTGCTGCAGCTCCAAAGAGGTTCCATAATAGGACGGTTCGTGCCATGCGAACAACAGGTTCCGCAGCTTGTCGCCAGGCACTTCGCGCTCGTCCAGGAGCCCCCAGAATAATGCGTCGCCGCTCTCTGTAAGTGTCATATTAACTGTTAAATCATGCAATATTGCGTTCATCCGAGCAGCTTCCCTTTCCTGAGTTCCTCTTGCAGAGCCCGCAGCCTGCTGTGCCGTTCCACGAAACTAGTCATAAACGTTTCCCAGTGGCCCGGCTGCTTCATCTTTTTGTACACTTTTTCCAGTCTCTTCAGCAGCTTGACAGCAGCCTTGTAATCGTGGCGGTTTTTGAGGCCTACATAGTGGTTCACGGCTTGATGGTAGTAGGGCAGAAGCAGTTGCGGCGCTTCTTTCTCAATTGGCTGGAGCACGCTGACCCGGTGAAAAAGCGGATCATGCCCTTGAAGAATTTGCATCTCCAGCCAAGCCTTCCATTTGCCCTGCTCATAGAGAACGTTTTCGATGAGAGAATAGGAGCGGGGGAGAAGACTCTCGAAAATTTTCCACATCATCGCCTCAGCTTCTGGGAAATGTACGACAGCATTTTGCCAATATTTCGCGTAGGTCTCGAGCTCACGAGTTCGCGGGTTATTGAAGAACACCGCGGTTTGGACTAACCAATTAACGAGTTCTTTCCAGTCCAGAATTTCCTTTAGATGGTCTAAGAAACCGATGAAAAGATAGGCTGGCGTTTCCTTAAAGGACGGACATGCTTCGAAAGAAGCCCAAGCTTCCTTCGATTTTGATTGCATCAGTAATAAGTAAGCTTTCGCCGCTGAACGTGATGGTGTTAACGTGCTGCTATCTTCGATGGATTCTGTCTCTATCGCTTCAATTTCTTTAGGGGCAAAAGAGAGCGCTGCCGTTTCATTGGCGGCCATCCATTGCTTCCAAAGAGCCGTATATACGCCAAATTCCTGGTAGCTGTGACCGGATTGCTCAGCCATCTGCGCTCTGACATAAGCGAAAGTCGTTTCAAGGCGCTCATCTGATTCGGCAAGAGCTAATCGTGAAGCAAACTCCTTCAACCAGTTCAAAATATCATCGTAAACTTTGTACACGGCGGAAGACGTAAAGAAGCTGCTTCCTCCTTGTATGTTCTGCTCTTTTATTTTTCTCAAAAGAAATAACTCCTGATGCAGATCAAAAAAGGCTTGATCCCGATCGGAAAAAGGTATCGTAAACTTGCTTAACATGCTCAGTTGATAGCGCAACTGCTGAGCGTAAATACCCTGATCATACGTTGGTTTAATCGAGACCGTGTATTGATCCATAAACGAGTGCCAGCCAAATACCGGCATCGCCGGCAATTGATGAATGGCAGATTCGGACGTAGCGAGCGCTGCGGCGCGTTTGAGCTGCATTTTCGCATTCATAATTTGGGTTGCCGGGTAACCGAGACGATCCGCAAGCTCCATCATGACCGCAGCCTGATGCTTGCAAGAGCTATGAACGGGACACGTGCAGCTGCCTTCTCTGAACTTGTTTAAGTTGAGGGAAACACGATAAGAGTCAGATCCATCCACTTTTGCTTGCACCAGACGAGCCTCAGTAATGTTTAGAGATACGACCTGACCCTGTTTAAAATAAGTAAACCCCCGACTAAGGGTTACATCCGTGTAAGCATCAGCAACATATTCGAGCAGCTTCAACCACTCGGCATCATTTAAAACGGGAGAAGAACTCATAGGATAGCTCCTTGCTAAAAAATAGAGGTTCTAATAACCTTATTAGTATAAATAGTGAAGCGAATAATGTAAATTTTGTTTATTGCTTGAGTCATTATTTTTGAAAAAAAGGAAGGATTGGTGAATAAATGAGAAAAAGATTAGTCATAATTGGAATAGGACTATTAGCCGTTATTCTTCTATTATTTTGTACATATAAATGGATGAATGCCAGAAGTTTTCAGGCTTTTGGCGGGTTAACCAGTCATGTCGTGACGAATAAAAAGGTAGTAGCATTAACTTTCGATGATGGTCCGACCGAAAATACGGCGTCAATTTTATCCCTGTTGGGTAAATATCAGGCAAAGGCTACTTTTTTTCTAATAGGAAGTGAGCTTCAGAAGAATAGAGAAGCTGGAGAGCAGATCGCCAAGGCAGGGCATCAAATTGGGAATCACACCTATTCGCATAAGCGGATGGTATTCAAAAAACCGTCTTTTATCAGAGATGAAATCGAAAAAACAAACCAGCTCATACGCGAGACTGGCTATGAAGGTGAAATCGATTTTCGTCCGCCAAACGGTAAAAAATTGATTGGTTTACCTTATTATTTACATAAGCAGCATATTCAAACGATAACATGGAATTTGGAGCCGGACACGAATTTGAGTACACCTTCTGACAAAGTGAATGAAGTAATTCAGCACGTTAAACCCGGTTCAATCATTTTGCTGCATCCTATGTACGATAAGTCGGAGCTTCTTGTGATTGAAGGCGTTTTAGATGCTTTGACGAAGGAAGGCTATACCTTTGTGACAGTCAATGACCTACAAAATAGTTAATATCCATTCAGCATGAGGCTCATTGACAAAAGATACTGTAACAATTATAATTACAGTATAGCTAGTGAATACAATAACGCTAAAGGCGGTGCTGGAT
This sequence comes from Paenibacillus aceris, assembly GCF_017874035.1. Lineage (GTDB taxonomy): Bacteria > Bacillota > Bacilli > Paenibacillales > NBRC-103111 > Paenibacillus_E > Paenibacillus_E aceris. The sequence continues at coordinate 77,374 of NZ_JAGGKV010000022.1, forward strand.
GATGAACTATCAAATCAGTGATTGGGTTACAGCCACTACGAATCAAGATGAAATGTTGCATGGGTATGTAGAATCCATGGATGTACTTGGAGGTTTGACTCGCATTTACGTGATTGCATCCGACCGTGAGTCAACGATAGGTAAGGTCATGGAAGTCAGTAACCAGGATGTCAAAAAACTACCGGTAAGTTCACTGGATATAGAAGAACAAGTGAGAAGCTTGATCGATGTTTCTCTTGCTGTTCGAGATGAAATGTGGTTCCTTGAATTGACTGGAAAACTACTCGCTATTCAACAAAATGAGTCCAAGCGCAGCGAGCGAGATGTTCTTCCGTCTCTTGTGTTCAAAAACCGTTTAGGCGTTGATCAGCTATAATGAAAAGCCAATTCATTCGACATTGATGACCATGTCAGATGGATTGGCTTTTTTTGGCTTTTTAATTTCCCACTCATGATAGTCATCATGATGTGGTGGGAGAGCTAGGCTTCGCTGTGCGGTTTACGTTAACGTTGTTTTATAGAGTTAACGTAGGTGAAGCGAGCAGAGTGAGCCCATTAGCGTTGTAAAACAAGCTTAACTGTGTCTAGTTCGTTACACAACCGCAAGCATCCTACTGCGCAGGGGATTTTTTCACAACCTGCGGCCCCTTGGCCATCTCGGTTTCAAACATAGCTTGCAGCTCCGTAATTTTTCTTGGATCGGTGAGTGCCATTTTGTCTGTAAAATACTGCTCAACAACGAGCTCCCATGTAGGGACAATTTTCTGCGCTGTTATTGATCGGATGGCTGTCTTGAGCAACCTTCTTTCCTTGGCGTTGCTATAAACGTCGACATATTGCTGTATCCGCTCGAAATCAAGCTCCTGAAAGATTGCTTTGAACACGTGCGCCGTCATCCGAGCATCGTCCAATGCCCTATGGGCGGAGCCTTCCGCCTCGATTTGCAGATCGAGCAGTGCTGCCTCGACGCTGACATCATTCGTTACATTTTTGTAGCGAATAAACCCCTTTAATAAATCAAAGTAGCTGGCGTTCATCCAGAACGAGTCGTCTAATTTATGCATCCGCGTATCGAAAACAATGCGCTTCAAATCCTCGCCGCCCCAAGTAACGAGCAGAAAAGCTTCACTCCGGTTCAGCCAGCTGATGAAATCCGCAATGACTTTGCGAAAGCCAGCGGCGCCATCGATGTCTTCTTGGGGAATGCCGGTTTTCTTTTTAATAAATCCGTTCAATTTGGAGAAATAAACCGGCTTGATCAATGATGAAAACTCATCGACCGGCTGCAAGGAGTCATTGAGACGCACGGCTCCGATCTCGATGACTTCCATAGGTAATTCACTCGCAAATTTTCGGCCGTTAAATTCAATATCCAAAACAATGTAGTCCATGATGCGGGCCCCCGTTCTTTCTATTCCTATCATTTTAACAGAAAATGCTTAGGCTGCCATCTTTGCTTTCCCATAGATTGCACTTAATACTAGGCTGAACAACAGCCCGATAAAGGACATAATGGAAATCCATAAGTATAGCGTTTTCCCGCCAAAGCTTTCATAGAACCATCCGCCTAAATAAGAGGCGACAATGCCGGACACGCCGAAGAATAGCAGGGCAAGCACGGTTTGCCCAGTCGCTCTCCACTCCTCAGGTACAATTCGGTATAAATATTGGATCGCCGCGGAATAAAAGATTGGAAAGGTGAAAGTTTGGAGCAGCTGCAAGTATACAAGTGCATGAGGCTCTGTAATCCACGAGGACAATAAGAAACGGATGAAATAAAAGAATGCAGAGAAAGCAATGATGGCAAGTTCTTTCCCTTTGCGCAGCCACCAGAAACTTAAGGCGAAAACAAGAATTTCACTTCCTGCAGCCAAGAACCATGCTTGTCCAACGAGTTCGGGACTACCGCCCAATTTTCGGAGATAGACGCCTAAAAATGTGTCATTAATTCGTTGGGGAACGGCAACAATAAAGATTAACACCATAAACCAAATGGTTTCTTTATTTCCTAGGAAATTTCGCAGGCTCTTTAATGTGATTGGTTTACCTGTGACAGGAGCATCCGGAAGTGCCAAACAGATTATCAGGCTAATAACGCCAATTCCAGCGAATAGGAAGCCCAAGCTGTTCAGGCCTAAATACTGAATCGCATATCCTACTGCCAAGGACATGACGGCATAGCCAATTGCGCCAAATGTCCGAATAGAACCGTAACTGACTCGATTAGCTTCCGCTGTTTGAAAGTTCAAACTTTCCGTCAAAGGATCCAGCGGCATTAAGAAAAAGTACAAAAACATCGTAAACAGAAGCAGCACTATGAAGCTATTGGAGGTATATAGCATATAACCTACAAGGCTCGAACAGGCCAATAGGAGCAGCATGACTTTCTTAATGGTTTTGGTTTTGTCGCTAATCATGCCCCACAAGGGCTGTGAGAAGATGGTAATAATGCCTCCCGTACCGATGATCAGACCAATTTTGGTTGCAGGTAGTCCTTGGGCATCCAAATAGACAGGCAGAAATGAAACGAACATGGCAAGCAGTGCAAAATACAAAAAATTAAACGAACGTAAGAGATTTGAAGAGCTCATGATGACCTTAACCTTCCTAGTTGAATTAGCAGATGTTTGCTGTAAAACTACATTTTATCACGATGCACGAAAGATGCCAAAAAGAAAAATGTCTCAGGAGCGAATTCGAATCATGGATGGCGTTATTCCTGTTACCTTCTTATATTGTCTACTAAAAAAATAAATACTCCTGTAGCCCAGCGCTTCCGCAACCTCGCTAACATTCATGCCGAGTTTAAGGAGATAGGTTGCTCGCTCTATTCTTTTTTCAATCATATAGGATTCGATCGTTTGACCCATGACTTCTTTGAATTTTAACGAGAAATACCGGGGTGAAAGATGAGCGAGCTGAGCTAATTCATCGATACTATACTGATGACTGGGATCCTGCATGATATGAGACGCGACGTCCATCATAACACGATTCAAAGAGCGGCGGGCAGGATCGACTTGGGATTGATTGGCCGGCGACTGTCGTTCAAAAAGCAGCAGCAACAGCCTAAGCAGGATCACGGCTTCCTCCTCATGCCCAAAAGCCCCGGACATTCTAACATGAATGAACCTGTCCAAATAAGACTCATGGGCTTCGGCCGGGTCGAAGTTGACTAGAGAGGGCAGCTGGGATATGGCGTCCCCGTTAAGGTAAGCATGATCGTCCCTCTTTGCTGCAAAATGAATGAAAGTCACGGTTAAGGGACGTTCCGGGTTATGCTTGGCGCTGGTAAAATCGCCGGGACGAAAGAGAAAACAGTCCCCTTGGCGCACTTGATGCAGGGTGCCATTCAACGTCACTTCGCCTTCGCCATCCCATACATACCACAAATCATAATCATGGAAGGGAACCTCCTTGCGGCTCCATTTCCAATTAGGTTCGCAAATGACTTTGCCGAAATATTCGTTAAGGATGAGTTCTTGCGATGTGAAAACAGACATGAAGTAACCTCCAAATATATGTAAAATAGTGCAAATAGTTATGCGCTTTGATGCATTTATTTTAATGGTTTCCGTTTCTATAATAAAGCTATAAACAAGCAAATTATTTAAACGGAAGGGGTTATCCCGTATGTTGAAAGTGAATTCGCCTGAAGAAATCTCCGCTCAGCTGTATCGATACGACCATATCGCAGATAAGCTCCAAGGGTTTGCCAATTGGAACAGGCAGCAACTAGAGAAATATCGTAGAGACGGTTACATGGCTGTTGAGCATGTTTTGAATGAAAACGAGATCCAAACGGCTAAAGATGCGCTGCATGAACTCATTTTTGTCGATGTCAAAGGGGCGCAAATTCAATTTTCAAGACCGAGCAGTGAACTGAGGACTCATGAAGAACGCGAATTAGCGGTGCGCAAAGTGCACGAGTTTGTTGACTGCGAGGAGCGGTTGCGGCAAATTGCCTATCATCCGGAGATCATGGCTGCCGTTCATGACATACTTGGCGATGAGCCGCTGCTAGTCCAGGACATGGCGCTGCTTAAGCCTCCTCACGGCGGAGGGGAAAAGCCTTGGCATCAGGACATGGCCTACGGGAACCTTGCCTACGATAAACAAGTCGTCGGCGTGTGGATTGCGTTGGACGAAGCTGCGCTCGATAATGGCTGCATGCACGTCATACCCGGCTCGCAAGCGGACGGTGCAACGCCGCATTACGCCGTTCGCGATTGGCAGCTGTGCGATGCGCATGTTGATATTGAGAAGGATGTCGCGGTGCCGTTGCTGCCGGGCGGAGTCCTCCTCTTCCATGGGTTGCTGAAACATGGAACCCCTTACAATCTGTCCCCTAAGAAACGCCGCGCTCTGCAGTTTCATTATGTTGGCAAGTCGGCTGCCAAACTAACGCCGAAGGAGTATAAACGTTTCTTCACGAACGAAATGACCGGAGCCGAGTGCTAAAGGAAGATATGATTTTACAAAGAAGATGACCATCGAAATCAAAGATGGTTATCTTCTTTTTCGTGCAAAGGATTGATTTCATGCCAATATCCGTTTAAAATGCTCATTAGTCTGTTGGTGAGGTGTTCGCAATGAGCAATCTGCTTGAACGTTATTGGAAACGCTTTTTTCAGCGCAAAACGTTTTTTCGCAATATGGTGACCTTAGCTTTGTTCGCGACAATCGTGCCGGTGCTCGCCGTTGGCTTCGGAAGTTATTTATTTTCTTCATCAGCCATGCAAAAAGAAGTCAACCAATCGAATGTCCGCATATTGAATAACGTATCATCAACTATTGATTCGACACTGGATCGGATACAAAACAATGCCATTCAAATGATGCTAGGCAGTTTTTTCAGCTCGAATTTGACAGAATTAAAGAGCACGAATTATTCCGGCTTTTATTCCAGCATTTCAAGAGAATTGTCCGCTCTGCAAAGCGGAAACAAAGAAGTCAGCGACGTCGCGATGTACGTGCCGGATGAAGGCTATTTGATTTCTTCTATTTACGGCGGCAGAAGAATAGAGAGTGACCAACAACAAGAGGCCCTGCGGAAAGAGCTTGAATCCGAGGATCAGATCAAATGGGTGACAGGTCCCTACCCGAATTTGCCTGGTTACAACGTAAGTGGCGTGACATTGATCAGTAAAGTGCCGCTGCTCGCCAAAAAGCCTGCTGGTCTGTTATTTATACATATAGATGAAGCACTGTTTAAAGATATAATGGACCGCTTTGTAAGTTACAATGGTGAGCAAATGTATATCCTAAATGCACAAGGTGATCTCGTTACTTCAACGGGCGGAGAACTTGTTCCGCGTGGTTTGTTGGATATCGTCGCACAAAAACGGGAGCAGCCGCGGTTTACTTTTGAAGTAAATGGCACCAGCTATATGGTTACTCCGATTACTTCCGACTATAACAAGTGGCAGTATATCAATCTCGTGCCTGTTAAGGAGTTGAGCGCCAAATCGAACGGTATCGCCCTTATTACGCTGGTCATTGTCGCCATCTGTCTTGTACTTGGTTCTCTGTTCGCTTTCTGGGGGACTCGGCGTGTTTATCGCCCCATCCAGAATCTCGTTACCCAAGTCAAAGGCGGACAGGTGGTTGACGCGGATGCGGACGAAGTTGGTTTTATGCACAGGCGATGGATGGAACTCAGCAGTGAGGCGAATGAATTACAACAGCAATTGAGTGATCAAGTGCCAATGATTCGGGAAATTTTTGCTTTGCAGCTCTTACAGGGACGCTTTCTTCATTATTCTGAGGAGCAGTTGGACGTTATGCTGCGCAGATACGACGTGCCTGCCGTACTAGAGAATTGTATCTTTGTCATTGCCTACGATTTGCAGCAGGATCGTCCTGCGCGTTTTCAGGAAAGTGACCGTGATTTAATTGTTTTCGCTGTGAAAAATATCGTGGATGATTTGCTGCGATCACATAGCAGAAAAGGAATTATCATCAATCTGCTAAATGATCAAGTTGCTGTTTGGCTGTTCTATGAGCAGGAACAAGAAGAGGCAGGATCGTCTGACGTCAAATCGTTTATCGACCGGCTTAGAGGGCTAGTGTCCGATTATCTGCATCTTCCGGTGACAATCGGCATGAGCGGACAGAGCGATCTGATCTCGGATGTGCCTGAGCTGTATGAAGAAGCGGTTCTAGCCGTCCGTTCACGCATCCTTGTAGGAGATAATCAGGTGATCACCCATACAGGCGGCAGCGATTCGGAGCTTCATTATCGTTATCCGATCGAAATCGAGACACATTTTGAAAATTCCTTGCAGATTGGCGATAAAGATGAAGCGGAGAGGATGCTGGACGAGTTCGCCAAGTCGATGCAGGAGGCTATTCATAAACCCGAGCTCATTCAAATTTCGTATTACAGGCTGCTAACAGCCGCTATTCGAACAGCCTACTTGTTCGGAGTCGATTCGGCGAAGCTGCTAGACGAGGCAGAAGCTGACCCTTATACGCAGATCCGCAAGATCAGCACGATTCGTGAATTGAACGAGTGGTTCAAAGAAGAGCTGGTGTCTCCAATCACAGCGTATGTGCTTGGCAAGCAGCATCAGGAGCATGAGCAGTTAATCCACAAAGTTGTCCGGTTCATTGAAGACAATTATCACTTCGATTTGTCGCTCGATCAGTGTGCGCAGATTTGCGGATTAAGTCCTCATTATTTAAGCAAGCTGTTCAAAAAGACAATGGATGTCTCCTTTATTGAATTTTTAACGAAGCTTCGAATTGAAAGCTCGATTGATCTACTGCGGACAACGGATTTGTCCGTCTCGGACGTTGCCGAAAAAGTCGGCTACCAAACTAAAAATTTCATCCGTGTATTTAAAAAGCATACGGGGGTTACACCGGGGCAATTCCGGGGGACCGATAGCGCAAACTAATATGCCCATATTTTGTTCCACGGCTCCGTTAAGTGACAAGAAAAGTGCATGAATCCAGGGAGAAGCCCCATAACATAGGGGGTTCTCTTTTTTTGCGTGAGGCTTTTTTGAGCACAAGAATTGTTCATTGTTCATTCAACTACGGTCAGGTACGATCTGTTCAGGAGCAAGCTATCGAGATGCCAAAGACATGAAGAGGGTGAGGAAGATGTTACAGGGTCAAGTGGAGCGGCTGCATAATACGGAGCCAAACGAAATCAAACAAGAAAAAGGTGCCCCGATCACATGGGTCCAAGAATGGAAGACCGCGATTAAACGTGATAAATATCTTTATCTTATGGCGGCGCCAGGATTATTGTTTTTCCTAGTATTCAAATATTTTCCGCTATGGGGACTGCTGCTTGCTTTTCAAAATTATTCCCCATACTTAGGGTTTTGGGACAGTGAGTGGGTCGGGTTTAAATATTTTCACGAATTTTTTACGAATCCTGATTTTATGCTGCTGTTTCGCAATACGATGGCAATCTCCTTGCTGAATATCGTATTTTTCTTCCCGATTCCCATCATAGTGGCGCTGCTGCTGAATGAAGTGAGAAGTCTTCTATTCAAAAAAATTGTGCAAACGGTCGTTTATTTACCGCATTTCCTTTCATGGGTCATTATCGTGGGGATTTGTTTTCTGATCTTTGGGCAAGCCAGTGGCGTGATAAACCAACTTATCGTCCAATTTGGCGGTCAGAAGATTGAATTCCTGACGGATGCAAACTTTTTCTGGGGGATGCTGACGGCACAAAGCATTTGGAAGGAAGCTGGTTGGGGCACTATTATTTTTCTAGCAGCTCTGGCAGGCATCAATTCTGAACAATACGAAGCCGCGCAAATTGACGGTGCAAACCGTTGGCAGCAAATGCGGAATGTAACCTTGCCTGGTATTCGAGGGACCATTATTGTGCTGCTCATCCTCCGTCTCGGACAAGTGATGGACGTTGGCTTTGAGCAAATTTACTTAATGAGCAGCGGACCTGTTGCGCATTTGGCTGATGTGTTCGACACCTACGCCTATCGGGTTGGTATCCAGCAGGGGAGATTCGGTTACGCGACGGTGGCAGGTCTGTTCAAATCCGTTGTAGGACTTATCCTCGTTGTGACAGCTAATCGCGTGGCCAAAAAATTTGGCGAGGAGGGACTTTACTGACATGAATAACAGCTTGGGATCAAAAGTGTTCAACGCTTTGAACTATACAGTCTTAACAGTATTCGGGCTTGCCACGCTGCTGCCTTTCATTTATGTGGTCATCATTTCCTTTACGGATCCTTCCGAATATCTAGCCAAGTCGCTCGTCTTAATTCCTGACAATTGGAGTCTGTCGGCATACGAATTTATTTTCTCGACGAACGCGTTCGTGAATGCGATGGGAGTCAGCGGTTTCTTGGCGGTCGTAGGTACACTTTTAAGCCTGATTGTTACTAGCGCGCTTGCTTATGTGTTATCTAGAAAAAGGTTGAAAGGGAAGAAGTTTTTCCTTGTTGCGATATTGATGACCATGCTCTTTAATCCGGGCATGATTCCGAACTATTTGCTCGTGGACAGTCTTGGCCTGATGGATTCGGTGTGGGCGCTTATATTGCCTGCATTAACAAGCGCTTGGTATGTTTTCTTAATGAAAAACTTTTATCAAGATATCCCGGACGAGCTGGAAGAAGCAGCCAAAATAGACGGCTGCTCCGATATCGGCGTTTTTATCCGCATCATGCTCCCTATATCCGTGTCGGCACTTGCCGCATTTGGCTTATTTTACGCTGTAGCTTATTGGAACACGTATTTTAGCGGCGTTCTTTACATCAATCGAGATGCGCTGAGACCTTTGCAAGTACTGCTTCAAATGATGTTAATCTCAGCTTCGCAAATGGGAGATCCGTCTGTGGCCGCTATGCTGGAGAGTGAGCGAACCGTGCCTCCGGAAGTGATCAAAATGGCTGCCGTCGTCGTTTCATCGCTGCCCATCGTGATCGTCTATCCCTTCCTGCAAAAATATTTTGTCAAAGGCATGATGGTTGGCTCCGTGAAAGGGTAAGCCGAGGGCTTTCCATCCTTGAAAGGGGGGATGCGATTTTCAATACGAATGGCCGAACAAGAAGTTTTCCTTCTAAAACAGGAATGATAAGATTGGGAATAATATACGGGAGGTCTTTATATGAAAACGATGGTAAAAAAATTCACAGTTCTGATGACAGCCGCAGCGCTTACAGCAACTTTAGCAGCCTGCGGAAATGCTTCTACCGAAGGTCAAAAGGCAGCTAACTCGGCCAGCAGCAAGTCAACTGCTCCTACAGATATTTCAGTTACGACGCTAGCCTTCGCAGCCGCACCTACGGGGGAATTGGAAGCTGTCAAGAAGCTAAACGAGAAATTCAATATGAATTTGAAACTGAGCTGGATACCTTCGGCTCAAATCACTGAAAAGTTAAATGCCCTGCTTGCTTCCAGAGATCTACCGGACGTTCTCTTCGTGGAAGACTTCAATTATACGCCGGCTTTTCTAAATGCCATTGATCAAGGTGCTTTTTGGGATTTGACGTCCTATATTAAAAACTATCCGAATTTGGCTAAATTTCCTGAAAACGTGTTCAAAAACGCATCCGTGAAAGGGAAGCTTTACTCCATTCCGCGTGTCAGACCGCTTGATGGCCATGAGTCCATGCTAATTCGCAAGGACTGGCTCGATACGCTGGGCATGCAGCCGCCTAAAACGACGGATGAGCTTTATAATGTCCTAGAGGCATTTGCTAAAAAAGATCCTGACGGTAACGGCAAAGCCGACACTTATGGCGCTGTAATGGCTGGATCTCCGGGACCGGCAAGCTATTTGTTGTCCATGTTCGGTACAGGAACAAAGTGGAAGGATGAGAACGGCAGTCTGATTCCATACTGGTGGACACCGCAGGCCAAAGAGGCGCTTGCCTATTGGAACAAAGCTTTCAAAGCCGGCGGCATTATGCCTGACTTCCCTGTGCTGAAGACAGCTCAATTCAAGGATATGCTCGTTGCCGGGAAAGCCGGCCTTGCGATCGCGAACGTCGTAGATGCCTACAAGTACAACCTTGAGCTGCAAAAAGCGAATCCGAAAGCGAATCTGATTGCGATGGAGCTTCCGAAAGCGCCGGATGGTAAGGCATATTATGAACAAGCCAGCGGTTTCTACGGCCAATTCTTGATCAATAAAAAATCAGTTGATGAAGCTAAACTAAAGAAAATACTTGAAGTATTTGATTATACATCGACAGTTGATGGTTATAATCTGGCTGTTTACGGGACTCAAGACGTTGATTATAAAGTAAAACCAGACGGTTTTGTTGAGCAAACAGAGGAAGGCAAGAAAAAAGGATATTCGGGTGATACGACGGGGCAATGGGTAACAGGTTACTTTGATAAATATTCCAGAGCCAAGACAACGGGGATTCCGAGCGACGTGTTTGAGGCAAACAAAAAAGTAGTGGATTCGATCAGTTCCTTGCCAGATCCAACTTACGGATTAACCAAAACGGCACCGTTCCAAGAGAAAGGCGCAGATTGGGATAAGAAGCTTAACGACATGCTCGTTAACGTGATCATCGGCAAAAATTCCCTAGAGGATTGGGACAAATTTGTCAAAACGTTTAAAGACGATCCGAGCTTCCAGCAGCATGTGAAAGAAACGAATGATGCCTACAAAGAAAAAATGAAGAAATAATCGTCGCTTCATGCAGAGCCCGATTGTCCCTGCAAAGGGATATCGGGTTCTGATTCAAATAGGCTTTTTTTGCCTAGTCGGCTTTTTTTATTATAAGGAATCGTCGTTTTTTTTCAGCATGCTGCAAGAATTGAAGATTGCCCATATGAACAAGTCTCTTTTATGATAAAAAAGCGAGTTGAAAAGAAAGGACGGATGACATGCAAACGTCACACAAGGTAATTCCCACTTCCAAACAGCTTGCTTTTCAAGACTGGGAATTTGGATTGTTTTTGCATTTCGGACTGCGTACCTTTTATGAAGGGTATATCGATTTCGATGAAAGACCGATGTCCCTTTCTGCTTTCCAGCCTTCAGGCTTGGATTGCGAACAATGGATACGGACGGCCAAGGAAGCGGGGATGAATTACGCGGTATTGACTGCCAAACACCACGACGGTTTCTCGAACTGGCCGACGCAATTCTCGGACTTTTCGGTAGCGGGAACGCCCTGGAAAGAAGGGAAAGGCGACGTCGTTCAGGAATTTGTAAGCGCATGCCGTAAGTATGATGTGAAGCCTGGGCTGTACTATTCGCCTTTTGACGGCTCGGCTGACTTCTATGCACAAGATGCAAAGGCGTATGATGATTATTTTGTCAACCAGATTACCGAGCTTTTAACGAACTATGGTGACATCGATATTCTTTGGTTTGACGGCTGCGGCTCCGAAGGTCATGAATATGATTGGAAACGCATCATCGGCGAGATCCGCCGTATGCAGCCGAACATTCTCATTTTTAACATGGGAGACCCTGACTTTCGTTGGGTTGGCAATGAAGATGGCATTGCACCGATCCCGTGCTGGAATGTCGTAGATTCTACGGAATTTTCGATCTTAACGGAGAAAAAGGATCAATTGGACGGCCAGCTTTGGCTGCCGGCAGAGTGCGATGTCCAGCTGCGGGCCAATTGGTTTTACAGTGATTCCGACGAGCATCAGATAAAAAGCATCGAAGAACTGATGGGGCTCTATTATCATTCCGTTGGACGGGGAGCCAACCTGCTGCTCAATATCGGCCCCGATCGACAAGGTTTATTTCCCGTGAAGGATACGCAGCGTCTTTTGGAATTCGGTTCGGAAATTCGCCGTGTTTTTGGCAGCCCGATTGGCACCATGGAGCAATGCAGAAGAAAGAACAACACTTGGATCTATGAGCCAACTGAGCCGCATTTACTCGATCATATTGTGATTCAGGAAGATCTGACGAAGGGTGAGCATGTAAGAAGCTTTGCCGTCACGATCATCACCAAGAAGAGCGGAAGGGCTGTGACTGTTTATGAAGGACGAAACATCGGTCATAAAGTGATCATCCGAATTCCAGCTGTCTATGTAAGCGGTGTGATTCTTGAAATCACCCAAAGCGATGGGGAGGTTGAGCTTCGAGATTTGAGTTTTCATCATAGCGGACAATGAACGGGAGGGAGTCTTCTCCCTCGTGTAACGATTCGCTAGCCATTGTTTTCTTTATATGAAAATATGTCGATGAGGTGATTGTTATGGGAAAAATGAGTAAGCTATTATCGGTCAGTATGATTTCAAGTCTGCTGCTTTCCTTCCTCCCTTTTTATGAAAGCGCTTATCCTAAGGCGGAAGCTGCGGCTGTCAATCTGATGAACAATGGCAGCTTCGAGCAAACAACAACGACGCCGGATGCAAGCTGGAACGGTATCACCAGTCCGGCTCCGGCCGGTTGGGGGTTATGGATTCCAACAGGAAGCGGGAAAGCGCCGAATCAAACGGCAAATGTATCTTTGGACTCTACGACCTATCATGAAGGGAGCAAATCTATTTTGTTTGACGCTTTTGCAACAAGCCGAATTTCAGTGAATCAGAGCGTGCTGACAGTGGCAGCCGGCAAGTCCTATCGACTTAAAGTGTGGGTAAAAACGGAGAATGTGACGGGGACAGGGGCTTATTTCCGGACGCAATTTTATAACACGAGCAAAGTAGGAGATGGACCTGCATCCGCCAAATTACTCGGCACGAAGGACTGGACGCTGCAGCAAGTCTTTATGACGATTCCTGCAAATGTAACGAAACTGGTGATCGAACCGTTCCTTGAAACCGGTAAGGGGAAAGTTTGGTTTGATGATATTAGTTTGGAGGAATATAACGGAGTTACAGGGATTTCGCTGGATCAAACGGCATTTTCCATGGCGCAGGGGGCAACGTCAGCGCTAGCTCCGACTTTTGTTCCAGCGAATGCAGCGGACAAGACGGTCATTTGGAGCTCAACGAACCCTAGCGTAGCAACGGTGGACAACAACGGTCATATAACGGGAGCAGGGCTGGGTTCCGCTACGATTACGGTGTCAACGCCGGATGGAACGATCTCAGCACAATGTGTCGTTAACGTTGAATCTGCAGAGCTGTTTCAATCGTACGCTCAGCTTCGGGCCAAATGGTTCAGCAAGCTGACAGGCGGCACGAATTACGATCCCGCAGATCCCGACATTTCCGCCAACTTGACGAAAATCGTGGATAGCGTCACGAACACGAATGCTACCGGCTTGTGGGATACGCTCAATAAATCAGCAAATCGAACGCTTGCCTGGAATGACCTTGCCAGCACGACGGATTCGGCGCAAGTCTCGACGGCTTACAGCAGACTGAGGACGATGGCGCTCGCCTATTCACTCAAGGGCTCAAGCTTATATCATAATGAGGCTCTGAAGAGCGATATCCTAAGCACGCTCGATTGGCTGAACACTAACCGTTACAACGAATCCAAAACCGAGTACGGCAACTGGTGGGATTGGGAAATCGGCGCACCGCAAATTATGAATGATATTCTCGTGCTGATGTACGAGTATTTGACGCCAACACAGATCACGAAGCATATGAAAGCTCTCGACCGATTTGTCCCGGATCCGAAAAAACGAACCCTCAATAACGTGGTCGAAACTGGCGCTAATTTGCTGGACAAAGCCCTGGTTGTAACGATGCGGGGTGTGATCGGCAATAACAGCGCAAAAATTACACAAGGACGCGATGCCATCGGCCCGGAATTCATCTATACCAATAGCGGAGACGGTGTTTACAAGGACGGTTCGCTTGTACAGCATACGAACATCGCATACACAGCGGGGTATGGTGCGGTGTGGTTAAACCGGGCAGCAGATATGACTTACGAGCTTAACGGCTCTCCATGGCCGGTTACAGATCCTAACGTTAACAATGTGTACAAATGGGTTTCCGATACGTTTGAACCTGTCATTTATAAAGGACTTTATATGGATATGGTCAACGGAAGAGGCATTTCCAGACAAGCATCAGGCAGTGCCAGAAGCACGATTACAACCTTGCTTCGGTTAGCAGAAGGAGCGCCTGCGGATATCGCGTTATCGATTAAACGAATGGCGAAAGAATGGATTTTGACGGATACGACCTATGCCAATTATGTGGATGGACTGCCGATCTATGAACTGACGCTGATTAAAGAGCTGATGAACAATTCGTCCATACAGCCAAGAGGAGAATTGAAGCTTAATCAAGTATTTGCGGGAATGGACCGGGTCGTCCATCTGCGTGACGGATATGGCTTTGGACTTAGCCTTTTTTCGAACCGGATTTCTGCTTTTGAAAAAGGAAATAACGAAAATTTAAAAGGCTGGTATACGGGAATCGGAATGACCTTCCTGTACGATCAGGATCTTAACCAGTACCGCAATGATTTCTGGCCGACAGTGGATTCTTTCCGTTTGCCGGGTACAACGACCGATCAGTCCGGGAAAGGCGTCACGCCAGGCGAGTGGACATCGTACATGAACTCGAAAAATTGGGTCGGCGGCTCATCCATCGATGGCCTTTACGGTGCGGCAGGCATGGACTTTTCCATGGACAAAGTGACAGGAAGCAATTTGCAAGGCAAGAAATCGTGGTTCATGTTCGATGATGAAATCGTTGCACTAGGAGCAGGGATTTCCAAAAGTACGGCGGGGACTGCACCTGTTGAAACGATCATCGACAATCGTAAGCTCAATGATGCCGGAGACAATGCTCTAACGATCAACGGCTCCGTCCAATCGAGCCAGCTTGGCTGGTCGGGAACGGTAAATAACGTAAACTGGGCTCATTTAGCCGGCAATGTGCCGGGTTCCGATATCGGTTATTACTTCCCAGAGTCTTCTAGCATCTATGGTTTGCGAGAAGCAAGAACCGGCAGTTGGAAAGAGATCAACAGCGGTCAATCGGACACGCCAATTACGCGAAATTATGTTAGCTTGGCTTTCGAACACGGGCAAACCCCTTCGAATGCCTCCTATGCTTATGTCATGCTGCCTCATAAAGATGCCACTGCAACGGAGGCTTACAGCCACTCGCCGAATGTCGAGATCGTCAGCAATACGGCGGATGTGCATGCGGTGAAAGAGAAGCAGCTTGGGATCACGGCAGCTAATTTCTGGAACCCGGGCTCAGCAGCAGGCATCACTGCCTACAATCCGGCATCTGTCATGGTTAAGGAATCAGAGACAGAGCTTGAAATTGCAGTTTCCGATCCAACGCAAGCGCAAAACGCGATTTCCTTGGAGTTGAACAAGACGGGATTAACGCTTGTTAGCGGGGATGACACGATCTCGGTACAGCAATCTTCGCCGACGCTAAAGCTCAACATTCAGGTTGCCGGTTCTTTCGGCAGGACGCATGTCATCACTTTCAAAAAGGATGGTGCAGCCCCTGTCACGACAGATGATGCGAAATCCGGGTGGCAGCGTTCAGCGCAAACGATAACATTGACGGCAAGCGACGCTGGCAGCGGCGTGCAAAAAACACTATACAGCTTGGATAGTGGCGCATTTATAGAAGGTAATATGGTGACGGTTTCTGAGGATGGCGTTCATCAGCTTCGTTACTATAGCGTTGACCAAGCCGGCAATCAAGAGCAGGTGAAAACAGCCGAAGTCAAAATTGATACCAAGGGACCTGTCATAACACCTTCTGTCACGATGGACGTGTATTGGACAGACGGCGGCAGCCTGAACTTCAACATCAGCGATGAGGGAAGCGGCGTAGTTTCCAAGTCATTGAAATTGGACGGTGTTAGTGTCGGCGATCCCTATACGTTCAAACCATTCTCGCTGCATATTGGCGACCATCAAGTGACGGTGGAGTCAGCAGATGCTGCCGGGAATACAACGACCGAGAATTACGTGCTGAAGGTGAACATGGATGCCAAGCATTTGGATGAGGCCGTTCGATATGCTTATCAACAAGGTTGGATTACGAATAACGGCATTTATAACAGCCTGTTGATGATGATCGATGCTTTGCAAAAGCATTTGGATGATAAAGGTGTCAAACAAGCGCTGGATGCTCTTGAACAACATGTTCGGGCTCAATCCGGCAAAAAAATAGATGCCGCTTTTGCAGCATTTTTGCTTGATGCTATTTCATTTTTAAAAGCTTAAATATAATGGCAGGGGCTTCCTATAAGTCATGGATATGACGGAGGGAAAGCCCTTTCTTTTTTTGCGGAAAGACGTTCCTGCTTCTTCCAATTCGCCAGAGGACGGTTTACAATAACGTAGAGGAGTTGATGCCAAATGGGTTCTAAAAACGTGCAGCTTGTCTTGGACGCCAAAGCCATTTTGGGAGAAGGACCATGCTGGAATGAGGATCAGAAAGCGCTGTATTGGGTTGATATTTTAGGTGAAAAGTTTTGCAGGTTTGATCCTGAGACTGGCCAGAATGAATCCTTTCTGATTGGGGAATATGTCGGTGCAGTCGTATGCGCTGGAAATGATGAGGTTGTCCTCGCGACGCAATCCGGCTTTCAGTCTTATCACTTACAGCAGCGTACACGAACGCCTCTCGTTGATCCTGAAGATCACTTGCCCTCCAATCGCTTTAACGATGGAAAATGTGATGGACAAGGCCGATTTTGGGCGGGAACGATGGAAATCATTGAAAAAGAGGCTACAGGCTCTCTCTATGTGCTTGAAACGGACTATAGTTATCGCAAAGTTTACGAAGGAGTCGGTGTATCTAACGGGATCGCTTGGAGCATTGACGAGAACGAGATGTACTATATTGATTCCATGAAAAAGCTGGTATTAGCTTTTGACTTTGATGCTGAAAAAGGAGAAATCAGCCGTCCTAGGACGTTGATCGATTTTGCCAGTGAACAAGGGTTTCCGGACGGCATGACGATCGATGAGGAAGGGATGCTGTGGATCGCACACTGGGACGGTTGGCAAGTGTCGCGCTGGGATCCCCGAACAGGCGTTAAACTGGATAGCATTGCGGTCCCCGCAGCGAAAGTAACGTCTTGTATTTTTGGCGGGGAAGGGTTAGACACCTTATATATAACGACGGCACGAAAAGGGCTGGAGAAAGATCAAGCGGGGGATCAGCCCTATGCCGGAGGCATTTTTGCCGTTAAGCCCGGTGTAAAAGGGACGAAGACACATACATTCGGAGCACAATACAACCATCAGAAGGAGTAGTCTCATGTTATTTGAATCTAATCAATTAACAATTCAGTATATTGGACAAGTTGGCGTTATTTTGCGCAAAAACGACATGGCTATCGCGATTGATCCTTATTTGACAAATTCTGTCGATCTGCTCTCCGGGTTTCCGGAAGGGTTCTGGGTGAGGCGGTATGCGCCTCCGGTGAAGCCCGAGACATTGACGGACTTGGACCTTGTCCTGTGTACGCATGATCACATGGATCATATGGATCCGGGCACGCTGCGCGCTATCGCGGAGGCATCTCCGGGCTGTCGGTTCGGTGCTCCCAAAGCCTGCTTACCCGCGCTGGAGGCTATGGGTATTGCTCGAGACCGGCTGCAGGCGCTTGGAGTTCATGAGCCGTGGCAGTTCACAGACGAGCTGCGCATTCAGCCGATTCCGGCCTGGCATGAAGCGCGTGTGCAGGATGAAGAGGGCTGGGATCATTATTTAGGCTACGTGTTAAAATGGGACAGCTTATGCCTCTATCATGCGGGCGATACGCTTTTGACGGAGGAATTGATTGAAGCATTGTCGGGTTTTAGCGTTGATGTAGGCTTTTTGCCGATTAATGGGCGGGATATTTTCCGCAACAGACTTGGCGTCGTTGGCAATATGAATGCTTTGGAAGCAGCGGATCTGGCGGCGTATCTCAAGTTCGATACCGTGGTTCCGGTTCACTTCGATATGTATGCCAATAACAGTGAAGGCATTTCGCCGTTTGTTGAACGGCTGTATCAGAAGTATCCGGGACAGAAATTTCATATATTTCAACCAGGCGAGTCCTTGTTGTACAAGAAAACGGAATAGGGAATCAGGGGCTCCAAGGTGTACGCTTTGGGGCTTTATTTTCAGACCGTTCGACATGATCGGCCTATGAAAATAAGCCTTTTGACCATTGTAATTAAGCATATCTTCATCTAACGATTTCATATGTAATGTGATATGCTGAAGAGGCTGGTACGCACACAAACAGCTGCTAACATGACCATTATGAATGGAGTGTTGTTCAGATGAAAATGTACCAATCCGTTGACTACATCCAGCAGGCTGAGAAAATTGCCATTTACAAACTTCACCAACTGGCCAATGAACCGGAGCATACGCACAATTTTATCGAGTTGGTCTATATTTGGCAGGGCGCCGGCTACCATCAAGTGAACGGGAAGTCGTTTGCCGTACAGCGCGGAGACTTTTTTTTCATGAATGTTGGGGATCGGCACGCCTTTGAAATTCAGAAGAATATGCAGTATATGAACATTTTGTTCGATCCCGAGTTTTTAAGCAATCATCTGCATACGACTGAAACCGCTTCCGAGTTTCTCCCGCTCAAGCTTTTTCAGGAATTTAAGGACTCACTTGCCAAACCTTCGCCGCACGTCACGTTCAGGGGGAAAAGCATGATTGAGGTCGAGCAGTTGCTCGAAACGATGTACATGGAGTACTGCGGTAAAAAGAGCGGCTACCTGGCCATGCTTCATGGTTACGCGACTCTTTTATTGACGCGGATGTTCAGATCGATGCAAGAAAACTTACATAACTCGGAATTGCGTACGGCCTATCACATGCTTCCTCAGTTATTGTCCTATATTGAGGAGCATTATGCAGGCAACATTACGCTGAATGACTTAGCGCGAGAAAGTTTTTACTCCCCGTACTATTTGAGCAAAATGTTCAAAGAGTGCCTGGGTTTCACCTTCACGGAATACGTTCACGATGTCAGGCTGCGAGAAGCAAAACGGATGCTGCTGGAAACGAAGGATTCTGTCGAATCCATCGGACGCAGTGTCGGGTATGAGGACAAGACGCAGTTTTTCCGGCTGTTTAAGCAATCCTTGGGCATGACGCCTCAGCAGCTTCGAAAGCAGATGTGAGTAAGAGCTAGGGTGCTAGGGCCGAGGATGTTGGAGCAACAAGAATGAAGTGTGCAAAGTGGCAAAGTGGCAAAGTTGAAGCTGCTTATTATTATAAAATGGCGTCGTGGAGGCACGACGTTTAGGTGAACAGCCTGCTCCGATTCGGGGGCGGGCTTTTTGAGTTAGCTGCGGTGGTACGGGATTCCGGCAACAGCGTTAGGGCCATGCATGAAGGACTTTGGTTTGTGAAATTGTGGGACTTTCTTTGGGTTTGCCTGACTCATCTTGTGAGTCTAGCGTTTCTCTTTAAGCGGTCTCTAAACTGCCGCGTTTTTGAGGCCGCTTTTTCTATTTTTCATAGCGGCAAACGATGTCGAAGGTCTATTGATAGCGGTTGTATTTTATGCATGGGCAGCTAGTCCGCTCTAATCTTGTCGAATCTTAACGATGAGTAGTGAGTTTAGTGAACTTCGTGAATTTTCAGAAAATAAGGTTGATTATTGGGTTCATTTACCATAACAATGAGGATGAGTCCACAAACTCAAAAACATTTTAGGAAATCGAAGGGTTGCAAATGAAGTCAAGGAGGAAGTCGATTATTTTACTCCTGGTTTCAGCACTCATGTTGACGCTTGTCCTTGGGGGGTGTCAAGACAGTCCAGCATCGACAACGCCAGCGCCAACGACTGCTGCGGTACAAGCAACGAAAGCACCGGACCCAACCAAAGCGCCTGACGGTGGTGGCGGAAAGCCTGCGCAGTTGACAGATTTTAAGGATTCTCCGTTTCTAGCGTCAAAAGGGCTGCCACACGTGAAAGATCGCTTGCCAAGCGATTATAAATTCACGAATGAAATACCGGAAAGCCAAATGAAGTATGAAATCGGTACATACGGCGGTGTTTTGAGAACGGTTACATCTGCGCCGAACTGGGATGCCGACGTTTTCGTCATGAGCAATGAACCGCTGCTGAACACACCGGGTATTCTTGGTGATCAGATCACAGGTAACGTTTTGAAAGACTACAAAGTCAGCGATGACCCAAAAACGTTCACTTTCTCCATGCGTAAAGGGATGAAATGGTCGGACGGCCAGCCGGTTACAACGGAAGATGTTCGGTTTACGGTTGAGGATATTTTGAACGATCCTGAGCTGACGCCGATTTTCCCGGTTTGGCTGCGTGGCGGCGGTGAAGCCGATGCGGCTCCGATGAAGCTGGAAGTTATCGACGATCTTAACTTCAAGCTGATCTTTGACCGTCCATACGGAGGTGTCTTGATCCGCTTCGCGATTCAAGGCTGGCGCGGTTATACAGAGCTTATCCGTCCGGCGCACTACCTCAAACAGTTCCACAAAAAATACACGCCATTGGAAAAGCTTGAGCCGCTGAAAAAGAAAGCGGAAGCTAAGCAAGTGCTGCAAGCTTCAGCGATGCTGCTGGCGATTCAGCTAGGGCTCTTGTTTATATGTAATTTCCTTTCGCATATTTTGCTGAGCGTGCCTTTTGAAACGCATATGATGCTTTTTTTAATTCTTGAAGGCGTTTTAACTCTCATGTTAGGTTGGTTTGCCATAAGTGCGGCTCGCAGGCGGGCCTTACGATAATTTCAGATGAAGGTGGGTTGGCCCATATGGATGTAGGTGTCGTTTCACGCAGCTTTCCGCAGTTATCGAACGAAGAGGTAGCAGCGCTGCTGGCTGAGCATGGGTTCAGATGGACAGAGCTTTGCTTCTCGCAAACAGACTCCAACTATTGGCGTTACAACGGACGGAGTGATCTCAGTGAGCTAACGGATAAAAGAAGCCAAGAAATCGTAGAAACATACCGCAAACAAGGCATTGAAGTTGCCTCGATTGGCGTGTTTACGAATTTATTGGAAACCGATGAACAGGAAATGGAGGAAAATTTGCGTTATTTTGAACGGCATATGCAAATTGCAGCGGGAAACGGCGTGCCGGTCGTTGCGACAGAGTGTGGATTTATCCCGGGAAAACGGGGGATTCAAGCGGATTCGTATGAGAAGGATTTCGAGCGGCTGAAACAGCAGATTAGCTGGCTTGGTGAACGCGCGGGACACTACGGCATTAAGTTGGCGCTTGAGCCATGCGTCCTGGATGTTGTGCCAAGTGCCAAACGAACGGCCGATTTCTTGGCGCAGGTAGGATCGCCGCACGTTCAAGTGCTCCTGGATCCTGCGAATTTAATTGCGAATAATTCGGAAGAGGAGATGTTCCGGTATTTAACGCCGCATCTGGCTTATTTTCATGGCAAGGATCGCAAAGTCAATGATACGTACGGCCGATGTGTCGGGGACGGGGATATTGACTGGGGGAAGCTGCTGAATTTGTATCATAAGCATACAGAAGGCGTTCCGTTCATTTTGGAATATGTCAATATCCACAATTTCTGTGAAATTCGCGATCGGGTGATTGCGTTTGACCAAGCCCGCTAGTTGTGCCTATACATCGAATCGGAAATCTGAGGCTCAGGGAGGTGTTTGATGATGCTAGTCGCGGAAAGGGTTCAGCACATTCTACGGCTGGTTAACGAGCGGGGAAGCATGCGCGTCACTGAACTCAGCCAGATATGCCGGGTTACCGAAGAAACGATCCGCCGGGATTTGGACCGCTTGGAGAGCGAAGGGCGACTGCTGCGCAGTTATGGCGGAGCGATCCGCCTGCAGCCGCAAACGTCTGAAACGTCATACGAGCTGCGAGAAACGGTGCATGTGCCGGAGAAGCAGCGTATTTCGGCCCAAGCTGTCAAATATGTGGAGCCGCACGATCGCATCGTCCTCGATGCGAGCTCAACGACATGGCATTTGGCGGCTCATCTGCCGGATATTCCTCTCACTGTCATTACCAACTCCTTGAAGGTCGCTTTGGTTCTTAGTGAGAAAAAGAATGTCAGCGTCATCAGCACAGGAGGTATCCTTGTGCCTAATTCGCTTTCTTTCGTAGGGCCGCTGACGGAAGCGGCCTTGGAGGAGTATCATGTTAATAAAGCGTTCGTTTCCTGCAAAGGTGTACATATGGAACGGGGCATCAGCGAGTCAAATGAAATGCAAGCAAGGGTGAAACGGAAAATGATTGGTATGGCGGAGCAAGTATTTGTTCTTGCGGATTACAGTAAATTTGATATGCAGGCTTTTACCATGATCGGCGCCTGGAACCAGATTCATCATCTGATTACCGACGAGCAAACGCCTGTTGATCATGTCCAGCTGCTGCAGCGCAAGTTCATCAATGTCATTCAGGTTTAGTATCGGCTGAATGGCGCAATCCCCTTGTAAGATGGCTGAAACCACAATGAAAGCTTGAACTGTATGCCTTATGATAAAGATAGAAACACAGAAAGGAAATGTACATATGGTCAATCTTCTGCGACAAAGTCAATTTATGAAGGATAAGCAAATCCCGTTTACGATTAATCGCTGCAGTCATCATGAGCAGAATATGCCAACGGTCCATTCACATGACTTTATTGAGCTGGTTTATGTCGTCAGCGGTCAGGCGGAGCATGTGTTTGAAGGAGAATCTTACCGTATACAAGCGGGGGATGTGTTTATCATTAATCCTGGCGAAGTGCATACGTACCGTACAGAGCCGGGAACAAGCATCGAGATTATTAATTGTCTATTTACGCCTGAGCTGATTCATGAGTCGTTGCTGAAGGAATTAGGCGTGTCGCAGTCCATGGATTACTATTATGTGCATCCTTTCTTAAATCCTAGAGAGCGCTTTCATCACAGGCTGAATTTGATGGGGCAGGCATCGAATCATGTGCTTACTTTGCTTGAAACGATGATTGCAGAATGGGAACAACACCGACCTGGCTATTTAACGATCATTAAGCTGCAAATGCTGCAGCTGCTCATTCTGTTGTCGCGCTGCTATGCGGATTCCATTAACAAGGAGAAAAAGAGCTCACGCTCAGCGAATCACACGATACTCGTTCGTCGGATCACCGGATTTCTGGAGCGCCATTTTGATAAAAAAATGACCATCCCCGACTTATGCGATCTGTTTAATTTGAGCAGCAGGCAGCTAAACCGGGTGTTTAAGCAGGAAACCAATCAGACCGTAACGGAGCGGATTCATGAGATCCGGATTGATCGGGCGAAGCAGTATTTGGCAGAAAGCGATGAAAAAGTGATTCATGTTGCTCAGCGTGTAGGCTATGAGGACCCGGCCTTTTTCACGCAATTGTTTCGGCGCAAGGTTGGCTGCTCGCCTGGACAGTACCGTGATTTACACGGGGAGGTACTTGATAACGCGCAAGAAGTTCATTAGGAAAACGGGAGGAATGGGCAATGACGTTAAAGGTTGGGGTAGTTGGGATAGGCAATATCGGTTCGATCCATGCAAATGTGTACCATGAACATGCGAAAACAGAGCTTGTTGCTGTATGCGACATTATCAAAGAGAAAGCAGATGCGGCTGCGGCCAAATTCGGCTGCAGAGCTTTTTATAGTGTGCAGGATATGCTGGCTAGCGGCATTCATTTGGATGCTTGTTCAATGGCAACCAAAGGGGAGGAGAATGGCGGCGAGCATTATCAGCCAACAATGGAGCTCCTGGCAGCAGGGATTCCCGTTCTGGGAGAAAAACCGATTTCCAATCGGATTGACGAAGGGGAACGGATGGTGGCGCTCGCCAAAGAGAAGCGGCTGCCATTTGCCGTCAACCTGAATCATCGGTTTACACCCGCGGCGCTTCGCGCGAAAGAATGGGTAGAGGAAGGCCGTCTCGGTCAGTTGCACATGATTAATATGAAAATGTGGATCAATAACCCGGTCGAAACATCGCCATGGTTCCATCTGCGTGCGCTTCATCCGCACTCCTTCGATGTTATTCGCTATTTCTGCGGGGATGTGAAGCGGGTAGCCGCCTTCATGATGAAAGGCGAAAACCGGAAAATTTGGTCCAATACGCAAGTTATGCTTGAGTTTGAAAATGGGGCAATCGGCAATCTGGTTGGCAGCTACGACGCAGGAGCCAGCTACGGCTTGGAGCGCTGCGAAGTAGTTGGCTCCAAAGGACGCTTCGTGCTGGACGATGCTTGTGAGCACTTAACCTTCTATCCGCGCTACAGCATTGCGACGGAGAGCTACAGCTATCTGGGCGGTATGCGCCATTTCAACGAAACGTTCAAAAGCCGCATCAGTGACTGGATTGAACAGCTGGATGCCAAGGTGCCTTACGATCAAATCAATGGCTCAGGGGAAGAAGCGTTGAAGGCGCAGACGATTATTGAAGCGGCGATTCGCTCATTTGAAACGTCAAGCATTGTTGAACTATAAACGGGGGAGTTGATAGGGATGATTCAATTAGGGATTAATTCCGTTTTGTTTAAAGAATTCGATTTCGCGACGGCAGCGCAGCATATTAAGCTTTGTGGGTATGACGGTGTAGAGCTGTCGGCAATCAAAGGGATGTGCGAGCACATTGAGCTTGACCGG
This sequence comes from Paenibacillus aceris, assembly GCF_017874035.1. Taxonomy (GTDB): domain Bacteria; phylum Bacillota; class Bacilli; order Paenibacillales; family NBRC-103111; genus Paenibacillus_E; species Paenibacillus_E aceris. The sequence continues at coordinate 101,817 of NZ_JAGGKV010000022.1, forward strand.
TGGCGGGAGCAGGCTCCGGGCATTAGGAGCATCGCGAAGGAGCTTGGATTAAAGCTTTTGTCGATGGAGGTGGCGGAGCTGAACGAGACCCGGCTTCCGCTGGCTTTTGAAGCTGCGGCTGAACTCGGTATACCGGTTGTCAATGTGGGCCCAGGCGGAAAGTCGGACGTGGAAGAAGATTTGCAATTCACAATTGAAAAGCTGACCCGGATGTCGGAGCTAGCCAAAGAGTATGGGGTGACGCTTTGCGTGAAAGCGCATGTCGGCGGCTCGATCTATAACACGCCTACCTCATTAAGAGCGATGGAATCTATCGCAAATCCATCTTTTGGCATCGATATGGACCCCAGCCATATTTATCGGGCCGGTGAGAACCCGGAGGCTGCACTGCCGGCTGTCATCTCCCGCGTGAAGCATATACATATCCGGGACTGCAGCGGCAGGCAAGCAGGTCCGGGCACGATTGACAAGCAGGCTTGCGGGCGTGGCGACATTGATTTGATCAGCTACTGCAAAGTGCTAGTGGATAACGGCTATGAGGGTCCTGTGTGCCTCGAGGTCATCGGCGCGAAAGATCACTCACTTGCGCAGGTATCCATTGTAGCGGCTGAAAGCTATGGCTATTTGAATGCAGTCCTGAAGTCTTTTGGAGCGAGGTAAACCCATTTCAATCGGAGAAGGAGCTGTTCCCATGACATCTAAATTGCCGAATTTACTTCTGCTAGGTATAGATAGTTTGCGCCGTGATCATATGAGCGGTTACGGTTACCACCGCCTGACGACGCCGCATATTGATCAGTATAGTCAGGGGGGCGTGCTGTTTGAGCAGCATTTTTCACCCAGCATTCCGACGACTCCGGGCTATGCTTCCATGCTTACGGGGATGGACTGCTTCGGGACGGACGTTGTTGCGCTGCGTCATGGCGGACCCGTTGGCGAGCACGTAAAAATGCTTTCCGAGCTGCTGGAGGAGAATGGCTACAATACGACATGCATCGGGTTCACAGGCAACCCATCTGCACGCGGCTTTCAGAAGTACATTGACTTCGAAGGCTGGGGACCTGACGAGACCGGCCGAAGCCCGAAGGCGGATAACCTGAACCGTGTCGCGATCCCGGAGATGAAGCGCCTTACGGAGGAGGGCAAGCCATTTTTCCTCTTTTTGCGCCACATGGATCCTCATTCGCCTTATTTGCCGCCCAAGCCGTTTGAACGGATGTTTTATGACGGCGATGAGTGTGATCCCGACAATCACTCTTTGGATGAACTTTATGCTTTTAAACCGTTTGCCGATTATTTCAGTTCCTGGTTCCCAGAAGGATGTACGGACAGCAAGTATATCGATGCGCAGTATGATGGCGCGATTGCCTATATGGATGCCGGCATTCAATCGATTTTCACGGCGCTGGAAACACTGGGTATCGAAGATGAAACACTTGTGGTCATTACGTCCGATCATGGCGAGACTTTAAATGAACATGACTGCTACTATGACCATCATGGTCTTTATGAAACAAATTTGAGAATTCCTTTGATTCTTCGGTATCCGGGCAAGCTGCCGGCAGGAAAGCGCGTAGCCAGTTCCTCTCAAATTAAAGACGTGATGCCGACTATTGTTGAGCTTCTTGGCATTCCTTGTGACATCGCTTTCGACGGACGCAGCTTGATTCCGCTGGTCAAAGGCGAGGAGCGGGTGCCGGAAAGTGAAATGTATATTACAGAGTGCACATGGATGCGTAAACACGGCTGGCGGACCCCGGAGTGGAAACTGATCGTGGCGCTAGAGCCGGATCTGCATTTCAAGCCTCCGGTGGAGCTGTATAATTTGGTGCGTGATCCTGAGGAACTGCATAACCTTATCGATGAAGAGCCGGAAGTAGCGGCTCATCTCATGAATCGGTTAAATGCGCATATCGCGAAGCGGGAGCAAGAAACAGGGCGCGAGAATCCGATCTATACGAATTTGAATTGGCATGGGATGGGCTGCGGTCCGTTCAAGACCTCGCAGCAGGCTTTTGATTCCATGCATATCGGTTCGCCGAGAACGGCACGATCGCTGCAAACGAAAGAGAAAGAAGTTGAGGCAGTGGCAGCTAGTGAGAGTGAAGCTGAAGAAGTGGAAGCTGACTCGACATGCTGAGGGTAGCGGTTGTCGGAGTCAATCACATCGGACGCATACACTGCCGCTGCTACAAGGAGCATCCGGAAAGCGAACTTGTCGCGATCTGCGATTTGAACCAAACGCTCGCGGATTCGGTTGCTGCGCAGTTTGGCGTGAAAGCCTACTATGACCTGGATACAATGCTCGAAGCCGAAAAGCTCGATATCATAAGCGTGGCTACCGGTGGAATCGAAAATGGCTCTCATCATCGAGAGCCTGTTATGAAAGCCATTGCGGCTGGGAAAGACGTTCTCGTCGAGAAGCCGATTTCGAACTCATTGGAAGAAGCCAGACAAATGGTTCAGTTTGCCAAGGAAAAGGGCGTTCGCTTGGCCTGCAATCTCAATCACCGTTTCACGCCTGCTGCGAAGAAGGCGAAGCAGTGGATGGCGAATGGAGATATCGGCAACCCGCTTTTTGTGAACATGAAGCTGACGATCGGCAATCCGAATGAATCCAGTCCTTGGATCCATTTGCGCGCGCTGCACCCGCATTCATTCGATGTGATGCGCTATTTTGCAGGAGAAGTTCGCCGTGTTCAAGCTTTTCTGACGAAGGCTCCGGGCCGTACGGTCTGGTCAACGGCTTCCATTAACTTAGAGTTTGCCTCCGGCGCTGTAGGACATTTGTTGGGAAGTTACGATATGTTCGGCATTCACCCGATTGAGGCTTGTGAGGTGGCAGGCGACCAAGGCAGATTTGTTCTGGATAATGTGTACGAATCCCTCACGTATTATCCGCACCGTCAGGAGGATTTGCGGGTATACCGAAATTCAATCATGGGCGGCATGCGAGGGTTCGATGATACGTTTCGTCTGCGACTCGATGCCTTTCTCCAGGAAGTGAAGGAGGGAGTCCCTCCTGATCAAATCGCAGCCTCAGGCGAGGATGCCCTAGCTGTCCAAGAAATTATTGAAGCTGCTATCCGCTCTCATCTAGCGAATGGTGCTGTTATTCCTATTTCCTAAAGACCGATCCGAAGGAGGAAGGTTATGAGTATACATGGAGAGGTACTGTGGTTCACCGGTCTCTCAGGATCAGGCAAATCAACGACGGCTCGTGCCTTGGTTGAGCCACTTCGCGAAAGCGGCAGGAAAGTAGAACTGCTCGATGGAGACGAGCTAAGGCAGACGATTTCCCAGGGGCTGGGCTTTACCCGGGAGGATCGGATCACGAATATTAAGCGGATCGTGTTTCTTTGCAAGCTGCTGTCGCGCAACGGCGTTACCGTCATCGTATCTGCGATCACGCCATATGAAGAAATGAGAGAGCACGCTCGTGCCGAGCTGCCCGGATATGTAGAAATTTTCGTGGATTGCCCGCTTGAAGTGTGCGAACGCCGCGATGTGAAAGGACTTTACGCCAAGGCCAGAAACGCCGAAATTAAGCAATTTACAGGCATTGGAGATCCTTACGAAATGCCAGAGCAGCCTGACATCGTCATTCGTACGCAAATGGATGAGGTGGAGAGTAATGTTGCTCTAATCATGGATTACATGACGACGAAAACGGGACGGAGTGAGGCCGTATGAACATCGTTTTTATCTCAATGGACACGATGCGCGCCTCACGTCTCGGCTGTTATGGCTATGAGAAGCCGACATCGCCCTATATGGATCAAATAGCGGAGCAAGGCGTTTTATTCGAACGTGCTTATGCGGCTGACATTCCAACGGAAGTGGCGCATACGGGGATTTTTACTGGCAAGGTAGGCCTTCGAACGGGGGTTGTTTCCCATGGTTCACCTCTCACGCAGCTGCCGAAGAAAGAGTCATGGCTTCCGTCACTTCTACAAAACCACGGCTTCACGACAGCTGCCGTCGATAATTTGTATCAATTAAAGGAATGGTTCGCCAGAGGCTACCGCTACTACATCAATTCGGTTCAAAAGACGCGCAGCATCGACGGCAAATCCGTCAATGAGCTTGCTTTCAAGTGGATTCGCGAGCACAAAGAGGATGATTTCTTTTTGTTCCTGCACTACTGGGATCCACATACGCCTTATCAGCCGCCGGCAAGCTATGTACCCGCTTTCTATGATAAGAGCCGCGATCCTTACGATCCGGCGAATCGCAGTATGCACGCCGCATATAATCATGCGGCTTATCCGTTTTTTAAGCATCATCATTATGACTTGCTGGGCCCGGTTACGGATGCTGCCTATGTCAATGCTCTATATGATGCGGAGGTTCGTTATCTCGATGATCGCCTGCGCGACCTCGATGAGCTTCTCAAGGCAGAAGGGCTTTACGAGGACACCTTGCTGATTTTATTCGGCGATCATGGAGAGAGCTTGACGGAGCATGACATTTATTGGGATCATTGCGGTCTATATGAAGCCTCGGTTCAAGTCCCAATGATCATGAGATGGCCTGGGCGAATACCTGAGGGACGCAGAGTCAAGGGCCTAGTCCAGCAAGTTGACATGATGCCGACGATTTTGGAAGCAGCCGGCATATTGACGCCGGCAAACATCGACGGACGAAGCTTGTGGCCGAGTATTCGGGGAGAATCGGAGGGGACGCATGACGCAATTTATTTAAGCGAGTGCGCTTGGCAGGCGAGCAGAGGGGTCGTGACGAAGGATTATAAATTTATTCGTACGCTTGATGCGGGGCCGTTTGTCCGTCCGCCGAGGGAATTATACGATTTGCGCGTGGACCCGGATGAAACCGTGAATATCGCGGAAAGCTCTACGGCTGTAGCGGATGAGCTCGCTTATCAGTTGGATGAGTGGACGGAGAAGATGCTGAATGGGCGGGGAGATCCGATGCTGACACAGATTGAAGCGGGGCTTCCTTTTCGCAATCGTATCCACGAGATATTGCTGCAATATGGCCTAACATGGGATGAATGGATACAAGATCCTAGGCGGGACCGATTCGATGAAGCTTCAGCAGCCAGGCATGCGGGGAGGTAATCATCGTGGCGAAGAGGGCCCAGAAGCCTAATATACTCATCATTATGGTGGATCAGCTGCGGTATGACTGTCTCGGCTATAGCGGGCTTGCCCCTGTATTGACGCCTCATCTCGATAAGCTTGCTTCCGAAGGCATGTGGTTCGAGCATGCCTATAATCATATCCCCGTGTGCGGTCCGGCGAGGCAATCCTTCGTTTGCGGCAGACGCCCTGAATCCTTCGGCGGATTGTGGAACTTCTCCTTGGGCATGCAGGTCGGTGCGCTAGAGCCCACGAGCTATTCGTGGGCTCGTACTTTGCAAGAGGCGGGATACGTGAATGGTTACATCGGAAAATGGGATGTGCATCCGACGTACGACCCGACTCACTATGGGTATGACGTATTTGTCTCAAGCGATGGGAAATACCGGGAGTGGCTGAAGGAGAATCATCCGGAACTTACTTATACGAGCGGCTACTTTGGCGAAACAGACCCATTGCCGCTCCAGGATACCCGCACCCATCAGACAGCCGAAATGGTGAGAGCACTGATGAAGCAATTGTCCGAGTCGTGCGGTGAATCACCTTGGCAGCTTCGGGTTAATTTCCAAGAGCCGCATCTGCCTTGCCGACCGGCTGCGGAGTTTGCTGCGATGTATACACCTGAGAACATCCCCGAATGGGGGAGCTTTCGCGAAACGTTCGCGAATAAGCCTTATATTCAAGAGCAGCAGCTCAGGAATTGGCAGATCGAGAAGTACGACTGGGCGGATTGGGCGCCTGTTGTCGCTCGTTATTATGCAATCATTTCACAATTAGATGATGCGATTGGAAAGCTGCTGGCGGAGTTGGATGCTTTGGAGAGGAGCCATGACACGGTTGTTATATTTACAACGGATCATGGCGACATGTGCGGCGGGCACAGGATGCTGGATAAACACTATGTCCTGTACGAGGACGTCGTGAAGGTTCCTCTCATCATTCGGTGGCCTGGTGTGATTGCAGCTGGCAGCCGCTGTGAGCAATTTGTGCAAACCTTATTGGATCTTCCTCCGACCCTGTTGGCAATCACCGGGTCAGACCCGCCGGTTGACCATCGGCTTCACGGGGAATCCTTGCTGCCGCTGCTGCTCGGCGCCGAGCCTTCCGAATGGCGCGATGAAGTTGTCGCCTCCTACAATGGCGGGCAATTCGGCCTCTACACGCAGCGAATGATTCGCACTAGAGAGTGGAAATATGTCTGGAATTGTACGGATGTCGACGAGCTCTACGATATGACGCATGATCCTCATGAGCTTCATAACGCGATTCATCATCCGGCAAATAAGCGTATTGTCGCAGAACTGCGCAAGCGTCTGTATGATATTTTGCATAAGGATGGTGATGGCATCGTGCAAAATGCGTGGATGCGCGACCAGCTGCTGGAGGGGCGGAAGGGGTAAGTGCGCCGCGGGCTCGCATGACATAAGTGCTCGCGCTTGCTGCAGTAGCGTCATCTCCAACGATATAAAACATCGTTGGAAGCCCCGCGCAGCACGCCAGTCCCAGCATAAAAAAACAGGAGCCAACCGGCTCCTGTTTTTTATCGCTGCCTTACTAACTTCGTCACCCGGCCGTCGGAAATCCATTCTGCCAAATAGACGTTGCCTTGGGAATCTACACATACCCCGTGCGGAGAGCTGAAGCGGTCCGGACGGTAATAGCTTTTGGGAAGATTAGGCCAGCCCTGCTGTTTGTAGGCTTGTTGATCTTCGCCTAAGTGTGTGATCAAACGGTCATTTTTGTCCAAAATGGTCACCCGGCTATGGAGATCTGGGAGATAGACTTCATCGCCGAAGAAGTAAAAAGAACAAGGAAGATCCAGATTATGCTCAACGAAACGTAGGTGCTCGCCTTCTAAAGTAAAGACTTGAATACGGTTATTATTGCGGTCAGCTATGTACAATTCGGGTACTTCTCCGCGAAGATTGACGGATATGCCATGAGGCTGGGAAAGCTTACCCGGCTCGGAGCCCGGTCCACCCCACGAGCGGATGTATGTACCCTCAGCGTTGTAGTGATGGACGTAAGATTGCCCATAGCCATCGGAAACATAAATGTCCCCGTTAGGAGCGACACAAACGTCTGTTGGCACATATTTGCGCTCAGCATTGTACAAATCAGGACGATCTGGCGGTGTGATCCGCAGCAGCACTTCCCCTGATAAAGTTGTTTTGACGATCATCGCGCGCTTGGTATCTGCAAAATAAAGATACTGCTGGCCATCCGGATCGCGATGTAAATAGAAACCATGCGCACCGCCTTCAAACTCGCTGCCCCACGATGTCAGGAATGTGCCGTCCTTGTCAAATACAATGACGGAATCTTTGCCAGTGTGATGGACATAAACACGATCCTCATCGTCTACACAAATCCCATGTGTATAACCATATTGGATCCCTGCCGGTAGTTGGCCCCAACCTTCTTCCACGGCATAAAGATGTGAAGCGTTTCCAATGATAAGCTGCTCAGACATATGAAACCTCCTTAGTGGTTGACAAGCTACTTTATCATCATACACCATGCGTTCACAAAATAGGTGTGATAATTTTTAAAGTTGTATTTTTCTGTGAAAAGTGCAATTTCAGGTTGGAAATATCTAACGACGGGAAAGCTTGATGACCGTACAATAAAGATATACCAAGCGAGGGGGAATCAATCATGCTATCACAAGAGCTCATCAAACAATTCGATGAATTGGGATTTCTTAAAGGCGATGTCGTTTTATCCGATGATGAAGTGGAAACACTCCGTGAAGAACTGGAAAATGTGATGGAGGGGAAATCTGTCAAAAAGCCAATTCTTAACCGAAATATGCTTGATAACTCCCATTATGGGATGACGATAACGAAGAAGGAAACCGTCGTTCAGATCGTGAATATTTGGATGGCAAGCGACGTGTATTTACAGCATGCAGCCAATCGAAGAATATGCGAAGAAGTTGCGCAGCTGTGCCGGACAGATACGCTTCGGATTTGGCACGATCAGATTCAATACAAACCGCCTGTCTTGGGAGGACCGACACACTGGCATCAGGACCATCCGCTATGGCCTGTCATTCAGCCGGCAGATCTTATCAGCGCATGGGTAGCTTTGGATGATGCCGTGATTGAAAATGGCTGCATGTGGATGGTGCCCGGCAGCCATAAATGGGGCAATCATCAGAAATATTTAAGCTCGAACGACGAATTCATGCCGGTCCACAAACAGCCGGATTTGCTGCCTGAAGGGGCGAAAGTGGAAGCGGTTCCTTTTGAAATTAAAAAAGGCCAGGTCGGCTACCACCATAGTTTGACATGGCATGGCAGTCCGAACAACCGCTCAGAATTAAAACGCAGGGCGATAGCAGTTCACTATATGCCTGGACATACGTACTATGCACCGACAGGCGGTCACCCGATGGAGCCCCATATTCATGTGGCACCGGGGGAAATTATGTCCGGAGAGAGTTTCCCGGCTGTCTATCAGAAATAGCCCTTCGTTTCGAAAGGGGATAGATCCATTCACAATCCGAATCCTACGCCTTATCCCGATATAAACGAAATGCTGGCGCAGCTGCTGCGTGGTATCCATCGTGTACTCAATCAGGACGTTGTTGGCGTATACGTTCACGGTTCTCTAGCACTGGGAGATTTCAATCCCGAATCGAGCGATATCGATTTTCTCGTTGTTACCCGGCATGAACTCCCCATAGAGCGGCTTCCGGCCTTGGATCAGATGCATGCTGAATTACGAGACCGGGGCTTCAAATGGGCCGTTAAAATGGAAGGCTCTTATATTTCGCAGGCTTTGCTGAGACGCTACGATTCTGATCAGTGCTGGCATCCTGCATTGCGATGCGACGGAAGCTTCGGTGTCGACGGACATGCGAGCGATTGGATCATTCAGCGCGCTATCATTCGTGAGCACGGCATTGTACTGAGCGGTCCTTCCCCGGCTGCGTTGATTGATCCTGTTGCACCTGCTGAGCTCATTAAAGCTGCGCAAGGGATATTAAAGGAATGGTGGAGCCCTTTGTTGCAAGATGCATCACGGCTCGCAACGAGTGAATATCAAGTCTATGCCGTTCTTACGATGTGCAGGTGCTTGTACACGATTGAGAAGGGTCTTGTCGTCTCGAAGCCTGCTGCTGCTAAGTGGATGTTAAACACCCGCGGGAACGAGTGGGAAGCACTGATCCGGCAAGCCATGGCATGGCGGATGGGAGATAAGTTGAACACAATCGATGAAACGCTGGCTTTTGTCCGATACACGCTTGAGCAAGCGGGTAAATAGTGAAAAGTCCCTTTTCCATCTGAAATTGGAAGGGGGACTTTTACTTGTTGCTTTATTCCATTTGATATTCTTTCATTTTGTTATACAGTGTGCCGCGGGAGATACCGAGAAGCTTTGCGGCAGCGCTTTTGTTCCCTGCTGTTTTGGCCAGCGCTTCTTCGATCAGCGTGATTTCTTCTTCGTCCGTTACTTTAGCTTTCAGCAAAATCGCGGTGGAATCACCCTCCTGAACAGATAGACTAGGCAGTCCTTCCTGTAAAACGGACGGCAGGTGTTCAAGCAGGATCATGTCATCATCACTGAGGATGACGCAGCGCTCGATGACATTTTTTAATTCTTGGATATTTCCGGGCCATGCATAATTCGTAAGTGCCAAAATGACCTCCGGCGAGAGCGCAGGGACCGGCTTTTGATACTGCAAGGAAAATTGTTTGAGATACATATGGACCATGGCAGGAATGTCTTCCGTTCGATCGCGTAAAGGCGGAATTCGGATGGAAATAACATTGAGTGCATAGTACAGATCAGAGCGGAACTCAGATGCAGCCAGCTTAGCGGCCAAATCCTGCTTAGTAGCAATAATAATTCGTGTGCGCACACGGATAGGTTGGCTTCCGCCCGAGCGGGTAATTGTTTGCTGCGTAATATAGTGGTAGAGCTTGGCTTGCAGCTCCAGAGGAAGTTTTTCCACTTCATTAATAAATAAAGTGCCGTCTTTGGCTTGCTCCAGCTTGCCGGCTTGCCCTGTTTCACTTCCTGTAAAGGCGCCGCCTTGATAGCCGAATAATTCAGCTTCAAGCAACCCAGTAGGGACAATGCCGCAATTGACTGTCAAAAATGGATGCTCGGATCGCGAGCTTGATTGATGAATAATATGAGCCAACTGCTCTTTTCCGACACCCGATTCTCCGATTAGGAGGACGGGTGTTTCTGTTGCGGCAACTTTTTTGGCCCATTGGATCACTTTGCCGATTGCAGGACCTTTGCCTTTGATCAAAGTAAATAAATCGTCAGTTTGCTCTTTATAAGGAAGCCCGAACGAGTCCGTAGCCGTTAATTGCTCATTTAATCGTACCAGCTGCGTTATATCCTGCTCAGTCGCAATGCCACCAATGATGTATCCCTCTGTGTCACGGATCGGCGAAGCGTTAATGAGGACATGCGTATCCGGCCGCGGACGGTGATATGTATTTCGAATCAGACGGCCTTCGTCCAAAATTTTAAGCACCATCAGTGTTTCTACATCAAAGTGCTCCCCAATGCGCTTTCCTAAGATGTCTTCGCTTGGAAGCTGATAAAGTTCTTCCGCAACCGAATTCCAGCAGATCACAGCGCCGCCGCGATCAACGACGGTGACAGCATCCGTGACGGTATCTGCAAGAGAAGTGAAATAGGATGACCACTTTTGCTGTTCGGCTTCGGTGGCATGGAGCAGGGCCGATAAGGTGGAGTATCCCCGAATGTTCCCTTCTTTATCCTTGATCAAAAGAGGCCGGTTCGTCGTCACGGGCAGCAATTGAGCGAAGGAATGGGGATCGTCGAGTTGAACCGAAGCTGCTAAGAAGAATGTGCTTTTCTCCAGCAAGGCTTGAATATGCAAGTGGGGGAGAGCTGGTAGCAGACTGGCGTCCTCTGGTGTAAACAAACAGGTCTGACCTGTCCAATGGGCGATAACGGCCGTATTTTTATTTAAATGTGAAGATACTTCTTCAAGTGTTGTTTTGATAGAAACGGTTACTATCGCGGTGTTTAACGGAAAGTGTTCATTTTTGAACATAGTCGACCTCATTTGTGTAGCATTCATTTGCTATAAATTTACCATGAACCTAAAAGTGATTCAACACGTTCGGAGAGGACGGCGAGTATGATAGTAGTATAGACAGTATTCTATGTTCAAATACATGAAAAATATACACATAAACAAATAGTGTTCAAAATATAAATTATAGTGTACAATGAAATCATGAATTAAACACTATTGTACAAATTCCTTTGGAGGAATAACACAAATGGAAATTATGATGAGGAACATGTTTCAATCTTTAGGGAAGAGCCGCACGGCGAATCGCTTGGCGAAAAAGTACGGTCTACGTTTTGGCGCCGCGCGTTTTGTTGCCGGAGAAACGATTCAGCAATCCATCGATGCGGTACGCGGACTAAATCAGGATGGTCGTGTTGCGACACTTGATCATTTGGGCGAGTTTGTTTTCAGTGAAGCGGAAGCACTGGAATCCGCGGATATGTGCATTCAAACACTTGATGCAATTGCCAAGTCAGGCGTCATCTCCAATCTATCTCTTAAAATGACGTCACTTGGTTTAGATATAAGCAGAGATTTATGTGTGAGCAATATGAGACGCATTCTTGACCGCGCTCGTATGCATGGTAATTTTGTCCGGATTGATATGGAGGACTACGCGCATTGCCAAATTTCGTTGGACATTTACCGCGAGCTTCGTAAAGACTACGACAATGTTGGTATCGTCATTCAAGCGTATTTATTCCGTACGATGCAGGATATAGACGACTTGCATGAACTCGGCGCCAATTTGCGACTTGTAAAAGGAGCTTACAAGGAATCTCCACAGGTAGCTTTTCCGGAAAAGAGTGCAGTCGATGAAAATTATAAAAAAATCATTCGAAAACATCTGCTAAACGGCCATTATACGGCGATTGCCAGTCATGATGAAGCGATTATCAACTTCACCAAAGATTTTGCTAAGAAAAATAATATTTCAGGCGCTCAGTTTGAGTTTCAGATGCTGTACGGCATTTGTGAAGAATTGCAGAAGCAGCTAGTGAAGGAAGGCTACCGGGTCCGTATTTATGTCCCTTACGGTGTGGATTGGTTCGGTTATTTTATGAGAAGGCTAGCAGAGCGTCCAGCCAATGTCTGGTTTGTTCTTAAAAATATGTTTAAATAAGCTTCCCATTCGGAGAGGAGAAATGACATGACAACATTTACAAAAGTAAGCCCATACGCGAACGAGCCATTTACCGATTTTAACCTTGAGGAAAATAAAAAGGCTATGCAAGCGGCGATCTCTAAAGTGAAAAATGAACTGGGCCGCGAATACCCGCTCTACATCGGCGCGGAAAAAGTAACGACAGAAGCTAAGATTACGTCAATTAACCCTGGAAATGTGGACGAAGTAATCGGTTATGTGAGCAAAGCCGACCAGCCGCTAGCTGAAAAAGCGATGGGGGTTGCCCTTGAAACATTTGAGACTTGGAAAAAGGTTCCGGCAAGAGAGCGTGCGGAGTATTTGTTTAAAGCAGCAGCCTTGATGCGCGCTCGCAAGCATGAATTTTCAGCTCTTATGCTGCTCGAATCCGGCAAAAACTACGTCGAAGCCGATGTTGATACGGCAGAAGCCATTGATTTCATCGAGTTCTATGCACGTGAGATGATTCGTTTGAGCGAAATTAATGAGACGCAGCCGTTAGCAAAAATTCCTGGTGAAAATAATCAACTTACGTATATCCCATTAGGCGTTGGCGTGATCATTCCCCCATGGAATTTCCCACTCGCCATCTGCGTAGGAATGACAATGGCGGCAGTCGTCTCCGGTAACACTGTCTTGCTTAAGCCGGCATCCACGACTCCGGTTATCGCGCACAAATTCGTAGCATTAATGGAAGAAGTGGGTCTGCCTGCTGGCGTCATCAACTTTATTCCGGGCAGCGGTGCGGAAGTAGGGGACTATTTAACGACTCATCCGAAAACGCGATTTATCTCTTTCACAGGGTCCAAAGAGGTTGGTTTGCGCATTAACAAGCTTGCGGCAGATACCGTACCTGGGCAAATTTGGATTAAACGCGTCATTGCGGAAATGGGCGGAAAAGACGGCATCGTGGTGGACGAAACGGCTGATCTTTCTGCAGCTGCCGCGGCAATTGTGGCTTCTGCCTTCGGTTTCCAAGGGCAAAAATGTTCCGCGGGCTCTCGTGCAATTATCGTTGAGTCTGTGTATGACGAGGTGGTAGAGCAAGTAGTTGCCTTGACGAACCAGTTGCAAAGCGGCTTGCCTGAGCTTAACTATGCCGCGGGTCCTGTCATCGATCAAACCTCTTATGACCGTATTCTTGATTATATCGAAGTCGGAAAAAGCGAAGGAACGCTTCTGGCAGGAGGCGGAAAAGCTGAAGGCAACGGCTACTATATTCAGCCTACAGTATTCGGTGACGTGAGCGGCAAAGCGCGCATCATGCAGGAAGAAATTTTTGGGCCGGTTCTGGCCATCGCCAAAGCGAAGGATTGGAAAGAAGCGATCGCGATGTACAACGATACCGAATTCGGTTTGACAGGTTCGTACTTCTCCACGAATGAAGACCGCATTTCCGAGGCTCTTGATACCGTACATTGCGGCAACTTGTACATTAACCGTAAATGTACAGGAGCATTGGTCGGCGTACATCCATTCGGCGGTTTCAATATGTCGGGGACGGATTCCAAAGCAGGAGGCTACGATTACCTGCTGCTGTTCACACAAGCCAAGCTGACATCTCGCAAGGTATAAGGATTATGAAGAAAGGCGGACGATTTGTCCGTCTTTTTTTGCGTTTTAGCGAGGGGAATGTGGATCAACCCTCAAATTATTGATTTACCCAACTCGCCAGCCTCGCGCGCGTGCTGAGGGAACTACAGGGCGCTATTTCTTCGGAAATCGCTCCTTTGCCCAATTATCGGTTTGACCCCCTAATTCCGGAGAGTTACCAGTGTAAGAAACAGTAACCTTAGAATTACGTTAATTTGCGTTTGTTTCCGCTCGTTTCCTCCATTTAGACAGCTCGGATGTACTTAGCTAGCTGTGTTGAGCTGGTACTTGCCCATTGCATAAAGGCTGCTGGGGATCGTTTACCAAGACTGTGGTGCATCCGGCGATGGTTGTAAAAATTCATGTACGCTTCAACGGCTTCGTATGCTTCCTTGAAGGTGGAAAAATCCTCTTTGGTTAATAATTCTCGCTCCAGCGAAGCATGAAAGGATTCAATGTAAGCATTCATATTTGGCGTTTTTGGCGGTATCCGCTCATGCGTAATCTTCTCTGCCTCGCAAAGCTCGCCGAAAGCCTTGCTGACGAATTGAGGCCCGTTGTCCGTACGTATGATGGGCTTTGCCTCATCACCCGTTAAACGTTCGCGTAATGCGGTTTTCACGGTTTCGCAGACTTGCTTCGCGTCGCAGCTCGAACCCATGTGGTAACCGACGATGCTGCGGTCATACACATCGATGATGTCAGCAATGTAGAAGAACTGGTCGTAGCCTGCAATGTAGCCGTATTTAATATCTAACTGCCAGAGTTGGTTCGAATGCGTAATGGTGTGGTTGCGAGCAAGTTTCCGCGGATAATGGACCTTCTTTCGCCGCTGCGGATGAAGGATCCCTAGCTTCTTGCAGAGTCG
>NZ_JAGGKV010000023.1 GCF_017874035.1 Paenibacillus aceris
CTTTTCCGGGGCCCATATTTTAAGCTTAATTGTACTCATTGACTTGCTAGCGAGATTTTGCAATCTCATTTATAGTCGATTGCTCGACTGTGCTTTACTCACTCGTTGTTCAGTTTTCAAAGATCAATTTCTTTCGTTCACTGCCGCGTTACCGAAGCAGCGAAAAGTAATATACCATGTTGAAATCTCTTTTGCAAGCACTTTTTTCAATTAATTTTTCACTAGATTCAACAGGTCGAAAAGAATAAGACTTAATCAGACAGGTTTCATAATATACCACGTACGTCAACGCAACACAAGCACTTTTTGAAGCAGAAACTCAGTTATTCTAAACATTAGCCGTAGCCCGCTCGCCACCAATTTAATGTTTCTGTCATTTAACATAAATCTTGAGATAATCGAACCATATCCCTACACTGTATTCCATTCTCATAAATTTCTTCTGAGTAGTGTCTAAAGAAAAAGTCTAAATCAACGCCGACAATTCTAAAGCCGCACTTTTGATATAGCGCTAATTGGCCTATGCTTGAATTCCCAGTACCGATCTCAATTGTTTTATATCCCATTGTCTTAGCTATATGTATGGCATGTAGAACTAACTTTCTCCCTATCCCTCTCCCCTGCATCTCTTCCGCAACCGCAATGTTCACCAATTCAACTGTCTCTGGTCTAGTAGGAAGAAGTACATAGGTCCCAATACATTGATTGCTCTCTTCTGCAATAAAGCACTCTCCTCTTTTGACATAGTCCTCAACAAGCTTTCGAGATGGGTCCGCCATTAACAATAGTTCAATCGGGTGCTCTTCGTTTAAATTGAGTCTTCGAATATCCATAATCTCGCTCCCTCCGTCGAATGAACTTCAAATTTATCCCTATTAGTAAAAAATGATTATAGTCATTCCTTCGTGATGCAAGTGAGCTTGTCATTGTGTTACGATGAAAATAATTCAAGGAACGGAGGGGTTCGTGTGATAGATTTTATCCGAGTTAGATCTTTGCGCGGCTAATGGAATAGCGCTCACAAGATTCTGTCAGTGTACAGAGGACTCAGGATAAGTTTGTCCATTTATAACCCTGAATTGTTGAAACTTCCGGTGATCAAGCAACACAGTTTGAAATAAGGTGAGAGATCCTTTAAGCCAAACTGTCGTTTGTTTTATTTCGTTCACTGTGATAGTCAATGTCCTCTCAACGGCTGACAACACAAGCATTCTGCTTGTGTTGTTTCTTTTTACTTCAAAACTTGAAAGGATGATGAACAATGGAACAACATTATGAAAAAGCGATTATTATCGGGGTCAATCTGATCAGCCGCCCTGATTTTTTATATTCGATGCAAGAACTGAGCAATCTGGCCGCAGCGTGCAATATGGTTGTGGTAGGTGAACTTAGCCAGAAAGTTGCTCGTGTGAACCCGTCTCATTACATCGGAACGGGAAAAATCCAAGAATTATGTGTGCTAATTACAGAAAAAGACGCTTCCGTCGTTATATGCAACGATGAATTAACCCCTTCCCAGATTCGAAACCTGGAATCTTCGCTTGATTGCAAAGTCATTGACAGGACGATCTTAATTCTAGCTATTTTCGGGGAGCGCGCTCAAACTAGAGAAGCTCAACTTCAAGTCGAAGTCGCCCAACTCCAATACATGCTTCCCAGACTCGTGGGACTTCGCGAATCATTAGGCCGTCAAGGTGGCGGGGCCGGTTTGAAAAATCGTGGCTCTGGCGAGACAAAACTTGAACTCGACCGCCGTAAAATCGAAGATCGCATCACTTCGTTGCAATCCGAGTTGGAAAAGCTCGTTGCCCGGCGCCAAACGCAACGAAAGCAGCGGCGTAAGAACGAAGTGCCCGTGATTTGCCTGGTCGGCTATACGAACGCGGGGAAATCAAGCCTATTGAACGCCATGATCGAGTTGTACAATCCAAGAGCACTTAAGCAAGTCTTTACCAAAGATATGCTGTTCGCCACACTGGAGACATCTGTTCGAAGCATTAGCTTACCTGATCGTAAAACCTTCTTGCTAACGGACACGGTAGGTTTCGTGAGCCAACTTCCCCACCACCTGGTTAAAGCATTCCGCTCTACATTGGAAGAAGTCACTGAAGCCGATCTGCTGATTCACGTCGTAGACATCGCCAACCCGGAGTACGCTCAGCATATTAACGTAACAAATGACACATTGAAAGAACTGGGGGCGGATCATATTCCAATCATTTATGCCTATAACAAGTCTGATTTGACGGAACATGTGTACCCTCGGATAGAAGATGATCACGTGTATCTGTCTGCCGAGTTGAACCGGGGAATTGAGGAGCTTACCCAACTAATTCGCGAACGTATTTTCCAAAATTACGTGCAATGCGAAATCATTATTCCTTATGAGCAAAGTCGTTTGGTGGCCTATTTCAATGAACATGCTCATATTCAGTCAACAAACTACGAGCCGAATGGGACTCGTCTTACGCTGGAGTGCCGCGTATCCGATTATGAACAATATCGCGATGTGTTCTTGCAGCTTTAATTTATGAAAGATAATGTATAAGACTTCCTTACACTCCACAAACTACGATTACACCAAGAAAAGGAGTGATCACATCATGGCTAACAATAACAATACTTTAGTAGTACCGCAAGCAAAAGCAGCACTGAATCAAATGAAATTCGAAGTTGCTCAGGAGTTGGGAATTCAACTTCAACCTAACGGTTATAATGGCAACCTCGCTACACGTGATGCAGGATCCATAGGCGGTAACATTACAAAACGTCTGGTCCAAATTGCAGAGCAGCAGTTACAAGGCTACAGCCGTTAATCTTTTATGTAAGAAATAGCATCCGTAATCAAATGAAGTCGCCTGGGAAACCCGGCGACTTCATTTTTTATAACAACCGCCTATACTCACTCGGTGTCACTCCGGAGAACTTTTTGAATGTGCGGTTAAACGAACTTAACGACTGATACCCGGTCGCCGTTGCAATGTCTTGGATTTTCATCTCCGATTGCTGAAGCAAATTCATCGCTTGTTTGATTCGGAACTCATTGACGTAGTCAACGAAATTCATTCCCGTCTTTTCCTTGAAATACGTGGACAAGTACCCGCCGGTTATGTTTAGCTTGCTCGCGACCGACTCGAGCGAGATATCCTCGGCGTAATGCTCCATTGTATAATTTTCCACGAAACTGACGATCTGATCGCGTTCCTCTTTCTTCAACCGGACAAGTCTCGTTGCCTCTTTGACCAGTGTTTCGAAATATTGTTCCAACTGCTCAACCGTATAGACCGAGGAAATGAATCCTGATAGCCTGTACAAGTCTTCATTATCGCCTACGTGAAGCATACGTATCACCTTGTCAGTCGTCTCTTCCGCAAAACGATGGAAACGTGCCGTCCCGATGCCTTTTTTCTTCATCTGCGCCACGATGCGGTGAAGCGACTGCATCGCAAGCGCATCGTTACCTTCTTGCAAATTAACGTTCAATTCATGTTCTAATGCCGCTGTAGGCAAGAAATTCTTCTCATGAACTTGTCCTGCCGTTAAGACGCATGTTTCATCATCAAATGGCCGCAACTTCATCATCTGAATGACTTCCTCGTAAGCGGCAGTCATTTGCGAGGTATGATCGTACCGCGAACTAACGGCTATCGTAAAGAAACAATACTGGCTGTCCGCTGCCAGCACTTCTTTGACTTTGTCCAGCATCGCCGTAAAGCGCGTGTCATCTTCATCCAAGTAAATGATGGATAAAATTTGGTTAGACTCGATCTGCAGCGTCTGCGCACCTTTCATCTCTCCGCTGATCGCCTGATTGACATATTCGCGAATAAAAGAAGTCGCGCGCTCTTCCTCCCCGGACATCTCTTCTTTAAACCGAGCTTTGAAAGTTAACTGAAACAGCGCGAAGCGAAACGGCCTTTCGTCCGATTCAATCTGCTGCAGCGATTCCTGATTCCCGACGCGAATGCGTTTGAGACGGCTCATGAGGGTATAGTAGTGCAGGAGGCTCTTTTTCTCCTCAAGATCGCTTAACGCTTCCTGATTCATCCGAAGCATCCTTCCGATGTTCTCATTGATGATCTCGAATTCGTTGGCCGCTTTCCCATCGGAATCCTTCTTTTCGTTTAAATGCCGAATGGACTCGACGATTTTCTTCACGGGGTTATTGAACCGCCTGCTAAAAAATACGGATACCAGCACACTGATCGCCACCGCCACAATGAGCAGCACTAACAAGGTAACATTGAGGCGTACGATTCGTGCTGAAATACTTGCATCTGGCACAATATTAATATAAGTAAGGCCGCTGAACTCGCCTTTTTCGTAAAAATAATAACTACCGCCGCTCTTAACCCAGCCCTTTCCAGGCTCCAAGGCAGGAAGCTCCCGCTTGCCGGTTTGATCGGATGAAAAAAGAGGTTCATTTTGCGGACTCAAAATATAAAAATTATCATTAATGGACTGATGGTAGGCGTGATATAGCTTTTCCACATCGATAAAAGCGAGCATGACGAAGTCAGGATACAGCTTGCTTTTGACCATATAAGGAAAAACCAAGCCAGTTTGCGAAGTCGGATTTGTCTGGATTCCGGTAAAGGTTGCCGCTGGGTACAGTTTAGTGCTGAACGGCTCGGCAAATTCCTTTTTCCAAAATTCAGACGTATAGATCGGGCTAGTATAGTGTTCGGAGAACATGACTTCGAGACTGCTCCCCCGCAATTGCTCCAAAACAAGCGAATGCTTGACATCGTAAACAAATAAGTTGTTCAAAAATAATTGTTGATTGTTCACTTTACTTCGCACATCATCCATAACAGCTCCGGCTGCTACATAATCTACATTCGGACCTTTAAGCTGCAGGATATGATCGTCCAAGTACATGCTGACAATGACGTTGTTCAACAATTGGAAATACTGTTCGAAACTTTGCGCCGTGTGCGAAAGATTGGCATCGTTGTATTTGATAATTTCATCGTGAATGCTTTTGCGGAACAAAACGAGTGATACTAAATTAAATGAAACGAAGAGTACAATGATTGCCAAAAAGCTCAGCAATAGCTTCGTCATGATGGAACGGGTTTTGAGTTTTAATTGCAGTATACTCTTCATCAAGCGGCTTCCCCTCCTTCAAGTTCCGCAAGAAAACTCATTTCGTAAGGCTCTGTTAGACGTGCTAGTCGTATTTTCGAAAACTATGCATTTTTACGAAAACCCGCAAATTTGCGGCAATTCTAAATAAATACCGATTTCCAGGAAGCAGTAATCATTATAACATGGCAATATCAACAGAAATCAAGACTATCTTATCCGTTGCTCAGAAAAGGAGGGATTTCCAACATGGACATCAAGACGGCGGAAACGGGATTTCGTGCTGCCGCCGATACGGCGCGCAAAGCGAACAAAAGGCGCTCGATTTCGGCCCGGTTATGGAAGGAACGCTACTTATTCCTGCTGCTTTTGCCGGGACTTCTATATTTCATCATTTATAGATACGTTCCGATGGCAGGAAACATTATTGCGTTTCAAGACTTCAGCCCGTTTAAAGGATTTCTGCACAGTGATTGGGTAGGGTTTAAACATTTTAAAAAGATTTTCGAGGACCAAGAAGTCATACGCGTCATTTGGAACACGTTGTATTTGTCTTTTTTACAAATTGTATTCGCTTTCCCGGTCTCGATCCTGCTGGCGATGATGTTAAATGAAGTGCGAAACGAGAAGTTCAAGCGCTTGATTCAGTCGCTAGTTTATTTGCCTCACTTCCTATCGTGGGTTGTCGTCATTGGGATCGTAACAGTTTTTCTTAAATCAGAGGGGATTGTTAATAAGCTGCTGCACGCTGCGTTCGGCATGGATGCGACTCCGTTCTTAACATCTTCGGGCTGGTTCATGCCGCTCATTGTGCTCGAAGTGATCTGGAAGGAATCCGGCTGGGGAACGATCATTTTTCTCGCTGCGTTAGCGGGAGTCAATCCAAGCTTGTATGAAGCAGCTGTTGTTGACGGCGCAAGCAAGTGGCGGCAAATTTGGCATATCACCTTGCCATCGATTCGCGGCACAATCGTCATTTTGCTAATTCTTCGTCTCGGCAGCGTACTTGATGTTGGTTTCGAACAAATTTTCTTAATGCTGAATTCGTTAAACATGGATAGCGGCAACGTGATCGATACGTTCGTCTACTTCAAAGGCATTGAGAAATCCGATTTCAGCTTTGCAACTGCCGTAGGTTTGTTCAAGTCGTTGATCGGATTGATTTTGATTGTAGGGGCTAACAAGTTGGCAAAACGTTTCGGCGAAGACGGCGTCTATTGATGCATTCATACGCAAAGCTTGCAGGAGGTGTAAGAATTGGCCAAGCATCGGTCTTTATCTGAAACAGCGGGGAATGCCTTGAATATCGCAGTGCTTTCCGTCATCGGACTTGTTATGCTGTTTCCGTTTTACTATATGATCATGATCTCATTAACCTCGTATTCAGAGTACGTAACCAAGGAATTTGTCCTTTTCCCGACGCATATGGTTGCGGATGCTTATCAGTACATTTTTAAATCGAAAGTGTTTGTCCGCTCCCTGGGCGTTACTGCCTATGTTACGATAGCGGGAACATTGTTCAGTCTGCTTCTTACCTCCATGATGGCATACGCACTTACGAGAGGTATCTTAGGCCAACGGTTTTATGTATTCCTTGTGCTGTTTACGTTCGTCTTCGGCGCAGGAATCATTCCTACTTACATGGTGGTCAAAGCGACGCATCTGCTCGATAGTTACTGGGCGCTGATCATTCCTGGGGCGATTAATTCATTCAACCTAATCGTATTGCGACAGTTTTTTACGGGCATACCCCAGGAGCTGACGGAAGCGGCCGTTATTGACGGAGCCAACGATCTGCAAATTTTTTCGCGGATTGTCCTTCCGCTTTCCAAGCCTGCTTTAGCGGCATTCGGTTTGTTTTATGCGGTAAACAATTGGAACATGTATTTCTCTGCGCTAATCTATATCAGTGATCCAAGCAAATGGACTGTACAAGTCATTCTGCGGCAAATTGTAATTTTGAGCCAAAAACTCGATTCGCTCTCCGACGGACAACAGGCGGCTCTCGCGCAAAATGCACCCCCGGCTGAAACTATCGGCATGGCTGCGATATTGATCGCTACGATTCCTATTTTGCTGCTCTATCCGTTTCTGCAAAAACATTTTGCTAAGGGAGTGATGCTGGGTTCGGTCAAAGGATAAGAATCTGCTTACCTTTTTACTAGAATGAACGTCATGTTTCTAAAAACCAGGGAGGGTTCGACATTGAAAAAAAATCTCGTAACCATATTACTTTCCGTCACACTAGTCGGCGGTCTAACAGGCTGCGCAACGAATCCGGAGGCAAGCCCGAAAGAAAGCGCGAAAGCGGGTGAAACTGCGGCAGCAACTAAGAATCAAAAGTTTACGATTAATTGGTTCGACGGCACGTGGGAAGAACCGGTTCCAGGGCCAGACAGCGAAGCCGTTAAAAAAATCAACGAGAAATTTAATGTAGACTTTAAATCACAATTCGTGCCTTTCGATACCTATGATGAAAAACTCGCGGTTAAGATGGCTTCCGGCGATCTTCCGGACGTAATCGGCATGGAGGCAGTCGACGCCAATTACTTGAAGTGGTCGCAACAGGGGGCATTCCTGCCGCTTAACGATTTCTTACAGCAGTATGAATCAATGAAAGCTGTTCCAAGTTTTACGTGGGATGCCTTTAAAGTAGATGGCAAAGTATACGGCATTCCAACTTATTTCTCCCCTAAAGGCGGGAAAAAGCCGCTCATTCGTAAAGATTGGCTCGACAAGCTCGGCCTGAAGATGCCGACGAACTATGAGGAACTAAAGCAAGTTGCCATCGCCTTCACGAAAAACGACCCTGACGGCAACAACAAAGCCGATACCATTGGACTCGGACTCGCAAAAGGCATCTATTACGATCCGTCCTTCGGCTCTTATTACGCTAATTTCTCTTGGTATAACAAAAATGAAAGCGGTCAGTACATCCCTGGAATTATCTCGAAAGGGAATCAGGAAAAAATTGCATTTTTGGCTGATCTGCAAAAGCAAGGCGCTCTAAACAAAGACTGGGCCGTAACGGCGTATAAGGACGTTTTCAAAGCGTTTAATGCCGGAAAAGTCGGCATTTGGTACGAGCAACCGGGAAATAGCGGCAGCAACGGCATTGTGTTTGATACGCTCAAGCAAAACGATCCGAAAGCCGAAGTCGTTCCGATTCCCCCTTTCAAGGCACCGGACGGTTCGCAAGGCCTTACGCTCGGCGGCGGCTATTACCGGATGTATATGATTTCCTCTAAGTTGAAAAATGAACCGGAGAAAGTAAAACGCATTCTCGAAATGATCGACTATTTCCATAAAAACATACCGGCCGCTGAGAAAAATCCGCAAAACAAAGATTTCGATTGGATGAATGGCGGCGAAGGCAAAGGCTACAAGATGGTTAATAACATCGCGCAACCAATTGCTGAAAACCGCTCGACTGTTGCACCGAACGCCTATATTAAGGACGGCGGTTGGGTGAAGGATGACGAAGACTTGTTCAATTTCGCCAAAGTCGCTAAGACGCCGGAAGAAAGCAAGTTCCAACAGACATTGGCTGATATGCTGCACGGCATGAAGTTTTATGTGGACCCGACCAGCCGGATCATCTCCCCGATTCTCATGGAGAAAAACGCTGACTTGGCCAAATACATTACTGACGAGACGACCAAGATGATTTTCGGCCAAAGACCGCTCACCGACTGGGACAAAATGGTGCAGGAATATATGGCTAAAGGCGGTAAAGAGATGATTGACGAAGTGAATAAAGCGCTGAAGGCAGGCAATATCCAAGGCGAATGGAAATAATCTGAACTAGGAGGCTGTCCCAGGCGTCATCGGAGGATGATACTCGGGCAGCCTCTTGGCATTTATAGGGGGAAATCGCAATGCAAACATTAACAGCTGTTTTAGTCGGAGCCGGTGCCCGCGGCGCGCATAGCTATGCGCCTTACGCGCTCGATTATCCGCATGAATTAAAATTTGTCGCCATCGTCGAACCAGACGGACATCGACGGGATCAATTTGCTGCGACGCATCAGATTCCGCAAGATCGCTGCTTTACTTCGTGGGATGAGTTGTTCGCACAGTCCAAGCTCGCGGATATTATGCTCATCTGCACACAGGATAATATGCATTTTGAACCTACCGTTAAAGCACTGGATCAAGGCTATCACGTACTTTTGGAAAAGCCGATGTCCCCTGACCCTAAGGAATGCCTCGCAATGGAGGCTTCAGCCAAGGCAAACAACCGTCTGCTATCCATCTGCCACGTTCTTCGCTACACGTCGTTTTGGTCGACGATCAAACGGTTAATTGAGGAAGGACGCATTGGCGAAGTCGTATCCATCCAGCTTAACGAGAACGTAGCCTATTGGCATATCGCCCACAGCTTCGTTCGCGGCAATTGGAACAACTCCGATACGTCCAGCCCGATGATTTTATCCAAATCATGTCATGATATGGACGTTCTTTCATGGCTTATGGACCAGCCTTGCGTCCGTGTAAGCTCTTATGGTTCCTTGATGCATTTTCATTCTGGAAATGCGCCTGTTGGATCAACAGATCGCTGTATTGACGGATGTGCCGTAGAATCCACATGTCCATATTCGGCGACGAGATTTTATTTGGGGGATGGAAAAAACTGGGCCCGACATTTTGTTCAAGATTTATCCAAGGAAGCAATCGTAGAAGGACTCAAGACTTCGCCTTATGGGCGGTGCGTGTATAAATGTGATAACAATGTAGTTGACCATCAGGTGGTCAATATGGAGTTTGAGAACGGCGCTACGGCAACTTTCAGTATGAGCGGATTTACGATGAAACAGGAACGGATCATTCAAATCATGGGTACGAAAGGTCAAATCAGCGGACATGATGACAAAATAACGTTGTACGATTTTGTCACCCAGGAAGTGAATGACATTACTGTCCATGTGCCGAACAGCGGTCATGGCGGTGGCGATACCGGGATCGTTCAAAGCTTCCTGCGCGAAGTTCGCAGCTACAACGGCGGTGAAGGCCTTACCTCCGCATCCGCTTCTGTACGCAGCCATATGATGGCATTTGCCGCCGAAGCGTCGAGACGGAACCATGGACAGTCGATCGACATCAATGATTTTGCCAAATCTTTTATTTCGCAATGACGCGCGAACACTTTCAACAAGATAAGAATGGAGCGATTCTATGACAAAGTTAGAAATTGGGGATAAACAATTTTCGATGGTCGGACAACCTTTCCGCATCGTAGCTGGTGCCATCCATTATTTTCGGGTTGTGCCCGAATATTGGCGTGATCGATTGCAAAAGCTGAAGGCTTGCGGTTTCAACACCGTAGAAACCTACGTGGCATGGAACATGCATGAGCCGAAGGAAGGCGTATTTCATTTTGAAGGGATGGCAGATCTTGTCCGTTTTATTGAAACGGCGCAGGAACTCGGATTATTTGTTATCGTTCGCCCGAGTCCATATATTTGCGCAGAGTGGGAGTTTGGAGGTCTGCCTGCATGGCTTCTTCGTTATCCCGACATCCGGCTTCGCTGCGCAGATCCGGTATTTCTCCAAAAAGTGGATGCCTACTACGATGTGCTCATTCCCAAATTAATTCCGCTTCTTAGTACGAATGGCGGAACCGTTATCGCTTTGCAAATTGAAAATGAGTACGGCAGCTACGGCAATGATAAGGCCTATTTGGAACATTTGCGGCAAGGACTTATTGCTCGCGGTGTCGATGTACCTTTATTCACTTCTGACGGGCCTACTGACTCTATGCTGCAGGGGGGCACGCTGCCGGATGTGCTAGCCACGGTCAATTTTGGATCAAAGCCGGAAGAAATGTTCGAGAAATTCAAAGAATACCGGCCGACTGAGCCGCTAGTGTGCATGGAGTACTGGAACGGCTGGTTTGATCACTGGACGGAGAAACACCATACTCGGGATGCGGATGATGTAGCGGACGTACTCGATCGTATGCTGAACTTAGGCGCATCGGTGAACTTTTACATGTTCCATGGGGGGACGAACTTTGGGTTCTACAATGGGGCTAATTACGGGGATGCCTATGAGCCGACGATCACAAGCTATGACTATGACGCTCCGCTTTCTGAGAGCGGCGATATAACGCCAAAATTCCATGCTGTCCGACAGATCTTAGCCAAACACATGGACATAGGCGAATGCGAGCTGCCTGAACCCATTGCGAAAAAGCAGTATGGCCTCGTCCGTTTGACGGAGAAAGCCGACTTGTTCAGTAATTTACCGCAGCTTTCAACACCACTTACAAGCACATATCCGGTGCCTATGGAGCAGGTTGGGCAGGATTTCGGGTTCATTCTGTACTCGACAAACGTCACTGGTCCCCGTCTGAACATGCAGTTGCACCTGCAGGACGTGCACGACCGTGCGATCGTATTCGTGGACGGTTCTTATCTCGGTACAGTTGAAAGATGGGCTCCCCAATCACTGAAGCTGGACATCCCGGTAGGCGGAGCCAAGCTCGATATTCTCGTGGAGAACATGGGACGCGTTAACTATGGTCCGAAGCTGAAAGACTCAAAAGGCATCACAGAGGGTGTTCGTTTGAACGGTCAATTTCTATTTGATTGGACCATTTCTCCTCTGCCGCTTGATAATGTGTCAAGTCTGCAATTCTTGCCTTTTAAAGATACGCCGAACGAAAATCCAGCCTTTTACAAAGGTTCGATCGAGATTGAAGAAATTGCGGATACGTTCATTCGACTCGACGGCTGGAAGAAAGGCGTTGTTTGGGTAAATGGTTTCAATTTGGGACGTTATTGGGAGCGTGGACCGCAAAAAACGCTGTATGTCCCGGGTCCGCTGCTGCGCAAAGGCAGCAATGAGATTATTGTTTTCGAATTGCACGATGTGATAAATCCTGAGATTATGCTAGTGGATACCCCGGATTTAGGGTAACGCGAAGAAGGGGGGCATATGCCCCCCTTCTTCCTTTTATTTTATCCTTTATTGCCAGCAGTTACGTTGTCATCACCTTTTTTTACACCTTTGCTCTTGTATGGTTTGGGTGCGCTCTTCGCCCTGTTGGCACTCACCTGCCATCTGTTCCATCCCTTTTTATCCGTTCCTCTGCCAGTTCCCTTGCCTTTACTCATTCGATCACTCCGTTTCAGGTTTAAGTGTTCTAATAGATTGATCGATAAATTGTCTTTTGTCAAATCCAGTCTGAAGCAGCTCTTGCTTGAGAAATTGGTAAAGCTTTGAGCTTGCCAGTTTCAATGGATATTCGGATGCCTTGGTGAGAATACCGAACGTCATATCTATAGGATCTCCTATCATAGCTCGAATCGCAGTTCCGGTAGGCGCTGGGTTCAAAACAATCTCTGGCACAAGGGCAATACCTAGCCCTCTTTCAACATAAAATTTCAAAGCTGTCATACTCCCTATCTCCATCGTGTCAACGGGAATGTTCCCTGATTCCTGTAAGACCATCTCCAGTTTTCTGCGGTAAGGACAGATCTTTGATGTAATTAGCAGACGATGTCCCCGAATATCCTCCGGTGCAATAACCGCTTTTTGAGCAAGAGGGTGGTTCTCCGGCATCAAGACAACAAACTCTTCTTTAAACAAAGGTTCATAATAGAGATCGGAACCCAGATCCGGTGTCGAACAAAGAGCCACATCAATATCCCCTTTGAGCAGCTGATCGCACAATGTTGGTGTATTGGCAAAAATTAAAGAAATACGAACCTTCGGATATTCTGTTAAAAACCTCTCTATAATACCTGGTAAGCGATAGCTTGCAGTTGGCTCCGTTACCCCTAAACGAATATTTCCCCTTTCACCTAATTGCAAATCCGTCAAATCCATTTGCAATTGATCGATATTTTTTACTATTTGCAGACTCTGATCATAAAACAGTCTGCCTGCTTCTGTTAGACTGATTTTTTTGCCACGCTCAATAAGCTGAATGCCCAATTCGGATTCAAGCTTTTGGATTTGCATCGTCACTGTAGATTGCACATAGTTCATTTCATCAGCTGCGCGGATAAAACTGCCGTGCTTCACAATCATTTGAAACGTTTTTAATGTTTTAAGATCCATCGTAGTCCCCCCCCTAGCCTAGGGTTCATTTTTTTTGAACGTACAAATCAATTAATTCAATTATACAAATTTAAAATGGCAACATACAATCATTTATATCATGGTGCAACAAAAGGAGATGACAGAATGAATCTGAAAAATAAAGTGGCTCTTGTGACCGGTGGCGGTACAGGGATCGGCAGGGCTGCTTGCATCGCACTTGCTGAGCGGGGGACTGCTGTCGCGGTGAATTATTCACGCTCTAGATCCGATGCGGAAGAGACTGCGCAAATCATCAATAGAAACGGCGGGCGCGCAATTGCGATACAAGCTGATGTTTCTCAAGACCAGGAAGTCAGGAAAATGGTTGATCGATTAGTTCAACAATTCGGGACGATTGATTTGCTTGTCAATAATGCCAGTATTACCCGGCACATTCCGCTCCATGATCTGGAGGCGGTAACGGAAGAAGTATGGGACGAACTTTATGATGTGAATGTCAAAGGAATGTATTACTGTGCGCGAGCGGTTGCCCCATTCATGAAAAATAACAAACAAGGTGCGATCGTCAATCTCGGCAGTATAGCGGGACAAACAGGATTGGGCTCTTCTCTTCCATACGCCGTATCCAAAGCGGCTGTTCACGGTCTTACGAAATCGTTAGCACGCGCCTTAGCTCCGGATATTAGAGTCAACTGCGTAGTACCAGGAGCCGTCGAGACAAGATGGTGGGCTGGTAGGGAAGAACAAATGAAAAAATTAGCTCCAAATCTTCTGCTGCAGCGCATTGCAGCGCCTGAAGATATTGCCAAATTTATTTGTGCAGCCTTGGAACAAGAAGCAATGACAGGTCAAATTATAACCGTGGACAGTGGACAAACGTTATCATCATAATTCGATATCAGCGAAGACAACTCAACTTTAATAGCACAAAGAGACCCACAGCAACAAGCTGCGGGTCTAAGTTTTTTTATAAAGATTAATAGGTAATCTTAATGACCTTCGTTACATCGTCGAACTGCACATTGGCACCCAGCACCTCGGACATCAGTCTAACGGGAATGAGCGTAGCGCCGTAATAGAGCTTGGCAGGCGTCAGCGTATCTCGTTCATCATTCCCAGAGGCATAGGAAGACTTGGTCGTAAAGAAGGTAACCGTCTTCCCCTTCTTGGTGTAAATAGCTGCTTGCTTGGCCTGATCCCAATCGACGGTAGCACCGAGGGCGCCGGCCAGGTCTCTAACCCATATGTACGAGGAACCGTCGATAATGACAGGCTCCATTTTCGCCGGTAACTTGATACCGTCTAACGTAAACGCGCTTTCGTTAAGCTTGAAAGTAACGACGTGGGAAAGCGGACCTGTTGTCTCCGTTTGTTTTGTATACAGAACCGAATCCGCATGAAGCAGTTGCTTACCAACCGATGGTGCGGGTTCGGTCTCTTGATATGTGCTGAGTAGCGCGTGTCCGGTAATAGCGGCTTAGTTGGCTAATCAACTTTTAAATCGAAAAATTTTTCATCAATGGCATAATAAATTGAATAACACCCATCCCAAGTTTCATAAAGCTACCTATGTTACTAAACAAACCACCTGACCCAGCTGCGTTTTTGGCTGCACCTTGACCAAGCCCCCCCAGTAATCCACCTGCTGAACCCCCTCCAAATAATCCTCCAAGTCCTCCACCACCAAGAAGCCCAAGCATATTACCCAAACCACCAAAACTTGATATATGAGCTTTAGATCTAACTTTATTCCGTGGAAGCTTTTTGGTGCCTTTGAACCCTTGAAGAATGACTTGATTGACTTGCACTTCTTTCAGAACGCCATAATATAAAGAACCATCCTTGAGTACTACGCATACTGGTGTTCCTAGACTAGCTTTTGCTTGAGCGGCGATCGTCGGCGACGACTCATATTGTCCTTTCTGTCCTTCATTAACGCGGCCGTGTTTTCTTTTGGGTCGATGATAAGTTTTCATGCTGCGCACACATCCTTTTAAGAGTAGTCCCCATTCTTGCCATCATATGTTAAGAAGACAAGATCCGACTATGCTCCTCAGTAAATAATTCAAAGCTACTGGGAAAAGTTGTTTACAAAACGCCGTACGCATAAGCGAGTACTGATTTCTTTACAAATTCTGTTTCTCTAGTTCCATAATGGCATTCGGCAGTTCGTCTGCAAACCGATTCCAATCACCTTTCATTTCCTCATCTGATAATAAACAGGCGTCCAAAGATGCCACAATTTCGGCTCGATCCATTTCCAGGCCAATAAATACGACTTTGTTGATACGATCACCATAGGTGTCATCCCAATGCATGATTTGATCTGCATCCTCTTCAAGAACAGCCTCTCTTTCCGCATCGGGAAGTGCAGCCACCCAATATCCTGCGGGTCCGAAGCGAACAGAAGGTCCTGCTTGGCTCAGGTTCTGAGCATAATCATTTCGGGTTGCCAGCCACATAACCCCTTTGGCTCTTACGATTTCCGCAGGCCAGTCCTTCATCCATCCCATCAGACGCGAAGGCTCGAAGGGCCGGACTCTCTCATACACGAAGGAAGAGATGCCGTATTCTTCAGTTTCTGGCGTATGGACATCCTTCTCCATTTCCTTCATCCAGCCTGCGGATGTGCTAGCCTCATCGAAATTGAAGAGATGTGTGTTCAGAATTTCCTCACTCGCCACCTGTCCATGTATGGAACGAATAAATTTGGCTCTTGGCTGCAGCCTGCGGAGGACACCTTCCAACTCGTTCAGTTCATCTTCATCCAACATGTCACATTTATTCAGAATGAGGATATCACAGAATTCAATTTGATCGATCAGAAGATCCACAACTTCTCTTGTGTCATCTTCACCAACGGCTTGACTCCGGTCGAGAAGGGTTTCTCCTGAGGAATAATCCGTCCAAAAGCGGTAGGCGTCTACAACGGTTACCATGCTGTCCAAACGGCAAAACTGAGAGAGATCGATGCCTTGCTCCTCATCCAGATAAGTGAAGGTTTGGGCTACCGGCAGCGGCTCTCCAACACCGGTTGATTCAATAAGGATATAGTCGAATTGATTCTCTTTGGCGAGTCGCTCCACTTCCTTCAATAAATCATCGCGTAATGTGCAGCAGATACAGCCGTTAGACATTTCAACCAGACTCTCATTCGTCCGAGAAAGCCCGTTACCCTCCCGGATAAGTCCTGCATCGATATTGACTTCGCTTAAATCATTGACAATAACGGCAACTCGCAAGCCATCCCGGTTATGTAAAATGTGGTTTAACAAAGTTGTTTTGCCTGCTCCCAAATATCCGCTCAAAACCGTGACTGGAATTTGATGTTCTGACATTCGAATTCTCCTTTTATAGTAAATTTTACGATTTATGTGGATGCAACAAGCAAACCCAGGGTTTGCTACCTTATCTTTTATTCAATTTTTATTCATTTAGCGCTTTCTTTAATGCTTCCAGGTTATTGGTCATAATCCCGACGTAATCTAAGTTTCTCTTCTTCTCTTCATCCGTCAATCCTTCCAACGGGTTAAGCACCTCCGTTTTCGCATGGAGTTCTGTCGCAATGGTCTGGGCTACTTTCGGGTCCACTAGCGTCTCAAAAAAAATCGTTTTCACTTGGTTTTCTTTCGCAAATTGAATAATATCGGCCATTTGGGCAGGCGATGGTTCTTCTTCGGGAGAAAGTCCGGCAATTGGCACTTGAGTCAATCCATATTGTTTGGCTAAGTAGCCGAAAGCAGCATGCTGTGTCACGAAGTCTTTCTTTTTCACCTGTTCAAAGCTCGTTCGGTATGTGGTGTCCAATGCTTTAAGCTTCCCGATAAACACTTCCGCATTTTTACGATAATCCTCTTTGTTCGCTGGGTCAGCTTGAGACAAGCCAGCTGCAATGGACTCCACTTCTTTTTGCGCAAGCACCGGATCTAACCAAACATGAGGATCCATCATTTTACCCCCATCGGCTTCTTTATGGTCCTTTTCCTTGTGATCCTCTTCTTCCTCCGGCAGTCCTTCCATTAATTCAATGCCTTTGCTGGCTTCAACCACAACGCGTTTTTGATTGTCTGCACTCGACAGCGCTTGATCCACCCAGCCCTCCACGATTCCGTTGTAAACAAATACATCTGCATTCTTCACCTTTTTCATATCTTTGGCGCTAGGCTCCCAATCATGCGGCTCAGCACCGGCAGGTATTAAGGCAATGACCTCGGCATGATCACCGGCTACTTGCTTGGTGAATTCATACATCGGATAGAAGGTGGTTACTACATTAAGCTTCCCGTTGCTTGAAGAAGAATTAGCGGCACAGCCTGATAAAAGAAGCGTTGATAACGCAGTGAAAGATAATGATTTTGCTACCCAAGATTGTTTCATTTTCAATAATTCCTCCCGACAGGTATGAAATGATGCTTTACTTTTTTGATGCTTAAACCAACAAGCAAGACGAATAACAATAGGATGGCGATAGTTCCGCCAGGTGGTGTGCTCAGTTCATAAGAAGCCGTAAGCCCGGAAAACACGCCAAACAGTCCAATGCCCATAGCGATAAAAAGCGACGATGTGAAGCTAGGCGCAATGCGGATTGCCAGAGCTGCGGGAAGAACTATGAGTGCTGAAACAAGAAGCACACCCACGATAGGCATAGCTGCGGAAACAATCATACCGGTTAGAACGCTAAAGCCAAGCGTGATCCATTTCACCGGCAGTCCATTCGTTTTTGCCGTGTCTTCATCGAATGTAATTTGGTACAGCGGCCGGCGAAACAGAACGAAGAAAAGACAGCCGACTAAGGCAACGATGAGCATTAACAGAAGCTCCGTTTCATTCACGGCAACAACAGAACCAAATAAGTATGCAGAAAATCCTTTGTTAATACTTTGATTAAGACTCATGATAATAACGGCTGACGACAAACCGCCAACCATAATAATCGCGACGGAGATTTCACTATAGGATTTATAAGACCTCCTCACGTATTCAACCGCAATCGCTCCCAAGGTTGCTACTACAAACCCCGCTAAGGTAGGGTTGATGTGGAAATAGGCGCCACCCGCTACACCTGCTAAAGAGACATGAGACAGCATGTCAGCCATTAGCGCTTGTCTTCGCAGCATTAAATACACACCTAAAACCGAAGCGATAATGGCAATTAACCCACCAGCACAAAATGCCCGCTGCATGAAGTCGTAGTGCAGCATTTCCATCCGCCATCCTCCTTTCTCTCCAACTCAATAATCCGGTCGAGATAAGGGGCCACTTCGGCGAGACTGTGAGTGACCATAACAACGGTCCGCTGATGTACTCTCACTTGATGATGCATCAATTCATAAAATTCGAATCGACTATTCTGATCCATTCCCGTCGTCGGTTCATCGAGAACCAACAGATCCGGCTCTTGTGCAAGAGCTCTGGCGATGCATATCCGCTGCTTCTGGCCGCCGGAAAGTTCCCCTATTTTACGTTTACGCACATCCCACATACCTACTTGCCGAAGGGCTGTCTCTGTCAACCTGTCATCTTCCGCATTAAGCTTACGGAGCCATGATCCGCTGGTGTACCTGCCTGAACGCACAAACTCAAGTATTGTGCTTGGAAATCCACTGTTAAAAGCTGCAATTTGTTGAGATACGTACCCTACTCGCAAACTCTTCCCTTCTTCATTCTTAGGTGAAAGGAAGACACTTCCCTTCCATGGCTCAACCAAACCCAACATGAGTTTAAGCAGAGTTGATTTCGCTGCGCCGTTCGGACCCGTAACGACGACAAACTCGCCGGACTGAATCTCTACACTAGCATCTTGCAAGCAAGGAAGATCATGATATCCAAATTCCACAGCATGTAAAGCAGCAACTAACATAAAATCACCCCCTGTGTTTACATGTAATTTTTACGAATTAATCTGATAAAAAAGAAATGGTTTGCAACCAACTCATTCATATCGTACATAATTATGATGATTATTGCTCGTTAATCGTAATTATTACTTTTACAACGAGAAATATATCCTCTTTCGAAGACGATGTCAATAATAAATCTTTTGCCTTGCAGGGATCCCATTTATGTATTACAATTCAATTCGTAATAATTATCATTAAGGAGATTCTCCCCATGCCAAGTAACGTTTTTCGAATGAGTATGCAAGTTGTGGCCGCTATTTGTTTCCTTTTCATTGTCCTCATCTTTGTAAACAGAGATGTCTCCTCTCTGGCGTATGTCTTTCAAACCGACCAAATTCAATCATTTAAAACCATTTTTATCAGTATCCTGTTAGAAGCTATCCCTTTCATTCTACTTGGCGTATTGCTCTCGTCGCTGCTTCAAACGTTTGTGTCTGAGCAAGCCATCCGCAGGTTTATTCCAAAGAACCCTATCCTAGGTATTTTGTTTGCCTGTCTGCTAGGTATCCTTTTCCCTATGTGTGAATGCGGTATGATCCCTGTCGTACGAAGACTTATTCTCAAAGGAATGCCTGTCTATATTGCCGTCGTCTTCATTATAGCCGGCCCCATCATTAACCCGATTGTTTTTGCTGCGACATTCATGGCATTCCGTAATCACCCTGCTATCGCATATTCCCGCATGGGACTCGCTTTTGCCGCTGCTGTTATCATCGGACTTCTCCTCTATCGGTTTGTCCAAAGCAATCCGCTGCGCAATAGCCGTGTCAACGGGGAGGGGCATCACCATCACCATCATCACCACGGGAGCTTTTCAAGCAAAGTAAACTCCTTTTTCCTACATGCATCTGATGAATTTTTCGAAATGGGCAAGTACCTTGTGTTTGGGTCCTTGCTTACCGCCCTGATTCAAATTTTTATGCAGCGCGAAAGCCTGCTTGCGATTGGCCAAGGTCCAATTAGCTCTCATTTGTTTATGATAGGTTTCGCCTACATCCTTTCGTTATGTTCAACCTCTGATGCCTTCGTTGCTTCATCTTTTCAGACATCGTTTACATCCGGTTCTCTGCTCACATTTTTAGTGTTTGGTCCGATGTTAGATTTCAAAAGCACGCTCATGCTGCTCTCCGTCTTTAAAACCAAATTTGTCCTCATTCTCTCCGTACTCATTGTCATCACGGTTCTCACTTGTTCACTGCTATTTGAACATTTATTTTAAATTTTGCCAGCAAGGAGGAATGAAC
This sequence comes from Paenibacillus aceris, assembly GCF_017874035.1. Classification (GTDB taxonomy): domain Bacteria; phylum Bacillota; class Bacilli; order Paenibacillales; family NBRC-103111; genus Paenibacillus_E; species Paenibacillus_E aceris. Next base: position 20,282 of record NZ_JAGGKV010000023.1, read on the forward strand.
ATGAAGCAAGTTCGAGTAATCTGTTTTCATCATTTCTTTCGCACCTTAATTTTGCTCGGTTTTTCTAGCTATATCGTAGTCCTTGCCAAATCAGACGCCCTCCAATTTTACATTGCGCCTCGAATGATGGGTTATGTGAAAGTGGCTTCCGTCCTGTTGTATATCTTTGCCTGTTATCAAGGTTATATGGCACTGCGTGCCTACTGGGGGAAACCGGTGGACTGTGAATGCGAGCAGCCTGTTTCACGCTCAGCTTTACGGAACACGATCGCCTATGGACTTCTGATTTTACCGCTGTTAATCGGTTTTTTGCTGCCTGATACAGCCTTGAGCAGTGCTATGGTTGCCGCCAAAGGAATGAATCTCTCCGCTGCCAAATCAGCGATAACGAAGCCAGGTGCACCCGCAAGTGAAACTGCGTCCAACCAAATGGCTACAGTGGCCCCCGCGCCTGCAATACCCCCATCCGTTTCCAATAATGAGACGCCGATTGCCGCGAAAACGGAGACCGATCTGCAGAAATTATTTCATGCCGATAACGAATGGGACGAAGACTTTTCAAAGATTGGCATGATTCTATACAAAAAAGACACGATTGTCGTAAAGCCGGAAATCTATATGGAAATTCTTTCTTCGATTGACCTATTCAAAAATAATTTTATCGGTAAAAAAATTGAACTCTCTGGATTCATTTACCGTGAAGACAACATGACAAATAACCAATTTGTCGTTGGCCGGTTTGCCGTTAGCTGCTGTTCTGCGGATGCAACCCCCTACGGCGTCATGATAGACTTCCCTACAGCCCAGACCTACCCCAAAGACATGTGGGTCAAAGTCACTGGCACGATTCAAAATGGCAACTACAACGGAAACGATATTTTCGTTATCAAAGCCACTCAAATAGATAAGATCACTGCACCAAGCTCGCCCTATGTGTATCCAAACTTTGAGCCCTTGAAAGAGCTTGATCACGAGGATTAAATAAGGAACCCCATTCCCTTATTTAGGCGAAAAGCGAAATTTCGTGGTTTGGAGGGGAACTACAGGCTCTTATTCAACCTCCATCGTCCGAATATGTGTCAAAATGACGAAATAGCGGAACCTCGTTCCCACTCCCTCACTCAGAGGGATGATTTTGACAAAATAGCGCCCTGCTGTTCCCCTATAAACATAACAATTACATGAAAAAAGTTCACTCTATGGGGAACAAGAGTGAACTTTAATTAGATCATGATTGGCTTCATGTTCATTATTCTAAGTTAGCATGCTTTCCAAACATGGTTGTCGAGTCATACCCCTTTTTCTCCATTAAGCGCAGTATGACGGCATCAAAAAATAACAATAGGGTCTGCTCAAATAAGGAGCCCATAGGTTGTATGGTGGAGTAATGGCTATTGGAGTTATCTTTGGGAGAGCCGGACAGTTTGACGGTGATGTCCGCCAACTGCCCGATGGATGATTCCGGAAAGATGGTCACAACTGCGACAGATGCCTGCAAGCTTTTGGCTTTCTCCGCCATGGATAAGAGACTTCTGGTTTCCCCGGAACCTGACCCGATGATTAGCATGTCGTTAGTTGTTACGTTAGGCGTAATTGTCTCTCCCACAACATATGCGTCAATTCCCAGGTGCATCAGTCTCATGGCAAAAGCTTTGGCCATCAAGCCGGATCGGCCCGCCCCAGCTAAAAAAACTTTCTGAGAAGCAAGAATTTGGTCTACAATTAGATCAGCTTGTCCTGCATCCAATCGTTCAGCTGCCTGTTGCAACTCCTCCAGGATTACAACTACATACTGATTCGTTTTCATAGGCCTTAAGCTCCTTGTTTGATCAATTTCTGCATCTCCGCGGCAGCGGCTTGCTTGTTTTCTTGTCCCGTAATGCCTCCGCCTACAATAACAAGATCCGGGTTTGCTTTAATGACTTCCGGGAGTGAACTTAATTTAATACCTCCGGCAATCGCTGTTTTGGCCTGTTTGACAACACGTTTGATCGTTAAAAGATCGTCAAATGAATTTTTTCCGACCGCTTGAAGATCATAACCAGTATGCACACAGATATAATCTACGCCCAGGGCGTCGATTTCTTGCGCACGTTTCTCCAGGTTTTTCACGGAGATCATATCAACCAAGATTTGCTTTCCTTGTTTCCGTGCTTCCTCTACAGCACCTTTGATTGTCATGTCTTCCGAGACGCCTAATACAGTAACTATATCTGCACCTGCCTCTGATGCTTTCATGACTTCATAACCAGCGGCGTCCATAATTTTCAAATCAGCCAGTACTTTCAAGTTAGGAAAGGCTTCTTTTATTTCTTTAACAGCGCGAAGCCCTTCATTAATGACAACCGGTGTTCCGATTTCAACGATATCTATATACGACTCCACTTCTTTCACCAATTGTTTGGCTTGTGGGATGTCGACAAGATCTAACGCTAATTGAAGTTCCATGGATGAGTCAATCCTCCTAATTTTGTTTTGTGTTGTTCACGGGACCTATTGTACGACGATACTTTCCGAAAAAAAAGTACGCACTATTTAGTGACGTAGTACCCATTTGGAAACCATGAACGACAAAAAAGACCTTCAACACGAAGTTAAAGGTCTTTATCCATTAAGCTTTTCATTATGTTAAAACTTCAACTCGCTCTTGGTGTTTCTGTCCCCAATCGGCCAACATGTGAAGCACTTCCTCCATGGTTCGGCCATATTCCGTTAAGGAATACTCGACTTTCGGCGGCACTTGAACGAATACGTTCCGATGGATAATGCCGTCATCCTCTAATTCACGCAACTGTTGGGTTAGCATTTTTTGCGTGATGTCAGGCATCCCTCGTTTTAATTCGCCAAAGCGTTTGACGCCATCCATCAGATGGCATAGAATGACCAGCTTCCATTTCCCGCCAATCACTTTCAAGGTCATTTCTACCGAGCTCTTAAATCGTTGATCTCCCATGGTTCGACTCCTTCGTATACGATTTGACGATTTGAAACTATCTTGCTTATAAGTAGGAACTTGCCGAATATTGCAATATCATTAATAATAAATGGCATAACTTGCAGTTGCAAATAAGTCTTTTTGACTGAAGCACCTGAATAGAACTAAAGGAGAGATTCTCATGACCTTACACAATCAAACCGCCATCATTACAGGGGCTGGAAAAGGAATCGGCAAAGCTACTGCCATTGCGTTGGCCAAAGAGGGCGTTAATCTCGGATTGGTGGCGCGGAGCCGTGCTGATCTCGAGTCCCTTCAACAAGAATTATCAAGTACATATGGCATAAAAGTGAGCATTGCCACCGCGGATATTTCAAACCGGGCAGAAGCAGGACGTGCAGTAGAAACTCTGATCAAGGAACTGGGGGCCCTCGATATCCTGCTCAATAATGCTGGAACGGCTCAGTTTGGCAAGTTGGTTGAAATGGATCCGGATCAATGGGAGCAAATTATTCAAACCAATCTGATGGGTACGTATTATGTGACTCGCGCCGCACTGCCAACGATGATTAGTCAAAATGGCGGAAGCATCATTAACATCGCTTCAACTGCAGGGGAACGGGGCTTTGCCACTGGTTCGGCCTATTGCGCCTCGAAATTCGCTGTGATCGGAATGACAGAAGCGCTTATGCAAGAGGTTCGCAAATCGAACATCCGTGTCACGGCGCTCACACCGTCTACTGTGAATACAGAGTTGGCAGCCAAAGCAGGACTGCCGATAGGCGATGAGGATCGCATGATGCAAGCGGAGGATGTCGCTGAACTGATCTTGGCTGCATTGAAATTGCCACAACGCGTATTCCTGAAAACGGCAGGAATTTGGACAACGAACCCGCAATAACAGCAAAGGGCTCCTATTGGATAATTTCCAATGGGAGCCCTTTATGGTTGAGGCGCGCAGAAAAATGAATTGAAATATGAATTTTTTTTAATGTTCAGACTAGACTTTACTCCAAGTCAGTCCGAGGAATTGGAATATGATAACTGGAAACACCAATTGACTCTAAGAGGTGACTACAGGTAGGGGTGCTGTGATGTCAATGAATCGAGCCAGAACGATAGGTAGTAAATGGGTTAAAACAAAAGTCCTCTTATTGAACAAAGAACTTCGCAAATTTGTACCGGATACAAAAATCTACAATCAAACAAACCTGCTTGCTATGTTAAATAAACATAAAATGGTCTATGTGAAGCCTACGAATGGCTCTGCCGGACATGGCGTTATCCGGGTGGAGAAAAGAGACAAATACAGCTTTCAATCCGGGCAAACCGCTAGATCTTTCCCAACGTTTCTAGGTTTATACACCGCTCTAAACAAATCCAAGTTAAACAGAACCTATCTGATACAACAAGGAATTCATTTATTGACTCATCAAAATCGAATCTTCGACATACGCATCATGGTACAAAAAAACGCTAAAAGAGCTTGGGAAACTACCGGGTATATCGGCCGAGTTGCTCATCCGCGCAAAATTGTGACGAACTTTCATAATAGCGGAAAACCGCTGCCTTTAGAGATATTACTGAGTTCCTACTTAAAAAATGAGAAAAAAAAGGATTATATTAAATCCTTGCAACATTTAGGTTATCAAATCGCAGCGCATTATCAGAAGGTTTATCCGGGATTTAAGGAAATCGGTATCGATATCGGAATCGATAAAAACTTGAAGCCATGGGTATTGGAAGTTAACACAGCACCAGATCCGTTTATTTTTAATCAATTAAAAGATAAGAGAATGTTTTTCAAAGTGCTGCGCTTTGCGCGAGGCAACGGCCGATTCATATCCGCAAAACGCAAGCAAGGATAAACGACTACTAATAAAACACCTCCAATCCCGCTGACTCAGTGGAATTGGAGGTGTTTTGGCTTTAGCGGGAGAATCGCCGCTGAAGAACCATCATCTTTGCTCCCATCAAGCCAAGGACGGTCATCCCTGCCGCGACAATGATCCACAAAGGATGATGGACATGTATATTTAAATGGTGCCAGAGTTTATCAAGTTTATGCCCCAGTAGAACAATGACCAAAATCCAAGCCAAAGCTCCAAAGTAAGAAACACACATAAATTTGAGATAACGCATTTTTGTAGCCCCTGCAATAAATGGCGCCGCATGCCGTAACCCTGCTACATAAAAGCCAATCAGAAGTAAAATAGAGCCATACTTTTTAAAATGATCTGCCCATTTTTCCAATCGGCCCTCGGAAATTTTGATCCATTTTGTCACCTTGCTGATCCGCTTCAACCCAATGCTTTGACCAAGCAGATAATTAAGTGTCATCCCTGCGCTAGCTCCAAGCCAGGCGAAGCCGATAATGCCGCCTACATGAAGATTAGCTTTAACCGCTATATAACCTGCACCTAATAGGATAATCTCGATCGGGATTGGTAAGCCAACGATTCCAACGAAAAGTACGACAACTATACCCGCATACCCGTAATGGCTGATTAACGTGATTATAGAATGATGATTCATCTTTCTTCACCTGCCTCGTATTGATCGTATCACAGGAATGATAATAGAGCATGAGAAGACGATTAGAAAAATTGATGCATTCCATGTTTTTTGTCAAGGTTTTTTAGCTCACCAGATTCTCATGGTTTTCTAATAATAGTCCTCAAAGCATGATTTGCACTAGTATTCCTCCACGGTTGGTAATCTATAGGTCATTCCGGATGTGGTAAGGTTATCCCAGGTGGAAGCCTAAAACACGATCCTGAAGGAGGATATCAATCATGAACAACATGAACAAGAGCCGCCTTAGTAAATCGCTATTAGGAATTACACTTAGTGTATCCTTATTTGCCTCAGCTAACCTTTTCGTGGGGCCGCAATCCGCACTTGCTGCGGGCAGCTCAACTCCAATAACAGCAGCTCCTGCATCGATGTCGGGGAAAGCAAGCAGTATTATCTCTACAGGTAAACAATACCTAGGCGTGAGATATGTATTTGGAACTCAGAAAGGCCGAACAAATTCCTTTGATTGTTCATCTTTTACGCAATATGTCTATGGCAAAAATGGGATCAATCTCCCTCGTTCATCTAGGGAGCAATCACAAGTAGGCACCTACGTTGCCAGAAATCAGCTTCAACCTGGAGACCTTGTCTTTTTCTATTCTCCTATTCATCATGTCGGTATTTATATGGGGAATGGTAAGGTCCTGCATACGTATGGCAGTCCTGGAGTTACGATATCCGATATGAACTCCGGTTGGTGGAGTAAGAACTACAAAACAGCCCGCCGTGTTATTAACTAAAGCTTACTACCACATAGTTTAACTATTTGGTCCTCTTTTCATCCCTCCCACAAAGCACAAAGGGGCTTTCATTAGGTCGTCTGACCTTTTGAAACAGCCCCTTTTTCGTATGTAACCCATTTATATGGCTTTGCTTTCTTCATGATCCGCCCTTTTTCCGGGAATAATAAGAATATGGTCTAAGATGAATTGCTTTTCGACTGATGTTAGATTCGACTGATAAATCAGATGCTGCACTTTTTCTTCCAACTCATCAATCGTCTTTAAAAAATCGTCTATACTCTCATCCATCCTACTCTGGCCTCCCATTCCTAAATCGATAGCGAAAATGATTGATTATTCATCGTAAGCATCATATCTGATACGATGTGTTCAGCAGCTTGGCTCCGGTGCATTGCTTTCATCCGTTCCTCTATTACTTGATGTAAGCCTGGATTCCTTATTAACCTGTTAATTTGATTGGCCAATTCTTCTAAATGAATAGAAATCGAAGCCACTCCGCGACTAGAAAGGTATAGAGCGTTTTCCTTTTCCTGTCCGCCATAAGGCTTATAAATGAAGATCGGCAGTTGTTGGACGATTGCTTCTGTCAGCGTTAGTCCTCCAGCTTTTGTTACAATACAAGTTGCCTGAGACATCCATTCATGAACATTGTCAACAAATCCAAGTATGGTCACTCCCTTAACAGCAGCAAATTGGTCCCTCAGTCTTAGCAGTAACTTCTCATTACGGCCACAAACAACGACCAATTGGCAATGATCCAAAGCTGCTAATGAGTTCAGCATTTCCTCCATATAGCTGTTGACGCCACGATCGGATGCCATAATAAGAATAATGTTCTTTTTGTGCCTAGGGATGCTTTTCTCCCGTGTAAACTCTTGCCGTACGGGAATTCCACTAACCTCCACGCGCTCCTTATTAAAACCTCTGAAAATGATTTGCTGTTTCAACTCTTCCGTAGCCACATAATATTTATCAACATTCGGATGCAGCCATGTGGCATGTAAAGCATAATCCGTAAGTACAGTGAAATTCATAATGTTAAGTGAGCTGCACACTTCTGGGGATGCGCCGAATGGAAAGGTATTCACAACGACATTAGGGCGTTCTTTATGAATTAACTCCCTCAATTTCTTTTTGCCAAGATAATTCATGGATCTTTGGAATAGCGCGGTCCGTTTGGATTCGCGGGTTAAGTAGTAGCTCCAGCCATAATAATCTAGACCGATTCGTGAACTTTTTGTACTTTGGTTAACAAGCGATGTTGTAATTAAATTGATGAGGGGATGGCCTTCTTTCATAAGATCAACCACCTTGACATGCTCAACACCTTGCTTCAAGAATTGCTGCTGCAGCGCTTTTGAAGCTTGAATATGCCCATTGCCATAGTTGGCAGTTAAAATTAATACTCTAGGATTCACACTCATGCTTAAGAGAAACCACCTTTCATCGCATGCATTTATAAGCGAAACCGATAGCCGGCTCCCCAAACAGTTTCAATGAATTGAGAGTTGGATGGATCCATTTCAATTTTTTCTCTTAATTTACGGATGTGGACCGTCACAGTCTGCGAATCTCCCATCGCGTCTAATCCCCATATGCGTTCAAAGAGGTGGTCCTTGCTATACACACGATTCGGATTCATGGCTAAAAAATAAAGCAAATCAAATTCCTTCGTGGTCAGGCTAATTTCTTGCTCATGAACGAAAACTCGGCGAGAACCGTAATCAATTAAAAGTCCGTGTATGCGAATTTCTTCCTTACTTTCTTTCGTTCCAATTAAACGCTCGTATCGCGCCAAATGCGCTTTGACTCTAGCAACAAGCTCTCCTGGTTTAAAAGGCTTCGTTATATAATCATCAGCCCCCAGGCCAAGGCCGCGAATCAAATCAATATCCTCTTTTTTTGCGGTAACCATCAGGATCGGGATTTGATATTTCTCGCGTATTCGTTTGCATACTTCAAAACCGTTTACTAACGGGAGCATGACATCCAGAATGATTAAATCATACTCTCCGCTGAGTCCCAGCTTCAAACCCTGCTCGCCATCCGTCGCGATATCTACTTGATAACCGCTGACTTCCAAGTAGTCTCTTTCAAGTTCAGCAATAAGCTGTTCATCTTCGACAATTAATATTTTTTTCATTCAGTTTCACCGTCTTTGTGCCTTCTGAGAGGCAAATTGATCGTGATACAAGTCCCTTCGCCTTTCACACTTTGCGCCGATATCATACCTCCATGACCCTCAATCATTTGTTTCGAGATGGCTAACCCCAGACCGCTCCCGCCGTTGTTACTGTTTCTGGATGGATCCGCCCGGTAAAAACGGTCAAAAATATAAGGCAGCGCCTCGGCATCCACACCTGCACCGTTATCAGAAATCTCAATGACGACTTGTGCTCCGGCTGATCTTGCATGCAAAGTAATTTGCTTCTCTGTTTTATTCATATATTTCAAGCAGTTGTCCACAATATTAGAAAAAACGCGTCTCATTTTATCCCGGTCAATCGAAACCTGAATCTCCTGTTGTAACGCGATTTCCGACTTATAATGAACGCCTTGTTTGCTAAGTTCAAAATCTAGTTCTTCCGACCAATCTGCTATAAATGAGGCGAAATCAACGACTTCAAAATTAAAAGGTACTCGTTTTAAATCCAATTTTGAATACAGAAACAATTCATCGATTAAATGATCCATCTCTTCTGCCTTGGACGATATGATTTCAATGTATTTTCGCTTCTTATCTGCGGTATCGGCAATTCCGTCACCTAACCCATCAATATAGCCTCTAATGGCTGTAAGCGGCGTTCGAATGTCGTGAGAGATGTTAGAAATCAGCTCTTTGCGATTTTCTTCATATTGAATTTGCGTTTGAATGGATTCATGCAATTGTTTGCGCATCTGTTCAAAGGCTATGCTGAGTTGACCGATTTCATCCTTACTTGTGATCTGAACCTGGAATTCCAGGTCGCCTGCTTGAATTCTTTTCATGGCATTCTTTAACTTCCGCAGCGGCTGAATAATGTTTCTAGAAACAAAATAAGTGAGTAAAGTGTGCGTAAGAATCAGGATGATAAGTAATGTAATAAAAAGACTTGGGAAAAACTTTTGCATAAAATTAACAATCGGATTCACTGTCGTTACAATGAAAACACTTCCTGGTTGTTGTTCGGAATCATAAAAATCGAAAGAGTTAATTTCCAATAATTCTTTCCCAAATCGCTTGGCATCTTCTCGTTCCGGATGTCCCGGGTGTTTGAAGACAGGCAGCTGCTCAAGTACACTTGACCCTTGCAAGGTTGGAGAAACATAGACAAGTGTATTATTTTTACGTACAACCAGCTTTGAATTATTGGACTGCAGCTCTTGATCAACATCTGCTAAATATGCTGACTCTACTAGGATCGACGGATTTTTCTCTGAGGTTCGCTTCATTTCCTTCATCGTATGTTCCACATTCTGATTCTCAAATAGCCCAACACCTGTATGCAATTGATCTCGGATGCTTTGGAAGTCGCCGCGAAAAACAACGACTAATAGCACAGCCGTAATCATCATCATGACGAGCGGAATTAGGAGCATGGCCGCGTAGGAAAGCAATAATTTAAGACGAATGGACATGAGTTGATTCCCCGTTTTTTATACTTCTTTTCTATCAAATTTATAGTAACCAAGTGCCAAAAACAACATACAACTGGAAATGAGGAACAAGGAAGTTGTCATGAGCTTGCCCGCCGAAACGGTTTGACTAAGCCAAAGCATATGCCAATCCGTGTAAGAAGCAGGTGAAAAAGCAGCAATTGAGCTCAACAGGAACGGAGCAACTTTGGCTGCCGCGTATAATACGAGCGAAAAAACCATGAAGCTGCTCGCACTTTTGAAAAACTGAGAGACAAAGACGAACAAAGCTGACAAAGCAATCATCGATACAAAAGCAGCAACATAAGCTTTCACCATGTGAAAGGATTCAATAACATTTGCAGCTGTTCCTGCAAAAAGGTTGCAAATAAAGGTAATGATTCCAAGCAGAAGCAGGATGCCGGCAATCCCTGTGGCTAGGGCAGCAACTTTCGTGCCAAATACTTGAAAACGTGAGTTCGGACGCAGCAAAGCAAGTTTCAACGTTCTCGACGCCACTTCACCCGGAAACAAATCGCCGGTAATCGTTAAGATAATAAGCGGAATCCAAATACTTGTATAAATGGTTAACATCATGATCGGAAAGGATTGGCTTACGGCCATAAGTCCTAGGATGGGCTGTAGTGCGCCCAGTGAGATGGCCAGCAAGACTGGAAGTATCGCTGAAAAGATAGCAAACATAACTACTTTTTTCCGGTACAACAGCAAATGAAGCTCATTGAAGTAAGCAGCGCGCCATCTATGCACAATCTTTATCCCCCTTGGAAAGCTGAAGCTCATCTATATAAAACTGCTCTAAGGATTGATTGCTTTTCAGCAGTTCGGATACATAGCCCTCTTTTTTTAAATGTCCATCTACGACGATACCTACCCGATTACACAGCTGCTCCAGCTCATGAATCATATGGCTTGAAATTAAAAATGACGTCCCTTTCTCTTCGGATAGCTGTTTAATTAACTTCCGAAACATGACCGTTCCTTCGATATCTAAGCCATTCGTAGGCTCATCCAAGATGACAAACTTCGGTTCCGGCAGGATAGCCGCCGCAAGCGCGAGCTTCTGTTTCATCCCCGTAGAAAAACCCTTTGTTTTCTCTTTACGAACTTTGAGCAAGCCTACAAGATCCAGGACTTCTTCCATCCGCTTTGGTGTGACTGCGGGATAGAACCGAGCGACAAGCTTCAAGTACTGCCAAGGGGTAAGAAACTCATGAAAATCAGCCGATTCAATCATGCTGCCAACATGCTCCATCCCTTGTTCGAATTGTTCGGCCAGGTTGGCATTAAACAAAGAAATTGTTCCTTGATCAGGACGTATTAATCCGGTAATGAGCTTAAGAAATGTGGTCTTACCAGCGCCATTTGGACCTAGTAAACCATACACGTCACCTTCATGTAACTGCAGACTAATATCGCGAATTCCCCTGTCGTTGCCATACACTTTGCTCAAATGAAGCGTTTCTAATATGGTGTTCATTCAGATTCCTCTTTTCATAAGAGATATAGCAGATAAGCTAAGACCGAGACGCCTATCTGCTATTTCCTTACAGTCGATTATTCGTTATCGTCTTGTTGTCTTCCATGGTGATCATTCTTCAATGTCTGTACGGTTTTGCCCGCAAGATCAATGGTGTCAGGCGATGTGCTGTTAAAACCGGATAGATCTGCCTGAAGGTGAAGGTTTACTTGATGTACAGTTCCACTGTCATCTTTACCAGAGACCGTTAAATCCGCTTCTTGATGAGAGATATAATTATTAGCATTTACCGTTGCCTTCATGGATACTTTTTCGATTTTGATATCTTGCGTCAACTGTGGAGCTGCATTTTTCAGGAAATCTTCTTTGAATGGCAGCTTATTTGGGTTTGCTGCATCATCATTCTTCTCGCCATCGTTCTCTTCCTTCGTTGCTTGTTTAATCGCAATTGGCGCTATAGCATTAACAACCGCAGGAATCTGTGCGTTATCCAGTTGAATCGCAATTTCTTTCGATCCGTCATCTTTCGTATCAACGGCTACGAAGTCCTTCAAGTTACCAACTAAAGCATCAATAACCGTTTCAACTTGCTGAGGAATTTCTGTCTCATTCAGCTTTTTCTCGGCTTTATGCTTCTTGGCACCTTCTTGTTTCACAAAATACACATCGCTTGCGCTTGATTTAAGTACGGTTTGATCATTTTGCTTATAGACACTGAGTGACTGTGAAGTACCATTCGCCGCAACATCCGCATTTCCACTTGCCGTTTTCGTATCAAGGCTCATCTTGAAATTTCCGTTTGCACTTACAAGCACGCTGCCATTATCTTGCAAGGCTGCAGCCGCTTGTACGGCTACATTTTGAACCGTTTTGGTGTTCTTAAGCGCGGATTTATATGCGTCATATCCCGATGTACTCGCCAATGCACTAAACCCGGTTGTCACCATAACTATACTGCTCACTCCAACAGCGCTACCTAACATCAACCATTTCTTTTTCATGATTTCCTCCTAATATAGCTAATTTAGGGATCTTTGAGCGGAGCTCAAAGTCTCTCCTCTTTGAAAGCTGGGCTTTCAACCTCATCATAGTCAATAAAAATGAAACGCTTGTGAACCATTTCTTAAATCTTTCTTAACTCTCTGTCCGCAAAAAGAAAAATCCGTTCAAAATTCAAACGGATTCATCTACCTCATATGTTGGAAGCCTCATTTGATTGCGGAAGATGGCGTCTCTTGCTTGCGCCAGATTTTGGACTCCACAGCTTCGTACCACTGAATGACTTGCATGAACCATTTCAGTGCCAACGACGAGCGCTTAAATAATTGCTGTACGAGAACCGCGGCAGCCATTCCGATGAATGCTCCTGCCAGGACGTCAGAGGGATAATGAACCCCTGTCCAAATTCTTGAGAAAGCAATACATGCTGCCAGTGCAAGCCAGAGCCTTCCATCTTTTCTTCTGTATAACCAGATGGATGTAGCGATTACGAAAGCTCCGATCGCATGATCACTTGGAAAGGAAGCATTCGCCGGATGCGCAATCAGTTGAATAACTTGGTGTGTGACAAACGGCCGATCCCGATAGAAGAAGTGCGAAAGCAGACCACTGAAACCTAACGCCACACATGCGGCTATAATGGCTTCACCCACCATTCGGCGATTAACTTCTTGCCGCGTAAACCAATACACGATTATCCCCAAATAAAATACGTATTCCGCATAAGAAGCGAACAAACGCATCACTGGGTTCAGCGCCGTTAATGTAGTTCCTAATTGATTAATGAGTTGAAACCAATGATAATCCACCTGTGAAAAGTCCATTTTCATCATCCTCTACTTATAATGAATACCGTAGCGACGGCATTTACTATGAATTTACCTGATGAAGATGAGAAGAAAATGAGAAAACCTATTCTAGTGAACAGATGGGCTAATAGGCAGTTTAATGCTTACGCTAGTCCCTTCGTTCTCCACGCTTTCGATTGTCATTTCGCCACTGTAGTTGCGTACAGACTGGTTGGCAATCGATAATCCAAGTCCCGTTCCTGCGATCTCACGATTTCTCGCTTTATCTACCCGGTAGAAACGATCAAACACATAGGGCAAATCCGCTTCCGGAATTCCGATTCCATGATCTCGCACTATGATTTGGACATCAGTTTTCAACCGTAAACCCTCGATCACAATCCTCTTGTCATTAGCCGAATACTTCACTGCGTTATCTAGAACGATTAAGAGAATTTGCTCTAGATGCAGCGGACTGATGGAGATAAGAACATCTTCAATGCTCTCTGTTTTCAATTGAAATTCAAATTCAGAATGGAGGGCCTCAAATCTATCAAGCGTCTCATGAATAAGCGGGACTAGTGGAATTGGCTTACTAATTTCAGTTAGAAGCTGAGATTCGACTCTCGTTAGTGTCAGAAGTTCTTGAACAAGCCCTTTCATCCGCCTTATTTCTTGAAGTGAAGCTTGCAAGGATTCTTCTAAGACCTCTGGATTGGATTTCCCCCAACGATTTAAAAGGGATAAGTGGCCTTCCAAGATCGTAATAGGCGTACGAAGCTCATGGGAGGCATCCTCTACAAATTGCTTTTGTTGACGAAAAGAGATTTCTAACTGATTCATTAATTCATTAAATAACTGCGCTAAACTGGATAGTTCATCTCCATTTTGAATATTGCCGACACGTTCTGTGAGTCCTTTCTCTTTGACACTTCGAATGGTGGATGTAAGTGCTCGAATAGGATGCATTAATTGCCGCGCAATCGCTAAACCGCTAAAGGCGCTTATAAAAATCGCCAAAACCCCGCCAATCAGCATGACCCAAAGTAACGTCTCGCTAAAAAGATCGAAGGTTTCGAGATTACTTGCTAGCTCTATAGTTCCAGCGAAATTTGCGGTTTGGATTGGACTTCGATAGATCAGAATATGATCTTCGTTATGAGTCGTATCGAACAGCTCTGGCTCCGTTATTGACTTCGGTGTAACCCAATTTTCATCAAAATGATTGGTAACCGTCAGAAGTGGCTCTCCCTCTTTGCCAACTATGCGCACCAATTGATTTTTTCCAATCATTTTCTCGAGGTAGGCACGGCTTTCCGTTATCTGAAGAGCATCCTCCGTATGATATTTTTCCTGAAAATAATCTTGAATCTGCGCCATACTAACTTGAATGTTGTCCCGCTCCTGGTTCATCATCCACTGCTTGAGAACAAGATACTGGGCAAAGTTATACGTTGCAAATAGAAGGAAAATGAGAGCGGTTGCTCCTAGTGCGAGCTTCCATTTGATGGGGAGTTGCCGCATGTAGCGTAATAATCGTTCCATCATCGCATCACGTATCCAATTCCCCGAACCGTTTGAATTAGGCTATTCTCGCCAGCTTGATCTAACTTATTCCGTAGATATCTGACATACACATCGACAACGTTCGTCTCTACCAAAGAATCATACCCCCAGACATGATCCAATAGCATATCGCGCGTCAGCACAAGGTTAATGTTTTTCATAAACATCACTAAAAGATCGAACTCACGTTTCGTTAGTTCAACGACCTGCTTATCCTTATAAACAATACGAGCATCCATATCGACCTTAACATCTTGAAAAGAGAGCATCGAATGAGGGGCATTACCTTCCAATTCCAAACGCCGGAAAATTGCTCTTACCCGCGCCAATAATTCCTCAATGGCAAATGGCTTGGGCATATAATCATCGGCTCCGCTATCTAGTCCTGAGACACGATCAACGACGCTGTCTCTGGCTGTCAGCATCAGAATCGGAGTCTTCTTGGCAGCGCGAATGCGCCGGCAGACCTCAATTCCGTTTAGCCCCGGCAGCATCACATCCAGCAAGATTAAGTCCCAGTTATCTTGGAGGGCCATTTCTAGCCCGGTTTTCCCATCGTACGCGGCCTGCACTTCAAAAGATTCATGCTCCAGTTCCAGTTGAATAAACCGAACCATGTTCTTTTCGTCTTCAATGAGCAATACCCGTTTCATTGGCATCTCCCTTGCATTATTAATTTTCTAATTATAAATCATCTAGATGAGAATAAAATGAAAAATAATCCGAAACACGATTACCATCTAGTTTGAAGATGTAGGTAACTTTCTATTCGAAAAGCCCCCGAAAACTGGGCCTGGCAGCCTGGCATGTTACGTTCATCTGTTGACTTAGACCGTGCGAAGAACAATCAACTTTTTGCACGCATAAGATGTATGAGGGCACGTTACCTTTATCCACTAGAAAAGGGTGTTACGGATGTCAAATAAAATACTGGTCATTGAGGATGAGGAGAAAATAGCGAGGCTGCTGCAATTAGAGCTTACGCATGCCGGTTATACCGTCGAGTTAGCTTTGGATGGTTCTGAAGGGCTGCAGAAAGCATTGCAAGGCTTGTGGGATCTCATCCTGCTTGATATTTTACTACCTGTTCAGAATGGTTTTGAATTGATTAAAACATTTCGCGCGACGAATAAAGTAACTCCCATTATCGTAGTAACCGCATGTAGGACGACAGAGGATATTGTCAATGGATTTGACTTAGGAGGACATGACTACGTCACCAAACCCTTTCACATAGAGGAGCTGTTGGCTCGGATTCGTGCTTGTATTCGCCATCACAAGCAAACCCATGACACCGGAAATGACTTAAAAAATAAAGACGTCATTACTTACTCTTTGCAAGATACAAGCGTAAATCTTAGAACAAGAGAAGTGATGCAGTACGGGAAAAATATCGATTTGACGCCAAAAGAGTTTGAACTTCTCCTCTATTTGATTGAGCATAAAAATGAGGTTCTTAGCCGCGAACAAATCATGAATGATGTTTGGGGATATGATTTCTTTGGGAATTCCAATTTGGTCGATGTCTATATCAGATACGTGCGTAGGAAACTACTGGCTCCGTATCCTGTAATTAAAACCATTCGGGGTATTGGATACTGCTTGGAGGTTAGCGGAGTTGAAAATTAAAACGAAAGCCTCCTTATTATCCTTTGTGTGGCTAATCTGTATTCTGCTGCCTCTCACCTTCTTTATCTACGTGCTTTATGCCAGGCTGGAGAAGGATGAAGAGATGGCAACTTTGGAAAATGCAGCCCAGGTCATCCTCCAAAGTAGTAGTCCTGCTGAATTGCTGCAAGAAGGGAATACCCGTATTCTGAAAATGTACCTCCCTGATCACACGATGATCCGGACACTCGATCCCTCTTCGACGGTTATCAACCTAGCTTCCCATACGTTCGAATATGTTGGCGTTCCTCCCAAGTATACTGAAACAACGGAAGCTTATTCTCAAGAGTTGAATGACGAAACTATTATGATCGTCCGAACGCCGATCCGCCAAGGAGCGGATATTGTCGGTACTTTGGAAATCGTTTCTGAAGCTAATGAATTAAAGGAAAGCTTATACCGCCTAGTCAGCATTATGTCCTTCGTTACACTAGCGACTATCTTGGTCTCTATATCTGCAAGCTTTTTATTGTCCAAAATGATTTTCATGCCTCTTTCCCGCATGGTTCAAACGTTGAAGGATATCCAAACGAATCTCCAAATCAAAAAACTGCCGCTAGATCGCAAATCGAAGGATGAACTCTACCAATTATCCGAAACATTTAACCACTTAATGGAACGTGTTGAGACAAGCATGAAGAAACAGAGGCAGTTTATTTCGGACGCCTCACACGAATTCAAAACCTCCCTCACCATTCTCGAAGGGTATACGTCATTAATTCGCAGATGGGGATTCGAGGACATTGACCTCCATAAGGAAGCCTTAACCGCAATACATGAGGAATGCCTTCGAATGAAGCATGTTACTTATCAATTGTTAGAACTCGCTGACCTCGAACATGAGGGGCAGCTGACCCTTAGCCAGTTTGATCTCGTAGCGCTTTGTAAAGAAAGCATTCATCTGCTGCAACCTCTATCTACGAAAGAAACAAGGTTCATCCCCTCCGAATACAACCTGATCATAGAAGCAGACAAACTGAAAGTGAAGCAAGTGATCCTGATTATTTTGGATAATGCCATGAAATACAGTAAACAGCATATTGAAATCCATCTCACCCGGAAAGAATCGTCCGTATGCCTTCGAATGATTGATGATGGAATCGGTATTCCTGCAGAAGAACTGCCTTTCGTTTTCGAACGATTCTATCGGGTCGACCGTTCCAGAAACAGGCAAACGGGCGGTTCCGGTTTAGGATTGTCTATTGCTAAACGTCTCATCGACCAGCACCAAGGGACAATTGAAATCCGCAGTGAACTCCAAAAAGGAACAGAAGTTATTATTACTCTCCCCATTAACCGTAATAAGCCCCCTATTTCTTCATAAAGAAATAGAAGGCTTAGTGTGGTACTCTATCAGCTGCTAGATTGATTCAGCAGATATTTAGCATACTGCAGCGGCGTTTCATATGTTCGGTAGAATGTCTTATTCATCTTCGCCTTTTTGAACGTATAGCGCTGGTCTCGTCCATTCATCTCAATGAATTTGATGCGGCCTTGATGATCAATCCCTATATCCAGTCCGACATCTGCCAAATTAGGCAATTTACCGCTCAAATCATGCATTATCGATAATGCTGCCTCGCGGATGGCCTCTTTCATACGTTCAGGATCTAATCCGTTGAGTTTAAATAATTCTTCGGTACGCTTTACTTTCCCACCCTTGGCCACGTTGGTCACATGTCTACCCGATGCAGCAACTTTGCCAATCATTCCGGTTACCTGCCATCTCCCGGTTTCTCCGCGTTGAACCGATACACGCAAATCATAAGGTCTGCCATTGTAAGTGGCTAGTGGAATCGCTTCTTGAATCATATAGGTTTGAGTCCCGACATGCCTCGCAATAATAATAACGGCTTTGTTCCCGGTTAAAAGCTTCGGATTCCCTTTTTTCCAATATAACAACCATTTGCCGCTCTCATGCTTGGATAGCTTCAATATGCCATTACCTACACTATTGTTAGTTGGTTTTATGAAAAGGGAAGAATATTTATTCATCGCCAATAGCAATTGCTCTTTTGAATATTTCATTGAAATGGGAAGGTATTGGCGCAAGTTGGCATTCTGATAGATCAGCTTGTAAATCCGGTACTTGTCATACCGATTCTGCCGGTTGAATACGGTACTGGATTGGGATAATTGTTTGAGTTTTCGTTTTAGATTGGGAGATAACGTGATCGCTCGATTATGCATAACATTAGGAATGGGCTGGCGCTTGAGTCTGTACATATTTTTAGCGAAAACAAAACCAAGAGCTGATTTTTTCCCGATATGAGGAAGTGACATATAAAAGAGTTTGAGTTTCAACTGCTTCGCTGCCTTATTATAAAGGGAAAGACGTTCATTGCCGGTTCTGTTGCTAGGTATTCCCTTAAATGTTTTTTGATCCAGTAGGACACCGACAGTATCAGTATGACTCATGTTCATGAATACACCACCATTTTATATTGAGTATGATATAGTAGATGTCCTGTTAGCTTTATCCAACACGGTCGCTGCCTACTGATTCAAATGAGAATGTTATCATAAAAGGTATCCGATAGGTACCTTGAGCAAAGCCTTTCTGACAAAATCCGTCTCATCGCTCTTGCACCAAGGTCTATGAATATCGGATGGCAAGAAGATTACATACTGCCCCGGATAAAGCTTCAGCGCCATTTCATGCTCGACAGTATGAAAAAAGATATGGTCGTCCATTGCGGGAATCACTTCAACCGGTTGATTCTTCTCATGATCACGAGCAAAACCGAAGGTCTCCGATCCGGCAACAATATAGTGGATGTCCAAATATCGCTGATGCCGTTCCGGAAGAGCTTCCGCGAATGGCATCGTGGCTGTCCTTTTCACAACGAGATAGGTGCCGTCCTCTCCAACGGGATATACCCCATCCTCTATCGCTTCAAACGAACATGCATACAGGTAGTCCAAGTGCTGGGCAAGCCGCTCGGAAAATAACCATCTTTCCTCCGGCCACTTGTGAAAATCTCCAACGATCACATGTGCCCCCCCCTATGCTATGTGTTTACTAACATCAACAATGAGCCTGCAATAGGCGTCATGATCATCGCAGTGCGGAGAAGCAGCTTCGGAGCTCTTTTCGTAAATTTAGCGCCAATATAAGAACCGATCATTGTACCGGCAACGACCTGAGTGAGTAAAACAAAATCCAGAAATCCAGCTTGGAAAAATCCAATCGAACCGAACAAGGCAATAGGTAAAATAACGACCATCGTCGTTCCCACCGCTTGCTTCAGCGGGAATCCGAATAAAATGAGCAAAGCCAGCTGGATAAACGGGGTAGAGCCAATCCCAAAAACCCCGGAGAGAGATCCGGTAACAAGACCGGTCACCGCAGCTAACACCCAGAACCTAACTTTCTTTATTTCTGCAGACTCCTCTGCAAGCGCTTGTTCCTTTGCAGCGAACACCTTGCTCGTACGAAGCCAAATAAGAAGCCCCGAGATGAACAGCATGCCGCTGGTAAGCCAAATGAGCTGCTCTGCCGCAATCATTCGAGCCACGAAAGTTCCGGCATACGCGCCACCCGCACCGAAGGTACCAATAATTAGGCCTGATCGTAATCGCGCATTCCCTTCTCGAAAATGACTGACCGAACCCGATAAGGTCGTAAATACCATCGCCGCTATCGAGGTTCCAAGCGCCGTATGAACAGGAATATGAAAAACCGCAAGCAGAATACCAATGATAAAACCTGAACCTCCCGTCCCGGCAAATCCTAAGATCATACCCATCAGAAGCATGGTCGCTAATATTTCCACATTCGCCATCTACTTTCTCATTCAGGTTGTTTGATACGTATATTGTTGATAGAAAGAAGGCCGCATATCTGTCCGATTCCGATTATGCCCATTTTCTCGAATGAATTTCAAGTAGTCCAGATTGATATCACCGACCACGACCATTTCCACATTCGCTACTCCCTGGCTAACTATCGCATTAGGGGTGCCAATCATCGGTTGAATCGGTGAGTAGATACCACTCTTGCCTGTGAAAGTAAATCCATATGGAATATGAGTTGGAAAAGGAATAGATCCGATCATGTGGCTATTTACGACAAATACCTGATTCTCTGACGCTCGCGCTTGTGCGAATAGAATGTTCCGGCTCTGCCCCCATTCATCAAGACAGCAGGTTGGAGCGAGGATAATATCCGCCCCCATCTGACTAAGGATGCGGGCCACCTCCGGAAAGGAGTTATCGTAGCAGATGGAGATGCCATAGGTCACGCCATTTATCTCGAAAACTTCCAGCTTGTCGCCGGGCGTGGTCAATTCTTTGTTATACACCATTTCATAGGAAGGATGTATCTTATTCTGTTCGTATACAGCACCGTTAGCCGTAAAAACATAAGCTGTATTATAATAGCAGTTGCGATCCGGCTGGTAGGCGAAATGCGTCCCAGCAGCAAGCGTCATCTGATACTCCTTGGCTAGGTTAGCGCATAATTGCTTAATAGCTGCCGTATACTCTTTGCCAAACCACTCAAATACTTTCGTAACATCTTCCGTGCTTTTACTTTTAAAATGGTGCAAAGTGAGCAGCTCTATAGCAAAAAACTCTGGTAGTAAGAGCAGCTCCGCCCCTTGTGCAGCAGCAGTTTCCACATGCCACCGGACATGATCCTCAAAGTCTTTCATTGATTTTAGCTTTTTGGCCCGAAACTGGCTGCTGGCAACTTTCATCTTAATTAACTCCTCTCAGTTCGACCTCATGGGTGAGATTGCGCATGAATTGATTCATGCGAGTATTTTTCATATGAAAGACTTCGTCTGGTTTGCCGCTAATCGTGATTTGACCCTCTTCCATAAATAGAACGCGATCGGATACGTTGCGGGCAAAATTCATCTCATGTGTAACAACGACCATCGTCATTCCCTCTTTAGCGAGTTGAACCATAATATCGAGCACCTCGTGGACCAATTCAGGGTCTAGTGCAGACGTTGGTTCATCGAACAAAATAACCTTTGGCTCCATCGCCAAAGCTCTTGCTATCGCCACGCGCTGCTGCTGACCCCCCGATAAATTGGCGGGATATTCATTGATTTTCTCTTGTAAGCCAACCTTTTCCAGCAGTTTTATCGCTTTTGCTTCCGCCTCTTTGCGAGGGACTTTTTTCACAATGCGCGGTCCTTCGGTTACGTTATCGAGCACGGTTTTGTTGGGCCACAAGTTAAATTGTTGAAAAACCATACTGACTTCAGAGCGAAGCCAGGTCAATTTCATATAGGATTGCAGTGTTAAGCGGCCGCGTGAGTTTGTCTTATATTCCGCTTTTCGCTTATCGACGTAAATCTCTCCCGAGGTTGGAATCTCAAGCAGGTTCATACAGCGGAGCAAGGTGCTTTTGCCGGCACCGCTCGGACCTATAATCGAAACAACTTCACCCTCGTGAATTTCGAGATTGATTTGATCCAGCACCTTTTTTTGATGAAACACTTTATTAAGTCCCCGAATATGAATCAAGTCGCACGCCCCCTACCTCTTAGCAATTCGCAGTTTTTTTTCGATAAAGTACTGCAGCAGCATGATGGAACTGGTCATGGTTAAGTAAATGGCGCCCGCCACTCCAAGCGTCTCCACGACACTGTACGTACTGTTGTAAGCTCGTTGTGCACCCAGCATTAAATCCGGCACGGTAATGATTGAAACAATCGCTGACTCCTTCAGCATAATGACACAATTGTTAATATAAGGCGGTGTCAACAACCTGACTGCTTGCGGAATGGTAATGCGAATCATCTTCTGAAAAGGATTCATCCCGATTGAATCCGCCGCCTCCAACTGACCGCGATCCACGGACATTAAGCCTGCACGAATAATTTCCGACTTAAAAGATGCCGAATTGATCGACATGGCCGCAAGTCCTGCGATAAACGCAGGAAGCTTGAGACCGAACGGCGTTGCATAATACAGCCAGAACAGGGTTAACATTAAGGGGGTTCCACGGAACACCCACACATAAACGAAGGCAATGCCGCGAAGCACGCTGATGCTGGATAGCCTCATCAAAGCAATAAAGTAGCCAAGTACCGTTGCGCACAAGATGGCTAGTATGGAAATTTTAAAAGTCGTCAGCGCCCCCTCAAGATAGAGGGGCATATAATTGGATACGATGTCCCAGTCCATGCCAATCACTCATTTTCTGCTTATTTTTAGGTTACTTCGGAAGTGGCGCACCTACCCATTTGGTAGCGAGCTTATCAATCGTCCCGTCCTTCATCTTCTCTTCAATAAGGCCATCGATGATTGCTTTTAATTCAGGTTCGTTTTTGCGTAAACCAACGCCCATATTTTTCACGGCCGCAACTTTCCCAACCAATTTAAGCGGCTTCTCGCTCTTATCATTTTTGATGTAATCATTTGCAGCAATATTGCCTACCGCATAAAGATCAATTCGGCCCGCTTTAAGATCTGTAAATGCCTCCGCATTTCCCGGGTATTCCTTAAGCTCCTTGAATCCTCCGAATTCCTTAATGACGGTATGTGTCGCCGAGCCGCCAATGACGCCGGTGATCAGGCCGTTTAGCTTCGTTACGTCCTCTACCTTCGTACTATCCTTTAAAGTGACTGCAACCGTACCATCTTTGCCATAAGGGATTGAGAAATCAATACTCTTCTTTCTCTCATCCGTTTCGGAAAGTGCGGACATGACAAGATCGAATTTCCCGGCAACCAGACCCGGAATCAGTCCTGCGATATTTCCCGGTACGAATTCAACTTTTACTCCAAGCTTCTCCGCAATCATCGTGCCGATATCAATATCCAGACCTGTAAGTTGACTTTGCTCATTCATGAAGGTCATAGGGCGGAAGTTGCCGCTTGTTCCAATAACAAGTTTGCCATTCTTTTTAATCTGTTGAACGGTTTGTGAAGTTACAGGTGCATTTGTTGCTGCTATTGCGGGTGATGCTGTTCCTGCTGCCTGCTGCTCGGAAGGCTTTGCGGATGTACCTGTCGTCGTTGCTTTGGTACCGCAAGCTGCAACTAAGAAAAGCGACGTAATGACCAAACCCATACTCATCCATTTAACTCTTTTCATTCTCCTCAACCCCCGTAATGTATGTTGTCTTGATATGTTAGATTATATATCACAAAAATCCAATTTACATTAGAGTTTCTTCACAAATCTACCTCAATCTATTTGTGATTCTTTCACAAACACATTCACTATATTGCGGTAATATTCAACGCCTCATTAGGTTTCACCTCTATATAAGGGCAAAATATTTAGTAAATATCGCCAAAATTTTTCTTTCATCACCGCCATTTATATGTTAGGTTTATTAACAATATAATCGAGGAGGTTATGAACATGAATGGAATCAGCGTGAGCGAATTAATCGCACATAAGCCTTTTTTATTCGGAGAAGACCCCATCATTAGCGGTACCAACGGTTTAAACCGTCGTATTACGAACGTGAATGTGATGGAAGTGCCCGATGTTTTCAATTGGGTACGACACGGCGACCTGCTTCTAACAACCGCTTACTCGATTAAAGATAACCCAAATGCACAGAATGAGCTGATTCCCAAACTTGCAGAAACAGGAATAGCAGCAATAGGTATCAAGACCAAGCGTTATCTCGAAACCGTCCCAAAGGAAATGATTGCACTTTCTAATTCATATGAGCTGCCTATATTGGAGTTGGCCTATCAAATCGGATATTCCCAGACCATATCGGAAGTGCTCGAGGAAATTCTCAACCAGAGAGCAAATTGGCTTATGGAACAGCATCACAAGATCCAACTCTTAACCAGCACGTTAATTATGGGGGAAAACAGCAAAACCTTTCTTGAAACCTTTGCCAAAAGCACCGGTCTACACGCTGCCTTAATCACTTTTCAATCTGATGTGTATACCACCGATAGCACGTTTACGAAAGAATGGCCGGAAGCTAGAGACCTCCGACCTGTTGCACAAAATTCAAACGCCACAGCGTTTCCTTGTTATTGGATTGGCGATGACACAACCAAAATCTATTTGCCGATTGAGAAAAACAACGAAACCATGGCCTACTTTGTATGCTGGGGGTGCGTTCAATCAGAATTGGAATCGCTGCAGCTTCTTTTTCAGCACACAGTCAACTTACTTACCCTGCATCTAAGCAAACAACATTCGCTGCGCAGTTTAGAAGATAATCAGAAAGATCTCTTTCTCAAAACCTGGATCCTTGGCGAAATCAACGATCCACAGACGATAGCGCTCCAAGCGGCCTCATGCGGGCTTCAACTGCAATCCAGTTACAGTGTTTGTCTTACCTCTCCGCTTCCACCCTTTTCAACACGAGAACTAATGAACATCAAAGCATATTGCGTCATCCAAGGCATTATCTTGCTTTCCATGGGGAATGAATGGGTTTTCCTCATGCCGAAGACGCTAACTAGTCAGAAAGACCTCTACGTTAAGCTCCTGTCCGAGCTGCATAAATGCTTGAAGCAGACGAGCATCCGCCTTGGTATCAGCAGCATGAAAGATATTTCAGATATGCACGAGGGATATAAAGAAACTGTAACAGCACTAGAACTTTGGGATTTCATTCAGCCCGGTGAAACACTTTGTTACTATGAGCAACTAGGTATGTATCCAATTGTGCATGTGCTTTCCGATCAAGAATCAATCAAAAAGCAGTTATTTCAATACATTCAGCCCCTCTATACATATGATAAAGAAAATAATGCCAAACTTGTTGAAACCTTAATAACCTACTTGCAATTCGGGGGAAACATTAAAGAAACAGCGAAGGCGTCATTTTGCCACTATAACTCCATTGTGTATCGTTTAGAACGGGTTCAAAGCTTATTGGGGATTGATTTGAAGGATCCGGATGTGCGTTTTCAGCTGCAAATGGCTGTGAAGGTGTTCGCTTATTCCATAAAAAAAGGAACTATGATGGGTTCATAGTTCCCTGTGAATCGTAAACTGATGGTTTCCTAACTGAGGACTTTTCATCTCGATCACATCACCAATCTGACAAGATAGCGGATTTGCCGGTGTCCCTGTTAGAATGATATCGCCTTTACATAACGTTGCCATACGCGAAATATGCGAGATTAACCAGTTTGCGGAGAATAGCAAATTCGCTGTATTGTCCTTTTGAACCAACTTCCCGTTAACCCACATTTCAAGATCTACATTGTAAGGATCGACATCGGATACCATATCGCCAATCGGTGTCATCTGGTCGAACAGCTTAAATCTTCCTGTATCAAAATGTGCGCTCGCGGTAATATCATTTGCAATCGCAAAACCGGCGACAATGGATGGCACATCCTCTTCCGCTATGTTTCTGGCCTCTTGACCAATAATAACAGCCATCTCCACCTCACAGATGAATTCGGAGAGCAGGCCGGGCAAATAGATATCCGTTTCCGCCGTTAGGCTTTGCGGAGACTTAATAAACAGAAAGGGATCCTCTTCATGGGTAATACCTTTTTGTTCGCGAAAGGCCTTAAAGTTCGGTCCTACGCCAATGATTTTGCGAGTTTGCTTAAAGTACGAATACATATGGATGAGATTACCCCCTTACTACGACACATGATCATCCTAGTATAAAGGTATGCTTCGTCATTGGCTATCCATTTGCTCACGTTCGAGTATCTCCAAATACGTATGTCCGGCGTTCAGCACTTCAATGATGCGATCCACATCATAGATGCTTCCTCGCCATGTTCCCCCGCTTGCAGCCTGCAGAGCGGCCCATAGACGAGTATCGTCCGGCAGCTTAGGGTCAGGCATAAGTTCAGGATGAGAAGGACGAGCGGCCAGTATTACGGCACCCTCTTCAGGACTAAATCTCTCATCTTCTTGGCCGATAAAATGGATGGTTCCTTCCAGTTGAGTAATATCGATGTTCACTTCCAGCAAATCCCCGTTACGCAGTTTTCCGATCGGTCCGCCGGCAAGCGCCTCAGGACCCACATGGCCGATACAAGCCCCTGTCGATACACCAGAAAACCGGGCATCGGTCAGCAAGATGACGTATTTGCCGAAGGGCAGATGCTTTAATGAAGAAGTAAGCTGGTACGTCTCTTCCATGCCCGTGCCGGATGGGCCTCTGCCGATTAGCACCATAATGTCGCCTTCGACGATGCTGCCGTCTTTAATCGCTTTAACGGCCGATTGTTCAGTCGTAAATACTTTTGCACGACCAGTGTGGCGGTATACGCCGTCTTCTCCGACAACTTCAGGGTCAATAGCGGTCGATTTAATGACGGAACCTTCCGGTGCAATATTTCCTATTGGAAATGTCACTGTCGACGTGAGTCCACGACTTTTGGATTTGGCAGGACTCATAATAATATCATCTGCGTCAATACCGTCCGTTTCCTTCAAATGTCGGCGGATCTGATGACGGCGCTCTGAGGATTCCCACCAATCCAAAACGGCGCCGAGGTTTTCACCTGTCACCGTTTTGACTGATTCATCTAGCAGCCCCAGCTTCCGTAAGTGTAGCATTACTTCCGGCACGCCCCCGGCCATAAATACGCGGACCGTGGGATGATACTCCGGACCGTTCGGCAACACGCTGACGAGGCGCGGCACACTTTTGTTGATCCGGTTCCAGTCGGCCACGTCCGGGATGCGGCATTTCGCCGCATGAGCAACAGCGGGAATATGAAGCAGCAAGTTGGTCGATCCGCCGAAAGCAGCATGAACGACCATTGCATTTTGAATCGCGGCATCGGTCAGGATATGGCTCATGCGGATAGCTTTCGCTTGCATCCAATAGATGGCTCTCGCCGACTGCCTGGCGATATTGCGCCACAGCGCCTGCCCGGACGGCGCAAGCGCGGAATGCGGCAAAGACATGCCGAGCGCCTCTGCTACGACCTGCGCGGTCGCCGCCGTTCCGAGGAACTGACAGCCGCCGCCGGGAGTCGCACAGGTACGGCAGCCCATATCCGCCGCCTCCTGCAGCGAAATTTGTCCTTGCGCGTAGCGGGCGCCAATCGTCTGAATTTTGGCGGCATCTTCACCGTTCGTCGGGGGCAGGGTCACGCCGCCGGGAACGATAATACCCGGCAAATCATGAATACCAGCAAGCGCGATCATTGTAGCAGGAAGCCCCTTGTCGCAAGTCGCGATGCCGATCACACCGCTGCGAGTCGGCAGGGATCGCACGAGCCGCCGATACACGATAGCAGCATCGTTGCGATACGGCAGCGAATCGAACATCCCCGTAGTACCTTGCGAACGGCCGTCGCAAGGATCGCTCACATAGCCTGCGAACGGTATCCCGCCCAGCTCGGTGACCTCCATCGCCGCCTCTTTCGTGAGGAGGCCGACTTCCCAGTGGCCAGTATGATAGCCAAGGGCGATGGGCGTTCCGTCTTCTGCACGTAACCCGCCTTGTGTGCTGAGAATAAGCACTTGCTTCCCATTCAAACGATCCGGCTTCCAGCCCATGCCTACGTTCTGGCTCAAGCCGAACAAATCCCCGCTCGGCCAGTTGAGTAGCATATCGCTCGTCAGCGGCAGAGAACCCTGAGGACCTTCTGCTTGGGTTTGCAAACGGTAGTTTTCCTTCTCGTCCTGACCCATTATATATGTCAATGCATCGCTCATCGCTGACTTCCCCTCGCTCGTCCTGTTATTTCCAACAAACGATCGTCTCGCCCGTTAGCGCATCGGATTGCGGACCGCATAAAAACATAACGATCCCCGACATATCCTCAGGCTGCGCCACTTTCTGCAAGCGCGAACGATCATCTTGCTCTGTCACCGTACGCGTCGCCAGGAAACGAGCCGTGTAGGTCGGCGCCGGAGAGATACAGTTGACGTTCACGTCAAACGGCCGTAGTTGCTCAGCTAAACTGCGTGTATATTGTGAAACGCCCATTTTGGCCGCTGCATAAATAATTCCCTCGCGAACGGGGATATGTCCGGCAATTGAGCCAACGTTCACAATTTTACCGGTGCGGCGCTCACGCATATGGTTGCCGGCAAATTTACAGGCGTACATGGTTGACAGCAAGTTACGATCCACTACGGAACGGATATCCTCGACAGAAATATCCAACGCATCGTTTGGATCCGGACGCGGTGTTTGCAAGCCGATGTCTCCCCCGGCATTGTTCACTAAAATATCAATCGAACCGAGCGCTGCTATGGATTGTTCAATGAGCGCTTTGACTTGCTCCGCATCGGATAACTCCGCCGCAATGAAATGGGCTTTCACGCCATACTTAGAAGCGATTTCCCGCGCTACTGAACTGCCGGATGGCGCCTCGTTAAAGCGTGCCGCTGCTTCTTCATTCACATCGTGAATAATGACATTCGCGCCCGCCCGCGCCAAATCAACGGCATACTGCTTCCCAAGCCCTCTGCTGGAACCGGTTACAAGAGCATTTTTACCTTTCAGATCAATCGTCGTCATCCTGATCACCTCATGGGATTAGTGAGTTACGCATAGCGCTGGATAATGCTTGATAAATAAGCCAAGCCAGAATTCAATTCTTCTAACTCGTAAGCAGCGATGTCATCAGAGGACGCTCCCTTTTCCAATGGTGTTCGCCAATCACCTTTGTTTCTCGCATGGTCCTCGACAAACCGCAAAAGACGAGTAAGCTGCTGGGCCGAACGTTCCGGGTATTCGGTCCAAAAATCTTCCTGCAGCACACGCACATGCCTCGCTTCCAAGGCACCGTGTTCGATCGACATTGTAACCTGCGGATTGATTTCGTTAAAGATTCGCAGCAATTCGGAAAAGTTGATAACCCCTTGTCCAAGCGGCTTACGTACTAACCGGTATCCTTCTTCCGACGAATAAATGGCGTATTCTTTGAGATGGACATTTTTCACATAAGGGGCTACCCGGTGAAAGAATTCAACCGGCTCTTCGGCTGTCGCCAGCGGATTACCGGTATCGAGAGTAATTCCAAATTTCTCAGAGCCAATGCTTTCACATAGCCATAGCAGCTCTTCAGAAGCTAAGTCCTGGTGGTTCTCCACCGCTAAATTAGCGCCAGCTGGGTTTGCCGAATCCATCACTTCTTGGAAAGAACGGAGGATGGATTGCAAGAAAGGTTTCCATGATCCCACCATATGCCTGCGGTCACCGCCGAACTTCGCTCCGCCTACAACTGTTCTTACTGTAAGGGCACCAACTCGGTCAGCCAACTGTAGCACTTCCTTCAATTGATCGGGGTCGAACCCTCCAGCGGCAACGTTTATGAACAGCCCTTTGCCTCGCGCATAATCAGCCACCTCGTCGGTATCGCTGCTTTTTAGAATATCGAACGGGATCTCGCTGCCCTGAAGCCCGTAAGTCTCGGCCATCTGCAGAAGTTCTTTCGCCGTAATGCATTTCCGGTTAGCTGACGGGTGAATTCCCATCGCAAAGACAGTTCCATAAGCCGTAAGTCCGAATCTCATATGCATATGCCTCCTAATTGATCCTTATTCAGACGTCCAACCGCCATCAATTACAATTGCTGAGCCCGTCATGAAATTGGACAGATCGGAGGCAAGATATATCATTAGCCCAGTAAGCTCCTCAGGCTTCCCCCAACGCTTGATCGGCAGGTGATTCAGGAAGAATTGATTCGCTTCCGGATTGTTGATGACGGCTTGGTTGATGTCCGTAGCGAAAGGACCCGGGCAAACGGCGTTAGCTGTTATGTTATGCTCAGCCCACTCCAGCGCCATGACCTTGGTCAGTTGGATCAACCCGCCTTTACTGGAGCAATAAGCGGACCTCTCAGGGAGCGCCACCGTACCCAGCATGGAGGCAATATTAATAATTCTTCCGAATTTTTGTTTGATCATTTGCGGAACGACAGCTTTGGCGCACAAAAAAGGCGCTTTCAAATTTGTCGTCTGAACAAGATCCCAGCTTTGTTCGTCATAGTCGAGAATCGGCTTGCGCACATTGACTCCGGCATTATTAATCAAAATATCCAAGCGGTCAAATGTGCCGACAGTTTTATCCACCACTGCTTGAATCTGACGAAAGTCCGTTACATCGGCTGCGAGCCCGAGCGTATCCCCGCCTGTTTCTTGGCGGATCACTTCCGCCGCCGCTTGCGCTTTGCGTTCATCCCGGCTCGTTACAACAACACTTGCTCCCGCATTTGCTAACGCGCGTGAAAACTCCAGACCAAGTCCCTGGCAGCCGCCAGTAATGAGCGCAACCTTCCCATCCAGCTTGAAATCACTCATAGACATGTACATCCCCTCACATACATATTTCTTATCGTCCTTAATTATAATCACGCTGTGAGTGGGTCTGAATGGAATATTTTTGGGAGCATCCGTAAATATTTTGTGAATCCATACAAGAAAAAAACCTCACCCTCCCCCTGGAAGTGTAAGGCTTTCTTCAGTCATGTTTGGATGACTTTGCTTGGAACGATTTGGAACTTCCTTTTAAAGCACTTGCTAAAATAGTACGGATCCGAGTAACCGACACTTTGTGAAACGTCAACAATTTTAAGAGAGACCAACCCTTCGGGCGGCACTTCTCTCAGCATCTCCA
This sequence comes from Paenibacillus aceris, assembly GCF_017874035.1. Taxonomy (GTDB): domain Bacteria; phylum Bacillota; class Bacilli; order Paenibacillales; family NBRC-103111; genus Paenibacillus_E; species Paenibacillus_E aceris. Next base: position 51,166 of record NZ_JAGGKV010000023.1, read on the forward strand.
TAGCTCGATCCAACCTCAAATCGGATAAATACTCCGTAAATGATTTTCCCGTCTCTCTTTTAAATATATGGCTTAAATAGCTCGGATTGGCACAAATACTGCGAGCAGTTTGCTGTAAAGTCAGGGACTCTACGGCAAAGTGCTCTTCAATATATGCTACAGCTTTGCTTACGATATCGGAACCTTTGAACCGCGCCAAATAGTTATCCAATTCTGCAAAGACAATTTGATTAAAAAAGAGCTGAAGCCATTGCTGTAACCCAGAAATCGTTTCCAGGCAATGCATCTGCCTAAACAACGGATGACGGTCCGTCATCCATCCGCTCGGCAGCGTTCCTCCACGTTCCAGAATGACGGCGCTGCCGAGTGAAACACATTCCATCAAGACGAATACAGCAATTTCTTTGCTCGCCTGAATGCTGACGAGTTTTGAACAAACTTCTTCGATTTTCTCGGCAAGCGCTTCCCGATTCTTATTGCGAATTGCCGTTATCCATTCCGTTCGATCTATGGGCAGAGAGAAAACGGCATCTTCCGAGCCTTCATGATCTTGTGAATAAGCGATAACTCGGTTACCGCCCTTTGTAAATTTAACCCTTAAAACATACAGAGCCTCTGTATACGAGAGATGTACTTGGCTTAAACTTTCATACGTTTGTCCAATAGCGAGTGTAACGCCAAGATGCATTCTTTGGTCAATAAAGCTGCGAGCTTGGTCGCAAAGATCCATTAGTTCTTTATCTTGATCCTTGTTATGCCCGACCAGTATTGCGATCTTATTGTCCTCGCCGTCGATCACCGCACAATATGCCCCCGAAGACTCGAAAGTATCCTTTAAAATGTTTTTGACCGCAAATCGCCAAAGCTGGCGCTCTTGTTCTTCGCTATAACGGACGCCAAGTTCGTCGATTTCGACAACAAAGGCGACATAACCGCGCGCATTCAGAGGAATGTCATAGAACTGGGCATGCTGATTTAGCGTTTCCGGTCTGTCTGATGGCTCATACAGTAGAAGCTGCCGCACAAAATGGTCTCTTAATAAAGGTTTCGTTCGTTCCACTTGTTCCTTTAGATACTTAACATCAAGCGTAGATTGCATCTCCTGTAAAAACTCTTCGCGAATTTCCGTTAGAGCACGGCTAAGCTCATCTTCGTCGACGGGCTTAAGCAAATAGTAAGACGCCCCTAACGTTATGGCAGCCTGAGCAAATTCAAATATATCGTAGCTTGTAATAAAGATTACTTTCGTTTCAATATATGAAGATCTTAATGCTTCTACAAAATCTAATCCCGTCATTCCCGGCATGTTAATATCGGCGACGATCAAATCATACTGCTCTTGTCGTGCAAGTTCTAGAGCTTGAGAGCCATTCTCGGCTTCTTCCTCGATGATGTAACCAAGAGCCTCCCAGTCAATCAAATTAATCAAAAGCTTACGGAAATAATATTCATCATCGACGAGTAGTACACGTAATTTGGTGTTCATAGACAGCTACATCCTCTCTTCAAGCTCAGTTTTTTCGAAGACAAGGGGGATCCGCAGCTGCACTTCTACACCTTCTCCTGGTTTCGAGAGGATTGTGATACCGAATGGCTGTCCATAGCGAAGCCTGACGCGTTCTTGTATGTTGCTAATACCGAAGCTGGATAAATCATGATGAGAAGGTTCATGCTTCCAAATTCGCTCAAGCTTGTCCTCGCTCATCCCGTTACCGTTATCCTTCACCGTGAAACAGAGAACTTTCATGCCATTCATCTCTTCAATCCCGCCGGTGATCTCACAGAGCGCACCTTCCAGCTTATCTCTAAGTCCATGGTAGACCGCATTTTCCACAAGCGGCTGCAGCAGCATATTCGGAATCCAACATCCCTCAATCCGGTTATCGAAGTCAATTCTATAATGCATACGGTGGTAACGAATGGTTTGGATATAAAGATAACTTTCGAGATGCTTCCTCTCCTGGGACACTGGAATGAGCTCCTGGCCTCGATTTAGCGACATCCTGTAAAAATCGCCGAGCGATTTGACGACCTTACCGATATCAGGCGCTTGTTTCATCAACGCCATTGAACGAATCATCTCTAATGTGTTATATAGAAAATGAGGTTTAATTTGTGAATAAGAAAGCCGAAGCTCCAACTTTCGCTTTTGCTTCTCCTCATGGTTAATCGTATGCATCAGGTCTTGAATCCGGCTTACCATTTCATTGAATTTATACGCCAAACGGCCGACTTCATCGTTAGAAACGACGATCGTCCGCGTATGCAGTTTGCCGTCTCCAACTGCTGTCATAGCCCTGCTTAGCTGCATAATCGGATTGGTAATCCATTTGGAAAATATAATGGAAAGGATCAGCGCCAAAAGTAACCCTGCCAGGCCAAAGCCTAAAATAAATAAGGTGATTTTCCACTGGTCCTTCATTAATTCCTTAGTAGGTACTGCATAGACAGCTCTCCACCCGTTCTTATCCATAACTTTTGAAGAAACGAGTATGTTCATCTTTCCATTATTAAAAATCGTAGAACCATTTCCATCTACAATCATCCGGCCAAACAAGTCATACGTCGATTGAGAAACGATTTCTGGATCATTAGCAGTAAGGATCCTGCCTTCGGCATTGACAATCATGATATTGCTGCGCAGATCGTCGCTGCTATAAATGTTGGACAATTTCCTCTCATCTATGTTGATATAAATGTAGCCCATTAGCAGCCCATTATTGATGTTAATGATACGCCTTCCTATGGCTAGTAAATTTTTACGCTGATCGTTTACAAGAAACGAGCTTTCGAATGTTTCAATCCATACCGCCGTACCTTTAGCGGCTATCAGTTGTTCTTTCGGATAGACGTTCACTGATGAGTCGGTAACATTCGACATATTGTCCGAATAATAAATTTTGCTTCCATCTGTTGATTGAATAACAACCGAGTCAATATACGGGTTGGATTCGACCAATGAATTCAAACTAGCATACATCGATTGGATGTCATCCAACTGCTGCAGTTCGTTGTTCTCCGCGGTCGTTTCCATCAGTACGGATTGGTACGTTTTATTAATCATCGAGAGCTTCGAGAAATTTTCGATATCGTTAAACAAGGTGTTAACCGTGTTGGTAATATGTCCAATCTTTTGTTCTGAGCTACGAAGAGCCCGCTCCTCTGCTTGGTGCAGCGTCATTTGATACAGTGTAATGGTCAAAAAAACAATACTGGGTAAAATGATAATTACATTGATGAACTGTATTTTTTTGCGAATCGGCATGTCTTGAAACACTAGGAACGACGCCTTCATACATATCTCCTCCAACAAGCAGTGCCGTGAACCAGCCGATTACGGCTTCCTCATAATTTGCTCCATACTTTCCGTATACTGTGAGGAAGACAGTGTTCCCGTATACAATTTCTGGTTCAAATCCCGATACTCTTCACCCTTAGATGTTGTGATTGCACTATACCAATATGTTTGGATGAACTTAAAGTTTTTGAAATCCACTAAATACTCCGCATACGCATCGTTTATTTTACCTTCTGGTTTCATTTCCGAGTCTGCATATGAGGCTTGACCCAGCTTGACGAGTTCATTATTGATTTTTAGCGAATACCGGATTGTGAACTCCTTAGCCTTCTGCAACTGCTGGGATTGGATGTTGACGAACAGTCCGTAAGGTGTACTGCTTCGCTCGCCGGTGTTCGTAGAGAATGGATCCGCTGCCGCTCCCGTCTGGGGGAACTTAATGTAGCCTAAATCGTCGCCTAAACTTGAAATGGCTTTTGTGAAAATCCAAGAGCCGTTACAGATCATCAGCGCTTTACCCTTGTAAAACAAATCACGGGCTTCTAAATCGCTTTGATTTAAATACCCAGGTTGAAACGCATTTGCCTGTACTAATTGAATAACTTTGTCGGCAGCATCCACAAATGGCTTCTCGGTGAATTTGATTTCATGGTTAAGCGCTCGGTTAAAAGCATTTGGATCCTCGCGTAGCACCAAAGTATTATAGATGATATCTCCCGGCCAGCGGTCTTTGCCGCCCAAGGCAATTGGAGTAACACCTTTTCGATTGGCGGTCTGTATCACAGCAAGAAGCTCATCCCAAGTTTTGGGTGGCTGAATGCCCAGACTTGCCATAAGCTTTTTATTATAGACGACGACTTGCGATTGCTCGGGACGGTAAGGGACGGAGTAAATGCTGCCATCCGCTTCTTTAACCAAACTCCCTTTGTCAAATTTGGATTCAAGCCCAGATGAGGTAAACACGTCATTTAACGGAGCCGCCACGTTAGCATTCAAAATTATTTCTCGCTCGGATTTGCCTAAGTATTGCGCGAATACATCGGGCAGTTCATTTGCAGAAACGGCCACTTTGATTTTGGTTTTATACCGTTCCGGATTAATAAATTCATAATTCAGCTTGATATTCATCTCTTTGGCGACCTCTTCGGCAGCCGGCTTCAAATAGATATCCGTATTAAACATCCATAATGTCAGAGTTCCGCCTTGTTTCGTTTCATTCAGAGCTTCTAGAGCCTGTTTATCCCAAGCGTCGTTACCACAGCCAGACAACATAAGTACAAGACCAATCGTCAACAAAGATAAGAGACTTTGCTTCTTATGATTCATGTAAAATCCCCCAGATATGCTGTTTTGTGGTACCTGATTCGTTTAAGCTCTATTATAGCTTATATTCCATAGAATCATAGTTAAAAAGGTCAGCCAGATTGCTCCGGATGACCTGACGCATATGAACCATTTGGCTTAATATTTCGCGCCTCCGTCGGCAAGTCCGCCGATTACAAAGGTTTGGGCGCCGAGATATAAAATCAAAGCAGGGATCGAAGCGATAACCGAAGAGCTCATCAGAAGTCCCCAAATGAAGGAGTCTGAGAATTTAAACCCTGCAATTCCAACCATTGCGGTCAGCTGGCTTGGACTCGTCGTAACGACAAGTGCGTAAAGAAACTCGTTCCATGACATGGTGAAGGCGAAGGTCGCCACCACCGCAATGCCCGGAGCAGCAATGGGAAAAATAATTCTCCATAGCGTTTGAAGTCGCGTGCACCCGTCAATTAACGCCGCTTCTTCCAAAGAACCCGGAATGGCCTTGAAGTAGCTAAGTAGCATGTAGCAGCAATAAGGTACGATAAAAGTCGGATAAATAATCAGCAATCCATATTTGTTATCGGCAAAACCGAGCTTGCTGACAAGCACATACATTGGGATAAACAGCACCGCCGCCGGCATTAAATAACAGATAATAATGGATTTCGTAATGAATTTCCTGCCACGAAACTTAAGCCGGGTCAGACTGTAAGAAGCGAAAATACTAATGAATAAAGATATCAAAGTGGCAAGCAGGGAAACGATTAAACTGTTTTTAAGGTTGGTCATAAACTCTGTCTGGCTAAACAAGTCCTTGTAATGCTTTGTTGTTACCTCAGTCGGGATCAAGGAAGGTTTGGCATCGTACATCAGTGCGTCGGGAGTGAACGATGTCTTAACCATCCAATAGACCGGAAACAATGTCCAAATTAAGCCGAAAACGACGATTGCATAAATCAACGTTTTTTTTCGAACGGCACGCACGGTGGATGCTCGCATCCTTGATGCCACCTCCCCTCATTCTTCCTTAGCCAGCTTTCGGGTCATGAAGAACATCAGCACCAGCAAGATTGGAATAATAGATCCAGCCACACTGAGCGATTTGCCCATATCATTTTGGAGAAAAGCGGTTTCGTACGTATAAACGGAAATAACCGCCGAATTATACAAAGGTCCTCCTCCGGTAATCAAATAAATATTTTCGAAATCATTGAACGTCCAGATCGAAGACAGCATTGTCGTAATGACAAGTACCGAACTGATGGAAGGAATCGTGACTGAGAAAAATTGCCGAATGGGGCCCGCCCCGTCAATTTTCGCTGCCTCATACATCTGCCTGTCAATCGTCTGCAAACCGCCAAGAATACTGAACAAGAAGAAGGGAATCCCCCGCCAAATATTGACAATGATGACGGATACTAATGCAATTTTAGGTCCGCTTAACCATGCGACCGGATTTTCAATCAAACCTGTATCAAGCAGCAATTGGTTTATGATGCCGTAAGAATCGTTATACATCCACTTCCACGTAAGCGCCGACACTAGTCCCGAAATCGCCCACGGTACAAGGAACAACACCCGCACAATGGATCTTCCGAAAAATGCCTGATTGAGGGTCAAGGCAAAAATCATCCCGATCACCAGTTTAAAGAACACATCCGTCATAAAATAAATAAAAGTATTTTTGAGGACTTTCCAATACACGGGGTCTGTAAAAATTTCGCGGTAGTTCTCAAAGCCAATAAAATGCGCTTGGGCTCCTACGGTTTTATCGGTTAAGCTCAGGTATAGCGCATTGATAAAAGGAATGCCGATCACCACGAAAATGACGATGATAACCGGCATGACCGACGTATACCCCAAAACCATTTCACTTCTTCGATTGGATGATTGTAGCATGGTTTCACCTGCCTATGGGAAAGTACGCCAGTTAGATTGTGAGGTTAAACTTATTTTTTCTCGTAAACTCTTTTGTAGTTTTTTTCAATCTCATCAAGCGCTTTTTTCGGGTCTGTGTTATTCACGACAATACTTTGTACGGCCTTAGGAAGGATGTATTCGCTAATCACTTGCGAAGCGCGGGCATCCGGAGGCCCTGGATCACCCAGTGGGACAATGTTTTTCGAGGCATCGAACCAGCCTTTGTTTTCCGGTTTTTGCCAAAACTCTGTATTTTCATAGCCGTTCAATACCGGCACGGCCAATCCATTCAACTTCTCGATCAGCTTTCCATAGAAATCTTTGTTGAAGAAGTAATCAATATATTTTTTGGCATTATCAATATTTTTACCTTTGTTAAACATAACGAACACGGTACCGCCGCCTGAACCGAACTGTCTTTTCGGACCTGCAGGCCATGGCATGATCTGCGTGTTGTTAAGCAATTCCGGCTTCTCTTTTCTCATCGCCGCATACACACTGCTGGAGTTAAAAATGATCCCTACTTGACCATTCAAATAAGCCGTATTATTCCATGAGTCATCGCCTGTTATTGCGCCGGGAGGCGTTAATTTTTCCGTGAAGAAGCTGGTGTCAAACTTGAGAGCCTCCAAAGCTTCCGCTGTATTGACCGTAACTTTACCGTCCTTATCGACCAAATCCGTGCCGTACGTTCTAATTAAGTTCTCGATACGGCCATTCGAATCTCCCCCGCCCCCAAGCTGAAAGCCAAGCCCATAAAAATTATTTTTCGGGTCGTTGATCGCTTTTGCCACTTTTTTTACATCATCCCACGTTTTCGGGAGTTCAAGCTTCTTTTCGGCCACCTTATCTTTTCTCACATACATAACATTCGGATTATGATAAACCGGAATCTCAAACCAACCCTCTAACGCATAAGCATATTTCTTGGAGTCTTCCCTGAAATCATATTTCTTTAAAATATCCGAAATTTCCACCAGTTGATTGTTGCCCACAAATTGTTTCGCGACAAAATCGTCAGCCAACAACAAATTTGGCGGGTTTCCTGCTTCAACCGCCGCAAGCAGTTTCGTCTTTAAGTCTGCCGGTGGAATTGCGACATACTCTACATCGACATTGAATTCCTTGGAGAATTGCGCCACTCTCTCTTTTTGCGAATCATTGTATTCCTTCACATATTCCGACTTGTCCCAAAAGATCAATTTCGTCTTTTTGGCATTGTTTTGCTCCCCCGTCTTCGAAGCGTCTGCGTTTTGTGTGGCTGCAGCCGTCGTGCTCCCACTCGCTGGAGTTGCACTCGTACTCGCATTGTTACTCGGACTGCTGCAGCCTGCCGCTGCAAATACGAGTGAGAAAACAACCGGCAATGACATCGCTTTTTTTAGTTTGGACATGTCGCTCCTCCTTATGAATCCGTTTACATTTCGATTATAGCCAGACAGAGGGTCAGTATGAATGGATTATTTTTGGGCGTACCCGTAAATATTTTGTTCGTGAGTAAGAAATAAAACCAACAGATTGACAATGGGGTCCGATTTTTGAACATAGCAAAAAACAGACGAGTCTAACTCGTCTGTTTTCGCAAAGTCAGTTCCTTCGTGCACCACAACTTATAGCTAAGCATACTCAAAATAATACTGGTCATCGCAGCCGAGGCCGTAAAAGCAAACAAAATCAGTATTTGGTACCGAACCGCTTCTACGGGACTCGTTCCCGCGATAATCATACCTGTCATCATCCCTGGCAGTTGAACGAGTCCGACTGTCTTCATACCGTCGATGGTTGGAATCATACTAGCCTTCACAGAGCTCTGAAGCGCCCTTTGAAAAGCCTGTTTCGGCGTTGCGCCAAGCGCGAAAAGCGCTTCGATCACATCCCGGGATGTTTCCACCTCGCGATTCATTTGATTCAAGAACAACCCGCAAACAATCATTGAACTTCCAATCGTCATTCCACTAATCGGGATAATGAATTGGGTTGTTGGCTTAATAATGTTCAGGCTAAGCATTAAGCCAATTGTTAATATCTCCGTTACGGCAATCGCTGCCGCTATTCGCCAGTTAATCCCCTTTAGCCCTTTCCCTCGTTTGCCAGCGTTATGTGTAGCGACAGCAATCATGATGGAAATTATCCCGATCGTATAGGCCAAATGTTCCGTCTGAAAAACAAAATGAAGCACATATCCAATGAATAAAAGCTGTAAAGCGCCACGTATCGTTCCCAGCGCAATGTCCTTCTCGAGTCCAAGCTTCTGCCACTTGGATAAAGCCATCGTTATCATAACAAACGTTAGCGTGAAGCCCAATGCTAATGTAGACATGACTACATCTCCCCTCCTGTCGATACCGCTTCATCTTGTGGGGGGAGATGTCCATCTTTTTCTATAGTGTCTGAGGTAAGTACTCCGTTCTCCAAGTACCAAAACCGATTCGCCACCCTCTTGGCTTGATCCTGCTCGTGAGTCACCCATATCAACGCGACCCCCTTATCTTCCCGCCACTTCTTCAGTGTTGCTTCCACCGCCAGCTTACTTTGTGCATCCAGCGCAGAAGACACTTCATCAAGCAACAGAATGTCGGATTCCAACAGCATCGACCGCACAAGTTGAATACGCTGCTTCTGCCCGCCGGACAGCGCAGCCGCATCTTGAGACCAATCGAGTTCCCCAAGCCCTACCTCATCTATCAATTTCGCTGCTAGTTTTTGATCAAACTTTCGATGATGAAGTTTACTCACCAACGTTAAGTTATCTTCAATCGTTCCCGGCACCAATGCCGGTTGTTGAGGAACATAGCAGACTTTTTTACGCCATTCGCAAGGTCCCCAGGCGGATACAGACCGTCCATGCAAAGCTAAACAATCGCTATGATCGCCTTCTAATGAGGCTAGAACCCGCAATAGCGTGCTCTTCCCATGTCCGGAAGGCCCTTGAATCGCGATTGAATCTTTTAACCTGACTTCCATATTTAATTCCTTAAATAAATGGGATGCCCCTCCGCTTGGATGTTTCTTAGTTAAATTTTTTACAACAAGCAAAGACTGCAAAATCTTTCACTCCTAAATGATCTGATGAATGATTGTTCTAGTATATCATAGCCAGGTCTTTTGCAAGCAATGTCATTTGGCGTGCGGTTAGAGGCATCAAATCAAAGAGACCCTCTGCAGTTCATGGCATATATACCGTTTTTAAATGCTGTAGATTCCAACCTACTCTATCGCCTTGGGCATTGATAAGTTCTACGAAATTATTATCTGCTTTTTGAAGTAAGCCCATTTTATTCGTATGATCCCCCAGATCGAAAACAACTAGTTTTCCTTCCAGCTTTTTGCATTGCTCTTCGAATGATTTAGATAAAGTAATCTGAGTTGGGCTTACAGGAAGTAATTGGTTGCTAAGTGAATAGGGAGTAAGGTTAGATTGATAAGGAATTAACCATTTCAAATGGTTCATAGATACGAACATCGTTTTGTAGACCGGCGAATAGAAGACGAAGTAGTCATTCATAATACTCGTTAAATAGCCATGAATCGTTTTATTTCCCGTCACATAAATTTCTACAAATCTCCCCTTGGCATTTGTTAATATTTTCCGAAATGAGAGGTTCTCCGTTTGATAATCAATGGAAGCATTTGAAGGTTCGGTTATTTCCCCGCTAGATTGTGCGTCAAAAATGACATTTTGCACATGAACTAAAGGGATGTAAAAGAATCTTTGTTCATTTGCGAGGACCATCAGATCCAGCCCCAAATCAATTAACCTCCCTTCACAAACCGTATTGCCTGAAATCTCAACGATCACTTGTTTACCAACAAATTGTTCAAGAACGCGCATACGATCGACCTCCTGTCTCATTTTTCCGTACTAAAAGATCCATGATACCCAAAATGCCAGGATGATTAAGGTGAAAATGACGGTGATCGGAATAACGACTGCTGTCACTTTTAAATACTGGCCCCAGGATAGTTTTACTTTGCCTTTCTTAAGCAGATGCATCCACATCATCGTAGCCAATGTTCCGATAGGCAATAGAAGTGAACCCATATCACTGCCGATTACACTCGCTAGATACGCAATTTTTAACGTAACAGGGTCAAGACCCATATTCGTCAAGGTTAAGGTTCCTACCATCAGAGCCGGGTGGTTATTGAATAAATTGGATAAAACCGATAGCAGAATCCCCATCATGACACTTGCCTGAAGCAGACTGCCAGTAACGATTGGTTGAAGGAGCTGGGTGAGCCACTTCGTGAGCCCGATATTATGCAAACCGAATATAATTACATACATACTGAAGGCGAAAATGAGGATATACCATGGCGTTTTTTTGATCATATCTACCGGAGAAATTCTCAATAAGTACCAACGCCATCCTAGTAGGAATGCAGAACCAATAACGGCCATCAATGGCACAGGAAAATGAATGTAAGATGCGACAAAAAGACTTATACGTACGCAGAACACAAAAATTAAAATATTTCGCATTAATTTGGTAGAATTCTTTTTCCCACTTTGCGCTGAGTCGTCTTCTAATGGATGCGTTTGACTCAAGGCTATTTTCATAGTTGGAAGTTGACGAGGCAGGACGCGATAAAAACTAGCGAATAGAAGAAACGATAGAAGGACAAGCCCCAGCGTAGCAGGAATAAACATCATAGCAGTATGCATGTAGAGGTCCATATGAACAATCTTTAACGCAATTAAATTCACTATATTACTAACGCCAATAGGTGCACTAGATGCTGTTGCGATTAAGGCTCCTGATAGTAGGTAAGGTATTTTTTGATGGTTTTTGAGGCCTAATTTATGAAGCAGCATGAGTAAAATAGGGGTTGTAATTAAGATGCTTCCATCATTATTAACAAAAAGCGTCATAAGAAAGCAAAATAAATTCGTTAGCCAGAAAAGACGGATACCGGAGCCTCTTGACCTCTCCAATAGCTTTTCGGCTGACCATTGAAAAAAACCAAAGCTTTCTATTACAATGGCCATCACGATCGTTGCCATAATCGTTACGGCTGCTCCGCCGATGGTTTCGGCGATCTGACCTAAATCAGATAAAGAAACGCTGCCGCAAAGGAGGATGGCCGCAGCTCCGACAGAGGCAGGAATCGCTTCATTGACAGTAGGCCGCAAGAAGATAAAAGTGATCGTGAATATAAAAGTTAATATGGTTATAGGTATCATGAAGTCTTGTAACATCTAGCACTACCTCTTTTCAATAAAATAATCGGATCACAGAACTAATCTGAGAATCTCTTAGCAAGTTTAGTTAGGTGAAATGATGCTATCGCTATTTCGCCTCCCACTATAAATGTCATGTAGATTCACTTGTAGTATATGTTCAAATGACAGAGAGGGGACTAGCCGTTTATACTATCTCTATAATTTTCCGCTAGTTCCCGTCCATTAATTTACTAATTTTGAAAATAGCAAAATCCCAAAAAGAAAGTGCAAAAAACCAGCAAACGCAATGGTTTGCCGGTTTATCTCAATCTATTTTATCATCTGGATTCAAGTCCGCCCAATGTCGAAACATGCTTCCGCAGCTTCATCGCCTCAATGCCGGCCAACAGCACGATGCCGATACCATGCGTATCGTTCAACTGCCACGACAGCTGGTCCTTATAATACAGCCTATTAAACGAATAGCCCGAGCCCCGGCAAACGCCGTACACATTGCCATGTTTGTCGATCGCATAGCGCGACAAGCCGTCCCAACCCTTCAGCACGGCCTCCACATACAGGGCTGCTTCTTCCAGCCAGCCGAACCGGACGCCTCTGGCGAACGCGTAGATGAACATCGAGGTGCAGGAAGCCTCCGCATATGATTCCGGATCTGTCAGCACTTGATGCCATAATCCCTGAATCCCTTGTAAACGTCTGTAACCTTGGCACAGCTCGCTGAAAAAGGCTAAGAGCGCCGGTCGCTCTGAATGCTCCGCCGGCATTACAGCCAGCAGTTCTGTTAACGAAAACAGCACCCAGCCGTTACCCCGTCCCCAAGGCACGCCATTTCCTTTGCCGAACTTAAAATCGTAAACATGATGCATAATGCCTTGTTCGGGGATGAACATCAGCTTTTTATACTGTAAAAACTGCTTCGCCGCATCATTCAGATACGCTAGGTCGCCGGTAAGCTCATAATATTTGCTGAGAAATGGCGTGCTCATGTATAAATCGTCACACCAGACCGTGTCCTTCATAAAATCGGTCGTCCCCCGCGTCCGGTACAAAGTCCCCTCCTCAAGGCGACTCTGTTCCCGCGAGATGTAATGGGCAATGCGTTCGGCTGCCGCCTCTGCGCCTGCAAGCGCACGGAGTTTGTTAGCCTCCAGCATAGCTGCGCCGAATGATCCGCAATCATCCAGACTGTCGATCAGCGTCAGCTGATGATTCACGCCCGGCGATCCGTACTGCGCTTGGTCCCAAACGCTGTAAGCGTGCAACGAAGTGCACTGTTCGATATGATCGGCGGCATAATTCGTGTAGTGCGGATCTTCGAGCTCTAAACCCGTTCGCAAGATGCCGTAAAGCGTCACCCCAAGCGGATAGTTCCATTTGCCGTAAACGGCATTCTCCAAATAGGGCCGGACCCAGGCTCCCGGCAAATCGGCACGCCAGAATGTGCGCTCTCCTTCCGAGCCGAACACCGCATCCATGCGGGTGATCGCCGATGGGAGCGGAGCGTTGTCAGCTGAAAAAGGCCCCGCATACAGCCAACCATCCCGCAGTCCTTCAACAGGGTAAGGCTGAATTCGCCTCACGGGACCGGCTGATTCACCGCTCACGTGCTCAATTTCCAAGCTGAAGCCCCAAGCCGCGCCCGCGCAAGCGGAACGAACTATGAGATCGTGCACGCCGAACGGAATCGGAAGGGTCACGTCCAGCGGACCTGCGGAATGCTGCTGATGCTTCTCATACACCGGCGCACCGTTTAAGTAAACGGTCAGCTGACCTTGATACTCACCTATCATCCTGACCGTTTGCACACTCGGGTTTCTGTTTTCCAGCTTCGTCCATGCATAAGCGATCTTTCCTTGCTGCTCTCCGTAGATCCGGTTGAAGCATCCTGCATTCAATTCCTGTGGTGTCCATTTCATTTGCGGATACCACTCAGCAACGGCTGCACTTGCCCCTCTTTCCTCTTCGGCTCCAGGCATGATTTCCCAAGCTGCCGATTGCGGGCTGCTGTACACCCAGCCCTCCTGACCGTCCCGATCCGCCGTAGGGGCAAGAATGTGCATCGGGAAACCTTTTATGCTTCCCGTTCCGAACTTACCGCCACAGCCGGTCGCGGTTTTCACGAATTCCAGAACGATGTGATTCCAGCCCTTGCTGAGCTTGGCACGGAAGTAGCTGCTCCGGTCTGGGAATACGTCGTCATTCAGATTCGACGCAAATTGCTGCGTCCCATTCACCATGATGCTTACGGGGCTAAAACAACTCACACTGAACGGGTGCTCGATCTCTCCGTCGCACCACAGTTTCCCCCACACATAGACAAACTGTCCGTCCTCCAGCTCAGGCCATCTCAGCGCCAGATCCATTTCGTAACGGTAATCGGCCCCGCGCCGGAAACCTTCGTCCGAATAGATCCGATAAATTGGCGGATGCTTAGGATTGGCACCGATAAACCTGCCGGCAATGGTCGCCAATATATGCTTATCCGATTTCGCTTTTCCAGCGATTGACTCATTCGGGTGAAAATATGATTTCATGTCCATGTCTTCCTCCATTAGCTTGAGATCGTAGCCCGTCGGTTGAGCGTCAAAAGCGCTTGCACAAACAGCGTAAACAACATTCAACCTGCCTACAATCGGACTTTTTTGAATTGTGCTCAAAAGCGACTATGCATTTTTTGCCGGATTGCCACTTTCTTGCTGGCTCTAACGTCAGCGCAGGGATGTCCCGCCATAAATATGGGAACTCCGTTCCTTTATGTAGACGAAATGTAGAAATTCGCAGGCAGGAGGGAGACGACAGGGTCTTATTTCACCCAAGTCGCCAAATATTTGTCTACAATGGTTCAATAGCAGACTATAGTTTCCTCACAATCGCGCAAAGGGCTGTTTTGGGCAAAATAGCGCCCCGGAGTTCCCCCCTCCTCCCCCCGCTATCTTGAAAATGTCCGTCACCGCATGAACGAAGGGTAAATTTCGCAAGCCCCAAAGCCAAAAAAGAACCACCCAATCGGGGTCAGTTCTTTTTTGTGACATGTTTACAGCATCTTCTGCTCTCCGCTTTTCACTTCGACCGGCTGCCCGTCAACACTCAACCAAACGCTGAGGAATGACGGGTTATACACGAAATCCATCGCTGCCGAAAATTTCAGCTGCTCAAAAGCTTTCGTATAATCGACAATCTCCATGTTCGTCGCATACCATATATCGGACCTGCCGCCTGCATACGAACAAAAATCCTCGATAACCTCCCAATTGTTGTCCTGATCAAACTCGTAGCTGTGCCCCCATACGTACATCAGGTATAGGTACTGGGTCTTGTGCAATTCGACAAACGTTTCCGCTTTTGCCATCAGTTCATGTTTATGATGGCAGGTAGGCTGCCACTCATGCCAATCATCCGGCATGCCGAAGCTGCCCGTGCTAGGCACTACTCTCGCGTATTCAATTCCGAGACTTGGCAGCAGTTCCTTAATTCGGCGATTGTAGGAGCCGTTCGGATAGGACATTCCGCGCACGGTATAGCCGACAATTCGTTCGAGGTTCTTGCGGTCTTCCATTACTTCGTGAACGATAAGTTCTTGAGGGCACCTAGCAATCGTCGGATGGGTCAGCGTATGAGCCGAAACTTCATGACCCGCATAAAGCGAACGCACCTCTTCCTCCGTCACTCGATCCGGCGTGCCGAACAAACCTGAATTGATATGGAAAGTACCTTTCACACCGTTGCGGTTAAAAATGTCCACCAACCGCTTGTCGGCATTTCGGCCATCATCGTAGCTCATGGTCAGCGCTTTGTGACGACCCTCGGGAAAGCACATAAGAACTCTTTTCACGGATAGATCCTCCTTATCGTTTCGGCGCCTCACGGGGTTCCTCCGGAATCGAATCCGGGATGAACGCCAGAGCGATAATCGTGTTCAACGACCATTGCGCCGCCTCATTCGTATTCATCCAATCGATCTCTTTGAGCTCATTCACATGCGTGACAATCGAGGATTCCTCTTGCAGATCGACACGGGCAAATGGATTGTCCAGAAGAATGGACCAGCATGTGCGCGCTGTTTCTTTGTCCTGCTTGTAGTGGGCGCCATAAGCAACGATCGATGCACTGAGAACAGGGTGCTCGAAGCGCTTGGTGCTGATATCTCCTTTCGTCACCAAATCCTTCTCTTCCTGCGACTTGTTATAATAAACGCCGAAATCGGCAAGCATTTCCTCCCACTTCGGATCCTTCAGCATGTCGGCGAGCTCAAACCAGACTTGCGGGCCGCCCATACAAATCGCCAAGTGGCGTCCCCAGTTGTCATCGCCAAGCGGCGTCAAGACGCCGGTTTTCGGGTCGTAGCCATACGTAGGGCCAGAGATCAACCCGTAGTTCGCACCTTTGATGCATTCAATTCCCACTAAAATTTTGTCCCGGTAAGCTGTGTCTTCATAGCGCTCCCAACGGGTCATCCAGTTGGAGCTGAAAGCCGCCCAGTCCGGGCCCACACGAATATGGGTCGGGTGCTCGTCCTTCGGAAAGTAGGCACGCATCGGATCCAAATTCACCGTCGTGAAATCCGAATCCTTCACTTCGTCCATCATATCGCCTATCCGTTCGTCGGCGGTCAAATAATAGTAATAGCGGTGCAGCCCCGCCATGGCGATACGTGCTTCTTTGCAGCCGCAGCCCCAGTGAACCACATTATGCCGCGAGCCAAGTCCGGCATATTCGCCGAAATGGTACACATCGACTTCGCTTGTGTGCCTGGTCATCGCCTCCGCCATGCGGAAAATGTCTCCCCGGCCTGAGCGCAGAAACATGATCCACAACCACATATTTGGCGCCAACTCCGTATTTTGCCAGGCGCATCCGCCGAGGTCGTAGTTCCATACGTGCCTAACCGGATCATAGCTATGCATATAATCGCCGTAATCCCAGAACCCGTACCATTTGCGCTGCTCCACCTCGTCCTGATAAAACGTGATGATGCCGTCCAATCTCATCTCCAGCGTTTCTTTAGCCATGCTGCTTCGATCCGGGAGGCTCCAATAGCCAAAGGCCCGAGCCGCATGATAATGTTCCGGTTCGCAAACGAGTAAAGACGGATCTTGCGTCTCCGCACACATGCTTTCCAGCAGCTCGGGCCCCGGTGTGGCGGCCAAGCTCCACAGCGTCATCTCACTCGTGTTCGCAATGCCATACGGCGTAGCCCGAAGTTCCTCTGCGCCCTCGTAGGAAGACTCCACATGCGTTTCGGTATCGTAATGGCGCAGATCCATCGGCGCGCAATCCGGCGACCACAGCCACACCGTCATAGCGGCTTCCGCCTCTGCCATGCCCTGCACGTCAAAGCCAGAAGGGTGCTTCTCCCAAAAATGCCGCAAGCCAGCAGCCAAGCCGCCGCCATCACCGCCAACGTAGCTCAGCCCGCCTGCTCGCTGTCCGTCCGTCACCTTCACCCAGCTGCACGCCGCTTTGGTCTGCTTCCAGATCCGGTAATGGTCGGACGAATCCTGCACCAATTTAAAGCTGTCCCACGTTGCCGAATCATCCAGCAAGCTTAAGAAATAAGCGTCATCCTGCGGATCAAAGGCTACCGCCTCGCCTAGTGTCTGGCGTTCAAAAAGCTCCCGGTACTTCCCCTTCGTCCGCCGTGTATGCAGCGTCTTCGGAGATTCGCTAAAATACCCGTTATCCCCGGCAAAACGGACATGCCTGTTATAGTGGGCGCCTCGCATCGGCACGGTGAAACGGATGCCAAGCCCTTTGATATAATCCTCGTTCGGGTTGCCGTCATAGTGGAACGTATGCACAAGTCGAATCGACTCCAAGCCTGCGTAGACATACAGCCGCAGCGAAAAAGGCAGCCATTCCCGCGAACCGTTCACCGCGTGATGTGTGCCGCTGAGTTTCACCACCGCGCGGACAGGCCCGTCCTGCTCTACAATCGCCTGATGGACACGGCTCTCAAACGGCTCTTCCATCAGCGTCCGAGTCCCGGACACCTCGGAACGAGCTTCCTTTATGCAGATCAATTCTCCTCCGCTGCACACTTCCGCCCCTTGGCGGACGATGCTGCGGAGCCAATGCGCGCCTTGTTTGCCCAGCGTGCAAACCATAACTCCCGTATCCAGCGTAATCGTGTCATCCGTCTCACGGACGGTGACACGTCTGTCCGGAACAGGGCCATTTCCTTTGACAATGGTGAAGCTGGCAGTGGAACGATCTTGGACTGCCGCCGCATGGGCAGACCATTTGACACTGCCATCCGGCCAATAAGCCGTTGGCCAGCTTTGCAGCGGGATTGTCTCCCCGCCGTTCGCTCCGGCTAGAAGCAATGACTCCTCCCGGCGCAGCTCGCCTTCCTTCCATGGTATTCCCCAAGTCATGCCAACCGGCATGGACGCAATTTTGTCTTTTGTTAACCACCGCAGCTTTACATTCGTTTCCGTTGCCAAGTATATGCATCTCCCTTCCTCTAATAGCTTCATTGTAGAAATGTGACCTCTTGCCTACAATGAGACTTTATTGTCGGGGCAGAGCGGGACATTAGCACTTTTTTTCCGAATTATCACATTATTGTTTACTCGTTTATGAGCTTCGGCTGAGTTCCCGATAACGGGTCGGCGTCATGCCCTCGAGCTTTTTAAAAATCCGGTTAAAATAACTGTGCTGATAGCCGACTTGATCGGCGACATCGCTGATCTTCATTTCGGACTCGCGCAGGAGTTCTTTGGCTTTCTCCAAACGCAACTCCGTTAAGTAGTCGATAAAGTTTTTCCCGGTTACCTGTTTGAACGTCTTGCTGAGGAAAAAAGGATTGGTGCCGGTATGATCCGCACAATTGTCCAAAGAGATATCGTTCATATAATTTTGCTGTAAATAAATCATCGCTTGCTCGATGATGCGCTTGACCTGTGCATCAGAGCGTCCTGTCAGCTCACTCTGGAACGGAACAATCACTTTATCCTGAAACCATCTCAGGATTCGCTGAGGCTCGCGAATTTGGGAGAGCTGCTCGTACAAATTCGCTCCTTTGAACAGCCGGTTTGGGTTAATACCGGAAACCATAATGGCGTGCTGGACGTTGCCGAGCAAATGCAGCATGCCTTGCTGCACATCGATCTCTTTCGCTCCTTTGCAGGAAAGCGCCTCAAGGAACGACGCCAGCATGTCGTGCGCCTCGTCTTCCCGGCCGGTGCGAAGCGCCTGAATCAGCTCCCGCTCCAACGTAAACGGATATTGGGGCTCCGATGCCTCATCACCTTCGAGGTGATCCTTCTCCATATCGATAATCTGGTTCGCATTTTCAAAGTTACGGTAGCTGACGGCCTGTTTGGCTCTGTCAAAAGCAAGCGGAACATCCGAAATATGCGAGACCGGACGGCTGATCGCGATCGTGACGCGCATTTTCAGTATGCGGTTAATGTACTGTGTCAATTCTTCGCTGAACGTTTCAAACGCTTCCGTGATCGATTGATGTTCCGGCGTGATGAGCAGGAGACCTGCTGTGAGATCGTGGAAATTTAGCGTATCACCTTGCTCAAAATGTTGGGAAGCCAGCTCTTTGATCATGTTGACAGCCGCGAACGTTACAAGCCCCTCATCGCCATAGCGAAACGTCCCATCCATACTCGTCATGCCGACTAACTGAACATACAGCACGGTAAAATGCCGATTTCTTACCTCCCATTTAAACCGCTCCATCCTGCGCAGCAAATCTTCCTCCGAGTAGTCGTTAAGGTAGCCCTGCAGCAGTTGGTGTAAAAAACTGTCTTTCACATGCGGCAGCTGCTCCGCGAGCTTGGTGTTAAGCTCAAGGCTCTCCTCGTGCAGGTTTCGCCATTGCTTTTCGATCAAGGTGAATTCGTCTTCCCGACCTGCCCAGGTTGTATGACTGCCAAGCAGCGTGACGAGCCGTTTGACCGGCAAATAGATGCGCCGCGACGCCAGCCAGGAGAGCAGGGCCGCAAGCAGCAGAGCGATCAGACTTACAGTGATGATCAGCTTGGAAATAAACACCACAGGTGAAATGATGCTCGTGATCGGAGATGCCGATACATACGTCCAATCGTCCGCAATTCTGGATAAGCTGCCATAGGAAACCGTGTAGGTCTTCCCTTTGTAATCTATAAAGAAGGATCCTTTTGGGGAGCCCAAAGACGTGATTTTTTCCCGTAAAGCCATGACGAACGGCGAATTGGAAGCGCTTCCGCTAGCAGAGACATAAAGCTCTCCGGAATTTTGCAGCACGAATGTTTCGCCTTCATCATACGGCGTCATCGTTTTCAGCAGGTTCGCGATTTTCTCGTTATCAAATCTAAACACGAGTACGCCGAAAGGATTCAAACTGCCTCCTGGAATATGGTGAACAAGCGTCAAATCCTTCGTATTCGGCTGACTGGCATCGAAGGCCCACTGTGTCCAGTAGGTAATATTTTTGCCATGAATCAGTTTATCGTACATGCCTGATAATGTCTGGTTATCCAGCAAGGTATATTCCGGATTAAATAGAACGGAGCTCGAACCGCCGATATACAGCTCCGCCTTCTTCACCAGCGCATTGGATCCCTGCATCGCGACGAGCGTTCTTGTAATATCTTGCGTTCTTTCAAAGTTTCTCACGAAATCGAACCCGTTCAAGCTGTAATCGAATTTATTGTCAAACGCCCAGTGGGATAACAGCAGCTCAAGGTTGCCCAGTTGATCGTCTATATTTTGGGAACGCTGCTCGATTTGTTTGTAATGCAGCTGCAGCAGTTCACTCTCGATGCGCCCGCCGGCGATCCAATACACCAGTGCGCCCATAATGAGTCCCGGGATGCCGGAGACGATAAAAATCATGATCAGGCTTTTTCTAAAAAAGCGGCCTTTGCCGCCGTCCGTCCGGTCTTGCATTTTACCGAATCTTGCTTTTACGGTGCTTAAGAACATGCTGTCACCAACCCATTCGTAAGTTTAGCTTCAAGCAAATGACGCTATAACTTTGAGCATATATCGGAAACAGAGAGGGCGGAAGTTAAATATCAGAGTTTTTCCCATACTTTTCCGACTTCTTACAGCTGAAAGAAGGCACCCAAGTTCCGCCAGTTGCGAAACCTGAGTGCCTGAATGCGGCTGCTAGCCTAAGCTTTTCAATTCATTACTTCTTCACTGCGGCGTAAAGATCGTTCATTTCTTTCACCAGGTCGTCCCCACCTGATTTTTTCCATGTCTCAAACGCCGTTTTCAATCCTGCTTCGTCCGTTTGACCGACGATGAATTTGATGCGCGCATCATTGATAATGTTGTCCAGCTGCTGACCTTTTTGCGAGTAGACTTGGGAGATAAACGGCTCTGCAGGGTTAGCCACGATGAACTGCTCCGCTTCTTTTTGAATTTTCGTCGTTTGCAGGCGAAGCGGTGTTTGTTTCACTTTCAAGCCGCGATCCTCTGGGATGAAAGGCAGCATTTGGTTCAAGCCTTCAACTTCAGACTCCAGAAGCGCTGTATCTTTGCTAGGCACTACGGCGTCGCCTTCTTTCGTGTAGTGCTTTCCTTCCAATCCATAACCGGCTATTGTGGTGAGCTCCGGCGAGTTCATTTGATCCAGGAATTTCAGCACGCGCTTCAAATCGTCTTCCGTTTTCACAGACGACTTCGGAATGGCGAGCAATCCTGCAAAACCGGATGTTGGAAGTGCTTTGAGACCGACTTTGCCGGTGACGCCAATCATGTTATCAATGTAATGAATGTCCGGCTTATCCTTGCCTTCCTTCGCGAGCGTCTGGTGAATTTTATCGTCCAAACGTGCTGCATTGTCAGTCACGTCAATGATAACGCCGGCTTGATTATTGACAACAGGATCGTTCCACTTCGCCGAGTCAAATACAGCAAAGTCCTGATTGATCAACTTTTCATCATATAGCTTTTTCATAAATTTCAAAGCTTCCAAATATTCCGGCGTTTGATGTTCCGGCATCAGTTTGCCGTCTACGACACCCCATTTGTTCGGAGCGCCGAACCAAAGCTTAATAATGTCGAAGCTGCTGGCCCATTGCCCGGTCCATTTCACCATCACCATACCGTAGGTGTCATCTTTGCCGTTTTTATCCGGATCTTTCTCCTTAAACGCTTTCAGTATGTTGTAGAAATCGTCGATTGTTTTGGGCGGCTGCATACCCACAGCTTCCAGCCAATCTTTACGGTAGTTAATTCCGTTTCTGCCAAGCGCGCGTCCACGGTAAACGCCATAGTTTTTGCCATCGATAGAGGAGTTGTTCATGATAACGGAGTTCGCCTGACTCAGTGACGGGAAGTCCTTCAAATACTTGCCTACTTCCCAGAACGCGCCGGATTTCGCCGCATTCACGAAGCTCGGATTTTTCACATCAGGTACATAGATGATACTGGGAAGCTTGCCGGAAGCAAGTGTGATGTTGAATTTATCCGGATACGATGCGTTCGGCACCCATTCCAGGTGGATATTCGTATTCGTCCTTTTCTCAATTTCCGTCACGACCGGACCATCGTCCTTAGGGAAGTTCGTCTTGAAAATCGGAAGCATGACATTCAGATCCAGCGGTGCTTGCTGCTGTGCAGGCGTAGCTGCTGAGGGAGCAGATGATGCTGTTGAAGGAGTGGTTGCCGCTTCCTTACCTCCGCTGCTGCAGCCAACAATTGTTGTCATAGCCACCGTACTGACTGCTGCAACGGAAATCCATTTTTTTGAGTTCTTTTTCATGTGATCGCTCCTCCTTTAATATGGGCAGCCTCTCGGCATGGCCTAGGCTGAATTGCCGAGAAACAGTTAAGATTAGCTATCGTTATCCGTTTAACCCTTGACCGATCCAATAAGGACCCCCTTGGCAAAATGCTTTTGCAGGAACGGATAGACGAGCAAAATGGGGATGGTGCCGACGACGATAACAGCCATTTTGATAGATTGCTCCTGCTGTTTCACGAACTGCGGATCGACTGAACTCATATCGCCGGCCGCCATTTGCGACAGCAGCACGATTTGTCTCAGCATGACCTGAAGCGGCCATTTGGCCGGATCGTTGAGATACAGCAAAGCGGAGAAAAAGTTGTTCCAATGGCCAACCGCATAAAACAACGTGAATGTGGCCAGCACCGGCATGGATAGAGGGAGAACTATGCGCCAGAGGAGCCCGATCTCCGTACAGCCGTCAATCTTGGCCGCTTCCTCCAGCTCTTGCGGGAGCTCCTGAAAGAAATTTTTGACGATAATCAGATTAAAAGCGCTGATTGCTCCTGGAATCATTAGAGCCCAATAGGTATCGAGCATATGAAGCTCGCGAACAACGATATAAGTTGGAATCAGACCGCCGCCGAAGAGCATGGAGAAAACGATCATATTTAATACCGTATTTCGGCCCATAAGCGCTTTTTTGGATAAGGCATACGCCATCGTTACGGTAAAAAACAGATTGACGATCGTACCGACGATGGTCACGTAAAGCGAAACCCAAATACTTTTCAAAATCGTATCTGTCGAAAAAATAAACTCGTAAGCCGACAGAGTAAACGTTTTGGGAATCAGGAAGACCGCTCTTTGGGTCAACTCCGTATCCGAAGCGAACGAACCGGCCACCACATAGATGAAGGGTAGAACGGCTACGATACCTATAATACTGAGCAGAATATAATTGCTTACATCGAATAGGGTCCCTGCAAAGCTTTTGTACCTTTTAGACAATGTGCCTCTCCTCCTTCACCTAATAAATTCCGGATTGGCCGAAGCGCTTCGCCAGCCAGTTCGTGCCGAGAACGAGGATAACGCCGACAATCGCTTTAAACAAGCCGACCGCTGTGCTGTAACTGAACGCGCCTTGCGTAATCCCCATCATATAGACGTACGTATCGAATACTTCCGCTGTCTCCCTGTTCAAAGGATTGAGCATC
Source organism: Paenibacillus aceris (assembly GCF_017874035.1). Taxonomy (GTDB): domain Bacteria; phylum Bacillota; class Bacilli; order Paenibacillales; family NBRC-103111; genus Paenibacillus_E; species Paenibacillus_E aceris. The sequence goes on from NZ_JAGGKV010000023.1 coordinate 74,763, forward strand.
AAGAAAATTTGCTCGAAACCGTTGTCCAAGACCTGCCCCATCCGCAGAATGAGGAGAATGATGATTGTGCTCCGAATGGAAGGCAGCGTAATATGCCACATCTGCCGAAAGCGGTTTGCGCCGTCCATAATGGCAGCTTCATATTGTTCAACATCTACACCCGCCAGAGCCGCTAGGAAAATGATCGTGCCAAATCCGCATTCCTTCCATATCGTTTGAATGATAATCATCGGTCGGAACCAATGAGGATTAGCCAGAAAATCGATTTTGGTGCCCGTATGCTGCTGCAGCATCTCATTCACAATCCCGCCTTGTGTTGTAAGAAACACATACGTCAAACTGGCCACAATAACTAAAGAAATAAAATGCGGTACATAGATCAGTGTTTGAATGGTTCTTTTGAAAAAGGCCAGACGGACTTCATTTAAGAGCAGTGCCAAAACAATCGGTGCCGGGAAGAAAAACAACAAGTTGTAGAACGAGAGCAAGAGCGTGTTGCGAAGCAGCATGAAAAATTCAGGATTCGTGAAAAAAACACGAAAGTGATCCATCCCCACCCAGTCGCTTTTCCAAAAGCCTAGAAATGGCTGGTAATTTTTAAAAGCAAGCAGTACGCCCCACATCGGGACATATTTGAAAATAATGAAATATAACAATCCCGGAGCTAATAGCAAGTACAGCCATTTGTCTTTCAGCAGTCGTCCCCCTACATGGGAACGGCGTATCGCTTGGTCACGTGTAGCCGATTGTGCGACTATCGAATTAGGTGCAGCCGCCCGTTTCATTCCCTTCACCTCCAAGTAGTTGATCGCCTCGCGAGCGGTGTAGACCCAGTATGCAGCCTTAACTATTTTCCGCCAATCAGACATTTTTGTAAGCCTTTCCAACATACTGTTTGAGACCAAATCAAGAAAATGCAAACGCGATAAAACTGTTGAAATCCCCTGTATGGCCTAGTGCAAACTGTTCAATAAAATACGATTGTTTATTGGGATGATTCCGGCTTATAGTAGAACTTATACTTCAAATGAATAGGGTGAATGGAATGGGCAAGAAGCTTTACCACGGAGCCGCATGGTATCCCGAGCTTTGGGAGGAAGACGTTCTACGACAGGATATTGCGCTTATGCAGCAGACGGGAATTAACGTTGTTCGGATCGGTGAGTTCGCCTGGTCGAACATGGAGCCGCAGGAAGGACACATTGATCTTAGCTTTTTTGTCAAAGTCATTGGCTGGCTGAGCGAGGCGGGCATCGATACCGTCATGTGTACGCCGACCCCGACGCCGCCTATCTGGTTTACGCACGGCCATCCCGAGCGAATGTATGTAAATGAGCAGCTGCAGGTGATGGGACATGGTTCCAGACAGCATGCCTGCACGAACCATCCTTACTTTAGGGAAAAAGCCGCCATCATAACTGAGCATATCGCGCAAGCCATCGGTCCATTGCCTGGCGTCATCGGCTGGCAGCTCGACAATGAATTCAAGGCGCATGTCGCCGAGTGCCTGTGTGAAACATGCCGCAGCCAATGGCAGCAATGGCTGGAGGAGCGCTACGGTACCATCGAACAGCTCAATGATGCCTGGGGGACGCAAATTTGGAGCGAGTACTACCACAGCTTCGATCAGGTGCCGCAGCCCGGTCCTGCGCCTTTTCTGCACAATTCTTCCCTCAAGACGAACTACCAGCTGTTCTCGATGGAAAAAATCGCCCAATTTGCGGACGAGCAAGCCGCAATTATCCGAAATTATTCCGAGGCGCCGATTACTCATAACAGCAGCGTGGCATTCCACGTCGATAATGAACGATTGTTCCGCAATTTGGACTTTGCTTCCTTCGACACGTACGCTACGTTCGATAACATTCCTGGCTACTTGATTAACAATGATCTCTGGCGCAATTTCAAACGCGGACGGGATTACTGGATCATGGAAACCAGTCCTTCCTTTGCGGCCTCATTGGAAAGTTATGCGAAACCGCATCCGAACGGCTATCTGAAAGCGGAAGCGGTAGCTGCTTATGCCTTGGGCGCGGAAGGATTCTGCTACTGGCTCTGGCGGCAGCAGCGTGCGGGCTGCGAGCAGCCGCACGGATCGGTCATCAGCGCGTGGGGCAAGCCTACGGTCGGCTATCCCAATGTGTTGGAAGTCGAGCAGGCTCGTCAAGAAATCGAAGCAACAATACTGTCTACCAGACCGGTGCAGGCCGAGGTCGCCCTCACCTATTCGGATCGGGCCAAAGCGTTTCTGAAGACAGAACCGCACCGAAAGCTGAGTCATCGCGGATTGATGACGGATTTCTACGGGCATCTGCTAAACACCGGCTTGCATCGCGACGTTGTTCCGGAAGGTGCTCCGCTCGACGGCTACAAGCTGCTGTTTACGCCGTTCCTCCCTTATGTCTCTTCCGACTATACCGAGCGAGCTTTACAACTCGTCGAGGCAGGCGGTGTTTGGGTGATCGGGCCGTTTACAGGCGGCCGGACTGCGGAGCACACCGTACACACGGATGCCGCACTTGGCGTACTCGAACGCTTAGCGGGGGTGGAAACAGTGTACACATTCCCGATGGAAGGCAGCGGTTCTGCGGGCAGCGCTTTTGGCGTCAATGCTCCGCTCTCCCTCTGGAGCTCCGTATTCGAGCCGAAGGAAGCTGCGGCAGTCGGTGTCCTTGCGGAAGGCGGGCTGGCACCTGGCCTTGCTTTCATCACGGAGAAGCAGCACGGCAAAGGCAAGATCGTCATGCTGGGCTCCTTGCCCGCCGGCGAAGACGGGGAGCGTCTGCTGAATCGCCTTATCCTCCGTTATGCGGATGAAGCCGGTGTAAACGTGCGCTCCGATGTAACGAAAGGCACGCTCGTTGCTCCTCGGAGGGGAGTCGATCATGACGTCTGGGTCGTCGTGAACATGGACGGCGCCGGGGGCAGCGTCACTCTTCCGCGTGGGGGCTTCGATCCTGTGACGCAGGAACATGTTGCTCCCGGAAAGCTGGAGCTTGGCCGGTATGCGCATAAAGTGATTCGCTTTAACCACTAGCACAAAGGGCTGTCCCGAGAGTAGCAAGTTCTACTCTTGGGACAGCCCTTTTGGTACGTGTATGTCTCCTGTATCCCTAGTACGTTAGGGAACTACAGGGCGCTATTTGAGCTAATTGTCGGCTTCATGGTTCAGACGGAACTCTAGGATCTTATTTCCCCTAAATCGTTTTCTTTTGGCCAAAAATAAGAAAATAGCGGACCACAGTTCCCGCTTTCTATTAAGCCCCCTGAACTATGCTTATCCTGCCACAAGCGTACCGCATGAATATTATCCTGATCAAGGCGAAGATCCATGGGAGCTGGGTTTCGTGGCTTTCAGCGGCACTTCGGCCGATGCCATTTTGGAGCACCTCGTCCGTCAGAAGCCCACTCCAGTGAAAAAAGCCCAGTTTCATGAGCTTTGGAATAAGCTTGAGGCCTTATGGCAGCATATCAGCTTGAATGGAGAAAGTGGCTATTGGGAAGCGTCACGACGGATATATGACATGCTGCTCTATGCATTTTCACCGACTATTCATAGGCAGCTATGGCGTTACGCCTCAGCAGTATATTCAGCAGATTCGGATGCGCCGTTCCGTTCAGCTTTTTCAGGAAAACCCTGGTATCACAATTGAAAAAGTGGCGCAGCAGTTAGGTATGGACACCAGCTATTTTATTCGCATTTTTAAACGAACCTATGGCCAAACGCCCAAGCAATTTATGAAAACATAAAAAAGAGGACGCCCCCCGCGAGTGCATCCTCACATGAAAAAATCCCCACCAAGTAAACTCTGTCTACTTAGAAGGGATTTTATTTTTTCTTGCGTTTTACATGAAAGGCGAATTTCACCATGCTGCAGGCAATACTTCATTCAATTTTCAATTCCAACTATGGATACAAGTTTTAACAACGAACATTATCCGGTAAACAGGTTCTCGTTCTTTTCCGTTATTCACGCAATAAATGTTATTATTGCCCATTAAAAAGCAATTTATACACGCTTGCTGCAAAATAATTTTACAGCCTCACTCAGCGCACAATCCCGCTCGATTTCTCAGGGCATCAGGTGGTTTTTATCCGTTATGTATGCTATTGTGCCAGCTGCAGCCTGCCTCTAATCGGTGACAAATCTCTCGGTCCGAAGGAAAGGTTCGATTTGAGTTCGAGCGTGATTTGTGTCCCGTTCAAGCGGCAAACGGCCGTGTGGCAAAACGGCGTCTCGATGTATCGAACCGTCAGCTCCAACGTATCCGGATCGCTCCAGGTGAAGCTGGCCGCTATTCGCTGTTCCATGCCTTGATTGAGTCGGGACGCTTGTTCCACCCATGCCCCCCGGCCGCACCTCAGATGATGGTCTCCTTTGTTGTTCCGAAGCTTAATATTCGCTTCACTTTCGTCAAAAGCAATCGTGAGCGTTTCCCAACACAGCGTATTTTCCTCAAGTTGATAAGACCCGGTAAACTCCGCTTCTCTTGGAGAGGAATCCGCTACTTGCGGCGCACCAAGACGCAACTCTTGCAATTTCTCTGCTAATAAGACGGCAGACTCCTCGTAATGCGGCAGCGCGGACGGAGTCATAGCCGGCAGCAAGTGTGTCCACACTGTGTTCAGCACTGCCTGCATATCATTCAATCCTGCTGTAATTGCCATGACGGCATTTTGCTGCGGCATTACGATGCAAAATTGGCCGAAGGCTCCATCGCCTCTGTATGCCTCGTGCCGGCAATTCCAGAATTGATACCCATACCCTTGCGCCCAATCACTTTCACCACCGTCGCCGTTCGAAATTTGCTTCGAAGTTGCTTCCGCCACCCAGTCCGCAGAAATGATACGTGCTCCGTTCCAGATCCCTTGCTGCAAATAAAGCTGCCCAAACTTGGCGATGCTTTCCGTTGTCACGCTGAGTCCCCAGCCGCCAACTTGAATGCCACGCGGGCACATTTCCCACGTTGCACCGGTAATGCCGAGTGGATTCAGCAGACGAGGCTGCAAATAGTCCAGCAGCGATTGTCCCGTTACCTTGTTTAAAATGGCGGACAGCATATAAGTCGCCCCGCTGTTGTATACGAAATGAGTTCCCGGCTCGTAATTAACCGGCTGCTGTAAAAATGCTTCGACCCAGTTACCGTTTGCTTGCTTCCACAACGAATCCATCGTATCTTGCGAGTGTCCTGTACCCATCATCAACAAATGGCGAATTTGCATAGCGAACAAATTCGGCGCCACTTCGCTTGGCGTCTCATCCGGAAAAAACGAAAGGACTTGATCGTCCAGCGAGAGAATGCCTTCCGATACGGCAAGTCCGATCGCGGTGGACGTAAAACTTTTGCTCAGCGAGAACAGCAAGTGAGGCAGCTCAGCCTCATAAGGGCTCCACCATCCTTCTGAAATGACAAAGCCGTTTCTGAGCAGCATGAAGCTGTGAAGTTCCAGATTCTTGGTCCGTACGGCTTCCAGAAACTCCACAATGGCTGATGAGGAAAGCCCTTGCGCTTCCGGTTTGCTTCGCGGTAAAACAAGCTCGTTTTTCACATTTAAACTCATAAAATATCACACCATCCCAACTTTAGTCTCGCAATCAGCAGCTAGATAATCACCTTCAAATTTAGTTTAACACATATCCATATTAAGGGAATCCTAGTAGAATCATTCGAAGTCAAAGATGAGCTCGCAGAGAAGTAATAAAAGTGCGCACCCCTTCTATTCAGCTATGACAACTCCTCTAAACGAACACAATAAATTGGCGTTCCCCCATTTGAGTGAACGCCTGCCATCTACGCTTTAAAATAGTTCGGATATTTATGTAACAAACCAAGCTTATCGAAGCTAAGTAATTTGAAATGCTTTCTTAATACACATACGGCCTGATCGGGGTCTTTGCTATGAATAGCCTGCACAATCACTCGGTGCTCACTCAACATAAGCTCACAGTTTTCTAAGGATGGCTCCATCAAAAAACGAACTCGTTTACTGTTCATAGACTTCTGCTGCAGTACTGTCCAGGTACGTTCCATGTTACACGCGGCAAAAATCATTTGATGGAAATGATCGTCGAGCATTGCTAATTGGTCGAATTGCTTTTCCTTGACGGCTAGCTCCTGTTGTTCTAACAGACTCTGCAGCATCGCGGTATGTTCCGCTGTCATCCGCATACAGGCTAACCGAATCACTTCCGCTTCGAGCTGCTCCCGAATGAAAGCTGCTTCATCCGCATGCGCTAGATCGATTTTCGTAATATAGCAGCCCTTCTGGGGAATAATTTCAACTAATTTGTCCCTGGAAAGCCTTGCAAAAGCTTCACGGATGATTCTGCGGCTTACGCTCATCATTTCTGCAGCCATCGTTTCCGAGATCAGCATACCTGGTTTCCAAATCAACTGAATCATGTTTTCCTTCAGTGCTTCATAAACTTGCTCTCGAACGGAACCGCTTAAATCATTCGTCTGTAGAAACATTGGATTCACCCCTAAAGAAAAGATTAGATTGCTTTCATTCATTTCACTAGGTCGGTTGGATTCATGCCGGTATATTTCTTAAATAGGTTGCTAAAGTAAGGAACATTCTTGTAGCCAACTCTTTTGGCCACTTCATAAACCAACATATTACGTTCTAAGAGCAGCTCCTTAGCCTTCTCGATTCGTACTCGCGTCAAATAGTTGTTAAAGGTTTCACCTGTGGCATTTTTAAATATGATGGCTAAATAATTGCGGGAGATGTAAACTTTGCTTGTAAAATCAATGAGATTAATATCCTCCATGTAATGTTCATGGATATACTGAATCATGGAGTCGACGACTTGCTGATGTTTACTGTTCCCTTTGAATTCTCTGCTTGTGCAAATGATCGATATTTTATCTTTAAGCCATTCGGCCAAATGCTCAGTCTTTGTAATTCCTGCCATTTCCATCACAACTTGCTCATTGGAGAACATATCATCGAGCACCATACCCACTTCGTATAAGCAGTAGGCAAAAATACCCCAAAGCTCTCCCGCCAGCATCTGCAGATAATCAGGAGTGGTCGATTCCATATCCCGTTCGATGACTTCCAAATTCGCTGCGATAATTTCGTAAGCCCTAACCTCTTGAGATACCTTAATCGCTCCAGCCAGCTCGGAATAAAATTTAACCGGCCGGATTCTGGCCAATTCTTTCGCACCTTTGACTGCGCTGCTATACATGAACACATCATAAATGGGGTTGGGGCGCTGCTCCTTCAGGTCCATGGCACGGAATGCTTCTTCAGTGGAATCGGGAATATCTGTCCAATGCGACTTAATGGTTCCGATACCAACACGAACGGTCAATTTCAAATGTGCTCTGATCGACTCTATGATTCGGGTTGAGAGCTTACTTAGTTTCTCTAGCGAATCGCTGTATTCTTCATCCGTATCAAGATGTAACAGCAACGCCGAGCGTGTACTAGGCAGATTGGTGTATTCAAACCCTTCAAACTGCTCCCCCGCTAACTCAGAAACGATATTGTTAACTGCAAATCGGAATAAGTTCCAATCGGTCAACAATACTTCACTTGCACGTAAATCACGTACAATTTCGATCCCTAGGACAATGTGGGTTTTATTGTGCCAATCACGAAACTGCGGCGGCAGCATAGCCTCGTTCCAGTTCACGCTAAGTGTGCCCGCAACGGCGGATTGCACCCACTCCTTTTGGACAAAGGGCTCGTACATGGAAAGCTTCTGCGCAAGATCAACCTGCTTCATGCGCTGTTCTTCCTCTTCTGTAAGTTCGTGAATCACTTTGGAAAGAACAGAATTAAGCGTTTGCAAGGAAATGGGCTTAGACACATAATCACTTACGTGAAATCTTAAGGCTTGCCTTGCGAACTCAAAATCGGAATATCCGCTTAAAATGATGATTTTACCCCGAAATTCATTTTCTCTTAGCCGCTCAATCATATCGATACCGTTCATGACTGGCATATAAATGTCCGTAATGACGATATCCGGCTGAACCTCCATTACCATCCTTAAGCCATCTGCTCCGGTCAGGGCTTCCCCGACGCATTCTGCATTCAGCTCTTCCCAGGGAATAGCGCATCTCATGCCCTGAAGTACTTGGCGGTCGTCATCAATGATTGCGATTCTCCACATAGTTTGGCGTCCTCCTAATCGAATGATAGCATGATCTCTTAAGCGCTTAAATGAGGCTAATGCACAAATTATTATAAAATCCATTCCGTTTATTCATTGTTCTTTCCCCATTGCTGCCGGGTCAGGACGTGATGTCAGTGCCGGCAGCGTAATATGAACGCGCGTTCCTCCTGTAATTCGCGGTGTCAATACGACTCCGTATCTGTTCCCAAAGTAAACCTTGATTCGCTCTTTTACATTTCGAACGCCGTACCCCCCTGTATTGCGTTGGTGCGGTGCGTCGGGCCCCATCTGTAATCCAACACCGTCATCCTCAATCACGATGTTGAGCGTATTTTCATTTACTTCTATGTTGATATGAATGTGTCCCTCACTTCGAACCGCAAAGCCATGGATGATGCAATTTTCTACAAAAGGCTGTAGGATCAGTTTGGGGAGGAACAACTTCTTCAAGTCGCTGCTTAACGTAATGGTGTACGCAAGGCCGGTTTTCCAACGCAATTGTTGAATCTCCAGATAGCTTTCTACATGCAACACTTCCTCGGCCAATGTCACAAAGCTTTCTCCATTCGAAAGACCTATGCGGAACATTCGACCCATTAGTTCTATGATTCTGCTGATCTCATGCTGTCCTCGTGTAATAGCCATCCAGTTTAATTGATCTAAAGTGTTATATAAAAAATGAGGGTTGATATTCGCCTGTAAGGCCTCAATTTCCGCTTTGCGCTGTTGTTCATGGCGGCGCTGCAGCGAATCGTACAGTTCCTCTATCCGTTCGTTCTGTTTGGAATATCCCAAGAACAAATATCCAAATTCATTTTCGTAATCCATGGGAACCGTAATTTTCTTTCCGCCTAACGAATACGCTGACATCATGCTGATTAAATATTTAATCGGTTTCGTAAACTGCTTGCTAAGCCACAGGGCAAGCAGCAGAGTAAGTAGAATGGCTACTATTCCTATGATTCCTACAGCTTCAGCAAGCTTATATCCACCTGCCGAAATCTGCCCCCAAGGCGTTACCTCGACCAAAGTCCACTGGGAACTCGGTGACTTGGAATACACGAACAGGTTATCCTCTAATCCGGCTTCCCCTCTAATCCGTGTATATCCGGAATCGTCTATTTTATGCTGTAGCCACTCAGATAACTGCACATGGTTGGAAATATTCCCTGTATGTAACAATAATTTGCCGGTATCGCTCAGTATAAGACGGTTAGCTTCCGTTGACTGACCTGCCAACGTAGATCGAATGCTTTCGGCCTTGATTTGGATGACTAGTATGCCTAAATATTTGTTATCATAGATAATTTTCCTTGCATAACTCATAACAGGTACATTCCCTTGGAAACTGGGAATCATATGCTCGCTAGACCAGGTTGTATCATTATCTTGCAAGGCATCGAACCATACCCGGCCAGAGGCTTGGGATCTCTCCATAAATTGAATGTAACTTTTGGAATCTCCGAATACCGGCTGATCCATATAAAGATCAATTTCCTGGATCATGGGGATGGAGTACGTGACATTGGCCAAGGTTTGTGCCACGTTCCTAGATTCTTGATATCGCTGATACTCGTCCTTCTGTACTCTAAGGTAAGAAATGAGCTGCTCGTCACGGGATAGCGATAGGGAAATCTGTTCAATCGTTTGAAGCCGGGAGGAGATTTCCTTATTCAGCTCCACAAGAAGTTTATGTTGATAATGCGATGTCGTTTGTGCCAGCTCGTTCGATGACATTCGAAAGCTTATCAAGACCGTAGAAGTCAGCACGATCACAATTAACGTGGCAAAGCTGTAAAAAAATAAACGATCGATTCTATATTTTTTAAACGGATTGATCATTTGCAGACCTTCCTCCCTCGGAGATCACTTATTCGTAATCAAAGACCTGCCGATGATCGACAGGTCTTCGAGGTAATCATGTTATTTAAAATAAGTTGGATATTTGATCTTTAGCTCTTCTTTTTCATAACGGACTCTGCTTAAATGCTCACCCATGACCTTTTCGGCGCGATCCGGATCTTTCTCACGAATGGCCTGAATAATCGCTTGATGTTGTTCCAGAATGAGCCTCCAGTCTTCGTCATCCGCAAGACGCAGAATTCGAACCCGGTTGTAATGTACATTCATCTGCTCCAGCATGCTCCACGTATGGGGTTTACCGCAGCCCACAATAATGGTCCTATGAAACTCTTCATCCAATTCGAAAAAACGTTCATAGTTTTTCTCTTCTACGCATAACTGCTGAAGGGAATGAAGATGCTGCAATTGCATGATCTGCTCGGTTTTCAGATCTTGACAAGCCCTTCGCACAATTTCCCTTTCCATCGTTTCACGCACAAATCTAGCTTCTTCCACAAGACTAAGATCAATCAGTGAAATATAAGTCCCCTTCTGAGGAACGGTTTCAATTAAATCCTCCTGGGCCAACAGCACCAATGCTTCTCGAATGGGAGTTTTGCTTACTTGAAGCATCTCGATAACTTCCTTCTCCGAAATGAGACGGCCCGGTTCAAGCTTTAACTCCATAATATTGTTCTTCAGCGTATTGTACACGTGATCCCGAATCAGTAAACCTTTGTTATCACGCGAAGAAACGGGAAGTTTCATGTCCACAGTATAGCACTCCTCCTGAGCCCTCTAATATGATTAGTATACCAGATAAGCAAAACACTTGAAAGGAGCAACTTCTCCTTATCCCTTTTTCAATACTAGTTTTCGTACTTTTGCGCGGCGACTCGCAGCTGCTCAAACGCTTCTTTCGGTGTAATTTTACCAAAGCTCAATTGATCCCTAACCAGTGGCCAATCCCTATCGACATAATTAATCCAACCGTTCGGGCCCGGACTGTAAGCTTGTCCGTTCTCTAAGGTTGCATGGAACATACTCAAACCAGCCTTATCGGTTTCGCTCATATATGTTTCAATGGACGCAGCAACATCACTATTGACAGGCAGTCCCCGCACAGTCTTTAATATAGCTCCCGCTTCCGGATCATTGATAAACCAGTCAATGAACCTTTTAGCCTCTTCGGGGTATTTGCTGTTAGAGGAAACTCCGAAGAACATGGAGGGCTTGAGCCAGCCGCCGGCTTGCTGCGACCGAGGCATGGTGACAAGCGCATATGCACCTCTTTTTAAGCTGTCCCAGCCACCCAAATTGTTCGAAAATGACATTCTCATGATGATTTTCCCTGCCACCATCAAATCCAGATTCGGATCAAACTCCTTATCGGAGAGATTGATTTCCGGAGGCGGAACAATGCCTTCCTTACGCATCTGCTCGAATGTTTGGGTCCACGTCAGAAATGTACGCTCGTCAATATTAAACTTGCCGTCGTCTGTCATTACCTTTCCCTTACCTCTACTGAATTGAAAAGCAGAATAGGCAAAGTAATCTCCGGCAAAATCTTTTGTAAAATATACCCCTTGGGGCAGCTTGTTCTTTGATTCCTTCGCCATAATGAAGAAGTCATCCCATGTCCATCCGTTCTTCGGCGCTTCCATACCCAGCTTCTCCAGAGCTGAACGGTCATAAATCATTCCATAAGCAACAGAGCCTAATGGCACTGCGTAGGTCATCCCCTTGTACTGCCCGGAAGACATAAGCTTCAGATCCACTTTGGATATATTTACGCTGGGTTCCAACGGAAGCAATTGCTGCCGGCTTGCCCAATCGGAGATCCACCCTGCATCGAGTTGTACAATATCCGGCGGATTTTTCGCTAGAGCTTGGGTATTGATCTTATCTAAGTACCCTTCCAGACCGGAGTATTCGGGTTCAAAGGTAATATTCGGAAATTTCTGCGTATATAAATGCAAAACAGACATGGTTGCCTCATGCCGTTCTTGGGAGCCCCACCATGCAATTCTCAATTTGACTTTACTTTCCCCCTTTGGAAGCTGATCTTTCGCTTGGTCTTTTGTATGAAGGCACGAAGTAAGCAGCGTTCCAAGAAGGATGCCCGCTAATAGAAGTAATTGAGAGCGTTTCCATGTGACCATAAGTCTCTCCCCAAAATGATAAGTTGATAATAATCAACTTCGCATCAAGAATATACATGATACAGTGATTAAAATTGATAACATAATTCGAACCTTTGGCGTATTTCTAATATAACATACTTTGCAGCCTCCGTCCTTCAGACTTACTTTAGGGACAACCCATCCTTTTGTTAATTTCCCTAAGAAATAGGGAACTGCAGGGCGCTATTCGGGCTGTGCTGGCTATTTTCTGGTTCCTGGGGAACTACAGGATCTTATTTGCCCCAATCAACCTTCATACCGGCTAAAATCGGCAAATAGCGGAACGGAGTTCCCTTTGATTGGCCAATAGAAATGGCTGCCTGCAGGGCAAATAACGGACTATTGTTCCCACTAATACCATCAGCTCCTATCTGGCCTAATGCGTCAGCCCCTTTGAAGTTAAACTTGTTCTTTTGCAGAATAAAAAAGAGCCTGTCATCATGACAGACCCATCAAAAATTCATTCTATTTTATTATGCCTCTTATTCCTGAAAAGTCAGCTTCGCTTGTGCGGCTTCAGCATATTCCTTATACCGCTGTGCCACTTTCCCTTCGGCGGCATCCCCTTGATGGATAAATAGCCTGTGTTTCATTGCCAGGACATCACCGCTGCTCAGCACCTTCCCACCGCAGAAATGGAAGTTGGCTGGAGTGAAGGGACCGTAGTCGCGAACAAACCACTGGGAAGCGTAAGTGTCATTCTCCGGGTGAGAGAACATGGCAATGCCCATTTCCGCATATTCCTTGACGGGGGTCCCGCTTTCACGGTTCATACTGCGAAACAGTTTACCGCTATAATCTACCCACTCAGTGACCGATCCAAAAATTTCAGATTCCCCTACTTTCCCGTTGGCAGCTGAAATGACTCCTGTATGATGACCATTGATTTGCTCGTTAACGCGAAGGAAAGGGAATCCGCCTTCCTTTGTATCGCCGAACTTAACATCGCCGTTAACAGCATGCAGCTCTGTTGATAGATCTACATATCTTGACTCGGGAGGCAGATTGTAAATTCGAATACTGCGAGTCTCCTGCAGCAGCAAATTACCGTGCTCATCCTGCCAATTGATTAACGTTGTTATTTGACCAAAGACCGGGCCACTGGACATCACCATAAATTCCTTATGCACTTGGCGCCCCTCACCACGAAACTCATGATAGAGCTTATGTCCGTTTACATCGTCGTGGCCCCACCAAAGACCGTGATGATGCAGGTGATCATCCGGCGCATCTTGAATAAGCGTTTTGCCGTGAGGCCCAATCAAAGGATAATAGTAAGGCTTCCCTACCTGTGGTGAATATAAGTACCGGGTAAACAGCTTGCCTTCTATGCTTACAACGACCCTGCTGTTCTCCTCCTGATGATCTACATATACCCCCGGGAGTTCATGCCAAGGATTATATTGCCGGTCTTTGGGAACTGCTTGACTTTTTGGCTTCTTTATAAGGGAGAATACCGACTCTGTTGGCAAATGGGCTTCCTTTAAAAGGACATAGAGCGCGCGCTCTTGTTTTACTTCCCATGGTGTCGCAGAAATATCATGCCGATTAAGCTGGCAAGCAAACTCAATGTTGTTAGCCTCATTTACTGCTAGAATATCTGCATCTCCGGCCCATGTTTCAATCCTCGTAAAGGTTTCATCATCCAAATCTACTTTCAAAACGGTTGGGAACGTCGTAACCGAATGATCCAAAGTAACGGAGAACTTGTTTTTTGACTCTATCGTCATGCTTCTCAGCTCCTTATTTTTTCTCGCCACCGACTGTAATCTCATTAGAGCTAAAACCGACAACCGAGTTTTTCTTATCATAAAAACGTGGAGCGTTCGACATAATACCTTCGCGAGTATAGAATGGGCTATCCGACTTAAGCGGAAGTCTTACTGATGTGCCCGTGCTGGCAGACTGATAGATGGCCGTAATGAGCTCCAGTGTTTTTCTGCCTTCTTGGCTCGAGACCAATACGTCCGTCGTGCCGTTCTCAATAGCCTTCATAACGTTGTCAATCTGACCCTTATGTCCCGTGTAAAGCAGTGCGGGAACCTGACTCGCAACAGCATCGATCGCTTGTTCTAGCTCTGAATTGGCCTGAGGGAAGCCGTTCTCTTTGGATACGGAAGCAGTCACCTTCCACGGCATCGACACACGCGCTTTCTCCCCTTGGAAGATCAGCTGCTGTTCCTGACCGTGATTCACAACAGAGCTGGTAATTTGAGCCAAGGCTCTTGGATAGGACAGGATCGCTATCGACAAATCCTCGACTTCCGCATTATCATGTGAGGTATTGCTCATGACAGCTGTAACCTGATCCGGCATGCCCATCATCCATTGAAACATATCAATATGATGTACGGCATGATTCAGTGTGCAGCCGCCACCTTCTTTTTCCCAAGTGCCTCTCCACCAGAGATCGTAGTATACATATCCTCTCCACCAGAACGAGTCTACTTGAGCGTGAACAATTTTACCTGCCAATCCGGAGTCCAATACGCTCTTTAGTTTCATGACCGAATCACCGAAACGGTTCTGGCTAACGACCGAAAGTATTTTGCCGGTAGCCTCGGCTGCCTCGTTCATCCGATCACATTCTTCCAGCGAAGAAGCCATCGGCTTCTCGACGATCACATGCTTGCCGGCATTAAGCGCATAGACGGTAATATCAGCATGCGTATAAGGCGGTGTGCATACGGAAACCAGATCAATATCATCCCGTGACAGCATTTCGCGATAATCGCTAAAAATCAAGCAATCCAGATTATGTTTCTGTTTGAATTGCTCAGCTTTATCGGTATAAATATCGCTCAATGCGACTATTTGACAGCGTTCCCCCAAAGTTTGATAAGCTTCAATATGGGCAGCCGAAATAGCACCTATTCCAATAACAGCAACACGAATCATGAATTTCCGTCTCCTTCGCAAATGTAATTTTGAGATTGCCGTGTACATAGTAAATTCGGTTCCCCAATAACAGGGAACCGAGTAATCCGTTAAATGAAGTTACTTTTGATTCTTGTAGAACTCCTCGTAAGCTTTCTTCTTTTCTTCTTTAACCGCTGTACCGCCCATATCCATATAAGCTTTTACTTGATCGCCGTAAACTTTATCGAAATCAGCTGGTTTAGCCGTAACGATTTTCGTTAACATTTCTTTTTCTTTATCCTTCAAAATAGTTGCATACTTCACTTCAGCCTGAATTGGCGTATCGACACGAGGTAGTGTGTAAGCATCATTAGATCCGGCTTGGATACTCTTCACTGTGAAGTCTTTAAAGTTCGGATCCGTTGCGTTTGCCTCGATATTTTTTTGCGGCTCATCCGGGCTGACATATTTACCGTTTAAGATAATGGCATAGTCGTAGTAGTTATAAAGAATTTGTTTAGCTTCTGGCGTATCCATGTTAATAGGTACACCATTGCTGTCCAATTTATAGGAGACGCCTTCCTTCCCGTTTTGAAGCGCAAGGATATTTTTCGGCTCAGACATCCAGTTCAAATATTTCACTGCCGCCTCAACATTCGGGCTTGATTTTGGAACCATCAGATACGCGCCGTATGCCGGGTATTTCGGTTTCGGATGTTTGCCGTCTTTCGTTGAAAACGGATCAATCGCTACAAGTTCTGCTGTCGGATTGTTCTTCTTCATATTTGAGTAATAGCCGTTATAAACCGGTTCATTGGTATTAGGCGTTGCAGCACCTGCAAGCCCGTTCACCATTTGCTGGGCGAAGGCTTGGCTAAAATCGGAAGCAAGCGCAAAATCTTTATCAATCAAACCTTCATTGTACATTTGATTTAAAAACTTAAGCCCCTCTTTATTTCCAGGCTGCTCCCAGTTAGGGGTGGCGTATAGATCTGCCGGCGTAATTTTGCTCCAATCCCAGAAAGATTGAATCAATGGCTGCATATGAAAAATATCGATATACGAATAAGGAATTACTTTTCCGCCTGTATTTCCTGGGTCTTTTTCTTTGAACGCCCTCATGGTTTGCAGGAATTGGTCAGTCGTCGTCGGCGCCGGCATATTCAGCTTATCCAGCCAATCCTTGCGGATAAATGTTGTTGTCTGGGACTGAATGACCCGAAGTGCAGGAATGGCATACTGTTTGCCGTTGAACATGCCATCCGGTAATGAAGGGGCAAGCACCTTTTTCAATTGAGGACCATATTTATCGATAACCGGCCCCAAATCCGCCAAGCCTCCGCTTTGCGCGTAGTTCTGAACCGTCGGCTTGTCATAGGTATAAACAATATCCGGAGAGGAGTTAGAAGCCATCAAAACATTCAGCTTTTTGACTTCCTCAGAACGCGGTACCGTTACGAATTTGACAGTAATATTGTTCGGTTTACCGAAATTTTCTTGAATGTATTGCGTCATAAAGTTGTCGGTGATCGGAGGAGCTCCGGCAGGGGTATTGCTTCTATCAAAAAGCTCAACTGTCAGCGTAATGGGTTTGGAACTCTGGGCTGGAGTTGCTGCGTTGCTGGCTGCAGGAGAACCGCTGCTATCGTTTGCACCGCTGGAAGAGCTGCTGCTGCAGGCTGTTAATACTAGGCAGGACGCCATGGCTACTGTCAATGTAGTATGCACTGATTTATGAATTGTTTTCCGCATTGTGTTGCCTCCCTTTAACTTGACTATTTGTATAGAACCTTCGGTTGGCAGTTTGTTGACCGCCGAAGTGTAACTATCAACCTTTGACGGCACCGACAAGCATACCGGAAATGAAATAACGCTGCAGCCATGGGTATACAAGCAGGATCGGCACCGTTGAGAACATGATGCTGGCTGCCTGCAAACTTAGAGGAATCGGCGTCGAGGAATTGAAGCCCTCTTGAGCGGAAGCGTCGTTCACTTGGCTGTTGATTACCATTTCGTAGAGCTTCAATTGAATAGGGTACAGATGCTGATCATTGACATAAAATAAGGCATCCTGGAACATGTTCCATCGATCCACTGCAGAGTAAAGTCCGATCGTCGCCAATATCGGCAGCGAAAGCGGCAGTACAATTTTCAGCAAAAATCTAAAGTGCCCGCACCCGTCCATCCATGCAGAATCTTCCAGTTCAGCCGGAAGTTGTGAAAAATTCGTTTTCAGGATAATCAGGAGAAATGCATTGATCAAAATAGGTACAACTAAGGAAAATACCGTATTTAACATGCCCAGCTGTTTGATCAGGAGATAATGCGGAATAATTCCCGGATTGAAAAACATCGTAATAATAATAAGCAAGAAGAAAATATGCTTTCCTTTAAAATCCCGTCTGCTTAATGGATATGCAGCCATGACTGTTACGGCCATAGTGACAAGCGTGTATCCGGCAACGAGCAGGATCGTAAACAGCAGTGAACGCAGCATGGAGAGGTCACCAAGAACGGAATGGTAAGCACCCCAAGTCCATTCAACAGGCCAAAGAGTCACTTCACCGGACATAATCGGTCTGTTTCCGCTCAACGACAAAGCGAACATATGGATCATCGGCACAACACAAAACAAACAGAAAACACCGATCACAACGATAATAACAGCGTCTATCATTTTATTCGCAGGATTTCGATACATATATTCCCCCCCTAGAAAATCCCCTGATTATTTACTCTTCTCGATATAAACTCAGCTGACAAGAGTAAAATGAGGCCAACAACCGACTGGAACAAGCCTACTGCAGTAGCAAGAGCAAACCTCGCTGATTGGATTCCAACCGTATATACGTAAGTACTGATAACTTCAGATACATCCTTGACATACCCATTCTGCAGAACATATGGCTGTTCAAAGCTGATATTCGCCATGTTGCCGATCTGCAAAATGAACAGAACAATGATCGTTGGCTTGATGCCCGGCAATGTTATATGCCAGATCTTCCGCATACGGGTGGCACCGTCCACTTCGGCAGCTTCATATAATTCCTTATTAATTCCTGTAAGCGCTGCTAAGTACAGAATCGTTCCCCAGCCTGCATGGTGCCACAAGCCTGTTCCGACATAGGTAGAGATCCAGTAAATCGGTTTTTCCAAAAACGGAATCGGCTGGCCGCCAATCGCCTTAATCATTTCATTAATCGTACCGTTGTTGGTGGAAAGCAATTCAATGGCCATACCGCCCACAATTACCCAGGAAATAAAATGAGGTAAGTACATTAACGTTTGACTCACTCGTTTGAACCAGCTAATACGTATTTCATTCAACATGACTGCCAAAATAATGGGAACTGGGAACGTAAGCAGCCCCAAAATATTTAAGACCAGCGTATTGCGGAACGCCGTATAGAATTGTGGCAGCGAAAAGACCTCTTTGAAGACATCTAATCCTACCCAATCACTGCCCCATACACCTTTGAAGATATTATAGTCCTTAAAAGCAACCGCAACTCCCGCCATCGGAATGTACTTAAAAATAACGAAGTAAGCCATCGGTAAAATCATCAGGACATATAACTGCCATTGGCGTCGAAAGAAAGACATTCGATTTCGTTTGACTACCGCCGAGGATGTGGTCCGGCTAATTTCAATCTGCATAAGCGTCCATCCTTTCAATGAAAATTAGGTATGCTGAAAAATATATCAAAATTGAAACGCTTACATAATGTTGACTATCGATTGTTATTAGGTCATTTAGTCAAATTAGCAGCATCTTCAAGTATTGATTACGTCTTCATTGTTGTTGAAACATCTACACTTGATTGGCTTTTCTTTCTGTAGGTGCCTTAAGTACCACTATGCCGAATTTGGTCTGCGATCCCGATGACTACTTGAACTTACTAATACCACTAATCTTATTGATCTAATTAGTCTAACTAGTAATACTAGTCTTCCGATGACTTCATTATAATTCAGCCTTGTAACCGATTGCAATACTTTTTTTTCAAAATATCCCATCAAAGAAAGACAGCCCTTCATCATTCAAATGCGACTCTGCAAGAATTTTAGAAATTTACACAAAACGAGGAGAAAACACAGAACAATGAGAAAACACAAAAAAGCGCCGAGACTTTCTCGACACTTTGTGATGATGCTGTTCTCCATTTGAGAGCAGCGGGAGGATTCAATTAGCTTTGTGTGTTAGGCAGGCTCAGGAGACCGGGAGCAGCAATAGAAGCGGCGTATTTTCTGTAAATGATGGTGCGCTCCTATCGGCTCTGCTGCGCCAATGCTTTTTTGCCCGCTTCCAAGGCAGCGATAATCCGATCCACATCATAAACGCTCCCTGCCCAGGTTCCTCCGCTGACAGACTGTAAAGCAGCCCATAAACGAGTATCGTCAGGGAGTCTTTCGTCTGGAGCGAGTTCCGGGTGCGGATCGCGGTCAGCAAGCACACGGGCTCCTTCTTCGGGGGTCAGCACTTCGTCGCTATCGCCCAGAAAATGGATCGTACCCTCCAACCGGTTCCGATCGACGATGATGTCGATTGTGTCCCCGTCCCGCAGCTTGCCAATCGGACCGCCAGCCAGCGCTTCAGGTCCAACATGACCGATGCAGGCGCCTGTGGATACTCCCGAAAACCGTGCATCCGTAATCAGGGATACATATTTGCCGAACGGCAGATGCTTTAGCGCCGAGGTTAGTTGATAGGTCTCTTCCATCCCCGTCCCCGAAGGTCCGCGTCCCATTAACACCATCACATCTCCGGCTTGAATGCCGTTGTTCTTGATGGCCGAGATGGCCGCTTTCTCCGAGGTAAACACCTTGGCTTTGCCCCGATGGCGGTAAACCCCGTCCTCTCCAACTGTTGTCGGGTCAATCGCCGTCGATTTAATGACCGATCCTTCCGGAGCCAAGTTCCCCATTGGAAACGTCACCGTTGAAGTTAATCCTCTTTCTTTGGCACGTTCCGGTTGCATGATAACGTTGTCCGCGTCAATGCCGTCCATTTCCATCAACAGATTTCTCATCCGTACACGGCGCTCGCTCGACTCCCACCAATCCAGTACGGTTCCCAGCGTTTCACCCGTTACTGTCAATGCATGTTCTTTTAGTACCCCCAAACGCCGGAGATGCAGCATCACTTCCGGCACCCCTCCTGCCAGAAACACTCTCACAGTCGGATGATATTCCGGACCATTGGGTAAAACGCTGACTAGTCTCGGGACGTCTTTATTGACACGAATCCAGTCTTGAACGGTCGGAACAGGCAGTCCTGCCGCATGGGCGAAGGCAGGGATATGTAGCAGCAAATTCGTCGATCCTCCGAAGGCTGCATGAACAACCATGGCATTATGGATAGACGCTTCAGTCAAAATATCCTTCATTCGGATACCCTTTTCCTCCAGCGTCATCATAGCGCGTGCCGACTGCCTTGCCATCTCTTCCCATACGGGTTGCCCGGATGGCGCAAGCGCAGCGTGAGGCACCGTCATGCCCATAGCTTCTGCAATAACTTGCGAAGTAGCAGCAGTGCCAAGAAACTGGCAGCCTCCCCCTGGCGTGGCACAAGCCCGGCAGCCTAGGTCGGCAGCAGCCTCCAGGCTAATCTCACCACTCGCATACCTTGCGCCTATGGTTTGGATCTTCCCAGCATCCTCCCCCTCCGTAGGGGGTAACGTCACTCCTCCGGGCACAATGACGCAAGGCAGCTCGTGCATCCCGGCCAGCGCGATCATCATGGCGGGCAATCCCTTGTCGCAGGTTGCCACACCGAGCACGCCTTTGCGTGTTGGCAAGGAGCGGATTAAGCGCCGAAAAACGATCGCTGCATCGTTGCGGTAAGGAAGAGAGTCAAACATCCCTTCTGTGCCTTGGGACCTGCCATCGCAAGGATCGCTCACATAACCGGCAAAAGGAACCCCTCCGCTTTCTGTAATCACCTCTGCCGCAGCCTGTGTCAGCAGTCCAACCTCCCAGTGACCGGTGTGATAACCAAGGGCGACAGGACTGCCATCTTCCTTGCGTATGCCTCCTTGCGTACTTAACAAAAGATACTGTTTGCCCTTCAGGCGAGATGGTTTCCATCCCATCCCTACATTTTGAGTAAGACCGAACAACTCACCGCTAGGGGCATGCAATAACATTTCTTTTGTTAGGGGCAGTGAGCCTTTGGGGCCCTGTGCATGCGTGTGGATCTTATACAAATCGTTATTTTCTTCTGTCATAATCGATTTTATTTGCTCTGTCATCAAACTTCACCCTTCCGAATCAGGTTTCCTAGCCCAAGAGATCCGCTTACGCCTTGAGAAATACTGTTTTTATCGAGGTGAAAAATTCAATGGCAGCCTGACCTTGCTCACGTGAATGTGAACTGGACTGCTTCATACCGCCGAACGGAGCCTGCAGCTCCACCCCGGCCGTCTCGGAATTAATTCTTACCAGACCGGCGTCCATATCTTGAATAAACGAAAGAATATGGCTTATGCTTTGCGTGTAAATGGAAGCACTCAGACCATAGTCCGAATCATTCGCCAATTGAATCGCTTCTTCCATGGTTTCGGCCTGAATCAGCGCGAGAACTGGGCCGAATATTTCTTCCCGGGCAATCGTCATGTCCGGTGTTACTTTGTCGAACACAGTAGGCTGAATATAGAAGCCTTCGGCGAGATCCGGGTGGTCCGGAGATGCACCGCCGAACAACAGCTCGGCTCCCTCCTCGATCCCTTTTTGAATGTAGGATTGCACGGTTTGCAGTTGATTTTCATTCGCACAAGGTCCGAGCCATGTACCGGCATCCAAACCGTGACCCACGGTTAAACCTTTTAATTTGCTCAAAAGCTTTTCTTTAAAAGATTCATAAACATCGCGCAGCACAATAACACGGCTTGTTGCTGTACATTTCTGTCCCGTCGACCGGATTCCACCGCTGATCGTTGCGTCAACCGCCAAATCCAAATCCGCATCCGCAGCGATAATAATAGGATTTTTCCCGCCCATCTCAAGCTGGTATTTCGCCCCTCTGGCTAGTGCCGCCTGACCAACCCGTTTGCCGACTGCGTTGGAGCCGGTAAATGTAATTCCGTTAACGTCCGGATGCTCGGCAAGACCTTGCCCGATAACAGATCCGCTGCCGGTCACCATATTCAGTACACCCGCAGGAAGTCCTGCTTCAGCGATGCACTCTACGACTTTGGCAGCCGTCACGGCCGTCTCCTGAGCAGGCTTCAGCACAACCGTGTTGCCATAGATTAAGGCTGGCGCCATCTTCCATATCGGAATCGCGACTGGAAAATTCCAAGGCGAAATAACGCCGACAACCCCAAGAGGCACACGGGTCGTAAACATCAGTGCTTCGCTGTCCGTAGAGGGGATGACATCACCGATCTTCCTCATCCCTTCACCGGCATAGTAACGCAGGATCGCAATTCCTCTTGCAGTTTCTCCCTTTGCTTCCGCCAGTGTTTTGCCCATTTCACGTGTCATTGTCTCCGCAATTTCATCAATGCGTCTTTCAAGTGCATTGGCCGCTTTGAACAAGTAGTCGCCTCTTACCGAACCGGACAGCTTTCTCCAACCTTGCTGCGCCGCTTTGGCGGACGCAACGGCTTGGTTCAACTCCTCCAAAGACGACGACTGCACATAGCCCACGACTTCACTTCTTTTGGCAGGGTTTATGCTGGGAACGGTTTGGCCCGAGCCGGCCGGACGCCATTCACCGTTCAAATAATTCAAATACGTTTGCCCTCCAACAAATCCAACTGGCATTTTTATTCCTCCTAATAAGTATGATTATTTAAAAAGTACAGTTTAGTTTCCTGCGCCTACAACATGATTGACAAGTTTCCCAATCCCGGTAATCTCAATTTCAATCCTGTCTCCGTGAGCAAGCGTAAACTCGTTAGGCGGTACAATACACGTTCCCGTCAGAAGCACAGTTCCGTCAAACAATTCATTATCCCGGATCAAATACTCGGTCAATTCCTCAAGCTTTCGTTTTAGCTGATTGGTATTGGCCGTTCCCTCAACTGCTTTTTCCCCTTCACGATAGATCCGGCTTGTAATCTGCAAATTGTAAGGGTTGTCTACCGTTTCCGCTAAGCGGATCGCGGGTCCCAAAGAGCAGGAACGCTTCCATACTTTAGCCTGAGGCAGGTAGAGCGGATTCTCGCCTTCAATATCCCGGCAGCTCATATCGTTACCGATCGTGTACCCTACGATTTCCCCTTTGGCATTCAGAACAAGCCCTAGTTCAGGTTCTGGCACCTGCCACACGGAATCGCTTCGGAGTTGTACCTCGCCACCGGGGCCAACCGTTCGTGCAGCCGTTGATTTGAAAAAAATCTCCGGACGGACAGCATCATATACTTTATCGTAAAATGTCGAGGCATCGAGTCTGCCTTCGGTCGCTTCATAATTCCGCGCATCCCGGCTACGCTCATAGGTAACCCCAGCTGCCCACACCTCCGGCGCTTCAATCGGAACAAGAAGCTCAAGCTCCTCTACCTGACCTTTAAACGCTTCGCTGCCATCAATCGTATTGAAAACCAACGCAAGCGGTGAAATCGCTTTGGCGTCAGCCTCTTTGACCAAAGCCAAAAAATCGCTTTGAGGCAATGCGAAAATTTGACCGCTGTCAGTCACTGCCGCTAGCTGTGCAAAACCGTCATTTACAAAACGAATAATTCTCATTTTCGTTCACTCCTTTGAATTTGTTTTATAATATAAAACAGCGTTCTAAAATAACGGTGTAAAAAATGCCTGGACTCGACATGCTTTACAAAACTTGCCGAAACCCCAGGGTCTGAGAAATCGTTTCCGCTTCTTTCTTAAGAAGGGCAATATACTGCTTCAACAATAGATCATCTACCGCTGAAATTAACGTTGAAAGACTAATTGCTGCTACAACTGAACCATTATGTTCGAAAATAGGCGCCGCAGCGCATCGAACACCCGGTTCGTTTTCCTGATTGTCTATCGAATAACCTTGCTCTCTTACTTGATTCAGCTCGTGAAGAAATGCCTCTTTCTCCGTAATCGTCGCTTCTGTGATCTTAGAGAACTGGTAATTCCGCAGGAGCGAATCTCTTTCTTCGTTCGTTCTAAAGGCTGTCAGAACTTTTCCTACCGCGCTGCTATGAAGTGAAATTCTGCGGCCTATCCGGGAATAACGGATAGCAGCCTTTTCCCCCTCCACCTTATCCAAATACACGCCTTCCTTCCCATCAAGTATGACGAGATGGGTAGTTTGACCCGTTTGTTCAGATAAAGCAGCCAAGTGCTTACGGGCAACAGTGCGGATGTCCAGGCTTTGCAGCATAAGCTGTCCCTTTTCCAACAGTTTTAACCCTAACTTGTACTTGCCTGATTCCATGTCCTGATTGATGTAACCGTGTAACTGAAGCGTTTTCAATAAGGAGTGGACCGTGCTCTTGTGAAGCTCCATTCTAGCGCTGATTTCTGTAATTTTCAGCTCGGTCGTATGCTCGTCGAATAAATCCAAAATTTTCAGTGCTCTATCCAGCGCTTGAATAATAGGCATGGTATCACCTCTATCTACAATTTCATAATAATCTTAAAAGACTGTACAAGCAAGCTGAATCTTCGTTTAAGACTTTCATTGAGGAACAATCCAAAGAACATTTACTTTTCAACGTTTGCTTCGAACCGTTTTTCCTGATACCGCTGATAAAACCAAATAGAAACGGCTAACCAACTCCCGCTAGCTAAGAAACCACCAAGAACATCACTTGGGTAATGCACGCCCAAATAAATTCGGCTGACTCCTATTGCAACGATCATAACGATGCTTACCAAAATTAACAGTCCCCGGCCAAGGGAGGTTGCAATATGCCGCCAAACCAAAAACGCGACAACCCCGTATAAACTAAAAGCAGCCATGGAATGCCCGCTGGGAAAACTAAAACCATTTGCATCTACGATACGATGTATCATTGGTCGGGCGCGATGAAAGATCAGTTTTAACGATTCGTTTAAAATTACCGATCCGATGACGACCCAGATAAATAGTATCAATTCTCTTCGATGATGCAAAACCTTGTACAGAAAAAATATCAAGATAATCGTCACAACAACTACCGGAAATCCTCCCCCAATGAAAGTGAAAAATTTCATGATGCTTGTCAGAGCCGGAGATTCTAACCCTTGAACAAAGGAAATGATGCCGCTGTCGAATTGATCCAGCTTTTTATCGCTTATCAAAAGCGCTAGCACTCCAAAGCAAATTGCGCTCAAAAGACTTATCAATAAAGCGCGCGTAAGTTGCATTTTCAAATTCATTTTCTTAAATCCCCTCTTTTGATTCTTGTAACTTCTAGCGCATACGTCCGCGTGCATGATGCCTTGACATAACCTCAACTTCATAGTAAATTTATAACTCATCTGCATATCGGAAGAATGCTGTTCATAACATTTAGTAATTAAATACTTGCTGTATTTTGGAGGAGCCTGTCACCAAGGGCTCCTTTTGGTCTTTTTTTGCCATGCCGAGCCCTTGATGGGCTCTTTTTTTATGCAGAGAAAGGATAAGGTTGCTACTTCCGAAATTGGATAAACTATCACAAATAAGTTGTAGGAGGAATTATGGAACAACAAGCAATTTTAGCAATTGGCATCTTTCTAGTGACATACAGCATGATTATTGCCGAGAAGTTTCATCGTACGATTATCGCCATGCTCGGCGGCGTCTCCATGGTCATCCTAGGCATTGTTAATCAAGAGGCGGCTTTGCACCATATTGATTTTAACACCTTGGGACTTCTGATAGGCATGATGATCATTGTAAGCATAACAGCAGATACAGGGCTATTCAAATATATAGCATTATTTTCTGCCAAAAAAGCGAAAGGCGACCCTGTCCGCATTTTGATATCACTCGTACTCATCACCGCGGTTGGTTCAGCCTTCCTGGACAACGTTACAACCGTACTTTTGATGGTGCCGGTTACGATTAGCATCACACGGCAGCTGCGTGTTAACCCGGTGCCTTTTCTAATCACACAAATTCTCGCATCCAATATCGGTGGCACGGCTACTTTAATTGGGGATCCGCCAAATATCATGATCGGCAGCGCAGTTAAAGAATTAACGTTTATGTCATTCATCAATAACCTTACTCCCATTGTCGTCATTATTATGGCCTGTATACTACCGATTTTCGTTCTCCTGTTTCGCAAACAAGTTACGACCACACCTGAATTAAAAATGAGCATCATGCAAATGAATGAAAAAGACGCACTTACTGACCGTACTTTGCTAATCAAAAGCGTTTCCGTACTCGGGCTTACAATCATTGGCTTCTTCTTGCATCAAATGCTTCATCTGGAATCAGCAACCGTCGCCTTAGCAGGTGCCTTTCTCTTGCTCCTTCTGACCGGTGAACACGCGATGGAAAACGCCTTTACTAAGGTGGAGTGGACCACGATCTTCTTTTTTGTCGGGCTCTTTGTGCTAGTTTCAGGCCTAGTAGAGACCGGAGTCATCTCTAGACTAGCCGCACAAGCCATTGCGCTGACGGGCGGCAATCCAATCGCGACATCAATGTTGATTCTGTGGCTCAGTGCGATCGCATCCGCCTTTTTGGACAATATTCCTTTTGTCGCAACAATGATTCCAATGATACAGGAAATGGGGAATATGGGAGTAGAGAACTTAGAACCATTATGGTGGAGTCTTGCGCTAGGTGCATGCCTGGGTGGAAATGGCACATTAATTGGGGCGAGCGCCAATTTAATCGTTGCAGGAATGTCAGCTAAGGAAGGCCATCCGATCAAATTTGTTACTTTTATGAAATATGGCTTCCCTCTCATGCTGATTTCCGTTGTCTTAGCCAATATTTACATTTATGTCCGATACTTCATTTAACGCTTAGGGAATCACTACCTATGATGAACAAAAGTCCCCGTAATTATTTTTCATAATTACGGGGTATGCTACGGGCCATATCAGAATGTTGCTGAATTTGTTTATTTGGTTAACTTCCCTTTCCAGGACATAATCCCGCCCTGCAAATGAGATAATTCATTAAAACCATTCTTCTTTAGAATTTTTGCAGCTTGTTTGCTCCTCATTCCACTCCGGCAATATAGATAAACACGATCATTTTTTTGAATTTCGCCGACTCTGTGTTTCATTTGGGATAAAGGTATATTGACCGCCCCTGGGATGTAGCCTTGTTTTACTTCGCCGGGTTCACGTACATCGATCAGAATATGATTGCTATTCCCCTTGATTTCATCCTGAAATTGATCTGGCGACAGATTGTTTAAGCCTTTTATACTTGCAAACCTGGAATAAATAAACCAGGCTAAAAAAGCTAGCGCCACGATTTTTAAAATGGATGGATAATCCATATCCTACCCTCTTTCCTGATTCTCTTAACGGCTTTTTACTAACAACTCAACAGCCTGTTTGACCATTTTGCTCGAATCTCTCCCAGCTTCCATCTCTTCTAGGATACACTGCTCCAAATTAACCGCAACAATGTAGGCAATCGCTTTATCCGCGGCACTTCTGACAGCAGAAATTTGGCTGACAACATCCTTGCAATCTTGTTCTTCTTCCATCATTTTTAAGACGCCACGGATTTGGCCTTCGACACGCTTTAGTCTCTTTTTTACATCATCATCGTATTTCATACTCTGCCTTCCTTTCATACTACCTATATAGGTATATTATTGCTGATGTGACTAAGGAAAACAATAAGGTAGGACAGAAGAATGAATGGTCAGATAAATAGATTGACTTTAGCATCAGCGGCATCACCCAAATATGCAGCAACACCTGCATATTGAATACCATCAAGCAGTTCTTTCTCTTGCAAACCCAACAAGTCCATCGTCATCGTACATGCAACCAGCTTAACGCCTTGCTCTTGAGCTAACTCAATTAATTGAGGCAGCGACAAAGCATTATGCTTCTTCATGACATGTTTAATCATTTTGGGACCCATACCACCAAAATTCATTTTCGAAATCCCCAGTTTCTCAGGTCCGCGAGGCATCATTTTTCCAAACATTTTTTCCAGGAATCCCTTTTTCGCCGCAATCTTTTCATCTTTACGAAGGACGTTTAGCCCCCAAAAGGTAAAGAAGATCGTGACTTCATGATCATAGGCGGCAGCTCCGTTGGCGATAATAAATGCAGCAATGGCTTTATCCAGTTCACCGCTAAAAAGAACAATCGTCGTTTTCTCTTTGTTGTCTCCCATGCTTCTCTTACCCCTTTTTTACCGTAAATGTGAAAACCCCATCTTCTTCTTTGGCATCCATAAGCTCATGCTTTGTTTGTTTGACCCATGCCTGAAAATCCTTCATCGACCCTTTGTCCGTTGTTTGCAATTCCATAATCTGTCCTGACTCCAATGCATCGATCCCCTTTTTTGCTTTAACAATCGGCATTGGACAGGCCAACCCTTTGGCGTCAACAATCAAATGTGCCATTTTAAACTCCTCCTTATCGTTCGAAAAATCAGTTAATCCTTCTCTACGTCATGATCCCACTGTGACATACCGGGCGTTACATTCTTAATCTTTTTAAAACCTCGCTCGGTGAGCATTTGACAGGCCAAATCACTACGGACTCCGCTCCGGCATACAACGTAATATTCATTGTTCGCGTCTAGCTGAGGCATCTTTTCTTCAAGTTCTCCTAATGGGAGCGATATAGCCCCGGGGATACGTCCGAAAGCATATTCTGCCGGCTCTCTTACATCAAGGATGTTGAGTTTCTCTCCGGCAATTACCCGAGCTTGTATCTCAGCATTCGCAGCGGTATGAGGAAATCTCATCTCCGCTTTGGTTCCAGCAGCTTCCGCTTTGCGAATGAAATGCCGATATACGCTGTTCTCTTCTTTTAGCCCTACGTATTGATGGCCGGTACGGCTTGCCCAGCCTTTTAGATCGGCCACGGAGCCTTTATCCGTAGCACGAATTTCTAATACTTCGCCAGGATTCATATCCTCAATTGCCTTTTTGGTACGAACCACAGGAAGCGGACAAGCAAGTCCTTCACACTCCAGCGTGCGATCTGCGTGCCATTGCCAAGCAGTCATAAGTAATTACCTCCGTCTTATTTATATTGGAATTAATTATTTCCCGTATGCCAGTTCTCCCGACCATTGGGACATGCCGCCAGACATATTTGTAACGTTATAACCCATCGAAGACAAATAATCGCAAGCCACTCCACTGCGATTGCCGCTGCGGCAAACAATGATCGTTTCTTGTTTGGGCGCTATTTCATTAAGAACTCGAGCGATCTGGCCCAAAGGAATATGCTTAGCACCGGGGATATGTCCGGATTCCCATTCGTCTTGCTCGCGAACATCAAGGATCGTTACGTTCTTTTCCTTTTGGATTAGCTCTAGAACTTCCTGTGGCAATACCTCTTTATAAATTTTGTTAGACACTGTGATTCCTCCCTATCCTTAATTGGTTTTATCATCATGAACAGCACAACGGTTAGGCCCAATTTCCATTTCACGCTGCTCTTCCATTGTCGGACTTATTCGCCCCATGTTCGTTTGGCGTATTTCCTGATAGGCATTTGGCTGCGGCGGCAAATTCTCAGTAACGGTACGTCTGAATTCAGATTTGCCATGAATGTTTAAACCTGGATTCTCCTTATACAAATCGCCAAGACGTGCAGCTACTTGCCCTCTGTCACCTAATTCCTTAACGTTACCAAAGTGGGCGGGTAGCACAATTAAATCGTCAGATAGCTGCTTATATCGGTCATACAATGTCGTTCTTAGGTCTGTAACCCAGTCTTCTGCTTTCCCAGCCAAATCAGGGCGGCCTATGGACTTCACGAATAAAATATCCCCGGAAAGCAGATATTGATGATCAATAATAAGAGATGTGCTTCCTATCGTGTGACCCGGAGAATAGATGGGCTGGATGTTGATGGATGTATGGCCAACAACTAAAGAGCTGCCTTCTTCAAGCTTCTCATAGTGGAACATGACTTCTGTTGCGTCCTTGGGCGGTAGCCAGTAGGAGCCCCCCGTTTTCTCAGCTAATTGCCGGCCACCTGAGATATGATCGGCATGAAGGTGCGTATCCATGGTATGTTTGATGACGGCTTGATTTTCTTTGGCAAAATTCTCATACACATCAGTAGTTCGAACCGCATCAATAACGGCAGCTTCACCATTAGATATGACCATATAAGACAGACAACCTTTGCCTAACCGTACAAAT
This sequence comes from Paenibacillus aceris, assembly GCF_017874035.1. Classification (GTDB taxonomy): domain Bacteria; phylum Bacillota; class Bacilli; order Paenibacillales; family NBRC-103111; genus Paenibacillus_E; species Paenibacillus_E aceris. The sequence goes on from NZ_JAGGKV010000023.1 coordinate 105,003, forward strand.
TGATACAGCGTGCCACCGCCGTTCAAGTCGGCAATTTTCACAGGCTCTAGATGCTCACTCCAAGATTTCATACCGCCAATCAAATAAGAAACATTGGACTTGCCGCCTTCGATCAACTGCTCAGCAACAAAAATGGATGAGCCCTCTTTGGCGCAAACCACCACAACTTCTTGGTCATCCGGTATTTGATCAAGGATGACATCTACGCCATCCAGAAGGTCAAAATACGGCGCATTGAGAATAGTGACTTTCTCGCCTTCAATTTTCCAGTCGTTGAAGTCATTTTCATTACGAACATCTAGAATAAAAATGGGTGTATGGTTCAAGACCTTTTTAGCTAAATTAGCGGCATTCATGCCGTGTAACTGTTTTTCACTCATGTATATTTCCCTCCAAAGGTACAAGGTCAGATCATGCTAAAGTAAAATAGACATCCAAATTTTAATGGCCGTTGCCGTTATCAATACAGCCAAAATCCACTGAAGAATCTTTGTGTTCAGTTTTTTACTTAGCTTGGCTCCTAAAGGTGATGCAATCGTACTTGCAATAACTAGCGCAATAGATGGAACCAGAAGCATATGCCCCCCAAGCAGCTTGCCTGTGGTAGAGCCAATGGAGGATATAAACGTTATAGCCAGTGAAGATGCGATAGCAACCCTTGTTGGGATCTTAAGAACTACAAGCATCACCGGCACTGTTATAAATGCACCCGCCGCGCCTACAATCCCTGAAACGGTCCCGATTATCAAAGCTAAAATAACCGCTAAGGGTTTTTTAAATGTAACTTCAGTTACATCGCGGACATCTTTTCCTCGCTTCGGCATGAATATCATCATCGCAGCAATGAGCGCCAATATCGCATATACGAGATTGATAACTGAACTTGATAATGTATTGGATACAAAGCTCCCCACAAAGCTGCCAACGATGATTGAAGTCCCCATGTAAAACACTAGAGCTTTATTTAAAAGTCCCTCTTTTCGAAAAACGAGCATCCCCATTAAACTTGCAAAAAAAACCTGAATGGCACTAATTGCGGACACTTCCTGTGCGGTAAAAGCAGTAAACCCAAGCGCTGCTGGTAGAAATAACAACATCGGATAGTTAATAATGGAACCGCCGATTCCCACCATTCCCGAAATAAAAGAGCCTAAGAATCCAATAGTGAAAATAGTTAAGATCCATGCTAAATCCATAAGGCACGGCCTTTCATTTATCATTAGACTATTCAACCCCACAATTTATACCCATGGGGGTATATAAAACTGCAAAAAAATTTTCCTAACTCATAGTTGGGAAATCATTTCTCACCACCTTTGAAACTTCAATAATTACTCATACCCGTATGGGTATATGGATACTATAATAAAGATTTTCTATTGCGTCAACCCCTTAGTCGCCATTCTCAATCCTGCATGGAAGCAAAAGAACAAAATGAAAAGAGCGACTGAGCGAATGTTAGCCGCGGCATGACAACTGAGGGCATGTATAAATCAAAGGTATTTTAACAAAACTATATTGACTTAGACGCACAAAAGGCCACCGAACATGCCGGCAGCCTTGTAATTAAACTTTGATTTTTATGATACGGTTTGACGTGCTAGCGGTAACGGCAAGTTATCGCTTAGACCAAGCGTCCGCGCTGTTGAAGTATGAATCTCTTGAATAAGCTCCGTTTTCTTCAACAATGAGATGCCATAAGAAGGAATCATTTCTTTAATTTTCGGTTCCCACGCTTTAATATGCTGCGGGAAGCATTTTTTAATTAACTCGAGCATGACGGAAACCGCGGTAGAAGCACCTGGAGAAGCGCCAAGCAATGCTGCAATCGTACCATCAGCCGCACTTATCACTTCCGTACCGAATTGAAGAGTACCTTTGCCGCCTGCTTCCGTATCTTTGATTACTTGCACGCGTTGGCCCGCGACGACCAAGTCCCAGTCCTCGATCTTGGCACTTGGGATAAATTCTCTTAACTCTTCCATGCGCTTTTCTTTCGATAACATGACTTGTTCGATCAGGTATTTGGTCAATGACATGTTTTTGGCGCCTGCCGACAGCATCGTTACGAGATTATCCGGTTTTACGGAAGTTACCAAATCAAACATTGAACCGGTTTTTAAAAACTTTGGTGAGAAACCGGCAAATGGTCCAAACAACAACGATTTTTTGTTGTCAATAAATCTTGTGTCAAGATGCGGAACCGACATAGGTGGAGCTCCGACTTTAGCTTTGCCGTAGACTTTTGCATGATGCTGCGCAACAACATCCGGATTATTACATACCATGAATATTCCGCTTACCGGGAATCCTCCAATATGTTTGCCTTCAGGAATTCCGGATTTTTGCAGCAGATGCAAACTGCCGCCCCCGCCTCCGATAAAGACGAATTTTGCAGTATGACGTTCGACATTACCGCTTTTGTTTCGTACTTTCAATTCCCATGAACCGTCGCTAGCCCGTTTAATATTATCAACGCTATGTCTGTAGTTGATATCGACGTTTTTCTTCTTTAAGTGATCAAAGAGAATGCGCGTTAAAGCGCCAAAGTTGACATCCGTTCCAGAGTCGATTTTTGTTGCCGCTATAGGTTCATTGGATGGACGATCTTGTATGATAAGTGGAATCCATTCCATTAGTTTTTTAGGGTCATCGGAAAATTCCATCCCTTGAAACAAGGGATTGTTAGTCAGCGCTTCAAAGCGCTTCTTCAAAAACGATATATTTTGTTCCCCTTGTACCAAACTCATATGAGGCAATGGCATGATGAAGTCTTGCGGATTACGTATCAGCTTGCTGTTTACAAGATAAGACCAAAACTGCATGGAATGTTGAAACTGTTCATTAATTTGCACAGCTTTGCTAATATCTACAGATCCGTCTTGTTTTTCTACAGTGTAGTTAAGCTCACACAGTGCCGCATGCCCTGTCCCTGCATTGTTCCATTCGTTAGAGCTTTCCTCACCTGCTTTTTCGAGCTTCTCAAACACTGTAATTTTCCATTCCGGTACTAATTCTTTCAGGAGTGTCCCTAAAGTTGCACTCATGATTCCGGCACCAATTAAGATGACGTCTGTTTTAGTTTCTCTGTTGCTCATTTTTACCATCCTCATACCCTAAAATTTCCAGAAGGATGCAGGCGCTCCTGCTTATGCGTTACAGCAAGCCAGATCGCGACCTAGTCACACACCTTTTCTGGATCAACATTAAGCCTATAGATTAAAATATTAATTACTATTATATGATAGTTAGTAGTTATTTAAAAGCTTGTAAAAAGTGAGAGTCCGTGCACAAGTTTCTAAGAACACCAAAAAACCAATACTAGGACCCATTCTTCCTGCATGGGCAGAGGATTTGGTTGAAACTAAACTACGGACAACACTAATTTTCAGTGGAAGCTGGCAAGTTTTTCAATGCCGACCCACGGGCTCGGAAACAGATTCACATCCAGGATTATAGCCAAATTCCGCATTCCGTAAAACTAAATATTTACATTTATGGTCATTTTTATATTATCGATCAAGCGTAATTAAGGCTGACGACAAAAACTCTGTCGTCAGCCTTACTTTCTTTTAGAAACCTATTTCGTTAAATCTAACCTTCGGAGAGCCAGTCGTCAATAATCATTCTTGCCACAGCTGCCAGAACTTGAATATCGATCTTACCTGTACCGAAGATATCTGCCTTCTCAATCTGACTCCAGTTCGCGTCTGCGGAAGTAGTCCCGTAGTACTTAGCGATGACAGATAGGTCTTTAATCGTAACTCTCGTTTCACCTGGAATCAAAGTAATAATGCTATCCAAGAACACTTGCAATGCCGTATCCAACTCCACTTTCACTGCATTCACTTGCGCTTGTGTAGAGGAAGCGTTATCGAAAACGGCTTTCGCGCTTGCAACTGCTGCCTGCAAGGTTGCTTTCGATTCGCTTGCATACTGTCCAACTTTAGTTCCTGTGACCGTGGCATCCAACTTACTTTCGGCATTTCCAATCGAAGTGCCCAGCGCCGTTTTGTCTACATCACCAGGTCCAGGGTTTGATGTGATAACCGAATTGATGAATGTGTTCAAAGCGGCATCCAAGCTGCTCAAAGCTGCTTGCACTTCCGCTTCTGTTGCAGATGCGTTATCTTCAACAATTTTGGCGTTGTTAATAGCTTGCTGCAACACATTTTTCGAACCGGACGGATATTGACCCGCCTGAGTGCCCTCTACTGCCATATCATGCTTGTTCTGAGCTGTTTCAATCAAGGCGGTCAAAGCTTCTTTATTCAAAGGTTGAATCTGAAGTGCCAATGACGCTCCAGCCAATTCGATCTCAGAACCTTCAGAAGAAACAGCTGCATTAGACAAGTACACATTGCTTGTTACCGAAGTGGAAACATTACTTGCCTTCGCATGAACGGTTAGAAGATCACCGCCAGACACCTCGTTGCCCGCGCCAATGCTGGACATGATGATAAGGATCTGTCCTTTGTCTGGCTTTACTCCTGTAACAAGTACTTTAAAGTTGTCTTTCAGTGAGCTAATCGACGCTTCAGCCAAAGAAATATGTCCATTATCCCCCACTGTTTCAAATTGCAAGTGATTAGGATCATAGTTCAGGACGACATTCAAAATGGAGAACGTAGATGGATAATGATTGACACCAAGTTTTAAATCTAAACTTTGACCGCTTACAATCGAAGCAGGCCCTGTCAATGTTGCTGACGCTGGTGAAGTACTTGAGAATTGGAAACTTCCTGAGTATGGAAGAGCCACTCCTTCACCGCCTATTTTGACCGTGTACGTTCCGTCCATCATGCTGCTTGGTGTGTACGAAAAGGCAAACTTACCATCCGATCCGCTGACTGTTTGATTCAAAAAGTCTAATTGCCCCAGAGGATTCGCTACCATAATCGTAACATCTTTTCCCATGCCAAGACTGATATCCCCCTGGAACGTGACCGTTTGTGTTGCTGTGTCTACCTTCGTTTCAACATGGTTGATCTCTGCTGCTGATCCGGCTGCTGCCGCTTTTGGCAAAGGAACAATAGCAAGCATGCAGATGAGCATAGCCAAGGTCGTGATAACAGAAACTATTCGTTTTGACACACTTTCCCCTCCTTCTGCAAAACTCATTGCAGAGTTAATTAGTTAATTTGAAATAAGCGTGATAGGCAAAATTATAAGCCGTGTACATCGGTACTAAAGTAATCCCATTCGTTGTAAAGTTCAAAGGTGTGCCTGCTACCGGCGTAATGGATTGGGAAAGATTGTTTTCATCCAGACTCAAAGTAATAAATTTGGTGCTGGTGCTTTTGCCAACCATTAAAAGAGGTCCATAGAAAATGCTGGCCATCGACGGATCGTCTGGTGTTTTTTCTAATCGCAGGCTGTATGGCATTGCAATTTCAATCTTATCGTTGTCAGCCCAGGTTCTACTTAGCGTGACATACGTACTTGGTGTGGCGGTTACATTTTGGATAGTGCCATTGACCTTAACAGTGAAACCGTTGACAGCCCAATACGGTACTCGAAGTTTAATGTCCAACTGTCCGCTGCCCTTCACTGTAAGCGTGCTGCCTTGCTCACTCGGGAAGTTCGTTGTTTGTACGACGGACATCCCTTTCTCGGCCCAATTCAACGTTGATGGCATATACAGGTTGACATACAAAGACTTCTTATCACGCGAGCGGAAATAGATGGAATCCTGATATTTCGTTTGGCTTTCCAAACCAGTCCCCGCACAGCAAGTAAAGCTCGTGCGTCCGTAACCCTTCGTACTGCCCGGACCCAAAGGCATAAAGTACACGACGCCGTTGTTCGCAGTGCTTTGATCTTTGGAAGAAATAATGCCGTTGTAGAGACCTCTTTCATAATAATCCATATATTTGGCATCCGGATTATGGAAGAATAGTTCCCTTGTCAACTTGAGCATGTTATACGTGGCGCAATCCTCGGCCTGACTGTTTTTGCTGGTGCCGCCTTCTAGAATATAAGAAGCAATTTTGTCAGATTCCTTAAACAATTCGCCGACACCGGTACCGCCGTTGCTGAATTGGCGATGCTTCGTAACCATGCCCCAGAAATTACTTGCTACTTGATAATAAGAAGGGTCATTAGTTTGATCATACACTTTCAAAGCACCAATAATTTGTGGAATATGCTGGTTGGCATGAATGCCATTTAACGTATCTTGATCGTTTGCAGTTGGCGTGAACAGCTTAGCATTATCAAATAGTTTTGCTGTCCCCAGATACTTCGAGTTACCGGTTATTGCACTAATTTCAGCTAGGGTTTCATTCATACCGCCAAACTCACCGGCAATGTATCTGCTCCACATGCTGTTTAACGTGGATTGTGGCAATTTGCTCAAACGGCCATCCACCCAATCAGACATTTTAACAAGCATGTTCAAAGCTTTAGCATTTCCAGTCACTTTGTAGCAGTCCAATAAGCCCGCCATAATTTTGTGCAGTGTATAGTAAGGAGCCCAAATCGTATTAAAATCGGTTTCGTTCCCGTTGTACACAGCACCGTTCTCTAACAAAATGAATTGCCATTCTCCGTACGCACTTAAATAACCAGGACTGTTATTCCCAACCAGAGCCGGATTGCTTTTTCCGAGATTTGATTTCTCCATTCCGTTCGGTTGAGTCGCCAGTGCATCCTGTACTTTTGCCAATTCATCAATCATGTAGTCAATCTTCGTTTTCCATTTCGCCTCGCCGCTGCTGGCATAAGCCTGAGCAAATGCAGACATGAAGTGTCCCGTAGAATGACCTCTTAATTTCCCTGCTGCAGAATCCCAGCCTCCCATAGCGGTTGCCCCTTTAGTATCAAGCCCCGCAGCTGAACGGAAGGCAAACAGCAATTTATCCAAGTTGTACCCATCGAGATATAAATATTCACTATCTCTTAACTTCGTAAAGATACTGTCCTGCAATGTGACATCACTTAAACTAAACGGTTCAATAAGAAGGTTGGCTTCACCTGGCGTTGAAGTTACTTTTGCACTTATAGCTTTACTCCAAGCGCTGACACCCGAGCTGTTTTTGGCTCTGACCGAGTAAGAATGCGTGGAGCCATACAGTAATCCCTGATGATCAAATGGACTTGAAACGTTGCTAATCGTTGTGCCATCCACTTCCAGGTCATAGCTTGTTGCCTCAGGTGATGTTTGCCATGCAACCTCAATCTGAGGAATATTGGCAGCAGGAGTGGCGGTTATTCCAGCCGGAATACCTGGAACGCTTGACAATTCCGTTACGCCGCTTAGAGGCTGCAAACGGGAAGTTTGCATGTCCGTTCCGTCCCATACAAGTACTTTGGCTGTGTAGCCTGCCACATCAGCCGGTAATGTCAAACTTGCGGACAAGCTAACGGGATTTCCAACAGTGATACTTTTGGTCACTTGCGATTTATCAACCATTTTGCCAGCGCCATCATAAAGCACTAGTGATACCAAAGAGGAAACCGCTGTGCTACCCTTGTTGGTCCCGGTTACATTTGCAGTAAGCTGTTGTCCGCCTTGCAGGCTGCTCATATTGAACGCCGAACTAAAGTTTAAAGTTCTCACTTTAATCGTGGCAACCGCTTTGATGCTCGTTCCTTCAACAGTCCCTTGAACCGTAAAAGATCCTTCTGATGCATAATCTGATGTCTTCACTTCATCCCAAGTTACGTTTAATTGCCGAGTCGTTTCCTCGTCGTTGTATACAGCAATAACTGTGTTAGGTAGGACTGGTGCTGTGCCTACAACCGTTTCCGCATTCACAGGTTGAATGCTGCTTAATGTCAACACGAACGCTTCTTCCAATACGGTCACCACGAAAGTTTTCGTATCGGTTTCGGTTCCGTTAGTGATCGTAGCAGTGAGATTAACCGTCGCATTGCCTGAGCGGGCTGCCGGCCGAATGACGGTCCCATCATTACGAATCACACTCGTGTTGCTGGATTGCCAATTAATCACCGATCCATTACGTCCTTCAGTGGGTAAATCCAAGTTTTTGGTCACTGCACTGAGGCTCCCTAGACTAATAGCATCCTTATCTAATTGCAGTTTCTGTTGATCAGATAATTGAGCGAGAACAATTGCTTCAAAAACGATGGTATCTTGCACACTTCCCTTCGTGATTGTTGCTGTTAAAGTAACCGCTGCATCCGATTGACCTGGGGCTGGACGCGTTACTTTACCATCTGTATTAATCACATTCGTGTTGCTCGATTGCCATGAAATATCAGAACCATACGCACCTTTCTTAGTTAACGATAAGTCGGTATCCACTGTTCTGAGATTTACTCCGGCAAGTAGTGCAGCCTTGTCAGCAGCCACTAATTCGCTATCGGGTTTATTGATTAACCCTGCAACCTCGGAAGCATCAAGAGCTCTGTTATAAATCCGGAAGTCCGAAAATAAGGCGTTAATCGTCGGATCGGCAAATTGACCTTTCCCGATATAGTTCGCTGTCGTTGCTCCAAGGCTTGTTGGATTCAAAGTCAATGACGTGTTTTCCCCGACCTTTAATCCATTTTCATAAATCGTAACGGTATTGCTATTTAATACAACCGTCACATGTTTCCAAGCATTCGTCGTTAAAGCTGTTCCCTTTTGCGCCTTCTGTTCATTCGACCATCCACTAGTTGTAATACCGAAGGCAAGCCCCTTCGCTCCGTCATTATTCCCGGTAGGAGTTAAATACATATAGCTCGTCGTATTCCCGGAGCCAAAATCGAATATACGCGTATAATTTGTTGTTGCGCGCATATTTACCCATGTAGAAATGGTAAAGTTTTTCACTCCATTTAAGATCCCATTAGGCAGCTTGACATTTGCACCCGCTGCACTGGTTCCGCCACTCAAACTGATTGCTTTTCCTTGCTCCCAATCTGCAAAGCTGTAAGTTGCACCTGCCGCAGCCGCATCATTCCCATTTCCTGATGCATCTTTAATCACACTTCCACTCACATCGTCAAATTTATACCACGCAATTAACCCGTCCGTTGTTCCTACAGCGTGTGCATGAGGGGTGAGATCCGAGAAACCGAGCAAAATATTAACTGCAAAAATAACGAGAATATTAACAATAGATACAACTCTTTTTAGTGAGTAGGTTATCATTGCTGTTTAGCTACCTCCTTAGGGGAAATCATTTTGATCCCAGGCAATGATATGGAAATATTTGCACGGGAGCGGAGTTCTTCGAACCAAGGTTCCATAAGATCAAGGATTTCTTTATTCACCAATTCATCACGAATTTCCGCTATCACTTGTGACTCATTTTTCGTATTGGAAGCCGTGTCATGCGCCATGTGTTCGGCAAAATGCGCTTGGACATCATTATCATCAACCTTTATACGGGGCTCAAGCAGCTTGCGAATGTACAGCTGAGTTTTGAGTTCCGTGCGCATCGATTGCTCCGTGTACCCATCTTTCTTTAAGTTTTCTAAAAATTCGTCTTCCGTGGTATAGGCATTTCTGACTTTATCAAATGAGGCATTAAACTCACTATCGGTCACAATCACCCCTGCCGCTTTGGACTCTTTCATAATTAAATCCTCTAAGATAAGTTTTTCCAGTATTTTGGGTCCTTCGTAATCAACAAGCGCTTTATAGAGTTGATCTTGGCTAATTTTCACTCCATCTACGGTAGCAACTGTAGTGTCATGCGCTTTGTTAAGAAAAACAATCAATAAAGTTAGCAGCAGCAGCGAAAATGATACAATCGTTATTCCCTTCCACAACACCAAAGATTGAGTTAATTTCTTATTAGTAGTCAAAACACCGTTCCCCTTTCTTGAGAGCAAGACCTCCTCTCCGCTTCATTTGTTATCACATGCATTTGGACAACCTATACCTCCAATCACGTAATACTCGTAGTATATCGAATGCGCTTACATGTTGATATTCAAAAGATTTTGGGTTTGTGGAAATTTCTTAGATTTGGCACCTTTCTATATTTTTTATTTTATTGTTTGGCATTCATATTCGAATCAATCATAAAAACTCGCCTATAATTCATAGGTGTTACCCCGAATTCCTTTTTAAAAACTCTGTTAAAATACCTCGTTTCCTTAAAACCAATCAACTTGGAAATTTCGTAAATTTTCAATGAAGTTTTCTCTAGCAGCGCTTTACCATTGCCAAGACGGGTCTGAAGTAAATACTGCGTAAAGGAAGTTCCCGTGTTTACTTTAAAATAATGGCTGAAATAACTCGTGTTGAAGCTGAAATGTCTGGCAACCGACTCCAAAAATAGATCCTCTGCATAATTTTCCTCGATGTATTGAATGCATTTATGTATAGCTCTCCCTTTTTCTCCATCCTCACTCGTGTTGTCAATAACGGAATTAACTACATGATCTACTTCCATGGGATGAGTTTCATTTTGCTGTGTAAGCGGAGTTCCCCTATCTTGCAGATGGATTTTACTTTTGAAGATGGATTGCTCAATTTTATCTAATGTGCGATTGATCGTTTTCACATCAATTGGTTTAAGCAAGTACTCACAAGCTCCAAATCTTAGCGCTTTTTGGGCATAATCAAATTGTTTGTAACCACTAAGAATAACCAGTTTAGGCGGGGCATCCGCATGCTCAAAGTGTTCAAGTAACTGTAGACCGTTCATTTGAGGCATGTGAATATCGCTAAAAACAATATCGACCGAATTGCCTGCCATAACGGTTAGTGCATCCTTCCCATTCTTCGCCTTAAAAATATGATATTCAGGCCTTAGCTTCCCTATAAGTTTTGCGAGACCGTCCCTATGTCTTGGTTCATCATCTACAATTAATAAGTTATACAGATAGATTCCCCCCAATTGTTATTTAATTACTTAAACGATGGGATTATTTGGTATGCTTTAATTTTAAAGTGTCTATATCTGAATTAAAATGTGATTATTTAATCAATTGTTACACTTATTTAGTCATCTCAAATCCTTGGGTACATTTAGTAATTATGTAATTAAATTAAAATTATTTAACGTAAGCAAAACCTAGCCTGCGGCTAGGTCCTTGTCTTGTTTGAGCATGGGAGGGAATTGGATATGGGGCTAAATAAAGGAACTCCATTCCCCTATTTAGGCAAAAAGCGGATTTTCGTGGGTTGGAGGGGAACTACAGGCTCTTATTCAACCTCCATCCTATTAAGCCCCCTAATTAAATTGGAGAGTACCATGGGAAATAAGGTACTATTCATATAAAGGGAGGCGAGCGGAATGAGACAACGTAACAACGC
>NZ_JAGGKV010000024.1 GCF_017874035.1 Paenibacillus aceris
GTTCCCATCTCGAACACGACCGTTAAGCCCTCCAGCGTCGATGGTACTTGAACCGCAGGGTTCTGGGAGAGTAGAACGTTGCCAAGCAGTATGACTTCACTATAAAAAGTGGGGTCTTTTTTTTACTTTTTTGTTTCCCTTATATTTATGGGGATTAATGGCACTCTTTGGTTTACTTACTTTCGTATCGCTTCAAAAACAAATTCCTGCGTCCTATTAGTCGGTGCTTTGCCATACTCAAAATCAGCCGATACGATCACATCCGAAAAGCCGATGCTTTCTAAAACGAGTTTAAATTCCTCGATTCCATACCAACGTAAAGCAAAACGCTGCAATTCGGTCTGGATCAGTGCGCCGTTACGCCATTTTTCATATATGATATACGAAACTTTGTATTAATTGAAGAAATCTGCTTCTACAAGCTTGCCTTCCATTGTGATGATGTCTCCATTCGGTAAGTTGAATGTTGACGTTCCACCAAACTGCCCACACTCAAAGTTCGTGTCAGGCAGGAAAATATCAAGAATAAGACGTCCACCTGGCTGAAGGTGTTGATAAAGTCGCCTTAAAGCGTTAAGTGACTCCTCTCTTTTTTCAATCAACAAAAAAGAACCACCTGGAATAATAATAGCCTCATATTTATTGGGTAACGAAAGTTCTTGGAGATTTGAGTCATATAAATGGGGGACTAACTTTCGATCTTCACAACGTTGACGGCAAGAAGCCAGCATTTCAGGAGAGTAATCAACTCCATCTACAAGAAGACCTGATTCGAGAAGCGGAATGATTACACGCCCAGACCCGACCATTGCTTCAAGAATAGGACCCTTACAATGTTTAAGTCTGTCACGGTAATATTCTAAATCACCGCCAAGAGATTGACCGATTTTTTTAGTGAGGTCATAGACTTCTGTACATAGTTCTCCATAGTAGCTAAAAGACATACACATATCCCTCCATGAAATGGGTTTACTATTTTAACTCCAATATAGGCGATAGGAAAAATTTGGTCTATGGTACAATACAATTAAAACAAAATTTACCTTTTTAAGTCTAGGGGTTCGATTCGGCTTATATATGCCCCCATGAGCCAGAGGAAGGCTGTGAATGTCATAAACGAGGAAGCATCACCTGACTTTGTTGTCAAGGACCTCCTAGACGCAGCAAAGTGGTTAGTTGGAGACCATGACAATCAAAATAAAAACATGGAGGCCTAGTATGAAAAATCCTACCAACAATCCATTTAATGTCGAGACACTTGATTCAAATGTAAAACAAACTCAGTCGGATACGCTAGACGAGAGAGCTTCCTTTAACGATGTAATCCAACATGGGGATATTGTTCAAGGCTTCCAAGCTCCTAAACGATTAGAACAATTTCCAAAGTGGTATCAGAATCCCCGAAGAATTTATGCAATGCTATCGGTACTCGGTTTTGCTTTGTATATGATCTATCAGATTATCCAAATTATCACGGCTATCGCATCAGGGAAGTAGATGGAATTGGATTACGCCGAAGCTGATTTTGGGCAAGCCGGGTAGATTTTTCAATAACTTTGGAGTACAATAGTTTAATTCTAGATATTACATCATAAGTGAGGTTTAGCAGAAATGAATGCAGTTGCAAAAGTAAGCAAGTTTGTAGGAGGAACATTTTCTCTGTGGGTCATTGTATTTGCTTGTCTGGGATTTTTTTGGCCTGAGGTCTTTAAGCCGTTAAAAGGTTACATTTCCATTTTTCTTGGCATCGTCATGTTCGGGATGGGACTTACGCTGTCCTCTGCCGATTTCCGCGAAGTATTTCGTCGTCCGCTAGAAGTGTTGATTGGCGTTGTCGGCCATTATATTATTATGCCGCTGCTAGCCTATGTGCTGGCGATTGTGTTGAAGCTCCCGCCCGAAATAGCGGTTGGCGTCATTCTCGTCGGCTGCTGTCCGAGCGGCACTTCCTCCAATGTGATGGCGTTGCTTGCAAAAGGTGACGTTGCGCTTGGTGTTTCCATCGCTTCGGTTTCTACGCTGATCGCGCCGCTGGCAACACCAGCTTTAATCAGCCTGCTTGCGGGACGCTGGATGCCGATTGATGGCGGAGCGCTCATTAAGGACATTCTAATGGTTGTTATTCTCCCTATTATTCTTGGTGTTATCGTAAAGAGTCTGTTTAAAAAACAAGCCGAAGCCAGCGTTCAGGCGCTTCCGCTCGTATCCACACTGGCAATTGTCATCATTGTGGCTATTGTAGTAGGCGGCAGCAAAGCCAAAATTATTGAAAGCGGGTTGCTTATTTTTGCAGTCGTCATTTTGCACAATGGTCTTGGCTATTTGTTGGGTTACGGGTTCGCTAAGCTGTTCCGGATGAATTATAGCAAACGCAAAGCGATTATGTTTGAAACAGGGATGCAGAACTCCGGTCTTGGAGCTGCTTTGGCTTCTGCTCATTTCAGCCCGATCGCAGCCGTTCCGAGTGCAATCTTTAGTGTGTGGCATAACATTTCCGGTTCCCTGATGGCCACTTGGTTTGCGCGCCGTGCTGAGAAAGAGGACTTGAAGAAAAGCTAAGCTGCATTTTTACTACGAAAATGTTAATTGGAGAGTTAAGAGTCGGTATCCTATGCGGGTACCGGCTTTTTTTTGCCATGTATCTACAAAAAACAATCAGTGACAATGAGCGCAACTAATGACTATTTGCGATATATCGCCACAAGAACAGCCTTCAACAGACGATCTGAACAAGCGGGGACTATCGACGGCAAACAGAACCCTCCATTAAGATGAGACTAGTTGGCTTTGAAGCATTTTATCGGAAAGCTGTTTCAGCCCAATACGTAGCATCGGGACTATCAGCTGTCATTGATGCGGCTGCTGGTTGATCTCCTTAAATTCGGGCAGGAATTGTCTATCCCTCTGGACCGGATTATCGAATTGATATGGCTAAGAAATGGCTTAAGGAATGCTAGGCATGACGCCGGGACAATACCGTGAAGAAGGGTAGGTGTGATGGGGCAGAATCCTCTTATTTGAAGATCATGAGGATTCTGCAATCAATTATATTAGAATATTCATACAAAAAATGAGGATTTCAAATGTACACAAAGATGAATATCAAGGATAATAAGTAATGTAGCATGCAAAGGGAGATACGATTCGTATCTTCTTTGATAAGAAGGAGGCGAGAGAATTTTTTAAAAAATGAAGAGAATATTTTGGGGTTGCGGCGATATCGATAGATACGGAAGGCATGATAAAGGCGCAATGTAGAGATAATCCAACGAGCGGTCTATTTCGAACAGATGAAACGGAGGAATGTTTGACTCAAAATGATGAATGTAATCCAAAGAACGATCCTATTGCCCAATCGTTATTGTAAGCGCTTACCCACAAATTGAAGCGTTTCAAGATTCGAAAAAGATGCAAATTGTGTACAGGGAGGATTAGGGAGAATGAAATTTTCATGGAAAATTATAGGGATGTTAATGGCAGTAGTCATGCTGAGTCCATTGTCGTTAAACCTTGTCGCATACGGTGCTCCAATGATTGCTTCTGCCAATGCGACTACCATAGCAAATGACGGAACCCGTAATATCGACTTTAACGATGACTGGCAATTCTATCTTGCAACACGTACTCCAACCGTCAATACGGGTGGGGTAAAAAACGGATTGCAAGACCCTGTGGGTGCACCTAGTACGGCGGAGATTATTAATCCCGCTTTCGACGCTAGTTCATGGAGAACCGTTAATGTCCCTCACGACTGGAGTATTGAAGGACAGAAGGTTTCCACGGGAAGCAACTCTCAAGGCTACCTGCAGGGCGGTTTGGGATGGTACCGGAAAAGCTTTGTTTTGCCAGATACGATGAGCGACAAGAAAGTTTCCATTGACTTTGATGGTGTCTACGCTGACTCGATTGTGTACGTTAACGGTAATATGATTGGTGAGTATCCAAGCGGTTATACAGGATTCTCTTATGATATTACGCCATATCTCACATATGGGAATGATAACCCGAACGTTATCGTTGTTAAGGTACAGAACATGTCCCCATCAGGACGCTGGTATACAGGATCAGGTATTACAAGACCGGTTCACCTGGTTGTGACTGACAAGACACGCTTTCTACGAAATGGCATTACGTATTCAACTGATCATCTGGAAGCTCTCTACAATGCAGCTCACAGCGCAGATTTGATTGTGAGTGCCGATATCTATTCTGAAGCTTCCAACGGTGTTGCTAAGATTCGGACCTCCGTCATCGATGCTAACGGTAATGTCGTAGCGACTAGTACGAGTGATCCAGTTGATTATAATCCCTCAACAAAGCTCACTTTGAACGATGGCATTATGGTACCTAACGTTCACCTGTGGTCTACGAACGATCCGTACCTCTACACAATTCGTACTGAACTGATCACCGAGATTAATGGAGGGACGGGTCCAAGTGTTGTAGATACACTGGATACCTCTTACGGTTTCCGCTGGATTAAGATGGCGCACGTGGATACCACGAATGCCAATACGATTGCTAATTCCGGAGGTTTTTATCTCAATGGCGTTTATACCAAACTTCAAGGTGTTGATCTGCATCATGATGACGGATCGCTTGGAGCTGCAAGCAGCCTGGATGCCGCCATGCGTAAATTCAAAATCTTGAAGGATATGGGTGTTAATGCTTACCGCACATCCCACAATCCTCCAAGCAGAGAGGTCATCGCTGCCTGTGAACGCCTCGGTATCGTTGTCATGGAAGAAGCCTTTGATGGATGGGGGGCTGCCAAGGCGACATATGACTTCGGAAACTGGTTCTTGACAACTGTCCCTGAGGAATGGAAAGGGTCAACTCTTGCTCCGGTTCCTTCGACTCCAGGCGCTCAATACATGTGGAGTGATTGGGTCATCCAAGAAATGGTTAACCGCGACAAGAACTCACCAGCCATTATTATGTGGTCCATAGGCAACGAGATCCGCGGAGTTGGCACTAAGCCTGCGTGGATGAACACTCAAACGATGTATGGCGTAAGCGCATTCAATGAGTATAGCGAGTCCATCCGCTTGATGCGTGATGTACAGGCATTGGATCCGACTAGACCCATTGTTATGGGGGGCGACCAAGAGCGGACACCGCCGTCAACCACCTCAAGTCCTTGGGGGCTCATTAACAATACGCTAAACGGTTATGGCCTTAACTACAACACAGCTCAATCCGTCGACGTTCTAATGACTCGATTCCCGAACACGTCCTTCTTTGAGTCCGAATCCTCCTCTCAAACGAGTGCTCGCGGGGTCTATCAGGATCCGAGCTTGGTGAATACCGGTGTCAACCAGACGCCAGGTTCTCGCGGGACATCGTCTTACGACAATAACTTCGCATCTTGGACGATGGGTAACGAGTATGGTCTTAAAAAAGACCGTGACCGCAAGGCATTTATCGGACAATTTATCTGGTCCGGCTTTGATTACATTGGTGAACCTACTCCTTATAGCATTTATCCGGTAGGTGTTTCTTCTTTCGGTGCTATCGATACCGCAGGCTTTCCTAAGGATTCCTTCTATCTCTTTAAGAGCCAATGGAACCCGCAGCCTATGGCGCATATCCTTCCGATGAACTGGACCAATTGGCGTCAGGGAGAGACGGTCGATGTTTGGGTAAACACGAATCAGCAAAGCGCAGAGCTTTTCTTAAACGGTGTTTCTCTCGGCCGCAAGAGTTTCGACGTAAAGACAACGAATTACGGGAAGCAATACTATGAAACATCTGAAGCTACTCAAGATGACAAACTCAACACAAGCAACACAAACACTGGCGGTTACCTCAGCCCTAACGGAAGCAGCGGTAAGCTGCACTTAACATGGAAAGTACCGTTTACGCCCGGTACCTTGGAGGTTAAGACTTATGCAGATACGACCAGTAACGTGGTTACAGCGACGGATGTAGTTAAAACGGCTGGCCAAGCGTACATGGTAAGTATGACTCCTGACAAAAAGGTAATTACAGCAGACGGCAGAAGTCTTTCCTACATTGAAGCTGATATTATCGACAAGGATGGAAATATAGTCCCGGATGCCGGCAACCTGGTTAAGTTTGACGTAACTGGCGGTGCTATCGTCGGGGTGGACAACGGCAAGCAGGAGAGCAGCGAGCTCTACAAGTGGGGGAATGTTGAGCGCAATACGCACTCCGAACGCAGTGCATACAATGGCAAGGTTCTGGTGATTGTTCAATCCAACAAAGGCCAAACGGGTCCAATTACGGTCAATGCCTCTTTTGATGGCTCTTTGCCAGCACAGGCTACAGTATTTGCTCAAGCAGCGAACGCGACAGGCAACGCGGGCATTGTGCCGGTAAACGTTAGCGTTATGAAAGACAGTATCGTTAACCTGCCGTCAAGCGTTACCGTTGTTCATGCGGATGGCACGACTTCTCAGTCCTCTGTAAATTGGACGAATGTCCCATCCACAAACGTAGTAGGAACTTTCCAGGCTACTGCGCAAGTAGACGGTCTCCAAGCAGTTGCTAACGTGAGCGTATACGATTTTGCTAATGCTTCCGTTAACCTATCTGTGGCAGCAGGTGACATTCCGGTCTTGCCGGCACATGTAAAAGTCGACTTTACGAATGGTCTCAGTGTAAGCATGCCGGTCGTTTGGCCTAGTCTTACATTAAGTCAGGTTCAGTCTAGCGGTGCCCTAACGGTTGAAGGCCAAATTGCAGATCTAGCTCATAAAGCAATTGCCACAATCAATGTTTCGAATTCCTTTACGCCAAACGTTAATCTTGCTGCTAGTGCAGCAGGAACAGGGGCCCAAGATACTGTTTCGGCAACGGGACCCGTAGCTACAGCAACGTTCACAAACGGAACCTCCTATCCGAATTTAATGTTGGATGGAAATAAGACTAGCGGAGGATGGACCAACAAATACAGTATTGCTGCAACGGCAAACTTGCCGGCTGTCAACAATACACGTCCTTATGAGTTTGTGCAGGTAAACTGGCCTCAATTCAATACCTTTAGTTCTATCAAGCTGTACTTCACCACGGGTGGTTCTGCACCAACAACCAATCTGCCGAAATCGCTAGATGTTCAGTATTGGGATGGTTTACATTGGGTTTCTGCAGGCAACCAGAACGTTGTATGGGCAACTGCATCTAATCAAGAAAGCGCAGTAACTTTTAACATGGTCACCACGACAAAGATTCGAATCGGCATGGAGAACGCAACTCCGTACTCGGCCACTGCCGGCGGTATGACGATCACCGAGCTTGAAGTCTACGGCAACAAGCCTAAAGACCTTGCGATCACGAGTATCCAACCGGTTAGTGTTACAACACAAGCAGGGGTAGCACCTGTATTACCGACAGTCGTTCAAGCCGTGTATGAGGATGGATCAACGGCACAGACTACTGTCACTTGGGATAGTATAGATGCCTCCTCCTATGCACAGCAAGGAAACTTCGAGGTTCAAGGCACAGTGAATGGTACGACCATCAAAGCCAAGGCGAGTGTAACGGTAACTCCTGCCCCGGCTAACACGAATATTCAGCTTGCTGCGAACCATCCGAATGTGACATCTGTCGATTCTACTGCACATACAGCGACAGTGATAAATGGAACAACGGTTCAACAAATCACAGATCAAGTGACATCGAGCGATGCCTCGAGGCAAACCTATATCGTTACGGATGCAGGTGGCACAGCCAAGACTTCCGGAGCGCTAGTGAGCGGAGATAAGCTCATTGTAACGGCTGCAGACGGAACGACGCAGGCTATCTATATGATTAATGTTGCTCAGCCGACTGCTGCAGATATCGCTTCTGGCATTACGAGCATAGCAGCACCGGCAAAAGATGCGACAAATCTGACGCTCCCGACTGTACCTGACGGCTATACGGTGACGATAAAGAGCTCAGATAATACGTCGGTCATTCAAACCGATGGAACGATTATCCCGCAAAGTGCAGATACGACGGTGAATCTCGTCCTGGAAGTGACCCGGACATTGGATGGTGCAAAAGCGCTTACTGGCAGCCTGCCAGTCGTTGTACCGGCCAAAACGGTCGCAGCAGCACCTGCGGCAACGTTAACTGAAACAGGCGCCGTATATCCAGGCCAATCGTTTGATCTAACCTATGGATTAAGCAATCTGGGTTCTATCGTAAATGGAGGCGTATATGCGGAAGAATTGACTGTCAATTATGATCCAACTCAATTGCAGTTAGGTACGGTAGCGCCGTTGAAAGATGGTATTTTTGTAATCCAGGCAGGAACGCCTGGGCACGTTCGAATCATTTCGGCGAGTCAAGGAGCCGCTAATGCCATTATGAGCGACAACAGTGCAGCGATCTTGAAGCTGAGCTTCCAGGTGAATCCAGCGGTAGTAGCGGCGACCAGTACCGTCTCCTTGTCGGAAGTAGCTGTTTCTGATAGCCATGGAGTTGAAACGCAAATACAAGGCGCATCCAGCAGCGTACAAATTACGACCGTGGATAAAACAGCGTTAAATACGCTGATCGCAACCGCACAAGCGAAATACGATGCGGCTGTCGAAGGAAGCAACCCGGGACAATATCCGGTTGGATCGAAAGCGGTTCTTCAAGCAGCGATCACTGCTGCGCAAACCGTGGCCAACAACTCGGCAGCGACACCAAATCAAGTGGGGCAAGCGGTGAATGATTTGAATGCAGCGCTGCAATCCTTCCTTGCATCGATCAATGTTGCGATTCCTGGGGATCTGAGCGGTGACGGCAAAATCAGCATCGGCGACTTGGCTATTGTGGCTAGTCACTATGGAGAAACGAAGAGCAGTCCGAACTGGCTGGCGAGCGCGGATACCAATAACGATGGCGTGATTGATATTACCGATCTTGCGAGCGTAGCACAGAACATTATTTCGCAACAGTAATTGTCTATACAAAGAAGAAATGGTTGGGGGAGGGCATTTATGCCTTCCTCTAATCCTTCAATCACAAATATCCGTTTGTCGATGAGCCCAACTAGAGAGGTAGGAAAAAATGTGAGTGAGTTAATAAAACGTTTTAAAAAAGCAAGTATTCCCCTTATGAGCATTGGCCTTTCGGTTTCGTTGGTATCGGCACCAGCTGTGTCGTATGCCGATACACAACCAGCTGCGCCTCAACAGAATCAAGGGACATTTACTCTGCCTGCCTCACAAGGGTTAACCGGATCGCACACCGTGTCCTTCGATCATTACTCGCTTATGATCGACGGCAAGCGAACGTTCATCTATGCCGGTGAGTTTGATTATTGGCGTCTTCCAAGCCAATCCGAATGGCTCGATGTGTTACAGAAAATGAAGTCAGCGGGATTTAATGCGGTTAGCATTTATTTCAACTGGAACTACCATTCTCCTTCACCTGGACAGTATGATTTCACAGGTATTCGTGATGTGGACAAACTGCTTACCTTGGCACAACAAGCTGGGATTTATGTCATCGCAAGGCCGGGTCCATACATCAACGCCGAAACCGATGGCGGGGGATTCCCCGGATGGCTCATGACACAGTCAGGTAAAGCACGCACGTCTGCAGCCGATTATACGGCGGCCTATCGAGAGTGGCTGAGTCAAATTAATGCGATTATTGCCAGACACCAGATTACAAACGGTGGAAGCGTCGTTCTGTATAATGTAGAGAACGAGTATACGGGTTCAGATGCGACCTACATGCAGCAAATTGAGGACAAAGCTCGTGCGGACGGAATCAATGTTCCTTTGTACCACAACGACAAGAGCGGTCCTCAAGGAAAATGGGCAAGCGGAACGGGCGCTGTCGATATATACGCGTATGATAGTTATCCCAGCCTAGGTGGTCTTCCAACCTATTATGGAGATTCGCATAACTTTGCTCCCAATAGTCCTGTATTTGTCGCTGAACTCGGTGGTGGTTGGTTTGATCCTTGGGGGGGACCAGGGTATTCATCAGTAGCGTCATCGCATAACGCCAATTATGAAAACATCATTTACAACCACGTGGTGTCACAAGGCGCTACCATGATGAGCATTTATATGACATACGGAGGAACGAATTGGGGATATCTACCATTTCCGGGTGTGTATTCCTCCTATGATTACTCAGCGGCGATCAGCGAAAGTCGTCAACTTGGAGCAAAATACAACGAGGAGAAACTTCTTGCCACGATGTATCAAACGCTGACACCACTGACGAAGACCAATCCTTTAAGCGTAACAGCTCCAAGCAATGCGAATCTAACGGTGAATGGATTGAAAAATCCGGATACGGGAACCCAGTTTTACGTGTTGCGGCATAGCAATGCAGCATCGACAAGCAACGATACAACAACCCTCAACATGACAAGTGCGGATGGTTCCTATACGATCCCGAAGAAAGCTGGTACTTTCATTCAAGTAAACGGACAAGAGTCTAAATTTCTAGTTGCCAACTATGCGCTAGGCTCGCAGCATTTGGTATATTCGACATCGAACTTATATACGTATGCGACACAAGGAAACCGGGATACCGCTCTCTTCTACGGCGGGCAAGGGTCAGACGGTGAAACGGTTTTGCGATACGCTGCACAACCAACAGTCACTGCTTTATCTGGGAACGTAACATCGACCTATGATCCAGTAAGCGGCGATTTGCGTCTTAATTATACACATGATGGGAGTGTTTCGAAGGTTCTCATCCAAGAAGGTGGCAAAGAGCTGCTGCTTCTTCTGACGACCGAAATAACAGCGCGAACGTTCTGGCGAGGGGATACAGGGAATGGGTCTGTACTGGTAGAAGGACCCTATTTGTTGCGCTCAGCATCGACCGATGCAAACGGAAACCTAGCACTTCAAGGTGACAATGATCAAGCGACGCCGATTGAAGTATTCGGTGCACCAACAAACCAAATCACATGGAATGGCGTTGCAATGGAAACAGCAGTAACACAATCTGGATCCTATACATTTTCCCTTGCTGATCCAGCGCCAGTTACGATTCCGCAGCTAACCAATTGGAAGTTTTCCTATGAAACACATGAAGCAAACCCTAGCTTTAATGATTCCGCATGGATCAATGCGGATCACACAACAACTAATAATCCGACAAAACCTTCGACTCCAACGGTTTTATATGCGGATGATTATGGATTCCATCACGGTATGATCTGGTATCGCGGTCACTTTACCGCAAGCGGAAATGAAACGGGAATTACACTCGATGGGGAAGGCGGAGACAACGGTGCATATGCTGTGTGGCTGAATGGTTCGTATCTCGGTTCTTCCTTAAGCGGTACCAAAGTATTCTCATTTCCATCCAATGTTTTGAATAAAGACGGTGACAATGTGGTATCGGTCATGGTGCAAAATATGGGACATGACGAAGATGGAGGGTCCAACGATTCTCAGAAAAATCCTCGTGGCCTTGTCCAAGCGTCTTTCCAAGGCGCATCCACATCGATTGCTTGGAAGATTCATGGCAATGAAGGCGGACAAGTTCTTGGAGATCCAACTCGCGGCGTGATGAATGTAGGCGGACTATTTGGAGAAAACAACGGATGGGCGCTGCCAGGTTTCCCAAATCAGTCTTGGAGCGACGTAAGTCTTCCGGATAATTGGTCACAGCGTGGACTTCCAGAAGGTGTTGCGTGGTATCGGACATCTTTCAATTTGAACTTCCCAATGATGAGTGATGTTCCACTTGGATTAAATATTAGCGATTCCGCATCCAAGAACTATCGGTCATACATCTACGTCAATGGATGGCTTGTCGGTCAATATATTAACAACTTAGGACCTCAGCATCTCTTTTCCTTGCCGCCTGGGGTATTGAATCCAAATGGCAACAATGATGTAGCGATTGCGGTTTGGGCGCTCGACGGAGCATCAACGGGGCTTGGCCAAGTAAGTCTTCAAGGACTTGGGAATTATGCAGGCGGCGTTCCTGTACAAGTGAACGATAGTCCGGACTACGGTACTCTATTTTCCGGCAAAACCCCAACGGTTGCTGACAACGCAGTGTTGTCATTGTCTTCTCCTTCTACAACCATTGCTGGCGGACAAACACAAACGATCACAGGCGTTCTTACAAACAATGGAACTGGGCCTATTCAAGTGAGCAGTGTGAATCTGAATGCTCCATTAGATTGGACAGTTTCGTTAACGAGTGCGAGCGCAAGCGGAAGCCTTCAACCGGGTCAATCGCAAAAGCTGCTGTGGAACGTAACACCTCCAAGTTACTACCCGGGGTATCAGGTGCAGTTGTCTGCAAACGCGACCTATACCGATACAAAAACGGATAAAACGAGTGCGTTGCTGCAGCTAGGAAACGCAGCGATTTCCTCAACAGCTGTTTCTGGAGTTACGCTTGATAAGTCGATTTTGCATCTCGTTCCAGGTACCACAATGCCGTTGGTTGCGGTCATTACGCCTTCAGATGCTTATAACAAAGCAGTTAAATGGAGTTCATCAGATCCAACTGTTGCAACTGTAGACCAAAATGGAAACGTAACTGGCGTTGCGCTTGGAAATGCAGTGATCACTGCAAAAACAGCGGACGGCGGATACTCAAAATCAGCTGACATTACCGTACAAGCAGATAAAACAGCTGTAACGGGTGTAAGTGTCAATACGACTATGTACCATTTTGCTTCGGATTATTTTTCAGCATCGAATCCGACTGCTTATGCACCAAAAACACAGTTGGTTGCAAACATTCAACCCTTTGATGCGACAGATACACGTGTAACTTGGACATCCGATAATCCGACTGTTGCAACGGTTGACGCAATGGGCGTGGTAACAGGGCTTAAAGAAGGTAAGGCCCGGATCAACTCCACCACACAAGATGGTGGATACACAGTTACGACGGCCGTTTATGTTCCGACGATAAGTGAAAGTTTTGAAAATCAAACATCAGGTTCCAGTTGGAATGTTACAAAGGGCAGCACAGCAGGTGCGATTTCCGCAGCGGTTGGTCCTGCTTCAAGCGTGACGGGCCAAGTGCTCAATTTCACCGGTGGTGGAACCGGTGCTCGAAGTGCTTACAAAACATTTGCCACACCGATTGCAAACAACAAAGTGGAGCTTATGTTTGATTGGAATGTAGGCTCTCCAAGTGGGGGTACGGGACAACTTCGAATTCAAGACAGTTCCCATAACACGTATGTTGCAATTGGGGTTGCGGCAGGCGCGACAAGCCGGCTTGTGTATACAACAAATCCTACTGTCATTACTTCCGGCGCTGCACTTTCTACATCCAATGCAACACAGGTCGCGAATAGCGGGTTTAATACAGCAAATGCGACGTACCATGTAGATGCTGTTCTTGATATGGTAACGAAACAAGTAAGTTTCACACTGACCAATGCAGCCGATGCAGCGCAAACTGTGACGGTTACCGTTCCGTATGCAACAGGCGTCACCTTCAATAATAATTTCGGTGGGCTTGAACTTTACGCAACACGAAATTCCGGCGCTACAATGGCGTGGAGCTCATGGCTCGACAATTTCAATGTATATAAATTGTTGACAGTCAATAAAACGGCGCTAAATGCAGCAATTGCCACCGTACAAACATTGAATAGCAATAGTTACACAACGGCATCGTGGGCTTCACTGCAAGACGTGTTGACGGCGGCTGGCAGTGTGAACAATAATGCGAATGCCACACAAGAGCAGGTTGACGCAGCAACAG
Organism: Paenibacillus aceris; assembly: GCF_017874035.1. Taxonomy (GTDB): domain Bacteria; phylum Bacillota; class Bacilli; order Paenibacillales; family NBRC-103111; genus Paenibacillus_E; species Paenibacillus_E aceris. Next base: position 13,657 of record NZ_JAGGKV010000024.1, read on the forward strand.
CAGCACTGCAGACGGCTGTAACAGGACTGCAGGTATTGGCGGGAGCGACGTTAACAGGCAGCGGCACAGCAAACTCCGGACAATCGTTTACGCTGACTTACGGCCTGACAGGAGTTTCGCAAAATACGTTTGCACAAGATATTACGTTTACCTACGACCCGCAGAAACTGGATTTTGTTTCAGCGGATTCGTTGAATGATCATTTTATTATTGTCGATAAAGTAGCCACATCAGGTCAAGTACGTCTGATTACTGCAAGTGTTGGGGCAGACCATCAGACGAATGGAAATTGGTTGACCTTGACGTTCCGTGCCAAATCAACGGAATCGACGGCCACAACGGTAGCGGTAACCAAGGTGGTTATTGCGGACGATACGGCTGTTGAAACACAAGTGAACGGCACGTCACATAGCGTGCAAATCACGGCGCTAGACACGACGGCGCTTAGCGCATTGATTGCTAATGCCCAAGGACAGCACGATGCGGCAGTGGAAGGAATGGGGGCAGGACAATACCCTGTTGGCTCGAAAGCAACGCTTCAAAGCGCCATTGACAGTGCCAAGGCGGTACTTGCGAATACAGCAGCTACGCAAGCTGATATTACGCAGGCGGTAAACAACTTGACCGCGGCATTGCAAACATTCACGAACTTGATTGTTGTCGTGGACACGACCGCGCTTAGCGCATTGATTGCTAATGCCCAAGGACAGCACGATGCGGCAGTGGAAGGAACAGCAGTAGGACAATATGTTCCTGGCTCGAAGGCGGCACTGCAAACCGCTATTGACAATGCAAAAGCGGTGATTACTAACGTGGCAGCCACGCAGGCAAACGTAGATCAAACGGTAATCGACTTGAATGCGGCATTGAATGCGTTCAAAGCCTCGGTGGTTCAACGTACGCCAGGCGATGTAAACGGAGACAGTGTAGTCAGCATCGGTGACTTGGCACTCGTGGCCGTAGCATACGGTAAGACATCTGCGGATGCGGATTGGGATCAATACAAGGTTGCCGATATCAACGGTGATAGCAAAGTCGACGTTCTTGACCTTGCAGCTGTTGCTAATAGGATTCTTCAGCAGTAAAAATAGGTGGGAGAGGTCAACCAGTGAAAACCGGTTGACCTCTTTTGACATATAAGATTTTTATGTTTGGAGGGGGACAACAGGTCGCTATTTTACCCAAAAGATCCCTTTGCGTGAGGGAGTGGGAACCAGGGTCCACTATTTTGCCATTTGACACATAATTGGACGAGATGGAGGTTGAATAAGAGCCTGTAGTTCCCCTCCAACCCACGAAATTCGGCTTTTTGCTTAAATAAGGGAGTGTAGTTCCCTCAGTAAGTGCGTGGCAAGTTCGTCCAAAAAAAATAAAGCACCGCGCTAAATCGTGTCGCGGTGCTTTTTTCTATGTCTATTTGTTCGGTTATGCGGCAATAGCTTCATTAGCTTTTTTCTTCGTATTTTTTCTGCGGGCACGTGCTTTTAACTGCCACATCATAATGCCCGTAAACATTAATATAAGAGGCATCATTCCAAACACAAAGTAGATCAGCTTAGTAGTTTCCCCGCCCCAAGTGGCAAAATGAAGTCCTTTTCTCCATGTGTTGTAAAGGTTAATGGCGAGATTGGGATTTGTTTTATACAAAATATCTCCCGTTGAAGCATCCATATAAACCGTGCTGTTGTTGCTGCTTGATGCACCAAACCCTTCTTTCAAACCAACTTGAATGGATTGTCCGGGTTTGAGTGGAAGCTGAATTTTCGTTAACTTACTTTCGGGATAAGACTTCTCAACCAGATTTACGACATTCTCAATGCTAAGCATCGGTTGATCTTTGCTTTTGGACTGTAAAGCTGAAGCAGGTATCGTTTCCTTTGCAGTAAAGCCAAACCATACTGGAATTGATTTCTCATAGGCATTAACAACACCAGTTAGAGTGATGATCAATAACACAGGGATAGAAATGATTCCAACCATTTTATGTAGGCTCATATTATAGGCTAGTTTACCGCGATTACGAATGAATCGAAAACCAAGCGCCCATTTTCGAATGCCCGGCCACCACAAATAAATACCGGTCACAAGGATGAGCAGCAATCCAATGCCTAGAAATCCGACGAAGTAAGCGGCTTGCTGTTTGCCGATTACATCTGTTAATAGAAAGTAGCGGTGCAGGTTATAAATGGTCGCAAAAGGTTCACGACGCTCTTTCTGTACCTTTCCAAAGACCTTACCCGTGCCAGGGTCCGCATAGACTAAACCGGCATCCTTTCCTCCTTCCTTAATTAGATGGATGTGGTAGAAACCATCTTGAGCAGGCCATTCGATACGATCCGATTTCAAATCAGGATTCATCGCATCTGCCTGCTGCTGAATGACTTTAACGCCTACATCACCAGGTGTTGGTTGTTGACCGATAGGATGAACCAGTCGTTCTACGTCAGATTCGATCATTAAAAGACTGCCACTTGTACATGTAACTACAACAAAGAGACCAAGAATTAAGCTGAGAAACAAATGAATGGTTAAAACAATTTTTCGCAAAGATTATCCCTCCGGTATGCTTGTAAAATGCCATTTTATTACTGAGAATCATTTTTCGGATATTGCAAATGATATTCATTATCAGTTCTAATGTCAATACGATTATGGAAAATCGAGTGATAATATTTTTTGACATATCATTTCTATGTTTGTGTAGGGGAACTACAGGGCGCTATTTTGCCAGAAACAGCCCCTTGCGTGAAGGAGAGGGAACCAGATTCCGCTATTTCGACATTTTGACAGATATTTGGTCGATAAAGTTTGAATAAGAGCCTGTAGTTCCCCTCCAACCTACGAAATTCGGCTATTTGCTTGAATAAGGGAATGGGGTTCCATTAGTAGGGGCATGGCTATTTCTCACAGAACTGGCTGGCTATTTTTGTTCACATATTCGGACGTCTTTTTTTATGTAAACGCTTCAATAATAAATGGGTAATTTTTCAAGACCGACGTTGTAAAAATTGCAATTGACAGATTCATTAAGGAGAGTAAAATAGACTGAGTGAATCGATAATGATTATCAATGTTAATTGCATGTTGTTAAGGGAAATTTCAAGTTAGGTGTGGTGATTATGCGCAAAGTTTTGATAATGAGTTGGATCGCTCTACTTTTGATGTTGTCTATTCCGATCTCGGCAAGTGCTAGCGGGGAAGATGATCTGAAAAAGGCCGACGCGGACATACAACAAGCCATTCAATTAGCCCAGAGCGGCAAGGTAGAAGATGCCTCCAAGCTTTTTGACAAGTTTCAAGCAAATTGGCTTACGATAGAGGAAGGCATTAAAGTCACCTCACTCGCCGCCTACCAAAAGATTGAGCAAGCCATGGGTGAGGTTTCTTTTGCCACTTTGAAACAGCCGATTGATCAAACCAAGCTTACAGATACATTGAAAGTACTGCATGATTTAAATGCAAGCTTCATATCCGGGAAGCTGGGTGCATTCGGACAAGTGGCCCAAAGCACAGAGAAGGTCACGATTGCCTCCCTGGTTACTTTGCTGGAAACAACGCAAGAGCAATTGAAGCAAAGCGATTATGAAGGAGCAAAAGCCAACGTTCAGAAGCTTCGGAGTTCTTGGCTTGACATCGAAAGTATCGTCTTAACGCAGTCTTCAGCGGTATATTCCTTAATGGAAAGAGACATGGTCACCGCCTATGCATTGCTGAGCGCAGAACCCGTTAAAGCCAAAGAAGCTGCGATGACAGTGGAGCGCATGCATGAAGCTCTCGGACCACTAGCAGGTAAAACAAGCTACACCATGCTTGATGCCACAACCATTTTGTTAAGAGAAGGACTGGAAGCCCTGCTTGTCATTATTGCTTTGCTAGGCTTTCTGACCAAGTCAGGCCATGCGGATAAGAAGCGTTGGATCTGGTATGGTGTAGGCGGAGGACTATTCGTTAGTATTCTGCTAGGCATTATCGTTCAACAATTATTTTCCACAAGTGCTTTTGGTAACAACAACTTCCTAATTGCAGGTTGTACCGGGATATTTGCAGCACTCATGTTGGCATATATGAGTTACTGGCTTCACAGCAAATCTAATATTTCCAATTGGCAGCAGTACATACGTAATCAAAGCGTCAAAGCATTAGCCACAGGCAGCCTATTTTCACTGAGTTTGTTGGCTTTTCTAGCCGTTTTCCGCGAAGGGACGGAAACAGCCCTTTTCATGATTGGGATGGCATCTTCGATCTCGATATCCTCTTTGCTAGGCGGCATTCTAATCGGGGTTGGGATATTGATTGTTGTTGCTTTCTTGATTTTGAAGATCGGAATGAAGGTGCCGATGCGCCCATTCTTCCTAATCTCAAGTGTGTTCGTTTTTTATCTCTGCTTTAAATTTGCTGGCATGGGCGTACATGGCTTGCAGCTGGCGGGTTACTTACCTGCGACAACGGCTTCGTGGGTACCGAGTTTGGAGTTCCTTGCCTTGTATCCAACGCTTGAAAGTGCAATTCCTCAGTTTGTTCTTCTCATCTGTGCGCTTATTGCGGTTCTAACGGATGCACGTAAAACGATGCAACTCAGAAAAGCATCTTTGATTATAAAAGAAAACTAAAATTTGGAGGTTTATCCTATGAATAAACGCAAACAATTAATCATTTTAACAGCAGCTATCGCACTTGTAGCAGTAGGATGCAGCAAAGGGGCAACGACACCATCAGCAACAACTGCCGCAGCTCCCGTGGCAAGCCCGACACCGAATGTAACGAAAGTGCCTGCGAAAGAAGGCGCAGCAGCTTTTCTAAAGTCTATTGATGGCTTGAAAGGACAATTAGATCAAAAGCAGGTGACGGATTCTAAAAAGGTATCTTCTTCCTTAGTAGTTGACTGGGCTACCTTTGAAGATGAAGTTAAACTGAAATACCCTGAATTGTATGTGAAAGTTGAGAAGTTTTTGACGCCGTTAGAAGCGGGATTAACACAAGATAAGCTTGACTTTGCGATTTTGGGCCAATTAAATGACGGATTGAAAGGTGCATTAACAGAGCTGAGCGCTTCCTTAAATGAAAATAAAGGTGCAGTAAACGACGCGGCGATTTCAGGTTCGCAAGCTCTGCAAGAGGCAACAAAAGCTTATAATAAATACGTACAAGACCAAGGCAATCAAATGGTCACACTTTTGGAACAATTGAACGCGGCTGTGAAGAGCGGCGATTTGAAAAAAGCGCAGGAAGCCTATGTTGCATCGCGGATGCCTTATGAAAGAATCGAGCCTGTCATCGAAAAATTCAAAGAGCTTGATGGAGTGATGGATGCGCGCGTAGACGACTTTAAAGATGAAAAAGATCCTGAATTTACAGGTTACCATCGCATTGAGAACTTATTATTTGTGCAAAAAGCAGTAAAAGACGCTGAACCATTTGCAGTTAGATTGCTGGAAGACGGTAAGAAAATGCAACAAAGTATTGCTGCAACTAACATCGAAGCAACAGATTTTGTTACTGGTGTAGGCGAACTGATGGAAGAGGCACAGACCTCGAAGATTACAGGTGAAGAAGAGCGTTGGAGCGGCGCAACGGTTCCTGTTATTAGAGCAAATGTAGAAGGCGCTCAGCAGATTTATGATCTTGTAAAAGTAGAATTAAAGAAGAAAGATGCTGCGCTTGACGATAAAATTAGCAAAAGCCTATCGAGCGTTATCGAAGCTATGAACACCCTATCTCCAGTGGGAACGACCTGGAACGATTTCGCGAAAATCGAGCAATCGAAGCAAGTAGATTTGAAAAATAAGCTGGAAGCCTTAGCAGAACCGCTTGTAAAAATGCCTGGAACACTAGGGCAATAATCCAGAAGGGAGTAAGACATCGCTATGGGAGATAAAATAAATCGTCGTACATTTCTAGGGATGACTGCTGCAGGTGCTGCTGGATTGATTCTAGGAGATTTTATTGGCAAGGAGCAGCAGCATGAGCTAATTACTCCTGTAACAAATCAAGAGGCTACTGATGAAGGCAAGGCTGAAACGATATCTTTCTACGGTACCCATCAAGCCGGTGTCATAACTCCGCAGCAAAACTTTGCAAATGTTGCAGCATTTGATGTAACCACAGATGATCGGCAGCAATTACAGGAATTATTCAAGACCTGGACGGAAATGGCAGCTACCTTAATGGACGGAAAACCGTTAGCAGCCGAGCCTCAAGAGGGCAAATTTCCTCCAGTAGATACTGGCGAACAAATCGGACTGGCTACCGGCAAGCTCACGCTAACCTTTGCTGTCGGCAGTACCCTTTTTGATAAAGAGGGAAAAGATCGCTACGGACTTCGCTCGCGCAAGCCTCAAGGTCTCACAGAGATGCCAATTTTCCACAAAGACTCTCTGCAGGACCAGTTGACACACGGGGATATTGTCGTCCAAGCTTGCTCCGACGATCCTATGGTATGCTTCCATGCCATTCGGAATTTGGCTAAAGCGGCACGTGGCGTTGCGCATTTGAGATGGCAGCAAACCGGCCAGTTAGGCATTAAATCTGATGGCACAAAACGTAATTTGTTCGGTTTCAAAGACGGTACGAACAATCCGGCTCTGAAAGACGAAGCTTTTATGAAAAATAACGTTTGGATTGACAGTGCTGACGGAACCCCATGGCTTGCAGGAGGAACTTATATGGTCGTCCGCCGCATTAATATGCGAATCGAGACATGGGATCAGCAGCCATTTTCCAATCAGGAAGAAATTATTGGTCGTCAAAAGGTTTCAGGTGCTCCGATGGACGGTAAAAATGAATTTGATCAACCTAATTTTGCCTTAGATTCTAAAGGAGATAAAACAGCTTTAGATTCCCATATACGACTCTCGAATCCAAGAGATGGGGAGAAATCGGAGCGTGAACGGATTCTTCGCCGGGGCTATAACTTCATGGAGAATCTGGATAGCGTGGGAAGAATGAATGCCGGGCTGCTATTTGTATGTTTTAATAGAAATTTACAAACACAGTTTGAGTCTATTCAAAAGCGTTTAACAAACCCCAAAATGCCCGATCAGATGTTATCTTACACGACGACTACAGGTGGAGGATATTTTGCGGTTCTTCCTGGTGTAACAACCAAAGGTAATTATTTGGGACAGCATTTATTTGCCTAAATAGCTATAGAGAAGAAACGGGAGACATTTGTCTCTCGTTTTTTTGCGTCAGCATAGGATTGATCTCTTGTCTATGGCAGCTGCTTTTCCTCCCGACAGCACCCCCTGAAATCGACAAAAATCGACGAATCCTTATATGAGCTATGCATAAGGAGTGAATCACGATGGCGAATAATTACAAACGCTTCATTCAAAATCAATTCGAAAAAGCAAAGTCTACCGCTTCCGAATTCATTTCTTCAAGAAATGAAGAACCAGAAGAAGGCATCATAGAAATCAATCCGCAATACTATTATGAGCTGAAAGCAATCGCCGATATGCAGCATACGACCGTGGAAGCGATCGTCAATGGAATCATTGTCCAATACCTGACAAGCGCCCCCCACGAATCAGCCCCCATCTCAGTGGATCAAAAGGAAGATAACCCGCTTCTGTATTTGGATGGTATTTGCAAATTAGAGGATTAAGGAGTGCCGACGATGGATAATCACTTGAACGTTCAGAATGCAATTTTTCTGGATGAAACAGCTTTAGCCGCTTTAATGAACCCTGAAGACCCTTATTATGCGAAAGCCCGTTCCCTGTTTCTGGATTTGCATGATCTTGAGCGTAATTATTTGACGACCAACTCCATCATATTTGATCTTCACGAATGGCTTCGCAATGAATACAGCTATGAGCTGGCAGGATATTTTCTGAATGCTATTGATAAAGCCGTGAGTAAAGGCAAGTTGACGGTCATTACCAGCGGTCCCGAATTTGAGGGGGAATCGCGCAGACTGCTTATGGACAGACCTGAGCTCCGTTTCTCGCTCAGCGAAGCATTCACTGCTGTGACCATGTCCTATTATCAGGTCAAACGTATCTTTACTTTCAATCGCAATTTCCTGATGCTCTCCAATTTGGATAAGGATATTCGAATCATTCCATCGACTTAAAAGCCTTTATACAAATTCAGCCTGCCCTCTTGAGAGCAGGTTGTATTTGTTTTGCTAGCTATAAGTGCCAGGACTTCGAGTGCATTGAATTATTATTCATGAATTTGTATAATAATTCGATATTGATATAAACGTTAGATGAAGGGAGTTACTGCAATGAAAGTAAGCAAGCATAACGCTGAACACTACATTTGGGGAGACATTTGTGATGGTTGGCATTTAGTTAAAGGTGAAAACTTAAGCATTATTCATGAACGAATGCCGATAAACACATCGGAAGTAAAGCATTATCATCAAAATGCCCGGCAATTCTTCTTTGTCCTATCGGGTACAGCGACTTTGGAAGTGGGGGATAAAGAGATTGTATTACATCAGCAGGAGGGAATCGAGGTTCCCCCGCTAACGCCACATCAAATGTTTAATAAGTCACAGGATGAAGTTGAATTTTTGGTGATTTCTCAACCGAATAGTAAAGGTGACAGGATTGTTGTAGATTAATCGAATGAAGAGCGAAATTAGAAGAGGCTGCCGCGCTAAATGGCTGGCAGCTTCATCAATGTTTTTCGAAAGATACTGTTATCCAAAAATTGCTTAATCGCTTGAACCGTTGAGGTTAAAGCATCCCCTCTTTTACGCAAAGTTTCGGAGAGACTAACGATAATTCGCATAAGGATGATCTGAAGCTCTGTTTGCGTGTCCTCTACTGATTTTTGCTTAGCGCTCTCAATAGCCTCTCTAAACAAACGTTCCAACCCGCGTTCCTGCGTTACGACATGGGACAGCAGTTGGTAAGCTTCAAGCATCTTCAGAAGCCAGTTTCCGCTAACGTTCAACCTTATATAGCTCCATTGTTCCTCGTGGTTTATTCAATATCTTCATGCATGCCAGACTCGAGGCATGCCCATAGACTCTTTGCCTAGTTCTGCCCATATATATTTCAACAAAAGCTCCGATTTTAAGGTTTGGTACTCAGGCTTATCCCATAAATTGCGGATTTCGCCCGGATCCTCTTGCAAATCAAAGATTTCACCATAAGTTTGGTTATAGTACACGGTAATTTTATATCTTTCATCAACATATGTTTTTTGATGAATTGTCGTTGGCGTATGAAGAAACTCGCAGATGGCATGATCTCTGGCCTGGCTCTTCTGACCGCACCATACTTGTGACTGATCCAATCCTGTCATGTTGTGGGGAATCGAGATGCCGCATAAAGATAAAAAGGTAGGGGCCAAATCTACCAATGACTGGATGGCGGGCGAGGTTGCCCCAGCAGGAACTTTACCAGGAAACCGGACGATAAATGGAATTTTGATCAAGTCTTCGTAATGAAAGCCTCCTTTGGCCTGAAGGCCATGTTGACCAAAGAAATGCCCATGATCTGTAGTAAATACAACGATTGTATTATCTGCAAGCCCCAGCTCATCAAGCTTGTTTAGGATATTCCCAATGTATTTGTCCATCAGACTGATCATGCCGTAGTAGGTTGCTACCAGTTGTTTGCGGTCATGCTCGGAATATAACACCGAATGGGAATGATAGCCATGTATCCCAAACTCGCCTTCCTTCCAGGGTGCAAAATCCGGTTGCTCCATTTGCGTTAAATGAAAATGGGGCGGATTTTGATCATGCTCACCGGGAGTAACGACTGGAATGGTCAGTTGCTTCGGGTCATACATCGTATCCCACGGTTCAGGGACCAAATAATCCGGATGTGGATCAAAGAAACTGGACCAGAGGAAGAAACTTTGATCGTCTTCTTTATATTGCTCCAGAAGAGCGTTCGTCCTTTCTGCAATCCAGGTATTGTAGTGGTATTTTTCCGGGATAGGCCATTTATGGAGAATGGAGCGGTCCATCGTGCCTGTTGGCGGCAGGAAATAGTCGCGCCAGTTCAAGCAGCCCTTTTCTTCCATCCATAGTGCATAATGTTGGCCGACGTGTGACTCATTCGTATGATTACGTGCTAACTCTACGTGATCAAAGCCGTAAAAAGGCCCGTTATTTTCCTTCCAGAAATCAAGATCCTGCAAGACCGGATAAGCCTCGAGAGAAGGATATTGCTCCGTAGATGCTAGCGGCTGAAAATGAGCTTTGCCTACGAGAGCAGAATGGTAACCGGCTTCATGAAAATCTTCACCGACGGTATGAACATTTTCTAACAGCTTAGTGCCGAGTGTCCATGCTCCATGCTGACTTGGGTACATACCGGTAATAATAGAAGCCCTTGTCGGGGTACAAGTGGGGTTCGGACAATATGAGCGTGTAAATGTAGTTCCTTCCTTCACCAGACGATCCAGATTCGGTGTCTTAATTTCTGAATTAAAAGCACCTAGCGTATTCCAATGCTGCTGATCGCTGGTAATTAACAATATATTAGGTTTCTTCATCCGGTTATTCCTCCAATAATCATGTTTCTACAATAAGAATAAGCTCCCTGAGGGAGATTGGAAATATCACAATTTCAGATTCGTTTAACATTTTGTTAGGTTGAGTTAGGTTCAGTCGATTAAGTCGATCTTGAGATGAAAAAGTAAAAGGAATATGATGGAGTGGAAGTGTTGTGAGTAATAACCAAGTTTTAAGGAGAAAAAACACATGCAGGAACTTGCCCACGAATATGCCCAACAGCTGTATTTGAACCCGAGTGAGTTTGTAAAAATGAGTGGTTTGTGGTGTCTCCGCCTTGGGCATAACGTTGCCAAACCAAACTATCAGGTGGGACCTAAAAGAATCGAATGCTACAGCCTTCATTTCGTAGTTGAAGGTCAATTGCTGCTGCAATATGAGGATCGGGAAGCGATTCTCCATCGTGGCGATATTTGCTGCTTCTTCCCGGATGAATCCTATACATACCGTATCTACGAACCGGAAAAGACCCTAAAGCTTATCTGGATTGCTTTTCAAGGACCTCAGGCTGCACCTTTGCTTGAATCGCTAGGATTAACCCAGTTCAATCCTATTCTGCGTGGAAGATGCAGCAGGGAAGTTTGGACTAAACTATATGCATTGCTTGATTATATCTCGGATCAACCTGACGGAGTCCAGGCTATCGGCTTTTCATTAGATCTGCAGGAAAAGCTATACGCTATTTTTGCCGTGCTTATGAAAGAGGGAAAGACGCATAGCGATGCCGAAGGCAGCGTGCCTGACATACCGTGGCTGAAGAGATCACTTGATTTTATGCAATTGCATTATATGGAAGGAATCAGCATCAAGGAGGTTGCCGAGGCGGCGGGGGTACACCGATCTTACTTCTCGGATATTTTCAAGAAAATGATAGGCCTAGCACCTAACCGCTATCTGTACCGGCTTAGAATGGAAAAGGCAGCAGCGTTGATCTTATTAGGAGATCGGAATATAACAGAGGTCGCTTATACGGTCGGCTATCCGAGTCTGTATTCGTTCTCACGAGCTTATCGCAATTATTATGGCTATTCTCCGGGCAGCAAGCCGTGATGGGGATATCCCTTTTCCTCACCAACGAGCCTCTCTTGACATGGACGGACCCGAATGCGTTTCTTCATGGCCGTATCGGCCTAAGCGGTGTATCGACGGCTTGGACGATTTCACCGCTGACGGTAACACGGTAACAGACATGCTTGCGTCGGCAAAATCAAAACAAGGAGCTAGCCGATGCAAGCTCCTTTGTCATACATGGAAAGGCAAAGTAATCGTTAATCGGATGACTTGATTTTCATAATCCACATGTATGGTTCCCTGATGCAAATCGATAATGCTTTTGGTTATCGCTAATCCTAACCCTGCACCGGACTTGCTGGAAGAACGCGAGGTATCCACTCGGTAAAATCGGTCAAACAATCGATTAACCTCGTCTTCGGATAGAGCTTCACATGGATTTGACACTGTAATTTGAACGGAATGTTTATGATTAACAATTTGTATATGAATGGTTCCAGGGTGTGTACTATATTTGATCGCATTGGTTAACACATTCTCGAATGCCCGAACCATTTGGTTGGGATCGACCTCCATGATGATTGGTTCTTTAGGGAGATCTTTAATAAATGTAACATTGCTTTCCTTCGCAATAGGATCCAGTTCTTCAGTTAGCTGTCTCAGCATTTGATTAAGGCTGACTTTTTCTTTTTTGAGCTGTACTCCCTCATAATTTAATCGCGTAAAATCGAATAAATCCTCAATTAATTTTTTCAATTGTTCGGACTTCCCGTAAGCGATATCCACATATTCATCTAATTGGGCTTTACTCTTATACTGATGATCTTTCACAAGTCTCATATAACCCATGATCGAGGTTAAAGGTGTACGCAAGTCATGCGAAACATTGGTAATAAGCTCATCTTTTAATTTTTCTGCCTGTCTTTCCCTCTCGATCATTTGGTCCAATTCCGAAGCCATGAAATTAATATTGGCTGCAAGAGAACCCAGCTCATCTTTACTTTTTTCTCGAATCCTAAATTTTAAATTCCCCGTCGCTATTTCCATTAAACCTAAAGCAATCTCTTCAAATTCTTTCATTTTGCGCTTCGTAATGAAGTAAAAACAAATAAAAAACGTAACGACTCCAAGCAAAATGGGAGGAATTTCGGATTCATTCACATATACAACGGTGGGTTGCGGGGAACCTCGTACGATACAATAGGCAGTTCCACCATTCATCGTCATCGTATAAAGCCTTGTAACTTTAGGATGCTTGCCTTGGTCTTGGTTAAAAAAGGGCTTTTTGGCTTCGGCCATCGCATTCGGAATATCAACTTGAGTGTCAGTCACTCCATCCGAGTTGTAAAGAACTTTACCATCCGAATCCGTCATGACTGCATTGAGATTATTTTGTTGTTTCGGTATATTGAGTAGGAATTGAATGATCTCATTTCTTGTTAAGTGATAAACAGAATCCCCATCGCTTGGAACCGTTATCCACTCATCGTTACCAGTTAACGAGGGAAGCGGGCGGTTGAGAAACTTATTCTTGAACGCAGGATCTTCGTTCCCCAATTGTTTCACTAACCCATTGATATCTTGATTCATTTGATTAAAACGCTTAACTAAATCTCTTCCGCTCTCATCAATCGTGACAATCCCCTCGGTAAAATCCAATCTGCGTTCTTTATGGGCAAATAAAGGAGCAGAGGCGAGATCGATCAGCACGGAAACAAGCATACAGCATATAAAAGCTAGTATCATCTGAACTCGGAGGCTAGCTCTCATTTGATGGAGGATTCTTAAGGGCAGTTTCTTATAGTTCAATTTTATAGCCGACCCCCCACACCGTTTTTATATATCGTGGGGATCTTGAGTTGTCTTCAAGTTTTTCACGTATATTTCGAATGTGGACCATGACGGTGTTTTCCGACTCATAGAAGGGTTCATTCCATACGCGTTCATAGATTTTCTCCGTATTGAACACAACACCAGGGTTTCGAGCCAAAAGTTCTAATATGGCAAACTCCCGTGGTGTCAATTTGATTTCTCTGCCTTCTACCGTGACGTCGTGCGTTGTGACGTTGATGCATAGATCATCTATGGAAATAACATCCATCTTTTCGGATGTATTGGTTTGCAGGTTTCCATTCATTTGATTCAAACGGAGATAACGGCGAAGTTGAGATTTCACTCTTGCCACTAATTCCAATGGTTGAAAAGGTTTTGTTACATAATCATCCGCACCGGTAGTCAAACCCATGATTTTGTCCATATCCTGTGATTTGGCGGTTAACATGATAATCGGAACATTTTTACTTTCTCTGATTTTCATACACGCCTGAATGCCATCCATGCGCGGCATCATGATGTCTAAAATCACCAAATGAACGGTTTCATTTTCAAGGTAAGCTAACCCCTCTAGTCCATCTGCTGCTTTAAGGATATTGTATCCTTCATTCGTTAGGTATATCCCCACTAAATTCCGAATTTCCTTTTCATCATCAATAATGAGAATGGTTTCTTGTGCCATTGAAAGCACTCCTTTCTGTGCTTACAGTGTACTCTACTTCTCTTAAGAAAAAAGAACGTATTTTCTTAAGAGTTTCTGAAGTTCGTTCTAGACTTTTAAGAAATTCTTCAGAGGCATTGTCATTTTTCCTTAAGAACTTTCAGGTAACATTACATTCAGACGAGGAGGACGTAGACAATGGATGACAAATGGAAATTAGCTGGGTTATTTAGTTTTCTGCTAAGTATACCGGCTATCATGATGATTTATCCTTATTTAAATACACCCGAGAATGGTGTTCATACGCTTGTTACGGATTTTGATAAAGCTATTCCAGTTGTAAAAATTTTTGTGCTTCCCTACATTGCTTGGATAGGTTATTTGGCAATCACGTTAATTTACCTCTGTTTCAAAGATCGCAGGCTTGCATTCAAAACGATCCTTGTTTTTGACCTTGGGTTACTGGTCTGTTTTCTCGTTTATTATTTTTTTCAAACGGAAGGGCCGGTACGCCCGGAGATCATGGGCCATGATTGGATATCTGATCTACTTCATTATGTATATCAGATCGACCATCCATACAATAGTTTTCCGAGCATTCACGTCATGAGCAGTTATTTAATGATTCGAGCCATTCGTAACAGTTCGTGGAAAAACGCGTGGATCCAGTGGATCATCGGATTGTGCTCAACCTCCATTATCCTTGCGACTTTGTTTATCAAACAACATGTCATCATGGACGTGGCAGCCGCCATATTATTGGTTGAGTGTTTATTTAAAGGGGTAGAACTTGTGTATCGGTGGTTGTCCGCACCAAACATGTATAACACAATTAAAGGAGTTGAGATCAATGAAAATCGTAAATAAACATAAAGTTTTGATCCTTACCGGTAATTACGGAGATGGCCATATTCAAGTTGCCCAAGCCCTGCATGATGCGATGCGAGTTCGATATCCAGATTCGGAGCCTGTCATTATTGATTTTATGGAATGGGTCCATCCCTATGTGAATCATTTAAGCCGGTTCGTTTACCTCCAAGGCGTGAAAACATTCCCTCAGGTTTATGGTTATCTTTATCAGAAAACGCGGCGAGAGAACTCATTGTCGAATATGATAAAGACCATTTTTTCTTCAGGCATCGGACGGATGATGAAATTGATCAATGAAGTACAACCAACGGTTGTAGTTAGCACGTTCCCTTTGGCAGCCGGCGTGATGTCAAAATTGAAATCATATGGTTTAACCGATATTCCTACAGTGACGACCATTACCGATCATACGGACCATAGTTCCTGGATTTATCCTTATACGGATCAATATATCGTCGGCTCGAGAAATGTTCGTGATTCTTTGATTGACTTAGGCGTTGAAGAGGCGCGGATTGCGGATACAGGAATTCCTATTCGATCGCAATTTTCACAGTCCTTTAATCGGGAGTTACTAGCAGAGAAGCATGGTTTAGATCCTCGTATGCATACCGTATTAGTAATGGGAGGCGGATGTGGCATGATTGGAGAAGGCAGCTCCACCATCCAAGCGTTCGATGCCTTGTCACTACCTGTACAATTCATCATTGTTTGCGGAAATAACGAAAAACTCCGTATGCAGCTGAGTGAAAAACGGAAGAGTTCCAAACATCGCATTCATCTTACCGGATATATTAATTATGTTCATGAATTAATGGCGGTTTCCGATCTTATGATTACAAAACCAGGGGGCGTTACGACTTTTGAGGCGATTGCCATGGAATTGCCTATGCTTCTTTATAAGCCAATTCCCGGTCAAGAACAGGATAATGCGCAATTTTTGGTTGGTTCAGGTGTAGCGATTCAAGCAGAAACAGCTTGTGATCTTACATTACTTTTATCACAATTGCTTCATGATGCAAAACTTCTTCAACGAATGAGAGAAAATACAAAACAATTCCATCCTAAAGAATCCGCGTATGCATCCGTAGAAGTAATTTTTGAAGCAAAAGAAGTTAATAATAGAGGCAATAAAGTAAGGAAGTACTCCTGAGAGGTAAAGCAAGATTTATTTCTATCGATGAGGGGGAAGATTATGGAGCGGATATTTATTTTTATTGTCATCGCATTGTTCGTCTATACCATTATTCCAACGATGATGATCAGACTCTTTGGTATCGGAGTTTATAAGAAGGGAACAGCCGCGCATTCGATCGCTCTGACTTTTGATGATGGACCGGATCCGGAGTATACGCCACGTTTGCTTGATTTATTGAAGCAGCATAATGTAAAAGCGACCTTTTTTGTCCTTGGTTTGAAGGCAAAGCAATATCCTGAACTTATCAAACGAATGCATCATGAAGGACATCTCGTTGGTGTTCACAATTATGTACATGGGGCGAACGCCTTGATGACTCCCAAGAGAGTCCGATTGCAAGTAAACAACACAGTCAATGTGATTTATCGCATTATTGGTGAAAGACCTATCTATTACCGGCCTCCATGGGGAATTATCAACATCTTCGATTTTCTTCTGATGAAAAACTTTCGCTTGATTCTTTGGTCGGTTATCGTAGGCGATTGGAGAAGCTCCGGCGGCAAACAAAAAATTAAACAGCGGCTGCTGTCCAAGTTAAAGGGTGGCGCGGTTATCGTTCTTCATGATAGCGGTCAAACCTTTGGAGCAGATCGGAATGCTCCCACATTCATGTTGGAGGCGCTGAATGAATTTATAGATGAAGTCTTATCTAGAGGGTATTCCTTTCTCAGAGTGGATGAAAAAATGGCGCAGGATGAACAAGTCGAATGCGTTAAGTTGAAAGAAATTCAAACGAGTTCTTAATGATTTCAAAATAGAGTGATTTCCCAGAAGAGAGGCGAAAAGGCCGCTTCGCGGCCGTCTCTTGCTGAAAAGTAGCCGCAATCCCGCGAAATCTCCAGCGAGAAAGCCGAAAAGGCCCTCTCACAGTCGGAACCCCCCGAGCCCGGCCGAGAGGGCCTGAAAGCCGTCTCGTTCCCATTTTGCGCCGAGAAGCAGCCATAATAATTGATCGGATCGTCTGTAATTGTGGAAGGAATCCCCTATGATTATTTTTTAAACTTATAGTATCTTTAGATAAAATCCGGACTATTTTCTACCGATTTTTCCTCCTTAGATCTAACACCACAAGTGCTGCTCTCAGCTCCCCCTGCCTTTGTCTGCCATAAGACTTCAAGACTACAGTAGAATACAAAACCTTAACATTCATGAAAACGTTACCAAATCCGCTGAATATTTGCTGCTGATCAACGTATATTGCGCTCTTAACTTTTGTGAAGGGGGGGATGACTTTGTCATTCGTATAAAGAAGGGAGGATCAGCTTATCGTCCAAATCGTTAGAACAGGTTATCTTAAACTGGTCAGATGAAAATATTCAATGGAGGTGTCTATTGCCTTGCGTAAAAAGGGTAATCAGATTGCGCTAGTGTTATGCTTAGCGCTGCTTTTCAACGTGCTTATGGTTTGCCCTGATAACGTTCCAACGGTATCAGCGGAAAGTGGCAGTTCCTCAGTCATGGACAATACCTATGAACCCGTTTCGGTTTTTGATAAGGATTTCACCACTACGCCTCTCGGATTAACGGGTTCCGATCTGGGGTTTGATTATTCCTCCTATACTTCAGGCACGGCTTCTGCCGTGATCGAAGCGGATCCCTATACGGGGACTCGTGCTCTTCATCTTAAAGCTAACGGTATTGTAACGGATGGAGCATTAAGAAATGAATTTCAAATCAGTAAAACCTTCGGAGAGCCTTACACGGGAACGATCTCAACGGAAATTACTTTCATGCAAACAGGCACTAAAAAAGATGACCGCATCATTCAATTTTTCCCTTCATCCGGAACGACATTTTTGGTTGGCGCAGGCGTGACGGCTGACAAAGGTTTGGGATACCTCTTATCGACAGCGCCATCAGGTTCGTTAGGTCAGTATCAATTAGGCGAATGGCATACCATAAGATTGGATTTTAATACAGTTTCCCAAAAATACAGCTTATACTACGACGGTAACATTGTACAAGCCCGGAACAATATGAACAAAAGTCTTCCCATTTATAATCTGAAGAGATTAGTTATTGCAGCACCCGGTACCTCAGGGGATCTTTGGATTCGCGGCGTTAAAGTGACTCATTCTCCATTCATGCCAGAGCCGCCGGCTCCGAAAATCGTTTCTTCCGGATCACGCAACTCAAGGGTTATGTGGACATCGGAGCACTATGCCTACGCTTCAAAGTATCGGCTTCGAATTAAGGTGAAGGGTGAGTCGAATTGGAGACCGATTGGGAATGCTACCACATTTTTTAAGGATTATACGGGGACGAATCTAATCCCGGCTTCAGATATTAACGCATTTTACGATAGCGCAAAATTAGCATCCACACCCCTAGTAAACGGCCAGACTTATACATTAGGCTTGTCTGTTGTTACCCGTGATGAATCCGGTGTATACAATAATGGGGTTCCAAGAGATTTTGAAAGTACAATAACGGAATTTGACGGCACGCCATATGCAACAACACCTGTACCGACAACGGATACCAGTGTCATTGACCAGCTTACATCGTCTGCGAACTATTATGGATACTTGTGGAAATTGCAAGATGGTTCGAAAATAGGGGACTATCCGTTTTTGGATAACGCCACCATTCAGTTCGAGGCAATTCCTAATAAATATGCAAGTATGGATCGCATAGTCACCACACACAAGGACGTGATGAGATACCCCTTAGGTGCTGACGGTCCCGTACAAAATCAGCTTATCGGTTTCAATGTGAAGGATCAAACGACGGTATATGTGGCAATGGATAAAAACGCTACTCTGCCGGCATGGCTAGCCGACTGGACCAACACCGGTGATGTTATTAAGATGACGGGTGCGAATTCGGGATACACATTCAATATTTATAAAAAGAGTTTTGCCGCAGGTTCTTCCGTGCTGCTGGGCTATAACGATTACGCTAATTTTGATCTCTCAAAGAACGCCGGCTACTTTGTTATGGCTGAAAGAGTCACAACCGGATTGAAGCTAGATCCAGTTACCGAATGGGTGAACACATCTACGTATAAATTATCAGGCTCCGTGAGCGAAAGTGTCTATGTATCGGTATATCAAAATAAAGCTCCCGTAACGCTGCCAATGGGCGGTTTTATAAGCGGCGGAGGAAGTTTTGAGTGGAATCTGGACTTAGTGTCAGGTGCGAACTTGTTTGAAGTTTATGCCAATCGCGATAAATCAACGTTCTTCGATCGTGTCGAGGCAACCGTTAATCAGGACAGTATCGTTCCCGAAATACGCATTCCAACGCCGCCAACAGCTGTTAGAGAAGCCGTCTATATGCTTGAAGGATCCTTAAGTAAAGCGGCCAGCCTAACCATTAAATTAAATGGTGCGAATGTAGTGGATTCTGTCTATCAAGAAGCCAATCAGTCTTTCTCCTATCCGCTGACATTAGAAGAAGGGAATAATTCCATTGAAGTTTCTACCATCGATTTAGCTGGTAATACCAACAAAACAAGTTACACAATGGCCTACATTTTCTGGGCAGGACAAGGCATTATCAATGATTCGAGTGGAAATTCTGTACATACACTTACAGCTTCGAAGGATATATTTGCTGAAAAGAAAGTCGTTAATACGACGGCGAGCAAGAAGCAGCTAACCCTATGGTTTATTCTGTATGACGTAAACAATACGATGATCGACTTTTCTTCATCCATTGCGGAGCTTAAGCCAGGAGAAACAAAAACGTTAGGCGTTGGATTTACGCTACCTGCTCAAGTGACCGGATATAAAGTAAAAGTTTTTATTTGGGACAGTCTTAAGGATATTCTAGGTCAAAGTCCGCTTTCGGAAGAGCTCGTAGTGCAGTAATCATTGAATAGGAGGTTGCACAATGAAGAAAGCCCTAAGTATAGGGATCTGTTTCTTGCTTATGCTAAATATTCTGCTGTTTCCTGGCGTGACCGTTGTCGATGCTGCTGAAACGAGTCAAACAGGCCAATTGTCAGCACCGGCAGATGTCGCTGCGATTGCGAATGATGGCAGCGTTGAGCTGTCGTGGTCATCTGTATCAGGAGCAAATGCGTACTCAGTTAAGAGAAGTACAGAAAGCGGCGGCCCTTATACCGTACTAACCAACACGTTAACTGCTTCTTCGTATACAGATACAAGTGTCACGAATGGTACCATTTACTACTATCTTGTAAGTGCTTCCAATACAAGCGGTGAAAGCAGCCCTAGTGGGGAAATTATTGCGAATCCTGCCATGGTATTGACTGTGGCTCAAAACGGAACCGGCGATTTTTCCAGTATCAAGTCTGCTCTTGAATCGATCCCTAGCAACAATTCATCTAGAAAGATTATTTACATCAAAGAGGGATCCTATAACGAAAAAATCTCTGTCACTGTGCCTTATGTGTCTTTAATCGGTGCGGGCAAGGATAAAACCAGGATTTTTTACAATGATAATGAATTTACACCAACCTCGAGCGGCGCAACCTCAACACTAGCTGCTTTGGATACGGCGACGATTACCGTCGGTGGAACGAAGGATAGGCCGGATGGTACAAAAACGACAGCAAATAATTTTTATGCAGCTAACTTAACCTTAGAGAATTCCTCTGATGTTACGAAAGGCCGAGCACTAGCTGCGCGCGTCATTGCAGATCAAGTGGTCTTCGAGAATGTCAGATTTATCGGTTATCAAGATACCCTTTACGTAGGAGTCACCTACTACGATAAAACCAGCAGACAATATTATCGCAATTGTGAAATCATGGGATCCGTTGATTTTATTTATGGGCCGGCAACTGCGGCTGTTTTCGATCATTCTGACATCGTCAGCAGGAACGGTCCTTCACGCTCTGGAGGATACATTACAGCAGCCGCTACCCAAAATCCAACCGGCGAACTTCCCGGAATCGTGTTTATGAACTCCCGTTTATTGAAGGACAGCACGACGCAAGGAAAACACTACTTAGGGCGTCCTTGGCAGGACCAGCCAACCGTACGTTTTATTAATACGTGGATGGATGAACATATTCACCAAGACGGTTGGACGGTCATGACGGATAATCTTACTTACCATTACTCCGAGTACAATAGCTCGGGACCTGGCGCAAGTCCAACTACGCGAAAGCTGCAAAACGACACAGATCCCAGTCATTTTGCTATGACTGCAGAACAGGCAAGCCTGTTTACGATACCTCGTATATTTGGAGGATGGGATCCAAGCCGGAGAGTTATTTACCCGAAACTCTTCGAATCTGTTGTACCCATTAAGGATCCTGCGCTGCCGGACGGAACTTTGGGCGCTTACACCAAGCCAGTCATCGTTTATATGGAAGTGAACAACGATGCCCCGGCTGCGGATCGAGTGCAGTACCGTTTAAATGATGGACAATGGGTATTTTACACAAAAGAATTTACGGTTAGCGATACAGGCACACACACCATTGAATATCGGTACGTTGACGCAATAGGAACTCCTAGCACGAGTAAACAAATTTCGATTAAAATTGACCCTGCCGAAATAGCTAGAACACCGGCGTTCCCAGGCGCTGAAGGCGGAGGCAAATATGTAACCGGAGGCCGTGGCGGTTCCGTATATGTGGTCAATAATCTTTTGGATTACGCGGACGGTGCTGCTCCTATCCCTGGGTCGTTTCGCGACGCCGTAAGCCAGCCAAACCGGACGATTATTTTCAGCGTATCCGGGAACATCAACTTGGTTAGACCGTTGACGATCGGTCAGCCCAATCTTACGGTTGCCGGACAAACGGCTCCTGGCGACGGCATTGCCCTTAGCGGGTATGCGGTTAAAGTTGGCAGTGGAACGAGTACGGCAGGAGGAAATATTATTGTCAGATATATCCGATTCCGTGGCGGTGAAGCACTTCTTGACGATACGTTCAACATTACAGGAGACAATGTAATTATCGATCACGTTTCAGGCAGTTGGAGTACGGATGAATTATTCTCTTCGGAGAATAACAAAAATTTTACGCTCCAATGGAGTTTCATCACGAACAGCTTAAACCACTCCATTCACACGAAAGGCCCTCATGGCTACGGCGGTATATGGGGAGGATCGAATATCACGTTTGCACACAATTTGATTACTAACCATATTAACCGCAATGTTCGGTTTGCACGGGCGACGGATATCGTGAATTACCCTCAGAAGATTGACTATCGTAACAACGTTATTTATAACTGGGCAGGCAATACGGCATATGGCGGGGAAATGGCAACAGGGATTAACATGATCAACAATTATTATAAGCCGGGGCCTAATACGTATAACGCTTTTAACCGAATTGTCGCGCCCTCGGCTGGGGATGCAGGCGGAGGAGCCTTTTATGTCAACGGAAATTATGTTGTAGGCGATCCTGAAGTAACAGCGAATAACTTGGTGAAAAATTCGAACGGTTCTTACAAAGCAATAAACCCGGATTCCACTTTCACACTCAAATCGACACCATTTATTTATCCGGATGCGAATAATCCCGTTGGCGGACCGACATCAACAGATTCTGCTGAAGTGGCCTATGAGAAAGTACTGCTCCATGGAGGGGCCTCCATTCCGAAGCGGGATTCGCTTGATGCCCGTATCGTGAGTGAAGTGAAAAACGGAACCGGAAGAACCGTAAACAAGATTGCAAACGATGGCGGTTTGCCGGAATTAATGTCCGCGCCAGCACCGGTTGACACCGACGGCGACGGCATGCCGGACGATTGGGAACTTGCACATGGTTTGGATCCAAACGATAACGGTCTGGATTCCGCCCACAATAAAATCCCAAGCAACCCAAATGGCAGCTTCGGCGATATAAACGGGAACGGTTATACCAATATTGAGGACTACATCAATGGATTGGTCGATGTACCTGTGCCGCTTAATCCTACTGTTTCTATCGAGATGCCGACCATGCACCAGTCTTATCACATTAACGAGCCGATCCATATTCGTGCAACAGCAGCAGCGGCTGCCAGCGGGGGATCCATCTCTAAGGTGGTTTTCTACGATAGGGACCAGAAGCTATTTGAGGATGCGAGTGAACCTTTCGAGTTTACTTGGGAAAACGCTCCGGAAGGCCAGCATTACATTTATGCAAAAGCAGTTGATAATAACGGGGTAATGACTTTGTCCGAGCCTGCCATTGCGTACACGAACGGCCCAGATAACGTAGTGTCATGGACGTCTCAAGATATCGGTTCAGTCAAAATTCCCGGTACCGCCAACCTGACGGGAAATGTATACAAAGTGAAAGGGTCCGGTGAAATCAACATCAAGGGAGTATCAGACTCGTTCCATTATGTATATAAACCGGTGAAAGGGAACTTTGAAATGTATGCGAATGTCGCGTTTGATTCGGAATACGACGATGATGTCAAGACTGGGTTTATGATGCGCGAAAGCCTTGATCCTTCATCAAAAGCAACCGGGGTATTCCTGTCTACGGATCCAACCGATGATTTTAGTGTGGATACCAGCGGTATAAAGATCTCAGTAATAAACCGCAACCAAGCTGGGAGCGGGTATAAAGAGCAGCTGCGTAGAAGTACGAGCTTAAAAGCTCCCTATTGGATAAAACTTGAACGTAAAGAAAATACAGTTTCCGGATACGTTTCGAAGGATGGAACAGATTGGTCTTTGGTTGCTTCCAATGTTGTCGATTATGGTGAAACAGTTTATGTCGGCATGGCTGTAGACGCAGCAAAGTCGACCACAAACATTGATTATTTAATGGCTGCCACTTTTACCGACCTTCATGTATCTTCTTCGCCGCAATTTTCACTTGATAATGCTGCGAACGATATGTCTGAGATTCCTGACTATACCGTCTCGGGCTCTGTTACCGATCGCGCGAAAATAGCGATAACCAATAACGGCGTATCAGTAGTGGATGCCGTATATACAGAAGCGGGTCAGAATTTCTCGAAAAAAGTGACACTAAATGAAGGTGTTAATACGATTGTCGTATCTGCATCTAATGAAGAGCTGTTTGGCAATGTTTCAAGCTCCAAGACAATTGTGGTCAACTATCATAAGGCAGCAGTTATATTTACACCTTCTGTCGATATTCCTATGGTCGTTGACTCACCAGCCTTTTCTTTATTGGGCAGTATTAACAGAGATGCCAAGGTAACTGTCAAAGTCAATGGAAACGCAGTGCTCACAAATGCCAGAACGTCCAGTAATGTAACTTTTACAGTTCCTATGACTTTGAAAGAAGGAATGAACGAAATCGAAGTATCAAGTCTTGACGACTATCAAAACGTTGGTTTGCAAACCTTTCAGGTGAATTTTGTTAAAAACTGGGGAGAGCAACTGTTTGGCGTGAAGGACTTATCTCTGAGCGATCGTACCGGGAATGCGGTAACCGGCCTAATTCGTTCTACCGATGTTGTAGCGAGTATTTCTGTTCAAAACAATTCGGCAATAAGTCAGAATGGGGTTCTAATTATAGGGATGTTTGATCAGCAAAACCGGTTGGTACGGTACTCCTTTGTTTCTAGTTCGTTCTCGGCTGGTGAAAATAAGCAAATGAAGACCATCATGAGGGTGCCTGATAGTGTTATAGGGTACAAATTAAAAGCCTTTGTTTGGAACAACACATCAAGTCGAATAAGAATCTCAAACGAAGTCATCATTCCTTAGATCAGTTAACTTAATCATGTGATGGGAGATGCGGGAGGGTTCTTATAGGCATACCTTCCCTTAATCCTTATTCCGAGGAGGAATATGTTTGATAAGCTTACGAAGATGGACGATTCTGTTAGTAGCCGTTTTGATGTATGTCGGAACGATGATTTCGTCCGCAGTTGCTTCGCCGGTTGATGTTCATGCATCATATAATGATCAAAATGGTCAAGTTACGATATCCGGTATATTAAGCTCAGAGCAAGGCACGCTCGTTACTTTACACGTCATAAATCCGCTGAACCAGTTGGATGTATTAGACCAAACCGCAATCGGCTCAGACGGATCATACCAATTCAACTATGTGTTGAAGACAAGAATAGCCGGTAAATATTTTGTCAACGTTAGCGTACAACAGTCAGATCAAGTAATTGGAACAACGTTTGAGGTGAAGTCATCTACATCACCGGATCGCGATACCGATAATCCTCCGAATTCATATGTAGGGGTGGGAGGAGCTGGCGTAAAGGCTGCTCCACACGTTACAGTGGACCCAATCAACGGAATAGTTTCGGCTAAGCTTGATCAAGAAGACGTGGAAAAGGCTATAACAGCCGGCGATACTCAGTTGGTAGTTGAGATCCAAAGTGTCGCAGGTACCAATCAGTATCAATTATATGCACCGGCAAGCCTGTTCTCAGGGACTTCCGAGCAAAATATGACGATTGTAACGGAGTTTGGATCCATTATGATTCCAAGTCATCTGTTAAGCCATATCAATCTCGATGAGGCTAAAGAAGTAGGTTTTGTGATAGCTATTGCCGACATCAGCGGGATTCCGGACGCTATCAAACATCAAATCGAGAATAAACCGGTTATTGAAGTAAAAGTAACGGTCGATGGCAAACCCGTCATCGTTGATAATCCGAATGCGGTCGTTCAAGTTGCCATTCCGTATCAACCTACGGTAGAGGAATTGAAGGATCCCGAGCACATTGTGGTATGGTATATCGATCAAACGGGAAAAGCTCAATCAGTTCCGAGCGGCGTATACGATGCTGAAACGGGAACTGTGAATTTTAAAACCACACATTTCAGCACATTTGCTGTAGCTTATGTGAAGAAGAGTTTCTCTGACTTAGCTTCTGTGGATTGGGCGAAGAAGGCGATCGAAGTGATGGCGTCAAAGGGGATTATTTCCGGCACCTCGGATACGTCGTTTAGTCCCGAAGCGAATGTTACACGCGCCGATTTCATGATGTTGTTAACGAAAACGTTCGGATTTACCGCTGATGTTAAATCTAACTTTAGCGACGTCCGGACTACCGATTACTTCTATGAAGCGGTTGGGGTCGCAAAGCAGCTTGGCTTGGCTGAAGGTCAAGGGGACGGCGTGTTTAGTCCGACTGAACAGATTTCCAGACAGGACATGATGGTGCTTCTTTCAAGAGCGATGAGCAAAGCGGGGATATTCGCTGGCAAGGGGACGGCGAGCGATCTTGACGCGTTTAGCGATAAGTCGAATGTCGCTTCATACGCTGTAAACGATGTTGCCGCATTGATTAAGGGCGGTATCGTCGAAGGCAGCGGAAACATACTGAATCCGGTTGGCTACGCCACTAGAGCGGAAGCGGCAGTATTGCTTTATAGGATCTATCACAATCAACTAACTCAGACCGTTAACCCAGGCGTTTCCGATATTTATTTCGGGATATAAGATCGTGCCGAGCTGCAAATGCTCGGCACTTTTTTTGGGGGAAAGTTCATATGGCTTTCGTCTGATATTTTCAAGCTGTTTTTTACTGATTTGAATGGGGAAATACATGCCTACCGGCTCTGCCGGGCGCTTGGGCGTCGGGCTTCATCAAAGGCTTGAGAGCGCGAGGCGGGTTTCTCGTTGATTTGGCTTGGGAAAAGGGGCGATTAAGCGAGGCGACGATACAAGCATCTAGGGATGGTATTTGTACGGTTCGCTCCTCATGGCCTATTGTCGTTGTCTTAAACGAAGAGGAGATCGCCTGTTCAAACATGGGACAACTAACGAGTTTCAACGTACAGCATGGCAACATATACCAAATCATTGCACGATGAAGTGAGGTTGCGAATGTAGTACAATAAATTAAGTGTTAACACAAACACAACACCATTGGAAAAAAACACATTCCAGATCAAACCAAGGGAAGGTAAGATGTAGATATCCAATACGTTGGATAATTACGATAGAGAATGGGGCAGAAACGAATGAAAATAGGGATGGTTGTCGCATTAACCTTGGTTTTGACTACTGGAACGCTCTCGGGTTGTGGTAGTGTAGAAAAGAATCCAAAGTCTGGCGATGCAGCCAAAAAAGAAGAAGTACAGAAGTTTTCTATGTCAATGAGTACAAGCGGATTTAAATATGCAGAGCAAACTGCAGATGTTAATAAGGAAAAATGGGTAAAAAAGCTGGAGGAGCTTTCAAAAGTAGATCTAGACCTTCGTATGATTCCTTTGAAAGATTTTGACCAAAAAATGTCGCTGATGTTTGCTTCCAATGATCTTCCAGATGTTGTCCAAAATGTTGGAGGCGCTACCACAAAGGGGATGTCCGGTTCTGTAGAAGCTGGCGTGTTCATGCCTTTGGACGATTTGTTGAAGCAGTATGCTCCAAACATCATGAAAGCGGTGCCAAAGGAAGCGTGGCAAGAAACCAGCTTTAACGGTAAAATCTACGGGATTCCATCGTGGCTTTCCAATCCTTCCCGCCGTGCCACCTTCATTAGAACTGATTTACTTGCCAAAACAGGGCTTCCTGCGCCGAAAACGGTTGATGAATTTATGACGGTGATGAGAGCACTCAAAGCAAAAGGGGTAGAGAACCCTTATCAAATGCGTGAAAACTTCAAGTACGCAGATACGATTCTTGGAGCCTACGATGTGCTTCCTGCTCAATTCGAAGTAAAGGGAGATCAAGTCGTACCGAAATTCTTCGATGTGGAGAACATGACCAAAGCGCTTCAAACCTTCAAGACCATGTTTGACGAAGGCTTAATCCCGAAAGATTTCGCATCGATCAGTTCAGCCGATTATAACAAAAACATCGAAGCTGGTAAGGTAGGCATGTGGTCGGCTAATGCACAAAGCTTGTCCGGTTACCGCAGCAAGTTGAAGAACCTGGTACCTGATGGAAAAATTGAAATTATTTCATCCCCGCGCGGACCGGAAAATTTCGGCGGACATTTGCTCTATTCCAGTGTAGGTACTTCTTATTACATCAATAACAAGGTGTCGAAGGAGAAAGCGATCCGGATTATTCAGTTCTTTGAATGGATGCTAACTCCGGAAGCCGAGAAATATTTCTCCTTTGGTATCGAAGGCGAGACGTATACAACAGAGAATGGCAAAATCAAATTCACGCCTCCAACGGCCACTGCAGCCATTGAAGAGGATCAATTCCGCGGTATGTTCTGGTTTGTACACGATCTAGTCTACAATAAAGCCAAAGAAGAGATGTCTGAGGACGGACGCGACATGATCAAGTATTTAGATACGATTGTTTCCAAAGAAGGCTTGGGTTCTATCCGCTTCGTACCGCAGCTTGAATCGTACTCGAAGTATCCGGATGTAGCTCCTGCCTCCGATGATGTAGGACCGAAATTAATTCTCGACCATATGGTTAAGATGATTTACGGTAAGGAACCGATCTCAGATTGGCCGAAAGTCATTGAGGAATACAAAAGTAAAGGCGGCAACGATATCCTGAAGGAAGCTACAGAGCGTTATAAAAAGGGCAATGGAGCTATCGTTACCAAGAACATAAATTAAATTCAATTCCATAGAAAAAGGATTTGTTTCGCAAGCAGCGGGCAAGTCCCTTTTTTCTTTAGAAGGAGTCTCTTTTTTGATTGCCATGGTTTTCTTCTTTTCTTGGGCGTATAATTTTTCTAAGTGACAAACGTTAGAAGTGGAGGCTTGGACTTTCGTGAGATTGTTAATCGTAGATGATGAACCCGTAATTCGCAGCGGCCTGATGATGATGGCGCAGAGCTATACGCATAAGTTTCAAGAAATTAAAACCTCAGTAAACGGACTTGATGCTCTGGAGCAAATCATTCAGTTTGAACCAGACCTGCTTCTGACGGATATCCGCATGCCCAAAATGGACGGCTTAGAGCTTTGCCGGAACGTATACGAGAAATATCCTCATATTATGATGGTCGTTGTTTCGGGCTATAGTGATTTTGATTATGCGCAAAAGTGCCTGTTATACGGGGTCAAACACTATTTGCTTAAGCCGGTTACACCGCCGGATCTGCACGATGTGTTCGATATCATTGTGAAATCGCAATCGCAAGGCTATATCCCCGTATCCCGGTATGTAGATTGGGTTGAACGGATAGAGAACAGTATTTGGCTATTGCAGGAGGAGGAATTGCTGAAGACGATGGAGGAGTGGAAAGACCATTGCTCCCATTTGTCTGCGCCTCAGCTGAAAGAGCAGCTGCTCGATGCGGCCGTCCTGCTGCAAAAGCAATTTCAAGAGAAAAACCGCCGGCTCAGCTCGGATTTGACGGAAGCCTTCCGTTCATCATCCAAGGCGGAGCTTTTTAAAGAATTTGAGGAACGGCTGCAAACCGTTATGATGGATATTTTGGTCGTACGCCGTGGCAATTTTAAGGACCCCATGGAGGAAGCCAAGGCTTACATTGACAATCATTTGTCCGTTGATATCTCTTTAAGGGAAGTGGCGGACATGGTAGGTATCACACCGAATTATTTCAGTACTTTGTTCAAAAAAATGAGCAATGAAACGTTCGTCAGTTACCGGATCAATAAAAGAATGGACAAGGCTCGTGAGCTGCTGTCGATTCCTCATAAACGAACCGTGGATATAGCGGCAGAGGTAGGATATGACGATTACCCCCATTTCACCAAAACCTTTAAGAAAGTCTTTGGTATTTCTCCATCGGATTATCGGGATTCGTTGGGAATGAAATGAAAAAAATTAATTTATACCCCAAGCTGTTCCTATCCTATTTCGTTGTTATTATGATTTCTTTGACCAGCGTCGGTGTATTTTCATACTGGAGCTCTTCCAGCGAGCTTGATCAGATCGTGGAGAAGCAGCTGACGCAGGTGGTAGGTAACGCCGCCCACCATACAGATCTGTATATCCGAAGCTATGAGCGGTCCATGGTTTCTTTATTGAGCAGCAACTATGTTAAGCGGTTCATTGATTTGCCAGAGGAGGAAATCGGCTATCCATATTATGAGCTGCGGAAGCTGATAAAGGAGCTTCTCATCGAGCCGGCGTTTGCGCGCAATCCGGAAATTTCCAACATTTATATGATTAGTTTTAATCATAATGCGATGTATTTTTATAATGATTCAGTAGGCGGATCGTTTGGTAAGGAGGAAGCTCAACAACAACTGGAGTTTTTCAAAGAGAATACGAATCCAGATGGAAGCTTGAGTGTACTGAACCACAGCATTTTGTCAGGACAACAAAATATAACATTGGCCCGGCAGATTCGTGGGCTTTCCTCTACGGAACCCAAAGGGATTCTTGTGGTGGAATTACGGGCGGCTGAGTTGTCAGAGCTGTGGAAGGGCATAGATTTGGGGGAGGATGGCTACTTTTTTATTACGGACGAAAATGGCAAGTATGTGTACCAACCGGATACGGAGAAAACAGCTGCGGCTGCGGAAGCGGAACTACCCAAAGCCATACGCAGTCAGGTGTTAGAGGCAAGCTCCAACGCCTTTATTGCCGTAATCGACGATAAGCCGCAAATGTTCATGAGCCGCCGATCAACCTATGGCAATTGGCGGTTGGTCGTAGCAATGTCGGTGGAGGAGCTGCGCAGACCGAGTGATACGATTCGGACAACGACGATCGTTGTCGGATGCTTTACATTGGGAATCGCGCTATGGATAGCTTTCCGGTTCGGGAAATCGATCACAGGGCCGATACGCATATTGAGAGGGGCAATGCGTCAAACTGAGCAGGGGAAATGGGTCCAAATTCCGCTTCCGGAGCATCGTGACGAGATCACAGAGCTGATGAGCCGGTACAATCTGATGGTGACCCGTCTTTCGGAGCTTGTAGATAAAGTGTATCAGGCTGAGTTAAGTGATCAGAAGAGCCAAATGGAGCGTCAAAAGGCAGAGCTGCAGTCTTTGCAGCTGCAAATTAATCCTCATTTTCTATACAATACGTTGGAAACGATTGTTTGCTATGCGGTCATTAGGGATTCCAAGGAAATCTATGAAATTGTCAAAGCGCTTGCCTATATGCTGCGTTATTCCGTGCAAACCAATCTGGAAGAGATAACTGTATCTAACGAATTAAAGCATGTCATGTTCTATCTGGTGGTTCTTAAACATCGTATCGGCCGGGAATTTGAAGTAGATGTATGCATTCATCCGAATTATTTGCTCAATAATATGGTTCGGTTAACACTGCAGCCGCTGATTGAAAATGCCTTTCAGCATGCTTTTGCAGACGGTGTGGAGGATTATCATTATATTCGAATTGATGCTGGCGAGGATAAAGATAAGTTCTGGGTTAGCGTCGAGGATAATGGTCTTGGTATCAACGAGGCCAGGCTTGAGGAACTGCGTGAGAAACTGCACACGAATCAGCTAGCGGATAAAGAGAACGATTCTTCTAAAGGGATTGGCGGCATCGGTATTGTCAACGTTCATCGGAGAATTCAGATGGTGTTTGGCGAGCAGTACGGCTTGCAGATCGAGAGTCAAGTGGAAAAGGGAACCAAGCTGACCATGATCATGCCTACGACTTTAAAGGAACTCATATAGAGACCATAAATGAGGAGAAAGGACCGCTGACGCTGCGGTCTTTTTTTGTGCCTGATTGTTGAAAAACACACCTAGAATTGAAGTTTCTCCATGTTCTCACTCGGGGGCTCATAGTATGATGAGACCATCAAACATTCAGATGGACAGAAAGGAAAGACAACCATGGCGTCAAAAACAGATTCGGCAGGACAAACCGTATATACATTTACATCCCAAAAAGCTAAAAGAGCGTTTGTAATGAAACACTGGCCTTTATACGTGATTTCTATTCCGGGGCTTATTTATTTTGTCATTTTTAAATATATTCCCTTGCTTGGCTCGTCCATTGCCTTTCAAAACTACAATATTTTTAAAGGACTAACAGGCAGTCCGTGGGTAGGATTGGAACACTTTAAACGGATGTTCGCTTATGACGAATTCCTTACCATTTTAAAAAATACGATATTGATCGGCATGTATGATTTGGTCTTTGCATTTCCTATACCGATTATACTAGCTCTGCTGTTAAATGAAATTCGGTTCAATGGCTACAAAAGAGCGATGCAGACGATTATCTACATGCCGCATTTTCTTTCCTGGGTGATTGTCGGCGGGATTGTCATCGGGATCCTTTCTCCTTCTACAGGAATTATTAACCACATCCTAGGCTTGTTCCATGTTGAACCTATTTATTTTCTAGGTGAGAATAGCTACATTCGTTCCATCCTGATCAGCTCAGGCATATGGAAGGATAGCGGATGGGGAACGATTATTTATTTGGCAGCTATCGCGGGTATTAATCCAGACCTTTATGAGGCAGCTGAAATCGATGGAGCGGGCAAGTTCCGCCAGGTGATTTCGATTACTCTTCCCTCGATTTTGCCTACTATTACAATCTTATTCTTATTGCACATTGGAAGCTTTTTGGACTTTGGGTTTGAAAGGGTTTATGTATTCTTAAACTCGCTTAACAGTGAGAATGGTCAAATCCTGGATACTTATGTATATCGCGCTGGTCTTATAGATCGTCAGTACAGCTATACAACAGCAATCGGACTCTTCAAATCTGTTATTGGCTTATTGCTTATTATGCTTGGTAATACACTGAGTAAAAAAACTACCGGAAACGGCCTGTACTAACTTTATTTCAGTCAAAAGGAGGATAAAAGACGTGATTTTAACAAAAGGACAGCGTGCCTTCCAGCTATTCAATATGATTTTTCTACTCGTAATCGGCCTCACGATGTTTCTTCCAATCTTGAATGTCATTTCGCAATCTTTTAGCAATGCGGTTTCAATTAACAGCGGAACCGTAGGGCTGTGGCCTGTAGGCTTTACGCTCGAAAATTATCATATGATTTTAAAGGATCCTTCGATATGGATCTCTTTCCGAAACAGTGTCATGATTACGGTGTTCGGTACATGCATTAATTTAATGGCAACGGCAAGCTTGGCCTACCCATTGTCCAGAGCCGAATACATTTACAGAAAACCGGCGCTTTTACTGGTGCTGTTCACCATGATCTTCCATGCGCCTCTTATTCCGAATTACCTGCTCCTAAAAAATCTGCATATGCTCGATACTTTGTGGGTGTTGATCATTCCCGGCGCAGTTAGTGCCTACAACTTGTTCGTCATGCGTTCTTTCTTTATGACGCTGCCTACGGAGATGTTTGACTCTGCCAAAATGGATGGATGCGGCGAGTTCCGCATGATCTGGCGTGTGGTTCTCCCGTTATCCAAGCCGATCATGGCTACGATGGGAATCATGTACGCCGTTGGCAACTGGAATATGTATTCGCAAGCCATTTACTACATCAGCAGTAGGTCGTTGATTCCATTGCAGGTACGGTTGCGTGAAATCGTTATTACGGACAACTTGGGCTCGGCTGACGTATCATCTGAATTGCTGTTGTCCGTTTCCCCGGAAGGACTGAAAATGGCGGTTATCGTTGTGGCCACTATCCCGATTATGCTGGTGTATCCGTTTCTTCAAAAGCACTTTATTAAAGGTATGATGGTTGGATCCATTAAATCGTAATAGCTAATTAAGGACGTTATTGAAAGACGAAACACCAACCAATCTCGTAGATGACTACGGATGGTTGGTGTTTCTCACATTTTATCGTTTAAAGTTTCGAAGCGGCTTTCCATATCTCACGAGTACATGCCACAATAGCTTTAATTCTTGAAGTACTTCCTTATAGGTTCCGCGATCGCTCCAAGAATCGGGATCGCGTTTTAAGTCCATTGCAGCAGATCCAATCATACATACATCGATAAAATCTTCTGGCGCAATGCGTCTGGCCAAGGAAGGCATTGAGGGACCTCTAAAATCGGTGGGAACCTCGTCGACCAAAAGTCCAAAGCCCATGTGCCAATGGAGATCAATTGAATACTGCAGGCATATTTGCTCCAGAGTCCGCCCTACCTGAGTGCCTTTGAATGAAGGGTCTGCAACAAGCACTTCGACGTCTTCTTTAAGAGAAATATCGCCATGTACCTGGGCTTCAATATAATGGTTAAGATTGCGGCCAGGTTCTTTGAACTCAGGACTCGAGAAGGGCTTCTCGAGATGAAGCAGCACATGATTGATGAGTTCCCGTGGCGTCAGATCTCTTTCACCGAGAGCAGAATCTCTAAAAAACGCATCCTGCATGAGAGCCGCCAGAATGAGATCAAACTCCTCGTAGGTACCCTTTTCCTTAGGGTCTTGATGCGAATCCAAATAAGTGAATGTGCAGCGATAGGAGACCTTCGGGGAGAGAAGGAAATAGCACGATCCAAAACGCGGAGCTGGGCCATCAGGATGTACCATCAGATCCAGCGCCCCATACTTGGGACGTTGGTTATTGGTTGAACCCATAAGTTGATAGGCTCCTCCAAACATTTTATCCTCCCAAAGGTCGCGTTGGCCGCCAGGATAAGCCGATACGCTGCCATTAGATAATAATGTCTCAAACTGGCTCTTATAAATTCCCTGCTCAAGCAGAGCTTCGGCTACACTTTTCATCGTCGGATCCGGTCTGTCCGGATGAAAATGCAGGGCGACTTTTGCGTGCGCCTTTAGCTTTGCCACGGTATCTTCAAATGTGTCGAATGCGATATTAGACATTTGAAGAACTTCCTTAATTGCTCGCTCAGCTTCGCTTTTGTGGTTTCTTGCGTACTTGGTCATATGCGCTATAGCCAATAATTGTGACTTTGATAATTTCATGGATCGATAAGTTCTAAATTACCCTTATATTTTCCGGGGGAGACACCAACGGTTCGTTTAAACATTTTTAAAAAATTAGAATAATCATTAAATCCACACAGTTCGCAGGTATCTGTGACGCTATAGCCCTCCGAGAGAATTTGTTTAGCTTTGGATATTCGTTTGAAAAGAATATATTCATGGATGTTACTGCCGATATATTTCTTGAAAACTCTCCCCATATAGAATCGATCCACATAAAACTTAGTAGAAAGAGATTCAAGCGTAAGATCCTTTTCCAAATTCATATCAATATAGTCTAATAGTGAAGTTAATAATTCTGGCATAGAAGAAAGATTTTCCGAACGATTAACGTCTTTGAATATAATATTGATCAAGACTAACACTTCAATGAGATAATTCAGTTTCAAAATCTTATAGCCGGCATGGGGTTTAAGATTCTCTATTTGATTAAAAAGACGCAGAATTTCTTTAATTTGGCTAGGTTGAAGCGTAATCTTATTTTGTTGGCCTTTAGGTTTGTTTAGAAAGCAGCTTAGAAGATCGAGACTTGGAGAATTAAACGTACGGACGATATGTGGTGCAAATTGTAACGTAATTCGTTCGTATACATGATCGTTTTGAAAGGAAGGTTTATGGATTTCTTGATTATTTGTAATCATTAAATCGCCATATTTGATTGGATACATGTTCTTTTCAACAAAATAGTTCACATCACCTGAGATTAAAAAGTAAATCTCAAACTCTTCGTGCAAATGAAAGTTAACATTACATATATTGGGATTATAGAGTTTGCGTTCATAACGGATGCATTCGTCAATACTTTCATAAGCTAAGTTCATCCCTATTACCTCACTTTAAATACCTGAAAGGTTCAGGTGAATTGTAGTGTTACTGATGCCGGATAACATCCAGCACAGTGGTGAATAATGACCGCCTCAACTCTTCCTCTGCTTCCATATTAAAGAAGTTTACACAAACTATTTTACAGACTCCCGAGAAGAGAAGCAAGTAGCTAATCCAGCTTCCCCTGATCCACTTAAACTCCAATTTCCCCTAATTTCTTCTTAATAGATACTGCACAAAAAACGATATTTTAATCACAAAAAACTATGACATATCTCGAGTAATATTTTAGAATAGCAAAAGTAAGCGCTTTTATTATATGTCTTGCGGCATATTAAGGAAATTTTCTTGCTTAAATTACACTTCAATATACCAGGAGGGTTATTGGGATGAGTCCGAAAAACAAAGTGAAAATAGGTGTTATAGGTTTAGGTGGAATGGGAAGCAGTCATCTCAAGTACCTGACACAGATGGATACGGTTGAAGTTGTAGCCGTTTGTGAAGTTGTACATGAAAAGGCTGACAAAGCAGCGGCTCTATATCATGCCAAGGCCTATTACAGCCATACGGAGCTTTTCGACAAATCGGGCATAGAGGCTGTATTAATAGCCGTTCCCCATTACGATCATACGCCTATATCGATTGATGCCTTCCATAAAGGAATCCATGTTCTTTGTGAGAAACCTATTGCGGTGCATGTCAATGATGCTCAAAAAACGATAGACGCCTATGAAAGTGCCAAGGAACACCATCCCAATCTGATGTTTGGCATTATGTTTCAAGAAAGGACCTATCCTCACCATAAAAAAATCAAAGACATTCTTGATGGCGGCGAGCTGGGTAAATTAATCAGAGCGACCTGGATTAATACCAAATGGTTCCGATCTCAACTTTACTACGATAGCGGCGAATGGCGTGCAACTTGGGCTGGAGAAGGCGGAGGGATTTTGACCAACCAGTGTCCGCATAATCTGGATCTCTACCAGTGGTTATTCGGCCTTCCGTCACGGATTAACGGTTTTGCGCATATTGGCAAATATCATGATATCGAAGTCGAAGACGAAGTGACGGCCTACTTTGAGCATGAGAACGGGATGGTTGGACATTTTATCGTGACTACCGCAGAAACACCTGGATCCAACCGGATGGAGATCGTGGGAGAGTACGGAAAATTGGTTTATGAGGATAATCAACTTGTTTTTTATCGAACCCGTGAGTCGATGCTTCGTTTTATCAAGGAATCGCCAAGCAGGATGGGCAATGTTGAAAATTGGTACACGGAAATTCCTGTGAACGTGAATGTGCCTACAGGGCATCAAGTCGTGACAGAGAAATTTATCGCGGCCATACAAAATGGCGGCGGGGAGCTTATCGCACATGGTCCGGAGGGGATCAACGGATTAACCATAGCGAACGCGATTATGCTTTCTTCATTCAACGATCAAACCATCAAGCTGCCTATGGATGCAGACGAATATGAGAAGAAGCTTGAGGAACTGATCCGAAGCTCCAAATACAAGAAGACAGTGAGACAGGATGGCGCTATGGATATCAGCTATTCCCAGGGTTAGGTCTTATCAACTAACAAAACGTCTAGGGGGAACTACCAATGAAGGGTAAACTCGGCATGGTTTCAGCTTTATCTCTTTCTGTTGTATTACTCGCAAGTGTATTAACAGGGTGCACCTCTAATGCTACGAAGCAAACAAGTACGTCAGAAAAAAATGAAGCAAGTTTATCTTCAATCCCGCTGCCTATCGTAAATAAGCCTATCACCTTAAAAATGTTTGTGCCCATGGATGCCAAAGTAGCGGCAACCATGAAAAATTATAATGAAATCGCCGTCTTTAAAGAATTGGAAAAAAGGACAGGGATTCATATCGAGTTCATTCATCCTGCATCTATGGATGGGGCAGCGATCAAAGAACAGTTCAACCTTATGGTCGCGTCGGGCGATTTACCTGATCTGATTTATTATAACTGGATAGGCGATTATAACGGAGGGCCTAATAAAGCGATCAAGGATGGCGTTATTTTGCCGCTGAATGATTTGGTAGATAAGTATTCACCCAATCTTAAAGCATTTATGAACTCCGACCCTAAAGCGAATAAACAGCTGCGTACAGACGATGGTACGATCTATGTTTATCCCGAGGCCCAATCACCGAATCAGTATGCGAAAGTAAACCCTAATCCGAATCCTGCTTTCCAGACTTTTGGATGGCAGATCCGCCAGGATTGGTTGGAAAAACTGAATCTAAAGTCACCTGAAACGATAGACGATTGGTATGAAGTGTTAAAAGCGTTTAAAACGAAAAATCCTAGCGGCAGCGGTAAAAATGACGAAATTCCTTTGGCGCCTAAAGGAGCGGGGGACCTGCAGAACTGGGTCAGAGCATGGGGGATCAACTATGGGTTTTATCATGACGGCGATAAAGTCAAATATGGACCTTACACCCCGGAGTACAAAGAAGCGCTAACAACCTTAGCAAAGTGGTATAAAGAGGGCTTGATCGACCCTGATTTTGGAATTACGGATGCCAAACAATTCGATACCAAAGTAATGGGTAACCGTGCAGGCTCATGGACGGGATCGACATCAGGTACATTCGGAAGATTTGTTCAATTGATGAAAGCGAAAGATCCGTCGGTAAAATTATCGGGAACGGTTCCGCCTTACGTTAAAGGCACGAAGTCCTACAATTTCAATGTTGATGAAATCAAGGTTGCTAGTGGCGGCGGTGTCGCGATATCCGCAAAAAGTAAGTATGCGAAGGAAGCTGCGATGTGGCTGGACTATGGCTACAGTCCGGAAGGATCACTGCTCAATACCTTCGGTATCGAAGGCGAAAGCTACAAGATGGTGAACGGTTCGCCTCAACTGCTTCCAGAGATTACGAATAATTCAAAGGGCTTGTCGATTGATGAAGCGTTATCTAAATATTCCAGAGGATCTGGAGGACTGGCCTTTGTCATGACACCTGAGATTTGGCAGCAGCGCATGGCTTTACCTGAACAGCAGCAAATTATTGGCTTATGGAAAGCAGGCTCCTACGATAGAACCATGCCGCCAGGGGTAACGCCAACCATTGAGGAATCAACCAAGATGGCGTCCATTATTTCTGCGGTTAATACGTATAGGGATGAGATATTCTCTAAAATGATCATGGGACAAGTACCTATTAGCGAGTTTGATAATTATATGAGCAAATTAAAAGGTATGGGAATCGAAGATGCGATCAAAATTCAGCAAGCCGCATATGACAGATACATGGCAAGATAATTGATTGGCTAGCAGCAAGAGCGCCAGCATCTGATCGCCCACCAAAGGTAAGATCAATGCTGGATGCCTGCTGCGCGAATTTCTTCGCTCAAAGGGGAACGAACAATGGAGAATATTAGGGTTGGTGAGGTGGCGCATTCCAGAAGTGTCTATCAGACAAAGAAGCAAAGCGGTATTGTCCATAGACTTCGTAGAGATTTGTATAAAAACAGAATCATTTATTTCATGGCTTTGCCCGTGATCGCCTATTATATTATTTTTCAATATATTCCTATGTATGGAGCAACGATAGCCTTTAAAGACTTCTCCCCAATGAAGGGAATTTGGGGCAGCACTTGGGTGGGAATGCAGCATTTTACCGATTTTTTTAACGATGTCTATTTCGGAAGAATTCTTACGAATACCCTTTTAATTAGTGTATATAATATTATCTTTGGATTTCCGGCACCGATCATTTTGGCGCTGCTATTAAACGAAGTGCGAAAAAATGATGTATTTAAAAGGTTTGTGCAATCGGTGACGTATTTGCCGCATTTTATTTCGGTCCTGGTTTTATGCGGTTTAATTGTAGATTTCACAGCAAGAAACGGGATTGTTAATGATTTACTTGCTTTCATGGGAATGGAAAGAATTACGATGCTGCTGGAACCCGGATTATTCCGAACCATCTATGTGAGCTCTAATATTTGGCAGGAGGTAGGTTGGGGCTCGATTATCTATTTGGCTGCTTTAGCCGGGATCGATCAGGACCTGTATGAAGCGGCGACGATTGATGGGGCAGGACGTTTTAAGCAAATGCTGAATGTTACACTGCCGGGGATTATGCCCACCATTATCATTCTGTTTATTTTAAGAATGGGAAGCATGATGAACGTCGGATTTGATAAAATCTTCCTGTTATACAATCCGGTTACCTACGAAACTTCGGATGTGATTTCAACCTATGTATACCGCAAAGGGATTCTGGAAGCAAACTACAGCTTCAGCGCAGCCGTTGGATTATTTAACTCGGTGATCAATTTTGCGCTCTTGGTAGCTACTAACAAAATCAGTAAAAAAGTCAACGAAACCAGTCTTTGGTAGGGAGGGATGACGATGAATCTAAAGCGAAGCAAAGCCGAAGCTATTTTCGGTTTTTTTAATATATGCTTCTTGCTGTTTCTAGCTTTAATTACACTTTATCCATTTCTATATGTTACTATGGCGTCTTTAAGCAACCCCTCTAGTTTAGCGAGTCATTCCGGTTTGTTGCTCTGGCCTTTGGGATTTAATGTAGACGGCTACATCAGTGTTTTTAAAAATCCCAATATCATCACGGGTTACACCAATACGTTAATTTATGTTGTTGTGGGAACAAGCATCAATGTAATTATTACCTCGCTTGGAGCCTACGTTTTATCGAGAAAAGGTGTCATGCTGCGGGATTCGATCATGATGATGATTGTGTTTACGATGTTTTTTAGCGGCGGCTTGATTCCTAACTATTTGCTTGTGAAAAGTCTCGGCATGTTTGACACGATGTGGGCACTCATTCTTCCGGGGGCCATCAGCACCTATAATTTGATTATTATGAGAACCTCGTTTGCGGCGATTCCGGATAGTTTGGAAGAATCCGCACGTATTGACGGAGCCAATGATCTTACGATCTTGTTTCGAATCGTCCTGCCGTTATCGCAAGCCGTGATCGCCGTTATGATTTTGTTTTACGCTGTGGCCCATTGGAATTCGTGGTTCAGCGCTATGATTTACTTGCGAGATCGAGATGCTTATCCTTTACAGCTCTTCTTGCGTGAGATTTTGATAAACAGCAGTACCGACAGTATGATCACTGGGTCCGGCGGGAGCGATAAAGAGGCCGTTAGCGAAATTATTAAATATTGCACGATCATTATTGCCACATTACCGATCATTGCCGTGTACCCTTTCTTGCAAAAATACTTTACCAAAGGGGTTTTGGTAGGCGCTGTGAAGGGTTGAGTAATAGGCAAAATTATAGTTGAAGCGAGGAATTGGCATGATCTCTGAGGACCAAGTGAAGTTTTATCATGAGAATGGTTACTTACTTGTAAAAGGTGTATATGACGCAGAGGAAGTTGAAACGTTCCGTGAATCAGTAGAAACATTCCTGAAGAGGGCGGCTGCATCTAAATTTGACCGGAGCCATGCTTGGGCTGGAGACTACCTGCCGCCGGAAGAATTAAAGAAGCTGGTACTTAAGGGCTTCCATGATGTTCAATATCATGACGCCCAGTTTATGCGCATGATAACGCAAAGGAATTTGATCACGATTTTCACCAAATTGATTGGCGATAATGTTCAACTGCATCATACCAAGATGATGGTCAAACCCCCAGAGAAGGGAGCGGCCTTCCCCATGCATCAGGATTATCCGTATTTCCCGCACAGCAAGCACAGTATGATGCTCGCCAGTATCCATTTGGATCATACGAATGAGGAAAACGGCTGTTTGCATGTCATTCCGGGATCGCATAGACAGGGGCCGTTACCTCATGTAGGAAGCTACTATTTGAATCATAAAGAATATCCTATTGAGAGCGGAATTCCTTGTATAGCTGAA
Source organism: Paenibacillus aceris (assembly GCF_017874035.1). Lineage (GTDB taxonomy): Bacteria > Bacillota > Bacilli > Paenibacillales > NBRC-103111 > Paenibacillus_E > Paenibacillus_E aceris. The sequence goes on from NZ_JAGGKV010000024.1 coordinate 55,006, forward strand.
TCCGGGGATGTCTTATTTTTTAACTATTTAACGATTCATGGCTCGCCTATAAACCGCAGCGATCGGACGCGTAGAAACATACTGGTCCAGGTTCGTGATCCTGAGGATGAGCCGGCGAATGATAAACATGTAAATTGGGGGCAGGGGCTGATGCTTCACGGCATCAATCCAACATTCAGAAACTATAAATATGAAGGGACATTAGTGAAAGCTTGATCGTGGACAACCTATTGCCTGATATATATAAAATAATGAACAAATTAGGAGTGAACGTAGATGAAATTATCTTTTACTACATTAGGGTGCCCCGAGTGGCCCTTAGACAAAATTATTTCCTGCGCGACAGAATATGGATTTGACGCAATTGATTTTAGAGGTTTAACCGGAGAAATGAATATCTACAAGCTTCCGGAGTTTTCGGGGCAAGTGGAGCAAACGCTTCGTAAAATTACCGATGCCGGACTCCATGTATCTTGCTTTTCAAGCTCCGTCCATTTATTCTCGGCCGAAAACTTTGAGAAGAATATGCAGGAGATTAGGGAATTTTCTAAGCTTTGCCGCATTTTCGGGACTCGCTACATTCGTGTGTTTGGCGGTAAAATTAGCGATACTAGCCTGGATACGGCCGTGCAAATGGTTGCCCAGCATGTAAGCGAAATGGCAAAAATCGCTAAGGAACATGGTGTTAAGCTTTTGATTGAAACACATGATGATTGGATTTCATGCGTTAATATGAAAAAGGTGCTGGAGCAGGTGGATACGGAAGCCGTCGGGGTACTGTGGGATGTGCACCATCCTTACCGCATGGTGGGAGAACAGCCTGAGGAAACCTGGAAGACATTGGGACAATGGATCGAATACACGCATGTGAAAGACTCGCGCATCGGGGATAATGGGAAGGAAGACTTCCAATACTGTTTAACCGGAGAAGGCGATATTCCGTTGAAGGAAATCTGCAACTTACTGAAACGTGAGGGGTATCAAGGCTATTTCACTTTGGAATGGGAGAAAAAGTGGCATCCTGAACTGGAAAACCCAGAAATAGCATTTCCCCAATATGTAGGCTATATGCGTAAGTTAGCATCGGAGGTAATGATATGAAAAAGATCAGAGTAGCGATTATAGGCCAAGGCCGCAGCGGCCGTGATATACATGCCAATTCGTTAAGTCAAATGAAAGAGCAATATGAAATTGTTGCTGTAGCTGACATGTTGGAGGAGCGACTGGAGCGAGCCAAAAAAGAGTTGAATTGTGAGGTTTACCGTGATTACCGTGATCTGTTCAAGAGAAACGATCTTGATTTAATCATTAATGCATCGCCTAGCCATTTTCATTTCACGATTTCTAAAGAAATTATGGAAAGCGGATTTCATGTACTATCTGAGAAACCGCTTGCCCGAACGGCACATGAGGTTGATATTTTGATTGATACGGCGAAGAAAACAGGGAAATTGCTTGCTATTTTTCAGCAGTCCAGGTATGCGCCCGCTTATCGCCAAGTGCAGGAAATTATCAAATCCGGCGTGATCGGACGAGTGGTTCAGGTCAGTATTGCCTACAACAATTTTGCAAGAAGATGGGATTGGCAGACTTTAAAAGCTAATGATGGAGGCAATCTCTTAAATACGGGTCCACACCCGGTAGATCAAGCCCTCCAATTTTTCGGAAGCGAAGAAATGCCGCATATCACTTCAATGATGGATCGCGCGAATACGGCTGGAGACGCCGAGGACTATGTGAAGATCATTTTACATGGGCATGGACGACCTGTCATTGATGTGGAAATTTCCTCTTGCTGCGCATATCCGAGTTTCACTTATAATGTCCAAGGGACTAGAGGCGGAATCAAAGGGAGCACAACCCATCTGGACTGGAAATATTTCAAACAGGAGGAAGCGGGAGAGCTGAAATTAGTGACAACGCCAATGGTCAACGAAAAAAATGAGCCGGCTTACTGCCGTGAACAACTAAAGTGGTACGAAGAGAGCTGGGACATTCCCGCTGAACAGGGAAAAGATTTATTCCCTTCGATGGCCCAAAGCTTCTATAACATGATTTATAATACGATCGTACATGGGAAAGAGCTCGAAATTACACCATCACAAGTACGCCAACAAATTGCCGTTATGGAAGAATGTCATCGACAAAATTCATAATCCATCACATCCGGCAGACTATTAAATGAAGCGGCGGCAGTTTAGGACTTTTATTTTCAAGCTCCTTAAACTGCCGTTTCTTGCGTTGATCAAATTTGTGCCTGCTTTATCTTTTTTCAATAATAGCAACCGTGCAGCGTGAGATACAAATCAATTGATCATTCTCATCGGAAATACGGATATCCCATACCATGGTTTTCCGTCCTTTGTGCAGAGGGGTTGCAACAGCCGTTACGATGCCGTCTTTTTTACTCTTCAAGTGGTTGGCGTTAATTTCCAGACCTACTGCGGCATATTTATCTTTATCGATATTAATCTCAGAGGCGATGGAGGCAGCGGTCTCAGCCAGCAGGACGGAAGCTCCGCCATGTAAAATACCTGTAGGTTGGTGTGAGGAAGGCCCAACAGGCATTGTCATCACCACGCGATCATGCGTGAGCTCCAGAAACTCGATGCCTAATGCATGGATGGCTGTATGCTGGCTTCTTTCCTTCATAAATGAAATAAAAGCTTCCTTCTCCAACCCATACGAGCGATAAATTTCTTCTGACACGATCATAACCATGACCTCCCTCAAGTTTTAGACAACAATTCGGCAACATTGAACATAGGTGATGCAGGTCCTTGTTAATTGCTATGATAAGGCGGGACTGACTTATGCCAGCCAAATGTTGAATGGGCAGATTGCTTGTTACCGGCGGCAAAGGATATTACCAGGATAAAAGCAAACCGGTATAAGAGCTCCATGAAGGGGATGTAGTAAAGATCCTTCCTGATGTGAAACACTGGCATGGCGCTGCATGCAAAAAAAGACTGGTGGAATGTACCTGATTCCCACCAGTCTTTTTTATTCCCTTATGAAATGCAAGTAATACGCCGTTTAGTAAGCCTAACAACTATCCTTCACATCATCCAGATTGTTGAGAAGATGCTTGTAATGTGGATTGAGCTTGGCTAATCATTGTTTGTGCTTGCGTTATTTCCATGGATGCTTGCTTTAAGGCTTCCTCACAAAGTGTAGGATTAGCTGCCGATTGTTCAATGGCTTGGCTAATAAGACTTTTAGCAAGTGTTGTTGCCGCTTCTGCTTTCTTCAACTGGTTTGGATCAATTTGTTGTGCCAATTTTCGAACCTCCAAGATAAATGTATTTGTATTAAACAACTGTTATATAATCTTCGATTTCAATTGATTTTATGTACGGGAAACATTGAATTAAAAATAAAAAAGACTGCATTCACCTGAAGGAGGAAGGTGATTGGAGTCTTTTTGTACTTGGTCTTATATCAAAAAATTAACGTTGAAAACCTTGCAGCTGTTGTTCAGCCATTTGTACCAATTTTCTCGTAATACCGCCACCAATAGAGCCAGCATCGCGTGTAGCGAGATTTCCATTGTAGCCATCTGGTTGTAGAGGTATTCCTAATTGTTGCGCTACTTCAAATTTCATTTGATTTAAAGCCGCTTTTGCTTGAGGAACAACTAGTGTGTTATTGTTTGCCATGGAAAAAATCACTCCTTTTTTTGGTGTACTCTTATGATGTGGAGTGGAAGGAACGATTATACATTAAATTTACAACGATTTTGAAAAGGCTAAGTATATATATAACCCTCCTCGATTTCGTGGTAATATAGGCTTAAAATTACTATTTTGGGGGAAGTTTGATGTTGTCGAAAACAGCCAAAAAACCACTTCTTTTAAGTGCTCTCTTAGTACTCGTTTGGAATTATGTCCCTTTAACTGCCTTTGCTTCTGCTGTAAACGAATCCACTTCTATTAAACTAATACTGGATGATACTGCGGCCACGATTAATGACAAACACGTTACCCTCCAGGCGGCTCCGCACCTTGTTCATGATACAACGATGATTCCTCTTCGATTTGTTTCAGAAGCTTTAGGGGCTACTGTCAAATGGGATGTACGAACACAGGGTGTTGAATTGAGTTATCACACGAAGCTTCTCACCATGCAAATTGGAAGTACAACTGCAAAGGCAAACGGCACTCTACTCAGCCTAGAGCAAGCGCCCTTCATCGAAAATGAAACAACGTTCGTGCCGATTCGATTCATAGCGGAGAATTTCCAGCAAACGGTTACTTTTGATGAACAGACTCGGATGATCACTATCTACCCATCAACTGCGACAAATGTTAATAGCACTCCCCCAGCCAAAAAGCGATTGGTTAAGCCTACTATTGATAATTTGACTTCACAAGTCACGACAAAAATCCCTCGAACTGGCATCATATTCGATGGCCTTGGTAATATTGGTTATAATGAAACCGTGATGATCTCTGACAGCAAGGACAATTTGTATTTCATTTCGGAAGAGGCAATTTCTGGCTTTTCTCTTAAGAAGATGAATCTGAGCAAAGGAACAGAGATTAGTTTACAAACCATGCTTTCTTTCAATGATGAGAAGTTTGATTTTATGTATGAGAAAGGAGGTTCCAAGTCCAAATTTCTGCATTATGAGTTCATCCCCAAATCTCTATATTACGACCGCTTTTCAGATCGAATTTTTGCCATGGGGAGGGATTTTTACAATTATATAACCGTTTTTTATCAAGTGTATCCCAGTGTAAAAATGATTGCTTACGATACGACGAGCGAATTGGACACAAAAACGGACTTTATACAGCCATCAAGAGACGGTCAAACCTATTGGATTAGCAATTCTTTCAAAAATACTTTATATACGGCCCGTGAAGGTGAGAGGCTTTCAACTTATACAAATGTCAATGGAGAACGTATGCATCACCTTGTTCCCCTTGTTGATAATGGAAGTTTGTATACACTTGATCGCGAGAGCAAATCCATTAGAGAAATTCATCCTGATGGAGGAGCAACTGTCATTGCGAAGCTAGATGTTAACGTAATAAACACAGCCATCACGCATGATGGATATTACTACATTACGGATGACAAGCAATTTTATCGGGTCAATGTAAAAGGTGAGATAGAACCCTACGCCAATCTGGAAGATGCTATTTATAATAAAGGAATATATAATATGATGACGGGGCAATATGATCCGACGCCTACTCGGCAGAGCTATTCGGGAACAGCTGAGCCCCAAAAGATGACAATCGGCGTCTCACCTCAATTTACGATTGACTCAGAAGGCAATATTCTCATTTATGATAGTTTAAGCATGAATATCAGGAAAATTACTATTTTCGAGCAATAACGGATCAAACCAAGCAACCTCCGACTCTGAAGGGTCGAGGTTGCTTTTATTTTCAAACTTCTAAGCAGGGTTGAGCTGCTTCTGTTTACGAATCAAGAAAAGATTATAAGTAAAATAATAAGCGATCATAATGAGCATCAAACCTGATGTCCAAGTGCCGCCAAGGCTTTTCCATTGGCTGGAGAGTTGGTGCGCATGGCTGTCCTGCATCATCGCGTAGATTCGATAGCTTAGACGTCCAATGAAAAGCAACGTCACCGTTCCGCCTATCCATGCACTCGAACGGTAGAGACGAAGTCCTTCACGTATTTCAAAACGCGTCGTCTCCGCGCTGTAATAAGCTAAAATGATACCTAAAGAAGCGCCTATAACATCTGAAACAAGACTAACCCAATGAAAGACACCTTCTATAAGAAAAAGCAGCCCAATCACACAAAATAGACCGTTCATAATCCGCAATCTGCGCAAACTCAATTGCTGCCATCCGAATGTTCGTTGAACCCGTCTGAAAATCCGGTAGGCGAGAAAAATAAGGAGTAAAATATAAATCATATTGTTCGCTGACATGAATGTTTAGCTCCTCTTCAATTCAATTCTTTGACTACGCTAATCGTACCCGGATTTTGACGACGGAACGACTACCTGCGGATAGAACCTAATCTGTATGCTTCTCTATCTGTGGATAGAGATTTGTTCAAAGTCGTTCGATCCAGTTGTTTTTTTCCTGGGTGCAAAGCTAGAATGAGGAGGTATCTTGAGACATTCGGAGGGATGATGGTGAAATACCAAAACCACGGAAGGCCTATGGTTATTTCTGCGCTCATTTTTTTTCTCATGATCAGAAACCAGCTTTTCCTTACTTCGTTATCCCATATTGCGCTCCATCTTGCGATTTGGCTGACCATTACAGTTAGTCTGTTTATTCGGAGATCTTGGTGGAATAGACGGAGGTTAGCAATCGCCGCGGGCATTCTGTTTATTGAATGTTTGATAGGCATCATCGGTTATCAGGAAGTCATGCTGCTGTATTTGATCGCTATTGTTGTCTTTGCCGCTGCCCTCCGTAGAACCTTTTCCAAATATCAGACTTCCCTCATTGCACTGATGGTAGTAACAGCGGCTCTCTATATTCGTTATGGCCAAAAGGACTTGTTTAATCTGCTCTCTTTTATCATGTTGGCGATTGTGTTTTATTTTTCCATTCGTATCCGCATTCAAAGAAATGAGGCGTATGAACAGAACAAACGACATTTGGCTGAGCTCCAGGTTGCTTATGAACAATTGCAGGAAGCATCTGCTACTTCAATGCAAAATGCAATATTAGAAGAGAGAACCCGCATTGCCCGCGACATTCACGATGCGGTTGGACACAGTTTGACTTCTATCATCGTTCAAATGCAAGCTTTACGCTATATGATTAGGGAAAGCCCCGCACAAGCAGGACAATCCATTGAAGAGATGCTTACTGTAGCGCGTCAAGGTCTGCAAGATATTCGTACTTCCGTTCATGAGCTTGCAGACAACCGTAAAGCAATCGGGATCACCGCCTTAAAGTCACTGCTTTCTCGTTTGGAGGTTACATCATCTATCCGTTATAGCTTTCAAACGAATTTACACGATGAAGATTTAAATGCCGATGTCTATGAAACCTTATTCCGAGTGCTGCAGGAGTCGATTACCAATGTGATTCGTCACTCTAATGCAACGTTTTTGGAGGTAAGCCTGACTAGGGATGAGAAGAGCATCGAAATTCGGATACGTGACAACGGTGTTATGGATACCGAACATCAAATTCAGGAGGGATTTGGCTTAGTTAACATGAAAAAAAGACTGGAAGAACGTGCTGGGCGTCTTCAGTACCGGACTGTCGAACCAAATGGCTTTGAACTTATCGCGACCATGCCATGCAATGGTTCAGATCAATATGCTAATTAGGAAATGGAGCGTTGTATGTGCCGACCAACGACAAAATTCGAGTATTGCTCGCCGACGATCAAAGCATGATCAGACAGGGCTTCGGCTATCTTATCGGTTTGCAACCTGACATGGTTCTTGTTGGGGAAGCAGCTGACGGGCAAGAAGCGGTCGATCTAGCTTTGCAACTCCACCCCGATGTCATCTTAATGGACGTACAGATGCCTCGTTTGACAGGCATTGATGCCTTACAGCAAATAAACAAACGGCTGCCGGGAACCAAAACCGTCATCTTAACGACCTTTGACGATCAAGACTATATATATCAAGGAATACGTGCCGGAGCTGTCGGTTTTTTGTTAAAAGATGCAGATATCGAGGAAATGCTGGGGGCCATTCGATCCGCTTCCCGCGGGGAAGCCATATTTAAGACAGGGCTTGCAGCCACGGCTCTTCAAAGAGTGGCGGCATCCGATTTTTTAACAGCCGATACGGACACCAAGCTGCTCCCAGGGGATCCGCTGACGGACCGGGAGCATGAAATTCTGCAGGAAATGGCATACGGACTTCGTAATGAACAAATTGCTCGTAAACTTTTCATCACGGAAGGTACCGTAAAATCGCATGTGCATCGTATTTTGCAAAAATTTGATTGTGAGGATCGAACGCAAGTGGTGGTCGCAGCACTTCGCAACGGTATGGTGAAATGAAGAATATTAATAGCATATAGAACAAGGCTGCCAGTGGATTTATACTGGCAGCCTTGTTGCGTTTTAACGAGGGCCGAACAGCTGTGTATGTCATGAAGTTGCCGTTAACCTAAGGTTTTTAAGGGATTTGCAACGAAATCTAAGCCTGCAAAAAAGTGTTAAGCCCCATTATCGACGGGTGCAAGAAATGATTCTTGCCGGGAAATGGGAACAGACATACAGTTGGTGAAGACCAGTTACGAGTTTTGGGGAGGTTTACTAAACAATGGAACAATTTAAGAATCCGGGCGCGGAATATAGAATTCAACCGTTTTGGTTTTGGAACGGAGATATGAATAACGATGAGATTGCAAGACAGATTCAGGAGATGGATGAGCAAGGGGTGGGGGGATTTTTCATATGTCCCCGCCAAGGGCTGCAGATTCCGTATTTATCGGAGGCATGGTTCGAGAAGGTTCGATTTGCGATTGACGCTGCGAAGAAGAGAGGCATGCATGTTTGGCTGTATGACGAATATCCGTATCCAAGCGGCATAGCCGGTGGTGAAGTGACGCTGCTTCATCCGGATGCGAAGCACCAGACGCTTGTTACGACGGAAACTCGTGTTAGCGGAGGCTCCAAAGTGAAGCAAGAGTACCCTTGGGCAAAGGTGATCTACGCCAAGGCGGTGCCTGTTTCCGAGGATGGACAGCGGCAGTGGGAGCGGATGATTGATCTAAAGGATTCAATCGGGAATCTACAGGCCGATCCCGTTTTTCAGAAGACGGGACTGACGACGTATAACCAAAAGCGCTTTTTCACGTACCGGACGGTATTTCAACTGGATTGGGAAGCGCCGGCCATTGCTAACGAATGGGATATTATTGTTTATCAGGAAAAAGAGGTTGAGGATTTCAAATATTACGGCACCTTCGTCGATCCATGCCATCAGGAAGCGATGCGAACTTTCATTAACTTAACGCATGAACGGTATGCGCGGTATATCGGAAGCGAGTTTGGCGATACCGTGAAGGGGATGTTTACAGACGAGATCGGTCTGTTAGGGAAGATGCCGTGGACGCCGAGGCTGGAAGCGTATTTCAAGGAACGCAACGGCTATTCCATTACGGAGCACGTCGCGGCGCTGTCCTATTCAGATTATAAAGATGCTGCTCATATTCGTTATGACTATTTTCAAGCTCTTCATGAGCTTTTGACACAGTCTTATCATAAGCAAGTCTATGATTGGTGCGATCAGCACAATCTGCAGTACTTGGCAGAGGTGCCGTCGATCCGGATGACCACTCAACGGTTCAGTCACATACCTGGCGGAGATAGCGCCCATGAGAAGCTGGGGCGTTCTCTGGAATGGATTCTGCGGCGATATGCTTGCAGCTTCCGGGATAATCCGAAGATGACCAGCTCCATCGCCCGTCAATTGGGCCGTCAGCGGAACGTGGATGAGTGCTTCCACAGTGTCGGTTGGTCGATGAATATGCAGGATGCCAAATGGATGATTGACCGTATGGCTGCACTTGGCACGAATTTTTATGCGTTCCATGCTTTTTTCTATACCGTAGACGGTTTGACGCAGCATGATGCGCCGCCATCCCAATTTTATCAAAACCCTTATTGGTCTTATTTCCACAAGCTTGGCGACTATACCGGACGGATTAGCTACATCATGGCACAAGGCTCCGCTGATATACGAATCGCTATGCTGGATCCAACGACGACGTTCTGGACACATATGGGGAATCCGCTGCACCATTTCGACTATGGCGGTGACAATGAAGCTGAGAAGGCAAGACTGGAGCAGCTGAAAGAGGATTGGCGTTCTCTTGCCGTCAATCTCCTGCAAACGCGAAGAGATTACGATCATCTTGATCCCGAGCTTCTGGCAGAAGCCGTTATCGAGGACGGCAAGCTTGTGATTGGCGGCGCTGCGTATTCCGTGCTTTTACTGCCACCGATTGCGAATCTGGAGCAGAAGGCTTGGGAAACAGCGAAGCGTTTCCTTGCCGCAGGAGGCAAGGTTATCAGCTTCGGTCTGGTGCCTAGCGAGCGAATCGAATCAGGTAATACCGTACCGGAAGAAGCCGCTCAGGCATTTGGACTTCCGCAAACGCCAGATAGCTATTACTGGCAGGGAGAAGGGCAGCAAGCATTTGAAACGAAGGCCACCTTCAAAGGCGAGCAGTCCGCCTACTTTATCCCGCGTAAGGGAGGCACATCGCTCAAAGAAGCACTGAGCAAGCTCGACCTGCTGCTCGATGAAGTACTGCCAAGAGCCGTTACCTTGGATTGCGGGAAGGACAATCGATCTTTCCTTCTCCAAAGCAGATATATTTCAGATAGGGAGTATATCCTCTTTGCCAGCAATCAGGAAGGCGAGGCGTGGGATACCCGGATCACGGCAGATCTGTCTGTGATTTGGCCTGACATCAAGCGTGACGTCCGCATAGAAGCAGAACTGCTAGATCTGGAAACTGGAAGCAGCAGCCCTCTTACAATAGAAACAAGCGGCGAATCGATTTCTATCGAGATGTCTTTCGCACCTTATGCTTCGCGCATGATTCGGCTGAGCATCAAGGAACAGAAGCTGATTGCATCAACAGAAGAATTCGATAATCCGGCTGCATGGCGTCTCAGTATTGATGCTGAAGGGGCTTGGGAACAGAAGGCGCTAACGCCGAACACGGTACGCTTTGAGAACTTCCAGCTAGCGATTGGCGGGGATCATGAAGGCCCGGGAGAGTGGGTACAGGCGAAAACCTTTATCGACCAGTGCGCCGATTTGGCCGAGAACTGCAAACTTCCCGTTTCGTTCGCGCAAATATTCGGAACACCGAAGAAGATGAAGCTCGCTTACCCGATACCGTGCCGCTATCAAATCCGGTTTTATGTGGAGAAAATACCTGAGCAATGCATGCTGTTGATGGATCAATCCGCGATACTTGGGGACTGGAAACTAACGATGAATCAAACGGTTTTTACCAAGTCGGATTTCAATAAACAAATCGTGTACGATAATTCGAATTGCGTATGCGATGTGAAAGCAAGTCTGGTCGAGGGCTGGAATGAGCTGACGGTTCATGTCGACATTCAGGAAGATTGGCATGGTATTGTGGACGCTCTATATTTGTATGGCACGTTCGGCGTGCAGTTCGCGGATGAATCGGTGAGTCCGAGCATCACAGACGTTCCAACCGCCGCGGGCAGTCTTGCAGTTGACAGCTATTACGACGGGTATCCTTACTTTGCCGGAACGCTTTCCTTCACCCGTGAGCTATGGCTGGATGCACTGCCGCAGTCTCAGCAATTCGAACTGGCCTTCAACAATTGGGACGTTCACGACTTGATAGAAGTGTTGATAAACGGCCAATCGTTAGGTGTGCGGCCTTGGTCGCCTTATGTATGGGAGGGCAGCACGTCATCTCTGCAGGAAGGAGCTAACGAACTAGAGGTTCGGGTGACCGGATCATTGATCGGAATGCTCGAAGGCAAATATTTTGACTATCATGAACATCGTGTCGCAGACATACTTGAAAGGAGAACATCTAATGCAAAACACAGTTAAGCCCCATATTGCTCATACTCCCGGGGTTTCGTCCTCCACAGCTGCGAAGAAGAAGAAAAGCGGATTGGGCAAGGAAATCGTGAAAAACAGATATTTATATCTGCTGGCTTTGCCCGGATTATTATTTTTCCTTATTTTTAAGTATATTCCTATGTTTGGGATCGTCATCGCGTTCCAAAACTACTCCCCTTTCAAAGGGGTTTTGCATAGTCCTTGGGTTGGATTTGACCATTTTCAGCGATTTTTCTCCAATCCCGATTTTTTAATGATTTTCCGCAATACGATGGGGATCAATCTGTTGAATTTAATTTTGTTCTTCCCTCTTCCCATACTGATCGCGGTGTTTTTGAACGAATTGCGCAAAGAAATCTATAAAAAAATTATTCAAACGATCATTTATATGCCTCACTTTCTGTCCTGGGTTATTATAGCGGGATTAACATTCCTGCTGTTCTCCAAGGGTGACGGTCTCGTCAACAAAGTGATTGAATCGTTCGGTGGGGAAAAAATCGATGTACTGACGAGTCCGAATGCTTTCTGGCTGATGATCGTTATACAGTCGATATGGAAAGAGGCCGGTTGGGGAACAATCCTCTTCTTAGCCGCTATTGCAAGCATTGATCCAGGACTATATGAAGCAGCCCGTATGGACGGCGCGGGAAGATTACGTCAAATCTGGCACATCACGCTTCCTGCGATCCGAAGTGTCATCGTCGTTCTATTGATTCTCCGTCTCGGTCATATGATGGATGTCGGCTTTGAACAAATATTCCTGATGTATAATGGCGCCGTTTCGCAGGTAGCGGAAGTATTCGATACTTATGTCTACACGGTAGGGATTAAGCAGGGGCAATTCAGCTACAGTACAGCCGCTGGATTGTTTAAATCGGTAGTCGGCCTGATTCTGGTCATCCTTTCCAATCAATTAGCCAAAAAAATGGGCGAAGAAGGCGTCTACTAAGGAGGGTTCATATGAAAAAAAGTGCAAGCGACCGCATCTTTGACGCTGTCAATATTACGATTCTGGGCCTGATTGCCTTGCTGACATTTTTTCCGATTTATTATGTATTCGTTGTGTCCTTCACAGACCCGACAGAATTTTTGCAGAAAAAGTTTATCCTTTTTCCTGAGCATTGGTCCCTCGATTCCTATAAATATTTGCTAGGTACAAAAGCATTCCTGGGCTCCATCGGAAACAGCGCCTATCTGGCTATTGTCGGGACGCTGCTTAGTCTAGTGGTTACGGCGGCGCTCGCGTACGCGATATCCCGCAGACGCCTGCCGGGAAGAAAAATGTTTGCGTTGATGATCCTGCTGACCATTTTGTTCAGCCCGGGCATTATTCCGAACTACTTGCTGGTTAGAGACATGAATTTGATTAATAATACCTGGTCATTGATTCTTCCGGCCTTGGCTAGCGGTTGGAACGTTATTTTGATGCGAAGCTTCTTCTCCGGCATCCCGGCTGAACTGGAAGAATCGGCAGCGATTGACGGCTGCAACGATATAACGACCTTTTTCAGAATCATTCTCCCGCTTTCGCTACCTTCCTTGGCAGCGTTCGGCTTGTTCTATGCCGTAGGATACTGGAACTCTTATTTTTCCGCGCTGCTATACTTGAATGATGCGGATAAATGGCCGATTCAGGTACTGCTGCAAAACATGCTGCAAAATGCTCAAAACAGCGACTTAGGGCAGGATGCCTTCGTAGCTGCTCCTCCGGCAGAGACACTTAAGATGGCGGCTGTTGTCGTCGCGACGATTCCGATTTTATGTGTGTATCCGTTCCTTCAGAAGCATTTTGCCAAAGGCTCAATGGTCGGGTCGGTGAAAGGCTAATCTAAGGTCTCATCATGATTTCGATGGAATTTCCATCGAAATCATTTTTTTATTGCTGTATAATGAACGGGATGCTAAGAACTGCTTGGAAGGTGGGCCCAGTTTTGCTGAAACGTAGAGGAAGTTTTTATCGTAATAGCTTAGTTATGATTATGTTGATCGCATGCATCCCGGGAATCGTGATGGGGTTTGTCATTTATTGGACGGTGACGAATAAAATTGAGGGCGAGCTGCAGCGCTTGCATCATAATAAAATCATTCAGCAAGAGAAGAATGTCGAAGCACAATTCGCCAATTTGGAGATGACCTTCTCCCATTGGGCGTTTGAGCCTAACCTTGGCGCTAAACTGAAAAACTTAAGCTTTGCGACCGATTTTGAGCAGGTCCATGAGCTCTACAGGACGCTGTTGATTATTGAAGGTTCCAATCCTTTGATTGACAAGGCTTCGCTTTATTTCGGAAGCTCCCGCCCAGTGGTCATGAATAAGGAAGGGTATGATTATCAGGAAAATCCTGACGTTCTCGAACAGTATAGCGCCCTAATGAAGAGGGAAAAATCGATTTATTGGATGGACGCAGCAGGTTTGCCGGGGATGCCAAAAAGCTCTGACGGGACTACGCTGGCTCTAATCAACAAACTTCCCGGCGGACCAACGGAGCCCTATGGGCTATTAATCGCAACATTGAATAAAACGAGATTGGAAGAACAGCTGAAAACGCTTAATCCTTTGGGAGAAGGCTCGACCTTATTGTTAAGCGGAGACAATCAGTGGAAAATCTCGTCGAACGGACAGCGAACCGAGCTCGACATGGCGCTTGAAAACGAATATCAGAGCCGGGGCTCCAAAGAGGACTCCTTTTTATTTTCTTATCAGAAAGCGGTCTATTCGGTATCGATCAGCCAATTTACGAGACTTGGAACCACGTGGGTGTTTCTTTCTGCTGTCCCGCTTTCCAGCATTACGTCGCCTGTATTGTTAATTTCCAAGGTGATCCTTTTTGTTAGTCTTGGCGGCTTGCTGCTTGCCCTTGGGCTATCCTGGATGGGCTCGAGGCGGATCTACTCTCCGCTAGAACGTCTATTCCGCAAGCTAAGCGGTGGGCATGGCAGAGACGGACATCGCAATGAGTTTGAATGGATCGAGATGAAGTGGGACTCGCTCACGAAAGAGGGCGAGCACTTGAGAAATAAGCTGGATCTTCAGCTTCCGGTTCTCCGGGAAGGCTTCCTGATGCAGCTGGTGCAGGGGTATTTATTCGAGCTCACCGAATCCAACGTACAAGAACGATTGAAGCAGTTTGGACTTGATTTGGATAATAAGCAGATCAGTGCTATGGTTGTCCAAATGCGCGGTTTAAATTGGGAAAAAGGTGCACGGTTCTCCCAAGGAGACGAGGAGTTGGTCGCTTTTGCCGTAGGCAATATCGCGAAGGAACTTGGAGAAAACATGGGAGTGCGCTGCGATGTCTTGAACTTTCACGATCTGTCGCTAGGCTTGTTCCTGACGCTGCCGAAGGAGTGGGGTCCCGAGCGCAGCAAAGCGTGGCTGTGTGACTTTGGAAACGAAATGCTTCAGATCATTCAGAAGATTTTGAAGTTACAAGCGGTTATTGTCATGGGCAATACAACAACTCAGATCAGCCATGTTCCATACTTGTTCGAAGAAACAAGACAACTGCTGAATTATTGGGATCTCAAAGACAATAACGAGCTCATTGATGTCGTACAATTCCATAAATCATCGAGCCAACTCGCTTTTCCTTATAATTTCATGTTGGAAAAAGAGCTGATTCACGCCATCCGAATTGGATCGGAAGAGGAGGCGGTGAAGCTTGCACGGCAATTTATTGATGAATTAACTTCCTCCGGGCTGAAAAAGCTGGTGATTCAGCAAGGGATGAACCAATTGCTCGGAAGCATACAGCACAATATGCTGCAGTCCGGCATCAATCCCATCCGTATGTTCGAAGGGGCTAACCTATTCCAAGAGCTGAATCAGCTGAATGAGCCTGGCGAGATGCTCCGCTGGTTGGAAACACGCGTTGTAGGAACCTATGTCCAGGAACTAACGGGACGGCAGGATTTCCAAATGAAGCAGATCGTTGAGAATGTCATGCTCTTCATTCAGGAAAATTACAGAACCAACCTTTCCTTGGAGTCGTGCGCCGACCATTTCGGCACATCTCCGTATACGCTTAGCCGGGCGATTAAGCAAGTGACGGGCATTAATTTCATCGACTATTTGACCAATCTCCGGATCGGACAAGCCAAGGAACTGCTGCGTACGACGACGCTGAAAATTAATGAGATTGCAGATCAAGTCGGTTATCAGCACACGTACTTCAACAGGATCTTTAAGAAGGCTGAGGGGGTCTCACCAAGTCAATACAGGGATATGGTACAGAAGGACAAATAACCCGGAACTCCGCTTCCAGACTTGGCGCAAAACCAGGCGGGGAGCGGATTTTCTGCATTCGTGCAAGGAATGAATAGTGTGCAATAAAGGATAAGCCGGCCGATTGGCGTGTCTGCAAGAAAGTCGAGTTGTCGGGAAGTCTAATATCCCTTACGATGTGAATCACAGCACGAAGCTAATTTAATCAAGAAAAAGGGGATGAAACAAAATGACTTTTAAAGTCAGAAAGAAAGCAGCGTTAGGCTTGACTGCCATGCTGATTGCCGCGACGGCACTTACTGCATGCGGGAATAAAACTGAAAGCACGACGACGGCTCAATCCGGATCGGATACGGCGCCGCTAAATGTCAATATTATGACGATTCTTCTAAGCGCTAACCCGCCTGCAAATGATAACGCTATCAAGCTGGCGATTGAAAAAGCGACCAATTCCAAGATGAACATTCAATGGGTATCTGCGAATAGCTATCCCGATAAATTGAACGTTACACTCGCTTCCGGTGACATTCCTGAGCTCATTTATATCCCTGATCCGTTTACTTCCGTGTTCCGCAGCATGGTTCAGCAAGGTGCATTCTGGGATATAAGCAATTACATCAAGGATTATCCGAACTTAAACAGCAAGATTTCCAAAACCGCTTGGGATTTGACTAAAATGGAAGACGGAAAAAATTATTCCATTCCTCGTCCGCGTCCAACGGAAGGAGATACGTTCTTTCTTTTCCGTAAAGACTGGCTCGATAACCTGGGCATGAATGTGCCGACGACAACCGATGAATTGTATCAAGTGTATAAAGCCTTTACTGAGAATGATCCGGACAAAAACGGCAAAAAAGATACAATCGGTCTTTCCGTTAATGCGACCAACGGAGATAAAGTTTCCGATACGTTAGGTCAAATTGAAAACTCCTTCGCTAAATCCAATGGCGATTGGAAATGGGTCAACGATCAGATGGTATTCAAATCGTTTCTCCCTGAAGAGCGTCAAGCGCTTGAATTCGTAATTAAGCTCTACAAAGAAAAACTGATTCCGGAAGATTTCGCTTCTCTGAAAACGAGCCAAGTGAAGGACATCGTGAAGACAGATAAAGCGGGCGGTCTTGTAGATAAAACAGGAACTGTCGTGTCCGATTACTTGAACGATTTGAAAAAGATTAATCCGAATGTGAAAGAAACAGATTTCTATCCGGCTACAAATATTAACGGCTACAATCCGAAAGGACCTGGATTCTCCGGCGTACTGGCGATTCCGAAAACCGTTAAAGAAGATAAAATGAAGCGTATTCTGAAAATGGTCGATACGTGGATGAACGATGACGTGTTCGCGATTCAAACCTATGGCATGGAAGGTGTAGACCATACGGTGAAAGACGGCGTGAAGGTTGTCGACTCCAAGAAATTGGCGGATGACGGAGGACCGGATTTCAATCAGATCGTCTATGTCGCTGATCCATATGCGAGTACAGTGAAGAACTTCTTCCAGAAGGATACACAAGATTTGTACAGAAAAGTTCAGGACGAACGTGCCAAAACAAGCCAAGCGGATATCAGCATCGGCCTGTACTCTCCGACCGCTATGCAATACTTGCCGGAGCTTCAGAAGAAAGTGCTTGATATGAAGGTTAAGGTCATCTTAGGAAAAGAAACGATTGCCGCATGGGATGACTTTGTCAATAAGCTGAAAACAGACGCGAACGTCGTGAAAATGAGCCAAGAAATGACGGATGCTTACAAGAAGCGTCTTGCCGCAAAATAAAGAGAGCTCAGCTGACTCCCGCGCTTATGGTGTGGGAGTCTTTGTCTTAGAGGAGAGAGGAGAAACCTGCTATGGCTTATTTTGAAGCAAATGAATCAGTATTTAAGAAGTGTTACCACGATGTGGAAGGAACCCTTCAGACGATTGCACAGCGTTATATCGGTGCGAGTCCCGCACACCCTTTCGTGTACCGGTTGTTCAACAAGGATGGTTTCGCCCGTATTCACGATTACAGATATGATATGAATTTTCAGGAACGCTGGGAGAATATGCGCATTGGGGAGTTTGTCTATGCTTGGGCAAAGCTTTGGAGCGACCAGCCGGTAGAGCTTAACTTTGGCATTAGCTGTTATAGTCCGGTCCATATTTATGTAAACGGCGAGCGCGTGTTTGCGTCAAATATTTCGGATGAGATGGCCCCTGAACGCAAAAACGTATTCCGTGCACAGATGAACAAAGGCTGGAATGAATTTGTGCTTCAGTTCGAGAATACGGCAAACGGGTGCGGCGGTGTGTTCGGCACAGGCTCGTACAAAAATTTTCCGCTTCACTTCATCTGTCCAACGCAGGAGCGGGACGGTCAGGAAGGTTGGATCTATTCGGAGCCGACGAGTGTTGACGCGGAACAACTGCTGGCTGAAGGGTTAATGGAGACAGACGGTCTCGTGAAGTGGCTGCCTAATCATAGCTGGAATGAAGAGGCGCGTCAGAGCGGTGTATTCACAAGATTGTTCGGCGCGGAGCCAGGACGTACGGCCATCGCTTGGACAAGAGCGCGCAGCGGTATTGCCGGTCAGTTAAGCAAGTGGCTTGGCAAACATGACGGTTCCTTAACGGTCTATGTCAATGGCAAGGAAGTGTATTCGGCGCAGAACAGCGCTGAATTCCAAATCGATATTCCGCTCGATTTCGGAGATCATGACATTGTGGTTCGTTCGACCTGCACGGGGGGAGAATGGGGCTTTACTATGCAGCCTGCAGTGGAGGGACATGCGGTATCCTTGGTAGCTCCTTTTTCAGTCGAAGGCCTAGATGATCATTGGCTCTATTTGGGCTCTTTTGAGCAGGCAAGCGTACCTGAACCGGAGGGAATCCAGTTATTGAACAGAGTCTACGACGACGGCAGGGGAGGCACGTACTGGAGAGCCGATCGGCCAAACACCTGGGTTCGGCCTTATTTGGAGAATACACTTTTCGCAAAATGGAATTACCCGCTTGGGGTTACGTTGTATGGCCTCATACAGACTGGAGCGGCTCTTAACAGGAAGGACTATATCGATTATGTACGCCGCCATGTGGAGCAGAGCGCATCCTTTGACGAGTACTCGTTATGGGACGGAAAGCAGTATGGGGCTGCGGGTGTCAACAATCAGTTGGCCTTCATTGACAGTTTGGATGATTGCGGCTCATTCGGCGCGACGATGCTTGCTGCTCTTGACTATGGGAAGATTGAAGGGGCGGAGAAGGTGGCGGCCAGAATCGCCGATTACATCACTCATGTGCAAGACCGATTGCCGAACGGCGCGCTTTACCGGGTACGCGGGAGCGTTGATTTCATGAAAGATACGCTTTGGTGCGACGATTTGTATATGAGCATTCCCTTCTTGTATAGATATTCCGCATACGCACAGGATGCTTCCTACATGGATGATGCAGCGAATCAGATTCTTCTATATAAAAAGTATTTATATATGCCGGAACAACAAATCATGTCGCACATCTACGACTTTAAAACCAATCGGCCTACGCTAATACCATGGGGGCGTGGGAACGGATGGGTGCTGTTCTCGCTTGCCGAACTGCTGGGCGCGCTCCCGGAGAAGCACGAAAAACGGGAGGCACTGCTTGCTTTTTATCGTGAGTTGTGTGAAGGATTCTTGCAGCTGCAAGGGATAAACGGGCTCTGGCATCAAGTATTGACCGATCCTGCTTCCTATGAGGAAACGTCTTGTACGTCCATGTTCATGTACGCCTTCGCCAAAGGTATTCAGAACGGATGGTTGCTTGAGCCTGAGGCCTATGTGCAAGCTGTGATGAAAGGTTGGACAGGGCTGACCAAGATCAGCATCGATAAGTTCGGAAATATTTACGGGGTATGCAGAGGCTCCGGCTATTCGTTCTCCGGGCGTTATTACAAGGATGAACTGCCATGGCTGCTGAACGATACACATGGGATCGGGATCGTCATGCTGGCTGGCGTGGAGGTTATGAAAGTACAGCAGCATTTGAAAGCGGGGACTGCCTGATGAATCCGAAGATGTCTCAGAATTCCCTGCCTGCATATCACGTTGCCAAGGTGACGGATACGCATGTTTGCACGGAAGCGATCCAACGAGCCATTGATGAGGCAGCCGCCAGCGGAGGCGGAAAGGTCATCTTGTCAGGCGGTGTATATACGTCGGGCGCGATTTTCTTAAAGTCGCATGTTGAGCTTGAAATCGCGGAAGGATCGGTGCTTCGGGCGGTAGTAGACGAATCGGCGTATCCGTCCATCTGGACGCGCGTTGCGGGTATCGAAATGCAGTGGCACAGCGCCCTGCTGAATGTTTGCGGTCAGACTGATGTAAGAATCAGCGGAAAAGGTCTTATTGATGGCCAGGGCGAATATTGGTGGCATAAGTATTGGGGCTCCGACCGGCTTGGCGGGATGAGGAAGGTTTACACGTCACAGGGGCTCCGGTGGGCAGTTGATTATGATTGCAAGCGGCCACGGCTGCTGCTTGTTTCCGATTCCTCTCATGTTGATATCAGCGGACTTACGTTCATACGCTCTCCTTTCTGGAATGTCCATATTTGCTACTCCGAGCATGTCACGGTGAGCGGGCTGCGGATTGAGCGAAACGAAGGACCGAGTACAGACGGCATCGACATTGA
This sequence comes from Paenibacillus aceris, assembly GCF_017874035.1. GTDB lineage: Bacteria > Bacillota > Bacilli > Paenibacillales > NBRC-103111 > Paenibacillus_E > Paenibacillus_E aceris. The sequence continues at coordinate 75,422 of NZ_JAGGKV010000024.1, forward strand.
TTCCTCGTCGAATGTGCTGGTTGAGCATTGCTATGTCGATTGTAATGACGACAACTTCTGCATTAAGGCCGGTAGGGATGCCGACGGCTTGCGGGTCAATCGCCCGTGCGAGAATGTTGTCATCCGTCATTGTGAAATGGGACGCGGAGGCGGCATTACAATCGGTAGCGAAACTTCCGGGGGCATTCGCAATGTGGAGATCTCCGATATTACGGCGAAAGGCACTGAAAACGGGTTCCGTTTAAAATCGGCGCGCACCCGCGGAGGCGTGATCGAGAACATTCGTGTCAACCGGATGAGCATGACAGATGTAAGAAATCCGTTCAGCTTTCTCTTGAACTGGAATCCCAGCTACAGCTATGCGGAGATTCCAAAGGCGTATGAAGGGGACGTTCCAGATCACTGGAAAGTGATGGCTGAGCCGGTATCGCCGCCTTCGCGGGGCATCCCGCATTTCAAAAACATCGATATTTCGGATGTCAAGGTGCACAGCTTATTTCATGCGGGACCAAAGGATGGAAGCGGAAGTTTGCCGCGCTCAAGAGCGTTCGAGGTAGAGGCCTACCCGGAGCAGCCGATAGAGGGGATTCGGTTTACTAACGTTGGGATGACCGTTCACCAATCCGGATCCATTGCCCACGCTTTGAATTGGACGATGGATAATGTGGTTGTGCGCACATTAGATCCAGCACCGCTCGAGAAGGTCAATTGCACGAACGTTGAGCTGCCTGTATTTGAACATCTATCCTAAGGAAAGCCGAGGCATGTCATCTATGATCAAAAGAATGATGTATCGGGCTGAGTTGGCGCAAGGCCAAGAGTCCGCAGGCTTGAAAGCTTTACAGATAAGTGAACAGGCCAAGAAACTGGTTGAGCAGGGAGAAGTCATGACGGCTGCAGCTTTCTCTTGGAGAAACAATCTCTTTCTCTATTACGAATGCATAAACCGTGAAGTGGCTCCTGAAGAGATCGCCGGCGCCGCGCTTCCATATTTGAAGGAGTGGCCTGGACAATCGCAACCTCGGAAGTGGATCTTGATGATCGATGTGTTCCACTTTAACGAGCCGGCCAGTCACGAGCACTGGCTGCGTAAGCAGCCGGTCGAGAGACGTGCGGGGAGGGTCGCTTTCTTGAAGCCGGAGATGATGAGCAGCTACATCTATTATCATTATCAGCTTCAAGAGGAGAGGGCTTTTTCCGGGGATAAATATGAAATCATTGCCATGCACGAAAACCTGTTATTCGGTTATCAGGAATTTCCGAAGGTCATCGAGGAGCCTGTTGTGCCAGGCCGACTGAATACGAAGGGAACCCCGGAAAATTGGAACGATTCGCGGATGGATCTGCATTTTCAGCCATGGGAAGACGATGGATATTTATATTTTAAACCGATTGAACAAATTTTCGCTTATTACATTGGCGACATGACTTGAGGAACGAATCGGAACAAGGGAAGGGGACACTGTAAAGGATGATCGTAAACATTGCGGATTTTGGGGCGGTCGGAGACGGGATAACGAAAGATACGGCAAGTATTCAAAAAGCGATAAATTTCTGTGCAGAGCAGGGCGGGGGCACGGTTGTCATACCGAAAGGAGAATTCCTGTCCGGTACGATTATGCTTCGCTCCTTCGTGGAGCTGCATCTAACGCCTGCGGCAAGAATCGTCAGCTCCATGGAGGAGGCGGATTTCGTCCTTCCTGAAGGCGTCGAAGCTTTAGAGCTGAGTGAAGGTCAAGGGAATCGGGCCTTAGTTTGCGCCAAGCATGCGACCCATATCGGCATAACCGGATTGGGGACGATCGATGGCAGAGGGGAGCATTTTCTGGAGCCGGAGGATGGCGTCAGTGATTATGTGCTGCAGCCCTTGGGTGGCTTCCGTCCTAAGCTGATCGACTTTGAAGGATGTACGAATGTCATTTTCCGCGACGTCACTATGTACAGAGCTTCTTCCTGGGGTCTGCATATGACAGGCTGCAACCAGGTAACCGTGGATGGCGTGAAGATTCTTGGGCAAGTCCGAGGCCCCAACAACGACGGGATTGACCCGGACTGCTGCAAGGATGTGCATATTTCCAATTGCCACATTGAAACGGGTGACGATTGCATCGTTATCAAAACGACGAAGTATGGCGCTGAGCGCTACGGGGCTTGCGAGAATATTACCGTGACCAACTGCACGCTGCAATCCCATGATTCGGCAATCAAAATCGGGACTGAAACGCACGCGGATATCCGCAATATCGTGGTGACGAACTGCGTGATCCGCAACTCCAATCGCGGTGTTGGCATTTGGGTACGGGATGGCGCAACCGTAGAAAATATGCTGTTTTCCAATCTAATCATCGAAACGAGATTGTTCAGCAACGAGGATGAAATTCAGCGGACACTTCGTTGGTGGGGCAAATCGGAGCCGATCTTCATGACGGCTGAGCGGAGGAATGTCCCGAACGCGCCTGCGCCCGGGAAAATCCGCAATATCCGCTTCGATCATGTGCTTATCGAAGCGGAAGGCTGTATCTACCTGGAAGGCTCGGAGGATAGCGTTATCGAGGAAATTTCGCTTCGCAATGTGAAGCATACCGTGCGAGAGAAAAGCGGATACGCCGGCGGCGTATTCGATACACAGCCTTCTGTGCGCGGCGTGTTTCCGCATCATATTCCTGCAGTCTTTATGCGCTATGCAAATGACATAACATTAAGCGACGTTGAGATCAAGTGGGGAGAAAAAAGGAATCCCAATTGGTCCAATGCCTTGTACGGCGAACAGCTGGAGAATTTGCACATTCAGGGATTTAAAGGCACGGCAGCTCAGCATCATTTAAGTGTCATGGAGCTTAAGCATGTTCGGGGGCTTGACCTCGAGAGAACGAAAGCATTGCCGGGGACAGGTACTTATTTGACCTTGCAGGATGTCGATTCGTCCTTGAACCATTTGGATGGCAATGATTTCTCCAAAGCTGCTACAGGCATTCAAGTTAAATAAACATCCAAAAATAGCTGTTAATATAACCGGGACTCCGAGGAAAATAGGGGTGCCGGTTTTTCGGCGAGACGCAGGAACAAAAAAATGCTACACAGCACGAATAGACTTTATTATAATGTAACTATTGGTATCAATATTTTCACAAATCAGGGCGAAGGAGGATCTCCTTGAATTCCTTGGATGAACGGATTCAGCAGGTGATGGACAAGCATCGGGTTGTTGGTTTAGCGGCCTCCGTGATTCGTGAAGGGAAACAGATTTGGAGCGCAGGGTATGGTTGGGCGAATGTAGAAAGACGAATCCCCGTTACATCACAAACTGTTTTCCGCATCGCTTCGATTTCAAAGACAGTAGTCGCAACAGCGGTCATGCAGCTTGTGGAAAAGGGCTTATGCGGAATTGATCAGGACGTAGGAGACATACTTGGATTTGCAGTGCGCAATTTCAAGCATCCGAATGTACCGATAACGCTCAAGCAGATCATGACCCACACTTCCGGGCTGCAAGATGAATATGTTCGATTTGTCGTGGATTCGCGCAGGGAGAATCCGCCTAAGATACGTCTTGTCGATATCCTGCTGCCAGGCGGGACCTATTACACGGACAATCTCTGGGGAGACGGACAGCCAGGAGATCCGGATTGCTTTGAATATTCGAATCTTGGCGCCGTCATTCTAGCAACTGTCGTGGAACGGCTTTCGAATGAACGTTTTGACGAATACTGCAAGAAGCATCTGTTCGAGCCGCTTCAAATGAACGATACCAGTTTTCATATCGGTGATTTGAAGGACATGGATTCTGTTGCTGTGCTGTATGAATACTCAGAGGGCGATGATCGATTTATTGTTGGCACGGACGATTTTGGTGGAAGAAAACCGGAAGCAATGGATTACAGCGGATATGTGCCTGGCACCAACGGTGCGTTATTCAGCCCTCAGGGCGGTCTTCGCACAAATGTGGATAACTTGACGCGCTTTTTGGAAGCGCATACGAACGCAGGTAAATTGAACGATGTTCAAATCCTGAAGCCGGAAACGGTAGATCTCATGCACACGCCACATTGGTCGGGCCACCGTCGAGACGGTTTTTTCCGCAATTGCGGTCTCCAGTTTCTGATTACAGACGATTTGATACCGGGAAACAGACTGATTGGACATTCGGGTGATGCTTATGGACTGCTTAGCGATATGTATTTGCATAAACAGGAGAAATGGGGCTTCATTCTGCTCATGAACGGTCTTATCCAAAGAAAAGAGCAAGGCGTTTATTTTGAGGCAGAAGAAGAACTTGCACGGTTGTTGCATTCGGCTTTTCTCAGGTGACCTTAACGCCAAAAGATTCGATATTTACAACATGTGAATTCGATGTTAGAATATATTACATCATTAGCGGTCTGGCTTCTGGCGGTCGTAGGGAGACCGAATCTCTTCCCACATCCCGTTCAGAAATCGAACAGAATGCTAAGTAGGAGAGTGTGCTCGTTTGCTATACGACAAAGATACAATTTATATTATCGGCGATGCGCAGGCTTCCGTGAACAATCCTATAACCCAGCAGTATAACGCATTTTTTATTGGACTTGTCGTAGATACGACCAGCCATAAGATTGTTGATGCAGGATGTTCATCTACCATTCCACTCACATCGGATTTTGTCCGCTCGATCTTCATCGGGCACAATATGCTTCTCCTTGATGTGGTGGCGGAGGAAATCCGCCGAAGATACCATGGGTCATCCCAGAAGGCTCTTGTGGTAGCTTATAAAGACGCACAAAAAAAATACAAATTAGCACTTAACGGCCGGGAAGAGATGGGATTCCAATCTTCCGGTACAGTGTAAGCTGCTTTATTTATCCGTATGGCAACATACCCGTAAATAAAACCCAGCAAATGGTTTCTTGGGATGCATGCGCCCGAGGCTGTTTGCTGGGTTTTTGTTACCTTACAAAAGGGGAGGACAACCAATGAAACTTTATATTTCCATTGATATGGAAGGGATAACCGGACTTGTTGATAACACATTTGTTGATTCCAGACAGTACAACTACACACGCGGGCAGCACATCATGACAGATGAAGCCAATCATGTCATCGGAACTGCTTTTGATGAAGGTTGCAAGGAAGTTATCGTGAATGACAGTCACTCCAAAATGAACAATCTGTTAATCGAGAAGCTGCATCCCGAAACCCAGTTGATCTCAGGTGATGTGAAGCCTTTTTCCATGGTACAGGGGCTGGATGCCTCCTTTGCTGGAGCCGCTTTTCTAGGTTATCACACTAGAGCAGCTACCAAAGGCGTACTAAGCCATACGATGATATTCGGAGTTAGGAACATGTACATTAACGAAAGGGTAATTGGCGAGCTCGGTTTTAATGCTTATGTTGCCGGACATTACGGTGTGCCTGTTTTATTAGTGGCAGGGGACGATGAAACCGCTCTGGAAGCGGAAGAGCTCATTCCGGGTATTACGACAGCGATTGTGAAAAAGCGGATATCGCGAACTTCGGCTGTCTGCTTAACCCCCGAGAAGAGCGGGCAACTGCTCCGGGAAAAAACCAAGGAAGCGCTGGCTAACCGCAGCAGAGTGAAACCGCTCGTACCGCCGGATCAACCGGTATTGAAGATTGAATTTGCCAACTATGGTCAAGCGGAGTGGGCTCACCTGATGCCGGGTACGACCATAGATGATAACAGTCCTACTGTCACATTTCAGGCGAAAGACATTCTTGAGGCGTACCGAGCAATGTTGGTAATGACGGAATTGGCGATGAGAACGGCATTTTGTTAAAAAGCGGGAGTGGGTGATAGCGTGACACAATATATTCTTCGCAGATTTATCTCCATGATTGTCACACTGTGGCTAATTATTACGGTTACTTTTGCACTGATGCATGCGGTTCCGGGATCGCCTTTCGAAAAGGAGGGCAAGAATTCGAATCCGACGGCCGTTCAGAACCTGATGGAATTTTACCATTTGGACCAACCCGTTACGACGCAGTACTTCCTTTATTTAAAATCGCTGCTCTCATTGGACCTTGGACCTTCTATCGGTCACTTTCCCGATACCGTGAATTCGATGATCAGCCGTGGCTTTCCGGTTTCGTTTAAGCTTGGCATGGTGTCCATTCTTATTTCTATCGTCACCGGTATCGCGCTTGGAACGGTCGCCGCCCTCCGACAGAATCGAATCATCGATTATCTCGCGATGATCTTTGCGGTTATTGGCATTGCAGTACCTAACTTCATTGTAGCTACCTTGCTGATCAAATACGTGGCTGTTGAGTGGAAGCTCCTTCCGGTAGCCACTTGGGGAACTTGGAAGCATGTCATCCTTCCCGCACTTGCCTTGTCAACAGGACCTCTTGCGATTATAGCCAGATTGACAAGAGCCAGTATGTTGGAGGTGTTGACCGCCGACTACATCGAAACGGCAAGGGCCAAAGGCTTGTCGCCCGCTACAATCGTCATCAAGCATGCGCTCCGAAATGCTGTCCTACCGGTTATTACATTGCTCGGTGCTTTGGTGGCCAACGTTCTAACGGGGAGCTTCGTGATTGAAAAGATATTTGCCATTCCGGGAATGGGGAAATATTTCGTCGACGGCATTAACAACCGTGATTACTCGCTCATTATGGGTACGACCGTATTCTATAGCGCTCTACTAGTCATTATGATGTTCCTGGTGGATATCGCCTATGGTCTTGTTGACCCCCGCATCAAGCTGCACAGGAAGGAGGGGTAAGCGATGAACGTTCCGGATTCTTTATTTGTCCCTATGGCCAAGAGCAAAGGGACATCGGAAGCCATTGTTCGCGAGCGGCTGTCGTTCTGGCAGGAAGCTTGGATTAGGCTACGCGCAAATAAATTGGCCATGGCGGGGCTGATCATTGTTGTTTTGATGGCGCTGCTTGCGATATGTGGGCCTCTCCTTACGGACCAAAGCTACTCGAAGCAGGTGCTGCTGGATGCCAATCAGAAACCATCGGCAGCACATTGGTTCGGCACAGATGAGCTTGGGCGCGACGTATATGCCCGTATCCTTTATGGGGCACGCATCTCGTTATTTATCGGCCTTATGGCTGCATTGATCGATTTCGTCATCGGCATTATTTATGGCGGCATCGCCGGTTACTTCGGAGGACGAATCGATAATGTCATGATGCGGTTCGTTGATCTTTTGTACGGGATCCCCTATCTGCTTGTTGTTATTTTGCTCATGGTCGTTATGGGCCCAGGTCTTCTAACGATCATCGTGGCCTTAAGCGCCACAGGCTGGATCGGAATGGCGCGGATTGTGCGCGGGCAAGTGCTTAGTTTGAAATCATCGGAGTACGTGCTGGCGGCAAGAACACTAGGCGGAGGCGCGGGCTACATCATCCGTAAACATTTGCTGCCTAATGCCATAGGTGTCATTATCGTGCAGGTGACATTCTCGGTGCCTTCCGCTATTTTCGCAGAAGCGTTCTTAAGCTTTCTTGGACTAGGTATTCAGCCTCCTCTGGCAAGCTGGGGGGTTATGGCCAACGACGGTCTGTCGACCATTTTGTCAGGGCAGTGGTGGCGGTTATTTTATCCGGCATTTTTCATATCGATCACGATGCTTGCTTTTAACCTGGTTGGTGACGGCTTGCAGGACGCTTTTAATCCGAAAAGGAGGAGGTAGTCTAGGTGAAAACAACGAACTCATCCGACGTTATATTGGAAGTCGACAATCTTCATGTTTCGTTCACCACGCATGGTGGAGAAGTGAAGGCGGTTCGCGGGGTCAGCTTTACGTTAGGTAAGGGAGAGACGCTAGCTATCGTAGGCGAATCCGGCTGCGGTAAAAGTGTCACAGCGCGCAGCATGATTCGTCTTCTTCCCGAGCACAGCTCGAAGATCAGCCAAGGCAGCATCCGCTTTCGGGGCAGGGAGCTGACCAAGCTTAGCGAAAAGCAGCTGCGCGAGCTGAGAGGCTCCGAGATTTCAATGATTTTTCAAGATGCAATGACAGCCTTGAATCCCACCATCTCCATCGGTGAACAGATTATGGAAGGCATCATTCGCCATCAGAAAATATCGCGTGCGGAAGCACGCAAGCAGGCAACGGAAATGCTGGGCTTGGTGGGCATTTCTAACCCTGAGATGCGGTTGAAGCAATATTTGCACGAATTTAGCGGAGGCATGAGACAGCGGATTATGATTGCCATCGCAGCGGTTTGCAAGCCTTCGGTACTTATTGCGGATGAGCCGACTACAGCGCTGGATGTCACTATACAAGCGCAGATCATCGAGCTGTTCAAAATGCTTCAGAAGAAAACCGGCGTTTCCATCATCATCATCACACACGACCTTGGTGTTGTTGCGAATATGGCCGATCGGGTCAATGTGATGTATGCCGGCAAGGTCGTTGAAGCAGGAACTGTGGATGAGCTGTTCCGCAATCCGCAGCATCCCTACACCAAAGGGCTGCTGGCTTCCATGCCGCGACTGGACACAGACAAGTCGCTTCCGCTTACGCCGATTGCGGGAACGCCGCCGGATCTGTTCGCTCCGCCCAAAGGCTGCGCATTTGCAGCACGCTGCAGTTACGCCATGGAGGTATGCGGTATCTACCAACCGGAGCAGTCAGCTGTGTCGAGCACTCATTCGGTAGCCTGCTGGCTTCAGGATCCGCGCTCTCAAATTGTATTCCAGCCGCCGATCAAGCGAAGTATCTTGTCGGCTCTAGGATAAATAAGACAAAGAACGAAGGGGAGAAGTGCTCATGAAAAAAGTTTCAGCATTGCTAATCAGCTCCGTATTGGTGATCGGTACCTTACTTGCCGGATGCAGCAAAGATCCAGGGGCCGGAACTCCAGAGTCTGGCGCCAAGCAGACGGAAGCAGCCAAAGAAGCGAAATCCAAAATCCTCCTTTACAACAATTTAAAAGAACCAACATCCCTCGATCCACCGAAAGGATTCGACCAAGTTTCTTACGACGTAGTTAACAATGCGTTTGAGGGATTGACGCGTCTTGGCAAGAATCAGGCTCCTGAGCCAGCTATGGCGAAAGAGTGGAAAGTCACGCCGGATGGGAAAAAGTACACATTTACGCTTCGTGACGGCATAAAGTGGTCCAATGGCGACCCGGTAAAAGCTGCCGACTTTGAGTATGCCTGGAAGCGTCTGCTGGATCCAAAAACAGCTTCTGACGCGGCTTTCCTCGCATATCCTATTGAAGGAGCAGAAGCTTTCAACTCCGGCAAGGGGACAGCTGACGGTGTGAAAATTAAGGCTCTGGACGACAAGACACTTGAAGTGACGTTGACACAGCCTGCTTCCTGGTTAGTTGGCATGGTTTCCAGCCCGGCCTTTTTCCCCGTCCATAAGGCTACGGTAGAAGGCAACGCCAAATGGGCAGGTGAAGCATCCACGATTGTAAGTAACGGACCGTTCAAAATTACCGAATGGAAGCACGATAGCGAGCTGAAAATGGTGAAAAACGATCAGTACTGGGATGCCGCAAATGTAAAATTGACGGGCGTTACGTTCAAAATGATCAATGATACGAACACGGCTTACCAGCTCTTCACGACCGGTGAGCTTCATACAACGGGATCCATTCCGGCTGACATGAGCGATAAATTGTTCGCAGAAAACAAAGTGAAAGTTGAAGATGCTGCTGGAACAGCGTTTTACCGCTTTAATGTGAAAATGGCTCCTTTCAATAATGTTAACATCCGGAAAGCCTTTGTTGCGGCTGTAGACAGACAGAAACTTGTAGATTTGGTATTAAAGCAAAAGCAGAAACCGGCAGACGGTTATGTATCGCCAGGACTTAAGGATCCTGCCGGTGGTGACTTCCGGCAAGTTGGGGGCAGCCTGATCAAGTTCGATGCAGCCGAAGCGAAGCAGCTTTTGGCCAAAGGGATGCAGGAAGCCGGATATACGACACTGCCTGAAGTTACTTTGACGTATAACACGAATGATGTCTCTCAACGGATTGCTCAAACGCTTCAAGCCATGCTCAAGGATAACTTAGGGATTGATGTGAAATTAGCAAATAAAGAAGGTAAAGTTCTGACTACCGAGCAAAAGGCTCTGCAGCTGCAATTGTCCCGTTCTTCGTTCCTTCCGGATTTTGCCGATCCGATCAACTTCCTGGATGGCTTCCAATCGACGAATCCGTTCAGCCGCACAGGGTGGGTTAACGCTTCTTATGATAAATTGATCAAAGACGCCTATGTAGAAACGGATGAGGCCAAACGATACAAAATGATGCATGATGCAGAGAAGATTTTGATGGACGAAGCACCGGTTCTGCCGCTTTACTTCTATAACTCCACTTACCTGCAAAGCGATAAATTAGAGGGTGTCGTTAGACACGCATTCGGTTTCCTCGACTTTAAGTGGGCAGATTTGAAATAAAAAGGATGATGGAGGGATGCACCTGTCAGGGGTGCTTCTCCCTTTTTTCCATGCGGGATAGGAGTGTTCAATCATGGTAGAGCTTATCAAGCCTCGGCGGTTGAGTCCTGGCGATACAGTGGGCATTACAGCCCCGGCAAGTTTGGTAGATACGGAGCAGGTGAAAGAGGCTTCAACTATTCTGGAGAAGATGGGCCTGCATGTTCGGCTGGGAGATACTCTAACCATGCAGCACGGCTATCTGGCCGGAACGGATGAGGCACGTGCTGCGGAAATGAACGCCATGTTCGCCGATCCTGCGATTAAAGCTATCATTTGCGCGCGTGGCGGATACGGAACAGGGAGAATAGCCAATTTGCTGGATTATGACCTTATTCGCGCGAATCCGAAAATATTCTGGGGCTATAGTGACATTACCTTTCTGCATGCAGCGATAGGAAGATTCGCAGGTTTGGTTACTTTTCATGGTCCCATGTTGATCGATTTGGGAAAAGAAGATTTGCACCCGCTGACGGTTCAAAATTATGAAACACTGCTTCATCCCTCCGTTCTCCGCTACACCGAAGAGATTTCCCCGCTGCAAACGTTGGTGGAAGGGGAAGCCTTTGGACCTATTATTGGCGGGAACCTATCTTTAATTGTAAGTACGCTCGGGACGCCGTATGAGTTGGATACGAGAGGAAAACTTCTATTAATTGAAGATATCGACGAAGAGCCCTACAGGTTGGATCGTATGTTAAATCAGCTCAGGCACGCAGGGAAATTTGCCGATGCTGCTGGCATTCTGATCTGTGATTTTCATAATTGCGTGCCGAATAAACGTAAAGTGTCATTTACTTTAGAGGAGATCTTCAGCGAGCATATCGTTTCAGCAGGGAAGCCGACACTATCGGGATTTAAAATCGGCCACTGCTCTCCGAATATTGCGGTTCCACTTGGGATAGGAGCAAGAATGAGCACATACGAGAAGTTGCTGGCATGTACGGAACCTGGTGTAGAGGCATAAGGAGGCAACAAACATGAATCTTATTCAAAGTGTTGAAGTCATGCGGCAATCGACTCCGCTCAAAAAGCCGTTTAAAACAGCACTGCGTACAGTGTATAGAACGGAATCCATTATTGTTCGGATTCAGACGAACGACGGCAGAGTCGGTTGGGGAGAGGCTCCGGCGACCATTGTCATCACAGGTGACAGCTTGGATAGTATCCATTCGGCTATCGTAAATACGTTCACCCCCTTGTTGATTGGAAAAAGCCTGCTAGCTTACGAGCGCATTCTGCAGGAGATCCATCTATCGATGATTGGGAGCAGCAGTGCTAAAGCGGCTGTGGATATGGCTATCTACGATCTTGTCGCACAGAACTGTGGTTTGCCGTTGTATCAGTTCCTAGGAGGATATCAGGATCAGATTGAAACAGACTTCACGGTCAGCGTCAATTCGCCTAAGGAAATGGGAGAAGACGCGATTCGTTATGTGCAAGAAGGCTTCAATGTACTGAAGATTAAAGTTGGTAAGGATAATCTCCTAGAGGATATCGAAAGAATAAAGGAAATCCGCAGATGCGTAGGCAGCGGCGTGAAAATTCGCCTGGATGCGAATCAAGGATGGCAGGTGAAGGATGCCATTCGGACGATTCGCCGTATGGAGGATTTAGGACTTGATATTGAACTGGTTGAACAGCCGGTGAAAGCTGGAGATATCGAAGGGTTGAAAATGGTTACGGATCACGTGGAAACACTCATTATGGCGGATGAGAGTGTGTTTACTCCCATACAAGCTTTTGAGGTGCTGAAAAACCGTGCAGCCGACCTGATTAATATCAAATTGATGAAATCCGGCGGTATTTACAAAGCACAAATCATTAATCATATCGCGGAAGAATTCGGTGTGGAGTGCATGGTGGGCAGTATGATCGAATCCCGTGTGGCCGTAACAGCTGCAGCCCATCTTGCTGCCAGCAAGAAAAATATTACCCGTTGCGATTTTGATGCTCCATTAATGATGCTTCAAGACATTGTAGTTGGCGGTGTGCAGTACGACGGAAGGGTGATGACCTTCCCGAAAGCTGCTGGACTCGGTATTTTAGACGTGGTCCAAAGCCAGAGTGCAGTGGGATCATGAGTATGCCTAAACGAATGACGGTCGTTGTTTCTGTCGCCACAGTGTGGACGAAACCGGAATCTCCAAGGCTGATGGATGAGCCTGCATTGAAGTATCCGGCCGAAATAAGAGAATGGCTGGGGTTCATGACGCTTGGAGACAAGCTGGATTTGTGTCTGGGGAACCGAATTCAAACGCAAATTCTTTATGGTTCCACTGTGCTTGTCGTGGAAGAAGGCGAAGGTTGGAGCAAGGTGCTTATCCCACAGCAGGGAACACGGAAGGATACCTTGGGCTATCCCGGCTGGGTACCAAGCTGCCAGTTAGCTGAAGAGGGTGAGGCTCTTCTCGGCTCGAAGAGAGCGGAAGTAATTTCCGATAAGGCTTGGTTGTATAAGAATCCGACCGAATTGGTCATGGAGTTGAGCTATCTAACCTCTCTTCCTGTGCTGGAGGAAACGGAAGAATGGGTGAAAGTGCAGACGCCTGAGGGGACGGGATATTTAAAAGCGGATGACATTCGGTTGATCGACGGTCCTCTAGCTCCCAAATCTGCTGGAGTCGACGTAGGTCGGGGGATTGTGGAGCAGGGGAAGAGGTTTCTCGATCTGCCCTATTTATGGGGAGGAATGTCCTCTTATGGCTATGACTGCTCCGGTTTTGCTTATGCCATGCACAGATATTTTGGAATTTTGATTCCCCGAGACGCCTCGGACCAAGCCAATCAGGGAACCTTAGTTGATAAGGAACAGCTGGAACCGGGAGATTTGCTCTTTTTCGCACATGAGGAAGGCAAGGGAGCTATTCACCATGTTGGGATCTACGCCGGAGACAACCAGATGATACATTCCCCGGAAACGATTAAATGTATTGAAATTGTGGATTTGAGCACGATGAAGCTGGCCAAGGAGCATTGCGTATCCAAACGTTACTGGAAGTAAGGCAGATATTCATGTGAAAAACGTAAGGCGTCATATCGTAAGCTAGTTAATTCATGGAACGATTATAGGCTTTTCTAGGAGGTGTGTCTGCTCTTAGGAAAGCTTTTTATTATCGGCCTATTTCATCTACGAATCGTTCTGGAAAAATAGGATTGAACTGGATGCCGCCGCCATGTAAGATAAAACACATACTACAGCAAGAGGAAAGGTACATCGATGTGGACGTATACCGTAAATTTAGTTCGTGATTTATCTCCCGGCGTCAAGCGATTCATCGCAACTGAGAGCCTGTTTGGCGTCGGAGTTGGCATCTTCAGCCTCGTCTTGAATTTACATCTCTTAGACCTTGGCTTCTCCAAAGGCGATATCGGTAAAATAACATCGCTGGGGGCGCTGACAATTGGCCTCGCCAGTCTGCCGGCAGGTTTCATCGTGAAGCGTGTCGGGCGCAAATCGATGCTCGTCACCGGCATGCTCCTGGCCTTCCTGTCGCTAGTACTGTTCGGCTTCGGTACCAGCATTGGCACGGTGACGGCCGCGCAGCTTATCTGGTCGCTCGGTATGACAGCGATAGTGAACTCCGAGATTCAATTGATCTTTCAATATTGCCGCAGCAAGAAAGAAGAGACAAGCGCTTATTCGCTGCTGTTCGCAATATTTACTTTTTTTACCGGGCTAGGCACATGGCTAGGCGGTTTCCTGCCGAATTGGCTGCCCGGGCATTCTACGATGTACCAATATGCATTCTTCGTTGCCGGTGGATGTTTGGCGCTCTCAGGCATATTACGGGGACTGCTGCTTCCATCTACACATGCACGGGTGAAAAATACGGCAGATGAGGTTAGCGGCGCCCAGCGAGGGAAGCCGACGGATCAGCCGAAAAGAGGGCGTGCGCTTTATTTTCTTCTGCTGCTTTCACTGCTTATTTTCAACTCCGGCTTTACTTTCGGGCTGCTTAGTCCGTTCTTGAACGTTATCCTGAAATTTCGCTTTCATATGGAGGACGGCAACATCTCCGGATTGCTGGCGCTGTCTGGTTTTTTCTTCTTTATCGGCTCCATCGTCATGCCGTACGTCGTAGAGAGATGGGGCAGCCGCAGGACGTTCGTTTTCCTATTTCTATATAATATGATGATCGCGGCGTTAATGGCCCTTGCTATGCCAGTCTCCATATTCGCCGTACTTTTGCTCATTCGCGGGACGGGCTTCACCATGTTGAACAACTTGATGGATAGTGAATGTATGTCTGCTGTTGCCGAAGAAGACCGCAACTTGTTCGCAGGAATGCGGACCGTATCGCGCAGCATCGGTAACACAATCGCCTCTTACTGGGCGGGTTATATTTTGGCTGGAAATTATTATTCGCTGCCTTTCCTGCTAACGGCCGCTGCGCTGTTGGTGGGGTATGTAATTTATGCGTTGTTCGTGCAGGGGATGCTGGATAGAAAATTGCAAGGACAGGACTGATGCAAGAATGTGAAGAGGCTGTCTCAACGTCATAACTGACGGAGGGACAGCCTCTTGCTTTGATTAATTCAAACCAGCTATCAATCGCTTCAGCACGACTACGGACTCAGCTCTGCTAGCATGCTCTTGCGGAGCAAATTCTTGATCCGTTCTACCGTTCATTAAACCTGAATCGACTGCCAGTGCGACAACTTTCTTAGCCCAGTCGCTGACGGAGCCTTCGTCACTAAACGGAATGGAGCCCTTTACGGCCATGTCCTCAATTTTGGTCCCTGTTGCATGAGCTTTCGCTCTTAAGAGCATTGCGGTCATTTCCTCACGGGTAATGTTTTGCTCTGGTGCGAACGCATCATCCGCAACCCCGTTGATCAGGCCGGCTGCATAGGATTTCTTCACGGTACTTTCATACCAAGATCCGGCTGCAACGTCAGCAAATGGGTTTTGCCCGGCATCATCCTGCAAGTTCAGCGCTTTGGATAGCAGGGTTGCAAACTGTGCTCTTGTCACATTCGTATCAGGTGCAAAATGATCGTCATCCATACCCTCTACAATTTTTTTGTCAACCATCTGCATAATATCAGGTTTTGCCCAGTGGCCGGCAAGGTCACTAAAGACTTTGATAAAGCTTGTGGATTGATCTGGCTTAAAAGTTTGACTTCCCAAATTATGATCTACGATTTTGATATCGGTCCATTTAACGCTTGTTGTTCCTGCCTTTTTGGCCTTGAAGGTAATGGTGCCGATATCTACATTTCCTTTTTCGCCATCCACTTTTCCAATCTTTGTATGAGCAAAAGTTACTTCATTATTTTTCACGATAGGAGGAACGGAGAAACCGTTTATCGCCGTTGCGGCTTTAACAACCTCGACATTGCTGGCATCGATATTAAATTTGACCTCATATGCGAATAAATCTTGAATATTTTGTCCTTTTAAAGTAACGGTGAATTCGCCGGTATCCGATTCAGTGTCGGATGTCGTCAACTCGAATTGGGAGACGTCTGCTGCGGAAATAGGAGCAGCTACTGCTAATGATAAACAAAGATTGCACACTAAAGTAGTTAGAATTGTTTTACGTTTTATCATATCTATCATCCTCTCGTTGAGAAGGGGGGAAGGCCTCCCTCCTAAATTGTGAATTTAAGACTACCAAATCTCAATCATGCGACTCTCGGAAACGCTTTCTAGCAATGATGATTTCATTATATAACTTTTATACCTATAGAATCTATACATTTTCATAAGGTAAACTTGTAAAATTTTAAGTTTTTTCATATAAATGCTAAGACGATTTGTTACACAAAATAATTTTTTAATAATGATTAAATTATAAGTTTCAAACAAATTATTCCATTTAAAATCCAATGAAAGCGCTTAGAATAAGAGTGGGAGAGGGGGCAAACGATGCAGGAGTGTTGGATGGAAACTTCTATGCCGTTCAATTTCATTAAAAACTGGCTAATGGAGTGATAGGAATAACGATGAGACTGAGAACTTTCAAAAAAATGGTTGGCTTCTTAGGCATGATGACAATGATGAGCAGTGTTTTCGTTTCACCAGTGCAAGGGTCAAGTGAGGATACAAATACTAACGCAAATATGACAATCTCGGCTGTATCAACCGTTGCAGAAGATAGTTTACTGCTGCATTACAAGTTTGATCAAACCAGCGGGACGACCGTAGAAGATGCTTCTAACAAAGGCCATAGCGGTACTTTAATGGGTGGCGCCACTTGGAACACAGAGGGGAAAATAGGGGGAGCCGTTACCCTGAACGGGACGAATGGGTATATCAAGCTGCCTGATGGTATTCTCGCAGACCAGAATGACGTAACCATAGCAACATGGGTAAAAGTAAATACCATCAAAACTTGGGGACGCGTGTTTGATTTCGGATCAGGTACGTCCAATTGGACGATGCTGACGCTGAAGAATGGCTCCGGATTCATGGAATTTTCAACGACCCCGGAGGGCGGCAGTAAAGAACTGGTAAGCGGCCCCGCCTTTCCGACTTCAAAGATCTGGCAGCATGTGGCTGTGGTAAAAAAAGGAAATAAAAGCACGATGTACATAAATGGTATAGAAGTTGCCAGTACAACTACAATGCCAACTTTACCATCTGTACTGGGAAATACAACGCAGAACTATATTGGGAAATCACAATATGCGGATCCGTATTTTGACGGCGGCATTGACGACTTCCGTATCTACAACCGCGCGCTCGAGGGCAATGAAGTGATGGGACTTGCGATCGAAAGCATGTCCAATCTCGAGCTTGTGGCATACTCCAAAAACTGGCTAAACCTCGGTGATACCTCCAAGCAAACACAAAACTTAAGCCTGCCTACGTCAGGACCGGGCGGAACGTCCGTTACCTGGCAAACCTCAGATGCCAGCATTGTAAAAACAGATGGGACCGTCACCCAACCTGCGGCCGGTCAAGGGGATAAATCCGTAACCCTTACAGCTACGATCTCCAAAGGGGACATTCAAGATACCAAAAGCTTTACCGTTGTTGTATGGGAATCCGGTTCGACCGCCTATACGATGAATATTAACGGCAGCCAGCCGGCGCATGATGTAAGTCCGACCTTATACGGCATCTTTTTTGAAGATATCAATTACTCGGCAGATGGCGGGTTATACGGCGAACTTGTACAGAACCGTTCGTTTGAATTTGATTCTCCGCTATATGCGTGGAACAACGTGATTGAAAACGGCGGTGCAGGGCAAGTAACAACGGCAAAAACCGATCCGTTAAATGCGAAAAATCCGAACTACGTCCGCTTATCCGTTACAAAACCGGGTGCAGGCGTAGGAATCTCTAACAGCGGATATGATGGCATTGCTGTAAAAAGCGGCGAATCGTATCATTTCTCCGTGTATACACGCAGCTCAGATTCACCTTCTAAATCGATTGCTGTGCAGCTTAGAGGGCAGCAAGGAACGGTGTATGATGCATGTACAATCAACGGCATTACTTCACAATGGCAGAAGTTAGATTGTTCGCTGAAAGCTAAGGCGACGGACACCAAAGCCAGCATAGTCGTAATGGCCACGGACGCGGCTACGGTGGATCTGGACATGGTCTCTCTGTTCCCTGAGACTACGTGGGGGAATCGATCGAATGGGCTTCGATACGACCTGGCCGAAATGCTGGATGACCTGCATCCCGGATTTCTCCGTTTCCCTGGAGGATGTATCGTTGAGGGAGGCTCCCTACAGAACCGATACCAGTGGAAAAATACGATTGGTGATGTGAACCAGCGGCAAATCCAGCATAACCAATGGGCTAGCAACTATTATCAGTCATTTGGTCTAGGTTTCCACGAGTATTTTCAATTAGCTGAAGATATTGGAGCCGAGCCGCTGCCGCTTCTCTTCATCGGTCAGGTATCCTGCACGGCTACGCCGCCAATGATTCCTCTCGGTGATTTGCAGCCGTATATTCAGGATGCTCTTGACCTGATCGAATATGCCAATGGCGATGTTACGACGAAATGGGGGGCAGCAAGGGCGGCGAATGGCCATCCAGAACCGTTCCATTTGAAGTATCTTGGACTGGGAAATGAGCTATGGGGTCAGAACTACCTTGACCGCTATAATATTTTCTACGATGCAATTAAAGCGAAATATCCGGAGATGAAGCTTGTCTTAAGCGCTGGAGCATACCCGGATGATGCTAACTTCGATCTGGCCTACAATTGGCTCGGTAAAAACGGACAGAAAGCAGATCTCGTCGACGAGCATATGTATCAGTCGCCGCAATGGTTTTATAACAATGTAAACCGGTACGATAAATACAGTCGAACAGGTCCGAAAGTTTTCGTCGGGGAGTACGCTGCTCACGGATCAGGCAAAAGAAATAATATGGAAAGCGCTCTGGCTGAAGGAGCCTTCATGACGGGTCTGGAACGAAATTCCGACGTTGTCGGCATGGCCTCCTTTGCTCCGCTGTTCGCCTACACGAACCGTACGCAGTGGACCACGGATTTGATCTGGTTTAATAATCATGAGGTTTTTGGAACGCCGAACTATTATGTCCAACAAATGTTCAAGAATCATCTTGGGCAAAAGCTGATGCCTACTGAACTGACCAAGAGGAACCAACCGTCAAGTGACGTAACCGGCTCTATTGTACTGGGTTCTTGGAGTACAGCAGTGGACTATGACAATGTCAAAGTAACAAGTGCAGATCATACGGAGCTGCTTAATAACGATTTTACAGATAGCGCTACTTTGTCACAGTGGAATAATTTTAAAGGAACTTGGGCGATTACGGGCGGCTTACTGAAGCAGACGGACGCAAGCGCTACTGATGCAAGGCTGCAGCTGCTTCAGGGGCAAAACTGGTCCAATTATACCCTGGAACTTAAGGCGAGAAAAGTTAGCGGCGCGGAAGGGTTCCTTGTCGGATTTGGAAACAAAGATTCCAATAACTACTATTGGTGGAATCTTGGCGGTTTCGGCAATACCAAAACGGTCATTGAAAAAGCCGTGAACGGAACAAAAACGACGATCAGCAACACGAGCACCAAAACAATAACGGCAAACCAATGGTACGATATCAAAGTTGTTGTGGAAGGCAATCGGATTCGCTGTTATTTGGATGGGGAGCTCATCCATGACATTACGGATAATACGATTCCCGGACCGCTTTACAGCGTAACAACGAAGGATGAAACGACTGGCGACCTGATTGTAAAAGTTGTCAATATCTCCGGCGAAGCTCAAAGTACGCAAGTGAACGTTAGCGGAGCCGAGTATATTCAGCCTGAGGCTACTGTTATTGAATTAAAATCGGCATCAAGTGCAGATGAGAATTCGTACAACGATCCGACCAACGTGTTCCCGGTAACGAAGAAGGTTAGCGGCTTTGGGAAATCATTCTCCTATAGCTTCCCTGCGTACTCGCTCTCTGTCATAAGACTGAGAACAACTAGTGCGCCTGTTATCGACAGCATTGACAATGTCAATGTCCATACGAGCATTGGAAGCGCGCCGCAATTGCCGGCCGTTGTTACGGTTACGAAATCCGACGGCAGCAAACAAAACGCGGATGTTGAATGGAAGCGAGTCGATGAGGACCAATATGCAACCGTGGGAACTTTTGAAGTAAAAGGGATCGTAGCCGGCACGTATTTGAATGCTTATGCGACGGTTCAAGTTGCTGAGAAAAAGAACGAAAACCCGGCTGCAGTGCTAACGGGACCTTCATCCGTTGAAGCCGGCAGCAGCGTTGATTTGACTTACGGCTTTAGTGATGTAACCGAGAGTGTTTATGCAAATGACATCACGGTGAATTACGATCCCAACCATTTGGAGTACGTATCTGCAGACTCCTTGGTAGAGGGGATCCAAGTCGTAGGCAACTCTGAACCTGGAAACTCAGGCAAAGTGAGGATTCTGGCAGCGAATACGGGAGCTGCCGTTTCAGGCACGGTTCAATTGCTGAAACTTCACTTTAAAGCCAAATCGGTCAGCGAAACGACTTCAAGCACCGTAACTTTAAGCGATGTCATAATAGCAAATAGCAGCGGTGCCGAAACGAATCTCAATAGCGGAGATGCCTTGGCGCTCCAGATCACAGTGAACGATACCGTTGATAAAACGGCATTGTTGAACTTGATCGCAGCCGCTCAGCAGCTTCACGATGCAGCACAAGAAGGCAGCTTGCCGGGCGAGTATCCTGCCGGGGCCAAAGCGGCACTGTTTAGTGCGATTGCCAAGGCGCAAGGCGTAGCGGCTGATGCCGGCGCGAACTCACAAGCGGTAAATGCAGCTATTGGGCAATTGGAAGCGGCAATTCAAGTGTTTAAAGCTTCCGTGGTGACTGCGCAGACAGGCGATTTGAACGCAGACGGCAGGTTCAGTATCGGAGATCTTGCCATTGTCGCAAGCAGCTATGGCAAAACGAAGGCTGATCCGGATTGGAATACGCTTTACAAGAAATCGGATTTCAATGGCGACGGCATCATCGATATCGTTGACCTCGCAGCAGTAGCCAAATTGATTATAGAGTAAGTCCAGTCAGAAGAGTGTCCGAAAGGCCGCTCTTCTGTTCTCATTACTCGTTAAATCAACAATAGAAAGGCAGGACGATGAATGTAATGAGACGTACTTTAATGATATTCCTGGTTTTCACTATGGTAGTCGGCAGCATGTTTAATTTCGTTAAGAAGACGTCCGTTGTGAAGGCAGACAGCGAAAACCCAGTTTTGGTGTCTGCAAGCTCCAAATTAGTCATTCCTAACGGAAGCAATATACGTGGAAATATTACGCTGCCATCCCAGCTTGATGTGGATGGGAGTAAAGTCAATGTGACATGGCAATCTTCGGATCCCCTTGTCATCACGGACAAAGCAACGGGTGGCAGCGGAGAAATTCCTGCCGGTGTGGTCAAACGCCAAGCCACAGACCAAAATATGATTTTGACGGCTAATCTTGAATTGAACGGAGATGTTATCCAAAAAATATTTCCTGTAACCGTCAAAAAATCCGCTCAAGTGGAAGCATATAAAGGCTACATCTATACGTACTTCCGGGCTAATTTGTACGGCAACGGGGAAAGTCAGCAGATCCATTTGGCTTCGAGTAAAGACGGGCTTTTCTGGGACGATATGAATAAGAACGAACCAATTTTAACTTCGACTTTGGGGACAAAAGGGGTGCGCGATTCGTTCATTGTCAGATCCCCTGAGGGTGACAAATTTTATTTGATCGCAACGGACCTAGATGCGAATGGCGGTAATTGGGGAGCATATGCGACGGCTGGAAGTAAGTCGATTATGGTATGGGAGTCCGATGACTTAATCAATTGGTCGGACCAGCGGATGATCAAAATCGCGCCGGATAACGCAGGGAATATGTGGGCTCCAGAGACCATTTATGATCCTACGACCGGTGAGTATGTCGTTTACTGGGCATCCAATGTCGGCGGTCACAGCATTTATTATGCCAAAACCCGTGATTTCTGGACATTTACAGAGCCTGCAATTTACAAAGCTAAAACCGCTTCAGCTACTTACATTGATACGAATATGATTGAAAACAACGGAAAATATTATCGTTTTACAAAAAATGAAAATGATTTAACGATTTTATTAGAAAAAAGCAATTCCGTGCTTGGTAATTTTGAACTGGTTGGCAATAAAATTGCCGGTGAAAGCGGTGTAGAGGGGCCTGCCAGCTTTAAGCTAAATGGCCAAGATAAATGGATACTTCTCATGGACGGTTATACGGGAAGTAATTCAGGTGTCGGATTCTTTCCGTTAATCGCTGAAAGTGCAGCGGATTTGGATGCAGGTAATTTTAGAAGACTCGGAAAAACAGAATTTAGAATGCCGACAGGAGCCAAACACGGCGGAATTATTCCTGTCACTCAGAAAGAGTATGATGCCGTTATGGCAAAATGGGGAAAAGATCTTGTGAAACCGGTGGCGCCCGATACTGGCGATCAACTCGTACCCGACCTGCAATATAAGTTTGATGAAACGCTGAGCGGGAATACCGTAGTGAATACAGGTGCTTCAGGAACCAAAAATAATGGAACGCTATATAACGGCGCTGTCTATAAAACAGATGCAGACAAAGGAAAGGTATTGAATCTCGGCGGAGGAAACGCGAATACCAACAGTCCCTATTTCGCATTCCCGCAAGGGTATTTTGACGGCAAAGATCAAGTATCGATTATCATGGACATCAAATCGGAGATGGATAATCAATTCTTCTTTACTTTCGGTGTGGGCCAGGATAATCAGAAATATGTATTCTTGCGCACAAGGGCAAACGAAATCTATTCGGCCTTAACCGTGAAATCCAATCCAGGCGAGCAAAAAATTGTTTCAGCACAGAGTCCTTCAATTAAAAATACGTGGACGAATATCGCTATTGTGCTGGACCGCAATGCTGACGGTATCCACAGTACAATGAGGCTGTATAAAGACGGTGTACTGCTAGGTCAACTAACGGACTTAATTGCAAATTTATCAACGATGGGGCCGGACCTAAAAGCTTATTTAGGGAAAGCATTCTACAGCGATCCCTATTTCAAAGGTTCCTTTGATAATGTTCGAGTTTATAACCGTGCACTAACAGATGTGCAGGTGAATCAGGTGTTTAATCAAACGAGCTGGGAAACACCGGGTGATGCGGACATTGTTAATCAAGTGCTAGCCGACTTAACGATTCCGAATGCGAATGACGTTCGTGGCAATATGACATTGCCGACACGCAGTGCAGAAGGTGCAACGATTACTTGGCAAACGGACAGAGCCGATGTCGTTAATGTTAATGAGGTGGTCAATGCTAATTATGACGCCATGCCTGGCGGGGTTGTAACTAGACAGAACACCGATACACAGGTAACCCTGACCGCCACGGTTAGTTATGGAACAGCCGTTCATACCAAGCAAATCCCTCTTACTGTAAAAGCAAAGGTTGCGAAAGGAGATTATAAGGGTTATTTATTCGCTCATTTTACAGGTGAAAGTGCAACAGGAGAGCAGATTTATTTTGGGAGCAGTAAAGATGGCTTGCATTGGCAAAACCTGAATGACGGGGAAGCTGTCTTAACCTCGGATATCGGAGAAAAGGGTGTTCGCGATCCTTATATTTTACGTTCTGCGGAAGGAGATAAATTCTATATTCTCGCAACGGACTTAAGAATCGCCAGCGGAAAAGGCTGGGGTGCGGCGATGAATGACGGAAGCAAATCCCTTATTATTTGGGAATCTACCGATTTAGTGAATTGGTCGAAGCCCAGAATGGCAGAGGTGGGACCTCCGGATTCAGGATTTACATGGGCGCCTGAAGCGATGTATGACGAAAAAACGGGTGAATATGTTGTGTTTTGGGCTTCCAACATAAAAAATTCATCGGGTGGTTTTGACGCGCCGAATATCTATTACGCTAAGACAAGAGATTTCTATACGTTTACGAAGCCTACTTTATACATTGACAGGCCAGGTACCCAAGGGATCATTGATACGACAATGATTAAAGATGCTGACGGCAAATATTACCGGTATTCCGGTGATGGTCAAATCACGATAGAGGGCAGTGATCAAATCCTCGGCACATGGTCGACTATTGGCACGCTGGCGCCAATCGGATTAACCGGCAGTGATGTAGAAGGACCATTAATTTATAAGTTCAATGATCGCAATGAATGGAACCTGATGGTCGATCAATATGCTACCGGCAAAGGGTATCTTCCTTTGGTTACTTCGGATCTGTCCAGCGGGAATTTCAGAAAATTAACGACAGCAGAATACAACTTAGATGCAAATACGAAAAGGCACGGTGCTGTTTTAAACATCACGCAAGAGGAATACGATGCCGTAATGGCCAAATGGGGCATATTCGCTAGAGAACCTGTAGAGGATCAGCAGGAGCAGCCTATTCTCGCCTATAACTTTGATGAAACGATGGCAAATGGCCAAATCCAGGATACTTCAGGCAACAATTATACAGGTACTTTGAACGGAAATGCGACGTATGTAACAGACCAAGAAAAGAATTCCAAAGTCTTGTATTTAGATGGAACAACGAATACTTTTGCGGCTTTCCCGACGGGCTTCTTCGAAGGCAGAAATACGGTGTCCATTTCCATGGATATTAAGCCGGAAACCGTCACAGGCAACTTTTTTACATTTACCATCGGAAAAAATAACCAAAAGTACATGTTCTTAAGAACGCGGGATACCGAAATTAGAAATGCGATTACGAAATCGACGTATTCAAGCGAGCAAGAAGCAAAAGCAGCAACAGCTTCTATTAAAAGCAAATGGATGAACATTAAGCTGGTCATTACACCTACAAGCATGACCATTTATAAGGACGGCGTACTGTTCGCGCAAAACAATAATGTTTCGGTGAGCATTTCAGACTTTGGCCGAGATGTATTGGCCTACCTTGGTAAATCTTTTTACCCGGCGGACCCTTATTTCAAAGGTTATTTTGACAATGTAAAAGTGTACAATCGTGCACTTACTGCGTCTGAAATTAACGGGCCATCGAGTGAGAAGAATACGGCTGTTCTCAAAGGAGCTGCGAGCGTAGGCGGCGGGCAATCACTTGAACTTACTTACGGGGTTTCAAACGTGACGTCAGTGGTGTATGCAAATGATCTGCGCATACATTTTGATCCTGCAAAGCTGCAGTTCGTCTCAGTGGAAGCAATGCGCGATGGCGTGATCGTTGCGGATTCCACGGATACTTCCGCTTCAGGGGTCGTTCGACTCCTGCTTTCAAGCCTGGGTTCGGAGCATGCTTTTACGGGTTCTGCCGACCTGCTGAAGATCAAGTTTAAAGCAGCTTCAAGCACTACATCCGCTACTAGCTCTGTATCCTTGAGCGACGTAGTTGTGGCAAATCACTTAGGTGTTGAAACCAACCTGAATAATGGAAACGTGCTTCAGATTCAAATCAACCCGACTGTAGATAAAGCAAGTCTGCTTCAAGCTATTTCCAGCGCGCAATCTCTGTATGCCTCAGCTGCAGAAGGAACCCAAATCGGGCAATACCCTGTTGGCTCAAAAGCTGCATTGAATAGTGCGATTACGGCTGCACAAGCAGTGGCTGATTCTGCAAACGCTAATCAACAGGATGTAAACAGCGCAATAGACCGGCTGAATGCAGCAGTTCTGGCATTCCGCAACTTGGTCAACACTGCGCAGAGTGGAGATCTTAACAACGATGGCAAATACAGCATCGGTGATCTGGCCATAGCGGCAATAGCTTATGGTCAAACCTCCTCTTCCGCAAATTGGGAAGCGATCAAACATGCGGATTTGAACCACGACGGCAAGATCGATATTCTTGATTTGGCTGCTATCGCCAGATTGATTTTGGAGTAAGTGCAAGCGATATGAGGGAGGTCAGCTTCCCTCATATCTTTCTTAGAGATTTACAGAAAGGTGGGAAAATAAACGCATGAAACCTTTTCTAAAGGGTCTGCTTATTCTGACACTAGCTTTTGGGAATTTACTTCCTACTTCTATAGGGGAGAGTTCAATTGCACATGCCGAAGGGGAAACTCAACTTTTGTCCTCGAATCTTTTGGCTCAGTATCCGTTAATCGATGATGTGAAGGATGTGTCGGGCAACGGAAAAGACGGAGAAGCTGTCGGTAGTGTTTCGTTTAGCGATGGTTTAACTTTGCCGGGCGGATCGGGCAGCAGTACCAATTACGTCAAGCTGCCAACTGGACTGTTTGACAATCAGGATTCGGTCACGGTATCTCTTTGGCTGAAGAGCAATACGGGAAGTGGGAATTATTCGGCCTTATTCTTTGGGACACCGGCTAATAGCAGCAGTGTGCCAGTTAACTATTGGTTATTCAATCCAACCAATCCAAGCGGCAACTTTAAATCGGTCTTTACGAACACTGTCAATAATAGTGCGCCTTGGAGTTCAGAAGTCGGTGTAACATCCGCCTCGACTACAGGGAACAAAGGGGTATGGACACATTATACGACAGTCATCACTCCAACATCGCTTACCGGTTATATCAACGGAGTGAAGATAGGAACTGTCAGCAAAACAAGGAAAACAAGTGATTTCGGGACGGGGTTAAATGCCTATATTGGGCGTTCCAATTATTTGAACGATCCCGCATTTGCAGGTTCGTTTCAGGATTTGCGTATCTATGGCGAGGCTCTGAATGATGCCGGAGTGACTTCCGTGTATACGGAAGGATCGAAGGTCATGGCGCTGCAGCAGGCGAAGAAAGAGCTCGCCTTGGGAGACACCTCAGCCGTTGCAGATCATATGACGCTTCCGGTAACAGGAGCGAACGGATCGACGATCTCATGGAAGTCGAGTGATGAGACGGCCATATCCAACACAGGGGTTGTTTCACTCAAAACTTCTGAGCAGAAGGTTACATTAACGGCAACAATCTCGCTGGGAGGCTATCAAGCTACCAAAGAATTTGCGGTTACACTAGTATCTAGCGAAGGGATTGCTGAAACATTTGCCGATAAGCTGTATCTCCCTTATGTACTTATTCAAGGCGATACTCTACCGACTTCCATGGGCAGCGCCTCCATCAAGTGGAGCAGTAGTCGTCCAGCCATTATCAGTAATGATGGCATCATTCAACCATCTTTACAAGGAATGGAAGAGGTTAGCTTAACAGCAGTTGTTTCTATCAGTGGACAGCAGGCTGTGAGACAATTAAAGGTTAAAGTCATGGAAACTGCTCCGTCCTATTTATTAGGCTATACCCGTTCAGGAAGCACGCTAGCTACTGATGCCATGCACCTGGCGTATAGTCAGGACGGCGGAACGTATTCTGCACTAAACAATAATACGGGTGTCTTATTCGCCAAAGCAGATTTTACAACCAGTATTGCCGGAGTGTCCAAAAAATTAGTTAAACCGTATATATTCCGAATGTTGGACGGCACTTTTGGTGTTGTTGCAACAAGACAGGAGAGTACGGGACTGCAAAGTGCAGACGAGAAATCATCCTTCCTATTTTTCAAATCAAAGGATTTAGTATCCTATGAAGAAGCAGGATTGATTTCGCTGCATACCAATCAAACGGTAACTAACCCGATTAGTGAAGTCGACCCTTCTACTGGAGAGTACAGGATTGAGTGGAAGGCCGAAGACGGCAGCAGTTTCTATAATACAACCAAGGATTTCGTAACGGTCAGCGATCCAAAGGCTGGAGCGAAGCTCACTGTCAGAAAAGGGACAGTCAATGTTGCTGACGCTGTTCCAAGCAACCGCCTTCCAGTGACCAAGGTGGAGGCAAAGGCTGTAACCAATAAGCTCATGAAAGTAATCAATACGAGTGTAACTAGTATTTCCATAAATGTGGAAAAGGAACAAAAATTTACTTTTGATGACCTTAGTCAAATGAAGGTAACTGCCTCCTATAACGACGGTTCAACGGCTAGTAAAGCTGTGAGTTGGAATGAGGCTGAATTTAACCAAATCGATTTTAGCAAAAAAGGGGTATATCAAGTAAACGGGACAGTCAAACAGACCCTGTATCCAAGCAATATGATCAAACAATATGCAGATCCGAATGTTTTTCGATACAAAGGAAAATATTATTTTATTGCAACGAATGAAAATGGTCAAAAGGATCTCAATATGAGGTCGGCCGACACTATTTTGGGATTGAAGGACGCAGCTTCGGTTACGATTTGGACGGCGAATGCATCCGGAGACATGTCCGGAAGTATTTGGGCTCCAGAGCTGCACGAAGTGAATGGGCAGTTATATATTTTCTTTGCTGCGGGCAGCCCTTCGGCTTGGAATACCGTGCAGTCACGTGTGATGAAGCTGAAAGATGGCGGGAATCCGCTGAGTGCTTCCGACTGGGAAGTACCGATCCGAGTTCAGAATAAAGCGGGCGGCTTCCTTTACACCGAGGGGATTACCCTGGATATGACCACCTTTGAGCACAAAGGCGAGTACTATATTATCTGGGCTCAGCGGAAGATTACATCTCCGGAAAATTCGAGCTCTGACCTTTACATTGCGAAAATCGACCCGAGCCAGCCATGGAAGCTGACGACAGACCCTGTTCGTATTGCGAGACCTGAATATGGCTGGGACCGCCGGACAACGCCTGTGGATGAAGGACCGTTTGTTTTAAAACACGGGGATAAAGTGTTTGTCACTTTCTCAGGTTCAGGCGTAGATCAAACTTATAGCATCGGATTGTTAAGCGCTGATGGAAACAGCAACTTATTGGACCCGGCTTCATGGACAAAGACCAATTACCCGATTCTCACATCGGAATCTGTTCCAGGTGAATATGGCCCGGGCCACAACTCTTACGTAGAAGATGAAGATGGCAATCTGGTTAATATTTATCACACTATCCCGTCATCCGGTGGTCAAAGAAATACAAATGCAAGAAGAGTACATTGGGCAGCAGATGATACGCCGGTTCTGGATATGACATTGGATAGAGAGATTTTACCCGAAAATAGAGCTGTAACGGCCACGTTTGTCGTAGCAAATGACGCTGTGCCGGCGATTCCCAATTTATTGATGTGGTACAAATTTGATGAAACAAGCGGCGCCACAGCGATTGATTCTTCAGGCAACAATTACGACGGCACGTATGTGAATACACCATCGTTTGGCACGGGGATAAACGGCGGCTCATTCAAAATGGCAGGCGGAGCTTCCAATTCAACTACGGCGCCTTACGTGAGAATACCGAACGGAATTCTAAAGGATGCAGCGAACATCACGATTTCCTCTTATGTCAAGTGGAGCGGCGGAGCGATTAATCAATGGCTGTACGCTCTCGGACTTAACAGCAACCAATATATATTTACAACGCCTTCAACAGGAAGTGCGATGAATACGGCCATAACGAATGTCAGCAGTTCCTCTACAGGCCAAGGCTATACGGCTGAGCAGAGATTCGGCATGTCATCGCCGCTGCCAACGAATGTATGGAAGCATGTAGCGGCTGTCATTAACTCCGATACCAAAACAGCTGTGCTGTATGTAGACGGCATTGAAGTAGGCCGGAATGAGAACATTACCATCAAGCCGTCTGATTTGTACAATGCGGCCAATAATTACTCCGGCTACATTGGGAAATCTTTCTACCCGGATCCGTATTTTGCAGGAGAGGTTGATGATTTCCGAATTTATAACAAAGCGTTGAGTGCCGAAGAGGTCAGCACATTATCTGGCAATACGGCTGCGATCATTAATATGAATGCAGCGGAGCAGAAGACGAAGCCTCTCATTGATGGAACGAATCATACCATTATGATGGTCTTGAAGCCTGGTAGCAATTTGAAGAGTCTGGCGCCAAGCCTGACACTTTCGAATGGAGCAACCGTCACACCGGCATCCGGATCGGTTCAAGATTTCACGAACCCGGTCACGTATACAGTAACAGGCAAAGATAATAAGATTCAGCAATGGATAGTAACTGCGAAAATTCTCAAGACGCCTGTGCTTCCGGGGCTGTATGCGGATCCTAATGTTGCCGTGTTTGGTAACAAGTTCTACATCTATCCGACAACGGATGGCTTCGCTGGTTGGTCGGGTACGCAATTCAAAGCGTTCTCCTCTGACGATCTGGTGAACTGGACGGATCACGGCGTTATCTTCGATGTTCCAAAGGATACGACATGGGCTACAGGCAAGGCTTGGGCTCCTGGCATCGAAGAGAAGAACGGCAAATATTATTTCTACTTCTGTGCGGACAGCAAGATTGGCGTGGCGGTGTCGGATTCTCCGACAGGACCATTCGTCGACGCTCTGGGCAAACCGCTTGTTGCAACCGGACAGTACGGAAGCGGTCAAATGATTGATCCTGCTGTATTTACGGATGAAGATGGGCAATCCTATCTGTACTTCGGTAACGGTAGAGCCTATGTGGGCAAGTTAAACGCGGATATGATCTCTCTAAGCGATGTAAAAGATATTACGCCGTCCGGCTATAACGAAGGCTCGTTTGTGTTCAAGCGTGATGGCAAATATTACTTCATGTGGTCGGAGAATGATACACGCGATGAGAATTACCGGGTTGCTTATGCCATCGGGAATTCGCCAACTGGACCGTTTACGAAGCAAACGGTTGTACTTCAAAAGGATTTATCGCTAGGCATCAAGGGAACTGGACATCACTCCGTTGTAAAAGTGCCTGGCAAGGATGAGTACTATGTGGTTTATCACCGTTTTGCTATCCCAGACGGTGACGGAACGCATCGTGAAACGACAATCGATAAAATGGAATTTAACGCAGATGGAACGATTAAACCGATTGTTGTGACGCTGGAAGGAATCAGTCCGGTTACAATTCCTGGTGTTCCGACAGCTGCGAATGCATCCTTACAAGGACCTGCCAGTGCTGCTTACGGACAGTCTTTTGATGTGACATATGGGTTAAACAGTGTGAGCATAAATGTGTATGCTCAGGATATTACGATTTCTTACGATCCTCATCAGTTGCAATTCCTCTCGGCAGATCCACTGAAGGATAATTGGAAAATCGTTGCTGTCTCCTCTGACACAACTGGCAAAGTAAGAATAATTGCAGCCAATGTCGGTTCTGCGCAGGGGACAATGGAAGGAATGTTCAAATTATCATGGAAAGCGTTGAATTCCACGGCGAATTCGAGCACTTTGACTCTGTCGGACGTTGCCGTCGCCAGCGGTGACGGTGTGGAAACAACGGTGCAGGGCGGAACTTATCGTCTACAGCTTACGGATGTCGTACAGGTACCTGGTGATATGAACGGCGATAATCGATACTCCGTCGGCGATTTGGCCATGGTTGCCTCTTACTATGGCAAAACGTCATCTGATCCGAACTGGATCAATCTGTACATGAAAGCGGACTTCAATCATGACGGCGTCATCAACGTTGTTGATCTCGCAGCTATAGCTCGTTTGATCTTGGAATAGTACAAAAAAGAATCGGGAACCTGACAGGTTCTCGATTCTTTTTTGTTGCGTTATTAGCCAAGCAGGCGGTCGGTGGTTGGTGACAGGGGAACGACAGGGCGCTATTTTGCCCTAAAGAGCCCTTTGCGCGAGGGAAAGGGAACCAGGGTCCGCTATTTCACATTCTGGACAGAGCTTTGGACGATCGAGGTGAAATAAGGCCCTGTAGTTCCACTACAATCCACGAAATACCGGTTTTCACTTAAATAAGGGAATGGAGTTCCCTTTAATCGGGCGAATCCCCTGTGACGCTTGTCCGGAACACAGATTAATCGTGATCATTCAGGGGAATCCTTCGTCAGTTCCCGTAACCCGGTATCCACATTGACCGGGATCGTTTCTCCGCGAACGGCACGGAGCAGTTGTCCGATAATATCGTCTCCCCATACTTGTTCATTTTGAGAGATGACAGAGGTGATCTGCCCGTTAATCAGAGCTTCTTTCACATTTGGCATCATACCGAAAGCTATCGAGTTCCGTTTCAATCCTTTAGCTTTCCATAAGAGAATTGAAGCAGAGCTCGACAAAATATCAAGGGTTAAGAGTGTATCAAAGTGAGGATGATCATCAATCATACGCTCCATGTCAGACAATGCCCTGTCAGAGGAACCTTCGTTATAACCGACTTCAAGCACTTGGATACCGGTATTCCTGGACAAGTAGTCGAGCATGCCGGAAAGCCGATCCTTTTGAGTGGATGAAGTAGAGGAGCCTGACTCCACGAGGACCATCCCTTTTCCTTTCATGAGCTTGCCAACGACTTCCCCCATTAAAGCTCCGCCACGATAATGATCCGGACCGATATAGGATAAGCGGCGGCTTTTAGGTGCATCGGACTCGAAGCAAATCACCGGAATGCCTGCTTCTATGGCTTTATTGATGGCAGGAGTAAGCGCATCCGGATCGATAGGATCGATGGCAATGCCGTCGACCTTCTGTTTAATCATAGTTTCCATCATACGGATCTGCTGCTCTAAACTGATTTCTTCGGGTGCCTTGACCACGAGTTGAACCGAATTAGCGGCAGCGGTCTTTTCCGCCAGTTGGGTAATGACCTCGTAAAAGGAATGAGCCATCGGGTAAATAATTCCAAACGTATAAGCGGGATGCTGGTCATTCTTTGGTGAGGATGGTGGCGTTTCCGAAGAAAGCAGGGGGCTGGAGGTAATCGCGCTCCTGCAGCCCACGGTTGTAAAGAGTGAAAAGATCACTAAAAATAGAAGGCATTTCTTAGGAGTAACTGACAAAGCCCTTATGCTCCTCTCTTTCCGAAGTAGGCAGGTCTTTGTTCAACTGGCCGCTTTTGCGGAACTGTTTTGTCGTCATTCCCGTAACCCGTTTGAATAGATTTGAAAAGTAGTGAGCATCGTTATAGCCTACTAGGAAGGCGATTTCATACGATTTGGCTTGTGTCGTTTGAAGCAGCTCCATCGCTTTGCGAATTCGGGTTTGCGTCAAGTACTCAATGAACGTTTGGCCAATCTCTTGACTGAACACTTTACTTAAGTGGCCGGGACTCAAATTGACATGATCAGCAGCATCTTGAAGCGAAAAGTAATCTTTATCATAATGATCATGGATATACTTTTTCACTTTAACCAGCATATCTCCATATTTATCAGATGCCCCGGATCGCCACTGCCAATATTGCTCGGAGAGCCCAATCAAGTAAGCACATGATTCATCCCATGACCGTATAGATTCTATGGCATTCTGCATCGTATGCAGGGTCGTATCGAAGTTGGCTATATTCGGATAAGAATCTCTGGCAGACCGGAAAACTTCTAACGTTAAATCGTTTAAAATATAATACCCGATAAGCGAAGAGTGCCAGTCTGTATGCTGAAGGACGGAGGCAAAAGTACGGACAAATGACTCTGCTTTAGCCGGTGAGCCGATCTTCAAAAAGTCAACAAATTGAGCCCGGTCTAGGAACACAGACTGTTCAAAGGAACCGTTTCTTGATTCCAGCATCGCCTGGCGATTTTGACGGGATAAACGGCGCCAATGCATGTCTTCCATGGCTTCCAGGAAGGAAACATGAATGCCCTGCATACGGTCTTGAACACTCCCGATGCCGATGGAAATCGAGTAGGGCAGCTGATCCGTTGTTTGGTTTTGCACGTGTTGGAACGTCTCTAGCGCTTGCTTGATGTGTTCCGGAGATTCTCTTTTCAGAATCCAAACGCACTCCGTTTTACTTCGCTTGAACACTAGAATATTGTCACCTTCAAGCTTGAGATTCAGCTTATGCTCATCTTGCTTCATATAGTCAAAAATATCATCCGGAACGGAATCGGCCGATGCCATTTTGCGGAAATCTGCGGTTACGACGACATAGTAACGGGAGAGCAGATTCAAGCTCAATTTAGAGCTTAGATGGACAGCCTCGGAAGTCGTAATGAAACCGCTGCACAGATCATTAAGCAGCTTGCTTTGCGTTAAGCCCGCATGCCTGCTTTCTCCTTGTTTTAATTGCTCGATCTGTTCTTTTGCGCGGCGTTCGTCATCAATCTTATCGCTAACCTGACGCAGGGTTTGTACTAAATCAGCCGAGCTGATCGGCTTCGTGCAATATTCTTCTACGCCTAGGCGAAGGGCGGTTCTGGCATACTCAAAATCACCGTGACCGCTTAAAATAACAATTTTGACATCGGGCATATTTTTTCTGACAAAGGAACTCAACTCCAGACCATCCATGAAGGGCATCTTAATATCTGTAATTAGGATATCCGGTTGATACTGTTCGATCATGGGAAGCGCCACTTCACCGTCGGAAGCGTCTCCACAATAAATAAAACCCTCTTTTTCCCATTGGATGGTATCACGAATCGTTTCGCGGATTAAAATTTCATCGTCAACCAGCAACACTTTTTTCATCAAATGTTACCTCCTGTCATTGGTATTCGAATTGAAACTTTCGTTCCCTCGTTTTGAATGCTATCGATATGTACTCCGTAATTGTCCCCATAGTACAGTTTAATCCTTTGCTGCACATTATGGAGGCCGAACCCGCCGGACACTTCGTTTCCGGTTTGCTCAGGGGGCTGATTGTTCGTTAAATAATCACGCATCTGTTCAAGCTTCTCCGGCGACATCCCGATTCCGTCGTCTTCCACAATCAGTACAATGTCTTCTTCGTTATCAATCAGGCCGATGATTCGAATCATGCCTTTGCGGCGCTTATTTTTTAAGCCGTGATATAAAGCATTTTCCACAATTGGTTGCAGAATCATTTTTAATATCGGATATGGGTTTAAGCGGGGTTCAATATCAATCTCATAATCCAAAATATCACGATAGCGCATTTGTTGAATGACTAAATAACTATGCACATGCTCAACTTCTTTATTAATAATAATCCAGTCGCGTCCCTTGCTTAATGAAATGCGGAACAGTTTGGATAAGGATTGAACCAACTGTATGACTTGATTATTCTTGCCTGCTTCAGCCATCCAGACGATGGAGTCCAGCGTATTGTACAAAAAGTGAGGATTGATTTGTGCTTGCAAAGCCCGCAGCTCCGCCTTCTTAATTTCCTCTTGTTCTTTAATGCTTTGTTCGAGCAGTTTTCGGATTTTACTGAGCATGATGTTAAAGCTGTTGCCTAATTGGGCTACTTCATCATTGCCCGTTGGAACGACTTTAGCTTCCAGGTATCCTGAAGCGGCTAGCTGCATTTTGCTTTTCAAAAGGTGAAGCGGATGTGTCAATCGATTAGAAATAAAAAAATGAAGTGAAACAGCAAAGATAAAGCTTAAGACAACCGTAATGATAATGAGTTGGCGAATGGAGTTGGCTTCTTCAACGATTTCTTGAAGTGGAACGTAGCCTACAATACTCCAGCCTGTCATTCGCGAAGGGGCGACGTAGACGAATTTCGGCTTGCCTTCCTTAGAATCAATATAATTGGTATCTGCTCCGTTAAGAAGATGTGTCAAATCGGAAGGGAGCGGGAGTTTGGCATTACCTTTTAAGGTCGATGGTGTGAAGATTGGCGTGCCCGATGAATCCACTACAAAATAGAATCCGGTCTGACCAATTGTTACGTTATCGCAAAATTGTTTGACCACCTTATCATCTAAATCAATGACGATAAATCCAATGACTTCGTGCGTAATTTGCTGCTTGACCGCAGCCATAATAGAGATGACGTTCGTATTACTATATTGAAATCCGTCGATTCTGTCGAGAGCGGATGCCTCGGAAGGAGGGATAATCAAGACCTCGTCCGGTGTGTTAGTCAAATGTGTTAAATGCGGGTTGCGCAGCGGATTTTTCTCGAGCTGAAACAAACCCTTTCTTTCACTGATGCCTCTGCCGTACAAATTGATCATCGTAATATTGAGAACGCTATCATATTTGTAAGTTTGCCGGTAGGAGTCCATCGTTCTTAATATCTGCTTGGTATCCTCATAGGTATCTTCCTGGGAAAATAAGAAATGAAGCACTTGTGTATTTTTGCTAATTTCAAGCAGCTTCCTCGTGTCTATAAATTGCGTGTCGAGGTCTCTGGCAAGCTGATCTGCGGACAGCATGGCTGCTGCTTTACTGTTGTTAAAAACTGTTTTAAATGATTTTTGGTAGGAAATGAGGCCAACCGCAATAAGAGGGATGCACGTTAGAATGATAAACATTGTAAGCAGTTTTATTTGTAAGCTTGATGAAATCCATTGTATCAATCTCATAATTGTTATGTAACCTTTCTAAACGTGGAGGTCTTAAGTCTCAACCTTACTATAACAAATTGTCGTCCATGCGGATATGGTAACGTATACATTTCACCACAAATAACAATTTCCTCTCATAAAAACAAACTTTTGTCGATCGAGTTTTGAATAACCACTTAAAAAATTACAAGAAATGAGCTTGAAACTCTGTATAAAAGTCATCTGAAAGCGTTTTATAATGAGGTCACACCGAGCAAGAGGTGAACTAAGGGGAGGAATTGAACATGAAAGTTACGAAAAAAATGGGGGTCCTCGTTGCGGCTTCCTGTATGATGTTATTCACAGCGGCTTGCGGGAACAGCGCGAGCACAGGAGCAAGCACAACGACGGCTCCAACAACGAATGCAGCGGCTACCGCAGCTCCTGCTACTCCGGCAGCAGCCAAGAAAATCTCTCTAGGCTTCGCTCAAGTTGGCGCAGAGAGCGGTTGGAGAACGGCAAACACGAAATCTGTACAAGATTCGGCGAAGGAAGCGGGCTTTGATTTGAAATTCTCCGATGCCCAGCAAAAGCAGGAAAATCAAATTAAAGCGATCCGTACATATATTCAACAAAAAGTGGACGTCATTGCGTTCTCTCCTGTTGTTGAATCGGGTTGGGATACGGTGTTGAAAGAAGCGAAGGACGCCAAAATCCCGGTCATTCTGACAGACCGTGCTGTTGATTCGAAGGATACTTCACTATACGCGACGTTCATCGGTTCCGATTTCGTAGAGGAAGGCCACAAAGCAGGTAAATGGCTTGCTGATAAATATAAAGACACCAAGGAAGACGTGAACATTGTTGAGCTTCAAGGAACAACAGGTTCAGCGCCGGCAAACGACCGTAAAGCCGGATTTGCGGACGAGATTAAAAGCAACGCTCACTTAAAAGTGATCGCATCGCAAACGGGTGACTTTACACGGGCAAAAGGGAAAGAAGTTATGCAAGCTTTCTTAAAAGCTCATAAAGATATCGATGTTCTTTATGCACACAATGACGACATGGCGCTTGGAGCGATTCAAGCTATTGAAGCGGCAGGCTTGAAACCAGGTCAAGATATTACAATCATTTCTGTCGATGCGGTGAAAGATGGCATGACAGCAGCAAGCGAAGGCAAAATCAACTTCATCGTGGAGTGCAACCCATTACTTGGACCACAATTGATGCAAGCTGTCAATGATGTTGTTGCAGGCAAACAAATCGAGAAACGTATCGTAACCAAAGAAGGCGTGTTTACTTCGGAAGACGCGAAGAAAGTGCTCGCAGATCGTCAATACTAATAAGATCAGATAAAGGTAAAGCCACTCCATACAAGTAGCAGGTGGAGTGGCTTTTCTCTATAAGGAGAGGAGTTTTCCCATGGGAGAAAACAAGCCGATATTGCAAATGACGGATATTCATAAACAATTTCCCGGTGTTAAAGCATTGTCAGGCGTTAACTTCCGGATGTTCCCGGGGGAAGTCCATGCTCTGATGGGCGAGAACGGAGCCGGTAAATCTACATTGATTAAGGTTCTCACCGGGGTGTATTCCATTGACCAAGGGAAGGTTGAATTAGACCAGAAACCGGTCAGAATCCATAGTCCTCTGGATGCGCAGCAAGCGGGGATCAGCACGGTGTATCAGGAAGTCAACTTGTGTCCTAATCTTTCTGTCGCAGAAAATATATATATCGGTCGCGAACCGCGCCGGTTTGGCCGTATTTTATGGAAGAAAATGAATGAAGAGGCTGCCCTGCTGCTTAAGAAGAGAATGAATCTTGAGATTGATGTGACATTGCCCTTGCATAACTATTCCGTCGCCGTTCAGCAATTAATTGCGATTGCAAGAGCGGTCAGTATCTCCGCCAAAGTGCTAATTCTGGATGAGCCTACGTCCAGTTTGGACCGGGGCGAAGTCATGCAGCTATTTACCGTGATGACAAGACTGAAGAAGGAAGGTCTGGCCATCTTGTTTGTAACGCATTTCCTTGATCAGGTATATGAAATTTCAGATCGAATAACCATTCTTCGTAACGGAGAATTTGTTGGAGAGAGCATGACCGAGGATCTCTCCCGAATAGATTTAGTATCCAAAATGATTGGTAAAGAGCTGCATTTGCTGGAAGAACTTCCGAAGAGTGCGAATGATCCTAAGGTAAAAGCAGAGGTGTTATTAGAGGCTTACTCGTTGGGGAAAAAGGGGGCCATTGAGCCGGTGGATTTCTCCATCCATAAGGGGGAAATCGTTGGCTTGGCCGGACTTCTCGGTTCGGGAAGAACCGAGCTTGCCAGATTGCTCTTTGCAGCTGACCGTGCGGATTCAGGTGAGCTGAAATTTTCCGATTCGCCAGCTGCGATACACTCACCGAGACAAGCGATTGACCAAGGCATTGCCTTCTGCTCCGAGAATCGCAAGACTGAAGGCATCATTGACGACTTAACCGTTCGCGAGAATATCATTCTTGCGCTGCAGGCGACGCGTGGCTGTTTCAATGCGATTCCCCGAAAGCGCCAGGATGAAATAGCGGAAGAATATATTTCCGCTCTAAATATTAACCCGCCAAATCCGGAGCATCTGATCAAAAATTTAAGCGGAGGCAATCAGCAGAAAGTACTGCTGGCCCGATGGCTGCTGACGAATCCGAAGCTGTTAATCTTGGATGAGCCGACAAGGGGAATCGATATCGGGGCCAAAGCGGAAATTCAGAAGCTTGTGCTCTCCTTGTCCCAAAAGGGCATGTCGGTGCTCTTCATTTCTTC
>NZ_JAGGKV010000025.1 GCF_017874035.1 Paenibacillus aceris
TGTTACGTTGTCTCATTCCGCTCGCCTCCCTTTATATGAATAGTACCTTATTTCCCATGGTACTCTCCAATTTAATTAGGGGGCTTAATAGTTATAGGGCAAATAAGGCCCTGTAGTTCCGTTAAGCTTCTGAAAGCCGCCCATTTAGCTCAAATAGCGCCCTATAGTTCCCATTAGCGGATAGGATCTAAAAAAATAAAAAGGCTATCCCAGAAGCCATGAAACATGGCTAAGGGATGGCCTTTTTTTTATAAATTCATTGCACTCACGGACACATTGTTCAACGAAACTTTACCTCCGGCTGGGTCACTGACGTGAACAATAATTTGCTCACCGGCCAGCAAGTCGAAGAAATTATCGCTGAAGCGAAGGTTCCCTTGCGGGACATCGATTTTCACCAAACGCGCGTGGGCGCCATTAGCGGTAATTTGAACGGTTTGTGCAGCCTCATCCACTTGGACTTCCAACTCCGCAGGAGGAAGCTTAAGATCCTTCTGATCGCGCAGGTAGAACAAGTTATCCGGTGCATCCCAGGCCGCAGTGCTCAGCTTGACGACGACCTGATCCGGCGAAGAACCGTTCAGCACGTCTCTTTCCTCTAAACTGCCGAGATACACAGCTGCATTCGGTTTAACCTCCGCTTGGAAAGCATGGCTGAACAACAGCTCGCCTGCGAAGTTATACACAGACAGTACGACTTCGCCCTGGAGAGCGTCCAAAGTATCGTTAACCGCCCAAACCTGAAGCGGTTGCCCTGGCTCATGATCGAGTGAAAGGAGCAGCGGGTGATAGAACTTTTTCGCGTAGTAAAAGGATGCTTTCGGCAGCAGTTCATAGTCAATCAGCGACCAGCTTGTACCCGGCCAGCTGTCGTTGAGCTGCCAGACGAGCGATCCGCTTGTACGGTGCTTATTGCGGCGGTA
The DNA here is from genome assembly GCF_017874035.1 of Paenibacillus aceris. Taxonomy (GTDB): domain Bacteria; phylum Bacillota; class Bacilli; order Paenibacillales; family NBRC-103111; genus Paenibacillus_E; species Paenibacillus_E aceris. Next base: position 924 of record NZ_JAGGKV010000025.1, read on the forward strand.
ATGCTCGATACCGTACTTCAAGCCCTCGGCTTGGGTCAACATGGAGAAGTTCATGTACTCCTCAATGTTAGACGGAATGCCGGTGTACCCTTCCATAAGCAGGATGCCCTTCTGATGGTTCGTATCTTTATTCCGATAGGCCATCTCTACACTGTTCCAGTAAAATTGGCCGTCTGGAATGTTTTTCTCAAGTGTATAGCGGTTGGCTGAAGCATGCATACCAAATTCGCTGCTGAACAGAGTGAAGTCTTTTTTGTAATTTTTAAACGTGACGCCTTCGATGCTGTAATCGAGCAAAGGTGCATCACCGAACTGGCGAGGGTAAACGGAGCCGTGCCACACCTGCCAATTATGGCGGTCACCGACGTCCGGATCATTCGCGTCATTGCCTCCGAAAGGTGAGGAAGGCCAGTAAGCTCGGCTGTCATCCAGCAGTTCAAGTGCTTCCGGGATCAGTTCATGGTAAATGACTTCTCCCCAGAACGGGCAGTTAATGTCGCCGCCGGACGATTTCATGTCATAAAGCCAGTCGATTTCGTTGTTACCGCACCATAGCGCAAGAGACGTATAATTGCGTAGACGCTTAATGTTATAAATGACTTCCTTACGAACATTATCCATAAAATCTTGGTTAAAATCAGGGAAGAGTGCATTGGCGAAGGCGAAATCTTGCCAAACAAGCACACCGCGCATGTCGCATTCCTCGTAAAACACGTCCTTCTCATAAATGCCGCCGGCCCAGATGCGCAGCATGTTCATATTCGAACCCACGGAGAGATCAATCAAATCGCGATAGCGCTGATCGGGGATACTTCCGATAAAGTGATCGGCAGGAATCCAGTTGGCGCCTTTGGCGAATAGTTTGACGCCATTGAGGAGGAAAGCAAACGCATGCTCACCTTGCTCATTTTGCAGCTGAAGTTCAATGGTCCGGATTCCAAAAGGCTTCTGATAACGGTCGACGAGCTCGCCATTCGCGTAAAGCAGCACTTCCAACGCATACAAGTAAGGCTCGCCCAAGTCATGCGTCCACCATATCTTTGGATTCACGACATCCAGTGTCAATGTGTTTGTTGTTGCACGGCTTGTTAAGGTTGCTTGTCCCGTTACCGGCTCGCGCAGCGAAGCAAAGATATCGCCTTCTTGCGTCAATAGGCGAACTTCGCACTCACGTTCCACATCTTTGCGGAGAGCGATCACATCGACATCAACCTTAATCGAAGCAGACGACTCATTAAGGGCTGCCGTTCTCGCAAAAACGCTGTCCAGCTTAGCGAGGCGTCTACGCTCAATATGAACTTTACCCCAGATGCCTACGGTAACCATTCGAGGTCCCCAGTCCCAACCGAAATTCATCGCGGCTTTACGCAGCCAAGGACGTTCTTTCGTGTAGGAGGACCATTGGAAAAGCTCTTTATCCCGATTATGCAAGTATAACGGGTCAAACTTGACTGCGATTGTATTTTTGCCATCCACGAGTACGCGGGTCACATCGAAGGTATAGCCCATTAACATATTGTTCGTCGTGCCAATTTCCTTGCCATTGACATAGATGGTAGCGAACGTATCAAGACCCTCAAAGGTCAATTCATGCTTCTCATCCCGATCCGCTTGGAACGAATAGTTGAATGCGTAGCGATACCACCATTCCTTTTGCTCGATCCATCTGCTTTTTGCGTCATTATGGCCAAAATAAGGGTTGTCGATAAGCCCCCGCTCGATTAATGCGGAATGCACATCGCCGGGTACTGCAGCTGTGATCCAGAAACGGTCGTCCAATCCGGCAGCCGCTACTTCCAGCGGTCTGGCTTGTCCAACCTCAAATTGTTGAAGTCTCCATAAACCTGATAGTTCCATGTCTGTTCTCTCCCTTGGTTTCATTGCAGCTTACGATTTAGATGTATGTCTTACATGCTTAGTAGCTTCTTCCCTGAACTCGCTAGGTGTTTTCCCCGTGAATTTCTTGAACACCTGACTGAAATATTTGATATCTTCAAATCCGACAGCGCCTGCGATTTCAGCGATTTTGGCAGGTGATCCGGTAAGGATTTCCATCGCCCGGTTGATTCGCTGCCTTGTCACATAATCGCCGAACGTGATGCCGGCTTCCTTTTTAAACACTTCGCTCAAATGGTTGGGATGCAAATGTACGAATTTCGCGACCTGCTGCAAGCCCACGTCATTGCCTAGATTTTGCTGGATATAAGCCATAGCTTTCTGGGTATGCGTAGCTTTGCCTTCCCCGAGACGATGGTGGTAAAGCTCCATAAGGGCAAGCAAATGCTGAAACAGGACATCCTTGAGCAACGTGCCGCGCTTCAGCGTAAGCGGGCTGATTTGTTCTTCGATGTTTCCGGAGCGGCCAGTAGCGGTCAACACACGTTCTAGCCACCGATGGGCGGAGAGCGCGGCTGAGCGAATTTTTGACTCCAGCGAATCAATGGTCATTTGGGGATCCTCGTACTCCGGTTGTAAAAAACGGTGAACCCAGCTCTTTAGCGCGATGGAATCATTCTCCAGCAGAATGGCCGAGAGCTCCAATTCTTCTTCATGCGAGCAAACCGTTCTGCCGCCTTTGCGTTGAACAATATCCGAGTAATCAAGTAAAGATTGTTCCAATATCGGTTTATAGCTGTAGGCATAATCGGCCGTGATATAAGATTTATGCAAATCCTCCACCCGGTAAACCGGTTCCCCGATAGAAAGCCATATTTTGCATTTCAGCAACCGTTCAATTTTACCCAGCGCCGCGGAAGGATGGTTGTTTGGATCGGTACCCAGTTCATTCCGTGTGGCGACGATGATTTGTTGTTTATAAATTAAGGTTTCACATTTCAAAAGTTCATGCAGAATATTATCCACAGCGAACAAAAGAAGAGAGGTCGCCGCTGTCGATTCAGCCCAACCTTCAGCCGCGATCATGTAGACTTGAAGCTTGCAGTCACCGGTGCTCGGCCTAGGAAACAAGAGCGGCATGTACTCAGACAGCAGGGCTGAATCTATGGCTGAAGTCGCTCCCTCAATGATCCATTGTTCGAATAACCGATTGCGGATTTCTTTATTTTTGTACTGATCCTGGTTGTGGTGCTTCCATTTTTCCTCAATGCTTTGTTTGACCTTCAGGACGGTCTTCATGATTTCCTCAGGACGGCTTGTTTTCAGTAAATAATCGCTGACCCCTTGCCGAATCGCTTCCTGCATATAAACGAAATCATCGTACCCCGAAAGAATAATGACTTCGATTTCCGGCAAAAGCTCCTTGGCCTTCTTCGCAAGCTCAAGCCCGTTCATACGTTTCATGCGAATGTCCGTCAACAGAATATGAGGATGCTCCTCCGGTATACGGCGAAGCGCTTCTTCGGCAGAAGCGGCTGGTTGAAGAAGATCTACACCAATTTCATGCCACTTGATGACTTTTGCGAGCCCCGTACGGATGATGACTTCATCATCAACGATCATGATTTTCATGGGATTCCTCCAATATGGGTATGGAAAAAGAAACACAAGTGCCTGCATATAATTTGCTCTCGACGATGAGTCCCGATTCCGGTCCATAGTGCAGCAGCAGCCGTTCATGTACATTTCGCATGCCGTAGCTGGCATCGGAGGGGGGCTGTCCGTCCTGCGGATTCAGACTTTGTTTAACTGCAGCTAACTGTTCCTCGGACATCCCGATGCCATCATCCATAACTTTGAAGCCGATGAGGTTGCCTTTCTGCTCAGCATAGATCGAGATGGTGCCCTTGGCTTCTTTTTTCTGAATGCCGTGGATCATCGCATTTTCAACGAGGGGTTGAAGCAGCAGCTTCAGCATCAAGGTATTATTCAGTCTGGCATCAATCGTAAAGTCGACCTCGAATTCGTCAGGGAAACGAATAGCTTGAACCAGCACATAGTTGCGAATATGCGCGATTTCTTGCGAGACGGTACAGTATTCCTTCCCCTTGTTCAAACTGAAGCGAAGGAAATCACTTAAGGCGCCGACCATCTCAGCGATCCGATTTTCTTCCGTCAACAGCGCAATCCAATGAATGGAGGAAAGCGTATTGTACAGGAAATGCGGATTAATCTGTGCCTGCAGTGCCCGCATGTCCGCTTCTTTCTTGCGTGTTTCATTCTGAATGAGCTGCTTTTTGAGTGCCTCAATGTGCGTCCCCAACATGTTGTAGCTTTGAGCAAGCCGTCCAATTTCATCCTTGGAATCCGCCGGGTATTGGGGCAAGGGCTCGTTTGGATTGATTTTGGAGAGCAGCCGGGTCAAGGTCCGAAGCGGATTCGTTACCTTTTGAATGACAAACAAGGTGAGAACGATATTTGTAAGGATAGCCAGAAGGGCCGCAACGCCTAATAACTGCAGAATGTACCGATTTTGAGCGCGGTACAATTGAGAAGGAATGACGCCGACAATCGTCCAATCGATAGAGGGTTCTCGATAATAAAGAATATTATGCTGAGTATTCCCTTGACCATAGGTCCATTCTCCGGATACTTTGTTTCTCAAATTCGCGCTAACCCCCGGAAACAGCGATTCGAACGGGCGAGCGAGCCAGCTTTTATCCGTAGCGGACATAACCTCATGACGATTGTTCAGCAAAGCAACTTGTCCATGACCTTCTGCCAACATAGGCTCAGACCATATTCGTGAGAGTACTTGTTCATCCAGTGTAATCGAAAGCCAACCGAGCGTCTGATAACTGTTGTAGCTGCGAAAAGGGCGGATAAAGGAAAAAACCTTTCGTTCCCCCAAGTAGTTTTCAATGTGATAGAGCTGTGTCCATGTCTTATCCGTAATCTCTTTTATGTCTATTTGTTCGTGAATATCCGTTTGATAGATCGTTGAAGTGGATAGAGGCGCCTCAGCACTTGGATTTTTTGAATAGAGCGTAATGTTGGAAATGTAGTCTTTGGAGTAAACCAGATTTGTCATTAGTCCGAGAATAGCGATTTTTTTCGATTCATCCGGTTTATTCATATAGGCTTGAACTTCGCTTTGTCCGATTATAAAGAGAGACATATTTTCAACGTCCTTCAAAATAAAGCGGAATTTGGCATCCATTTGAGCCAATGTGTCAAGACCTGCCTGCTGTGCTTTTCCTTCGGTAACGTTGGAGGATATGGTGAAGGCAAACGTGCCAAGAAACAACAAGGGGATTAATGTCGTAACGAGCATAATGACAGAAAGCTTGCTGCGTAGCGAGTATCCAAACCATTTGATCATCACACAATTGCTCCTTTGTTGTTTACTGTGGCAGATTAGCCTTTAACGGCTCCGGCTGTCATGCCTTTCATGACTTGTTCCTGGAAGGCGAGATATACAGCAATGGTAGGGACTACCGCAATGGTCATAGCCGCTAGGGTTAGACCGTAATCCGTTTGATAGCCATCGGCAAAGTTGGCGATACTGAGAGGCAGCGTTTTTAAGCTGCTTTTGCTGATAAACACAAGTGCGAACGAGAAATCGTTCCAGAAGTGCAGAAAGCTGAGAATAATGACCGTCGATAGAGCCGGTAAGGAAATAGGCAGCATAATGCGCCAAAACACACCCCATAGCCGTGTGCCGTCAATATAAGCAGCCTCTTCAATTTCTTTAGGAACGGATGCCAGATAGGCTGTTAGCACGAAAATAGCCGTCGGCAAAGCGAAGGCGGTATAAGGCAGAATAAGCGCCCAGTAGGAATTCAGCAGGCTCACTTGTTTCATAAGAATGAACAGAGGAACCAGTGTGCTGTGAATAGGAATCAGCATGCCGATAACGAAGAACGTTAGAATGATGCCTTTAAAACGAAACTTCAATCTGGCGAGTACATAGGCGGCGAGAGAGCTTACGAATAACGTGAGCGCTAATGAAACCAAGGAAACGATGACGGAATTTAGAAACGCCGTTCCCATTTTGGACGATTTCCACGCCGTCGCGTAGTTGGAGAACTGCCATGAAACGGGCAGTCCAAACGGATTGTTGAAAAACTCTCCGGTCGTTTTAAAAGAGGATATTACTAACCAGAGCAGCGGGAATAACGTTAAGATGGCATACAGGGTTAAGAACGTCCAAAGTACGCCTTGTTTGACTAGGCTAAATGAAAAAGCAGATTTTGATGATCTTGCATGTGCCGGTTGTGCAGCAAGTGGTTGCATGCTTACATTCCTCCTTTCTTATGCTTTCGATTTGCGGCTCGTGATCCATTGGCTTAACCCAATGAAGATCAGGCTGATCAGGACGATGGAAGTAGAAATCGCGCTCCCGAATCCGTAACGGTACGAAGAGAAGGTCGAATTGTACATATATGTCGCGAGCAATTCGGTGCCGTGTGCGGGACCGCCTTTTGTCATGACATAGACCAAATCGAATGATTTCAAGCTGCCGGAAATACATAAAATGATGGCGATTTGCACAGTCGTCCAAATCATAGGCAGTGTAATCGAGATCAGCTTGCGAGCGCCCTCTGCGCCATCAAGTTGAGCGGCGTCGTGAATTTCCCCGGGAATATTTTGAAAAGCGGAGATGAAAATAATGAGATACAGACCTACGAAGCTCCAAATTAATGGAGGCGCTAGAGAGAAGATGGCAATTTTCGTATCAGACAGCCATTGCAGCTTCCAGCTTTCCAGACCGAGCTTGTCGAGGAGGAAATTCAGAATCCCAATCTGCGGGTGATAAATATACTGCCAGATCATCCCGATAACGACAGAAGACAGAACCATCGGAACAAAAACTGCAGAGCGGATAAAGCGTTGAAGCGCATTGCTTTTGTGCAGCAGGATGGCGAGAATAAGCGCGATAGGAAGTTGACCGAAGACAGAAACAACCAGGAAAATAAGATTGTTCTTCATGGCTCGCCAGAAGATAGGATCGTGGATAATCTCCACATAATTCTTGAGGCCGATGAATTTCGCTGCGCCAATCCCTTTCCAATCAAAGAAGCTGTAGTAAGAGGACCAGATGACAGGGACAAAGACAAATAAAGCATAGATCAGAATTGCAGGCGTAAGACTTAGTATAACGAACCTGCGTATATAGGATGCATTCATTATTCTCACTTCCTTTGCTAGTGAAAGTATCTAGCCCTGCCACGGTTGTGGAGGGCTGGATACTTATATTTATAGGGATCGATTATTTACCGAGCGAGCTTGCTTGTGAATCTTGAATTTTCTTCGCGATAGCTTCTGGATTTCCACCCATAAGCAGTTCTTGCAATCCGTTGTTAATGACTTCCACAGTCGCAGAGCTTAGTTTGGAGTCATAAACAGGCGTAATTTTTGTAGTTTTCATCAAATCGTTCAATTCAACGAAAAGCGGATGCGCTTTGCTTGGATCAAGGTCGATTTTGTAGCTGACTAGTGTTGAGCTGTTAAGCGTTGCTTGCTGACCTTCAGGTCCGGAAAGCGCATAGAACAATTTAAGTGCAGCGTCTTTCTTCGCGCCTGTTAACTTTTTGCTAACGCCAAGGCCTGTTCCGACTACGCCGGATGTCGTTTGAGCTTCGCCTTTCCCGCCGTTAACTGGAGGAAGAAGCGCTACGTGGGTGTTAGCCAATACATCTTTTGGCGTGTTTTGCACAACGTCGGCCATCGCCCAACCGCCATCGATAAACATTGCGGCTTTGCCTTGGAAGTAAAGCTGTCTCATTTGGTTTTGATCGATGCTGTTAAAACCATCTTGGAAAGCTTTCGAATCGCCAAGCGATTTTAAAGTAGTCAAAGATTGAATGAATTCCGGATCCGTGAATTTTGCGCCGTCTTGTTTAGCAGCTTTTAGGAACCATTCTGTACCTGTTGTACGATCGGCAATCGAGCTGAAGATGGTGGACTGTACAGCCCAGTTAGCTTTATTGCCGAGCGCGATAGGAATCACTTTATTATCGTTAAACGTTTTGACCGCCGCGGTCAGCTCGTCCCATGTTTTTGGAACTTGTACTTTATATTGATCGAAAAGGGCTTTGTTGTAGTAAATGAAGGACGTAGGCGATAAGTTCATAGGAACGGAATAGATTTTACCGTCAACCGTATAGCCATCGAGTGCGTTAGGAATGAAATTGCCTTTCCACTCCGGTTTGCTGTCCAAGAATTCATTGATCGGCTGCAAAAGGTTGCCGCTAACGAATTCCTTCGTCATCGCATCGGGCCACATCACGAATAGGTCGGGCATTTCATTAGCCGCGGCCACCGTTTTCAAACGTGTTTTTAGACCGTCTGTTGGAAGGCCTTCAATTTCAAGTTCGATGTCGCTGTTTTGCGCTTTGAAATCATCTAGGATTTTGCGCATAGCCAGCGCTTTAGCATCCTGACCGGACCAGTTATGCCAGATAGTAAGTTTAACTTTCTCTTTGGAGCCGCCGCTGGCTGCCGTTGAAGCTGCATTGTCTGTAGTCTTTGGGCCACCGCCACATCCGGCAAGCAGCACAGTTGATGCAAGCAATACAGTAGAAATTTGAGTGAGTTTTTTCATAAATTGACCTCCTGTTAGTGACTCTAATTGTATATTTTACGGATTCTAAATAATTTAGTAAGGTGAAGAGGATAAGGAACAGGGTAGAAAATCATCGGATCAACTTCGGCCATAAAATTTGATGCAAACTTAATCAATTATCTGGGTTCAGAAACCAGATCTAACAAATAAAGCATGGATGGTACAAATCCTTCGACTGTATGATAAAGCAGTTGTTGTTTGAATATTACAGGCGAAGGAAGGGTGTTGTATATGAAAGTTCTAGTTTTGATTCATGTGCTTTCAGCCATTATCGGGGTAGGCCCAACGTACTTTGCACACGTACTTCTTAGGAAAAATCAGACACTCGACGAACTGCGATCTTCATTGCGAGTGGGCGCACGGCTAGAGATTTTCCCGAAGATTGGAGGGACGCTGGCTGTGCTGACAGGTTTGCTGCTGATCTGGCTTGGCGATTATGGCTCCTTTATGCAAATTTGGCTATTCGGCTCACTGATTGCTTACATATTAATTCAAATTATTGCGGTTGGTTTCGCTACGCCATATCAAAAAAAATTAGTAAGTTGGGTGCTCGATCCAGCCAATCAAAAGGCGTCAAGCCTGCCGGCCGAGCAGCTCATTCAATGGGTAAAGGCTCGCAACTACTTTTATGGCGCATCGGCAATTGGTCTTATTTTGTTCATCTTTATGATTGTAAAGCCCAGTTAATTGGAGCCCTTTCTTGCTTAATGGCGGGAAAGGGCTTTTCTTTTCTTTGTTATAGGTGGAACCTATTAAAGCAATAGCTTTTATATCTAATGAAAAGGACTATCTTGTGTTACAATGAGAGCATCATATAGTCGATAGAGATGCTTAACTAGCAGCTTTACTATTCTAAGGAGTGAATGACAGTCATGGCAGATGTGAAAAAAATTGCTGTAATCGCTGGAGACGGCATTGGTCCAGAAGTCGTTGCAGAAGCGGAAAAAGTATTGAAACGCACCGAAGAGCTTTTCGGTTATCAATTTGAAACCGAGCATGCCTTGTTCGGCGGAATTGCCATTGATCAGACAGGCACACCGCTTCCGGAAGAAACATTGAAGGTTTGCCAATCCGCAGATGCTGTTCTTCTAGGGGCTGTAGGCGGACCTAAATGGGACAATAACCCGAAAGAGACTCGTCCGGAGACTGGTCTTCTCGGTATTCGTAAAGCGCTTGGCTTGTTTTCCAACATTCGTCCAGCGTTCATCTTTGACTGCTTGAAAGAGGCTTCCACGCTGAAACCTGAAGTTTTGGAAGGCACTGACTTGATCGTTGTTCGTGAATTGACTGGCGGTATCTACTTCGGTGAGAAATTCCGTCGTGAAACAGCTAACGGTCAAGAAGCGGTAGATACTTGCGCTTATAATGTTTCGGAAATCGAGCGTATCGCTCGTCAAGCGTTTGATATTGCCCGTACGCGCCGCAAAAAGCTTGCTTCCGTTGATAAAGCAAACGTTCTGGAAACATCCCGCCTATGGCGCGAAACGGTAAACCGCATCGCCGTGGATTACCCGGATGTTGAGCTTGAGCACGTGCTTGTAGACAACTGTGCGATGCAATTGCTGCGTCGTCCGTCCTCCTTCGACGTCATCGTGACAGAGAACATGTTCGGCGACATCCTGAGCGACGAAGCTGCAATGCTGACAGGCTCCATCGGGATGCTGGCATCCGCTTCCCTTGGCGAAGGCAGCTTCGGCTTGTATGAGCCGGTGCACGGTTCTGCGCCTGATATCGCAGGGCAAGGGATTTCCAACCCAATCGCAACGATCCTTTCCGTTGCTTTGATGTTCCGCCTGACATTCGGTTACCACGATGCAGCGGATTCCATCGAGCGCGCCGTGAAAGAAGTGCTTGATGCGGGTAACCGCACAGGCGACATCGCTGTCGATAAGAGCAAAGCAATCGGAACGCTGGCTATGGGCCAACTGATTGTAGACGCTATGCGCAAATAATAATAAGAGCTTGCCTGCTAGAGCATCCGGTGCTTCAGCGAGCAAGCTCTTTTTTTGTTTTGTGATGCGGTAGACTTCTATTAGAGTGAGGGCAGTAAGGATCAGGGCTTAAGTATGATGATTGGGTAAGAGTAAGAGTAAGAATAAGAGTAAAAGTAAGAGTAAGAGTAAGAGTAAGGGTAAGGTGCTGGTGCTGGTGCTGGTGCTGTTTGCACCCTTCAGGGGAATGGACTCCAAATCTTTGTTGCACTTTATGCAACATAGTAGGGGATCAAACCATGCAATGTCTTGTTTCATTGTACAAAATACAATCATTTCAACCCAGAAGGCCCTGTAAGAGCCTTTTTTAGGTAAAATGGTTGTACGAAGTACAATATAGAAGAGTTTTTGACCAAATTAGGGCAAAAAGATTGTACAAAGTACAACATAGAATGCAAAGTACAACAAAGAAGAGTTCTGTGTCCTAAGTTGGGCCATAAGAGACCGTACGAAGTCCAACAGAGAAAGCCCCTCCCGAGCTTACTTGTTAAGTATCTCGCATGATGCGATAGAATAGATCTGAGCTAAGTGGAGAATATGGTGCAACGGCTTCGGCAGCTTTGGTTGCGAAGTATATGGCGTCGGATTTGTTGGGAACTAGGCAGCAAGAGGTCCATTTTAGTTATGGGTATGGGGGGGAATAGACGCATGAAGCGGCTTTTCTGCGCCTCAGGTTGGGGGAGCTGAGCGTCCAAAAGGTCGGAAAAGAAAGCGGAATTGCTCATGTTCATGGAGCTTTCATATTTTAAAATAATTATTATCTAGTAGGGGGTCTAATTATTGACTTTCATCTACTCGGATGATACCATTTTATACGAATAAGATAGATTTGAGGAGGAATTATACACATGGCAGAGCGTTTAGTTGGTAAACAAGCTCCAGATTTCACAATGGAGACAGCTACAGGTGACGGAAAAGAGTTTGGCAAAGTATCTTTGTCCGATTACAAAGGCAAATGGTTAGTATTGTTCTTCTACCCATTGGACTTCACATTCGTTTGTCCGACAGAAATTACAGCGCTTAGTCATGCTGCTGCTCAATTCAGAGAATTGGACACTGAAATTCTTGGCGTTTCCATCGACAGCATCCACACACACAAAGCTTGGATCAATACACCAATCAACGACAACGGTCTTGGCAAATTGGAATTCCCACTTGCTGCTGACATCACGAAATCCGTAGCACGTGACTACGGCGTTCTAATCGAAGAAGAAGGTATCGCGCTTCGCGGTCTGTTCATCATCGATCCAGAAGGCGAATTGAAATACGAAGTTGTTAACCACAACGACGTAGGCCGCAGCGTAGAAGAAACACTTCGTGTCCTTCAAGCGCTTCAATCCGGCGGATTGTGCCCAATGAACTGGAAACCAGGCGACAAAAACCTTGTCGTAAAATAAGCTTTTCATACATAGAGAAGCTCCTCTTAGCTGGCATGCGAATGCGGCGGGGGAGCTTTTTCTACATGAAGGAGAATGAATGTGATCGTACCTACGCACTTGCAGTATACGAGGGATCATTATTGGATACGCCAGGAGGGGAATGAGGCTGTCATTGGCCTGACGGAAATCGGATTGCTAGCGTGGGGGATGGTCTTATTTATCGAGCTTCCGGAGCGCGGTGCGGTGCTGGGGCAAGGCTACTTTGCTGGCTCCGTGGAGACCGCCGATAGTGAGCATGATCTGTTAGCTCCGTTATCCGGCGAAGTCATCGCCGTCAACATGCTGCTGGAACGGGCTACGATGATGCTGATTGAATCACCTTATGATAAAGCATGGCTGTTTCGTATGGCATGCAGCGAACTGTCGGAGCTGGAGCAGCTCTTGGATGCTCAGACGTATGAGGCAAATTATTCGCTGGAGTGAGGGTCAAACTCAAACTCAAACTCAAACTCAAACTCAAACTCAAACTCAAAAAAACCGCACCCCCGCTTAAATGCGAGCTTGCGGTTTTTTTAATTGGCGGATTCTTTTGGAGCAAGTTCATTGGATTACTTAGCCACCTACACTTATTCCTGCTCCTACTCCTGCCCCTGCATTGGCTCCTGCTCTAGCAGCTGCTCCTGATTCGCCAAGCCATTTTGCATGAGATCCTGCAGAAAAGAAGTGACGAACCGAAGCTGATCGGAATCGTATTTGCCCATGACCCGGAATGCAAGCTCTTCCAAATGGAGATCCAGATGAGCATGCAGGTCAAAGAGAATCACTACAGCTCCAGGGAGGAGCGCTAGAGCAGATTGATAAGTATGACGCGCAGATGAGAGCCTACTATGCAAACCGCAACGAAAATGCGCGAAGCGATACATGGTCACACAAGCATGTCACTGTGCTGCAAAGCAATGCGCTGCAAAGCAATGCGCCAATGCAATTTTACCAACTATGTTCAGAGCAAGGGGCTGAATCGCAAATAATTTCATAAGCAAAAAAACCGCAGAGCCAGCACTTTACGCCAAAGTGTTAACCCTACGGTTCTACATAAATTACTGTTTACTATCGAGCTGTTTGTACTTGTTTAAGTACTTCACAACGGTAAGCACATAAGTCGCATGCGACCAAGTCAGAGGGGCTACGGACACGGGATCGCCTGAGAAAGGATCCAATTGCTCCGACAGTACACCGCTTTCCATGGCATGCTTGACGACCCATTCCAACGTTTGGCGCGGGGCTTCGAGATCTGCCAACGTTTTGGCATACTCGATTTCCCACTCCGCAATCCAGAGCGTACAAATGATCCAAGGATTGCCTGGTACATTTTCGATATCGGTAGAGCGTTGGAAGTAATAATCATGATGATAACGGGCAGAACCACCGACTGCTGTTTTGATCGTAAGACCAGCTTTATTCGCTTTCATCGTGCCGACAACGCGTTCATCGTCCGCAGGCAAAACTCCGAATTCAAAAATACCGTAAACAGAGCTTTCCAACGTCATATCTTTAACCCACTCGCCATCCTCCATGTACAAACCGCGAACGAATCGGCCTTCATTCTCGTCCCACAGATGTTTGAGAATGCCGGATTTAATCTTCTCGGCCGTATGCCTGTAGCGGTTGCTGCGCTCTTCATCACCAAACAGATTGCTGAAGTTGGAAGCCGCGATAAGTCCGCCATATACAGCAGATGCAGTAAACGTATAGATCCCGTAGCGCTCTTCCCATAGATCATAGCTTGGCTTAGGCAGATTCAATTCCTGATCAATGTAAGTGGACATGAATCTGGCTGCTCTACGGATGAGGTTGCGATAGAGAGACTGAGCAAATTCGAGGCTTCCATTTTTCTGGAAGTCCGCCCAAAGCGCAAATAACACAAGGGCTGTTTCATCTTCTTGAATAGGGAGCTGGACGCGGCCGGAATGAATGTAAGGATGCCAGCTGGAGCCTACGGTGCCGTCCGGATTATATTTATGATGGAGGTAACCTTCGGGTGACAGCACGTTCGCACAGAAGTTGAAAAAAGGAATAATCATCCCTTGGTAGCCTGCCATCGACATGGAGTAAGCAATTAAAGCTCCGTCGCGAGGCCACATGTAGCTGTAGTGATCACGGTTGCTCTGCATAATGTCAGAATCGTTCGCTGCAATAATAGCGCCGTTCACATCGGTTTGCGTTCGGACGAGGAGCAGACTTTGTTTGAAAAGGCGCTGCACATCAGGATTTAAATCTCCGTAATCCCGTTCAATTTTATTCGCCCAGCGCTGCCAATAAACGGTCACGCGGTCGAGGAGTTTGCCAGGGTGGCTGTCTTTAACGTAGGCGTCGAGCTTCTTGACTTCCTCCAGCGTTTTGCCTGCTCCCATCCAGTAGTAAAGCGTTTGGTTGGCATTAGGTGGTACGAAGAGTCGAAACGAGATCGTACTGTCTACAGAGCCTTGCGCGATGGCGTTGCCCATAAGATGCCCGTCTTCGGCATCGCGCCAAGTACCCTCGGCGTTATAAAATCTTTTGACACCTGTAGAGTATTGATAAATGCCTTCTGTTCCCGTACTGCCGTTGAACATGAAATATCTGTCTTTTTTATAGTGGAATACCGTATTCGTCAACGGATAGAAGGCAGCGGTATCGCCAACTTCAGTCTCATTAATGAGCAAGTCCTGATTAAAGAACATTCTCACTTCGCGAACGGTATCTTTGTGATTCGTAATTTGAATGCGCTTGATGTAGATATCCTCACGCTGATGAACCCCGTCATTCATAAGCAATGTGACGCCAAGACCGGGATGCGTCGCTGTCACTTCCGTGACGAGGGAATCCTCCACATAACCAAGTTTGAACTGCCACTCGGGGGAATTCAGCCAGGCAAAGTCACCGTCCACCCAAATACCTACACGGCATTGATAGCCGCCAATATGGTTAAGCTGGCCCACGAAAGGATAGTACAGATCTCGCATGTAGGAATGCTGATCGAGATTAATAAGAAATTTTCCGTTTCCGATGACCAGATGTCTAGGCAATACAATCACTTCCCCACTCGTTTGTTTGATTGTCGACTTCAGATAACGATCTCGCGTGTTCATGATGGATACAGCTCGCAGTGAGCTCTTGCCGGAACACAGAACATGGCTAGCACAAGGCTTGCCAATAGGTTACCTAATATTTACCAAGGAATCAATGATTCTTTGAAAAAATGCTGAAAACTTTAACTGGTCGCGCTTTCATTTGGCATAGTTACCCATATTATTTGATTATTTCCTTTTGATGCGGGAATATACCTGATAGCTCGTCATGAGCGATCAATTTTGAATAAACGGTTAGCGTTATCGCAGCAATTTGCTTCCACCCAAAGCTCTCGTTCACTTTGGTTATAGCGTTGGCAGCGAGCTCGGAAGCAGCAGCGGGATTTTGCAAAAGCTGAATCATGTGTGAAGCAAGCGCGTTCGCATCCCCTGGTGGCACTTTGCACCCGTTTAGGCCATGGTCCACGATGTCGGACAGACCTCCCGTATCCGATACAATCAGCGGTGTACCGCTTGCCATCGCTTCCAATGCCACAAGGCCGAACGGTTCATACAAGCTAGGGAATACACAGAGCTCCGCCTTATGCAAAAGCAGGCTTTTGTCCGTCTCATCCAGAAAGCCGGTGAAGCTGACACGGTCGCCAAGCGGGGCGGCCAGACGCTGAAGCGCCTCAAGCTCAGGACCTGTACCAGCAATAACGAGATGAGCGGCAGGAAATTCTTTGAGCACAAGCTGCATGGCTGTGATCAGGATGTGTACGCCTTTTTCATAGACAAGCCTTCCGAGGAAAGCAAGGATGGGAGGGGAAGCCTCTCCAGGCGAAACCACTTGAGAAAGCATCGGGTTAGCGGTCGAGCCGTTAGCTGCAGGTACCCGAAAGGGCATAACGCCATTAGGGATATGGGTCATCTTATGAAAAGGAATATGAAAAAGGTGCATGACCTCCTGCTGCATATATGAACTGCAAACCACAAGGTGATCGGCTTCGTGTGCCAACTTATGTTCTAACGCATGTATGCGTTTTTGTACAGGAGTATCCAGCTTACCCAAATTGCGTCCGGATTCGGTCGCGTGAATGGTGGCCAGAAGCGGGAGCTGCAGGGCATGTTTGCACTCTTTGGCAGCGTAATAAACGAGCCAATCATGCGCATGAATGATATCGAACGGTACACCTTGAGCGGATAGGCGTAAAATGTTGTCGGTAAAAGCCATATTCATCTGGAACACCCAATCTAAGAAATGAAGGGGCTCAGGCGTAGAAAGCACTTCAACACGATGAATATGCACACCGTCCAGCTGCTCATAGGGCAAACAATTGGGCGCAAGGCATGTGACGACATGAACCTCATGCCCGGCATAAGCGAGCTGCACGGATAAGTCGCGGACAGCTCTGGCAAGACCTCCGATGACGTGTGGCGGATATTCCCAAGCAAGCATGAGAATGCGCAAGGACGGCAGGGTATCAGGCTGATCTGGAGCATGGAGCGGGCGCTCTACGGCCTCACGGAAAAAGCTTATAGACATTGGCTGATAAAGCCGGTAATGAAGTTCCGGTAAAAAAGGGGATTTCCGCTCTAGGGCCGTCACAAGCTCGTAGAACTCTCGGGATGAAGCGCTAACCATCGTATCGTCGTCGTCAATAGTGTCTAACAATTTATGGAAAGAAGCGATATGCGTCTCGATTCGTTTCACTGCATATTGGGTTACAGTCTCAGCATCCAGGATGAACGTCCAGTCGCTGCTTTGAGCGAGCATCAGCTCCCGCGCGGCTTGATTCAGCGCACGGACCTGCAGGCTGCTGAGCAGCTCGGCTTTGCGGTGCTTGTGCGCCGCAAGCACCAAACGATCCTCCGCCGCGTGCAGCAGCGGATGCACCCACTGGCTGCGCGGCTGCAGCCAGACCTCGGCGTAACCGCCGCGGCCCCAGCTCGACTCCGGCAGCGTGGCTGCCGTGGCCGGCGCATGAGCGGCCGCGTAGCCGCCCAATGTCGTCGTGTCTACGACGACACCAGTGCGTGCCGCGGCAAGGCCGCGCAGCACCGCCTCCAGCCACTGGTGGCCTTCGTGCCACCAGTGCCCAAACAGCTCGGCATCGTATGGACATACGATGACCGGCGGCTGCAGCGGCTGCGCTGCGCTGCCACTGGCACAAGCCTCGCGCTCCGCCGCGAGGCGGCGCAGCTGCGCCACCCGGCTGGCGACGAAATGCTTAGCATGCTGCTGAGCTTTCTGCGCGGCCTGCGCCGGGTGGTAGGGCGCTTTGGCGTCACCTTGGCCGGTGACGCGGTGGTACTTGAAGCCTGTATGAATGCGTGCGCCGTCCGGCAGCACATAGGGCTTCAAGTACTCCCACTCGGCCCCGCCGCTGCGGCCGAGATCGAAACCGATATCGCGGTAATACTCGCGATAGTCGGGGTCGCTCGGGTATCCGCTTTCAGCGCTCCATACTTGAGCGCCGGCCTCAAGGTCCCGAGCAAAAGCACACGCGCCGCTTGGCGTGCGCAGCGGCGTGCTTGTTGATGCCCCCGCATACGCATGCGCATCAACAACAAAATAGCGCAGCCCCAGCGCCTTCAGGTGGGGCTCCACCGCAGGCGTATAGCCGCACTCCGGCAGCCAGATGCCTGCCGGGGCGGACCCGAAATGCCGCCGAAATTCCTGAACGGCGGCTTCAAGCTGCGCGCGCAGCGCGGCGTCATTCTTGACCAGGGGCAAGAAGGCATGCGTCGCGGCGCAAGTTATTAATTCTAAGCAGCCTGAGCTTCTTAGGCTGCGGAATTTACCGATCAGATCGCCTCGCAGGCGATCGTACAAGGCGAGCAGCCGATGATAGTGATCGGCGTAAAGTCTTGCCGTGGGGCCGAAGTCGGCATGCCCCCATAAGCGGATGACTTCGCGCTGCGCCAGCTCGCACAGAGAGGCCAGATGCTTGCGAAGCCTCTTCTGCAGGCCTGCATCCTCCAGCATCGCAAGCAGAGGCGGAGATAAGGATAAAGTCAGCCCAAAGGGCACGCTTTCCTCAAGAAGCCGATCCATCATTTCGATCAAAGGAAGATAGCTGTCCACAACCGCTTCGAAGAACCAACGTTCTTCTAAGGTGATGACTGCCTCATCATGACGAACGTAAGGGATATGGGCATGCAGAAGCAAAGCAACATAACCGTGTACGTTTGTGCTCAATCGATATCGCCTCCGAATTCCGTATCTGCTGGGTATACGCATTTGGGTAGATACACTGTATAGGCAGAGAATTGCTCATAAGTTTTAGAAGTCATTAGCTGAATGGAAACGGCAGTTGGCCGGTAAGTAACTTGGTCATTCTTTGTGAATTCGTTTGAAGGAAATTCTTGATTCGTATGTATATGGGGAGTCTGAATCGTATTAGAACGCAGAAGCGGGAGAAAATGTCCCTGGTCGTTCTTAATGCCGAGTTCTGCGAAGTAAAGCCGTCCGGGTAGAAAACCGCTTAGGAAGCAGCATTCTCCTTGGGGAAGCGGCAGCTCGGAAACGTTATCGGTTCCATGGAAGCCGGCAGCGTGTTCAGTCGCTTCATAGAAGCGCAAGGTCGGCCCAAGCAGAAGCCAGTCCGTTTGGAAGTGGTCCAGCACCATCTTTTTTTTTCTGGAGGAAAGCTGCCAGTAGGCAAAAAGGTTCGCCCATGACTGAACAAGCAAGTGGAGTGAATCCCTGTCCATTGGATGGGCAGAGAAAGCTTGGGTAGGAATCAGACTCACCTTTTCTTAGGTCATTTTTGGAAATAAGCTGCATAGACCTTTGGACAACATTGTAGCATATGCGTCCAGGAAACGAAAAATCTCCACCTTTTCAAAAAAGGGGAGATCTCCTGTATAGGCTTTACTTGATTGGAGACTGGCCTTCCATATACCGGGTTTCCGTAAGCCTCATTAAAGAATCATATCGATTGACGGAGCTTAAAATCAAAAGATAATCATCCTGATTAATATTCGTATAAGATGCCTTGAAACCGGTATGATATTGAACCGTCATACTGGAGGATTGATCGTCATACTGCACAAAAGCGATCTGCCTGGAAACGCTTGGAATCATATTCACGCCGCTCTCCCCTTCATCTTAAGACTTCGGAAACACCCGTATGGATATATCTGTCATATATTATGCTTATTGAAGCACATTTAGAATGTGGTTGCGGTAGGAATGAACAAGCTGCTGGGCAAAAAGCGGATTTGGGGACTGGGCGACAAGCCGAAAAACAGGGTCATCGCTATCCGGGAGCAGCAAAATCCAGCCATTTTCGTGATAAAATTTGATGCCGTCAACTAAGTCGACGGGCGTATCCTTCGTCCGTTCCATCATGTTCCGCATCACTTCTCCCTTGGCGTCCCAAGGGCAATCAATCTGCTCGCGGTGAAGGTAGAAGCTCGGAATCAGAGCGAGGAGCTCCGAGAGCGGCATGCCGGTTCTGCCCAAATGAAGCACGACAAGTCCGATGGCAAAAAGCGAGTCGAACAGCGGATGCATCCGGGCTTGGTGCGTGGCTTCGAGAATGGCGCGTTCCCATTCCTTCGTACGAACAATGGTCGCACCCAGCCCTTCCGCTATGCTTTCAAGAAGCTCGGGAGCGCTGACGGGAGCACCGATCGTTGCCCCAGGGCGGCTGTGCAGATAGCACAGATACAGGAAAACCGTTTGTAAATCGGAATCGACGGCCTCCCCTTTCTCCGTCACAAGCTGCAGCGTACGGCCGTCATCGAAGATACGCAAACCAAGGTTGGCTCCGGCAAGCGATGTGAAATGGGGGAGAGGCTCTTGCGAATTTGCAGCCGTCACATGAATCGCATCGATCCCCAATTGCTCGAAAAATGGCACGAGATAAGGCTGCAGCCAAGAACTGGCTTCAATGACGATCCGCAAAGCTGAAATGGGCAAAGTTTCCCCTTCATCCTTGATTTCTTCAGACAATGTGTTGACATACGTTTGAAACCAATGGGTTTCATCTTTATAACTGCCAAGTTGTTTCATGGATGCCCGCGCGTAATCCTCCTGCCAAAAGCTGTTTTCCACTTTACGTTCGGCCGATCTCGGGATAGGCAGTCCCTCAGCGTCCATACATGCCAGATGGCACAATTCGTTGTCTTTGCCCGACCAATCCAGATGGATGCCGCCTGCGGCTCCTAAATGACGAATGGCGAACGAAGCTGCCGGAACCAAACAATCTCCCAAATCAATGACATGCGTGCCGACTGATTGCAGGCTTGCTGTCAAAGCGCGTTTTAGCAAACGAGTGAAGGTATGAGGGGCGCAGCTTACTGTGAGCGTTTTGCCGGAGGCAAGGGTTGCTCCGTAGGCAGTCCCGAATTTAGCGGTCATCTCTGGCGTTAATTCGAGATTGGGAAGGCCGCTTACTCCGCGAGTTTTGAACAATGTTTTGGCCGCATGCTCCCCCCATATATAAGAAGTATGAAGGCGGGACTTATCGCGAATTTGTTTATGAGGCCATATTTTCACGTTAGGTTCAATACGGCTCTTCTCACCGATGACGACATGATTGCCGATGACCGAGCCTTCGCCCAAATACGAGGCCTCTTTACAAACAATGCGGCTGGTCAGTGTGGAACCGGCTAGTTCGTTGTTAGGTGCGATATGGTTATGGTCCCAGAGCACACTGCGCGTGAGCTTGCTGCCTTTGGAAAGCCGGTTGTTTTCCCCGACGATGCAGTACTCCCCAAGCTCTACTCCGTCTTCCAGCGTACTCCCTTTGCCAATAAAAGCAGGTCCTATGACACGGGCAGTGTCACTTGTCTCAACGTCATTTGCTATGTACACGTGCGGCCGAACTTGGGTGCCATGGATTTGGAGTTCTACCTTTCCATCGAGCATATCAAACTGGGTTTGGCGGTACTGCTGCAGGTTGCCGATGTCCATCCAATACCCGGGGCTAATGTAGCCGTAGAGCTCATTGTTTTCTTGGAGCAATGCAGGAAACAGCTGCTGGCTAAAGTCAAATTCGTGCCCCCGGGGCACTCGTTCCAGCGTCTCTGGCTCCATGATATAGATGCCGGTATTTACGGTGTCGCTAAACACTTCGCCCCAGCTTGGCTTCTCCAAAAAACGGGTAATCCGCCCATCGTGATCGGTCATGACAACGCCATATTCGAGAGGGTGAGGGACACGCGTCAGCAGCAGCGTAGCTTTGGCTTGTTTCTCTTTATGAAAAGCGAGCGCTTGCTCCAAATCGAAATCGGTTAGGGCATCGCCGCTAATGACCACAAAGGTATCGTCTAGAAAATCCTGCGCCTGTTTGACGCTCCCGGCTGTACCCAGCGGACTCGTTTCTTCAAAATAATGGAGATTCACATTAAAGGCTTCTCCGTCGCCAAAATAGTCGCGTATGACTTCAGGTTTATACTGCATCGTGACCGCAATGTCATGAATGCCGTGTTTGTGAAGCAGTTCAATAATATAGGCCATGCACGGTCTTCCCAGGAGAGGCACCATGGGTTTGGGAAGATGGCAGGTAAGGGGGCGAAGCCGCGTGCCTTTGCCTCCGGCCATAATAACAGCCTTCATAGTGGGTCCTCCTTAGAGTTTTCGTAAGAAAACTGGCTTCGAAAGCATGCGCTTAGAGTTTTCGTAAGAAAACTGGCTTCGAAAGCATGCGCTTAGAGTTTTCGTAAGAAAACTAGCTTCGAAAGCATGCGCTTAAACCTGAATGTCGGAAAAATCGTAGGTCAACTTGTGGTACTCCTCCCGAATATGCGCAGCGATGTGGTGCCATTGGTAATTCTTTTGAAGCAATTGGTACGCGCTTTCGGCCATTTTGGCGGCCACTTTCGGCTGCAGCAGCATTTCGGTAATATGCCACGAGAGTGAATCGGTGTGTCCGGGCAGAGCTTTGTAGCCGTCTATGCCATGTCGAATGATTTCGGACAGACCTCCTGTATCAGAGAGCACGAGCGGTTTCCGGTAAGCCATGGCTTCCAAGGCAACGATACCGAAAGGCTCATATAAACTGGGAATGACGCAAACGTCTGCGCATCGATAGAGCTGAGCGCGATAGCCGTCATCGATGAAGCCGGTAAATAAGACGCGGTCTCCTAAATGAGCTGCCAGCGTTCGAAGCTCCGCTTCCATCGGCCCTGACCCGGCAATGACGAGCTTCGCGTGTGGCACATGCGATAGGATGCCTGGCATGGCTTGGATGAGCGTGTGAACGCCTTTTTCATAGACAAGTCTGCCGATATAGAAAATGACTTTGTCTTGTTTCGAAAAATCCCGAGGGCGCTTCGCCGTCTCTTTGCCTGATGATGTGGGGAGCTGAATCCCGTTCGGATAGACAGCCACTTTATCCATAGGCAGGTTAAAAATACGCACTACTTCGTCTTTCATATACGAGCTGCACACAAAGACGCGGTTCGACTCATAGGTCAGTTTCCACTCGATCTGATGAATTTTTCGCTGTAAGTCAGCATGCAGGTTTCCTTGATTCCGTCCCCACTCGGTTGCATGGATTGTAGCTATGAGCGGGATGCCATAGCTCATTTTGATTTCCCTAGCGGCGTGGAAAACCATCCAATCGTGTGCATGTAAAAGATCGATACGGCCGCCGTTTTCTTTCCATTTGGCCAGATGATCGGTCATCGCCAGATTCATTTCGAAGGTCCAATGGTAAAAAGAAGTATCACCGGAATGCAGGACTGGCAGCCTGTGGACATAAACGCCGTTCTTTTTTTCAAAACTAGGCGCCCCATCACACGAGGTCGTGATGACATGGACAATTTCACCATGTGCGGCAAGTGCCTCGGACAGTTCATGGACGGCTTTTGATAAACCGCCGACTTGCTTGGGCGGATATTCCCAGGCAAGCATGAACACGTTGGGACGATGTTTAGTTTGCTCCAGTACGGTTTCCCATTCGCTCCTGCTTGGAATAATGGAAATAGGTGATTGGAGGGTGACGCTCATGAAAGCTTGATACGCGGCATCCGGCAGGCAGTGATCTTTCTCCTCCAAATCAGCAAGAAAAATCTCATCTATCTGTCCAAGCTCCACCTGATCGCAAAGCTGATGGAAACAGCCGAGATGCATTTTGGTTCGGCGAATGGCGTTCTCGGCTAAGGATTGGGAGTCCATCATGAAGGCCCAATCGCTGCTTTGAGCCAACATGAGCTCTCTGGCGGCTTGATTCAAGGCCCGCTTGAACACCTCGGCGCTCATTTTGTCAGGACGTTTGAGATGCTCCTGGCCCGATACCAGCTGGATCATCCGCTTTTCGGCTTCGTGAAGATGACGATAGATCCAGTGATTGTTTTCTTGCAGCCATACTTCGGAGTTATGGTTGCGCCCTGTACTGGATTCATTCAACTGAGCGGAGCCTGCTGTCGGATATTTATCTAAGTAATCGCTGGGAGTCACCATTTTCAACATCGTCTGCTCGAGAAATATTTTACGGCATAACTGCTCTAGAAAATGGGGGCCTTCATACCACCAATGACCGAAAAGCTCAGCAGGATAGGCGGCTGTTATGACCGGCTTTCGATCCATCCAACGTAATCCCTGCTGTACCTGCTTTTGGCGAT
This sequence comes from Paenibacillus aceris, assembly GCF_017874035.1. Classification (GTDB taxonomy): domain Bacteria; phylum Bacillota; class Bacilli; order Paenibacillales; family NBRC-103111; genus Paenibacillus_E; species Paenibacillus_E aceris. The sequence goes on from NZ_JAGGKV010000025.1 coordinate 24,385, forward strand.
GCTTGAGGAATTCCCCGGCATGCTCGGCTGCTTTATCTAAGGCCAGTGCCGGATGATAGGGCATTTTGAGGCTGCCTTTGCTTGTGATCCTGTCGTATTTGAAGCCATTTCCGATATCCGAGTAGTAGTCCCGGTAAATAAAATCGCTGCTGTAGCCGTGCTCGGCAGAACATACCTGACTAGCGGATTCCGAATCGCATGGAAAGGCCATCAGGCCAAATGGCGTTGTCATCAGAGGCGCTAGCAGTTCGCGATGGGGCGGAGGGGAAGCGAAAGCCACAGCTGCGGAACCCGTGAAGAAATACTGGATACCGGCCTCCTCCAACATACGCTCAATCCCTGGCGTATAGCCGCATTCGGGTAACCAGAAGCCGCGCGGTTTTCGCTCAAAATACCGCTCATAGTCTCTCACAGCCGTAAGGATTTGCGCCCGGATTGACTCTTCCGTTTTCATCAACGGCAAATAGGCATGCGTCGCGGCGGAAGTCACAATTTCTATTTGTCCCAACGTTTGATAGTGTTTAAAGGCAACAATGACATTTCCGTTATAGCTTTCATACAGTTTCTGAAGCTCCTGGAATCTCTGCGAGTACTGTTTGGCAAGCGGAAGGAGAACGGGGTCCTTATGTAAACGAACCTGCTCGCTATCTGCTAGTGCGATAAGTTCGCTGAGGTAAGTGCGATACTTGGCTTGCAGGAACGGATCACTGAACAAGGATAGGAGAGTCGGTGTTATGGAGAATGTTATACGGAAATCGATCTGATCTTGAGATAGATGATGCATAACTTCCAATAAAGGCAAATACGTCTCTGTCATAGCTTCAAAAAACCAACGATCCTCCAATGCTGCATTCTGATCCTGCTCGCGAATATAGGGAAGATGAGCGTGCAGTACGAGGGCAAAATATCCCTTAACCTCAGGCTTCGGTTTTATGCGATTAATCAAAGAGAATCGTCACCTCGGATCTCCCCATCCCGCTTCCGAATCTTTGGGTGTTACAACACAATTGGATCGAAGTAAGGGGATAAATTCATGCTCCCATGTGTAGGTACCTATGTCCACAATATAATTGCGGTCAGCATGGGCCTGATGCAAGTACGAATGATTAGCCTCGGGCAGCGTAGTTGTATCCCAATAGGCGTGTGCGTTATGTCCGTTAAAGATCAAATGAGTCACATCGTACAAACGAATGATGCCTGGCATGACGCTAAAGTCGCATTCAAAATGCTGAGATACCAGCCATCTGCGCTTGTCAGATATTTCCCAATATGCATAGAGCGAATTTGCACCTACGACCATAAGATGGAGTAAGTCCTTGTAATATCTGCCGGGAACCTCATATCCCGCAATGGTTGAAGCCTTCAAGGTCATTCCTCTTTTCTGGCCATCGCATGGTTGAAGATCATTTGCTTGTAAAAGCATTTGCTTTTCACAAGTAAAATATGCGTGGATTGCTAAAATCTAGATGTCTTGCAAAAAAGGAATTTCAAGCTTTTAAGGCGAATATATTAGATGAATCCGGGGTAATGAAGATTATGCTACGATGCAAGTTTTCCTCACGGAAAACTCAAAGGGAGTGATATCGATGAGTTTTTGTTGTGGCGCTAGTATGATAGGTACAAAAGGTACATTGAAGCATATTCGTACGCAGATTCACAATGTGCCCATTCTCTTCTGCCCGGTATGTCACCGCATTGAGGTTCACTATCTGGTGGAGAACGAGTATGAGATTTTGGCGGAGTATGCTCATGGGGATGGGGCTCACGAGGTTGATTTTGTAGAGTACGTAGATGGGAAAGATCATCTGCTGCACGACAACTGTGTGAATCATGAAGGCGAAGAGCCCATGGAGATTGTACGCAGCCAAATTGATATGGCGCTTGATCTGCTCGGAGTGGCAAAGTCCTTAGTCGACGACGAGTGGGAAGATCAGCTCATGAAACGATTGAAGATGTTAAGCGTACGCCGCGATAGGCTGAAAAATAAAAAAACCTCTAAGCCTATGTAGAGGTTATATATTCATAAAGGTCGCTATCCTTTCTTAAAGGAAGATAGCGGCCTTTTGTTCGTTGATAAGGAAGTTACAGTTGCTTCGTGCTTCGTATCAACCATTGGTTGCGGTTAAGCATTTACATTCATTTGCAGAAGTAATCGGCCGAATTCTTTTTGCAGGCTTCTGCTTAACGGTATTTTTACAGGTGTATGATTCAAATGAATAAGGAATCTGCGTGACGTAGGAAAACTGCTTTCTTTTGCATACGAAACAACGTGCCGCATATTGATAAGAAAGCCTTTGAATGGACTGAAGATCAGAGGCGAGCTCTGAGACAGGATATCCGTTAGATTGGTGCTGGACTCCATCTGAGCGCCATTCATGAGATGAATTTTTGTTAGACGCTTGTCTTCTTTCTCAATGAAAAGGATCGATTCCTCCGAGATGGGCAGCTGAGATTTTTGATTTTTGACAGTTATCCATGTTGTCTTGACAGAAGGTGCCTCTTGGAGCTGCAGACTGCGCTCTAATTGAACTTCCGCAATGGCTTTCCGAACGGCCGCCTGAAACTTTGGCAGCATCACTGGCTTAGACAAAAAGTAGAGGGATCCAAGATCATGAAAGCTTGTTAGGATATGGTCGATATTCGTCGTACCGCTAACCATGATCACTTTCTGCTGATAACCCGCTTTACGCAATGATTCCACCATAGTGATGCCATCCAGACTGCCTGCGAGTCCTATATCGACGAGCATAATGTCCGGAAGAAGCTGATCGTACATCTGAAGAAATTGTTCGCCGTCCGTGGCGATCGAGATGACATGCAGCCCGCATTGCTGACAATAGCTTTCAAGTAATTTGCCGACCCAATAATTATCTTCTACGATGGCAACTGTGAAACGGTGCCCCATACAATATCGCACTCCATTTCTCTCACCTATTCCCCTGCATTTTGTCAGCTTATGCTCAGAAACAGCCAACTTAGTCCACATTGAACGCAAATGATCCGTTTTCCAGTATAATTCTTGTTGTAGAGTTAAGTAAGGTATCTCCAGGGAGCAAGCTTGGAAATGATGGGTTAGTATTTTGTTCACGGATGTTGACTCATATGCTCGGTATCGCATCAGCTCTGTTTATCTAGTTCACGCTAGGTAATGAGCTTAGCTTTCATGGGTAGTTGGCGAGCGTCGGCATCAGCTTCCAAAGCTAAGCCTGTGTTTCGAGCCACATAGTCCAGGATTATTTGATGATATTTCATTTGCGCCATTGTAGTGATGGTAATGCAAGGTTCATTTTCAAAGGTATCAAAATAAAGTTTGCCTTCTGAGGAGGCATACTTTTTTATTTTGTTCAGATTAACGAATAGGTGCATATCCATTTTGACAAAATGGAGATCCATTAGCGCTTCTATAAAGCTAGTAAAAGCCACGAGTGATTCCACATTTTCTTCCACGATTCCATCTTGCGAAAAGTATTTGATTGATTTCGTACCGAACTCGACATACCAGACATTATCTAAACGGATTTCACCAGGCGCCTGCCAAGATGACGCTTCTTCCAGATATCCGGCTTTCATTAAAAGATCCGTATAAGGATATTGATAGGCTTGCGAAAGCTTCCGTAAGGTGTCAGGGGATGGCTTGATGATGTCATTCGTGGTACGATTACGTCCGAGCTCTAAGTCTCGAATGTAAGCATGAGACAGGCCACTTTTACTGGCAACCTTGCGCAAGGACATTTTCCCGCGTAAAGTCTCGAGAAACTTGCCAAATTGATTACCTTGTTCCAAATGAAACACCTCCTTCCCTTAATTGTAAAGGATTCTAGATTAAAATGAAATCGTCTCCAAAGGTTTTATTTGCCAGTAGGTGCTCATTTGGACATGTATGTTATAATAAATCTACTTTTTATTTCTGTTTTACATAAATCGTACCCCCCGAATTGTCATACATAAGGACGAAACTACTATACTGTGAGGTGGAAAGGTGCTACTGGTACTATTCAAAAGGTTCCTTGGGAAAAAGGAATCCCAGGGACAAAGTGAATCCCATGCCTCTTCCCTTGAGGTTACCATACATCAAATTCAAGCAGGAGACCTAAGACTTAGGAATCAATTTATATCGGATTATCAGCCCTACGTAGCTAAAGTGACAAGCAGGTTCTGTAAACGATATATAGACCCGGCTAGGGACGATGAATTCAGTATTGCTTTAGGGGCATTTAATGAAGCGATTAATCAATACTCTTCCGTTATGGGGAGATCTTTCCTTGGTTTTGCTGAAACGGTCATCCGGAGGAGATTAATTGATTTCTTGCGTAAAGAACAACGTTTCAAAGGACAGATTCCTTATAGTTCATTCGATCAGGAAGATGATGAAGATAACCTACTCAATCCTATTGAGGTTCATCAAGCAATAGAAGCTTATGAAAAGCAAAAAGGACTTGAAGAACGGCGTAGCGAAATTATGGATTTCAGCCGCTGCTTAAGTGATTTTGATATCGATTTCTCTGAATTGACGGAAGCCTCTCCTAAACACGACGATTCCAGACAGATGCTCTTCGGCATCGGACGGACGCTAGCACAGGATGCGGAACTTATGCGGACTCTTCTGACGAAACGGCAGCTGCCCATCAAAGAGCTGCTGGAGCAAGTACAGGTTTCAAGGAAAACATTGGAGCGCAACCGTAAATATCTGATAGCAATTGCTCTCATTTTTAACGGACCATACCCTTACTTGCGAGATTATTTACAGATTCGAGAATGAGGACAGCATAAAGAAAGGAAGAACAGCGCATGAACAAGGGAATCGTAATGGAAATAAGCGAGAGCTCCATTATTGTCATGAATCCAGAGGGTCGATTTGAGAAGCTTCCTAGGGGGACGCGAAATTGTGAAATAGGGGAAGAAATACTGTTTGCACCTGTAAATAGGCGCTTCCGGGTACCGCAAATAGGAATTCTTTCTGGTTTGGCGGCCGCAATTGTCTTGTGTTTCGTCTTAGTATCTACACTGACAGGCAGCGTGCCGAGTGACCAAGTGGTTGCTTATGTAACCATAGATATCAATCCGAGTATTGAAATTGGCATTGATAACAAAGAGATTGTACAGGACTTAAACGGATTAAATTCAGATGGCGTTGAGTTAATCAGCACCTTGCAGTATAAGGGCAAATCGCTAGAAGACGTCACCTCAGATATTCTGGATAGGGCTGAGCAAGGAGCACTAGCCAAAGGTGAAGGCGACATTATCATCTCCTCCACGGTCGTAGAGCAAAAAGCAGCAGTGAATGATGAGGCGATTGCAACCAAGCTGAAAAATCAGGTCAGCAAGCATATTGAGCAAGCACATCCGGAGCAAGTCAAAAACTATGAAGTCACTGCGTTCGCAGCACCGCAAGAAGTAAGACAAGAAGCAAAGGCCAGCGGTGTATCCGCAGGTAAATATGCCATCTATCTTAATGCCGTAGATAATGGGGTTAAAGTATCGCTGGATGATATCAAAAGTGTCTCCATCCATCAGCTAGCGAAGGAAAACGGCGGGATTGATAAATTGGTAGCTCCATCCAAGCCGATCGATAAGTCCTCTTTGCAAAGGCTGGTCGCTGATGAGAAATCCGGTAAGCTGAGCGAGCGAAATCAACTGATTCAAAACGATTCTAATAAAGGCAAGAACAATGCGAACAATGACAAGAACGACAACAACAGCAATGGCAACAATACGACTAAGCTTGGTAAGAAGGATAATAATGTCAAACCAAGTGTGAAGCCGACACCTACACCTACGCCGAAAAATGTCCGCAACGACAATAAGAATGACCGAGATAACAATAATGATCGTGAAGACAAAAATGGCAAAAACGGTACTAACGGCAATAACGATAAGAATGACAAAAATAATGATAATAACGACAAGAACGACAAAAATGATAATAACGGCAAGAATGACAACGGAGATAAAAAATCAACACCAAAGCCGGACCACAGAGATGACGATGATTCGAAAAATGAATCATCGTCAAAGCCACGAGAAACCCCAAAACCTAGTGGAAAGCCGACCAGCAATCCAACGAGTAAGTCGACGGCCAAACCGACAGCGAAGCCGATATCGACAGCGAAGCCGGAGAATGATCGGAACTCCAATTTCCATTGGAATTGGGGCGATCGCAGCTGGGATGACAAGAAAGACGGTAAGGACGATTGATCATGATTGAACGAAATCCCTGTGTACACTTTTAGGAGTGTTACGGGGATTTTTTTGGATCAAGGGGGGAGGTCCGACACATCGCTGCTGAGTCACCTCCTACCGGTATGCAGTGATCCGGAATTTAACCCCTATCAGATATGCAACGATCAAGCAGTCAACCCATATTGATAACCACTGATCATCTGATGGTCACACGACACCTATTCACTCCTGAACTTGTCCCACTCATATTTCGGTCATACCCGTCAGTCGCCCCAATGTGCGAACCTGCTACCTGTGTCATACGTCAGTCGCTCCCATTACACCATCCCGCCAACCTACGAGGATGCTGCAGCGCTGTGACCATCCCGAAGATTCGGTCAAGCATTTAGGGGAACTACGATCCACTATTTGCAATAAATCGGGGATTTTAATCAAGTGAAGGGAACAGTGATCCCTTATATTGACTTCCTTGACCAATAAGCGCACAAACAGATGAAATACAGCCCTGTAGTTCCCCCTCGCCTCCCGATTGGCCGTTTTTTGGAGAAATAGTGCCCTGTAGTTCCCTAATCATTCACGACTTCGTGGAAAGTAGGACCAAGTTGTATTACAATAGTTGCATATGCAATTATTCATCCACTCGTTAACGGAACTGGGAAGGGAGATATTGGTTTGAGATATTCGAGATTCGGTAAATCAGGCTACAACGTATCGTCACTTGGCTTTGGTGCAATGAACCTTCCGAGTGTACCACTAGAACAGGCTAGAGAAGCATTAAACTATGCCTTGGACCACGGCATTAATTATATTGACACCGCAGCAGCTTATCGCAACAGTGAGGAGATCATCGGCGAATGCATTTCGCATCGCAGAGGGGAGTACTTTCTAGCGACGAAAACGGGGGCGCGTGATTACGAAACCGCGAAGGCGGAGATCGAGCGAAGTCTGGTGCGGATGAAGACAGACCATGTAGACTTGCTTCAAATTCACTATGTGAACTATGTGAGTGAGTTTAAGAAAGCCATGGATGTGGAAGGAGCCTACAAGGCAGCCCTGGAAGCCCAGCGTGAAGGCAAAGTACGCTTCATCGGCATTTCCGGTCACCGGCCGGACTTGCTGACGAAGTGGATCGCCAAAGGGCAATTCGATCAAATTTTGTTTCATTTGAATTTGGCGCAGCCTTTTGCCCTAGATGAGTTGATTCCCAAAGCGACAGAGATGGATTTAATGAAGGTCGCGATGAAGCCTTTGTCCGGCGGATTCATTCAACCCGTGGACCGGGCCATCCGTTATCCGTACAGCCAAGACGTGCATGTGACAATATCAGGGATGGTAAGCGTTAAAGAAGTACAGGAAAACCTGGCTGCGCAAGAGCAGGAAGTTGGAACAGAAGAGCGCCAAGAACTCGAACAATTGGCTATCGAGCTGGGTCAGCACGATTGCAGACGCTGCAACTATTGTTCGTGTCCGCTAGAAATCGCTATCCCGGATGTGATGATCTCCAGCAGATTTAGGGATAAATTTGGCTTGCTGCCGAAGGGCGAGGGATTTTTCGAAAGACAAAAGGATAGAATAGTAGGCTGTGCTGACCATGATCCGTGTAAAGAGAAGCCGCTTTGCGAGGAGAAATGTCCGTACCATCTGCCTATGCAATCTGTCATTCAGAAGGCAGCGTCTTTCTATTAAATAAACAGGGAGAATGACACAATGTTTGCAAAAATCACTGAAATTACGACGGGCGTGTTCACGTCATTCACGCATAACGACCAAGGGGCAGACGCCATCCTCGTCTGCCTAAGTGAAGCTGAGCTGCGCGAGGACACCGTCCTCGGCCACCCGCAGCTCGACCAGGCCCTTCAGCGCATGCGCGCTAAGGGCCTCTTCTCCGGCGCCTCAGGCGAGCTCGAGGCGCTGCCAACCCACGGGCTGCTGCCGTATGCGTACGTGCTCGTTGCGGGGCTCGGCCCCGCAGCATCACGCGATACGCTGCGAGCAGCCGCCGTCTATGCAGCGCGCGAGGCACTCGCGCTGAAGCTGGAAAGCTTGGCGCTGAAGCTGCCAAGCGGCATTGACAGCCGGTCCGCCGTCACGGCGACGACCGAAGGGCTGCTTCTCGGTACATACCGCATCGCGGTGTACCGCAGAAACGAACCGGCGCGCGCAGAGCTGCGCCGGGCGGTACTGCTTACAGAAGCGGCTGCGGACGCAGCGCTTCTGTCATCCGCGATCGCAGCCGCCGAGGCGGTTGCGGAGGGGACTAACTATGCCCGGGATCTCACGAACCTCCCGGCGAATAAGCTGCTTCCGGCTACTCTTGCAGAGGAAGCCATGAAGCTTGCCCAGCACTACGGCTTCGGCTGCGAAGTGCTGGATGAGTACGAGATCGCTGCCCGGGGGATGGGCGGCCTGATCGCGGTTGGCGCAGGCAGCGCCAACCCGCCACGGATGATCACCCTGCAGTATAAGGGGGATCCCGACTCCACCGACGTGCTGGGCCTCGTCGGCAAGGGCGTGACCTTCGATACCGGCGGCATCTCGATGAAAAGCCCCGACGGCATGGAAGAAATGATCAGCGATATGGGCGGAGCCGCAACACTGCTTGGAGCTCTTCACGTCGTCGGTCAGTTGAAACCGAAGATTAACATAGTAGTCGTCATACCGGCGGCTGAAAATATGACGTCCGGCTCCGCATATCGTCCAGGCGATATCGTGACGATGCTTAGCGGACACTCCGTGGAAGTGCTGAATACGGACGCGGAAGGCCGCATAATCTTGGCAGAGGGCATCACTTACGCGAAGCAGCTCGGAGCGACGCGGCTTATTGATGTAGCTACCTTGACCGGGGCCATCTTAATTTCCTTCGCTGATGTGGCGACGGGAGCCGTGACGAACGATGATGACTTCCTGAAACCGCTGCTTCAAGCGGCAAGAGAAGCGGGAGAAAAGCTTTGGCAGCTGCCAAACTATCCTGAGTACCGTGACATGCTGAAAAGCGATGTCGCCGATATCAAGAATCAGGCTTCCTCAGATCGCTGGGCGGGAGCCATCACTGGCGGGCTGTTCATCGGCTACTTCGCTGAAAAAACGCCTTGGATTCATTTGGATACGGGCGGCACCGCCTGGTTATGGTCAGCCAAAGGCATCGAGCCCAAAGGGGCAACGGGCGTTATGGTACGAACGTTAGCCGTCTATTTGTGCGGCGATCAGTTGAAATAAATGTTGATCACAAAAAAACACCCAGCCTGAAAAGGAGGCCACTGAAAAAGTCTTCTAAATTAAAGCAAGGTACAGATTTTCTCAATTTTTTGAGGAGACTGTACCTTTTTTCTGTATAATTAAGAGTATTAAACTTAGCGGGTGGTTAGGGATGATTACGAACCAACAGTCGATGATATTAAGCCCATATATGGAGATATATAACTTGGTTGTTCCCAAGGATAACTTGCTGCGTCAGATTGAAGAGCTTGTCGACTTCTCGTTTGTGTATGAAGAATTGAAGAATAACTATTGCCTAGATAACGGTCGCAACGCCATCAACCCTATTCGAATGTTTAAATATTTATTATTAAAATCTATCTTCGATTTATCCGACGTCGACGTTGTAGAACGCTCGAAATACGACATGTCTTTTAAATATTTTCTTCAAATGGCACCTGAAGAAGCAGCAATTGAACCGAGTTCCTTGACCAAGTTTCGGAAATTGCGGTTAAAAGACCTTAACCTGCTGGATCTGCTAATCCAACAAACTGTCGAAATCGCTATTGAAAAAGAAATCATTAAAAGTAAAGCTATCATCGTCGATGCCACGCACACCAAATCTCGTTACAATCAGAAAACTCCCAAAGAAATATTGATGGAGCGCGCCAAGAAACTTCGAAAATCTGTCTACAAGATTGATGAATCCATAAAAAATAAGTTTCCAGCAAAGACCACAACTGAAGCGTTAGAAGATGAAATTAGTTATTGCCATAAGCTCATCTCGGTAATTGAGAAGGAAGGTAGCATCTCGGAATTCCCAAAAGTAAAAGAACAGTTGAACTTCTTGAAAGAAACTATCATAGATGACATTGAGCAATTGCGAATTTCACAAGATCAAGACGCAAGGATAGGCCACAAAAGTGCGGATTCCTCGTTTTTTGGCTACAAGACGCATTTGGCTATGAGCGAGGAACGAATAATCACCGCAGCAACCATTACGACTGGAGAAAAAACTGACGGCAAGCAATTGCAAACGTTGATTGAGAAAAGCATAGCTGCTGGCATGAAAATCGATACCGTGATTGGGGACACTGCATATTCAGAAAAAGATAATATTATGTATAGCAAAAAGAATGAAATACAACTCGTATCTAAGTTACATCCCTTGGTTGCGCAAGGAAAGCGAAGCAAATCAGAGGAATTTGAATTTAATAAAGATGCAGGCATGTATGTCTGCAAGTCAGGACATATGGCGGTCAGAAAAGCGCGGACAGGAAAAAAAGAAAAGGATAGGAACCAAAAGACTACATACTATTTCGATATTGAGAAATGCAAACGATGCCCAATAAAGGAAGGCTGCTATATAGAAGGCGCTGCAACAAAAACATACAATGTAAGTATTAAGTCGCTCGAACACGCAGAGCAAGCAACGTTTCAAGAAAGTGATGACTTTAGAGAAAAGTCGAAGCAGCGTTACAAAATAGAAGCAAAAAATAGTGAATTAAAACATAGGCACGGGTTGGATGTAGCGGAATCCTCGGGTCTAATCGGCATGGAGATCCAAGGAGCTCTGGCGATATTCACAGTAAATTTGAAGCGAATATTAAAACTGTCTGATTAAAATTCATCAAAAACATGTATGAAAATAGAAAAAAACGGCTCAGTTCCATAAAAAAAATGGAAATGAGTCGTCTTTTTGTTTGATTTATTTTGGAGTCCCGAAAACATAGATAGTTCTTCAGTGGCCTCCTGAAAAGGTTGGGTGTTTTCCATTTAGGCGCCGACACTTCTTCCGGCTGCTGCCGGCTGCGAAACCGGTTTTTGCAGCAGATCGCTTATATCGGACATTTGAATGACTAGGCGGTTGATTTCATTGGTTGTATAAGAGAGCTGGCTTATACGCTGCTGGAGCTGGGGCAAGGAAATGCCGACCCAGTTTTTCTTACGGCGATGCAGGAACAGGTCATATTTGAGCACAGTCATCGTGGCGGCGAATGGATCTGGTTTGATATAAACATCTTTCATAATATCATCCAGATTAAAATAGAGCTGCCTGCTGTTCCATTTGACAAAACCTTGCTCAAACAAGATGACAAGAAAATCGGAATCGGACTTATCCTTATTTTCCATCGTAATGAGACGGACAGCACCTTTGGCCTGATTGGGCTTGATGAACTGGGTCGAACGAAGATCAGGAAGAAAAAGAACGATGAGAAGCGGGCAAACACTGGCGATATACAAATAAGTTGTTGACTGGAACACAAGAGAGAGTACAATAAAAGTCAAAAAGAGCAATGAGCTTGTGATAAGACCAAAATGGTTTGGTTTCATAGTAATTCGCTGATCCCGCCTGACATGATAGATTAGGTAGTCTGTCCTATTTTAACATAAGCGCCCTATATCTTGTAAACTATTAGATCAGTAATAGGCTTTACCCTTACAAAATGGAGGCGAGCACGCTTATGAAAATACTGGAAAGCTTGAGGAACCCCAGGAAAAAGATGTCCTACTACCGGAAAAGTCTACTCATTGCAACGCTGGAGGGGTTTCCAGCCGTTATAATTTTCCAGCTTCTTGGAGGTCCATTCTTAACGGGCTATTTACTGTTCCTCGGCGCGACTTCAACTGAGATTGGCTTTATTTTAGCAATTACGACAGTCGTCAATATTATTCAAATCGGTATGGCTGTGGCGATGCAGAAATTTAGAAACCGCAAACGAATGCTCCTCATATTCGGCTCCTCACACAGGCTGCTGTGGGCTTCCGTTGGGTTGATTCCGTTTCTTTTTCCGCAAGATCTGTGGGTCGTGATGTACATTATCCTGTATACGGCGGCTCATTTAGGCAATGCCGCGGGCGGTGTTGTGTGGACCTCGCTCATTAGCGACGCTGTGCCGGGGCCTGTTCGGGGTCGTTATTTCGGGCTTCGCAATACGATTCTAGGCGGAGTGAGTTCCCTTGCTCTGTTCATTGGGGGGCAAATTTTGGACCGGTATCCCGGGGAGCAGGGATTTACCTATTTATTTATGATCGTCGGCGTTTGCGCGGTCCTCAATGTACTGGCTTATTGCTTATATCCGAATCCGCCTTTTGAGCCGTCCAAGGAGTCGAATCCCATTGGAATGATTGGGAAGCCATTGAAAGACAGCGCTTTTCTTAAAGCGATTATTTTCTTAGCTGTGTTTTTATTTGTGCAAAGTTTGACAGTGCCGCTATTTTCCTATGTCATGCTGAAACTCATGAATATAAATTACGAAACAGTCTCCTACATTACAGTCGTCCATACTTTGGTCATGATGGCAAGTTACTATGTTTGGGGTAATCTAAATGCACATCATACCGCGCAAACTTTACTGCTATGGTCATTACCGATTATTGCGCTCGCTTGTCTTTTATGGGGCGCGATTGCTTTTATACCGGCGATTGTCGTGCTTTATGCGGTTCATATTGTGCTCGGCATTGGACTGGGCGGATTCAATCAGATGGTCTTTACCTTTACAATCGGCGACACACCGAAAAGTGAACGACCGATGTACATCGCAACGTATTCGGCGATTACGGGCTTTGCCGCTTTTTTGGGGCCAATTGTTGGCGGGAAAGTGTATGCTCTCATTTCGGAAGCACCGATGTGGGTGCAGATTTATGGCGTTTCAACGCTGGTGGGCGCTGTGCTGCTTGTACTTGGATTAGTCGTAGGGCGCATGGTGCTCGGGAAACAAATAAGGAGCTGACCGCAGAATGAAAAGAACTAGAATCGGAATCATCGGACTTGGGGATATCGCACAAAAAGTTTACCTTCCCCTTCTTTCCGTTAACGAACAAGTAGACATCGCAGGCATTATGAGCTTCACACCGGCGACGGTTGAACGAATGAAAGCTAAATACCGCATCCCGTTTGGGACGACGAAATTGGAAGAGCTTCTTGCACTTGAACTGGATGCTGTTTTCGTACATAGTCCGACAGCTACGCATTATGAAATTGCTATGCGATGTATGGAGCAGGGCGTGGCGGTCTACGTAGATAAGCCGCTGTCTTACGAGTGGGCACAATCCGTAGAGATGGCCTCTTACGCGGAGCGTAAAGGTGTACTGCTTGCTGCGGGCTTTAATCGCAGATTTGCTCCGCTTTATGTTGAAGCTCGAGACTGGCTGCAGGAAGCTGGCGGCTTCGATTGGTGCACAGCGGCTAAGCATCGGATCAAGCAGCAGGGACACAGCGCAAAAGAGACGCTTTATGATGATTTGATTCACATGTTGGATCTTTTGCTCTGGCTTGGCGGCGGGGCTTATGAAATGTCTGCCTACAACCAACACGTAGACGAGGCGGGAAAACTGCTACACGCGTCGGGAACACTGTCCTTAGGCTCTTCAATGGGCACCTACAGCATGGTGAGACTGGCCGGTGTGGATTTGGAAAAAGTCGAGCTGCACGGCAGCGGCCGTTCGGTTGAGGTGACCAATTTAGAGTCAGCGGTCTTCTATGAAAATGGCGCCGCGCCGCGTGTACGAACCTTCGGAAGCTGGGATACGGTATTGGAAAGAAGGGGCTTCGCCAGCGTTGTTCAGCATTTCTTGGACAGCTTGGCTAACCCGAATGCGTGCACGATCCGTGGCGACCTTGTGCTGAAGTCGCACCAGTTGGTTGAGCGGTTGTCTGTTTAAAGGATTTTGTAAGGGGCGGTCTTCGAGTAGAGTGTTCTACTTGGGGATAGTCCCTTTTTATTTGTTTGAGATGGCGCTGCCTCAAGGTTCTGGAAAAGGGGAGGGGAGTAGCGATGGAGTGGAATTGAGTGAAATGAGGGAAATGGATGAAAGCATGAGCAAGAGCGTGGGTATGAGAAGAGTAAGAGTAAGAGTAAGAGTAAGAGTAAGAGTAAGAGTAAGAGTAAGAGTAAGAGTATAAATATGAATATGAGTATGAACATGAATATAAGTACGAGCGCGAGTATGTACAAACATGAATACAATCCAAGAAAATGCTATGATGAAACAACATGGAAACTATTCCCTAGGAGGACTAGCCCCGAATGTCCAAAGCCGATCAAATGCTAGCCATTCTATGGCTCATCAAATCGCATAAACGAATAACGGCTAAGCAGTTAGCAGAGAAGCTTGAAATTCATATTCGAACTGTATACCGGTACATCGATGCTTTATGCGCGAGCGGCGTCCCGATCATTTCGGATTCCGGTCATCATGGCGGCTATCGCTTGCTCGGGCAGTTTAACGAAGCGCCTCTTGTATTTGATCTGGACGAGCAGAAGGCGCTCATTCACGCAGCCGCGTTTGCCTTGGAGGCAGGCTATCCTTTTGGAGAGAAGCTGAACCAGGCCGTTACCAAACTTAAAATATACACCAATCAAGAGCAGCTGGAGCAGATCTACCTTCATGAACAGGGACTTGATGTCATTCTGCCGCAGGCAGATGCCGCCGAGGCTTCTTTGCTGCGAGAAGTGGAGGTTGCGGTTGTACAGCGGGTCACGCTGCACATGCACTATCAGAAGGGTTACGGCTCCGCAACAGCTGAACGCCATTTGGATCCATATGGCCTTGTTTGCTGGAAAAACAAATGTTATGTCGTAGGGCACTGTCACTTGCGCCAAGAAATTCGCAGTTTTCGAGTGGATCGTATACGTGAGTTGTCGAGGACGGACCTGACGTTTGAGAGGCCGGTCGATTTCTCGGCGCGCCAATTCATTCTCGCGGGTGTCCTGCCTGATTCGGACAAACCGGAAGTGCTGGTCTCCGTCAAAATCACTGGCAGAGAACAGGCGCTGGACGACCTGTGCGGCCATTGGTTTCTGACTCATGCGCTAGTAGAGCGCACAAAGCATGAAGCCCATTTTCAACTGCAAGAAAAAGCGATCTACTCTCATCTTCCATATCAACTTCTCAGTTATGGAGGGACCATTCAAATTAAGGAACCGAAGCTGCTTATTGAGATGCTGATGGAGATTACGCAAAATTTGCATCAGCATTATGCGTCTGCGCAGATTGACTGACTGATTTTGTCAGTGAAGAGGATGTACAATAGGGCTATGTTGAATACGAAGTTCCACTCTGAGGAGGATGAAGCATGAGAGAACAAACGATCAAAACCTATGATTATCACGTATGGGCCAATCAACGAGTTTTCGCACGTTTGGGGGAGTTGCCAGAGGAAGTTTTGCATCATGAGCTCGGCAATGTTTTTCCGACGATTTATAAGGTCTCGTACACATTTATCAAGTAGACACAATTTGGTTGTCAGGCATGATGGGAAGCAGTTATGAACAAGTAAAAGAGCTGCTAGGCGCTATTGAAGCGAAGACGGCGAACAAAACCTTGAAGCAGTTGGAAGCGGCTTACTTGGAAAAGGCCGAGGAGTACCGCGTTTTTCTGAACGGCGACGACGATCTGCAAGCGAAGAAGCAATTTCTGCACCCGACCTTTGGCGTGCTGAATGCCAGCATCAACGAATTGGTTCAGCATATCATGAACCATGGCACGTACCACCGCGGCAATATTTCTTCGATGCTCCGCCAGCTTGGGCATGCAGGGGCTTCGAGTGATTATGTATTTTACTTGTATGAAGTCAATAAGTAAAAAAAGGGGCTGCCTTAGAAGTCAAAGAATCATAAGACTTCTAAGGCAGCCCCAACTTGTTATCCGCAGCTGCAGTTCAGGACAGGCTTGCGGGCGGCAAGCGCTTCGTCCATGCGGCTGACCACGGTGGTGTATGGCGCATTTTTGACGATATCGGGATTTTCTTCCGCTTCTTTGGCGATGGCGATCATCGTGTCGATAAATTCGTCAAGCGTTTGCTTGCTTTCCGTCTCGGTCGGCTCGATCATGATACATTCTTCGACGCTGAGCGGGAAGTAGATGGTCGGCGGATGGTAGCCGAAGTCAAGCAATCGCTTGGCGATATCGAGGGTGCGCACGCCCAGCTTTTTCTGACGGTTGCCCGACAGCACGAATTCGTGCTTGCAGAAGCGGGGATGCGGCACATCGAAGTATGGCGTCAGCCTTGCCAGCATATAGTTGGCGTTCAGTACGGCAAACTCGGATACTTTGCGCAGACCCTCCGGTCCGAGTGTTCGGATGTAGGTGTAGGCACGGACGAGGATGCCGAAATTGCCATAGTAGCCTTTGACGCGGCCGATCGACTGCGGGTAGTTATAGTCAAAGTAAAAGCTGCCATCCTCCTTTTTTGCCACAAGCGGCGTTGGCAGGAACGGGATGAGCTTTTCTTTGACGCCGACAGGACCGGCTCCAGGACCACCGCCGCCATGCGGAGTGCTCATTGTTTTGTGCAGGTTGAGATGCACAACGTCGAAACCCATGTCGCCGGGGCGTGTAATGCCCATAATGGCATTCGCATTAGCGCCGTCGTAGTAGAGCAGTCCGCCGGCCTCATGGACGATCTCGGCGATCTCGACGATTTGTTCTTCGAACAAGCCGAGGGTGTTCGGATTGGTGAGCATCAGGGCGGCGGTATCCGGACCAACCGCTTTGCGAAGCTCATCGAGATTCACCAGACCGCGTTCGTTGGATTTAATCGTAATGGTCTCGAACCCTGCGACTGTAGCGCTGGCCGGATTCGTCCCGTGCGCGGAGTCTGGACAAATGACCTTGGTCCGTTTTTCACCGCGGCTTTCATGGTAGGAGCGAATCATCATGAGTCCGGTCCATTCGCCATGAGCGCCAGCAGCGGGCTGAAGAGTTACGCGATCCATGCCGGTGAGGGCTTCAAGGTCTTTTTGGAGATTGTACAGCAGCTCCAAGGCACCTTGCAGCGATTCTTCCGGCTGGTAGGGATGTATTTTGGCGAAGCCGGGGAAGCGGGCTACGTCTTCATTGATTTTTGGGTTGTATTTCATCGTACACGAGCCAAGCGGATAAAAGCCATTGTCTATACCGAAATTGCGGCGGGAAAGAGCGGTATAGTGGCGGATGACGTCTACTTCGTACACTTCGGGCAGCTCCGGCGCGTTCTTGCGTTGGAATTTGGAAGACAGAACGTCGTTCAAATCCAGCTCCGGCACATCGGATTCCGGTAAGGAATAGGCGACACGGCCCGGATGACTCATTTCGAAAATGAGCGCTTTGCCGTCATTTTTCACGGTAATATCATTCGTACTTGTCGTCATACGAGTTCCTCCAGTGCATCAGCGAAGGCATCGATCTCTTCGCGGGTTCTTTGCTCGGTGACGGCCACCAGCATATGGCCGGCGAGCTCGGTATAATCGCGGCCAAGATCATAGCCGCCGATGATGTTATGCTGCAGGAGCTTGCTATTCAGCTCCTGCACATTCGCGCCGTCCGGAAGCTTGACGGCGAATTCGTTGAAGAAGCTGCCTGCAAACGGCAGCGAGAGCTTGCCGGACGCGGCTAAGCGGTTAGCCGCGTAGTGAGCCTTCTGGACGTTTAGCTTGCCGACGTCCTGAATGCCCTGCTTGCCCATCGTGGACAAGTACACGGATGCGCAGAGCGCGAGAAGCGCCTGGTTGGAGCAGATGTTCGACGTGGCTTTCTCACGTCGAATGTGCTGCTCCCGCGCTTGGAGCGTTAAGACGAAGCCGCGCTTACCGGCGCGGTCGACGGTTTGGCCCACGATGCGCCCCGGCATGCGGCGCATCCAGCTTTCGGCGACGGCGAAGTAACCGCACGTCGGCCCGCCCAGCGCAGCTGGGATGCCGAGCGGCTGGCAGTCGCCGACGACGATGTCAGCGCCGAGCTTGCCCGGCGCTTCGAGCAGCCCTAGCGTGAGCGGGTTCGCGCTCACGACGAGCAGGGCGCCCGTGCCGTGCGCGATCGGCTCCGCCGCACCGATATCCTCCAAGCAGCCGAAGAAATTCGGCGATTGGAGGATGACGGCCGCCGCGTCAGCTGCCTTGGAAGCGAGGTCGCCCAAGTCGGTCACGCCCTCTGGCGTGAGGCCGATCTCGACTACTTCCAAGTTCAGCCCGCGGGCGGTTGTGCGCAGGATGGCGCGCGCTTCCGGGTGCACCGCGCGGGAGACGAGCAGACGGCTGCGCTTCGTCGCGCCGCTGGCGAGGGCGCCGGCTTCGGCCAGCGCCGTGGCGCCGTCGTACATCGAAGCGTTCGCTACGGCCATGCCGGTGAGCTCGCAAATGTACGACTGAAATTCAAAAATTGCCTGCAGCTCCCCTTGGGAGATCTCCGGCTGATAAGGCGTATACGCGGTGTAGAACTCCGACCTCGAAATGACATGATTGATCACCACGGGGAGGTGATGATCGTAGATGCCAGCGCCGAGAAAGCTGGCGTAGCGGTCGAAGTCGGCGTTGCGGCCGGACAAGCCGCGCATATAGCGCAGCAGTCCCTGCTCATCCAACGCCTTCGATACGTTCAGTTCGCCCTGAAAGCGAACCTTTTGCGGAATGTCCTGAAACATCTCTTCCATGGAGGAGATGCCGATCGTCTCTAGCATTTCTTTTTGGTCCTGCTCGGTAATAGGCAAATAGCGGTGCTTCATGATGGCGCTTGCTCCTCTCCGGTTACGGCTTTCTCTTATAAAAAGGGGTGGCCACGACTTTGGCTTTGACCTGTGCCCCGCGAATTTCCACATTCACTTCTGTACCTAGCGCGCTGTAGGCAGAGTCGATTAAAGCGAGGCCTACATTCGTTTTGAACGTAGGAGACTGTGTGCCTGTCGTCACTTCCCCAATAGGCATACCGTCCGTCGTGAATACCTTGTAATGGGGCCTCGGGATGCCGCGGTCAATCATTTCGATCCCGACGAGCTTGCGCGGCGTGCCGTTCGCCTTTTGACCGGCAATCACGTCACGTCCGATGAAATCTCCCTTATCCAGCTTCACAAAATAGCTTAGCCCAGCCTCGAGCGGTGAAATATCTTGGGAGAGCTCCTGCCCGTAAAGGGGAAGCCGCGCTTCAAAACGCAGCGTATCACGGGCGCCTAAGCCAGCCGGCACAAGTCCGTGCTCCTCGCCTGCCTTCAGCAGTAGCTTCCACAGCTGAACAGCATCCTTCTGATCGATATAGAGCTCGAAGCCGTCTTCTCCGGTATAGCCTGTGCGGGACAGCAGCGCGTTGATCCCTGATACCTGCACATCGGGCAGGAAACGAAATGTTTTCAAAGTCTGAATAGGCGCATCTGTAAGTTTAGCCAAAATCTGTTCAGCGTGGGGACCCTGCAGAGCGAGCATAGCAGTTTCATCTGAAATGTTGGTGATCTCTGTATGACCTGTGAGATTCTGCTGCATCCAAGCCACATCTTTGTCGATGTTGGATGCGTTAATGACCAGCAAGTAGTTGTTTTCGCCCAGCTTATAAACGAGCAGATCGTCTACAACGCCTCCGTCCGGATAGCACATGAGACTGTATTGGCATTGACCGTTTTCGAGCTTCGACACATCGTTCGTAGTGATCTTTTGCAGGAAAGGGAGGGCGTCATCCCCGGTAACCCGGACTTCCCCCATGTGAGATACGTCAAAAAGCCCGGCCTGTTGTCTAACGGCATCGTGCTCCTTTTGAATACCCATGAACTGCACCGGCAGCTCCCAGCCCCCAAAATCAATAACTCGCGCTCCGTGCTCCGCATAAACCGGGAAGAGCGGTGTTCGTTTCAGCATGCTTTAACCTCACCTTCGATTTTGTTCATCCCTTATCTTGCCCGAAATGCAAAAAAGAGCAAAAGATATGCAACACAAACATACCTTTTGCCCTGTCCTTTTTACCTGAGAGTTACCTCGATAGACCTATGCGCTGTCACTCGAGTTTCCCCTTTGGTGTCCGAAATCCCGCTGCTGCGGTCTTCGAAGCTCTCCAGAGTTGCGTCCGATACAGGTCCTTTTGCCTGAGAGATTCACCACTTTTCCGGGCTTACTCCTTCGGCGCCGCGAGCTTGCTTTGCGGTCTCTCCCTGCACCATCATTCGCCAATATTCAATTTGTAGTATTGTATTAATATTTGCCTATTGAGGTGTGAATTGTCAACTGCAACTTTTGATAAAATTTACCTTCGTTCGCCTTGACTTTGGTGTTCCCGTTAGATTAAGCTAAAAGCAAAATTTGCTGGTAAGCGAGGGCGTAAAACGATGAGTAACGTACAAGCCAATTTGTTATACACCAAAGAGCATGAGTGGGTAGAAAAGCTGTCGGATACGGTAGTCCGCATAGGGATTACTGATTTTGCCCAAGATCAATTGGGAGATATTGTGTTTGTTGAGCTGCCTAAAGCAGGAGCATCCGTTACCGCGAATGAAAGCATCGGCAGTGTGGAATCCGTCAAGACGGTTTCCGATATTTTCTCACCTGTTTCCGGTAAAGTAACAGCTGTAAACGGGTCATTGGAAGGCTCTCCGGAGCTGGTAAACAGTGCGCCATTTGGCGAAGGATGGATGGTTGAGGTCGAGGTTTCCGGTGCAGATGCGCTTGAAGGCCTGCTTACAGCTGATGAGTATGCTTCTTATATCGGCAATGACTAGGGAATAGGTCTTCTTTACCTCGTATTATTTGTACACAAAGATTAACAAGAGTGCAGGGCCATCGATTATTTGATGCCTTGGACTCTTGTTTTGTTTGCTCAAATACCTCGGTCTCATTTGTGGCTAGCTGAGGGGAACTTGCACCAGCTCCTGTTGTCATTGGATGAAATCCAATTCACTCCAACGAAATGCGTGCAGGAACAGCTCAACTTTCATTGGATTCCATTCATCCCTCCCGAATCGCCACCCTATGTTGTACTTTGTGCAATAAAAAAGCTGGTTACGCGCACCTTGAGCACTCTATGCTGCACTTTGCGCAACGATTTCGGTAAAAAAGACTACATCAGGGGCGATTTAGGTGAAATGATTGTACTTTGTGCAATGAGAGTATGGCTTGTGTGGTGTATGCCGCTTTTATGTTGTAGAAAGTGCAACGTAGATTAATGCTGGAGGCGCGGTGCACCTTAATTTATTTATGGGGTGAGCCTATGGATAAAAGTGTAGATTGGAAACGCAAGCACCTTTGTTCACGGCCCTCAATAGATGAACCCTCCGATTGGCAGCATCATTTCCTCTTGCCCACACTCCCCTTGGCGCAGCCCCAAGTCAGGGGTCTTTTTTGATGTCCCAGGGAGCATTTGGACTTGACATTGTCGAAAGATGAGGAATATAATTAGTTCCATGAGATAGGTAACCGGTTACACATTGTTTCTCACGGTTACATAAATAATTGAAGTGTATGTTGTAAATAATAGAAATTATCGAAATGAAGGAAAATTTCGGGAGCATGTAACCGGTACCCTACGCAAGATTTCATTGCTGAGAGTGCAGGTTTGCTTTTTAGTAGGAGTGAGTCGTAACTAGTGGCAACAATTAGAGATGTAGCAAAGTTGGCGGGCGTTTCCGTAGCGACCATTTCCCGATACTTGAACAAAAACGGATATGTCAATGAAGAAACCAAATTGAGAGTGGAACAAGCGATCAAGACGCTGCAGTATGAGCCGAATGCGATTGCTCGAGGACTTGCTGGCAGAAAGACGGGGACGATTGCTTTAATATTCCCTGATATTACGAACCCATTCTTTGCCGAATTGGCAAGAGCTGTTGAGGATGTCGCCCGGATGTACGGGTATACGGTGATCTTGTGCAATTCGGACAATCAGGCGGATAAGGAGCAAACCTACATTAAGGTGCTGAAACAGCGGTATGTGGATGGTATTTTGTTCGCTTCCTATAGTCTTCGGTCGGATGATGTAGACGCCCTGAATAACGAGAAAATTCCATTCGTTATGCTGGATAGAGCGCCGCGCGAAACCTCTTGCACGGTCGTTAGCTCCAAGCATTTGGAAGGAGCTCAGCAAGCTGTACAGCATCTTTTGGATGAGGGCTGCACGAAAATCGCTCATATTTATGGCCCGCAGGATACAGTAACCGGGAGAGAGCGGTTCATCGGATACGAGCAATCCGTGAAACATTTTCCTTGGTATTCGCCAAGCCTCGTCGAACCTGGTTATTTCCGCGTCGACGGCGGAATGGAAGCGGTTGAAAACCTAATGAAGCGCCATCCTGATATTGATGGCATTTTTGCAGGCAATGACACCATGGCAGTAGGAGCACTTAAGAAATTGCAGCGAATGGGCGTGCGCGTCCCTGATCAAGTTGCGTTGTGCGGCTTTGACGGTATCGACTTAACGGTCATCGTAGAGCCGGAAATTACAACGGTTGCACAATCGATTTATGATATGGGGATGCTGTCGACAAGGCTCCTGATCAAGAAAATCGAGGGCGACAACAGCGAAAATCAAACGCATCTATTTGATGTCAAACTCATTCCTCGCGAATCGACGAGAAGAAAAAGAAAAGAATGAACCATCGAATCGGATGATGGACAGTGGAGGTTGAAAGCAATGGAACAATTCAAAATTTTGGCGCCATGCGGGATGTTAGGTTACGGCTTCCCAAAATCATCGTTTATGAAAGGGATGGAACATCGTCCTGATGCGATCGTCGTGGATGCCGGATCAACCGATGCCGGTCCACATAAGTTAGGGGCAGGAACTGCGATTGTCAGTAAGCAGGCCTGCAAGAAAGATTTGGAGCTAATGATCACGGCCGGCGCTGAAGCCAAAATTCCAGTCATTATCGGATCTGCTGGAGGAAGCGGCGCAAAAGTCCATGTCGAGTGGACACGATCAATCATTATGGAAATTCTTAATGAAAACAACATTACAGGACTGAAAGTCGCGACAATCTGGGCGGACATTCCTCATGAAGTAGTGGAAGCTAAATTGGCAGAAGGCCAGTGTGAGCCACTTGGCATCGCTGTGAAGACGCTTACGAAAGAAAGGCTGGAAGCGACAAACGGTATTGTCGCCCAAATGGGACATGAACCGATCATCGCAGCGCTTCAAGAAGGGGCCGACATTATCATCTGTGGTCGCGCTTACGACCCTTCGCCATTTGCTGCGGTAGCGATGTATAACGGTTTCGATACAGCGCTTGCTTATCATTTGGGTAAAATTCTCGAATGCTCGGCACTCTGCGCAGAACCGGGGACGACGAAAGATTGCATGCTCGGTATTCTGACCAAAGATTCGTTTATCGTCAAACCGCTGAACGACAAACGTAAATGTACGGCAGTTTCCGTAGCCGCGCACACGTTTTATGAGAAGGATCATCCTTATCTGCTTCATGGTCCGGGACTTGTTCTGGATCTTGAGCATTGCGAGTTTACGGAATTGGGAGACGATAGCGTGGAAGTGCGGGGCAGCCGAATATCCCCATCTCCTGAGTATAAAATCAAGCTGGAAGGCGCAATGAAAGTCGCTTACCGTACACTCGTCGTCGCAGGTATCCGCGACCCGCTTTTGATCGAACGGATCGAAGAAGTTGAGGATTTGGTCAAACAGCAGGTTTGGGAGTACTACAGTGAAATTCCGCAAGAGGATTATCAAATCAATTTCATCAACTACGGCCTTAACGGCGTGCTGGGTGAACTGGAACCGCAAAAAACAGCGGGTCACGAATTAGGCGTCGTATTCGAGGTTATTGCGAAGACACAAGAACTAGCCAATACGATTTGCAGCTCCGTCAGATCTACCTTCTTGCATTACGGCTATGAAGGCAGGAAATCGACGGCAGGCAATCTGGCGTTTCCGTTTGCCCCGAGCGATATCCCTTTCGGCGCTGTGTATGAATTCTCCGTTTATCATTTGATGCAAGTTGCGGATGGCACCCAAATGTTCCGCAACGAATATATCGAGGTGTAATTATGAAGCTAGTAGAGGCAGCAAAAGTACTGAGAAGCAAAAACAGCGGGCCGTTTGAAATAACGGTGGATGCCCTTTTTACAGATCCGGTGATTTATTACAAAATAAAGAATTCCGGGATCATTAACAAAGATTTGGTATCGAAACTTTACAGCATTGAGCAAGATAAGATTATGCACATCATCTTTTTCGATCAAGCGCTCGGCTTCAAAATTACGTTCGCGCGTAAAGTTTCCTCAGGCACATTTTTGGATCGTGATGTTTACGGCGCACAACAGCATGCCCCTCTGATGGAATTGGAAGTCGACGTATGATGGGAAAGGAGTCGATTCAAATAAGAACGCATTCGAAAGTTAAACAAATGTGGAGTGACAAAGTGCTCTACTTGATGCTTTTGCCGGGGATCGCTTATTTTATTATTTTTCATATCTGGCCGATTATCGGCATGAAGCTAGCGTTCTACGATTATCAAATTCTTGGAGATAACGTCTTTGTCGGATTGAAATATTTCCGGGAGCTATTCAGCACGCCGATCTTTGAGCAAGTCTTAAAAAATACGCTCATTATCAGTGCGATGAAAATGTTTCTTATTTTTCCGATTCCGATCATCTTCGCGCTCATCCTTAACGAGTTCATTAACGGAAAGTTCCGGAAATCCATTCAGGTCATTTCGTATTTGCCGCACTTTCTGTCTTGGGTCGTTATTGCTGGGGTATGGTTCGACTTTTTATCCAAGTCAAACGGCGTAGTAAATGAGATCATTCAAGCCTTCGGGTTTCAGCCTCACGACTTTTTGACAGATAAATCAGCGATCAGGTGGGTGCTTGTCGCCAGTGAAGCATGGCGGAATATCGGATGGGATTCGATCATTTTCCTTGCAGCCATCATGGGTGTGAATCAAAGTTTATATGAAGCAGCGCATGTTGATGGGGCCAACCGTTGGCACATTGTGACGCGGATTGTTTTGCCTCATCTGTATATCCCGATGGTGACCATCTTCATTCTAAATGTCGGATTTATTATGAATGCGGGACTGGATCAGGTATTGAACTTCACGAATGATTCCGTCAACAGCCGTATTGATATTATTGATACTTATGTTTACCGCGTTGGTTTGATCAATGGTCAATATTCGTTCGCCACAGCGGCTAATTTGTTCAAAAGTATGATTGGGGTCGTGCTGGTGCTTTCCACGCATTTCATATCCAAGAAATTGACCTCGAAAGGCGCATGGTAAGGAGGAGCTAGCATGAGTGTCAAACAATTTTCGTTCACCAAATTAGTGCTCGGCGCCATACTCGTCCTCATATCACTGACGATGTTTGTGCCGATTATGAACTTGATCGCCAAAGCTTTTTCGAACCCTAGCAAAGTCCATATGCTGCATGGCTATGACATTTTGCCAAAAGGTTTCTCGTTCATCAATTTCCAGGTTGTGCTGAGCAATCCGATTGTCGGTAAAGCGTTAATGAATTCCTTATTTATTACGATTGTCGGCACAGGGTTCAGCATTTTCTTTACAACCATTACAGCTTACGTATTGACGCGCAAAAATTTGGTCGGCAAAACGCCTATCATGATTTTTCTAATCATCATCATGATTTTTGAGCCCGGTATCGTGCAAGAATATATGGTCATCAAAGACCTGCACTTGCTGGATAATCTTTGGGCGATGGTTCTCTACCGCACGATTAACGTCTTTTATTTGATCATTATGATGCGGTTTATTGAAGAAATACCTGATTCCTTAGTTGAGGCTGCTAAAATCGACGGCGCTGGGCACATGACCGTGTTCATGCGGATTATTTTACCGCTGTCCCGCATTCCGCTGCTGACGATCGGTATGTTCTATGCAGTGGCGAGATGGAATGAGTTCTTCAAATCGAGCATTTTCTTATCGAGCCGAAGCAACACTGTGCTTCAAGTACTGCTTAGACAGTTCGTTGTCGAAGGCGATACGACGACTTTAGTCGGTGCGGCTGATTTGATGAAAAACAACAATATCGCGCAATTGGACTTCTCGTCCTTGAAAGCGGCAACGATTGTCATTGCTATGGTTCCGATTCTAATGCTATATCCCATTATTCTGAAGCATTATACCAAGGGAGTAATGGAAGGCGGCGTAAAAGAATAGTATTCAAACATTATTTTGGGAGGCAATCCAAATGAAAAAAACGCTTTTTGCAATGGCTGCAGTCGTCCTGATCACTACAACAGCATGCAGTTCAGGAGGATCCAAATCAACTGACACTGCTTCACCATCTGCAACTCAAAATAGCACGGGTGTTACGACGGTTTCCATTTTGGCCAAAGATTTTGCACCAGACGATCCTAACGTTCAGAAATTGGTTAAAGGCATCGAAGACGGCATGAAGGCAGAAGGTAAAAATGTAAAGCTGCAAATTACGCCTGTTCAAAGCGGAACGTACTCCGAGAAAATGGGCTTGCTTCTGCAAAGCGGCAACATCCCTGACTTGATCTATTTCCAAGGTGGAGACTATCAATTTGCAACAACGCAAAAAATATTGGAAGATCTGACTCCATATATCGATAAATCCAAATATGTTAAGGCTTCTATGAATCCTTATAACATTGAAAGAATGAAGAACTACCCTTACTTGGTATGGCTGTCACCGGTGAACAGCGCTGTTCCTGTCGTGCGTCAAGACTTGATGGACAAAACAGCTTCGGGTAAAGCGGCTCTGGAAAACCCAACAATCGATAACTACTACACGTTCTTCAAAGACTTAAAGGAAAAAAGCGGCGCGAAATATGCTTACACAACAGCGGGCAATCTTGATGAGTTGGACGCTATGTTCGGGCAAGCTTTCGGATTGACGACAACTTGGCTCAAAGGCGCTGACGGTCAATTCGCATACGGTAAAACAACGCAGTTTGAAAAAGAAAAGCTGGAATTCTACGCGAAGTTGTATAAAGAAGGCTTGCTGGACCCAGAGTTCCTGACGAAGAAATGGGATACAAAAGAAAAAGCGTTCTATGACGGCCAAGCAGCTATCATGGCAGGTACGCAAGGGAAAGTAATCGATCTGTACAACTCCAAATCAATCGCACAAAATGGTGCAGGCGCGAAAGTCGTTCCTCTGCCGCCGGCAAAAGGTAAAGCGCAAGGCTACACGCCGGTTGATACAAGTAAAGAAAGCCGCGGTTTCGCGATTTCCAAAACGTCCAAAAACAAAGATATGGCCTTTGCCGTATTAGAATACATGGCTAGTCCAAAAGGGCAAATGATGGATAAGCTTGGTTTTGAAGGTTCAGAGTATCAAATCGTTGATAACAAAATTAAATTGACAGATAAGTTTGCCGCTTGGTATCCGCACTTTGTCGAGTCCGTGATCAACTTCACACCGGACAAAGAGTTTGATCCGACTACGCCTTATTTCTCGGAACCGGCAGCGAAATCGCTCAAAATGTTCGAGAGCAGTTCCACCAAGGACAATACCTTCATTATACCTGCCGATTTGACGGCGAAATGGGATGCAGCTACGGCTGTTTACAAAGAATTCGCAGCTGACATTGTAACAGGTAAGA
This sequence comes from Paenibacillus aceris, assembly GCF_017874035.1. Classification (GTDB taxonomy): domain Bacteria; phylum Bacillota; class Bacilli; order Paenibacillales; family NBRC-103111; genus Paenibacillus_E; species Paenibacillus_E aceris. Next base: position 52,033 of record NZ_JAGGKV010000025.1, read on the forward strand.
AAACAGGCGCTGATTTCGATAAATTCGTTCAAGCCTGGAACGCTGCGGGCGGTAAAGATGTAACGGATTACGCCAATAAAACAATTAAGTAAATCGGGCTTTGAAGCCAATAAATGAACTGCAAAGTGTGGGGCGTAACAGCCCCGCACTCCCTGTAGAAGGGAGTAAGTCAAATGGTTACTTTTGCTGATAGAGTGAAAGGCGTTGTATATGGCACGGCTTATGGCGATGCGATGGGCGCTGTTGTTGAGAAAATGACGTTCAATGAAATACATGAAAAGTATGGTCGGGTTGAAACAACGATGACCAAATGGTGGAAAGCGGATTGGCCGGAAGACAAGAGACTCGGCAGGATGAGAGGCGAAGGCATCGTTACCGATGATACGCTCATGACGCTTGCGCTCATGAATGTGTACGGCATTGAACGCCGTCATTTGGATGCTTACGATCTGGCTAATGAGTTTGTCAAAGAGATCTCGTTCCGTCCTAAATACATTCCTGAGCTGGGTAAAGTAGCTATGGTCATGGATCGATTGTTTTATCCAGAGAAGCATATTTTCAACCGTCATGTGCTTGCCAATTGCGAGCCACGCGAAGGCGGTTATGGCAATATGGTTAACTGCGGTGCTGCCATGTATATCTCGCCGATCGGCATGGTGAATGCCTGCAATCCGAAGGCAGCGTATGATGAAGCGATTCTTTTTGCATCCGGCCATCAAGTCAGCTACGGCTTGGAAGCGGCGGGCGTTTTGGCTGCTTGTGTGGCTAAAGCCTTCGAACCCGGTGTGACGGTGGAAGACATTATTCATACTGCATTTACGTATGCCAAAGATGGTACGAAGCAAGCGATTCAAGACCTATGTGAAACGGCTCGATCCCTAAAGCCAATTAAGAATAACCGGGCTGAAGTTGTCAAACAGCTGCACGCTGTAATGGGCAAATATTCGCCGATGGGCGATGATGTCAATCGAAACATTCATAAAGTAGGCATTCCTTCTAACCACTACACCCCAAGTCGATTGTTCTCGATTGAGGAACTTCCTTTGGCTTTAGCTTACATTATTTTGCATGACGGGGATTTATTGGAGGCTGTAAAAGACGGTGTGAGTTCTGGACGCGACACGGATTCTATTGGTGTTATGGTCGGCGCCATTCTGGGAGCCATGCAGGGTGTTCATGCTATTCCGTCATCTGAAATTGCAATTATAGAGCAGATAAATAAGCAAGAGATCGAGAAGCATTGCAATGAATTTATTGAAACTGCTTCTTATATTATCAAGCAAGACATTGAATTGAACAATCGCAGACAACAACAGATTCTTTCTATTATTTAAGGGTGGTGCAATCGTTGATTCCTTCTAATTATTTGGAAAAAATTTACGCAGGTTACTTAGGTATGAACATTGGCATAAGACTGGGCGCTCCGGTAGAACCGACGATTTGGACTTATGAAAGAATACAAAACACATATGGCGACATTACCGACTATGTCAAAGAATTTAAAAACTTTGCGGCGGACGACGATGCGAACGGTCCGTTCTACTTCTTGCGCGCGCTTTATGACGATGCCAAGGACCGCGATATTACGCCTAACGATGTAGCTCGCGCTTGGTTGAACTATGCCCGTGAAGGAATCGGGATGTTCTGGTGGGGCGGTTATGGCATAAGCACGGAGCATACGGCCTACATCAACTTGAAAAAAGGGATTGAAGCTCCACAGTCCGGTTCTATAGAGCAAAATGGACTCATTATCGCCGAACAAATCGGCGGTCAAATTTTCATCGACACATGGGGTCTTGTCAATCCTTGCAATCCCCAAAAAGCAGCCGATTTCGGCGAAGCGGCAGCTCGCGTTTCTCATGATGGAGAAGGCGTGCTTGGCGCAAGATTTTTCTGCGCAGCTATTTCCAAAGCGTTCGAAACAAGCGATATTAATGAAATTATTGAAGCTGGTTTGGCTCAAATTCCAGCTGACTCGATCTATGCCAAAGTGTCTAGAGCGGTGCTTGCGTTCCACGCACAGCATCCGGATGATTTCAGAGCATGCCGAGACATGCTTGAAAGAGACTGGGGCTACGACAAATATACGGGCGTATGCCACATCATTCCTAATGCAGGCGTTTGCGTGTTGTCTATGATTTACGGCCAAGGCGATTTCAACAGAACGGTTGAGATTGCAACGATGTGCGGTTGGGACACGGATTGCAACGCTGGTAACGTTGGTACTGTTCTGGGTGTAGCTTGTGGTTTGGAAGGTATTGCAGATAAGTATCGTAAGCCGATCAATGATTCCATCGTGATGTCGGGGATTTCGGGCTTTATGAATATTCTCGACATTCCGACCTACGCGAAAGAATTAGCGATTCTAGGACATCGTTTGGCGAATGTTCCTTGCCCTGAAGGTCTTGCCCAGAGCTTCACGGAGCACGATATTTATTTCGACTTCGAACTGCCGGGTTCCACACATAACATCCGCATCTCGGATCCGTTCTTCTGCCAGGCGAAGCATTCAACCGAAAAATCCTTCAAAGGAACGGGCTCGCTGGAAGTTGTATTTGACCGTATGACACGTGGGGAAAAATCAAAGGTATTCTACAAACCTTTCTATACACGCGATGATTTCAGTGACGAAAGATACTCACCGACATTTGCGCCTAAAGCATCCTCTGGCCAAAAAGTATCCATGCAAATCTTCTTGGATCAGTGGGGCGGCAATGAAACGATGGGCATCGCACCTTATGTGCGCTTATCCAAAAGCAAAAAAGAGCTTGTACAAGGTTATGTGAAGCTTGTTGATCAAGAGTGGGTTCATGTTGAATTTGTAATCCCGGATTCCGAAGGCGAGCTGATTGATGAAGTCGGCATCGTGTTGGAGGCTTATTCGACTCGCAAGCCGAAAAGCTTAGGACGCATTTTTATCGATGAGTTCCGGATTTATGGCAACGCGGATTACACGATTGATTTTAACAAGCAATTGAGCAATTTCGGCTGCATTACGCCATTCGCGCACAACAACGGAGCTTGGAGCCTAGAGGATGGCGCGATGTATCTCATGACAGCGGAGCCAAGCGAAGCCTATACAGGTAACTATTTCGCCAAAGACTACTCCGTATCTGTCCAGCTTAATCCGCAAAGCGGACATTCACATTTAGTGGCTGTGCGTGCGCAAGGCGCAATGAGAGGTTATCATGTAGGATTTGATGGAGCGAATCAAGTAGCTTTGTATATCAATAACTTCGGGTTCACGAAGTTGGCGGGTGCAGAGTTCCCATGGCAGCTAGGCAAAGACTACGACTTTAAAGTGACGGTACAAGGTAACACCCTTACATTCGCTATTGACGGACAGGAAGTTTTGAAGCACACTGACGATACGTTCGATTACGGCATGTACGGCGTAAGTACAAGAACTGCAGCTAGAACTTATTTCAGACATATTAGATTTACGGAAATTTAGAATTTTTGGGTGGATCGGGGAACGTTTATGAAAATAATCGTAATTGGCAGTGCAAATATGGATATGGTCATGCGGACTAGCCGTATTCCAGAAATGGGCGAAACGATGCGAGGCGATGGGTTTATGCTATCCTCCGGAGGCAAAGGAGCCAATCAGGCGGTTGCTTGCGCAAAAATGGGTGCAGATACCTGGTTTATGGCAAAAGTTGGCGACGATATTTTTGGGCAATCGTTGATCAGCAGCCTCAAAGGGTTCGGTGTGAAAACTGATTATGTGGGAATTGAACCTGGAGTTACGACAGGTGTAGCCGCGATTACGGTTTGCGACGGAAATAATGCGATCATTCTTGACGGTGGCGCCAATAACCTAGTTAAGCCTGACTACATTGAAAGTTACAAGGATCAGCTGCTCTCGGCTTCGGCTATCATGCTGCAGCTGGAAATTCCACTGGAAACCGTCTATGCAGCCATTCGTCTTGTGAAAGGTAAGGTGCCGATCTTCTTAAATCCGGCGCCTGCCGTTCCACTCGATGACGAGATCTTGAATGGTGTGGATTATTTCACACCGAACGAAATCGAATGCCGATTGTACACGAATGTAGAAGTGAAAACCACGGAAGATGCTTTCGCGGCGCTTGATATTTTGCGCGGCAAGGGCATTCGCTTCCCGTTGATCACACTTGGCGAGAAGGGCATTGTGTATTATAACGGCACCGAGAATGTGTACATGGAAGGCCGTAAAGTGAAAGCCATAGATACAACAGCTGCCGGAGACACGTTCTCCGGGACGCTTGCAGCTATGATTACTTCGGGCAAAACGCTGGATGAAGCGGTGAACATTGCGCAGCATGCGTCTTCGATTTCGGTTACCCGGATGGGCGCACAGCATTCGATCCCTTATTTATCGGAGCTTGCAGGTCTATGATGAGCAAAGTGGAGATCCGTTTTCATGAGTTGTTGAAAACTGCTGAGCACTTAGGTGAACACCGTATTCATACGGTGGAGCGGAGGTCAGACCAATACGGCGACTATGCCGCTATGTATTTGGAGACCGAGCTCATTCCGGGCCAATGGGTGAAAACGTATTTCTGGATAGGCGTTCCTTATGGGGAAACGCCTTTTCCTGCTATGCTGCACATCCACGGGGGAGGTTCGCAGACGGCTAATTTGGAGCATGTCCGGCATTGGACGAGCAAAGGGTATGTCGCGCTTAGCTACGATTGGAAGGAGGAACTCTCCGGGCAGGAGCACTACTCCGATTTGGCGGAAATGCCCACGAAAGACATGGAAGAAGAGTTTGACCCGCTGCAATCGGTCATGTTCACGCGTCTCATTCATGCGAAGGAAATGGTAACGTGGTTGGCTCAGCTGCCAGAGGTGGACGCAGGTCGGATGGGTGCTTTCGGCATTTCCCGAGGAGGCACGGTAACGAGACTGCTTAACGCCTGGGATAGCCGTTTGCAGGCGGTTGCTCCTATTTATGGCTGCGGCAAGCACATGTCGCCAGGACGGCTGAACCGGAACGTTCGCAGGCCGCACACCTTGGAAGACACCTACTTATGGGAGCAGCTGCTTAGCGGATTCAGACTGGCCGAGCGGCAGCAGTCGCCGATGCTGATCATGTCGGCCATCAATGATTATTGGGGCTGGATGGATGCGATCTGCGAAGGAGCTGCACACCTTCCGAAGGCGAAGCGTGGGCTGTTTTTCGCGGCGAATCAAAACCATCATCTGGACGGCTGGGCAGGCGCTGCGCTTGATTGTTGGATGGATGCCCTTGTGAAGGGAGACGGGCATTGGCCGCAAGCCCCGGCTGTATTCGTCTCTGTTAGCGAGGGAGCATTGCGGGTGACAGCCGAATTTGGTGCTGCCGGGCTATCCGCGCTTCCGCAAAAGCTTCGTTTTTGCTGGTCTTGGTATGACTGGAGTGAAGTGCTTCCGCCGGGCAGATACTGGCATGTGAAGGAGCTCGATTGTTCGCAAGACAGCGGTTTTAGTGTGGAAATACCGGTTATTGATCCTGCAATAAGCGGTTTCGTATATGTGGATGCCATTTATGCGGATGGAGTAAAAACGAGCAGCTTCCCTCTGAGATTCTCTCCCGTCTATCTGGGAGCTGCTGCATCCGGGATGCCTTTGACGCTGGAATTGGCCAATTTCACTCGCGGGCTTGATGGATGGCACTGTCCGGAACAGCGGACGGAGCCATTTGATCCTGATTTCCGCTATGTGTTTGTGGATGACCCGCAAGGCGGCCGAGCGCTCGCTTTGGACGAACCGGGATCGAAGTTTGCACTAGTAACCCATAAGCCGGTTGACCCGATCATGCAAGGGGACAAAGACCATTTGAAGCTGCAGCTCAGGCTGTTTACGGATGTTCCTGGCGTGTGGGAGATATCGGTTATCTACAGGCCGGATCAAGCGGGGCAGATTGTTTGGGTGAGCGAGATAGAGGGAGTGCTTGGCTGGGCGGACGCGCGACTAGCAAGGCAGTCTTTTGGCCACGCAGACGGCAAGGCGCTATCGACTTGGGAGAAAATGCACAAGATCTGTGTAGCCTTTCTTCCTAAACAGGTGGACTCCAGTAGCAGTTGTAAGCCGGCTCTTGGCTCGGTTCATTTTGTTTAAGCTGACGAGAATTCCGCTAAGTCGCCGATTACTCCTGCTATTTTCCTCAATTGATCCACTTTTGCCATAATTAACTGGAGTTTCTACCGTTATTTCATTCCCTGCTACAGTGCAGCGCGGAATAATGGTAGTTTTTCCATCAATTTCAGCTCAAATCCGTAGTTCTTTTTATATTCCGAAGCGGCACTCCAAGGCACATGACGGCGTTCTCATTGGTAAAAATAACTGTTGACACAATCTGAGCTACTTACTAGTATAAAGGTGTGGGTAATTGGATGATCCAATTCTCAGCATATTGCCAGACGGAAGGTTACTCATAATGACGATAAAGAAAATCAAGTACCACAGAGTTTATGAGGATGTCATTGAGCAGATTGAAAAACTGATTCTTGAAGGCAACCTTGCGCCTGGAGACGTTTTGCCTACGGAAAGAGAGCTGGCCCAAGCCTTTGGAATTAGCCGCGGGACTTTGCGGGAAGCGTTCCGAATTTTGGAACGAGAAGGGCTGATTGAAACTCGTCCGGGCGGCGGCCGATTTCTTAACAAGAACCTCAGTAAGGCGGAGGACAAAAGCCGAATCCTCGAAAATATTGAGAGAGCTACGATTATCGAGCTGCTCGAGGCTAGAGAAATTTTTGAAACAGGCATCGTAGAGCTGGCAGCTTTGAGAGCATCTGAACAAGATATTCTTGATATTGAAAGCGCTCTCGAAAAGTGGGGCACCATTGACAGTGAAGCGGATGATCCGGTTTCCCCAGATCAGGCCTTTCATCTATCGATAGCAAAAGCAACACACAATGTGGTGTTAGTGAATCTCATCGATCTTAACATGGATCTTTTGAAAAGGACGGCTACGAAAACAGTCGAGATACCTGGCCGTAGAAATGAAGTATATAACGAGCATTTTAACATTTTCCAGGCTATAAAAGAGAGAGATCCCCTTAAAGCCAAAGAAACGCTGCTGTACCATTTGAAGCAGGTCAAACAAAATATTCAAATGAAATGATGGAAAACGGATGAAGCTCATCCGTCCGGGATAATTGGGTCATCCAATTACCCAAAACATTCATGTAATCGCTTTATTCAATTTGAAAGCGGCTACAAAATCAGGGGACATTGATTTCGATTCTCGTGCCGTATCCCATTCTTCTAAGGCACTACTACGATACGAATGAAGTAATGGAAGGCGGCTTCAAAGAATAATAGATAGATAAAAAAAGGGAGGAAATAGTATGAAAAAAACGCTTCTCATGATGGTCACAGCTTTAATGGTTGTTACAACCGCATGTTCCAGCAGTGGTGGCAAGTCTTCCAGCGGCACGCCTGCTCCAACGTCTGCACCAGCGGCAACAACGGCAGGGGATGCGAATAAAGAACCGGTTACGCTCTCCATTGTAGCCAAAGATTTATTGGGAGATGACCCTGGTGTTCAGAAGCTAATAAAGGGCATCGAAGAAGGAATGAAGGCGGAAGGGAAAAATATTAAGCTGAAAGTGGTCCCTGTGCAAAGCGGAACCTATTCGGAGAAACTAGGCTTGCTTCTGCAAAGCGGTAATATCCCTGACCTCATTTACTTCCAAGGCGGCGACTACCAGTTTGCCGTTACACAGAAAATTCTGGAAGATTTGACGCCTTTCATCGATAAATCAACCAATGTGAAGGCATCGATGAACGTTTATAACCAAGAAAGAATGAAGAACTATCCGTACCTGCTGTGGCTGTCACCTCCGAATAGCGCTGTGCCTGTCGTACGTCAGGACTGGTTTGATAAAACAGCATCAGGCAAAGAACTGCTTGCGAATCCGACAAGTGACAACTACTATACCTTCTTTAAAGAATTGAAGGAAAAAAGCGGCGCGAAATACGCCTATACGACAGCTGGGACACTGGATGAGCTCGACGTCATGTTTGGACAATCCTTCGGGCTGACATCCACATGGATCAAGGGGGCTGACGGTAAATACACCTACGGTAAAACAACGCAGTTCGAAAAAGATAAACTCCTTTTCTACGCAAAAATGTATAAAGATGGCCTGCTGGATCCTGAGTTCCTGACCAAGAAATGGGACACGAAAGAGAAAGCTTTCTATGACGGCCAAGCGGCTGTCATGGCTGGTACGCAGGGCAAGGTAATCGACATCTACAATAACAAATCTGTGGGTCAAAATGGCGCAGCTGCCAAGGTCATGACACTGCCGCCAGCTAAAGGTAAAGCTCAAGGTTATACTCCGGTTGATATCAGTAAGGAAAGCCGCGGTTTCGCCATCGCCAAGACATCCAAGAATAAAGACATGGCCTTTGCCGTATTGGAATATATGGCGGGACAAAAAGGTCAAATGCTGGATAAGCTTGGCGTAGAAGGCGACGAATATCAAATCGTGAATAACAAAATCAAGCTAACGGACAAATTTGCAGCATGGTTCCCGCATTTTGTTGAGTCCACAGTCAACTTCAAACCGGATAAAGAGTTTGATCCGTCGACACCATATTTCTCTGAGCCAGCAAGCAAATCTCTGCAAATGTTCGCTTCCATGTCGACGAAAGACAACAGCTTTGTGATTCCTGCTGAGCTGGCATCCAAGTGGGACGCTTCCGCTGCCAAGTACAGAGAGTTTGCGGCAGATCTCGTAACCGGCAAGAAAAGCGCGGCAGATTTTGATAAGTTTGTACAAGAGTGGAATGCAGCAGGCGGTAAAGAAATGACGGAATACGCGAACAAAACGATCAAATAAATAATTGACTGCGAGTGGGGCGAAAGCCCCACTTTTTACTAATGCATAGAGAGGTGAACGCAATGGAAACACAGGCATTTCGTGCGGGAGATGAAAATCGGGTGTTCATTCCTGAAACGACGTACATTTATCGTGTTCAACATCGCATAATGGAAGGGGATTGCCAGTGTCATCACGGCCCATTTCTGGTTACGGTACAGGCTTTCAGCATAGACAAATACCCTGTTACGAATAAGCAATACAAGCAGTTTCTTGATGAGAGCGGCTATTATCCAGAGGACAGTCACAATTTCATAAAGCATTGGAAAGAAAGCGGGATCCCTCACGGCAAGGAGAATCATCCTGTCGTTTGGGTCAGCCAGAAAGATGCAAGAGCTTATGCCGAATGGAAAGGCGGAAGACTTCCGAAAGAGACGGAATGGCAGCTCGCGGCGGGAGGCAGCCAGAAATGGAAATGGCCGTGGGGCGATCAATATAACGCCGATAAGTGCCACTCCTCCGGATTCGATACGATGCCGGTCGATGCGTTTTCCGCAAGTGTTAGCCCGTACGGCTGTGTTGACCTATCAGGCAACACGTGGGAGTGGATGGATGACACTATAAACGATGCGCAGCACAAATTCACCTTTTTACGCGGAGGCTCTTACTACAAAGCTCCACATACATGGCATGCGGAAGGCGGTCCACATAGGGCGGATTATCATCTGAAATTCCAACTGCTGAATGAAGGGTTAAACCGCTGCGAAACCGTTGGTTTCCGCTGCGTATACGAGGTGGCACGATGATTCTGGTCGATAAAGTGACGAACATAACGACGATTAAAAATGAGAAGATGGGGTTTGCCATCAAACATGACGGCCATCTGGTATTGCATCAGGTGATTCACGGCGCTATCCCGCAACGCGCAGAATTGTCAGCTGAAGAAGCTGAGCTGTTCACGATGGAGCTTGAAGGAGGGCACATCCTTCCTTGCAGCAAGTGGCACATTACGGTGATTGAATCGGGAGGCGATCAGACGGAAGAACTAGTGTCCGTGTCATTATCGATTCAGTGCGGGCAAGATCAGCTGCTGGCTAAAGTCATCTTTCTTCATCATCTGGAGGATCAATCGATTCGATACCTGATCCAGCTTGGCGCCAACTGGGACGAATGGGGGCCGAAGGAAGTTTACTTACACATGCCATTCCTTGCGAACCTTAGATTGGATGAAGAGCAGCCGAACCATTACTATTTTCCGTCTAATCCTCAAGCTAAACGAGATGGCAGCAGCATTATGCAGATGCATGTTGAATTTACGATGCCCCTTGGCATTTTCCATCCCAATCAGCAGCATGGCTTTAGCTTGGAATTCCCCAATTTAAACGAGCATTGGTTCATTTGGGTGCAAAACCGCAACATGGAATTGAAACAAATGACCTCTCTTGTGGAGCTTCAGCATCACCGATTGCTGCTTCGTCCTGATCCGGTGCCGGCGGATGTGATGGAAATCAAATTCTCGGCGATTGAGCGCGGCTGGGTTGAGTTCTTCAACAGCTGGAGGCAAAATGCCCGCAAGCCGATTTCCTTTAAAGAGTATGAGCGGCCGGAGTTGAAATGGTATAAAGATACGTTTCTGCAGCATTTTACATATATATTCAGCAAGGAAGTTTATGATTTTGAAAAGAACCAGATTGACGTGGAACGTCTATTACAGCAAGGAGAAGCCTTCGGAGGCTACGATTCCTTGCTGCTTTGGCATCAATATCCGCGGCTTGGTGTAGACGGCAGAAATCAGTGGGAGTTTTTCGGGGAGTTTCCGGGAGGGATGCCCGGATTGAAAAACACGGTGGAGCAATTTCACCAGCGCGGCGTCAAGGTATTCCTGCCTTTCAAACCGTGGGATATCGGCTTTGACGAGTCTGTGAAGCAATCTACCCTGAGCATCGTGGAGATTGTGAGAGAAACGAATATCGACGGTGTGTTCCTAGACACCATGGACAGTGTTCCCGATAGTTTCCGCGATGCCGTCCATGACATCAAACCAGACTTCGTTTTCTGCTCCGAGGGGCGCCCGAAAAAGAAGCATCAAATTGAAATCATTACAGGTTCGTGGAACCAGTTCAAGAATAAAGAATCGATGCCGGAGACCGATATCTTCCGCTATGTGATGACTGAGCATTTTTCGCCGATTATTTCTCGCTGGCATGTTGGCATCCGCAAGGACTTGCTCATCAAACGGGCCATCTTTAATGGCACCGGGATACTGATCTGGCAGGATGTTTTCGGCAGCTGGCTGCCCTATAATAAGCTTCAGCAGGAAGCGATTAAGAAGTGGAAACATATATGGCGTGAGCATAAAGCCAACTACCAGGGCTCAAGTCCAATCCCGCTATATCCGATGCTACAGAGTGGATTATATTGCAACGCCTTCCCGTCCGACGATGGCAAGAGCGTCATCTACTCGGTCTTTAACGACACGAGTGAAGAGATTCACGGAGACTTGCTGAAATGCGCAAACTCGGAAATCACTGCTGTTGTGGAACTGTGGGATAATCTTCCTGTGCAAGTAGTACAGTTAGATGGATATGATCTCCTTCGTGGGACTGTGAAATCTAAGCAGTTGTCGATTATTAAAGTAAGTTTGTAGAAAAACAGAAAGAAGCCTCCTTGTCCATATTTGAATTCCAGAACGAAGCATGATTGGAACTTCTTATAGGATCGAAGGGGGCTTCTATGTTCATTCAGTCGTGTTGACTTTCTTCAGCATCGTCGGTTTTCTTTTGCCTAGCCAACGCTACAAATTCATCCAACAGTAATTCATCATCCAGGTAATTGTATAAAAGGTCTTGAACATGTTCGGAGTGTTCAATACCCAATTGCTCGTAGGCAAGCTCAATGAGCGCTCCTATCTCTTTGGCAATAAATTCGGATTCCTCCACGCGTATAGCTTCACAAAGCGATGAGACTTCTTCATAGATGGATTTGGCAATTGCAAGAATTTTCAAAGCTAATTTAGCCGTTTTTCGATCTTCAAGCTGAATGACATTTGCCATGAGTGATCCCCTCCTAAAAGTTGCATACTATAAAATATTCAATAGTTAAGAGAGTTGACAATCAGTTCACCTAAAAAACTAGTAATAAAGGGTGTTTTATTTAAGATTCATTACATTTTTTTCCACTAATCTTATTGTGAGTTTGTCTCGTACCAGAGTTGTTTTACTAGAATATATTATTCTATGGACCTCAATAAGAGATTAATAGGTCCTCATCAACCGAGTGAGAGGGGGGAATCAAATGCACTTGCACCATATCAACCATAAGAGAATCTTAACGACAGGTGTATTAAATACAGTTGTTGGCCAAACTGCTGCACATATTGAAGTCGCAAACATGGAGCCAGTTAGAACAACTGAAGTGACAGTTCTGGTTATTGATTGGAATTCAGGAAGCCCGGTTATTCTCATGAACCAGTCAGTGCTTATGCTGCCGAATACGCTTATGAGCTTTAATCAAAATGTAACGCCTTTCCATTATGAAATTCGTCTTATTCTTCCTGCCCACATGAATGTGATTGCAAATACTTTTGCAACCAATGCAGATTCTTTTACGCTTGCAGGCTTGACAATGACTGAAAAACAACTTAAGGATCTTCATTGATCAGGGGTGAAGAAAGAAGTATAGCAGAGAATTAAAAAAATCCGAGCATTGGGGGACCCCAAGCTCGGATTTTTTGCTATATCCTCGTTTCTTTCAATCCACTAACCGCAAAAGCTCCGTCTTCACACTATCGTAAGCGTTCCGATCCCCTTTTTTAGCGTAGAACCGGAGGCCGTCTATGCCTTTGAAAAGAAGAGCACATCGCAATCGCTCCTCGAAATATGATATGTCCCATCCCTCAACAGCCCAAGTGCTGCGCACCAATTCTGGAAATTGCAGCTGCGGGGTCCACAGATGCTGTGTTGCCAAGTCGAACACGAAGTCGCCGTAAAAGGCCATCTCCCAGTCGACAATGCCTGTAACACTATGCCCGTCCGTCAGCATGTTCCCCAAATGAAAATCGCCGTGCACGAGATATCGCTGCTGCGGAGAATATGTCGACAGCTCCATCATGATGCCGTATAAACGCTGAAAAACATCCCTCTCCAAGAAGCTTTCCTCAAAAAGCGCATACCAGCCATGCCAGAAGCCAGTCTGCTCTTCCCGAAAGAACGAAGCCAGAAATTCAGGCCAGCTCTCGTGCGAGCCGTCTCCTGAAGGTTGAATCCATCCATACCCTTTGGTTTGGCCAAGCTTTGCTTCATTCATTTTCGTGAATTGCTGGACGAGGTCAGGAAGAATCTGCTTGATTTCGGCTTCCGGATAGGAAATAATGGTACGGCCCGGCACTTTTTCGGCAATGGAAAAGCATAAGGCTTCGTTCGCTCGGCCGATCTCCACAACACGCGGAACAGGTATGCCTTGGGGGGAGAACTTTTCATGCACATACTGTTCTCTCACAAAACCCTCCCGGCCGCTGTTAAAATGAATGATAAATTCCTCATCCAGCAGATTGTAGCTGAACACTTTGCTCACTTCGCCTTGGTCAATCGGCCTTACATCGGTAACAGGACTGTTCAAAAACTGCGACAAAAAAGCTTCGGCTGATCTGGTATCCATGTTTGGTTTAATCCCGGACATTTTGCCATCACCATCCCTTAGGCATCCTATGTTTTTTATCCGCAGCCTAGCCATATGACATAGGAAAGCAGGATACTTCCTAGTCTATCACGAAATTCTGGGGCAGGAAAAATGAAACAATTTGACGCTAAATTATATAGTGAAAAAGGAGCAATCCCATGAACTTATTTCATTTTAGCGAGGAAAATGGAATTGAAGTGTTTGTGCCTAGAGTGAAAGAAAATCGAAAGAATATGCCTCCTGTTGTCTGGGCGATTGATGACGTTCATGCGTTTACCTTTTATTTTCCAAGAGATTGTCCGCGCATTGTATATACGAGAACGAACGAAATGTCCGACGAGGATCATGAGAAGTTTTTTGGCCTAACATCCTCCGATATTATCGTAACGGTTGAAACAGACTGGTACGAACGAATAAAGCGCACAACGCTGTATCGATATAAAATGCCGAGCGATACATTTCAATTGTTCGATGCCTGCGCCGGATACTACATTTCCCCTCAGACCATCATTCCGCAAGAAGTTGAACCGCTTACTGACCTCCTGAATCGCCTCATGCTGCTTAACATCGAAGTTAGATTTACGCCAAACCTGCATCCGCTGAGAAATGCGATTTTAAACTCAACAATCAATGATTTTGGCATGCATCGGTTTGCAAACGCCAAGGGCAACTGACAGCACGCTGTCAGGGTATCTCCTGTATGATGAAGGTAACAATGAAAATGACATTGAGCCAAGGGAGAGATACTTATGACTGAGCAAGTACGGAACATGTACGATTTCCATGTATGGGCAAACCAAACGATGCTGACTCATTTAAAAAAGCTTGGCGAAGACATCTGCACAAGGGAGATTCAAAGTGTTTTTCCTACTGTGTTGAAGGTCATCGCTCACATTTATGTTGTGGATTCCGGTTGGTTAGATATGATGAACGGTAAAAGCATGAATGAAGCTATGGCGGATTCGGTCCAGCTGACAGCGGATGCCGAGTCCAAGAGCATAGAGGAAATAGAAACAATGTACATCCAATTGTCAGAACGGTTTAGAGCGTTCCTGGATACACAAGCAACTTTGGAGGAAACGATTGTGTTGGATAATCCTTATGCAGGGGTTCGGGATACGAGCCTTGCGGAAATGCTTCTTCAAGTGGTTAATCACGGTACCTATCACCGAGGAAATATAACCGCAATGCTGCGCCAAATGGGGCACGCTTCTGTGATGACGGAATATGCACTGTTTTGGTACGCCGGATAGAGGCTTGCGTTACTTCTGAAGCTTAGAAAAGAAATATGAACGGACGTGAACGCCCCAAAACACCGGCACCATCAGGTACCGGCTGTTGTTTAAAGCTACTTAAACCAGCCCTTTTTCCAGAACCAGACGAACATGCCGAGGCCGATGCCGAACATGATGATGAGAATGGCGAAATACCCCCAGTGCCACTGCAGTTCTGGCATATAGGCAAAATTCATGCCGTACAATCCGGCAATAAACGTCAAGGGCATGAAAATCGTGGTAATGACCGTCAACGTTTTCATAATCGTGTTCATCCGGTTGGAATTTAAGGAGATATAGCTGTCCCGCATATCGGCGGTCATATCCCGGTTGGATTCAATCATCTCGGAAAGCTTAAGCAAATGATCGTGAATGTCCGTGAAAAAGACAATGTGCCCGCGGAATTGCTCAATCCGCTCCGTATTGATGACCCTGTACAGAAGATCCCGCATCGGCACGATGGTACGGCGTATTTTTAACAATTTGGAGCGGATTTCAAAAATGTCATTCATGAGCACCTCAATGGACTCGGAGTGCACATTGTTTTCGATTTCATCCAGCTGATCCTCTAATTGGTAGACGCTGGGGAAATATTGGTCTACCAGATTATCCAGCACTAAGTAGGCGGCATAAATATGGCCTTCGCTTCGCAAGTTTTCCTGCTCGGACAGACGGCACCATGCATCCTCAATTTCTCTGGAATCATGCAAATGAAAAGTAACAATAAAATTTTTCCCCAGAAACATATCCACCTCTTCCGCATCCAGCGTTTTGGCGTTCATGGCGTGCATAACAAAAAAATGGACATTATCGTCGTAATGATCCATTTTCGGTCTTTGCAGCAAATAGAAGCAGTCCTCGATGGCCAGCGGGTGGAAGTGGAAATGGTCTTTCAGATGCAGCGCTTCCTCTTCGCTGGGATTATGGAAGTCAACCCAATACCACTTGATGTTGGCGTCATCCAATTGTTTTAGGGGAATATCGTGAAGCACGGTAAAATCGGTTGTAATCGCAAGTGAACGAATCATAAAAAAACTCCTAAGGGATCAACGTTATTAGTTTTATTATTTTACCATATATTGTCGAGAGTTCAGAATTTCCTGGGCAATAAGCTGGGGAGGCTACGAAAAAGTGCTTGTGTGAGTTCACACAAGCACTTTTTCTATCGTTAGTGGACGAAGCGCATGGCTTTCGTCCACATGCACGAAGGCGTCGTACCGCCGGGCCATCACCGAGGGAACGTAGTTCCCTCGCTCATACGCTGGGCGGTACACGACCCCAATGGCACGGTGCCCGAGCACCTCGTGCCCAAGAACCGGATCCTCCTTGCGCAGCAGGAGGATCTGATCGTGCGCGCCGGCGCGGTGCATGAGCTCCTCCCAGCTGCCCGGTTGGGCAGCGGGCACTTGCATCGTCGCCACCGGCTCGCCCCAAGCTTTCGCGGCAATGACCGTGCCGCGGTAAGTGCCGAAGCCGATGGCGAACACATCGGCTTCGCCGTGCGCTTCGCGCACGAGCTGGCCGACGTTGACCATGCCGTCGGCCTGCATATCTGTTGCACGCGCATCGCCGATGTGCGTGTTGTGTTCCCAGACGATGACCTTGGCGTCTGGGCCATGGTGCTGTGCGAGGCGGCGCAGCGCCTCGGTCATGTGCCGGTCGCGGATGTTCCACGATTCCGCGTCGTGGCGGACCATGGTGCGGTAGTAGTCCTCTGCGTTCACGGCAACAAGCGCGTTGAGTTCCGCGCTAAGGGCCGCTTCGCTGTCTTCGTCGTACCGCACTCGCTTCGCGTGAAGCTCCTTCAACAGCTTCACGACCTCGTCTTTGCAGCTTTCGCCGTAGAAAGCCGCGGACACACCATAGTTTTGACCTTCCTTGTCGTAGGAGTCAAAACATTCAAAGGCTGAGCGCGCTAAAGCGAGCTGCTCAGGCGTGCCTTTCTCCTGCAAATAGCGTTCGATTTCATCTAACGACTCCCATAAGCTGTAGACGTCCAACCCATAGAAGCCGACTCTTTGTTCGATGGGCTTATCTGCATTATGCTGTTTGAGCCAATCGACAAGCGCTCCAACCTCTTCGTTGGCCCACATCCATGTAGGCCAGCGGTTAAAACCTTCCAGCACTTCGCGTGTGTTTGGTTTTGCATCCTTGTACTGCTTCACATAACGGTTGACTTCATAGCAGGAGGGCCAGTCGCCTTCGACGGCAATAAACGAAAAGCCTTTCGTTTCTATAAGTTTGCGGGTTAGCTCAGTGCGCAGCGTATAGAACTCGGATGTTCCGTGCGTTGCCTCACCCAGGAGTACATATTTTTTATCTCCGATAGCTTCGAGAAGGGCATCCAGATCTTGCGGGGTGGTTAAAGGCACAGCCTGCTGTTTGATTTGTTCCACTATGGCTTCTTGGATGTTTCCGTTCGTGCTATTGTGCTTGTTCTTGTTTTTGTTCACCAAACATGCTCCTATCCTAAAGATTTATTTCTGTAGTATGTACAAAATTGCCAGCAAAATAGCGCCTCGTCAGAAATCGCTTTTTTTGTAACACAATTGGAATATTTCTGTTACAGTCCTCTAACATTAGTGGGCTATTATAATAAACAAGACCCCCTTTTTTAATATAAACTTTGGACCCGGCCCCGTTGGCTAGGTCCCTTTTTTTGTTTGGAGGCGTGATTCGTTGCTGGAGGGGAAAGGTAACCGTGACCGTTTTTTCCAAGGGTCTAATGATTGATGCTATAATGGATGAAAACGAATCCAAAGGGATTGGAGGTACTTCTGCGTGTCGAAACCAGTAGTCATTATTGTGAATGGTCTTCCTGGCACTGGAAAGACAACATTAGCTAAGCGACTTGCACAAGATGTACGTATTCCATTATTCTCGCGGGACGGGATTTATGAGACTCTTTATGATGCATTAGATTGCCAGAACAATGGGATTCCTCCGTTGATAGCGCCTGCAGCGTTTAATATGCTTTACTCGGTTGCAAGCACCTTGTTATCAGCCGGTCAATCGATGATGATGGAGGGATTTTTTGGCCGGCCAGAATTAAGAAGTGCCGAGCTTCTGAAATTGCAGAATGCTTACGATTTCGAGCCGTTTCAAATCGTATGCAAAACGAACGGGGAAGTCCTCTTGAAGCGTTTCCTAGCACGTATGGGGGCAAAAGAACGGCATGCTGGTCACTCTGATAGAGAGTGGATTGAGCAAGATGAGAACAAAGAGCGGATTTTGCGCGGACATCTTGCGCCGCTAGCCATCGGTGGCACGATTGTTGAAATTGACACAACAACTCCTGACAGTTTTGATTATGCGGACTTAATGGAGCGCGTTCAAAGAGCATTATTGAATTCACGGTGAGCTTGTAAAAGGGAGGGAACCAACATGCAAGATATGACGCTGCCAGCGGATTTATCGCAATGGATAGACGGGTACACATGGCATAGAATTACCCTCGGTCTATCTCAATCCCAAACGTACTTATTGACAGGTGCCTCATCGAACCTATACATAAAAATCCAATCGCTCACCGCGGTTGAAAGTCTCCTGAGTGAGAAAGAACGGTTGGTGTGGTTGCAAGGCAAACTGCCTGTCCCGGAGGTCTTTTATTATGGACAGGATGAAGCCAACGAGTACTTGCTAATGACCGAAATCGAAGGTGTCAATGCCTCAGATAAGTCATATTCAATGATGCTTCCACAATTAATGCAGCAATTGGCTTATGGCCTTAGAGCTGTTCATGAAATACCGGTTGAAGGGTGTCCTTTTGATCATAGGCTTGATACGAAGTTAGAGGAAGCACAAAGGCGAATTGCATGTGGATTTGTTGACGAAGATGATTTTGATCAGCAAAGACATGGATTAAAGGCAGAGGATTTAGCTCATGATCTCCTGCACAAAAAGCCCCAAACAGAGGATTTGGTCTTTACGCACGGCGACTACTGCTTACCCAATATCATCCTCAAAGATGGAAAAGTTCACGGTTTTATCGATTGGGGCAGGGCAGGGGTTGCGGATCGGTATCAGGATTTAGCCTTGGCGATCAGAAGTATTGGGTATAACTTTGGCAGTGAGCATGTGCAAACTTTTCTCAATGCTTATGGTCTAAAAGAGCTGGATGAAACAAAAGTCCAGTACTATCAACTCATGGATGAGTTCTTTTAGGCGGTAGGCCAAAGCGGGAGCGGCTTCTCCCCAAGTGAGAGGAACTACTAGTTGCCATATCCACCTCAATTGCACCACGCCTCCCCCCCAGTGAGAGGAACTACAGTCCGCTATTTCCCAACAAAACAGCTAAATCATAGTTCGAAGGGAACTATGATCTTCTATCCTACGGATTTTGGCTGAAAAATAGCCAGAATGGGCAAATAAGGGCCTGTAGTTCCACTCACACCACAAAAGAAGCTGATTTTACTCAAATAGCGCCCTGTAGTTGCCATATCTATCTCATTCTCCATCCAGCTACCTCTATCTATCTATTGCACTATCTATCTGCCTCTTTCCCCATGAATCTCTCTACCTCTCTAAATCTAACGCTCCCTCCATGAATCTCGCTACACCTCTGTCTTTTCCCTCAATCTCATCAGCAATTCCCACTCTCATAAAACAAACATAAGGTTAGAGCCCAACTCCTCATCCAAATATCAAAAGGGACCCAGCCACTAAGGCCAGGTCCCTTATTATCTATCGCTCAGACCGGTAAATCTCCTTCACCAACCGGTAAGCCAGCTTAGGCTTGCGGTACTCATTCAACAACCCTTTGTTGTTGAAGCTCCGCGCGCGATCGCGGAAGTAAGGGCGATCACTGCGCACATCGACGCGGATGTCGGCGAAGTGCCAGATCAGCGTACCGACGATGCGCGGATCCTCGCGGAAAATTTGCAGTGCCTGCTGCACGACGTCAGCCTGGTAGTCTTCGCTAAATAAGCGCGGCTCCCAGCCAGCGTCTCCGAAAATACCGGCCGCGCCGAACTCGCTCATGATTAAAGGCTTGCCGTCGGCGCCTTGCGCTTCGGCATTGCGATAATAATTTTGCAGCATATCGCGGAATCCGTTTACGTTCCCTTCGTACCAACCATAATATTTGTTGATGCCGATGACATCGAAGTAGGACAGGACGATATCTTCCACTGGGTGCATGGTGGCGTAGGTGACTAGACGGCTTTCATCCATGCTGCGGATTTTGCCAACAAACTTTTTCGTAAGCTCTAGCGCCTCTGTCGTGCGTGTATCGATTTCATTATGGGCTCCCCAGAAAATGATCGAAGGATGATGATAGTCGCGGGTAATCATTTCATCCAGCATTTGAACGCCGCGCTCCGCGAAGAGAGGACTAGCCAGCGTTTCCGTGCTCATAAAACAGCCCCACATCGGAATTTCGCTCCATAGGAGCATGCCGTGTTCATCAAGCAAATCGACCCAGAACTGACTTTGCGGATAATGCGAACCGCGCACGATGTTGCATCCCAAATCTTGCAAAATAGCCAAATCCTTCAGCATGAGCTTAGGCGGAAACGCAAAACCCCACTCCGGATGCTCCTCGTGCCGGTTAACCCCTTGCAGATAAAGTTTTTTCCCGTTCAAAAGAATTTGGCCATTGTCGACTTTCACCGTACGGAAGCCTGTCCGGTCGATAAGATCGTCTTCGCCTGCTTGCACCGTGAACGTGTAAAGTTCGGGTGCGCCGACATCCCATTTACGGATGTTTGCGAGACTCCCAAGAAGTGTCAGCGTCTCAGATTGACCCGCTGCCAGCTGCACGGTTGAAGCGGGGAAATCCAGTCCTTCTGTAGAAGCGTTAACAGCGATCTCAGAGTCTTTGTCGCTTAATGAATTTACCTGAACGTGCAGGCGGATATCCGCTTGATCGCCAGTAAGTTCATAATCGATTTTCAACGTATCGATATAGACATCAGGCAGTTCCTGAAGCTCTACAGAGCGGATGATGCCGCCGTAAGAGTACCAATCCGCCACATCAGTCGGCAGTGTTTGCCAGTCCAACGTGCTGTCTACACGAATGATGAGTTCATGCCTTCCTTGCGCGAGATGCGGAAGCAGTGTCATGAACTGCGTATAGCCTCCAAAGTGGTATCCGAGATGCAGACCGTCTACATAAACATCGGCATGATGAAGAATGCCCTCGAAGATCAAGCGAATATTCGTTTCTTGTGTCGTATCGAAATAGGTGCGGTACCACGCTGCGCCAATGTATTCGAATAAGCCCAGTTCATTATTCCAGCAGGAAGGAACAACGAGCTTTCGGGAATCGGAAGGGAAATTCTTGTGCCATTCCTCGGTAGTGCCTACATTGCCGGGATCTGTGACAAAGTCCCATAATCCATCAAGCAAACGGGTCTTACGAAGGATGTGCTGGTTAAAAGATCGTATCAAAGGAAAAGCCCCTTTCATGTCTGTTTCGTAAAGCGTATCATGGAGGAATAAGTATTTTCTATGGACAAAGTATTTTGCAATTTGTCAAAATCGCTTTACAGGTGGTGACAGTATGGAAATCAAAGCGCACAGAATTTATCATCTCCGTCTCACCTATGAGAAGCTTCCTGTTCCTGGCTGGAAGGATATTCGGAATACGATGGATGTTCATTCGCTTTACTGGATTATGAGCGGGGAGGGCGAATTTTCACATTCGCCGGAGGAGGAGCCCATCCAGGTGAAGCCGGGAACGCTTCTTTACCTGAAGCCCGGCTTTTCGCTGACCATGTCATCCTCAGTGGACCAACCGCTATACATTCGGATGCTGCTATTTGACGCTTTCGATGTGCCTTATGAGCATGCAACCTGGCAAAAGCCTGTGTATGTAGACACGCTTCACTTGCCTTTTATCAAGCTGTATTCCCCGGAACAAGCGGTTTGGATTCATGAGCAATTTAAGCAAATGTGGTCGATCCAGAGTACCGATCCGCATGAAAGGCAGGCGGAGTTTCAATACGTGCTTTCGAAGCTGTTTCATTATATGAGAGATACGCAGGCATCGGCGGACCCCTATATGAAAGCTTTTCTGCAAGCGAAGTTTTGGATGGAAACCTGCTACAACCGGCAGCTCAAAATGGAGGAACTGGCGAGGACTTTCCATATTTCAGTTTCCCAATTACGCAAAATGTTCATACAGCAAACGGGCATTTCTCCCAAGGAGTACTTGAACCGAATTCGCAACGAGAAAGCCAAAACGCTTCTATTATTGACGGAGGAGCCGATGAAAGCGATTGCGGTTGCCTGCGGCTTTGCTGATGAATTTCATTTTGGTAAAATGTTTCGGGCATGGAATGAAGTGTCCCCGGCGAGGTTCAGAGCTTTGTATAAATAGCTCGCATAAGAAGTCGGATCACTTTTATGCTAAAATAGCGTTAAAACATGATTGATTTGGGAGAGGGGCTTTACCTATGGGTGCCGAGATTGAAAGAAAGTTTTTATTGCCTGTGTTTCCTGCGACAGAGTTAGAAAATGAAGAAATGAAGCTCGTTTCCAAGCAATATATTTATCAAACATACTTAGCTTTCTCAGAAGATCAGGAAATTCGCGTGCGTCAGTTGGTTGACAGCTCGGGCGAATCGCATTTTACACACACGTTTAAATCCGGTCATGGCATGGTTAGGGAAGAAATTGAATACAGCATCTCGGAACCTGTGTATAAGCAGTTGCTGGACCGTACAGGTCTAATCCCGCTGGAGAAGATTCGTACGACGGTGGAATTTCAGGGGATTTGTTTTGAAATCGATGAATATAAGCAAGTGGATTTGGCAGTGGTCGAGGTCGAATTTCCAAGCTTAGAAGCGGCAGAGCGTTTTGAAGTGCCTGCTTGGTTCGGCAGGGAGCTGGGGGCAGAGGAAGAATTCCGTAACAAGTCCATGTGGGTAGCGCTGCAAAGTAAGACATAGGGATTTGGGAAGGAACGATCAGAAAGCAATGGAGGTTCACACATCATGGAAATAAAACGACTATGGGAGCAAGACGTACCGCAGGTACAAGCACTACTGATGGATGTGGTTTCGCGCCTGCCGTCGGATGCTCTGTACTCAACGGACCGCTTAGAAGCCCTATACGAATATGTTGAGCAAAAAGGCGAGATGTACGGCGTATATCAAGGAGACGCGCTCGTTGCCTATACGGTGATTGCATTCCCGGGGTTCAGCGCCAGCAATCTCGGACGAGAGTTTGGCGTGCCGGAGGCGGAACTGCCAAGAGTCGCTTCGCTGGAAGGAACGATTGTCCACGAATCGGTTAGAGGACAAGGACTGCAGCGGCGATTCCATGCCTGGAGAGAACAGCGCGCTCGGGAAAAGGACATGCTGTACCTTTACGCCACTGTTCATCCGGACAATGCGGTCAGCCGGCAAAACTTAGAGGCGGCTGGGCTTACGCTTCAATTTTCCCGCCCAATGTATGGCGGTCTTCCAAGGCATTGTTTCGCGAAAAAGCTATTTTGAAAGGGCTAGCTCTCTAACTCTTTTCCATTCATCCAACTGTTTCTCCAAATGCTCGACTAGTGTGTTGACATCGTTCAGAAACTTGTCTCTTTCGGTGTCATCGAGTTTGGCGGCATCGGTCTGCAGGTCACTCTCACTTGGCTCTTGGACGACAGCAAGCAGCTGCTGCAATTTGACTTGAATAGGAGCTAATACCGCAGTCGCTGCCACTTGGGACTGGCCGACCGAAGATGACAGATTGCTATGCTCCACCATTGGCGCATGACTTGCAGCAGCGGCTTTCTCCGATTTCGCCGCTTTGGCAGGAGCCTTTGCAGCTGCAGGCTTGGCCCGCTCTGCGCGGTTGTTTTGAAAGACAGACCAGGTTTCGACCAGCTCGTGCCCTGATTTGTACAAGAGCTTTCCTTTCGTGCTTTCCGAAATATCTTTATCTTTGAACATTTTCGCGATTTTTTTTACGTCGCTTACCGGCATTTCGTCTCTCGCAATAATCAAAGCAAGCGAATCGCGGTGCTCGATCGGTAGATCCTTGAGGGGCAGCAGCTGATCCTCCGTCAGTTTGTCCTTGCGAATTTCCGTACCGCTTACGATCAGTTTTTTGACTGCGTTGCCGAATTTCAATAAATCACATTTATTTTTGATGTAGGATTCAGGTTTTCCAAGTTTACTGGAGAGGTATTTAATGGAGGAACTGAATCTGGCATCATTCATCAGCTTATGGAAAGCCTCCGCTTCCTCAATCGGGGAGAAGCCTTCCCGCGTCAAATTCTCCGCAATTTGCTCCAGATAAATTTCCATCTCATCCGTCACTGTGGATACAATGCAGGACATGGTTTGTTTTCCGAGCATTTTACTTGCCTTGTACCTGCGGTTCCCGTAGATGATTTTGTAACGGTTGTGTCCCGCCGTTCTTACCTTAATCGGAGAGAGCAAACCGATCTCTTCAATGCTTTTCATGAGCTCTTGCAGCGCTTCTTCATCGAACTGATATCTGGGCTGATCCGTGTCTTCATCAATAAAAGCTATAGGAATTTCAATAATTTCCATAACATATCTCCAATCGTTCAAGTTTCCTTGGATTATTATATAACAAGGTTCAAATTGTGGAAATAACTCCCTATAGCGCAACATTACGCTGTTTAAATTCAGTAGGGGTTAATCCTGTAACCGCCTTAAAATTTCTGCAAAAATAATGAATACTGGAGTAACCCAATTTCATCGCCACGGCTTCAATGGAAGGTTCGTGCAGCAAAAGCAGCTGCGCTTGTTTCACTCTTTCCAGAACTAAATAGTGCTTTGGGGCATACCCGGTCGCTTCGCGAAACAATTCAGCGAAATAGGTAGGGTGGTAGCCGCTGATAGCTGCAAGTTCGGGCGTTGACCAATTGCGTGAGGTATCCTGCTGAATCGCCTCTATCGATGCCGCAATTTTGCTATGCTCGTTGGCAGCCCGAAACCGTTTGTCTATTTGGTAACGCAACAAGGTGGTAAGAATTTGGATGAGATAGCCGCGGGAGATAGAGCCGTAGCCAGGCTCGCGGTGAACGAATTCCTTGGCGATCCGCGCAAACAAGCCTTCCAGCTGCGTGATCTCATAGAAGTGCCACATATCGACGTCCCCGTGTCCTTCCACATGAACGGTATAGGTTCTGGCACGTCTTACTAAGTGCTCTTTCGTATGTAAAATGATTGCTCCTTCCGGATGAATCGCTTCGCTTGAAGCCGAATCCCAGCTAAAATGAATGCTGCCTAAAGTCGAGGGGCCATCGGAAGAAATCGCTAAACGGTGCGGCGTATCGGAGCCATAGAACAAACAATTACCCGGAAGTAAATTCAGGTATTTACCTGCGAATTCGAAACTGGCAGAACCGGAAACTACGAGAATGAGTTGACAGTCCGGAATCGTGCGAGGTCCCCAATAAGTGCCGGCCGGAGCTTGAAAATAGTTGCAGAAGTTGACGGTGGGACGCAGATTTCCGAGTGATCCGAGATGAGTCTTCATTGGACTTCCCTCCACAAGGCAATGACTTGCATCTATTGTTTCACATTATCTGTGAAAAGTGCAAGACCTAGAGGGGGAAGATGGACTTTCACGCAGTAAGGATATGAACCCCGAGGACCTGGCTGCGCGCCGGGTTTCTTTTTGTTTGTGAACTATTTCCAAATGGAATAAAAAGATTGATATAGCACTTCGTAGATGAAATAATAGAAAGGGAATGTCGAAAAATGACATTTAAAGTTTACGGCTGACGGGAGTAGTGTCGAATGAAAGCGATGCAATATACGATGATAGCTCTAGTTTTCGTCATACTCGTCTCTTCCTCCGAGTTTGTGCTCGGCAAGCACAAGAAATCTTTATTGAACGAGCTAAGCATAACGGAACAGTCAAAATTATCCTCAAGGGCTTTGACCTTGCAATCCGTGATCGATCGTAATTTTAATTTCATGGTCAGTCTGGAAGCTTACGTAAACTCTAACTATTTGGAAAATAAACAAGATCAAGAAGTACTGAATTACATAGCCTCTCTTTATCTTGGGGCAGAAGCATCTACGCTTAATTTAATCATCGCCCCCAATGGCGTAGTGAAATTCGTTTTTCCGCTTAAGGGAAATGAAAGCATTGCGAATTGGGATTTCTTGAACGATCCCCGGGTAAATGTACAGCAGCAAATTTTGCACGCGCTTCAAACCAAGAAAATGACCATAGATGGTCCTTTTGAACTGCTGCAAGGGATGAATGGATTAATTGCACGCAAACCTATTTATCGAAAAGGTGTTTTTTGGGGCTTCGTATCTGTTGGTGCAGACGTGGATTATCTGCTTGCCGAAGCAGGTTTTAAGGACGAGGATGCCAGAGACGGACAGCTTGCCATCCGTAACCCGGGGCAACCTGCCTTTTTTGGGGATGATGCTGTTTTCCAAGCTAACCATCCTATGATAGCCACCATTGAGCTTTCTGATCATACATGGGAGTTGGGTGCGCTGCCACAGAGCAGCGCGGTACAGAGCATCGATCAGCAGATCCTCCTGATGCGCAGCTCATTAATAACGATTTTGGTACTCGGTTTATTATTCTTCCTCTATATGGTTAGGCAGCGTGATACGCTGAGCAGGGCAGTGAATGAGCGCACACAAGAATTGCAGCTCGCCAATGAAGATTTGACAGCGGTGAACGAGGAGCTGATAGCCGGACAGCAGGAGCTTCAAGACTCAACCAAAAGGCTGCTGGAATCCGAGCACATGCTATCTTATATGGCCTACCATGATGTGCTGACAGGGATTCATAATCGCGCGCATTTTCAAATGATTTTGAAAGAACAGATTGTCTATAACGAAATCAACCATACATCGCTGGCTGTGCTGTTTTTTGACTTGGATAACTTTAAAATGGTGAATGATTCGCATGGTCACCACATGGGTGATCTCATGTTGCGCGAAGTTGTAAACCGGATACAGCACTCCGAGCTTCCCGTTCATACGTTCGCCAGATTCGGCGGGGATGAGTTTGCGATCCTGCTGGAAGACTGCTCCGATGAAAAGGACATTCAGTGCTTCTGCGAACAATTGATTGAAATCTTGAAGCCGCCTTGTGTGATAGCGAACCGCTCTTTTTTCATCAGCGCGAGCATTGGGATCGTGCAGTATCCGCATGGAGGTTTAACCTGGGAGTCACTGCTTAAAAACGCAGATATCGCCATGTATATCGCCAAAAAAGAGAGCGGCAGTTCCTACAGCTTCTTTAATCAGCAGATGGCAATGAATTCCGTTTCGAAGCTGGAAATGGGGAACCACCTCCGGCAGTCCATGGATCGAAATGAACTCGAGATTGTCTATCAGCCGCAGGTTGATTGCCTGCAAGGAAAAGTCACCGGCGTTGAAGCGCTGCTGCGCTGGAATCATACGACCAAGGGTTACATTTCTCCATCTGAATTCATTCCGATTGCGGAAGAAATGGGCTTCATTGTCGCTGTCGGCGAATGGGTGCTGCGGGGAGCTTGCTTGCAGATGAAAGCCTGGCACAGCATCCTGGAAGATCCACTGACGATATCCGTCAATCTGTCCGTTAAGCAGCTGAACGATGAGCGGTTTGTCGATAAAGTGACTCAAATTCTAGAAGAGACAGGCCTTGAGGCGATATATTTGGAAATGGAAATTACGGAAAATGTCGCGATGCAGGACGAGCAGTTGGAAGCTCTTGGCCGTCTGCGTGAGCTCGGCATTGCGATATCCGTGGACGATTTCGGCACTCATTATTCCTCACTGAGCTATTTAAAAAGGTTCCCGGTCACCAAAATCAAGCTGGACCAATCATTTGTCCGAGGCGTTCAAACCGATGACAAGGATCGGGCTATGATCAAAGCGATCATTTCTGTCGCCAAATCGTTTCAACTGCAAATAATTGCCGAAGGGGTTGAGACGGAAGAGCAGGCCGATTTCCTGGTTGCAAATGGCTGCAGCCAAATACAAGGCTACTATTTCTTTAAGCCCATGACGGCCGATCAGGTACAAGTCAGACTGCAGGAGAGTCTTCAGCCCAAGCTATCGTTTATGGCAACAATTGCAGCAGAATAAAAGAGGCTGCCCTCTAGTAGAACTATCTACTGAAGGGCAGCCTCTTCCTTATAGAGGAACAATCTGTTTTTGTTTGTTTTTGAAATAAACCCAATGCTTAAAGCCGATCTCTTTCAGCGTTTTACTCACTTCTTCCCAGTCATCCCCAACACGGCTTGGGTTATGAGCATCGGATCCGAATGTCACCTCGACGCCATAGTGAAGCGCTTGCTCCAAAATCGAGTGCGAAGGGTACCAGCCGCCAACGTCTTTGGTTTTGCCTGACGTATTGATCTCAATGGCTACACCACACTCGCCGATAACCTTCAAGGTTTCGTTTACTGCCGGCGTTGCGATGTCAGAGAAAGCAGGGTAAAAGCCTTTCATTGCGTCGATATGTCCAAGAATATTGAACATACCGGAACGGGCGGAATCGGCGATAAGGCGATAGTACTCTTCTTTATGCTCGATTTTTTGTGCTTCGTTCAGATGTTTCCATCTGTTACGATTAAAAATACTGACGCCACCGGACAAGTGCACGGAACCAATGATGTAGTCGAATGGATATTTGGCATACTCTTGGCGATAGATGTCAACGTGCTCGGGAAAATAGTCGGACTCCACGCCTAACAGGACATCGATTTTACCTTCATATTCTTTTTTTAGCTGAAGCACTTCCTCAATATAACGGGGAAATTCGCTTTTCGCCATGGCGATTAAAGGTTGTGCTCGATCTTCCGGACTTCCGAAATAGGGGGAGTGGTCCGAAATCCCAATCGCTTGCAAACCGCCGGCAATGGCAGCTTCGATATAGTCTCGAATCTTGTCTTGAGCGTGCCCGCACCGGTCATGATGAGTATGTAGGTCGAATTTCATACATGGATACCTCCTAAACTTATCAGTGAGTTTAATTTTATTCTGAGCCAAGAAACTGCGTTTCCGGCATCCCTTTTAGATCGGCAAGGAACTGCTGCATCGCAGAATTTAAGTAACGTCCCGACTTATATACTACACCTACAGGATGAGTAATATCCAGCTCATTTACTTTCACCATTTTCAAAGTACCATGCCGCAGCTCTTCAGCCACTGAAAGCTTGGAGATGATCGCGACGCCGAGATTTAATTCGACCATGCGCTTCACTTCCTCACTGCTGGACAGCTCCATCACAATATGCGGTGAGACATCATAGGCTTTGAAAACTTGATCGACGAAACGCCGTCCGGCGGTTTCCGGTGACAACATGATGAATGGAATATTGCGCAGCTTCTCAATGGATAAGTGGGCGAACCGGCTGAGTGGATGATGCGTCGAGACGATCAGCTCAAAGGTGTCGTAGTACAGCACGGAAGTTTCTAAGGCTTGGTTTTTCTCGAATAAATAAGTCAGCCCGATATCAATTTGACTATTCTCAACAGAGTTCATAATTTGGGAAGATGTCATGGAGTGAATGGTCGTTTTGATTAGGGGGAATTGGTCTTGAAAATAGGAAAGCACCCGCGGCAAAATTTGCATGGCAATCGAGGTCGTCGTGCCGATGTGGATATGACCTTGGGGTGTTTGATGTAAATCTGTCAAGCGCTGCTTGAGGTCACTGGCGATCCGCAGCATTTTCTCAGCATGCTCCAAGAATAGCTTTCCGCTATCCGTTAAAGTAACAGGCTGATTGCGATCAATGAGAATCGTGCCGAATTCATCTTCTAGACTCTTGATTTGCGCGGAAACGGCAGGTTGGGTCAAGTTGAGAATTTCGCCAGCTTTACGAAAGCTCATCGTTTTCGAGATCGTGAGCAATGTCTCCAACTGGTTCATATTCATGCGATTACCTCCTGCTATTCATAGTATATTTACAAATAAAATTTATCGAAATTGTAAAGGGCATAAAAAGCTTTTGTAACCCTATTATATGATAGTAGGGCTAGGCTCGGCAATGTTTCTAGTTAAACAGGGACAACCAGCTGTGTTTTTTATTGCTATATACTCAAATTTGATTATAATAATTGTTGTATACAAAATTGAGTGATAAAGGAGATTCATCTCATGTCGTTAACACGCAAGTCAAACCCAACCTGGACGGTCGTCGGGTTGATGTTAGGACTTTTGCTGGCTTCGCTGGATCAAACGATCGTCTCTACGGCGATGCCGACCATTGTGTCCAAACTAGGCGGTTTCAGCCAGTTCGTTTGGGTTTTCTCAGCATATTTGATTGCGAACGTGGCAGCCATGCCTATTTTCGGCAAGCTATCGGATATGTATGGCCGTAAGCTGTTTTTTATTATAGGAATCATTGTATTCATGGTTGGTTCCGCTCTATGCGGAACTGCTACATCAATGACCCAGCTTATCGTGTATCGTGCTATTCAAGGTATCGGTGGCGGTGCCCTCATGCCGATTACGTTTGCCATTATCTTCGACATTTTTCCTCCGGAGAAGCGGGGGAAAATGCAAGGGCTTTTCGGAGCCGTATTCGGTTTGTCGAGCGTGCTCGGTCCGATTATTGGCGCCTATTTCACGGATCATGTTACGTGGGAATGGATTTTCTTTATTAATCTTCCACTGGGTGTCGTATCCTTATTATTAATTATTTTCTCTTACCACGAGTCCGTGGAGCACAGCAAAGCCAAAATCGATTGGAGCGGTACGATTTTACTGACGGGAGCGATCATGTCACTCATGTTTGCGCTAGAACTTGGCGGTAAAGATTATGCTTGGGGTTCTTGGCAAATTATTAGCTTGTTCGCAGGCTTTGCCGTGCTCTTGGCCGTCTTCCTCACGATTGAGAAATTTGCAGCAGAACCGATCGTTCCGCTTGATTTGTTCAAAAATCGCCTATTCACCGCAAGTATGGGTGTCAGCTTCGCTTACGGGGCTGTTCTGATTTCGGCGGGGACCTATATTCCGTTGTTTATTCAAGGTGTGTTTGAAGGCTCTGCTACAAGCGCAGGCTCTACTTTAACGCCGATGATGCTCGGTGTCGTTGTCAGCTCCGCATTGGGCGGGCGTTTTATCGGAAAATTCTCTTACCGCAACGTGATGCTGGTGTCCGCTGCTCTTTTGCTAGTAGCTACATCGCTTTTAGGCGGCATCTCCATTGATTCCAAACGCTGGGTCATCACGACATTTATGATTCTTATGGGGCTCGGCATTGGTGCTTGCTTCCCGATTACGTCCATGTCCGCTTTGCATAAAGTGGATTTCCGCCGCAGAGGCACAGTGACATCACTCGTGGGCTTTTTCCGTTCCGTTGGTTCTGCAATCGGTGTTGCGGTGTTCGGTAGTATTCAGGTAAACTCTCTTAGAGATAACATTACAGAATCCCTACAAGATCCGGCCATGGCTGAAAAGTTTCACGATGCGCGCATATTGCTGCAGCCGCAGGTTCGAGCCAATATTCCTGCTGAAGTGCTGCACAAGCTGCTGACTGCACTTGCAGATTCCATTGCCGTTGTTTTTCAAACAACTATTGTTTTAGCTGTCATCGGACTCGCGTTTATTTTGCTTATGGGGAATGCGAAGCTGGAAATGGGAAGCGCCCCTGTCAAAGGGAATGCGCCTGTAGGGCACTAGGAGGTTAACCGCTATGTCGATGAAGCTCGTCATACTCGGTCTTTTGATGGAAGCCAACCGGCATACGTATGAAATTCGGCAAACGATGAAAGAACGAGGCATGCATAATTATATGAAGCTGCAAGATGGCTCGCTCTATTATGCCATGGATCAATTGCGCAAGGACGGTCACGTGGAAGCACTTGAAGTCGTGCGCGATACCAATCGCCCGGAGAAAACCGTCTTTCAAATTACCGAAGCCGGGAAACTTAAATTTCAAGAGCTGCTGATCGAGCAGCTGCATGAAGAAATTAAGCACTATCACCCGCTATACGTCGCTCTGCCATTTTCCGTGCATGGTGACCAAGCCAAAATAGCCGATATTCTTGAAAATAAAATATTAGCCGAGAAAATGATCATGAACAGAATAAAAAGCATCTACGAGGAGCACCGAAACACGGTTCCCCGTGTTGTTTTACAGATGATGATTGGCACATATAAACGCTCCTTTAGTGAGTTAAAATGGCTGGAGCAGCTGCAAAAGGATGCCCGAGAAGGGCGTCTGCAGGAAAAAGGCTCTCCTCCGGAAGTAGACTGGGACCGGTTGGACTGAGCGATGATTTACAGCGCTACAGGTGTTCCGCCGCGGCGCTCATGTGCAGTAACGATGTTTTTCATCGTTACAGGTGAGAAAAGGCCAGACTGCCTGGCCTTTTTCGGCATGCAGCGATGTTTTACTTCGCTACAGGTGCTCCGCCGCGGCGTTCACGTGCAGTAACGATGTTTCTCATCGTTACAGGTGAGAAAAGGCCAGACTGCCTTGCCTTTTTCGGCATGCAGCGATGTTTTACATCGCTACAGGTGCTCCGCCGCGGCGATCACGTGCAGCAACGATGTTTTTCATCGTTACAGGTGAGAAAAGGCCAGACTGCCTCACCTTTTTCGGCCTGCAGCGATGTTTTACATCGCTACAGTTGCTCCGCCGCGGTGCTCATGTGCTGCAACGATGTTTTTCATCGTTACAGGTGAGAGAAGGCCAGACTGCCTGGCCTTTTTCGGCATGTAGCGATGTTTTACATCGCTACAAGTGCTCCGCCGCGGCGCTCATGTGCAGCAACGATGTTTCTCATCGTTGCAGGTGAGAAAAGGCCAGACTGCCTGGCCTTTTTCGGCATGCAGCGATGTTTTACATCGCTACAAGTGCTCCGCGGCGGCGCTCACGTGCTGCAACGATGTTCCTCATCGTTGCAGGTGAGAAAAGGCCAGACTGCCTGGCCTTTTTCGGCATGCAGCGATGTTTTACATCGCTACAGGTGCTCCGGGGCGGCGCTCACGTGCAGCAACGATGTTTCTCATCGTTGCAGGTGAGAGAAGGCCAGACTGCCTGGCCTTTTTCGGCATGTAGCGATGATTTACATCGCTACAGTTGCTCTGCGGCGGCGCTCACGTGCTGCAGCGATGTTTTACATCGCTACAGTTGCTCCGCGGCGGCGCTCATGTGCAGTAGCGATGTTTTACATCGCTACAGGTGCTCCGCCGCGGCGCTCACATGCTGCAACGATGTTTCTCATCGCTACAGGTGCTCCGTCGCGGCGCTCACGTGCTGTAACGATGTTTCTCATCGTTACAGCACGTGAGCGCAAATAAAAAAAAGCCCATTTCATTTTGAAAGGGGCAAGTCAGTTATGCTTTTGCAATATAAGCCGCATAAAGTCGGATGCATTGATTATCGTTGCATGTGTTACAAGGAGCAAGACTTAGTTTTCCGTTTACCATTAGGCTTCAGCCTATGGCCAGTCAATAGGAGCCTTCAACGTCAGCGAACTAAGACCTGTCAAAAGCACTGAATTGCGCGATGAAATGCGCCAAATCATCGCAAACAAGGTCGGGCGTCACGCCTGCCGACGCCACTTGCTCGTGCACGTTATCCGCCGTTGCGACGCCGGTCAGCACGAGCGCCGTGCGGCACCCCGACACCACGCCTCCGCGGATGTCGGTGTACACGTTATCGCCGATGACCCAGACATCGGCGGCAGGAAGACCGAGCCGCTCTATGGCGTAAGCCATGATGATCGGCGAAGGCTTCCCGATCACCACCGGCTCCACGCCGGAGGCGGCGGTGATCGAAGCGGCCAGGGAGCCTGCCCCTGGCATAAGCCCCCCATCCGACGGCAGCATGCGGTCGGGGTTGGTTAACACATAGGTCGCGCCAGCCTTCACGTGGCGGACCGCTTCGGTCAGCTTCTCATAGGAGAAGCTGCGGTCAATGCCTTGGACGACGTAATCCGGTGGCGTCGTCCCGTCAATAGCGAAGCCGGACGCCTCTAAGGCGATCCGCAGTCCGGCTTCGCCTACCATATGCACGCGGCTGCCGCCGCGCTGCTCGGTCAAATACTTGGCGGCAGCCTGTGAGGAGGTATAGACCGCTGCCGCCGGTACTTCGATGCCGAGTTCTAGCAGATGCTCGGCAACCTGCTCCGGCGTACGGGATGAATTGTTCGTCACCAGCAAATAGGGCATGCGGTGCTGCTGCAGCCACCGAATGAAAGAATCAGCATGGGGAATCGGTTCATGCCCCCGATACAGTGTACCATCCAAATCAATTAGAAAACCTTTCATGATGCGAACACTCCCTCGTTGTCTTTTGTTTGTGCGGAAGGAAGTGTAATTTCAACCGTCGTTCCTTCTTCCAGTTTACTTCGAATTTCCATCATGCCGCCATGCGCCTCAATAATGCGGTAACAAACCATGAGACCAAGTCCAGTACCTTTTTCCTTCGTGCTATAGAAGGGTTCTCCCAACTTGGGCAGCCGTTCCGGTGCGATACCGCAACCTTGATCAATGAAACGAATGAGAACGTTTCGCTGCGTAGGGTCGGCTGCAGCTTGGATACGCATTTTTCCCCCTTGTTCCATAGATTCCAGCGCATTTTTCAAAATATTAATGAAAACCTGCTTAATTTGCCGCTCGTCACAAGAAACAGGAGGGAGCTCAGGCGCAATATCGGCTTCGATTTGAATGTTTTCAAGCAGCGCTTGCGGATGAAGGAGTTCAATGGTGCTCATAACAATCGCGTCGATAGTTCGAGTGGCAAAGTTCGTCGCCTGAGGCTTGGATACAAACAGGAACTCATT
This sequence comes from Paenibacillus aceris, assembly GCF_017874035.1. GTDB lineage: Bacteria > Bacillota > Bacilli > Paenibacillales > NBRC-103111 > Paenibacillus_E > Paenibacillus_E aceris. The sequence goes on from NZ_JAGGKV010000025.1 coordinate 86,446, forward strand.
CACAATAAACTCAATGCGCTGCAGTTCTTTTTGCATAATTTCTATGTAATACTGCTCTTTTGTATTATTTGTTTTCAATAATTGAAGGAATCCCTTCAGAGCTGTCAAAGGATTGCGGATTTCGTGCGCCACACCGGCAGCCAATTGGCCGACGGCAGACAGCTTATCTGATTTAATAAGCAGCTCCTGCGTCTTTTTTAACTCGGTAATATCTTTAAATGTGATAACCGTCCCCAGAATGTGGCCCTTCTCCTCGAGAATGGGACTGGACATATATTCGACCGGGAAAGAGGTGCCATCTTTTCTCCAGAACAGGTCCTCTCTCATTATGGGATCATCCAAATTCAGCACAGTGTTTAAAATGGGACTTTCCTCGCGTGAATACGGGGTTCCATCCGTCTTTTCAGGCCGAATCAGATTATGAATTTGCCGGCCCAGCATTTCGTCCACTTTCCAACCGGTAATAGCTTCAGCAGCCTGATTCCAAAAAATAGTGCGGCCACTCATATCAATCCCATAAATGCCTTCTGATACGGAGTTGAGGATGAGCTGATTTTGCTTATAGAGCTTGTCGATGACCTTCTTTTGTTCTTTAACTTCCGTAAGATCTTTTAAGATGGCGTAAACCCCTACCACCTGGCCATCGACCTTCGTCGGGACGAAAGTTACATTAGAAGGGATAGGGAACCCATTTTGATGGATAAAAGAGGCCTCAAAGTTTTGCGGCATCCCGGCAGAGGCCACTTGGAAATGATGTAAAGCCTTGAGCAAATCTGGCGGGCTGATCATAGGGATAAAGGAAGTCAGCATGCTGCTTTCGCACCCAAGACCCAAAAGGCTTTCGATCCCATCATTAGCTGACAGTACTTCACCATCGAGGCTAAATGAAATAATCGAGTCCGGATGATTGTCGTATAAGGATTGATAGCGCTCGGCGGTTTCCAGAATGGCGGCTTCTTTGCGTTTTATCCTTTTAATCCCGAACCAAGCCAATCCAACCATTGAGCAAAATACAATCATATCGGTTGTTACACCGATGAAACGGTGAGCCTTTACGTAAGGAATCTGATGGATAATGAAAAAATCCGCACCGACCAGTATGAGAGCGATCATATGATATACAAGCATAAGCTGGTATAAAGTATAATTGCTATTTGTCGTTTTCTGTTTTATCATGGCGGGCTATCAGCGCTCCTTTGAGGGACATACACTTTTTAAGTGTATCAGGATTCGACACATTTATATATAATCTTCCAGATTACAGGCTGGATTTCCTGCTGAAAAAGATCTCTAAATCCATGTTTGACAATTTTAGTATGAAGGCAGGACGAAGCTCTGTATGTGAGTACAAGGAACTAATTTATGAAAAAATGCAGTATACTTGTCCTAGTATTTTAGGTATAATGTTGAAAAAGGTCGTTTTTCGTGGAACTTATTCACAAATGAGATCGGAGCGGAGCTATGAAGGCTGAGTACATTAATCCTTTTTTGGAGTCGGCTAGAATTGTCATCGAGCAGGTTGCTAACATTCGCCCAACTACCGGGCAGCTCGGCGTCAAAGACGTCAAATTTGTGGAAAAGTATATTTGGATCCAAATCGGGATGACCGGACAAATGGAAGGCGATATTGTTTTCGGGTTGGCTGAAGATGTCGCCCTGAAGATGGTTTCTGCGATGATGGGCGGATTTGTGATTACGGAAATGGACGATATGGGCAAGAGTGCCATATCGGAGCTCGGTAATATGATTAGCGGGAATGCGAGCACGATGCTCTTTAATCAAGGTGTGAGGGTGGATATTACGCCTCCGAAGCTTGTTCAATCTGCAACGGCTGCAGGATTTGTGCCGAAGAGAGCGTTAACTATACCGTTGATCATGGATAGCATTGGCGAGCTGGACATTCAAGTGTTAATTACGTAATATGAATTTTGAATAATTATGCTGGATACATATGTTAGAATGAATGGAGTACTGCGGTAAGCAGTTCTCTTTTTTTTTTGTAATTTGCTGAAATAAGGAGAGAAATGACGTTGAACATCTCGAACAAAATCGTCTTGATTACAGGGGCTTCAAGCGGTATCGGCGCCGTCATGGCACAGCAATTTGCGGCAATGGGGGCGATCCCCGTTCTAACTGCCCGCAGTACAGACAAGCTCGAAACGATTGCAGCCGGCATACAAGGTCAACATGCAGTTTACGCCTTAGATGTAACGAATACGCAGCAGGTCAATGAGGTGGTTAGCCAGGTTATTGCGAAGTTCGGCCGCATTGATATTTTAATCAATAATGCCGGTTATGGAATATTTGAATCGTTCGCAGGGGCGCCTCTTGAGCACTTTGAAGATATGATGAACGTGAACTACATGGGGATCGTCCGTTGTACACAAGCGGTATTGCCTCATATGCTGAAGGCAGGAAGTGGTCATATCGTGAACATTGCTTCTATGGCGGGCAAAATCGGTTCAGCCAAATCTACGGGCTACTCGGCAACGAAGCATGCCGTACTTGGTTTCACGAACAGCTTGCGTCAGGAATTGATGCGAACGGGGATTTCCGTTACGGCGATTAACCCGGGACCGATCTCCACACCATTCTTCGATAAAGCAGACCCGAGTGGGAACTATGTTAAAAATGTCGCTTGGTTTATGCTCAAACCGGAGAAAGTCGTTAAAGAACTAATCCATGCCGTACAGAAAAAAATACCGGAAAAGAATCTTCCTTTTGTAGCTGGCGTCGGAATTAAGCTGTTTCATCTGTTTCCCCGGCTTTTCGACCGGCTGGCCTCGGGTATTCTAAATAAAAAATAAAGCGGCTCCCGGTCTGCAGACTGGGATTCCGCTTTTTTCAGTAGAGTAAGAAAGTATAAGTTTTATACTTTTGCTTCGCACCTACCTTGACAAACGCGCTCGTCCTAATTGGACGACGAATCGTTTATCCTTGTACTGTGAGCGAAATTACTTCGACTCAGGTTTTTTTGCTTGCTGGGCTTGGTTGAGATCACGAATCTCTTCGAAAATGCGGCGCACTTCGGCTTTGCTTTCCGGATGCGTTTGATTCCAATGGGAAGTCAAGGCGGGAAGCGATTTATGAACGTGATTAAAGAATGCCCAAATCTTTATTTTCTCAAGCATTTCAGGCGATGTGTCTCCCGTAATGAGTTCAGCGGTTTTTAACACTAAGGCGTTAAATTCTTTCTCAAAATCTGTATTCATAGTTTCATCCCTTCGGATGGAAAATAGTAAGACACTTTAAGTTTATATGATGATCTGACAGCTGTCAAAATAGGGGGAACCCATGTCCATAGCACAATTGCAAGATGGTCAGTTAGTGGCAAGAGAGCAAATTCGCTGCTTTGTGAAGCATATTTCACTATTTATTCTTACCTATGTAAGCCAGGGGTTAAAGGTGAAGGGACTTTTAGCCGTTCCGGAAGGAACAAATCCACTCCCAGCAGTTATTTACTGCAGAGGAGGAATCAAACGTGTGGGTATGGTTCGGAAGCGGCGAATTATCTCCATGGCGAAACGCGGTTATGTCGTCTTTGCGCCCTATTATAGAGGAAATGAAGGCGGTGAAGGGCGCGAAGATTTCGCAGGGGAAGACAGGTTCGATGTATTTCATGCCATTCCATTGGTACAGTCCTTAGATGAAGTACAACCTGGTCCTGTATCTTTAATCGGGTTTTCCCGTGGGGCCGTTATGGCGATGCGCGCGGCTAGAGAGTGCAGCGGGGTTGGCCCTGTTGTTGTTTGGGGAGGAGTGAGTGACATGTTCGATACGTACGAGCAGCGAGTGGATTTGCGGCGGATGTTAAAGCGCGTAGTCGGGCACCCGAAGAAACAAGTGGAAGCTTATCAAGATCGGTCCCCGGCGTCATGGGTTCACGAGGTCGACACATCCATTTATATCATTCATGGTACTCATGACTCGCAAGTCGATATCGGTCATGCCAAAAAATTGGCTGAATCCTTGGAAAGAGCAGGAAAAGCTTACACGATGGCCTTATTCACAGGACTAGATCACCGCTTTCCCCGGAAAGAAGATGAGAAGGCGCTTGATGATGTATTTGCCTGGCTACGAGAAAAAAACCAACATAAGTACTAAGTGGATTATATTACCATAATACTTTGTTTTTATTGTTGTTTACTCCCTAGCTTTGCCCTAAAATAAGGGTATGAAATAGAGATTGTTTTTACCTGGTTGGCTAGGGGGCGTTGATTTCGAAGTCTCTCAGACTGTTATTTAGCAGTGATTTCTATAACTTAGAGAAGAGCGTGCAGGAACAGATATATCATGAGTTCTATCTCCTCGTCTATCCGATGATTTATTTTATTCTTAGGGATCATGCGGCTGTAGAGGATATCATTCAAGAGTCTTTTCTTCGGGCTGTGCACAAGGCGCCGCTGCTTCAAGATATAGATAAATATGAAAGCTGGGTTAAGAAGTTGACCCGGAATGTAACGCTGAATCACCTCCGGAAGCACAAACGCAACCGGGATGAATTAGAAACTGAGCTCATGCTGTGTATAAAGGAAACGGCGCCAACCTCGGATTATTTGGGTACTCTGGATCAAGAGGTCGAGCTGAAGCTTATGCGCGAAGCCATCATCTCTTATATCAACCAATTAACACCGTCCTACCGGCAAATTATTGCGATGAAATGGATACATAATTTATCTTACAAGGATATGGCGATGGAGCTCGGGGTTACAGAGGGTGTTGTACGTCAGCGTTTGTTCCGGGCAAGAGACGTGATCAAGCAGAAGCTGTTAGAAGAGTGGGGAACAGGCAAATAAGAGTCCATGCGGACTCTTATTTCTGCTTATATGGAGAAAGATATTGTCCGTTTAGCGGTGTTTTTCCAAGTTCCGATTTGTATCGATATAAGGCGTGGCATATAATAGGGTCATTAGGTTGAATGAGAAAAGGGGTTTACGTCCATTGAGTACAAGCTTTGAACAGCTGCAAATTGCACAAACGTATTTAGATAAATTGAAAGAACTGGGCATTGGAGAGCCAACGCCGATTCAGACAGAAGCGATCCCTGTTTTAAAACAAGGTAGCGATGCGATCATTCAGTCCCAAACAGGCACAGGCAAAACGTTAGCGTATTTACTGCCGGCTCTGGAACAAATTGATCCAACACAGAAACAGCTGCAGGTTCTTGTTGTTGTCCCTACAAGGGAGCTGGGGATGCAAATCATGCAGGAAATTGAAAAATTAACGGCCGGCGGCCCAATTCGTTCGCAATCTTTGATTGGCGGAGCGGCTGTGGTCAGACAGGTCGAAAAGCTTCGACTGCATCCTCATATCGTTGTGGGAACACCTGGGCGTTTGCTTGAGCTAATGAAAATAAAAAAGCTGACGTTGCACCATGTGAAAATCGGCGTTATCGATGAAGTGGATCAAGTGTTCGAGTTAGGTTCTATGCAGGATGTTGAAGCCGTCCTAAAAGGGATGCTGAAGTCCAGTCAAAAAGTATTCGTGTCTGCGACAATTCCGCAAAGTACAGAGCAAGCGGCAGGCAGATGGCTGAAGGAGCCTGTTATTATTAAAATCAATCCAAGCCAGCGCACTGCGGAAACCTTGGAACATCTGTATGTGGTATGCCAGGAACGTGAAAAGATTGATACACTTCGAAGACTTGTGCGTTTAATTAAGCCCAAATCTGCAATTGTCTTTATCAATGTTACGGACGATATCGCTCAAGTTGTAGCTAAGCTTCAATATGTTGGATTGTCTATAGAAGCTTTATACGGAGAAGCGAGCAAACAGGACCGGGCCAAAGTGATGGGGAGTTTCCGCGATGGGAAATTCCAATTGCTGCTGGCGACGGACGTTGCTGCAAGAGGATTGGACATTGAAGGGGTTACGCATGTCTTCCATTTGGATCCTGCCACTAACGCGGAGTACTATCTCCACCGCGTAGGCCGGACCGGTCGAATGGGCCGCGAGGGCACGACCATTTCCATCGTGACACCGAAGGAGCAGTTCATTCTCGATAAATTCGAGAAACAGCTCGGTATCACGATCGCGCCGAAGGCGATGTACGAGGGCCGGCTCGTCGATCCGGCCCAGGATCGTAGTGCGGCTGCTATGCGCAGCCGCCGTGAAGCTGCGCGCCCGAGGGAAGCGGCAGCTGTACGCACCAGCGCTGCGTCGATGGACGCGCGCGAGGTTAGCGCTGCCCCGGCGAAGCCGGCAGCGCCGAAGCACACGGCCGCCGGCGGCAAGGCCGTGAGTAAAGCCCAGCGCGAGCGAGATCGCAAGAGCAAGGGCGCTCCTCGCTGGCTTAAGGAAAAGCAGCAGAACAAAGAGTAGCCGATTACGGTTCGGTACAGCTCGTCAAATCTGTCTTCTGCGGGGTGTGAAGCGTGCTGAAAAAGTTATTTGTTTTCGCCATTGCGGTTATCGTCATTCTTACGGCCGCCGCGGCGATGATCATCCGGCACATCAAACCTACTGAGGATCTAGACCTGAACTATGAAGAAATCTCGATCGCCAGTAAAGTCGCAGACATTGTCAAGAACAGGAAGCTGGAGGTGCAGGTAAGCGAGCAAGATTTAAACAATCTTGTCAAAAAGCAGTTGGCCGCCCATCAGACTTTGCCTAATGGTGTTCGAATCGAAGGGGCCAAGCTCACACTTCAGGGGGCAGACCTTGTAGCTGACGTAAATGTCAGGTGGCAGGACAAAGTGCCTGTGGGTGCCCAATTGCTTTTTACCCTAGCATGGGATCCGCCGAATGTGGTTATTCAACATCAAAGCACGATGATCAAAGGCATGCAGTTACCAAAAGAATGGCTTCAGCTGGCTCCAATTGAGCTTTCAATCGAAGATCACTTGCCGCTGCTTATTGGTGTGAAGGATGTGCGGTTCGAGGAGAAAGCGGTCTATATACAATTGAAGGCGCTGCGGTAATAAGGTGGCTGAGCAAAAAAAGGACAACCCGATGGACGGGTTGTCCTTTTTCTATAAACAGCGTCTGCTATGTTACAATCGCGGACTCCTGTGCCCTTTTACTCGCAGCTTGCACCTTCCACCTGCGAGAATAGACAACAATCCCGAACACCACACACATGCCAGCTAACACAAACCAAATCGACACGCCAACTTGAAATTTATCCATCCCCCAGCCAACGCCCAGCGGAAGGACGGATCCGCCTAAACCGCCAGCTGCAATAAGCGTGCTTGTTGTTTGCTCCGTACGTCCAGGGAGCAGTTGATTCGCATAGATTAGAGCGACAGCGAACATTCCTGACATGAAGAGGCCAAGCAGAAGAACGATAGCGAAGCTGCTCCACAGCTGAGTGCTGAACAACCACAAAAAAACAGTAATCAAGCTGCCGCCAAAAGAGACGGCCAAGTAGCGGAAATAGGTCATTTTCTCGGCAAGAACGCCGGCGAATAGACGCCCTACTACCATAGCAATCCAGTAAGCCGTTACCGCCAAAGTGGAAACAGAGCTTGATGTGTGCATTTGATCGATAAAGATCGAAGGCAGGAAATTAACAATCGTATTTTCCATCCCTACGTAAATGAAGAAAACAAGCATGAATAGGATAAGGAAAGTTAAGGAGCTTTTCGTCAGAGCCGGAGGCTTATTATCTTGCTGCGTCCGGTCTGCTTTGTGAGCCAACAATTCGTCGTGCTCCCCTAAGGAAAGCTTCGACCAAATGAAGCCTGTGGCTAGAGCGCTTAGTCCCAGCAGCATAAAGCCATATTTCCATAGCCCGTTGGCAATCAGGAAACTCGAAACAATTGGCATAATTAATGCGCCAAGACCGAAGAAAACTTCAAGCGTACTGAAGGCAGAAGCTTGCTTATCCTTCGCTGCCATTAAAACAAAAGTAGAAATGCTCGCTTCAACGAGCCCGAAAGCCACACCTGCTAAGAATGACAGACACACCGCGAGAGGCCAAGGAGGCAGCATCACGATGGCGATCATGGCTATAAAGAGCAGCCCAAAAGCCGTAATTATCGTGCTTCGCCGGCTGATGCGACGGCTGAGTGAGGGCATGCTTAGCACACCAAGAAGGAATCCGCCGAACTCCAGGAACACCAGCAGACCCCCGTCGCTGTAGCTCCGTCCATAGTGTGCAAGTAATTCAGGCAAAACAGCGCCAAAAATAACGTGAGTACAGCCTGTTAATAAGTAGGACAAGCAGCCCATGATGAGCAATCTTTTCATAAAATTGTGTATCCTTTTTGCTCGGCTGCATATTTCTCGTTATAGGCAAATACATGATTAATCGCTTCAGCTACAGACTCGACGTGATAAGTTGCTCGTTGTTTGACATCCGGGTGAGCGCCTTTCATTGCAAAGCTATGGGGAGTTACGCCGAACATGGAGATATCATTGAAGGAATCTCCGATACATGCGATTTCTTCAGGTTGTAGGCCCAATTTCTCAATAAGCACAAGCAGCGAGTTGCCTTTGGAAACTTGGAGCGGCATAATGTCCAAGCAATCCTTGTCGGAGATGAACAGTTCGACTTGATCGCCGAGCTTTTCCTCCATTAGTGCCTTAAGCTTTAAGAGTACATGGATATCACCAAACAAAGAGAATTTACAAACGGATAGTTCGCCTCTTAATGACTGTTCCAAGTCCTCTTTCAAAATAAAAGGCCGGAATGTTCGTGACTGAACGTCGTCGGAGGCAGGTGTCAGATGCGTGATATAATTCGCTTCCCCCGAGCAAACCAGCTTGACGAGATCAAAATCTTTCAGCAATTGGTACACTTGAAAAGATACTTCAGGATCGAAAAGCTCGGATTTCAAAAACGTACCGTCCTCCAGATGGATGAATGCGCCATTTTGTGATAAGGAATAAGCTCGATGCCCAATTTCCTCTAAGACTTGCTGCATCTCTACATTCATTCTTCCTGATGCCAGACAGAGTATCATATCGGCTTCTTTTACTCTTTTGAGGGCGGCTTGTTCTCGTGCGCTAACCTTCTTGCTATGATCGAGCAATGTGCCATCCAAATCACTTACGATAAGCTTAATCATGTAAGTCATCTCCTTCTGCATAAACGATTTCAACTTCGCTTGCAAGTAATTTTTCTTTCATTTCCGGGCTTAACGCCTGATCCGTAACGAGAATATCGATGCTATCGAAACCTACCACACGATGAAAAAGCCTTTTACCAAACTTGGAGTGATCGGCTAAAACAATGACCTGATCAGCATGCTGCATCATGGCGCGAACTAGATAACTATCCTCTTCGTTAGGCGCCGACAGGCCCTCTTCCGTAATTCCACAGGTCCCGATCAATAGCTTATCGACGTGGTAATCATTTAACATTTCAATTGCTTTTGCTCCGTATACGCTATGGTGTTTGTTGTCCAAGACACCGCCAAGAATATGGATCGTCGTCTGATCCTTACGGGTTAAGATAGCAGCAATTTCTATGGAGCTTGTCACCACTACATTGTTCTTAGAGCTTAGTGCGGTTGCAGCATGAAGAACTGTGGTGGAAGCATCCATCATAATATAGTCCCCATCCTGTATGAGCCCTGCGGCAGCCTTGCCGATGGTTAGCTTCGAGGAGGACTCGGCTTGCAGTCTTTGCTCATAGTTGCCTACTTCTTTGGATAGAGTGGGAAGGATAGCGCCGCCGCGTGTTCGCACAATGCGTCCTTGCTCCTCAAGCTTCACCATGTCACGCCTCGCCGTATCCCGGGAAACATCGTAGAGCTCACAAATCACATCAACCGTAATGCGCTTATTCGATTTTAAGTAATCAATAATTGAAATGAGTCTCTCTTCTTGAAACAATTGATTTTCACTCCCTTCGCTTAAGTGAATATAAGTGTTTTTAAGTATTATCATTATTATATGACTGCAGTTTCTTTTTTTCAACCATCCATTCATTAAAATTTCGTAAAAAAAACCGCACAATCGTCTAAGAACGAATGTACGGTCTTTCGTTATTTTACAGCTGTTTTTTTACGGGTCTGCACATAGCTGGGATACGTAATTTCTCCGCTATCGAGCTTTCTAATTTCTTCTTCATTCCAACCGCTAATTTTGTTCGTGCCGGTTATTCCCGTCAACTTGATTTGGTAATGGGCAGCTAAATATTGCTGCAGCTTGGCCATTTCATCCGGTGTAATCTCTCTAAGCTTTTGCTTGCCATGAACTTGACCCAGAATGACGCCGATCGATTCAGCTGCCAGACTCGTATTCGGTTGAATTCTTGTGCTGCCATAAGCAATCGCCGAAGAGCCCACATTTTTTCCAGCCGCAATGACATTTTCATAGTTTTTCAGCAAAAAGCTGCGCAGTGGCATGCCGTATTTATCGGGACGTCCCATTTCAATTCCCCACTTGTTGGCGCTCGTGCCCTGTAAATCAAGCGGATAACCGCCGATGCTGACATTATCCCAGAACATCGTGCCCGAAAGGAGATCGGACGGTTTTAATACATAATCCATTTCGTAATGATTATATTCCCGTACATAAGGATAAGTCGGCAGTTCGCCAAGCTCGGCATGCTCCCAGCCCGGCAATGTTTTTCGGAAATGCCCCAGAATGGACGCCGTTTCTTTATTGCCCAATGTAACAGCCTCCTGGATGGATTCTGGTTTGGACGGGTCAACCGTATACACCAGAAGGGCGTTAATCAAAACTTCCCCATCCCTTTGATTCACGGCATTTAATCCTCTTAAAAATAAGCGGTCATTAGAAGGATGATAAGCTTTCGTCATTCCGCTTAGTCCGATTGCAAAGCTGTCGCTGACATAGCCGCCGCCGAATTGTTTGGATTTTTCATCGGGTTTTAGCGCGTTGAAAGTTGTATTGAACTTTTTCCAATCGACATGCTTGAACTTCATCATCATGCCGGCACTCATATATTCGATCTCTTTTTGTCCATAAAATTTCTCAAGTCCTGGCAATCTTTTGGCATCAAGTCGAGAGATGAGCGCAGCGTAATCGCTATTATCGACCCAGTAGCTCGCTGTAATCTTCTTCTTCTCATTTTGAGCTGTTGTATACACAATAGAAGCAACTTTGTGCATGTTGTCAGGCGTTTTGAGTTGCTCAATTTCATTCATGGTGACCCCGGATTCAACAGGGATATTTAGGATCAATTTATTCATATAGGAAGTAAACTCGGAAAGCTTGCGAATCTTGGCATTACGGAAACCGTCGAATAATTCTTTAACACGGCCTTGTACGAGTAAATGACCTTGATCGTCGCGTGTTTCGTCCAGAAAGAGCATTTGACTCTGAAGAATTTGACCCCCAAAAGCCTTATGAGGATCAAGAACCTTAACCTTCAAGCCTTCATCTGCCGCCGCCCGGGCTAAATACAGACCTTCTAGCTCACTGCCGATTACAACTACGTCAAATTGCTCCGATGGATACGTGTTTAAATTTTCATTACTGATTCCTGCCGCTGGAGCCGAGGGCGCTACGCTAGCAGGGGGAGGATCTTGATGCGTGATAGTTGGTGCTGTAAGATCAGCAGGTTCCTCTATTGCTTGTTTATGTCCGAATTTGCCGAAAGTGAAGACTGACAAAACAATAAGGATAACGACAAGAGCAATGACGAGTTGAACTCTTGATTTTCGTAAACGCATGTATGAGCTCCTTTAGTGATAGTCTTATATCTCGTTTAGTTTAGCAGTTTCATAGGGGATTTAACAGACTCGACAAATCGATATTTTAAAAGATTCCAAGTACGACCCCCCTAAACATTTCCTCAAGGGCGAATCCTTGTAACATAACCAGGAACCCTTCGCGAAGGCTCCACATTATTTATACCAATCATATGAATAAGGGAGAGGGAACTTGATATGAAAAAGAATTTAATGAAAAAAGCTGTAGCAACTGGACTAGTATTAACAATGGTAATGGGAGGCGCTTCTGCAGCGTTTGCCAAAGGAAATGACCGTGATGACCACGGCAAAGGAAACAATAGCTATAATAGCTTTTATAATAATGGTAAAAACAACAAGGGTAACATTAGCGGCAACATTCAAATCCGCATTAACTTTGACGACCTCAAAGGCGCTCAATGGGCAATGCGTTACATAGCTAGCTTGGCATCCAAACAAGTATTCGAAGGCTACGAAGACGGTACGTTCAAACCGGACAAATCCGTTTCCCGTATTGAAGCGATTACAGCCGCTGTAAGATTGATGGGTCTGCGTGATCAAGCGGAATCCGCTACTGAAATGGCAACAAAATTAAACTTCAAAGATGCTGATAAAATCCCTGCTTGGGCAGTAGGATACGTAGCTGTAGCACTTGAAAACGACCTTTTCACTGAGAGCGATGACTCCGTTCAACCGAATAAAGAAGCTGACCGCCTATGGGCAACTACGCTTCTAGTGAAAGCTCTGAAACTTGAGTCCGAAGCTAAAGCAAAAATGAACACAGCACTTACTTTCAAAGATGCAAAACAAATCCCTGCTGGATCTGTTGGCTATGTAGCTGTAGCTATCGAAAAAGGTCTAGTTGACGGATTCGAAGATAACACATTCAGACCAAACCAAAACGTAACACGTGCCCAATTGGCAGCTTTGTTGGATCGTACTGGCGGGCAAATGCCTGATGAAGAAAACAACGTAGCTGGAACTGTGAACGCAGCAGTTTACAATAACGTGCTTCCGGTAACTAAAGCGGGAGTTACAACAAACTATGTTCTGCACCCGGATGCATTCATTTTGCGTAACGGCGTGAAAGTTGCTGCTTCCGATATTCAAGTTGGAGACGAAGTAAAAGTTCGTTCTTTCAATAATCAAGTTGTATTCGTAGAAGTTACGAAATTGGCGCAAGTGAACCAATCTTTTGATGTAGTAGGTACATTGAACGGAACAACCGTTGATGCCAATGGTAAAATCACAACGATTTCCATCACTCAAAATATCAATAACGTTAACCAAACTACGGTTTACAACGTAGCAGCTAACGTAGCTTTGACAGGCAACCTTGGTTCATTTACACAAGGTCATGTTGTAGAGCTTAAAGGTCAAAACCAAGTTGTTACATCTATTGATGTAAAATAAATGATGTAAGGTAATAAAGAACTCTTAGAGAGATAGACGAAGGTTAAATACAACATAACAGGCTCCTCGCTTTTTATAGCGAGGGGCTGTTGTGTTTTATGCCGTATAAACTTCCGTTTCTTGTGGGAAACTGTTCTTTATCTTGAAAGGAGTGGTATTGATATGAACGAAACACTTATGGAAACATTCAAAAGGTATTACGCCGACTATAGAGGGTCTGCCAATATGGAGCAAAGCTTTACCGATGCTTACCAAGCTATGGCGTATCATGTTATTGAGCAAACGGATCATTTCGCCCAGGGGGGCAACTTGGAGGCTATTCAAAATATGATCCGCGAATACAAAGAGATCGGCTTAGCAGTTGCACCTAGCAATGATGCACTGAAAGAGCGTTTCGAACAGGAATTGGTTGAAGAAATGCTTAATCGAGGACATTCATAATAAAATGCTTAACCGAACCATCTGAAAAAAATGTAGAAAAGTGTTGCATTATTTCTGCCACCATGGTATATTGTCATTCCGGCCAAGACGAGCTGAAAATTTCATCGAAAAATGTAAAAAATAAAGCTTGCGTCTGGTTGGTTGAATGTGCTATATTGTAATTCCGGCCGCGAGAGTGGTACGGAATGAGAGAGAAATTGATCTTTGAAAACTGAACAACGAGTGAGTAAAGCACAGTCGAGCAATCGACTATAAATGAGATTGTAAAATCTCGCTAGCAAGTCAATGAGTACAATTAAGCTTTTCTATTATGGAGAGTTTGATCCTGGCTCAGGACGAACGCTGGCGGCGTGCCTAATA
>NZ_JAGGKV010000026.1 GCF_017874035.1 Paenibacillus aceris
CGCGACAGACACCCTTGCCCTTGGCTACGGTAGGCGCTCGCCAGCCCCCGTTCGGGACTCACACCCTAGAGATGATGCCCATGCTGGGCGTACAATGCAAGAAACCAGCAAACTCAAGGTTTGCTGGTTTTTTCGATCCGTTACATGCGTATGCACCAAATTACTGGAACTCCCCTGGATGCCTGCGCTTAGGTTATTACGATCACTCGTATTTCTTCCGTATAATTCCCTTATCCACATAATTCAAAGGAAGGCAGCCTTTTCGTTGTGACTGTCGTGATGCGGCCTGTTATTCCCTCAGGCAGCCGGATATCAAGTTCGACGTCCTCAGGTGCAGAAACGCGAAGTAACATTTCGTTCTCTTCTAATTGCCATTCCACCTCGATTGCACCGCCGTCTGGCAATGGTACCGCTCCGCGAGCCCATCTCAAACCACATGGCACCGGTTCGATGCGCACTTTCTTCCAACCAAATGCATCCCGTTTAACCCCTAGAACGCTTCTACCCAAGAAATAGGCTGGTCCTGCCGACCATGCATGGCAATGACTGCGTGTAAGCAGGAGCGGATCTGCCTTATTTTCATGGGTGTTCGGGTACAGTTCCCAACAGGTGGTTGCTCCTTGCTGGATCATGCCTCCGAAGTTCCGTCGAATGTCCTCTAACATGAATGACTCGCGTCCTGTCGCCTCTAGTGCTTCATAGTAGAAGAAAGCCATGAACGGGCTGCCGATTTGGACGAAAGAGGCAGGAGGATCGACTAAATATCTCTCAAGTTGCTCCTTTTGGTCACTTTGCGCAACATCACACAGCAGAGCAACGACCTGTGTCTGCATACTGTAGATATTAGAACGACGGCCATCCTCGTGAATACAGTCGATATATGCCTTTCGATCTTCGTCCCACAACTTGTCTTGAATTGCCTTAGCGAGCAACGATGCAACTTGCTCAAACTCCACGATATCCCGGGAGGGGATTCCGGCCACCATGGCCAGTTCCCCTGCTTGACGAAGTGCTTTAACAAGAAACAAATTCTGATGAGTTACAACACCGTTGTCCGGTTGATCAATAGGTGCCCAATCAAGCAGGTTCCAACCTCGTATCTCCAACAGTCCGTCTTTATTGATATGCTGAAGATAATGCTCCAGAGTGTAGCGAATGCTCGGCCACATTTCTGTAGCAAACGCGCGATCTCCAGTATGCTCAACGTATTCCAAGCAGGCGATCATCCAGAAAAACGTCCAGTTCGGAATCACACTCGTCCAGCCACTTGGAACTTGATCAAGATAAAGAGGAGACAAGTCTTTCGAACCTGGTACAAGCCTCAGGCAACGTTTCACAATATCAAGTGCTCCAAAAATGTAATAATTTATGAGCGCTTCGTTACGACTGTCACCAACCCAGAAAGTCTGTTCATACGCTGGGCAATCGACAAACGTATCCTCCATGCAAAGTCGCGTCGTATGCCGGCTAATTTCCCAGATGTCGTTCAGAAGCGGATCGGAGCATTGGAATGAGCCCGCATCTACGACAGGATACGTACTTTGTATAACATACGTTTCGAACAATTTGACAGGACCAGTGGCCCCCCGTACGGTCAGTACCGCGTACCGTAAACCGCGGCGAACCGGTGATTCGTAGCTCTGCCGCCCTCCTCGGCTTATGTAGCGGAACGTGTTATCGAGGGCATACGTATGCTGCCGAAAGCCAGCCTTCATATACTCGATTCCATAAAAATCGATGATAGTTCCTTCTGGTGCTTCAATCTCAAAACCATGAAACCCAGATCGCTGTTTACCGAAATCGATGACAATCTCCGTATCACAGTCCGTGAATCGCGGTATTTCAGCGTACTCCGGCGTTGCCAGCAGACAGCGCTCTAGTTGTTGCGGAATCGAGTAAAGCTCTGCAACGGGACGCCAGACATTCGCGCCAAATACATCGTGCTCGGTGTAAAATGAGGCGGAAAGCGGTCGAATCTGATCCTGGATCCACTCTAGCTCCAGCATTGACTTTGCACCGGCGGAACGAATAAAATCCCGATCATTAACATTTACACCGCGCGTTACCTGAGTATCGATCTCAACGGTTTCATCAAACGGACCCATGAGGATGAAAGGAGTCTCCCTGTCTCCCATAGGGCAACGGAAAGAAAAAGGTATCTTGGCATCGGCTGCGATGTGGAACGGGTGGCCGTGATCCCTCCACGAGATGTCCATCTGAATGAAATGCTCCCCTGCGTCCAAATGAACGTCAAAAAAACGTTCCCGAGAGGCCCCGTACCAATCTTGGACAAGCTGCCCGTCAATCCATAACTGTTCATTACGTGCCCCGTTAGGAAAGCCTAAAGTAACCTTCCCAGCCTCCGGCATAACGAGTACCGTCGCAAGGTACCCGATGTAGTTTACTTTATTTGCATGATCGGCCGAACTCGGGCACATCGCATAGCGGAGATCGATCGTGGCTGTCCAGGCAGGCGGAATTACACGCTGTAGCGACTCTATGCGAGACGGATACAACTTCTCCTCCGTAAGGAAAGGGATGTCTCGTGGCACTAAAGCTTTCCACGGGCCGGATCCAACTGGCCCCAATTCGCGAGCTAATGACCATGTTGAATCGTCGAATTCCAACTCTCTCCAACCTTCGTCCCATCTTCTTGCATCGTAAACTTCAGAGAAAGCCTGCTGACCCGAAAGGCGCGGCGAAGACGTTAACTGTGCAGCTACCTTCTCTGTCCGCCATGAATCGTCTGTTGCGGCAAGCGTTTTATCATCCACAGTTACCTCAGCGAGCAGCCCCCCCAAGCCTCGAACATAATAAAAATTTGACACACCGAAATGCATTACAAGCACCGCAATCGTGTTAAGACCTCCAGGCTTCAACAGATGCCCGATCCGATGTGTATCGTAAAACTGCTCGGCTGGCCAGGATCGGACAGGGCCACGCCCGACTCGCACGCCATTCACATATGCCACATAACGGGAATCCGCACTTATTCGAAGCTCCGCCTCCGTGACAGTGGCGTTTGCCGTCATGTCGAATGTCTTGCGGAAACATCTCCATTCGTTGCGTGGACTTTCCTCAATTCCACCCCAAACCCATTTGGCCGTCCAAGGTATCTCGAACATAGATGTAAATTCCTTCCTATGTGTAATCATCAACTTATAGCATTTTATTAATTCCCTCACAGCGAACTGTCCAAGTCCCATCCTGTGGGAATCCGGGAGCAGCTGTATCGGGGCATTCTAACCAACCGCCTGCCATCATGGCAACGGCCGTCAATAGGCCTCCATTGCCTGGCAGATAGATCGGCAACCTCGGAGTCTGGAAGTTATGGCCGTTCGGTAAATATGTATTCTTAGTCCGATCAATCAAGAGCAGGTCAACGGCAAGATGCCCCTCACCCAGCCTGGCAGCTGTCATTGCCATCATCGGATAGTCCCAGCCCCATGTGTCCCTCCACTCCCACACACGCATGATTTCGTGAAGCGTTCGTCGCATCGTTTCCGAATCTGTCTTTAAGCCGGGCAAGATACCTAACGGTGCTAGCATCGTCGGATGGTCATCAATGCCAGTGCGACCGCTGAATGTATCGAGTACCGTTTCGGCGGCCACATACAGACCGTCCGTAACAGGCAGTGGAGACAAGTGTTCTAGGACATGATCCCACTTTTCAACGCGTGCCAACCCCAGACGTTCTCTCCATTGGATCGCCACAGATAAGCCGAATGCCCAGTAAGCAAGCTCGAAGGTTGGATTCATCGTAACGGCATGGTCAAAAAGTTCCTGTGCTGGAGCAAGCGGTGGCCCCAAAACATAACGTTTACCGATCTTATCCCACTCTGCAAAGGAAGCCATGAACTCCGCACTTTGGAAGACGATGTCGCTATACCGTTCAAGCGTTTTACGATCCTTACCTACCGAGTAAAGCAGTTCAGCGAAGTAGATCGGGTGCGGCTGCTGCCAAATGAGGAACGGCTCGATAAAACAGGGTGCATTAACGCCCTCCTCCGTGACGCACTTTGGCCAGCGAGCGCCCTCATATCCCTGAGAAAGTGCTAGCTCCTGCGCTTTGGGGAGAATCTCTCGATACCAGCCCAAGCTATTCTCTAATAGCTCAGGACGGTTCCATAGCGCAAAATGCACCGAATGCCACCAATGCATCTCGAGATGGAACTTGCCGGCCCAACTATTCATCGTTAGGCCCGTTTCCTGAGGTGGGAGGAATCCGGACGATTGAACGGCAGTCAAATATTGTGAAAGCACGATCCGCCGTTCCAGCTCATGGGCACGAGCATCTTGGCTTCCAGCGAGTTCCACGGCAGCACCTCTGGCCCAAAAACGGGGCCAATGATTCTTTGAAAGTGATAAGACATCCTCGAAATCAGGAAGTGTAGCGGTCAGTGCCTCTTTAGAGTAACGAATCACAAACTCAACTTCATCTATCTCTGAACGTAGTGAAAATAGATGAGGGTCAGACGCATCGCTTTCGAGTGCCCCCTGCGACCATCCCGCCGTGACCGTATAGCTATCTTGATCCAATGTTCGTCTGAATCGTACAGAGCGTTCCGTTGACTCCATGATTTCAGTACGGTGTGCTTCAAAACGATCCCACACCGCACCTGACCCGCCAAAGGCTGCTGAGCCGTATGGAAACCGCAAAGCCAATTTAAGCTGACCTGACATAAGGAGATTGGATTTCACCCGGATCGCAAGAATGTCTTCTTCCGGATGACAGCAGGTCAGAACCGTGGCCGTTTCGCCGGATAGAGAAAAGCTACTGGAGATCACGCCTGTCCACAGGTCCAGCGTTTGTTCGATCTCCTGTAAATTCTCTGGGATTGCCGGTTCACCAGAAGGAAGAGTCAGGAGCAATTTGACTGCCCCCAAATGAAGGCGGTGAGGGTTCATTCGCAGCCATTTGTATTCCTCGCTGGTTTCTTCACGCGGCATATAGGGAAATCCGATCGATCTCCCATTAAACGTGTTATAGTAGGTTTTTTGAAATTCTTTTACCTCGTAACCCATAGGATTTGGAGAGGTATGCCAGCCCCAATTCGCCAGGTGACCAAGCGCAACGCCGCCATTTTCGTATATCTCGGGAAACGTCTGCAAACCCGTTGCGTCAACGGTGAAGGCATAATTGCCGTTTCCGACCGTTAGTGAGGAAAATTTATCAAACCCCCGAACGACTGGGTTGTGTCGACGTACCAGCGCTTCACGATCAATCTTTTGCATGTTTTCTCCACTCCTTCCCTCTATTTGTTAAATACCTTATCCAGCCAGATCGTAGCCAGACTCGGCTATTCACTCCCCACAGTTAGATTTCAATTACGTACACCTCGAAAGGCTTCATCGTGACTATGCCGTGAAGGACAGTGTCTGTGAGCAGATCTCGTTTCCGAGAAAAGAAGGTAACTCCTCGCTCTTCGTGTGCATAGTTCATCAGAATCGCAAAACACTTTTGCATACCATCATGTGAGCGTATCGCAAGCTCTACATCTTCAGGCAGCTCAGCCCAGTTCGCAGCCGGGGACACTAAGCCGTTCTCGGCAATGAGTGCACCTGCTGCCTCTTCGGTAAAGGCGCTGCCGTAGTAATAAGCGGTCCCTTTACCGCGTGTACTCCGTACAAGTGCGGGTTTGCCCGCATAATAATCGGAAGCATACGAGGCCAAGACCTCAGCGTTGTCCGACGTGACACGCAGAATGTCTACGAAGGCATCCCCTTGAAGGAGATTGCCGCCTTCCCACTGGATATCGGGCGCCTGCTGCAGCGGCCCGATCAGCGTAAAGTCCTCCACCTCGATACCGCATAAGTCGGCAAGCGGTCCTGGGAACGGCTGCATATAGCACTGACCCGTCGTATCCTTATAACCGCTCCTGCAACCGAGAATGAGCGTCCCTCCGTTTTCGACGTAGCTTTTCAGCAGCTCAGCCGTTGATTCCGGCATAATCGCCGGATGCGGATAAACGAGCAATTGGTACTTGGTTAAATCCTCCAAGGTCGTTGAGGAACGGAGGTACTTCGTGTCCGCTGGGATATGGTGGCGCTGTAGTGCCTTGAACCATCCACTGATGCTTTTACCAGTCAGCGGCCCGTGCCAAACATCCAACTCCCCGTCCCATTCATTGTCGTAGTCCTTCAGTATCGCGACCTCGGCTTGATACGTGGTGCCCAGCAACTGCCCGCCGATCCGCTTCAGCTCGCCGCCAATGCGGCCGGCCTCCTCGATGCGGCGATTCGGCCGATTATGGTAATCGTTTAGGCCATGCCAATAAATTTCCGTTCCCATGGTCGCCGTCCTCCAGCGAAAATAAAGCACCATATCAGCGCCGTGCGCGATAGACTGATATGTCCATAGCCGCATCTGGCCCGGCTTCGGCGAAGGCATTTCGATCCGATTTACCCAACCACCCGGCCCAGCCTGCTGTTCCATGACGATGAAATTCGGAGAAACATCGCGGGCTGCGCTGAGATTCAGGCTCCACTTGCGGTCCAGCAGCGGCCGATCACCTTTATCAGGTAAGATAGTGCTGAAGTTCGGATAGGAGTCGTAAGCGAACACATCCAACGTATCGTCCATCATTTGATGGCTGTCTAAGTGGCCGAACATGCCGTTTGTCGTGACCCATTGGTTAGCCGCTTTCTCCCTCAGAATTTCCGATTGAAACTTCGCGTAGGAGATGGCACTATCCGAGAAAAATCGCTTCTCATCGAGCGCTTGGTGCGGGTTCGGCGAATTGGTAGGCGTAGGCCTTGTCAAATGAACCTGTGACCAATCGGAATAGGTCTGATTCCAAAAGACAGCGCCCCATGCTTGATTCAAGGCTTGCAAGCTTCCGTATTTATCCTGCAGCCAGACTCGGAATGCAGCGTGATCAGCCTTTGAGTAAAAGGTATTGACCTCACAGTTCAGTTCATTGTCGATCTGCCAACCGACCACGCCCGGATGGTCTTTGTAATGCTCCGCCAACTGCGTCACGATCCGCGCACACAGCTCAAGATAGATCGGCGAATTATAGTTGAAATGACGGCGTTGACCATGCTGGTATACGGTTCCGTCCTGTTTGGCGTTCAATACCTCCGGGTATTTGGCTGTCAGCCAGGCTGGCGGGGTTGTAGTCGGCGTGCTCATGATGACAAGCATGCCGCATTGGTGTGCGAGATCGATCGCCCTATCGAACAAGTCAAACTCGAAGCGCCCCTCCTCTGGTTCGAAAATCGACCATGCGAACTCGGCCACACGGACGACCGAGAACCCAAGCTCCTTCATGCGGCAAAAATCGTCTTTCCACAAGTGGTCCGGCCATTGTTCCGGGTAGTAGCATACACCAAGTCGAAATTGCTCTGTTCTCCAGTCCTTCCCCTTATGCGTCACCATCTTCATCCTCCCTTACAATGACGTCCACCTCATACGGATCCAATTTCAGAGTGGTCGTATACGTGCGTCCCGATATCTTGCTTTCTCTAGGTGCGGAGAGGGAGATATGCTGTCCGAAGATGTCGTATTTACATATAGGACACTGTCTCCGATCTGCCGAGCGGTTACGCCTGGCGGTGTTTCCGGTCCTTTTTTAATATCAAGTTGTGTGTAAAAATGGTTCAATAACGCTTGCATAAGGTCAATTTGGGCAGGCACGGCGACATAAACCGCTTTCCCTTTTCCGTAGGCATTCACACTAACCGCGGGAAGCTCACTCTCCAGGTTCGTGAATGTTGCCAAAACTTCCGCAGTAGAAGGCTCCACGATTTCGTAATAATCAATCGGAAAGTCTAAAATACGATCATGTATCTTAATTTTCGGTGTTTCACGCCGAATATTCATTTTCTGCTTTTGAAGTCCACCTTCATTCGCATCCGAATAATGATAGACTGGACGCTCGAACGCGTTAGCGCGAATACCGAACACATCGCTAAGTCTGCCAGGCATCGTCGTGCCAAATACTGTATTGTGCTCATCCACTTTCGCTGAATAAGCTGTCATGATGACAGTTCCGCCTTCCTGAACGAACTGCCTGATCGTCTGAGCAGAGGTCTCATCCATGATACAGTGACCAGGAACTAGCAGCAGCTTGTAGTCCTTCTCAATCTGACGAAGGTTTACCACATTACAGTCGACATTATCCTCGCCAAGCGCTAGAAACGTCTGCATCATTTGCTCGAGATACGTCGTTTTGTAGTATCCTTTTTGATTCTCGGACACTTTAAACGATTCGAAGGAATAGGCAAGCGCAATCTCCGGCTTAGGAAGATATGGCAGCCCGATCGCTTTCAGCTTCTCCATCTC
Organism: Paenibacillus aceris; assembly: GCF_017874035.1. Classification (GTDB taxonomy): domain Bacteria; phylum Bacillota; class Bacilli; order Paenibacillales; family NBRC-103111; genus Paenibacillus_E; species Paenibacillus_E aceris. The sequence goes on from NZ_JAGGKV010000026.1 coordinate 8,288, forward strand.
CTGTGCGAATTGACGGAATTCGTCCAATTTTCTTCCAGGCAGACCGTCATGATCCAGCAGCCCGAATAGGTACTGTTCTTCTCCGCCAAGCATCGATCTCCACGTCCAGGCGCAGATGGCTTCCGAGCGGAATAACAAGGATAAATACGCATACATGCGAAGGACACCTCTTGGAGGGGCATAAGCACCAAAGGAGCCTGTCTGGAATTCCAGACACCAAATGGGCTCATCCTTCTCGCTAATTCGGTGATTCATCGTAAGGCAAGCCCCGAACAACGCATTTCGGTCTTCCGGATTGACGCCTGGATAAAACCCAATGCCTGGCAAATCGAAAATTTGATTATAGCCTTTCAAATAGTCGAAGCCGAGCACAGGATTTTCTCCCCAATGATTCGTCGTTTCACGTGCCTGTGGAGCATTCTTCCGTACGACTTCGCTTAAACCGCGAAGATAGGAAAGCTGCTCATCCGAAAAGAACCTCCGCATGTCCAACATTCTTTCTGGTGCTCCGTTTATATCCCCAGCAACCGGAAACTCCGCATCCTCGAAGCTGTTAAGCTTACGTGACCATCTTTGTGCAGCCCAGGCAATATTCAATTCCTCCACGCTGCCGTACTTGTCTCTCAGCCACTGAACGTACCGATTGCGTGCTTCATCCGAGAATGTCGGCATCCCGCTTCCTACCTCATTACACAAACCAAACGCATACAATGCTGGATGCCCGGCATATCGTTTGGTCAGCGTCTCTGCGAACCGGTAAGCGTATTCCTGGAATACCGGATTACCTACATCCTCCATATAACGATGCACCGCCAGGAGCGGATTCCGATTCCGGTCGGCGAGCTGGATAGCCGGGTATTTCTTGTGAAGCCAAGTCGGGGCTGGGCGGGTTGCAATGTCGAGAACGACTTGGAACCCTGCCTCCGCAAATAGGTCCATGACCTCATCGAACCATCCGAAGTAGTAATTGCCCTCTGATGGCTCAAAGCTGTCCCAGCACAGATGGCCAAGTCGCACCAGATTGAATCCCGACTCCTTCATCATCCGGATATCCTCCGGCCATCGTTCGCGTGGCCAATCGTGGGGGTGGTAATTTGTTCCTACATAAATCATGTTTATTCACCTCTATCAAATTGATAAATCTCTAGTTGCATAAGAAAAGGGGGCTGCTTGGTAAACCAGCCGCCCCCTTCCTTTCCACTGTAAGTACCGACTAATTACTTCTTCACCTTCGCATACCAATCTCTGGCACGCTTCGTGACTTCTTCACCGCCTGATTTGTTCCACTTGTCTACGAACTCATCGAATTTGCTGATCGGATACTGTCCAAGGATAATCTTGGTTGCATATTCCACGTATAGCGTACGATTATTGATATCAGCGAAGCCATCATAGACACTAGCCGGCATACCGTCACCCGCAATGACTTTAACGTATTTCTGGGCTTCCTGAATATTCCGGATACCTTGATCCACGGCCCATTTTCTATCTTCCGACGTCGTGCTTTTGTATAGTTCAGCTGAGAAGTCTGCGGTAGCTACATAAAGATACGGGTTAATAGCCAGATTCTCTTGTGTACTTTTATCTTCCGGAAGCTTAGTCGCTTTGCCGTCCTTCATCGTATAATGCATGCCCTCTACGCCAAGGAAAAGCGTATTCCAATTCTTTTTGTCATACATGTTATTCAGCAATTTCAGCGACGCCATGAGCTTCGTCTGATCCTTGGTGTTCTTCACAACCCAGGCAGGTGGCTGCATTTTCTTCAACGTATAGAAGCCCTTGTAGCCTGAAAGCTCTGGGATCGGGAGGACGGAGTAGTCGCCTTTCACGCCTTTATTTTTATTAATATTCTCTAAACGTTCGAAGACCGACTCTTCCCAGTGGAAGTAATTCCCGACAAGATTAGAGTCATTCTTGCCTTCCCATTTCGCTTTATTGTTCAAGAGCGACTCTTTATCCATTAAACCTTCTTTATACAGCTTGGCAGCGAACTCTAGTGCAGCTTTCATATTTGGCGTCACGGCGGAATACGTCAGCTTACCGTCGTACACGTCCCAATCCGGCTTGCCTTCGAACATCGCTACACCGTACATCGCGAATAAATGATCCATCCAAGCCGCTTGCTCCCGGCCACCGGTTGGGAGTTCATCCTTTACTCCATTTCCATTCGGATCCTTATCCCGGAAAGCCTCAAGCACCTTCACGTAATCATCTTGCGTCTTCGGCATTTGCAGCCCCAGCTTGTCAAGCCAATCTTTACGAATCAAGCCGGTTTCTCTGCCATAGTCCAATATACCCGGGATATAATAAATTCTTCCTTGTCCGGTAGGATCATTGGCTTTGACCACGTCCCACACTTCCTTTGGAATAACTTGCATGACATTCGGTGCGTACTTCGGCAGAAGATCTGTTAAATCAGCGATGGCGCCGTTTTTAGCCAAGCTGTCTTCGATGCCCTGCACAGGCTGGAACATATCCGGCATTTCGTTCGCAGCAATCTTCAGATTCAATTGATTCAAGTAGTTAGTGCCGCCGTTCCATTCCACATACGGTTGAATAACGCCAACGCCTAGCTTTTCTTTATAAAATTCATATAGCTTACTTCCTTTGGTAATGGGTTTAAAGCCATTATTTCCATCCCATACTTCAAGATCGACGATTTCCTCTGCCTTTGGCGCAGCGCTTTGTCCTGCAACAGGTGATGAAGAAGCCGTGGAAGTGTCCTTATTACTGCTGCAACCGGTAATGACGGAAGCGGCAAGGGCCCCTGTTAGTGCGAGCAGGCCAAGTTTTTTAATAGCCATTTCTAGTTCCCCCTTGAAATCGACATGATATGTTTTAGGCTCATTATGCCTTAAAACCTAGGTGAATTATCCTTTGACGGAGCCGATCATGGCCCCTTTAACGAAATACCTTTGCAAGAACGGATAAACCGCAATGATCGGAATGATTGCGAAGATTACTGTCGCTGATCTTAACGTTCTTTCGTTAAAATTAAAGTCAACCATGGAAGCGGCACCCGGAATAATAATGTTATCATCCGTGATAAACTGACGGATCTTCATCTGTAATGGGAACCAGTCTGTATTCTGGAGAAATAACAAAGGTGTCTGGAACTGGTTCCAAATGACCACCGCGTAGAATAAGGCTAGTGTAGCGAGTACGGCCTTGGACAAAGGAAGGACGAATTGGAATAACATTCGAAAGTAACCACAGCCCTCCATGAATGCCGCTTCCTCGAGCTCCTTAGGAAACTCCTTGAAGAAGCTCCTCATGATGATCAGATTAAAAGGGTTCAGGATATGAGGAACGACCAGAATTAACGGATTATTATACAATCCTATCCCGCGTACAGTAAGGAAATAAGGAATGATCGGTGCCTTGAAAATCATCGCGATAACCACGCCGACCATGATGACGGAACCCCACTTGAATTCTGACTTCGAAAGCGGATAAGCAAGCAAAGCTGTAATTAACAGCGCCAAACCCGTACCAATCACCGTTGAGCCTAATGTGAGGAAGAAGGACTTCCATAAATCAGGACGGTCAATGATATAGCTCCAGGAATCGAATGTGAATTGCTTCGGCCATATCGTCACCAAATTTTGCACCACAGCACTTTTCGAACTAAATGAAATAGAAAGGACAGACAGCAGCGGCACGATCGCAATGAACGATAACAGCAGAAGAAGGGTCGTGATGCCTGCTGCGAAAGCTTTTTCTCCCCTGGATTCAAACATAACTACCACAATCCCCCATCCGAAACTTTTTTCGACAACCGATTGAAGAGAAACACTAGAATAAATCCAATAACCGACTGGAACAAACCAACCGCTGTTGCGAAACTGTACTGCGCTTGCTGAATACCCGTCCGGAACACGTACGTATCAAGAATATCTCCTACACTATAAGTCATCGGCGTCAAGAGATTGAACACTTGATCAAAGCCCAGGTCCAGGAAGTTTCCGATTTCCAAAAGGAATAGAACCAGCACCGTAGGCAGAAGCAGCGGAAACGTAATATGACGAATCTGTCTGAATCTGGATGCCCCATCCATCATCGCCGATTCATATAATTGCGGATCGATGGCGCTGATTGCGGCCATATACACGACGGTTCCCCATCCCGCATCTCGCCAAATGGAAGTCAGCACATAGACCGGTCGGAAATAAGCACTGTCTTGCATGGCCAAAATCGGATCTTGTCCGAACCATCCCAAGACCACATTGAACAACCCGCTTAATGAAAAGATGTCAAACACAATGCCTGACACGATGACCCACGATAAAAAATGAGGGATGTAAAGTGCAGTCTGAATCCCTTTCTTCAGCGCAGACTTTCGAATTTCATTAATCATGAGCGCCAGCAGAATCGGAATCGGAAAGACCAACACGATTTTCAAAAAGCCCAGTACCAATGTGTTTCCAAACACACGGATGAAATCCGGATAATCAAAAAGTTTTTGGAAGTGTTTCATGCCTACCCAAGGACTATCGATAAACCCTTTGAACACCGAATAATCCTTAAAGGCGATCACAGAGCCTACTAACGGAATGTACTTGAAAATGATGAGAAACAGGATGCCTGGAATGGCCATCACATAGAGCGGCCAAAAAACCTTCATTCCTTGAAAATTGATTCTTCCCAATTTAACTCCCCCCGCGTCTAGTTGTTGTATTCGCTTACACAACTATACCCCGAGGGTTACATTCCCTCAATTAGGCGTTTTTAAGTTTCTACAAGGGCATTTTTAAGTTAAAATATTATGTTTAGCTTTTGATCTACGCCTCCTCTGGCGGATATACAGCACACAAAAAACCACTCCGTCTTGGAGTGGAAGTTTTCCGATTATGCACGTGGGAGGTACTTGCGGTATTCGCTAGGCTTAAAGCCAGTCAGTTTCTCGAACAGACGTGCAAAATGCTGCGTATCCGAGTATCCAACCTTCCGGCAGATTTCATACACCTTTAAATCCGTTCTTTCCAACAGTTCCTTCGCTTTACCGATTCGGCATTGCGCCAAAAAGTTTATATAGGTATCCCCCGTCTTTTGCTTGAACAACTGACTTAAATAATAAGGACTAATGAAAAAACGGGAGGCTAAATCAGCAAGGCTAATCGGCTCATCGTAATGCTTCGATACATAGTCCTTTATCTCAGCAATGATATCCTTCTTCTTCGGAATATTATGCTCCAGTTTGAATGTAATAATTTCCCGGATAATTTGAACCATCCATTCTTCCAGACGCTCTAGCGTTCGAAATCGTGAGATACCCTCCAGAGATAGGATATTGCGGCCGAGGAAGTCATTCTGCTCCAACTGCTGAAAGGACATCTTCCTCACACTAGATAAAAGAATATTTAGGCACTGCAACTGGAGATCCGCTGGACTCATCCTGCTTTCTGGCTCCATCCACCGGAAGATCTCGCGGATGGTAAACACACATCCCTCCTCATCCATGTTGTCGATGCCTGCTTCCAGCTTGGCAATCATCTCTTCTGGAACCGGATGGCGATGTTTCGTTAGACTTATGATCTCAGGAAAGGGAATCACAGCGTCCACCCCCTTGATGACCTTATAGCTTAATGCATATCGAGCTTCCTCAAAAGACTTGCAGATCCCCGCAGCTCGCTCCTGCACCGTACCAATTCCGACCGTCATAGACAGCTTCAGTTCCCGGAACACCGCTTCTTTTAGACGATGTACGGCAAGTACCAGTTCCCCATACTCAATGTCCTCACCATGGGCAACCACAACAGCGACCTGCGATCCGGAATATCGGAATCGATACACGGCCCCGTACCTTCCCAGAGCCCGTTCAACTTGTCGAAATACTGGATCAAGACCGAATTCCTTCAAGGGGCCGAGGTGGTTGTCGAATTCTAGTTGGGCACATACGAAACAATAGCCCTCTGTCGGAATTCCAGCGCCTCGAAGCAGCTCTTCCACTTGAACCGTATTATCGTTACCGACATCAAGGATATCCCACAGAGCACTCTCCTGTATACGGCTGTGAGCTTCCATCTTCAAATCATCGACTTCTTGAAGCTTGGCTTTCTCCGCACGAATCGCCTCCATGAGCTGGCAAACGCAGTCGCGCAATTCCAATTCCTCAACCGGCTTGTTGATGTAGAATTGCACCCCCAGCTGCATGCCTCTACGAGCGTATTCAAAATCAGCATATCCACTTAAGAGAATAAATTTAGTCTGACAGCCCGCCTCCTTCAGCATTTTGATCATTTCCAGACCGTCTGCCTGCGGCATTCGAATATCGGTAATGACAATATCCGGCTGTCGTTTTTGAATTAATTTGAACCCTTCCAAGCCATTATAGGCAACGCCGATTACCTCGCACTCTGGAATATAGCGGCTTATCATTTTTTGAAGACCGTCCGCAATTACTCTCTCATCGTCCACCAAAATCAGCTTCATCCCAAGCACCTATCCTCTCTTTTCGCACCAACCTATCTTCTCAGGTCTTGGGAATTAAAATCTCAACCGTTGTTCCGTTCTCGAATCCAGGAAGAATCGTCAGATAGTACTGATCTCCATAATGGAGCTTGATGCGTTCTGCAATATTTTTCAAGCCTAATCCTTTACCCACCTGTTCATCCATCTTTTCAAGTTTGTATTTATCCGACTCCACCATCTCCAAGAGAGCACGAAGCTCCTCATATTTATCCAAAGACATCCCGGCCCCGCCGTCCCTAATTCGGATCAGAATTTCCCCCTCGTCCGTCCAAACACCTACAATCTCGATATTCATGGTCTGGCTATAATCTTGGAACCCATGGTTGATGCTGTTCTCTACAATAGGTTGGAATACTAGAGGAATGATGCTACAACTCAGCATCTCCTCGGGAATCCTAATATCCAACCTGAACATATTATTAAACCGGATATTTTGAAGCTGCAAAAAATTAGCAGTATACTCCAATTCGTGCTTCACTGAATGATGTCTGCCTTCCTTACCTAAGACTAGCCTAAACATCCGTGCCAAAATCTTAATCATACTGGCGGTTTCCTCGTCATCTTTCATAAGCGCCTTCATACGAATGGATTCCAAGGTATTGTATAACATGTGAGGGTTGATCTGGTTCTGCAGCGCAAGGAATTTGGCTTTTCGATGTTTGATCTCTGCGATGTACACGTCCTCAATCAAGGTTCGAATCGTAACAATCATCTTGTTGTAACTGTGAACCAGACTCCCGATCTCGTCGTTTGCCTGTTCTTTCTCAATAGGCAAATATTGCCCTGTTTCTGCCTGCTTCATGCTCCTGCGTAGAGCTTTGATAGGTTTGGTTATTGTATAACTTAAACCTAGTGAGATGAGAGTGATGATTAGACAGCTCGTCAGGATTACGATTACCGTCACGCCCTTGATCTTATTGATCTCCAGCAATAATCTATCACGTGGAATCTCCGTTTTGATAAACAGTTTACCCGATTGGGTGTTCCCCAATAAAGTAATCCGGTCATTACTGGTATCACCTTTCAAGTATTCCGCACCTGATTCCAGCACCTGCGTCCAAGACAGACGGCCGCTGGCTGCATCGGAATGGTAGACGATTTCCCCTTGGCGATTGCTCAAAATGACACGCATGCCATACTTGTCCCTGGCTAAGACGAAGGCATTATCGAGCTGAAGCAAAGTGAATGGGTCCAGGTCGATGAGAAGCATCCCCGAATAAGCCCCGTCAGAGCTGAACAGCACTCTTCCGACCGTCACAATCGCTCCTTTCCCTTTATCATCATAATAGGAACGATCATGTAACCCGGTAATAAAAAATGTATCGTCTGTGCTGCGGATCCGCTTATACCACTGTTGAGACAATAGCGCGTTCTCGTCCACCGTATTGGTCGCAGTCGTATACTGATATACGCTGTTATCACGACTGATCAGCATCACAGTGTTAATTTCCGGTTTCAGCAGGGTAACCCTCATTAGTAACCTCTGGATAGCAACCTTCTGAGAAACCAATTCATCCATGGACCGCTTCCGATCATCCCCGATCTTATAAATCAACTCGTTTTCGACAAGCACCGACTTCGTGACGGTGTCATATTCCTTCACAAATTCATTCAAAGAAGTCCTTATCTGTGATGTGTAAAGATTAGCAAAATCTTCAGATGAATTCTCCAGCCCTGCTGTTGATCGTTGAAAAATGACCACGCTTACAATCAGAAGTGGAATAATACAGGCAAGAAGGTATCCAGCCATTAATTTGTTTTGCAACTTCATATTTCTTATCATTTGAAATACCCTTCTTTGCTTCATACCCGGCTCTTCCTCGTTTCAACGTCTTTTCTATCCATTGTACATGCCGTATTGCATCGACGCTACCGAAGTCATTTAGGAATAAGTTGGGTTTGGGTACCTACGTACAATGAAAATCATTTTAGTATTGGATCCGCTTTCAATCACTATACGTTAAGTACATTATTAACAAAAAGGGTCATTTTTAAGATTATACTAGGGTATTTTTAAGTAGTTTAATAAAATCAACAAAAAACCAGCAGGATGGTCACTTAGAGTGCCTATCCTGCTGGTTACTATTCAAACACACGGAAAATACTTTTATAATTATTCGTTTATGAACTTGACTGCGTTCAGGAATCGTTTCAAAATTGTAGCCGTTTGAGCACGAGTTGCTTGTCCATCAGCGCCGAGCATTTCATCGTTTATACCGTTAATCAACTTAGCATGAATTGCCGCTGCGATTTCCTTTTGTGCCCAAACGATCTTGCTGGAATCCTTAAATTGAATTAGCAGATTAGCTTCTTCTGCAGATGCAACATTGGGGTTGACACCTGCGAAGCTCATTGCACGAACGACCATAGCGGCTAATTCTTCACGATTAATAGGAGCATCCGGACGGAACATGTTGTTCTCGTAGCCGTTGATTATGCCAGCGGCAGAGGCAGTGGAAACGGCGTCCGCATACCAGGCATCATCCTTTACATCTAGGAACGAAGAAGCGGACTTAGCGGAACTTAGCCCAAGAGAGCGAACAATGAGTGCAGCAAACTCTGCTCTGCTAATGTTGCGGTCCGCATCAAATTTCTTCTCGGATACCCCATTAACCACCAGTTTGTTAGCTAGTAGCTCAATATCCGCTTGAGCCCAGTGGTTGGAGATATCGTCGAAGCTCTTATCCAATTCAACAACTGTATAAATACTGTTCCCGTTACGCTGCAGGGTAGCCACAGTATGGCCATCCTTCGTTTCGAAAGTGGAAGGTACGAAGGTTAATTCCTTCGTGGACTCATTGTAAAGTGCGCCTGTCGCTTTGTTCGGGTCTACCGGTTTCTTAACGTCTATAGAACGAGAAATGTAAGTGGAACCGAATTTTATTTCAATGGACTTACCGTCATTATTTTGGGCTGTCACACTGAAATCAACAGCCTCGCTAAGAACAGTTGCACCCATACTGGATGCCTTCTCAGCTATCGATTTAGCGTAATCGGCGGATACATTTTTAATCGTTACCTTGATGAACAGGTCGCTTATGTTTACTCCCAGCGTTTCGGCTAATTCATCGAGTTTCAAGACTGACAATGGCATCACGTAAGAACCATTCGCCGAAGTAACCGTAACGGAAGTGCCATCCTGCTGTGAAGCCTCGACAAGACCTGATGCCGGCAAGTTCACGTTGTCGCCATTCGTCTTTACGTTGACATTCTTCAAAGAAGAAAGAGCAGACTTAAGCGAGTTAGCGTCTACCTTACCATCCGTGCCAGCAATTAAACCTGTGCCGGAATTTGATCCATTAACTGGTACAGTGCCACCACCAGAACTGCTACCAGAACTGCTGCCGGATGATGTCGTGGATACAGTAAGCGAAGGACCGTTCGTGCTCATATTTCCAAAAGTATCAACCGCTTGAACACTAAAAGTATAATTCATACCGGAACTAAGGCCACTTATGGTAGTGTAAGTAGCACCTACGACAGTGCTAGCTAATGTGGATCCATTATACACATTATAAGACACGGTCGTATTGTCTGCCCCGCTCCACGACAGGCTGATGGAGTTTTGGCTACGCCCCGTATAGGTTAGTGATTTGTTACTCGGCCATGCCGGCGGAGTCTTATCATATACGGCTACATCATCGATATATAATGCGTTCTTATTGGCTTCCCCCGTTCGGAAACTAATCGTATTCAAGCTCGTTACCGAAGTTGAAAATGGAAGGCCAGATGCCTTTAAAGCATCATTAACGTATATGTCATACTTTTGCGTAGATGGATCGGCTACCTGTTTTACCGTATACCAAGTACTTAGGCTTACATTCTGAATAACAGTACCATTCGCCACCAAACTACCGGAATCGTTAACGTATACATCTGTCGCCACGGTAGTTCCATCCCTTAGCTGGAACCTATCGTTCTTTAAGTCCGTTTCCCCTTTAAAGCGCCATTCGGCATTTAGCGATGAGGAATAACTTGCAAACGCTTTAGAGATCTCAGCGTAGTCAGATGTTGAGTTATCGTACAAATAAACACTTCTATTGACCGTATTCGGTACATTGGCAATTGAAACAGCTGTATTCAGTGGCTCATTTACCGTCCAACTAGGATTTGCTCCTGTAACCTCCTCATCAAACGAATTGCTTAAAAATACATTTTTAAAGACTGGCTCCAACACAATTAGCTGCAAACTGTTCGGTTCAAGGGATACGGACGTGTTATATGCCCCATTATGAGGAACAGTCTTATCATCAACCATTTGCAGATTGCTGTTCTCTAGACTTGAGTAATAATTGCTTGTTGTCGCGTTAATTTTATACGTTTTTACCCTTACATTTTTACCGTTGAAAATAGAAGGCAGGTTGGATGCATGAATTACGGTTTGATAATCCGTGGTGCCTACCCCCTGATAGTTCCAAACCATAATAGAAGCGCCCGAATTATCTTTGGATGCCAGCGCATATACACCTTTACCATTGGTAATTGCGTCAGAGGTCGCCAATACCCTAGTTTTCTTCATCATCGACTTCATCTTGACCATATTTCCATACGGTGTGAATTTATCAGTATATGGCATACTTTGACCACTTGCATTTCGAGAAACTAATTGATCTTTCCGTCCATTCGTCTGGTGGCGCACTACCCAGTTAAACGGAATGTTATTGGCACTGTTCAAAAACCAATACTGCAGAGACGCCACACCTGCCGCTTGCCTTAATTGATCAGTTTGAATGCTGGTAAAGTCGTCTGCTAGAGGTCCAGGGTACAAACCAGATTCTGTTATATATGACGGTATACTGGTGTCGAGGCCCCTTTCACTTAATAGTGCTTCTATCTGAGACCGTTGGTTAGCCACTACACTCGGATTATCCTTATACAATACAAAACCAGTGCTGGTTGGACCTAGATAGGCATGATAGGAGATGAAATCAAGTCTCTTTCCTGGAGAAGGATCATTCTTATATCCGTCCAGGAAAGCCCCTAGCCAGTTTGTATCGAGATAATACAAGGCAGGGCCTCCTATGAGAAGTGGAGTTGCCGGATTCAATTCCGCATTGATCTCATTTATGGCCTCATTGTATACCTTATAATAGCTGTAATTATTATTTTTATTAACGCCATTAGCATTCCATGTAGGGTCATTAGGCTCGTTTAGAACCTCTATGTACTTTATTTTCGGATACATTTGTTTTAGGTCTTTAATCATTCGCTTAATAACAGGCTTAACTTGGTCAGGCGAATATCCCCATCCCGTTCTCCCCGTTATCGGTACACCTAAATTGTGTGTCATTACCTCTCCCGGGATATTAAGCATCAGAGAATCTGAAATATTGCTCAAATCCGACAAGTAATCCGTATATTTACTGTAATCAAATGTACCGGTATCTTTATCGTAAACATCATATTCATGGACCCACGCTCTGAATACTTTTGCATGAAGACCCTGTTCATTGTAGAACTGTACATCTTCCTTCCTTTGATCCGGATAGATAGAATAGTCGGATATATTGTTATACTGTTCAGTTCTAACGAGTTCACCTTGTGAAGCGCCTAAATCCACGGATACCGTTGCGTTTGAAGCTGCATGGGCCTCTTGCGGATTTATTGGATAGATACCTAGTAAAGAGAAACAGAGAATAAAGCTAAGCGCCTTAACTATTAAACCTCTTTTTTTTGTAAACACCTGTTGTTTACCTCCTTCTTTTATATCTGGAATGACTACTTCGTTCAATCTCTCCCCCTGCGTATCCGCAGCAAGTTTGTTGCTGACCGTATTGCCGATGATGTACATCCCCCCAAATCGACGGCACTCCCATTTGTAATCGTTTTCAATTTTTGATTATATCTCTTGCCATAAATTACTTATAGAGGGGGATTTTAAGTTTTAGCAAGGTCATTTTTAAGATTTAACAACGAAACACGATACAACCGTTTCACCTAGCTTCGAATTCTGGTTACGGGTATCCCATAGCGGAAGACCTTTTTATCCACCTTAAAAATGACCCTGACGAAACTTAAATTAGACCCATTGAGCAATAATTTTTAACGTTATATATTTTTCCAGAGAATACAAACTTAGATATTCACAACATCTCAAACCTATTAAGTAGAGCATAGGTGGTGATATTTAATAAGTTAAGTTTGAAAACGTTAACGTATTCCACTGTATTTAGAAAGCGGTTACAAAATGGTTCTGACATTATGATGAATAAGGGAGGTTTGGTGAGTATGAGGAATAAAAGAATAATTTCAGTCCTAATTATGGTAAGCCTATTCTTGTCAATAGTAACGCCGACATTAGCTGCTAACGTATCTTCAGGCAAGAACAGCGACAAGCACGGTGATGGAATTGGGAGAGTAAGCGTAAGTACCGTTCCATTGCCAGAATACGTCATCTTACAAGATGCTACCTACACCTACGGCGGTAAAGTATTTGTTTCGTATAAAACAGCGGAGGATCTTAATACGACCGATTTTTTTAATTTCGCAATGCTCAATGATGATGGAACGGATTTCAAAGTCATCTTCTCTGGTGTAATTCCGTTAAAAGAAAATACAGGCGGCATCCGGTATATGCCTTTTCAGGACAACAAACGCATCTTGCTGGGGGATTATGTGCTTGAGTGCATGCCCAATCTGGATAAATGCAATAGCACAAACTTAGTTCCAATCGTATATCCTAAAAGCCTAGATCAAGATCCAGGTATCTCCCGTGTATGGTCAGAAATCATTATTGCACCTGACAATAAGCATATGGCTTGGACAATACTCCTCTCCAATTACACGGCAGGTCAAGCGATCGGTGTGTTGTCACGCAAAACAGATAGCTATGAACTCGAGAATGTACAGCTTCTTAGTACTCCAGAACCTTTTGTCAATGATCCAAATAAGCCGGGCTTTATTATTCCGCCGACCTCGTCTCGTGGAGGAGAAGTGAAGCAGTTTATTAAAGGAGGAAACGCCCTCTCCGTCGTTGGAGTCAAGGATAACGTTACCGCCGATTCTGTTGTACAGGATTTGACTTCTGACAAGGTTACCCAAATCACGCGTACACCCGGATACGATGAAACAACCATCTTTTCTCCGGATGAGCGCCTAGGAATGGTCATGAGCACAAGGTTTTCCAAACAAACAGATCCGGCCATATTCGGAATCTTGCCTAGGCCTGCATATGCCGGTTCAGGGATTAATGGCATTTTGTATTTTTATTCTGTAGCTGGCGTACGCACTTTCCGAAGCGGTGACATCGGGCCGGCATTAGTGGACATTGATCGTTCTATGAACGAACCCGGATATCAAGGCATACAACTTTCGACAGATGAAAATTGGGTTTTCCACTCACCGATGTCCTGGCATCCTGATGGAAAAAGTGCCATGTGGATTGAGGGACGCAGAGGCTTAGATGATGATTTACATAAGCGGCTTCAGAAAGTAAACCTACTTGATTATAAGCCACATAAAACGATCCCTATTAAACCGACTACGGATAATATCCCGTATGCGACAAATGATTTAACAAAGTTAACTTCCAGTTCTAATGGAAATGTTCAGGGGAAGATTGCCGGAAAAAAATCGGGCTACATCGATTATGTCAATACAACATCCCCTTATCTATCGGGCAAATCGGAAGCGCAATACGTCAACTTTAGTGATGACGGTGTAAATGTCTATAATGGCTATGAGAAGTATAATTACAATTATCTCGGTGAATCCGTTTATGAAGCGAACCTTCAATTAACCGGTAAGCAGCCGGGTGAAATGAATTTAAGAGCAACCTTCTCATCCATTCTAGGGGACACTCCTGCTAGGCTGTTGTTCGACACAGCTGCAGACGGTAAACCTAAGAGCTACGGATATGCGACATTTAAAGGAACCACGCTGCATATCGAAGACCTTTTGGAGTAAGCGTTAGTTTGGGATTACGCATATGTAACAAAACGCCAGGTTACGGGCTCTTCCGTAAACTGGCGTTTGTTTTGAATTTATTGATATTAAGGTATCAAATTAAACACCCTATAAATAATTACAGCAGCCTTAACTCACCATAATTTAGGTGACATGGGTATGGTGCTTGCAGTGTCCTTCATAGAAAATAGGGAGCAGATGTCGCATAATCTGCTCCCTTGTTTTTCCACTATTGTTCTGCGTATGTTCAATAAGCTCTTACACGATACAACTCATCGAAACCCTCAAAGAGTTCTGGCACTTGAAGTTCTTCACAACACTTTTAAGTCCAATTTCTGGGACTTTATCTTTTCCTGTACGAACATCATTTCTCTTCGCAGATACAGCATAGTCTGGTTCAAAAAAGTACCCTATAACCTCAAAATTATGTTCTTGGTTTCGTGGCATATTGCTGCCGCCAAAGAAAATAATTCATTACCTCATCATGTGGTAATACCCACTCTCTTGAGTCGAAGGTTGCTCTCCATCGGAAATGGGATAAGGTTCTTGTCACCTATAATTATTTATTGAGCTCTCGGGATATACTAACAATACTTCCCACATTAGCTATCGAGTGGAATAAATATTTTATTTTGACAATTAAGGAGTTGTTACCATTGGTCGGTTCTCATGTTATTGGACTGTCTTCAACGGAAATATCCGCATTGTGGTCATCTTACATTAGTGACAGTTTAGCGATATGTATCTCCAAGTATTTACTAAAAATAACTGAAGACGACGAAGTAAAGCCACTTGTTGAATTATCGTTGACCTTAGCGCAATCACACATAGAAACCATTCAGCATCTTTTTGACAAGGAAAAATTCCCTATCCCCATTGGATTTACTGATACAGATGTCAATATTACAGCCCCCCCGCTATTTTTCGATACATTCCCTCTGAGTTATGTGTATTCTGTGGGCCGAATTGGCCTGACGAAGTATGCCTTGTTTTTATCTAACACAGCTCGAGAGGATGTAAGAAACTATTTTACTCAGTGTCTACAGTCCACAACTGATTTGTACAACAGATCCATCACACTTATGTTAAGCAAAGGAGTCTACGATCGACCTCCAATGATCCCTTATCCGGAGCATGCTACCTTTATTAAAAAGAAAGAAAACTTTCTGTCCAAATGGTTTTGGCCGCAGAGAACGCTGAATGTAATGGAAATATCCGAAATGTTCTTCAACATAGAACGGAATTATTTCGGACTAATCCTTCTTACAGCTTTTATGCAAGTAGTTAAGGACGAACATATTAAGCGTTTACTGGCAAGGGGAAAACAACTGTCTATGGATCAAATCAAATTCATCAATGATAAGTTGGTTCAAGATGATTTGCTCGGGACAATCATGGTCAATACAGAAGTCACTACATCAACGGTATCCCCTTTTTCTGATAAATTGATCCTAAATCTACTTAACATACTTAATTCATCAGCTCTCACTTATCTTGGAAATGCGCTATCCGTGACGACGCGACTTGATTTGGCTGGTGAGTATTCCAAGCTTATGGTTGAAGTAATGAGTTTCGGTAAAGATGTAACTGATCTGCTGATTGAAAGGGAATGGCTAGAAGAGCCTCCGTTTACCCCTGACCGGAAGAAACTTGCAGGCGTCTAAATTAGTCGATTGTTTAAACTTCATACTAAGAGTGCCTCCTTGATGGTGTTGGGTAATTACCCGTCGACAAACCCATCATACCGGGGCGCTCCTTCCACAAGGTAGGCGCAAACTGTGGCAGCAAATCATCCAAGGCAAGTAAAGCACCTTGCTTTAGCAACGTATCTTCGCCCCCGTGAGGTAAGATCAGATCAGGCAGTTCATTAGCAGCAATTTTAACATTTAAGCCCATTGTAAAGTCAGTGCCACCATTCCAAGGGAGCGTTGATGTTTTAACTGCGATACCTGTTTGCTCCGTAACATATTTCATCTGCTTATCGTCTGGCCCGGGCATACTTCCCCGAATTCCGTTGCGCCGTTGGCAGCAAAATCTTGTCTCACCATCCCCTCCACCTGATCTTGAATCAGATTGAAAGGTTGCCTTGAAGATTCCTTTTCTTCAGTTAACTTGAGTTACATTACATTCCTGGATAACGTCCACCGAAAGCTTTTGGGCTAACGGCATCAATGTGTGCCAGATCCTCGGAGGTAAGTTCAATATCGGCTGCTGCAATATTTTCTTCAAGATACTTGCGGTGTTTTGTTCCCGGAATCGGCAACGCGTCTTTTACTATTGTCCAAGCTATCGCCAGTTGAACAATGGAGCAGTTCTTTTCTTTGGCGATTTCGTTTAGTTTGTCGACGATGTCAACGTTTTTCTGAAAGTTCTCCCCATGGAAACGCGGCAGATTTCTGCGAATGTTATCAGCTTTCAAATCCTCGAATTTACGAAGTTCATCGGTAATAAAGCCTCTGCTTAGAGAACGCGGCTGCCGATCCATGTCGGCAGCCGCGTCTAAGTTGCTTATTAAGCTAAAGTTTACTGATCGAGTAATGTGTTGCCACGCACCAGCTAAATAAGATTACCTTCCCAATCAACAAAAATCAGTTGGTCTTTGGAAGTAGGCACCATTCGATAATTGTCCTAACAAGCCCATGTGTGATAATACGATCATCCCAAATTGGAGTTTGTACTCTAATCCAACCCTTGATGATAATGATTTTCTAAGCCCCCAAACTCCTTACCCTGTATTACAATATGTGGTGTTTTATCATGGTCTGACTGCGCTACATGATATGAAACAATTAATATCTTATACGCTCCGAGATTCCTCAATCTTTCTTTTTAAGTATTTTAGCAATCCCTACATCAGTTATTCCTATATTTACATCGATCTCCCCTAAAGACTCCGGCGTTAAAGGCAAAGCCCCATTTTTCTCAAGTCGGTGCCATTCCTTCGGATTGGATCGGTAGAGTGAATTAGAAAGGCCTAGAAGGTCTGCATCTGATTTAAGGCCGACCAAATAGGTTTTTTGAATCTGCTTCCTTATTTCCTTTTCAGCGAGCTCTTTCAGATCACTCTCCCTAGCTGGCTTTTCTTGCTCCGTTACCGAGCCTTGCATTTTGACTTTAATGTGAAATGTTAGCTTGCCGTTCGATAGCTTGGGTTCGATGGAGGGTTTAATCTTTGTAACAACCATCATCGCAATTGGTTTGTTGTCAATCTGAAGCATCAAAGGGGTGCGTACAGTTTCTTTCTCCATCCATCGTAGACCCATAGTATCGTCAAGCTTAAAGCACCCTAGCAATTGTTTATTTTGTATGGCGCATACCCCATCTTGTTGAAGCTGTGGCGACGGCTTTTTGTTCTCTACCCAGTTAGTTTCATTGACGGTTAATTCGGGAAGCAACAGGATTTGACTATTTTCATCCCATTTCCAAATAAATTTGTACAAATATAATGGAGCAACAAGTGAACTTTGGGAATAACGGTCACGCGGGTTATTTAATTGTGAATAAAGCGTTGACATGTTTTGGGTAGGGCTTGTGTTAAATATATCCTCTATCGAGCCATGAGTTGCCATAGTCCAAATGGTATACCGAAACTCATAATACCTGTCCATTTGGTCCAAAACTCCATGAACGACATCCTCCCTCAACGCCGCTTCCGTAAATGCTAAAGTTTTCACATGACTCCAGGACAATCTTTGCTGTGACGTCTTGTAAAGATCAAAAATAGCTTCATCCACGGTTCTACCTTCACCCTTGCCAATGGAAACCACCTCCTTGCTCATCCCGGCTCCTGCTTCTTTCTTGGCAATATTATTTAAACTGATCATCTGGGTATAGAACACCACTTTGCCTTTTACATAATCAATACCAATCGAATTGACATAGGCTAGATGCTCAATCTCCCTTAACCCCCAGCAACCGGTAAGCAGTAGAGGGAGAATTCCAATCACCAATAAAAGTGGTATTAACCTCACGTTTGATCATCTCCGGATTTTCTTATGAAGCCAGGTACACCTTCCTTCTTCCCCCAAGGCATTCGGAATAAAATTTTCAATAGATCGCGGAAATTAATTGGTGCCACCGGACTTAGATATTTGATTCCAAACGATTGCAGATTAACCATATAGATAGCAATAGCTAACATACAAATTAATAATCCAAACAAACCAAGTACACCGCTAACAATCAGTATGATTAATCTTATCAGACTCACGAAGCCAACCATATTTTGATTCACCATGGTAAACGAAGCTAATACGGAGATGGCTACGACAACCAGAATCCCCGGTGCCGTCATACCTGCGCTGATGGCCGCCTGTCCGACAATTAATCCGCCAACAACAGAGATGGTCTGTCCGAATGAAGATGGCAAGCGCATTCCCGCTTCACGAAATAATTCAAATAGAAGAATCATCACAACGGCTTCGAGAGGAGCCGGCAGCGGAACACCTTGTCTGGAAATGAGAAGAGTACCCAGCAAAGTAAACGGGAGCTGATCCTGATGATAAGTAAGCAATGCGATCCAAAATCCAGGAAGAAACACGGAAAAAAATATTCCACACAACCTTAACAATCGGGTAAACATGACAAACCAATTAAGTGTATAAGCATCTTCCGAAGTATTGAGCAAAAAGGTAAAGTTAACAGGCCCAATGATCGCTGTTGGGGAACCATCGACCACAATGACAAACCTGCCGTGCATGAGGGAGTTCACCGCAAAATCCGGCCTCCCGGTATAGACAAACTTCGAAAAATACTTATTACTTTCTAGTCCCTCCTCCAGTTGAGAACTGCTGATCATCCCTTTGAGTTTCAAGCTGGCCAATCGGGATGTGACCTCCTCAACAATGGTTGGATTAATCGCATCTTTCAGATAAAGAAGTAATGTCTTGGTTTGCGTCTGCGTTCCGAGCGTATATTCTTCTACGGCTAGAGCATTTGTTTTTAATCTTTTTCTTATTAACGCGACATTGACCCTCGCATCTTCAATAAAGCCGTCACGAGGTCCTCTTACCGAAATCTCGGCACTCGATTCCTCCGTTTTTCTCTGCGGGGCATTGGCTATATCCCATGTGTACATGGTGGCAGTTTCATGGAAATATGCCAGCAGCTCCCCATTAAAAATCTTATTTATGATGTATTCGTCATCCCAATCTTGCGGGACCGGGTTCAGCTGAAAGGGTAGGTGCTGCTGTAGTTCGCTGTCGTTCGATATGGTATGTTCTTTAAACATTTCAATCAGGTGAGGAATAAAAAATTGATGAATTCGGTGTATATCGCACAGCCCATCGCAATAAACAAACAGCAACAAAAATGAGGATCCATCTTGTTGGGTGACATTCAGTTTGTTAATATGCACATCGCTGCAGTCTTTGAACAACCGCTGAAATGAACCATATGGTTCTTCCTCCGCTGATCCCAACGATTCCAACCTATTTCTCATGATTTCACTCTTCTCCATCTGTGTCCGAAATGAATTAATCCAATAATAACCAGGAAATAGCCCGACATCCCCCAAAATATACCTGGTAACAGAATATCTGTAATCAGATTAATAAATTTAGGATCACTAATTGGCAAACATATCGCTATTAACTGAATAGAACATATAAGGAATAGGGATAAGGTCTTATTCCTTTTTTTCTCAATACCCAGAATATCGTTGATCAAAAAAAGAGTCAGTGAGATTCTCAGAAAGGCCCCACTGAACCACTGATATATACTTAAAAAATCCATGTGCTCAATAAAGTGACCTATTGTCACTAGCCTCCACTCTTCATAAGCAGGGAACCTTAAATGGGAGGCTTGCTTGGGACCGAACTCGCTGATTGCGCCGACTAAAGGACCGAATGTTAGTAAGATCAGAATCAAAGTCAGTGCCACAAGGGACATGAACGAAATACGGGTACGGATATGGTGCTTTATAAATAACAGCAGCGATAATTCGAGTAATCCTGCCTCGACATATATGACCCCATGCCAGACGGGCTTCATGCCAAATTCCAGAATAGGCTTTAACAAGGAGTATTCCTTATTCGGATAATTGGCTGTCATCACATAAAAACCTAATATGACAACAAACGGTAAAAAGATAGCCGCTGTATTGGCTATCGACTCGATACCTTTATAAGCATTAATAGAACAAACGATCAGCAAGGCAGAAGCTAAAACAATGATTGGGGTATTCGTAGAGAAGGCAAGATGAATCCATGTAACAGTATCTTTTAAAGTAATCGTAGATAAAGTAAATATGTAGATGCATGCAAAACCTGCCAGCAAGTAGGATACCATTGCGCCGTATTTAAGCTTGAGCCATTGGAATAGAGGCATATCCCGATTCTTACCAATAACCGAATAAAGCAAAACAACCCAAATCATAAAAAACGAGCCCGCAAGCAGAACGGAAATCCAGCTGTCGCGTTGTGCTTTTTGTAACAACATCGGAATGATAATGACATGGTTTAACAATCCAATAGAAAGCATTAACATCATGCTTGTTTGCAAAAACGTGATTGAACCGTTTTTCATCAGCACCCTCCGATTCTTAAATTAGTAAATTGTTCCTGTAGTATGCTGCATTTTCTTGAATTTATACGATACAGGTTAAATGGTTTGGGTGCAAAGCTCTAATTCATGATAACTAAATTGATTATGAAGTCATGGGATGGAGCAACTTACTTTGGAAACCAAATTGGACTTATTTAAATGGAAGCAATATGAATCAGCAATCATTTTACTAACCGTGAGATGGTATTTAAAATATAGTTTAAGCTATCGAGACATCGTAGAAATGATGAGCGAGCGAGGATTAATGATTTCCCATACGACGTTCATGAGATGGGTCCATGAATTTGGAACCGAAATCGACAAACGAATCCGCCTCTTTTTGAAACCTACAAACGACTCGTGGAGGACTGACGAAGCCTACGTCAAAATAAAGGGTCAGTGGAAGTACTTATATAGAGCCGTTGATTCAACGGGGAAAACGATTGATTTCATGTTATCTGAAAATCGTTATATGCCGGCTGCTAAGCGTTTCTTTACAAATGCTTTGTCCTCTTCACATAATCAATTACCTCGTGTGATCACTTTGGATAAAAACCCGGCATATCCACCAGCCATACAAGAATTAATAAATGAAAAAGCCTTACCAATAGAAACCTTGATTAGACAGACAAAATATCTAAACAACATTGTGGAGCAAGATCATCGATTCATAAAAAAAATCACAAAACGATGCTTGGTTTCAAATCATTTCTAACTGCAGAAAAGACGTTAAAGGGAATTGAGGCCATGCATATGATTAGGAAAGGACAAGCCGAAAATAATTCGTCTGTCCTCTCTACTGTTGAATGGCTCAATAAAATATTTGGTATTGTGGCATAGTTAATTACAATTTTAATGGGTAATTGCTATCTCTTTTAATTCTTGCACCACTACCCCATTTTCCATACTTCAAAACTTTGTTTGTTACCCGATAGGTGGTGGTTCAAAGCAGCCCATTGACATTCCACTCTCCACGTAATAAAATATTTTTACGTAACACATTCATTGTATTGGAGGCAACCTCTCCATGCTAAACGATATTCAAGACAGGTATTACATCGAATCTCCCGAACAAGCAACAGTCTTGCTAAACCCGATTCGCGGCGAGATCATCGCGCAGCTTCTGGAACCGGGATCTGCCGCTGAAGTGGCACGAACTTTAGGCGAGACTGCGCAGCGCATCAATTATCATCTGAAGGCTTTGGAGAAAGCTGGTCTCGTTCAACGAGTCGGCACGCGTCAGGTGCGCAATCTGGTGGAAGTGCTCTACAGGGCCATTGCCAAAACCTTCGTTCTGGCGGACTCACTCAGCATGAAACCGGAAACCGTACAAAAGCTGAAAGACCAGAGCTCACTAGCGCATCTTGTCACAACTTCTGAACGAATCCGAAGAGATGCCATGCTGCTCATGGAGCAATCCGATGTGGGAGAGATCATTCCCAGCGCCACGCTTCAACTGCAGGTTCATCTAGCCGATGAGGGGCAAAGGCAAGCTTTCATCGAGGAGTATGCCGCTTTGGTTCAGCAGCTAGTAGAACGATACGCTGCACCTGCCGGCAAAGAGAAGCATGATCCCTATCACGTATTGTTAGCCGTGTACCCGAAACCCAAAGAATGAGGAGGCAACCTAGGATGAGCAATAATCATAAGCAAGAAAAGAGTACGCCGCTGAAGGACGCTGCACCTGGAGCACCTGTCATCACGTGGGAGCAAGCTTTAGAAGAAGAGCCAACTCACGATAACAGCAAGGTGATTCCCCTCGAAGCTTATCGTCGTCAAAACGAGTCCGAACTAGAAGCTACCTTCAACGTTCGCACCATTCCCGCCATTCAAGGCGAGGAGCCTATTCGTCTCATCGTCGTCTCCTCCGGATTTGGTCAAAAACTGCCTGCTAACCCTTACACAGTGCAAAGCAAGGCTGCTGCCTAAACAAAATAAGTTTTACCAAAGAAAGGATGATTCCTATGAGTTTCATACCTATGGTTGTTGAACAAACGTCGCGCGGCGAGCGCTCTTACGATATTTATTCCCGTCTGCTCAAAGACAGAATTGTGTTCCTCGGGACAGAAGTGAATGATCAGGTTGCCAATGCAATCATTGCCCAGTTGCTTTTTCTTTCCGCTGAAGATCCAGAGAAAGATATTTCGCTTTATATTAACTCACCAGGCGGTTCCACTTCGGCCGGATTGGCCATTTATGATACGATGAATTTCATTAAGCCTGACGTATCTACAATCTGTGTCGGTATGGCGGCATCTATGGGCGCCATTCTGCTGACAGCCGGAGCGCCGGGCAAGCGTTTTGCTCTTCCGAATGCCGAAGTTATGATTCACCAGCCTTGGGGCGGTGCTCAAGGGCAAGCCAGCGATATTCATATTCGCGCCCAGCACATTCTCAAAACGCGCCATACCCTTAACCGAATTCTGGCAGATACGACTAAACAACCCATCGAGAAAATCGAGTTGGATACAGACCGCGACTACTTCTTGGAAGCCAACGACGCCAAAGCTTATGGCTTGATTGATAAGGTTATTGAGAGAATTTAACGTCTCACCAAAAAGAGCCCCCAAGGGCTCTTTTTGCTGTATTGTTGAAGCAATGCATAGCAAAGAGATCTGTCTGCCTGCCTAGGCATGAACAAAACGTGGCTGTCCCATAAAGGTCAGGAATGACCTCATGGGTAGCCACGTTTTCTAAAACTGCGATACAATTCCTCAGTTATTGGAAACAAGGGTACGCTATTTCCTGCAAAACAGTCATTTGGCAAATCAGAAGGAACTATGATCCGCTATCCTTCGATTTTATGCTAAACATTGCCATCATAAGGCAAATAAGACCCTCTAGGTCCCCTTTAAACACGCAAGCGGCACATTTTGCTAAAATTGAGCCCTGTAGTTCCCTATCGCACATGGATGAATGCACAAACTAAAAAAGAAGGGCCATCCCGACAGTCGTATATTCTACGGCGGGACGGCCCTTTCGTCTAATTATTGGAGTATGGATCTTGCATATCTTATACGCGAATTATACCATCCCTCGAGATCGTCAGCTTCTCCCAACCGCTGTCGGTAATCAAGTACGTATCCTCAACCCCGACGACACCACGCCCAGGGAAGGTGAACTTAGGCTCAATCGCGATGACCATGCCGGGCGCCAACGGGTATTTGAAGCCTTTGGCGAGAACGGGCAGTTCATCGATCTCGAGCCCGATGCCGTGACCAAGGAATTTCACTTGGTCGGCGCCGTACCCCATGAAGTGGGGGCTCAGTCCCGCTTCCTGCACTTGATCCAGCGCGAGCAAATACAGATGCTCGGCAATCACCCCAGGCTGCAGCCTGGCTTCCGTCGCGCGGAGTACCTCCTCCGCCACGTCGTAGGCACGCTGCAGCTCCGGGTCCAAATCGCCGATCACAAGCGTGCGCGTCTGATCGATCAAATAGCCATCGACCATGCAGCCGATGTCGACAAGGATCGGTTCGCCGCGCCCAATCAGCGCGCGGCCTGAGCTTTGCGGGCTGGACGGGTGGAGCCCCGTGCCCCCGGCCGGCCCGTCGAAATATGTGGGCACCGCTGCCGCCGCGCCTGCCGCAACCATTCCGGTGATTAACTCGGAATTGTACGCGCGCATGCGCATCAGCCCTTGGTGCCCGCGCAGCCGGAGCTGATGCTCGATGAGCGCCATCAGCTCAAACTCCGCCATCCCCTCACGCACGTGGGGGATGACCGCCTCCAGCGCCGCGTCGACGACGCGCGCGGCCTCGCGGATCGCCGTGACTTCGTCCGGCGATTTGATCATCCTCTGCTCGCGCACGAGCAGCGAGCCGTCCTCCCAGACCGCGCCGGGCAGCGCGGCCTGGAGCTTACCATAGAGCTGGACGGGTAACACGTCCAGCTCGGTCGCGATCCGCAGCGGAGCAGCCGCTGCGGACCCACTCGCGCTGCGCGCGCGAAGACGCTCAGCCAGCGTCTTCCAGGAGCCCAGCGCTTCCACGTCCGCTGACGCTTCCTCCTCCGCGCGGGTCAAGCTGCGGCGGACGAGATACAGCGCCTCGCCCTCCGCGGGGATAAACAAATACCCCGTCTGCATCGAGCCGCAGTAATAATATATATCCACATGGTGAGTGACCAGGAAACCCGACCACCCCCGACTTAGTAATTCCCCCTGCAGCCACTGCTGCCTTTCGCGAAAAATAGTCATTCAAACCGCTCCTTACGCTGCCAAGAATGTACACCTCACCTTCTATTATACATTCAAAAAACCATTTCCGCAGAACTCTTCACCGTCCAGGTGATTGGCTGCAAAACCGTATAGGTTCGAGGATACTCCAAACGAATGAACATGATGACCCCCGGCCGATTCAGCGTAACCGAATACCCATAGGACGAATTCGTATAAGTATACGGAAACATCTCCCCGTCATTAACTATTTTAAATAACTCCACCACAATCCCCTTCTGCAGAAATGTTCCCGGCAGCGGGGCATTCGCGGCATCCAGCCTCAAATTAGCTTGCAAATACTGCTGTGCCGCATTCCTAGCCTTTGTCTCGTCAATCGCATGAATTCCCTCCGCCAGCTTCGCTTGATCACTTTGTTGAGCAGCCGCATGTACAGCACGATTCAGTGCATGCTTCCCTTGGAAAAGCGTGTGCATCGCCACCTCCTCGTCTGTTTGCAAGGCATACATTGACATCATCACCACACTCATTAGCGCCATTAAAAGCAGCTTGTACACCGCATCACCTCAATCATCCCATCCTCAAGGCACGTATTCACTCATCTTCATTCCGGTTGCACCCATACGGTCAGATTCGGAAGGCACGGTAATCCCGACCAACCGATCAATGACAAAAAGCCGGTGATACGGATACGTCAGCTTAAGCCGCAGACCCGCCCCCCGCCTAGCGGGCGTACTTGCATCAGTCCCCCCGGCTCCGGTAGTCGTTTCTACTGTATACACGAGATCACCCGGAATGAAGCCTCTTGCTTCCATACGTGTCCTCGAATCCTGGATCATCGCGCTGTCGATATACCCGTGCCTGCCGTTAGCGCCTATTTCAAGCAAATAATCGACCTCTTTTTGCAATACAGCCTGCCGGACAATCATCACATGCTTATAAACCGGTGCAAACATGAACCAACAAATCAAGGTAGCTAACAAGACGAAAACCAGAATCTGCTTCATGGATCAATCCGTTCGATCGTTCCATTGATTTTTGCACCGCTATTGTTCACCTGCTTCCGCGTACCCGTATTCCCGCCAATCGCACTGTTGTATATAACAATCACTACCATAATCAGCATTACTGTCACCAGGATCGACTTCACACTCTACCTTCCTTCCTAAGGAGTTAATGCTGTAATGTCCGAATTAGCCTTCGAACCATGTGTCGAAATATTCCGCCTTAATCCTGTCGAACCGTCATTAACAATCGATGTGAAAAGAAAAGCTACCACAATCAGCATCATCACCGTGATCAAAATATTCCTCATTATCCTGCACGCTCCTTAATTAATCGCATCAAATAATCGTCTGCCTTCTGCAATCCACGGATACATAAATACCCGAAACGTATTCAAAATAGGCAAACCCGCAAGCACAAACAACACATAAGAAACCATTTCTTTCCTGCTGTCGCGGACTAATTCCATCTTTTCTTTGTAATCCTGAATACGCTGCTTAAGCAGCTCGTAATAACTGGCGTGTTCATTCAGCCTAAGCGCATTCAAAGTCTCCCCGAAGCTGTGCGCTTCATCTGTTCCGAGCCTTGTTTTAAACTGAGCAATAGCTGCTTCAGATCCTTGATACCATTCATTCAGCAGCAGTCCGAACTGCGTTCGGATTGACCTTGTCTGAGCTGCGCATAAGGAAAGCTTGGCATGCAAGCTCATCCGAGAGTCATTGTAATAAAGCAAATGATGACTAATGACATATATTTCCCGGACAATGCGATGTGCTCTTTTAGCCTTCAATTGAACCAGTATTTTTTTATCGAAAAACAGGAAAATGAGCACACTCACCGCCCCCGCCATGACATAAGCAGGTTCCACGTACAAAGTGAACATCGGCTGCTTCAAAGAGGCATATCCAGCCCCGGCCACCAGTAATGCCGCACACATCAACAATCTTCTCGTCCCTTCATAGACGCCCGCGTTTATCAGAAATCCACAGCCCAGCAAAAGCTGCCGCTTCTCTTCCACAATCTTCAATCTCAGCCTTAAAAGCCTGAATAGCCATGGAGGAAGCTCTGCCTCCTTCAGAAGTTGTAAGACTTCAAGCGATCTCCACCTTTTCGCCCGGACAGGAAGGAGCATAAACCCGTGGTAAATAGCCAGAATCAAGAACACATAAAGCAGCAAATGAAATGCGATCTGAATCATTCCCACCCTCACATTCTTCGCATTGACAGATAAATCCCCATTATAAAGGAGACAAAAATAAGCAAAAGCGCATCCAACAGCATATTTCGCCCAATAGGATCAACCACGTAGTACAAATAAGCGTTGTCTGTATTAACTTTGAAATTAATGGTCAAAAACAAGGCAAGAAAAAGAATCGGCGTAAAATTAGCAATCCGAATCTCCAATAACCGATTTCTTTCCAACTGATCGGAACGCTGTGCTTTCCTCATATCGACAATCAGTTCCTTGAAACTATCGCCGACATAACTCCCTTCCGTCAAAGCAACACGCATAATGCCTATAAAATAATCCCCCCATGTGTGGCCCAAAGTGAGAGAGAAAATACGCAAGCTCTCCTCCGTATCTCTTTGCGTCATTAAATTGCGGTACAATTGCTCAAAAACAGGTTTAATCGGATATAAAATACGATGTTCTTCTAAGCAATACTTCAGGGCCATCTTGATGTTTTTATGAGGATCGACCATATAGTACTGATAGAATACTTCCACCGCCGGCAAAAACTCCAATCGGGTTTGCAGCCGAATACTGACCAGCTTAAGTCGAAGCAGCATATAGGGCAGCGACACGCTGATCAACGTTAAAACCAGCACTCCTTTCAAAGACTGGAACAACAATACACCTGCCAATAGTCCGGCGAAAAATAAGATCATGCTTACCGTCAGCATCGCCTGCATGCTCATGCCCAATTCGACGGATTCCATCATCTCCTTCATATGTTTAAATAACCGGCTCCTATTCCCCAAATATTCGCTGAAACGATTGCCGAACGCGGAGGTTTTGACATAATGCAGCCGAAACCTGGCTTTCCGCTGTCGGATAGCGACGTGCAAAACAGACCTTACAACCACAAAAATCAATATAAACAGTAAGAATAGAAAGACATATTTGGCGAAAATCATCCCTTTACTCGCCTTCTTTCTCGATAAAACCGAGCTTCGACAACACCGCATGCCCTTCTTGGTCAGTCTTACTGATTTTCCGCGATGCAGGTTGCGACAATTTCCCGGGAAATTTCCATCCATCTGTCGACTTGTCATAAACTGCGAGATCCGTGACGCAAACCTCCTCATTTTCGAAGCGGTATTCGACGATCCGCACGATTTTTCTTTTCCCGTGAACAACTGCCATTTCCATCCCGATTTGTGTCACAAATTCCGTGATCCTCTTCCTTAAACGGAGTGGATTCATCCCTCTGCCATCCAGCATGCACATATCTGTTATGGCATCCGGCACATCCTCCAATTCACTGACATGGACAGAAGTAACGCTGCCTTCGTGCCCTCGGGTACAAGCCCTGACATAAAGATTGGCGTCATCGTCCCGAATTTCAGCATGACAAATCCGTTTTGGCGATTGCCTTAAAGCCAGCTTAAAAGCTTGTAAACCGGAATGTCTCGGATCCTCGTCGTCGATCTCGTATTCGATAATATTTTTGTGCGGGAAATCTCGCTTTAAATTTAGTTCGAACCGCGATTCGATCGTTATCATCCTTTCATTATCATCCATTTCCGCAATGATCGCCTTAATGAGATTGGTTTTACCTGAGTTCGTCGGACCAATAATGACCATATTGAAGTACGACCGAATCAAGCACCGAATCAGCTGTTCCATTCGATCATCCATCGTGGCCAGCTCCGCAGAAGTAAGCAAGGCCAGATCGAATCGCTTCACCGTGTAAAAACGAATCGTCAACGTCGGCTCAGCCGTGAACCCAAACCCTGTCATCGTTACCCGCGATCCATCTCGCAGCACGACCTCAGCCCATTTCTTCCTAGGATTCAACGTATCGTTGTTAAAAAGCACCAAATTCTGCTGAATTCTTTCCAATTCCCGCACAGAAGGCAGCATATAAGCCGAAGGTAAGGCATAACCGCCTCTCACCTCAAAAATCTGTCTGCCCACAACCTGAATCTCTTCAAGTCCCTCCTTTTGCTTCAGCACAAGTTCAAGTACGTTCATCCCGATGATTTCTGCAAAAATCGCCTCCGGCAGTGTCGTATACCCACTTGTCATGGGAGGCTTGCCCGTTAATCTTCTCTTGGACACAATATCATGGATAATGGCAAGCAGCTTTCCGCGCTCCTCTTCATAACCAAGAATTGCCCGATTCAGCGTCTCGTTATAGAGTTGTTTCTCCTCGTCCGTTCTCCCCTTCATCACAACCAGCTCACTTCGTATTTCCTGCACCCATTGTTGAAAAATCACATCTTCGATTTCTGCACTTACTGATTTTCCTGACATGCGGCCCGTTCTCACACCCGTTTGCAAACCTAATGCGTCAGCTTGTTCCTCCGTTTTCCGTTCATGCATATAGGTAATAATAGAAAACCTTTCCTCGTTCACTCCTCTCACCTCATTCCCTGTTCGTTAGCTGGCCGTTTTTCTTCCTAGCATAAGCTTTTGCAGCCATGTGGCTTGTCGTATATTCTCTTTCCTAGGCAGCTTATAGAAATCGGCGAATTTCAACGCTATGTCTTTAACCTCCTCATACATCGGATGGCTTGGGTTTAGCATTTCGAGCAGCTTCCCTTGATTGCAGCTGGAAAGCGCATCGCCATGCCTCGATACCTGCCCAATCAAATGCAACTGCGTCTCTTTACGAATATCTTTAATCGTGAACTCATTGTGTTTGGCATGTTTCTCGGTTTGAACGGCCATTAACTCAAAGCTATTTGGCTGCAGCCCAAAAACAGAGCCTACCTGCCTGATCCACCTCGAAAAATCCTCTTGAAATTGGGCAATATCCGCAGTCGTTACGACGACCTTGCTGTCAGCCTCCAATAATCCGCAAACCGTTGCCGCATTATCCCAATAAGCATTAACCTCGATGACACAAATATCAAAGGTCCGCCGGGCAACGCGCAGCAAATGAACAATTTCCGATGGCGAGAAAAATTCCGCCTGCTCACGCAGCATATTCCCGTACAACACATGCAGTCCCTGATCTCCTCTCGGTTGATCACAAACGAGCAGGAGCCTTTCAGGCGTTAGACTTTGAGCTTTTAGCTCCGCCCGCAGACCATCGAGTGTAAAAACATGCTCATCTTTACCTAAATATCGATGAAGCTTAGAACTCTTCAGATTTAAACAAAGATAGCCAACTCTTTGACTCGTCTCCATAGCAAGCAGATACGCAACGCCAAAAGAGGCAAGTGTCGTTCCTATATTCGGGGTCGAACCGATAAAAGTAAGCAGTTTGCCCGTTGGCTTCTGAAATCCCTGCTCCCCCGTCCCACCATCCACCCAAGCCCGAATATCGTCAGCAATAACCGCCGTGCTGCGTCCTGGCTGAATGTAGTCAAGCCTCATCAGCTTGCACATCTTGACATACTTTTCATTAATTGAAGCGTCATGATAATTCGATAGCAGAACAATCATTTTCAGTTCTGGGTTCATCTGCTGTAAATGCTCCAAAAACTCCTCCAAATCGCCAAAATCAAGCTCTCGATCCGAAATAATGACATGAGAAAAAGTCTTCTCTGCCGCTAAACGGGTGTCCAGCTCTGCCGCCGAGTGTGAAACAACCCAGTTCAATGGCTGTAGATAAACGACGTGAATAATTTCATCTATTAATCGTTGATCTGATGAAAGTAATCCGACATTCACATCCCCTACCTCCTTTCAATCTTTTAATCACTTTAATCTTCCCTCAAAATGGAGGAGGAACTAAAAGCAACAACCAACTTTGCTTTCTTGGCGCTGCATAAACGATCAATCTCCAGCCACTCATTCTCCGTTAGATTCAAATTGATCTGGTCAATAGCCCCATTCGCTTCCAACCGGGAAGCATACATCTTTTCCTTGTCTCCTTCCACCTTGGATAGCAGATTGGGATTCTTCGGATTGTCCACCTCCACATTGGTGGATGACTTTACCGAAGCAACCTTTATCTCTTTTTCCCCAAAAAGCCGCCTTGAGCTCCCGTCATCAGTACCAGATACATATACTCGAACTCGATCCCCCGCACGAATGCCATTAGAAACTGATAACAAATATTCTTTAGGAATTTGAAAAGTCGCCTGCCATTCATTCGGGAGCAAATGATAACGGTTCACCTTCCATTGTAAAATCGGTTCCTCCTTTCCAAGCGGAATCAACGTCTCCAGTCCAACAATCTCATTCAAATCCGACATCATACTGCTCTTGTAGCTCCCCTTTTGAACCGGTTTCAGCT
Organism: Paenibacillus aceris; assembly: GCF_017874035.1. Taxonomy (GTDB): domain Bacteria; phylum Bacillota; class Bacilli; order Paenibacillales; family NBRC-103111; genus Paenibacillus_E; species Paenibacillus_E aceris. The sequence continues at coordinate 39,803 of NZ_JAGGKV010000026.1, forward strand.
CCACCATATCCTCTTGAATCAAAACGCCGGCCCGAATAAAATCTTTCGGAACCGCCACCTGAACCGTCTGCTGCATTTCAATCTGATTAACTTGCAGCACATAAACGCCATATACGAGCATTGCCGCCATAATCGCAGACACCAAGCCAATTAGCAGGCTTCTCCTTCGATTCAACCTCTCACCTCCTTTTCAAAATAGCTATACCGCTACTTATTCAGCGAAAAAACAAAAAAACGCAGCTCTCGGACATTCATCCGAAATCTGCGTTCTTCGCAATTTAAAAATATCATAGAATCTTCCAATTTTCAACATAAAAAATAATTGATCCCATCAACTATTATTATACTAACTTATTAATAATTTCTTAATGAAAAGATGTTGTAGACATAACAATTGACTGATAGAATCAATAGAAAAAACATAACAAACAAACTAAATGTAATAAAATTTATCTGTTATTAGTTGTTTGTCAAGGAGGCGACTCAATGAGTTTTCTAAGCGATTTTCGCACCATGGTACTCGGCATTTTACTGGAGTCGTTCCCCTTTATTTTGCTTGGCGTCATAATTTCTGCTTTGCTGCAAACATTCATTAGCGACCAAACACTACAGCGGTGGATACCGAAAAAAACAATCCCAGGCATTCTTTTCGGGTGCTTGCTGGGCATCATTTTCCCGCTCTGCGAATGTGGAATCATTCCTGTCGTGCACCGGCTAATCCGCAAAGGCATGCCGCCTTATATCGGCCTCGTATTTATGATGGCCGGGCCGATCATCAATCCGGTCGTATTCACGTCCACGTTCGTGGCCTTTCGTGCTCAGCCGGAAATGGCTGTCGCCCGCATGGTGCTGGCGTTCGCTGCGGCAGCTCTGATTGGCCTGTGGGCTTCACGTGGTAATGGCAATTCTACCCTGCGCACGCAAGTAGTCAATACACATGAACATGCCGCTCCGAACAAAAAAAGCCCCAAACGTCCACTCCTGAGCAAAGCTCCAAAAGCAGCAGCCTGGAAAAACAAATGGCATGAAACACTGGAACACGCCGCCATCGAAATGTTTGAAGTAGGCAAATTTTTAGTATTAGGCGCTACCGTTACCGCATTGATGCAGACAGCCGTAAGCAAGAATTGGCTTCTTACATTAAGCCATGGGGACTTTACTCCGCATTTGTTTATGATGGGTCTTTCCTATGTCCTTTCCATCTGTTCCACTGCAGACGCTTTTGTCGGCGCTACGTTCATTCCCGGTTTCAGCCTTGGTTCTGTGCTCGCTTTTCTCGTTTTTGGCGCCATGCTCGACATCAAAAGCACTTTAATGCTGTTGAAAGTGTTCCGAGTCAAAACCATCGTGACGGTTATGCTCATTTCAGCCGTTGTCGTTCTGTTGGGGTCGGTCGCATTCGATCAGCTGTATTCCTACTTATAGAATGGAGGCAGGATAACTATGCAAAAATGGTCCACGTTCGCGCATCGAACGATTCGAGCTGCAGTCTTAATCACATTCGTTATTTTTATCGTTCAGATAAGCCGATCAGATGCTTTAATTTATTATGTGGCTCCGAGAATGGCTCTCTGGGTAAAAAGTCTTGCCGTCGGCATGTATGTGCTGGCCATGCACCAGCTTTATTTGGCAGTTCGGGATATCCGCTCCAAGGAGAAAACGTCGTCGATTGCTTGTTCATGTTCGGCGCACAGCCATGATCAATGGAAACCCAGCGTTATTATCATGTACACGGTTTTGATCATTCCCCTTATTCTTGCCTTTTCATTCCCCAATGCGGTATTAGGAAGTCAAATGGCAGCCAAAAAAGGGTTAAATTTGACCCCTTCGGGCATATTGGTCAATAACAATTACGGCGATGCAGGCCCAAACCTCGTTCCGAATGATAAGCTGCAATTAGTTACGGGACCGACTTTTCCGTTTAATGAATACACCAAGCCTTACGCCAAGCGGGCTGCGGATATGTATAACCAGCCGCTCGTGTTGATCAACGATGATTTTTATATAGAATCGCTAACGTCGTTGGATTTGTATCAGGATCAATTCATTGGCAAAAAGGTGCAAATATCAGGCTATGTTTACCGCCTCGATAACATGAACAAAAATCAATTCGCCCTGGGAAGGTTCTCCATGAGGTGCTGTGTCGCAGACTCTGTGCCGCTTGCCATCCTGGTTGAGACCGATAATCCTGAGCAATGGAAAAACGATATGTATGTTGTTGCTCTCGGCACCATCGAAAAACGAAATTTGGACGGTAAAGACGTAGTAACGATCGTTGCAAAAACCATCGATACACAAAAAGAACCGACAAGTCCATATGTGTATCAAAATGCTTACTTTGGAAGCTAGTTGCATCAAATTTAAGGGATCCCCAAACTACAAAAAAAGATCGCCAACCCCCTCATTCAGGGCGTGGCGATCTTTTCTGCGTTTTCTAGTTCAGCAAGTTGTAGATCGCTTGTGCTGCTTCCACACGGATTGTATGCTCATCCGGTACGAAGAGCCCTTCTAGACGACCTGTCAAAAGCTTCGTTTTTAGCGCGCTATTTACATAAGGCAAGGCCCAGTCGCTGATCTTGGATGCATCCGAGCTTGCTTCTGAGGACTACATTTTGTAGATAAAACAGAATCTGCAAATTCAGAAGATATCGGTCCCTAACAAGTAAGCGTTTTCCATTCTAATAATCCAACCTAATCCTCGCCCTCACTCCGCAGCGTATTACTGAGTTGATTAACGCAGTTAACGAATGGAAACTGTGCATCGTGCATACATTCAGCCAGAAACAAACTGTTAGTGAAGAAACATCCGCATCAAGTAAAGTAAAAAAGCTCTATCCATCCCCCCTTCCCGTTGTAAATGTAGATACAACAGAAAAAGTACAGAGAAATGGAATAGAGCTTACCTTCATTTTCTACAGGAGTCGTTTATTGCACTTCCGCAAGCGTCGGAAGCGCAGGAATCGCACCGCGGCGCGTCGTGGTGATAGCACCCACGCGATTGGCAAAGCCAAATACGCGCTCGGCGACACCAGCTTCAGCAAGCGCGTACACGATGTTTGCAGGCGTCACGCCCAGCGACGCCAGCTGAAAGAGCATGCCGCCGACGAAGCTGTCGCCGGCGCCTGTCGTATCCACGGCTGCCACAGGCGTGCCGGGGATGACGACATCCTGCCGCGCACTCACAACGCGGCAGCCATCAGGACCTAAAGTGATGATAATCACTTTAGGTCCTCGCTGCAGCAGCTGCTGCGCCCCAGTGGTCGCGTCTACGCCGAGGAGGAATTCGATTTCCTCCTCGCTGACTTTGACCACATCCGCAAGCCCAAGCTGCGCAAGGATTTCCGCCCGAGCGCTATCTGCACTCGGCCACAGCGCAAGGCGCACATTGGGGTCGTAGGACACCAATGCCCCAAAATCTTTCGCTCGGCGCGCTGCATCCAGTGTCGCGGTGCGGCAAGGCTCGGCAATCAAGGATACCGAGCCGAAATGATAAACCGCGGCGTCTTCCAGCCACTGCGCTTGGACTTCGTCTGTGCGCAGCAGCATGTCCGCCGCCGGGTCGCGGAAAAACAAGAAATCGCGCTCGCCATCCGCGCGCAGCGAAACAAACGCCAGCCCCGTCTTCGCCTCTTCGGTCTGGATGACAGCCGTCTGCACACCGACTTCGTCAAGCGTGCGCACGAGGAAATCGCCGAATGGGTCTCGGCCGATTTTGCCAATAAACCTTGCGTCGCCTCCGAGTTTAGCGACCGCCGCAGCGACATTGGCCGGCGCTCCGCCCGCCGCCCGCTGGAAGCTCGCGACGTCAGCCAAAGCCTGTCCGTTTACTTCGGGCACGAAGTCAATCAAAAGCTCACCTAAACAAACAATATAGGTTTTACTCATAAGTCCTTATTCCCCCTTACTTTGATAGCCCAGCGCATTCATGATATAGGCTGTTGTTTGATGGATAAGCGTTTCTATATCCGGTCGCTGGTCCGTAAAAAGCGGCTCAAAAAAATCTCTTTGCTTATAGAAGAATATTGAACCTAATACAAACATCAACGTGCTATCCAAAGACTCGAAATGAAAAAAACCTTGCTGTCTGCCCGTATCCAACAAGGATCTTACTTTCTCCCATACCGGAAAAACGAGTTCTCTCATCTTCTCGACACGAGGGGATAGCGTAATAATCTCCATTTGAATCAGGCTGATCATTTGAGGATCTTTAGTCCGGATTAAAATGACTTCTTTAATTATTGTCTTCATCCCTATGACAGGATCCTTAATATCAAAAAATCCGGATAGCTTATGCGTTGGAAAAAACTGACGAAAGATCTCGTAGAAAACGCTCTCTTTTCCGCCAAAATAATAGGAAACCAGAGCCACATTGGCCCCGGCCTCCTCACATATTTGACGAACGCTAGTGGCATCATAACCATGCTGGGCGAACAACTTTTTAGCAGCCAGAACAATTTTCATCTTCATGTCTGATTCTTGATGTGTCATCGTTTAGCGTCCTCCTTGCATACTATATTAAGCGACTTGTGAGCGATGTCCAGCAGCGTTCGCTGCTTTTCCTTTTTTCAAAGACACAACCACAATATCAATAACTAATGCAATTGCCGCAATTAGAACCAGGAACCCAGCCTCTTTGCCCACGCCAGGACCGCCGAACAAAATATTCATTAAACCGTTCACAGCATAAGTAGCCGGGAAAGCATTGCTCAAAGAATGATAGAAGCTCGACAAAAGTTCCCTTGGCACTATAGCTCCAGATGACACCAATTGCAAGGACAACATCGCGATGTTAAATAGCATACCTGCGTTCCCAAACAATGTCAAAAACATTTGAGCCACGAAAGCAAAAGTAAGCAGGAATAGGGACTCGAATGACCACAATGCCATAAATCCTTTCTCCACATGCCCGCCCAAAGCAACAACCATCGTCGCGCTTATGAGTCCGACAACCACTGCGGCGATAACGGTTAACACTAGACGTGCAGCCATTTTGCTCATTTTATTTACCGAAGCACCAAGGATGGTCGTAGAAACGCTAAAATTCATACCCATGATCATCGTTCCTACAATAGAAGCAAGCACAAGCATCATCGGAAGCATCTGATTCGGCATATCTTTCACTTTATTTGTACTTTGAATATCTGAGGTTACTTTGTTCGCAAGTCCTTGCGCGATTTGCCCTGCTTGCTCAGCCGGCAGATTCGGATTCATTTGGATGAGGACAGCAGATGCCCCTGCGGCCACAGCTTCCTTGTTCACTGTTGCCGTTACATTGCCTGCTACCGCCTGCATCACGGACTTCGTCATCGACGGATTGGACTCATTGATTGTATACGAAATTGGAGTTGTTTGCCCCGGCGTTTGCAGCTTTTTGGAGAAGTCCGCCGAAATGTGCATAACCATCTGCACTTCACGATTATTGAGCATTTCTTGCGCCTTCTCAATGGCGTCTACTTGTTCCGTCTGAAAAGGCAGATTCGCTTTCAAATTGCTTACCACTGTCTTCCCTAAGCCTTGATCCTCATTCACAATGGCGATCTTCAAATTCTTCGTGTTATCCGATACGCCTGAATAACCTGTCATCCAAATCAAACTAAATAATAGTTGAAATGTAATGGCTGTAATAATTCCGACCTTCGTCGTGCCTTGCTTTAGAAATGCCCCAAGTGCCTGCTTCAAAATGTACCACTCCCCAAAGATTTAAACGATCATTTAAATTAAACGTTTGTTTAAATTATATTTCGGAGCTTTCCTGCTGTCAATCTAAAAATGAGGCTGTCCCAGAAGTAACAATTATAGAATCTGCAAGACAGTCTCAAGCGGGATAAGATAAATAGTTAGATAAAAAAAGGAGCTAAGTCGCTTGTATGTGCCTAGCTCCTTTGCTTTTTGCGTCAACTGCTGCTTTTTTCAGATTGTGGGCAAGGGAAAGCCCCCTGACCTCCAGACATACTTTGCATAAGCCTCGAAGCAGGTCTCCAGCACTTCTTTCATTCGCTCAGAACGAAAACGGTCGATGGTTCGGAAGTCCGGCCGCTGTCTACCTTCGATCCACATGAACATTACGTTCTCACGAACAGCCTTAGCAATTTGACGGGAGGAGTAAATTCGCTGAGTGTAGGCGTAAATGATAACTTTGGCGAGCATTTTTGGGTGATAGCTGTTTCGCCCGCCTCCGGGATATGCCCTTTCAAAAACAGCATGAGGGCACTTATAGAAATTCGTGTGAATAGCGTTGTTGCTGTCTCGTTTGATAACGATTTCTTTGGTCCAAGTATTTTCCGAAATATTGTAAGTGTGTCTGCTATTCTTCAATTGCAAGCCGGTGATCTAGTTGAGATCTTCGCTACAGTTAGCACTAGCGGAAATATTGTAGCTACTACAGCTACGAGTTTTCAAGCAGCTAGATTTCCATCATAACACTCACTTGTCGGTTCCATAAACCGTTGAACTAATTCAACTACCGGTAACGTTAGTCGAAAGACACCTTAGAGCAGTTTGCGATCAGCAGCTGCTCTATTTTCATTAAGCAAAAGGGCAGATTAACGCAATAACATCAACTTTTAGCTCGAATTTCCTACCTGTTCTTTGTCATGATAATATGTTAGCAGGACATTCGCGGACAAGGTAGTAAGCACAGCTGGTAAAAAATAATCAATTAAGGGCAGAGTCTCGCCTAGAGGTTTAGAGGTTACATATAAGAACGCTAGGTACATTGATAAAACAAGAAAAACCGTCAGTTTCTCACTGACGGTTTTTACATGGTATTAATCTTGTTTGCTACCTTTGTTTTTCTCGTGCCCGTTGCCGTTACCGTTCCCTTTTTCGCCGCCGTTGTGGTGGCTATGGTTCTTTTTCTCTTTTTCTATACCAAATTTATCTAAATCCTGTTTATCTTCGCCCTTCTTCGTTTGATCTGTTTTTTCCGTTACGAAGTGTTCCTGTTTCTTTTGATCCGAGACGGACTCATTTGTAACTGGCGCTGGAACTGGTGTTGGAGATGGAACCAGCGGAGCAATGGACTGCTCTTCCTTAGCTGTAACGCTCTCATTCTCCTGCCCCAGTTTCTCTTTACGTTCGATTTTGGCCAATTTTTTATCTAGATGAGTAAACGACTTCTCTATATTTTTCATTAAAGCTAGCTGGGCTTTCGGATTTCCCACCTTTTCCAAGGCCGAGGCTAAGGCAAGAATGTTATGCTGCAAATCGGTCTTTACCTTCAGGACCTGCTCCGGATTTTTCACTTCCTTTACAGGGGTGTTCACATCTTCGGTTTCTGTTTGCTCAGGATCTGCTGTCTGCTCACTGCTCGGTATAGCTGCGATAGTTGTTGCAGTTTCTTTTTGTGTTGAAGCCTCTGCTTCAGTAGCCGGCGCTTGTGTCGTATTTTCTGCTAGCGTAGTCTTAACAGTTATCGAAATACCAGTAGCCTGGTCTGTTTTTTGAACAGCACTTTGCTGAGTTTCCAGTGACTTCTGAAGAGATAGACTCGCCTCATTCGATTTACCTTGAGCCAATAAGGCGTTCGCTTCTTTTAGTCGCTCTTGGGCAAGTGCGGTAAGAAGTCGTGCCTCCTTTACGTCATTGACAGTTAGGGCCATTCGAATATTTTCGTACATTGTTTTCACAAAATAGAAGAAGTCTCCTGGCAAAAGATCTGGAGTCTCCGTTTCGGATTCGTTCAAAGTCGTGCCTGCTTGCGAGACAGACGTATTCTGGGTGACGCTCACAGATGTGGGAGTAGAAGACGGTAATGTTGTTGTTGTAATCTCCGAAGCCAATACACTACCGGTACCCACGCTAAAAATGAGTATGCTGAGTATGGCGCTCTTGGCGAGAAGGTTGTTTCTTTTGGTCTCTTTCGTTAACTTCAATAACATGAGTGTTACCGCCTTATTAATTTATTTTAGCTGCAGCTGATACTTAGGTATACGAGATCCAAAAGTATTTTTAGGGGGCAGGTAGGATTAGGCACGCAAAGGTAACAATAGCTAAACAAACAAATAGACTGTCACAAGGCAGCTTAGGAGTACTGTGAAATAATATTAATAGAGAAAGTATACCCTCACAAAAATAGAAGAAGAATCCGAATATATTATCGTAGACAACTTAGGAGGCGTAAAAAGATGAAAAAAAGATGGATGGTTATCGCGTCATGTGTACTGGCAACGAGCCTTATGGCAGGATCGGCATTTGCAAAATCCGAAACAAACAATGCTAATGAGGGCAAGTCGGATAAAGTGAAAGTTAACGTTGATCTCAAGGTGAATGCTAAATTGGATGTGACTGTTACATCCGATACTTATGGCAATCAAGGTCATAATGGATACAAGGGGCTGCTCAACGCGATCAACAATGTGAAGGACAAGCCTGCAGGGGCTGTTATTGCCGATCTTCTTTTGACAAAATACGAGACTCAGCTTACTGCTGAAATGAAAGCTGAGCTTGAGGCCATCAAAGAGAAGGACGCAGCCTTATCGGAGTTTGCTGATCTGTTGGATAGAACCGGGAGCGTAACCGACGCGGTTTACGTTCAAAAGGAAGCTATTATTGCAAACGTTACAAATCTTGATTCTTACAAAAAACTTGGTAAATTGTACGATAAACTAGGGAAAAAAGGTGTGAAATTATACGTAAACGGTGAAGAGCCAACTTTCGAGGTAGCTCCATTTATCCGCGAAGGCAACACTTTAGTTCCATTCCGTGCTATCTCCGAGGCGTTGAAAGCAACGGTTACCTGGAATGAAGAAGAGCGTTCAGTTACTGTTACACGTGGTGGTATCACAGTGAAACTCTTTATTGATAGTAAGACAGCAACTGTCAATGGGAATGAAGTCACTCTTGAAGTTCCAGCGGCTATTGAAAACGGCAGCACGGTTGTGCCGGTTCGTTTTGTAAGCGAAGCCTTAAAAGCGGCAGTTAAATGGGAATCAGAGACCCAGTCTGTCGTTATCTACGAAGATTAATCCAGGATCAAATTCTAGGAGCCATCCAGTCGCGGATGGTTCTTTTCTCATCCGTTTGAACGAGTGGCTGGGGAGAGTTTGATACCCTCATATATTTTTCGATCTATAGTTTTCTCACAGCACCCCCAGCCGCTAGAACGTAGGATTGTTGATGCTCGAGAATTACACATAGCATGAGATAACGATTTAATGATGCAAATAAAGAAAATTTCGCTGATTTATCGATCTCCAACATTAATCTTTTGACGCTTTCTTACCCAACAAAAATGTCTTCCTGGCGGCTGCATTCACGACGCGAATGAGGTGATTTGGCGGGAATGTCGTCCTCCAAACAAGGAACGGTTTCTTTTTGTTTTACAAATTTGCAAAGAGGGTGTCCCTCAGTCATTTTTATGACTTTTGGGACACCCTCTTTGCAATCTGTTATTTACGTACAGCCGGCTGATATTCTCCAGGTACCATACCCGTTGAAATCGCTATTCGATTCCAACAGTTGATCGCATTAATCGCCATAATTAAATTGACAAATTGGCCCTCGTCGAAATGTTTGCGGACTTGCTCATACAATTCCTGTGGCACGCCGGCATCCGAAATTTTGGTTACAGCTTCCGTTAACGCTAATGCAGCGCGCTCCGCTTCCGTATAAAACGGAGCTTCCCGCCACGCGTTGAGCATATACAATCGCTGCTCTGTCTCCCCCATCGCACGCGCATCTTTCGTATGCATATCAAGACAGAAGGCACAGCCATTCATTTGTGAAGCACGAATTTTAATGAGCTCCAACAGTTGGTGATCAAGACCGCTCTTCTTCACATACCCTTCCAATTTCAAAAGTGTTTGTAAAGCTTCAGGTTGCACTTTAGTATAATCCAGTCTGATTTCCATGTGTCACTACACTCCTTAAATTTTTTTGTGTAAAACAAAAGCACTTCGTTCAAAAATTCATCTAAATGTCGACAACATTAATCGACGATTAACCTTATCTATAATATAGCCCTTTATTTTATGACTGTCAACCAAAAATACCAAATGCCCTTATTTGACAAGGTTCTTAAATCCACCTAAGATGTTTAATAATAACCTTGATATCTGAAAGCAGGTGTTTGCATGCAGTATAGTATTGGCGTTGAATATGGACTGCATTGCTTGGTATATTTAATTGATATTCCTCCTGATTCGACCATAGGAATTAAAGAACTTTCCTCTTTTCAAGGTGTTTCGGAGACCTATCTTTCGAAGATTTTTAGTAAATTAGCAAAAGCAGGTATCGTAAGCTCTGTCCCTGGTGTAAAAGGAGGCTATCGATTAGCCAAGTCTCCTGATGACATTTCTTTTTGGGATGTAGTGGAGGCTGTTGAAGGCGCTACCCCCATTTTCCAATGTAAAAACATCAAAAATAATAGCTATCTATGTAATGATAAAGACTATGCAGCATGTGCTCTAGAGTCTCCCTGTGTGATTAACCTAGCTATGCTCGAAGCTGAAGATAGTATGCGCAATGTTCTTCGCAACAAGTCACTTACTTGGTTGAATGAAGAGCTTGACCGCGTATTAACCCCTCAATCGCGCAAAGATACTCGTGAATATTTCGCTAATAGCAACAATGGTTAATAGTAAATTACGTATGCCAAGCTCACGGAAAACAAAGAATAACCCTACAAAAAAAACCTTGATTTAGCCAAGGTTTTTTTGTAGGGTATTTGCATGTTGGATTAAACCGCTATTTCAGCGACAATCTCTTCATCCAGAGATAAATGGATTTGATCCCAAAAAACTTGCATCTGAAACTGCGTGTACATATATTGCGCAATGGCTTCAAACAGGTTCCCTTGTGTGAGGATTTGACTGCGTCCTCCTGCGAATATTTCGGCCGAGAATCCCAGATCCTCGTCCCACATCAGCTCAACATCAATATCATTTGGCTTGAGCTGTTTGCGTTCCGCCATGCTAAGACAAATCGCATTAACGATGTCTTGTTCCGCTAATCGCATGCTTATTACCTCTCATGATTTCGATTCAACTTCCTTCTTTGTCTGAAGAAAGATACGATCTTCATAATCATAACAACCAAGACAACTATGGCAAGCACGTTCACTAATAACCCAAGTATATTACCGAGTGCTCCCAAGCCCCCAAATAAGCCTCCGAATAACAGGCCAGCAACGCCCCCAATTAACAACCCTTTCATTAAACCACCACTGAAAAATCCAGGCTTTGCGGCTGATGTTGCAGCGCCGGGCGTTTTTGTTGTTGAACTGTTCGGTTCATTTTTTGAAACGTTATTGGCAGGGGATTTTTGTTGATCTGTTGGTGTGTAACTTTTGCGTGGCGCTTTGTAAGAAGTCTTCGCTTCTACCAGCGTTGGGACGGTAAAGGAGAACACCAACATACTTGCCATAATCAGCATGATAAATTTCTTGAACATTATGTCACGGCCCTCCTAGTGAATGCTTAATATGAAAGTTTGATCACTTTCGTCCTATTCTATACGTTTTACTTGAGAATTGGTTTCAAAAGTGCAATCATCTAGGAGACACCGCGGGTTGCGAGTAACTTTTTATTCCAAAAGCCCACTTAATTCCGATGTTTTTTCTGCATTCGTTTTACTCCCGGGCATTAAGCCCAGCCGCTGTGTCATTTGCTGGCTAATGTCCCCAAGACGTTTGGTATGTTCCGTAGCTGATTGTATAATGGTCCGATTGGACTGTTCAAACATATCCAATGCACTAAAAAGATCGTTCATTCCTCGTTCAATGGAATCCATTTGTAACCCTGGCTTTCCAAGCAATTCGTTCGTTTTCTGAGTCGTTTCTTTCAGCAAGCGCGAGTTGTCCTCAAACATTTTATTCAGAGTCGCGTTTGCGGAATTTACAGCATCAATTGTCTGTACTTGGTCCTCGATAGCCATAGAAATCATCGCCGATACGGTAAGAAGATTCTGTGTCTTATCGATTGTCGCATTAACAGCATCTATTAATTTATCGTTATTGTCGTTTATGATATCTGTACCGGCAATCGCCTGTTGATAGAGGATGACCATTTCCTGAAATGACTGTATACGCGTGACGACTTTACGAAGCCCTCGCTCCAGATGCGTTTTACGGTTTTCATTTTCGGGCTTGGCAATCTCAAGCTCAAAAAGCTGCTTCAAATTCTCCCCCATCGCTATCCGCATTTGAAGATTGTAGACAGATTCCAATGAATTTTTCTTCAGTGTTTTCATATAGGCCATATTTTCCTCGAGTGTTTCCTTACCATTTCGAAGGGATTGAACAATGGCATTAACGTTGGTCTTCACGGATTGATACTTGTATATATAATTTTTTAAAGGCGTCTTTTTCATCATCTTTTCGAAAAAACCAAGTTGCTTGCTCTTGCTCAAAGAATCAATTTCATTACGAAGCTTCAAAATATTGTTTTGAACCTCTGATCGTTTACCAGACATCAATTCATTCACTGGACGTTCGAGCATGGCCAACGATTGCCCGGCCTGCTCCATCGTTTTGGAACCCATACGTCCTATGGAATCCATTAATGTTTCCAATTCCATATTATCGGTAGTGGACACTTTTTGGAGCAGTTCTTTCGCTTCCTGCTCTACTTTCTGCAAATCCGTAGACTTCAATTGCACCAGTTGGGTTGTCATTATCCGTTCCTCCTTTAGTCTGTTGAACGATAGCGTTGTTGGATGAGTTCCATTCGTGTTTGCAATTCGATTAAATCCTTTTGCTCAATTGTCTCAACGTATGTGGAGATTTGAGAGTTGATATCCTTGATCCCCGTAAGAAGAAGTCGACGATTTAATCGTTTCGCTTCCCCTCCCAATTTTAAAAATGGGTTAATTGCGCCATTAAGGTCCTTGAAAATCAAACGTTGTATATTATGATTCATGTTTGCATCGTTAAGTTCTTTTAGCTGCGGGATTAACCTGCCTACTCTTGAAAGTAAGCTTAGCGTTTTTTCAACGATTTCGTCATCCAATGTGCTCTTTTGCCCCTCAGAGATGATCGTCTCTTCGATAACATGAATATACTCTGTTATTGGCTCCCAGAATGGATCACTTTCTATTTTCGGTACGATTTCATTATCCGTATTGGTTCTGCTTGCAGGCTCTATCTTTGGTGAAGAACCACTAGTAGAACCTGAGATATTTGGCCTTTTTAATGCGGCATCATGTCGACCAAATACGATAATACTTCCTATCGAAAAAGTAGTTGGCACTAATAAGTTAAGTGCGCCAGGTAGAAACCGGGCAGTTAAAAGACTTACTATATATCCAACAACTGAAATGCCGATAGCGACTTTTAATTTCGAGTGCAAGATACTCCCCCCCTTGAATAACTCTATTATACATTCAAAAGACAAATCCATACAAAACCAAAGCGAAAAAGAAGAAGACCTCCGCATCCGCAGAAGCCTTTTTCACCGTTGTCCATAGGTCACAAAAAAATAACCCATACAGGTCTCTCCCTGCCATGGGTCAATTTTAGTGTTTTTTTGGTTACTGATTAGTATTTACAGATGCAGCGAGTAATGATAACAAGCAAAATAAACAGAACCAGAATACTTCCTATACTATTGTTGTTGTACGAGCAAACTTTGGCTACCGGGGCTACCGCAACTGGTTTAGGGAATACGAACGAAGTTTGTTGGTACGATGCGTGCAGGTGAATATCGTTGTGCACCGGTTTATGCATAATTGGAGCTGGCTGTTGTGCGATCGGCATCGGCATCGGCATTGGCATCGGGGCCGGGGCAGGCATTGGCATTGGGGCAGGCATCGGAGCAATTGGATAATTTGGAGCTTTAACAAATTCCATGGTGGAGCACCTCCTTAGAATAATGAAGCTTTTAAACTCATGTTGTTATCGTTAAGGTTGGGTGAATAGCTTACAACATCAGTCTATGGGGGAGCACCTACCACGAACACGGTAAACACCCAGATTACCCAAAAATGGTTACGTATCATGGGCGAACAAGCCTCAGGCAGATGCCCGCTTGTACATGTGGAGTCTTGCGATGGTGGAACCCTCGTATTGCATTGAAAAACAGCTCAGGGCGTAACGTTGCAACAAAAAAACGGCGGTCAGGAACAAGTTCCTGACACACCGTCTTGTCTTACACATATGGATTGTTGTCTCTTTCGAAACCAATCGTAGTTTTAGCGCCATGTCCCGAATAGACGACAACATCATCTTCGAGAATGAACAATTTATCTTGAATGGAGTCCAACAGCTCATTGTTATTCCCGCCAGGCAGATCCGTCCGGCCTACCGACAGTTTAAACAGGACATCCCCGCTGAACAAATGTTTGTCATATAGGAAGCTGACGCTCCCCGGAGAGTGACCGGGAGTATGGAATACTTTGAGCTTGATGCCCAAAAACTCTAAAATTTGTCCCTCATCCAGCGCGTATTCCGCGGGTTCCGTTTCAATCAGGACCCCCAGCTCCGGCCAGCGGGCGGAACCGTTCTTCTTCGGATTCGTCAGCCAGTCGGCTTCCAAATCGTGAACGTACACAGGGCAATTTTTGAGCTTGCGGATTTCATCAACGCCGCCGATATGATCAAAATGAGCATGCGTCAGAAGAATCGCTTCAATATCCAAATCGGCAATCTTTTTGATTAACGACTTCGGATTCATACCAGGATCGATGATAATGCCTTTTTTTGTTTCCGGATCTGATAGTAAGTATGCGTTCGTGCTTACGGGTCCTAGAACAAATGTATCTATGTTAATCATATGCCCTCACTTTAGAATTCACTTAGAACGACTCGATTAAGTCACGAAGTTCCTTCACGATAACAGCATGGTATCCGTTACCTTCACCATATTGACGGCCCATTTCGGCTCTGGCTACTTGAATTTTTTCGTTATAATCCGGCGCTTCGCGATCTGGATTTTCTTTTTTGAACTGCGTCATGACCGCCTGTACGTTTTTCGGACGAGGGCCCCAGTGTCCAAGCACGAAACCGCCTGTATCTGTAAACACAACGATCGGAATTGCACGGCCGCCACCTGTCAGGAATTGGTCGATTACATCGTAGTTTTGCTCAATAATCAACACTTCTACAGGCACACCGCTGTTCTCCAGCGCTTTGAATACGACAGGTACGTTGCGAACAACGTCACCGCACCAATCCGCAGCAATAATGACACAGCGCAGATCATCACGGTTGTTTAGAGAATCGAAATATTCCTTATCCTCTTCATTGTCCCATGCAAATCCGTTGTAGTAATCCAAAAATTTCTCTTTATTTTTCTCCATGCCGTCAATGAATTGCTGTGGCTTTAAGCCTGTGCGCAATTTGCTTGCAAGATTCGTACTCATCGCTACCCATCCTCCTAATAAGGGATCTTTGAACGTAGATCAAAGTCTCTCCTTTTTCATGATTCTTCCTTATTATTGTAACAAATTGAATCGAAAGCGCCAAATCTAGGAAGCTAATTTTTCGCTTTTCTTTTCAAATAGATTTGATATCCCACGTATAAAAGCGTTAGAACAATTGCTGCAATTATTAATGGCTTAATATAAGGTCCTGCAATTTGATCAATTGTTTCCCAGTTATCTTTGAGTTTCATGCCTAAGTAAACATAGAGAAATGAATACGGAATTAAGGCTAAACCGGTGTACAGCGTAAATTTGCCAAGCGGCATTTTGGCCATGCCACCAGGTAGGGATATGGCGTGACGAACAATAGGAATGAATCTGGCTGTAAAAATCATGCCCGTACCGTAGCGGTTGAACCACGCTTCAGCAACATCGATATGATGCTTGCTAATCAGCAAGTATTTGCCGTACTTCTCCAGGAAAGGTCTGCCTCCATAGCGTCCGATCCAATAAAGCACGATTTGTGCTAATGTTCCGCCGATAACCGCGCAAACAATGGCACCGAGAAAATGAATTTCGCCTTTGGATACCAAATAGCCGGCATAGGCAAGAAGCAGCTCGTTCGGAATTACTTCCAGCATCAATCCGAGGAAAATCCCCCAATACCCAAGCCCTTCCAAGTAAAGCAAAACATTGTGAATCAACTCACTCATTCATGAACCCTCTCTCCCTCAATTATCCATTCCAAATCTACCTTTCATTCTAACACAGGCGAGCTCTGATCAACCAGTTTCCCCGTTGTCACCCTCTGTCTGCGCTGCAAAATAGGAGAGTATATGATCTTTGCAGGCTTTCACCGGCGGACTTAATTCTTTGCTTGCGCGATGAATGAGACCGTGTTCGAGCGGGATCGCCTCCTCCCCTTCCAGCTGCAGCAGCTTGCCTGACCGCAGTTCTTCCTGAACCGTGCTTCGCGGCATCAAGGAAAGTCCCATCCCGTACATCAGTGTTTGTTTGATCATCTCAGAGCTGTCGAACTCAAGCGCTGACAAGGCTGGTTGCCCCTTGTCGGTGAGGAACTGATGGGCAAGCGTCTGGTAAATGCAGCGCCCGCCAAAGCCGATGACCGGAACATGCGACGCCGCTTCCCAGCCATCCCGCCCGACTTGACGGACTAGGGCCGGAGCCCCCACCCAGATTAATTCATCCTGCATAAGCGGGATAAAAGTTAACTGGCGAACCTCCGGATCACGCGGAACGATCCCCAAATCTACGCGGTACGCAGACACCTCTTGGGTAATGTCGCGGTGAAACCCAGTCTCCAGCTGCAGCTGGATCTGTGGATATTGCCTGAACAGGGACGGCAGCAGCTGCGGGAGATGCGGCACGCAGAACGATTCCAGTGCGCGGAGACGAACCGTCCCCTTCGGTTCATCCATCCCGTTTAATTTATCCTGAAGCGACTCGCCAAGCTGCAGGTAACGATAGGCATAGGGAGCAACCTCTCGGCCTGCAGCCGTCAGTTCCACGCCCCGCGGCAAACGCTCGAACAACGTTTGACCGAGGGTTTGTTCCAGCTGATGGATATGCGTCGTAACCGTCGATTGTACATAACCGAGCTTAAGAGCTGCCTTGCTGAAGCTCTTTTCCTCCATCACCGTGATGAACGTCTTCATACTCCGTCCGTCCAGATGTTCAATCATTCCCACTTCACCTACCCATCGAATTATCAAATATGTCTGATTGATATTATTCATTTTTCAAATACCTATTCTCATGATAGCATCAGAACAACGACAAGAAAAGAGGAGGAGTACCGCTGCATGCAACTCAGATCGATTATAAAATCCAAACCAGCCGCCAAGCAGCTGGCCAGGTTCATCCCCGGCATCGGCGGCTTTCTCGCCATCCTGCTCTGCAGTACCGCCGGTGAGCTCGTCCACGCCCCGCTGCTCATGGCGCCGCTTGGCGCCTCCTGCGTCATCGCCTTCGTGCTCCCGCAGAGCCCGCTCGCGCAGCCCCGCAGCCTCATCGGCGGCCACCTGCTCAGCACGCTCATCGGGCTGTGCGCCCTCGCCGCCTTCGGCGTCCATGCGTGGAGCCTCGCCCTCGCGGTCGGCGCCGCCATCACGCTCATGCAGCTTACGCGCACGCTGCATCCACCGGCCGGCGCCGATCCGCTGCTCGTGATGCTCACCGGCGCGAGCTGGGGCTTCCTGCTCACGCCGGTGCTGCTCGGCGCTGCGCTGCTCGTGCTGGTTGCCCTTGGCTACCACCGGGCAACCGGCACCCGTTACCCCACCGCCTGGTGGTAACGCCAATAAACAGATTCATGCGATGACAAGCCCCTGCATAAAATGTACAAGTATGTTTGTACAGGAGGCGGGTCCCTATGTCCCAAGTATGGATTGTAAAACGCAAGCATTTCTATTTGACAGCCCTTGTGCTGCTGCTGCTTCTCTCCGGCGTGCTCTATTTGAGCCGCGGGAAAATTGTCCCTACACTGGCCGAGCCCGGGTCCGAAAGAACCATTCACATGGTTGTGGGCGAGTTTAAATCAACGACCAAAGACGGGAAAACGATTGAAGCGTACCGCTGGGATCCCGGCACCATTCTCATTCAAAAAGGCGAAAGAATCAAACTGAGCATTTACGGCGTCAACGGTGAAAGCCATCCTTTTCTTATCGAAGGACTTAACATTAGCGGTGAAGTCAAAAAAGGAAAAGAAACGATCGTTCATTTCACCGCCGAGCAGGAAGGTACGTACCGCATCATTTGTCTGACACATACCGATTTCGCTCACAGCGGCCCAATGATCGGTTACCTGGTAGTGGATTAGCGTCTAGCGATTCTTCAATCGGCGCTATTTTTTCAATGAATACCTTATGGCCTTCTGCTTATCCGACGCTTCTTAAAGGCGCTTGGCATACAGAAGTAGCAATAAGGTTTCTTTTCGTTTACACTGTTGCCAAGTTCAATGATTTTTCGTGAAGAAGGTGCTTAATTTGAAAACCCAGATCCTTGTTGCCGATGATGATGCTCACATTAGGGAATTGCTTCGTTTCGTATTTTCCAAAGAAGGCTTTGCGGTATTTGAAGCAGCAGACGGAAAGCAAGCATCGGAGCTGATGGAGCGCGAGCAGATTCATTTGGCGGTTGTCGATGTGATGATGCCGCTGCGTGACGGACTCGCCTTATGCGCTGAAATTCGCGAGCATTACGATATTCCAGTTCTTCTTTTGACCGCCAAGGGAGGGCTTGAGGATAAGGAGCGAGGCTTTGCGTCCGGAACTGATGACTACATGGTGAAACCGTTCGAGCCTAAGGAATTATTGTTTCGCGTGCGCGCCTTATTGCGTCGCTACCAGCTTGTCTCCTCGGAAAAGATTACGTTAAACCAGACCATGATCAATCTCAAAAGCTATGAAGTGATCTCCCGAGGGCAAACTCTGCTTCTCCCGCTCAAAGAATTTCAGCTGCTCGCGCAATTAGCCAGCCATCCTGGACGTATTTTTACGCGGGAACAGTTGATTCAAATGCTCTGGGGAAGCGACTACCAAGGCGACAGCCGGACCATCGATGTGCATATTAAGCGGCTAAGGGAGCGATTTCAGGACATGGCTGACGACTTCGTTCTTACAACCGTTCGGGGGCTTGGCTACAAGCTTGAGGTGACTGCAGGGTGAAGACGCTATATTTCCGGATCGTTATAACCTTCATCGGGATCGCAATGGTCAGCAGTATGCTGGCCCTGCTGTTTTCAAACAGCTATTACTCGGCCAAACTGCGGGACGAAAACGAAGAACAAATTTGGCGTGTTACGAACGAAATCCGGTCCTTATATGAGCAAACGCCTGAGCTTGATCCGGCCATCTTTTTCACACATATCGCGGGCATGGGCTTTCAGCTGTATGCCGTTAATGATCGGATGGAAGGCACATTTTACGGGACGCCTTTCCGGCACACCCAACTCGATCCCGAACAAATCCGCCAGGTGTTGGCTGGACAAACCTACCGCGGCATTCTCG
The DNA here is from genome assembly GCF_017874035.1 of Paenibacillus aceris. Classification (GTDB taxonomy): domain Bacteria; phylum Bacillota; class Bacilli; order Paenibacillales; family NBRC-103111; genus Paenibacillus_E; species Paenibacillus_E aceris. The sequence goes on from NZ_JAGGKV010000026.1 coordinate 59,128, forward strand.
TAGAGCGTCATTTCCTGATGGTGACCGGCTTCTTTGAAAATAGTCTGAGAAACAGCATAGGCGTTCCTATTCAGGTGCAGGGAAAGCCATTCGCCCTATTCGTCCGGCCTAATTTGGAGCAGCAGATCGGTGGAGTGCGTGTTCTTATGGCCTTCCTGTTAGGACTTACTTTCTTATTCAGCATTCTCTTCATCGTTATTTTCTCTCAGTATATTGTGAAGCCCGTCAAAAGGCTGCGCGAAGCTACGAAACGGATCATTGGAGGCGATTTTAATATCGCGATGGATGTCTCCCGGCAGGATGAGATCGGCGAGTTAGCCAGAGACTTCACCTACATGGCACAATCGCTCAAACAGCTGGATGAGATGCGGCAAGAATTCGTCGGCAATGTTTCCCACGAGATCCAGTCCCCTCTGACGTCCATACAAGGTTTCGCGCAGTCAATTCTGGACAAAGACACCTCCGAGGAAGAGAAGGAAAGGTATCTGCATGTCATTTTAGATGAAAGCAAGCGCCTCTCCTCCCTTAGCAAACAGCTCCTGACGCTAGCTTCTCTGGACAAAGAAAGTCATGTCGTCAAGCGGAGCGTCTTCCGGCTAGACGAGCAAATCCGTCAGATTCTAATCCTCACCGAGTGGCAGTGGACCGAGAAAGAAATTGCGATAGAGCTCGATCTGCCGGAAGTGACGATTTCCGCGGATGCCCAACTGCTTCATCAAGTGTGGCAAAACTTTATTACAAACAGCATTAAATTTTGCCGGCGAGGTGATACCCTGCAGATCGGAATTCAGCTGCTGGAGAAGGACATTCTCGTGGAATTTAGCGATACCGGCATCGGGATTCCTGCGGATGAATTGCCGCAAATTTTCGACCGCTTCTACAAAGCCGACAAAGCGAGAAACCGCGCCAACACCGGAAGCGGCCTTGGACTCGCGATCGCGCAGAAAATTATTGCGCTCCATCATGGGCGCATCGACGTGCAAAGCGATTTGGGCAAAGGCACCTCTTTCAAGGTGCGCCTTCCTCAAATCTAATTGAACATTGGGCTCCTTAGGTTCCCGTCCCTAGTGGCTCGAAGCCCACTCTATGCATACAAATAGTATAGAGGGAGTGTGGATGCAGTCATGATCAACAACAATCAAAGTGAAAAACATAAACAGCAGCTGCCCAATGCCCGCAGCATTCGGAGGGCTTGCAGCAAGGAATTATACCGGACCGTGAAACGGTTGAAAATATGGCTAACCCCGGAGCAAGTCAAAGAGGCCGAGGAGCTGTATGTGAAAAAGGTAATGCTCAACCTCCCCTTCATCGTGGAGAACGGGTCTAACCGTAAAGCACTGTCCGACTGGTTTGACGTCAACGTAGGACCTGAGCTTGCTCCGATTTGGAATGTTGAGCCTGCAGCCTTAAACAGCGCTTTTCGCGATGCATTTGGCGGTTAACTAAAGTGAAAAAAGGCCATGCGTATGTCAACCATACGTCATGACCTTTTTTTATTGGTAATTAAGAGAACTCAGGCAGCCAACTGCCGTGTGCTTCAATCAACTCGTCGCACATCGCCACGATGTCATCCATCGACAGCTCAGCTGATGTATGCGGATCAAGCATCGCCGCGTGATAAATATGCTCGCGTTTGCGTGTAATAGCCGCTTCAATCGTCAACAGCTGCGTATTGATGTTCGTGCGGTTGAGCGCTGCAAGCTGTGGTGGCAGATCGCCAACGTAGGTAGGCGTAACTCCGTTGCGGTCAACCAGACAAGGAACTTCCACGCACGCTTCGCGCGGTAAATTCGTAATTAAGCCGGTATTCATCACGTTGCCGCCGATTTTGAACGGAACATCCGTCTCAATCGCTTCAAAAATGTAGGAAGCATACTCGTGTGAACGCTTGTGCGTCAAATTCGTATCGTTCACGAGATCCTCGCGCATTTTCTTCCAACGGCTGATTTGCTCGACACAGCGGCGCGGGTATTCGTCAAGCGGAATGTTAAAGCGGTCAATCAACTCCGGATAATTCCGTTTGATGAAGTACGGATGATATTCCGCATTGTGCTCGGAGGACTCCGTAATATAATGACCGAATTTCAGCATCATTTCGAAACGGACCATATCGTTATGCTTTTCTTTTTGCTTCTCGATTGCACGCTTCTTGATTTCCGGGTACAAATCGACGCCGTCTTTCGTTACCTCAAGCAGCCAAGCCATATGGTTGATGCCCGCGATTTTAGCTTTTACGCCTTCTTTGTCCATGCCAAGGCTCTTGAACAGCTCAGGAATACACGCTTGTACGCTGTGGCAGAGGCCGACGGTGCGAACGCCGCCATGCGTGTTCATCACATTGGTTAATACAGCCATTGGATTCGTATAGTTTAAGAACAAGGCTTCCGGACAAACCTCGCGAATATCCGCTGCAAAATCAAGCATGACAGGAATCGTACGCAGATTTCGGAAAATACCGCCGATACCAACCGTATCCGCGATCGTTTGTCGCAAGCCGTACTTCTTGGGAATTTCAAAATCCGTAATCGTACATGGATCATAACCACCTACTTGAATGGCGTTCACCACATACTTCGCTCCTCGCAAAGCTTCCTTGCGGTCTGTGTACGTTTTGATAATCGACGTGCTTTCGGACGTTTTTTTGATATTATTCAACATGTTGGCCGAGTCCTGCAGCCGTTCATGGTCAATATCAAAGAGAGCGATTTCAAAGCCTTGCAATGCGGGAGTTTGTAAGCAATCCCCCAGCACGTTTTTGGCGAAAACCGTACTTCCTGCGCCTAGAAAAGTGATTTTGGACATGTGTAAGTTACCCTCCAATATGTATTCGTTCTCATACCCTTACTATATCGCAGGCTTGCTGGAAAACATATGGATTGAACGAACTCCAATATGGACATTTGTAGTTTATTGGAGTACGCTAAAATCAAAAACCAAAGAGGCCACTATGACTACGGATCATTCCTATTTTAACGTCAGCATTAATCCGCATGAAAGCAATAGCGAGCTCTCCGTGCTTTTTAGCGGAGAAGGCAAGCCTCTCCCTCTGCACAAAATGGGGCCGGCTGTTCATGATTATTATTTGATCCACACCATACATTCAGGCAAAGGGACGTTCGAGATGCATAACCGCACCTACCCATGCAGCTCTGGTGACAGCTTCATCATCTATCCTGGAGAGTTATTTAGCTACGTTGCGGATGCCGAGCAGCCTTGGCACTATACTTGGGTCGCCTTTACAGGACGGAGCGCGGGCTTGACGCTAACACAAATAGGCGCCTCCCCGCAAAATGCGGTCATTTCGGGGAGCTCCCCCCGCTCCATCCGTCACTATTACCGCCGAATCCGCTCCTGCTTTCAGCAGTCGATGCACCCGGCGTTGGAGGATATCGAAGCTGCCGGCTGGCTTAGGCTGCTGCTCCGTGAGCTTAGCCGGGCTGACGATCCTCAGGTGAGGACGAAGCCTGCCACCGAAACGGAGATCCAGCGGCAAGTCAGTCAAGCGGTCCGCTACTTGGAGCTGCAGTACACGCAAGCGGTCTCCATCGAGCAGCTAGCCCGCACACTAGGCTACCACCGAACCTATTTGTGCAAAATGTTCAAACAAGCCACAGGCCTCGCCCCCATGCAGTACTTATTCAAAATCCGCATGGAACGCGCGAAGCAGCTATTGGAAACGTCCATGACCGTTGACCAGGTGGCTTCTTCCGTCGGCTTCAACGATGCGCTCTATTTCTCTAAGCAATTCCATAAATGGAGCGGCAGCGCACCTTCCGTGTATCGGAAGGAACGGAAAAGCAAAGGTGTCTTTAGCGGGTGAATGAGCAATGAACGTGAGCGGTTCTTCTTGCATTTTGCGAATCATAGGCGGGGCATCGCAATGCACCACCTAACAATAAAAAAAAGCTCCTCCACCCCATAAGGGGCGGGAAGCTTTCTCTCGTTAAATCTCAATATCGACAATCAAACTATCTTCACGACCCACTTCGCGAATATAGGCCGCAACCGCTTGATGCTCAGGATTTGGACCGTATGCTTCCAACGCAGCTTTATCTTCAAAACGTACCGATAAAACCACTTGGTATCCTTTATTTTTCTCTGAGAAGTTAAGCCCCGCTTGAATATCGACGATTCCCGTCAGATGAGGGCGAAGCGCTTTAAAACGGTCAACGACTTCTTGAAGCTGCTCCTGGGTTGTTGTTTCTCCGAACTTTACTAGTACAATGTGATCGATCATGATATAGAACCCACTTTCCCCAAACAATTTTGGCACGTTTATGATTAACGTCTTTAATCATAGCAGGAAGATGTATATTCGTCGATATTGGCAGCAACTGCCCCTACTTCGCAGCCAGCTCAGCTATGCGAGAGGACAATACAATGTGAGCACCCGGCTCGCCCATCTTCGCAGAGGCAATTAATCCAGCGGCAATGGTGCTCGCATGAATAGGGCGGTAAGTTCGGAGTCCGCCAATCATCAGCGGAGAAATCGCCCGGGAAACCAAGCTGCCGAGCTGCTCACCCACTCGAACCTCATCCCGGTCCCCTAGGATCAGAGATGGACGAAGCAAGTAGAGCGAACGAAGGTTCAACGAACGAAGTCCATGCTCGACATCACCTTTTACACGATTATAGAAGATAGACGAGGCACTGTTAGCTCCCATCGCCGTCACGATGACAAAGGCCCTCGCCTTCCCCCTGCTCGCAATTTCCCCCAGCTTCATCGGATATTCAAAGTCAACTTTGCGAAACTGCTCTTGAGAGCCGGCCTTTTTGATGGTCGTTCCCAGAGTGCAAAATACGTGCGCATCCGCCATAACCGCAGGTTCAAGCTCAGAATCCAACCGGTTGTAATCAGTTATAAATTGGACAAGCTTTTCATTTCCCCGAAGATGACTGACTTGCATGTCCTTACGAACGAGCGCAATGACTTTATCGTACGCAGGATCTTCCAACAGCAGCCGGATAAGCTCACGTCCTACTAACCCTGTACCCCCAGCTACGATAGCTGACGTCCCCATACTTTCCCTCCTCTGAGCAGCCCTATCTATGAGCTAATCGCATTTACACTTCCCAATCTTCCCGCAGAGTCTCATGAACCTTGACTAAGAACGCAGGAGCATCGTGGGTAATTTCGGCGTTTTGATTTAATTTATTGGCAAAATGGTGCGCAATAGGCGCTGCCAGCTCCGCCAATTTCACGTCAGGCATCGTAGGTACTCTCTCTATCCATGCCTGCAAAAGCTGCCAATCCTTTGCTGTGATCCCTTGTCTTACAGAATCCTCGATGTTCAGTGCGATATCAGGATAATTCTTTCGGGTAAGCGCCCTTACCAGCTGTTTCCGGCGTTTCATCCGTTCGAAACGAGCCTCAATCACGACAATCGTTCCAGCCACCATATCACCGATCCGTTTATCCTTCGAGCTTAAGAAGATACTGACTACTCCAATAAAATAGAAAGCTGGCATAATATCCAGCAATCGAAACAGATTTCTTATCAATACGGATAAAAACGTAGCCGACTGGCCGTTGTTTTGAATGACGCGCAGCCCCAGCATTTTCTTTCCTAACGTTTGCCCGCCCATAAAAGCTTCCGTGCCGATGAAATAACCAAGGTTCAATACGATCCATAACACAATGGTAATCGCGAGGATGTAATCCGCAAGAGCAGGCAGCCAGTTACCTGAATATAACCGACTCATCAGAATAGCGAATAAAAACAATATGGCATTTATCCCTGTCAAAATAAGGACATCCATGAGATGCGCTGCCGCCCTGCTGCCAATCCCGGCAGTTTGGAATTGCAGCTGCACCTGCTCAGGGGTAATGACGGTTACTTCTTTATCCAGAGACTCGTTCATAGCATCTCCTTATCATTGCAAAATTATGGTAATTCAAGACGTAAATATGATAGAATAAACAGGTTAAACGCAAAACGAGCCTTCTTACGAAGTACGTTTCGCCAAGATGAACGGTTAGGAGGCTTTCATGTTCATGGACATCTCGCGCTTTATCCGGGAACACAAATCGCAATGGACAGAGCTCGAACAATTGCTGATTCAGCTTAGCAAGAGAAAACGCGGACTGCATGCCAGTCACATCAACAGATTTACGGAATTATACAAAACCGTTTCCGCCCATTTGGCGACGATGCAAACTCACTCACCCGCTGATGAAACAACGGTTTATTTGAATCATCTTGTCTCTCAAGCGCACAATGCGATGTATAGAGAAAGCCATTCAAGCAGCACTCAGATGAAGGAGTTCTTCCTCCATTACTTTCCTTCACTGATCCGGGCAAGAAGCTTGTTCGTCGCCCTCGCCTTCCTTCTTTTTGTGCTTGGAGGTCTGCTAGGCTTCCTATCGGTTTGGAAAGATCCGCTCAATCTATCGCTGATTATGCCGGGGGCAATGGCAGACAGCATTGATCCATCCAAAACAGCAGATCCCCGCGGGGACTTGCATTCCCCTCTTGTTTCTACCGCCATCATGACGAATAACATCCGAGTCGCCGTACTTGCCTTCATAAGCGGTGTGACGCTTGGCATCGGAACCGTCTATCTCATGATCAGCAACGGCCTTCTCGTCGGTGCGCTAGCCGCTGTTTTCATGCAATCCGGTAAAGGTTATGTATTCTGGGCATATATTTTGCCCCATGGCATCATTGAACTTACCGCTATTTTTATCGCAGGCGGAGCCGGTTTGTACATGGGCTATCGCTTTTTCGTGCCAGGACCCTATCCGCGCAAGCTGCGCTTCTTGGAGTCAGCCAAGGAATCCGCCCAGCTCCTGATCGGCACAATTCCACTGTTCATCATCGCAGGGATCATTGAAGGCTACATTACACCTTCCACATTGTCTCTTGAAATGAAATACATCATAGCGGGCATTACGCTGCTGCTCCTTGCTCTGTATTACATATATGGCATTCGCAAGAAAGCCAACGGGCAGCAGCCATTAGCATTATAGCCGATCGCGTGCTTTCAATTGCAAATACGCATTAACCGCGCTCAGCGTCAGTTGGTCGGCGGGGACATCCATCACGGGGATGCCTCTGCCGGCCATTTCGTTTACATAGGCGTAGCGATCTGTCGCGAATTTGTGGGCCACGCTCTGCCGGTAAGCCTCCCGGCTGTCCTCAGCGCGTATGCGCACCCACTGATGAATAAGCGGGTCCTGCAAAGAAAGAAGCAGCACATGATGACTTCTGCGGAGCCGCTGCACATAAGGCAGCATTTCTTGATTGTACAGATAGCTTTCCATATCGGAAAACAAGACGATGAGCGAGCGTTTTTTCAGAAAACGCAGCACATGAGAGAAAGCGATCTGCGGGCTGGACTCCACGAAGTCCGTGCTCAGATCATACACAGCCTTCGTCAGTACCTGCAAATGGGGAAGCCCTTTTGCCGCCGGCACATACACTTTGACTTGGCTCGAGTAGGCGATAAGCGCTACTTGATCGCCCTGCTTAAGTGCTACGGCCGCCAACGTTAACGCAGCTTCCAGCGTCCTGTCCAGCTTCACTTGTCCACCCTGCTCAATCCCCATTTGCCTTCCGCAGTCCAGTATGATCGTGACAATCTTCCCTTTTTCCGGTTGAAAAAGGTTCGTCATCAGCTTCGTCGTACGCGCCGACGCTTTCCAGTTAATATGCCGAATGTCATCACCCTGCACATAGTCCCTAATGTAGTGAAATTCGGAACCGCTCCTTTGTTTTTTAAACAAACGGTGGCCTTCCAGAATCAAGGTGTCCTGAGTGGCACCAAGCACTCCGCGCACCTGAGACAAGTCCGGATAAATTTCGATCACATCGTTGGTACTTATTCGCACCTGCTTCTGCCAAAGCCGCATGCCTCCGGAATATCTCAGGTAAACGTGCTCAAATGCGTACCTACCTCTTTCAAGAGCCGTCGCTGCGTAGCCAAAAGCTGTTGTTGTCCCCCGAAAAGCTCCGCTTAATTGACTGCTCTCCAGACGGAACGTGTAAGGCAAATGATCCATAAGTTCAACGTAAACTGTAGAAGGCTCCAAATTTTCAAGAACCAGACTTACGTCAAACGTGCTTCTCAAATCCGCTTGCTCAGGAAGTGTACGGCGCAACCTCCAACTGTCTCGTTTGGGAAGCATAAGGAGATCCACCGTGCTCAATACAAGCAGCAGCGCATTGAAGCTCCAGAAGACAGGCAAGACCGCGTCCAAAGGAGCTGCGATTAACATGAGGGCGGAGCCGATTAGCGCTATTCCCATACATCTTCGCGTAGGAAGGATAAAATCCTGAAAGATGGCTTTATCTAGGAACCGGAATAGAGCCGAGCGTTTCTTGGATGATGTGGTCACTTGTTCCGCCCTCCAGTTCCGCCTGCGGCGTCAGCAGCAGTCTGTGCCGCAGCGCAGGCCGCGCCACAAGCTTGATATCGTCTGGCGTGACATAGGTCCGGCCGTCGAGCAAAGCCCATGCTTTGCTCGCCATCAGCACCGCGATGCCTGCCCTTGGGCTAGCGCCCAGCTGGACCCTTTTGGACTCGCGGGTTTTGCGAATGATTGTTGCTATGTAAGTGTATAGGGAATCCTCCACCACCACATCCGAAAGCTTTCGCTTCAGTTCAGTTACCCGTTCAGGAGTCAGCACAGCCTGAAGCGGCTCCTCTTGATGCTGGTGAAACGGCACATGCCCCCGAAGAATGGCGATCTCGGCTTCTTCGCCGGGGTAGTCCAGTACCAGTTTAAACATGAACCGGTCGAGCTGTGCTTCCGGCAGCGGATAAGTGCCTTCGTACTCGACGGGATTTTGGGTCGCTACGACAAAAAACGGGTTTGGCAGCTTATACGTATTCCCCTGAATCGTTACCTGCCGCTCTTCCATCGCTTCGAGCAAGGCCGCTTGGGTCTTTGGCCCGGAACGGTTTATTTCATCGGCAAGCAGCACATTGGTAAAAATCGGACCCTGAATCGTCTTAAACGAGTGATCCTGCATCTGATAAATAACACTGCCTGTAATATCTCCAGGCATCAAATCAGGCGTAAACTGGATACGGCGGTACTCGCCGCCTGATAATTCCGCAAGAGTTCGCGCCATTTTCGTTTTACCCAGACCCGGTACCCCTTCCAGCAGAACATGTCCGCCTGCTAACAGGGCTGTGATGAGCAGCCTGGTGTTCAGCTTCTGACCGAACACACGCTGCTCCATCGCTTGTATGAGTTCATTCATTATGCTCACTCCTTCTCCAAGTAGGCGATCATTTCGCCCATCTCCCGCGTTCGCTGCACGAACGCTTGGGCACTCACGCCGCCGCGATCGGACGGCGGCTCCGCCAGCAGGCGCGCAAGCTGCGCCGCCTGCGCCTCAGGCATACGGCCGCGCGCAGTCTCCGCGGCCTGCAAAGGGCTGGCGCTGGGGCTGAGCCCCCAGCGCTGATGCAGCAGCTGCCGCAGGAACAGCTGCTGCTGGACCAGCGCCTCGTGCCGATAGCCGAGGCGCTCGTACCAAGCGGCGACGGCGTGCACGCCTTCGTCGCCACGGCGAACCGTCCACGCCCGCGGCGTGTGGACGGGGCCGAAGCGCTTGCCGCGCAGCCAGAGCCACAGCAGCAGCGCAAGGCCAAGCTGCACGCTGACGAGCACGAGCCACGCGGGGTAGACGGCCAGCAGCCCGGGCTTCGTCCCGAAACCGTGATGGGTCTCATCGATCCACACGGCGTCCCAGGACTTCGCGAACAGCGGCCAGATTAATTCAAAATGGGACGCTTCATCAATCGTCCCATTCTGCACCCAATTCGGGGTCAGCACCACGGTGAGGCTGCCAGCCCCTTCCTGCACACGGCTGGCGAGCACGCCGCGATCATCCTCTAGCAGCACCTGTCCGCTGCCGCCGGGCTTGATCCGGTAGGTGGTATCCACCTGTCCGGTCAGCGTCCCCTCCGCCGACGTATAGCCTGGCGAGACCTGAATGGTCGAGGCGCTGGCGCTAGGATTCTTCGCCCCGCCATCCACCTGAATGAGCCCCCAAGAAGCCCAACCTTCAGGATGGTTATCGAACAGAATCGCATCATTGCCTGCTTGAACCCATTTGAGCAGATGCTCTCGATCCGCCTTCGTCACAACTGTTGGCTGTATGGCAACCAGCAGCATTGAACTTCCATTAGGCAAATGTTTCCAATCCAGCCGCCATTCCTTAACGGCAGTCTGCTTCGTGACAAGCAGCTCTTTCCATGCTTTCGTGCCGTCTACATCCGCAGAGAACGACAAGTTAGGGGGCTGATCCGGAAGCTTCGGTTTCACTAGCCAGTAGCCTAGTCCGAGAAACAACACAATGCTGAGAGCTAGTCCCGCATACAGTTTATTCAGCCCATTTGTCATTCGCGGATTCCCCCTTCCTGCCAATAACCCGGGCAACCTGTTCATACAACCAAGTAAACTGCTGCTCGGTCACAGCTTCCTTCCCGTACCAGATGCGTTCAAACAGCAGCGAGCTATCTTGAAACAAAGGAACAAGCGAAGAAGCTGTACCTGTCAGCTCCTCTGCATATTCCCAGTTTGTTTTCCATTTTTCCACGCGAATCAGACGCGCATCTTCCATATAAAACAGGAGCGACAGAAAGACGGAGCGCACTCCCTCTCTCCAATCGCCTGCTCCCCTTAGATCGGCTGCTTGCTGCCAATAATAGCGGTAAGATCGGCTTACTTGGCCTTGCGTCAAATAAGCTTCCGAACGAACCCGTTTTTGCCATATGATTTGTTTCACGAACCAATAGATCGCAAAAGCCGCAATGCCCAACAGCAGAATGGCCAACCCTACAGTCAGCCAGTCCGTAACTGAATCTGACACCTCAAAATGGGGCAACCAGCTCTTGATTTTACGAAATACAGGCTCCAGCCACGACCAGAGTGAGCCGTTTTTTTGGGCTTCATAAGCGGTGTATTCGTCCTGCTTCAATATGTCCAACAATTGTTCTTTATCGTCTTGCAAAGAAGTTATGAAAGCATTAATCATTCTTTTTATCCAAATCAATAGGGAAATGCTCGCTCGTTGCTTCAGGAATCGTGTTATCGATCATGGCTTGGAGCCCTAATCCTTCATTCCGCACGCTCAAATCGAAGAAGCTAACCGCATAGGGCAGGAACCAGAGCGACATAACCAGAATAGAAATCAAGCTTTGCAGCAGCTGTGCGCCTAGTCCTACACCAAATACGGCGGCAACGACCAGCTGAACAACGATCAGAAATAGATACAGAATAAGCGTGAGTACGATGTACATTCCAAATAAACGCCAAAAACTTTTGCGCGTTAACCCCCAGCTGCGGCCAATGCCTAAGGATTCCTCCCCCAGAGCAACAAAAGGCAAATAGTAACCCCAACGGATAACAAAATAAGCAAACGTGAATAGTGCTCCCAAACCAAGAACTGCAAAAAATACAATTGTAAAAGCTACACCCCCGCCGCCAAATCCGCCTACAGCACCCGATAAACTTCCTCCTACAGCAAAAATGATCGCAAAAATAGCCAGTATAATAGCCATCCCCAAGTAAATTCCTAACACAATAAGCCCAACTAAGAACGTACTACCGGCCAACGGCCAGAATCGCGCGAACGACTTCTTTAATAATTGCCCGACGCCGGGCGTTTCTTCCCCATACAAACTGGCTTTCACAAGATGAACGACTGAGGCGATCGAAGCTGGCATAAGACCCAAAATCATGATCGGGGAAAGTACCAGTACCAAAATGAGCGTTTTCCATATGTATCCTTCACTATGCAAGGTAGGGTCCTTTTGAAGAAAAGAAGAGTTCGGCCCAAACATATCCTGAATCGAACCGCCATTTCGAATTTGCTCCAAAATCGACCCTGATGTCATCGCGGTTTCTTGATAGGTCAATAAGTGCTGCAGGAGATAAAAAGGACCGTATAAAATCAGCATGATGAGTGTTAATACTACGAAGTGTTTTCGATACAATTGGAAGCTGCGGTCTAAGATTCTTCCAATTCCCATCGGTCTAAATGATACGTTTTGCATGGATAACCCCCTAAATGTTGGTAATTCTTTAACTCCTTGACTATTATACACTAATCCAATAGAATTCTGACCACTAAATTGCATGAAACCAAAATGTTCCCAACCCAATCTTTGCAGGTCTTTGCCGGGGGTTGCGGGAGGCTTTGTTATCCGTCAACTTTCGTACATGAATAACAGGCCTGCCTGAAACGCTCACCCCGTACCTGCTCCTAGCACGTGTGTATGACCCGCCCTAAATAAGGGAACTCCATTCCCTTATTTAGCCGAAAAATAGAATTTCTAGGATTAAACTGGAACTACAGGGTCTTATTTCACCGCATCGTCCCAATTTCTGTCCATCATAGTGAAATAGCGGACCCTAGTTCCCGTTCCCTCGCTCAATGTGCTGTTTTCGGCAAAATAGCGCCCCGTAGTTCCCCTACCTCCCCCCGTTGCCTTGAAACCATTCTCCGCACACAAAAAGAAGGGGTAAGATTCATTCGCATCACCCCAACAACATACAAAAAAAAAGCCAGATCCATGATTGCTCATCGATCTAGCTCTACCCGATTCCGTCCAGCTGTTTTCGCACGATACAGCGCATGATCCGCTCTGGAAATCATATCTTCAAGCACCATAGTGCCGAACTCCAGTTTAGGCGAGAATTCAGCAGCGCCGATGCTGACTGTTAACTGTACCGTAACCTTGTCGTCCTTGTATGGTTCCATCTCGACACGTGCTCGGATCTCCTCTGCCAAGCGTGCGCTTTCCTCTGCATTTTTCCGTAGGCACAATAAAATAAACTCTTCCCCGCCGTAACGAGCCACGACGGTATGGTTTCCCGCCAGCTGTTTCAGCAGAGTGGCCACTTGTTGCAGAACGCGGTCTCCCACCAAATGGCCGTAAGTATCATTCACTTTCTTAAAATGGTCGATATCCATCATCATGACAGAACACGTATAGCCCGCAGCTATACACGCCTTCAGTTGCTCATTCCCTTCGGACATCATATAGCGGCGATTGGGAATGTCGGTCAATTGATCGACCAAAGCGGAAACTTCTAATAAAGAAATCGTCGTCTTCAGCTTTTCAGACATCAGATTAAACGTATTGACCAGCAGTCTCAGCTCTACCGGAGCGCTTCTGATTTCATCGGCATCTATCTGGTAATGGTAGTTTCCTTTGCGGATATGTTGCGTGGCTCGAAGCAAATAGCGTATCGGTCGCTCGATCCTTGAAGCAATCGTAATAGCCGCAAGGATACTGACAATTAATGCAATGAAAGAAATGACAATAATCGTGATGCTCAATTGATTTAATTTCTGAAAAACTTCCTTTTGCGTAATTTCGCCTACGACAATCCAGTTCTTCCCTGTCGACCATTGGTATTGGCCGAATACTTTTTCGCCATGAAAGCCGGTATACACCGCGCTCGACGTGCTGCCGGTTTTCGCTCTTTGGATAATTTCAGATGTCATAGGGGGATTTGGGGACGTGCTGCTTACATTCGTATTACCTGAAGCCGTCACAATTTGCCCTTTCGCATCCAAGACGTAAACCTCTCCTGTTTCACCGAAGCTGAGCTGCTTCATGAGCATATTCAGCCTGTCCAGCGTTATTACGCCCATCACAACACCTTTGAATTCATTTTGATCGCCAAGCACAGGGGCTGAAAACGTAATAATCGGCTTGCCTGTCTCTCTGGAAATGTCGACACCCGAGATAAAGCTTCTCTTTTCGAGCGCATATTTAAAAAACGGCCGGTCTCCTACATAAATAAAGGAGTCATCGCCCGCGTTGATGACCCCGTCCTTCTCGACGAAATTAAGGGTATCAAATTCCGAATTGACGCCTGCATAGTTCTGGAACTCTCGTTTTAAATCGCCGATCCGGTGAAATTTGGCATTATCCGAAAGAGCGAACCGCTTGATCGCGTCCAGCTTTTCCTGATTCCATCTTTCAATATATAAGCTTTGCAGCACTATCATTTGTTTAAGCTGACTTTCCGCTTCATTTATCCGGTTCTTCTTCTCTATCCAATAAAAAGGGACAATAATCGAAAAGGCCAATGCCGCAATGGCGACGCCAATCCACAACTGAAACCTCATTTTCATCGATTGACTGGAGAAATAAGCAAATTTGCGTCCCATTCCGGTGTCAGCTCCTTTCTTATCTCATACGTTTATTATACCTTGAAATTAGGACAAAAAAAGACAATTTTTATTATTTTTCGACATCATTCCGCAGGAATATTTACACATCTCCAGACCGTATTTGAAAAGAATTCGCCTTTCGCTTATGCTAAATTGTAATAAGAAATGAGGTCATTATTCCTATGAAAATTCTTGTGCTCACGGAAAAACCGAGCGTCGCGAAAGAAATCGCCCGCGTCCTCGGCTGCAATCAGAAGCAAAAACACCATTACGAAGGCGCCAAATACGTCGTCACCTGGGCGCTAGGCCACCTAGTTACTCTTGCCGAGCCCGATGATTACGATGCCAAGTACAAAACCTGGAATCTGGAGGATCTCCCTATCCTCCCTGAGCGCATGAAGCTCAAAGTCATGAAGGAAACGTCGCATCAGTTCCGCGGGATCGAGCAGCTGAGCCGCCGCGGCGATATCGCCGAGCTGGTTATTGCGACGGACGCCGGACGGGAGGGCGAGCTCGTCGCCCGTTGGATTATGGAGCTGATCCGCTGGAAGAAGCCGTTCAAACGGCTTTGGATCTCGTCGCAGACGGATCAGGCGATTCGCGAAGGCTTCGCGCAGCTGAAGCCCGGCACGGACTACAACCGGCTGTATCAAGCAGCCGTCTGCCGTTCTGAGGCCGATTGGCTGATCGGCCTGAATGTGACGCGCGCGCTGACCAGCAAATTCGGCGCGTCCTTGTCCGCCGGGCGTGTGCAGACGCCGACGCTGGCCATGATGATCAACCGCGAGACGGAAATCCGGGATTTCCGGTCCGTCGACTATTGGTTGATCGAAGCCGATTTGGGCTCTTTCCGCGCCGCGTGGCGAGACCCCAAAACAGGCGACGCGCGCATTTTTGACCGCGAGCGCGCAGATAGCCTGAAAGCGAAGCTGCAGGGCCAGAACGGCCGCATCGTTCAGATTCAACAAACAGAGAAGCAAATTCCCCATCCGCTTGCTTATGATTTGACTGAGCTTCAGCGCGACGCCAACCGCAAATTTGGCTTTTCGGCGAAACAGACGTCGAACGTGCTGCAAAGATTGTATGAACAGTATAAAATCGTTACCTATCCTCGAACGGATTCGCGTTATTTGACTTCGGATATGGCACCGACCTTGGCAGGCAGGATCAAGGGCGCAGCGATTGGTCCCTATGCACCGCTCGCCGCTCCGTTACTGCGTAAGCCGTTAACGATCACTAAGCGTATAGTCGACGATACCAAAGTATCCGACCATCATGCGATTATACCGACCGGAGAAGCGGTTTCGCTTGCCGCCCTAAGTGCGGATGAACGCCGGCTCTACGATCTGATCGTACGTAGATTCTTATCCCTGTTCTATGGCCCCTGCCGCTACGACGAAACGAAGCTGACCGTTGACATTGCCGGTGAGAAGCTGTACGCCTCTGGCAAAGTGGTGAAACAAGCCGGCTGGAAAGAAGTTTACGGCGCTAATGATTTCACCGATCCTGATCGGGAAGAATCAGACACGGATGACGATGCGTCTCAGCTGCTGCCTCAGGCCAAAGAGAAAGATCCCGTTACCGTCAAGCAGGCTCGTCAATTGAGCCGCCAGACCAAACCGCCTGGCAGATACACGGAAGCCTCTTTGCTATCGCAGATGGAAAAATGGGGTCTGGGCACGCCGGCAACACGTGCAGATATTATTGAAAAGCTGGTGTCTTCCGACACCATCGAACGTCAAGGCTCCCAGCTCATTCCGACAGGCAAAGGCAAGCAGCTCATTGAGCTCGCCTCGGAGGAGCTGCGTTCTCCGGAACTGACGGCACGCTGGGAGCTGGAGCTCGAACGCATTGCCAAGGGCAAAGGAAGCATGGAGCAATTTCTAAGTGGCATTCGCGCAAAAGCCGTGGAGTTAGTTAACGAGGTTAAGAAAAGCGGCGCTGCATATAAACCGCATAACTTGACGGGCAGCAAATGTCCGGATTGCGGAGAATTTCTTCAGGAAGTAAAGGGAAAAAGAGGCCGCTATCTCGTATGCTCCAGCCGCGAATGCTCCTACAAGCGGGAAGCGGACGGACAGTTGACGAATCACCGTTGTCCGCAGTGTCATAAAAAGATGGAGATCCACACAGGCAAATCCGGCAAGTATTTTCAATGCCGTCCCTGCAACGTGGTTGAAAAGGTGGACAATGAAGCTTCCGGCGGCGGCCGCCGTGCTTCAGCCAAAGCGAATCGCCAATTAATCGAGAAATATTCCGATCAAACAGGGCTCGGGAACTCGCTCGCCGACAAGCTCCGTGCAGCGATGCAGCAGAACAAGGAAGAGTAGCCTCTTCCGCAACAAATAAGGGCCCTTGTGGTTCCTTCCCAGCACGCCATGCATCACCCTCCGTATTGAAAAAAACCAAGCAGGGACTGTTCGTCCTTGCTTGGTTTTTTATTCTTCTCTGGCCCTTTCCGTTACTTTGCCTTTTACCGCCATTTCCAGCTGCTCCAAGCTTGTAATCCCCAGACTTATCAGCGCTTCTCCCGCTTCCATGTGGACATTTGCCAAAATGTTCATACTTGTATTAGGGACGAGCGATTTGCGGAATTCATGAAATAAGACGGCGTTATACGTTTTGAGGACCGTCATAAATTCTACGTTTGGAGGAACAAAGCCGCGCATTTCGGAAGATTTCCAGAAAAAATCCCTTACATGTATAATATCAGCACCTGTCCGATTCAATTTACGAATCATAGCAAAAAATTCATCGACCAATGCCTGTCTCCCCAGACTCACACTACCATCTCCCAATCTAACATCAACCCTATCTATACTAGCGTATAAAAGGATAATTATAGTTCTTTAGATCTATAATTATAGTATATTAGACCTACATTTACGAGAGGATTTTTTCTCTGCGAAAACCTTTCCGCCGCAATGAGAAAAACATGTCCAAAGCAAAACAGACAACACCCAAATTTATGGCCAAATCCGCCACATTCATGATACCGTCCCCCGAACGGAAAACGATAAAATCCGTCACCTTCCCGAAAAGCAAGCGCTCAATGCCATTACCTATTGCCCCGCCTGCGAACAATGCCGCTCCAGACTGCAAGAGATAGCCTTGTAAACGTCCACTTTTCCGGAAGTAGAGAATGACAGCGACAATGACAAC
This sequence comes from Paenibacillus aceris, assembly GCF_017874035.1. GTDB lineage: Bacteria > Bacillota > Bacilli > Paenibacillales > NBRC-103111 > Paenibacillus_E > Paenibacillus_E aceris. Next base: position 76,434 of record NZ_JAGGKV010000026.1, read on the forward strand.
TGCGAAAATCCCGAGATAACGGGCCCATCCCTGCAGTGAACTGCCGGCTGCCCCCGTATTTTGATAATACGTAAACGAAATAATGTCCTTATAAAATGGCATCGATTCCCCCACTTTCAACATGGAGCGAATCCAAACCTTCGATATTTGATCAACAGCCGTAACCACAAACAAGATAATATAAAATAACATGACACTCCCCCTCATTAAGAAATAACCTCTATACCATTTTACATGATGAATGGTTGGTACTGCGAATAATGCGCATCCCGGCGGCCTGCATCCCTCAGTTGGAAACTCAAATAGCCGCCTCAGGCATGCTTAGGCAGCTACACGGAACTTTATGCGTTTAGTACGTTCTCCCATCCTCATCTTCGTCATACTAACGTCTGGAGGGTTTTCAAAAGTTCCCCAGGAGTATTAACAAAATAATCGGGCTGCCCCCTAAGAAGCAGACGCGGGGCGTCATATCCCCATGTGACGGCCACAATCGGCACGCCTAATTTTTTACAAGCTTCAATATCTCTTAACTCATCGCCGACATAAATCATCCGCGAAGCCGTTGTGCCCCACTGCTTCATGACTTTGCGAATGGAATGATGCTTACCAAAAAGGAGCTTAGCTGAAATAATCTCCTTAAAGACGCCTTCCATCTTGTTATTTTTCAAGAACAACCGAATATTCGCCTCCGAATTGGAAGAGAGAATGGAACTCTTCACCCCCTGGGAGGAAAGCTTCGCTATGACCTCTTTCATACCCGGCACGACATGAAGCGTGCGAATATTATCTTGATACAGCTGCCTTCCGGCGATAATGAGTTTAGGAATCTGCAGGGCCGGCACACCCAGCCGATCAACCCGCTCCGCAATCGAGAGCGATCTGAGAAGCGCAAGGTCCTGTTCGCGTATCTTGCGAAATTGATGCACTCCCGCCATTTCATTATACAACTTAACAAGCAAAGCTCTGGAGTCGACAAGTGTCCCATCGAAGTCAAATAGGATATGTTTTACCATTCCGTTGTATATAGAAATAGGACCGGCCCCTCAGTCGGCACTTCTTTGATTTGATTTTGAGCAAATTCTTCGAGCGGATCTTTGACGATATGCGGATTGCTGACGACTCGCAGATCTTCCCAAGCACAAGCTACGCCTCGCCCATAGGCGTCTGCATTGCCGGCAAACATTTTACAGCCTTGACAGAAATGTTTTTGCTGTTGGTCATCCAACTTTACAATTTTATTCCGAAGACAGCAGTAAATTTCATTGTCTGCATTACATACATTAACGTGAGTGATTAGAGCCATTTGCATGTCATCTCCTTGCGGCACATTTTGTGTGTAATAGTAAGTTTATATCACTACTATTAAGTGTATGACAGTTTTTTGTAAACGGAATAAGATTTCTCATGACAAGCTGCCTAAATTTGCTACAATAAGTAAAATGCTGCAAACCGACTGGAGGAAAACCTATGCAAGATTGGATGCATTACGCTATCCCGATTGTTTTCATTGGCTTTTTTATGTACCGTAGAACCAAACGAACCATAGGCTTTCAAAAGCTTTCCAAAGGCCGGCTGCGGTTCCGTCTCACGCTCTTCAGTGTCCTCGGTATCGCCATTTTCCTGCTGGGCTTCATTCATCTGATCCATTTCATCGGCTATTTGATCGGCCTTGCTGCCGGCGCGGGACTTGGGCTCACTGCGATTCGCCATACTCGATTTGAGCATCGATCTGACGGCTGGTACTACCGCACTCACCTGTGGATTGAAATTGCTGTCCTCGTGCTGTTTCTTGGCCGTATTGCCTACCGGGTAGCTTTCATCGCACTCTCCGCTGACCCAACCAGCATGAATCCGGCTGATCCCGCACAATTTACCAAAGACCCGGTAACAGCGGGCGTCTTCTTCATCATCGTATCCTACTACATCCTGTTTTTCAGCTATCTGCTTCGGGAAGAAACTAAACTGGATCCGACTACGACGGTTTCAAATGCCTCCGGCAGTGAAGGCTCCAGCCCTCAGACTGTCAAATAATAAGTCAGGGCAGCTCTCAAGGTCTGAAATCACTTAGACTTCTTGAGGGCTGTCTCTATTTTTATGCGATACCGCGTTGTTTGGAGCCTCGTGTTTTTCCGACAGCAACAGAAATTTTATCTTGAGAGACATCTATACCGACAAATTTTGTGGTATCCTTCATAGATACACTGCTCCTTATTTGCTTTGTAGTTTTGAATTGCTTGTTTTTATAAAGCGCTTACACAAAAAATATTTGGCACAAAAAAAATAAGTGACGGAGGCGAATGAACGGCGATGAGTAACGATCAAGAGCATGAATCGAAAGCAAGCCGAAATGAGCAGCCCAACATCGTAGTCATCCTATCGGACGACCACGGGGCGTGGGCTATGGGATGTGCAGGCAATCACGAGATCCGCACACCCAATCTGGACCGCCTTGCAGACCAAGGGATGAGGTTTTCGAGCTTTTTTTGCACCTCGCCGGTCTGCTCGCCGGCGCGTGCCTCGCTGATGACTGGGCGCATTCCATCTCAGCATGGCGTTCACGATTGGATCCGCGATGGCAATGTGGGTGATTCCGCTATCCAATATTTGCAGGGGCAGACGGCGTACACCGATGTGTTGGCTGGCGCCGGTTACGTTTGCGGGCTAAGCGGCAAATGGCATTTGGGAGACAGCGTCACACCGCAAAAAGGATTCACGCATTGGTATGCGCACCAAAGCGGCGGCAGCAATTATTACAATGCACCAATGATTCGCGATGGCGAACTGGTGAATGAGCCTGGCTATTTGACCGACGTCATCACGGACGATGCGCTCTCATTCTTAGACCGGCAGGACGGCAGCAAGCCGTTCTATTTAAGTGTTCACTACACAGCGCCTCACAGCCCATGGATTGATAATCATCCTCAGGAGATTGTGGATTCTTACGATAGCTGCAAGTTTGAAACCTGTCCGCAGGAGCCCAAGCATCCATGGTCGATTAAAACGGCGCCATGGTCGGACGATCAGCGGGAGAATTTAAAAGGTTATTTTGCCGCTGTAACCGCGATGGATACGAATATCGGCCGGATCGTCGATAAGCTGGACAGCATGGACATCCGCAAGGATACCCTGCTTATTTATATGGGTGACAACGGCTTCAACTGCGGCCATCACGGCATATGGGGAAAAGGAAACGGTACGTTCCCGCAGAACATGTACGATACTTCAGTCAAAGTGCCAGCCATCTTCAGCCAGCCGGGCATCATTCCCCAAGGACAAGTTTGCGATAATCTCGTTAGCGGGTACGATTTCTTGCCTACGCTGCTTGCTTATGTGGGTTGTGATCAACCGAATACCACTAGGCTTCCTGGCTCCAGCTTCCACTCCCTCCTCCTGGGCGAGTCAGCTCCTATGCGTGAGCAGGTTGTCATTTATGACGAGTACGGTCCCGTGCGGATGATCCGGACGACCGACTGGAAATATGTGCACCGATACCCTTACGGCCCGCATGAGCTGTACAATTTGAACGAGGATCCCGATGAAAAGCATAATCTGATCGACCTTCCCGGGACGCAAGAGCAGTGCATCGCGCTGAGAGGAGAACTGGAAGCCTGGTTTGCCCGTTACGTCGATCCGATGATCGACGGCGCCCGTGAAGGCGTAACCGGGTTTGGGCAAATAGGATTGGCCGGAGTTCGAGGACAAGGGAAGAAGGCATATTTTGAGTAAGGCACAGGGCAATCTATCCTTGTCGTTAAAATAAGCTAGAATACGACAACGGCATTCGAGCGACATTTTACCCAGAGTACGTTAACCTATGAAAAAAGATTCATAGGAGGACAACCATGATGCGAGATTTGGAATTCATTATAATGGGTGTGTTCGTTGTAGGTATCATGTTGTGCATGTTTGTAGATGTGATCATAAAGAACAAATCGATGATGCTCTCCTATCAGAGTCAACATGGGAATGAAAGTAGTGAAAGATCCGCGAAGGTCATTGAAGTATTCGAGGGGCTTGAGGATTTTGGAGCCTCAGAGGAGCTATTGACTGCTCAGAAAAGAGAAGTTGTTTACCCGATGTATATCGATTGCAGCCGCAGCGCCTATCAAGTGCAGCCTCCTGCGTGCTAACGGCGAATATAGAGCTCAACCTGGGGCTGAGGCTGTAGGAAAGCTAAAAAGGGAATGGACATGGGGTTTAACCCCCTGCCCATTCCCTTTTTTCCACGTCATCGATTCCGATTCCGATACAGCAAAAAAATAAAAAACGGAGCGCCAATCCCTGCGGTAAACACTCCTGCCGGAATATCCAGCGGAGGAAAAGCCGCTCTCGCCACTGTATCGGAGATCAAGACCAACAGGCTGCCAATCAGCGCCGACACCGGGATTAGTCCCCCATAAGCGGGAGCAACCAGCTTTCTGGCAATATGCGGAGAAATTAAACCAACGAAGCCAATCGCACCAGCGACGGCTACCGCAGAACCGGCCAACGCTACACTGATAAACAGCAGGATGAAGCGATGAAGCTGAACGGTAGCTCCCAGCCCTGTAGCCAGATCATCCCCCAGCTCCTGCAGGTTAATATGTCTGGCAAAATAGAGAGCCATTGGAATAAACACAATGACCCACGGCAGCAAAGTGTACACGTTGTCCCAAGAAGCACCGTAGACGCTCCCAGTCAGCCACGTATAAGCTTTGTTCGCGGAATTCATAGGGCTGAGCACGATCATTAACATCGTTAATGAACTGGTCGCCGCCGATATCCCGATCCCGATCAAGACAAGTCTCGTTGGCGTAACACCTTTATGCCATGCCAATAAATAAATGATAAGGGACACTAAAGCAGCACCCGCAAAAGCAGCCAGCGGCATCCAATGAATACTGACAGTGCCTGCAAAATAAGTAATGAACGTAACAGCCGCTAGGGTCCCTCCTCCGGTAATGCCAATAATATCAGGTGAGGCTAGTGGATTACGGATCATCCCTTGAAGAATTGACCCTGCGACACCCAGCGAAGCTCCCACGAGAACTGACACAATAATCCGAGGAAGCCTTAGCGTTCCGATAACCAGTTCTTGCTGAGGGGTACCTTTTCCAAAGATTGTTGTCAACACAGCCTGCGGTGAAGTGAAATTGCTGCCAAGCCCAGTACTTATGAAAAACATCAAAATGGTAAGCAGTATCAGACCAGAAATAACGAGAAGTGTCCTCCCGTGAAAAAGAAAGGAGAATGTTCCAGCCTTGCTTCGGTAAACGATTAATCGGCTCATGACTTTCCTCCTTTCGAGCGCAGCCCTTTTCTAGCTGTATAGATGAAGAAAGGTACACCGATCAAAGCGGTCATAACACCAATCGGCAGCTCTCCGGGCATGATGACGAACCGGGCAACAAGATCGGCCAATAGAAGCAAAACAGCCCCCAAAACAGCGCAATAAGGAATTACCCAACGATAATCGATGCCGACAATAGATCGCGTGATATGCGGGATGACGAGTCCAACGAACCCGATCGATCCGGCCACAGCTACAGAGCTTCCCGCTAAAAGAATCACAGTAATGGCAACGGAAACTTTCACCAACCCAAGCTTCTGCCCCAAGCCTCTAGCTACATCGTCGCCAGAAGATAGAATGTTCACAGGGTGCGCCAACACCAGAGCTGCGCCCCCGGCAACGAGCATGTACGGCAGCACTGGAATCAGCGTATCCACGTTTTTGCCCGCTACCGATCCTGCCAACCAGAAAATCACATTCTGCAAGGTGGCCTCGCGAACGACCAGCATCCCTTGCGTAAACGAGCTGAACAGTGCGGTCATGGCGGAGCCGGCCAGTACAATTTTAACAGGCGTCAATCCCTCTCTCCCCAAAGAACCGAGGAAATATACGGCGAACGCAGCAATGCCGGCCCCTGCAAAAGCCACCCAAATCAATTGGTTGATTGACGTAAGAGGAAGAAACGTAATCGCGATGACGACACAAGAAATGGCACCCGCATTAATGCCAAAAATACTTGGGGATGCTAAAGGATTTCTTGTTAGCGCCTGCATAAGCGCTCCCGCAACAGCCAAGTTCGCTCCAACCAGCATTGCGAACAGGGCTCGCGGAAGCCGGGTCGTTCGGATGATCACTTGTTCGTTCGAACTCACATCATAATGAGTCAGCGACTGAATAACCGACGCAAAACTCGTATGCGACGAACCAAGCATAACGCTTAGTGAAAACGATGCTAGCATAATAAGAATACCAAACACCAAACCTAACGCTTTATAGGGTGTCTGGCCCAGAAATGGTCTCACAGGGATCCTCCTTTTCGTCCTAGACTGCCAAATTGAGGTAAAGGCCATTGACATGGAGAGTCAACAGCCTCAGCGTATAAACTATTTAGTTAAACCGAAGAATCCATACAGATCATTAACCATTTCGACTGCAGCAAGCGGACCGGAACCGTTGTTCCATGTCGCCGCATTGACCTCGAATACTTTGCCGGCTTTCACGGCTCTCAAATTTTTCCACAGTGGAGAGTCGCTCCATGACTTTCTTAACTCCAAGCGGCCGTCTGTTCTAGATGCCGTTTGGTCGAAAATGATGTCTGCATCCATTTGCGTAATATTTTCTTTGGATTGAAGCTGAATGCCCCATTCTTTACCCCTTTGGTTTACCGGACGGGTGATGCCGAGCTCCTCCATAACAGACGCCGAGAAGCCTGTGTACACAATACGGGCATGATCCACACGGAAGTCGACGATACCAACTTCCAGTTTCGATTTATCCCCCAATTTCGCTTTGAAATCCGATACTTTCTTGTTCCAGTCCTCCAAAAATTTGCTCTCAGCCTCTTTCGTATTCGTCGCTTCTGCTGTCACCTTCAAAGAATCCTTCCAGAAATAGATATCTTCCGTCATGACTGTAGGCGCGATAGCCGATAATTGAGCATAAATTTTCTCATCGCGGAATTTGGAACCAATAATCAGATCCGGTTGAAGAGCAACCAGTTTCTCCAAGTTCGGCTGGTTCTCCGACCCCAGGTTCGTAACGCCATTCATTTTGTCCTTCATATAGTTGTACCAAGGCTGCTCGATCCAAGCCTCAACCGCTCCAACCGGCTTCACGCCTAAAGCCAGAGCTGCATCCGTCGCCCCTTGGAACAAAGTAACGACTTTCTTCGGCGTCCCTTTGATTTCCGTCGTGCCCATGGCGTGCTTTATAACTCTCACGCTATTCGCGTCCGAAGTCGCCTGTGCCGGCGCTTGCGTTTGCGCTGCTGCCGGGGCCGCTTCCTGCTTAGGCTGACATCCGGTGAAGATGGCTGCCACCATCAGCATTGCAGCGAGTACTATTGTTACTTTTTTTTGCCGTACCATTTCTGTTAATCCCCCTACATATATATTCGATCAATGATATTGATTCTCATTATTATTATACGGAAGCGCTCCGTAATGAAAATGGACATTTGCGACAGCTTTTTTGTACGATTCTGACAATCATACTCTCAAGACAATCTAACTGCGTACCGCAAGCGTTCGATCAAGCGTTAATCCCAAATGCTCTCTCAACGTTGAACCCGTGTATTCCGTCCGATAAATGCCCCTGTTCTGAAGTTCAGGAACAACCTTGTTCACAAAGTCATCCAAACCACATGGCAGCAAAGCAGGCATTAAATTAAACCCGTCAGCCGCCCCGTCTCCTATCACCTCGGTACCTAAATTTATCTAAGACGGCAGCACAAAGCCGTACTCCTTTCTTTTCTGCTCTTCTTTCTGCTGCTTTTCCAAAGCCTTTAAACCGATTTCCGCCGCTTCACTCGAATTGATAACGAAAACACCGTCATCATCCCCCACGATCAAATCGCCGGGCTGAATGCTTACCCCAAATACGCTAACCGGCGTGTTGACCTCGCCTTCAAGCTTCAGTGTCCGCGTCGTGAGTGCACTAATCCCCTTGGAGTAGACGGGAAAGCCGAGCCCTGTGATCGTACGAACGTCCGCAGCGCAGCCTGATACGATCACACCGGCAACCTTTTTAGCTATTGCTGCATAGGTTCTGAATTCTCCCCAGCAAGCGCGCTGCTCATCACCGGACATGTCAATGACGAGCACATCCCCGGGCTGCACCAACTCCATCGCCTTAGTGATGGCGCTGGAGTCAATATGGGGAGTACGTACCGTAACGGCGTTCCCCAGCAGCCTGATCGGCCGGAATAGCGGCTTGGCACCGTGCAGAAATCCGAAATCCGTCAAGTGACCGATGGTAGACGGACTGATCTCTTGATATAGCTCCAGCAGCTCAGGTGTTACGCCTTGTACTCTTGGTTGAATACGAAACATAAGCGATCTCTCCTATCCTTAAAGTTATTATTTATCCAAGGCCCGTTAGCTGCGCTTCTTTACTCAAGCCCTGCGCCTCAGCCAAGATGTGAAATGGATTCGCCACTTCACCTTGCCCATAAGGCATGCTGCCCGGTACGCGCATCGTCTGCTTCTTAAGAAGCGGACGCACAACCTGTTTCCATGGCCAAACAGCCTTAACGAACAGAGCCTCATGCAAGACGCTTGCAACCTCATCCGGCAATTCCGCCTTCTGCATAGCCTCTTTCAAGCAAGTCTGCAGCTCTTTCCACAAGGATGCCTCGCTCAATCCGTAATACTGGGAAACGCTTCGTAGAATCGCATAACTGTTCACTTGAATGCCGAGCATTTGGAAAAAGGTCAACAGTTTCTGCGGCTGTTCGTGATACAGAGAGTTCGGATAGCCCGCGCGCAGCGTGTAAGCAGGGTCCTCCAGACCATTTGCGTTCAGCCAAGGCACATGCACACGCAGCGCATCGTGATCGCGGAGCAGCAGTCCTTCGATTTTGCTTTGCTTCCAGACCAGCACACAGTTTTGACCGTGTACTTCCGGCATCATGCCGAGTCGGAATAAGCGGAAACAGATCTCGAAGTAGGACACCAGAACTTCATGAAATAGTTGCACTACTGCGGCTGATTCCCTTCCATCCGATCCAATCAGCTTTAGCCACTCATCGAAAATATGACCGTTTTCCGATGAATCATAAACCGATAGCGCTGACATCGGCAGCAGACGAATGTCGGCGTCCTGCACGAGCTCGGCCGGATACTCCCGAACCATCGTTGACAGATGACGGGGATAGTCGGCGAACAAATCGCGATCTTCCGGTAAATACGCCCACCATTTCGTTTCATCGCATAAAAACAGCTTTTGCTTTAGCACGGCATCCCGCTCCACTGCATGCCTCATCAACCGCTCTGCCTGTTGACCATTCATCAGCTTGATTGCCGACAAATAGCGGAGCCCGCCTAACGAATAAATACCTAGTGGCAGTTTGACATGATAGGGACTCTCCGTTTCAGGCATTAACGACCGCACGGATGACGTCGCGTAGAAAGTTCCCGTTTCTGTCTCCAAGGGAATGCAAATCCCTTCTTCAAGCTCTTTCTTGATCTGCTCGGGCAAAATCGAAGTCATCTGCCACGGATGCACAGGAATGGCCGTATAGGCCCCTTCACCCAGACCGCGTCTGTTCAGTTCATCGCTGATCTGGCTCCGCTCTTCATCTGAGAGCAGCAAGTCGACAGGAAACAATTCTTTCCCTTCCTCAAGCCCGGTTACGACATAATCTTGCTTCACCGCCATCCAATTCAGTTTGATCGGACGGCCGAACTCCGCCGTATAGCTGTTGCATTCGTCATAGGCCCAGCCTTGCTTCACCTTCGACACCGGGTGGAACGGCCTGTCGCGGTAGCCTGCTTTTCGTTCCGCTGCCAAGAGAGATTCACGCTGCGGCAGCCCCAGAATGTGCGCAGTCGGCTGCTCATTTTCAAGCGAGAATGCGGTCTGCAGCAGTGTTTGCTCGATCATATGCATGAACTTTACCGCACCGTACGGATCGACCGCCACCGGGTCGTTCGCGTACAGCGTCACGACATGTCCCATCAGTTCCAGCGGGCCTAGCTTGGACAGCTGTGCGGCCTTGCCCGTATGAAGGTTTACTTTATACACGCCGTAGGAAGCCTCAAACCAATAAGGCTGCGCAATGGACACACGCACGGGGAATACAATGACTGCATCCTCCAGCTGCCATCGATACACATTCGTAGCCTGCGCCGCCCCAGCGCCAAACTGCTCCTGAACCGCCTTCATCTGCGCATCTTGCGTAACAAGTGCATCCCATTCCGCTTTGGATAGCAGCTCTACAGACGCATGACTGTCGAGAAATTGCTCCGCCAACAGCGCATTCACCAGATCTTCCATTACACGTTGCTCGGCCTTATAGCCGGTAAGTTTGTTCTGCATTACGCACGGCCTCCTTGTGAGAAACGATAGTGAGATAAAGGGTTCGAAACATGCTTCGGATCGACTTCCATGTCCTTCCACAGCCTTCTCCGCGCCAACTGTTCGATCCGAATTGTATCGGAAAAGAGATCATATTTTTCAAAGTTAGCCCCATGCTCAGGATGCTCTTGCTGATACTGCTTAATCACGTCAGCGACCATTTGCCAAAATTCCGACTCTGCAAACCCATACCGTTCATGTAAAAATATCCCGATATCACCTAAGCACACAAAGAAAAAGGCGCTGTGCAGAAAATCTTTTACCGCATCCAAATCGTCGGTTTGCATATAGGAATGGCGGTTGATCGCCCGATGCGCCGCAGGCTCCAAGTTCAGATCCGGGCAAGCCTCGGGCTGCGGAAGCTGCGCTTTAGAGAATCGCAAGCCATCGTGGAAATCCTTCAGCGCCAGTCGAGCGGGCAGGCCGTCCTTATGAAGGAGGACGATATTTTGAGCATGCGACTCCATCGCCAGTCCATGCGCATACAGCATGTGGATAAGCGGGGTGATGGCTACATCAAGCAGCTGGCGCGTCCATGCTTGGATGCCGTATTTTTGCACCCAGGGTTCAATGAATGGCTGCTGGCCGTCTACATACGTAACCGAGCTTAACGGAATGGCGTCTTCGCCCTCTTTCAAAAAGCGGTGTACACTTTGTCTCCACACAACTCCTAAGTTCCCGTATGCCTGCGGTTGCAAATCTTCCGGAAGCTTCTCGTACTGATAGGTGATCCCTGCGAATTCAGCCAGAAAAACCAAACCAAGCTCCTTCGCCACTGCATCGTTCTCCGTCAGCGACAGCAGCCAACGTGAAACAAGCGGTGCGTTCAGAACGGTATGCTTCGCTAGCATACGTCTCGTTGAAGTGTTGGTGATATTCAGCGCCATTTTCAAATAAGCCTTCTCTTGGTTCGATTGATTCGCCCAACTGCGGATGGATTGCTGTGCATGGTACACATCTGAGCCATGGCCAAGTCTTACAATTGTAGAATCCGCTAACTGCCGCTCAAAAGCCGCTGCAATCACGTGCTCCCACTGCCATGGATGTACAGGCATGAACAGGTAATTCTCCGCATCCAGCCCTCTTTCAGTCAAAATAGACACGAACTGCTCATAAGTTTCGTTCCCAAGCTCGTACTGGATGATTGTCCGGTAATCTTCCCCTTCCAGAAGAGAAAGCTGACTTTGAGCTTTAGAAACAGCCAGCCATACAGGCTGCAGATCCTAATTGAACTCAGGACCGTATCTGGCATTTTCCTCCATGCTAAAGCCGATTCGAGATTTATAGCAGGGGTGATACGGATGTCCGTCCAGCAAGCTTTCCAGCTCATCATAACTGCGCAGCTGCCCCGATTGAGGCACGGATGCTCTGTAAGTCTGAGCCTGCACGTCTTTTGCGAATGTGCTCTGCAGCTCTTCAAGCAGCATCCCCAGCCGCTCTTTATCTGGCTGAGCTTGGCCGAGCACTTCTTCTACGAACTGGGACAACTGCGCAGACGTCCATTCTCCATTCCCTTTCTGGCGCTGGATCGTGTCCTTGGCTAACCGTATGCGGTCAAAGGTGAATTTCCGTTTCGCACTAAAACGGTAAGCAACCGTCTCTCCGTCCATCGTTTTCCCTTGCAAAACGAGCTCTCCATCAAATCCGGAAGCTGGTACTCCGCTCAAGGGTACGGCTATTTCTTCATACAGAACGGCTTCAATGAGCTGTCCGAGCACTCGCTCCTCTACTTTTAAATCCATATCAGACTGGCTTGCTGTTACTCCTTGTGTCGTATACATTCTTTACACCTCATTTGTATATTTCCTGACCGCCTGCCAGCACGGCCGATTCCTTGCGCTGCATAATATGGGGGAACACTTTCACTTTCATCCAAATGTTGCTGATAATCAGCAGGGCCGCCGCACAAATAAAGATCATCGGCAAGCCAAAACTCGACGCTACAGCGCCCATGCCGAGCGAGCCTGCCAAACCGCCCAGCAGCACGGCACAGTTCACATAGCTGTATGTCCGGCTCTCCATGCCAGCGGGCGCATACTGCCGAATGAGCACATTCATCGATGGCATCATGCCGCCGATGCAAGCTCCGGTGCAAAACCTTAACACAATTAACTGCCACAATTGGTGGACGAACGCTTGCGGAATCGAAAAAACGATGGCGCCAAATACCGCATAGATGAAAATCCGGTGCGAACCGAATTTATCGCCCAGCTTACCCAAATGCGGGGCCGTGATCATATTGGCAATGCCCATGGCTGCCGAGGTAATGCCTGCAAGGACGACCAGATTGTCAGATCCGGCCGATAATTGCTGAACGTACAGCGGAATGAGCGGCAGGGTGCCGATCATTGCCGCCCTTAATATCGCAGAGGAGACGAACAGCGAGGCGATTGGCTTTTTAGACACAATCATTTTAAAATCCTGTATCATATCGGTTTTCTTCTCGGTTCTTTCTTTCTTTTCAAATGTTTCCTTGACGCCGAAAATTACGACCAATGCCGCTACGAAAATGCTGATGCCGGTATAGAAGAATACCTCTCTCAGTCCGAAATGGTCGGCCATCAAACCGCCAAGCAGCGGCCCGCATATCGTACCGGCTACTGCGCCGGAGTGTAAGATGCCAAGCGCGTAACCGCTGCGCTCTTTGGGCGTATTCGTTGCTGTAAGGGCGATAGCAGCCGGTCCAAACCCGGAAAGCACACCGTTGACGAGGCGCAGCAGCAGCAAATGCACAGGGCTGGTGGCAACGCCCATCAGGGTGATCGTAACGGCCATGCCGATGCCAGAACGAACCAGCATAACTTTCCGGCCATACTTGTCGGCCAGCTTCCCCCAGAGCGGCGAGAATAGAAAGGCCGTTAACAGATTAGCTCCGTAGATCATGCCTGACCAGAAAAGCACTTTTTTCGGATCGGTAAGCCCAAGATCTTGTAAATACAGCGGTAAAAAAGGGGTAATGCTGCTCGTGGAGGCCATAGCCAGAAATTGACCGACATATAAAATGAACAGGTTGCGTTTCCAATTTTCCACGGCTATACCTTCATCGGATTGGGGATATCAACAAACAACGGTCTTTCTCCCCTGGCTAAAAAACAGCTTGTGAAGTTGGCTTTCGCCGGCAAGCTTTCGCTATACAGTAAATCATCGATATACGGAAGCAACCGGTCGTCTGCTCCTGAAAGCTCTTGCCGGAGCACGGATTGGACGATGCGCCAGTAATGTTCTTCGCCTTCGCCGCCATAGGCCGCGATCGTATGAATGAGTGAACCCAAATGGTTCACGAAGAAATAATATTTGGTCCTCATCCAAGCTTCGGACTCTTCGTACAGCACAGGACTGTCTTCTGCAAGCAGCGTATTTAGCCAGCCCGCTTCAACAGCCTTGCGGCGGTCGATGCTGACGCCTTCCAGGTCGCGGACATAGAAACAGTCGGGCATGCCATTCTTCAGAGACACCAGCGAATTTTGCAGATGCGCCTCGAAGGAGATGCCCCGATCAGCAAACAAGCGCAGCAGCGATACCATGGAAATTCGCAAATACGCAGCTAGCCAATCACGCATGTCAGGCAGCGTTCCTTGCCCGCTCCGTCTGATCGCCTGGATCAGCTTGGGTTCCGATTGTTCCGGTAAGCATTCTAACAACGAAGCCAGCACATACGTGAATGGGTTAGAAAGCTCCATGGGACGGTAGATGACTGTGAAACTCGATGACCATTCCTCCGGCATCTCTTCCAGTCTTACGCGGCTGTAGCCCGTCTCCGACAAAATTCGGAAGTGAGTCGTATGGCATTCCTTCTTTAGATGGTGCAGCACTCGTGCCGCATCCATCGTCCTCTCTGCTTGCTCCTTCGTATTCTCGCGCAGCAGGTTCGTGATGCGAACATGCAGCGGCAACTTGAAACCGTAGCCTCCTGCCGGTTCCCATACTGTTCTTACCGAAGAAGTCGGATATACGACAGGACCGCACAAACCAAGACTGATGATGTCCGATTGTTTCATCCTTTGCTGGACCTGGGGCTGGCGCATCACATAAACGGCTTGCCACGGATGCATAGGCAGCAGCCGGTAGTCACTTGCTGCATCTCCCAACTGCTGACGGGCGTGCAAAATAGCTGAGGGAGGAATAGCCTCGGCCTCTTTTCCGGCCAGCCATTCTTCCTGTACGAATTCCCTGCGGACTGCGAAGTAATGCAGCTGAAAGGAGGCGCCCATCTCGGGGCTGTATGCCGCAAGCTCACCAAAGTCAAAGCCTTCGGTGCTTTTCGGATAGGGATGAAACGGATGGCCCATATAGAGCGATTGCTCCGAACGGACACATTCCGGCTTCCAACCTTGCTCCGATTGCCCCTGGCTTAGGTAATGCTCCATGTACAGGCTCATTCTGCGGTAGCTGTTCTCGATTCGCGTTCGAATGCTCGCCTCGTAAGCTTCGCCATTGTCAGCCTTTTCACGGCTTCTCAGCTCTGTAAGCAGCAGCGTCAGCAATCGTGCCATGGACAGCTCACGAAAAACTCCGCCGGATATCGCTTCATAAAAGAACGTTCCGTATGTATGCTGACCGATAGCCGAATAGTAAATCATGGCCCCGGTGATCGTTTTGCCGATCATCTGAAGATGTAGCATAAACGGATCGCCCTGCTTAGGGAAGGAATCGATGAAGTATCGCAATCCGGGGATCGCGGCCCTTGGATCTCTTTCCCCGGTCTCTCTCAAATAGCTGTTTAATAATGCGCGTATGGTCGCCTTTTCCGCCAGCTCTGTGCTTTTCGCGGCTGCGTCCGTTTGCTGTTGTAACATCCGTGGTCGGTCTCTCCTTTCTCTATCGGCTCCGATCATGCATCCAATGCTGCGCAAGCCGCATGAACTGCCTCACTGAACAGGCATGCAATTTCATCCAATTGCTGCTGCGTGACGATGAGCGGGGGCAAGAAACGCATGACGGAAGAATGTCTGCCGCCTACCTCCAGGATTAATCCTCTTTGGAAGCATTCCTGCTGTATCCGTCTGGCCAGCTCAGGATATTGCGGATAATGGCCTAATCCGTCCAACGTCTCTTTCGCGTTGACGATTTCTACACCGACCATTAATCCTCGTCCCCGCACATCTCCGATACAATTCACATCCAGCTTCAACTCATTCAAGCGAGTGCGGAGATGTACGCCAAGCTGCTCTACCTTGCCAGGGATATCGTGCTCTTTGATGTATTTCAATGTTGCGAGCCCGGCTGCCATCCCCATTTGATTGCCCCTGAACGTGCCGATATGCGCACCTGGCTTCCATACATCCAGTTTTTGATTGTAAATGACGACCGATAGCGGCAGGCTGCCGCCAATGGCTTTTGACAATACCAGGACATCCGGGGTGATGCCGGCGTGCTCGAAAGCAAACAGCTTGCCGGTTCGCCCAAGTCCCGTTTGCACCTCATCAATAATGAGCGGAATGTTCCGTTCCTGCGTGATCCTGCGCATTTCGCGCAGCCATTCCACAGGTGCAGGAATAGATCCGCCTTCGCCTTGCACAACTTCAAAAATCATGCCGGCCGGAGAAACAATGCCGCTTTCGGGATCGTCGAGCAAGTTCTCGATATAACGGGAGGAAATCTGATGTGTCTGCTCTCCACCAACGCCAAACGGGCAGCGGTAAGCGTAAGGATATGGCATGAAGTGTACGTCTGGAATAAGCCCGTTCACTTTCTCCTTCTGCCCGAGCGTTCCGCTGAGACTCATAGCCGCATGCGTTGACCCGTGGTATCCGCCTTGGAAGGACAGGATGCTGCGGTTGCCCGTTGCCGTTTTGACAAGCTTAATCGCCGCTTCAATGGCATCTCCGCCTGTCGGACCGCAAAACTGAATGCGCGCGTTCTTGGCAAACTCCTCCGGCAGACTGGCAAACAGTTCATCGACGAACTGTTCCTTCAGCGGAGTCGTCAAATCGAGCGTGTGCAGCGGCCGTTTGCTATCCAGCATCGTCTTGATTGCTTCAACGACGACAGGATGATTATGACCGAGCGCAAGGGTCCCGGCACCGGCAAGACAGTCGTAGTACACCTTGTCGTCCATATCTTTTACGTAAATTCCCTCCGCTTCTTTTATCGCAATCGGGAGCCTTCTAGGATACGATCTCGCATTGGATTCCCTCTGTGATTGGCTTTCGAGATAGCGCGTATTTCGGGACTGCTCCGTGACAGTAAGATTGACCATGTTACTTCACTCCTTCAGATCTTGTTTTCATATCAATTGATACTGATAATCATTATCAATTTATATGAATTAAGAATACCAAACAAATCCGAACAGAGTAAATTCTCCAATCAGATAATCTCAGTACTCCGATTGAAGCATGACTTTTTCATCATAGCCCCCCTTTTGCAGCATTTGTTTCACGGTATATATAAAATCTGCGCCCGAAACATCAATATTGAGCGCCTTTTTCATGTTCTGAATATGTTTCTTGACCGTATTTACGCTCACATAAAGCTCTTCCGCTATTCGTTTAATCGAATAATGGTCGCACAGCATCTCGGCGATTTGCCGCTGCCTATCGCTCAAGCTGTCCATTTTCCCGGATTGCGGGGTGTCTCCGTCGTTTTCAACGCCAGCTACTGCTTGCGAAGAAAGCCGATCATCCAGATCGGCTCCCCCATACTCGATAGTCACTTTCACCGATTCATTCATTTTCAGCCGCATCACCTGATCAACTACAATTTGATGCAGATCGACCAGTTTAGCGCGTGCCAGTTCGTCCCCGGCACTGGAATCGATGGTCAGTCGCACTTTAGTTATGGTCATGTTCTCTCACTCCATCCCATATGTAGTCGGCATCTCTTATCCTTTTTGTCTCTATACCGTCAGCGGATTTTCTGGCAGCAAGGATTCCGCTAATTCATCCACGATGAGATCGATGGCGATAGGGCCGTAGTATCCGATCCACATTGTTGTGTTAAACGTATATACATGATTGGCTTGTACGGCTCGCAGACCTTTCCAAAGCTCGGATTTTTGGAACTCACCGGTTAATTCCTTATTCGAATCGTCCGTTAGAACAAATAAACGGTCTACCTGCTGCAGAGCTTCAAGCGAAATCCACTTACTGGACCTCTCTGTATCCATTGCGCATTCCGGAGCTTGTATCCCTAAATCACTGTACAGGATATCCGCTGTGCGATGCGAAGTCGTGTGAAGCCGAATTTGATTGTCGCGCGGCCTGATTAGGGCAACAGTCTCGCCCGCCATTCTTCCAGCCAACTCAGCCTGCAGTTTTGCAATTTTATTCTGATACGATGCCATAACGCCCGGCACCTCTTGCTCCTTACCCAGAATCTGTCCAAACGTTTGAAGCGTCTTCTGCCAATCTGCATTCCGATCCAGCAGCAGCGTTGGCGCAACACGGACAAGCTCATCATACATATGCGCTTGAAACTCCGTACAAACGATAAGCTCCGGCTCAGCCCTCCTAATGGCCTCGAGATCTGGCTCCTCCTTTGTCCCCATCACTTTGATGTCACCCAGTTGGTCAGAGACATAATTAGGGAATTCCGAAGCATCCGATGTCGCAATCACACTGCCGACAGGCTGTCTGCCGAGCACCAGCAACTGATCGATGTATTGCGTATCCAGTACGACGATTTTCTCAGGTGTCGTGCTCAGCGTAAGCTCACCCTTAAGGTGCTTTATCGTTCTGACTTTATGGGACGATTCTTGTGCCTCTATCATAACAGCAGGTGTTTGCATCAAAGCTTTCGCATGAGTCGTGCTTCCGCCCACCTGAGCGCTTGCAACAGTTGGACCTGAGCATACACTTAGGAGCAACGCAAACGTCAGCATGAAACCGACGGCTATAGAAGATTTTGGGCTGGGGTAAGCATACATAGCCATACCCTCGCTCATCTCCTGATAATGATATTCATCCTCACTTAACCCACTATACGTTTGCAATTTAATGGGAACAATAGGGAATTGCGACAGAATCCATGGATTTTGGCGACGGAAATCAAGCTGCCCCGACTGCTCTCTAAAGCGGCCGGGAGAAACGCCAACATGCTTTTTAAATACTCGACCAAAATAGTAACTATCCGTATACCCGATGTCCTCAGCGATTTCGGCAAGCGGTACATCCGTATGCTGCAAAAGCGATTTCGCCTTCCTTACCCGTACTTGAGTCAAATACTCCATCGGCCCCATACTCAACTTCGCCTTGAATAGCCGCTGCAGCTGTCGCGCATTACAATCCAACAGTTCTGCCAATCCCTGCAGTGTAATCTGCTCAGCATATCGCTCCTGCATATAGCGGATCGCTTGGCCAACGGGCTCCGGACCTATCATCTCGCTGCCCTGATCCTGTATTTGCTGCAGCATTTCATAAACAAACTGATGAAATAACGCTTTGACATGAAACTTTTCCAGCGTACTAGTCTGCATCCATTGCCGATGCATCTCTTCCATCTTCAAAAACAACGAAATCGAATGCTGCGGCATAAGTCCGAATTGCAGTTTAAAAGGATTGCTTTTCTCCTGCAGTCGCAGCAGCTCTTTCCTTACCGGCAGCGCCAAAGCCGCTTTATAAAATACCATAAAATACTCAAGAGTCTCCAAGACATTGACAATATCAAGAAAAGTGCCTTTGCCCGCATGGCAGACTTGGCATTTATCCGCCGTATACACGATGTCATCAAGCATGATCTGAGCCCGTCCCCGCGTTACATACAGAAATACACTAGCCGGAAGCTGATAAGCATGGACGTTTTCACCCGGCTGCATAATCGTACGGCGAATGTCCAGTACTCTCAGTGCGGCATGATTCCATAGCAATATTTGTTCCTGAAAAGACAATCTTCGTCACCTCCTGGTATATGTTGGATGATCACCTGTTGAATTCATTATATTGATACTGAGAATCAATATCAATTGTTTTGTCTGCGAAATCTCTTGCCTACGATCTTCCCCCAAAATAAAGTAGGGGAACCACTCTCATGGCTCCCCCCTTATCGAACCGCACGTGCCCTACTAAGGCATACGGCTCACCAACGTGATTCAACTTGAGC
>NZ_JAGGKV010000027.1 GCF_017874035.1 Paenibacillus aceris
CAATGCATGCAGCTGACGAATACTAATCGGTCGAGGGCTTAACCTATTCCCAACCAAGTGAAGATCAGCTTTGTAGCGAATTCCGAATACTTGATCGGGGCCCAGAAAACCTAAGCAAATCCTACCTTTACGCAAGTTTCGTATCTAGTCTTCAGGGAATAAATCCCTACTGTGGCGATCGTGGCGAAGGGGTTAACGCACTGGTTTGTGGATCCAGCATTCGTGGGTTCAAGTCCCATCGGTCGCCCTTTTCCCTTCTATTATTGGGGATTAGCCAAGCGGTAAGGCAACGGACTTTGACTCCGTCATGCCTAGGTTCGAATCCTAGATCCCCAGTTTATTACCTTTAAGCGGTCGTGGTGGAACGGCAGACACACCATCTTGAGGGGGTGGCGCTCACAAGGCGTGAGGGTTCAAATCCCTCCGACCGCATCCCAGATTTACAAAAAAGACCTTACATTGTAAGGTCTTTTTTGTTTTGAAACAGCGAAAGAAGGGCATCGGAACCCCCAATAAAGAGAAGCCTCACGTCCGATTTGATGCACGGTGAGTCCCCAAAGTAGGTACTCTGAAAATTTATACCCTCAAGCATGCGCTTAGGGGTGCTTTTTACGTGTCTATTACGTGCCTTTTCCGACCATACGTGATATAAGGAAGCCTGCGTTGCTTTTACACAGTAATTGCAGCAGCATTACTGCTTTAGTTTGGATGCTTCTGGACCCGTCATTCTCCGGAAACTACCATTTTGATAAAGTACATTCGGAAAATCGGTGAATTTCCGAATGATGAGGATGAATAACGTTTAATTCCATATAAAATCACGAACGATTTTCTTGATTAATTCAGAAATCCTATGTATTATTAAGATAGCTCGAAAACATACAGATCAATATTCCTCTTGAAGGTGATTTAATGTCCTTACCGGATGATTCTAATGAATACAAGAAGAAGCTGTGTCACCTGTATAACGAGATATCCAAAGAGTTATTCGGTTTTGGTACAACACTGCTGAAGGTATCCTTGGATCAGAATATTATTACTTTTCATGCAAAGCATCGTCGTTCACCCCGCTCAACAGCGTTAGAAGGAGAAGCTCCCACTTTGAAACACGAGGTCGATTTTTATATGTCCTCGATTTATAAGAAGAGAATCCGGGAAAAGCTAGAGCAAGAATTGGGGTTATCCATGGATGCTGTTTTAAGAGACTATGATCCACCGACTCAGTGGGCCATAACGAATATTATTCTTAAACCAACTAAATAGTTTAGACCACGGTGATTCTCTTTTGATCTATCTTGAGAGGATACCCGCTTGTATATCACTTGATGTCTCTTTCCATTGTTTACGATGAAAAGTGCTCTTGCTAGAAGTTATCTTCTACCAAGGGCACTTTTCTATTTTTTTTTAGTCCTAGTAAGGGGGCTCGGCATATATTTGTGATCCAATGCAGAAAATACTAGTAAAAATTTAACAAATGGATTTACGCTTCAAATTATATATATGAAACTTGGGAGGATGTTTGAAGATGAAACAAAAAATGCTTCGTAGTTTGATTTCTTTATCTGTAGTGGGACTGGTTTTGAGTGGATGTGGAGCCGCGCCTGCGAAAGAGGGCAATACTAATACGGCAACAACTTCACCTTCGGATGCATCTAAAGGTGAACCTACACAATTGGTTATTTCTACTTGGGGTTTCTCCGATGATTTCTTTAAGAAAGAAGTGTATGCGCCTTTCGAGAAAGAGCATAATGTGAAGATTGTTTTGGAAATCGGTAATAACTCAGAGCGATTAAATAAAGTAAAACAGGGCAGTTCAAAAGTGGATCTTATCTATTTATCCGACTATTACGCACAACAAGGAATTGAAGCAGGACTTTTCGACAAGATCGACCGCAGCCGTATTCCAAATTTAAAAGATATCTACGATATTGCTAAGGCTCCGCTTGGGGAAGATTACGGTCCTGCATATACCATTGGCCGTTTTGGAATTGCCTATAATCCGAAAGCAACGGGTAAAGAGATCAAGTCGTGGAACGACCTGTGGAGTCCTGAGCTCTCCAAGAAGCTAACATTGCCTAACATTACGTCTACTACGGGACCAATGGTTCTGGATGCAGCGTCACTCGCTGCCGGGAACACGACGTTCAATGCGGATCAAGCTTTCGCAAAAGTTAAGGAACTGAACAAAGGGGTCGTCAAATATTACGGGCAAACTTCTGAATTCGTAAATATGTTCTCACAAGGGGAAATTGCTGCCGGTCCTATTATGGAGATGTATGTGAAGGATCTGAAAGCGGCTGTGCCTGATACAAAGTTCATTTCCCCGCAAGAAGGGGCATATGCCGTTATGAATACGGTCAACGTCATCAAAGGAAGTAAAAATAAGCAGTTAGCCGAAGATTTCATCAACTGGCATTTGAGCAAAGAAGTGCAGGAGAAATCAGCTAAAGCAAAAGTGGATTCGCCTGTAAACACAACGCTTCAACTCTCAGCTGATGAAGCACAAGGGATTACTTACGGAGCTGATGTCGTAAACAAACTTATTAAAATGGATATGAAATTCGTTAATCAGAATCTTAAATCTTGGATCGACCGCTGGAACAAGGAAGTTGCTCAATAAATGAAATTTTGACAAAGGTATATGATTGTGTGTATACCTTTGTTTTCTTCATGAGGACATAAAGGGGGCTTATTTATGAAAAAGAAGGTCATCCTCGATGTAGATACAGGCATAGATGATGCACTGGGAATCCTGCTTGCCATACGCAGCGGGGAAATGGATGTTCTGGGTATCACAACGGTGAATGGAAACGTGTCGCTGGATCAAGCGACTGAGAATACATGCAAGATCCTCCAATTGCTTGGGATGGAGCATGAGATTCGTGTCGTTAAAGGCGCGAACAAGCCTTTGATGCGCCCAACTTTTTTTGAGCATCGCGTCCATGGTAAGGACGGGCTTGGCGGGGCATTAATCGACATGCCGGTTCATGTGAAAGCAGTTGACGGGCATGCTTCCGATTTCATCGTGGATCAGGTGAAACAGCATGCAGGAGAAGTGACTTTGGTCATGACTGCACCGCTGACGAATTTGGCCCTGGCTGTTATGAAGTATCCTGATCTGATTCATCAGGTGAAAGAAGTGATTGTGATGGGAGGCGTCGTCCAAGGCTTCGGCAATGTGACACCTACAGCGGAGTTTAACATGTACGTCGATCCGGAAGCGGCAAAGATTGTATGCCAAGCCGGCTTTCCAAACCTGACGCTCGTAGGCTTGGACGTAACCCGTAAAGCGCTGCTGACAGATGAGCATATCCGGGAACTCGGCGACTCGCCCATAGGCCGATATGTCAAGGAGAGCACAGCGGAATATATGGAGCGTTACTACGAACGCAATGGCGTTAGAGCTTGTGCGCTTCATGATCCTCTTGCTGTCGGAGTGGCTCTAAATAAACAACTGGTGACCACCCGTCATTATTACGTTGATGTAGAAACCAAGAGTGAGCTGTGCGATGGACAAACGGTATGCGATTTCCAAAATCGCTTGTCCAAAGCAGCGAACGTTCAAGTTTGTACCGAAGTTTCGGCTGATGAATTTCTCCAACTTTTTATCCGCACGCTGCGTGCATAGCGAACCCAGGAACAGGAGTAAAGCTGCATGAAAAGAACGTATTTATATTTACTATTGCTGCCAGGCATATTGTTCCTGACGGTTTTCATGGTAGTTCCGATCCTTCTAACGATAGGTTCAACCTTTTTCGATAAGGGAACATTTACATTTGCAGGGTATTTAAATTTCTTCAAAGACCCGTACTTTCTCAAAATTGTGTGGACGACGCTGCGTGTCAGCTTGGTAACCACTTTTATCTGTATACTGCTTGGTTTTCCGGTAGCTTATTTTATCTCTAAACAAAGTCCAAGACAGAAGGCGATCCTGCTTGCTCTAGCGATATTTCCGTTATTGACGAGCTCTGTCGTCAGGTCGTTCAGTTGGATGATTATTTTAGGGAAAAAAGGATTATTCAACAATGCCCTGATCGCGATCGGTCTCATTAAGGAACCATTGGATATTTTGTACACGCCAACGGCAATGATGATCGGTCTCATCCATTTGTTTTTGCCGCTGATCCTTATTACATTGGTCGGTGTTCTTGAGAATATAGATCCGGATCTGATCAAAGCCGCGGAGAGCTTGGGCGCAAACCGGTTTACGGCTTTTGTAAAGGTCATTGTGCCTCTCAGCGTACCTGGATTAATCATAGGAAGCATTCTTGTTTTCGTGGGAAGCTTGACGGCTTACACGACGCCGGCTTTACTAGGAGGCAAGCAGCGGGTAATTTCCACCTTCCTTTATCAAAATGCGATTACTCTTAACGACTGGCATCTCGCCTCTGTCATTGCTGTGATTATGATCGTGATCACATTCGTCGTCATCGCGCTTATGAATAAACTGGCTACTAAATTAAATCCGAAGGGGTAGAAGTATGCGGGAAAAGAATCGAGGGTTAGCCTTTTTTACCCTTCTGGTCTATATCTTCTTGCTCGGGCCGCTCGTCATTATTGCTTTTGCTTCATTTGAGCCAGGGAGTGTATTGAAATTCCCGCCGACAGGATTTTCGTTGAAATGGTACCGCAATATTTTTGAAGTTAAGATGTTCATGACGACCGCGGGAACCTCTATTATTGTATCGTTGATAGGCAATTTGTTCGCTCTGCTGCTTGGAATCCCAGCGGCTTATGCGTTAAGCAGGTTTGCGTTTAAGGGGAAAGAGGCGCTAAATGCCTTATTTATTTCCCCTGTGCTTATTCCCGGTATCGTGCTTGGATTTACGATGCTGAGGTATCTAATCGTCACGTATCAGCTTCCGATCTATGCAGCATTACTGATTGGGCATACGGTGATCATGCTGCCTTTCATCATCCGCGTTATTGCGTCGAGCTTATCGAATTTCGATTTTGCGGTTGAGGAAGCTGCATTAAGTCTTGGCTCCGGCCAATTGAAAACCTTTTTTACAGTGGTCCTGCCGAACATCAAATCCGGTATTATCGCGGCCATTCTTATTGCGTTCTTGGAATCTTTTAATAATGTCGATATCTCGGTCTTTATGACGGGTCCTGGAGTCAGTACGCTGCCAATTCAGATGCTGACGTATGTGGAGAACCATTTTGACCCTACGATTGCTGCTATTTCTGTTTTGCTTATGATCTTCACCGCGGTACTTATGTTCATCATTGAACGGTTGATGGGATTATCCTACTTCACCAAACGATAACGGAGGCTTTCATCCATGGCATTGCTAACTCTGGAAAATATTTCGGTTGCCTACGACCAGCAATATATTCTGAAGGACTTCAATTTAAGTGTAGAAAAAGGAAATTTGATATCTCTTCTCGGTCCCAGTGGATGCGGGAAAACGACGACTTTACGGCTCATCGCCGGGTTTTTAGAAGCGAAGGCAGGCAAATTCGCATTAAACGGTAAAGATTACACACGGATTCCCGTTAGCAAGCGCAACTTCGGATTCGTGTTTCAGAGTTATGCGTTGTTCCCGCATTTGTCGATTTACGATAATGTGGCTTTCGGCCTTCGTCTTCGGAAGGTGAGTGGCGCGGAACTTGATCGGCGTGTCCGGAACATTCTGGATACGGTAAGTTTATCAGGATTTGAGAATCGGTATCCGAAAGAACTTTCAGGAGGCCAGAGACAGCGGGTAGCTATTGCGCGGGCCCTAGTAATTGAGCCTGAACTGCTGCTCTTCGACGAGCCTCTGAGCAATTTGGACGCCAATCTGCGTATCAACATGCGGGTTGAGATTCGTCGTATCCAACAGGAGCTCGGGATCACTACCGTCTATGTTTCTCACGATCAGGAAGAGTGCTTCTCGATTTCGGATCAAGTAGCCATTATGAACAAAGGGATTATTGAGCAGCTAGGTGCGCCGGCAACGATTTTCAAATATCCGAAAACGGAGTTCGTAGCTCGTTTTATCGGTTTTACGAATTTTATCGCCTTCGATACCAGAAATGATGAAAATGAAATGATTGCACTGAAAGTGAAAGACTATATGTTTACCGTAACCAAGCATGCCAGCAAGGGAGAGCAGTCCGGTATGCAAGGCGCTATTCGTCCAGATGATGTGATTCTTGGAATGCCGGGTGAAATCGAAGAAGGACCGAATGTATTGACGGGACGTATTAAGGTGAGCACTTTCTTAGGGAGAAGCTATCAATACGTTGTCGAGACGATGTTGGGCGACATCACGGTCAATAAGGAAATGGAATTACCATATCCGAGTAGTCAAGAGGTTCGGCTTCATTTTCCAAGCGAGAAATTAGTTTTAGTAGAGTAGTGTACTTGGAGGTAAAGGCATATGCATGTTGATTTACTGATAGAGAATGTACGGATTTATAATAGTTATTTTAAAACATTCATCGAAGGCAACGCAGCCATTCTAGATGGCAAGTTTTTATATATTGGGAATAAAGGCGCGGAAACCTTTGCAGCTGCCGAGCGCATGGATGGAGAAGGCCGTTACATGATTCCTGGTCTCATCGATATCCATTTGCATATTGAAAGCACGATGGTCACGCCGGAAACGTTCTCCTACGGCCTCATTCGCAATGGTGTTACGACGATCGTTCCGGAGCCTCATGAAATCGCCAATGTTTTCGGACTTGATGGGGTAAAAGAATTCATAAAAGCTAGCCAGTATTGTGTGGCGGACATGTTCTATGCCATTCCTAGTTCGGTTCCTGCCACATCGATGGAAACGTCCGGCGGCTCGATTGAAATTGAGGATTTGGACGAGCTGTTGCGAACGGAGCGCATCATTTGTTTAGGTGAAATCATGAACTACGTAGATGTCATCACGGATCCCGATTGCAAGACGAATCGCATCTTAAATCATATTCGCATGAACTATCCTCATCTCATTATTGAGGGGCATGTACCGAAACTACTGGATTTGGATTTACACAGAATGATATATAGCGGTGTGGATTCCGATCATACGCATCAGACGATTGAGGGTATGGAGGCAAGGATCGCTGCGGGCATGTTTATTGAAATTCAGGAAAAGTCAATGACGCCTGAAGTAATGGGGTATTTGATTGAGCATGAAGTGTCTGAGCACTTCTGCTTTGTTACCGACGACGTAATGGCGGACTCCTTCGATCGGAGAGGTCACTTGAATCACATCGTGCGTAAAGCCATCGAGATGGGCATGAAGCCTGAGCATGCGATTTATGCCAGTACGCTTTCTCCAGCCAAAAGAATGCGGATGTATGATCGCGGCGTTATTGCACCAGGCAAAATTGGCGACTTTCAATTAATTTCCAACCTGGAAGAACTGAAGATTGACCAGGTATTTAAGCATGGACGTAAAGTTTATGATGTACATGAGGCTTACACCTATGCAACAAAGTCTCCTGCTTTTCCGGCGCATTATTATCAAAGTGTCCAGATGCCTCCGTTAACGGAAGCGGATTTCTCGGTTAAAACGGAAATCATGGATGGCCGTTATGACTGCCGCGTGATGATGGTCAAGAACGGTTCTACATTTACTGAGGAGCATCATGCAGAGGTGAATGTTCGTTCCGGTGAGCTCATGTGGCAGGAAAGCGGAAAGGGGCTTATTGCTACTTTCGAGCGCTATGGTAAAAACGGAAATCGTGCCTATGGTTTAATTGGCGGTGATACGATTAAACGAGGAGCCGTGGCGACGACGTATTCCCATGATAATCATAACTTGCTTGTTGTCGGGCACAATCCCCTCGATATGATGATCGCTGCTAATGAGGTGATTCAAAATCAAGGTGGCTTTAGCGTTGTGGAAGACGGTAAGGTAATTGCTTCACTTCGGCTGCCTGTCGGGGGAATTTTAACGGAAGCTCCCCTTGAGCAAGTAGCCAAGGAAGTAGAACAACTGCGTAAAGCGATGGAGTCGTTAGGTTACTGCCATTATAATCCTATCATGTCTATTAGTACGCATTCATTACCTGTAAGTCCTGCCTTGAAAATTACAGACTTTGGTTTAATCGATGTGAATAACGGTCAAGTTGTCCCGTTAATTATCTCTAATTAATATAAAAATCCCGCACTCAATCCGAGGCGGGATTTTTTTGCATCTATTTCTTGTCGGCAAGCCAAGTAGCGAGGGAAGAAACTTCATCGTCTGAAAGCTTGCCTTTGAAACTAGGCATGGCCCCTTTACCATTCGTAATCGTTGTAGAAACTTGATCCTTGGACAATTTACTGCCTACTTTTTGCAGATTAGGTCCTACGGCACCTTCCAAGTTGACGCCATGGCAGCTTACACAGTTGGCTTTGAACACAGTTTGTGCATCGGCTTTAGTTGCACCCCCAGAGCTTTGGGTGGCTGCTGGACTTGTTGATGCGGACGGATTCGTACTCGTCTGTGGTGTAGTTTGGCTCTTGCCGCAAGCAGCTAGAGATCCGGCTAGCAGCAGAGTAAGAACTAATAAGGTTTTCTTCATGTGGACTTCTCCTCATATGAGTAGGTTCAAGAGCAAGACAGCCATTGGTTGCATGTAAAATTCTGCGTAATGTCTGTAACTTTACATTGCCCGGGTTTGCAATTTTTCATGCAAAAAATGAATAAGAAAAATAGCTAGGGCTCATGATATCCATAACTACCATAACTAACCTATTGTTCATAAAATTCCAAGGAGGCATCAATATGGCTGAGAAAAATGTGGGAAATTCCCCTGACCAGTCGCGACGCAGTTTCTTGAAGTATACCGGGACTGCCATTGGTGGAGCGGTCGTTGGAGGTGTGATTGGCAGCGCAATTTCGGGCGGATTTACTAAGAAGTCTACGACGCCAACACCATCTCCGTCCGCATCCCCTCAAGTTCAAGCAGGAATGGATTATAACAGAGCTCCAATGTTTTTCAACCAAGCACAGCTGCAGATGACGGAAGCGGCTGCCGAGCGTATTTTTCCGAAAGATGAGAGCGGTCCAGGGGCTACTGAGTTAGGGGTTGCCTTTTACATCGATCATCAGTTGGCTAGTCCATGGGGAGTGAATGCTCGCACGTATCGGACAGGACCCTTTGTTAAGGGGGAAGCGACGCAAGGCGACTACTTAAGCATTCAGCGCCACGAATTGATTACGATGGGCCTGCAGAGCATGGAGGAAGCGAGCAAATCTAAATATACCAAATCATTTGTAGAGCTGGCCCCTGAGGAACAGGATGCGATTCTTACATCGATGGAAAAAGGCGAAATTAATGTGGTAAATGGCGTAACAGGGAAAACCTTTTTTAATCAATTCCGTGTGCTCGTGATGGAAGGCGTGTATTCGGACCCGCTTTACGGAGGGAACAAGGATATGCAGGGCTGGAAGATGCGGAAATACCCGGGCAATCAAATGAGCTATGTAGCGATCATGGACAAGGATCAATTCGCCGCTATGGAACCGCGAAGCTTGCATGATCATTTTGTTCACTAAGGTGAAATCCAATGAGGGAAAGGAAAACAGTGTATGGCTACTAAAATGCCGAAAGTTCCGGTAGTAATTGTTGGAATGGGATGGGTAGGGGGCATCATCGCCGCCGAGCTGTCTAAGCAAGGAGTAAAGGTGGTTGGATTGGAGCGCGGGAAACCAAGGGGCACACAGGACTACTATATGGTGCACGACGAGCTGCGCTATGCATCCAGATATGATCTGATGCAGGATCTTTCCAAGGAAACCGTAACGTTCCGTAATACGGAGAAAGTAGCGGCTGTCCCGATGCGTGAGTACGGCTCTTTTTTGCTCGGTGAGGGGCTTGGCGGATCGAGTATTCACTGGAACGGACAAACGTACCGATTCCTTCCTTACGATTTTGAAATCTACAGTAAAACGGTTGAGAGGTACGGGAAGCAGAAGATACCGGATGGCATGACGATCCAGGATTGGGGCATTACATATGATCAATTAGAGCCGTATTTCGACAAGTTTGAAAAGCTGGCAGGCATCTCTGGCGATCCGGATCAGAATCCGATGGTGGGCAAGCGTTCCAACCCATTCCCAACGAAGGCAATGGTGAAAACGCCAATCTTGAAGCTGTTCGAGGATGCGACGAAAAAGCTAGGCTATCACCCCTATATGATGCCATCGGCGAATCTGTCAGAACAATATACGAATCCGGACGGCATTACCAGGGCGGCGTGTCAGTATTGCGGATATTGTGAACGTTTTGGCTGTGAGTATGGAGCAAAAGCGGATGCTGTCGTCACTGTGCTCCCTGTTGCTCAGAAGTCGGGCAATTTCGAACTGCGTTCCTACTCCAATGTGATCCAAGTTTTAAATGATGGCAAAAAGGCCAGCGGAGTGGTTTATGTCAACACAGTGACCGGCGAACAATTCGAGCAGCCTGCTGATGTGGTCATTATGGCCAGCTATGTATTCAACAACATAAAGCTCCTGTTGACTTCCAAATTGGGTAAACCTTATGATCCAGCCTCCGGTAAAGGAGTAATCGGTAAAAATTACTGCTACCAAACGAACGGCGGCTCGGCAACCGGATTTTTTGATGACAAAGAGTTCAATTTGTTTGCCGGTGCAGGATCGCTTGGCATGGAGATTCCCGATTTCAATGGAGATAATTTTGACCACAGTAGTCTTAATTTCCTTCATGGAGCCGGTATTCGGATTTCACAAACCGGACAACGGCCGATTGCTACCAACTCAGTTCCCAAAGGTACACCTGCGTGGGGGAAAGATTTCAAACAGAAATCGCTTAAATACGCGAACAGTGTCTTAGCCGTATCCCCTCAAGGCTCAAGCTTACCGTGGAAGCATCATTATGTAGACTTGGACCCAACCTATAAAGATGCGTATGGACTCCCATTGCCGCGGATTACGTTTGATTTCGAAGAGCAGGACCGGCAGATGATTAAATTCGTGAGCGGGAAGGCGGCTGAGATTATGAAGGAAATGAATCCGACCTCCATTGGCTCATCCGATCAGTTGGGGCCTTACAATATCGTGCCGTATCAATCGACGCATAATACCGGCGGTGTTATTATGGGCGCAGATCCTTCTACTTCCGCTGTAAATTCATATTTACAAATGTGGGACGCCGAGAATGTGTTCGTTGTCGGAGCGTCGGCGTTTGCTCATAACAGTGGCTACAACCCGACAGGTACGGTTGGAGCGTTAGCCTATAGGGCCGCTGAAGGGGTCTCGAAGTATTTGAAACAAGGCGGTATGGTCGTTTAAACAAGCTGCCGAGATGACCC
Source organism: Paenibacillus aceris (assembly GCF_017874035.1). Classification (GTDB taxonomy): domain Bacteria; phylum Bacillota; class Bacilli; order Paenibacillales; family NBRC-103111; genus Paenibacillus_E; species Paenibacillus_E aceris. Next base: position 11,246 of record NZ_JAGGKV010000027.1, read on the forward strand.
TATAGATCGGAGGGATCACATGGGGCAAGAAGATTTAATTTTGCATCTCACTGAGGTTCGCAAGCGGTTGATTATTGTTTTTGTCTGGTTTGTGGTTATGCTTTGCGCGGGGCTGTATGTTTCAAGTGACATCTTGCTATATTTGAAATCGCAGCCCATGATCGGTGAAATTAAGTGGAATGTGTTTTCGTTTACAGACGGGCTGATGATCTATATGAAGTGCGCTTTCCTCTTTGCTTTATTGTTTACGGTGCCGGTGCTGCTCTACCAACTGTGGGCGTTTGTCCGGCCAGGCCTTACAGAAGCGGAGTCAAGAAGCGCCCTTCCTTACATTCCCGTGGCTTTTGCGCTGTTCATTATCGGGGTAGCGTTCAGCTATTGGGTCGTTTTCCCCATGATGGTTCGCTTTATGATGCGAATGAATCAAACGATTGGCGCGGTGGAAACCTATGGGATTGATCGGTACTTTGGGTTTCTTTTTCAAATTGTATTTCCGATGGCGATTGCGTTTGAGCTGCCTGTGATTCTTTTGTTCTTAACCAAAATAGGACTGCTGACACCAGAACGCTTGAAAACGTCCAGGAAGTACGCATATATCGCGTTAACGATAACAGGATCTTGCATTTCGCCCCCGGATATGGTTTCGCATCTATCGGTGACGGTTCCTTTGCTACTGTTGTTTGAGATCAGCGCTTTAGTTTCCAACTGGCAATGGCGAGCAATGAGGCAGAGCAGCCCGACCAATAGCTAAGATCAATAGCTAAGATCACATAAGTTTGTATAAAAGGAGAATGCTCATGTTTAACAATATTGGTGTATCAGGCTTAATCTTAATTTTGGCGATTGCTTTAATCGTCTTCGGGCCATCCAAGCTTCCGCAGCTAGGCCGAGCGTTTGGAGATACCTTGCGCGAGTTCCGCAACTCTACGCGCAGTATCATTGATGAAGGCGATCGTGAGCAATTGATTGAGAATGAGGGCAAGAAGCCGTTTTAGAAGCGCGAACCTTTGAACTGGGTAGGGAAAAGAGCCTTTTGTGGGCAAAAAGAGCCTTTAAAAGGCTCTTTTTTTATTTTTTTGACTGTAACCATTATGTAACCGGGCAGATGGTATATTTTAACTATAGCAGCATATAGGACTTTATACGTATATTCGGGAGTATGCGGGAGGCGCATTACGGGATGTGGGACTTTCACATGAGAACGATTCATCGGGATTGTGAGCTTGAAAACGCCATGTTGTTTGGCGAATATGTGATGGTCTTGAGAGACGGAAAAATGAAGGGTGGTGGACTTGTGGAGGCGTACGACGAAAACGAGGTTGTTGTGGGCAGCCAACGCTTTTCTCGCAGTATATTCATATTTGTCGTTACTCTGCCTCCGCAGTGCCCAATGATGTGAACCCCGGCCCTCCCAGATGCCCCTTTTGTCAGACGACCAGACTCAGTCCTCGCAGGCAGGTAGGGGAACTACAGGGCGCTATTCTGCCAAAAACAGCCCTTTGGGCGAAGGAGAGGGAACTGGGGTCTGCTATTTCGCCGTTCTGGACCAATATTTGGACGGATGAGGTGAAATAAAGCTCTGACGTTCCCCTCCATTTCCCGAAATCCAGCTTCTCGCCTAAATAAGAGAATGAGGTTCCCTTAAATTGGGTGGGTCTCACGATGTGTTTGCCGTCCAGTAGTCAATTGCGTATAAAAAACCTCGACATTCCGAGATGGATTGTCGAGGTTTTGTTTGTTTATGTGATTAAACCGGCATATCCTTCTTGTTCGCCTGTTTTACAGATGTGCTTCCAAGCTGCCTGAATAAGTTAATCGTAAAGAGGATGACGCCAATAACGACGAGCAAGGAACTCACAATGACGAGAGGGAGCATGGCTGAATTGCCGGAAATAAGCTCGATTGCGAGTCCGCCCTGCATAAGAGGTAAGCCAATGTTATGCAGCCAGAAGTGAAGTTTTGCAAGACGCGTTTCTGCTGCATGCGGATAGAAGTGATAGATGAGACCGAAGATCGCCATGGATACCCAACCCAGCAAATTCAAGTGCGCATGGACCGAGGCGAGTCTAAAATCTTGAATGATGCCCATCAACATTCCCAGTAGAACACCCAGCGAGATGTAAATCGCAGCAATTTTCAAAAATGTCTTGGCCATTCAGCAAACCCTCCCAAATTTTTACTTCACCCTTATTGTATGTTATATGCAACGAAATACAAGACATTAGGAATCAAATTAGATTAAACATTTTATTAAGCCAATTGACCAGACTGTGCATGATTTATTGTTATAAAATAAATGAAATTTATTTTATTGTTGCACATATATTTCTGTTAATTATATAATATATTATAATAATATAAATTGTAGTAATACAATTGTGATTGCGAAGGGAGAAGTGTTCATGAGCAGCTTGGCATCTTCGATGGAGTTCGATAGAAAAAAAGTAAAAAGTTTTTCACGTCAACGCCCCTATGACTTTCAGAGAGTTATGGCGAACCGGCAGGAACGAACCGAACACGACGAGTGTGGCGAAACAGCTTTCTATCCCTTATCACCAGTAGCTTTGGAGCTTTATTATGCGTTTCATCTAGATTCAGAAATAGGATAAATGACTTAAGTGAGCATATTGGATAGGAAGAGGGTCTGCCGAAAATCGGCGGGCTTTTTATTTGCATCTACCTTGACAAACGCGCTCGTCCTAAAAGGACGACGAAGTCGTTTATCCTTGTGTGCCTGCACGTTAGACGCGAATAGGGGACCCTCTGTCCAGCTTACTTTTTCCAAATGAATAGATTATACTTATCTCAATGTTATAGAACAGTTAAGCGAGGTATGAACCATGAGCGCAGGCCATTCAGAGCTTCATACGAAGCATGAGCAAATTACAAAATATATTGAATCATTGCCTGTCGGCACCAAGCTGTCCGTTCGTCAAATCGCTCAGGATTTGGATGTGAGCGAGGGAACGGCATATCGAGCGATTAAAGAAGCGGAAAATATCGGGCTGGTCAGCACGAAACGCCGGATCGGCACGATTCGCATGGAGAAGAAGGAAGAGCCCGTCATCGATAAATTAACTTTTGCGGATATTGTGAATGTGGTGGAGGGCGTTGTCCTTGGAGGGGCAACAGGCATACATAAGTCACTGAACAAGTTCGTGATTGGGGCTATGCAGCTGGAAGCGATGCTGAAATATATTGAAGCGGGCAACTTGCTCATCGTCGGGAATCGTGTGCAAGCCCATATGTGTGCACTCAGTCAAGGGGCGGGGGTTCTTATCACCGGTGGCTTCGATACGACGCCTGAAGTCAAGGAGCTGGCAGATGAACTGCAGCTGCCGATTATCGGCAGTTCCTTCGATACGTTCACGGTAGCAACGATGATCAATCGGGCGATGGAAGACCGGCTGATTAAGAAAAAGATTTTGATTGTCGACGACATCATGCGCAAAGATGGTCCAATTTACTCGCTGGCAGGGACTAATACGGTCAGTGAAATGCAGAAGTTAGTAGAGGAAACGATGCATACGCGCTATCCGGTTATTGATGACAATCAGGTGCCAATTGGAATGATCACGACAAAGGATATCGTTGGCGCGAAGCCTAGACAGCTCATCAGCACGTTAATGACGCCGAATCCCCTTATGATCAACTTGAAAACATCGGTCGCTTCAGCCGGACACATGATGGTGTGGGAAGGCATTGAGCTGCTGCCTGTCATTGACAACGAGCGAAAGATGATCGGCGTCATAAGCCGCAAAGACGTTATGAAAGCGATGCAGCATATGCAGCAGCAGCCGCAGAATGCGGAGACGTTTGAGGTGCAGATCTATGCAGGAATCGACGAGCTGCGGGATGCGGAGGGTAAGCTGTATTTTAAAGGATCGATTACGCCCCAAATGACGAATTTCGAGGGCTTAGTTTCAGAGGGAGTCTTGACCACGATCATGATTCGTGCAGCTTATCGTACGGTTCAGGAGCACAAGAAGGGCGATCTCATTCTGGATAGCTCATCGAGTTATTTCCTGATCCCGCTGCAAATGGATGATGTCATTGAAATTGTGCCGACGATCGTAGAATTGACGCGCAAATTTTGCAAGATTGATATGGAGATTGTGGCGAACGGAGCTAGAATAGCGAGATCTATGATTACTGCACGTATTCTTTAAAAGTCGATAGAGTTCAAGGAGGAATGAACATGATTGCTTCGATTCACAAAAATGAGAGCGCTTATATCGTTCAGTATGATCGTCCGCTTAAGCAAACCGTCAGTGAAGTCTGGGCTGCGCTGACCGAAAATGACCGCCTTGAAAAATGGATGACCAATCTCCAAATTGAGGATCTGCGAAAAGGCGGAAACATCAAATTCGATATGAAGGATGGCTCCGGGACTTTTATCGATATGGAGATAACGGATTACGAACCTCTTTCCGTCCTGGAATTCACATGGGGGAAAGATCGCGTCCGCTTCGAGGTATCCGCCAAACCCGAAGGTTCTTTGCTCGTTTTAAAAGAGTTCATTGGCGGGTTGACGCCGCATACGCCAAAAGATTTAGCAGGCTGGCATGTTTGCCTGGATATGATGGCTGCACTGCTTGACGGCCATGCGATAGACTTTCCGATGGACGAATGGAAAAAATGGTACGAGCAGTATGATGTTTTGGTTAAACAGGTTGGTTGATACGTAACCCGATCGTTGAAGGGAACTTACCATCAGATACCTGACCAGCAGACATCCAACCTTATTGTGAAGGGAACCCTTGATCCCTTATTTGTGCGAAATCAGCAGTATTCGGGGACTAGATGGAACTACAGGGCCTTATTTGCCCTCGGAGGTTCGAATATCTGTCTAAATCGGGGGAATAGGGGACCAGTGTTCCTATTGAGTGGTTCAAAGGCTGTTCCCGCAGGAAATAGGGGATCATAGTTCCCGCAAACGCAAGATTTCGTATCACGTTGCATAAAAAAGGCTGCTCATAGGTCATTTCAGACCCACGAGACAGCCTTTTTATCGTTTCGGTTATTTCGTCGCCGAGACGTTTTCTATTTCTTTAACGCTTTGATAAATGAGGTTGAACAGTTCTTCCAGATTGCTTTCTTCAATGCAGGAGAACGCGACGCGAAGGTCAGTCGTTCCTAGAGCGATGGTACCTACACCATGTTGGTTCAGCAAGTGGACGCGCAAAGCTTCGGCATCGACCGTTTTGAGTTTTAAACACATGAAGTAGCCGGAGTTAAACGGATAGTAGCCCCATGCATCATCGAACTTGCCGGAGTCCAAAATGGACTTCGTGCGGTTGGCGCGCCCTTTCATGATCTCATACTTCTCTTGCTTCTGCTCATTGAACTCAGGGGAGTTAAGCGCATGAAGCACGAAAGTTTGGGATGGGTGAGGTCCGCTGGAGATTGTCGCACGGATGATGCCCATCGTTTTTTGTTCCAGCGCGCTAAGCAGCGCTTCGCTTTGGCCGGCATACGTAACGAAACCAACGCGGAAGCCCCAGACGTACTCTTCCTTAGTAGCTCCGTCGATTTTGACTGCAAGCACACGCGGGTGAATGTCAGCTAATTTACCGAATAAAGACTCATGCAGCGATCCTTCGAAGAACAGTCCAAAATAGGCATCGTCTGTTAGTACAACAACGTTGATTCCGGCTTCGGCAGCTTCTTTGATGGCAGCGGCAATTTCATTGCCTTCTTCAGCCCCAGGCGTATAGCCTGTCGGGTTGTTCGGGAAGTTCAAGACGACGATCGCTTTGCCTTTGGATTGCTGAGCAAGCAGCGCTTCGCGGAGGCCAGCGGCATTAAATCTTTGATCCTCGTTGTATAGCGGATAGTTCACAATCTTCGCGCCGCGGCGAATTTCGAATGTGAGCTCGTAATTTTCCCAGTTTTTATCCGGAATAATAACGGTATCGCCAACATCGGCGAACAAGTCAGCGGCAATACTGAGTCCATGCGTCAGAGCATTCGTTACGATCGGGTTGCCGATCAGCTTGCTGCCGATTTCAGGGTTTTCTTCAAGCATCTTTTTGCGCCATGCGCTGCGAAGCTCGGGCTTACCGGCTGGAGGTGCGTATTCATATATATCTTTTGGTGCGTAGGTGGAGAGAGTATCTTGAATGACCTTCAAATGCATCGGCTGACCGTTCTCGATCGCAATGCCGATTGTAGCATTGTATTTCTTGGCTTTGGCCTTTGCTTCAGCAGATTGGCTGAGAATGCCTTCTTTCGGGAAGTAAATCGATTTACCTAATGCAGAAAGCATGTCAAATACGTGAGAATTTTCACGTTCCAGGGTCTCGTTTAACTGTCGTGCCAGAGGATTCATAAGCATGGGTCATTCCTTCCAATTTGCTATTCATTTTTTGCAGTTATTATACCACTTTCACATACGTACGTCACTGCGTGAAACAAATTTTTTGGGGAAGGTTTTTATCTCAATCTAGACGCTCACTTTATTTAAAAATCCTTCTAACCGCAGCTTCACATCCGGCCATTCGCGAGCAATGATACTGAACATGACCGTATCTCGCACATAGCCGTCATGAAGTACGCGGTGCTGACGGAGTACGCCTTCTTTTTGGGCGCCTAAACGGGCAATTGCCGTTTGAGAGCGCTCGTTTCTCAGGTCTGTTTTTATTTGAACACGGAGCAGATCTAAGGTTTCGAAGCAGTGCTTCAGCAGCATATACTTGCATTCCGTATTGACTCTGGACCGCCATACACGGGGATTGTACCAGGTATGTCCGATCTCGACATGTCGATTGGCGTGAGAGTAATCGAATAGGCGCGTGCTGCCGACGAAGCTGTCGGTGTGTTTATCGTAGACGGTGTAAGGGATGCCTAAGCCATCTTTTTGCTCATCAAGCGCTTGGCGGACAAACTGTTCAACAGCCGAAAGGTGCAGCAGCGGGGTCATGTAAGCAAAGATGGCTGGATCCGAGGCGGCCTCCGTAAGACCGTAAATATGGGACTCCTGCATGGGAAGCAGAACCACTTGAGTTCTTTCTAAAAGGACAGGCTGGAAATTCATTGGCATAATTCTCCTTGTCAAAGTGTCAGATTTATGAGATTTTAGTTAGCATAATGGAAAAATGGTGTAATAAAAAGATCCAATATTGTTGTCTTTTTATGTACCATTTAAAAAGCGTATGGGGAACTAGAGAGTGCTTTAAGAAGGATGAGAGGTGGAGCAAGCATGGAGTTTCATATACCGTACCTTTCCTATCGAACGCAATATGCGAGTAAATATGCTGCTCTGTATCACGCTTTGCACGACAGCATCCTTGAGAATAAGCTGCATTGCGGTACGAAACTCCCATCGAGTCGTGAGTTGGCTGCCCTGTATGGGCTCTCGCGGGGAACAGTTAATCAGGTCTACGATATGTTGACGGCTGAAGGCTATTTACAAGCTGATGTAGGCAGAGGGACTTTTGTCGTTTATAGCGGAGGACAAGTGAAGCACCAGCCGTATAAAGGGAAGGATATTCGCCTTTCGAGCTGGGGGATGCGGGTTCGTGAGATGGCGCCGGTTGGACGAGGGCGAGAGGTAGTGGGGGAGATTGAGGGAGAGCTGGAGCAAGAGCAGGAGGTTTCGTTCGCGATGGGTCGGCCTCACTTGGATGAGTTCCCGCGGGAGCTATGGAACCGCGGGATGTATGAACAGGTGCGGCGGATGACGGAGTCGCCGCAGGAAGAGGCTCACGTCGCCGAGGGGCATTATGCGCTTCGCGAAGCGATCGCACAGCACCTGAGGCGGATGCGCGGCATCGATGCTCCGCCGGAGCGCATCGTGATCGTTAACGGGTCGATGCAAGCGATCGCGCTGCTGACCCAGGTGCTCGTGAACGAGGGCGATCCCGTCATCCTGGAGCGCCCGGGCTACCAAGGCGCCAGCCGCGCTGTGCTGGCGGCCGGCGGGGTGCCCATCCACGCGGCTGTGGATGGGCAAGGTCTTGTCCCGCAGCCGTGGAACGCACGGCTGCTGTTCGTGACGCCCAGCCGCCAGTTCCCTACGGGAGCGGTGCTGGGCCTGGAGCGCCGCCAGCAGCTGCTGCGCTGGGCGGCGGAGCAGGGCGCTGTCATCGTCGAAGACGACTATGACAGCGAGTTCAGGCACCGCGGGCGGCCAATCGAGCCGCTCAAGGTGCTGGACCAGGAGGGCCGGGTGGTCTACATCGGCACCTTCTCTAAGACGATGCTGCAGGATCTGCGCATCGGATATGTCGTGCTGCCCGAGGCGCTGCTCGGGGCATTTGTGGCCGCGAAGCGGCTATACGAGCCGCACCCTTCGGGGCTGCTCGAACAGCGCTCGCTCGCCGCTTTCATGGCCAGCGGCGGCTACGAGCGGCACCTGCGCCGCATGCGGCGGGTGTACGCGAGCAAGTTCCTGCTCCTGCAAGCGCTGCTGCAGGAGCGGCTCTCCACCCTCTTCGACTGGGTGGAGAGTGATGCGGGGCTGCATCTGTTCGGCTGGTGGCGGGGGGATGCCCGCAGCTATGCCGATTATGCAGCCGAGTGCCGTAAATTCGGCGTCTCGTGGACCGACGCCAGCTCCTACGGCGTCCCCGAAGGAAGAGCCGGGGCAATCTTCGGGTTTGCGCATCTCACGGATGAGGAGATAAGCCGCGGCGTTGCCGTCATGAGGAAAGTCTATGAAATTGTCACAAAATCACCAATATGATTTTGGCATGGTTGACATAGTATGCTATGATCTAACATGTGGTCAATTAATCATTTTATTGTAGGAGTGATCCCTAAATGGCAGGATTAAATGGTGGAGGCACAAGCGTGATTGTGCGTTTGGAAATACATAAAGAACAGGTCACGTTTGGGAAAATTGCTACAGCCATAGGCGATGCCGGCGGCGATATCGTCGCGGTTGACGTAACGCGAGCAAGCAAAACAACAACAACGCGGGATATAACGGTGCAAGTAAGCGATCCGGAACATACCGAAGCTATTGTTAAAGTATTGAAGGGTATTCCCGGTGTTCGGTTAATTAACGTCTCCGACCAAACTTTCCTTATGCATTTGGGCGGCAAAATTGAGGTCACTCCGAAGATTCCGATTAAAAATCGGGACGATCTGTCCCGTGTATATACGCCGGGAGTTGCCCGGGTTTGTATGGCGATTCATGAAGATCCGGCTAAAGCGCACTCGTTAACGATTAAAAGAAATACCGTTGCTGTCGTATCCGACGGGACCGCGGTACTTGGACTTGGCAACATCGGACCGGAAGCGGCTATGCCGGTAATGGAAGGGAAAGCCATGCTGTTCAAGCAAATGGCTGGCGTTGATGCGTTCCCTATCTGCCTTGACACACAAGACACGGAAGAAATTATTCGTACCGTTAAAGCGATCGCACCTGCGTTCGGCGGCATTAATCTAGAGGATATTTCCTCACCGCGCTGCTTTGAGATTGAGGAACGATTAATTAATGAATTGGATATTCCCGTATTCCACGATGACCAGCACGGAACTGCGGTTGTTATCCTCGCAGGCCTGCTCAATGCAGTTAAGCTGGTAGGTAAACAGCTGGAGCAGTGTAAGGTAGTCATCACAGGCATCGGAGCGGCAGGAATTGCATGCACGAAAATGCTGCTTGCTGCTGGTGTTACCAATGTCATCGGGGTAGATCGGCAAGGAGCGATCATACGCGGAGAAAGCTATACGAATTCCGCTTGGGACTGGTATGCGAATAATACGAACCCATTTATGCAAAAAGGGACTTTGTCTGATGTAATTGCGGAAGCAGATATTTTCATCGGTCTATCCGGCCCGGGCGTTTTGAAGGTAGACGATGTGAAAAGAATGGCTGCCGATCCGATCGTATTCGCTATGGCGAACCCGACACCGGAAATTACGCCGGAAGAAGCGGAGCCTTATGTACGCGTTATGGCGACAGGCCGCTCGGACTACCCGAATCAAATTAATAATGTGCTTTGCTTCCCGGGAATTTTCCGCGGCGTGTTGGATTGCCGAGCTTCCCGCATCACGCAAGAGATGAAGCTCGCAGCAGCCAAAGCGATTGCGGCTGTTGTGAATGAAGATGAGCTGAACGAATACTACATTATTCCAAGCGTATTCAACCATGCGGTCGTTGAGAAAGTGCGCGAAGCCGTGATGGAAGCCGCTTTTGAATCCGGTGTGGCTCGCCGCCGCAGCCAGCGTGAGGGGCACGATTCCCACCACGAATAGATGTTATGAAACTAGCAGTCCGGTGCAGCTCTTTGAAGAGCGCGCATCGGACTGTTTTTGCTGCTGCAAGTTATGCTCTTGTTCTTGCGACCACGCAAAAAAACCTTGCTCAAGCAGCTGTTTAGCCTGCTGAGCAAGGTTTTTTCATTATATTTGTTCTTCTGTCCATTCTCTTAGCTTGCGATCAGTCGGAAGCAGGAAGGTTAGAATGCCGAGAAGCGGCAAGAACGCGCATAATTCCATCACACGTGTCGTTCCGAAAATGTCGCACAGATTTCCAAGCACTACACTGCCGATACCGCCGAGCCCGAAGGCCAACCCGGTAATAAGTCCGGATACGGTCCCTACTTTTCCAGGGAACAGCATTTGAGCATAGACAACGGTGACGGAGAAGCTGGATAACAAGATCACGCCGATGACGACGAGTAAAATATAAGACCAAGTCATGCCGACGTGCGGCAGCAGCAAAGCGAACGGTGCTGACCCGAGCATGGAAAAGAAAATGACGTTGCGCTTGCCGAAACGGTCTGCGAGCGGCCCGCCAAAGAAAGTTCCCACCGCGCCTGCCGCGAGGAACAAGAAGATGAAATCCTGCGCACGGTTGATTGACATGCCGTAGGTGTCGTGCAGGAAGAAAGCGAAGTAGCCGCTCATTGCAGCGCCGTACCAAGAACGGATGAATACAAGAAAGATCAATACGTAAATGGCGAACATGACGCGTTTGCGGTGAGCGGGATTGACGGCTCGTTTCACGACGGATTTGGCTTTGACCGGAGCTGTGACCAGCATGGATTTGTACCAGCGGGCAATAAATAGCTGTACGGCAATCGCGACAGCGGCTACGCCCGTGAACCAGATGGACCCGAAGAGTCCAAGCGGGATGAAAATCCATTTGGTCATGACCGGCGCCAAGGACTGGCCGAAGTTACCGCCGACCTGGAAGATCGATTGCGCAAGACCCTTGCGTCCCCCGGCAGCCATATGCGACACCCGAGAACCTTCCGGATGGAAAGCGGCCGAGCCCAGCCCGACAAAGCAAACGGACAACAAGACGACCCAATACGAATGTGCGAAGGCTAACAGCAGCATCCCCACGAGGGTGGAAGCCATGCCGATCGGCAGCATGTAGGGGGAAGGTTTGCGATCCGTATAGATCCCGACAACGGGCTGCATGATGGAAGCCGTGAAGTTGATGGCAAACTGTACCCATCCAACCTGGGTATAGCTTAAACCCATCTCGCTTTTCAGGATCGGAAAGATCGCAGGAATAACAGATTGAATCGAGTCGTTCAGCAAATGGACCAGGCCAATTGCAAATAAAATTCGATACACAGTTGGTTTTATATCTCCGGTGCCCTGTAAGCTTTTGGAGCCGGAAGACGGTGTTGTTATAGCAGCCATGAGGCCCTCCTCTCGTGATCGCGTATCCTTATTTGTCTAGGAAACGGCCGAGGTCTTCTCCCATTTTCACTTTGGAACCAAGTTTTAAATCTGGACGAGGTTCGAACATATCATCTTCAAATAGAAGCACAACAGTTGAGCCGAATTCGAAGTAGGCCAGCTCCTGACCGCGCTCTAACGTTTTGGGAAGCGGCTTAACGTATTGAATCGAGCTTACATTCAGCGCCCCAACTTTCACAACGGCAACTTCTCCCGTATTATGCTGGATGAATGTGATTAATCGCTCATTTCGGCTCAGTACTCGCTTCATGTGGCGAAGGCCGAATTCATTCACGGGATACACTTTGCCTAGCACATGCTCTTTCTCAAGGATGTCCCCTGTTATCGGCGAATGGATGCGGTGATAGTCCGTTGGGCTTAAATACAGCACGAAATAAAAGCCATTTTTGTAATTGATCGTACGGGGCGAGCGGTTAAGCAGCTCCTCAATCGTGTAGTCTTGACCTTTGACATTGACGATCAAGCCTTCTTTAATGTCGCCGATCCCGGTAATCATGGCATCAACCGGACTTACGACGCGCGTTTGATCTTCGTGAATCGGGCGTAATCCCGGTTTTAAACGGCGGGTAAAGAAATCATTCAAAGACTTGTAATCCTTTACATGCTTCTCAGCATCTTCAATTCGTATACCGTAGGTTTGGGCAAAACGAGGAATGAACATCTTGCTTGCTTTGGACCTGGCAAAAGCTCCTGTCACTTGGGATACCCATTTGCGTGAGGAGAGCTCGGTTAGCAATTTGAAAAACGGTTTTGACATAGATTGACTCCTGTTCATTCGTGGTTAGGCAGACTTTTGATTAATGATCAAAGATTCCCTTCAATGCGGAGAGACTTTGATCAAGATCAAAGATCCCTATGATTGGTTCTTCGCTAATCTTGCCACAGAAAGGTAAAAGAATCAATTGTCGAATGGAGAAGGAAAGAAAAGGTAGGAGCTTTAAAAAACAGTATGAAGGCTGTTTGAGGTGGAATATGCGAACTAGGCGTCTGATCCCATGTTTGCAGGAGTAATGCAGCCTATTAGAAGAACAAACCCATGATAAGCGCATAGAATGTTTAAATAGATTGGAACGTAATGGAGGAGGAGGGCTATGCTCGTCTTCGTATTGGATGCAGCCTCTCGAATGAATGCTAGGATAACCCAAGCGGGGCTAGCATCTGCTGTCCCTGAGTGGCCTGTCATATTCCTTACAGAGGATACCGGCAAGCAATTGAATAAAGAGCTTTCTGCCTATCATGACGCTTTTTTTATGACGATTCATGCAGGTGATCGGTTTGATGCGACTTTCTTTGATGAGCTGAACGAACAGCTCCTGCGTGTTCCCGACAATTGCGCGGGTCTGTTTATTCATCCCATCCCCAAGGAAAGCAATTCCCCGGCACAAAGGGGGAAAGCTCCGGCAGTCTGGCGAACGGCCGCTGTGAAACAAGGAGGGACAGATTGTTTTTCCGGGAAAGATCGGCTGCCCTTCGAGTCCTATGTTATGTATGAGAAATGGATTCAATTAAGCGGTACGTGGGAATGGCAGCACATGTATTCTGAGAAGTGGATACCTTGTGCGAGCAAGCCTCCCAGCTGGAAGCGAAGCGATGAAGAATGGACACTTGCTGAGCCTATCTTGCGTTGCAAATCGCTAGTCCGGCACGATACAATTGATCCGCTAATTTCTGTCGTCATCAGTACGTACAATAATGCGATCTACTTGCCATGGGCGATTCGCAGTGTATGTGCCCAAAGTAATGCTAATTGGGAACTGCTAATTGTTGACGATGGTTCGACAGATCATACGCGGGAAGTACTGCGCTCCCTTGAGAAAGATTCACGTATTCGTTTCATTGAAAACGAGAGTAATCAAGGCAAGGCAGGATGTTTAAATCAAGCTTTGCATCAAATACGCAGCGGGTGGCTGCTGGAGCTTGACGCGGACGATTGGTTGACACCGGATTGTCTTGAATTATTGATAACACATGTATCAATGACATCAAGCGATACTGCGCTTTTATATGGTAATTATTATGAGTGGTACGAACGGGGAACGCATCAACTGATTTTTAGTGGCGTGCGAAACATGCCCCGCGTATTTGACAAACAACAATTTCTGGCAATGGGACTGCCACTTGCTCCAAGGTTATACCGCGTTGATGCCTTGAAGCAAATTGGCGGATGGTCCCAGAAAGATCCTTCACAAGGGCGCTTATATGAAGATTTTGAAATGATCACACGCCTCTCGAAGGGTTTTCCATTCAGCCATATTCCCAGGCCGTTGTATCATCGGAGGTTGCGTAGATCTAGCATCACCCATCAGAATTATGCTCAATTTTCCAATTGGAGGGAGTGGATTGAGAAGCAATAAAAAAGAGGAAACCCTATAGGTCTCCTCTACCAAGCTATTAGTTCATTATGCGTAAATACTCAACACTGCGGCTAAAAACAGTAATTGTTTGAGTTGGGAGATAGTAGGCAGAAATCGCGCTTATTGTAAAATAGCCTTCATGTACGCTTTCTAATTGACCTGTGTAAAATTGGCTCATAAAGTAAATCTCGATATCTCTGCCAATAAGGCCATTTAGGAAGGATTCAAAGGTCCAATGAGGCTCTTCGTGATGGTGTGGCGGATGAGGATGCGGCATTCTCGAACACTCCTTTCTTAATAAATAACTTCAATACTCGTCATAGGAATCATGACGCCTTCGCCACTAACTTCTTTGACGAGAATAAAATCACTGCCAACAATCATGAGTTCTCCTGAAACGAGTCCAGCACTGGTTTGAACAGTCACTGACTGCAGCATTAATTCTTTTAGTAGATAGCTCATAGGTTTGGTTACTCTTAGAAGGTTAATTTCCTGTCTTAAATGTTCCGATTTCCCCACAGCTCTTACCTCCTTAAGCTCGTTATTCATTTACTGAAGTATACCTTTTTACCATATGATGTATATTTGGGGGCTGACACGGTACATGTCCTATATCCATTCCTCTACTTTCTTTTTATTTTTTGATTTAACTCACTGAAAACCGGCTTGCCTTGGGTTATAGTGGAAAAATATGGACAAATAGATACCTATCCCAATCACAATAGATGTAAGGCTCATATACTTCTAGTGCAAGTAAATAACTACCGGAAGAGGGAAGGGATATCGATGGACAAAGCAACGCTGGAATTGCTGGTTGGGAAAGATGTTCGTGTAGATAGGGGGGGACCGGAGTCGAGAATGGGCAAATTGCTCGTCGTAAAAGACGATTACATTGTTGTCTATATTAAGGATACTGGAAACGTTTATTATAAAACCGAACATATCAAAAGCATTAGTGTAGACACACGCACGATTGCTGACACTTCGGTTGTAGTTATCGATCCAGATCTGCCGGAACCTTTATTGCCACCGATCATTGATGGTGTAGACTTCATTGCTGTTGTGAAAGACATGAAATTTCGCTGGATACAAATCAACCGTGGAGGCCCGGAAAAACTTGAGGGCGTATTAACGGATGTGACAGATATCCTCGTTACATTGACTGTAGGCAGTGAAATTGTTCGCGTTATGCCGTTTCATATTCGCAACATCAGCTACGTGAACAAAAACAACGAACAACAACAGCAATATGCGAATGCCCAACAAGAAGCTGCAAACAGCAGTAAAAAAGATAGCAAGAAAAAATAAATAATAAATAAATATTGAATAACAATTTAATAGGTTTTGAAGCATCAAGAGCCGTATTCGTACGGCTTTTTTTTTATCCTTTTATAAAGTGGATCAAAAAGAGGGAAATCGGATGTAAAACCTCATGCGTGAGGTTTTTTTTATTTTCTGGGAAAGTGCCGTTTCTATTACTATTAATTTTTCATAATTTATACAAATAATCTTAAATATTTGTATGAGAAGAGTGGTAGGCGCGATGGGGATTATGAACGAGTTAAATAAGCTAAGGGAAGCGGGTCTCATTAAAAAAATAAATCAGATGAAAGTGGTAAGAATCGACCCTAGTGAAAAAATGATGGTTGACAATCCTACTGATCTTCCTTTAATAGCCAAAGAAAAAAAGAGGGCTGTGTTCCAAATCGATAGGACGAGCAGCCTTGCCATATACACAAAACCCGGCAAGGCGGAGAAGGAATATAGCTTGCTTAAACTAGGGGCGCCTCATGGCATTACACCCGATCCGTATGAGTATGGCCCCAAATATTTGGTTATGCCCTTGATGCTGGCTCCGAAAGCTTCCGTCTATTTACAGAGGAATGATCTTACAAAGGAGTTCGCAGCAAGCTTGCTGCAATTGCACATAGTGTCGGGTAGAATCGGGTTTCGTGGCGGTCATTCGCCGGAAGACATTTATGTTATGCAGGACGGTACGCTGAAAGCCGTTAATATTCGCGATACCGGCTCTCTTGCGGATCACCCTGCCAAATATTTGTTAGGTGGTTTGGGTGTGCGTGTCAAAGAATTTCTTACGTATATGAAGGAGTTGGATCCAATTCTATACGAGCAATGGACAACTCACCCGAAGTTTATGTCACATACAAAGAATCTAAATCGATAGGAGGTATTTAAAATGAAAATCGCTATGATTGCTTGGGAGTATCCGCCGCAGTTCTCAGGTGGATTAGGTGTCCATTGCCATGCAATCGTTCATGAATTGGTTAAGCAGGGTGTAAACATCGATTTTTACCTGCCTTCTTATGGTCAAACGGACTTTGATATTCCTGCAGGCATGGTTTTGCATCGGGTGGATATGGATCGGCTTCTACCGGCTTATTTAAATAGTGATCATGTCATCTGGGAAACCGTTAATCAGTTCAAGAACAGACTCAAAGAGGTTTTTCAGCCAGAGGGGGTTGACTTGATACATGCTCATGATTGGATGGGCGTCTATGCGGCGTTTGGCATGAATGATCGCTATAGGGTTCCACTCGTATGGACGGTTCATTCCACTGAATCCGATAGAGCCGCTGGTTCGTCTCCTCATCCAGGGATTATGGCCATTGAGCAAGAAGCCATGCATGCCACGGATCATACAATTGCGGTATCCGCTAGAACGAAAGCGAGCTTGATTGATAATTACAGCGCTTTGCCAGACGCTATTACGGTCATTTACAACGGAATTGATACTTCCGCCTATGAACATTTAAAAGCGAGGGATTATACAAGAACAGACGGACACGTTCTTTTCTTGGGGAGAGTAACCGGACAGAAAGGGCCCGGTGATTTCTTGAAAGCAGCGCGTATGATTCTAGCCAAAAGAAATGTGCGCTTTATGATTGCCGGAGAAGGCGACCTGTTGGCCTCCCTTCGTAGAAAGGCACGCATGTGGAAAATAGATGAGCACGTCACATTTACTGGCGCAGTCACCGGTGAACAACTGATTGAATGCTACAAGCATGCTCGGGTTTACGTGCTTCCCTCCATCTCGGAACCGTTCGGCATCACGGTATTGGAAGCCATGGCCTCGGGCATTCCTACGATTACCACTACAACGTCCGGCGTCAGTGAAATAGTCAAGCATGTGTATCTGATTGAACCCGGGAACCCGGGACAGCTGGCTCAAGGGATTCTCACCTTACTGGACAATCGTTCTCTGCAAAGAACATTAGCCGTGAAAGGAGCAGAGGAGGTCAAGCATTTTTCATGGAAATCCGTAGCTGTTCAAACCTTTGTGCTCTATACAGAGATCATTACTCAATTCAACCAAATGAGGAGAATTAACGATGAATAACGACACTGTTCCTCCCTTGCTGCCAAACAATGAACTGATAGCAGCCTATGAAGCGGGATTTCGTGATGAGTGCCGGCGGGTTATCTCATTGAACTTGATTTCTTGCATGCCCAAAATGAAGAAATGGATTATAGAATATTCGGTTATTTACCATAATCCGCTTGGTCAGGAAGCTCATGAAACGATGATCGGTAAAATATACTCGGATCCGGAAAAGGGAATGGCAAGTTACCGCTTGCTTGAGCACTTGTGGCAGCACGGGATGAACGGAGATAGTCCCTATACAGTTGTTCGACCGATCGCTTATCTTCCGTCCTTTCATCTAATGCTTATGTCTAAGGCACCCGGGATGACGGTGCAGGAGTGGATTTTCGAAACGGATAGAGTTCATCATGCAGCTTTCCATACGGCAATCTTTCTTTCATTCTTGCATAAAGTTCCGATTCTGCCCACTCCTTTACCTATTAGGAATAGAGCTGAAGCTGATATCTCGCGATTCATTCAAGAAATGATAAATTCGGCTCCGGAGCAAGAGACTGCTATCCAATCGTTTGCAGCACGCATGCGAAAGTTTCCGCCACGACCCTATGTGGGAGAGCCAGCTATGCTGCACGGGGATTTTCATATCAAAAATGTGTTTTGGGACAATAGCGCTGTGACCGCGATAGATTTTGATCACCATTTTACAGGGGACCCAGCCTGGGATGTAGCTTATCACGCCTGTCAAATTCAATTGAACGCATTTCTTAGAAAAGGGGATTTTCACTATTTTCGATCAGGCGTTAAGACGTTTATTCAAACGTATCTTACCGAAGTGCCTGAGGATGAGCATGAAGATTTCCTGAAACGCATCTTGTATTACCGTGCCCGATCCTTATTTGAAAGCTTGCATTATGAAATCTGTGTTTGCAAAACCAAAAAAATTGAAATCATTGAGCCATTTCTTCTGGAATGTGAACTCTCTTTGCAGGGTAAGGGATTTCAATGACCCCCGTTCGTATTCCGCTAGCTATCGTCCATCATGCGAACCAGTATTTGATCACCAATGGATATTTGAATCGCCCAGGGATCGAAGAAACGATTGGCCCCAAAGACGGTTCATCCGGCTTAAGAGCTGTGTTAGAGCTTCATAGCAGATATGAAATCCCCTTTCATCTTCATATTAGCGGTACTTTAATAGAAGCATGCGCATGGTATGAACCCCTGTTTCTAGAAGAAATATCCGATCTGTGGCATGCCGGACTTGTCGAAATGATTGGATCATCGTATTCACAAAATATTATGCCGTTATTTAGCGATACATTTAACCGTTATCAAATAGAGGAAGAGCTAAAACTATATCAGGCATGGTTAGGTGTCCAGCCTGCGGAAGTAAAAGGATTCTGGATACCGGAGCGGGTCTGGAATACCGGCCGGCTAGCCAAAACCATCGCCGATTCCACACTCAGCAATAGGGGATTCAGCTATGTATTGGCTGATGATCGTCTGTTTCTTCAAGATGCCGAGCGAAGCGCCTATGACCAGCACCCCTCTTATCAGTCTGATCTTTTTAAGCCTAGTAGGATTAAAGGTACCCAAGGTCTTCTTGCGCTTCCGCTATCTACCGAGATGAGATTGGGCTTACCGTTTCGGACAGAGCATAATGAAGCTAAACTGGATATTCTAATGGCTAATTTATGGAAGACGATGGCGAAAAGTGGCCAAGATGTCATTGCCATATATGGAGACGATATGGAGAAAGCCGCAGGCATTCCACCCATGTGGGACCCTCAATCGTTAGAGCATTACGAACGGTTTATGAAATGGCTGAAAAGAAGGCGGGATGTCGAGCCCATTCTGCTTGGCTCTTGGCTGCGCGGGCGAACCCGTAAATGGCCGATAAAGCCCCTTGGCCCAGGCACATATATGGAACTGGCCGGCCAGTTCGGTGCCGGAGAGGACTATTCGGGCTGGGCAGGCTCCGATCTCTGGCGTCCTTATCAGATGATGTTCGATAGAGCTTGGGACAAAGTCAATCGTTTTACTGCGAGGGAGGGGGGCTCTTCTGCGCTGCATGATCTCTCGATCAAGCACTTATTAGCCTGCTCCTATGAGACAGGCTGGCATGATCCCGGAGTATCTTGGAAGGATGCTTCGCCTGCTCCGTGGGCACGTGCGCTGGCTAGTCATGCCCGTGCGGCCTACATCTTGCTGGAGGCTGCCAAGTGGCAGCAAGAAACGGATGACACCGAACGGCTCAAGCTGACAGTAGCCGATTTGGACGAGGATGGGCATGAAGAGGTCATATTGCGTAATCATCGATTTGCTGTCGTCATTAGTCCTAGGTTCGGGGGGCGGATTCTGTACGCATTTTCATTTAGCGAGAAAGACGGCTGCATGATCATAGGCAATCCATCCGATGATTGGAACTTACTCGAAGAACTGAACAGCTTCATGGAGAAACCGATGAATCACCCGGGAGCTCTTGCGGATAACGGATTTGAACAGGATATTTATGAAATTGAAGCTGCTTTAAACGAAGAGGGAGCATCGGCGGAATTGGTCATTGTCAACAGGGAGCTGGGCAGCCGTGCCTATGGTTTGAGGAAGCGATTTGTTTTGAATAAAGATGAGCAGCGCTTGCTCGTCAAATATGAACACATTCCTCCCAGCATCTTGCCATTATCCCTTGATATCGGATTATCCCCTGACTATTTACGGCTGTTAAGGGAAGGACGTGCTTCACTAGCCCCCTATAAAGAGGGGGAGAAACAGGGCTATCGCTGTGGTAACTTGTTCGTTTGGGTACGCATAGAGTCAGAAAGAGTAAAATGGCATTTGGCCCGTTCACCTATATTCGGGCATGGGGTTTGCAAGGCACTTACCCTCACTTCCGGTGAAGCCGTATTTCAGATAGGGGTTGATAATTTAAATGAAGCCTAATTTGTTTCCTGTTCAGCATTTGGGTCCCATGCCATTTGGATACTCCAAACCGCAGCTTATAGCGTTCAACGATGGCATGAAGTATGTCGTGAAATTTAAGAATAACCCTACCGGCACTCGTGTTTTGGTCAATGAGTATGTAGCCGCAAGGTTAGCGCAGTTGCTGGGAGTTCCAATTGCGCCCTTTTATATCGTCCCTATTTCCGATTCGTTCATCAGGGAGTCATCTTTCCATAGTAAATATCACTTTCAAGCTGGTCAGCAGTTTGCCAGTCTATATATAGAAAATTGTTCGCTTCTTATTTCGGATTTCATACGGAGGGAAGGCCCCCGTATCATGAACAGGGAAGCGCTGGCGGGGATGCTTGTGTTCGATCTTTGGCTTAGCAATACAGACCGCAAAGAAAAGAATGTGCTGTTGCAGGACTGTGGAGAAGATGCATTTAAGTTGTATCTGATTGATCATGGACGTTGTTTTGCCAATTCAAATTGGACCCCCGATACACTGCAAAACGTGAGGATGAATTTGGAATTAAGTGTTCATAAATGGGGGTTTTCCCTCCTGAAGGGCAGGGAGGAGCTTATTCCCCATATGGAAAAGGCAGCCTCCGTAAGCGATACGGTTATCTATAACATTCTTGATTCTATTCCCGAAGATTGGGAAGTCTCTGCATTGGATAGGGAAGCATTATATGCCTATCTTTTGAAAGCACAGAGAGAACTCCCGACGATCGTGGAAGAATTTATCAAAAAAACAGGCTCTGCTGAATAGCAGAGCCTGTTTTATAGGGATAGCCTCATAACTTTAGTCTTAAAAGTTCAAAATCATCATGATTGACCCAAATATCGTACCAATCAGGACTAATTTTGCTCACATAGGTGAGGAAATCAGCTGCGTAATCTCCCATGTCCGACAGCAGCTTCAATGGGAATACAACGGGCGTTGATTTGATGACATGGACAACATCGATGATTTTCAGATCTTCTCCCGGCATCACAAAAATGTGCCTTGCAGAATGATCGAACCGATTGAATCCCACTTCAGCAAAGGTATCCAAAAGCATGACGATCTTCTCAGCCAATTTCATGGACATTCCGTTCTCCTGTAAATAATCAAATAAACTAGGGGAGGTCAAATACTCCATGACGATATACTGGCTGCCCCAAAAATAAAGATAAGGACAAATCCCCGCTTTATTGCCTAGCTTCAAGGCATGAAGTTCGCGCTTGCAGTTTTTTTTCTGATAGTAAATTTTTACGCAGCGCTTCTCATCAATTTGAAAAACAGCCCCTTGCTTCCCCTGTCCAATGAGTCGCCAGCCAACAGGATTATCTATACTAATGTTGATGTCGGGTTTCCACACGCGTATCTGGTTCACTTTGTTCATCAGTTCATCGTCCATAGCCTGGTCTCCAGTTCCTATGAAATAGCAACTTCTTCTATATATCATATGAAAGAGAAAGTGAACTAGAAACGGTATATAACTAGCAAATACTTTTACTTTAAAGTATTTTCAGTATGAAAATCGTCAATGCTATGCATGAGGTGAACAGTGCAAATGAGCGTGTTGATAGCGGTTTTTATATGCATCATCCCATTGATTATGCTGTTAGGAACTTGGTTGTTCAGATCGTGGAGAATTGTTTATGATTTGCTGGCCGTGCTGTGCGCCTATATATTCGGGATCATTAGCAGCTTGGCGGTTTATGAGATTTTGCGCGATGAGACGGTGTTTATGACAAATATACATGGGGTTTTCCAAAATAATTGGTTTCTGTTCAGCGGAGCCTATTTGGGAAGCTATGGCCTGTATATGCTTCAGCTCTGGACTGTGAAGCAGTTGAGACAAGAATAAGCGAGTTAAACTAAAAACTGGCGTATGACGTCCAATAATAGACATGATCATACATAAAGAGGGTGAGAGTATGACTAGAATCGTCTACAGGTTTATGAAATACAGCCTAGGTTTAGGTCTTTGTATGTCTGTATTGACGGGATGCTTCCAACGCTCAACGGCCAATCCTTCGATCGTTCCTACGTCTACTCAGACGGGGGCGCCTGTAAGTAGTTCGCCGGCTAGTCCATCTGCTGTACCGACACCAACACCGACAGTTGATCCTGTTCTGTCTATTCTCCAAGGCATGTCTGTGGATGAGAAAATAGGGCAGCTGATTTTTGCCGGAATTGATGGCTATGAAATGAACCAGCATACCCGTGAACTCATTGATTCCTATCATATCGGCGGTATGATTTTGTACAAAACGAATGTGAAGGATACAGGGCAGTTAATTAAACTTGTTAATGCATTGAAGCAAAAGAATGCAGGGAATAAGCTGCCTCTCTGGCTCGGAGTCGATGAAGAAGGCGGAAAAGTGACGCGTTTGCCGGATGAAATCACCAAAACACCTCCGAGTAAAGATATAGGAAACACGAAAAGTACGGAGTTCGCCTACGGTGTTGGCAGTCTGCTCGGGAAAGAGCTGAAAGCCTACGGCTTAAATGTTGATTTCGCACCTGTGCTCGATATTAACAGCAACCCTAATAATCCTGTCATCGGCGATCGATCCTTTGGCGCGAATGCGTCAATTGTCAGCTCCTTGGGCATTCAAACGATGAAAGGGCTGCAGGCTCAGAAAGTGATGCCTGTCGTTAAGCATTTTCCGGGACATGGAGATACGTCCGTGGATTCGCATGTTCAGCTTCCTGTTGTGCAGAATGATCTGGCGAGACTGCGCAAGCTGGAACTACTGCCCTTTGCAGAAGCCTTTAAGCAGCAAGCGGATGCCGTTATGGTTGCCCATATCCTTCTGCCTAAAGTAGATGCCCAGAACCCGGCCTCCATGTCGAAGAAGATTATGACAGACTTGCTGCGGCAGGAGATGGGATTCCAGGGACTAATCATGACAGATGATATGACGATGGGGGCCATTATTAAAGCGTATGATCTTGGGGAAGCTGCGGTGAAGTCGGTTCTTGCCGGATCGAATGTCGTGATGGTCGGGCATGATTACGAGAAGGTGGCAGCGGTCGCCCAAGCACTTCGCCGAGCGGTTGAAGAGAAGCGAATTCCCATAGAAACGATCGACCGAAGTGTCATTCAAGTTATGAAGCTAAAACAGAAATACCAGTTGAATGATACCGTTGTGAAAACGCCTGACACGAAGCAAATCAATGCAGATGTAAAGCTCCTCTTGCAAAAATATCTGAACAAATGAAAAAACCTTTATTTTCCTGGTCATCTGACTGGGGGATAAAGGTTTTTTTGCTGTATCTCAGCATGCCGCGATTAATAAACCGGCGTTCCGCCATCCAATAAAAATTTGGCATAGGCGATTGGTTTATAAAAGGTTGACTTCCACTCTTCCATCATATCGGCTTCCTTAAAGCTATAACGTTGATCTTTGCTATTGCATTCAATAAATAAAGGGAAGCCATGGCTGGTAAGTCCGATGTCGAGCCCTATATCAGCCAAATGAGGCAGTTCTGCACTTAAATGCTTGGCGACGCGCATCGTAAAATCAGTAATCTGCTGATAAACAGCTGTCGGATCGAGTGACGGATATTCTCTTGCAAGAATATCCGGTAATCGCATGACTTCGCCGCCTTGCGCCACATTCGTAAGAAAGTGCTTTCGGGAAGCGACTTTCGCTACGATACCTGTGATGCCCCATTCACCGCATTCATCGCGCTGGGCCGAAATGCGAAGATCAAACGGGCGGCCGTCATATAAAGCCAGAGGTAAGCATTGTTGGACGATATAGGAGCGGTTCTTGAGCTTTTTTTGCAGGGAAATGGGCAGCTGTTTCGAAAAGCGAATTTGCCGCCAAATGCGATTGCTGATTCTCATGCTTGCCGGATAGATGAGCCTCCACCCTGTTCCAAGTCGATCCATTTTCATAATACCACGGCCAATACTGGAATTCGTTGGCTTAATTATGAGTGAATCATAGGCATTCATCATCATTCTTACATTTATCGGGTTTGCCGCATACGTACCAGGCATATGCGGCCGTATCGAGTCATTTTTGAGCAAGATTTGGTGGATAAGCAGCTTGCTGTAACGGTTCCAACGATTAAATAAAATGATACCGTGCTGCGTCCAGCTTTCCAACGTATCGTAAGAAGCATGATCCAAGTAAATGGCACGGTTATGAATGACTTTGGGCAGATCGATCCATGCAAGGACGTAGTGTTCACCCGATGGGATGTAAGCGCGCACTTTCATCGTATCCATTCGAACGTCTTGAATGCGGAAATAGCAAGGAATCACCCCATATTCTTTGCCAGCTTCACTGTAGTAATGGATAGCTTCATATATTGTCTTCCCCTGGGGAATGCCATCGAATAAGGTGTCGTTTACTAAAATACCCACATAGGGATTTTCCATTGCATTCCTTCCACTCCTTTACATTCAATTGACTGGCAGGCATTGCCTTTGCTTCATATAGCTTATGGAAAAGCAGGGCTGCTTGTTTGTACGGATGCTGATAGACGCACAAGAAGATGTGACGTTTGCACAGGTTGAAGGGGCGAATACCCAGACTAACCCATAAAATCCGCATATGTATAGAAAAGAGGCTGTAACAGGCATTTAACGGATACGGAAAGGGGCCAGAAGATGTGCAGCTTACCGATCAAAGTAGCAATTGTAACACCCGGTACTTTCCCCATACCTTCAGGAACGAGCAGTTCTGTAGAAATGGTCGTTTATCATACAGCTAAGCAATTAGTTAAACATATGGGGGTTTACGTGCTTGGGCGTAAAACGCTTCATCAGCCGAGCCGTGAGATGAAAGAAGGTGTTCATTATTTACGTGTTCGATACGAGAAACCTGCTTCTTATATAGAGAGGGTAAGCCAGCAAATCAATCTGGTGAAACCGGCCTTTATTCAGGTTGAGAATCGGCCGCGTTTTGTACGGTATTTACGCAGGAAGCATCCGGGAGTAAAGATTAGTCTTATGCTTCATTCCACGTCTTTTATTTCGGGGCCGCATATCTCTGTTCGAGAGCTGTCGGCATGCCTTCGGGCAGCCAATATCATTGTGGTTAACAGTGATTTTCTAAAGCGGCTAATTCAGCGTAAAGTGCCAAGCTGCTCACATAAAATTGTGACCCAGCATCTTGGGGCGGATTTAACCCAATTTACGTCCAAATGGACCCCGGAAGGAAGCGCGTCAGGCATGGCTTTGCTGAAAGAGCTAGGATATGAGGATAAGAAAATCATCTTATTTGTAGGGAGACTCATTCCGAAGAAAGGCGTACATCATCTCTTAGACGCCATGCTCCAAGTCGTCCAGACCGAGCCAAATGCGATCTTGCTTATTGTTGGCAGCGCCTACTATGGCAAAGAGGCGCAAACCGATTATGTCCGTAAATTACACAGAATGGGAAGCTCAATGCCGCAATATGTTCGTTTTATCCCTTACGTATCACATAACGATATTGCGAAATGGTACCAGTCAGCAGACATCGTTGCCGTCCCATCTGCACCGAATGAAGCATTCGGTCTGGTGAATGTAGAGGCTATGGCAACGGGAGTGCCGGTTGTGGCAACTCGTTCGGGAGGGATTCAGGAGGTTGTCGATCATGGTACAACCGGTTATTTGGTTGATTCGAACCAAATTGCAGAGGAGCTGCCTCGGTATCTGCTTCGATTGCTGGGGGATGCGGAGCTTCGGCGGGTGATGGGAGAACAGGGGCTGCAAAGAGTGAGGCATATGTTTACATGGGAACGAAGCGCCGAACAATGGTTTGAACGATATCAGAGCATGAGGAGGCGCACGCCGAGGTGATCCTGGTGCATTAGAACCGCATCTGAATGACGATTCTTATTTCCGGGCGTATCAGAATCGCATCTGGGTTAACGCACATTTTTAAGGGCGAACGTACATTTTATTGCATGCATGAATATGTTACAAATGACTAGATCATGAAGAGAAATGGAGAGGAGTCTATGAGCAAACGGAATAGCAATCGTGGCGTCCCCCGAAAGCCGCAAGTGCAACGAGTGAATTCCTTTACGAACGAGCTGAAATGGTTGGATGAATCGGATTCCGCGCTTGCACAGCCTAAGCAAGAACGAGAGCAAAAGAACGCTGTTCAAGCCGTTGTCTCCACGAATGCAACCAAGATGATTCCCAAACCCAAGAAACCAGAAACACCTGCTTTGGAAAAAGAGAAACCGCAGCCTCAAAGCCCAGTACCGCCTAGCCATTCATCCAACCCTGCACCTCCGCTCATTATGTTGACAGAACGGAGAGCCGGGATATCTTCCTTCCCTGTCATCTACACCGATGATATCGTTGAAGAAGCGATTACAGCAGAGAAAATTGCCAACCGGGCTGTGGACGAAAGTAAAATCAAACCTCAGAGCATTAGCACCAAGGTCATAAAAGATTTTGCAATCGACAACACGAAGTTAGCTACGGCTAGTGTGACCAGAGAGAAAATAGCAAACGGCGCTATCCATGATGAACATCTTGCGTTCCAGAGCATTTCCGGTGAGAAAATTCATAATCATACGATTTCCGGGGATAAGCTAATCGATAACAGTATTACCGCGGATAAATTGGCGGATCAAGTCATTGATTCCATTAAATTAGCAAGCGGATCGATTTTATCGCACCATTTGTCAGAAATGGTGATCTCGACTGAACTGATTGATGATCAGGCCGTCAGCTCTGAGAAAATACGCAGCGGAGCCATTCAATCCAAACATTTGTCGAATAAGATTATTGATACGGCTAAAATATCCGATGCTACGATCACAACGGATAAGCTGAGAGATCAATCCGTTACTCACGATAAAATTGCGGATGAAAGCGTTGGTTCCGTCCATTTACAGCACGATAGTATACTCTTTCAGCATTTGGCTCCGGGGAGTGTTCAAAGCAGGACGATTAGTCCGTGTCAAATAAATGGTACTCATATTATTGATAACACCATTGAAGCCTTCCACTTACAACCAGAGTCTGTAACGGAAGATAAGCTCGCGCAGCGGGCTGTATCGGAGGAAAAAATCGCGGATCAAGCGGTTACCAGCACGAAAATAGCTAAGGAGTCTGTAGGATCCATCCATTTGAAAAAAGGCTCCATACAGGCTGCGCATATTGGCAGTGAAAGCATTACCGGTGAAAATATCGGAGCGGGTGAAATTGGAACCGAGCATTTACGAAAAGGCTCCATCCAGTCTGATTTACTCCAGGATGCTTCGGTTACGGCGGAGAAGCTTGATGACGGCAGCGTCGAGTCAAGGCACATCCAAAAACAGTCCATCACGACGGAACATTTGGCGGAATTCTCGGTTACTACCTCTAATTTAGTTCCGGAGTCCATTACTTCCGAACAGTTGGCTACGGCGAGCGTAGATTCCAACCATCTTAAGGATAGGAGCGTAACCTCAGAGAAAATTGTGCCTAGTGGCATAGGTGGGGAACATGTCCAGCTTGGTGCCATAACCAGAGAGCACTTGGAGTTGCGTTCAATTGGAGAAGAACAACTGGGACTTTATGTGATCCATAGAGAGCATATCGCGAACGAAGAAATTACTACAAGGCAATTGCATGAAGAATCGGTAACGACCAGTAAAATTGCCGAAGAAGCGGTTACGAGCAATAAAATCGCTCCATTTACAGTTGAAACACGCCATTTACAAGAACATATCATTGAAGGCATTCATATTAAACCAGGCACGATTCGTTCCGAACACTTGGGTGATAATTCGATCAAATTGGACGTTTTTGCTGACCGAAGTTTGTCTGGTAAGAAGCTTGTGGAACAAACCGTCACCGAAGATCTAATTGCTAACAGCGCTGTAACTGAGCAAAAGATCGCTGCTAACGCAATCGCTCCGCAACATTTGCAGGAAGGTGCTGTTCAGACATCCAGTATTCGAGATGGCGCTGTGCAGTCGTCTAAAATTGAAAACGAAGCGATAACGGAAATAAAGCTGGCAGATTTCAGTGTAACGGCAATCAAGCTTGCTGAAAAAGCAGTAAGTAGTGAACATATTCTGGACGGAGCGATAACGGCAGCTAAGCTTGCGAATGAAAGTATTCATGGCAGCAAGCTGGTGGGCGGAGCCATTCATTCGCGTCATCTTGCGGATGATGCTGTATCCGGTTCGAAGTTGGCGCCAGGCAGTGTGGACAGCGGTAAACTGATTAGTGGTGCCGTACAGAACGAACATCTAGAAACTGGTGCAGTGAGTAGTGAGAAATTGGGAGAGGGCAGTGTAATCAGCAGTAAATTGGCGAGCGATGCTGTTAGGACTGAGCATATCGCCAACGAGGCTGTTACAGGAGCGAAATTAGCGCCGTGGAGTGTAGATAGCACCAAAGTTACGAATGGAGCTATCGAAACGCAGCATCTTGCAGATGGTGCGGTTAGCGGAGAGAAGCTGAAGGAAGCTAGTGTAGATGGCAGTAAGCTGATGAATGAAGCCGTTCATACCGAGCATATCGCTGACGCAGCTGTAAGCGGAGCAAAACTGGCGGCGGGCAGTGTGGATAGCAGCAAGCTGGTAATCGGAACGATTGGCAGCGAGCTCCTTGCAGATGGCGCAGTAAGCAGGGAGAAGTTGGCATCAGGGAGCGTAGATGACAGCAAGATTGCTTATGGAGCAATCAGAGCCGAGCATCTTGCTGATGGCGCGGTAAGCGGATCGAAGTTATCGGCAGCCAGTGTGGATGGCAGTAAGCTTGCTAATGGTACTATCCAGGGTGAACATATCGCGGATGAAACGATTAGCGGCAGTAAGCTGGAAGCCGGAAGTATTGATGGCAGTAAGCTCGTGAGCGGAGAAATCAGAGGTGAGCACTTAGCTCTAAACAGCGTAGACGGCAGCAAACTGGCAGGCGGAAGTATTGAAAATCACCACATTTCGTATGGCGCTGTTAGCCGTGCTAAGCTTGCTGCGGGCAGTGTCGATGCCACCAAGCTAGTCAATGCATCGGTTGAGAACGATCATTTGGCTGACGGCGCAGTTACCAGTACTAAGCTGGCATCCGGCAGTGTTGACGCTAGCAAAATGACGAATAATTCGGTGTTTGGCAAACATATCGCAGATGGAGCTGTAAGCTCGTCGAAGCTGGCAACAGCCAGTGTGGATGGCAGTAAACTGGCGTTGGGTTCTGTAAGCAGCGAGCATCTTGCCGATGAAGCCGTACATGGCGCGAAATTAGCCTCAGGCAGTGTAGACGGAAGCAAACTTGTAAATGATACGGTAACTCGTGAACATCTGCAAGACGGTGCGGTTGATGGAAGTAAATTGGCGTCTGAAAGCGTTGATGGATCTAAGCTGGCAGCTGGGGCTGTTAGTTATCTGCACTTGGAGAACGGTATTATCGACAGCACCAAATTGGCAATTGGATCTGTAAGCAGCGAGCATCTCTTAGATGGTGCCATCAGCGGAGTAAAACTTATGCCAGGCAGTGTGAACGCAAGTAAGCTGGCAAGCGGAGCGGTGGAAGGCGAGCATCTCGCGGATGGCGCTATCCTTGGTTCCAAGTTGGCAGCCGCTAGTGTGGATGCCAGCAAGCTGGCCATAAACTCGATTTTCGGGAAACATTTGGCTGACGCTGTCGTAAGCAATGCCAAATTGGCCGCAAACAGCGTGGATGGTACTAAACTGGCGCATGGAGCTGTTGGAGATTCCCATCTCATAGACGGTGCTATAAGTGGGGCTAAGCTGAAGGAAGGCAGCGTAGACAGCAGTAAACTGGCGATCGGAAGTATAACCAGTGAGCATTTGGCTGACGGTGCCATCAGCATGAGCAAGCTTGCCGAAGGCAGTATTTCGGGCTACATGCTGGCGGCGGGCGAGATAACCCGCGAGCATTTAATGGATGGAGCAGTCGATAGCCTAAAACTGGCAAGTGATGCTGTGCATGGTGAGCATCTGTCGAATGGGGCTGTAAGCAAAGCGAAGTTAGCGGAAGGCAGTGTAGACAGCAGCAAACTGACCACAAACAGTGTGCATAGCGAGCATCTGGCAGATGGCGCCGTGACTGGAGCGAAGTTAGCGGTGGGCAGCATTGATGCCAGTAAGTTGGCGAGCGGTTCTGTTTACGGTGAGCATATCGAAGATGGTGTCATAAGTGCCGCCAAACTAGCCGCAAACAGTGTGGACGGAAGCAAGCTGGCAAGTGGAGCTGTTAATAGCGATCATCTCGCAGACCGTTCAGTGACAACAGCAAAGCTGGCAGAAGGCAGTGTAGATGGAACCATACTCGCCAAAGGTGTCGTAAAGAATGAGCATCTGACAGATGCCTCGATTAGCGGAGCGAAGCTGTTAGCAGGCAGTGTAGATGCGAGCAGACTGGCTTATAATTCTGTCTACGGGGAGCATCTTGCACTTGGTTCAGTAGGTGGATCGAAGCTAGAAGCAGGTAGTGTGGACGGAAGCAAGCTGGCTGCGTGGACCGTGAGCAGCGAGCATCTGGTAGATGGTGCCGTTACCGGTGAAAAGTTGGCCGCAGGCAGCGTAGACGGAAGCAAGCTAGTTCCGTGGATCGTGAGCAATGAACATCTCATAGACGGAGCAGTAGGCAGGGAGAAGCTGGCCGCAGGCAGTGTAGACGGAAGCAAGCTCTCTATAGGCAGCATAAGCGCGGAGCATCTAACAGATGGTGCGATCAATGGTGCAAAGTTAATGGCAGAGAGTGTGGATGCGAACAAACTAGCCCCAGGCGCAGTGAATGGCATACACCTTGCGGATGAAGTGATAGACAGTAGAAAGCTGACGAAGGAAGCTGTACATGGCGAACATTTGGTCGATGGAGCCGTTAGCAGAGCCAAGTTAGCTGAAGATAGTGTGGATAGCAGCAAACTGACCACAAACAGTGTGCACAGCGAACATCTGGCAGATGGCGCCGTAACTGGAGCCAAGTTAGCGGTTGGCAGCATTGATGCCAGTAAGCTGGCGAGCGGTTCTGTTTATGGTGAGCATATCGAGAATGGTGTCATAAGTGCCGCGAAACTAGCCGCAAACAGTGTTGATGGAAGTAAGCTGGCAGATGGAGCTGTTAATAGCGATCATCTCGCAGACCACTCAGTGACGGCAGCAAAGCTGGCAGAGGGCAGTGTAGATGGAACTATCATCGGCAAAAGTGTCATTAAGGGAGAGCATTTAACCGACGCCTCGATTAGCGGAAAGAAGCTGATGGCAGGCAGTGTGGATGCCAGCAAGCTTGCCTATAATTCCGTTTACGGGGATCATCTGGCGTTTGGTTCCGTCAATGGATCGAAGTTAGCAGCCGGCAGTGTGGACGGAGTCAAGCTGGCCGCATTCGCAGTGAACAATGAACATCTTGTAGACGGAGCAGTGAGTGGCATAAAGCTGGCTGCCGATAGTGTAGATGGATCCAAGCTCACCAAAGGCAGCGTTAGCGCTGAGCATCTGGTAGATGGAACAATTAGCGGTGCGAAGCTAATGGCTGAGAGTGTGGACGCGTACAAACTTGTTCCGGGGGCTGTGAATAAGAAACATCTTGCGGATGGTATCATAGACAGCTCGAAGTTAGTGGAAGGAGCAGTATGCGGCGAACATCTCGCTGACAGCTCTGTAAGCGGGTCAAAGCTGGCATGCGGCAGTGTGGATGGCACCAAATTAGTTCCTGGCTCAATAAGCGGCGAGCACATTGCGGATGGAGCCATAAGCGTAGGTAAGCTTGCTGCTGGAAGCATAGATAGCAGTATGCTGGCATTCGGTGTGGTAAACGGCGCGCACCTGGCACTTGGAGCCGTGAGTGCAGCGAAACTGGCAAGCGGCAGTGTGGACGGAAGTAAACTGGCTAGCGAGGCCGTCAGTGACGAGCACATTGCAGACGGAGCTCTAAGCGGCTCCAAACTGGCTGTTGGCTCTATTGACGGAAGTAAGTTAGCCCCTGGCTCTGTTTACGGTGAACACCTTGCTATGGGTTCGATTAGCGGTACGAAGCTAACTGAAGGAAGTGTGGATGAAAGCAAATTATCATTCAGAACTTTACAACTGCCTCCTTCAAAATCCGTGGTAACACAACAATTCGGACTTGTCTCCTTTGAATTCAAAGTGCAGGATGAAATCGTCGATGTGCAAATTTTCTTTGATGAGCCTTTTGCGGATAGCAACTATGTGCTAGTTGCTACAACGAATCATACGGCTTGTTACGCGATTGTAAAGCAGAAATATACGAATTACGCGGTTTTATCTTTAGTACGCACACGGTTTTCAGCAGAAATATATGGGATCGTCAATTGGATAGCAACAGGAAATAAATAATAAGTTGTAACCAGGCAGGATCGTGCTTAGCGCTCGATCCTGCTTTTTTGCTGCCCATTCTCATCTTATGACTAGGAATATAACCCATTTTTACGTCTTCACCGCTATTCGTCCATGTTCTGCAGTAGTTGAACGCATAGAATGAAGCAGATATCCCGGATGCTTTGAAGGAGATGAGTCTCTGATGAAAGTCGTGATTATGGCAGGAGGTAAGGGATTGCGTTTTTGGCCGCGAAGCGTGGAAACGAAGCCCAAACAATTCCTTGCACTAACCTCCAATGAAAGCATGCTCCAGCAGACTTACCAAAGATTTAGTAAGTATGTAGACGTGGCGGATATATATGTTGTTGCAGGCTCATCCTATATCCCTTTGATTCGCGAGCAACTGCCGCTTTTGGATCCGAGCCGTATGATTGTGGAGCCCTATCAAAGGGATACCGGACCCTGCATGGCATTAACAGCCAGATTCTTTTTGCAGCAAGAACTGGATGATGTCATCGTGACGACGCCCTCTGATCAATACATTCCAGATGATGCGGAATTAATGAACGTTTTGCGGGAAGCGGAAATGATTGCGAGGAAGGATGAATCGATCGTCACTTTAGGGATTGTCCCAACAAGGCCGGAGACGGGCTTTGGGTATATCCGCGCAGATGCGAATTCGACGCTAGGTCAGGCCAAACGTGTGCTGAGGTTTGTAGAGAAGCCGAATGAACAACGCGCCCGTGAATTCATGAAGGAACCGA
Organism: Paenibacillus aceris; assembly: GCF_017874035.1. Taxonomy (GTDB): domain Bacteria; phylum Bacillota; class Bacilli; order Paenibacillales; family NBRC-103111; genus Paenibacillus_E; species Paenibacillus_E aceris. The sequence goes on from NZ_JAGGKV010000027.1 coordinate 44,552, forward strand.
ATATGTACTGGAACAGCGGTATTTTCATTTGGAAACCTTCGACGATTAACTATTATATGAAGCTTCATCAAAGTGAGATGTGGAATAAGCTGTGGCTATCCGATCTGCCATTAGAGCACGTGTACGCTTCACTGCCCAGATTATCCGTGGATTACGCCATTTTGGAAAAGGCAGAGCGCGTATACACGATTCCCGTACATTTTGTATGGGATGACGTTGGTTCCTGGAATGCTTTGGAGCGGGTATTTCCAACGGACGAACGGGGAAATTTGTTTTTCGGAGATGTTCACTCACTCCATGCCACAAACTCCATCATCTATGCGGAAGGCCAAAAAGTGGTTGCCATCGGAGTCAACGATTTGATCATCGTTTCTACGAAAGATGGTTTACTCGTTTGTCCGAAATCCGAGGAGCAGAACATCAAACTTGCGATCAGCATGATGGAAGCTTCTAAATAGAAATTTAAGTTCAATCAGGTGGTGAACGCATGAATGTCGCTTTCGATATGTCATTTATAAATAGGGAAAATCATAAGCGTGCCGTTGGCAAGTTCGCTAAAAGGTTCATTCGTGCCATTCAAAAGGAAAATCCGAACCATCATTATCATCTTTTCCAACCGGAAACGGGCCCTGGCGCACGGCCTATTCAAGCTCAATTGGAGCAATTCTTGAATGCTTATGCGATTGATTTGTTTCAAATTCTTAGTCCGATGGATCTCATGATTACGCCTATGAAGAAAGCTTGGTTCGGGAAGACGAAGGTGGCCGTGCTCCTGCATGACATGATCCCGTTTAGCGAATTCGCGAAAAGTGAAAACCTTGCCAGCTATATAAACTTTGTTCAGTCCTCTGATCTGATTCTGGCTAATTGCGATCGTGTCAAACAGGAAGCCATAAATGCACTTGGCATCAGTCCAGAGAGGCTTATTTCTGTATACGGCGGGACGAATAACCGGTTTAAGCATGTTTCAAGCGATGCAGACGTTTTGCAAAAGTACGGTATCGTCAAGCCATTTGCACTATGCACGACAAATGTGTTTGATACGAAACATATCGTTAAGCTGCTCAGAGCGTTTGGTCAAGCAAACAAACAGATGAAGAAAAACTATCAATTGGTATTTGCTGGTAAATTGAGCGAAGCAGAAAAGCAATTCTTGCGGGTTGAAGCCATCCTCGTGGGAGTTGAACAAGATACCCTGTGGCTTCCGGAGGTATCGGATGGAAAGCTGGCTCAACTCTATAGCCATGCAGATGTCTTTGTATATCCGTCTGCACATAGGGGCTACGGCGTACAGGTGCTGGATGCGATGGCTTGCGGCACGCCAGTACTTGCTTTCTCACAGGGGACAATCCGGACGCACTCTGACGATGCGGCTTGTGCTGTTAACATGGAGAGTATAAATAGTATCGTTCAGGGGCTGTTGGCATGTTTAACAGACGAAACGTTAAGGAACGATTTGCGGAATAAAGGCTATGATCTGATTGATCAGTTGGAGGAGCATTCAACAGGAACGAAGGTTCATGAGGCCTATCAGGTTGTTATGAGGAAAAAACTGGCGATATTCGCACCGCTCACACCGCTCAAAAGCGGAGTTGCTGCTTACATGAATGTCATCCTGCCAGCTTTTCAAGCCATTTATGAATGCGATCTATTCATTGATGGAAACTACGCGCCCAGTTTGCCGCCGGAGATCGGAGAAGAGCAATCGAAGCGCATTTACCCTCATGATGCCTTTCATCAAAAGGCCAGCCACTATGATGAAGTATTGTTTCAACTAGGCAATAGCAGCAATCATACCTATATGGTTCCATATGTAAGGAAATATCCAGGAGTTGTCGTGCTTCACGATCTTCAGTTGAAAAAGCTGTGCCGTGATTGGACGGAAACCAAGGCTGAGCCCATCGACGCGGATCAACTGCTGCTGACCGCCAAATCCATTATTGTTCATAATCAATACGCCAAAAAAAAGCTGCAAAGCAAGGGGTATCGCAATGTGGGCTATTGTGCGCTGCCGCAGAAGCTTCCGGTTATGATCTCCCTCTTGATGGATCGTGATTTTGTATTTTCCAGCTTTGGACGGATTGAGGAAAACAAACACTTAGAGCTGGCTCTCCGCTGCTTTAAAAGGTTGAGAGATGAAGGCTGTACGGATATGAGGTACACGATTGCAGGAGATGGTTCATCCCGTTATATCAAAAAGCTAAAAGCTTTTGTCTCTGAGCTGGGACTCGACCAAATGGTTGAATTTAAAGGACATGTGGATCATGCCGAATATCAAACAACGCTAAGTCACTCGGATGCTTGCATTCAATTGCGCAATCCAACGGATGGAGAGTCGTCCGGGAGCTTGCTTGACGTTCTGTCGCACGGCAAAGCGGCGATTGTTTCGGATGTTGATTCCTTTTCAGAACTGCCAAGCGATGTTGTTTGTAAGATCAAACATGATGATCAAGTCGAAGATCAGTTGTTTATCGCCATGCGTCAGTTGTACAAAGACAAACATCTGCGCAAACAGTTGAGACAGCGATCGAGAAACTTTGTAGCGGAGCAGCATCCGGTTTCGAAATACGTAGAAAAATTTAAAGGTATTGTGGAGGATGGCAAGTTCGACGAATTGCAGGAGGCATTGGCAGATGAACAATCTGAAGTTGATGTGTCGCCGCAATCTGAGACTAGTTCAGACGCCATAGAAGCCGCAGCACCCGCACATGAAGCTACGAAAGCTAAGGTTGATGAAGAAACCACCCGTACGATCTATATTTACCCGAATCGATATCGAAGAATACGAATAGGAAAGAGACCCGTCTCTTATTTTTCGTTTAATCTGAACGAACTTCCGCCAGGCTGCACGATAGAGCGTGCTGTTATGCAGATCCCGGCGATAACAAAAGTGCTTCGCATACATCGGATTAGATCCTCTTGGTCCACTAAAAGCATATTGCGACGTAGACCCCTAATTCGTAAATATCCGATTTTCAAAAGCGCTATGAACAACAAAGCCAAGCCGAACCAAAGCATGCTCTTTACGTGGGACTGTACCCAGCTAGCTCAAAATTGGCAGCAGGATCAGTTAAGCAATCACGGTGTATTTGCAGCTAGCGTGTCGGCTTTAAGAAGGCCTAATCTGCATCTGGTTGTGAGTGGAAAGTTTCAGTAAAGGCATTACATCCAGGAAAGGAAGCGGGTATGTGATGGGAAAAATAAGAAAAGCGATTATCCCGGCAGCTGGCTTAGGAACCAGGTTTCTTCCAGCGACCAAAGCGATGCCTAAGGAGATGCTTCCCATTGTCGATAAACCGACGATTCAATATATTGTCGAGGAAGCCGTCGAATCCGGCATTGAAGATATCATCATTGTGACCGGACGCAGCAAGCGATCGATCGAAGATCATTTTGATATCAACTATGAGCTTGAATTTAACTTGCGGGAAAAAAATAAACAAACCCTGCTGAAAATCGTCGATGACATTTCGAATCTGGTAAATATTCATTATGTGAGACAAAAGCAGGCACTTGGCCTCGGGCATGCCATTTGGTGCGCGCGTAAATTTATCGGCAACGAACCGTTCGCCGTGCTGCTTGGCGACATGGTCATCGATAGCGATCCCCCGTGTCTCAAACAGTTAATTCAAATATACGAAGAAAAGCATGCCTCTGTTATCGCTGTGAAAGAAGTTGCCTGGTCGGATGTCGGCATGTATGGCATCGTAGATGGACAGCTCATTCATGATGGTCTCTATCAAGTGAGAAATTTGGTTGAAAAACCCCTTGTGAAGCCTCCTTCTAATGCCGCCATCGTAGGCAGATACATTCTGGAGCCGGAAATATTCGATATTCTAGAGCATACACCCTCGGGCGCAGGGGATGAAATTCAACTGACGGATGCGATGCAGGAGCTGCTTAAGCGTCAGCCTCTCTATGCTTATAAATTTAAAGGAAAGCTGTACGACGTTGGGGATAAACTCGGCTTTTTGAAAGCGACGGTCGAGCTTGCCTGCAAAAATAAAGAACTGCAAGAGGAATTCAAGAAATATTTGTACCGGATTTTAGCAGAGGAAGGTGGTCCGCTTTGAAAAAAGTGGTCATCACTGGAGCGGCCGGATTTCTAGGATCCCATCTAGCGAAGGAAGTCGTTAAACAAGGCCATCAGGTCATTGGATTGGATAATTTCTCGACGGGGAAGGCAGAGAATATACGAGAATTATCCGATTCAGGGTTTTTCACATGTATCGCGTGTGACGTTGCTGAGGAAGACGTGCGGTTCATGCCGGCGTTAAGCGGGATCGATGAAATTTATCATATGGCTTCTCCGGCTTCTCCTAAGTTTTATCAAGCGGATCCATTTGCCACGATAAGAGTTAATACGATAGGTACGGCGAATATGCTCGAACTGGCTCGCAGGAACAACGCCAAGCTGGTGTTCACCAGTACAAGCGAAGCTTACGGAGATCCTGAGGTTCATCCTCAACCTGAGGAGTACCGGGGCAATGTCAATACGTGGGGGCCAAGAGCTTGTTATGATGAGGCCAAACGGCTTGGTGAAGTGTTTTGCTATGAATATGCCCACCGTTATGGCTCTCGGGTAAAGGTTGCTCGTATATTCAATACGTATTCAGCGGGCTTAAGGAATGATGATGGCCGGGTCATTTCCAACTTCGTCACTCAGGCACTGAATGGCCATGATATAACGATTTATGGCGATGGCACACAAACCCGTTCTTTCTGTTATGTTGACGATACAGTCAGAGGTTTGCTGCTCATGATGGAACGTGATGAGGCGAATGGACAACTGATCAACCTTGGAAATCCTGTGGAAATATCCGTTATGGAAGTCGCTCATTTGGTCAAGAGTTTGGCACAATCCTCCAGTAAGCTAACTTATAATCCACTTCCTCAAGATGATCCTAAAGTAAGGCGGCCGGTAATTGACAAGGCGAAGGCTCTATTAGGCTGGGAGCCATTCATTGATTTAAGGGAAGGTCTGCGCCTGACCATTGAGGCATACCAGGCGCAACGGCCCTAGTAAAGGTGGAGGAGGATGGTCATGAAAGTTGTATGTGTAGGCTCTGGCTACGTAGGAAGTGTGACGGGAACAGCCTTTGCCATCTTAGGATTTCCGACAATCATTATCGATATGGACGGGCGAAAGGTTAAGGAGATTAACGAGGGCATCAGTCCCATCTATGAGCCGGGTCTGGCGTCTTGTATTGAGCAGATGGTAAACGCCTCGCGGCTTTCTGCCACTCAGACCTACGATTGTGTGTATCAGGCGGATGTTGTATTTATCGCTGTCGGTACCCCATCCAAGCCGGACGGAGCCGTCGAATTGAAATATGTAAGATCAGCTGCGAAAAGCATAGGGGAGCATTTGAATCCCAGTCATTTCACCGTCATCGTCAATAAATCAACCGTGCCCGTAGGAACATCCGACTTGGTTGCGTCGATCATCGAGGAAGTATCCGGATTGGAGAACAACCGTCATTTTGCGGTGGTCAGCAATCCTGAGTTTCTAAGAGAAGGCTATGCGATCGAAGACGTCTTCTTTCCTGAACGGATTATTATCGGCTCAGGCTCGCCTAAGGCGAAGAAAGTGATGCAAAGCCTCTACAAACCGCTTTTGGAACGAACGAATTATGCGGAACTTGCCGAGCACCTAACGTTTGCCAGCAACCATGCAGCGACGAAAACGGTTCTTTTTGAAACAGATGCTAAGAGTGCGGAGCTGATTAAATACGTATCCAACGCTTTTCTCTCTGTAAAAATCAGCTATATCAATGAGGTTGCCCGTCTCTGTGATTCGCTTGGCGCTAACGTCAACGATGTCTCCTTCGGAATGGGGCTCGATACACGTATCGGCAATAAATTTCTCCAAGTGTCCAGTGGATGGAGCGGGAGCTGTTTTCCCAAGGATACGGCGGAAATATTATCCGAGAGTCAGAAATATGGCAGTGAACTTACGCTTGTAAAAGCAGCCATCGACTCCAATATAAGCATGCATGATTATTGCATTCAAAAGATTCAAAGAAGTTTGACGTCCCTAAACAGTAAAAACATTGCCGTTCTCGGTCTCACCTTCAAACCGAATACGGACGATGCCCGTCATACGCAAGCTTCTTATATCATTGGAAAGCTGCTTCAATTGGGGGCAAATGTATCGGTACATGATCCAAAAGGAATGTCCATGTTTCAACAAATGAACAAGGGACTCCAAATCCGTTATTGTGAGCGGCCGATCGATGCGGTTGCAGGCGCAGATGCTCTTGTCCTGCTAACACACTGGGATGAGTACAGGCTGATGAACTGGGAAACGGTTTATAAACTAATGAAGAATCGGTATGTGCTGGATACGAGAAACTTTTTAAAGAAACTGAATCTAAGTGAGTTAGGATTTGCGTATGAGGGCTTGGGACTGCATTAACGATCCAGAAGGGAGTAGCCAATGGGGAGAATTAAGCCTGTTTCCTATGTAAAACCTATGAGCGGGGGGAGATCCTCTCCCCACCTGATTCTGTTCGATGATGGTCATAAATATGTGGTTAAATTTAAAAATAATCCGCAGGGCAACTGGGTGGTCACCTACGAATATATCGTAAATACATTGGCTAAACGGCTTCAATTGCCAATTCCTCAATACAAAGTCGTAAAGATTCGAAGTCAGTTTATTAAAGAGAATAAAGAGCTGGAGAAAATAGGATTTAAACCGGGCAACCAGTTCGCCAGCCAATATATCGAAGACTCTGTTACGTTCCTCAATTTGCCGAGTAACTTGACCAGAGATCAGCTCGTCAACGCCGATCAGATTGCTGGACTTATCGTATTTGACCACTGGATCGGAAATTCCGATCGAAATACGAAAAACTTACTTTTCTTGCCCGCAGATGCAGAGGGAAATCAATACGAGTTCAAGATGATCGATCATGCAAATTGCTTCAACATATCGACGTCGAATCCGGAGCGAAAATTTTTGCCGCTGAAAGTTCGAAAAAAAGAAATATACCGTTGGTGCAACACCCTTTTGGACGACACCAAACAATTAAATTCATACGTAGACAGGATCCTTGAAATTAAAAATGAAGAGATTTACAAACTCATCTATTCCATGTCAAGCGATTGGCTTGTAGATGAGGATGCGAAAGAAAGACTTTACAGGCATATCAAATATGCCAAAAAAGCTTTGCCGAAAACCATTGATGATTATATCAAATGGTACTTAAAAAGAAAGAAATAGACGTAAATAAATATCCGATATGCGGCTCCAGTGGAGGAGTCAGCGTATCGGATATTTGTCATGTGATGCCAGCTATGCTCATGATCTCTCTGAAGTCGTCCATATTTATGGCAATATCCGCGCTCCTGTCATGGGGATCGATATACTCAGGAGGCCGCTCCCCTTCGCCGATGACGTAGTAATGTTTATGTCCGACCAGACTGCTCAGGATGGGATAACAATTGTGAACAAGGCTTGGTGCGCATAATTCGATGATTGTCGTGCCCGGGGGGCTAAACACGGCGTTTGTCAAACCTGCGCCATGCGGGGCAACGATGACTTTGGCTGAAGCAAAGAGCTGAATCTGCTGAGCTACCGTCAAGTCCTCAAGGATGACATATTGAAAGCCGTACGGCTCCAAGGTATCATAAATGTCCGATTCATTAAGCAGCATACGTTTCCTAGCCTTGGAACGGCTTATGAACAATCTTTCGTAGCCTTGAACTGGCTTTATTTTTTTGTTAATCATTAGCTCTTGCTTCAGAAAGTCGGCTGCCCATTTGGGCCGTATGCCTCTGGTGAAGTAAGGAATCACGAGCTGTTTCGCCTGCAAGCACAGTCCCTCGTGGCTTTCAATCACCTTGTCCTTGGGAATGCCAAGCGCTTCCAATGTTTCATATTGAAAGGGGGCGATCTTGGTCCCGTTGATGACGTATTGATCTGGCTTGATTCCGCAAACCTTGAGCATATGAAGACGCGGAAGGACATCCATCATCCAATGATAATAGATGCCGCTGTCCTTGATGCTTAGCAAAGCTATGATGGATGACGTCTGTTTTAGTGCCGGCAAACGGTCTAGCTGAAAGATGGAATGCTCCTCGGGAAGCTTATGCTTTTCTCGCGAATGGCTCCATACCAGCTTGTGATCAGGTGTCATCACATCCGGCTTCGTGCCGTAAATGATCCCTTGGGGGATGATGTCGACAATTCCGTTTCTCTGCTTAAAAGGCTTCCCAGCTTCGGAGAATCGAACTGTCCAAAACGTCGGATCCTCCAAGCCAACGGGCTCGATGAGATCAATGGGATCGCCAAAGTCCAGCTTTTTCATATGCTTTTTTTTACGCAAGCCATTTGCTCGAATCCACTCTTTTACAACCGTGTAATAACCGTCGGGAATGCTCGTTTTGTTCACATTGCCCATGTGCTCACTTCCTTATATATACACTTATTTGTGAACACCGGCTTTCTGCAAAATCTTTGTTAAACCATCGATGTTCACGGTGATATCGTCATACAGGCCTTTCGTATACTTGTGATCTCTAATCGGGCGCTTACCGTCGCCGATCAAATAATAGTAATCGAGTTTCATATGGGCGGCTATGACCAGGTAGTAATCTCTGACATAGTTCGGGGAAAAGATTTCGATCAGCTTCGTTCCGGGTTTCGTGAAGACTAAATTGGCCAATGAGGCGCCATGCGGCGATACGATGATGTCCGCCGATTGAAAAGCCCTGATCTGTTCCGCGAATGACATGGTATCGGGATGGATGCAGTGAAACCCGTGAGATTCAAGACATCTGACAACTTCATCTTCGTTCGTCATCTTGCGCCCGCCTGCATGAGCGCGGCTTACATAAAGCCGTTCATACTTTTTGGAGGTTCCTTTGGTGTTGCAGCCGGATAATTCATCCCGCAGAAATTTGCTGGTCCATTCGGGATAAACATGGACATAGGGCGCCCACTTGGAGTATTTATCAACAACGACCACTTTATTTGCTTTGATGTGGAAGTCCTCGGAAGCAATGATGACTTTCTTCTCAGGAATTCCAAGAGCTCGCAGCATTTCTTTGTACGGAAAGTTCCCGGGAGGGCTGATCACGTATTTATCAATGTTGACCTTACATTCACGGAGAAGCGCAATGCGTGGAAGAACGTCAAACATCCAATGAAAATAGTTATTCGGATATCGGAAGGATAGATAAGCAACGGTTTTATTGAGATAGACCGGTTCGGGCAGTCGGTCCTTGCCGGCAAGAATATGCGGATAGGATATGTGCCGGATGAGTTTATTCTCTGGCGTCAGCACAATACCTCTGGCTCCGTAGATTCTGCCCTTTTTGATCACAGCGGTGTGAATGGTAGGGAACAACGTATCTTCTTTCCACTTTGCACTGCATCTGCGGAAGTACCAGTGGAGCTTTTTTTCAATCGTTTTTGGCTCCGGAAAAGGCACGGATTGGTGGAAATGGAATTGCTTCAATTTATGCTTGTATTTTAAAGATCGGCCCGTCTTAAACCACTGACGGATGGTCTGATAGTCCCTTTTTGAGGGAATCGCTAGGTCTGATTCGGACTGCGTCAATGAGTTTCCACCTCAATCTTCCACTTGTTTTTTTTTACACGAATTTTCCACGTTCCAGGATCAGCTTCTTCATCGCTTCCCTACTCTTCGCTTTTTTGTATTGTTTAAGAATCGCTTCATTCGCATCATGATTCGGGTTGCCTTTCGTGCCTACATAAGGATGCCATAGATGATATACATCGGAACTTAACCGGTGATAGGCTCCGCAGCGCATGTTAACCGATAAGGCAAAGGCAGTATCCTCGCAGCCCCACCCAATAAATCGTTCGTCAAACCCGCCGACCTTTTTGAATGTTTTGCGCGGCAGCACATTTAATTTCCCAGCCCAGCGGGAGAAATCTTTGCGGCGATAGTCCTTGATTTTGACCTTTAATGGCCACTTGGCTTTGCTTTCGTAAATTTTTTTGGAGTTTTCCTCCGAAATGTTTAGCACATCGTGAAAAGGGACGATCCAAGCATAGCGATCGAGGAGTGCAATCGATTGGGTAATGATGGCAGGATCGAAAATGGTATCATTATCGGCCACGACAATGATGTTTCTTGTGGATTGCTTGAAGGCGTTATTGATGGCTTTGGATCTGTTGAAAAGTTCGCTGTTATCCTCTCCGACACAGATTTCGGCATCCGGCATTGCTTTGCTATAAAATTTTTTAATCCATTGGAAAGCGGCATCTCGGGGACCATTGTCTGACTTAAAGGGGATAAGCACAGATACGTCTTGAAACATGAGAAAACCTCCTTAGAGTTTTCGTGAACAACTTTTTCATAAGCATTTGACTAGTCTCGAAAAAGATATTTCCTATATGTAGTATGTTATGCAAATAAATCGATACAGCAGGGGCTGATGTACTAACTTTCTCATTTAGTTTTCATCCATTTAACAATAAATTTACAAATAGATCTTTGAACTAGGAGGTTTGCCCAACACGGGCACTAACTGGTGTAAATATATTGGAGATAGAGGTCTAGAGAGGATGGTGACCCCTGATTGAATATTTTATTCAAGGGCTACTTCTATACGGGCAGCGGCTATGCAGAGGGCAATCGAGCGCTCCTGCGCATTCTTCATGGGTGCGGATATCGTGTTCGTATTGAACCTAGGGACAATGAAGCTGACAAAAAGCTTGCTTTGACAAGCGAGGAAAAGCAGTATTTATCTTCCTTTGAACATACGGAATTAACTTCTAACGATATATTCCTTTTCCGGGGATCTGGCTCAGCGCTTCATACCCGTCCTGATTTTCGCATCAATATTGCGCACACGACGTTCGAAACAGACCGCATACCTGCTTCATGGGTATCTACGTTAAATCAATTCGACGAGGTCTGGGTGCAATGCCATTTTAATATGAAAACATTCGAATTTTCCGGTGTGAAGGCTCCTCTTCGGTTTATTCCCTATTTCTTTAACGATCCGGCTTATCTCCCGCAGGGTGACAAGTTTCCTCTGCCGCTATCTCAAACGTTCAAATTTCTTTCGGTATTCGATTTAATTGAACGTAAGGGGTACGATGTGCTGCTTCGTGCCTATTTAAATGAATTCTCACGAAGCGACGATGTGGCTCTTGTGATCAAGGTCCGGGATCGCGACGGTGTTGAAAAGCTGGAGAGGATGATCGAGGCTCATCCTAAATCCAAAATGGAGCGTCCGCCGGTCTACATCATGGATCAAATGCTCTTAACGCCAGAGCTGCTAAGCCTATATAGGGCTTGCAGCGCTTTTGTACTGCCTACCCGTGGGGAAGGATGGGGCCGTCCTTTCTTTGAGGCGATGCTGATGGAAATGCCGACGATTGGCACCCGTTGGAGCGGGCAATTGGAGTATATGAACGAAGAGAATTCCTATCTCATTCGTGTGAAAAAGTTAATCCCTGTCCGTCTGAAGGATCACCCTGATCCGTCCAAATATGAAGGACATTATTGGGCTGAGCCATCCACGAAAGATGTACAGCGCAAGATGAGGTTCGTCTATGAACATCAGGATGAAGCCAAAGCCTGCGGCAGGAGGGCCCGGCAAGACCTGCTGAAGACGTACAGTTTGCGCAAAGTTGCCAAACATGTAGCCAAAGAAATCAATAAATTCGCCGTTGGTCGTTCCGTTTAATCCATGGCATGGAAGGTGAGTATTCATGAACATTCTCTTGGAGGGTATCTTTTATAACGGACATGGTTTCGCTGAAGGGAATCGCATTCTACTGCGTATCTTGTATCGAGCCGGTTATCAGGTCCGGATACTGGCCAGGGATTCACATGAAAAAAACCTAGTCTTAGATCCTAAAGAAGTTGCCTTCATCTCTTCATTTGAAAAAAACAAATTGCGATCTAACGACATTTACTTATGCAACTTTGTTGGGTCGTCCATTCGATATAATCCGGATTTCCGCATTAATATTGCGCGGACGACATTTGAAACGGATCGCATTCCCGACGACTGGGTACCGGAGCTAAACAAATTCAATGAAGTTTGGGTACAGAGCACATTCAACGTCGACACCTTTGCGAAATCCGGTGTGGAGGTGCCGCTGCGGCTGATTCCCAACTTTTTCGATATTAACGCTTATGATCTCTGCGTAAAGCCCTTATCGCTGCCTGTTTCCAAATCCTTTTTGTTTTTAGCTGTGTTTGATTTGCAGCAGCGCAAAGGCTACGACATCTTGCTCGAAGCCTTTCTAAATGAGTTTTCACAAATGGATGATGTGGCTCTGGTCGTTAAGATCCGAAACAGCGGCGGTATTCATAAATTGGAGAGCATCATCGATGAGCATCATAAATCCAAACGGGAAATGCCAACGATTTATATGATCGATCAAATGCTGACTACGCGCGAGCTGCTCGGATTATATAAATCGTGTCATGCATTCGTCCTGCCTACGCGCGGTGAAGGATGGGGGAGACCTTTTTTTGAAGCCATGCTGATGGAAATGCCTGTGATCGGTACGGGATGGAGCGGACAAACGGATTTTATGAACGAATCGAATGCTTTCCTTGTTCAGGTTGATCGTTTGATCCGAATTAAAAACAGCGATTATCCCATGTTTAACGGTCATCTATGGGCACAGCCTTCTATCCAAGACCTGCAGAATAAAATGAGGTATGTGTTCGAACATGCGGCTGAATCCAAACAAATGGGGAAGAAGGCGCGAAGCGACTTGCTCCGTACTTATAAGCCTAACGAAATTGCTGCGAGAGTGACGAAGGAATTGAATAAGTTTCAGGCAGAGGAAGGTGAGAATAGTGAACATCTTATTGGATGGTAAATTTTATAACGGGCACGGACTTGCTGAAGGGAACCGCATTCTGCTGCGGATACTCGACAAAGCCGGGTATCGTGTGCGTATTTTAGCCAGGGATACGGCCGAAAAGCATAAGGTTCTGCCATCCGATGAAGTGAATTACATCTCCACCTTTGAAAATACACAGTTATCCTCAAACGATATTTATATGTACAACTGGGTCGGTTCGCATGTTCGGTATCAAGCCGATTTTCGTGTGAACATCGCGCGTACGACATTTGAGACGGATCGGATTCCAGATTCTTGGGTTTCAGAGTTAAACAAGTTTAATGAAGTATGGGTGCAAAGCACGTTTAATCAACAGACGTTTACCTCATCCGGCGTGACCGCTCCAATACGCTTAATTCCTAACTTTTTTGACTTGAACGAGTTTGCACCCCAAGGTCCTCTCTTACCTTATGCCTTTCCTCCTTCCTTTAAATTTCTCTCTGTCTTCGATTTAAAAAAACGTAAGGGATACGATGTCCTGCTCAATGCTTATCTGAACGAATTTTCAAAAGACGATCATGTGGCTTTAGTGGTCAAAATCCGGGACAGCAGTAAAAGCGAGAAGATCGAGCAATTTATTGCAGACCATCCTAAACCTCGGAAAGATCGCCCTGCCATCTATATTGTCGATCATATGCTCCAAATGGAGGATATTCTGAAGCTTTACCGGCTGTGCGACGCCTTTGTGCTCCCGACAAGAGGAGAGGGATGGGGAAGACCTTTTTTTGAAGCGATGTTGATGGAAATGCCTGTTATTGGTACGAATTGGAGCGGCCATACCGAATTCATGGATGAGGATAATTCCTACCTTGTGAAGGTCAAAAGGCTGGTCCGCATTGAGAATGCCGAGGATGAACTGTTTAACGGGCATTATTGGGCGGAGCCTTCACTAAAGGATCTGCAGAGAAAGATGAGATACGTTTATGAGCATCCGGAAGAAGCGAAGGCGATTGGCCGCAAAGCCCGCAATGATTTGTTGACCAGATACAATCTGCAAGAAGTAGCAAGGAGTGTAGTTCGGGAAATGGATAAGTACCAGCACTTATTCAAATGAAGCGGAAAGGCGGGGAAACGGATGAATATTCTGCTTGAGGGCATCTTTTATAACGGACACGGACTTGCCGAGGGAAATCGTATGCTGCTAAGGATACTTGACCAAGCAGGATATCGTGTCCGGATAAAAGCCAGGGATCCATCTGATAAATATACGGTACTGCATCCGAAGGAAATCGACTATATTTCTTCCTTTGAGAACAATCGATTACCTTCCAACGATGTCTATTTGTACAACTGGATCGGCTCCTTTGCCCGTTTCAACCCCGATTTCCGCATTAACATTGCCCGAACGACGTTCGAGACGGACCGGATTCCGGACAGCTGGGTGCACGAATTAAACAAATTCGATGAAGTTTGGGTACAGAGCAAGTTCAATCAGACGACATTCACTTCATCCGGCGTAAAGGTTCCTCTACGTCTAATTCCTAATTTTTTCGATTATCGGGGGTTTTCTCCGGAAGGACCCGTATTATCTCTACCGATTTCGAAGTCTTTTAAGTTTTTGTCCGTTTTCGATTTAAAGAAACGCAAGGGGTATGATCTTTTGCTCGAAGCTTATTTGAACGAATTCTCGCAGGAGGATCAGGCTGCATTGGTCATCAAATTGCGCGATAGCCGGCAGACGGAAATCATTGAACAATTCATAAATACTCACCCTAAGGCGAAACGGAAGCGCCCCGGCATTTATATCATTGACCATATGCTGGTGCCTAGCGATATCGTCAGCTTATACCGCGCTTGCGATGCGTTCGTCCTCCCAACGAGAGGCGAAGGCTGGGGGAGGCCTTTTTTTGAAGCTATGCTGATGGAAATACCGGTGATCGGAACGAATTGGAGCGGACATACGGATTTTATGCACGAACACAATTCCTATCTGGTTGATATTAAAGGGCTAGTTCAGATTTCCGGTAATGATAACCCGATTTTTAACGGGCATTACTGGGCAGATCCCTCCATAGCGGACTTGCAAAAGAAGATGAGGCTTGTATGGGCAAATCGGGTGGAGGCAAAGGAGAAGGCCAAAACCGCGAAACAAGAGCTTACGCAGACTTATAGTATGAGGGAAACCGCGAAGAAGGTCATTCATGAAATTGAAAAGTACAGGGGATGAATATGCCTATGACTGCTTATACAATAGCTGTATTTGGTCTTGGTTATGTAGGATGCGTATCGGCTGCCTGTCTGGCCGAAATGGGTAATCAAGTCATCGGTGTGGATGTGAATCTGCACAAAGTGGATCTGATCAATCAGGGAAAGCCGACGATCGTTGAGAAAGGCATAGCTGAACTGGTGGAAGATCAGCACAAACAAGGCCGGTTATCGGCAAGGAGCGACATCCAGACGGCAGTCTCTCAAGCCGATATTTGTCTAGTCTGCGTAGGGACCCCTTCCGATAAAAACGGTTATCCCGATCTCTCCTTTATTCGGCATGTGGCTGATCAAATCAGCGAAGCGATAAAGGGAAGCGAGAAATTTCAGACCATCATCATTCGATCCACCGTGCCTCCTGGAACATGCCGGGAGATTGAACTGAGGATTGCCCGGTCCGGGAAACGTGTAGATGAGGATTTTGCCGTCGTCAGTAATCCGGAGTTTCTGCGTGAAGGCACCAGCATTGAGGATTACTTTAATCCGCCTTATACGTTAATAGGGACTCGAAATGAGAAGGCCTTGGAGATGCTTAGGCAGATCTACAGCCCCATTCCTGCTCCCATTTTGGAGACGGACAGAGAAGTGGCGGAGATGATCAAATACGTGAACAATTCCTTCCATGCTTTGAAGGTCGTATTCGCAAACGAAGTTGCTGCTCTGTGTCATTCAATGAATGTCGACCCGCATACACTCATGGGCTTGTTTGTAAAAGACCGTCATTTGAATATATCGCCAGCCTATCTAATGCCTGGTTTCGCTTATGGAGGCTCCTGCTTGCCTAAGGACCTGAGGGCTCTTAACGCTATGGCGCGTTCGAGAAATGTGGAACTGTCCGTGCTGTCCTCTGTTGAGCGCAGTAATGCGATGTTGATTGAGAGGGCGCTCGACATGATTGTAGCGGAGGGGATGGTTCGAGTCGGTGTGCTGGGCTTGGCCTTTAAATCCGGGACAGACGATTTGCGAGAAAGTCCCGTAGTGAAGCTGTTGGAACGGCTATTGGGCAAAGGCTATGAAATTAAGATTTATGATAACAATGTGCTTACATCCCAATTGATGGGCGCGAATAAAAATTATATCGAATCTACGGTGCCGCATTTGGCCAAACTGCTTGCACCCGATTTGCAGGAAATTAAGGAATTCGCAGATCTCGTTGTTGTAACCCATAAAAACCAGGAGAACCGTGATTTCATCCTGGACATCTTGCCGTCAAAGAAGGTGATCGATTTGGTGCGCATTTTAGATGCTAAGCCAACAACAGATCATTATAAGGGACTGCTCTGGTAAAGGAGCCAAACTTGTTTTTGCCGATGAGGAGTCCCAATACGTATAGAACCGCATATGCTAAAGGGGAAGAACGGAAGACTGAGCCATTGCGAATACAAGGGAGGAATACGTGTGGAGGAAAAGATTACTTCGATGCTGGAGCATATGGCGAAGTCTCAACACAAGCTGGCTGACATCTTGGAGGCCAAACGCTTCATTGTTGCTCATATGGCAGAGATGGTGGGGCAAATACCGGATAAGGATCCATCTTTTGGAGATATCAACCCTTTGATGGAACATTCTCTTGACGTTGCGAAAGGAATAGCCACCTATCTAAATAATCTAGCAGATTTAGAGGATGCTCTGGTGGATAATATAACGCCTATTATGAATATGATGAAGGAAACTCCTAGCTACGAATAAGGATAGAGGTGAAGACAATGGACAGAACGGAAAGCTACTTATCTATCTTGGATGCCATGGTGAAAATCCAGTACAATGTGGCTTTAATATTAGAAGCCAAAGCTGTCCATGCGGAGAAATCCAGAAACTGGATTTGCAATCATTTATCTACAGCTGCCTATGAAGACAACGCAGCGCATGTCAAGGAATCGCAAAACATTCATGCGCAGCTGCTGTCTGTCATTGAAGGGGTTACCAAGATGGAGGTTGCGTTTGCCAAACATATGGGGGTATTGCTTGGAAAAGGCGAGGAGGCTTCAAGCGGAGGTGCGGGTGGCGGCTTCGGAGATTTGTTCGGTGTAGGAAGCGGTATGGAAAAATGAGGTCCGAGGATAGAAAACAACTTATCAAATTGGATTTGTTAGAATCACTGGCTCTCAGTCAACGCGCTTTGGCGCGTATTATTGAGAGTGTGACACAGTGTATTGAGGCTTCACCGCCATTAGCAAAGCAAGTAGCGGAGAACTTAGACATTATTGCGAAATATCAGCAGGTTCTAACGAGAAAGATTACAGGCATACAGATCAGTGAGAAACATACAGGGACTCCAGCGCAGCCGTGGGTGAATCCGCGAGCAAAAGTCCATTCAAAGTCCCCCTCTTCATCTAAGGTTAGATGAGGAGGGGTTATTTTAATTCCATTCCCTTTTGGCAATAAGCAAATTCATCGATCCTTCTAGTCATTCGCCAATTTTTAGCCAAGCTGGGTTCATGCGTATGAATCTACAAACAGGTATTCATAGTATGGAGGAAGGTTAGTGAGAATGACCTATTTAGACAAGTAAGGAGTGAAATCGATGAGGAAAACCTCTGTTGTAAAAACAAGAAAGCAGCTAAAAGATACAGCTCAAAAGCGAATTATGAAGACAAGCGCGAAGAAAAAACAGCCGTTCAAGACGAGGAGATCTTTGCTTAATAAGCCTATGAGAAAAAGACAAGTAGTGCTAGCCACAATGCCGGTAGAACAACCTGTAGGAACATATGAGTTGCATCAGCCTCCAACGTTAACAGAAACAGTTGATCCCGAAGTAATACCGCCATACATCGAACCCCAAGCGAAACCGCAAGTCATCGAACCTCCGCCGAATCCTGCCCCATTGGTTTTACAGAAAGGTGTAAACCTGATCGGTTACATTCGTACGGAAATCGGAATAGGTGAAGCGTGCCGATTAATGGCAAAGTCATTCGACACTGTAGAGCTTCCTTTTGGCATCGTTAATTTTGCTGATCCGGGCGCCAGGTCGGCAAGAAATAAAGATCTGACATGGATTCATAAGGAAATGGATGAGGTCCCGTTTCATGTTAACTTTTTTCATATGAATGCCAGTAATTTACGTGATGCCTATGACCGGCCTTTCCACCCGCTGGGTCGGGAAATTTTTAACAATCGCTTCAATATCGGGTACTGGGCATGGGAACTGCCGGATTTCCCGGATGAGTGGTGCAGCAGCTTTGAGCTGGTCAACGAGGTTTGGGCGCCGTCTCAATTTATTGTAGATGCCGTTAAGATGAAGTCTCCTCACCCCGTTGTGAAAATTCCTCATGCTATTCATGTGAAAAATGACCGTTCATTTGACCGAAAATCTTTTGGGCTCCCTGAAGAGCAATTTCTTTTTTTATGTATGTACGACACGCACAGTACGAAAGCGAGAAAAAACCCCCAAGCCGTTATCAGAGCGTTCAAGAAGGCTTTTCGACCTAGCGATTTGACAGTTGGTTTGGTCGTAAAAGTCAATAATCCAAACTCCAACCCACGGGATCTTGAAGATCTTCTGCAGCAAATGGAAGGTTACTCCAACATTTATCTCATTCAACAAATTATGAACCGTGATCAGGTGGATACGCTGATTAACTCTACGGATTGCTTTGTTTCCCTGCATCGCTCGGAGGGATTTGGCCTTGTCATGGCAGAAGCTATGTACCTAGGTAAGCCGGTTATCGGCACGAATTGGTCTGGAAATACCGACTTCATGAACGCTGACAACTCTTGTCCAGTGAATTATAAGCTTGTTCCGGTTGGTCGGGATATAGGGCCTTATAAAGCGCATCAAGTATGGGCTAAACCAGATACAGAGCATGCGGCTCATTACATGCAGAGGTTGGTTCAGGATACCAAATGGAGAATGGCTATTGCGCATAATGGTAAACAAACCATCCGCTCCGAGTACTCACCTTGGGTTGTAGGTCAACAAGTTAAAAAACGGTTATCTCAGTTAGGACTTATATAAGAAAAGGTAAGAGGGATAAATGTCCCATTTTCATGAAATCTTGCAAAGGGCTTAAACGTATGCCGTGCCCTTCGAAATGGATAAACATACAATGGGAACGAAACTAAATGGCAATTGGCTCAGGAGGACGTGGATATGAAGAAGCGAGTGATACGAAAGAGCTTGAAGCCGAAAGCGAAACCTCGCCTTGCCTCCAAACCTTTATCCGAACATGAATCACCCAAAGTTTCGGTCGTCATACCGGCAATGAATGAAAGCAAGACGTTGGCCGCCGTCATTCGTCAGGCTCGATTGGTACATCCTTTTACAGAAGTAATCGTTGTCTGTAACGGCTCAACGGATGGGACAGAGAACATTGCCAGGAAGATGGGGGCAAGAGTGATATCCTTCAAGGAATCGTTAGGCCATGATGTAGGTCGAAGTATTGGTGCGATGCATGCAAGAGGGGACATCCTGCTGTTTACCGATGCCGATATTGTGATACAGGCGAGGGATTTGAAACCTTTCATCTATGCAGTTGAACGAGGCGTCGATGTGGCGCTGAACAGTTACACAGGCAAAGTTCTTACGGACGAAGTACATCCTGTTGTATTAGCAAAGCATGCTTTGAATCTCGCTCTTTCCCGTCCTGATTTGCGTGGAGCATCCATGACGACAATTCCTCACGCGTTAAGCAGAAGAGCGCTGGAACAAATAGAAGCTAAACATTTATCTGTACCTCCGCTAGCTCAAACGATAGCTATTCGCAAAGGGCTTGATCTTCATAAGGTGCATGAAGTGAATGTGGGTCGGATGAATCCGCGAAGAAGGAAAGCATTCAAGGTAGATCCGCTGCGGCATCTCATTGTCGGAGACCACTTGGAAGCCATCGAATGGTTACTGCAGGATACGAACGAGCGTGGTCTCCAGACAGATTTATCCCGGGATCGATCCTTTGTGGGGTGATGTTATGAAACGAAAAGCCATCGTACAACAATTACCTAAGAAGAGGCCGTTTAGAAGAAAGAGCATGTATACGAAAAGAAGAAGACGAATAACGCCATCGATGCCTTGGATACTCATGGCGCAGAAGGCAGGCCGCAGATATGCAGTGGATCATCCGCTTCCGGAAGAGGAGCAGCCTATCCGCTATATCAATTTTCTGTGGTATTACTTCTACTTGGGAGAAGGGCGCAGAATTCCGGATGCCTTATATGAAAGATGCTCGGAAGCTTATCTTGCAGGTTACTGCGCACAAGCGGGCATCGATAAACCCGATGGGGTACTGGTTCCAACACTGAAGAGTCTCTCGGCAGTCGTCACAGTCTTTAATGAAGGATCTACGATTGCAAGCGTCCTTGAGCAGCTGCAGCGTCTTCCTATGAAGGAAATCATTATCGTTGTCAATGGATCAACGGATAATAGCTTCTCAATTTCCAGACAATGCCCGCTTGCGACGGTTGTTCATTATCCGGATTCCGTCGGTCATGACGTGGGACGGTCGATTGGGGCCAGATTAGTTACAGCAGACATGGTGCTGTTTATCGATGGGGATATCCCGGTTAAAGCGGTACAACTGGCTCCGTTTATTCGAGCTATTGACCGGGGGGCGGACGTAGCCCTTAACGATATGACTCCCTTCATCGGTCAGTTCGCATATCGCGACAGCGTAACGATGATGAAACAGTTCTTGAACGCCATTCAAGGCAGACCGGATTTAAAAACGAATTCCATGACAGCCATTCCTCACATGCTCTCCCGAAAAGCGATTGAACAAATAGGGGCAGCCAATTTGGCAGTACCTCCTAAAGCCCAGTCACTGGCTATACAGCTTGAACTTAAGATATGTGCACCTGCCAGCATCGATGTAATTTCTAGCAATAAGGTGACCAAATTGAATACGGGAGCATCCAATCCGGTCTCGAGTCTCATCCTTGGCGACCATTTGGAGGCCATGCATATGTTACTCAGCAGCTACAGCAGTCGGCTTCAGTATAAGGATGCAATCCGGAAGCGTTCCGCACTTGGGGAGGGATTCCATTGAATGCAACCAGTATCATTATTCCAACTTTTAATGAAAAAGCATTGCTGATGGATTGCATCTATTCCATTCGACTTCACACGCAAACTCCGTATGAAATTATTGTTGTCGATAATGGATCTACCGACGGTACTCTCGATTTTTTGATCCAGGAACGGGTCCCTTTCGTTTCATTTCATGACAACAAAGGATTTCCGGTAGCTTGCAATACGGGTATGAAATTGGCTAAGGGCAGCACCATTCTATTATTGAATAATGACGTGCTGTTGACGCCGAATTGGTTGGTAAATATGCTGGATTGCCTTTATCACAGCCCGGATGTCGGCATTGTGGGGCCGATGACCAACTATGCTAGCGGCAGGCAGAAAATTATAGAGCCTTATACAACGCTCGAAGAGATGACGGTTAACTATAATGAACAAAAAAAAGGAACCTATACCGAGGTGCAGCGTCTTATCGGTTTTTGCTTCTTATTTAAAAGAGAAGTGATGGATCGTATCGGTTTATTAGATGAACGATTCAGCCCCGGACATTTCGAGGATGACGATTATTGTTACCGGGCAAGGCATGCAGGATTCAAGCTGATGATGGCGGAGGATACTTTTATTTTCCATCATGGCAGCGCCAGCTTCGGCAAAAAGAGCAAGCAGCAGTTTAAGGCGATTGTGCAGCGCTCGCGAGATCTTTTTATTGAGAAATGGGGCGTGGATCCACATCAATTTATATAAGCAGTCTTAATGAAAGGGTGGGCGTTGCGATGAAGGGAGTTATTCTTGCAGGTGGAACGGGAACTCGTCTCCGGCCATTGACCCAAATGATTAACAAACACCTGCTTCCCGTCGGCAAATATCCGATGATTTATTATGCAATAGAGAAATTGAGAGAAGCGGGAATCAGCGATATCCTGCTCGTAACGGGAAAGCAGTCAGCAGCTCTTTATATCGATTTTTTGGGCAGCGGCAAGAATTGGGGAGTCAAGATTACCTACAAAATCCAGGAGGAGGCCGGCGGGATTGCCGAGGCTCTGGAGCTTGCTGAAAGCATCGTGCACCCAGGTGAGAAGCTGATCGTCTTACTAGGCGATAATTTATTTGAATCTTCTTTGACTGCTTATGTAAAAGAGTTCGACATGCAGCCGGACGGTGCAAAAGTGTTTCTGAAAGCAGTCGATGATCCAAGGCGCTATGGAGTTCCGGTTATGGACGGCGAATTGATTAAACGAATTGATGAGAAGCCTGAAAATCCGCAATCCTCCTATTGTGTAACAGGTATCTATATGTATGATTCTTCCGTGTTCGGTCTGATCAAAGGGATCGAGCCATCCGCACGCGGTGAGATGGAGATAACAGACGTAAACAATTTGTATGCGGCAAAAGGGAAACTGACCTATCACATATTAGACGGTTGGTGGATTGATGCCGGGACGTTTCCTTCCTGGTATGAAGCAACCGAAAAGCTGCGAGAATACCCGAAAATAAACACAGGTGATGGGCAGTGACAGTGAAGGCGTATGATTATGTCATTATCGGAGCCGGCGTTATCGGACTCACCATAGCGCGTGAGCTTAAGCTGAGAGAGCCTGGGGCTACCGTATGCATTCTGGAAAAAGAAGAGGATGTCGCAGCGCATGCGAGTGGCCGTAACAGCGGTGTGCTGCATGCCGGTTTCTATTATACGGCAAACAGTCTAAAAGCCAAGTTTACCAAAGAAGGTAATCAGGCGATGAGGGCTTACTGTAAGAAGAATGGGCTTAGCCTAAATGAATGCGGAAAACTGGTTGTTGCGAAGGATGAGTCCGAGCTAGCCGGACTCGAAGAGCTGAAGCGGAGAGCCGACATCAATGGGGTTGAACTGAAGTGGATCGATGAGGCGGATGTTCATGTCATTGATCCTAATGCCAAGACGCATCGTAAAGCGCTCTTTTCTCCTACAACGGCATCGGTGGATCCCCTCGAGGTCTGCCAGATGCTCAAGTATGACAATATGGCTCGCGGTGTATCGTTTTATTTTCAGACCCAATATAAGAAGCATAAAGGGGATCTTGTTTTTACAAGCAAGAATACCTTTAAATTTAAATATTTAATCAATGCGGCCGGTCTCTATGCAGATAGCATTGCCCATGATTTTGGATTTGGATTGAACTATACCATCATTCCGTTTAAGGGCATTTACTTGAAATATACGAAAAATAAAACGGATGTGCGAACGAATATTTATCCGGTTCCCAATTTGGGCAACCCTTTTCTTGGCGTGCACTATACCAAAACTGTAGACGGCAGCATTAAGATTGGCCCTACTGCGATTCCAGCTTTCTGGCGCGAAAACTATTCGGGCTTCCGGGGGTTCCGCTGGAAGGAATTTTTGCAAATCGTAGGCTATGAGGCTAAATTGTTTCTCACGAATTCCTTTCATTTCAGACGATTGGTATTCGAGGAAATGCGAAAATATATAAGATCCTATTTCATCGGTTTAGGTATGAGTATGGTTTGGAATATCGACCCGGACGGCTTCGGACACTACTTGCGTCCAGGGATTCGTGCGCAGCTGTTAAACAAAGAAACGTTGGAACTAGTGCAAGACTTCGTTATAGAAGGCGATCATCATTCCATGCATGTGCTTAACGCTGTGTCTCCGGCTTTCACATGTTCCATGCCGTTTGCTGCTTATGTGGTCGATCAAATCACACATTTACGAGGAGGCTCACAGGCATGAAAGTGGTTTCGACGAAACTGCCCGGGGTGCTGCTGTTAGAACCGAAAGCGCATGGCGATCATCGTGGCTTCTTCATGGAAAGCTACAATCGAGAGCAGCTGGCGCAGCTGGGTATTCACTGCGAGTTCGTTCAAGATAATCACTCCTTATCCGTAGAGGCGGGTATACTGCGTGGCCTTCACTATCAGTTGGCGCCAAAAGCGCAGACGAAGCTAGTTCGAGTCTTATCTGGCGCTGTCTATGACGTCGTTGTAGACATTCGAAAGAGCTCGCCAACGTATGGCGAGTGGATTGGCGTCATCTTGAGTGCTGAGAACAAGCGTCAAATTTTGGTGCCTCAGGGTTTTGCGCACGGTGTATGCACACTCGTTCCTCATACACAACTCATGTACAAAGTCGATCAATACTACTCCCCGGAACATGATCGGGGCATTCAGTGGAACGATCCGCAGCTTGCTATTGATTGGCCGATGTCGGATCCCATTCTGTCAGCTAAGGATCGTCAACATCCGCCCCTTCAGCAAGCGGACAATAACTTTAATTAAATACGCTAAGGAGGAACATTATGAAGACAATCTTGGTAACGGGAGCCGGGGGATATATCGGAAGTGTACTGGTCCCCAAGCTGCTGGATAAAGGCTACAAAGTAAAAGCGGTAGACCGTTTCTTCTTTGGCATCGATAAGCTCCCGGATCATCCGAATCTTGTTCTCATCAAAGAAGATTCCCGTCGTCTAAAGGAAGAGGTCTTCGCCGATGTAGAGGCGGTCATCGATTTGGTGGCCATCTCCAATGACCCCAGCGGAGAGCTGTTTCAGGAAGCGACTTATCAAATTAATCATATCTCCCGTGTCAGCACGGCACATAAAGCCAAGAAACTGGGAGTAAAACGTTACATTCTTCCTTCCTCTTGCAGCCTATACGGCTTTCAGCCGCCAGAGGTTATCGTCAATGAAACATCCCCCACCAATCCGCTTACAACCTATGCCAAAGCAAACGAAATGGCGGAGCATGGCGTCCTTCCGTTAGCAGATGATTCCTTTACGGTTGTTGTCATTCGGCAGGCTACCGTATATGGTCATTCCCCCCGTATCCGCTTCGATCTGGCCATTAACGGCATGGCGCTTGGCGCGTGGCAAAACGGCAGCATTCCATTAATGAGAGACGGTTCTCAATGGAGACCTTTCGTCCATGTCCAAGATACGACAGACGTCATGTGCCTGCTGCTCGAAGCCGCCCCAGATGTTATTAACGGACAAATCTATAACGTTGGCTCTGATCGTAATAACTACCAGCTTGGTCAATTGGCTGAAGAGGTTGCTAGCAGCATCCCCAAGCAAGTCAGTATTGACTGGTACGGCGCACCCGACCACCGTTCTTATCGTGTCAGCTTTGACAAAATTGAAAAGGATTTGCAATGGACAGGAAAGTGGACGGCTGCCCAAGGAGCGCTTGAAATTTACAATGCGCTGGAAGCGGGCGAAGTGACGGATATGGCTCAAACGATTACATTAAATTGGTACAGCGAGCTGATGAAGTGGCATCGGATTATTGAAGATGTCAAATTGTATGGAGGCATCATGGAGCTCAAGGGATGGAATGAGTGATGCGAAGAATCGCGCTGCTAGGCGCTAATGGTCAGTTAGGTTCAGATATCCGCAGTCAATTCGCAGGAAATAATCACTATGAGATTATCGCCGTTACACGCGATCAATTGAATGTGGAGGATACGGAATCAATTATTCCTTTCTTGGAGAAGTTAGGTCCGTTTCACATACTAATCAATTGCACGGCCTTTCACAATACGGAACAATGCGAAACAGAGCCGTTAAAAGCACTGATGGTTAATGCTGTTGCGGTATTGCGGATGGCCACCTTTTGCAAGCAGTACGGCATCACCCTGATTCATTTCAGCACAGATTATGTATTTGACGGGGTCAAAGGTACGCCTTATACCGAAGAGGACGAACCTCATCCGCTTAATGTGTACGGGAATTCCAAAGCATCAGGCGAGAAAGTTATCGCGGACTATCTGGATCACTATTTTATATTTCGTGTTTCCTCCTTATATGGAATTGCAGGATCTAGCGGTAAAGGAGGAAATTTCATTGAAACCATGCTTCGTCTTGTTAAGCAGGGGAAACCGGTTTCTGTTGTTAACGATGTTGTCATGTCACCCACCCATACGTTAGATGTGGCTAGAGCTATTAAATTCTTTATCGATGAAAATGTGTCAGAATACGGCATTTATCATTGCTCAGGAGAGGGTGCGTGCAGTTGGTATGAGCTGGCTACCCAGGCATTTTCCTTATGCGAGCTAACGTACGAAGCGACGCCTGTGCCATCCAGCCAATATCCGTCCGTGTGTCAAAGACCTGCCTACAGTGTTCTGGATAATGGAAAGATGAACCGCATTTATCCAATGCCAGAGTGGAAAAGTTCATTGCGAGAATACCTTCAACTTAAGGGATACACAGGAGATCAGGGGTGATCAAGGATGAAGGCCATAAGAGAACGAAAGAAGCTGCGGCCCAGCACGGCCCGGCCGACTCCGATGAATCAGGACTGGGAAGCCGGCCGACGAGTTGGGTACTCGAAGGGATGGTCGTATGGGTATCATATGGGACGCTGTCAAAGAGTCGTCCGGGATATACCGCAAGAGAGCGGTATTCTGTGGGATCTGAAGATCATGTACGTGAGGGCCGATGGAGCTCCTTATGTTTCTCTAGATGGAGGCATTGCGGATGGCCTGCGGAAGCTGGTACGCGAGGTTATCGTGGTAAATCCTGAAGACAATTTTGTTAGAATTGCCGAGGAAACCCGACCAGATTTCGTTCTAATGCTATTTACGCTTGCGCCCTCATTCCCGGTCGATAAAGTGCAGGAACTCCGTTCTTTGGGCATCCGCACGGCAATATGGCTGTCCGATGACCCTTATCATACGGATCACACGATAAAGATTGTACCCAATTATGATTTCATATTTACTCTGGAGAGCAGTTGTGTAGATTTGTATAAGTCACTAGGCTGCAATCATGTTTACTATCTTCCGTTCGGCATTAATCCTGATAGCACCATGATTGAGCACGTGCCTACTTCATATCGCAAAGATATTTGTTTTATAGGCACCGCGTTCTGGAATCGGGTACACTTTATCGATGAAATTGCAGATTATCTCAAAGATAAAGATATCATGATTAATGGATTTTGGTGGGATCGCCTTCGATCCTATGATAAACTGGCATCCAAAATTCAAGGCTACTGGTTAGATCCTAAAGAAACCGCCAAGCATTATCATGCCTCGAAAATCGTGATAAATCTGCATCGATCCATCGATGATGAGTCTCATAACAGCAACAGTAGACGCATTCCTGCTTATTCACCTAATCCTCGAGTTATTGACATTGCAGCTTGCGGCACGCTTCAGCTAACGGATGTACGCCAAGAATTATCAAGTTTATATACGCCTGGTGAAGAATTGGATACATTTAGCTCCCCGCAGGAGCTGGTAGCGAAGATCGAATATTACTTGAATCATGAAGAGGAGCGGCAGCGTATCGCCTTAAAGGGCTTATCTCGTACACTTCAAGAACATACCTACCGGGGCCGCTTACATCAAATGTTAACGATTATGAATGGCGAATCCGCTATTTCGAAGAGGTGAGTACATTGAAAGGAAGACGAAGCGATTGGAATCGGGGACACGCGGATGGTTATGGCAGCGGATGGCAGCATGGTTATCATTTGGGCCGATGTGAAGCCATTATGGGGCGAATTCCGGAGATCGGCTCTCGAAGAGCTATCAAAGTCATGTATGTATCTTCTGGCAACTGGTCTTACCGCCCTATGGATCAGGGCATTCTAGCTGAATTAGAGGCACTTTGTGCGGAAGTGCTGACGCTTGCCCCTTATGATGATGTTTTGGATGCAGCTAGATCCTTTCGACCTGATCTCCTATTATCGCTGAACTCTGTTGAACTTCTCAAGGTTCAAGTCGTGGATGAAGTAAGGGCAATGGGTATTAAGACAGCTGTGTGGTTCGCTGACGATCCTTACTACACCGATGTCACCATCGATATAGCCAAACATTACGATGTTGTGTTTACACTAGAACAAAGCTGTGTGCCCTTATATCAGGAGGCGGGCTGCAGTGAAGTCTATCATTTGCCATTTGGCGTTAATCGCTCAATCTATCACCCAATGCCTGTTAGTGCCGAATACCGGGTTGATATTTGTTTTATCGGGGTTGCCTTCTGGAACCGTGTTGCCTTCTTTGAACAAATTGCTCATGAGCTTGCCGGCAAGAAGTTGTTAATCGCCGGCTATTGGTGGGATCGGTTACGCAATTATGCTTTGTTGGAGAGCAAAATCAAAACAGGAGTATGGATGTCGCCTGAAAATAGCGCGAGTTACTACAATGGTGCTAAAATCGTGATCAATTTGCACCGGTCAATTGACGATTCTACCAATCAAAATACCCGTTTAATCCCAGCGCACTCGATCAATCCCCGCTCGTTTGAAATTAGCGCCTGCGGCCAACTGCAGCTGACAGATGGTCGTGCGAACTTAGGCACGATGTATACGCCTGGGCAGGAGATTGCAACTTATGATTCTCCGCAGGATCTTATGTCCAAAATCAATTATTACCTTCACCACGAAGAAGAACGCAGGCAAATCGCATTGCAAGGACTTCAAAGAACGATGCGTGACCATACGTACCGCAATCGGATCGTGCACATGTTGGATCTTATTTTTCATTGAACAGATTGTTAAGGCAGGTGATACGATGTTACCCCTTCAAAAGAAACAGCGTGATGCGAAGCGTAAAGGTTATATGATCTCTTTCTCATCAGGCAACTCAAAAGGCAGCCGTAAACGAAAATTCCGGTCAGCTGCTGCGAAAAAACTCCGGAAGCGTTCCAAGTCGAAGCGGTTGAAAGTTGTATACGTACGACCGCCCGTAACGCAATCGCTCCAAGAAGGGCTGCCAACTTATAACAGCGGCTTTGATCATGGCTATGATAAGGGCTTCGGTAAAGGTTTCCTGGATGGTAAACATGCAGGCGGCGATGCCTTCGTTGATAAATGTCTGCCAGATTATCAGATACTGCCGGAAGTGTCTATCGAACAAATCATTGCTGTCGGGGTCGAGCATCTGCGCCCGCAAATCCTTCATCTGGTTACAGCACAGGACTTAGGCGAAAGAATTATTGCCGCATTAAATAACCGCACTCCTTTTTCCCTAGTTCGATTGGGCGATGGGGAGCTGTTGACCTTGGCGCAAGAGACGGTTATGTCCATCGAGCAAATTAAAGAAGATGGGCCTTTTCTTCCGTATGCAGGCGTCGAAGTACCCGATTTGGAAGTGAAGGGTGAGCTGCTGGCAGCGGTGCGCGGAGCGACTATAGTAGGAATCCCGAAGCTGCGCGTACGAAACTTTCAACCGCTCGCGTTTGCTGTTTTTAAACTTGAAAATATCGACTATCATCAACTTACATTAACGGATTCATTAGTCAATTATTATATCTATCAGACGGGGTATTTGTCCCGTATTACACAAGGCCGCCGGGTTTTACTTGTAGGCAACCTTGCACCGCAGCTCGGGGATGTGCTTCGCCAACATCATGTTGAAATTGTAGGCGAAATTTCACCGGTTCATGGTGTAAAGGACATCCCAAGGATTAAGTCAGCTATCGAACAGCATGAATTTGATATCGCGCTCGTGTCCGCAGGCATTTCAGCGGTTATTATCTCAGAGTGGATTGCATCGGCTTTGGGCAAAGTCGCTATTGATTTCGGTCATTTGGCGGATGCTATTGTCAAAGGGGAGGCGCCTTACAGGTGAGAAGAATAGAAAGACGGTCGTTCACGGCAAGGAGATCTAAGCGAAGCAAAAAATTTAATCAATTGTACCGCATGGGCTACAACCTGGGTTATGACAACGCTCATGACTATGGTTATCAAAACGGTTGGGAAGCTGGTGTTGTCAGCTATTCTCAGCCTTTTGGAGGCACTAGCATTATCATTGTCACGACGAATGATCAGCGGGTTCATCTTCAGAACTGCATAGACAGTATTTATGCTTATACACCAGAGCCTTTCGAAATCATTATTATTGATAATGCTTCAACCGACGATACCGCCGCCTACTTGAAGTCATTGAAGGGGAAGGTTCGCTATCGCGTGTTTAAATCGAACCTCGGCTTCGCCGGCGGAACGAATCAAGGGCTCAGGTTGGCGCGAGGTGATACGCTACTCTTCCTCAATAACGACACGATCGTAACGAAGAATTGGCTGACCAATATGCTGACTTGTCTGCATAGCAGCGAGAAGATCGGCCTTGTCGGGCCTGTTACCAATTACATCAGCGGCGAGCAGTTGATTGAGACACATTACACCTCTACGGAGGAGATGCACCGCTTCGCAAAGGCGTTTAATAAGTCTGACCCTGGAAAGTGGGTGCCTGCAGGGAGGTTAACAGGCTTCTGCGTGCTCATGCGGCGTAATGTGTTCGAGCGTCTCAGTTATTTGGATGAAGGCTTCGAAATCGGCAACTGCGAGGATGATGATTTCGGGTTCAGAGCACGGATGATGGGACTTGAACTCGTCGTGGCCAAAGACACTTTTATTCACCATGTCGGCAGTGTTTCCATTAAGGCGCTGGGGGATCAATTCGAGAAAGTGTATAGCAAAAACCTCGACTTTTACTCGCGCAAGTGGGGTGACTCGCATAGCTTACTTCATGAGGTTCAACAGAAGTTGGGCGGAAGCACGGCCTCTATGAATGACTTCTATCCGAGCCATACGATCGTTCGAGGTGTGTTGCCGCAGTTGTACTGGGTTGAAAATGGCATCCGGCATCCGATCGAAGGGGGGATGTCGCTTCTTGCAAGCCGTATCTCTCAGGTTGACTTGCGGAGTTGGCGCATCGGTCCCCCGATCTCTTCACAGGCTGTGGAGGAGAAGTTGGCTCATCTGGCTCAAGTCGTGAAGACAGAAGGACCGTTTCCGGACGGCTTGCTTGTCAGAACTTCCGAAAACATCGTCTATCAAGTCAAAGGCGATAAGCTGCACCGCTTTATCAATGATTGGGCGATGTTGTTTTGGCATTTGAAGGAGCGGCATCAAGTAACGATCGACGGGCAATCTTTGGAGCAATATGCACAAGGAATGCCTATTATTGCGCCAGCCTCAATTGTAGCGAATAACGTATAAAGGAGTTAGGTACGATGAGCGTTAAAAGAACTGCACGCCGAAAGCGTGCTGGATCACCGCGGAAGGGCAAATCGCTGAGTTCCAAACGCAAAATAAGAACCAAAGTAAAACCGAAAAAAATAATTGTAAAAAAACGGCTTAGAAAGATCGTCAAGAAACGGAGATCCACTTTGTCGCTGATTCGAAGCGGAGGATATAATCAAGGCTTTGACAAAGGATACGATACAGGCTACTCGGATGGCTTCAACAAAGGATTCGAGGATGGATTTGAGCATATGTATTCAGCCTCTTAATGAAGAGTAAGAAACCTCTCTTTCGTGATGTCGTGATGCGGCTATTACGAAAAGACGAGGTTTCTTTCTAATACTTTTGCTTCGCATCTACCTTGACAAACGCGCTCGTCCTAAAAGGACGACGAATTCGTTTATCCTTGGTACTTGTATAGTCCTTGATGGTGAAGGGTCATCCAAGCGTGCAGCTCGGCGATCATCCGAGGGTAATCAGAAACGGCATAAGTGAAATCAGTCCGAGTGGTGAGAAGGCTTTTATCCGAGACATATTGGTCATTTCTGCAAATAGTCACGTCATCTTTAGCAAACTGCATTTGCAGCATCTGCAGCAGCTCATATTTGGAAAGCTTAGGTTGACCTGCCAAGTGGACAAGTCCGTGAATCGCCGGATGCCGGAGGCACCAGTGAATTGCTTTGGCAAGCTCCAAAGTTGTCACGCCATTCCAGAATACTTGGCCATAGCCGGGGATCTCACCTTTTTGCTGCATGAACCAATGGAACAGTCCGATCCCATTTTCTTTTAATTCTGGGCCGATAATCGAGGTGCGGATCGTTAAGATGTTCGGACCTGTTACCTCGCCCAAGCTTTTGGTTTTGGCATATATCGTCGCACCGTCGGCAGTATCGGATTCGGTATAATTCCCCCGCAGACCTGAGAATACGCAGTCTGTACTAATATGAATAAGCCTGAAGAAGTAAAGCTCTGCCCATTGTGCCAGTAAATGCGGAAACAAACTGTTTACTTCTATCGCCTCAGCCTGATGCAGCCTAGCCTCCTCATTGAGAAGGCCAACAGCATTAATCACGACATCAGGTTTGATATAGTCAAGCAGTTCCTGCACACGCCCCGTATCCCGGATATCCAACGCTAAGGAATGGGGATCTCCCTGGAGTGCGGTTCGTGCGGTATCCCAGACTTCAACATGAGGTTGAGCGCTGAAATATTGTTTTACGATGTGCCCTGCCATGCCACGGCCCCCGATGATGAGCAGCTTCATGGAAGGAAACCTCCTTGTTCAAGCATTTCTTGAACTTCGTTTGTGTTCATGAGCAGGTCATTCGAAGCATACTGTGTAATCATCGTTTTAGGCAGATGGTTATAGTGGCTATAGAGATCAGGGTCAGCATTAGAAGGAAGAATGACGAAGTACTTATCGCTATACTGATAGGTATAGGGGGTTTCATGCTCGGAGATCAGCACTTCATGAAGCTTCTCACCAGGACGGATGCCGACCTCTCTGACATGAAGCGTCTTGGTAGATAAGCGGTCGAGGAGAACATCGGTGATGTCGGTAATCCGGCAGGCGTTCATTTTCATGACAAAGGTTTCTCCTCCAATAGCGGCACGTGCGGCACTTAACAGCAGGTCAATGGCTTCCGACAGAGTTAGGAAAAAGCGAGTCATTTCTTTATCTGTGAGAGGGAGATCTTCTCCTTGCAGAATGCGGTTCTTGAAAAAAGGGACAACACTTCCGTTGGTGCCGAGCACATTCCCGCCTCGAATACAGACAAACCGGGTTGAGGTGTCGAGGCTGTTGGCCCGAATCATCAGTTTCTCACCGAGTGCCTTGGTCATTCCATAAAAATTTATTGGATTCACAGCTTTGTCTGTGGAAACATCGATAACTTTTTTGACTTGATTTCGTATGCTGGCCCGAATGACATTTTCAGTTCCTTTGACATTGGTCTTGAGTGCTTCATCCGGCTGGTCCTCACAGACAGGAACATGCTTGAGGGCAGCTAAATGGAATAAGTAATCTACGTTTTTGCAAGCTGCATCGAGCGCTTCCAGATCCCGGACGTCGCCAATAATAAATTTAAGCTTTGGGTTAAATTGAAATTCGCGCTGCATCCGTACTTGCGTGAATTCGTTACGGGAGAAGATCCGTATTTCCCTTGGTTGTTCCAACAGCAGCTTTCGAACAAGCTCCTGTCCCCATGACCCGGTACCTCCGGTCACGAGAAGCGTTTGATTAGTGAACATAGCTTTGTCCTCCCAGCACAATATTGACAACCTTCGAAGAAACATGAGGGTCCAGATAGCCTTCCGGATAATCCCATGTAAGATGGGAATTCAGCATTAACTTAACACAAGCATGAATGCGTTCAGGTACAAGCCCGGAAAGGAGGTTGCTTCCACAAATTAAAGTTTCCGGTCTTTCCGTGCTCTGCCGAATCGTGACAGCAGGGACACCGAGAATGCAGCTTTCCTCTTGAACCGTTCCACTGTCTGTAATGACACAGGCCGCATGCATTTGCAGTTTCAGAAAGTCGAAAAATCCAAAAGGAGGGAGAAATTGAATGAGAGGATTATAGCCGGTTATCCCCGATTTGATCAGCCGGTCTTGCGTCCTTGGATGCGTACTGCAAATGATAGGCACCTGAAGGTCGTCTGCCAATAGATTCAAACCTTGGACAATTTGCTGCAGGCGGGAAGCATCGTCCACATTTTCCGCACGGTGTGCCGTCACAAGAAGATAGCCTTTATCCTGCAGTCCCAAGTCTGTAAGAATGGTGCTCCTGTTCGCATGCTCTTTATAGTGCTGCATAACTTCATAAATCGGATTGCCTGTCATCCAAATTCGCTGCGGAGGGACTCCGTCTCGGAGCAAATTCTCCCTAGCACCAGGCGTGTAAGGCATATTGCAGGTAGAGATTGCATCAATGGCTTTACGGTTGATTTCCTCAGGCACACGCGTATCGTAACAACGATTCCCGGCTTCCATGTGATAAACAGGAATGCCGTGACGTTCGCCAATAATGGCTGTTAGTGCACTATTCGTATCTCCCAGCACGAGCATTCGATCCGGCTTCTCTTGGATCAGCACCTTCTCGACCTGGGTGAACATTTGGGCAATCTGCTCACCAACGGTTTGTGCTTGAAGCTGGATGTGAACATCCGGTTTTCGAATTCCCATTTGGTCAAAAAATACGTCGCTTAACGAACGGTCATAATTTTGTCCGGAATGTACGAGAATATGTGAATCGGCAAGGAGATCGAGTTTGGATATCACTAAACTTAACCGGATAATTTCCGGACGTGTACCTAGAACGGTCATGATTTTCATATCGAATGCCTCCTTATTATGTGAAGTTCCGTTATAGATTCCGATAATAATTTAATGTATCCAAGATGGATTGCTGCCATGGAATTATTGGCTCCCAGCCGGAAGCATCTTTCAGCTTCGCAGCATCCCCAAGCACAACGCTGGCTTCCTGACGGCGCAGTAAATGTTCCTGAATCGATACTTCAAACGGAACAGAGGCATATTGCTCTAGCAAACTAACAATGGCGCGGATCGTATAAGCTGTTCCGCTGCATACATTATAGATTTCACCAGGTGAACCCGCTGCTACTTGCAAAAGCGAGAAATAAGCGGCGACGGCATCGCGCACATCCAGAAAATCCCGCTGCACGTCCATGTTTCCGATAACGAGTTTGGGAGGGATGAGGCCTTTTTCCATCCTAGCTACTTGTTTGGCAAGCTGCGCGCAAACGCCTGCTGCAGGTCCGGGACCGATCAGATTAAACGTCCTTGCGACAACGGTGGGAATCGAATAAACGCGTCCATACATTTGCATGAGAGAGGACATCAGCTGCTTGCTCCATGCATAAGGACTTACAGGCTGAAGCTGCGATGATTCGGTTAAAGGCTCATCTTGAAGCTTATATTCATAGGCCGTACCGACAGCCAAACAGGCACGGAGGTGCTTATCCGGACAAGTTCTTACGGCTTCCAGGATATTCAGTGTTCCCCAGGCATTCGCATGGATGACTTCAGCAGGGCTGGCATACGAAATGTTCACATCGTTTACTCCTGCAAGATGGATGATGTAGGTAACCTTATGATCTTGCAGAAGCTGTTTGACGAAGGAAACTTGCGTCAAATCGCCTGAGACGTACTGCAGATGTGCGTGTTGAAGGGGGCAGCTGGTGCTTCGTCCAATCCCCAGAACGTTCATATTTTGAGCAAATAAAAAGGCGGCCATATGCTGTCCGACGAATCCGTTTATGCCCGTTAACAGAACGAGTGGAGATTCCGTCATCAGGATTCACCGGGAAGCAATAAGGCTTTAATTTTGCTGTACTCTTCATTCGCAAGGGTATAATCGGAAGGACACCCGATATCAAGCCAAAAATCATTATTTTCGAAATGCCGAACCTTTTCGTTAGCCGCTAAAACGGCATGTATCAAATCAGGAATGTCAAAGAACTCATTGGTTGGGATATAATCGGTGATTTCTGGATTCATCATGTAAATGCCCATACTTACGCAAGCGGTATGAGTTGGTTTCTCGACGATGTTAGTCACGTAGTCTTCCTTCGTTTCGAGAACGCCAAGCTGGATTGGAATTCCTTTTTTTTGGGAGGCAATGGTAAGCAAACTGCCTCCTTGGATGTGAAAATCTCTAAACTTAGCGAAGTCTAGTGTTGTGAGAACATCGCAATTAATAAGCAAGAAAGGTCCTGACATCCGCCGGAGACACTTTAATGGACCAATCGTGCCTAAGGGTTCACGTTCGACATGATAAGAAATGTCGACGCCTCTAGAGCTTCCATCCCCGAAATAAGTTTGAATCAGTCCGGATAAATAGCCGCATGCCATGGTAATCGTGGTAAAGCCATAATTACGAAGCTGTTTTACAATAATCTCTAGAATGGGCTGCTCTCCGACGGGTAATAATCCTTTCGGCAGTACTTTTGTATAGGGAGCCATACGCATCCCTTTTCCTCCCGTCATTATGACAACTTCCACAGAATCATCCCCTTATACTACATATTCATCTGGACGATAAAGCTCTGGATGGCTTTTTATCCAGTCGATCGTTCGGGCTAAGCCTTGCTCCAGGGTGACGGTTGGTTTCCAACCGATCAGCGAAGCTGCTTTACTGCTATCGGAGAAGAGGCGGTCGACCTCGCTTTTCTCCGGACGTACACGCTCGTCTGCTACACGTACAGGGAGCTCTCGTCCAATTATCTGTTTGACTTTGTCCGCTAACTCGCCGACTGATATTTCTGTTCCTGATCCCGCATTAATGACCTGTCCGATGGCTTCATCATGAACGGCTGCGCATACAAAAGCACGGGCAGTATCTTCTACGAAGGTAAGGTCCCGGGATGACGTTAAGTTACCGAGCACAATCTCGGATTGGTGAAGTGCTTGATTAATGATCGTAGGTATTACAGCTCTCATGGATTGACGAGGACCGTAGGAATTGAAAGGGCGAACCGTTACGGCCGGCAGTGCGTAAGAACAGCAAAAACTTTCGATAATTTTATCCGCACCGATTTTACTGGCCGAATAAGGAGATTGGCCTTGCAGTGGATGAGTCTCATCCATTGGTACATATCGGGCGCTGCCGTAAACTTCGCTTGTGGATGTATGAACGAGTCTGGATGTGCCTAATTCCAATGCCGCTTGTGCGACATGCAAGGTGCCGAGCACATTCGTTTGCACAACATCATTGGGATGGAGATAGGAATAAGGAATGGCGATTAATGCGCCAAGGTGAAAAATGGTGTCGTTCCCTTTGACAGCACGATATACGGCATGGGGATCGCGCAAATCTCCTTTAATAACTTCAATCTCTTTTTGAATGTTAGTAGGAAGCGTATCGATAAAGCCACGTGAATTACTGGAATTATATCGAATAAAGGCTCGCACTTTGGCCCCCTCAAGAACAAGCTGATGAACGAGATGACTGCCGATAAAGCCCGCGGCACCTGTTACCAATGCATGTTTACCTCTCATCATGAACGGTTTCACTCCTTTTCAACATATAGTAACAAATTATTCGCAGTTGAAAGTTTTGTAGTGGACTCAATCCCATTTTATCCAATAAATGGGTATGTAAAAAAGTTTCGATTCGTACGCTAAACTGCGAGTAATTATCTCTATATAGACGTATAACTCGAACTAAGCCAGGCCAGGAACATTTAGCAGACCATAGCAATAACATATTGAAGATCTTCTATGTACAAGGAGGATGAATCTAGCAATTAGGTAAGGGAGGAGAAAACCGTGAGTCAGGATCCGCTTGTTTCGATTGTTATTCCTTTCTATAACTGCGCTTATGTTCATCAAGCGATAGAGAGTGCGCTTAAACAAAGCTATCCCCATATTGAGGTCATTGTTGTGAATGACGGTTCTTCCAAACATCTGGACAAAATCAATCCCTACTTGGGAAGAATCGTCTATTTGGCCAAAAGGAACGGAGGGACGGGCAGTGCCCTAAATGCGGGAATTAGGCGGGCTTCCGGAAAGTATTTCAGCTGGCTTAGCTCCGACGATCTCTATGAACCTGATAAAGTAGCGAGACAGGTAGCTTTCATGCAGGAGCATGGGGTTTCGGTTAGCTACGGCGCTTATTATCATATCGATTCAAATAACTGCAGGGTAATGGGAGGAAAGGCAGGAATCACTTATCCGGAGAGGGGGCAATTTATTAAAACGATGCTCAGAGGATGTTTTATTAATGGCTGTACCGTGATGCTGAACATGGATGTATGGAATGAAGTCGGTTTATTCAACGAAAGTCTGAAATACACCCAGGATTATGACATGTGGATGCGGCTCCTGCATAAATATGACTTTTATTACTTGGATGAACCGCTTGTGTTGTACCGTGTGCATCCCGAAATGGGGAGTCAGAAATATGCCTCGTCCATCACGAAAGAAATTCATCAAGTACAATATAACTACAGAAAATCCTTAGAGGCGCTGATTCGCAAATAAAAAAACACCCAAGGTTCATGAGGTATCTTTGAAAATGCCATTATGGCGGGGGGTGGTTTTTCTCAACATGATAGCATTTCGGGGAACTACAGGCCGCTATTTTGCCAAAAAGGTCCCTTTGCGTGAGGGAGCGGGAACTAGGGTCCGCTATTTCGCCATTTTGACACCTATTTGGACAATAGAATGGAGGTGGAATAAGAGCCTGTAGTTCCCCCAAACCCACAAAATTTCGCTATTTACATAAATAAGGGAATGGAGTTCCCCTATTTATGGCAGGGCAGACAAGGACCTAGCCGCAGGCTAGGTTTTTCTCATTAGTAGATAAGAAAGTATAAGTTTTATACTTTTGCTTCGCATCTACCTTGACAAACGCGCTCGTCCTAATAGGACGACGAAGTCGTTTATCCTTGAGGATAGGGGATGAGGGTATGAGCTATCAAATAATCGAGAATACAGGCAGCTGATTCCCGTAGGGGCAGTTGATTCGAGGAAATGGTGATTTCCGGTTGAATAGGCGGTTCATAAGGGGATGTAATGCCAGTGAAATCAGGAATAATACCGGACCTTGCCTTTACATAAAGCCCCTTCGGATCTCGCTGTTCACACACATGTAAGGGGCAATCTACATAAACCTCGATAAAATCATTGGAGACGAATAAAGATCTCGCCAATTCCCGGTCCGCCCGGTAAGGGGAAATCAGCGCTACCAGCGTGATCACACCTGCATCGACCATGAGTTTAGCAACCTCTGCGGTCCGGCGAATGTTTTCACTTCGATCTTCAGCGGAAAATCCAAGATTTCGATTGATACCGTGCCGCAGGTTGTCTCCATCTAAGACATAAGCACGGACACCGTGTTGATAAAGGATGCCTTCGACTTCATAGGCCAACGATGATTTCCCGGAGCCCGATAAGCCAGTGAGCCACAGTACACAGCTTTTGTGGCCATTCATGAGCTGACGGTTCATCTGCGTTATTATGGATGGCTGCCACTGAATGTGTTTGTTAGTCATTACGCACCTCCTTTCATCCAAAGTGTCTTATATTCTTTTACCAGTGATTGCATGAAGGGCATCCTCAAACTTATCCAGACTTCGCTTCCATGTCCATTTCGCGGCTTCCTCTTCCCCTGCGGCTGCAAGCTTTTTTCGCAATGCCGGGTTCTCGATTAATTGACGGATATTAGCGGATAAATTGTTTTCATACCGATACGAAAGCAGACAGTTATCGCCGTTGCGGCAATAATCCATATTCCCGCCGGCATAGGTAGTAACAAGGGCAGCCCCGCACCTCATGGCTTCTAAACCGGGTATTTGAGCTGTATCATACGTGGATGAGCTAACAAAAATATGCGCTTCACTATAGTGCCGGCTCATGGCTTTATCGTCCACAGGTTGCAGGAAACGAAAATCGTATTGTTTTTTTAGGGATTGCAGATAAGGAGAAGTCGAATATTCATAAGGCGGGGTGAAGATATTGATTGACACATCAGGGTATTGCTCTTTGATAAGTTGGAGGTGGTAGAGCAAATAATCCTGCTCCCGATGCCAAACATGTCCCCATTCAGGCCTTCTTAATATGGCGGATATGTGCAGTCTGCTCTGGCGATCGCGGACATGTTCATTGCGAAAGGAAGGACTGATACCTACCGGTACGATATGCCCCATAACGCCGTGGTTTAGAGCAATTAATTGCTGCTGCCAAGCAGACAGAACGAGAAGATGTCTCGTTAAATGATAAGTACGGAAAGTAATATCATTATTGGGGAGAAAAGAAGGCTCATAGCAGAGGCTTAGCCGGATATGCACGCCCTTCCCTTGCTCACTGGCAACTTGCGAACCGGAGACGATGGTGTAGTAGTTTGAAATAATGAAGTCGCTTTGGGGGAATTCATCTACGTCGATGTAATCAAGCTGGCGAGTACGGATGATTCTTGCTTTCATGGCGTATTCGATAATTCCGCAGCGCGGCATTAGAATCGTTACGTCATGCCCTCTTTCTACTAAACCATTGACGAGTTCGGCGAGCATTCGCTGAGCGCCTCCCATAGACAACGTAATAATAGGGAATGTAAATTTCATCGCTCTATCTCCCTCCTATACAATCGGATGTGAGATATCTTATGAGTAAGGTCGTTAGTCGGAGTGGACGCTTGTTCTAATATGGAAAGTTTACGCAAAAAAGACCTAGCCGCGGCCAGGTCTATTGTTTATTACGGGGCAAGTGCAATGCCGCTGAAAGCGACCGGGCCTACGACAGTTGCAGCTGTTAAGAGACCAGACGTTACTTCGGCGATTAAACGATAATCGTGGCTGCCCGCTGGCGGGTTAATATCCACTGTATTAAAAGAAATATTGCCTTGCTCAAGTAATGCCAAAGTTCTTGAAGTTATTGTGAAGATCGGTTGTGTGTCTCTGATGATACGAAATGTCACATCCGGAAATCCGAGCGTAGCCGCATAGCCAACAGTGACATCAAGAAACACACTCGTATTAGCTGGGTACGTAAGACCAAAATCGGCTAATACAATGCTTCCTGGCGCTGCTGGAATCGGTCTGTTAATCGATCCTGTTGCGTTAGAAGGAACACTTTGAAAAGCATCAACGACTTGTTTGACCATGGTGAATCCCCCCTCTCCTCATAACATGCACCATCAAGGAATTTCTATGATGCTGCTCTTAATCTATGAAGCAAATTGATAGATTGACTGTACAAATAACATATTTTTACAAATATAGATAGAAACATAGAGAGACTCTCATTCCTATTAAAACAGCTTGCCGCTGAGTTCAGACTTTTGAGCAAAAATAGGTTCTTGTACAATCCAATTTATGCCATTTTGTGTATAATATCGATATGTTTTGTACGACGGCAACCGTTGATTAATTGAGAAGGGGGGAGTTCTGTGACTACACCTTCAAAGCTTCCTGGATTCTTTCAAAATACGATTCCCAAGAGCGGAACCCATTTGTTACTGCAAATTCTGCTGGGCATACCCGATGTTACGCATGATGAATTCAAACATATGTATGAAGGAAACGCGAACCAGGTCCAGACGCACTATGGAGTATTGCG
Source organism: Paenibacillus aceris (assembly GCF_017874035.1). Classification (GTDB taxonomy): domain Bacteria; phylum Bacillota; class Bacilli; order Paenibacillales; family NBRC-103111; genus Paenibacillus_E; species Paenibacillus_E aceris. Next base: position 85,610 of record NZ_JAGGKV010000027.1, read on the forward strand.
CGGTGCCGCAGACAATGAAATGATTACGGGACATATCTACCATATGCCGGAGTGGGCAGCCATGTTTCGGCAATTGCAGATGAAACAAATTTTTATGATCAGGGATTTACGTGATATCCTCGTTTCTTTTGTTCATTTTGTTCGAACCATCCCCTATCCGTTTTCATTCGCAGATCCGAACCTCCCGCTGAAAGAAAGTTACATGCAAATTATTTACGGTATTCCTGAGATCGAATATCCCCATCTTGCGGACTATTACCGCTTGTTTTTGGGGTGGTTGGATGAACCGGGCGTATGCACGGTTTCCTTCGAAGATTTGATGCAATCTCCAGCATCTCGCAGAGCGACGATCACGAAAATAGCCGAATACTTGTGGGAAGGACGCACTCCTCCTATATCAATAGAGCAGATGGTAGGTCGAATGGAAAGCAATATCAATCCTTTCGGATCGCCTACATTTCGAGAGGGCAAAATCGGAGGTTGGGAGAAAGCCTTTGATCACGAAATCAAGGATGCATTTAAAGAGGTAGCGGGAGATTTATTGATTGAATTAGGGCAAGCCAAGAACAAGGATTGGTGAAGGGAGGAGCTCATGGATAAGCGTAGCATGCCGAAAGTATCTGTCGTAATGCCTTTTTATAATTGTCCTTATGTAGAGCGGGCGATTCAAAGCGTCTTGAAGCAAACCTATCCGCATATCGAACTCATTGTCGTCAGTGATGGATCCACCATGCATACCGATCTCGTAAAGCCGTACTTATCTCAGATCGTTTATGTGGAGAAAGCAAACGGCGGAACGGCGACTGCTTTAAATGCGGGCATTCAGCGGGCAACAGGTGATCTGTTCGCTTGGTTGAGTTCTGATGATGTCTACGAGCTTACAAAAATAGAAAAGCAAGTCGACTTTATGCATCGTCATAATGCCGCGATTAGCTACACGAACTTCCATCTCATCGATGGGAACGATCAAATCACAAGGACGAATGTTGGCCTTCATTTTGAAGACCGGCTCTACTTTTTAAAGCATCTGGTGAACAGCTGCCCTGTGAACGGCTCGACGATCATGATGAGAATGGAAGTGTTCCAAAAGGTCGGACTCTTTGATCAAACCCTTCCGTATACGCACGATTTTGACTACTGGAAAAGGGCTGCACAAGTCTATAAGTTTCATTCGCTGAATGAATCACTGACTCTGTATCGTGTGCATGATGCTATGGGCAGCGTTGTGTATAGTCAGAAACAATGGATCGAGATTCAAGCGGTTAATGAAAAATATAAAGCAAGTCTCGAACGTTTAATCAACGAAATGAAGTAAGCTCCTGTTCGTTAGAAAGGGTGAATCCTATATGCGGCACGAACCGATATCGTTCTCCGGGAATGAATCTACGACCATTCAGAATGTCATTAGAGAGCTCCCCAATTCTTTTACCTATGAATTTTGGGTGAAGCCGGCTGGGGCCGGAATTCGTCTGGACGCAGAGTCATCTTATGGCATATACGGAAACACGGGACAGTTGTACTTCATCGGACCGGCCTGCGGAGAGCAAGGGGATGAAGCCGGTGTAGGCATTTCCATTGGGGTGAATGGGATCTCGGTCTATGAACATTCCATTGATCATCTGCCTGCTGTCCTTGTTTATCCTGTTTCCATAAGCCAGTGGATACATGTGGCCCTAGTCTATCAAGATCAGGTGCCCTCTCTCTATGTGAATGGAAGATTCGTCAAAAAAGGACTGCCAAGCATCAAAAGCAAGGTCTACCCGTCACTTATTTTGGGAGGATGTTCGCCATATGGTTGTTTTCAAGGTGAGATGAAGGAGTTAAGGATTTGGAATCACGCCAGAACGCCAGGGCAAGTTAGCTGCTGCATGCATTCTTCGCTATCCGGTGAGGAAATTGGACTGTATTGGTATTCGAATGGCAAGTCGAATCTTCTCGTACATCAAGGATGGAAGAGAACCATGGAGGTTAGCCTCGTGCTCCCCTCATACAATCGGTATCCCTATAATTTACTGACCTTGTATTCCCTCCAAAATCAGACCTTCGATCTCTCCAAAGTAGAGGTCATTATGGTGGATAACGCATCCGGTGATTCAACGCCTTCGATCGCGCAGAAGAATGGGTTTCCTTTTGTGTTCAAATATATAAAGTGTGAGCAGAATGTGGGCAGGCCCCGATCAAGAAATATGGGGATACGAGCGGCGATCGGGAAAATCATCATTTTCCTGGATGCCGAAGTGCTTGTTGGCCCTGACTTTATTGAACAGCATGTGCTGGCTCATCAAAGGCGTGATCGCCAAATTGCAATAGGGACTATACATTTGAGGGGCGTCTACTCGCTTATTCATCCTGGATTTAGCAGCGTACAGTTCGAACAGATGAAAGCTTTAATGAGCAAGTGTAAGCGGGATTATACAAAGAAATGGCGGAAATATATAAGCAATCCCCAAATCTCCACGCTTTTAAATAAAGAAGATGTAGGTAATGTACAATTACTTAATGCTTTGTCTTTTATGAAGCCGCATGAGGAGTATTACCAGAAAGAAGTTCTCCAGCATCATGGAGACCATTTGTCTGGGTTTATGTTTCCATGGATCTTCTTTTATACCGGGAACATTTCTGTGCGGAGAAGCTTTCTTGGGCAGGCCGGTTTTTTCGAGGAGTGGGATGGCTATGGCTGGGATGACGTGGAAATGGGCTATCGCTTGTTTACAATGGGGGCTTTATTTGTAAATCTCGGCAGTATGAGGACTTACCACCAGGAGCATCCCATTTCCGCGTCTATTGTGGATGAAGCTAATCTGAATTATTACAAGTTTCAAATGAAACATAAAGTAATCGACGTCCAAATCTTTGCTCTTAATTTAATTCCAAATGCGAAAACTTTGTATGAACTGAATCAGATTCTTACGCAGTACAAAGCACTCTGTCAGGAGAATCCAAGAGAATTCGGACTTTTTAAACAAACCTTCGTATCACTTCTGGAAAGAGCCAGCTATCGTTTAGCGCATAAATTGGATGTTACGAAGCTTCTCCCTCCCGATGAGCCATCGTATTTAAAGATACAAGAGGAGAAAGCCAGAATCGGTCAAATGCGAAGATATCCCATGGTCATTGACGGGTTTGAGACGCTGTGCAAGCTGTAGCCGTGCTTTATCCCCAACGGATAATTAAGCCTGCATGGGTTAAACCGCCGCCGAAACCATATAACAGAAGCGTATCTTTTGCGCGCACTTTTCCTTCTTTGACGCCAAGATCCAACGCTAACGGTATCGAAGCGGCGGAGGTGTTGCCGTAATATTCAAGGCTGTACAGCGTTTTGTCAAAGGGAATACCGCTTCTTTCACAGATAGAAGCAATCATCCGTAAGTTAGCGCTATGGGGGATGAACCAATCCAAATCATCAAGCTGCATGCGGCTCTTCGCAAGCAGCTTTTCTACCCCTTGCGGAACCGTAGATACCGCAAATTTATATACCTCGCTGCCGTTTTGGACAAGCTTTCCGCTGCCTGTGAGCGGTATGTCCTGCCACTGCTCAGCGAGGCCGGTGCGGTACACATGCTTGCCTCCGGCGCCGTCCGAGCCAACATGGTGGGCTAGGAAGGCCGGCTCTTCATCTTCGCGTTCCACGACCACCGCCCCGGCGCCGTCGCCGAATAGAATGCAGGTCGAGCGGTCCGTGTAGTCTGTGATTTTGGACATGGAGTCCCCGCCTACGACGAGCACCTTGCGATGCAAGCCTGCCGCGACAAGTCCGCTTGCAGTATGGAGTGCATAGGCAAACCCTGCGCAGGTTGCGTTAAGATCATAGGCGCCAACAGCTGGAAGGCCGAAATGAGCTTGAATCATACATGCGACTGGTGTTGAGGGCAGGTCTGGCGTATGCGTAGTGACAATGATGAGTTCCACATCGTTCAGCGATTCCGGATATCGGTCCAGCAAGTTTTGCACGGCAGCTATACATAAATGGCTGGTGAATTGTTCGGGGGCGGCGATTCTGCGTTCCCGAATGCCGGTGCGCTGAACGATCCATTCATCATTCGTATCCACCATTTTTTCCAGATCGGCGTTACTTAAAATATGCGAAGGCACATAGCTGCCTATTGCTGAGATACGGGCATGCAGAGGGTTCGAGACTGGCATAAGAAGCTCGCTCCTTTTTGTTATCAAGTATTAGTACCAGGTACTAATTATAAGTTAAACTTTACTGGAAAACAGGATGGCTGTCAATTGTTGTTTTGCACAATTGGATTCACGGCTAAATTGTGAATAAATCCGACTAGTTTTGTGGAAAACTCGTGCAGGTCATTCGACTGGCAAATAGCTATTTTTGGATTTAAACAACAGCAGCATAATCCCATTCTGGGATTATGTAGTTATGCCAAAAATTTGATATTTTCTCCCCGAGTGAGAGAGAAATTCACTTGGGGGCTGTCCAGTAATTTGTAAACCCTCTTGAATAATTACTGGAAGATGTCTATTGCTTGAAGAAGGATCAGTTAATTGGATAATGGTCTTTCGAAGTTTCTTTTTTGGTGGATGCGCCTTTTTTATTCTTATAACAATATTTTTTCGTAGTTCTAACGGGAAACTAAACTTTTACGTCAAATTGGAAGGACAAAGACGTGTTGCTGAAGCCGAGTTTATAGAAATTATCGGTTTATCACAAACCCTAGAACTGAGTAGAGGTAGATTAAATATTCCGCTAACTGGGAACTATAGCGTGGCGATGGAACCGAACCATCGCTTGTTTTCGTTTCTGTGAGATCCGATCAACTAACTGGCAGGATAGTTCCGATGAATGAAAAAGCCTCTATTCGTTCAACTTAACAAAGAATGTGACTCAGCATCTTTGATATACTTGTATTGGAATGATCGTTTCCGAAAATATTGACAGTGGGTCTAAATTGAGATAGCATACGTAACAGGGGATGATGAATAATGTCTAGACTAAAAACATTTCAGATAGAAGAGACAATCGATAAGGCAATTGATGTTTTTCGAGAAAAAGGTTACCAGGGTACATCCATGCAGGATTTGGTGAGTGCGTTGTCTCTAAATCGGAGCAGCATCTATCAGACATTCCGAAGTAAAGAAGACTTGTATTTAGTGGCACTGGATCGCTATGGGGAGAAAACGAGCGATATTACTTCCATCTTATATGAACCGGGCACTTGTAAAGAAGTGCTATTGAGGTTTTTCAATAAACTGTTTGAACATAATAGTGTTAAAACTTGCTTACTAGTCTATGCATCCTTGGAAATGAGTGAGCATCCGGAAGTTCGAGCAAGAGTTAGTACGAATAACAACTTAAGAGAAAGAGCTTTCTTTCAATTGCTTACACGCGGAATTGCCAATGGAGAAATAAAAGGTAATCCCAATTTACGTGATCTTTCTCAATATCTTGTAAACGTTACGAATGGAATAACCATCACCTCCGCGGCTGCAGATCGAAAAACATTGGATACCATTTTAGAGACTTCTCTTTATTTTTTACGATAATTTTTTTTGTTCTGATTTGGAATGATCATTCCCTTAAAATTCATATGTAAATCACATAAAAGGAGACTAGATATCATGAATTCAAATTTCTTAAATGGAAAAACGGCATTTGTTACGGGCGGTTCTCGCGGTATTGGGGCATCGATTGTTAAAAGGTTGGTTAAAAACGGCGCAGCTGTAGCGTTCACGTATGCCAATTCTGCTGAGAAAGCTAATGAATTGGTTAAGAGCATAGAGGCTGAGGGTGGGAGAGCTATGGCCATTAGAGCCAATAGTGAAAATGCCGACTCGGTGAAGTCAGCAGTTACTCAAGCGATTAAAACTTTCGGTCATTTAAATATACTGGTTAATAATGCAGGGATCCTTGATGTTAAACCATATGACCAATTTACAATGGAAGAGTTCGACCGCACGGTTGCTGTTAATGTTAGAGCGGTTTTTGCTGCCATTCAAGCAGCCGGCCCCCAAATGCAAAGTGGTGACAGAATCATTACGATAGGCAGTGTAAATGCCGATGTAACCGGTTTTCCCGGAATGAGTTTATATAGCATGTCCAAAGCCGCAGTCGCCGCTATGACTCGCGGTCTTGCTAGGGATCTAGCACCGCAAGGGGTAACAGTTAATAATATTCAGCCAGGTCCGGTTGATACCGATATGAATCCTGCTGAAGGTTCTATGGCTTCCATTTTAAAGAATATGATCGCTCTTGGACGATATGGTACCGCAAATGACATCGCTAGCTTGGTTATATTCTTATCCAGCCCGGAAGCAAGCTATATTACCGGTGCGTCGCTCGATATTAACGGAGGCTTTATGATTTAAACTTTGGGGTAAGGGTAAGCGTAGCTTACCCTTATTTTTATTTTCGCTTTGAAAGGATAAAGGAAGGGAGTTTAGATTTTGTTAATAGAGTAGAAGAGGGTCAAGGCGGAGTTCGTACGATGGCTGACACGAACGATTGCTTATGTCTGTTGAAGTAAACCAGCTAATAACTTGTCAAGATTTTTCAATAGAAAATCGAGAAGATGGTGCTATACTAATTACTGAGCATGCCAAATAACCCTCCAAAATTACTTTGGAAAGTTTTTCATTGATTTCGTTTGATTTCCAATTAAATCAACTCAAGGTATGCTTCTTTTCGTTTAAGCATGGCAAATATCCAATGTAGTAACTTGTTCACACATGCGATCATCGCTACTTTGTGAGGTTTTCCTTCGGCCATTTTTTTGTCGTAAAAAGCCTTGAGCTTCTTACTCCCAGTACGCCTCAGCCCGCAGAGCACAGCCATGTACAAGGCGTGCCTGAGTCTGCTGGAGCCACGTTTTGTGATCCGATTAATCGTAGCCGTAAACTTTCCCGAGATGTGAACACTGGGATCTACGCCAACAAAGGCAACGAGCTTTTTAGGATGATTAAACCGATCAATCTCACCAACTTCAGAGATAATCGTTGCCGCGATTTTCTGACCGATGCCGGGGATGGATTGGATAATCTCATATTCTTCAACTTCATTAGCGAGTGCATCTATTTGCTTTTCTAGGGTCGATAGATGCTCTTTATAATGGAGGAGCATGCTAATATACATATTTATACTAAATAAGTGACTTTGATATGGCGCTTTTCGAAACGGATTTCGAATTGCAGCTGCCATGAGCTTCTGAGCCTTTTCTTTAGCCCATTTTCTGAACGGCCTGCACATAAAACCGCAATCTTCTCGGTTAATTTAGCCTCACCTGCACTGAGAACGTCCTCAGACGTTGGAAAGGCTAACAAGGTTTGCAGCGACACCACAGAGTACAAAGCGCCGTAAACGCCCCTAAACTCCGGAAATACCTGATCTAACACCGCTTGGAATTGAAGCTTGATCTGAACAAATTGTCCTGTTACCGATACATGCTGTCTTGTGAGATTGCGCAGATTTAGTAACTGCACTCCTCTATTCTTACGATGCTTGAAGTCCTCCTTGTAAAAAAATTCGCATAAGGCATAGGCATCAATGGCATCTGTTTTTACTTTACGTAAGCTCGAAGACTTTTTAGATTGATAAGACAGAATTGGATTAACAACAATGTAGAAGTAATTCTGATCATCTAG
>NZ_JAGGKV010000028.1 GCF_017874035.1 Paenibacillus aceris
ATCTGTAACGTTGTTTTTCGACGCTAATGTGTGGTGGATCGGCAGCCAGATGAAGTTAACGATGTAAAACAAGCTTAACGTTGGCGTGAGAGCTCTGATCACGGTCAAGGTCCATCTGTAACGTTGTTTTTCGACGCTAATGTGTGGTGGATCGGCAGCCAGATGAAGTTAACGATGTAAAACAAACTTAACGTTGGCGTGAGAGCTCCGCTCACGGTCAAAGCCCATCTGTAACGTTGTTTTTCAACGCTAAAGTGTGGTGGATGGTCTGCCGTGAGAGCTCCGCTCACGGTCAAAGCCCATCTGTAACACTCTTTTACATCGCTAAGAGGTGGTGGACCAGCACGCGTCCCAGCCCTCCCCAAAAGCCCAAAATTGGGCTTTTTTATTTTGCGCCTATCGATTGAGGGAACTACTGTCCCTTATTATGCTGAAAAGCGGACTTTTGACGGCTGAGTGGGAACTGTAGGGTTCTATTTTACTGTTTTTGACCGATATGGCTTAATAGCTCGGATGTCAATTAAGATCCTGTAGTTCCCGCTAATATGAGCATTCGGCCATATGAGTCAGAATAGAGGCTCTGAGTTCCCTTAAGTGAGGCACTGAAAACAGTGGGCTGCGCAATAAGTCTTCAGTGAGCGAGAAGTTGCGTCGTAGTGCCGGTTATTTTTGGGCCTCGCCTTTGTTGTTGGGGTTAATGTTTTCTTTAGAATGACTTCGACATTTTCTGACACCTTATCCACAGAATCTCTAGTACAATAGGACTAAACTAGATGGACAGAAAAGGATGAAGTGTGTGAAAACAACCTTACAACACGTTCATGTTCGAAGAATCATGCGATATTTCTTAAAAGTCGCAAGTATTGAACAGCTTGAACTCATTTCAAATATTCTCAACAGATGCATCCATAAGCGAAAATCACAACAACGACCAGAAGCACACTTGAAGTAAGTGATGCCCGAAGCACGGCTTTCGTTCAGAAGTTAAAATTATAGACTATCCTAGGCACGGCGTGGGATAGTCTTTTTGCAGCTTCCGGCTATAATAGTAGTTGAAACTCATAAAGGGAGCCTACCAACCATGACTCTAAATAAAAGAAGCAAATTAGTTGAAGTAAGCAGAACGCTGGCTCAAGTTGCAACAGGCCGTGCTTTTGCCGATGTTGTCATTAAAAATGGAACACTTGTCAATGTATATTCCGGGGAATTGCTTGAGCATACGGACGTTGCTGTCGCCGTTGGCAGAATTGCGTTTGTCGGGAATGCAGACCACACCATCGGAGATCAAACGGTCGTAATCGATGCCGCAGGGAAGTACATAGCTCCTGGATTTCTGGACGGCCATATGCATGTTGAGAGCACGATGCTATCCGTTACGGAGTTTGCCAAAGCGGCGCTGCCCAAAGGAACAACGGGGATTTTCATGGATCCGCATGAGATCGCCAATGTGTTTGGCTCAGAAGGGGTTAGGCTGATGCACGAAGAGGGGCAGCAGCTCCCGCTCAAAGTGTTTACGACTTTCCCATCCTGCGTACCTGCAACGACGGACTTGGAAGATGCGGGCGCAAGCCTAGAAGTGAGCGATATTGAGGAGGGACTGCAGTGGGATCAAGTGGTCGGACTTGGCGAGGTGATGAATTTCCCGGGCGTCGTGTACGGTGATCCGAAAATGTGCGGAGAGATCGAAGCGACGATCAATAGTGGCAAAACGGTCACGGGGCATTTTCCGAGTGAGGATGACCATATGCTTCAAGCCTATATCGCATCCGGCGTGACCTCAGATCATGAAACGGTAACGCGGGAGCAAGGGCTGAACAAAGTCCGATTGGGCTTGCATTTGATGATTCGGGAAGGTTCGGCTTGGCATGATGTGAAAGAGGTCATCAAAGTGGTCACGGAAGATAAGGTGAACACGTCCAATATCTCCCTCGTCACGGATGACGTCAGCCCGCAAACGCTGGTGGAGAAAGGACATCTCAACCATGTGGTGCGCCGTGCGATTGAAGAGGGTGTCGACCCTGTCACCGCTATTCAAATGGTGACTATTAATGTGGCGCGTTACTTTAACCTGGAGAAAGATCTAGGCAGCCTTACGCCAGGTAAATGCGCAGACATTCTATTGCTCGATGATTTGCAAAAGGTGGAGCCTACAACGGTCATAACGGATGGGCAGGTCATTTTTGACGAAGGTAAGCTGGTCGCTCAATTCCCTACGTTTGTGTATCCGGCGCATATTCGCAGCTCCATGAACGTGAAGCGGGAGCTGACGGTGGAGGACTTCCAGCTTGCGAGCCGCGGCAAAGAGGAGAAAACAAGCGTCAATGTCATACAGGTGATTGAAAACAGTGCGAGAACAGCGAAAATGACAGCAACGCTGAGTGTTGAGCAAGGGATCATCCAGCCGGATACCGAGCAGGATATTGTCCGTCTTGCATGCATAGAGCGGCACCGCGGCACCGGTGAAATTTCGCTTGGTTTTACACACGGATTTCAATTGAAATCCGGTGCTGTAGCGTCAACCGTTGCGCATGACAGCCACAATTTAATTGTGATGGGCATTAATGAGCAGGATATGGCATTCGCCGCTAACGAGCTTATCAAATTGGGAGGCGGAACCATTGTCGTCGAGAACGGCAGCGTGCTGGCTCAAGTTCCATTGACGATTGCAGGTCTCATGTCAGACAAATCTTTGCTTGAAGTTGTCGAAGAGGTTGCGCAGCTCGAAGGAGCATGGAAACAAATCGGTTGCCCGTTAAACGCGCCGTTTATGACATTTTCATTGATTGCACTGCCCGTTATTCCGGAAATTCGGATTTCAAATCGCGGAATTGTTGACGTGACTCAGTTTAAGCTAATTGATGTGGAAATTGTATAATAACTTGGAGGGTGCCCCTGAGGGTACTCTTTTTTTATCCAAATTATTGTGAATGGAAGGTCCGGTGAATGGCGGGGTTATTGGTGGAGACAAGTTTAAGCTGCCTTTGAGTTATGGCTTAATAAAGCGGACCGTCAGGGCTAGTGCCCTGGCGGTCTCCGCGCTTTTTCCGTGCTTTAGCGTAAATAAGGGAAGTAAGGAATTTGAATAGGCTTGCTGCTCACATCTGCAGGTTTAATTACGATGTCCTTAGAACTTGTTTCCTGAGGAGGCACTTGAATGATACCGCTTCCATCATAATACACAGGTTTATTTTGTTCCGTAGCCATTCCTGCTTCCTCCTAAAATGGGATTTTTTATTTCGCCTTCTGATACATAACGTATCATATAAAGCGAGATTAAACAATGTGTATCTTACAGAATTTGTTTGACAAAAGGCGGCCTGAGAGTTACGATTAGTAGTGAATGAGAATTAGTTAGTATATTATTTTTAATAAGTTATAACTAATGAGGAGGCGCAACTTTTATGGCAAAATCGAAATGGGCAGTAGATGCAAGTCACAGCAGTATTGACTTCTCAGTTAGGCACATGATGATTGCTAAGGTTAAAGGCACATTCCACTCGTTTGAAGCACAAATAGAAGCTGATGCAGAGGATCTGACGTCAGCGAATATTCTTTTCCAAGTTGACATAAGCAGTATAGACACTAGGAATTCAGATCGTGACACGCACCTGCGTTCGGCAGATTTCTTCGATAGCGAGCAGCATCCTACAATGACATTCCAGTCTACGCAAATCACAAAAACAAGCGATGGGGAGTACGCGGTAACCGGCAATCTGTCAATGCATGGCGTCACGAAACCGGAAACGTTTGACGTTACGTTTGAAGGCGTGGGCAAAGATCCTTGGGGCAATGAAAAGGTTGGTTTCAGTGCAGTTGGAAGCATCAAACGCGCAGATTATGGGTTAACTTATAATGCCGTACTGGAAACAGGCGGAGTTCTGATCGGTGATGAGGTCAAAATTTCAATTGAAATTGAGGGCGTTAAACAGCCCTGAATGTAAAACACGAACAGCAGATTGGGAAACTTCCCGATCTGCTGTTTTTCTATGGCCGCGAAGAAGCTAGGGGGGACATATCTTACATATCAACCATCGGCAGCTTAAAGCTAAAGATGGAGCCAAAGCCGATCGCGCTTTTCACTTCCAGTGATCCGCCATGATCAACGGCAATTTTATGGCATATGGAGAGCCCCAGACCGGTACCGTTCTCCTTGGTGGTATAAAAGGGATTGAAGATTTTCTCCAGCTCCCCTTCGGACATGCCATCGCCGGAGTCCTCAATTTCAATGATCGCGAGTTCATTTTCCTGTTTTATGCGCACGTGAACATCGCCAGGATGCTTCATCGCCTCAAATGCATTCTGGATCAAATTTAACAGAACTTGTACAATTTTATCCCGGTCAATGAATATATAAAGGGCTTCCTCATTGTCTTCAAAAATGATGTTATGCCCGCGATACAGCGCATCCGATTCGGCTAAGGACAGAACCCTGTCCAAGCAATCGCTTATGGATTCCGGTTTCATGTTGCTGATATGCGGTTTGGAGAATTGCAGAAATTCCGCGGTCAGCTCGTTCATTCTTCGAATTTCACTCATGATCAGCTCATGCCAAGGTTGGATATTGTAGGCTCTTGTGGTCGCGATTTGCATGAAACCTTTGATCGTTGTAAGAGGGTTTCGAATCTCATGTGCCATACCTGCAGCTAGTTCCCCGATCATCTTCATTTTCTCAGAGCGGAATAAATGCTCTTCTCTTTTGAGCCAGACAGCCCGTTTATTTTGGAACAACCGCTCCTCGGCAAGAGAGATTAGCTCTTCCTTCGTCGACGCCTCTAAGGGATACTCGGCAAAGCTGTAAGTTACTTGAAAGCCTAAAATATTCGCGTCCAAGGACTCGCTAATCGTAGAAATTAGGTTCTCTCTGGCTGGCAAAATAATGGCGAATTGGTCCCCGGCGTACCGCGACATGGCGTAAGAATCGTAGAACATGTTGCCAAGTAAAAGCGAAATCTGGTTCAAAGTTTCATTTCCGTTATGTATATTTTCGCTGTTCACTGATTTAAAATCCTGAAAGTCCAATAAAACGAGCACAAAGCTAAAGCGCTTAACTATTAAATTTTCAATCGTGGTCACGTAGCCTTCATAATTAAGCAGCCCAGTTAGCGGATCGTGTGTTGTAAGATAATCATTTTCTTGTTGTAACCGCTTCTTGTCTAATTCGGATTTGAGAACAAATTGGACAAGCAGCACGAAAATAATGGAACTGGCGATGTCATAGATCGAAACTAGGAGGTTGTAGTAATTAAGAGGCATGTAGGATAAACGAATCATGGAGTAAACCCCGATGTACAGCAGTGCGGTCAGAAAGGTGGAGGTGTACTTCAGTCTGTTTTCAATAGCGAATCCAATCAATAAATAATACAGGAGCAAGCACCAATTTAAGTGACTGGACCAGTGAAAAAGGGCGAGTAAAATAAACTGGATGTTAGGTGAAAAAGGGAGCTTACGCTCGAAAGCAATGCTGAGGTAAAAAGCGATACCGAATAAGAGGACTGCAGCGATGCTTGGTGCTTTACCCAGAGTTATGGATGAAAAAATGGTCAAACAACAAATAAAGGGGACGCCTATATGTTTGATTATCTTGATGACCAACAGATAACACTCCCGACTATTGTATAGAATAATGGAATTGGCAATCTTCATCTTTTAGATTATAAACGAAGACGGATTCAATAATTGTCGGTTTCTGTCATGGATTTCGTTAATTTTTGATGTTTTTTTTTAGTTATTTTAAGAGGGATTGTCACAATAGGGAACAACGATCCGCTATTTTTTGCAAAATCGATACTTCTGCCAATCAAGGGGAACTACAGTCCTCTAATTTACAAATTTCGGATCATATGTAAGTTTTGAAGGGTGAATAAGGCCTTGTAGCTCCCTCAAAACCTTGGTATCAGCTCAATATTGCTCAAATAGCTCCCTGTAGTTCCCCTATAGCTAAAAGATGGACAGCCTCTATTATCTTTGATTTCGGTATTCTTTGGGTGACATCTGGAACTGCTGTTTAAATACGTTTGTAAAATAATTCGGCTCATCGAATCCAATGGCGCAGGCGATCTCGAATATTTTCATATCTGTGTTCCGAAGCAGCAGGGCAGCTTTATCCATGCGCAATCGGGTGACGAATCGGGTGAAGCTTTCGCCGGTCGCTTTTTTAAACAGAACGCTAAAATAACTTGAGTTGAGGTGGAGGTGGGCGGCCACATCCGTTAACCGGCATTCCTCACTGTAATGCTCTTCGATATATTTGGTAGCTCTTTCAATGACGTTGTCGCTTTTGGACGCTTGCCAGCTGTTAAACAGAAGCAAGAAGCTCTTCACCTGTGTGTCCGCCCAATGAATAACGTCCTTGGCCGTCCAATGCGCTTGCGGTATGTCCGTCGGGATTCTCCCCAGTGATTCTTTTTCGTCAGGGTCGAACTGTTTTTGAATGGTTCCGAGCAGAGCAATCGAAAGCGTTAACGCTTGAATTTTCATATCTTCAGGCGTTTGCTGGGTTAAATCCGTAAGCAACTGATTCAATAGCTGCTGCAGCGCGGCTTCCTGTCCGACTAGAATGGCTGACATGAGCTGCATTTCGAGCTCGTTCACTTTCGCCTGATTTAGTGAGAGAGTCATTCCTGAGCCCGAACCTGATTCGATATCTACAGGCTGTGCGCTTGCTGCCGAGGGCTCGCCGCTCTTGAATTGTTCATAAAATTGAGCCAGCTGCTTGTAGGAGGGAGCCGCGCCCATAGCTTGAATGTTCACGCGAATATTCAAATACTCCAAGGAAGCATCCTGCACGGCTTGTACGAAACTTTCGTCCAGCCCTGGCTTTTCAGCAAGCGCGACGAAACGATCATGTTCGACCAAGAGGAGACGGGCCTCTATGCCTGCTCCTTTCAGCAGCTCCTCAGCGATATTGGAGAAGGCAAACTGCAGCAAGCTCAGGTCCGCTTTGCCATAGTTTTTATGAGCCAAGTCTTCACTATTCAGCTGAAGCAGCCACAACTCCTTTGTAGAGAGAACTTCATTCATGTTTTTCATGGCTTCGTATGAGGAAGGAAGGTCTAACAATGCCGCACGAAGCTCTTGATCCTGCTGCAACTTTCGCTGGGAAAGAAGCTGCTGCTGGTGTGCATATTTTTCATAGTAACGCTCGGAGGCTTTATTCATGACCTGCTTCACATCTTGTTCGGTGCAAGGCTTGATGAGAAGATCCAGTGCTCCGAGTCTAACAGCTGCCTGCGCATATTCGAAATTTTTGTACCCTGTAAGGATGATCACCAGCAGATCGGGGTAATGCTTTCTCAAATGCCCTACGAACTCGATTCCGTCCATAACGGGCATGCGAATATCCGTAAGCACGAGATCGGGTTTGACCTCATCGACCAATGCCAGCGCATCTTGCCCATTGCTGGCTTCCCCGACAACGTTCCAGCCAAGCTGTCCTTCCTCGAACATTTTGATCAAGCCTTTACGGAAGTTAGGCTGGTCTTCAACGATTACCACGTTACCCTTCAGCATGCTCGCTCAGTTCCTTTCTTGTTGGGTTATTCGGCAGAATAAGGCGCATCGTCGTTCCACTATTCACAACGCTTTCAACTTCAAGACGGTAAGGCTGCCCGTGAACGAGCTCTAATCGCCTAACGACACTGCGAACACCAAGATGTTCCCGTCCATCCGAGCGCTGAGGCAGGGAGGCGCCCTTCGGCCCCAGCAGGATAGAGATCGCGGTTTCATCCATGCCGCAGCCGTTATCGGTTACTTCAATTTCCAGATAGTCTTGCTGCTGATGTGCACGAATAACCAGGACTTTATGCGCCACCTTATTCCGGAAGCCGTGTACGAATACATTTTCTACGAGAGGCTGGAGCAGGAAGCGCATCATTTCGTTGTCTAGCACTTGTTCATCCGCGTGGATGATAGTTTCCAGGTCAGGCTCAAATAATTCCGTTTGCAGCTTCACGTAATTGCGAATTTGCTGAAATTCTTCTCTCACGGTTGTCAGTGTCCGAACGGGCATCAGCGAATATTTGAGCATTTCCGAAATGGTAGCGATCAATGCAGCCGTGTCCTTTTCATTTTGCAAATAAAGCTTCCAATAGATCTCATTAAACATATTGTGCAGAAAATGTGGGTTGAGCTGCACCTGCAGCGCTTTAAGTTCAGCTTCTCTTTCGCTTAACTGCGTTAAATATACTTCTTTAATCAGCCTGCCGACTTGTTCAGCCATGGCATTAAAGCTCTCGGCCATATATGCCAGCTCATCCTTCGTGCGAATTTCAATGCGGGCATTGAAGTCGCCGGAGCGTACTTTGCGCAGTCCCATCAGCAAATCCTTGAGCGGTCTTAACAGATTGCCCGTAGAGATGACGATGAGTATGCTCGTTAGCAAAATGCTAATTAAGCCGGTATACACAATCCGCTTGGATAAATTTTTGTTTTTAGCTTGAATGTCTGATAGGGACGTCGAACTGACAAGTTTGAAGGAGGTTGCTTTGGATTCACCTTGCACATAGAGATGATTGTTCATCACGCGAGTTTCGTTCATATCCTTTAGCAGCTGCGCCTTCTCATCCGTTTCCTGCGTGGAATTGCTGAACAGCAATTCTTTATTCTCATTGTACAAATAGACTTCGCCTGTGCCGTCTTTGGTTAATTCCTTCAGAATGCCTGCAAAAAACGATTCATCGACGGCCATCACGAGGACACCGTACGTTTGTAAGGCACTATTTTTCATTAGCCGGGCGATTATAATGGTTTGCCTGAAACCGCTCGGTTCAATGGAGCTCGGAAGCGGCATACTCATCCAAGCGAGGTTTCCATATGTATCGCTCAGCTTGGATTGAATCGTTTGAAAGGTAGGAGCATCCAAGTTTTTAATTGCCGAAGTGGTGTAACTGAAATAAGAAGGATTTCCATTTAAGTCGTATAAGTACATGCCCGTAATATAAGGAGCGTCCGACTTGAGTTGGAAAATCTGTTCTTCAATTTGCTTTTTATCATAGTACAAGTTAAAGGCATCAGAATCTTCCTGTGAATTGATTCGCTTGATGAGCATCTCAATTTGCGGATTGAATACGACGGTTTGTGAGACGCGAACAATTTCTTGCACTTTCAGCTCGATTTTAGCCAAAGCCTCTTCATTCGTACGTGAAAACTGCTTGCTGATCTCCTCTTCAAACAGCTTCAGGTTATACTGATAAGTCAAATATCCGGTGACTCCGAAGGCAAGTAGAATGATGGCGGATAGACTGAAAATTAATCTGATCCTAAAGCTCCTGTTGATTCCTATGAGTAATTTGCGCCAGATTTGCATCTCAATTTCCCCAGTTTGCTTAGAATTTAGGCCAATAACAGTGATGAGGACATTATACAATATTTTTTTTGGATAAAAATCGATTCCAACCATTACCTAATGAATTTATAGATTCTTCTATAATTTTTTAAGGGTTTTGTGTCACGAACCCGATATGATAGGATTCATATCAATGAATTAGGGAGTGAGCAATCATGAGCAGTCGGGTAGAAGAACCTCCTGTCACTTTATCATCCGTGAATCTACAAAAGGCAGCTTCGTTAAAACGGAGCAGGCGTTTAAAACAAAACATTCCTTTGTTCATCATGCTAATTCCTGTTATCGCTTATTACGTGTTGTTTAAATATTGGCCGATGGGCGGACTTGTTATCGCTTTCAAGGACTATAATTTTGCGGATGGTATTTTGCAAAGCCCTTGGGTGGGGCTGAAGTATTTCAAGCTTTTGTTTTCCAGCTCAAATACGCTCGAAATTATTTGGAACACGTTTTGGCTGAGTTTTCTGACCCTGGTATTCGGCTTTCCAATTCCTATTTTTCTAGCCGTTTTACTCAATGAGGTTAGGAAGTCGTGGTTTAAAAAATGGGTGCAAACAATCATTTATTTACCGCATTTCTTCTCTTGGGTCATTGTTTCAGGTATCGTCTTATCCTTATTTGCAACCGATTACGGTTCCATTAATAAGGTGCTCAAACTATTTAATATTGAACCGATTACTTTCTTATACGAGTCGAAATCTTGGATCAGTATCTTTATTGGATCGGGCGTTTGGAAGGAAATGGGCTTCAGTACAATCATATACTTGGCTGCTCTGACGACCATTGATCCATCGCTTTATGAATCCGCCTGCATGGATGGGGCTACGAAGTGGCGCCAAATGTGGCACGTAACGCTACCGGGCATTCGGCACACCATTATTCTATTGCTGATCTTAGCGATGGGGAAGGTGATGGAGGTTGGCTTCGATCAAGTGTACAACTTACAGAACGCCGCAGTTGCGGACGTTTCGGAGGTCATCAGTACTTACATTTATAAAATAGGTCTGGGCAGTTCACAGTTTAGCTTAACGACTGCCATGGGACTATTCGAATCCATCATTAGCTGCAGTCTCGTGTTGATTGCTAATAGAATTGCCAAAAAGTTTGATCAAGCCTTGTTCTAAGTTTGCCAAGAGATTTGCAATCATCCAATGAAAGGAGGACATGTATTGAAAGCGACAAGAGGAGAAAAGCTTTTCTATGCTGTCAATTATGTGCTACTCGCATTAATTGCCTTAACTTGTATCCTGCCGTTTATTCATATTATTGCGTTATCGCTGAGCGATCGGACTTCCGTAGATTCAGGTCATGTCTTCTTTTGGCCGGTAGGACTGCAGTTCACCGCTTATAAAATTTTCTTCATTGCGAGCCCAGCGTTTAATGCTTTTAAAAATAGCGTGTTAATTACATTGATCGGTGTGGGGTTAAGTTTATTGGGTACCATTTTAGCTGCCTACCCGTTATCCAGATCCTACTTAATTGGTCGTCGTTATCTGGTTCTTGGTATGGTGTTTACGATGTTATTCTCTGGAGGTTTAATCCCAACTTATCTGGTTATCAAGAACATGCATCTCATTGACTCTTACTGGTCATTATGGTTAACAGGGTTTATTAGTACCTACAATATGCTGTTGATGAAAAGTTATTTTGAGAACATTCCTTATGAAGTCCAGGAAGCAGCGCGAATTGACGGATGCAGCGACACTTCGCTGCTCATCCGAATTATACTGCCTTTATCTATGCCGATGTTAGCTACACTAGCGCTGTTCTATGGCATTAGCTTTTGGAACGCGTTTATGAGCGTGCTCATGTACATTAACAAGAGCGACATGATGAATTTAACCGTCGTTGTTCAGGCCATGCTGCAAAAGAACGATCTTTTGAACTCGCCTTCACTCAATAGTGAGGAGCAGGCAGCGGTTGCTACGGAAATGGTGAAAGCTGTTGGCGTTGTTGTGATGGTTGTGCCTATGCTGGTGATTTATCCTTTCTTGCAGAAGTATTTTGTCAAGGGCGTTATGCTTGGATCCGTTAAGGGTTAATATCGTTGGTGTTCCCGTTTAACAAAACTTCACCATAAAATTTTGCAGGGGGAAAATGCACATGAAAAACATGAAACTGTGGCTTGGAATGACAGTAGGGGTTGTAGCTTTAGGCGCAACGTTAGTTGGATGCAGCAGTGACAAAAAAGAGGGAGCAGCAGCAACCACGGCTGCAAGCAAGCCTGCTGACAACAAACCAGCCAAACGCGGGGATGTTACGGTATCCATGTACGATCGCGGTGCTGTTCCAGCGTCAGAAGGATCTTATGAAGAAAATCGTTGGAGCAAATGGATCAACCAAAACGGGCCGGAGAATGTGAAGTTTGTACCGATCCTCCGCAGCGATTCAACGAAAAAATTGAATGTTTTGTTTGCATCGGGTTCCGCACCGGATATCGTCAACGAGTATAATACACCATTTCGGGGTAGTTTGTATGATCAAAAACAATTGCTTCCAATTGATAACATTTTGCAATACATGCCTGAATACCAGAAGCTGCTAACCCAATATCCACAGTTGAAAAAGGCAGGGACGAAACCAGACGGCAAGCTCTACGAGATCGGTAAGGTAAAAGAAGCGGTTCCTGCGCATATTTTATTAATTCGTACGGATTGGTTGAAAAAATTGAATCTTGCTATGCCGACAACAACGGATGAATTATTGGCTGTGGCCAAGGCATTTGCGGACCAAGATCCAGACGGTAATGGTAAAAAGGATACGTATGGCCTAAATATGAGCACTTATTCGGAACAAGCCATCAATGAGATGTTCGGCGAAAGCTCTTCAAGTACGCTATTGGCTTGGGATCTTAAGGATGGCAAAGTGGTCCGTGCTTGGGACAAAGAACTCGCATCCCTTGCATTTAAGAAACGTCTCTATGATGAAGGCCTTATTGATAAAGACTACATTAATGATAAAGACGGCGCAAAGGCTAAACAGGACTTTCTGAATGGTAAGATCGGGATTTACGTTAAGTTCTCGGGAGGCTGGTATGACTTTGTCATGAACGACCTGACTACGCTGAAGAAAAATGCGCCTGGGGCGGATGTGGCTCCGTTAGGTTATCCGAAATCACCGCTCGGGACATTTACTGGCGCTATCGATAATCCAGTTCAGATGACGACCGTTGTGAACGCAAAAGCGAAAGACCCTGAAGCTGTTGGGCGCTATCTTGATTTTATTATGAAGCCGGAAACCGCTAATAAAATTGTCAATGGAGATGAGGGTACCCACTGGAAGAAAGCTCCTAATGGCTGTCCACAGGCGATAGACCCTGCTAAGTCGAAGAATGAAGTCGCCTACGCGTATGACTATACCATGTTCTTCTCATCGGGAGTCGATAAATGTACTTATGTTCTAAACGGCTTTAACGCCGAGGTGCCAGCACAAAAAGCTGGAATGGATATGTATAAAGAAGTTCAGAAGCTTTACTTCGATCCGCAAAGAGAATATCCAGGGATTGCTTTAGGCGACCACATGCCTGTGTATCCAGCTGATCTTCAAGTCATTAACACAACGATCCTGAAAGAAAAGGGTGACTTATTCGTTAAGGCCATCCTTAGCGGCGCTAAATACACGCCGGAACAAGCCATTAAAGACTCGCAAGCCGCTTGGGCGAAAGCAGGCGGCCAGCAGCTCGAAGATTTCATGAACAAATGGTATCAAGAGAATAAAGATAAAGCGTTCCTTGCTAAGGATGCTATGACCATCGCGAAACAACAAATGGAAACAGTCAAATAATTCATTCTTGATAGAGGAGCTGGATATCGATAGGGTGCCTGTGCATTCAGGCGGCTCATCGCTATCCAGCATCTTCTTTGATAACCAGAATAAAGGATTACATCATGGGAGGAACATATATGAACAAGGTTAAAGTCGGCATCATTGGATGTGGCGGTATTGCAACGGGGAAGCATTTACCCTGCTTGAGTAAAATTGAACAAGTGGAAATTTCCGGATTTTTCGACATTTTTCCTGCAAGTGCGCACAAAGCTGCAGAGAAATTTGGTGCACCAGGAGCTAGGGTATACGACGATTACCGCGAATTACTGGCAGATCCTACGATTGATGTTGTTCATATTTGTACGCCGAATGATACGCATGCCGAAATCTCGATTGCCGCTTTGGAAGCAGGCAAGCATGTGATGTGCGAAAAGCCGATGGCCAAAACAGCAGCGGATGCCCGTCGTATGGTGGAAGCCGCTAAGCGTTCAGGCAAAAAATTAACGATTGGCTACAACAACCGTTTTCGCGCAGACAGTCAACATTTGAAACGTGTCATTGAAGATGGCGATTTAGGTGAGATTTATTTCGCGAAAGCCCATGCGGTCCGCAGACGCGGTGTCCCGACTTGGGGAGTTTTCCTGGATGAAGAAAAACAAGGTGGAGGGCCGCTGATCGATATCGGTACGCATGCTCTTGATTTAACACTTTGGTTGATGAATAACTACGAACCTAAGGTGGTGCTGGGCACCGCTTACCATAAATTGTCACGCAAGGAGAACGCTGCGAATTCATGGGGGCCGTGGGATCCAAGCAAGTTCAAAGTTGAAGATTCCGCATTTGCGATGATTGTCATGAAGAATGGGGCAACCATTATGGTGGAAGCCAGTTGGGCGCTCAATACGCTGGATACCAAGGAAGCGAAATGTACGCTTTGCGGTACCGAGGGCGGGGCCGATATGCAGGATGGCCTGCGAATTAATGGTGAAAATCACAGCCGTCTGTATGTAAACCAGATGCAGTTCGAAGCCAAGGGTGCTGACTTCTACGAAGGTAAGAAAGAAAGCATGCAGGATAAAGAAATTCGTCTATGGATTGATGCCATTATTCATGATAAAGAGCCGATCGTAACGCCAGAGCAGTCCTGCGTCGTATCGGAAATCCTTGAAGCGATCTATGAATCGAATCGAACTGGGAAAGCGGTCTATTTTGACTAAATGATCGGAAAAGAGGCGGCTACTCGATGATAAAAGTTGCAATGTTAAGCTTCTGGCATGTGCATGCCAAAGACTATGCACGTATGGCAAGTCAGCATCCCGATACCGAAATCGTGGCCATTTGGGATGAAGATGCGCAGCGCGGCAGGCAGAAAGCCGATGAGTTTGGCGTTAGGTTTTATGCGAATCTGCAGGAGCTCTTGGACAATCCTGAGATAGATGCGGTCATTGTAGATACACCCACAACGGTGCATCGGGATGTGATTATCGCCGCGGCTCGCGCGGGTAAGCATGTCTTTACAGAAAAGGTTGTTGCTACTACAACAAAGGAATGCAAGGAAATACTAGCAGCGGTTGAAGCTGCGGGCGTAAAGCTCACGGTGTCTTTGCCGCGGCTGTACACCGGGTTTGCTCAAAGCATCACGAACGCTATTCAAGAAGACTATCTTGGCACGATAACGACGGTACGTATCCGGCTTGCTCATAATGGCGCGCTCCCGACAGAGAACAATCCGAATGGCTCCCTGCCTTCGTATTTCTTCGATCTGGAGCAGTGCGGGGGAGGAGCCTTGATGGATCTTGGCTGCCATCCGATGTACTTGACCCGTTTATTTCTGGGTTTACCGGAAAGCGTCAGCGCCAGCTTCGGCTATATAACGGGTCGTGAGGTAGAGGATAGCGCGGTTGCCCTATTGCGTTACCCAAGCGGAGCACTTGGAATTGTTGAAGCGGGATTTGTGAACAGTTATTCGCAATTCGACATTGAGGTACAAGGGACCGAGGGAAGTATGAAGTATTCTCGAACCGATGATCTGGTGTATATTCGCAGCTCCAAGTTGCCAGGCGATGCAGCAGCAGGATGGCAGGTAGCCCAGGAACTGCCGGCGAGTCTGCCGACCCCGTTCGAACAGTGGGTGTCGCATATGAAGAATGGAACAACGGCTTCTCAGAATATTCAATTAGCGCTTGATTTGACTCGTTTGATGGAAGCATCGGTGTTATCAGCACGATCGGGTGCAGCTTTTCAATTGCGAGATCTTACCGAATAAAGCGGCATACCCGCAGAAAGGCCAGTTCATCCCCTGCATATGGAAGAAGGGTGATCTGGTCTTTGTCATAATATAAGGAGGCAAAAAGATGATCGACAAAGGGGAATATTCATTTTCAACCTGCTGGAACATTAAAAAACATACGATTGGCCGGGAAATGATCGAGGAGATCAAAGCATTGGGATTCCGTTATGTAGAATTGAATTACAACGTGACAGATGAGTTGATGAGTACCATCGAGCCGATGATTGAAAAAGGAGAAATCGGCGTTTCGAGTGTCCACAATGTATTTCCGTTCATCGACGATAAGGATTACGACACGGATTCCGTCATGCTGGGCTTCGATGATGAAGAAAAGCGCAAGCGCTCCATTGAACTGCTCATTCGATCGATGGAATATGCGAACAGATACGGCGCCAAAGCTGTAGTTGTACACCCGGGCGAAGTGCCTTTTGAATACAATATTGATCTTGATTTGAAGAAGCTTTATCGGGATCATGGAAGGACATCAGCCGAGTATCAAGGGTTGTGGCAGAACATGATGGAGAGGCGCAACCAATTAAGTCCGCGATATACGAAACGGATTCAGGACAGCCTGGAAGTAGTGAGTGATTACACGGCGAAAAAAGGATGGAATATCGCGATTGGCATCGAAACGCGTTCGAGATCGTATCAGATGCCGACGCTGATGGAAGCGAAGACGATCTGCGACAATTTGGAGGGAAGCCCCGTTCGTCTCTGGTACGATATCGGTCATGCCATGATGATGGACCGAATGGGATTGTACGAAAATTTGAAGGAGCTGGAGGAAGTTAAGCGTTATATATATGGCGTTCATATTCATGAAACGCTGGAGCTTTCCGACCACTGGTGTCCATATGTGCATAGTAAGGATTTGCATTACTTTGATCATTTCCTTGAAGCGATCGACATTGCAAAGGTGAAAGTGTACGAGTTGAAGGCTTTGTGTCAACCAGATGAGATTGATGAGAGCCACAGACTAATCACAAGTAAAATAGCGGCTAGGAAAGGGAGTTAGGTGACGAATATGGACTTCATATATAAGCAGTTAGTGGAAAGAAATGACGATCTTGCAGCGGCAGCACAAGGGAAACAGGTGCTGGATCCAGCCTCCAAGTATTACGGGGGAGTTATCGATGAAACCGGCATTGCGCGCGCAAGCCATCATAGTACCCCAGTGTATATAGCCGCATGGTCTGCCGCTCTGGTCAATCCGGACTCCAGATACTACCATAGTGAATCGATAGCGGCTTCTTTGGATTTAGCAGCGGATTTCATGCTGAACAGACAGCATGCAGACGGGACGATTTCGCTGGGTTCAACCAATTACAACTCACCTCCTGACACCGGCTTTGTAGTTGGTGGCGTAACGCAAATTTATCAGCTGCTCGCTCGTCATGATTGGGCTGGTGTAAAGTACAGTGCTGCTAAGCTAAAGCTATTTCTCGAGCGAACGATTCCTGCCATGCTGACAGGCGGATGCCATACGCCGAATCACCGGTGGGTCATTACGGCTGCCTTAGCCCAATTACATGACATTTTCAAAAAGCCCGAGCTGCTCGCGAGAGCGGATGAATGGCTGGCCGAAGGCTTAGATATAACGGCAGACGGCGAGTGGACCGAACGCAGCAACGGCATTTACAATGCTGTCAGCAATATTGCGTTGTATCATACCGCTCGTGTATGGAACCGTCCCGAATTACTGGAAAGCGTGCGCCGCAATCTGCGCATGATGGTTTACCTCGTTCACCCTTCAGGTGAAGTTGTGACCGACTATTCAGGGAGGCAGGATTTCGGCCAAACCTACGACATGGCTACGTACTACACGATATACCGCCTAATGGCCGCTCATGACCAGGATCCTGTGTTTGCTGCAATGTGTGATTATGCGGGTACCTTCATCAAGCATCCTGATGGCGTAAACAATAATGCCTTATTACACGTACTTCTTTATCCGGAAGTAGAAGAAGCTATCCGTGATTTGGAACGTGCTAAACTGCCCGATCATTACGCCTGCATCCTTAATCACCATCATCCCATGAACGAACATTTGAGCTTGATCGAGGCTGTCGGCCATCATTTGAAAATTCAGCATAGCTCTATGCACTTGGCCTTCGGAGCACCGGTCGTACGCATTCGCGAGATGGATAAGAGCGTAACCATCATGCCGCAAACGCCGTCCTTCTTCTCGCTTCGTCATGGGAAAGCAAGGCTGCTGGGCATTAAACTGTCCACTTCTTTTACACCGGGCATCGTTAAATTTGATCAGTTGAACGTAGAGGATGGCGTTTACCGCTTAAGTGCCACCATGGAAAAAGGCTATAACGGGCCAATCCCGCAGCAGTATTTGCCCCTTTCGGCAAAAGGTTCGGTAAGTCCATGGTACTTGCTGCCGCACCAGGTCAGGCCGATGACGCATTTGCAAACGCATGAACTGCAGGTAGAGATTAAACAAGAAGCGTCAGATTGGACGATCCGCATTCATTCGGATGAGCGCGAAGACGTATTTACGCAGCTAACCTTTATTTTAGGCAATGAGGGTGTTGTCGATGGCGGCGATCTGCAGAATGCAGGGGAAGGGAAATATTTCCTGAAAAATGGGGCTGTGACCTATAGCGTGGATGACGATCGAATTGAAATCTCCTCAGGAGCCTTTGAACACTTACTGCCTATACTTCGAGAAGATCAGCATCCGGCAGGATGCCAATATGTCCACGTGAACTTGGTGACACCGTTCGATCGAACTTTCACCGTGCGGCTGCTATAGAAAGGATTGTGAAGCTATGACAACCTATTTCAATGAGCAAGAGAGTATCCAATCCCGCTTGGGCCGGGATGATAAACGTACATTAAAGGTGCTTGCGGATCGTTATATCGGGGCTAATCCTCCCGTGCCGTTCGCGTTCCGTGCGTTCAATCGCTCAGGTATTCTGCAAAATGAGGAAGGATTATTCGATCTAAACCTTGGCTGCAGATTTCCAGAGGCAAAGCAAGGTCAAATTTCTTACGCGTACTCGCTTGTATGGAGTGATAGTGAACGTAATTTAGATGTTTTAATGCGTTGTTTGGGGCCAATTCAGTTTTATTTTAACGATGAGCTTGCTTATCGATCTAACGTTATTGATGAATTGAAGCCGGATGCGACAGTTAAGCTGAACCTCAATTTCGCGAAAGGCTGGAATCGTCTGTTCATAAAAGCCAAGGTGACGGCGGCGGGATTCGGCTGCTTGTTCGGATCCGATGAAGCTAAAGTCAGAATCCTGAATGTACGTTCTCCTTTTGCCGAAAGAGAGGGGCAGGCAGGTTGGGTGTACTCAGCTCCGATTGACGCTGATAGGTTTGAAGAGAGTCCGCTGCCAGCGGCGCTCTCTTCCGAGAAGGAGCATAACTTAACCTGGCTGCCGGCATGCGAGTGGAGTGAAGAGGCGTTAGCCCTGCACAATTGTGAGCGCTTGTTCGGCCTTCAACCTGGTAAGAAGGCGTATGCTTGGACCCAGCTGAACACGGCCAGTATCGGTGCGGCTCCCTATGTGCTAAAGGGGACAACGACCGGTCCTTTAACCGTTTGGGTAGATGGGGAGCAGGCGGCAGAGTTTCGAACGGAGGGCAACTTCCAAGTAGAGGTGCCGCTTGCGTATGGCAAGCACGATATACTGATCCGCAGTGAATGCGAGCTCACTTCGTCTTCTTGGGGCTTTGCTGTGAATGCTTTTGCGGGTGGAAAGCAAGTTCCATTCCATTCGCCTGTGGACGTGCATGGCTCCAATGAGGCATGGCTTTATTTGGGCCCTTTTGACGCTAATGCGGAGCTGAATGCCAAGGAAATCGCCACAACGAAGCGTGTCATTGCTGACAATTATTGGCGTTTGGACCGCCCGTCGACGTGGATTCGTCCCTATTACGAAAATGCGATGCTGAGCAATAAATGGACCGTCGGGAATACCACCAATTATGCCCGTTGGGACTACCCGCTGGGGGTAACCATCTACGGATTGCTGCAAACGGGTCGTTTATTGGATCGATCCGATGTTCTCTCGTACGCGCTAGAGCACGTTCAAAGTTGTACCGACATGTTCGATTACTCGCTGTGGGATCGCGAACAGTACGGGTTTCCAGCAATCAATCAACAGCTTGTTATGATGAAAATGCTTGATAACTGCGGCTCGTTCGGCTCTGCCATGTTGGAATCGTATAAAGAAGATAAGAATTCGGGGTACTTGCCAATTGCGGAAAGAATTGCCGATTTCATGCTTCAGCAGTTGGAAAGAAAGGAAGACGGGGCCTTTTACAGAGTGTGCCACGACGAGTACTCAGCTAATACGATGTGGGCCGACGATCTGTATATGAGTACGCCATTTCTGTGCCGCTATGCGGCAATAACGGGAAGCCGTGAAGCGCTCGATGAAGCGGCTAAGCAGTTCCTTTTGTTCCGGAACTATTTGTTTATGCCGGAGCAGCGGATCATGTCCCACGTATTTGATTTCAAATACGGGATGCCGACGAGGATTCCGTGGGGGCGTGGAAACGGATGGACCCTATTCTCCCTGACCGAAGTGTTAGAAGCCTTGCCGGCAGACCATGTGCATCGCCATGAGCTCGTCCGCTTCTTTAACGAGCTGTGTGCGGGATATGCCGGACTTCAAGCGGAAAGCGGGCTGTGGCATCAGGTCTTGAACGATCCCGACGCGTATCAGGAAGCTTCTTGCACCGCCATGTTTGCCTATTCGTTTGCCAGGGGCGTCCGGTTCGGCTGGCTCACGGAGCCGCAGCGGTTCGTTCAGGCAGCGCTGAACGCTTGGAATGGCTTAACGCAATTTGCCATTGACGCACAAGGCAATGTGCATGGTGTGTGCAGCGGCTCGCGGTATGCTTTTACAGCGGATTATTACAAGAAGGATCTGCTTACCGTCACGAATGATAACCACGGTGTAGGCATTATGATGCTTGCGGGTACGGAGATCGTTAAGCTGAAGGACTGGCTTGGGGAGCAGAGATTAGCACCGAGCGAAGTAGGTTAAGCCTGATTAGGCAAGTTAATTGAGTGGGGGGTGAGCGGAGCTCGCCCTTTTTTTCGTGCGGCGAAGGGCGTGTCTCGTGGGTAGGATGACGGGCAGGGCATACAGCTAGTCTCGCATAGGGGAACTACAGGGCACTATTTTGCTGTTGGAGACATATATTCGGATGAATGCGTGAAATAAGAGACTGTAGTTCCCCTTCAACCTCCGAAGTTTCGCTTTTCGCCTAAATAAGGGAATGAGAGTTATTTAGGCGAATCTCAAGAGCCTTTTCCAAACTTTCTAGGTAATTGCAGGTACGAGGTAAGCGGAGCTTAAATTTTTAATGTTTTTAGGAAGGATTTAACTTTAAATACATAATCTCCGTTTACTGAAGGTCATCTGGAGATTAGATCAAATGTCTCAAGAAGTTAGAGAACAAAAATACGATGCTTTAGTCATTATTATGCGCGGAGGGGCTCTTGCAGGCACACAGATGGCATTTTTAACGGGGTTACCTTATTATTTTTTGAATTATAATCGCAGTCTAAATATACCTGTTTGGTTTCATGAACCACAGAAATCTGAACGAATTTTGCTAATAGAAGATTTTGCGGGCTCCGGTAGAACAGTCATTATTGCAAACAATTCCTAGCTTGACTCTGGGATACGTTGCAGTGTGTAAAGATCATTTATCTGCCAGTCAACCTAACTACTATTGCATTGAACGCCAAGATAGAGGGGCCAGATTCATTCTGCCTTGGGAACGTCACCGTTTGAATACGACATGATTTACTAGAGACTGCATTATTGCTCAGAGATACATATCCTCTATCGCCATTAGCGCATGTTTTAGAAAAGAGAGATGTTATTGTTACGGGCAGACCTATGATGGATGAAGAACGGACCATACTGTGGATGACTAGTTATGGCATTAAGAATGGATGTATTTCTGAGGGATGACCAAATTCTACGTCCCACGAAAAAGACCACTGCTGAATGGAAAGGGAAAAAGGCACTTGGTCTTGGATGTACCCGCTATGTGGAAAGTGAAGCATCGCGACCCGTTCATATTGCGAAGTTATATCCTGAGCTTCAAATCGTGTGGTGGAATGATAGGGAGCCAATCTTAATGGAAGCAACAAGTCGATTAAATCGGAGGAATGTGCGTGATGGTGCTTTACTATGATACCCCACCATTTGTAGACAGTAGAATGATTCGAAACTATTAAAAAGGTTTAAACCTCTTTCTACAGGTGAGGGATATCTATGGAGATGTGCATGCGAATGGGTAGTATGTAAGAAGTACACTCTCATGTAAAGGCTCTTTCGGCTTGGTTAGCCGATACTTTTTTAGTAGCAGATTATGCCGAACAGATTCAAAATAAATAGGTAACCTCATTACATTAATTTGGATTTTTTCGTTCTCAAATATATAAATATGAAGTATAATTCTTAATAAAGAACGCCTTATTAATTTTTATATTGAAAGGAGTCTTTGCATGTTAGCAGCAAAAAAGCCTGCATTTATTATTTTACTCATTATTACATTAATTTTCCCTACACCTGCATTTGCTTCAACAGTTGCTAAGTCAGAAGATAATTCTTTTTTTAAGCTGTTTCAATCTTACTACTCTGGAAATAAGTATGATAAGTTTGATAAGCATAATGAGTATGATAAGGAAGATAAGTACGATAAGAATGAATCCAATGTTTGTTTAGGGTATTCTCCTGACAAGGGCCATGATGATGGTAGTAAGGATGACCATTACTGGGGGTTCTGGTATAATTTCTGTAAAGAGTTCTTAGATAAGCCGATTTGTTATTAGTGATGATTTCACGATTTCGTCGGAGGGTGTTTGTTTTATCCCCCTTGAGTATGCAGTAAGGAATTAGTTCCTTACTGCATACTCAAGGGGGATTTTTTTCTTTTAAACAATTCTAAATGACATCTAGTCAAATTAAGATTGACATGGAGGCACAAAGGGTTTTGGAAAAGAAAGAACTCAAAAGAGAGGGGATATCCGGAGGGGCAGTGACTTTATCGAAATTCATTTGACAAATTAATGCAATATACTAACAGAGTCTATTAATAAATAGAGAAATAATCCAATCTATTGCGTAGTTTATGAATATATTATAAAGAGAAACTCAGAATGGCAGGTTAAGAGTTCATGGATTGTTAGCCAGTATAAATAAATATAAAGGAGGTCATATAAAATGGCAGATTCTATCTATTTGTTGGAATTAGATCGTTGGGGTATCTACAATGACGGCACACATCCCGTAGAAACAACAAAAGGCTTTAATGATGCATTGAAATGGGCACATGACAACGGGAAGACCACATTCAGGGTACCGGCCGGTCTTTTCCTAATAAAGAAAGGCCCAGAAACCGATGTTTCTGCACAAATCAATATTCCTGCTAATATGACATTTGAGATGGCAGAGGGAACAACCCTGAAAAAAGAAAGCAATGGTTATGAATTCTACCGACTTTTGTATGTGGGACCAATGGTTCAAAATGTAACTATTAAAGGCGGTATATTGATTGGAGATCGTTATACTCATGACTATACTCAAAAACAATATCCGTATACTCAGAATACTCACGAAGCAGGATTTGGAATTACGTCGGATGGCGCACGCAATTTAACGATTGAAGGCGTGGTAATCAAAGAATTTACTGGTGACGGAATCATGGTCGGAAATTCAAGCGGGTGGCTTTCAGGTTTTTGGGATTCCGATATCGAACCAGGCTCCATAGATACACAAGGCAAGCTTGTTATCGATCCAACCAGAATCCGAACAAAAAAATCCATTAAGACTGATTTCCACAATGCTCCCCGAGCTGAGCTGTTCAACAGAGGTTTTGTGATGTTTCACCCAGAGGCAGGGGTGGACGAGAATGCCGGGTTTGATGTTTACTTCTATAAAAATGATGGCACTTTTCTTAGTGCTGAACGAGGTGGATTATATTACACCGAAGAAGTTCCCATCCCCCAAGGGGCTGACTATTTCTTAGCTGTGTTCACTCCTACCAAGTCAAATGGTTATTCAGTCATTTTAAATTTGATCGCTTTAAGTAAACAAATTCTGATGAAAAACTGTAATATTTCTTTCAATAGAAGACAGGGCATCAGCGTTGTCGGTGCACATGATGTGACAATTCAGAATAATGTTATTCATGATATTCAGGGAACAGCACCAGCTAGTGCCATAGATTTCGAACTCGGGCGAGCATCAATGCAACAAAATTTCAAAGTGCTGAATAACACATTTTATAATAACAATGCTTATAATGTCATTTTGTTCGATGGATTCAATGCAGTGATTGAAGGCAATTATTTTGGGAAGTCCAATATAGGACTTGCACAAGGCGATCATTTCTATGGACCCGTAGCGGTATACAATAATGTGTTTGATAACTGCGGTATTTCTGCAAAGAGTAACGTAACTATTGAAAACAACACGATTAAAAATGCTTCTGTTAACGTAAACGGTAATAATGTAGTTATCAATGAAATAGTTGCTTATGATACGATGTTTCAATTCCTAAACTCCAACAGCTTAGGAATTACGGTTTCGAATGTTGAGATCCATAGCACGGGACAGAAGCAGAATATGTTCCAACTAGGAAATGAACCTGTAAAATTCTCTAATATTTTGATTGACGGCCCCGCAAAAATGTCCCTTTTTTCGGGAAATGCGCAGGGAAGTATTTTTTCAAACCTTAAACTGACCAATTATCATCCAGTATCGAAATATCCACAATCCTTGCTGCCAGGAAAGTACACGGATTGTTTATTCCAGGTTGGCACAATTGATGGATATACCAGTATCCAAAACCCGGGGTTATATGAATTTAATAACTGTCAATTCGTAGCTAAAGGTCACGCTGTTCTAATGATTCAAAATTTAAATACAGACGTGACTATCGAAAACTCTACAATTACTCTTCTGGAAAACTCAGAAGACTTCCAGTATTTGATCTATGTATTACGCGCGAAAAGGGTATCTATTTTGAATAATGTCATCAATGCGAGCTTTTTAACAAAGTCCTCTATCTATGCCCCGCTTATTGAAATTAACACTTATTATGGTAGTACCCAACCTTTTACTGTTGAAGCCCTATCCATCAATGGCAACACTATTTATTCTAATCTGCCAGCCACGGGTATACGCACGATTGCTGCAGGTATAGGAGCTCCATCATACTTCATTGAGAACAATACCTTAATTAACTCAAAGCTTGAACTGAAGGAAAATGATGTGAACCAAAATAACCAGATAATAACATTATAGAGAGAGAGAGAGAGAGAGAGAGAGACGCAGGCTCTGCAACTTTTTTATTAATATTGAATAAGATTTAACCTTTGGCTTTTTTAAAAATATAAGATCCCCGCGAGCTTTGGCTGGCGGGGGTGTTCACTTCTTAAGCTTACAGAGGGATTCTCAATAGAATCATTTCTGATTTAATTTAGGTAATCAAATTAGCATTCTTTAGCAAGTAAACGAATCAATAAAGCGCAAATCAATACCAAAATACATCCAGGAGAAGCCGTTCCAACGGAAACCCGCAATG
Source organism: Paenibacillus aceris (assembly GCF_017874035.1). Classification (GTDB taxonomy): domain Bacteria; phylum Bacillota; class Bacilli; order Paenibacillales; family NBRC-103111; genus Paenibacillus_E; species Paenibacillus_E aceris. Next base: position 24,972 of record NZ_JAGGKV010000028.1, read on the forward strand.
GAGTTATGGCCGACGAAAGTCGGGAAATACCAGAATTGTTGGCCATTGCTCAGCCACACATAGGTGAAACGGAACATACAGCGTCTAATGCCGCCCGGATCCACGGCGAATGTGGCGCCGGCAGCTTTATGCGGCTTTTGCGGAGTGTACGAAGGAGGAGCCGAAGTCGGCGCTTGTTGATCGCCGCCCGGCGGCATGCCAGGGCCCGGGAGACCAGGCTGCCCCGGGAAACCGGGCTGCCCTGGGAAACCAGGCTGCCCTGGGAAGCCAGGCTGCCCTGGGAAGCCAGGCTGCCCTGGGAAACCAGGCTGCCCTGGGAAACCAGGCTGCATAGGGAAACCTGACTGCCCTGGGAAACCAGGCTGCATAGGGAAACCTGACTGACCAGGGAAACCCGGTGTCATGCTTCCACCACCAGGCATGCCGGGAAGTCCGAACATGCCGCCTAAACCTCGTGTATCATAGACAGGTACCCAAGCGTAAGCTTGCGGTACAGGGTAGCCGTATGCATAAGGCGCGGTTTGAGGATAGGATGCAGCATACGCCGGGTCGATTTCTGGCTGCTGCACTACTTCATTGTCCAGTTCCAAATTCCGTGTCTCTTTCTTTTTGTTTGAAGTCATGAATGAAAGTACCTCCTTAGGTAAAAGCGGATTAGTCGATACTTACTATATGCAGGAGACTAGACGGATGTCACGGTCAGATCCGGCTAAAGGGAGTGTTTTTCCAAACTATACCATTAGTCCTAATAATAAATGCATTTATGAAACCTGTAGGCTTTTTATCCTATTCGAAATGGAAAAAATACGGGATTTACCTCCCATGGTTTGAACCTATTTTGTCGTATATAATAGAAATTGGTTATATTTTGAAGTATTGGGGCGGGGTTTATTGAGCGATCTAGCAGGGAAAATGTTGAAATACGATGTAACAACGAACTATGGGCTTGTATTAGCACCTGCTCAAACCGTACTCATGGAAGAGCACTTGAATTTATTTCGGCATCATCGTATTGACTTCATGGACATTATTACGACAAACCTCCAGGAACAAGAACTGGAAGATGTCCATTCCCAGGATTCTTCAGGACTCTTAGTACAGAAAGCAACGCAATTCGCCAAGCAGTTATTCGAGCAGATGGAAGTCCAGAAGAAAATCCCACTGTTTGAAATTAAGAATCAACTCATTCCTATCGTACAGCAGGCAGCTGAACATTCGGATTTATTTGAAATTTTTGAAGCTGTTAAAGCGAAAAACGAGTACACGCATCAGCACAATGTCGGTGTAGGTATACTTTCCACGCTGATCGGAAAATGGCTCCAATTGGATGAGCAAGAAGTAGGTATGCTAACTCTTGCGGCTACGCTTCATGATGTCGGCAAAATCGAAGTATCGAAAGATATTCTTCAAAAGCCGGGCAAGTTAACGAAAGAAGAGTTCAATGAAATGAAACAGCATACGGTTCGAGGCTATAACTTGCTTAGGGAGACAAAAGGCATTAACTACCGAGTGTCACTGGTTGCCTTGCAGCATCATGAGAGAGCGGATGGTAGCGGATATCCTATGGGGCTAAGGGATAGCCAAATCGATCGATTGAGCCGCATCGTTGCCGTTGCCGATATTTTCCATGCTATGACTTCCAAAAGGCCTTATCAAGACATGATGCCATTTCACGAAGTTGTTCGACAGATGCGAGCAGGCCTTTTTGGTGAATTGGATCCGCATATCGTATCGGTGTTTCTTACCAATATAATCCGTGGCTTAATTGGCAGGAAAGTGAAGCTAACCGATGGCCGTTGGGCGGAAGTTGTCTATATCAATCCTACGGATGATACAAATCCCCTTGTAAAAATTGACGAAGCGTTTGTAGATCTTAGTCGAGAACGACATATTCATATAAAGGAAGTTGTTGTATGATGCATAATTCGATGGCAGAGAATACAGTTTTGCAACAATTTTTCACCAATTATGGACTGACACAGCGTGAATCGGAAATTCTCTCCCTGATTGCTACCCACGGGTACACGAACAAGGAAATTGCCGAAAGCTGTTGTATTAGCGAGAAAACTGTAAAGATTCACTTGGCGAACATTATGAGCAAGATTGGAATTGGTTCGATGCGTCGATTGTTGGCGCTGCTTTTGCAGCAAGCGTTTAAGGTTTCAGGGCTTACGAATGAGAAGAATATCGTATCATCGGTGGGTGTTAATTAAACAAAAAGAGAAGGCCTTTTGGGGTTCTTTTCTTTTTTTTTATGTACATTTTTAATGATACAATTTGGAACTTAAAAATGGAATATTTTGTTGACATGATACGAAAAGTATCTTAAAGTAAGAGTAGAAATAAGATACAAATAGTATCATTTAGTTGAAAAGTAGACTTCTCGCGGAGGGGAACCATGGAAATTAATCTAAAAGAATATTTGATAATTATAAAGAAGCGATGGTGGCTCATTGTTTTAGTTGTACTTGCGTGTACAATCCTTACAGCCATGTATACGACATCTAATTATGTTCCGATTTATCAGGCTTCTACGAAATTGATCGTCAATAAAACATCTGAACAGGGTCAACTAGGCACAGAGCAAATCGATTATGGAGCAATCGGCGTTAATATGGCCCTCATTAATACGTATAAAGAAATTATTAAAACTCCAGCTATCATGGATAAAGTCGTCCAACGATACCCCGAATTGAATGTATCCACAGACCAGTTGATTTCAATCGTCAATGTTTCGAATCTCAATGAAACACAAGTCATGTCGATTACTGCCCGACACTTTTCACATGAAAGAGCCGTGAAGATTGCGAATGCGGTATCCGATGTCTTTCAAACCGAGATCCCCAAAATTATGAAGGTCGATAATATCACCATTTTGAATAGAGCCAAAGTTCAGGACAATCCTGTACCGGTTAATCAAAAATCCAACCAATACATCATCCTAAGCTTCGTTGCTTCGTTGGCTGCTACAATTGGTATCATTCTTCTGCTGGATGCGTTAGATGATACGTTGAAAACGGATGATGATATTCGTGAGGCTTTTGAACTATCGACCTTAGCGTACATACCGAAAGTAAAAATCAAAGTAATGCGAAATAAACAGAAAAGTAAATCTAGAAAAAAGGTGGAGGATATTGCATATGCCAAAACTATCCACTAATTCTGCGATTATGATGCAAAAGAATCCCAATTCTCCTTCAGCGGAAGCTTATAGATCGTTAAGATTTAATATCGATTGTTCTGTCTTCGGCCGCGAAGCCAAGGTCGTGACCATCACATCTTCAAGCAGAGGTGAAGGGAAGACAACGACTGCCATTAATTTGGCTGTGGCGTATGCGCAGACCGGGAAGAAAGTGATTTTAGTTGACGCTGACCTGCGAAATCCATCGATTCATCTTTCATTTGGTGGAGATAATGGGAGTGGATTAACGAATTATCTTGCTCAGCAGAACACACTGAACGAGATCGTACGCCAATCGATGATTGAGAACCTATCCATTCTAACGTCGGGGCCGATACCGCAGAATCCTTCCGGACTATTGGCTTCGAGTCAAATGGATGTCCTGCTGGCAGAACTTCGAGCAAACTATGACATGGTCATCGTGGACACAACCTCGATCTTAACGTTAACGGATGCCAAGATTATGGCGACGAAATGCGACGGGACTCTTCTTATCGTCAAATTTGGCAAATTGAAGCGCGGCATAGCCAAGAAAGTGAAAGAGGAGTTACATCTTGCGAAAGTAAATTTAATTGGCGTTGTCATGAATGAAATGAAAAACGAGCATGCGGCGTCGTATCTTTGATCGCGATGGAAAACCAAAGTAAGGGGAGAGAGTTCATATCTAATGAGAAAAAAACGACGAAAGCAGCAACGGAAAGTCGTGAGAACCCTTTGCATCTTGACGTTAAGCATTGGTATTTTGGCAGGGTGCTCAGATACGGCGGTTACAAATTCGGACGGTAATTCCGTTTATAGCGATCAAGCGCCGAAAAGCGTTAAAGTATTCAAGGTGATTAAGCAGAAAATCGGAGATCCGCTGGAACGTGCTGCAGAAGCGCAATCGTCAGCTCAATTTGGTATTACAGCTAAAGCTTCCGGGGATATTGATCAAATTTTGAAGAAACGCGGAGATATGGTTCAGGAAGGCGATGTCATTCTCCGGATAAGATCAGGTGAACTCCAGACTCAACGAGAGTCTGCAGCTCTTGCCGTTCAAACAGCCCAGGAAGCGATAGAGCGAGCCAAAGTAAAGGCTAAGAAAGAAACGGAGAACCAACGGCTGGATATGAGCAATTCAATCCAAAAGATGGAGCTGGGAATGACCGTTTTGATGCGGAATTACAATAAAATGAAAAACGATTATGATATCGGATTGGTCACGAAAGCTCAGCTTTATCAGATGGAAACTCAGATGATGAGTGCCCGTATGGATCTGGACCAGCTCAAACAGAAATTGAGCATTTTAGAACCGCTAAGTGTTCCGGCTGAATTCGAAACACAGCTCAAGAGTGCTCAGGTTGCTTTGCAGCAGCTGGATCAATCGATGAAGAACCTTGAAGTGAAAGCCACGGTGAGCGGTTTATTGACGGAGATGCCGCTCGAAGCGGGAATGGCGCTGCAGCCTGGAGACAAGGTCGGTATCATCCAACGACTGGATCCGATCAAAATTAAGGCACAGCTTACGGAAGCGGAAACGAATCAAATTGGCAAAAAGACGGAATTATCTTATTTTGTTCCGGGAGTCAAAGATAAGTACAAAGGAACGATCAGTTATCTCTCCAAGGTGATCGATCCGGAAACGAAAACGTATGAAATCAATCTTGAGGTGCCGAACAAAGATCTGATCTTGAAGCCTGGCACGAAGCTGAAAGTTCAACTGACAGATGAACAAGATCAAATCGTAGTGACAGTTCCTACTTATAGCATTGTTAAAGAGGGTGACAATGCGTTTGTATTCGTACTCACAGGAGATACGGTAGAAAAACGCAGCATTCAATTAGGCAGATTGAATGAGCCTAGTCAAGAAGTGCTCTCAGGCCTCAAAGAGGGAGAAATGGTCGTTAAAACGAGCCCGAGTCAGTTATCCGACAAAGAAAAAGTTCAAATGACGGCTATTGAAGAGCAATAATTAAAATTGGAGTGACTTGAATTGAAAATAAACTGGAAACATTCGATGGTTATGTTCATCTTATCCGTCTCCCTAGTGATTCCATCCGCAGCTTTCCATGTAGCAGCCGATGAAAAATATGCGCCTGCGACAACGGTGAAAAGTTATTCATTGACGAATGGTATTAAGGTAGAAGTAAAAAGTGTTTTAAATGAATCAACCTCGGAAGGGACCAGGATCGGCACGGTTGTCCGCCTATTTAACGATGGAGACCGCTTAACGGGTGTACCGGAATACGAGGTTCGAGCCAAGACTTTAGATGGCTTGGAATATATCATGCGTCCAAGTCAAGCTAACGCCAAAAACATTCAACCCAAAGAGACGGTCGAGCTTAGCTATATGAATATCGTTGAGCGTTATGACGTCTTTTCACTAACTGAACTTTCCTTCTATGATGTGGATGAATTCGTCTATCCCAAGCAAGAAAAGAAAATCATATCACTGCCTATTTCAGACATAGAATGGAAAGGTGAAAAGGCTGTCCTGACCGATCCGGCAACGATGAAGAAATGGGAGGATACGTTTACGATCCCTGTGCTATCAAGTACCTTAGCGTACAAACCGATCAGCCTTACTGAACAAAATACGCCGGATGGACCTATGACGATCGTGGCATTGCTTGCTACGAATAACGGGGACAAGAAGACAGTCATACCTGATTTTCGGATTAATGGAAAAACGGAGAATAAGATCTACACCGGCAGCAGAATTGAGAAGGATCCGGTCATCCTCGAACCGGGTGAGAAGAATTATGTTCATTATGCGGTTCCGATCCGAAATAAGATGGAAGTGAAAAGTTTATCGGTCCTCACGCCGGAAGACTTCGTGGGCGATGATAAAGCACATACGAATTATTTAATTGGCAGACTAACGATCACACCACCTGGCGCTAACGATGTACGGTTCTTTATGAACCAACTGCCGCCGTATGAGTTGAATAAGCCGATTCAGTTTGATCCGTTAACGAAGCTAATTCGGCCAGAGATCAATGTGTCCATGTCGGATCTGCGCATCTATGAAAGTGCAGGAGGTGGCTTTAAGGCCGCTGTTGCCAAGTTCAAGCTGCTTAATAAGAGTGAGAGCCCACAGCAGGTTCCGCAGTTTCAGGCCGTGCTATCAAGTGTTAGCGGTAATAAATACTTGGGCACAAGACAAAATACGCAGGTAGAAACGCTCATTCCTAATATCAGTTACGTCATCTACTATTCATTTATTATTCCGAATGCAGAAACCGGCGAGAAATTGGCTATGGAGATTACGGACGGGAAAAGCGCAGAGCCGTATAACCTTCCTCTGGCTGCCTTCAAGACGAAAGTCATCGAAGAGACGGAAGATAAATCTTCTGCTTTCTATCCTTTTCAGGTCACTTTGAATAATTGGTCAATGGGGATCAACTATAATATGGGGGGAAGCTTGCCCTACTCCTATAAGACGAATTTGGATTTTGATATTAAACTTCAGGATGAAATCGTCGTTGATCAAAGCTTTTCCAAAATGAGGCTGGAGTTCGTCGATGCCAAGAACAGAATCATGGCTTCAAAAGTCCTTTCATTTACAGGGGATAATAAACTGGTCAGCGGAACCCAAACCCTCGATTTTAGTTTGGATCGACTTGAAACCACGGTATATCTTCGTATATACGAAATGATTGATACACCCTTTGGGGAAGCAAGACGTCTTATCCAAACTGCGAAACGATAGGAGAGCGAAGCGATGGAAGAAAAGGCGAAGAGGGAACAAAAGTTGTATGTGCGCCCCATGGTTTTAAGTCAACAGCCGGTTCGTTTTGAGACAGCCCAAAGCTGGAACAAAGGTCATGGGAACCTGAATCACCCAGGTACAGGGAACGGCGGCATCAATTATCCTAACCCTCCTTACACTGGGCCTCATAATGGCAACGGAAATGGAAAAAATAAGTAAAATTTTCTAAAGAGGTCAATGGTATACTGCCATTGACCTCAAATTTCAATAGAGTCCCAAGGGGATATATCATGGAGCGCATGTACACGACGATTGGTGAGCATTTCATTCAAATCCTTTGCGACTCGGCAAAGATTATGAATTGGATTGAACGAAATTTCCAAGTAGTAGAGCCAATCAAAGATCAGCCTGATCTCTTCATTCAACTTACAGAGGGATATGGGATTCCTTTTGTTGACTATCACGTGACGATCACAAAAGAATCGAATCTCATTTCATTTCGCAGGGCCGATTACTTAATTGAGACTAGTTTGGATTATCAGAATTCTCGCATTTCCGTACATAATGAATTAGCGTTAAAGCATGCATTAATGAATCTATACAGTTCCTATCTGGTTTACCATCGATGGGGACTATTAATTCATTCATCCTGCACGATCGATAAGGACAATGCCTACATGTTTGCAGGTCACTCGGGAGCTGGCAAATCTACTGTGGCGAAGTTATCGCATCCCCGGGAACTCCTATCCGATGAGGCAACGATAATCAAAATCACTCCTGATCAAATAACCGTTTTTGATTCTCCTTTTCGAAGTGAATTGGTAAGAACAGGCGTTAAAGAGTCTAGTACGTTAACAGGCATTTATTTATTACATCAGGCGATTGATAATCGCATTGTTCCACTTACCAAATCGAATGGCCTTCTTTTTCTTATGAATAAAGTGTTTTATTGGTCGCACAGTTTGGAAGAAACGAGGAACATCCTTCGATTATTGCAGCATGTGGTCAACGCAGTTTCCATTTCCGAGCTGCATTTTCAAAAAAATGATACATTTTGGGAGCTGATATCCTAATGACCGAATACCTTCGGATGAATGATTATGAGTCCATTCAACTGGATAAGGAATGCATTATTTTGAACACGGATGAATTTACCTTAACGAAATTAAACGAAGTGGGTGGATACTGCTGGTCACTACTCGGCGTAGCTCAGACCGTAAGTTCCATTAGCGAAGCGGTTCGGAAGGAGTACGAATCCGTCTGCGAGTCGGTTGAAGAAGATGTTGAAGCATTTTTGAAGGATATGATTGGGCGAGGCCTGGTTCAATATGCAGTTTCATAAGGAATCCTTTCAGCTCCTTACGCGTGTAATGGCAAAAAGAGGCTGGATTGAACTCCCGGCACGAGGAACGAGTATGTATCCTTTTATTAAAAAGGGAGATATTTGTCGATTTGTACTCACAGAGACTGAGCGCATAAAGAAAGGCGATATTATCTTATTTCGAACCTCAAACGGAAACTTTGTTGCCCATCGTTTTTGCCGTTTGGTCACTAGGAGTCAACAGTTGCATTACCTTTGTAAGGGTGATACGAACTTAGCGCATGACGAAGTTATTGCTTTGGATCAGGTGATTGGCAAATTGACGTGGATAGAACGGAATGGGCGGATCATCCATGTAACAGACCTGGCCGCTTACGTCTGGGGGCGAGTCGTTCTCACATTCCCCCTGACATCGCTGCTGTTAAGATTTTATTTAAATCGAAGAGAAAGCACGCAAGCGTAGACTTTCTATGGAGTGTCGCGGGTATGATTGGAATCATTCGTAGTTACTTATCGGTCGTTAAGGAATACATTACGTTCAAAGACATTCAGAAAACCTATGCATTGTTGATACCTTACATGTTGAAGTATTGGAAGGCATATACAGCTCTCTTCTTTTTGCTATTTTTTGATATTTGCCAGACGTTGGCATATGCGTGGTTCTTTGGAGACCTGACGGATGCTGCGATTCATAGTAATTTCACTCGCATGAAACAGCTAATTCCGATAGGTGTTACACTTGTTACCCTTAGTCTTACTTCAACTTATTTGAATACCGTGCTTGAAACGATGGCAACCAATTCGGTGAAGAGGGACTTTTCCGCACATTTACTCAAGCATATCTTGTTGTTAAACGGAAAGATGATGTCGAGCCATCACTCTGGTGAGCTGATGTCTCATTTCTCCAATGACATTCATAGCATTGACGGAGTCATCGGGAGAAGTCTAATTGATCTACTAAGACTTCCCTTCACTTACCTGGCAGTTTTGATCTATTTGATGCAAATTAATTGGCATTTAGCACTCCTCTGTGCACTCGTCGCCCCGATTGCTATGCTTTTGGGAGTTGTCTTCGGATTATTGCTTCGTAATAACGGAAGATTAGTTTATAGCCTGATTGGAAACATTAGTGCCCTACTTAATGAAACATTTCAAGGATTGCATGTCATTCGGTCCTTTATGATGGAAAAATCACGATTAGCGAAATTTGTAAGTAAAAATCAGGAACTCTACAACTTAGAACTCGGCAGCGCAAAACTGCGCGGATGGTTCTATGTAGGGGGCCATGCGGTTACTTCTATAACATTTCTCGTAAGTCTCTGTATGGGTTCATATTACGTGTCATTAGGTGTAATGACAGTTGGATCTTTGCTGACTTTTGTAAATCTCGTTAACAATTTGGTCTATCCTTTGACAGAGCTGGCTGGGCAATGGGCAGGCTTTCAAAGAGCTGCTTCCGCGATGGAACGAATATTCAAAATCTTAGCCCAGCCCACAGAATCCTTAGAATTACCGTCAGCGGTCCAATCGAGACCATTAGAGAAGTCTATCCGGTTTGAGGATATTACATTTAGTTATGATGGACATCTTAACATTTTTGATCATCTCTATTTGCAATTCCCGGCTGGAAAGGTCATAGCTATAGTCGGTTTGAGCGGGGCAGGTAAAACGACTTTATTTAATCTGCTGCTAGCGTTTTACAAACCGCAATCGGGAAAGATTTACATGGATGATTGTTCAACAGAAGACTTTTCACCTTCTGAACTTAGGAGTTTATTTGCCCATGTTTCGCAGGAAACATTCCTTTTTGGAAGTACGATAAGGGAAAATCTCTTATTAGCCCGAATGGGGATTACCGAAGCAGAGATGATGAAGGCTGCAGTGATTGCCGACATCCACTCTTTCATACAGTCCCTTCCACACGGCTATGACACCGAAATTGGGGAGAGAGGAGTCAGACTGTCCGGCGGACAAAAACAACGTTTGGCGATTGCCCGTGCAGTCTTAAAAAATGCCCCGATCCTTCTGCTGGATGAGGCAACATCGGCTTTGGATAATGAGACCGAACATCAAGTTAAGGAAGCTCTGCATCGATTAATGGCGGGCCGCACAACAATTGTTATCGCACACCGGTTATCGACTGTTCAATATGCTGACGTGATCATTGTCATGGATAAAGGGAAGATTGTCCAAACAGGATGCCATACCGATTTAATGAAAGAGCATGGACTTTACCGCACCTTAAATCGAAAAGGATTTCAGAAAGGGGAAGAGATCGTTGATCATTCCTTTGATACAAGCGTTGTATGATCCGCGAAATCCTCTGCCCCAGGGGATGGAGTTCTTTGAGAAGGCATTGGAAGATGAGAAATTTTCTGAGATATCGTCGCAAATATATTGGTTATTAAAGCAGAGAGGACAATTGGAGCGAACGCCGTCGTTTTTTCAGGAGCGGTTGCGAGAGAAATATGAAGACTCTTTATGTAAAAATCTATTTATCCGCAATCAAATGAATAAAGTATTGGATAAACTTGAAGAAGCAGGCATTCAGACAGTTCCTTTGAAGGGTACTCTGTTTGCTGAAAAGTACTTTGGACATTTAGGAGCCAGATGTACGTCTGATATTGATCTTTTAGTACATCCATTTGAACTAGAAAGTGCTATTCATTGTGTGAAATCACTTGGGTATACAGTAGAGCAGGAGCGGATCCCGTCTCATTTCCATTGGAGCTTCAGTAAAGAGATACCTGATTCTCCAATTCCTCTGACGATTGAGCTGCACTGGGATTTGTTGAGAGAAAAAACGTCGGATTTAAAGATGGATGAATTTTGGGATCAGGCCACACCATTGGGTTACTACCGGTACATTAAGGAATTATCAGATTACCATACGTTTTATATGATTTGTTTGCATGGCTGGAAGCATAAATTGTCTTCACTTAAATACTTTTTAGATATCATTCAGATGATTCATATGCTGCAGGATGATTTAAACTACACGCTTTTACTGAATGACACTGCTGCCCATAGAACCAGGAGAAGGATCGCCAGGACACTAGCCATTGTTTATGCCTATTTTCCGTATCTAGCAGATACAAAAGAGCTACCTAGTGAATGGAAAGTACCCCAATTGTGGGATTATTATTCTTTAAGGGCTAATAAGAGATCTTTTAAGGGGTATATGCAATGGACTTTTCATCAAATTTTTGATTTTGATACGGTAAAGCATAGTTTGGCCGCACTATTAGATTTTTCGTATCGTTTATTGAATAGGATGTTCTCAGGTAAAATAAAGAAGATGAAAGAGACAGTTGACAGATAAGAAGTTCGATGTTATTCTGATATTGTTCTCAATAAAGAACAACTATGAGCGGAAATACAAAATACAAGGTAATATATCTTTATAATACAAGTAATTAGTAGAAAATCATCGTTCTTTATAAAGAACATTTACATTAAATGAAACTCCATTTATCATGTGCCGTTGCGGAGGAAAGTATGAGTGCCATTACCGGATTATTTCACTTTAATGAAGAGCCAGTACCATTGGAGCATGGTACAGGTTTAATGAAAGCCCTGGAAAAGTACCCGGCGGATGATATTCAGATCTGGCATAGTGAACGAATTTTTCTTGGATGCCATGGACAATGGATCACCAAGGAGTCGGTTGGTGAACGGAATCCCTACCATGACTCCAGTAGAGGGTTAGCTATTGCAGCGGATGCGATCATCGACAATCGCAAAGAATTGTTTGAACTGTTACAGGTTCAACATGGTCTTAGACAAGGAATGTCTGACAGTATGTTAATTTTGCTAGCCTACGATAAGTGGGGGGAAGACTCCCCGAAGTACTTGATTGGTGATTTCGCCTTTATGATTTGGGATGATGAAAAACAGAGGCTATTTGGTGCGAGAGATTTTTCTGGAAGTCGTACTTTATATTTTCATAGAAATCATAATTGTTTTGCTTTTTGTTCGACCATCAAACCTTTGTTTAATTTACCTTATGTAGGAAATTACATAAATGAGCAGTGGATTGCTGAGTATTTAGCCAACCCAGGTCTGGTAGAAACCCTAGATGAAACTTCTACCGTTTTTAAACTAATAGAGCAAGTGCCACCTTCGCATAGCATTACTATACAAAATGGCAAAGTAATATTCACCAGATACATCATGATAACCCAGGGAGAGCGCTTAAAACTTAAGTCTGATAAGGAATACGAAGAGGCGTTCCTGGATGTCTACCAAGACGCAGTTACTGCTCGGTTGCGTACTCATCGACCTGTTGGCGCTTTTTTGAGCGGAGGTCTGGATTCAGGTTCAGTCGTCAGCTTAGCAGCAAGAGCATTGAGTATGGAGAATAAAAGACTACATACTTACAGCCATATCCCGGTAGAAGATTATGAAGACTGGACTCCCAAAAGTCTGATGGCAGACGAAAGACCGTATATTCAATCCACTGTTCAGCATGTTGGAAACATCACAGATCATTATTTGGACTTTAAGGGGAAAAGCCCTTTGTCGGAAGTTGATGATTGGCTGGAAATGTTGGAAATGCCCTACAAAGTATTTGAGAATTCATTTTGGATTAAAGGGATACATGAAAAAGCATATCAGCAAGGAGTAGGAGTGCTTTTGGGCGGAGCTAGGGGAAACAATACGATTTCATGGGGTTCAGCATTGTCTCACTACGCCATGTTACTCAAAAATATGAAATGGATTCGCCTTTACAGGGAAATGCTATTGTACGGCAACAACAATGGAGTTAGTAAATCTATATTTTTAAAAGCAGTTACAAAAAAAGCTTTTCCTTACATTGATCGGAATAAGGCATCACAACATTACCAATTCCCCATGCTGATTAATCCGGAGTTTGCACAGAAAACGGATGTTTTTAATAAATTGCAGCTGCATGGGATCGATTATAAGGGTTTTTCTAAGCTTGTTAATATTTATGAAGCCAGAAAAAAGCATTTCGAACAAGCAAATGCTTGGAACTTAAATGGTACATGCGGAACGAAGATGTCGTTGCGTTACTCGTTGTGGGACCGTGATCCGACTAATGATTTACGTGTGATCAAGTTTTGTCTAGCTGTTCCGGAAGATCAATATGTACAGAATGGTATGGATCGAGCATTAATCCGGAGGTCAACCAAACACCTGCTTCCAGATGATGTGAGATTAAACCAACGAGTACGCGGTATACAGGGTGCTGACGGTATCCACCGGATGGTGCCTGAGTGGAGTTCATTCGTGAATGAATTACAGCAATTAAGCGTCGACCCTGACATTTCTGAGTACTTGAACATACCCGTTGTTAATGAGGCTATTGCTGGACTCCTGGGAAATACTCGGCCAGTGAGTCAATATGATACAGGTTACAGCATATTAATGCGCAGCTTGATCATATATAGATTCATTAAAAGAAATGCATGAAGGGAGGTGATTAATTTGAATAAAAAATGGGAAAAACCTGAACTTGAAGTGCTTGATGTAAAGATGACTATGCTTGGATATCCTGATCAAAAAAGAGATTACTTGGATACAAATGCTACCGAACAACTTATGGGACCTAGCTAGGTTCAAGCATTCTAAATACTTATGAAACAAGTTCTATGAAACTGCCCTTATATGACAAGTATGAGGGCTTGTTTTTTAAAATCTAATGAGTATGAGCGTGGAGTGGTAAGATGAGAAGCGCAACAGAAAAAATGATGTATCAAGCTTTCGGATTCATAGTGACAAGTGAGTTTGAATTACCTGAGTTAACGCAAATAAGTGGAACTGACGATGTACCTGATATTGTAATCGAGGTTCATGACTTATCCAACTTGTGGAATCGATTGGAAGTTAAGAATGGGGTATTTACAGCGAATGAACAACGGGTCATTTTCCGTGTTCCCCATGTCGCCATTTTTTGCATACAAGAGGGGAAGAAGATTATCATTTCTCCTGCTATTGGTTCTGACATAGATGAAATTAGGCTTTATGTACTGGGGTCCTGCATGGGTGCATTATTGCTGCAAAGAAAAATACTTCCCTTACATGGCAGTGCAGTTGCTATTGATGGAAAGGCTTACGCTATTGTTGGCGAGTCAGGTGCGGGAAAATCGACGCTTGCTTCGGCTTTTCTGCAAAGAGGCTATCAATTATTAAGTGACGATGTGGTCGCTATTTACCTCTCTCCAAATGATCAGACTCCTTATGTCATACCCTCTTTTCCTCAGCAAAAGATGTGGCAAGAAAGTTTGGAACACTTTGGGTTGGATACTACACACTACCGTCCGTTATTTCAAAGAGAAACCAAATTTTCAATTCCCGTATTATCTAATTTCTGCTCAACCCCGTTACCTCTTGCGGGTGTATTCGAATTATTCAAGTCAGAAAAACATGAGGTCGAAGTTCACCGAGTTTCAAAGCTTGAAAGCTTATATGTATTATATAGCCATACTTTTCGGAATGTTTTAGTTCACTCTCTGGATTTACAAGCATGGCACTTTGAAACCACCGTTAAGATTGGTGCTCAAATTGAGATTTTTCGATTGCAAAGACCTGTTTCTGAATTTACCGTTCCAAACTTAGTTTCGTTTATATTAACTACAATAAATAAGGATGGGTAGCTCATGGTTACTAATAAGATAATTTCATCGAATCAATTGGTCGTTCAAGAAAGCGGTAATATTGTAAGTGATATGGGCGAGGAAAAGGTCATGCTGAGCATCCATAATGGAAAGTATTACAATTTGGGTCCAATTGGAGGACTAATTTGGGATATGATAAATGAACCAGTCACGATTGAGCTGCTTGTAAATAAACTAATAGTTGAATACGAAGTAGAGAAATCAGTCTGTGAGAATCAAGTGTTATCATTCTTGGAACAGCTGCGTAAAGAAGGCCTAATTTCCATTTATCCTACAGTAAATATAGATGAGGAGTGTTCATAGGAGGGTATACATTGAAAGCTATTTTGTACTTTGTCCAAAGGTTATACTCCACTTCAGGGAACATCCTGTATATGAATCTTTTAGGTATGATCCTCATCAGTCTAATCGAGGGAATAGGAGTTATTATATTAATTCCTATGCTCAGTATGAGCGGGATCATCAATATGAACACTGACTTAATTCCTCTTTCCGTAATATTTCAATTTCTACAAAATATTTCAGAAACGTGGAAGTTGTCTATTATTTTAGGCATTTATTTTCTGCTTGTACTTGGCCAAGGCTTCTTAAAACGGACTGTAACGATTAGTAATTCTAAAATACACCAGGGATTTATGCACCATTTGAGAACAGATACTTTTGGTTCTCTATTACAAGCAAACTGGGACTTTCATATAAAAAGAAGAAAATCAGACTTTGTCAATTCACTGACCTCGGAAATAGGAGGCGTCAGCGGAGGGATGAATACCCTATTACAGATGGTTACTTCTCTTGTTTTCACCTTTATTCAGATTTGTTTTGCATTCTGGTTATCTGCGAAGTTAGCCATTTTTGTTCTGATTTGCGGCTTGATAGTGGCTCTGCTCTTCAGAAGGTTTGTTCATAGATCTAAATCGATTGGGCAGCAAACGACGGAACTATCCAAGTCCTATCATGCAGGCATAACGGATCAATTGAACGGAATTAAAGACATTAAGAGCAACACTCTGGAACAATCGCGTATGGCATGGCTTGCCTCTTTGGACCAAAAAATACAGAAGGAACAACTTGCACAAATCAAGTTGAAAACCACGTCTCAATTTGTGTATCAGACTGCTTCAGCTTTTTTTATCGTTATTTTTATATTTTTTTCGGTGAGGCTATTTCATGCTCAGTTGGAGCAGTTGTTATTGATTATCGTTATTTTCTCTCGGTTATGGCCGCGGTTTAATGGTATACAATCCAACATGGAGAGCATAGCCGCTACAATTCCTGCCTTTACGTCTCTGATGCTTCTTCATATCGAAAGTAAGGAAGCTAACGAATTTACGATTAGCGACCAATCCTATACAAATATTAAGCCAATAGGTATAGATCAATTACTGGAATGTCGTAACGTGTTTTTTCGATACAATCGCAAAGAACCATTGTATGCTCTTCGAGATGTTGATTTACAAATCCCCTCGAACCGTATGACTGCCATTGTAGGGCGCTCGGGAGCAGGGAAAAGCACTCTGATTGACATATTAATGGGGCTTATTCTGCCGGAGGAAGGGCAGGTATTGATCGACGGTGTTCCACTTACAAGAGAAAAGTTATTGGCATTTAGGCACTCAATCAGTTATGTTCCACAGGATCCTTTTCTCTTCAATGCAAGCATAAGGGAAAATATGTTGTTGGTCAAAGGAGACGCAATTGATGATGAGATTTGGGAGGCACTAGAGTTTTCCGCATCTGCCACATTCGTTAGGAGACTCTCGCAGGGGCTCGATACAGTTATCGGTGACCGCGGTATTCGATTGTCTGGAGGAGAACGCCAGAGGTTGGTACTGGCAAGGGCCATCTTGCGGAAACCGTCCATTCTTGTATTGGATGAGGCAACGAGCGCGCTGGATACCGAAAATGAAACTAAAATTCAAGAAGCACTGGATTTATTAAAAGGTAAGATGACCATTATCGTAATTGCCCATCGACTCTCAACGATACGGAATGCGGATCAGGTTATTGTCATTGATCAAGGAACAATCGTACAGAAAGGGATGTTCAGCGAGCTTGCCAAAGAAAAGAAAAGTCTGCTGAGTCATCTGCTGGAACAACAGGCCAATGTTTGGTCGCATGGATAGTAACTAAAAATCCAGTTAGGGGAGGAAACCATGGTAGCAGTAAATAAGATAAGAAAGTTTTTATCACTAGATACGAAAACCATGTTTTTGTTTGCAGAGGCTTTTTTTTATTTGGGAGTGGCTCGAATACTAATTTCAGTACCATTTTCTAAAATTGCTCCTTCCTTAGGTGTCCCTATGGAGGAAACGACGAGAGATTTGCACGATGGGAAGAAGGCCGTATTAATCAAAATACATGATACCATTCAGATTGCATGTAAGCATACGTTATGGGAAAGCAAATGCCTCGTAAAGGCAATAGCTGCCTTGAAAATGCTTGAAAGGCGTCAGATCGAAAGTACGTTATATTTGGGAACGGGCAGGGATGAATCGGGGAAAATGATCGCCCATGCCTGGCTTCGCAATGGTACGTACTATATTACGGGAGCTGAAGGAATGGAACGATTTACGGTTGTTGGGAAATTCGCGAAATATATAGGCAATTAAAGAAAGCGAAGGGGATTAAATTTGGATAATGAAAAGAGATTAGATTTGTCGCGTGTCCCTAAAGAATTAACATTATTGCTTGCCTTAATGAAGATGAATAATGGGGAAGACTTACTATCAAATAATGAAATATTTATGGATATCGATTGGGATAAATTTTTCCTGCTAGTAATGCATCATCGTGTACATCCCTTCATTTATTCCAAGTTAAAGCAAATGAATGGAATTCCATTACATGTAGTTCAAAGTTTATGCCAAGAATACAAAAAAAACGCATTTCAGATGCTTCACTTAAGTGGGGAAATGGAACAAATATGTAAGTTGTTTATAGCACATGGCATTAGGCCACTTCTTTTAAAAGGACCTGTGCTTGCTGTCGACCTTTATGGGGATGTCTCTCTCCGTGCATCTAGAGATTTGGATATCTTAATTCCTATAGATGATCTAGATAAGGTGGAAGAACTTCTTGTAAAGTCAGGCTATGAAAAAGAAGGTTTCACCCAGACTATATTAAATGAATGGAAATGGAGACAATATCATATAACCTATTTTCATCCTCAAAAGAGGATTACAATAGAAATTCATTGGAGGTTGAGTCATGGGCCAGGGAAGGAACCAAGCTTTAACGAATTATGGGGACGGAAGAGGATTAGTTCACTCACAAGTAGTCCTGTCTATTATTTAGGACGGGAGGATTTGTTTTTATACTTGGTATCACATGGTGCGCGTCATGGCTGGTTTCGACTTCGTTGGCTCGCGGATATTGATCAACTAGTAAGACAGAGCATTAATATGAAGAAACTCGACTTATTAATGAGGAAGTATCATGGCATGTATATAGGGGGGCAGGCACTTATATTAGCTTCGCAGCTATTAAATACCCCATTATGCAGGAAAATGCAATTATTAACAGGCGGAAGTCGTTCATGGCGATTTGCGCAAGATGCGATTGTTTATATCAAAGAAACAAAAGATTTACATACAAATCCTTCACAAGAGTTGTATAAACATTATAAACGGTATTTGTTTTCCATTAAGTCAAATCAGCAAAGGATTCTTTTTATTCTGAGTTTTCTTTATCCTTACCAAGAGGATGCAGATACATTGATGTTACCTAAACACCTACATTTCCTCTATTTCCCTCTTCGTCCCATTTTATGGATTTGGAGAAAAACTAAAAGGCAATCGTTTTCATAGGATGACGCTTGATGGGAAGAATCACATGTTAAGGGGAAGTAAACTTCATGTTGACATGTTCTTTATAAAGAACTAATATGATCTATATAAAGAATTTCTTGAGAGATAATAAATATTAGTTCAGTTAAATTTATTATGTAATGAAAATCGCCTTATTGTTCTTTATTAAGAACATTTGTTTTATTTAATGGGCAAAAGATCATGATTCGGTGATGTCTCCCTGCCGTTATCAATGGAGGCACTCGACCATACTGTGGGTTGTATAAACCTTAGACGCGTGTCGTCAAGAGTGTGGTGTGAGGACGGGTTTGATGCCCTTTATTTATTAAAGTTCTTAAATATAAGTTTTTATCAAAAAACTTATATTTAAGAACTTTAAGGGTACTTCTAGAATTCTAAGACTTGAGTGAAAGGGTGGTTCTTTTGACATACAGACAGAGAGTTTCTTTATTGATCTTAATGGATTCAATTATCGTATTAGGTACTATTTTCTTTAGCCGATTTTTGTTAAATACTAATCTACATGTCATAACGACACCAATTGTAGTTAGTTCAATCACTTTGGTTCTTAGTCATCATTTTTACGCTTTTTTTTACAAGTTGTATAAAAAGGCATGGGAATATGCAAGTGCAGGGGAATTACTTATAATTTTTAAAGCTATAACTTTCTCAATTATTACTACTGGCATATTGCAACAAATCATTGTTCAAGATATTTATTTTCGCCTACTCACTGTAACGTGGATGCTGTATATGTTATTGATTGGAGGCTCACGTTTTTGTTGGAGATTATTTCGAGATAGATATATAAAGGGATCAGTTAACAAAAAAAGAACATTGATTGTTGGTGCCGGTTCAGCTGGAACAATGGTTGCAAGGCAGTTGATAAATAGTAATGAAGCAGAATTATTACCTGTTGCATTCATTGATGACAACCTGAAAAAACAGAGTCTTCATATCTTAGGGATTCCAGTAAGCGGTGGCGTTGATCGAATTGAGGCTGTTGTTCAAGAACTAAATATTGTCAACATCATTATAGCTATTCCCTCACTTAGTAAAAAAGAATTAAATGTAATTTTTCAAGAGTGTTTGAAAACCAAAGCAAAAACGCAAATCCTTCCCATGTTAGAAGACCTGGTAACGGGTAAAGTTTCGGTTAATCAATTTCGGGATGTGCAGGTGGAAGACTTATTAGGGAGAGAACCAATTGAACTGGATATTAACGGCATTTCGGAATATATCACCAACAAAGTAGTGTTAGTAACTGGTGCAGGCGGGTCAATAGGATCTGAAATATGCCGTCAAATTTTGGCGTTTCATCCAGATAAATTAATTTTATTGGGACATGGTGAAAATAGCATTTATTCCATTGAAATGGAATTGAGAGATGTATTCGAAACTACTCAAATAAATCTTATTACAGAAATTGCTGATATCCAAGATGCAGAGAAAATCAAGAGTGTAATGGGTAAATACCTTCCGGATGTTGTCTACCATGCTGCTGCCCATAAGCATGTGCCGTTAATGGAAAATAACCCAGAAGAAGCGGTAAAGAACAATGTAATAGGGACCATGAATGTAGCTAAAGCGGCTAGCTGGCATGGAGTGAAAACATTTGTCATGATCTCTACAGATAAAGCAGTAAATCCGACAAGCGTGATGGGAGCTACAAAAAGGCTGGCAGAAGTTATAATACAGGACATGGATAAATCAAGTAATACGAAGTTCGTTGCCGTTCGTTTCGGTAATGTCTTGGGAAGCCGAGGAAGCGTTATCCCTCGATTTAAAAAGCAAATTGAACATGGTGGACCGGTTACTATCACACATCCCGACATGGTTCGCTACTTTATGACAATTCCTGAAGCATCAAGACTGGTCATACAGGCCGGTGCGTTAGCAAAAGGTGGAGAGATTTTTGTGTTAGACATGGGCGAACCCGTGAAGATCGTTGATTTAGCCAATAATCTCATCAAACTTTCTGGGAACAACACTGAGGAAATTGGAATACAATTTACCGGAATGAGACCAGGAGAAAAGCTATTTGAAGAACTGTTAAAAGAAGATGAAATTCATGAACAGCAAGTCTATCCAAAAATCTATATAGGGAAAACGGCTGATCTTTACATCGAAGAAATCGGAGAAATCATTTCAAGCTACTCAACTCTTGATAAAGGAAAGTTGAGAGAAGCGTTATTAAATCTAGCGAATAATAAAACTGGCACGGTAACCCAAAAATTAATCTCAGCAGTTTAAAAGGAGTGTATGTATCTATGAAAGTCAGAAAGGCAATTATACCGGCAGCAGGGCTCGGCACTAGATTTCTTCCTGCAACCAAGGCAATGCCTAAAGAGATGCTTCCAATTGTAGATAAACCTACTATTCAATACATTGTAGAGGAAGCAGTAGAGTCAGGAATTGAAGATATTATTATCGTTACAGGAAAAGGAAAAAGGGCTATTGAGGACCATTTCGATAGTTCCTTCGAGTTAGAGCAAAATTTATTGGAAAAACACAAGTTTGACTTGTTACATGAAGTTCAAAAATCGTCCAAGATGATTGATATTCATTATATTCGCCAAAAGGAGCCTAGAGGATTGGGGCATGCCATTTGGTGTGCTCGTAAGTTCATTGGGAACGAGCCTTTCGCAGTCTTACTAGGGGATGATATTGTGAGAGCTGAAAAACCTTGCCTAAAGCAGCTCATGGAACAATATGACCGTTATAATGCAACGATAATAGGCGCTCAACAAGTTTCTAATGATGAGGTTGCCAGGTATGGCATTATAGACGGCGAAAAAATAGACGAGCATTTTTATAGTGTTAGTAATCTAGTTGAAAAACCAAAGAAAGAGATAGCGCCATCTAATCTTGCAATTATGGCACGTTATGTTTTGAGCCCCACAATTTTTGATATTCTGAGTACTCAGGAACCAGGGACGGGTGGAGAAATCCAGCTTACTGATGCCCTAGCAGGATTGAGTCGGTATGAACCTGTTTATGCTTACGAATTTGAAGGTGTTCGCTATGATGTAGGTGAGAAGATGGGGTTTATTAAGACAACAATTGAGTTCGCATTACAACGTAATGACCTAAGGCAAGATTTATTAAAATATCTTTCCAGTACTATTGAAAAAAATTTACACCCAATAGAATAGGTGAAATTTTAATGAAAAAAAAAATTCTATTCTGCGCAACTGTTGACTCACATTTTAAAGCATTTCATCTGCCTTATTTGAAGTTTTTTAAAGAACACGATTGGGAAGTGCATGTGGCTTCTTATGGAAACATTGAGCTTCCTTATGTAGATAAGAAATACAATGTTCATTTTTCTCGATCACCCTTTAATAAGGTAAATATCAAAGCTTTTTTTGAACTTCGAAGAATAATGGCCGAAAACAATTACGATATTATGCATTTTCATATTCCTGTTTCTGCTACATTAGGACGAATTGCTGCTATGAAATATCGCAAAAACGGAACGAAAGTATTTTATACCTCACATGGTCACTATTATTATAAGGGAGCTCCTCTCCTTTCCTGGCTATTGTATTTCCCATTGGAGAAAGCTTTAGCATATGTTACAGACTGCCTTATAACAATTAATGAAGAGGACTATCAATTATCACTTAATAAGCAAAGAGGAGCCAAAAAAATAGTAAAGGTTCATGGGATGGGCGTTGACTTAAACCGTTTCGGGCCTGTCCTAAGCCATGAAAAGAATTTGTTGAGAAATAAACATGGGTTTCATAAGGATGATTTTATTCTAATTTACCCTGCTGAACTTAATGTAAACAAAAATCAGAAAGTCTTAATTGAAACAGTAACGGAACTAAAACAACGGATTCCTAATGTTCGACTATTATTGCCTGGTCAAGGCGATATGGAGGAGGAATATAAGCAGTTTGCCAAACAATTGGACGTAGATCAAAACGTGAAGTTTCTGGGATTTAGAAAAGATATAGATGAATTAATAAAGCTTTCTGATGTTTCGGTTGCCTCTAGTATTAGAGAGGGGCTTGGTCTAAATCTAATAGAGGGGATGGCTTGTGGAAAGCCAATGGTAGCGGTTAATAATAGGGGACATAGAGAGCTCGTAATTGAAGGAGTAAATGGTCATTTGACAGCCTACAACCCTGTCGAAATTGCCGATAAGCTACATGCTATTGCTAAGTCGAAAGAGGTCGCTAAAAGAATGGGAGAGGCTTCACTTGCAGCGGCGGAGCTATTTTCACTTCGTGCCGCGGTAAATGAAATGATGAACATATATAGAACCAACGTAGCTGACATGGCGGATTTAGGTGACTATATTAAAGGATCCGTTTATGGGGGATGACTGATGAAACCTAAAGTATCGGTGATTATGGGTATATACAATTGTGAGGAAACATTATCTGAAAGTATAGAATCAATACTTACTCAGACTTATGAGAATTGGGAACTGATCATGTGTGACGATGCATCAACAGATAATACGTATAACATAGCAAAATCATATGAGCAAAAGTATCCAGACAAAATTAAAATCCTTCGTAATGAAAAAAATATGCGATTAGCTGGTGCTCTTAATCATTGTTTGAAATATGTAACAGGAAAATATGTGGCAAGGATGGACGGAGACGATATGTCTATGCCGAGCAGATTCGAAAAGCAAATTGATTTTCTCGAAAACAATCCAAATCTTCAGGTTGTTGGAACTGGTATGTTATCTTTTGACGAAGAGGGTGATCGGGGAGTGCGTCTGGCAGATCCTAAGCCAGAACCCAATTCAATTGTAAAGAGAAATCCCTTTTGTCATGCTACTATTATTATGAGAAGCGAAGCATACAAAGCACTCGATGGTTATAGAGTATGTAGACAAACACGTCGTATGGAAGATTTGGATCTATGGATAAGGTTTTTTGAAAAAGGATTCCGTGGATACAATCTTCAAGAGCCGCTTTATAAAGTACGTGAAAATAGCGATGCATTTAAAAGACGCAAATTAACGTATTCGATTGATACAGCGGGTCTCGTCTACCAGGCATGTCGTAAATTACAGCTGCCGGTAAAGAGCTATCTATATGTCCTTAAACCAATTATAGCAGGGCTTACACCAAAATATATTATGAACCTATATCATAAACAGCAACTTATTAAGTAGCCATCAAATATAAAATGTTAGAAGTAGCCTCTAATATATTATATGGTATGGCTACTTTTTAGTTTAAGTAGGAGGGTCGTCGATGAATTATTCTATTTGTATAAGAACTCTTGGAAAAGGAGGAGAAAAATACTCAAGGCTGTTGAACAGTATAAAATCACTGAAAAGCAGACCAGAAGAGGTAATCATTGTAATTCCACATGGCTATTCCGCACCGATTGAGGTCTTAGGATACGAAAGGGTTGTGTATAGTGAAAAGGGAATGCTGATCCAAAGAATTGTTGGATATGAGTCTGTTAAAAGTGAATACGTACTTTTAGTAGACGATGATGTAGAATTTGAACCTGACTTTATTAACAAATTATCAGCACCTATAAAAAAAGGATTGGCAGAAATAACATTTCCTATTTATCAGGAAATGCTTCCTGAAAAAGGAATCAGGACTCTGATTCCGGCTTTAACCTTATCGGCTGTACCTATGATAAAAAAAGACATGTATACGAAGGTTATAGCTTCGGGAGGGTGGTCATATTACAGAGTCCCTAATCAATATAAAAAACCAATCTACGCTCATTCCGCACCTGGAACTTGTATGTTTGCGAGGCGTCAGGCTTTGATTGAAGCTGATATAAGAAACGAGTTGTGGGTAGAAATTCCAAGTTATCCGTTATGGGAGGATATGGTCTTGTTTTATAAGGCTTGGATTAGTGGATTTAAGGTAATGGGGATACCTGATGTTGGATTTGAACATTTGGATGCCGGCGCTACCAGTTTTAATCGTTCCGTTGACGCATCTTATGCAAGTGGCATAAATCACATCATTTTTTGGTACAAATTTGTTTTTAAACAACAAAAAGGGATTATATCCAATATTATTAATATAGCTGCGTTAAGTTATTGGATGGTTACAAGTTCCTTGTATAAAATGCTTAATGGGGCTTTTAGGGGAAAAAAGAAGGAGTTACAAGCCTTTATCAAAGGCCTAAACGACGGATTAACCTATATTAGGAATTAGGGGTTTTAATAATGAAAAGTAACACCTTTCCAAATAAAGTTTTGCATGTTGTTAGCGCAATGAATCGAGGAGGCGCTGAGACCTTATTAATGAACATTTACCGAAATGTAGACCACTCAAAAATTCAGTTTGACTTTGTTTCCCATCTCCCTGAAAAATGTGATTACGATGACGAGATTGTAAGCCTTGGTGGGCAGGTTTACAGGATTCCTAGCCTCGGGAAGTTAGGTCCGATTCATTATGTTAAGCAATTACAAAAGCTCATCAGTGATAATGGTCCATATCTCGCGGTTCATGCCCATACCGATTTTCAAAGTGGTATTGTTACACTTGCCGCTAAACAGGCGGGAATTAGGAAAAGAATTTGCCATTCCCACAATAATGATTGGACATTGGGAAAAGGTGTTAAAGCAAGAGTATCGCTTGAAATCTTAAAATTACTGATTAGAGCATTTGGAACCGACTATTGTGCCTGCAGTGAGGACGCGGCTCGATTCCTTTTTAACGGGGGGACCATTAAAAAAGGGAAAGTATCCATGTTAAAAAATGGTATTGAAGTTAGTCGATACAGTGAGCTAAACAATGATTGTCAGTCTAGCTTAAAAAGAGAATTGGCTATTCCGCCTGAATCCAAAGTAATAGGGCACATAGGACGCTTTTACGAGCAAAAAAATCATGTATTTCTCCTTAGTATTTTTAAAAAAATGGCAAATAATGGACATGATTTTGTGGCTGTTCTTGTTGGTGATGGGCCATTAAAATATGATATTGAAAATGAGGCAGCACGCCTTGGGATTAGCCACTACATAAGATTTGTAGGAGTGAGGTCAGATATTCCCAGGCTTATGAGATCATTTGACGCTTTTGTATTTCCGTCTTTGTTTGAAGGATTTGGTATTGTAATGATAGAAGCGCAAGCTGCAGGTACACCTTGTATTGCAGCAGATGTAGTACCCATAGAAACGGATATGGGTTTGGGATTAGTCTCTTATGTTAGTCTAAAAGAAAGTTCTGATCAATGGATATCGGAGATTCAGAAAGCTTTATCGATGAAACGACCAGGAAATAAGATAATAGTAAATAAAATTTCAGAGAAAGGTTTTGATATAAAAACCAATATATCAGAATGGATGTCATTATATGGGGTTTAGGGACCAGGTGATTATATGGCAATTTATATTATTAATTTACTTGTAGTTTTTATTTCTTCCCTTTTCGCAAGTATTGCGGCAAAAAAGCGCAAGTTGGATAATAAAATTTCATACCGGCTTTCTTCCTATTTTGTATTCATTGCATTGATATCATTAATTCTCGTAGCAGGCTTGCGTAGTGGTGTTGGTACAGATTATCACACCTACCACGGCCTTATTAGTTACTTTTATGGGCTCGACTTTACTCAGGTAATAGGTGGAAATAGCTTTGGAGACAAAGGATTTTCATTATTAACGTGGGTAATTGGAAGATTTACGATTGAACCCCAGGTTGCGTTCTTGGTTTATGCAATGATAATTATTGTATTTGTGGTTTTAACTATTAAGGATTACGGATCGCCTTTTGAATTATCAATGGCTCTTTATATATTGGGTCTATCCTATTACAGTTCATTTAATGGTTTGCGTCAATGGATTGCATGTGCAGTTATATTTTGGTGCGTTAGATATGTAATAAAAGGCAATTGGAAAAAGTATTTCTTAATAGTTTCACTAGTATCGTTTATTCATCTATCAGCAGTAATTATGTTGCTCGTTTATTTTTTAATACGTGTAACTAATTGGAAATATACCAGTGTGCTCTTGTCTGCGATTTTTGTAGGTGGTTTTTTATTTTATGCCGGATTTATAGAGAGTATTTTTGCTTTTTTAGATGGGTCACAATATGGTCATTATAGTAGTGTTTTAACTAATACAGATAATGGAGCTAATATTCTAAGAGTCCTGGTTTGGGCTGTTCCAATCGGAGCATCACTAGTTTTCAGAACTAAACTTGGCGAAAGATGGCCTGAGGGCAAATACATAGTCAGACTGAGCTTTATAGGTTTTCTATTTGCCATACTGTCATTAAAGAATGCATCAATATATAGAATGTGTATGTATTTTGATATCTACAATGTATTGATAATACCTAGACTTGCAACTCTTTTCGATAAAAAGACCAACCGATTTATTTATTATAGTATTTTTGTTTGTTATTTTGTGTACAGCTATTTAGTACTACCCTTTGACTCCAATTTATTGCCATATCGCTATTTTAATTTATTTCAGTGGTGAGGATAGGACAGGATACATATGAAAAAACAAATACTATTCGTTTTGTATAATCTTGAGATAGGCGGTGCAGAAAAAAGTCTTATCTCTATGTTAAATTCAATCGATTATTCACTTTATGATGTGGATGTTTTCTTGTATCAACACAAGGGGGAACTGATCAATCAGTTACCTCATAACGTTAGGCTGCTACCCGAGATTAAGGTCTATGCAACATTTGATATGTCTATCCAACAGACGGTTAAGGCAGGATACTGGCTAATCGGGGGGATCAGAGTAGCTATTTCGTTATTTTCTAAGCTAATTGGAATGAAAGCTCTTTACACCCAATTAATGAATGGTCTAACATCGAAGTTTCTGCCCAGTTTGGAGAAAAAATATGATGTAGCTATAAGCTGCATATGGACACACCATTTCATTGTAAATAATGTAAAATCGGAAAAAAAGATAGGATGGATACATACAGATTATAAGCAACTAAACAGCATTAAATGGATGGATAAACAGGTTATGAAAAAGCTCGACTATATTGTTTCGGTTTCATCAAATTGCAAGGTATCATTTGATAAGGCCCAACCAAAACTTATAGATAAATCGGTTGTTATGGAGAACATCATCTCCCCGTCGGCTATGCTTTCCATGGCTAACCAGAGTATTCACGAGGAAATCTCAGAGAAAGAGAAAGTAATCAGAATATTAACAGTAGCTCGATTTCACCCTGATAAAGGTGTAGATAGGGCTGTAGAAGCATGTAAACTTCTTCTTAACGATGGAATAAATGTGAAGTGGTATGTCATAGGTTTTGGGATGCAGGAACCAATTTTAAAAGAACGTATTAAGGAACTCGGTATTCAAGATAATTTCATAATCCTTGGAAAGAAAGATAATCCATATCCTTATTTTAAACTTGCGGATCTATATGTTCAGCCGTCTAGATTTGAAGGGAAGTCGATTGCGATTACTGAAGCCAAGGTTTTTAGCCTGCCAATAATCATAACTGATTATCCATCTGCACAAGATCAGATTCAAAGTGGACATGATGGATTAATAGTTGAGAATAGTGTTGAGGGAATATTCGGCGGAATAAAGAAGTTAGTCATCCATCCTGAGGAAGCAAAAGCATATCAGGAAAAGTCATCGGAAGGGTCCTGGAATAATGAATATGAGATTCACAGGCTATACCAAATGATTGACAATTAATTTACGCTTTAGTTTATTGGAGGACAAATATGAGTCCGTTAATAAGTATAATTGTACCCATATATAATGTAGAACCCTACCTTCAGAGGTGTGTGGATTCTATTCTTTCTCAAACGTTAAATGACATAGAAATAATATTAGTAAATGACGGATCAACCGATCTGAGCGGTGTTATAGCAGATAAATATGCATTGAAAGATCCCCGTGTAATAGTAGTGCATAAAAGAAATGAAGGACAGAGTTCAGCACGTAACGCAGGCCTAGAAATTTCAAACGGGGAATATATTGGTTTCATTGACTCGGATGATTGGGTAGATCCTGAAATGTTTGAGGGGCTTTATAAAGCAGCAAAAGAATCGCAGGCTGATATATCTGTATGTGGACGTCTTGTATATAGTGAAAAAGGAATTCTCGAAGGACGAGTAGAACTACCAGAGAAAATTTTTGATTTTACAAAAACGGGGTTAGAGGAATACGTTCTAGATTCTTTTTTATTTCCTCATACTCCGTCAGTATGTAACAAACTATACAAGAGGAATCTAATTGAATTTAATCATCTTCGTTTCGAGGATACCAAATTTGTTGGCTCTGAGGACACATTATTTAATTATTCAGCGTTATGCCATACAGTGCGGTTATGTTCAATCAGTCAGCTATATTACAAAGGCACGGCGCGCGTTGGCTCAACGGCACGAACATATAAGAAAGGTGAAATGTTCCGCACGGCAAACTTACTCAAGAGGTGTCGTGAATATTCTCACAAGGTAGGTAACGCGGCTATTGCGGAGCGTGTATCCCCCTATATGTTTCTATATTTTCAACAACGAAATATCAATCTGATTCACAGTGTATATCATAAAAAGAGTGTTAAAATAATCGCAAATGAATTAAAAGAGGCTTCTTCTATCCCATATTTTAAAAATAATGCAATAAAATTGATATTTCGTCATGAATGCTCAAGGGATATGCAGCGCAAGGGTTATCGACTAAGTGGTAGAATGGTTCAGCGTTTATTCATGCTGTTTTGTGTTTTAAACATGTATACAGCAGCTTCCAGACTCATGACTACCATTTATAACATAGGAAAAGGGAAAACGGGATAATGCGATAGATGAAAAAGCTCATCTGTTGGAGCAGGAATTTAAAATCGTTGAACTAAATAATAAGGGATTGATTGTTTGTGGAGTCAATTGTAGTAAGTATTATTGTACCAGTCTATAATGCCGAGCTATATATAATTAGGTGTCTACAATCTATAGGACAGCAGACGTGGCAAGACATCGAAGTAATAATTATTGATGACGGTTCTACCGATAACAGTCTATTATTAATACATCAATTTGTTAAAAATGATACTCGTTTTCATGTATACTCACAGCCCAATAAAGGACCTTCGTCAGCTCGGAATTCTGGCATGGATAAGGTAAATGGACAATACATTATTTTCGTGGATGCTGACGACTATATTGCGAATAGTGCAATTGAAAATATGATGGTACTTGCTAAAAATTATAGCAACGTAATGGTTCTTTGTGACAACTATGAAATATGGCCAGACAGAATGGATAGAAGGGTACTATTTCACGATAAAAAAGATAAAATATTGCATAAAAATGATGTAATATCAGCAATAACGATTGGACGTGCTGGGTTAGTATGCGGCAAGTTAATATCTGTGGATTTAATTCGTGGAAATCAAACTATTAAATTTGATGAAGATATTAAAATGAGTGAGGATCAAGTTTTTTTCTTAACAATTGCTGCGCATGCATCAAATTTTTTTTATATAGATAAAAGTTTGTATTATTATGATAGAAGAAATGAAAATAGTATAACAATACAGTATCAGAATAACGCTTTTGAAATGCAAATACTTGTCCAAAATAAATTAAATGACATTTATTTAACTCACGGATTAGCAACAGTGGAATCAAGGCATTTACTTTTACTCCGTATAAAGGATGCTTTATGGTTTTGTATTAATAATGAACTTTCAGGCCTAAATATGAAGAACATGGTAACTAGAATAAAAAATATTGAATACATGCTTTCATATCAAGAGATTAAGTTAATGCTGGAGCAAATACATCCTAAAAGTTTTAAAGAGAGAGTCATGATGTGGGCGATAGGAACAAAAAAAGGACCATTAGTTATATGCTTACAGTTGATACAGAAAGGAATCATTTCACCTTTAAGAGGTTTGAAAAGGAGAGATTTAAAAAAAGATGTCTAACGTTAAGATTAGTATCATTGTACCTATGTATAAGAGTGAGCCATTTCTTATAAAATGTTTAGATTCAATCTCTTTACAAACACTTAAAGAGATTGAAATGATATTAATAAACGATGGTTCTCCAGATAATTCCGGCAAAATAGCTGACGAATATGCAAAAGGTGACGATCGAATTAAGGTGGTACACCAACCTAATAGTGGTCCTGGTGCATCAAGGAATAGGGGGATCGAAGTTGCTAGAGGGGAGTATATTGGCTTTGTGGATTCGGACGATTGGGTCGATCCTAGTATGTATGAAATGCTGTATGAAGCTGCACGTAACAATAACGCCCAAGTAGCAATGTGCAATTATATTGAAGAGTACATGAATCCAAATCGTTCTTTAATAATTTCTCATCCATTTAAAGATCAAGATCTACTTGATAAAGAGATGATCAGTGAACATATAATAACATCCTTTGCAACTAACGATAATATGGGGTATTACAGTCTTTGGAATAAAGTTTATAAAAGAGAGTGGCTTTTGGAACAGAACCTTACTATCAACGAGGAAAGAAATCATGGGGAAGACTGGTGGTTTAATTTAGAGATATTCTCAAAGGCCACAAGCGTAGTTTTTACGACTGGTGAATATTATCATTACATGCATATTAATACAAATTCATTAATGTTGAAATATAATGAGAATCAGTTTGAACTTTTTTTGAGCGGAAGAAAACATTTGCATCATATTTTGCGGGCATCCGGAGTCGATATTTCCAAATATAAAAATGAATTGGATAGAAGATTTGTAGATGAGTGCATAGGGTGTATTTACAAAGAAGTATTAAATCAACCGAAAAAAAATAGAGCAACAGCGTACATTGATAATATCCTCTCAAATTCTGAATTCAATATGGCGATCCAATCATATATTCCGAAATCCAAGATGAAGAAGTTACTGATAATACTACTTAAATTTAGATTGTTAACATGTCTTCGATTTATTATAAATACTTCGTGGAAAACCAAAAATGCATTAATAGTACTTAAAAACTACACTAATTATTGATCTAAAGAGGTAGAGGGATGATGGAAAGAAAGCTAAAGATAAGATGGTTTCTTGACATTTTAAAGTTAATCGGAGCAATTATGATTAGTAAGATTCTAAAATTAAAGTTGTCAAATCAAGATATATGGCTAATTTCGGAAAGACGGGGCGAAGTTAGAGATAATGGTTATCACTTATTTAAATATATACGAGAAAAATATCCATTTAAAAAAGTGTATTATGTGATTGATTTTAATTCTGATGATTTGAGGCATATTGAACATTATGGGAATATTATTTTTTATGATAGCTTTAAGCACTTTGTTTATTATGTTATGGCTAAAAAACTTGTCTGTGCTCATCTTGGTAGCACAGTACCTGAATCCCCTATATGTTGGAAGGCTGAAGAGTTAGGGATATTGAAGAAGAAGAGGGCTTTTATTCAACATGGAATTACAAAGGAAACATTACCGCAGTTAATGTACCCAAATACCAAAGCTAATCTTTTCGTTTGCGGCGCACAACCAGAATATCATTTTGTTAGCAAAAGATTTGGATATCCAGACCAAGCAGTAAAGTATCTTGGACTTTGTCGTTTTGATGAGCTGCATAATTTTAGTATTGAAAAACAGATACTTTTGATGCCAACATGGAGACAATGGTTTGGGTTTACTCCCAAATCAGGTCGAAATGAAGAGGAAATTAAGGAATTTATAAACTCTGATTATTACAAGCGTTTTCAGTCCTTATTAAATAATAAACAAATCGATAAGATTTTAAAAGAAAGCAACGTAAAATTAGTCTTTTATCCCCATCATGAAATGCAGGGTTATTTGAATGCTTTTAGTACTAGATCCAGTAACATAATAATTGCAAACGAAAGAGATTACGATGTACAGAAATTACTTAAAGAATCAGCATTATTGATTACGGATTATTCAAGTATAGCCTTCGACTTTGCGTATATGCGTAAGCCAGTCATTTATTATCAATTTGACGTAAATATGTATTTTGAGAAGCACTATCCAAAGGGGTATTTTGAGTATGATAGAGATGGCTTTGGTCCTACAGTACATAAAGAAGATGAATTAATTAGTGGAATTGAGGATTTAGTTTCAAGAGATCTTTCGAATGATCAACGATATCTAGAACGTATAAACCTGTTTTTCCCCTTATTCGATAGGAATAACTGCGAAAGAAATTATAATTTAATACTGGCAATGTAAAAAGTCAAGCAAAACGTTTAAATGGAATGAGGGTAACATGAGGACAAAACAGGCTTTTTATATATTAATTTCAGCTTTAATATTACAGGTGATAACAGCAATAGCTGGGTTTATGTTACCGCCAATCAGAATAAGAACATACGGTTCATCAATAAATGGGCTGCTGGCTTCAATTGGTCAGTTTATAGCGTATCTACAAATTGTCGAAGCAGGGTTAACTACTGCATCGGTCCAAGCGTTATATAAACCACTTTCAAAAAGAGACTTTAATCAAACAGGGACTGTACTATCAGCATCAAGTAAGTTTTTTAACCAGTCTGGAGCATTATTCGCAGTGCTGGTCGCACTATTATCTGTTATTTATCCAATGGTAACAAAAGGAGAAGTTTCCAAGTCGTTGTCTTTTGCGCTTGTGATACTAATTTCTATTGGCGGATTAATAGAGTTTTTTTTAGGTGCAAAATATAGAATTTTACTAACAGCGGACCAAAAAGGTTACGTTTTAAATTTTGCAGGGGTATTAGGTACCATAATTAGTACTGTTTTAGCGATTTTAATCATGAAGTATGACCAGAGTATTGTACTTTTACAGCTGAGCACCGCTGTTATATATTTCTTAAGGGTAGGTGTGATAGTACTATATGTAAAAAAGAAGTATAAGAAAATAAACTTTAAATCCGAGCCTGATCTTAAGGCTATTAATAAACGTTGGGATGCATTCATACATCAGATTGCAGGTATTATCATTTTTAATACTCCTGTAGTGATTATTACCATATTCTGTGGACTAAAGTTAGTTAGTATTTATATGGTTTATAGCGTGTTGTTTGGTTCACTTGGCGCGTTAATAAATGCGTTCTCAAGCAGCCTTACTCCTGCTTTTGGAGAACTTATCGCATCAAGCGACAGAATAAATTTGAAGAAAGCATATCTTAATTTTGAGGTCTTTTATTATGCATTAATCGCATTTTCATTTGCAACGACAGCGATAATGCTAATATCCTTTGTCAAACTTTATACTCGTGGGATTCATGATGCTAACTATGTCGATCCTATTTTGGCAGTTCTTTTTGTTGTGGTAGCAATATTAAATCACATCAGAATTCCCCAAAACTTAATAGTTTCGGCTTCAGGACATTTTAAGGAGACAAGATGGAGAGCAGTTGCAGAAGCAGTGATACATATTACAATGTCATTAATTCTTGTCCAGTTTTTTGGTCTTTATGGTGTGTTGTTAGGATCGCTATGTTCATATGGTTACCGTGCAATTGATCTGATCATATATGGAAATATCCATATTTTGAAACAATCACCATGGGGATCCATACGCAGAATAATTACAAACATGGTACCTGCAGGTTTGAGTGTATTCATTTTTTGCATAATTCTGCCGGTTGTAACACAAAATTGGATGTCGTGGGTTATTAATGCAGTTGGCGTATCTTTTGTCACTATATTATTCATTATTGTTTTTAATATTATTTTTGATAAAGGGGCATCTAAGGAGATTTACCAGAGAATCCGTATTCTCTTATGGGAAATTTTTGGTAGAACGAAAAAATTAAGCAAACAACAGAATTGATAAATCGGTTTGCATATGATTTTACAAACTTATAGTTTTTTGAATTTTGCATTTCTATAATTGGATATTTGAAAAGGGTGGAACATATGGCAATATTAATAACCGGTGGATCAGGTTATATCGGAAGTCATACTTGTATAGAATTATTAAATGCAGGCTACGAAATTGTCATTGTAGATAATCTGGGCAACAGCAGTTTGGAATCGCTAAGGCGGGTAAGGGAACTGACAAGTAAAGAATTCAAATTCTATCAAGTTGATTTATTAGACCGAGAAGAACTCAATAAAGTATTTGCACAAAATCAAATTGAAGCCGTGATTCATTTTGCAGGGCTTAAAGCAGTGGGGGAATCTGTTGAGATTCCTCTTTTTTATTACCTGAATAACATGACCGGTACGCTTGTGCTGTGTGAATTAATGAAGACATATGGCGTGCAAAAAATGGTTTTCAGCTCCTCAGCTACCGTCTATGGATTTGCAGAACGTGTCCCAATCTCTGAAGATTTCCCTCTCGGCGCTACTAACCCTTATGGACGAACCAAGCTAATGATTGAAGAAATACTGCGTGATGTCTATGTATCGGATAATAAGTGGGGCATTGCAGTTTTGCGTTATTTTAATCCAATTGGTGCACATGAAAGTGGGCGAATAGGCGAGAATCCTAATGGAATACCAAATAATTTGATGCCTTATATTACTCAGGTAGCGATAGGGAGGCAAAGGGAGCTTCGGGTATTTGGAGATGACTATCCAACTTTGGACGGCACAGGTGTTAGGGATTATATCCATGTAGTGGATTTGGCACGGGGGCATTTGAAGGCATTGGAAGCGGTCATGGCTACTACCGGTGTGGAAGCCTATAACCTCGGAACAGGTCGGGGACACAGCGTACTGGAAATGGTCTCTGTTTTCGAAAAAGTGACCGGCATACATATTCCGTACACGATTGCAAAAAGAAGGCCAGGTGATATAGGAATTTGTTATGCTGATTCGTCTAAAGCCGAACGAGAATTAGGGTGGGTCGCCCAAAAAGGAATTGAAGAAATGTGCATCGATTCATGGCGATGGCAGTTAAATAACCCCGAAGGTTATCAAGAGGAAGCTAAGTTAACAGAGAAAATTACAAAATGAGGGTTGATATGCCTTTAATAAATACTAGACACTTAAAATCAATTAATAATTTGGTTTCTCTAATTCGAAAAGGTATGGATATTTCTACTTGGTCCATCGTAGTATTCAATTCTGATAGTCTAGTTTCCTCAGCCCCACAGGAAATCAATTTAGAGAAACCAACACTTCAAGCTTCTGATGTGACCGATGTTCCGGCTGAATTTGTAGCGGATCCTTTTATTATCCAGCATGATTCTGAATATTTCCTATTCTTTGAAGTCTTAAATAAAGCGTCAGGACGTGGGGAGATTGGACTTGCAACGAGTGCAGATGGTCATAAGTGGGATTACCAATGTTTAGTATTGCGTGAAAGATATCATTTGT
Organism: Paenibacillus aceris; assembly: GCF_017874035.1. Classification (GTDB taxonomy): domain Bacteria; phylum Bacillota; class Bacilli; order Paenibacillales; family NBRC-103111; genus Paenibacillus_E; species Paenibacillus_E aceris. The sequence continues at coordinate 60,795 of NZ_JAGGKV010000028.1, forward strand.
CTTACCCGCAAGTTTTTAAATATATGGGCGATTATTTTATGCTCCCCGAAACATCAGAAGCAAACCGAGTCATTTTATATAGGTCTAGAAGGTTTCCTTTCGAATGGGAAGTGGCATGTGAGCTGTTCAGCGGCAGGTTCTTGGACCCTTCTATCGTTAATCATAATGATAAATGGTGGGTCTTCACAGGAACGAGAGAGGGGAATTTTCATCTGTTTTACTCGGAGAAGCTTGAAGGTCCGTGGATTGAGCACCACCAAAGTCCAATTATTTCAAACAATATGAGAATTACTAGGCCAGGAGGCAGAGTGGTTGTCTCTGACGGAAACATATATAGGTATACTCAATCTGTTTATCCTCACTATGGGAATTCAGTAAGTGTATTTAAAATTAATAAACTCTCTGAGATTGATTACGAGGAGGAAGAGATCACCTTAATTTTAAGTGGCACAAATAGGGAAAGTGATTGGAGAAAAGATGGGATGCACCATATAGACCAACTAAAACTGAACGAGAATCAATGGCTGGTAGCAGTTGATGGCCATAGAAATAGTAAATCCAGTTACCTCGCGTGGAAGCTTAATAAAATTAAAGCGAAAATTTGGAGTTAAAAAAGATGAGGAGATTTGATCGCTCATGAAGCGGCTATTCGATTTGCTAGTTTCCATATCGCTCTTATTACTTTTTATTCCACTAATCATAGTTGTTGCTCTGCTAGTCAAAAAAAAGTTAGGGTCTCCTGTTGTATTTAAACAGCAGCGACCCGGGTTAAAAGGAAAACCTTTCTATCTTTACAAATTTCGTACGATGACGGATGCAAAGGACAACGAAGGCAAGTTGTTATCCGATTCAATAAGGTTAACGTCGTTTGGACAATTTCTACGGAAATATAGTCTAGATGAATTGTTGCAATTGGTAAATGTAATTAAGGGTGATTTGAGTTTAGTTGGCCCCAGGCCATTATTGAACGATTATTTGCCTTTATACACGGAAGAGCAAGCCAAACGCCATAATGTGAAGCCGGGAATAACGGGATGGGCTCAGGTAAATGGCAGAAATGCGATCTCTTGGGAAGAAAGATTCAATCTCGATGTTTGGTATGTTGAAAATCAAAGTTTCTTTCTTGATTTGAAGATTTTAGCTTTAACTTTTGTAAAAGTGCTTAAGTCCGAAGGGATCCAGAGTGCTAATCATGCAACGATGCCTATATTTGAGGGGAGTATGAAAAATGTTGAACGGTAAGATGAATATTTTGTTTACTAGTTCAGGCAGAAGGTTGTCATTATTGCAGCAATTTAGGAAAGTGTTCGTTCAACATAACCTAAAAGGAAGAATTATGACTGCGGATCTCAAAAAGACAGCGCCTACCGCGTTTTTTAGCGATCAGCATTTTATAGTACCGCGAGTAAATGATCCCAATTACATAACGGAATTACTAAGAATATGTCAAAAGGAAGAGATAGACATCATCATTCCATTGATCGATACGGAATTGATTGTTTTATCGGAAAATCGACGTGTATTTGAAGAAGCTGGTGTGAAATTATTAGTTTCTAGTAAGGAATTAAACGATATCGCATGCGATAAAACCCAAACATATCAGTTTTTTCAAGATAGTAATACCCCAACCCCAAAAGTATTTAGTGATGATGAAATTAATAATAAACATTACCAATTTCCGCTATTGATCAAGCCTCTCGACGGAAGTTCTAGTGTAGGGGTTACCAAAATCAACAATGAGAAAGAGCTGCTCTTTTTTAAAGACTACATTCCCAACGCCATGGTTCAGGAGTATGTTACGGGAACAGAGTATACGGTTGATGTAATGGTTGATTTTAATGGAAATATAAGAACGGTTGTTCCAAGATTGCGGTTAGAAACTAGGGCGGGAGAGGTTAGCAAAGGGGTTACTAGGAAGGATAACGACATTATCTCCGCCGTAAAACAAGTGGTGAAGTCTTTACCGGGACCAGTTGGCTGTATTACCTTACAGTGTTTTAAAAAAGAAAATGGAGAAATAACTTTCATTGAAATTAATCCGCGTTTTGGTGGGGGAATTCCTCTTTCCATTGAAGCGGGGGCAAATTTTCCACTTTGGGTTCTTCAAATGTGCAGCGGTGAAACTTTCACGGAAGAAGATTACAATTGGCGTGAAAATCTAACCATGCTTCGATATGATGAGGCAGTCTTTACGGAGAGTATTCAACATGACCATTAATGCTTTGGTTTTCGACATGGATGATACCTTATATGAAGAGAAAGATTATGTGAAAAGCGGATTTAAAGCATTGGATCAATGGGTTATCAAAGAGTTCAAGATCAAGGGGTTTTATGAAACAGCATTAGATTTATTTCTCACTGGAGAAAGAAAATTACTTTTCAATAAAACGCTTGATAAATTGAATATTATTTATAATGATTCAATGATTAAGAGTATGGTGGAAAGTTATCGATCCCACGAACCTGATATTCAATTGTTAGAGGACGCGAAGTGGATTTTTGAGAACTTAAGGGATACGGTCAAAGTTGGATTAATTTCAGATGGATATTTAGTTGCTCAAGAAAAGAAAGTTAATGCACTAAAGCTACAAGAGAAATTACAGACAATAATTCTAACGGACAGATTAGGGAGAGAGCATTGGAAACCTAGTCATGTTCCATACGAGTATGCATGTCAGGAATTACAGCTTCCGCATGATCAGTGCGTTTACATCGGAGATAATATAAATAAGGATTTTGTTACAGCCAAGAAGCTTGGGTGGACAACAATCCAAATAGAGCGAAATGATGGAATTTACTCTGGAATTACTGCTGAGCAGGAGTATAGGGCCCATTTTAAAATCGATAATTTGAGGAAACTACCAGATTTACCTATGCTAAAGCACATGTTTGCCTAACAGCGCCCAGCGCTTTTTTTTATCCCCAAAAACCCCATAAAAAGGATGTGGCCAACCAAGTGTTTTCGAATAATAAAAGAATATATCTTTCCCCTCCGCACATGAGCGGGAATGAGCTTACCTATATCCAAAACGCATTTGATACAAATTGGATCGCGCCGCTAGGTCCGCATGTCGATGCATTTGAGAAGGAGCTTGCCTCCCACGTTGGGGTAAACGATGCAGCGGCAGTCAGTTCGGGGACGGCTGCAATTCATTTGGCGTTGCGATTGCTTGATGTAAAGGCAGGGGATACGGTCTTTTGTTCAAGTCTCACTTTTGTCGCGAGTGCCAATCCGATTGTTTATTTGGGAGCTACACCGGTTTTTATTGATTCGGAACCGGATTCTTGGAACATGTCCCCTCAAGCTTTAGAATATGCTCTGTTCGATGCCGTTAAAGAAGGGAAATTGCCGAAAGCGGTCATCGTGGTTAATTTATATGGTCAAAGCGCGAAGATGGACGAAATCCTGGAGATATGCCATACCTTTCATATTCCGGTCATTGAGGACGCTGCGGAATCATTGGGGTCCACCTACAAAGGGAGAGCCAGCGGTTCATTCGGAAAGTTCGGCATTTACTCCTTCAATGGAAATAAAATTCTTTCGACTTCAGGCGGGGGGATGCTGGTTTCCAACGATGTTGAGGCGTTAAATCGAGCACGTTTCCTAGCAACTCAAGCGCGTGACTATGCTGCACACTATCAACATAGCCAGATGGGTTATAATTATCGAATGAGTAATGTATTGGCGGGGATTGGCAGAGCTCAGCTAGAAGTTTTGGAGGAGAGAATACTTGCTAGAAGAGCGGTCTTTGAGCGGTATTATCAAGAATTAGCTGATCTGCCGGGAATCCGATTTATGCCGGAACTAGCAAATACCCGATCAAATAGATGGCTTACTGTTCTTACGCTAGAGGAAAAAGAGGCAGGGATATCCGTCGAGGCGTTATTAGATGTCCTGGCAGAAGAAAATATCGAAGCCCGTCCCGTTTGGAAACCGCTACACTTGCAGCCTCTATTTGAAGGGGGTAGATATTATGCGCATAATGAAAATGAGAGTGTATCCGAGCAATTGTTTAAAACGGGACTTTGCTTGCCGTCCGGATCTAGCTTAACGGAGGACGAGCAATCCAGGGTTATTGGGTGTATTAAAAAGTCGTTGAAGGCAAAATCCTTTAGTATCTGATTCCCAAGGAGTTTAAGCGCTTTCAACCATCTTCTGTTTATGGTGCTGAACCTTTTCAAACAAAACTTCTTTTAGCTCCAAGTCAAGGCAGTCCCTATAAAGTATAGAATTGTATGCATGCATAACCTTATGGTAAGTACGCTGAGCCATTTTCCATACACTTGTCGAAAGTGAATACATGACATAATCCCTCCCTTTTGTAAAACTTATGAGTGAATTGCCAAATGTATTCAATTAATAACGTGCTATTATGGAATCGTTCTTAATTAAGAATAAGGGTGGTGATTGGATGCATGAATTTGCAGCAAAGATGATGATTAATAGGAAGGAGATGATAGGAGAGAACGTGTGGCAGTGCCCGACTGAATTACACAATTTCTTTTTGATAGCTCGAGGAGTTGACAAGTTAAGAAGCAAAGGATTCTTTCCAAAAGTGTCACTGTGGAGTGAGGATAACCCATGATTGGTCAAAATATTTCAAGTATCCGTAAACAAAGGGGGTATACGTTGTCCGAGCTCTCCGAACGGACAGGTATTTCCAAATCCTATTTAAGCAATATTGAAAGAAATCTCAAGCAAAACCCTTCTATTCATGTCATGGAAAAGATTGCTGAGGTACTTAAGGTAGATCTCAAGTTATTACTAAAAATTGCCGTAGATGTAGAAACCAGCTATCAGATTGATCAAGAGTGGATGGATTTTATTGTTGATTTGAAGCAGTCAGGGATAGATAAGGAACGAATTCATGAATTTAAAATTTTAATTGAATTTATGAAATGGCATAATGACAAAGTTAAGTAAAATATGAATGATATATATTTCTTAGAGTTATGGTGTGGCCAACTAGATTATGATGGATAAAAGCAAAAAAGCCCCGTAGGGGGCTTTTTTTGTTCTTAATAAAATACAAAAATTGTTCTTTGCAGGAAATTCTGATATAATTAGAGGAGCAACTATAACTTTAAAACAAGGGAAGATTACAGAATGATTGGAAAACGCGTCCAACAATTGAGGAAAGAGAAAGGTCTGTCATTGACAGAGCTGGCTGAGCGTGCAGGGGTTGCCAAGTCGTATATAAGCAGCCTGGAGCGGGACATCCAGAAGAATCCTTCGATCCAGTTTCTTGAGAAAATTGCAGCTGTGCTAAAGGTACCTGTCGAAAGGTTAATTGACGAGCAGGAACAGACAACTGAGAACAGTCTTGAACTTGATCAGGAATGGTATGATATTATTAAAGAAGCCATGACGTCTGGGGTTGACAAGCAGCAGTTTCGGGAGTTTCTGGATTTTAACAAATGGAGAATGAAAAGACCAAGCGATGAATAATTAGAATTACTTTCTGAATCTATGGGGACATATGTGGATCATTTTCATTTGAATTAAGTGACTTTTGAGTAGTTTGGAAAGGGTTTTTTAGGAATGCGCGAATATCATCCATCGTAAGACCCATCTTACGCGCACTCATAATAAGATCGATCCACTCCGTATCAAACTCTTCGAAATCCATCTGATTTATCATGTTCACAAGCGACCCCTCCAAAACATCCTTTGTGATACAAATCGTATCTCTTGTGATTTATTATCGCACGTTTTTTCTGCGAAATCAATCCCGATCACATTAAAATTATACAAAGTGTATCAGTGCTTTTGCGACTCTCCTTCGACAAATAATGCGCGAGCACCAGAGTAATTAGACCCATAAACGCCTGAAGAGGGTGGGGAACAGACAGTGAACAATAGACGTATCAATCGCAGAACGTTTCTCAAGTATAGTTTGTCCGCTGTCGGTTCTATAGGAATTTTGTTGGGAATTAGTGGCGTGTATGGCATTTTCGGAGAGCGTTATTGGATTCAGTCGCAAACGGTTCGACTTGCATACCGCCGATATCCGGTAGCATTTGCTGGAGTACGAATTGTTCAGTTCAGCGACACACATATCGGCAAGTATTATAGCATGAAACGATTGGACCGAGTGGTTGCTCTGGTACAGCAGCATGAGCCCGACATCATCTGTTTTACAGGTGATTTATTTGATTCCGAATACGGTGTTGTCAGTGATGATGTGATCCCTGTTCTATCGCGGCTTCAAGCAGGTATGGGGAAGTTTGCCGTACTTGGTAATCATGATATGCGTCTGGATCCCGATCGAGTAAAGGATGTGCTTGAACGATCCGGCTTTACTGTTTTAGTCAACGCAAACAGAACTATTGAACGAGGCAATGGGCGTATAAGAGTTGTTGGGATAGATGAAATGTTCCATGGTAAACCGGATCTGCCTCTCGCACTTCGGGGTACTAAGAAAGACGAGTTTGTACTGCTGCTTGCGCATGAACCGGACTTCGCTGACACGTCATTGGTCCATCCAATCGATCTGCAGCTCTCTGGTCACAGCCATGGCGGACAAATTCGAGTTCCCTTCTATGGCAGTCTCTTTACACCTGACCTAGGACAAAAGTACTCTATGGGGCTTTATGCCTTCGAGAATAGTGAGTTTCACGTTTACACGAACCGCGGGATAGGAACAACATTGTTTCCAATACGGTTTAATTGTCGACCTGAAATTACTGTGTTTGTCCTTGAAACGAAATTGCTATAAGTCCACAAAAAACATTGTTAGCCTAACACAATCACATCATTCCGTGTCCCAATCGTTGTCATTGTTGTATGCCCTAGTACCTTGCGATTTTTAACAATGTACATGACCTATCTTAATAAATTGTTAATGTATCAAAACGTTCTTCATTAAGAACTATACGATATAGATCATTTATCAAATTTGTGATACAATATGTAACATACTACAATTAGGAGGATTGATAGATTACCTGGTGCGATTACATGCTATAGCAAAAAAAAATAAGTTGTAACATACAATGAAATTTGATGAAGGTTATGTGAGGTGCTATTCATGCAAGTTGTGCAACCTATAAGAGATCAAGAGAAAATTGAACAATTACAAGAAGTCTTGAAAGAGCAATCGATCCGAGACTGGCTTCTTTTCACAATCGGGATTAATTCCGGACTTCATCTTAGCGATCTGTTGTGTTTGAAAGTAAGGGACGTGATGGATCGAAATGTCGTAAGTGTACGGGAGGAAAAGACGGGGAAAGTAAAGACATTTCAGCTGTCTTCGCAGCTTAAGGCTTATATTAAGGAATATATCCAGTATATGGACGAAGATAATTACTTATTTCCGTCCCAACGAACAGGTAATCCAATCAAAAGAATTCGAGTATACAGGATTTTAAATCAGGCAGCCAAGCAGGTCGGTTTAACAGATATCGGAACTCATACGCTTCGTAAAACATATGGCTATCATTACTACCTAAAAACCAAAAACGTCTCTGTTCTTAGAGACTTGTTTAATCAATCTGCCCCATCAGTGACTTTAAAGTATATAGGTGTAAATAAGTAGAAGTAGCTGATCATCATAACTTTGTCTCAAATTAGATACGTAACGTATCATATTCCGTGTAAAAAGGATTTCATTGCTTTTGAGAAAAGCTGAGCGTTGGGAGTAGGTCTACATATGAATCAAGAACTGAAGATTTCCATCGATAGTCTTCAGATTCTTCAGTATCTAGGCATCGACAAACAGAAATTTCAGACTCAAGATGTAAAACTTCCTTTACATACTACTCCAATGAACGCTCAGCCCTTACAAAAGCAATGAATCGTTTTGCTTCATCTGGCGAAAGTCTTCTGCCATCAACGGTCAACGAAAACTTTTGTAAAATATTCTCGTCGGTTAAATCGAGATTTTCTACGAAGTCCCGTACATCGTTATCAAGAACAGTTTGCTGAAGGTTGGTTCGTCCAAGCAAATAGTCAATAGATACATTAAAAAAGGTTGCTATTTTATTGATGGTTTCATAATCAGGTTCACGGCGGCTTGTTTCATAGTGAGAAAGGGATGCCCTAGATATTCCAATTTTAATGGATAATTCCTCTTGGGTCAGTCCTCTTTTTTCACGTAAGAGGGCAATACGGTCTCCATACTTCAGCTTGATCATTCCTCACTGTTTATTTTTCTACCATTATATCCACTGTGTTTAACGAAATATACCAGAAAACCATTATATCAAAGCAGAGAATCATTTGACTAGATACAAAATGTATTAAGGTGGTGTGAAATACTTATGACAATGACGAAAAGAAGTAAGTTATCACTGGTTTCACCTCTTCAAGGCAAGCTAACGATTGTTCAAATTAACAAAAAACCGATCCATACGAAATATGCAATGATTGACATTTTGGAACTCGAGAAGGCTCAATTTACTTTCGAAAGTCCATTAAATTTGCCTACTGATCATGAAGTTATTTACGGTTTTGGGTTTATGGTTTCGAATCGCATGTTTCATAGTGTAGGTCACATAGAACTTGTGAATGAAAAAAAGGATTCCTATGTATATAAAGCGGCTATTCAACCTAATGACTATGAAGAATCCGAAATCCTATATGAAATAAATCAACTTGCAACGTTACAAAATAAGGAATTCGTTAAGTTAACAAAAAGCTACGATCCAGACCGAATTTTTGATGATGTTGTTGTTGACTACATGTGTTGAAATAAATAAACCCCTTGTTTAGTTACGAAATGTATCTTATAATGATTTATATATACATATTGTAACAATATGCGACATTTAGATAGTAAGGGGAGAAAATAATGGGTAATTTAGATACGGTGTACTGTATAGAATGCAATTCAACGATGGCCAAGTGTTATGCAAAAAAAATATTTAAAACGGGTTTTTACCACACAACAATTCCATTGGCTCATTGCCTGAAATGCGAATCATTACGCAGTATGTGCATACATAGATATGAAGAAATGACATCTGAGACTTGGATTTGAATGGATAAGGCGGGATCAGCTTGCTAACGTTTGATAGGACCTATTGGGGATACGGTAATTTTAGTTGTAATAACAAATAAGCCACTCTTTTCTTTTAAATAAGAAAGAGTGGCTTTTTTGATTAATTCAGTAAATGCTTATAAGCGCTGTAGTCAATCTGCTCTTTCTCAAGAAAGCTGGTCAAACTCCTGTAATCGCGCCGCGGCGTCGCAAGTATGTACCCCTCGATGCAATGCTCTCTCGTCACTTCATTCGCATTAGCCTCCAAAGCAACCTGTCCGATTCGAGCGGCGATGGAATGCTTGGCAATATCTCTAAAAGCGCTCGGCACTGGAGAGACCAACTGATCGAGAAACGCTTTGGAGTCTTCTGTCCATAGATGGCGGGAATTGTCGACATAATGATTTTGCCAATCGAGCTTGGACTTCCCGTCTTCTTTGGGAAGCACCTTCAAAAACTTCCGAAACATGAAGAAACCGCCAACTGACATGAAGAAAAGCAGGACAAATACCCAGAAAATAATGAACCACATGAAAAAATTGTTAACCATTTATTTGTCACCTCACTGCCAAACCGTTATATATGATAAGAATTATACCTTATTTCTAGATTTCTTGCGACAATCCGAGTAAAATAGGAAGGTAGCAGACAGATATTCAATAAAGGAGCAATGGATCATGCCCAAAATTGGCTCACACGTTTCGTTCTCAGATAAAGGCTTGTTAAATGCAGCTGAAGAAGCAGTTTCATACGGTTCTTCTACGTTTATGATATACACGGGCGCACCGCAAAATACGCGCCGCAAACCGATTGAAGATCAATATATCGAAGAGGGCAAAGCTTTGATGGACAAGCATGCAATCAACGAGATCGTTGTGCACGCTCCCTACATCATTAACTTAGGCTCCTATAAAGAGGATACTTTTGAATTAGCGGTTCGCTTCCTTCAAGAAGAAATTCGCCGGACCGCGTACATCGGGGTACGCAATATCGTGCTTCATCCAGGGGCTTATACGGATAAGGACGCAGAGTACGGAATTGCCCGAATCGCCGAAGGGTTGAATGAAGTATTGGCTGGCGTGAAAGACACAGATGTGAATATCGCGCTGGAAACGATGGCTGGCAAAGGGACCGAAATCGGCCGCAGCTTTGAGGAAATCGCGGAAATTATGGAGCGCGTTGAGTTCAACAACAAACTTACGGTTTGTATGGACACCTGCCATATTCATGATGCCGGTTATGATATCGTGAACGACCTGGATGGTGTGCTGCATCATTTTGACAAAGTGGTTGGTTTAGAAAAGCTGGGCGTCGTTCACTTAAACGATAGTAAAAATCCCCGCGGAGCCGCCAAAGACCGCCATGCGCCGCTAGGCTCTGGCTGGATTGGTTTCGAGGCGATGAATAATGTTGCTAACCATGAGAAACTGCAGCATTTGCCAATGATTCTAGAGACGCCATGGATCGGTAAAGAGGACAAGACGCAGCGTCCGATGTACGAAGCGGAGATTGCCCTTTTATCCGGTAATCTTAAAGGTCGTTTCGGCGATGAGTTCTTGGATCACGTTGAGCGGATCGATCATTTGTTTGGCAAAAAGGATATTCATTTCCGCGATTATGTTCTGAAAACTTGGGACATTTTGAAAAATGATGCGAAAGCCAAAAAAGCGGACGGCCGCGAGCCATTAGAGCGCTTGTATGATATTTTGCATGAGGAAAGACTGTTGTCCGACCTTAGCGAGGAGCAGTTGAACCAACGACTAATCGTTTGGCTTGCTGGTCAGGATATACTTAAGAAGGCTTAATATAGATAAAAGGACGACGAAGTCGTTTATCCTTGAAAAAGCAATATAGGGGGATTCACATGGAACGCGGAAGTACAAATGGCTTGTCTCGCAGGGAGAGCGAGTGGGCGAATAGAGCAAGAATGTTGATCTCCTGTCCGGATCAGCCGGGCATCGTGGCGGCAGTTTCGCAATTTTTGTTTGAATACGGCGCGAATATCGTGCAATCCGATCAATACACCATGGATCCGGAGGGCGGCATGTTTTTCATCCGGATCGAGTTCGACTTGGACCAACTGGAGTCCCGTGTCGAGCAATTAAAAGATGCTTTCTCCGCCGTTGCAGGAAAGTTCTCCATGGATTGGAGTCTGTCCCTGGCTAGTCAGAAGAAGCGCATCGCGATCTTCGTATCGAAGGAAGATCATGCTTTGCTTGAGCTTCTCTGGCACTGGCGGGCGGGCGATTTGAATGCCGATATTGCGATGGTTATCTCCAATCATCCCGACATGCAATCGTTGGTGGAGCCTTTCGGTATTCCGTATTACCATATCCCGGTTACGGCAGATACGAAGGCTGAGGCTGAGCGCCGCCAGCTAGAAGTGGTAGGAAACAAGGTGGATGCGATTGTTTTGGCACGCTATATGCAGATCGTTTCGCCGTCTTTCATCAAGCATTACGCGAATCGCATCATTAATATCCATCATTCATTTTTGCCTGCCTTCGTAGGCGGTAAGCCCTATGCCCAAGCGCATAACCGCGGCGTGAAAATTATTGGCGCAACGGCGCACTATGTGACGGATGAACTAGATGGCGGACCGATTATTGAGCAGGACGTTCAACGGGTTAGCCACCGTGATAATGTAGAAGATTTGAAAAGAATCGGGCGTCATATTGAACGGATTGTTCTCGCCAGAGCTGTTGCTTGGCATGTGGAAGATCGTATCATTGTTCACAACAATAAGACTGTCGTTTTCAATTGATGGGAAAGCTAGGCTGTATCCGATAAGGATGCAGTCTTTTTTTGGCAGAGAAAAACATATCCGATGTGTTTTAGCGGTTTATTGTGGCAAAGCCTCAGAGCAAATGGTACAATAATGCAAGCGAGAAAAGTCACTTGTATGTACAAGTTAAAGACTTACGTAAGTATAGACATATAGGAGGGAATTTTCGAAATGACAGCAACAAACAAAACAATTGAGCAATTAGCAGTCGACACGATTCGTACTTTGGGTATCGACGCCGTTGAGAAAGCCAAATCCGGTCACCCAGGTATGGTTATGGGCGCTGCCCCTATGGCATACGTGCTGTGGAAACAGCATATGAAGCACAACCCGGCTAATCCGAAATGGGTCAATCGTGACCGCTTTGTGCTTTCCGCGGGTCATGGTTCCATGCTCCTATACAGCCTTCTTCACCTGTGCGGATATGATCTGCCGATGGAAGAGATCAAAAACTTCCGCCAATGGGGAAGCAAAACGCCAGGACATCCGGAATACGGTCACACAGCAGGTGTTGATGCAACGACGGGTCCGCTTGGACAAGGGATCGGTATGGCGGTTGGTATGGCTATGGCCGAAGCGCATCTGAGAGAGACTTACAATAAAGAGAACTTCCCAGTGATCGACCATTATACATATGCGATTTGCGGCGATGGCGACATGATGGAAGGCGTTTCTTCTGAAGCGGTATCCTTGGCTGCCCACCTGAAACTAGGCAAATTGATCATGCTTTACGATTCAAATGATATCTCGCTGGATGGCGAGCTGAATATGGCATTCTCCGAAAATGTTCATGCACGTTTCGAAGCTTACGGCTGGCAAGTGCTGCGTGTAGAAGAGCAGAATGATCTTGTTGCGATCTCCAAAGCTATCGCTGAAGCAAAAGCTGACACGACTCGTCCTACTTTGATCGAAGTGAAAACGACGATCGGTTTCGGAAGCCCGAACAAAGGCGGTAAAGGCGGTCACGTTGGACCTCACGGTTCCCCGCTCGGCGGCGACGAAGTGAAATTGACGAAGCAAGCGTATGGCTGGCCGGAAGAGCCGGACTTCTTGGTTCCTGATGAAGTTCGTGCCCACTATGCGGAGATTGGCAAAGAAGGCGCTGCAGCTGAACAAGCTTGGAGCAAACTTTTGAATGAATACATCAAAGCTTATCCTGAGTTGGGTAACCAGTTCAGCGCGGCTGTCAACAATGAACTTCCAGCAGGCTGGGATGCAAACCTTCCGGTTTACAGCACATCAGACAAGCCGATGGCGACTCGTGTAGCTTCCGGTAATGCGATCAATGCGATTGCACCTTTGCTTCCGCAACTGATCGGTGGTTCTGCGGATCTGGCGAGCTCTAACAATACAATGATCAAAGGCGAAGCTAACTACAGCGCTAGCAACTATGCTGGCCGCAATGTATGGTTTGGCGTTCGTGAGTTCGGTATGGGTACAGCGATGAACGGTATGGCCTTGCATGGCGGCGTAAAAGTATACGGTGCAACGTTCTTCGTGTTCTCCGACTACCTGCGTGCATCCATCCGTCTGGCAGCTCTTATGCAGCTTCCGGTTATCTACGTGCTGACGCATGACAGTATCGCGGTTGGTGAAGATGGACCGACGCATGAGCCGGTTGAACAGCTTCCGGCGCTTCGCGTAATTCCGGGCATCACGGTTATTCGTCCGGCTGACGGAAACGAAACTTCCGAAGCATGGCGCTATGCCGTTTCCCAAGCAACGGGTCCGGTTGCCCTTGTCTTGACGCGTCAAAACCTGCCGATCCTCGAAGGAACAGTTGAAGGCGCGAAAGCGAACCTGAGCAAAGGCGGATACGTGGTATCCGACGCTGCGAACGGTAAGCCGGATGCTCAAATTCTTGCAACAGGATCTGAAGTGCAATTGGCTGTCGCGGCGCAAAAACTGCTTCAAGCTGAAGGTATCAGCGTTCGCGTTGTCAGCTTGCCAAGTTTGGAACTGTTCGAGAAACAGTCCAAAGAATACAAAGATTCCGTCATTCTTCCAGACGTCAAAAAACGTCTTGCTGTCGAGATGGCTTACCCACTTGGTTGGGAGCGTTATGTTGGTGACCAAGGTTCCATCCTGGGCATTTCCACGTTCGGTGCTTCTGCGCCTGGCGATCTAGTTCTGAAAGAGTACGGCTTCTCGCCAGAGAACGTTGTGGCTCGAGTGAAAGCTTTGCTGGCTTAGAAGCAGAGCAAAAGCAGGAGCAAGGGCAAAAGCAAAAGCGAGAGAAATACCATCGCACCGCGTGCGTACGCACAATTGCGCGTTAGTTTACAATGCCACAGCCCACCTTGCGTGGGCTTGGTCTTTATTTATAGCCATTTTAGAGGGGGAATTATTCATCATGTCCAGCTTTGAAAATGTAACAGTATTAACGAAAGCTAACGTTTATTTTGATGGTAAAGTAACTAGCCGCACGGTACAATTCGCCGACGGCACGAAAAAAACACTGGGCATTCTGCTTCCGGGTGAATATGAATTCGGAACAGATGTCAAAGAAATCATGGAAATCCAAGCTGGTGAGCTGAAAGTACTCCTTCCAGGCAGCAGCGAATGGATCAGCATCAATGGACAAGGTGAATTCACCGTGCCAGCGAATGCGAAATTCAAGCTTGATGTGAAAACCGTCAGCGATTATATTTGTTCTTATATTAGTGAGTAATAAGGCTCGAAAAACCGCGGAAACAGGCGATAACACGTGAAGGTCCACGGAAAATCGTGAAAAAACGCGGTGAACCGCGAATCCAGCGGTAACTCATGGAACCCGCGGAAAGGCGCAAAAATCCCATACACTTTGTGAACTTGGTTCACGAGTGTGTGGGATTTTTTTGTGAAGCGGAATTTCTCGCCGCGAGAGAGCGTTGCGAGACGTCCAAAAAGGCCGTCTCAGGAGCGGAAACGGAGCAGATGTGTCGTGAGACGACCGAAAAGGCCGTCTCGAAGGAGATAAGCCGCAAACAGAGGAAGTTTGCGGCGTGAGAGGCCCATAGCACTACACCCTCCACCTAACTCTCACCACATCCGTCGCTTAGAGCCACACTCGCTGTTATGCGCTCCACTCACAGCTTTACTTCCAACGATACAAAGACCTGGTATCCATCTGCAGCACCTCTTCGATATCATTCATCCGCAGCCATAGCTGTTGGATATCGGCGAGCTCTTCTAGGTGCGCTGCATGCCGCTGACTAAGCCGAGCGAGGGAGATGCCGATAGTATGTGGGCGTTCAGGATGGACGATGAGGTCCTCCATGAACACGGAAATACCGGCGTCGAGATCGCCGATGTCCTCCATGACCAGCTGCTGAAAAGGCGCTCCCAGCGGAATGTACAGTGAGCTTCGGCTGAAATCGAGCTCCTCCGGCCTAAACCGTAATGATAAGAGGACCGGCACGATTCCCTCTTCATGATAATCATAGAATACGGTTAGTTTTGCCATCTGCCAGCACCCCTTTTGACTTCAATTGCCCCAGTTTGTCCATAATGAGGCGAGTTGCGTCGGACCAGTTAGACGGATCGTATTTACTCGCCTGACTTTGCGTATATTGTTGATACTCATAATCCAGAATCCCCTGCAAGACGCGCCTTTGAATTTGGTCGATTCGCGCTTTCGCAAGACGGAAAGTGACTTGAAATTCTTCGGAAAGGTAAGCGATCATTTCATTTTTGTGCTCGGGCAGCGTCAGCTTCTTCAGCATGGCGAGAGGGATCGCCGCGTAGAGTTGGAAGGCGGATGCGTCCTGCTCCTGCCAATTCACATAACGGTCAGGCATGGCCATCTGGTTGCCGGAGTGCCGGAGAACGTGGCACAGCTCATGCAAGAAATCTTCCCATTGCTCCTTAGGGGAGAGCCTGCGGTCAACGTTGATGCTGAACTGCCCGTTATTTTCGACGGCCATACTGTTCATATCCATAGTATACACCCATATGCGCAGTTTTGCCGCCAAATGGGTCACGCTAAGCTGAGCCGGCGTTGTGATTTCATACTGCTCATATAAAGCTTCGACCCACTGTTCCAGAGGGGTGGTTTGATAGTGAGTAAACAGGGGAAACACCTCAATTTTTATAATATAGGAATGTACGTTCGCTTATTAAGTAAAAAGAAAAGCCCAATGGGCTTGGCTTTATGTACAACGTATTATTGCTCGCTATCCGGCATACGGTTGATCTGCTGCTCCTTGATAAAGTGCCAGAAGCGGAGCATTTCATCCCGTCGTTCCTTGGGCGCACTTTGGAAGTCCTTAAAAAATAAGCTAACCTCAGGATCATCGATGTCACCAATCCCCGGTTCGGCGGAGATATCCAGCGAATCTTCTTCCGTCGGCGCAAAGCCAGCGAGCAGCAAGAGCTCGTCCTTGTCTGCGCGATTCAACGCATCGGCCAGCGCGATTACCGTTTCCCTCGATGGACTGAAGCGGTTATTTTCTATGGAGTTAATAAACGAATAACTAACACCGGACCGTTCTCCAAGCTCTCTAAGGGTAAAATGGTTCTGTTTACGCAGCTGCCGGATTCGAAGGCCGAACTGGACCATATCTTTCATCGATTCATCACCTGTTACTTATTGTAAATGGTTAAAGGTACAAAAAACAAGAGGAATTTTTGTTACTCAAAACTTTTGTGTTGAAATTATAAACAAGCATAAGGTATGATTTGTTTAGAAGTTCAAAACAACAAATTTTGGGAGATGATAAGGATGCTGGAACAAATGTTACATATAGAGGGCGAGCAGATGGATAAGCGGGCTACCCGGAAAAAGGTGGAGAGTCTGCTCGAAACAGTTCGCTTGTATCAAACGCTTGGAGCTGTGCGGAGAGAGAACAGCAGGCCGCATGCGTACAAAGTGGCGGAGGAATCCGCTGCATATAAAGTCGCTTCTACTTCGGAGGAGCAGGCTGCTTTCTTAAGTGCCGAGGTTGACCAGGCACTGTCACGGCTGGACGAGCAGGAGCGGGAAATTATACGGAAACGTTATTTGCAGAAGGAGAAAACGCTGGATTATTTGCTTTACTTTGAGCTTAATTTGAGCGAGCGGACATATCGAAGGGTGAAAGCACGCGCGATGGAGAAGCTGGCTTACATGCTGCGGGCAGAAGTGATCCGAACCTCTGAATAGCTCTTATAAGATGGCCGGGAGTTGACAGTTCATCTTAAAAAGAACGTGGTATGATCGTTGTGTAGACGCGAAGGAGGAGATCCTGCTGAATAAGGTAGCTGCTTTCAAGCAGTTAACAATTAAGCTCTTTTGGCCTCTTTAGCAAGGCAAGCCAGGAGCGATCAGAAGAAGGAGTTGATATTCAAAAGAAAAAATGTTTTGAATTTCAAAACATTTTAGCTCGACAACTTTAGAAAGGAGCGAGAGAAGCGAATGAGTAACATGGCCAAGCAATTGGCGTTGTATTTGCAAGGGAAAGGAGAGGGGGCTCTCGGCACCGATCTATTCGTGGATAGCGAATCGCCGAGCATGAATGAGGCTGTTACAATTTGTCACGTCGGAGGCGGCGCTGAATCCAGGCTCGACGCACCGGGCAGCTGGCGCAAGCTGAGTTTGCTGGCCAGGAGTGCGAGTCCCGAAGGGGCACAAGAGAGAATTTGGCGCATCATTGCCAGACTCCTAGAGCCAGAGGGGGGCGTAATTGACATGGACGGCGGGCTTTACACGGTGCATATTACTGCATTGCCTGCTGTACAGCCCTTGGATGCAGAAGGCAGATGTTCCATGAGAGCCGTCCTTCTGCTTAAGCAGGTGAAGCCTGTCGTCGAATCGTGGCTGGAAGCCATTTCGCAATACACACAATCTGCACTTGGGGGGCAGTGGCGCGTCTATCGCGGATTTAACGGAACTGCCGCCCGGCGGTCTCGTGGCAGTGCACAGGCTGGCATAGCGCAGCAGTGTCAAGAGGCACTCCTCAGCTGTCCAAGCAGTTCGTCGGACAAATTGCCGCCAGGTCGGCCAGCGAATACCAGCTGGCAGCGCAACTGCTGATGCTGGGATTCGCTGAGCAGGCGAAATTGCCGCTGGGAGGTATGGGCGGCAAATGGTTGACGGTGCTCGATGCGCAAGCTGCGACGCGCTCAGGCGACCTGTCCACGGGAGTGATGACCGTGACGTTAACGGGGGCCGCAGCGGCTCCGCAAGTTTCAATGCCACTTATGACCGGTGTGCCGCAGTCAAGATTCATTTGATGACATCCCTTCCATCACACTTGAAAGGAGCGAAACCGATGAACCAAATTTTGTTCAGCTCGATTTTAGCAGGACTTGGGGCGTGTGTGACCTATGCCTTCGGCGGGGTGACTGAATTGTTTGGCTTTTTTCTGATGGCAATCTCCGTCGATTATGTTACAGGCATTGCCGCCTCCATGAAGGAGCAGCGGGGTTTGAACAGCCAAGTTGGCTTCTGGGGTCTTACCCGCAAAGGGATGATGCTGCTTGTCATCATGCTGGCTCACCGCATGGACTTACTACTGAATACAAGTCTAATGATGACAGGAGCAACCTATTTCTATTTGGCAAATGAGTTTATTTCAATTACTGAAAATTACGGAAGATTAGGGCTTCCGCTGCCGGGCTTTTTGAAGCAAATAATTCAGGTGCTGCGCAGCAAAGGAGATGGGCTATGAGCAAGGAAAACCTCGGATATGCCAATGTTCTTCTGATAGGCATTGTTGAAAGGAGCGATTCTACACGATCTGACCAATAATAAAAGGTGAAAGGGGAGTAAGAGACGAGTGTGGAAAGCGTCCGGGCAGCTATGAAAGCTGCAAGTAATATATAAGGTGCGGGGCATGTTGCTTCGCACATTTTTGTGCGACGGGCAGTCGCAACTTTAGCGGATATACGCTATGAGCAACGAATACAAACGACGATGACGTTACCTTGGTAAATACGAGTCGAG
>NZ_JAGGKV010000029.1 GCF_017874035.1 Paenibacillus aceris
TGAAACGCAGCCTTTTGAAAAAAACGTCATAGCTGCGCCTAGTTTCGTATTGCCATTTTTAGTTCTCTGCTATGTGAGATTTTCAGGGTAGTTTAGCGACGACACTTGTTAATCAAGTACGGAAGAGAATATTAATATCCCCATCTACAAATCCAATTCCAATTACAGATGCACTTTTGAGGATGTATGCATACTCTCCATCTTTAAGATAACGTTCTACTAACATCGTAATGTGATTTAAACCTTCTTCCCAATGTTGGATATCTTCTGTTCTTTTTATGTAACAAATATCTTCTTCCGAATTAAAATAGTCAGTACAAGCCCAATCTGAGTCATTCTCATCGAATTCCTCTGAACCGATTAATTGTATATCGTATGTATCGTCTGAACCTTCATATAAGTTAAAATTGAATGCTTTTATTCCTACAGGTATGTCCTGTTCTAGAATCTTATTTAACCAATTTGAAAACAATCTATAGTTCTCCATATACACTACCCCTTACTTTTATTAAGTGTGTTATATCGTGAAGCTATACAATTTAACTAGTCTATCAGTTACCTGAAAGCGGCAACAGATCGTCGTCTTCCGGCAGCCGTCGTGTCGTGATTGAACTATTGTTCACCGTTAGTCTAAGGAATGGCTGTTTTTCGACTAGATGTCGTCTGGAGCATCTCCTGGTTTACTCCAGTATTTTAACATTTCCATTGCTCTTTCTATATCATCCATATCATCGTTACCTAATGTCTTATCAAACTTTTCGGACAACATACCTCTAACCTTAGCAAGCCTATATGTTACCTTCCATTCATCAATGAAACGGGTGGTTTCCTTCTCATATTCCGCATTGTCTGAAATCAATTCTCCATCTTGGTATTTTATGGAATAATAAGAACCCATCTTGTGTAATGATGTCAGAATTATCTCAATCTCTTTAAGAACCTCTAATACTTCAGAGCCTGATATGCTTATTTGCTCATTTGCTTTTAGCATTGACTCATCTCCCACATCCTTGATTTGTTCTACTATAGTTCTTACGTTAGTTGAGGGTGCTTCTCTTTTATTGAAAAGATTTTTATTCCAAGTTGTAGAACTTCCTCAAATCATCGTCGAATTGTTTCCAAGCAAGTAGCATATAAGGAGTACTATCAGATAATTGAATTGGAACATTCTTTGCTATTACTGTTATTCGCTCAAAGGGATAATCTTTTTTACCTGATGGGAATATTGCCAACTTTTTCAATTCCTTCTTTCCATTTCCGAATGTCCATTCCAAGAGGTTGAAACTTCCTATATCGATTTTATCTGGAAATTCTGTGCTGACCCAATTACATAATTCAAATAAAGGGTATCTATCCCCACTGTGTTGTTCAATGACTGTTATTACTTTTAAAATGATATACTTTCCTGACAATAATTTATAACCTATGGCATCTCCACGTTCAAAATCTGTTTGTGCAATAAATCTTTTGGGTATCTTTTTAGGCTCACATTGAGGTTGGTTCAATTGATTCATTAATTTTTCAAGAACTTTCTTTCTTTGTATTAATAATTTTGGTTCTTCTTCCCAGCGTTTCAAATCCTCTCCACTGATGATTATTTCCAATGCTAAAGACAACCAAAATACTGACCTAACTTCATAATCTTCAAGTTCCGATTTCCAGTTTTCAACAACGATATTTGTTGCTGTTTCTCCATCATGTCCTTCTGCTATCAATTCTCTAAATTCATCCTTAATATCAGACGCTAAATCATCTGAAAAAATTGCAGTTCCCCATGCTCCCATTGCTCCCAATTCGCTTTCAATAAATTCGTACTTTCATCTAAAAATTTAAAAAACGTATATATACAAATTGCCTAACTGTATGTTGTGAAATAAGTGCATTATTTTTGTTGTTTTCTTAAATAAGCGTAATACAGATACACAATAATGTAGAAAGCGGGGAATATTACTAGCCCAGCGAAAGTAATGAATAAAACGATTCCAACCTTCATTCCCTCACTGTCTGAGTCATAATTAGAAAGTCCATATATAATAAAAATAAACCAAACAACCGTTAGTAAATATCCAATTCTATAAGGTAGTTTCAATTAACTTACTCCTTACCTTTAGGTAGTTTTTTGGCTTGCTCCCTTATCTCTTTAAGGAACTATTCTGTTGTTCGTCCATTATCATACCATATGTTGGGAATTTATTGTCGTCAAGCCACTCCATCATGCTCAAATGCCCATTCAACGAAATTAAAAAAAAGAGCCGCTTCAATGCAGCTCTTGCGCTTCCTTTGGGTATTTTCTTTTGATATGAGTATTCCATCACAATGGATAATAAATCCCATTTAACGCATTCAAAAAACAAATTATCAATTGAATGGATGATACTAATTTTTGTTTGTTTTATTTTATTCGCGTTAATAATTTTGTTCTTGGCAACAGTAACAACTAACGGGAGGATTAATCATCTCATGTTCCTCAATATTTATGGAATTTGCATTCTACATTGAACCAAAAAATGGTATTTGCATACTATAATCTTGACCAACCAACCATTTCCCCTTATTAACTTAAGGGGCTTTTTTGTTCCTCAATACTTATTTTTAAAAGAATTATCTATTGGAGGCGGATGAATCATGAGCAAACAAACAGAAAACGTTGAAATTAAAATTCAAGAAGTCAAAGCTCGGATGCATCACTTAAAAGATTTAAGGATGTTTAAACGCTATCAATGTGTCTTAATGTACTTAAAGGGCCGCACTCCAATGGAAATTGCTGATTTCTTAGTATGTACTGTTCAAACTGTTTATAATTTATTGCGTGCTTATAGAGGTAATGGTTTAGATGGCTTATCTTATTGCCAGTCTCCTGGACGACCTAAACATCTGACTGATGAACATGAAAAAGAACTCTATCAGTTAATTATTGAAAAAAAGCCATCTGACGTAGAATTTTCTGCTGAGATGAACTGGACTTCTTTCCTAATCCGTGATTGGATCAAAAATAACTTTAATATTGAATATACGGATCGGGGTGTACGTAAACTATTACGACGTTTGGGATTTAGCTATACCAAACCGACCTATACTTTGGAAAAAGCTGATCCTAAAAAACAGGAAGCGTTCATACAAGATTTTGAAACGCTTAAAAGAAGGCTATCCAATGAGTAAAATGCAGCATCAACACTTTCGTCTGAATCTTTTTTAAGAATACCCGTCTACTTATCCACTCGAAAGAAATATTCGATTATATGATGTTCATTTCCCCAACGGTCTGTGAATGTTTGCGTATTAGGAGAGGAATAAATAGCGATTAGGCTCTCTCTAATTTCAGGGAGTCTGGCTGTATCTGCATGACAGGTTTGTGCTAAAACATTATTTCTCTTGAATACTGCTTGTGCGAATTTTACTACAACATCCGAATCGTCATGAGCCTCAACAAATTCATTAGAGAAAAGTAAGCCTTGAATTGTTCGGCGACACAAACATATGCGCTTTCGGGCTGCTCCCTGCTTATTACGCTATCGTATCCGTTAGCTTAGCCCCGAAATCGCTTCTTGCGGATCAAGGGGCGAATGCTCCGCAGCATGAATAAGGTGTTAGGTAATGTCCCTGTCCCTCGAAGG
Source organism: Paenibacillus aceris (assembly GCF_017874035.1). Lineage (GTDB taxonomy): Bacteria > Bacillota > Bacilli > Paenibacillales > NBRC-103111 > Paenibacillus_E > Paenibacillus_E aceris. The sequence continues at coordinate 3,615 of NZ_JAGGKV010000029.1, forward strand.
CGCTTCCGGCCTCTCTTTGTTATCTGTGTCTGTCCGATGTGCTTGCCGGAGGAATTCGTTTTTAAGTTCAATCCAGCAAGTTTTGTAATCTGTTTGGGATGATGGTACTGTCGAATGTCACCTATCTCTGCCAGAAAGCCTGCGATGGTGTCTTTTCCAATACCTTTAATAGCCAGCAATTGCTGTACATGCGGGATCTGCCCAGAAGCTCATCCAATTTGCTTTCCAATTCTTCTAGTTTGCTATGAAGCCACTCATACTGGTTCAGCAGCAGCTTCAACTCCATCCTTGCTAGTTCTGTACCTTGCCGTATGCCCACTGAACAGCTTGCCGCCTCTTTCAGATTCTTTATTTGGCCTAAACCAAGCCCACGCTTAGCAACCTCCCTCAGGTGCTGCAGCAGGGTTTCATTGGGTACATCAACAAGCTCATGGAGCAGTAGTAGAGGCTTAGCATTTGGACGGCAGACTTGCACTCCCAGTCCTTAAATACCGTCAGAAACTCCGGGAAATAGCGGCCTAGCCAATTATGGACACGTCCTTGTACAACGCAAAGGTCAGTCGTCAGGTGATCGCGAATCTTTATCGCCTCCCGCAGTTCGGCATAGACGCCCTGAGGAAGGTTTGGTACGGCATATCTACCGTCGTTGACCAATTGTGCAATGACTTTGGCATCCTTGATGTCATACTTCGTCGGAGAATTGTCATCGAGTTCTTTACTTTTCTTCACATGCAGCGGATTCACAACACCGTATTTCACTTGTTTTTCTTTCAGAAAATGAGCGAGGTTCAACCAGTAGTGGCCCGTTGGTTCCATGCCAACGATAACATCCTGGAAGCCTTGCTCAATTGAAATCTTCTGAAACCAGCTTACGAACAACTCAAAGCCTTGTCGATTGTTTTCAAACGAAATGGACTTCCCAAGTTCAACTCCGCGGTTGTCTTGGGCTCTCGCCACATGTTTGAATTTTGCGATGTCGACTCCAATAATTAAGGTAGAAGATGTGATTTGATTAATTTCTTTCATTTTGAGTAGAATGCATGTTGTAGTCTCCGTGGTTTGTTTTTGGATCCGGTTACTGGCGAGCGTTTTGGATCCATTAACATCTTACCAAGGAGTCTTTTTATTTCTCAAACCTCGTATTTCTTCATAATAAGAATGCTGCCCGTTAGCTCAATCATGTACTCAAGATTAGATTGCCATTCCTCAAGTTCTTGTCATCTAATTTTGACAAGAACTTGAGGATATAAAATGAAAAAGCCGCATCACATGCGACTTTTAATGTAACCATGTTCTTGTTCTCCCCACCGGATTACACAATTTGTATCGGAATAGTACACCTGATGCGTCCTTTTGCCCCACTCACACTATTGCTGCAAAGAAAAGAATTTCCGTACTTGCTCATTCCTCAACCAAAGGCCTCCCCAAACCAACACAGCCAGATAAATAGGAAACAGGATCGTGGAGAAAAGCGGGGCGTCTAGACGAACCTGCGTCGCAATTACGCCTCCAAAATAACCGGTCAACAGTACAGCACCTAGGATCGTTGTACGTGGCACTACATAAAGAACGGTTGAAAGAAGTCCGAGTATGGCCATCAGATAAATATGATGCTCCTGGAAACCAAGTGATTCGACAGAATCAACAACAAATGAAGGTTTAAATAATTTCATGATACTGTCAAGCAGCATAAACAAAATGGCTATTCCACTCATCACTCTCGCCGTCCATAGTCGCCCTTTAGAAATTGTTCTTATCATTGTCCATCTCTCCTTTAACTGATTCACTAAGATTTGTCCTTCTAAGAGTACGACGAATGAGCAATGGTGAGATCGACATAGGGAATAAAAAATTTTTTATTAAATAAAATCCCAATGCAAATGCAGCCATGCCCCTACACTCTCTCGTACCAATACCCCGGCACGCCCCGAACAAGCCGCATCAGCGCCTCCGACGGCAGGCCTCCCCGCACATAGTAAGAACCGCGGCGGAGCAAGCCCTCCTTAATCGGGACGTCGCTGGTCAAGTAATTCTCCATGAGCGACTTCACTCCAACTAAGATAAGCGATGGGCCTTGACCGGCTTTGTCATAGTCGATCTTGGTGCCGTCTTTCGATGCATGGAAATTCTCCTTTGCAGTATATTTATCCATGTCTCTATTAAAGCGACGAACCACCGACGGGATAATCGACACATCCGCTGAAAAATTATAGATATTTTTTGGGCATCTCATTCACCTGACGAAGCTCGATCTCTCCTTCTCCGAATCCGTGGGGATCCGGCATCCGGAATGCCCATTCGATTGCTTCTTCTCTCGATCTTACCTCGATAAGCGTGTAGCCGGCGACGAGGTCTCTTGCCTTGTTAAAGGGACCTTCCTCCATGACCGCTTCGTCTCCTGGAACAGGATAAGACAGACGGGTACCGCTTGAGCTCGGTAGAAGATCTTCGAAGGCGAGCAGCACCCCGGCTCTAGCCAATTGTTCGTTGTACTTCCGCATCGCTTCAAGCACTTCCCGACTTGACTGCTGTCCGGATTCGGAAACATTCGTCGCTTTGATGATCAACATGAATCGCATCGTGTTTACCTCCTATCATTAAGGCTTTCGAATTGCCTCTATTAAAACGACGAATGGAATTCATGAAAATCGACAGGATAGATCAGTTCAGAAATAAGAAACCGCCCAATGATGGGCGGCGTTCGTTTTATAGCGTACTGAAGGCTTGTTTTACCAGAGCGGTTAGCATTCCGCCCTCAATCTGGTGCCCATTGCGGAACTTGATCGTCTTCCGTTCCGGAGGGCCGTCGAACAATCCTTCGGGCAGCTCCAGCCCCGCCGCATTGAAGATCGTGAAGCTAACAGCATCCTTTGAAGTCGAGATCACCGCTGCATATTTTTTGTTCTTCAGGAAATGAGGCTTGTTGTATTGTATGCGCTCCTGAACGTCGGGAATGGCGTTATGGACAACTTGGCGCAAATCATGGCACAGACCAGCTTGCCACGGCTCTTTGACTTTCTCGATAAACTCTGTAACTTCTTGGCTCATTTGAACTTCTCCTATCATATGCTTATCTTATTATACGTTGCTCTCTGACGCACGTCTTAAGAGCAACTCACGCTCCTTCTCATTGCGTGCCAGAGTAGCAGCTCGTTTGAATTCTGAACAGGCTTCTTGCTTGCGACCCAGCTTCAGGAGAAAGTCCCCCCGCACGCTGGGTAAAAGATGATAATTTTTCAAGGACGGTTCTTGCATTAACGCATCGACGACTTCTAGGCCCACCTCCGGGCCGAACGCCATCGAGAGCGCGACAGCGCGATTCAGTTCGACGACGGGCGATGGCGCGATTTGGGAGAGAGCGTCGTAAAGAGCAGAAATCCGGATCCAGTCCGTCTCTGAAGCCGTTCGAGCACGGGCGTGATACGCCGCGATCGAGGCTTGGATCAGATAGGGACCGAACGCCCTGCCGAGACGCTCGGCCCGTTCGATCGCAGTCAGCCCTCGGCGGATGAGCAGGTGATCCCATAACGCCCGGTTCTGGTCCATGAGTAGAATCGGTTCTCCGCTTGGGCTGACCCGCGCCCTGAATCTAGACGATTGAATTTCCATCAGTGCCATGAGTCCATGGACTTCCGGTTCGTCGGGTGCTATCTCAGCCAATATCCGTCCAAGCCGTAGCGCCTCATCGCAGAGCATGGGCCGAATCCAGCTTCCGCCGGAAGACGCAGCGTAACCCTCGTTGAACATGAGGTAGATGACCTCGAGAACAGACGACAACCGCGCCGACAACTCGTTCTTAGGCGGCAATTCGAATGGGACGCGCGCAGCCGCGAGTGTTCGCTTCGCTCGAACGATCCGCTGGGCGACGGTCGGCTCCGGAACGAGGAACGCGCTTGCGATTTCTTCGGTCGTCAATCCCCCGAGCAACCGGAGCGTGAGCGCCACCCGAGCCTCGGCGGAAAGAACAGGATGGCACGTCGTGAAAATGAGACGAAGGAGATCGTCGCCGACTGGATCATCGAGCGCTTCATCCCACTCCGGCTCGTGCTGCCTGTCTATTTCCCAGCCTAGTTCCTCGTATTTGCGATCGCGTAATTTGATTCTGCGCAGGTGATCGATAGCCCGACGTTTCGCGGTTGTCATCAGCCACGCTCCGGGGTTATCGGGGACGCCCGTTTCCGGCCACCGTTCAAGCGCGATGATAAGCGCATCTTGAGCCAGATCCTCGGCAAGCCCGACGTCGCGTACCATACGTGCTAGACCAGCGATGATCTTGGCCGACTCGATTCTCCAGATTCCATCGATGGTTCGGTGGACGGCGGACTCCTTCACGACCTCGGCTTCCTCGTGACACGTGCCCGCATTTCAATTTCCTTGGCTAACGCTCCCGGGTCCTGAGTCAGTTCCGGCGCTTCGAACACTTGGCGCAGCTCGATCTCACCTTCGCCGAAGCCGTGCGGATCCGGCATCCGCATCGCCCAGTGAATCGCCTCTTCCCTCGATTTCACCTCGATCAACGTGAAGCCCGCGATCAGCTCCTTCGCTTCCGTGAAAGGTCCGTCCAATACCTTTGGTTTTCCACCCGGTTCTGGATAAGAGATGCGAATCGCGCTCGAGCTTGGGTAAAGTCCTTCAGCGGCAACCAGCACGCCTGCCCTTGCCAGCTCCTCGTTGTACCTCGCCATGGCGTCAAAAAGCTCTTGACTTGGCATGACGCCTGCCTCGGAATCTTTTGTTGCTTTGACAATCATCATGAATCTCATCGTGAATCTTCTCCTTGTCTATAATTTGCCTCTATATATTCACAACGAACAGGAGACACAGGAATCGACAGGTCGAAAAAAATTTTCTATTTTTTTTTCAACACGCGCCAACGATTTCCCTTCCCGACCCAAGTTCAAAAGTGAAAGTTATCCTCTTTGATCGTAAAAAAGTGCACGCATCAAACCGAATGTTTGGTCTTCTCGCGTTCGGCTATATGATCACTATTGCGTTTCACAATCACAAATGGATAGAAATGGAAAAATTGAGATTGAGGAACTTTTTTTGTCAGTTGGCACTTGGTGACAGCTTCGCTGGGATTACCCCCAATTAGCTCAATAATCAAATATAAAGGCAAGGTACAGTCACCTTATCCAAAGCAGAAAGGCCCCGATTCTCCATTTCCCCCTAACATCGAAGTTAACTTCTTCCAAGAGAGTAAATGGATTCTAGATCCTTTTTTAGCTACAAAAACTAAAACACAATGACGAAATGAGACCAAAGGTACTTATGTTTGGTATAAGGCGAATCCTTGAGGAGAGAAAGGAAGAAAACAGAATCAAGAGATTGTTCAGGAGGAAGAGACAAATCGAGCCGAAAAGCTGGCTCTAGCTACTGTAAAATAAATAAAGCCGTAAGGATGAGTTTATATTTCCTTCTCTCCTCATCACTCACAGTAACCTCATACCCCTAGGACAATTATTTTGTGAAGATATCCGTAGACAGAAAGAGATCCACAGCAACGGGCCGTGGATCTTAATTTATATATTTTAAAAGGGGATCAAGTTCTATTATAGGCTCGATTTATTAATACCAGGTGAAAACCAGATTTCATTCTGATTACAAATGCTATGGTAGCTGCGCATCTACACAAAAGCTGGTGTTTTGTGAAGTTGTTCTGATGGAACTATCGTTCCCAGTTAGTTTAACGCTGCAGGTTAGTACCCTCCTTTTTCACAAAAATTGAAGGTTGGCTGTCAGGAATGTGATAATGTTTTTGTCGCCCGGCTACTTCATTACTACATTACTTTTCGCCACAGTTCTTCTAAGTTTAATACCAACCCGGAAAATTACTCCATAGGAAAGAAATCGCTGCAAATGTTTATAAAACTGTGCTATCTCTGGTTCATTTATGCCAATCAATCATTTCATGGTGAGTCCACTCACTTCCTCATTTTCAAGGAAAGCTGATGCTGGATAGACACGAAGAGCGAAACGACAATACCAGCCCAGATCACGATCGCTCCAACCAACTGTAGTTGAAAGAGATTCGTCACCACAGCACTTACGACTATAGCAAGAACGAGAATAGAAGCTAAACGCCCATCATCGACAAGTAAGCCCCAGAGAGTTGATATTATCTTCATCTTACATCACCTCCATGCTCGGATCCTTGGTATTTTTCAAACCTGGATTCAAATGTTTTTTACAGCGTATGACGGTCAACCAAGAAAATAATAGAAGCGTGATGGACATATAGATGATGGATATATCCGCTTGCGGCCAATCAACTCCAACAGCCTCTCCCACCCAGAAGGCTCCGAAGCTGGTCAACATGATGCCAACGATAAACTTCATCGTATTCTCTGGCACGGATGCAAGCGGTTTACGTAAGATGATACCTGCCGCCATAACGACGATAACGCCTACAAGAGCACCTAGGATTGTGTATTGCATGAGCGTAGAATTGTCAGTTTGTGAGCTGGAGCCTAGCGTAAGAATGATAAAAATGGCTTCCATTCCCTCTAGGAATGTGATACTGAGTGTCGTCATAAAACCAAAGGAATCAATTCCCTTCCTGGCTTTCCCCCTGTTGCGTTGTCGCTCGAGTTCTTCCTGGTAGCTTTCGGCTTCATCATGGAGAGCCTTTAGACCAGAGTAGCGCAAAATCGCTTTACGAAGCCAGCGTATGCCGAACAATAGCATGAAGAGACCGACGATGAGTTGGACCCAGAATAAATGAATGACATAAACTAACGATTCGCCGATACAAAAAACAAGAACAACCAGAATCCCAATTGCCGTCAATGCGCCTGACAGTGAAGTCCTCCATCCACGGACAGCACCTACAGCCAAAATGATGGTCAATGCCTCAACAAATTCTACGCCGGTTCCCAAAAAGCTGGCAAGCATCGCATACCAATTAAACAGCTGCAACGACATCTCTTCCTCTCTCGTTAGAATCTTCCACTTGAAATTCATAATCACTTGGCTGAGAAGGAGTAAAGAAAGCTTTATGCCTTAGAAATAAAATTTGTAGATCGGCGCCGCAGTGTTTGCAACGTTTCCAATGTTGACAGCGCCTGACCCTCGATGCGAAGTCCAACGGCAATAATAATACTTTCGACAACAGCTGTAGGAGCTACCATCGAATGAAATTCCCACAATTCACCTCGGCATACATAGAGCACAATGGTTGCTTGATCGTTCAGATCTGAAACAAGCCGATCCGTAATGATGATCGTTGTACATTTTAATTCGTTAGCATATTCGAGAATAATTTGAATCTCTGGGGCAAGTTTTAAAAAACCAAACCCGATAATCACATCTTGCGGTGTGAGATGAAGCAATGCTTCATACACCTCATTTCCGCTCTTTGGCATGATCTGTATATCGACACCAAACCGATTCAAACGGAATTGAAGCAAACTGCCAAGGCCTTCGGAAGGGCCTGGTGCGAATACATAAATCCTTCTCGCCTGCGACATTTTTTCTACAGCAAGGTCAAAATTTTCTCTTGCCAACTTGTAGGAAGTATCATGCAAATAGCCGGCTGTCTGCTCCAGCATGTCTCCCAGTAGATCGCCTCCCGTGACTTTATTGAATATTTTACTCATCTTTTTGGCCGGCGTCATCGCCTCAAGTTCACGTAAACTGCTTTTGAACTCCTTCAGATTTGCATATCCGACTGCCTGCCAGAAGCGGGAAACCGAAGCGATGCTTGTAGGTACTTCTTGGGCAATTTCTTTCTCGTTCATAAATGGTATTCTATCTACATTTTTTTCAATAAAATCTGCGATATTTTTCTGTGTAAGGGATAATTTACGAATATCCCATTGAAATGAGTTTGCCAAATGTTTTCCCCTTTTAAGTTGATAAACCCTCTGCATAAGCCTATTATAGTTCAGCCTATAAGAAATGCCCAGTATTTTTTGAGATTTAAATTTCATAAATATTTTTTTGTAATATAATTTTCAATGCCTTTACGTCTCAGTGTAGCGAAAATAGGGTGTCACTAAATCCGGTGACACCCTCGTTATAAGTTGAACTGAATTGAGTTAATCAAATCTAATGTTCCCGTTCGATAAGTTTCTTGTTTGGGAAATGTCGTCAAACCACTCCTTTAGAAAGTGCAATTTTTGAAACGGTAAGTGCAGTTTCCGCGGGGAAGGGAACCCCGATCATTTCTATAAGCAAGATGAAGAATATACCCCAAATTGCGTAATGATGTATCCAGGATCCAATATGAAGTGTACATTTAAGACTCCCCTACATTTTTATTTCTATTATGATTATCGTTGATTGCAATTCAAACCAAAAGCAATTCACATAGATTACACTGCCAATCCAAATATTTAACCTTAGAAAGGACAGACGAATGATAAAATTCGGTCTGTCCTTTACTAATCATTTGCATGGCCACGATTCCTTTCAGCGTCTTATCAGCTGTCAGAATACTATTATTCCAAAGAATACCAATGTCATTAAAAATACGGAGTGTTAAAATGTAAATTGGTTTACTGAAGTTAACATTTAATTAGTTAGATTTTTTAGAGAGATAGAAGAGGCATAAATCGATAGAATAGGAGGAGTACCATGAAAATTGCAACAGATTCGCACAAACAAATTCAGGGCTGGAGCTGGCTGAAGAGAATTTTGGGCGCAGTCGCGCTACTTGGATTCCTTAGCTCTAGCTTTCTATATTTGACTCCACTAGGAACGAATATCCGCTTGTTTTTGGCTAATACTGTCATCGAAACGCAACACCGCGACTGGGCTTGGATCTTCGTTGGTGTAAAGAAACGCGATGAAATGATCAACGCGATGGGCTTAATGAGCGATGCCAACGCCAAAGAACCGCAGGATTTGAGCGCAATTACGATCAGCAAACATAAAGGTGAGTTAACTAAAGTCGAAGACATTTCAGGTCATGGTTGGGTAGGCAAAAAAATGTATATCTACGACCCACGAGCTCTGCGCGTTGTCGTACCCAACACGGTAGGCCAAGGAGAACGCATAACTTCCATGGTACAGCGAACGGGCGCAGTTGCCGGAGTGAACGGCGGCGGCTTCGACGATCCGCAAGGGCTTGGCAACGGTTTTGCTCCGGTGGGTGTCATCATGTCGGGAGGCAAAATATTGTACACTGGCGTGGACGGAACCGTCCCACAGCACGTTGTTGCCTTTACTAAAGAAGGAAAGCTCGTTATAGGTAAATATCCGATTGACCAACTGTTGCAGATGCACGTTACAGATGCGGTGTCGTTCTATCCCCGCGTGATTGCGAATGGTAAAGCTTTACCGATTGAAGGAGATGGTCTCAACCCGCGGACAGCCATTGGTCAGCGTGCTGACGGAGTCATCATTCTCGTGGTCATCGACGGGCGTCAACCTCCTTACAGTATTGGAGCGACTTTGAAGGAAGTACAGGATTTGTTGCTGGCAGAAGGATGTATTAACGCTGGCTTCCTAGACGGCGGCGCTTCCTCTGAGATGGTTGTAAATGGACAACTCATAACTAAGCCTTCCAGTAAATATGGCGAACGCAGACTGCCTTCTGCCCTGCTCGTCTTTGAACATCCGGATAAGATTCAAGTTCCGAATATCTGGGATGGCTTGACGAAGATTGATCCGGGCGGTGCTTACGATAATCCGGATTATATTGCGGACATGCAAAAGCAGCATGCGAATAAACCCAAAACAACCCCTACTCCGAATGCAAAGGCTTCTGCTACAAGAACACCAGAGCCCACGCAAACGCCTGGCGTAATCGAGACGCCGTCTCCATCGCCAGAAGGAAGCATGACGCCTTCACCTGGAGTAACACCATCGGTCAAACCTACCGTTTCGCCAACAACAGCCGTTACTCCAACTAGCAGGCCCTCCGTATCGCCAACACCAGGCGTTACTCCAGCGGAAACGCCGATAGGTACGCCGTCGGAAAAAAATAAATAATATTAAGCCCCAAGCTTGTTTAAATAAGCTTGGGCCTTTTTTTATTACAGATTGATAATCTTCGGATTATAACACTTGTAAATCCAGTATATCCAAAATTCATTGAATTTATGGGGGTAGCAAGATCGTGTGATGAAAAACAAAAAGCAATTCAAAACTATAACACTACATAGCCAACGGATATTCCGTTCGACTCTTTTGTTTAGTCAATAAGAATCAATTCATTCAGTTCTCAGCAAACTCTAATAATGTCGATTGAACCGTTGCCACACGTACTTTAACAGACATTGAGGTAAATTATAGGCTGTTAAATGTATGCTATAGTGGTCACAGGTCAACAAAACACAGGCCATTGAGCCAACAAGGGAGGATACACATCATGAAAAAAGCCTATAAAGCTATCGCGACTTTTGCTCTGAGTTTATCCGTCTTCATAGGCGGTGCAATGGTGATTTCACCAACAACAACTCATGCTGCTTCGATTTCGGATAATATCATCTCTACTGGCGAACACTATATGCATACCCCGTATCGATTCGGTTCGGCGTCAGGAAATACTAGTACTTTTGACTGTTCTTCGTTCACACAGACCGTATTCAAAAAATACGGTATCAACTTGCCTCGTTCTTCTCGTGCCCAATCGCAAGTAGGTAAGTTCGTGCCGCGGAATCAACTGCAGCCCGGCGATTTGGTATTCTTTTATTCGCCAATTCACCACGTAGGTATCTACATCGGTAACGGTAAAGTTCTGCATACCTACGGTAGTCCTGGCGTTACAATCACGGATATGAGTCAGGGTTGGTGGAGTAACCATTATGCTACGGCACGTCGTGTACTTTAAATAATAAAATAAACGTCACTTCATTTTGGGTGCGTTTCACTTGCTTCGATGAGTGTAAGAATGGTTTTTGTTTGATGTAGGATATTAGATTAAAATGTCAAATATAATGCAAAAAGATGGCTTTGAGAGGTTCTCAAAGTCATCTTTTCCTTTTGAAACGATTAGATTACACGGTTTCTACCAAATCCCCCTCGACTTCCGTACCTTTAGCTGCAGCGCCTCCGCGGAAAACTACGAAAAGAATAATGAAGATCGTTAATACTAGGCTAACTGGACCACTGCCATATCCCATACCTCCACTAGCATGAGTGGCTGATAACCAATCTGAGAAAGATGCGCCGACTGGACGTGTCAGGATGTAGGCGAACCAGAATGCAATAATTTCTTTCATGCCAAACAACCAAAAACCGATAGCTGGAATGGCTAATAAGCAAGTAAATACGATGCCAGATGTGAAGTAACCCAAATGCATATTAGAGGCAGTTAAATCGCCTGCAGAGGTGCCAAGCGCGAACGTTGTCAGTACAGTAAGCCAGTAGAAGACCTCGCGGCGGCGAGTGTATATACTATGGACCGACAGTGTTTTCTCTTTGGAATACCAAGTAAAGAGGATGGCAGCAAGGGCTACTATAAAGAAAACCGTCGAAACTACATAGGGAATTCCAAGGCCAACACGAATCACATCTGCAGCCATTGTCCCGAAAATACTAACCATAACGACAACTAACCAATAGACGCCTGGTATATATCGACTTACTTTAAATTGTAAAATCATCGCAATAATAAAAATAACGACACTTAATGGAGCTGAAATAAGTGGATTTAAATGTTCAAATAAATAATCTGAGGCTACCTCACCCATACCGGTTGTTAATAGCTTCGTGATCCAAAAGTATAGCGTTATTTCTGGCACTTTAGCTGCTATACCTTTCACTTGATTCATTGTGTTCGATAATGCTACTTTCTTATTCAATTGCAAGACCTTCTTCCTTTCTCTATATCAAATCGAATAAGCCTTATTATACAGGCACTACATTAAAATCAAATGTGAAGATGTCAATGTCAATATTTCTCATCCTAGTCGCTTTTTCGAGATCCAATGATGAATGCCAAATGCAACTAAAAGGCCAGCTAAAGCTATTGCTATGAACCAAGTCGAATGTGCTTGGCTTTTCACATTTCCCCAGTTTTCACCTAGTTTCATGCCTATGTTAATAAAAATGATAGCCCATGGCAAACTTGCTGCTAAAGTGTAAATGCTAAATTTCCAAAGATTCATTCGGGTAACCCCGGCTGGAATCGAAATCGCATGTCGGACAACTGGAATAAAGCGGGCAAAAAATACGACGGGCGAACCATGGCGTTCAAACCATCGATCTGCCAATTGAATATGTTTAGGCTTAATCAAAATAAATTTTCCATATTTTAATAAAAACGGCCTTCCCCCATAGTATCCGATTGCATATACAATGCATTGTGCGACTAATCCTCCAACTGTACCTGCGGCGACAGCTCCCCAAAAACTAAGATGCCCTTGGAATACCAAATAACCGGCATAAGCTAAAACTATTTCGCTAGGGATGATCTCTATCGCTAAGCCCAATATTACTCCCAGATAACCTAACGAAACAACGGATTGCAGTAACTGCTGCGTCATTATTACGTACCTCCTCTTAATAATAACTCCAACTATACATGCCTTAAATGAAGTAATTATGAGAAAGGTCCTATCACTTTGGGCTGATTGGTAATTTGTGAGCTATTCAATATGGGAAGTATGGGACGAGAAGTCACGATATAACGATCAAACGAAGATAATTTGGGCTTCATCTACGCAGATGCTTCAATTTGTTTCATTAGACGGTCTTCAGGTTTTTTAATCAAATTATGTACCTCTGTCTAGGTCAACCGAAATCGTAGCTTCATACATTGAAAGCAGTACAATAGACCTTTCAAGTCGCCTAAGCTACAAGGAGGACCATACCCGGGAGGTGGTTGCGCATGGAAATTAAAAAACACCTGTTGGCGAAGGCCACCAGGTTTGAAACCCCTTATTACGTCATTAATGAAAACTCAAAAGGAAAAAAGGTTATAATAACAGCCGGAGTGCACGGGAAAGAAATTGCCAGTATTCTCGCAGCAAAAAGACTTATGAGTTTGCTAAAGAAAAACAAGCTCAGGATTGAAAACGGAACATTGATCATTGTTCCGATTGTCAATCGTCAGGCATACAAGCAGAGAATCAGAGGAATTCCCGATTTGAACCGTACGTTTCCAAGAAAGTGGAAAGATAAGGCGCGCCACCCGCTTTCAGTTGCATTATTCCGAATAGCGAAACAATACAAGCCATCGTGGTACATTGATCTACATGAAGCTAACGGCTTGTCTAAAATAAACCCTAGAGTTCTGGGGCAGACATTGATCATTAATCCAAAAAGTGCAATAATACCTTCAATAAAACGAATTGTTGCACATCTTAACAGCTCTATTGAGCAAGAATCAAGGCATTTTACAATGCGTTTACGGAATTTGTCGGGTTCAGGACGCAACTCTGCATTTCATTTATTGAAAGCAAATGCAATAACAGTAGAGACATGTTGGAGCCTGCCTATTTCCAAGAGGGTGAACTTTCAATTGAAAATCCTAGAGAGCATTTTAACTGAAGCTAAATTAATTAAACGTGGAACGCTAGTCTTGCTACAGCAGAAATGAATGTAGTGCGTAGTAAGAGTCTTTGCTTGTTACACTCGGAAACACGAAGAAAAAAGCTAATAAAGCTATTGCCGCATAACCAAACAAATAGGCATAGAAAAAAGTACCGCGATAAGATTTAACGCGGTGCTTATATATTTGCAGAAATAGAGGATCCGTTCATGATAGCTTAAGAGGTACCTCCAAGTGAAGCATCGATAAGACGTCGGGAAGAAGGATGGGAACATGAAAGCAAATGCGATATCCCCGTATTCTCGACAATTTGACCTCCGTCAAGAACAGCCACTTGATCAGCCAATACACTCACAGCAAATACATCATGTGAAATAAACAGATAGGATAACCCCTTCTTTTCTTTCAATTTCTTAAGATGAAACAGAATCTGTTTCTGCACCACCATATCCAAACTGCTTAACGGTTCATTCAACACAATGAGTTTCGGCTCCAGCGCAATAGCTCTAGCAATATTCACCCGCTGCAATTGACCACCGCTTAGTTGCTGAGGCTTCTTATTCGTGTCTTCTGATCGGAGACCGACAACTTCAAACCGACACCTTCTGAATCTCTTCTTGTTGAGACATTCGCTCATAATTTCGAAGCGGTTTCGAGATAATTTCTTTAATTCAGAATCTTGGATTTACAGCTGAGTAACAGTCCTTACCAATGGATTCAAAGTTTCTTCTCCCCAATACAATTGTATATCCTTTTGTTATTTTGTTAACATACCGCCAATCATTCGGAATCCTCCATGGAATGTCGTTGTCTTTTCCAATAACTCTGTTTTGTCCATTGCAGCAATTAAATATATCTCCACTAACCCCACCCTTTAACAATTTTTGCCTTAAGATATTCGTCAATGAACGATAATTGGGGATGATCTTACTAATTTAATATACCATTTTCAGGAGATATAGGCGTCAGCCCCGACGAAAGCCTGAAGCTAGATATATGTAAGCTCTTTCCTTTGAAGTTCCCGTCTTTAACAACTCCCCACATAAGTATCATTATAGCTTACGATGCTAACGTTCCTCGTTAGCTCAACGCTTATCTGCTATACCCGATTATTGCTAATTCGGCCGGTTGCCTCACTACAAATTCTATAAGTATGGGACAATTGTTTTTATCCAATATGCTGCAGGTATTAATATTACTTGTGCTAATAACGTACCACAAAATCTTGAGAACATAAGAGCACCAAAAACTTTATTGATTGAAGATAACTTAGCTTTTTTACTCAAAGCTTTATCTGTCAGTAATGCAACCTGCGGATCGATCAGTATAGTCAATAGAATAGTAGCCACTCCGTTTATTAATCCCGAAGATTGAGAAGCCCCAATGTTATATTGTCCTGGCAAAAATGCTGCATATAAAGCTGCCAATACGCCTACAGTATAAATAGCGGTCACAAAACAGTTCATAATCATCAATCGTTTTGGGAGTCCACCTGCACGGAGACGCTGAACCATTTCCCACTTCGGCATTCGAAAATGATAGAACGAATGTTGAATGACATCAACTCGGAGTACATTTCGAATCATTTTCGGGACTGATTCGGCTTTCTCCATATGTGATACCATACGTCCAGATAATGCTATAAAAGTAGGAAATAATGCTATTGCCAGTAGAGTACCAAGGGAAGCAGCAGCTAATATAATCCTAAAGTTCCCAACTAGGTTAAACTCTAAATGATTCTTAGCAAAATCAACGACTTTGCCGGTCATCGTGCCCTGAGCAATATTTGACGTCCTCGAAATAAGAACAATCATACCCGTTAAAGATAGTGCTATCGCTAACTTTCCTGAGCGAATTCCCGCTATTCTCACCGCGTATGAGAGTGTTTCAGCAGAATGGATAATCAGCGTAAGCAACGATATTAAAACGATACGTTCAATCATGGGAATAGCCTCCCTCGTCTGTTGCTTTTTTTATAAGATCTCTCTCAACTTAACTTCCTTACATATAATAACCTAGTTATTTTTTCCAAAAAAGAGAAATTCCCTTAGTATTTATTTCTTATTTTGATTTTAGTGCCAACTACGTTATCCCGAACTTCGTATTATGAAGTCTCCACAGCTTTTAATTAGATCATAAAGTTCAATAAAATGAGCAGGCTGCCGTGGCACCTGCTCATTAATAATCTTATTTAAACTAACGTTCCTAGTTAGCGTAACATGCAGGCCGCGTCCATGAGGATGAGTAATGAGGAAAATATTTACAAAGAAGCATTTGGTAGCCTATGATTTAAATATTCGCCCATTGGGGGGATTGTGCGTCTATTGGGACCGACTACGCCGGCAATGAAATCAAGCTGAAGGAGATGAATAAAGGTGAAGAATAGATTCGAATTTACTGCGGTCGTCTTAATAGGCAATGGCGAGTTAACAGACGACTTTACAATCGACATCGCCAAAATGGCTGACCGTTTAAACACACAGCTGGAGATCGCCAAGAAAGCGCTCCAAACTATTGCGGAGAGCTCAGCTCAAGGCAACGAGGCAGCCAAAACGATTGCCGCAGAAGCTCTAATAGCGATTGTCGAGTAGGTGCCGGCTGCATTCGTGTCTTTTTTGAGCTATCGTTCAGCGTTAGTCCAAACCGAGATGTAATTTAACATAGCTTTGTTAAAAAACTAGACAAAAAAGGAGAAAGAATGTTTTATAAGAGTAAATTAAAAATTTGGATTTTAGGAGGCTTCTTAATCATGAGTGATTTAGTAAAACTGTCGAAAGCTGCTGTCTTTGGAGCTGCAAATGGCGTAATGTTCATGACTTTTTTTGGAGCGCTTTGGGCTTCCATTGGTATTATTGGTTCACATGAACTTGGAGCTCCATGGTTACTTGTTCTTTCGGGTATTGTGACTTTAATCTTACTGATTGGAGCCATTTCACTTTTTGGTAAAGCTCGTAACATGAACAATGCTGTTACACCGAAAGAAAGGGAACATTGGAAAAAAATAAATCGAAAATTTGGTTTGATCTTTGGTCTAGAAGGTCTTGCGATCTTTATTGCAAGTGTGGTTTGTAACATAATCAATCATTTTGAAGTCTTTTTTCCTATCATGGCTATCATCGTTGGAATTCATTTTTTTCCTTTAGCTCAATTGTTTCGAGAAAATTTTTATTATGGTACAGGTGTAGTGCTCTGTATTTTAGGCATTATCACTTTCTACTTACCAATAAATGCTACTTTTAGCGGTGTATCCCTGCTTGCGACGTCTACTTTTATCGGACTTGGCTCTGCTCTGACGCTATGGGTGACAGGTTTGAGAATCTGGATAACCATTATCAAACAATTCAAATAAATATATAAAGAGCGATGAGTGAACTGCACCCCAATTGTTAGACACACTAACACTAACAATTGGATGTGCAGTTTTTTATTATGACAAGTATTTATCCTGTCATAACCTCTACACAAGCTTCCTCATCTTCATCATCAGCATAACTGTTAGCTGACTTGCAAATTGTTCGAAAACCAACTGATTCTCCCCGATTTCTTGCGAAACCAATTTTAACACAATTCAAGGGATATATCGGGTAAATTCCACTGCGAAGGCTCGTTTTGTTCAACTATCGTTATCCGTTAGCGTCTTCTAACCAAAAAATTTGATTCCCTTTAAATTGAAAAAGCTGGTCTAACAATTCTGCGAATGACAACGCAATAATCGGTGTTTCTCCCACTAAACCATGCGTTTCATGAAAACTATCATAACACCTTCCAAGGCGTTCAGGGTGCAAATCGATCGTTATAAAATCACCATTCCCACAATCAACGATAGTGTATCAATCCTTGGTGATGTCATCCTCCTCTTCTTCACCAAGGATCTCTAAATTAGCCAAATTAATCTCTATTGGTGGAATCACACGATAAGGAAATTCAGAATCATTGAAAAGCTGCATGCCACCGCACTCTTTATAAAACTCTTCAAGATCGGATGGCAATATGTGAGAAGAACGAAGTTTTGGTAAAGCCGATGCAGGATAAACTTCACAGTTTGAAAGCGTCTTGGCTTCGTTAATAAACCGAATAACGTTACTCATGTCATCATCGTCCTTTCTCCGGCTGCTCAATGTTTCTTTAAACTCTCGTTCTCCGTTAGTTTAATGCCGTGGTCCGATAAGGTGCATCGAAAGTACAGCCGTTTAAATAGAAAATCACTATGCGACAGTCGCAAACGGTGATTGTTAAGTGATTAATATTCCGAAATCCTCTCTAAATAATTGTAAATTTTTTTAGCTTCCATTCTTAATAAATCTGGGTCTAATGCATGATTTGCTTGTCCTATCATAAGTCCATATAAGAGTAAAAGCCTACTTACAATCTTTTTAGGAATAAATTCTTCATTTTTCATTAAGGTAATAAATTCCTCTAACAACTGATAGAGTACGATTAAATCATCACTAACTAGCCTTTTTTCTGTTCTAACAGACACAACTATTTTTTGTGAGAATTTTGTTATTTCAGACTGTTTCTCTAAAACTTTTAATTTATTCATTTTACACATCCTAAAAAGCATCTTGAGGGGTATAATACTCGACTGTTACTTTTTTGTCGTACTCGGTAATGTTTACCGCCGTTAGTCAATCATTGTTCATTCATCCAACTTTTTGCCCAGTATATCATACATTTTATTCCATTATACTGCCCGTTAACGATCGCTCCTCGATTAATGCTTTTTTCCTCACCGGAAAACAAAGGGATCTACATATTAGTTATGCATAATATGTAAATCCCTATATTTTACCTTTGGATTCAAACATGAAAAGGAAACAACACCCTTTATATCTCACAATTGGTTTAACTCAAAGGCTAAAGTACCCTCCATTTGTTGGATGACAAGAATTATATCCAACACCATTGCGAACAGATTCTTGTCATAATCAGGTGACAAAATATGAAGACTATTTCTACTCTCTACATTAAGCGCATCTGCTGGCGGATTCAGCAAACGATGATGCGATTTTAGATGAGCCTTCGCATGTGAAGACAAACGGCTTTGAATGCTTTTCCGTACCTCCTGCACGCATTCGATCACTGTAAATGAAAGCGATCCGCGATTCGAATCGCGGCAGGAAAGCATTCGCTGAACCAGGTATGATAAACCTGATCATCCACGCCAAGTACCAATCCGGTCATCGTTTTGGCTGCTGCCCAAGCTTTGGCTTGCATCTGCTCGCTAATCTGTGGAACGGCTTCCTGATGCAGACGTTGCACAGTGCTCGTCGGCGCTTGCTGTAGCGTTATTTGTGCCCCACGAATTAGTAGGTCCATCCGAATCCGGCATGACAAGTCGTACAGAACAAACGAATCGCCGGTACGTGCGGATAGGATTTCCTCTTGAAGACTGACAGATGGCGTACGGTTCGCGTCCCATTGGTACCTTTGCGAATCACGTGCTGCAGTGACAGGCAGATCGTGATCGACAAACAGAATCTGGCTTATGTGTAACTCTGGTATGTTGAGATGTTCATTGATATACTGGGTTTGCATCTGCTTATTCCTTTTGTTGTGGTTGGGGAATTACAACAATACAGGAGTGGCAGGAATCAAGTAGACCGATGAATTCCCGGATCGGCTTTCGTCTAAATAAACGAAGGCATCAATGACAACAAACCAATTTGACGATGAGGTGTTTAAAAATGGCATTAATGTCCACATTCACGAGCTTCAATCTGCCTGTAAACAACGTAGAACAATCGAAGGCGTTCTTCACCGGACTCGGATTCGAGCTCAACCCGCAATTCCCCGAGAATGAGAAGTCGGTAGCCATCGTGATCGGCGACAACCTGCAGGTCATGCTGCTCACCAAAGAACTTTTAAAGTCGCTCACGCAGAAGGAAACCGTTGATACGGAAAAGTATGCGCAAATGACGATCGCATTGGCCTTCGAGAGCCGAGAAAAGGTGGATGAAATCGTGAATACTGCGGTCTCCTTGGGCGGGAAATCGTACGAAGAACCTGAGGATTATGGATTCATGTATCATTGGGCCTTCGAGGACTTAGACGGCCATATGTGGGCAATCAACTACATGAACACGGATGCAGTTCAAGGTTAAGGATAACGGAGAGCGCACTCATACTTGGATTAACATGGGAAGACGCCGGGCACCTTCCCCGGCGTCTTCTTCGCGATGATTAGTTTTGTTCGGTATAGGCTTTGAAATTGTCGATAATCGCTTGCCGGAGCTTTCCGCGTCGAACGTTTCAATGACCTTCGTCTCATTCCCTTGATCGACGAAAGTAATGTCTCGGTATCCTACTGGAGTGCAATCGGCATAGCATGGGGACTTAGCCGTCAAGCACTGATTTTAAGGTTGAGCCTTTTTTTTACGTTGTTTTCCCCGAAATTATTATAGAGATATTGAACTTCAGAATTTATTTCCCAGTCTTCACCAAAAAGTTCATCGACGATGCTCTCTAAATCAAGTGACAACTGGAATTTTGATATTTCTCCCTCAAGGTATTATAACAATTTTGAATCCAACACTTTATATCCTGCTCTTCATAGCTGCCTGCCGTTACAGAACTACTCCTTGTTGTTCAACTAAAGTGCAACTAAAGTTCTTCGTTAGTTCAATGTCTCTGGATTTTCGTTCAATCCAAGAATTTCAATTACTTCAGCTCGTCCAATTCTTCTTGACCCAGCCATAAAGTATCCAATGATGCCTAATTTACTTCTATGTATATGTACTTCTCTTCTCATCTGGGGAAACAGAAATCACATCCTCGCGGTACCCTGAATGGGAACAGGGAGAGTTCTGTCTAAAATAACATTTCCGAATTCATCTTCAAATTCAGGATGGATAATAAATATGCCTGTTTCACGAATATTATCAACATCATATGAAAAGTCGCATCGTAAGCCCTGGTAAACGGGATTTTTTCTGCCGCCTTCTTCTTCGGTATCAAGCCTGTATCTAATTCTAAAATCTGGAGAATGATTTGTTACTTCCTCATACGGCGTCCAAGCCTCCATTACAACAAACACCCCTTATTTTAAAAATAAGATATATGTTAAATCCTACCACATAAAAGGGTTCTTTTATTACACTAATCTGCCCGTTAACGTAATGAAGCTGCCAATCGTAACGGCAGCTTCTCTAATTATGTTTATTCAACAAACGTTATCCGTTAGCGTAACAATGTGCTGCCATGAGGCAGCACATATTGAAAACCACCAAGTCGAACATTGTCGGAATTAGAAGGTGCGCTTGTATGATTCCCTAAATGTTCTGAGACTTAATGATCTAAAGAGGACTTCATCTTTTCAAGTTCAATACTTTCCTGAGTAGTAATGGCTATAGCTTTATCAACCAACTGCTCTAGTTTTTGAATGCTTTCATCATCGATTCCTGAGTTTGTACTGGCGTTATCGTAGTTGTTTTGGCTAGCGTTATTATTCGATGTACTCTGATTAGTAATTTGAGATCCTGCGACAGTAAAGGCATTTAGGCCGCTTGAATTGCTTGCGTTACTAGTCCCACCTTGACTATTCATAAAAATAATCCTCCATAGTAATATCGTTTTAAGTATTTTTATTTTTTCCTGTAATTATAAGTTTTATTTCATAACATAAGAAAAAAAGACGATCCAACTAGGAATCGACGTTTCTACATGACTTGGATTAGGTTAATTTGTTAACACCATTAAATCGCCCGCTTCATCGGTCATAATGCGATGCTTTGGAACCTCGATTATCGAATCGTGGATAGATTTCATTTTTGGCTTTGATCAAAAAAACAGAATTACAAATAAGTTTTGAAGTACTTCTTACAAACCATTGCCTATCGACTCATTCGTTCGTCGATTTCAAACTTTACATACTCAGCCTCTCATTTAAAACATCTCTCTCTTTACGAGAAGGTGTTTTTTAGTTTCCAACAACGAGAAAAAACGATCCGTGTTCGCGCATCTACTTCGCGATAGGAACCGTTTTTGTTTTTCTCGATATTAGTGTTGGTTTAGAACACACAAGCTGCTGATAAGATGATTACCAAACACAAGTTACTGATAAGATGATTACCAAAAGAATAAAAAGAACCAAAACAGCTGCTGTGCTAGTACCTACTCCGCTCATATTTACTCATTCCCCTCAGTAAATTTTCATTACGATATAAACATATGCTTCCTACATAGTGATTGCTTGGACATAAGTCGAGCTGCTTGATGGAAGGAATAAAAAAAACCGTTCCTCCTAAATAGAGAATGCGGTTTTCTGTTATTTTATATTGTTGATTTCAACCAATAGAAAAACCGCCTCATGATAAAGCGATTAATTGAACTCTCGTTTACCTTTAGCTTAATCTCTCTTCCGATCATGCTCCATAATAATGAGAAATTTTAATTTAATTGAGTTCTCGTGCTCTGTCTAGTGAGCAATATTCAAAAGCTACATATCAATCTTCAAACCCTCGCAAGCAGTATTATCGTCGTTGTCTTACCTTTCTCTTCCCCCACGGTTTTAAATATGAGATCGCGGTTAAAAAGACTAATATTGCTAACACTAATACGCTTCCAGTCAGTATCATTTTTTGACTATGAAGGTATTCGGGATTGTATATGGGTTCAAGCTCTTTTAGAGAAAGCGCATTTAATGCCTTTTCAATCCACGTACCAATAAAAATACTACCAAAGAAAATCGTTATCAAATTGCCGACCCACTTCGCGATAATCCAGTAATGTGTGGTGATCCCCCACGCTCCGACAGCTAGCCAAATACCAGTTGCCAAACTCCCTAAAGCCCCTGGAACAATTAAGTAATAGTCAAAATATTTGATGAAATAATGAGCAGCATAAATAAGTTCGCGATCTTTTAAATAGATTGTAAATAGTGTTAAGACGAAATTAC
Source organism: Paenibacillus aceris (assembly GCF_017874035.1). Taxonomy (GTDB): domain Bacteria; phylum Bacillota; class Bacilli; order Paenibacillales; family NBRC-103111; genus Paenibacillus_E; species Paenibacillus_E aceris. The sequence continues at coordinate 25,952 of NZ_JAGGKV010000029.1, forward strand.
CTAACACCCCTGTAAAATACATAATCACAAAGAGAACATGGAAGATTACCCACCATTTTTTCCGTTTTACATCTAATCTGGTAGCCCTCAATTTGCCAACCAAGATTACTGATCCCGCAATTAGTATAACCATTAATAATGTCCACAAAAAAGCAATCATGAAAATCTGACCCCTCGCCCATAAATTTTTACTTGCAACGGTTTGCAAGTTTTATCTTACAGGTCGATTACTGACAACAATGTGTCAGTGTTAAAAATAATATCATTGATATTATCCTGCTCGTTAGCGGGGAAAAGGTAGCCTCTTAATCTCGGCTGCCTTCACTGGTGTTTTATTGAACTAAAGTTTCTCGTTAGCTGAATTCACCATTCTGCCTTTTTTAATATCTCTTTGTATTCCAGATATTCATCTATAATTTCTTTTCTTTCGAGAAAATACTTAATCCAGGCTATCCGTATTGTGTCGTTTTCTTTTTATCTCTTAGCAATACATCTATGATACATGGTTTTAACTTCACACTATCCAGTTTTATCATAATTTCAACTGCTTCTTTTGCTCCAGGGGAATTAATGTCCATCAACAGTAAAAGCATTTGAGGAACTGCTCTATATTGATATTCTGTATTACTTTGTTCAACTAGCCTAATTACATTGTGCCACTGGTCCTTTTGAGTCCCGCTGATAAGGATATTTATGATTTCATCTTGGTACCTTGCTAACTCTTGAACAGCTTTGTCTTGTTCTTCCTGAGGACGGAACCAGCTAAATGAAGAAAGAAGATTATTAATATTATCATCCAATATAATCACCTCATCAATCTCGAATTCTTTATAGGACGTTACATGTTTCTGCCTGTTAGCGGGGAAAAGGCAGCCTCATGATCTAGGCTGCCTTCACTGGTGGTTTACTATGCTATAGTTCTTCGTTAGCTCAATGATTGGTCTGAAAAAGACTAACTCTAACTAATCACTGTCAAGCACATTAAGTTATACTACCTTAAGGAAGTTCTTTATTTCATTCCATGCATCCCCGCTCGTGAATAAGAAAGAGTGATCACCACGATGAATTGTCTTCATTGTCTTCTCTCCTCCCCATTTAGCTACAAGGTTTTTAGAATATTCTATAGGTATATTTTTATCCAAGTCCCCTGCTAAGCATAGTAACGGAGTTTTAATTGAAGAAGCCTTTTTTATTGAATTATAAGATTCTCCAATAAAATAAGAAAGCGGAAACATATTATGTAGCTGTAAAGCGTTTGATATTGTATTGCCCTTTAACTTAGAATAATTATCATACGGAGAAACTAGGATTGTGCCTACTGTTGAGCGTTCACTTGATAAGTTCACAGCGATTCCCGTTCCTAGGCTATATCCCATCGAGACTATTTTCTTATTATCAATATCGCTTCTTTTTGAAAAGTAATCATAAATAGAATTAGCGTCATTGTATAAACTAATCTTACTTGGCTCTCCTTCACTCAGTCCATACGATCTATAATTAATCAGTGCTACAGACCATCCATCTAAACCCTCAGCAATCGATAACATATCAGATACTTCTTCCCCAGAACCGCCAAAGTATATAAGTAGCGGGGCTTCTTTAACACTCGAATTTTTTATAAGCCATCCGTACAAGTTTATATTGTCAGATGTGTTGATTTTAATCTCTTCAGCATCACTATAAAGCAACCTAATCTTTTCAGCAGTAGATTGATCAATCTTTTTAGGCTGGTAAACAAGATGATTAATTTTAATAATTCCGTCTAGATTTTGATAAATAAAGAGGCAAAGAAATAAATAGGAGCCAATTATTATTGAAAAAGTTAAGGATAGAGCTGCAATTGCTTTTCTTGATTTTTTTTGAATGACTCTCATTAAAATAAGAGTTGTAAGTAAAAATAGAATAATGGAACACACAGCGAGAATATTTATTGTTGATGAATACTTCCTGAATATTTCTAAATCCCCTAACTTATATTGTCCTAAATGCTTAGCCCAATATGTTACTTTGTAAGAGATAATAAAACCTGTTACCCCCAGAATACTCAATAATGTAGAAATTATAGTTAGGAAAAGTACTCGTTTTTTACTAAGCTTCAACTTGTATCCTCCATTCAAATTAAAATAATTTGCATATAGCAACTAATGGGAACTACCATCATCGTTATAAAATACATATTAGATGTTATAATTTGGAAATCCAATACACTAATTTTACCTATTCATTAAAATTATTGACATGATTTTTTGTTCTGTATAAAACAAAAAAAGGCAGTTGCAAGAACTGCCCTTCCATCTATTAGACTAACGTTCTGCGTTAGCTCAAAGCTTTCCTTAGTAAACTTATAGTTTATCGTCGTTTATCATGATATAGCACTTGTATCTCCTCAATCCCCCGCCTTGTATAGTCAAGCAACTTTGCCGTCTCGGCTTCGTCCGAGGTTTCCTCAGTCATGCGTTGTATATTGAACCAGACATCCTCGATCCGTCGGCGTAATACGTAAAAATAAAGAAGTTCATGGTTGATACGATAACTACGCCTGGCTGCAGCGTACGCTTCCAGTAGAACGCTGCCATGAGGATGCCATGCATAGATGAAAAGGTCAGCTTCCACGGGTGCTAGGCGCAGATCTTCCCAATCTGCAAGTACTAGGCGCTCGCCCTGTATCACGTTGTTACCGTGCGCGTCCCCATGACATAGTACAAGCGGAGAATATCCGAGCCGAACCGTGTCCCGTAGGCGAAAGGCATCGCGCATCGCCGTGTGGAGCAACCCATTGTACGGGGAAACAAGTTCAAAAAGTGCATCATTTTCTGTGTTTGACTTACTTAAATATCGTGTAAGTTTTTCACAGAAAAGTAGAGAGATGTCCTCGGCAAGCTCGTGTATCTCAGGAGGAAAATCTCCGCAGGCATCATGTAAAAGAGCCAGTATCTCGGCCAGTTCTATCGTCTGATCTCGTGTCATGCCCTTTACACCCGGCGTCTCTCCGTGGACATATATAAAGAGCACATACACATCACTGTCCGTCTTTGCTTTATATTCCCCGTCCCGTGCCGGAACCGGCGCTAGTACGCGTCCGCATAGGGACGATGATGCCGACAACCAGTCCAGTACCGGCATATATATGTCGATACGTTCGACAAGCGGGCGCGTTGTCGGCAAGAATTTGTCATACACCTTTAGGAAGTATTCGGTATCGTCCTCGCCTATGACGCGATAAGCCGCTTTTGCGGAAAAACCTCCGGGAACAGGAAAGATTGAACTCGAAACTATTCCAAATTCTGATTTTAATAAAGTTGATATTTCATCCATTCTTAGCATTACCACTCCTTGATTGAGTACCACAACACCTATTGTACTATGCTTCAGAATGGAGCAAATGGTACTTTATGGTTATAACTAACCTGCCCGTTAACATTCCTGTAGGTGTTAGTACATTGAATTTGCAGAAAAAAGAACGCTCGCTACGATGAGTATGTACTGGGTTGCAGCCCTCAGAACTCACCTTAGGAGGCGTTATCATGAAGTCTAATCCAATTAAGTCTCAAAATCAACGTGTAGAACGAATCTGCACTACCACTCTGGTCATAGGCATCGACATTGCCAAGGAGAAACACGCAGCACAAGCCATTAATTTTCGAAGTATTGTCCTCACCAAGCGCCCTATTCTATTTTCGAATGACCTTGCCGGATATGAGCATTTAGAACACAGCATTCGTAAATTACAGAAGATGCAAGGCATGAATGACGTCGTTGTAGGAATGGAAAGCACTGGTCACTACTGGTTCAATATTGCCAACTGGCTCGTGGGGCAAGACATTGATGTGGCTCTTGTCAATCCAATGACAACAAAACGCAATAAAGAAAACAGAGATAACTCACCTTCCAAGAACGACCAAAAGATGCTCTTGTCATCGCCGATGCGGTGAGCCGTGGGTTCTACACGCCCTTCTCTCCAAAGGATGAAGCATTCCGTCGCATACGGGTTATGGTAACAAACAGAGAGCACTGGGTTGTTAAATCAGGACGGATTAAGAATAGGATTCACCGCTGGCTTGATATCCGGTTTCCAGAATACAGAATACAGACAAACATTCGAGGATATTTTTACCCCTCGTTCATTAGCCACTTTGCGTCGTTTTCCAGCCCCATCTGACGTATTGCAGTTAACTCTTGAGCAAATAGTGTACACCTGGGGAGAGTACATGTTTAGACCTGGTGGTGTGCGAGGCAGGAACAAAGCGGCCCAGCTTTAAGCACTCGCTAGACATACCGTTGGAGACGCTACCGCCCTAGAAGAAGACAAATGGGAACTGAGACACCTAATCGAAGAATTTCAAAGGGTCCGCCAAATCATTGATGAAGCGGATGTGATGATCGAAAATGTACTGCCCGAAATTCCCTGTTCAGATCTCGTTCGATCTGTCGGTGTTTCTGTCCCTGCAGCGGGGGCCATATTAGCATTTGGAGGGGACTTACGTAATCTGTCTTATGGAAATCAGTTATTGCGAAAGGCTGGATTGAACTTAGCAGAACGCAGTTCTGGCAAGTATAAAGGGCAAATTAAGCTCACCAAACGAGGCAACTCATTACTACGTAAGCATTTGTACTTCTCTGTGTTTCATCTCTTATCTCACAATCGTGCATTCCAAGCCCTACATGCACACAATATTGAAGTGAAACGAATGATGAAAATGCAGTCAATGATGAAGTTGATTGGGAAACTGTTCGTATGCTTGTAGCTATCGCGAAAGAAGGGAAAGAATTTTCCACAGAAGTCTCAGCTTCCGTTAGCAGCTTAGAAAACTAAATCACAACCCAGAAACGTAGATTGGTTCATTCTCAGGATTTCACAAAGAAAGCACGTTCCGTTAACGTTGATCGGACTCCACACCTTGGATAGATAGGACGAAGGGATGTAAGGGCATAGACCCGTTGAGATTTGGGAGAGTGGATCCCAAGGACCTTGTGGAGAGAGACGTGCAGCATTGCTTTTGCATGGAAGATGTTGTCAATAGATTGACACCTTCTATTTCCGCATGCCCTCAAACGGAACCACAACGCCCATACTAATAAATCCTCTAAACTCCTATTTTAACATCCATGTGAAATCCTGCGAATGAGCGAGCATTCGTGAGGAAATCCTTATTCTTTGAGGGAGTTTAATCGCTGCACATTAGTACTTTCCTTAATAAACAGAATAATTCCAATAATAATATTCATGTGCCGCAGTGTCTTTGATCATGTTTCAGAACTGTCCGTGGATCACGTCAAAATCTGAAATCCTACAATGTAGGTAGTTTTGTGTCACAAGACTACAATGTAGGGAAATTTGTGCATTTTTCTCTGACACAAATTTCCCTACATAAAAAAATAAAAGCTTGATTTCTCAAGCTTCTACGCATAGGTTTATGTAGGCACTTTTGTGTCATTGGACATTAATTTAAGCGCGAACCACAACCTACAATTTTAAAGCAATCAAGAAGGACGGAAATCTGCCCTTCAAATGTTTAATTATCTAATTTTCTAATCCATGGTCCTCATCAATTATCCATGAAGCGATGCCCGATATTACTAGTTCTAAGGTGTCATTAATGTTTCTTGGCACATCAATTTCAATCAAATTTATTTCTTCTACACCCTCAAGTGTGTTTATGGCATAGTTACCATTTGAATCAGCAGGAATACCTTTTAATTTTATAAACTCCCCACTGACTTCTTTGCTAAATCTTAAATGGCTTACTGTTGTGAATCCTAACTGAGAAGTTAAGTGTATTCTTCTAAAACCTTTGACTTAATTTTCTTAGTATAATTTTTTGAATGTATGCCTATATAATCGTACATATAGCCCTCCTCATCTGTATGATTTCTTTATTCTGGAACAGCGTACTTAACACCTTCAACGATTAATCTTTTACGAAAACTGCATAAAAGGCCACTGATCCACCGACAGTTAGTCGTCTATTTAGCTATCGTTCCTCGTTTGCGGAATGAGCTTCAGGAGCTAATAAACCTTTTCAATTGAATATTTGGGTCCCAGTCTGAGGGTTTTTTTCTCCCCTTCTGAGAACCACCGACAACCGTCATTCATCCATCTTTTTTTCCACTCAACATAAACTGTCTCGTCTTATTGTCATCGTCATAGCCGAAATGAAACTGCAACTCCATGTTCATCGTAGGATGGCTCATACAAATTGTCGTAGCCACAAACTAAACATATGTTTGTCATTAAACATTTCCTCCAGTTGTTGATCAAATCTGCCCGTTAGCCATCCATGCCCCTCACGGGGCACCACGGAATAATGAAAATTTGTTGAGCTGCCTATAATGATTAGTACGGCTGGCGAGGAAGGTTGTTGAACTATGGTGCCTTGAGCCCTACCGTTAGTCTGACTACAACAACCCTGGTGTACCACGGACTGTCGCTCCCTTTTGGGAAGCACGCAGGGTAGATTAACCCCTTATTGGTTTGTTGCACCAGCCTCAATTTTTTTGCCGTAGAAAGGTGATTTAATATGCAAGTACTCGTTGAACGTGCATGCGGTTTAGATGTTCACAAAAGGACCATCACCGCTTGTATTGTTACACCTGAAGGAAAGGAGATTAAGACATTTCACACCCACACTGTCTATCTACTTCAACTCATCGACTGGATGAAGGAACACCGCTGTTCGCATGTAGCCATGGAAAGTACAGGCGTCTTTTGGAAACCTATCGTCAACTTGCTTGAAGCCGAGGACATTCAATACCTTGTCGTAAATGCCCAGCACATGAAGGCTGTTCCCGGCAGAAAGACGGATGTGAAAGATGCTGAATGGATTGCAGATCTTTTACGTCACGGATTACTTACTGCAAGTTATATTCCAGATCGGAACCAGCGTGAGTTGCGCGAGTTTGTTCGTTACAGGCGCAGTTTAATTCAAGAACGAGCTCGTGAACATAACCGGGTACAGAAAGTTCTAGAAGGAGCTAACATTAAACTTGCTTCTGTCGCCTCAGATATTATGGGTCTTTCCAGTCGTGACATGATACATGCGATGATTAATGGCGAGGAAGATCCGGAAAAGCTCGCTAACTTCGCACGCGGAGTCATGAAGAAAAAAAAGGAAGAACTTGAGCTTGCACTTCGGGGTAAGATGAGTGCACATCAACGTCTTATGTTAAAAACCATGCTTACCCATGTGGAATTCCTCAACGAACAAATCACGGAGTTGGATTCGGAGGTAGCTGGGCGGCTAGACCCTTTTCAAGAAGACATTGAGCGACTAGATACGATTCCCGGGATTGCCAGGCGTACCGCTGAACAAATATTAGCCGAAATTGGAACAAACGTCGGTTCACGGTTTCCAAGTGCTGCCCATCTTTGCTCATGGATCGGACTAGTACCAGGACACAACGAAAGTGCTGGTAAACGAAAACCTTCGAAAACTCGCAAAGGAAACAAGTATCTCCGATCGGCACTTTTAGAAGCTTCACAATCCGTATGCAGATCTGATAATTATCTCGGAGCCCTATACAGGCGAATCGCAGCACGTAAAGGTGGTCGTAAAGCAGCTGTTGCTGTTGCACACGCCATCATGAAGATCGCCTACCACCTCTTAACTCGCAGCGAAGATTACCGAGATTTAGGTGCTGATTATTTTGAGAAACGACAGCAAGATGTCATTGTCAAACAATCCATTCGTAAGCTAGAGAATCTTGGTTTTACCGTAACAATTTCAGCGCCCAACGCCTCATAATGTTTCGCTCACATTAAAACATGAGACGCAGCCTTTTGAAAAAACGTCATAGCTGCGCCTAGTTTCGTATTGCCATTTTAATTACTCTACCATGTGAGATTTTCAGGGTAGTTCAATGAAATCAACAACAAAGTTTAACAGAGTCAAAACAAAAAAAGCTGGATATGGGATTACGCTCCCTCTCCAGCTTTGTCTTGTATAATGCCGTCTTTCGAATCTTTGTATATTGGTCCTTCCCGATAGCTGGGTTGAAAATGAAGTTGTATACCTGGTAGTCCTTAATTGGTTCACCATTCTTATCATACGGCTTCAAATAACGTTCTTCGATAAGTAATCGTTCCTTAGGAGCCAGATGCCTCACTGCACGTTCAACACGATCACAGAAAGCTTTTCGCCGCGCTTTTTCATCGACGTTATATATTGCGATGTTGGCAGTCTGGTCACTTGTTTTGTTTGTTGGACCGCTTGGCCGATCTTCATAGCTCGCTGTTAATGTAGCCTCTCGCTCGACGAATTCCATGTACTTGCAGATGTGGTAGTGTTCAAATACTCTCATGAGAGCTTTTTTTGTTTCTCCACCATCCAAGTCCGGGAATATATCCTCGCCAAAACTCAATTGCACTGTTCGTCACTCCTTTACTGGAGCTAGCTATTCTCCGTTACATTTATTTCGATTCTGACATTTTCCATTACCTTTCAGACGAACTAAAACAACTGCTCATCGGTGAATATTTCATGTGAAATTGTTCCAATATAAGGCTATAAATCTTAAGGAGTGATAATTTTTGAAAGATACTGCTAAAAACGATGAGCCAACAATCGCCCCAGGTATGAACACACACGATCCACTTGAAGAGAAGGCAACTGAAGAGGAAATTGAGAAAGGAGACGCCACTTCAGTGACTCGTCTGTATTTGGACCGTACACCAGAAGACTAAGTAACAGCTGGAGGCCAAATCATGAAAGGATTAAAAAGCATATGCTTCATTTGTTCCATCACTAAGATCCGTTAAAAAGGTCCGGGGTCAAAGCTAATAATATTTATTAATGGTCAATCGGTGTATTAATACGTTTATGTTATTTAACAGGAGGGATTTCGATGGATCAAAAGGAATTACATGAAAAACTTGGTCGCCCTTTAAGCTGGGCAATGACATCAAATGCTGCTTCTGAGGAAACTGCCACTGATCAAGTTGAACATACTGACGAGGAAATCCCGTCCAACTATCAGGCAATGGGTGAAAGCTACAGTGACACAACTAACTTTGAAGTGAATAAAGAACCTGGGCGGTTAAATTAAAACTTACAACCTACATCAATAATTCAAGAGCTACCTTGAGATTCCTTATCTTGATGTAGTTCTTTGTCAATTCAACACACCCTATTTTGTTATTTATTAACTTAATATTCAGCCAGCGTACATCTTCAGCTCACGCTGTCGTCGTTCAAATTCTGTATAACTTTATCCTTAACGTCGATAACGATGTGATAAGGAATCACCAGAAATTCCTTGCCGCACTCGCTGCAATGCGGCCTGTCGAATGCGTAGCATCCGTACTTTTCATCTGTTGTCATGTCATTGAAATCAAAATCCGCATTCTCGAATAAGACAAAAACTTTTGCATCCTGGTTGATTGCATTTATGTGCTTCTATTGCCACTTTAAGCCCTTCCATGCATTTCAGTATTCATTTTGTTACGACATGCAGCCTATTTGGGAGACCTTAGACCATTCTCTACGGCCTCCGAATCATTTGATCTTTTTCTCCTCACGCAAGTGCTGGATTTTTTTATTTACTGATGATTCCGTTTTACCAAGGATCTCTCCGATCTCACTGAACGTGTAATTCGTCGTGTTGTAGAGCCCAATTAGTTCTTTTGTCTGCTCTGGAAGCCAGCGGCGACAAATCTTAAATATTATTTGATTTACTCTATTAGATGCGTTATAGTTACACTCCATGATTGATAATGAAGGAGGAGCAATAATGACTTTTTTGGCTGGGCAAGCATTAACTACAGATCAAGACTTTGAAGCAGCTATCAAAACCAAAGAGAATGTTGTTGCTTATCAAGGAAGTCAAAGACTTAGACCTGTTTCAACAGTAACTCAATATAACCATGAGTCTGTTAAACTGGCAGATGGCACAACGATTTTAAGAATCGCAAGTGTGATTCGTACATTAAATGATGAAGAGAAATTATCTTACTTAGTGGGTGCGAAAGCGTAAAAATGGGGGGATGATCTCTCCTCTTATTTACTTGAAAGACGAGTTATATTACCTTGCAAACTTCCCTTCAATACAATTGGCATAGAACCAACGGAGAGCAGCATAAGCAATCCTGTCATCAGAAGCACTTCCACTAGCAATCAATTCTTCTACAAAGGCCAACACGATCTCTTGGGGGTTAGTATTATCTCGATCCGCTAGCTCTTCTAATGCACTATAACTTGTATCTCCTAATGCCAAATATATCCCTTGTTCTAATTTTGTTAATTGAGATATATCCGATACTCCAATCTCCTCTAAGGGAGCAAATTCTTCTTCCCCTGACTCGCTACGCCACATGGCTGGCATAGATAGTTATCCCGGGTTAACACAAAGGCTCTGCACTTCAGCCAGGCTGCGGACTTATTAATGGGTTAACTTGTTTCATGAATAAATCAGAACTTCACCTTCTCGATCTTCAAACACTTCTGACAATAGAATACCGCTTCGAAATAAGTCCCGTTTGCGCCCCTCTTAAATAACTCTCGATACTTATGATCACATGGTTTATTTATTGCCGATTGACCATTTGGAGGATTACTGTTCATGATTTCATCGCCCTTTCTTTTTTACCATCCATTTACAGAAAATGAGGTAAAATTACCGCAAACGAAAACGCTGAAATCCCGTACCACTACTGGTCGCAAGGCAGTTTTTCAAATCGGCTGGTTCTTTACTCTTTATATATATCATCATGTAGCAATTAAAGAGTTCCGTTTCTTACCGGCTTTAAACCTCTCCAAATGCTCCTGTTTAACTCTCTCGTGATACTCATTATCGAAGAGCCAAAAGAGATGAGCAGGAACATCACCGTTCTGGAAAAGAAACGGATTGATGTAGTAGATCTCACGCTCAGCACTGCACCATCTACCGAGCGCGTTCTTCCGCATCAGCTCTTTGACGACCTTACGAATGTTGGAGCGATCAATCCCAGTCTCATCAGCCATACGCTCAACGGTCATGTATTCGCCATGGGTTGTGACAAGAGCATTGGTATTCATTTGCAGGAAGTGAGAGAGATGATAAAGAACCCGCTCTTCAGCAGGCTTGAATAGGTTCGAACGTTTCACGAAACGCCACACCTCCGTCATGGACTTAACAAAACGATCCTGCTTGACGACGCCGACTATTTCGCCATCATCATCAATAATGTATTTTCCCTCCCGTTTTCGTACCAAGGTCTTAATCTCACCCCTTTTTGAAACCATGGTTTGCGTGTGGGTGCTTTCTGTTGCTGAGCAGAGAGTGCTGATGCATGCAACCGAGAATAGCAATTCTCGGGGATCAAAGGATTTAATGATTGTAAGTAATGCTCTGGATGTGGTTGAAACCTGATGGTTTCAAAAGGCAGCCTCTTGATCTCGGCTGCCTTCACTGGTGTTTTATTATGCTATCGTTCACCGTTAGTTGAGTCCCTTTAATTTGGTTTTGCAGTGATTTCCGTTAAAGTTCATGCATCACGAAGTCCCACCGAGTTAAGGCAGCTTGCTGCCGATCGCGATGCGGTTAGTCGGTGCGGATGTATGTCCCGGCAATTACTTCCTCGTTCCTTGTTTCCGGGACCGAGGGTCGCCCAGAGTCTTCTTTTAAACGTCACTTATTTTTTAGCCAGTTGTTCCGCCAAACCGATTAGAAGTCCATCTTTTCCACGAATGTAGCAGAGCCGATACGAGTCCTCGTACTGAACCACTTCGCCAACGAGCTCAGCACCATACTTAGTGAGTCTGGATACCACTTCGTCAATGTCTTCAACGGTGAACATGACGCGTAGATAACCGAGGGCATTTACAGGAGCAGTTCGGTGATCTGATATAGTAGGTGGGGTGAGAAATCGCGAAAGTTCAAGTCGGCTATGGCCATCTGGGGTAACCATCATAGCAATCTCTACACACTGTGAACCCAGCCCGGTTACGCGACCAGCCCATTCACCTTCGACAGTAGCTCGCCCTTCGAGCTTCAAGCCAATCTCCTCGAAGAAAGAGATCGAGTCATCAAGGGATTCTACAACGATGCCAACATTGTCCATTCTTAGTAATTTGTTTTTTGTCATAGTTTTATCTCCTTATGTGTACAAATTTATTACCTGATCATCTTCATAGTTTATTCTATCAAAAATTACTAATTCCTTCCAAACGATTAACATCTTGTCACAGTTCATGATAACAGTGATAAGTCACAGTATAGTAAAATGTGAACTAATTATTCTAGGTAATTTCACTTAGCTTGCATCTGCTTTCCAGCTCTTGTGCAGCATCCGAATATAACAGATTTGACCAATGTGATATGCATTATGAGTTGACACATTTCCGAGTACCTCCCACCACTTGGCAGCCATTGGGAAACCATTCACATCACTTTCGACTTTTTCTTCAGTAAGTAGATCTTGCCATTTTAAAAGTACCTCTAACAATCGTTCTTTTAAGCCAGTGAAGTGTTGATCATTGGGAACCATGAAACTTTTATTATTATTTTCTAGGGAAGGCACAGCATTGACATGAGATTTTTGATACCTAGTTTGCCAAGTTTCATTCCAATAAAGTAAATGCTGCACAATTTCAGCGATACTATGACTATCTTCAGTAGGTTTCCAAAACGCTACTTCCTCTGACAAATCTTTAACTGCGTCTGAAAATGGTGGGTACCAACTAGGGTCATTAGCATTTGCTAATAACTGATCGGATAAAATATCTTTTACATGAAACATACTTTCCACACTCCTTCTTATTGAGCTAGTGTATCATTGTTCATGAGCAAGAATGTTGATAAGCTTACCAAACGGGTCGCGAACATAGAATCTTCGAACGCCCCAAGGCTCATCAACAGGCCCATATTCAATCGGAAATCCTGCGCTCTTCATGCCCTCTAATGCAGCATCGACATCATCGACTTCAATAGAAAGATCAGGCGTAAGCGTTCTTGAGCCACCTTGTGAGGCAAAACTAATTTGAATGCTCATCTCCTCGTTTAAACCATAAGTTCTAATCCACCCCTGATCAATCATTAAATCAAGGCCGAGCACATCCTGGTAGAAGCTTTTAGCTGCCGTGATATCCTTCGTATTGATATTGGCGACGATTCGTTTGACCTTCATTTCAAACCTCCCAGTCATAAGCAGATGTACTTCAAGTAGACCGTTAATCGCCATCATACAATAATACCTTTTTAAGTCTATAAATCGTCATTAAGAATTCGCTATTTTGACATCAAAGCCTGAGTGCTGTTCGACAAAACCCCCTTATAATGAAGCCATTACCATGTGATAGGAAAGGAGATCTTCGGTTAAAATGAGCGAAAACTACCATGCACCGAGACAAGCTAGCAACAAGAATTATACGGCTGCCATCGTCACCATCTCATTGGTCGCAAATATCGTTATTTTACTCTTGTTCTTCTCACCGATTGGCTACAAGGGAGAGATCGATTTCTACCTCACCATTTTTCCAAGAATCAATGGGGTGTTGAACAGCTTCACCTTTATCTTCCTGCTAGCCGCGTTGATCGCAATCCTACGGAAGAACGTAAAGCTTCACAAAGGGTTCATTCTCGCCGCCTTCTCTTCTACACTGTTGTTCCTTGTCTCCTACTTAACGTTCCATTACATGTCTTCGGAGACGGCAACGTTCGGTGGTGAAGGCATTATTCGGCCGATTTATTTCTTCATTCTGATCTCTCACAGCATTCTGGCGGCCATCATCGTGCCACTCGCTTTGTTCACTCTCGTATGGGGATGGACTAACCAATTGCATAAACATCGTAGAATTGCCCGTTGGACGATGCCGATCTGGCTATATGTCAGCTTAACCGGGGTTGTCGTGTTCCTAATGATGGAACCGTATTATTAAAAAGTCATTGTTCCTTCTCTTCCAAGGGAGCTGCTGCCGTCCTCGGCGAGCTGCTCCCTTGTTTGATTAAACTAACGTTCAACGTTAGTTTAATCAAACAGTTTGGGATAAAATTTTATCAATTGAAGATAATCTCTCTCATAAATGGTGTACAGGAAAAACAGTTATCAATCTCTTCATCAACTAATGACCAATACAAGATAGTTTTCCTATTTAAATCAATATCACTAATTAAATGCCCCTTTATCTTTTCCCAAATTCCATCTTCGATCTTCCCTTCTGTCACTGCGTCATCAAATGAAGATATGATCAAGCTCATTAATGCGAATTTTTCACTTGGGTTTAGTTCAGCACTTTCGTAAAATGAGACAAATTCGTTCACTCTCGATGAATCTGCACTTTCATATTCCCAATCTTGCGAATACTCTCCTAACTCAGGTAGACTCAATTTATGAGTCAGACTTTCGATTGCCTGCCTAGTAATAAAAAACTCCTTATTATCGCTCAATAGATTTCCCCCGTTATTATTATCCTCGAATCTTTTGAAGTCAACGAACGTTTTCCGATAGTTTAATACTAAAACCAACATCCAGCAGTATTTACTTCAGTTGTTTTTATCCTGATAAATCTTTATAAGGGGCGCTATTGTCTCATATGCTTGGAGAAAATGAAGTACAATCAAATCGAACTCTTCTTTAAGTTCTAAGTTTTCCTTCCAAAAATCCTGATTAACCTTTAATAGCGAACATAACAGGTCTCCCGTATAATAATTTCCGGAGTTCAACGGGTTTTCAACTAATCTTTTAATGGCTATGGGGACAAGGTAATTTAGAGCAAATTTTTGTAATATCATCCGGGTAAGATCATCATTTGTAAAATCCTTTAGAGCTTTTCTTCTTAGTGTAAGACACTTTCTTATCAAACCAGTGGCTCCCTCGTCAGGATCTCCCCAATTTTCCCCATCGATTTCCTCTAAAGACTTATTTAAATCCAGCATATTTACCTCCACTCTTAGGTCGGAACAATCGTTCTCCGTTAGATTAACGAGTAATATAATTGGCTTATGAATATTTTAATAAGCAAAATGACCAAAACTGCGAGCCAGCCGAAAAAGAAAAGACCTAAACACGCACTAAACATTTGTTTCCCGAAACTTCTTCTTTCATCTGATATCTTGATCGTTAAGATAAAACCTATAAATATTAAAAAGAATAAAGTCCAACAGATACTCTGGAATAGAAAGATGGCTCCGCCGAATAAAAATGATGCTAGAATAAAATAAATTATCGATTTTTTCTTGTTCATTTTTCACCTTTGATTTTTTTATGGCTAAATCCCCCACAGTGTATCTCGGCAACTAGAGATTACAATAATTAAGTGTTCCATTTCTTCTCCACGTTATCCTCACAGTTAATTCAATGAAAAAGAGAACAGCTGCCGGTAGCGGCGATCTGCTCCCTGGTTACTCAATTATCATTTCTCGTTAGCGGAATTATTGGGGCCTTTAACGGATTTACGAGTAAATTTGTATAGTCATTAACTAAGATTGCTTAGTGGGAAGCTCTTCAATTGACTTGTAGATAAGTTTTTGTTTATTTGGTAATTCCATATCTCTATGAAAGTGACCAAAATACCACTTTTTATAAGATAAGCGTTCTTTTATTTGCTCAAGGTAATCACTTAACTGATCCTCATGAATACCAGTATTATTAGATTCATTTAGTATCTGCAAGGTCGATGTAGGACACATATGCGTGATTACGAAGTGTGAGATTGAGCTCCACCAAAAGTAAATATCTTGTATCCCTTAATAGTAAAGATCTGTCCTCGCATTAAATGTATAATGCTTTCGCTTATTCGATGTACGTTTCCACCATTCCAATTCTCTTCAGGGTAAGAATTAAGCAACTGGAAATTCTCATGATTTCCGTCAATAAATAAAGTACTAAAGTTTTTTTGAGCTAACCATTTCCTCCAATATAATTCATCATTTTTATTGTCCCATACAAGTCCAAAATCTCCAGCAATTATTACGAAGTCATCTTTACTTAAATCTCTATTTATGGGAAATCGCTTGGAATTCAATTTACCAATATCTATATACCCATGAAGATCACCAGTTACATACAACGTATTTCACTTCCTTGGAGAAATCTCAATTTAGTAACTAACAGTTTATTCTCCACTCAACACGGGTTTCCTTTATTTGTAACTAAACTGCCCAATAGCACAAAAGGCTGCACGCGGCAGCCTTTTTACAACTATAGTTCCTCGTTAGCTTAATGCCCCGACCAATCTAATACTTATTTTCCTAGTCTACAACCAAGCCTGTATGAAGCTGTGGCGAATATGTTGGGAATACAAAAAGCACCATCGTATGATGATGCCTTTATTACTTTTATTAATCTGTCACTAACCATTTAAACTCCAAGCCTGTAGTTTCGATTATTTTCAAAAAATTTTCTTCAGAACAACAGCCAATCAATAAATCTTGTCCTCCTAAATCTAAATATGTAAAACTAATTGTCGTGTCAACAGTTTTTAGCAGTTCGTAAAATTTAACAAATACATTTACATCCACCCATGCCCTATCAACTTGAAAGTCCCAATGATATTCGACACCATTATGTTTAAATCTAAGCCAAGCTTTTTCTTCCTCAATATCCACATAATCTTCAACTTCTTCAAGTCTTAACAAGTCTTTTGTTAAACTACATAGTCTATTTGAAATCTTAATATAGTCCCCGTGATTCAAAATACACTTAGTATCAAAATACCATATATTATTTGAATATGAAGTAAAAGTGCCATTTGTATATTTGTTGCTTCCCATTGCTACTAATAATGTTCTATATGGTCTTTCTTCATATCTTTCCATCTCGAATTTATTCATCAAATCTTCTTCGGATAATCCATTACAAAGGGTAAAGCCTAATGAACTCAAAGTTTCAAATTGTTCTTCAAAAGAAATGAATTTTGCCAATAGTTTCAACTCCTACTAATTAGGTTATTATTAAAGCTTGTCTATAATCCTATAAACTGAATTGTGATTAAATTGAGCGGTTATATCCTGTTTTCTAATCCTCCCAATTTGTCGTTTACATACACCTAATATTTCGAACCATGCTTGGTAATTTAAGGGTAGTCTGTGTAAAATTTCTCTAATAGTTTGGTCGATGGAGCAAAAACTCCTACCACGCTCTACTGCCCGTTACTTCTAAGAAAAAAGGGAACAGTTTCCAGAGGCGGCGATCTGCTCCCTAGTTATTCCACTCCCTCGGTTCTGTTAGAAGGGTTAACAAGAAAAGTAAAAATTAATCCTTTATTTCATACTCATATATTGGATTTATACATTTCAAGATAGAGACAACAGCATTATTGTATCCAGACATTTTCTCTATTTCGTTTCCATCTGTAATTTGATTTCCTTCAAATTGTACTGAGATTTTATTGATTATATTTAGGTATTTGTTTACAAATTCAATTTCCTTCATTTCTTTAATATCCGCCAACATTTCATTATAAGCCTGTAGTTCACCTTCATCATTGTCATTAAAATCTGTTTTATCAAAAATAGTATTTGTTTTTGTGAACCGTATTTTCCTTTCAATAACATCAACCAACGTAAATTGGTTCAGTTTCTTATTCTCAATCTTAATTACCCCCTGTTTGAATTAACATTATTATATTAGAATTGAATTTGCATTTTACCTGTAAATGTGTCAACCGCTATCCACAATGAAAATAGGAGTATTAATATCACGGTTACGACTATGACTGTTGTAAATTTGGATAACCTTCCTCTAAGCAATTTATACAGTTCTTTAACATCATTCGGAGTAATACCAAAATTCATGAACATAACAAACATAAAAATAATCACCAATACTACCAACAGTAAAAGACCACCAACTATATACCCCATACTTTTCCCTTCCTGATGTTTCGAAGTCTAAGAAAATGACCTTCTTTTCCAAGATCTTCCTAAATATTGTCTTACCTAGTTTGTCATTCGTGTTGTTCAGCTATACTGCCAGTTACTTCAAATTAAAAGGGAACAGCTGCCGGTCTGGCAATCTGCTCCCTTATTTTGCACTATCGTTCCTCGTTAGTTCAATAGATTGGACGATTTAGGTGTACTACCTTTAGGCTTTCCAATTAGTAATGAATTAGGGAATTCATAATCCTCAGTTGTAATTAAGACCACTCGCCAAATGCAGTTGTTACTTCTCTCGTGACTTGAATAATCATTAATCCACATAATAAGCAACTTAGCGGACATCTCATTCTGCACCTCAATAATCTTATCTTTTATATCAGAAATACCCTTATACAAATCAAATAAAGGAAACCATGTTCCTGATGCTTTTTCGAATAAGAAATCCCATAAGTCCGTTTTTTCTCCGATATCATATAAATACTGGGATAATTCGTCTACTTTATTCAATAGTCGGTTGTTCTCAACAAGAGATTCTAATGCTGTTGGTATATATTCCAAATAAAATTACATGTTAAATAGTTCTATCAGTAGTTAATCTTTCCTGCTTTTAGTATAAGACTCTTCTCCCCTCTAGTTCAACGTAAAAGCAGCCAATCATCGTGTGGCTGCCGTCATGTTCGTGATTGAACTATAGTTCTCCGTTAGCTGAATAACAGATTTAGCCTAAATCATATGTGGTATGCCCACAATCAATAATTTTCCATTGTAATTTAATGAATTCATTCCTAATTTTCTTTCTATCATTCCTAAAAATTGAAAACAAGTTTTTACTATACGGGAATATTACCTTAACTTTTGGTTCTGAAAAGAACTCAAAATATTGAGGTTGACTGAACCAATCACGCCAACCAACGCAAAATGAATCTTCGAAAGTGCGGTTTATCCCGTCTGTCTCATTACATAAAGCTACCCAATTCTTCCTACACTCAATAAAACTTATTTTTTGTGTTTGCTCATTACTATCGAGATAGTTGATTCCATCATGAGTGATATCTAATATTTGGCGGTAATGAATTTCCATCAAACCCACCTCAATTCCCCGTTATGTTAATTCTTTTTTTATCAATTCTTTGACTTTAATATAACATTTTATTGAAGAAATGTTCTCCATTAGTTGAACAAAGGCTGCCGATTATCCCGGCAGCCTTTTAAGGTATGTTTATTGAGAAAACGATCACCGTTAGTGGAATATTTCTACTTTAATTAATCCCAAAATATCTTAAATTCTTGGAATAGATTTATAAGCGCTGAGATTTCCCCTTTTTATTCCTACGTACAATTATAAAAAAAATTTAAAAAAGCAGTCTTGCTCACAAGACTGCTCCAGAAAATACACACTTATTTATCTTTTTTTGCTTTAATATCCCCATCTAAAGATGGAAGCCCAGCAAAGTACCCTACATATCCAGGGTTTTGTGAACTGTTCATGAGATAAGTAAATCCATCTAGATTATCGATCATTTGTAATCCAGTAGACTCCCCACCACCTGGAACTGAAAGGATGCGAGAAAGCTTCTTAGTATCCACATTGTAAGCCCATGTATAACAATTTTCATGATTATCAGAGTCTTCAGCAATAAATAAGGTTCTCATTTTTGGCGAATAGACAAGGTTGTCTGGGTTAGCAATTTTATCTACGTTCGCTTTATTACCGTCTGCATCCGGGGTAGCCAGATCCTCACCCATCACAAGACCAGCCATGCTTACAGGAACATAATGGCTATCAATCTTTTCGCCATCTTGGGTTTTACGGTTTGGTTGGAAGGAAAGCTCATAAACTCCACCCGCACTAATTTTTGGCAATTGAATGTCATCGGCAGGTGCGGTAGGTTCAGCTAGCATCGTGTTTTCCTGATAGGAAATGGCTAAGTATGCCTTATTATCTTTTTCGTTGAAATCAAGACCTTCCATTTTATTAAATTCTACCGTTGAACCAACGTAAGCTGCATACCGATGTGTTTCTAAGAAAGCAGCGGCTTTTTCCATTCCTGACTTCACTTTCAGCCATTCCACTTTTTTACCGTTAGCTGGTGTTTTTACTGGCGTGTATCCCTCAGCTTTCCCTTTAACAGCGTCATCCGTCACGTCGAAAATGTCACTGAATTTCTTGGTTTCCGCCAATTGCTGAATTTCTGCATCGCTTGCATGTCCAAGCTTGATCCATTCAAGATTTGCCGAAACTTCATTGTCTGTACTAGTCTGAATCCACTTTGCGGCATATAATGTTCCTGCTGATAAATCTTGAGCTTTGTCGGCTACATACATAAAGAATCCACCCGGGTTGCTGTCAACACCATAAATCACTGTTCGGTTATCAGGCATGACCTTAACACGCTCAAATGCCATCCGACCCATGCTGTAATGTTTGACAACACTTGTATCTCCATTCGCGCTCACCATAACTTCAGGTACATGGCCATAATAATAAGGATTTCCGATCATAGTCGGATCATTATAATAGTTTTTCATAAAATTTGTAACAGGAGATTTAGAAGGATTCGCTTCATGAGCTCTAGCATCCGGATCTGTCTCTTCGGAACCAAGATGTGTATTCCAAGGAGTTAACAATCCAGCACATGGCTTCCAAATACCGTGTACGGCTGAAAAGTCGATAGGTTTGATATCCACAACCGTAAGTTTACCAGTAGCCGGATCCATTTTTACCGTACTTAAGCTCATTGTTCCTGGGTTTTCAAGCCCATTTTCATTCTTCGGCATCGATTCATAGTGACTGATCATATAATAGGTGTTTTCCTGCAACCCAGGCACTTTCATTAAACTATTCATATCCGGTGCAGTCGACACATAGGGAGTACCGTCTGCTTTAGTCATTATCTCACCATTTGCATTCATTGTGATACCGGCTGTTTTGCCATTAATCACATCACCAGGTCTGAACAATGTTTCATAGCTTAGCGGAAGTGTTTTTTTGCTCCCATCCACATATGTAACTTCTACCGATGCTTTCGAATACATCAGATTATTCTTCTCTTGATCCGTTTTCGGTGCATCCATTCCTATGAAATCTACCGATTTGATTTTCTGTTGGTCATGAGGTGCAGCCAAAACAGAACCTACGGATGAAAGTACAAATGATGCTGCAAGTGCAGGTATGATGAATTTCTTCACTCTCTTCACTCCTTTATATTTGTGCCTCAGTAAATGGTTACAAATACTAGTTTAGAAGACTTTCATTATTTAAATGTTTTGTAGAGTTAAAGTTTTGGTAAAATTCAAAAAAAACATTTCTTTATTGTATCACCCATAGCATATGTAATCTTCTTTCTCAAGAAAAGTCACATGGAGCACTGTATTATTCCATACTTTATTCCGCTATCCTGCCCTTTAGTTCAACGAAAAAGCAGCCGATCATTCTGGCCGGCTGCCGCGGTGTTCGTATTGAACTAACGTTCTTACGTTAGTTCAATACGAAGTTTGGTACAGGGTCTCCAATCTGATGGAAATATATTAGGGTTATCATACAGTCAAGCAGGTCTCTATTTGAATTTAATATAGTACTTCTTAAGAGAAAGGAGGGGAAGCCAAATGAGCAAAAAACTTACTACTGGACCTGTGGACAGAGACTTCTTTGAAGATGATCTCGCCAACTGGCATTTGGAGTTATTTAACAACGGGGATGAAAAGGTTAAAGTAAAATTGGAAGTGTTTCAACTTGAACCACCGGCATTGATTGGCACTAACCATACAAAATTGCATCCGGGTGAATACAATAATCTCACTGTTGATACGCAAGGAAATGAACACACCTTGGTAGTGATAACAATTTCGGATGAAGAAAAGGACATCCTGCTAACACTCTACGGTAGAAATAACAACAACGATAATCTTTCTGGAGCCGTTTATCAACGTGCATTACTGGTAAAGATCGATAAGATTGAGATTTAATCGGTATTAGAACAAACTCCCAAGTTCCGTATGGAACAAGGGAGTTTGTTTTGCGCTTGATGGCGTCGACATGTCCGGCTGCGTCAGGCTGTATATCGTAATATCCAGCGTTTTCGAAGCGCCGCCGATAACGCCGAGGATGACAGCCAGCAGCACGAACGGAATGACGTTGACATTCAACGCAAATTGAAGAAATAAAATCAAGACCGGCAAGTAGCCGATCAGCATTTCCTTCCCATATAAAAAAATAATCGGAATGTCCACTATCCTCCGTTACTTCAACGAAACCAGGGATCAGCTGCCGCGGGGCGGGCTGCTCCCTGCTTATTACGCTATCGTTCCCCGTTAGCTTAATCCATAATAACTCCTATAAAACTCCAAAACTTTATCCCTTCCTATCGTCTTGAGGTTCGTGAGATAATCTAATTCTTTTGCCGCTTCAGCGGTTTTTAATGTTTTTAAATATGAAATGGTTTCTTCTAGTCCCGCACCTATAAGTAGTTCCCCATCAATATAACAACCTGTATCGAAATCAATATTTTTTGCTTTCCATATCAGCAATGTATCCTCAGCAATTCCATAAGTATATACAAGGATACAGAGTGTTTTCAGGTATTCATTATCCTCGCGCTCCTCATTTAAAGACTCTCTACCCAGAAACTCTTTAAGAATATCCCTGTGTTCTCTCATTGGTTCTAAACCATACTTTTCAAGTAGTAACTCAGTTCTGTCCATATAATCATCACCGTTTCAAAATATTATTAATTGAACTAACGTTCCTCGTTAGCGAAATGACTTAAATTTATTCCAATACTTTAATAATTTTTTTAGCAGTTAATAAGCATTCACTTTTATTTTATTTGCGCGAAGGATCCAAATGTTGAAGCATAGATTCAATAAACCCTGCTATTCGCTCAGGCTCCCTTGACCCGCTAGAGTGAATGCATTTTAGTATTTCATAACTTTCGATAACGTAGATCTTTAAATCTAATGGGTCCCATTCGGCAATGATTTTATGTATTTTGTCTCTTTGAGAATTAATAACAATTCCTCCCCAAATTCTTTAATTACAATATATTCCACGTATCTCTCTGCTATCCTGCCCGTATGCATGGAAAAGGCAGCCGATCGTCATGGCCGGCTGCCGCAGTGTCTTTATTCAACTATCGTTTTCCGTTAGGTTAATCACTCATTAGAAAAATGCGAAAATCCCATCTTCAAAATATTGCCATGCACTATTATTCGTTCAAATACGTGTTCACACGGTTCTGGATCAGCTTGCTCACTTCTTCTGCCGATTTCTGGCCGCTCATGTACGATTCGAATTCTTCCATGGCAATTGAGACTACTTTCATATCGCTGGAGCTCTTCACACCCGCTCCCTCGAGAAGCTTTTTCAAGGCTTGGATTCGCTCATCCACCATTTTGTCATCCGGCTTCATCTTCGGCATTTGCAGCTTACCGTTAGCGATACTTTGTATGGCTGCATCAAGCTTTTTCTCGATAACCGCTTTATTCAGCGGCAGCCCCATCAGATCAGACGAAGATTGCATTTCGTCAGACAGCAGGAACTTGATGAACTCCCATGCTTCCGGCTGAACCTTCGATTTGCTGTTCAAACCCAGACTGAAATAGGTTTTGAATCCTCCTCCCTGCGCCTTCCCGTCCACCGTAGGCTTTTGAAAATTACTCGTATTGGCCGGCTGTGTTATAGCCTGCTCCGGACTTGCCAATCCATACATCGAGAACAGGGATTTGCTATAATCATACGAAAACTCAGCTTTGAGGATGCCTTCGTCATACATAGCCTTGATCTGGCGCATCATATTCCGGAACAAATCCGAATCAAAATTGGCTTTGCCCTGCTGTACGAGCTTCGAATAATTACTATCAATGTAATCTGCTAGCAATTGGTTAGGGAACAAGTTGACAATGCCTACATAATCCGAACCCGCTTGCTGTTTCAGCTTCTTGGCGATGTCCTTGAATTGATCCCAGGTCCATGTCTTGTCGTCGATCTCAACGTTCGCCTTCTTCAGTAGGTCAGTATTTCCTTCCATGACGTCAAGCGCGAAAGCAAACGGCATCGCATACAAGCCATCCCCGTTTTGCGAGGCTTTGAGAATATTCGGGTAGTATTTGCTTTTATCAAAGGATGAGTCCTTTGCCATCAAGTCGTACAGGTTGACCAACAGTTTCTTTTCGACAAATTTATCTTGGGGCAAGCTGTTCATGGCGATCAAATCGGCACCTTTGCCGGATGCGACCTGGGTAGTGACCGTTTGCACGAATTTCTCCATATCCGCCTGCGAGGTCGCCTGCTTCATCCCGTTACCGTTCGAAGCCGTAGCCAAATATTCTTTAATTTCAATATGGATCTCCGGATGCTGATCTTCAAATTTCTGTGCCGCGGTTTCCAGAAACCGATCTGAGCTCTGTACGGCAATAACGACGTTTTTTTTGCCTCCTGACATTTTGGACCCCGGATCCGGGGAAGTAGCAGCATTATTGCTGGAGCATGCGGTCAGAAATAATAATCCGGTTAATAATGTTATCGCCCATTTTTTAGTTCTCAATGTCTTTCATCCTCTCAATTTAATCGAATCCGGTTGCCATCCTGCAGCGGTTCGCTTGTTTCCTTTATGATTTCTTCCTGCGGGGCAATACCGGAGAGAACGATAATTCCTTCTTCCGTTTCGTCCCCCGTATTAACTTTGGCTTTTTGCACATAGTAAGAGTTTCCGAGCGGACTTTTTTTCTCGCGAACGACGAACACATAGCTATCTGCCCCGTCTTTCTTGAGCATCTCTTTGCTTATTACCAGCCCCTGCAGGTTGGCCTGCTTCTCAATTCGGACAGTCGCTTGCTCACTTCCTTGAATGCCTTCGCCGGATACGGCGATGACGACAGTTTTTTGCGGCTTGCCTCCGCTATCTACCCCGCCATCTTCTGCTCCTCCTCCGCCACCCGGCTTGGTTGAACCTCCTTGGCCATCGCCGGAGACCGTCTGTCCGTCTTTAATTTCCGTAATCGTGCCCTTCACGTTGAGAGGCTTCCCATCTTTGGTAACGACAGGCGTTACAGCTTCTCCGATTTGCAGCAAAGCAGCCGAATCTTCGTTCGTCGAGAAGGATAGCTCGTACCCTTCATGGGTGTTCACAAGCGTAATCAGCGATTGGC
This sequence comes from Paenibacillus aceris, assembly GCF_017874035.1. GTDB lineage: Bacteria > Bacillota > Bacilli > Paenibacillales > NBRC-103111 > Paenibacillus_E > Paenibacillus_E aceris. The sequence goes on from NZ_JAGGKV010000029.1 coordinate 50,888, forward strand.
CTTGAGGCGTGGCCGTTCCTTCCTTTGCTTTGATATCAGCTACGATCCCGTCAAATGGAGCCTTTAAGGTGCTTTTCTCTGATAAATCATTGCGCATGCTATCGACTTTCCGCTGTGCGATATCCGTATCGAGCTGATCGATTTCCAAATCCCTCTTCGCTTTTCGAATCTTGGCCTCATCTCCCTCCTGTTGAGCTGCAACGAACTGTTCCTTCAGCGCTTCACGGTTCAAGCTCATCTTTTTTAACCGGTCCTCTTCATCCAGTAACTGCTGCTTGTCAGCGGTATCGTCAAACGTAATAAGTACCTGGCCTTTTTTGACCTGATCGTTTTTGCTGACATTCACTTTAGCAACCTTCCACCCGTTATCGCTGACGACATCGTTTTTTTGCTTCGGGGTGATGACACCGCCGCCTCTAATCGTATGGGTCAATGTCTTTTTGACCGGTTTCTCTGTCGTTACTTTAGGGAGTAAGGCGGTTTGAAATGTATTGCTGAACAAGGTCAAGCCGGCGAGCACGATAAAAAACAAGATAAATAGTGTAGTAAGCAGTCGTTGTCGTTTTAAAACCATTTTTCATATCTCCTTTTTCGCTATCCTTTGATACCGGACAACTGAATGCCTTCAATAAAGTACTTTTCTGCACATAAAAACAGCAGCACCATAGGCATCATATAAACAACGGAAGCGGCGAAAGAAACGCCGAATGCTTCTTTTTGAATTTGGGACAAAAACACAGACAGCGGCTGCAGACCGGGATCTTGCAAAAATATTAGAGGCTGCTCAACCATATTCCAGTAGTCGGCGAACAATAGAACTACAAGTGCAGCAATTCCCGGCTTTACCATCGGGAGTACAATGGTCGTAAAAGTCCTTACATAACCGGCCCCGTCCATCTTAGCTGCTTCCATATAGGCAAAGGGAATATGCAGCATAAACTGCCGCAGCAGGAACACCCCGAAAGCGGCGAATACGCCGGGCAATATGATAGAGCTTGGGGTATCTAACAGTCCCAGCCAGTCCGCCATAATATAATTGGGCACCAAGGTTACCTGAAAGGGCATCAGCATAGTGATCAAATAGAGCAGGAACAGGGTCTCCCTTCCCGGAAACCGCAGCTTCGCGAAAGTGAATGCAGCCATGGCTCCGACGACAACCTGACCGATAATGATGGGGGCTACCATCAAGACCGAATTCCAAAACATATGCAAAAACTGGGGTGTAGCGATAAGAACCTTGAAATATTGTGCGAACGAAACCCAGTCCGGAATCCATTTCAGATTCACAAAATCGCTCATATCGCTTTTCCCCAGCATGCCGTAATTGGCCATAATTTCCCGTTCCGTCATGAACGAATTCACGACCGTCAGAACGACGGGCATCAGCAGCAAAGCAGCAACAGTCATCAAGACGATGGTTCGCAGATAAGGCATCACGCGTTCTTTTAACATAAATTTCACCTCACAAGACCTTTAATTATTCCATAAAGGAACGGAACTTCTTCTCGGCGCGAAATAATATAAGCACGAGCACTAGAATGGATAAGGCCATTAATGTCGCCGCGGCCGACAGCTTCTGAATGTCCAGCGACAGGAACATATTGTTCATATAGTGCTGCATCATATAGATACGATCATGCGGATAAGCACCAGCGACCAGGTACGTCTCCCGAAACACCTTGAACGAATTCAATATGGACATCAATACAACCAGAAAAGTAGTAGGCGTTAAGTATACGAGCGTAATACTGAAAAACTTTCGCCTCGAGCTTGCCCCTTCCAAATTAGCAATTTCGTAATACTGGTCTGGAATATTTTGCAGTCCTGCCAGAAATAGCACGACATTATACCCGATGTTTTTCCATATATAAATCAATATGACGACAAAACCTGCCCAATCCGACTTCATCCAATCGATCCGATTCAATCCGAAATGGTTCAACACAACATTCATTGCACCATTCCAATCGAACAGGATCTGCCAGACGAGAACAATAGAAGCTACCGGCACGACAAGCGGGAGCACATAGGCCGTCCGCAGCAAATTCCGGAAGAAGACACGTTGATTCAGCAGCAGCGCCACGACCAGAGATAATGTGACCAGGATCGGCACGCTGACGGCGGTGAACCAAAAGGTATTCGCTGCTGCCTTCTGAAACGATGAGCTAAGCAGCAATTCCTTGTAATTCGACAAGGTTAAGGATGATCTGTTAAGCCCGTCTTGAAAGGAATATAACAAGCTTGTTCCAAATGGAATCAAATAGAACAAGCAAAATCCAATAAAGCTTGGAGTGAGAAAGCTCAGGGCAACGAACAGCTCCCTGCGCGCCAAGCGTTGCATTTTCATAACACTTTCCTCCATAATAGTTGTGATTTGCTTTTCACCAAGCAATTTGAATCTTATAGGTCCAATGTGACAACCAGGTGACAGCGTACGAATAAGGAGGAAAGAGACTTGTAATGGCCAAGCAGCCCTTAATATTAATTGTGGAAGACGAACGGCGGATGAGGGAATTGATCGCGGATTATTTGGAGGAAGAGGGCTTCGAGATTAGTCAAGCCGACAACGGATATGAAGCGCTTGACCAAGTACGCCTTCATCCTCCCGATCTGGTCGTGCTCGATATTATGATGCCGGGCATGGACGGTTTTGAAGTATGCAAGCATATCCGCAATCATTCTAAAGCGATTATTGTCATGCTGACCGCCAAATCGGAGGAAGAAGATAAATTGCATGGATATGAATTGGGCGCGGATGATTATGTAACCAAGCCATTCAGCCCCAAAGTATTGACAGCCAAAATTAAAGCGCTGTTAAATCGTTGGATTTCGCAAGAAGACGGTGATCAGCGAATTAAAAATCAGGATATAGAAATTGACGAAAAGGCTCATGAAGTCTATATTCGCGGTGAATTACTGGAATTATCTCCGAAAGAGTACGATTTACTATTATTTTTCACAGATCACCCTAATGTCGTATTAACCAGAGACGCCCTGCTCGACCGCATATGGGGAATGGACTATTATGGTGATGTTCGGACGGTGGATACGCACATTAAGCGTCTGCGCAAAAAACTGGGCGATAAAGCAGACTGCATCCAAACCGTACGCGGGAATGGATATAAATTTCAGGACAAGCGATGAGGCCAATCATGAAAATAGAGCGATTGTCTTATAAAGTATTTTGGGCTACATTAATCGGGTTAATGATATTTATCGTAGTTTGGGTAGTGCTGCAAACGAAATTTTTCGGCACTTTTTATACGTATCAAAAAACAAAAGAACTATCTCAGCAATTTGAGGAAGTTTATAAGTTATACGCAGATGGCCGATACGAATTGAACTCAAAGCCCATTGAAGTATACCAATTTGAACAGCGATTTTACGGCTTAACAGCTGCTTTGTACCAACGTGGAACACAGATTGAAGTATACACCGGAGGGTATATTACAATGCCAGCTATGCCTATGTCTCCTGCGGAAAAGCCCCCCAATTACGAAATTGACATTCATTCCGGAAGCCCGTCGAACAGCTCGAATGAGGAAAAACTGTTGCCTTCCATTCCGGCAAGCTCAAACAGCGGCATCAATACTGACCAACTTAAGACAACATTGAACACTTGGCTGCAACATACAGATAGGTTGAAAGCCCTTTCCAAACCAGGACAAATATCTGTAACGAATATATCGTCACTCGATGACCGTAACGAAAATATGCTGCTTGCCGCAGTCAAGCTTCCGGACGCTGTGAACCAGTCCGGTGGAGCCGCCTACCTGATTGCACTAGCTACGCTTAAGCCTGTTGGTGATGCCGTTCAAGTGATGAGCCGATTTTATGTGTACTTTTATGCAATGGCTGTATTGCTCGTTATGCTTTTTGCCTTTTTCTTCTCCCGCACGATAACAAGCCCCCTTGTCCATTTAAACAAGGTAGCCAAGCAGCTGGCCAAGCTGGATTTTTCGGCTAGTGCCCGAATTAACCGAAAAGATGAAATCGGCCAACTTGCGGAAACGATGAACCACCTTGCCCTTAACTTGCAGACGACGATGGCGGAGCTGCAGGAGGCGAACGCCAAACTGCTTGCCGATATCGAGAAAGAAAAGCAGCTGGAACAACTGCGCAAACAATTTGTAGCCAGCGTATCGCATGAATTGAAAACGCCGGTCAGTCTGATCCAAGGCTATGCCGAAGCGCTTAAAGATAATGTAGGGCATGGCTTGAAAAGAGATAAGTATGCGGGCGTTATTATTGAAGAATCGGAGAGAATGGCGCGGCTTGTATCCGACTTGCTGGACTTATCCCAATTAGAAAGCGGCCGGTTTGCATTGCAATGGACCCAAGTTCCAATTCATGAGATTGTCCGGTCGGTATTAAATAAAATGATGTCTTTCATCCATGAAAAGTCCATCAGACTTGAATGGGTAGAGCATCTTGAGCAAGAGCTGTGGGTACGTTCAGACAGGCAGCGGCTAGAGCAAGTGCTGATCAATTTGCTTGGAAATGCGATACGTCATGTGCCGATCGGAGGACAATTGACATTACGAGTAATTCCCGAATCATCATGGGTGCGGGTAGAGATCGAAAACGAGGGACAGCCTATTGCTGAAGAAGATTTACCTTATATTTGGGACACATTCTACAGAGCGGACCGCTCGGGAAGCCGTGAATTCGGAGGGACCGGTATCGGGCTGTCCATCGTGAAAGCCATTTTGCAGCGACACGGCAGCAGCTATGGCGTGCGTAACGAAGACAACGGAGTAACGTTTTGTTTTACCCTTCCACTTGAGGAAAATATCGAATAGCAGCGCATTGTCACCCAGTTGTCACATTGGAGATTTAGGATGTAAAGCGTAGATCAACCAAGACAAACTGAGGTGGACAATGATGAATACAAGTTGGGCATCACGAATAACAAGAGCTGCATTGGTTATGACTTTAAGCTTCGCACCGATGACAACAACGACGGTAAATGCTTCATCGAGCGAAAGTCAGAATATAGGCTCCATATCGCCATTTGACAGCATGATTATTGAATTGAACCAAGTGACACTCCTTCCCGATCAAGCAGGCAGTACGGTCACATTTACGTTAACCGTCCGGAATAACGGAAATTCCGATCAGACTCCCATGGATTACTGGATGAGACTGAAAAGTAAATCAGGGAGCCGATACAACGTTCAACTCATGCCATCGGATAAAAACAAAAGCCGGGTACCTGCCAACTCTTCGAAGCAATTTACATATTATTCCAAGGTTGAAAGTGGAATCAAGCTGCAGGACCTTGAGGTGGAATTTTACAAGTTGGATTTCAGCCAGCCGAATTTTGAACGCAGTCTGGGACAAATTCCTGTTCCAGCCTCATATTCGGGAGTAACACCCGCTGATGAGGGTTCCATCATTCAGGTTGACGGAAACGATATACAAGCGAAGATCCACAAGTTTTCGCGAGGCAAGAATGAGAAGAATTATTTGCCGGGCATTACTCTAAGCATGGAAAACGTCGGTGATACCCAGCTAACGCTGCCAGATTATCGATTTGCCATACGCACTTCCGAAGGTCTGGTTTACCCGCTGAATGCAAAAAATGGAAAGGATACGAGCATTAACCCCAAAGAAGCGAAGGAATTGCAGCTTAGCGGCACTATCCCGATTTCCGTCAATCCGGATGACTGGGAGCTACTCATTACACAAAGCGTAACGGATTTGAAAATGAACACACTTGTCAGCGATATAAAGCTGCCGCCAGTTATTCAAGTATCCGGAGGGGAGCCTGGTCAAGAATATCAATTTAGTGACAAATCAGGCGAGTACACAGCCCAGTTGAACGAAAGCTACCGTCTCCCTTGGGAAGATCAAGATATCTTGAACGCGAACGTCAAACTAATCAACAAAGGCAGCGACTCGCTCCCCATCCCGAATATGACCGCTTACTTTCTGCTTGATAACTCCGTTAAAGTTGAAGTGAAGCTCGTGCAGACGGACAAAGCAATCAGCATCAATGCCGGGTCCAGTATAGATTTTCAAGCTGTCGGCAAGATTCCCTACACCACCCAATTTGATCATATTAAATTAGTGCTTCAGGAAAAAGAGAGCGATACACAAACAATCGATCTTGTGGAACTAACAGGACAATCCGATCTGCAAGCGATTCCGTTTATAGGCTCAGACTCGTCTTATAAACGCGAGGATATCGGATGCAATTCCAAGTACACGGTCTCCTCCATCAATACCTATACAGGACCTGCAGGCGATCTTCTCTCCGCAGAGCTTGAAGTAGATAACCTGGAGAAGCGCTTCAATGCTATCGCTCCGATGGTTGCCCATTTCCGAGCAGCTGATGGCACCATTTTCCCGGCGCAAGTGTCCGAAATAACCAATCCGATTGGCCCCAGCGGCAAAGCACGGTTTCATGTGTGGACAACGCTTCCGCAAGGCTATACTACAGAAAACATGCAAATCATTCTCGGAGATGCGGTCACAATCACCAAGGATGATAAACAAGAGGTAAACAAACCGGATGCTTACGTCAAGCCCGTTTCCTTCGGATTGCCTGTCGAGAAGAATGACGTCAAGAATACGCTGAAGCAAATCGAACTATTCCCATACACCATTTCTATGAGCAGAATCGGCACTTCGATCGATACTGGCAAATTCTACTTGAATTTCGATTATGACATTACGAAAAACAGTCAGACCGTGACGAATACGGAAGGTCATAAGCTGGTGCTTGTATTTGACGATCATTCAGGGAATGTATCCTTCGAAAGGTCATACAACCTGAAGGATTTTGAAAACCCGCCCGGAGATAAGACCACAGAAACCGAGAGTAATCAACTGAAGCTTGGCAAAAAACAATCGTTTACGATCTCAGTGAATGATCAGAATCTTATTTACAAGACAGAATTTTTGAAGAAATACAACTTGAGCATTTATGATGAATTTAACGGGCAGCGCAAACTGTTAGGCAAACAAAGTATCGACTGGTTCGTTTACTCGGACTAATAGAGGATCATCAAGTTTTATTCACCACATTTACAGGTTGCCCTTCCAGAAAAGAACCTACATTACTTGCCGTAAAATCCAATAAACGGGATCTTGCTTGTGCGTGTAGCCCACTCCATATGAAGTGTAATGATGCAATTGCTGGCTTGAATTAACGGATGATCGGGTGCAAGCAGCTCAATCGAGAGCACATCCAGCCCTGCCCCCGCAATCATCCCTTCAGCTATCTCTGAACTTTCTCGTATGTCGACAGAACGGCTTGCTGCTGCTTTCAAACTAATGATTCGACCTAGACCAAACCTCGCTTAGGTTGTATCTGGGACGTGAACAAGTTGGTACGGCAGTAGATGAAAGTTTGATATTTCGAAGGCAGATTTGCACTCCCAATCTTTAAAGCTGTCAGGGCATAAATGCCCTTAGGAAGGCTCGGTACGGCGTATCTCCCGTCTTTGTCCAGCTGTGCAATCACTTTCGTATCTTTAATATCATTCTTTGTAGGAGAATTGTCGTCTAGTTCTTGCTTTTCTTATGTCGTGATTGAACTATCGTTCTTCGTTTAAGAGGTATTGCTTGATGATTGGCAAATCGGGTGGACTGATTTCAGATGGAATTTCCTTAGAATCAAAAAAGCGTAAATCCATCACTTCTTCTCCATCCTTTTCTAAAGTGCCGATATAATCATTACATACATAAGCGGTCACAACATTATACACTTCGTCACCATGAGGATATTTGTAATAAAACTCGTTGCCTGAAAACACATCAAACAATGTTAATGAGTTCGCGCTTAAACCTGTCTCCTCAAATAGTTCTCTCTTAGCTACATCTGGGAGGCTCTCTCCTGGTTCTAATGAACCGCCAGGTAACCCCCACAAACCATTGTCGGTTCTACGTTGTAATAATAAACGATTCTTATCGTCGGTTAATAACACACATGCACCAGCCATGATTATGGGGTGTGTGCCTATAAGCCGTCTTAACTCCATAATATAACCCAAGATGATTGCTCCTCTGAAAGTGATATGATTTGTATTATTATTTCTTAGTGGAATGTCTAAGTTCCTGTCTATTCCTAACCGAAGTTACTGTGTTATCCTGCCAGTTTGCTTAATGATAAAATCAACATCGAGTTTTAAAAGAGCCTAACAAAAAAAGCCCCGCGGGAGCTTTCCCAGCGAGGCTTCTTGTTATCGAGCTGCTAAGGAATTTAACATATCCGATACTCCTCTCGTCTCCAACAGAAATAACCACGTATCAAATAAACAAATTGTCTGTGGTTATACTAACTTTAGCCTTAGGAGGCGATTAACTATGATACGAGTACTCAATGTGGATGGCCAAAAACTAACCCCATGTTTACTTCACCGGGCTTGGAGGGAAGTTAATCGAGCCCGTGCAGTCTGGATCGACGAGCAGACAATCCAATTACTTTACAACCCATTTTTATTTCGAGACTATCGAAAAGCTGCATTAAAACGGGATCATTACACTTGTTTGTGGTGTGGACGTCCCGCAACGACTGTAGATCATATTGTCCCTTCAAGCAAAGGAGGCTCAGATCTTCCCCAAAACTTACTCGCTTCTTGCATTGAATGCAACACGAAACGAGGAAACCGTTCAGCGTTCTCATATCTTTTAGAAAAAGTATTTTCCGTGCCGAATTCAATCAAGCTCTGTTACCGCATCATTAAAGCTAAACATAACCATCGTCGAGCGAACTGATGTAAGTACTCTTCACCGCCTTGAGGCAGTTTTTATCTTTATAGGGCGTCCAATAGGCATAGTTGTTTCCTAATTGGGGAAGCAGGAGGAGTAAATGCGGTTCATATGCAGGTTGCCGTTTCTTCATGTTTATTGAGCTATCGTTCTCCGTTAGTTTAATCGTGTAGTTACAGCATTTTCATAAAAGACTTGATAGGTCTCTTCATAATCTCTAGGCATCCAATTTCCAAATCCCATACCTTCATATAAATTTATTTTGTTTTTATTGATGACACAAACACTATTTGCATATCTAGGGGCATAACCTTCGCCTGAATTTCTTAACAACAACATCACCTTACTTCCCTCTTCAGGAAAATCGAAAGTAACCCATAAATGCATCTGATCTTTGTCTTGCTTCAAGTCAATTTCATTTTGATGTAGGTTACCTTTCAAAACAGCATCAATTGTGATTGTAACTTCCCTGTGTTTTTCTATGTAATCACGTTTTTTAATAACTCCAACGACTATGTGGTCTGAACTATCAATCATTTCTTGCGGTGAGATGACAGGCATCTTAGCATTTAACTGAGGTATCAATGGATTACACAATGTTAGACAAATCAACATCATAAAACTTATTCCAGTTTTGCCCATAGTTACCCTCCAATTCAACAGGTGTTTAACATAATATCCCCATTAAGTCCTCAACTAACCGATACTCAAGATAACTTCCCAATAGCTTAATGACAAAAGGAGCAGCTGCCACGGCAATCTGCTCCAAGGTTTGTTTGAACTAACGTTCTGCGTTAGTTTAGTATGAAGGCCAATGATTTAACGCTTCCTGTACCAAGGAAGTCTACCGAGTGGTACATCAATTTGCAGGTTCGTTGGTCCCTCCACGAAAGTACCGTCATCTCCTATCCAAATACCGAATGAGAACGTCACATTTCGGGTCCTCAAGCCCTTTACTATAACGGGTGCAACAAGTAGAGAGCCCCCCAGCATGAATTGATCTTGGATCGTCTCCATGCCTTCTTCTGGAAATTCATAAGCCATGTGACGCAGAATCGGCTCTCCAGTGATGGCTGAGTGCTTTGCAAGGTCCAGAATCTCTGAACCGAACTGTGCATGGAGTTGGGCTGCCTCTACGCAGTATCGCAAGTGCTTGTCATCCAGAACCCGCCAGGGTGCCGCAGAGAACTGCATCATAGGGAACAAGGCAGAGCACTGAGCATAACGGACAAATAATTCTGGATCCTATTTATCTGCCGTGAAACTCATATATTGGCCCCCGCCGATCATGTCGGGTATGTATATGCATAGCCAAGTAGCCCTTGTGCTAATGGAAGCGGGTTTACTTTGTTAAACATCAAGGAATTATGTGATCTCTGTTCTAATGAGCCAAACCGGAGGTCTGGTACGCTCGCAATCGAGCGCATCGCTCCAATTTTATTGAACGAGCACCTGTTAATGACGTTTGATGTCTTAGAATGGGAATCGGACTGCCGAGAATCACAGGAAGATATAGTTGTAGACGAGCGTGCCGGTAACTCTGCTTCCATAGTTCGGAGATGAAATGAAAGGGAATGTATTCATTAGCGAAATCTCCCGTTATTTTAATGAATTCGGGATGTCTCCGATCCGGTTGGAACTTGCCTAGATACTGAATCCTACAATGTAGGTAATAATTTGCAGTACTACAATGAAGAGTGTTGATTGTTGCCAAGAAATGATTCATTTGACTATTATATTTGCCACTTTCTGTTTGAATGCTAGTCTCATATTATGCTTGTGAACGACTAGGAAAGGAAGTGGACGAAATGTACAAAAGAACTGTCACAAAAAATAACACTAAAAACGTATACATTCCGGCACAACAAGTACAAAAACCTACAATAAATAAGGGAATCTCCGCTGGCAGTATAAGAAAAAATCTAGCTTCCGCTCAAAGATCATTGAATGCACAAAGACCCATTGTTATTACCCAAACTACTACAATCAGTACGAATAGCAGTTGGACAAACGCAATTCAAATTGATAGAAATCCAGCATGGGTAGCACCACAAGCGGGCGAATCTTATGTTTGGGGGAGAAATGATTCGAATGGTCCAGCGGCCGTGGTCGCCAGAAGATTTACACTCAACAGGGATTTAGATGAAATTGACAACGCTACTTTATTCCTGTCCGTTGATAACTTCGCCATCGTATTGATAAATGGTAGAGCTGTAGTTATCGACAACCCGCAGAACAATGTTTCTTTCTTTAGCTCCGGAAGAACATTCGATATCGTGCGCTTCCTTCGCAGAGGTAGAAATGATATAGTCATTGCCGGTTTTAACTTCCCTTCGAATGCCAACAGAAGTGTGAACAATCCAGCAGGTATCCTTGCACGTATCCAAATTGATTTAGAACCGTTATCAAGTAGAAAACAGCGAAATAAACGTAACAATAAATGATTGATTTGATATATATGTGGCGTGAATGGTTAATTGGTAATTGATGCCGATTTCCTACTAAACGCGGCCCAGATATTGGGGCCGCGTTTCACGTTTTGTAAAAGTGATCAGAATCGTAATCTAGCTTCGAATGTTTAACATGAGCTGAAAGTTACACCTTGTTTTTTAGTATTATTATTGTATGGTTTATCATGTTTTGAAAACTTTGACGTTGATTTTCTTTTAATTTCGGATTGTTAAAAAAATGAAGAAGGGAAAATTATTATTACGGGGACTCATTATATTCCGACCTTAGTTTGCATTCACCATTCTGCCATTTCTAATATCTCTTTGTAATCACAATATTCATTTATGATTTCTTTTCTTTCGAGAAAATACATTATCCAGGCTATCCATATTGTGTCGTTTTCTTTTTCGGCTCTTAGCAATACCTCTATGAAAGCTACTTCCCAGGACCTCCACCCAATATATGATAATTCACCGCTCCAATATGTAGTTTTACGTTAGAATATGCCCTAAAATCACCTGTATCAACTGCTTCAAAGGTTTTCGTTTTATTACCAAAATTTGTTCCAGTTATAGCAACGTCACCAATTTTTTCGCCTTTATCATTATAGAAGGAAAGATTTGCTCCTACCATGTTCTCCTCATTACCCATATTCTCCATTTTCAATTGACCTGTAACTTTTGTGTTATTCCCATCTTTAGTTAATATTAAATTACCAACAGATATACTTTTGTAATCTGGGTCAGTTAAATCTAGGTCTCGATTTTTAACAAAAATCTTTTGTGATTCCATATCATAGTCAATGGTTGCCCCCATACTTTCAGCTACAAAGCGAATAGGTACATACGCATGCCCATCTACATTAAAAACCATATAATCGTTATTTAATTCAATACTACTTCCATTAATTTCAAAACTTGTTGGGAATAATAAAGCTTGAATAGAGTCCGACGCAAAAGCTACAGATGAACAGGCAATAACCAAACCGAAGCCTAAACCTAAAAGAAATTTTTTCAATTAAACACACTCCTTTTCATTGTTATAAATATAGACGCTAAAGATTTCAGTTTGTTGTAAAAAAGGAAATTAATTGAAAACCATCTCCGATTAATGGGGTTATTACTACGCAATTCTGCCCGTTACTATAACGAAACCAGGGAGCAGCTGCCGCGTGGCGAGCTGCTCCCTGGTTATTGCGCTATCGTTCTTCGTTAGCTGAATGACTTGAGCGTTCCTGATTCATGATGTTCTCTTGAATAAACGGTAATACACATAAACGCTAATAAAATAAATTGGAAATAAAATTAGCCCTACAAAAGTAGAGAACAAAACAATTGTAGCCTTCTTGTCTTCATTATCTGAATCAAAATTAGTAAATCCATAAACAATCAGGATAAACCAGACTATTGTTAGTAAATATCCAAATTTATAAGGCAGTTTCATTTAATTCACTTCCTTTCGTAATAAGAGGAGCTGTTATAAAAGTTAACCGTAATTGAAGATCTTAAGTTGCAAATAGAATTATTCTGCCGGTTAGTACAAAAGGCTGCACGCGGCAGCCTTTTGTGGTTTATTATACTATCGTTCTTCGTTAGTGCAATGATCTAGTATTTCTTTCAACGCCAAAATCAATTCCTCTGTTGTTCGGATTTTTCTCATTTTGGGGGACATGGTTTTTACTACATAATCGTGTTCCTCTTTCGATGAATCTGTCATAGCGTCCTCATCATTTAAACCAATTTTAATATTTCCTTTATTTTTTCTAGATATTGAAAAATTTCATTCTCTCTACTAGGATTACGTTCTATAAAATCTTTACTGGCCTTTTGCAAATAATAGAAAAAATCATCGTAGTCAACAACCAGTACTTCATTCTTCTCCACAGCAGGATGTTCATAAAAGTATGCTACACCGGTCTCTCCAAAATAGCCCTCTTCCCAAGGTTGAAGTTCATTCGCGAAAAGACACCATATAGAACCTATTCCAAAGCCTTGTCTGTTACAATAATTCTTTATGGCATCCAAAAAGTAAGATTGGCCTAAATTAGCGTAATATAATTCTATCAGGTCTTTTTCCCTCTTATTTTCAGTGATCATAAGATACTCCTTCAGGTAGTATTAATTTAACATCAATAAAAAGTTATGGCTTCTCAAGGATCGGGAAGAAGTTAGTTATTTCACCGTTTTCAATATATCCTTGAAATTTAAGTCCGTTCGGGGCAGTACCAGTTAGTATCCTTCCATTTGTTGATTGTGTAGCATTTGCCATTGCCTGCCGTCCCCACTCTAACATTTTTTCATCCGGTATTACACTTGGGTCGTACACCGTCTTCGGGAAGGGAATGTTTTTATACTGCCCTTCAATTATTTGGCCTGTCATATCTTTGGCGGGTAATTGATATTTTATTTCATATACACCATCGATTGTTGGATGAGGTGTTCTAGATATAATTAAGTCATCCATATTCCAACCATTCTTAGTAAAAACCTCTTCAAAATTATGAAGATTGTGTCCCCCAAGAATACCTCTCCCCTTCTTCCAGACGACATCTTCAACTTCTGAGAAGTGTGTATCGTATCCGGGCCTTAATTTGTAAAGAAGAACTTTTGGTTTTCCGCCTTCACCATCATTCGGTCGGATGGGATCGCTGTCGCCGTGGCCCGAGGAACTGCCTCGCCCGCCGCTATCGTTAGGTGGTTTGGCAGCGCCTCCGGAACCGGCCTCCGGTGTTGGAGTGCTTTCGCCGTCTGCATCTCGCGATCGCCTTGGCCCACTTCCGGCGTCAACATCAACCGCCCTGCGCGAACCTTTGGACGGGACTCCGGTCCGTCCCGCCCGGCCGGCATCCGCCAATTCGTCTAGCTCGTCGGCATGGCGCAATCCTTTGCCAACATCGCCGCCGGCATCCAAAATATCGCCGATTCTCCCGATTTTCCCTATTGCACCGAAAGGAACGAGATTGAGCGCCCTTTCCCAGGTTTCGAGCTCTTGGCCGGTAATCAAGTCTTTGCCCGTAATCGCTTCGATAATGCCCTTCACCTGTCCCACGACGGGGACAAAATTAAGCCCCACACTAAGCAGCGTTGCGAATATCCCCAAACCGACGGTCGCGGCGACAGCGGCTCTCTGCGTGTTGAAACAATCGGTCAAGCTCCCGCAGTTGTCGGCCGTCGCCGCGTCCGGAAACGCAAAAAACAAAATCACTGCGATAAGCGTCCCTAAAGGGAAATAACGGATCATTTCGACGGCTCACCTTCCTTTGGCCGGACGATCGGAAGCTGGGGGGTGAGCAGGAAAATAATTATCATCGAAAGCGCAGTCATCAGAAGCAGCGGCCGGAACGTATTCGTAGAACGCAGCATATTTTCCAATATCGCCGAAGCTATGATTTTAATCAGAATAAACCCGATGACCAATCGGAGGAGCAGCGGAATCTTATCCATCCACTTGGCCCAGACGCCGAAAGGAACGGGTATTAACTGTTTTCGGACCGCCAGCAGCACAAAAATCAATGCTCCGATCAGCACGGGATCGATGAACGATTTATAAATTCCCGCAATCATCAGAACTGACCACAACGCGGCGGCCGCGGTGGAAAACCATGGGTTGATCCGGTCTCCGAGCGAACGGACAGGGGGAAGATCCCGCAGCTCTCGCTCCAGCTCCTCAAGTGGCTTTCCGACCTCGCTGCGAAACGCCGTCATCCCCTGCAGCAGCATTCGAACGGCGGCGATTACGATCGCAACAAAGATGATGACCCACTCATAATGCTGCAAAGGAACGGTTGCCTTCGCCGGAGGATTGGTTGAAACCCAGGTGAATACCGGCCTTATCAGAACCGGCACGGTTTGCGTCCAGAAATACACGAGCACTCCGGTGAGCAGC
Source organism: Paenibacillus aceris (assembly GCF_017874035.1). GTDB lineage: Bacteria > Bacillota > Bacilli > Paenibacillales > NBRC-103111 > Paenibacillus_E > Paenibacillus_E aceris. The sequence continues at coordinate 65,942 of NZ_JAGGKV010000029.1, forward strand.
ACGTACAGTGCGGCAGCAACTTTGAAGCCGGTTTTCAAAGGTAGGAAAGGAATTAGAAGCTGTGCGGTCAGCGCTTTAGTTACCATGGGGATTTTTACCGTTAGCAGAAATAAAAGACCATACTCGATCAAAAGCGGTAACCTCACCTTACCGACATGCTCCAAAAAACCCTCGTTCCGCCGCCATCCGACCTGCGTCCAGCTTGTGTGGTGCAGAAAGAAATCGCCGACGATAAAGCCGACGATAAAAAGCAGTCCGAGGTTCGCGCTGCTTATTCCGAAAATGGCCGCAATCATAACCACTATAAGTGATTCGCTGAAAACACTTTCGAACCCCGGATGCCACCAGCCGATCGCAAGTCCTGCGATCAGCGCCAGCAAAGGTGCCCAGGAGGCAACCGCAGGCCATGCGGCCAGGTAAAGTCCGTCGAGGAATGTGAACGGAAGCTTACTGGAGAACCGGCTAGCCAGCAAAGGCAGCTGAACCCACCAAAATCGCACGAACCGTTGACGAAACGGCTTAGACTGAGACATGGACAGGTGTCTCCTTTCTCAAGATCAGTTTCCTCGCCGTATAACCAAGAACCACACCATAAACGATGTGGCCGAACACGGAAACCGAAACGAGCTCGTCGAGAGCTTTCACGTCAAGCCAGCCCGGATACACGGTAACCATCGCCAGTTCGAGGATCATCGCCCAAACCAAGCCTGCCCAAATGCCTTTGCGTCCGAATGCAACCGTATAAGCGATCCCGAATGTCGTACCGTTGGCGATATGGAATACGGCTCCAAGCATGCTGACCCATAGACCGGTCGCTTGTTCGCCGGCGAGCGCTTTTCCGAATATCCCGAAAATATCGAACGGCCAAAATTGAAAGCCCGTCACTTTAATTAGTACGAATCGGGAAAGATCGTACAGGCATGTGGCCAGAAAACCAGCGATTGTCCCGTAACCGATAAGCCACTTGATTTCGGATTGTTTTTCGGAAGATATTCTTCTCCAAATCATTCTTCCAATCATGAATGCCAGTATCAGAACGCCTATCAAAGTGTATAGCATGGAAATCCCCGAAAAAATATAAACCAGCAATGAAGCCCCAGTCGATAAAAAAAATGCAGCAAAAATAAACGTTTTCGTCTTTATACTAATTTCCCTCCTACCGGGCTCATCCGAAGATTAACTCTTCCCTTTTTTTTCGTTCCTGCAATTAAAGCGAACATGTTTCAAACGGTCTAAATTGTAATGATACGGAAAGTTTAAATCCAACGTCTTCTCAGCCTCCAAATAGTTTTTTTTCATACTCTAAATATTTCGTATCAATATTGGTAATTTATGGGTGACGGGTTTAAAAATATTTTGTATTTTTTCTCATTTATTTTCTTCCAGTTACTTGAAAAAGGTTTGCATGCAGGTGATAGACTTAATTGCGCTGTTAGCTGGAATAGCAGAACAGGCTACAGAGATAAAATCAGCGTACTTTGCCTTCGCAAACTATGACAGAGACGTTGGTTTCAGTGTTATATATTTTTTCTAGCGGATGTTGTTTCACTGTAAATCCGTATACGGTTATTTCTTTCCCGAAATACTTGTCAGGCTCTTCCTTTTGAACGCCCCATATCTGTTGATACTGCGTTGATTCCAGGTTGCTTTTATCTAAGACGTACTTTTGAACTTCGCCGTTTCGAGAAGTAACTTTATTACCGTGTAGTTCAACGTACTGCTCCGCTGTTTTTTCGTCGCCTATAACCTCTTTACCGCATCCAGTAGAAATCATGAGAACTACCCCAATGATTATTGCATATTTTATATATCTCCTCATTCATACCTCCGTCGACGTTTATTTTTTAGACGTTCCGTTCCCGTTACTTCAATGAAACAAGGGACAGTTGCCTGCCACGGCGATCTGTCCCTTGTTTTTGCACTATCGTCTCTCGTTAACTTAGTCTCTTGTTGGTTAATTAACTAATCAAGATCATACTTTGCAAATGGTAAACTCCATATTGAACCAATAAAATCCCCATCTGTTTTATTCAATATTTCTCTTTCAATGATTTGAAAAATAATTGTCTCCCCCCACTCATCCTTTGCTTTTATCCCCTTTGAAGACAAATATCTTAGTCCTTCTTCACCCCCATTAATTTCCGTTTTAATTCCACCTTTTTTGAAAATACCGAAATGGTAATCTCTATATATTAGTGATTCTGAAATCCAAAATGTCTTAACTTTAAATTTCTTTGATGCTTCAAGTGGAAACTTCTCATCAAATATAAATCGGGCGTTAATATCAAAAATTAATGTCCATGGCTCTACATAACCAACTCCAAGGGCTGATCCCATAGTAACGGATGTAATCTCTTCAAAATGAAGCCCTTCTTTCGATTTATAAAGAATGTCAAGATAAGTTTCATTTTCGACGACAGTTGGATCCGCCTTTATACAGAGTAACCCAATATTCTATGCCATTGTTATCACCTCATTAATACTTGCGTTCAGGTGAAGAATTCAACATCAGTTACCATTTACCTTTTTTTGGATATGGGCCATAACTTTCCTCCCGTTACTTCAACCGACAACGGCAGCCGATCGTGTGCCGGCTTCCGTTGTATTGTGATTGAACTATAGTTCCTCCGTTAGCTTAATACTGCCAGTCAAAAAAGCCTCAAAAACCAGCCTCCTCCAACCAGCTTTGTGTCTCTTTGATAAAGGCAGCTATAATGGGAGGAACAATTTGCTGTGAGAGAATAGCCCATCCTACTTCACGAATAATGGGGGGATTTAGTTGTTTGACCACAACATTTACTGGATTAATCGGCAATATCAAGGAGGGTACGATTGTCACTCCAATTCCTGCCTCTACCATTGAGATAATCGTCGCATTATCAGCAACTTCGAACTGAGTATTAAAACTAATTGCTTTCTCTTGAAATGCACTTATAACAAGATCCTCACATCCGGATTTCAACAACAGAAATGGTTCATGTTCCAACTGCTCGATGGAGATAACGTCTTGTTTCGCGAGTGGATGATTAGTTGGCAGGACCGCAACCAACGGGTCGCGAATTAACTGTTTGATTTCTATGCCATCACAAGGGTTGGAAAGAAACCCGAGATCAACTACCCCTGACTTGATCCATGCTTCAATCTCGGTATAACTTCCATCAAAGAGAAGCAGGTCAACGCTTGGAAATCGATTCCGAAACGCTTGAAAGATCCCTGGAATTACATTTGTTGAAAAGCTAGGAAATGAGCCGATTCGTATTGTGCTGTTTTGAATACCTTTTGCCGCTGCAGCTATTTGATTAATCTTTTCCATTTGCTTAACGATCTCACGAGCATGAATTACGATTTGTTCCCCCGTTTCAGTCAGACTAATCCCCTTACGACTACGGGAAAAAAGAAGAGCTCCTATTTCTTTTTCCAGATCAGCAATTGTGTGGCTAACACCCGATTGGCTTGCAAGCAAAAGCTCCCCTGCCTTGGTGAAGCTACCTGTCTTCACTACAGCTAGGAATACCTCTAATTGATATAAAGTCAATTTCACACCCACTTTCATGAATTATTTTTCATGTATAGCATGGTAAATATTCATTTTACGGATGATTAAAACCTCGCTATGATGGAACCAATAGAGAAAAGGAGCGAGTTATTGCGATGAAACAGATACGAATATATCATATTGATTCTTTTACCCAAAATCCGTTTGAAGGCAACCCCGCGGGTGTGATACCTGAGGCCAGTGGTTTAACTGTAACGCAAATGCAGAAAATTGCCAACGAGTTAAACTTGCCAGAATCGGCATTCTTACTGCCGCCTACCGATCCGAAAGCAGATTTTCGCGTCCGTTATTTTACACCTCTTGAAGAAATCAACTTCTGCGGTCACGCTACAGTCGGTTCCGCCTGGTTGCTTGCAAACGAGTACGGATGGGCTGAAAAAGCAGATCAGATCGTTTTCGAAACCAAAGTGGGTCTAATTCCAGTTCATTGGGATAAAAACGAAAACAAGATCAGCAAGGTGACCATGACGCAGGTTTCGCCTAAAGTGAAGCAAGTCCCGTTTGATAAGTCAGAAATTGCTCGCTTGGTAGGCATCGTTCCCGATCAATTGGACGACCGCTATCCCATCAAGCTTGCCTATACAGGTAACTGGCATTTGGTTGTTCCAGTGAAAACGCATCAGGCGATCGACACAGCCATTCCAAAATTGGATCAATTGTCGTTGTTTAATAAAAAGTATAACATCAGTACCACACATCTATTTACATTTGACGCAAAACCAGGGTTTAACCTCTACACACGAGACTTTGCACCTGCAATTGGCATCCCAGAAGATCCTGTGACCGGGGCGGCAAATGGCGCTTTGGCTGGTTATCTTGTATTGGAAGGCATAGTAAGTAATAAAGAAACTCATCGACTGACTATCGGACAAGGTGATGCAGTTGGACGGCCTGGAACACTCTTTGTTACTATCATACCGACGGAATTGGATACAATCATTAAAGTTGGAGGGTTCGCTCATGTGACGATTGAAGGCATGCTGCGATTACCGGAATGAAAACTTTGAAGTTTCATCCAGTCGCATGGGCTGTTATTATTGGAACGTTCCTCTCACGTACAGGTTTTTATATGACGATTCCCTTTTTGGCGATTTATCTAGGAAAGGTAAAAGGAATCGATCCTGCTACGATTGGAGCTATTTTGGCGGTAAGCTTATTTGTAGGAACAGGGAGTAGTTTTATTGGAGGGGCACTATCCGACCGCTTGGGGCGATACCCCGTATTGATTTCGTCGATGGCTGCATGGAGTCTTGTCTTTGTCGGGTTCGCCTTCGCTGAAAATACGAGTTTATTCTTCTTATTGAGTGCTTTGAACGGTCTCTTTCGAAGTGTATTTGAACCCACTGCCAGAGCCCTATTGGCTGATGTCACTTCGGAGGAACGTCGATCTGATGCATTCAATGCAAGATACTTTGCCATTAACATTGGTGGGTCGGTAGGGCCATTAGTTGGATTGAAGCTAGGAGCAGGAGGGCTTTCATCGCTATTACCGTTTATGGTAAGTGCCGGAATCTTTGCAGTATATGCGATTGCCTTGATCATTTTCATGCTTCTATATAAGTTGGAACCTCAGGAGACATCGGATCTGGTTTCTATGAAAAAAACAGTAAGCATCGTTTTTAAAGATAAAGTGTTCATCTATTTTCTTCTAGGAAACGTATTCGTGGCGGGGGCGTATTCCCACTTAGATTCGACATTGTCACAATTTATTGGTCATAACCGTTTGGGCGTGTATTCGTTTCTTTTCGTTATCAATACGCTTACTGTTGTGATCATTCAATATCCACTTACAAGGCTAATGAAGCGGTTCTCTTCCTTGACCTCTTTAAAAGTCGGGTGTCTGCTATTTGGATTAGGCATACTCGGATTTGGATTATTTGAGAATGTGTATATGCTAGTTTTGTTTATGGTGATATTTACGACCGGTGAAATTCTATGTTATGTAATTGGTGATGTTCTGATTGGTGAAATTGCGCCCGCACACTTGAGAGGAGCTTATTATGGCGCTGGTGGATTTATGATTATTGGACAGAGTGCAGGTACCTGGATAGGTGGTATATTGCTCAGCATATTAGGATTTGGGCAAGGTCCCATTATTTTTAGCATTCTAATGCTTTTGGCATTTATGGCATTTCCGTTCTTTCATAGAGGCCAGAAATTACGGGAAAACCAGCAAAGGGCTGCTAATACAAGAGGTGGTAGCATTGGTATGAAGGTGGAGGAAATCCACAATTTTTCTTAACGTGAGAAAACAAAGCTGTTTTTCTCTTTGGCTTCCTCATCGCTGCGGTCATGAATTTCCGCTTATTTGCATGTTTACTTAAAAAAAACAAAGAGGAGCTGCTGTGAAGCAATCCCCTCAACTTTCGTCTCCAGTTAGCTCAATGTAAGATTCAATAAGAACTGACTTCCTCTGTCAGCAATGAATAAATTTTTCTCTCCATCAAATTGAATATATTCATTTCTTAATAGGAAAGTTCTCGCGTTAATCATTCGATTTCTATATGTATATTGTCTTCCGCACTTAACCATTTCTTTCGTATCCTCCTCCGATATACAAAACAAAATCACTAAATTATTTATTAATTACATCTGTAGTGTAGAGTCCTCGATCATTTAGCATTTGAAAGAACGGAATTACGAAGTCCCGATACGGGGGGATACCAGACATTTTAGTTCCTCATTTCAATAAAATTCATACATCAGTTTCCTGGTGTAGCTTGTTGCACTAACGTTCTCCCGTTAGCGGAATGAACTAACGTAACACAGTTTAAAGGTTTGGGAATGCTTGATAAACTTCAGCGTCGGAAGAAATACGTCGAGTCCCTTGCGGCGGATCTTTCCCTGCAGCCTCAAGCACCGTATTCTTATACCGGTTGCTGTCACAATTCCTCTGAAGTATTATTGGGGTCTTCATGCCGCTCATCGCCCCCGCATCTCGTTGACCAGCTGTTGCATCGCCTTTTTCATGTCCTCCGGCGGCTGCTTCACCCGTTCCCCGTGGCCAGGAAGCACCCATTCGAAAGTTTCAACAGCAAGTCGTTCCATAGAAAGCCCCTGCTCTTCCCAGGAATACCAGCAATAATCCTCGAACGCCTCCATCGCCCCTCGGTGCCGGTCCCATGCCAAATGGTCACCCGTGAACAGGAACCGCTCCCGATACAGCAGCACCATCGAGCCACGTGTGTGGCCCGGAACGACGACGATTTTCATCTCGTTATCCCACTGCACATTCTCGAAGCCCTCGATCACATGTTCCGCGTCGGGTTGCGCCTCCCTCTCGATCGCATGGATGATGCGCTTCGCGCCGAACCGCTTCGCATACAACTTCGCATCCGCCACATCGTCCCGGTGCGTGAGGAAGATTGTATCGATGCCGCCCATTTCCTCGAACCTTCGAGCCAAGGACGGCACGAAGCGCGGCGCATCGATAAGCCAATTGCCGTTCGGCCGTATGATAAAATACGAGCTGCCGCCAAACGATTTGGGCGACGTATATCCGCAATAATGGACACCGTCCTCCAGCAGCAACGGAAAGTCGGCCATCGCCTCGGCGATGTCGCTCTTCTCCTCGCTCACTATAGCCGCTGTCGGACAAGCGAGCAAGGCTTGCAGTGCCTGCTTCTGCTCGAGTCCCGTTTCAGGCTGGTGGGCAACGGTGGAGAATCCTTTAGCTTCGGTGAATATCCTCGGCGCGAGCTGGCGGCACGTATCGCAATCAATACAGGCGGACGTGACGTACAGCGGCCCGGGCACATTCGTATCCAATCGGTGATGCGAGCTCATGCGATCAGCCTCCATTTATCTATGTCCCTCGTTAGAGCTTAATCATTTTTTGTGATTAAAGAGTATTTTTCAAATGACAGTACATCATCAATAACTTCACCATTGAAATTCTGTAAATAATAATATTGTGCAATAAGGTCTTCTTTATAAATTACGTTTAAAGTGGTTTGTATGAACTCGATAGGTGTGTCGAAACTACAATTAATAACTAAAGCAATCCGTTCTCTTGTTAATTCTATTGTTGAAATATCTTCATTTCCGAATACGTTAAAATAATCTTCTGGGTCATCTTCTTTCCACGACTTTATCCAACCCCAAAACCCATCTATAGCTTCCTCAAACGGCTTCTTCTCAACCATGAATTTCTTTAATTCAGTTGTATCCAGCAATACCACTCCTTTAAGAACAATCGTTCCTCGTTAGCCATCCATGCCCCTAACGGGGCACCACGGACAAATGAAAATTTGTTGAGTTTGGCTATAATGTTAATACGGCTGGCGAGGAAGGTCGTTCAACTATGGTGCCGAGAGCCC
>NZ_JAGGKV010000030.1 GCF_017874035.1 Paenibacillus aceris
CACGCGTTCCCATCTCGAACACGACCGTTAAGCCCTCCAGCGTCGATGGTACTTGAACCGCAGGGTTCTGGGAGAGTAGAACGTTGCCAAGCACAGAATAAAAGCCTTTTTGAGAGAAATCTCAGAAAGGCTTTTTTTATATGTTGGAATATATACGTTGCTGGCTACAGGATGAGCGTAGCGTAGCTTAATCCATGTTCATACGGCAGCGTTGGTTCAATGTCTAGGGGAGGTAGGGGAACTATAGTACGGCTAATTTGTCGAATATAGTCCTTTGAGCGGAGGGAGTGGGTTACTAGGGTTCCGCTATTTTGCCCTGATGGACAGAGAACTGGACGATTGGGGTGAAATAAGCCCCTGTAGTTCCCCTTAGATCCTCGGATTCTCGCTTTTCGCATAAATAAGGGAACGAAGTTCCTTTATTTGTAGATAAGAAAGTATAAGTTTTATACTTTTGCTTCGCATCTACCTTGACAAACGCGCTCGTCCTAAAAGGACGACGAAGTCGTTTATCTTTGAGAACGTAGCATCAATGCGCTCATCCGAGCACAGTTGTTCCACGCACACTATTAGTTGTGGTCGGTGTAAGCTGCAGAAAGTGCATCAAAATCAGCATTAAAGCCAGCTGAAAAGCTCTTAAGCATTCAAATTCCGCACTTTTTGCAGTCATCACGGGGAAAGGGAAGGTTTGCTATTTATTGCAAGTAGCAGGACGTCTCTTTCTCGGTAATTTTCATTAAACCAGCTTTGCGGTAAGGACGAAGTCGGAATAGCAACCATAGTCGCGGCATGAGCATCCAAATGTGAAAGATCAGAAGATGGATCAACCATGAGGCCGGTATCCAGGGGTATAGCAGTAAAATTATGGAGAGGCCGATCCAAAATAAGTGCAGCTGTATTTTGGTTACTAGTCGAACCGATGCATTGCCGTCAGGAAGTGAGCCGCACCAGAAAACTCCCCAACGATAGGACCAGCCTCTCATAGCCATGCCAATAGTGAATTGGAAGTAAGTCCGAACGAGAAGCGTTTGAAAGACGAGCACGAGCGGATAGCTAACTAAAATTGGGAGCCAATTGGTGGGGTCAAACTTCAAAAGTACGGCCAAAGCTAAGAGCAGGAGTAGAAAGTAAAGGATTTTTTTATACAAAGAATGATAAATGCGCTTCACTAATGTATAGCTATAAATAGTAGATTGTTTGGAGAGATTTGCTTCTTGTTTCGTTGACATGCTGATGACCTCCGTAAGCCGGTTAACCTGATATAGAGGTAATATCGGCACTTTCCTTCCAAAATATGAGCGTTTAGCTAGTTTAGGAGAAACGAGATTCGGATATACTAGTAGTAAAAGCACATGGGGTGATCATATGGAGGAGAACCGATTTGGGATATGTATGATCTGTGAGCAGCAGCGTATTGGCGGCATTCATATTATAACAGCTTTCATTTGTGATGAATGCAGCGGTGAGATTGTCAAAACGAATGTGAATGATCAGAAATATCCATTCTTTGTGAAACAGATGAGAAAAGCTTTTTACACAGGAAACTCAAAACAGTATATGAACTAAATGGGAGAAGCTTCTGTCCGGAAGCTTTTTTGTTTTTTTTGTGTCAATCCACTACTATAAGGGTATTAAGTAGAAAGTTCAAGGAGTCCAATACGAATGAGCAGCAGTAAATGTTCTGGAAATCAGTTTAAAGCGCCGCTCTATGAGGCGATGGTGGCTCATCAAGCTAAGAATCCGGTAAGCCTGCACGTGCCAGGTCATAAATCCGGACAAGGTTTACTGGATGAAGGGGCATCTTTTTTGGGAAATGTAATGTCGATCGATTATACGGAAATTACAGGGCTCGATGATTTACATCACGCGGAAGGCGTAATTATGGAGGCAGAGAGGTTAGCGGCGGCCTGCTTTGGGGCAGAGGAAACACACTTTCTCATAGGCGGCAGCACGGTTGGTAACCTTGCCATGATTTTGGCAGTTTGCGAAAAGGATAATGTCATTCTTGTCCAAAGAAATGTACATAAATCAGTCATTCACGGGTTAAGTTTAGCTGGAGCAAGAGCTGTGTTTATTGCCCCGTCTATTGATCCCGTGTCGGGTATTGCGACAAGCGTCTCTATCGAAGCAGTAAAACAGGCATTAAAACAGTATCCAGAGGCGAGAGCCCTGTTCTTGACCAACCCCAATTATTATGGAATGGGCGTCACTTTAGCCCCTTTTGCAGAACTGATGCATGCTCAGGGGAAAATGCTTTTGGTTGATGAGGCGCATGGCGCTCACTATGGTTTTCATCCGGAGCTGCCGGCTTCGGCTTTATCTCAAGGGGCTGATGCTGTTGTGCAATCCACGCATAAAATGCTGACCGCGATGACGATGGGAGCGATGCTGCATCTGCAAGGACCGCGTATTAACCGCAGCGCAGTCCGCAGGGTGCTTGGAATGCTTCAGAGTTCAAGCCCCTCGTACCCCATTATGGCTTCCCTTGATCTGGCGCGTAAAAGAATGCATACAGAAGGGGGTCGCTGGCTAACAGAAGGGATTGCCCTTGTAAAAGAATTCAGATCTCTGCTGGACGAAATGAACAGGTTTCATTATTTCCCAAGGGAGTTTCCGTTGCATTCGAGCCAAGGGTATGAAACCGCGGATCCATTCAAAGTGTCCATTGTTGATGATACGGATGCTTTAACCGCGACTGAGCTCAAAGAGCGATTAGAGGCTCAGGACATTTATGCAGAAATGACGGATGGCCGCCACGTGCTGTTTGTTTTCACACCGGCATCAAGCCGAGCCGACGTGTTAAGGGTGGCAGGCGCGTTAGCCAACATTTGTTTAGACGTTCCGGCGCAAAAGAAGGAACTTCAGGAGCCCATCTCGAATATACTTAAATTACCCTACTACACACAAATTTCTTCACCGATTGCTTTTGATATGAGAGAAATCTCTAGAGGGGAGCGGACGGAGGAGGATTTTCGTAAGATAAGCGTTCAGGATGCTATTGGACAGAAATCTGCGGATATGGTGATCCCGTATCCACCAGGAATTCCTTATCTATACCCGGGTGAAGTTATTTCCGCTACGGTGGCTGAAGCATTACTACAATTAGCGTCAAACGGAATCAAGTTTCAAGGTACAGAATTTGGTCAGACACACAAGTTAAAGGTATACACATAAACTATTATATGGACTGGTAAAGCAGCACGCAGGAGGAAGAGTGAACGGAATATTCATTACTTTTGAAGGGCCGGACGGATCCGGCAAAACGACACAGCTTAAGAAATTAGGTGAGGAACTTAAGAAATTAGGACATGATGTTCTCGTGACGAGAGAACCGGGCGGAACGGCGATCAGCGATAAGATTCGCAGTATTATTCTTGATCCTGTGAACAAAGAAATGGTGGATCAAGCGGAAGTTCTCCTGTATGCGGCATCCCGAGCGCAGCATGTGCATCAGTTGATTTTACCGGCGCTAGAGGCTGGCCGCATTGTCCTGTGTGATCGATTCATCGATGCAAGTGTCGCTTATCAGGGTTACGGTCTTGGCGTAGAGGTTGAGCAGGTCAAAGCCATTTCACGCTATGCTAGCTCAGGGTTAGAAGCAACACGAACGTTCATTCTGGATGTACCCGTAGAAGTCAGCATGGCTCGATTACATCAGAGAGCATCGGGGGCAAGTACGGCTGCGGAGCAGTTGGATCGCATTGAACAGAAGCATGTGGACTATCACAGCCGGGTGAGAGAAGGGTTCCACCAGATTGCGTCCGACCATCCTGACCGTGTAAGAGTAATAAACGCTAACCGTAGTGTAGAGGAGATTGCAGACGATATTTGGAGTCAGTGTAACCGTTTGCTCGAGGAGCATTTTGCTTAAGGAACATTTTTCCCTGTAAAGCAGAAAATCCATTCTTAGTTTATAATAAGAGGAGGCAACCCCTATGAAACTAGTCGTAGCCGTTGTACAAGATAAGGACAGTAACCGTCTCTCCAATGCTTTAATCAAGGAAGGGTTTCGCGCGACGAAGCTGGCAAGTACAGGCGGGTTTTTACGCGCAGGAAATACCACTTTTATGATTGGTACGGAAGATGAGAGAGTGCAAGAGGTTATGCAGGTGATTCGCGCCAATTGCAAAATTCGGGAACAACTTGTTACGCCGGTTTCTCCGATGGGAGGAACGACAGATTCTTACATTCCTTTCCCAGTGGAAGTGCAAGTGGGTGGAGCCGCGGTTTTCGTATTGCCGGTTGAACGTTTCGAGCATTACTAATCTACACTAGACCTATACAAGGATGGATGCGTCTTGAAAATTAATCCGGGGTGGCAGCCCATTGGTAAAAACGTCAAGGTGAATGAGAACGTCCCGCCGCCACAGATGGCCCCCCGGAGTTTCTCTGACATTATGCAGCAGCAGGATGAGAAGTTTACGCAGGAGCAATTATCCAAAATGGTGCAGCAGATTACGCTGCAAGGCGACCGTCTATCGCGGGCGATGACGGTGAGAGAGCTTCTTCAGTATAAATTGCTCATTAAGCAATTTTTGGAGGAAACGGCTCGCCGGGGTGTAAATTTACGAGATACGAAGGGCTGGGATCGTCGGGGCCGTTCGAAACGATATAAGCTTTTGGAAGAAATCGACCAGGAACTGCTCTCTTTTGCGGATGAATTGCTGGAGAGTGAGCAGGGTCGTATTGAGATTTTGCAAAAAATCGGAGAAATCCGAGGTATGCTGATTAATTTGTTATTTTAGGATGGTGCCATAACGAATGTCCTTCCAAACCATACCGGGGCAAGCAGCGGCGAAGCAACTTCTGCAGAACGGATTGCGACAAGACAAGCTGTCTCACGCCTATATATTCAGCGGACCTGTTGGGACAGGGCGTTCACAAATGGCGATAGCCTTGGCGAAAGCGATTTATTGTCAGCACGGAACGGATGACGCTTGCGGAGAGTGTTTGGAGTGCCGTAAGGTGGAGCATAGCAATCATCCGGATCTGCACATCGTTGCACCTGAAGGAGCTTCGATTAAGATTGAGCAAATTCGTGAGCTTCAGAAAGAGTTCGCTTATCGCGCGACAGCTTCCGGCACGAAAATATATATTCTGCACCATGCAGAAAAAATGACGGTACAGGCGGCTAACAGTCTTCTGAAATTCCTGGAAGAGCCGACGTCCCGAGTAGTTGCTATTCTAATCACGGAGAATGGGAATGCCCTGCTGCCGACGATTCAATCGCGGGCTCAGTGGATTCAATTTACGCCGATGCCGCGGGAGCAAATGGTATTAACGCTCCTGGAAGAGGGTTTTCCGGCTGCGCTTGTGCAGCCTGCAGCGCAATTAACGGCAGGATTACAGGCAGCTAGGGAGCTAATCGGTGCGAATTGGTTTGCAGAAATGAGAACCGTAATGTTACAATTAGCGAAGGAGACGCTCACACGTTTTCCTACTTCTATGATTACGGTTCAACAACGAATTGTGAAAACAGAACTTGCTGAACACATGTCGAGTCTTTTCGACTTGTTGATTCTCTGGTTTAAAGATATGGTGCAGCTGCGCCTTGAGCGCAGGGACAGGCTTGTATATAATGACCAGCTGGACTGGATGAGCTCCCTCGCGTTCAGTCGGGATGTCTCAGTCTGGGTGCGTATGATGGAGCAAGCCGTAGAATTACAAAAGCGACTGCGCTTCAACGCCAACTCTCAGCTGGTTATAGAGAAAATGCTCGTGGAGATGCAGGGGGTGTAAGATGTATTCGGTTGTAGGCGTCCGCTTCAAAAAAGCGGGTAAAATATATTATTTCGATCCGATCGATTTGCCGATCGAGAAAGAAAGTGCCGTTATTGTTGAAACCGCTCGCGGTGTGGAATACGGCAAAGTGGTTGTAGGCAAAAAGAACGTCAAAGAGAATGATGTCGTTCTTCCACTTAAAAAGGTCATACGCATAGCGGATGATTCGGATGCGGATTTGGTTGAAGAGAATAAAAAAGCAGCCAAGGATGCCTTCCAAACGTGCCACGACAAGATAAGAGATCATAGTCTTAAGATGAAGCTTGTCGACGTAGAGTATACCTTTGACCGCAATAAAATTATTTTTTATTTTACCGCTGAGGGGCGCGTTGATTTCCGTGAACTCGTGAAAGATTTGGCGAGTATTTTCCGGACAAGAATCGAACTGCGTCAAATTGGCGTGCGGGATGAAGCAAAGATGTTAGGCGGTATTGGTCCGTGTGGGCGGATTTTATGCTGTTCGTCGTTTTTAGGTGACTTTGAGCCTGTTTCAATTAAAATGGCCAAAGATCAGAACTTATCACTGAATCCGACGAAAATTTCAGGTTTATGCGGCCGATTAATGTGCTGCTTGAAGTACGAACACGATAATTATGAAAGTGCGAAGGACTCGTTGCCAACCGTTGGTAGGCATGTGATCACTTCTTTTGGTAATGGTAAGGTTCTAGGGTTAAATATCAGTGAGCGTACCGCGAAGGTTCAATTATTCGACCTTGGTAAAGCACTTGATTTACCTTTCGATGATGTAGTTGAACAAGAGTAGCGGCAAAGGATCCAAGGAGGCGCTGGCCAGTAAGCATGCATGGCACTAGAGGTGAAAGCGTGGATAAACAAGATATTTTTGGACAAATAGATGGGATCGAGGAACGAATGGGTGCCACTTATGCCGAGTTGGGTGTCTTAAAGAAACAAATCATTATACTCATCGAAGAAAACAAGAGACTAAGCATAGAAAATCAGCAGCTGCGCAAACTGATTCGACAAGAGGAAACGACGGTCGAACAGCCTGTCGGGGCGGCAGAGGAAACGGTTTCGTTACCGGGAGCCGGATATGATAATTTGACCCGCTTGTACAATGAAGGGTTTCATATTTGCAATGTGTATTACGGGCACCTTCGGACCGAGGGAGATTGTTTGTTTTGCTTATCCTTTTTAAATAAATAAATGTGTTTGACCGTAGGGGTGTATGCCTTACGGTTTTTTTCCATAGATGAGCAAGATCTAGAAAGGGAATGAAGAATTGCGTATGGTGCCTTTGCGACAGACCGAAAGAATTGATGATTTATTAACTTATGACTTAAAAATAATCCAAAGCGAGGAAGTATTCAGCTTTTCGCTGGATGCCGTCCTGCTGGGGCGTTTTTGCAGCTTGCCGCCGAAGGGGCGAGTGATCGACTTGTGTACCGGCAACGGCGTCGTTCCGCTGCTCTTATCCACCCGAACCCGCGCTGATATCTGGGGGGTCGAAATTCAGGAACGGCTTGCGGATATGGCGGTTCGCAATGCGCTGCTCAATGATTTGGGAGACAGGCTGCATATGATACAAGGCGACCTGAAGACGATTCATGAGACGCTGGGGCACGGCAAATTCGATGCGGTAACGGTGAATCCGCCATATTTGCCCGTCCCTAACGGCGAGCAGAATGTGAATGAACATTTTGCGGCAGCGCGTCATGAAATTTACTGCAACCTGGAAGATGTGATTTCAGCATGTGCGAAGTTGGTCAAAGCAGGCGGCAAAGTGGCGATGGTGCACCGGGCAACGCGTCTGGTGGATATTATCTGCTTAATGAGGAAGTACCGGCTGGAGCCGAAACGGATTCGCTATGTGCATGCACGGGCAGGGGAAGAGGCAATGATGGTGCTGATTGAAGGGATGAAGGATGGCAAACCTGAAATTCGTACGCTGCCTCCGCTTATCGTTTACGATGAGAATCAGGAATACTGTAAAGAACTGAAGGAAATTTACTATGGGGGCAGGGCTTCCTTAGAGTTTTCGTAAGAATAATATTAGTATGTATGGAAGCATATGACTAAAGTGAAGAGGGACAAACAGTGGGCTTAAATGTGCAAAAAAGTTATCGCGAGGATGGAAATGCTGCTGGCACGCTCTATTTGGTGGCCACACCAATCGGCAACCTTGAAGACATGACCTTCCGGGCGATCCGCATCCTGAAGGAAGTAAGTCTGATTGCCGCGGAAGATACGCGGCAAACGCGCAAGCTGCTGACGCACTTCGAGGTCGCTACGCGACTCGTCAGCTATCACGAACACAACAAGCAAGCAAGCGGCCCCGAGCTCGTCCGCTTGCTGCTTGAAGGGCAGAGCATCGCGCTGGTCAGCGATGCGGGACTGCCGGCCATCTCCGATCCAGGTTATGACCTGGTGAGGATGGCCGTGGAGCAGGGCGTGCCGGTGGTGCCGATCCCCGGTGCGAATGCGGCCCTGTCGGCGCTGATTGCATCAGGCCTGCCGACAGAAAGATTCACCTTCGTTGGATTTCTCCCCCGGGAGAAAAAGGATCAGACGAAGGTGCTGGAAGGGCTGCAGCACGTGCAGGACACGCTGCTGTTCTATGAGTCGCCGCACCGCGTCGACAAAACACTTACCCGCATGGCGGAAGTGTGGGGGCCGGAGCGCCGGGTCTGTCTCGCCCGCGAGCTGACGAAGCGGTACGAGGAGTTTCTGCGGGGTACGATCGCAGAGTGCCTCGAACATCTCGCGCAGCACCCACCACAGGGCGAGTACTGCGTGATCGCCGAAGGCGCGTCGGCAGAAAGCGCGAAGCAAGCCGCTGACGGATGGTGGGAGGCGATGACGCTGGGCGAGCATGTCGAGCACTACGAGGGGCTGGGCAGCGATCGGAAGGAAGCGATGAAGCAGGCAGCGAGTGATCGCGGGCTTTCCAAGCGCGATGTATATAACGCATTGCTCGAGCGCTAACGCGCGCGAGCATGTCTTAGTTAGGCTGCCGCTGGGCATCTGGCTTTTTGCTGAATGCTGACAATACCATTGCCTCATTAAAGGAACTACAAGTCGCTATTGTGGCAAAGGGCGGGGATTTGGCTGCTGGCGGGGAACTGCAGGGCCATATTCTTTCGGAGTGAACCGGAGATCAGCCCGAAACCACGGAATAGAGGATCCTCGTTCCCCTTCCCTGGCGAATAAGGGTGTTTCTGGGGGAAATAGCGCCCTGTAGTTCCTCTAACAGGCTCGAAGTAAGTTTGAAATGGCAGCGGGGCTCACGTGCCAGAAAGGTCCAGACAAAAAAAGATCTCTAATCCGTGGCCGAAGCCAACAAATTAGAGATTAGAGGAGATATGAAAAAGGTTAGAATTACCAATAGGATAAGTGCTACTTCTATTATATACTATTTTTCTTATTTTGTCACAGGTGTTGGCATTTCTGCTAAACAAATATGACAAACAATTTTTCCCTTAAAGTAAGAAACGCCTTCAGCGTTGCCACAGAAGATACAAGCAGGCTCATATTTCTTAAGCATGATGCGCTCGCCATCTACATAAATTTCCAGAGCGTCCTTCTCGCCAATACCAAGTGTGCGGCGAAGTTCAATTGGAATAACTACACGCCCCAATTCGTCAACTTTTCTAACAATGCCCGTAGATTTCATCATATATATAAACCCCTTTCGATTTTATAAAAATTTTATCAATATCGTCATGTTTCGACATATCTTCTTGACTAATGATACCAACCATTCCCAAAATAGTCAACCATATTTTCGCGATTTTATGCATGAAAGTCATTATTTTTTTTATTCTAATTACGGAGGGAAAGAAGCGGAAACCCCTTTAGAATAGGGAGTTGTAAACAATATATTACTTTTGGTTTCTTAAAAAAGGATAAAGATACCAATGGAAATCCAAGGGCTAAATGATGAGAAAACTGGGAGATTGAATTCGACAAAATACGACATTAAGTGTCGAAGTGATGGAGCTGAATGTCGAAAGGATGTAGAATTAAACAAAGAAAGGTTGTGAACAGATGAAGGAAGAAAAAGTTTTCAAAGATCCGGTTCATAAATATATTTACGTGCAGGATGCCACGATATGGGATTTGATCAATACGCGAGAATTCCAGAGGCTGCGCCGGATTCGGCAATTAGGCACCTCCTATCTAACTTTTCATGGCGCTGAGCATAGCCGGTTCTCTCACTCGCTTGGCGTTTACGAGATCACGCGCAAAATCATTTCTCAATTCGAACGCAATCAATATGAAGACTGGCCGAAGGAAGAGCGGCTGCTATGTCTTTGTGCGGCGCTGCTGCACGATCTGGGGCATGGACCTTTTTCCCATTCCATTGAGAAGGCTTTCGGAACGCGGCATGAGGATTGGTCTTGTAAAATTGTGCTTGGAGACACGGAAGTCAATAAAGTACTCCGCCGGGTTTCTCCTGATTTTCCGAAACAAGTGGCAGGTGTCATTTGCAAATCCTACAATGAAGAAATTGTTGTCAGCCTAGTATCGTCACAATTGGACGCTGATCGTATGGACTACCTACTGAGAGATGCCTATTTCACAGGTGTTAATTACGGTACGTTCGATCTGGAGCGGATACTGCGCGTCATTCGGCCCTACCGTGGGCATATTGTGGTTAAAGAGAGCGGCATGCATGCGGTTGAAGACTATTTAATGTCTCGTTATCAAATGTATTGGCAGGTCTATTTCCATCCGGTGACACGGAGTGCGGAAATTTTGCTGCATAAAATCTTTGCACGAGCCAAACATTTATACGAAGACAACTATACATTTGGTTTTATGACGGATCCCATTCTTCATCTCATTCAGAATAAAATTTCACTCGAAGATTATTTGTTGCTGGATGAGTCTGTGATGCAGGCGATGTTAACGTTTTGGATGAACGAGAAGGACATGATTTTGAGCGATATGTGCAAGCGGTTTTTGGACCGTAAACTATACAAATACAGTACCTTTGATGGGTCGAATCAGCGGTTGATTCAGCTTATGGAGAACGTAATGGCGGAGGTCGGCTTTGACCCGATCTATTACATGGAAATTGATTTCCCATCGAATCAATCCTATGATGTGTACAGACCAGGGGAAACGGAAGATAATTTGCCGATACTTCTTTTGGATCATAAGGAAGCGTTAACTGAAATCACCCATAGGTCGGAGATCGTTCAATCTATTAGCGGCTTCCAAATGGGGAAGCATCATGTTTATTACCCTGAGGAATTGCTGGAGCGACTGAATGCAGCCCAATATCCGGAATTATGGGAGCTGCTTGGCGAACAAGATTAATCCATCATACATAAGAGATAGTAAGGAGAAGAACATGCTGACAGATTCACACACACATTTAAATGCGGAACAATTTCAAGAAGATCAGGACGAGGTCATACAGCGAGCACGTGATGCTGGCGTTACTAGAATGGTGAATGTAGGATTTAACCGGGAGACCATTCCCAGTTCGATTGCCCTTGCCGAGAAATACGATTTTATCTATTCAACGGTAGGTTGGCATCCTGTCGACGCCATTGATATGATGCCGGGGGATTTGGAATGGATCGAAACGTTGTGTAAACATGAGAAAGTGGTGGCCATCGGAGAAATCGGACTGGATTACTATTGGGACAAGTCGCCTAAAGACGTACAGCAGCGGGTTTTTCGGGAGCAAATCAGGCTGGCGCGAAAGCTTCAAATGCCTATCGTGATTCATAACCGGGATGCTCATCACGATATTTTGACCATTTTAAAAGAAGAGAAAGCCGCGGAAGTCGGAGGAATTATGCACTGTTTTTCAGGAAGTTGGGAGACAGCAAAGCAATGCCTGGATATGAATTTCCATATCTCCTTCGGAGGACCAGTAACCTTCAAAAACGCAAAACAGCCGAAGGAAGTGCTGGCGCAGGTTCCGTTAGACCGCTTATTAATTGAGACGGATGCTCCTTACTTGACCCCGCACCCTTTCCGCGGCAAGCGCAATGAATCGGCTTATGTTCGATTGGTTGCCGAAACAGCCGCGGAAATTAAGGGCTTGAGTCTGGAGGAGCTTGCAGAAATAACGACAAAGAACGCCATTGCC
Organism: Paenibacillus aceris; assembly: GCF_017874035.1. GTDB lineage: Bacteria > Bacillota > Bacilli > Paenibacillales > NBRC-103111 > Paenibacillus_E > Paenibacillus_E aceris. Next base: position 11,849 of record NZ_JAGGKV010000030.1, read on the forward strand.
TTGTTAGGTCTCAAGTAAAGCGTTCTTTGCGAATTTGCGTCGAAGCATAATTCCGCAGCTTAACGAGATGAACGCTAGACCGATAAGCGGCACCGTGAAATAGATGGGTGAAGAACGTATCAACAACGGGATCGATAGAATGCACAACTCCAAAAGTAAGACGGACCAGATGATGAAGGCCAGAGAGCCGGCTTTCAACTGACGGTCAAGCGGGTACATTTCCACCCAAAATGTATAGCGGTGTGCGCGCTCAAGCGGTACGAGTTGAACCATTGAGATGATCAAAGCAATAAAGAAGATGAGTAGGCGAGCTGTTCCACTGCTTGAAACGGCTATGGCTAACGCTCCCAGCAAGGAGATACGAAGCACAATTGTGAATAGCTCAGTACGCAATAATGTCTTCATATATATGTACAAATAAGCTGCATCTTGTTTAAAAGGAATAAATTTGGTAACCCCGCTGATCCAGCTTCGGCGGGTTATTCGCGTTCCCAGCTGCGGAACATCAACAAACCAGTTGAAGAAGGCATAAAGCCGCGCCTGTTGCTGCTTTTCCTTGGCGATGAGATAGTCCCAGCCGATGAGGTATTTGGATACGTAGTGAGTAGCCGTTAGCCAAGCCAAAGTGAGAATGAGAGCCGCACTGCTTGCCCAAAGCACACTAGTCAGGAATTGCAGAGAAACCAGAGCGGTCGTTGCGATCCAGCGAAAGCTAACGGATGCCATTCTCGCGCGTTCATTCGTGAATCGGCTTTCCTGCCAGCTAGCCAACAAATTGGCTACCTTCATTAATAGAAGAAAGGCGAGCATCCATAAGAAATGCTGTTCAGCATGGCCGAGACAGTGATGGTATAAAGGCCATAACACGACCCACGCCAGAAAAGTCCAAAATGCTTGCAGCGTTAAGCTGTACATCATTCCGCCGCGGAAGTAAGGGCCCATTTGATGTTCGATACGCAGTAAAAACATGCGGTCTGCGCTTCTGGCTAAGGTGCGGATCGGACTTGAGGATATCAAAGGAACGAGAAGCAGCAGAACGATCCACAGATAAGGATAATCTGTCGGAAGGCGCTGTAGTATTTTTGCATAATAATAGGAAGAAAGGATGACAAGAAACAACAGGAAGCCGAAAAAGTTGCTGCGCGCCGCATACTGCAGATAGCCCATGGATTCCTTCATATAATGTTCAAACCTTTGCTGCCACAAGGTGCGGGTATTCATGACCATTGCTTTCATACCTGATCCCCTTTTACCAGCTTATAAAAGATGTCGTCCAGTGACGCTTGTTGGAGTCCGGTTTGCTGACGCAATTCGACTAAATCGCCCTGAGCAACCATATGTCCCTTGTGCAGGACGACGTAGTTATCGCAATATTTTTCAATTGTAGACAAAATATGCGAGGATATGAGAAAAGATGCGCCTTGACGCTTCATTTTGACCATTAACTCCAGCAATGAGCGAATCGCTAACGGATCGAGTCCGAGGAAAGGTTCATCAATGATGTACAGAGAGGGTTCGATCAGAAAGGCATTCATAATCATAACCTTTTGCTTCATTCCTTTTGATAAATGGCTGGCGAAGGAGTTCAGCTTGTCCTGCATGTCAAACTGGGCGAGCAGCACTTGTGACCGGGAGAGATAGTCTTCTCTCGACAAGCCGTAAGCCATGGCCGTTAGCTCTAGGTGCTCGCGAATCGTAAGCTCTTCATATAGCTCCGGACTTTCAGGTACATAGGCGTAAGTTGCCCGATAAGGCAATGGGTCCTCTGCTAATGTTAAGCCGTTGATTTTAATCGAACCTTTTTGCGGTTGAAGCAGACCGAGGATGTTTTTGATTGTCGTACTTTTGCCTGCGCCGTTCAATCCGATTAGCCCCATCATCTCACCCTGGCGAATCGAAAACGTGAGGTCATGGAGAACTGGTTTATTGGGTAAATATCCTCCGAATAAAGAGTCAACTTGTAAAATGGACCCCATCTCATTGCCTCCCTAAATATCTAATTATTGGTATTTAAACATAGGTTTCATTCACGATAAGTATAAACAAATTTGGTTTCGAAGCCTAGTTTAGGAGTGAAAACAAGAAGAAAATTAGTATTCGTACGTTATAGTGAGATAAATGTAGATAAAAGGTGGTTTTATTTTAAAAATAAACGATTTTTAGTTGATTTAGCCCTTTTTAGTAGGTGTTAATCCCTTTACAGGTAGAGATTAACAGCGTAATATACTTTTCATAATAACTTAATAACCAATTTGCCATTTTTCCATTCGCTGAGTTCCAATTATGGGAACGGGGGAACCACTGTAAGCTTACGAAGCGGTATCGCTGATGGAGTGAACAGAGTGTGTAACAGGGGTGAATCTTGGACGTTAACGGAAGTTGCGTCTGAGTAGGGCGACTCTCACGTCCGAATCCGTCAGCTAACCTCGTAAGCGTAAGAGAGGTAACGATTGTCGTGCGTGCTATTTGTGTATTTTACTATGCAAACTAAGCCAGCGAGAAGAGTCCTCTTCTTGCTGGCTTTTTATCTCCATAAGGACCTTTAAACTGTTTCGGACAACTAATCATAGCCCGGAATTCATAGGATGTTGAATAGGCAAAGCGGGGTGGGACGACCGGAACGCAGCGGGCTTGAGCGCAGCTGCCGAGGGAGAACACGTTAAGTTAAATTAAAAACCTTAGTCGCGTCAAATTTAATCATGCTGTAACCTGGCGGCGAGGCTTTGAAGGAGGACCGAAGAAGTGGGCAGTATCTCTTTTAGCGAGACCCATGTAAAACGATCATCCAGCATGTCCTTCGCATTGCGATGGAAGCATGAAAACTTGCGTTTGATTTTAAGCCTGTCTATAATCTCAATCGCAATGACTTTCATGTTTTTGGTGTTGTTGTACGGTACGGCTACCAAGAGCGTATCCGTGGTTGTGAATGGACAAGAAACCGTTGTGCACACGAAGCAATGGGTCCTGCAACGCCTACTGGATGAACAAGCCATAAAGATTGGTGAACACGATGAAATTTCTGCAGAGCCTACAGCTACAATCAAGGGCGGGGACAAATTCGTCATCGAGCAAGCTTCTCCAATTCAATTGACTGCTGATGGAAAGACCACCACTGTTTACACAACTGCAAGAACGGTTGAAAGTGCATTGCAACGTTTACATATTGCACTTGGGGAGCAGGATAAGCTGACTCCCGAACCGACTGCCCCTCTTAGCACAGGCGATGAAATCAAAATCGTTCGTGTGAAAAAAGAGACGGAAGAAGTAACAGAGCCGATTGCGTTCGATACGGAAAAGAAGAATGATGCATCGCTGCTTAAAGGTAAAGAGCAAATCGTTCAAGAGGGTAAAGAGGGCGTACTTCTGAAAAAGAAAGAGAAGACTTACGAAGATGGCGTGTTAGTCGCAGAAGCTGTTGTGGGTCAAGAAGTACAGCAAGAAAGTATTAATAAAGTCGTGTCCGTAGGCACGAAGAATCCCGTTGTTGTTCTATCGGCATCATCTCCTAGCGTGGATGAGGTCTCTAAGAATGGTGTGACATTTGGGTATAAACAAATCTTGAAGAATGTGAAGTTGACCGCCTATTCAGCGGGCGTTGATTCGACAGGAAAATCCGAAGGATCGCCTGGATACGGTAAGACGTATACGGGGACAACGGTGACTGAGGGCAGGACGATTGCGGTTGATCCGAAGGTTATCCCACTGGGTTGGTGGGTTTACATTGAGGGCGTTGGTTTCCGCCGTGCTGAAGACATTGGCAGTGGTGTGAAAGGCCAAATGATTGACGTATACTTTGAAGATCATGGCTATGCCAACAAATTCGGAACGAAGCAAGGGTACACGGTCTATGTCGTAGGACCGAAAAAACCGTCTGAAAATTAACGTGTAAACGTCTGTTTCAGCGGGAACAATGTCATTATACGTTGCCAGGCAAGCTGCCTGGGCGAAAGAAGAGGGGTTCCCTCTTCTTTTTCTGCGTACTGGGAAGGGAACTCATTATGATTAAAGAAGTCATCGTCGTCGAGGGCAAGGACGATACGGCTGCCATTCGCCGAGCAGTCGAGGCGGATACGATAGAGACAGGCGGCTCTGCCATCGGGCAAGCCGTATTGAAACGAATAGCCCTCGCGCAGCAGCGCAGAGGCGTCATTATTTTTACCGATCCGGATCATGCAGGCGAGCGGATTCGAAAGATTGTAGCCGCCAAGGTGCCGGGCTGCAAGCATGCCTTTATCACGCAGGAGCAGGCCGAGTATAAAGGCGACATTGGCGTGGAGAATGCGATGCCGGAGACGATCCGGCAGGCGCTCCAAAACCTTCGGACAGAGTACGAAGGGGTGGTTTCACAGCTCGCCATGAACGATCTCATGGCCGCAGGTTTGATTGTTCACCCCGAGGCGGCATCCCGCCGGCTTGTTGTGGGCAATGCGCTTGGCATTGGCTATTGCAATGGCAAGCAGTTTTATAAGCGGTGTGCGATGTTCCAGATCTCACGTGAAGAGTTTGAAGCAGCGTTGGAGCATTTGGAAGGGAATATATAGTAAACTCAGAACCTATAGATAAATGAGGGCTACAAGATGAATATACCCGGCAATGAAGTGATTGTAACAGCGGAAGACGTAGCAACACCAAGTAAGACAAAGCAAATCATTAAGAAGCATAATCTCGTGCTTAAAAAGAGTCTGGGTCAGAACTTCTTGATTGACCAGAACATCCTGAGCAAGATCGTCTCCGCTGCTGAGTTGGGACCGAACAAGGGGGCGCTCGAGGTCGGCCCTGGCATTGGGGCGCTCACGCAGCAGTTGGCCAAGCTCGCAGGGCGCGTTCTGGCCGTGGAGATCGATCAGCGTCTGCTGCCTATTCTAGGCGAGACGCTGGAGCCGTATCCCCATGCGAGTGTCGTCCACGGGGATATTTTGAAGACGGACCTGCCTGAGTTGTTCCGGCAGCATTTTGCGGGCTTGGAGGGCGTTAGCGTCGTCGCCAACCTGCCGTACTACATCACGACGCCGATCATAATGAAGCTTCTGGAAGAGAAGCTTCCTTTGGAGAATATCGTCGTGATGATTCAAAAAGAGGTGGCCGACCGCATGGCGGCTCGTCCGGGCACCAAAGATTACGGCAGCCTCAGCATTGCCGTGCAGTTCCACTGCGAGCCGGAGCTCGTCACGATCGTGCCGCGCACCGTCTTTGTGCCGCAGCCGAACGTCGATTCCGCCGTGATCCGGCTGCGTGTGCGCAAAACTCCGCCGGTCGAGGTGGCGGACGTGGACTTCTTCTTTGCCGTCGTCCAAGCGTCCTTCGTCCAGCGGCGCAAAACCTTGTACAATAACCTGGCGGCGCGGTTCTTCACCAAAGAAAACAAAGCTGAGCTGGAAGCGCTGCTCCACGGCTGCGACATTGAGCCTTCGCGCCGCGGCGAAACGCTCAGCATGGAAGAGTTCGCGCGCTTATCGACAGCGCTGCGCGCGCACGGCTGCAAATAACCCGCACCAAATGCCCAGTCCCGCCATAGGATGACCCTAGGAGGGGATTTGTGCGATGAGGCAAGGAGACTTTGTAACCCGTAAATCCTATGGCGGCGACGTCATGTTTAAGATTGAACGCATTGATCAGCTGAAGGCCATCCTGCGAGGTGTCGATTATAGACTGCTTGCAGATGCACCTTTAGTAGACTTAACACTGACCAACCCGGCAGAGGCGATAGACCATCCTAGGTCGAGCTCGCCTGAATTTCGTGAGTCATTGCGAAGGCTGGCGGTATCCCAAGTGCAGCTGCAGGAGAAGAACCAATTATCCGTCACCCATAATCAAAAGGTGAATCCGGGGTATTTTGAAGTTCCTGGTAAAGTGCTGCATTTGGATGGTGATCCGACCTATCTGCGTAAAAGCATGCAGCTCTATGGTGAGCTTCGCGTGCCGGCAGAGGGCTTTTACATTCCAGAATCCCAGATGGCCGATGCGCTTCACCGGCTGCTTCCGCAAATTAAGCCGGATATTGTCGTTATCACAGGGCATGACGGAATACTTAAGCATCGTAAAGCCACAGGACCTAGCGGTTTGGCCAGCTATAAGAATTCACAGAACTTCGTGAACGCCGTACAGATCGCCCGGCAGTATGAACGCAACCGCGACGCGATGATTATTGTGGCTGGCGCTTGCCAGTCTCATTTTGAGGCCCTGCTTCGGGCGGGCGCCAATTTCGCGAGCTCGCCTGCGCGTATCCTTATCCATGCCTTAGACCCGCTTTGCATCGCGGCAAAGTTATCGTACACTTCCGTGAAGGAGACGATCTCCATGCTCGATATCATGGACTTGACCGTAACGGGGCTTGACGGGCTAGGCGGGGTGGAGACGCGTGGAAGCTATCGCATGGGCGTTCCGGGTATTCAACAACATACGGAGGAGCATGTGTAATTCAGTGCTCATAGGCGATTTAAAGAACACTTGCCTGCTGCTTTCCTCTTTGAGAGGAGGGCATCGGGGGAGTGTTCTTTTTTTATTGGAAAAGTGTGAATAAATTGCGAACTTTGGAGACAACCTGTACAATGGGGAATTCGGAAATTAGGTGAAAATGCCGTTGACAACTGGTTTGTGGTGCTGATATAATATTTGACCCTGTTTGACATGCTTGTCAGGATGGGTTATAATTAACAAGGAAAGAGGTGGTAGTTGACAATGGCAAAAAATGCGCTATTGGAAATCAAACGCAGTTTGGAGCCCCACGTCGGGCAGAAGATCATGTTGAGAGCGAATGGTGGCCGTCGAAAGACTGTCGAGCGTTCCGGTGTTTTAGAAGAAACCTACCCTTCTGTGTTTATCGTGAAGCTTGACCAAGAATCACACGCCTTTAAACGAGTGTCTTACAGCTACGCCGACATCCTTACCGAATCTGTTGAAGTTACGGTGTGCAATGATGATGGCCAGGTTCGTATCACCTATATCCAACATTAAGCTTAATAAGTTTCTATATGAGCAGACCTGAGGGTCTGTTTTTGCATTTGAATGGTCCTGGTGCGACTGGGCATACTAACCTTACTTTATGCTTATGCTGCCAGCTTTACTTAGTCAAAGCACATGCTAAGCGCAGGAACAAGGAGGTTTTTTATGAGTCGCAGAAGAGGTGTTATGTCCGAAAGTTTCAAAAACGAGTTGGCCAAAGATCTAGGATTCTATGACGTCGTTCAGCGAGAAGGCTGGGAAGGGATCCGTACGAAAGATGCGGGGAATATGGTGAAACGGGCTATTCAAATTGCAGAGGAGCAGCTGGCAAAACAATACTCGACTTCTGCGCCGTCTGCCCAAACAGCTTATGGCCAGCCCAACTACACGCAGCCTAGCTACACACAAGCGTCAACGTATAACCAACAGGTTGTACAAACGCCACAGTATTATGGGCAGCAAACCGTTTCTGCTACACCTGCTCATATGCCTTCCAACACCCAGAATGTGCATCCTTCGTCTATGTCGAATGGGTCTGCGCATACAGGTTGGAATCCCATGGCTTCGGCGTCTCAGCAAGCAGCTCAGATAAATCAACGCCCCTACTACAGCTAAAGCGAATGCTTTAGCTTTTTTTTTGCGCTTTTGTTATAATATTTTAACGGCAAACGAGCAAAAGAAGGTGATCCTGTTGAAAATTTTTGAAAAAGCACCGGCTAAAATTAATTTATCCTTAGATGTTTTACATAAAAGACCAGATGGTTATCATGAAGTAGAGATGGTTATGACGATGGTCGATCTGGCCGACCGGATCGAGATGCAGGAGCTTTCACGGGACACAATCATTATTTCCAGCCAGGCAGGCTACATTCCGTTAGATGAGAAGAACTTAGCCTTTCAGGCGGCGCGGCTTATCAAGGATCGCTATGATGTCAAACAAGGCGTCTACATTCATTTGGATAAAAAGATACCCGTGGCTGCAGGGCTTGCAGGGGGCAGTAGTGACGCGGCAGCAACGCTTAGGGGTTTGAATCGGCTTTGGGATTTAAACATCCCTATGAAGGAGCTGCAGGAGCTTGGCGCTGAGCTTGGATCGGATGTGCCCTTCTGTGTATCGGGTGGGACGGCCTTAGCCACAGGACGCGGAGAAAAGCTGGAGCCGATCGTCTCGCCGCCGCAATGTTGGGTCGTATTGGCCAAGCCTCCCATTAATGTATCGACATCGGAGATTTATGGGAAGTTGAATGCCCGCGAGATTAAGAATCACCCGTCCACAAAGAACGTGCTGAAGGCTATTCGGGAGAAACAGTTTGATCAGCTCTGCGGGAACCTCGGCAACGTGCTGGAAGAAGTGACGCTGGATCTTTATCCGGAGGTCCGGCAATTGAAGGAATGTATGCAGCGTCTGGGTGCAGACGGCGTGTTGATGTCCGGGAGCGGGCCAACGGTATTCGGTCTTGTCTCCAAGGAAGCGAAGGTGCCGCGGATCTATAATGGGCTTCGGGGTTTTTGTAAGGATGTTTATGCGGTGCGGATGCTGACCTAGCCTAAGAACATACGTGCAGGGCCCCAGATAGGGCCTTTTTTAGCGGGTAAGGAAAAGATAGCGCTTTAAACTGATAAAGGTTGCGTGATCATGCGACATAGCTAAGCCGTCAGGCGCACTGCCTAGGCGGCCCTTTTTTTGTCGGGAGTTTTGTACTTCTCGTACATTTTTTTCGTGTGTTAACATTGTGTCAGGTATGTGTGAAGTTAATTTTCATGTGAAGCTTGAATAAATACGTATAAAAGTGGTATATTTTCTTTATATTATTCGGATTTTTGGGGGGTAGTGCGATGAAAAAGTTGAAAAGGAGCGCTAGGCTGGTAGAAATGACGCAATACTTGTTGTTTCGCCCCCATTCGTTAATTCCTTTAACGACTTTTGCCGAGCGTTACAACTCAGCGAAGTCCTCCATTAGTGAGGATTTGGCGATTATTAAGGAAGTTTTCGAGGAAGAAGGGCTCGGCGAGCTGCAAACGCTTGCGGGTGCAGCCGGCGGTGTGAAATTTTCACCGAAGGTGCCGAAGGAAGCATCTTTGAAGTTTATTAGTCAGCTCTGTTTGCAGCTGCAGCAGCCTGAACGGATTTTGCCCGGCGGTTACTTATATATGTCTGATATCATGGGGCAGCCCCAGTATTTGAATGAAATTGGCAAAACGTTTGCATCTGCTTTTGCAGGTCGTGATATTGATGTGATTATGACTGTAGAAACGAAAGGCATTCCGCTCGCGTACGCGACGGCTACTTATATGAATCTGCCGGTTGTCATTGTTCGCAGGGACAGTCGTGTTACTGAAGGGTCAGCGGTGAGCATTAACTATGTTTCTGGTTCCAATAAGCGTATTCAGACCATGTCGCTCGCTAGACGCGCTTTGAAAGAGGAATCAAAAGTGCTCATCATCGACGATTTCATGCATGTAGGCGGTACGATTCATGGCATGATGGATTTGCTGGCGGAATTCAAAGCCACTGTCCAAGGAGTGGGCGTCTTCATGGAATCCGTTGAAGTTGAAGAGCATTTAGTGGATCATTACGTATCTCTCGCCAGACTGTATGGCGTTGATTCCAAGACTAAGCAAATTACGGTAGAGCCAGGTAATTATTTTGATAGTAAAAAAGGAGACGCGTAAAACGATGGAATTCATTTCAACAACGGCAGCGCCTGCTGCTATCGGACCTTACTCGCAAGCGGTTAAACTCGGTAATCTGTTGTTTACTTCGGGGCAAATTCCGCTCGGTTTGGAAGGGCAAATCGTACAAGGCGGAATTAAGGAGCAAGCGCACCAAGTGTTCGCCAATTTGAAAGGTGTGCTGGAAGCAGCGGGTTCATCATTTGACCAAGTTGTGAAAGCGACCGTTTTCCTGAAGGACATGAATCAATTTGCAGAGCTGAATGAGATTTATGCCACATACTTTGGTGACCACAAGCCGGCCAGATCGACTGTCGAAGTAGCTAGATTACCTCGCGATGTTTTTGTCGAAATAGAGTTAATTGCTGTGATTCCTGTCGAAATTTAACAGTAACATTAAGATTGTATAAAATTATCGAAAATTTCAAAAAAATAAGAAGGAATTTGCACGACGATGTGGAATATTACACCCAAGTCTCAGAGATGGAAAAAGGTGGTGAACACAAGTGCAAATTACAGATGTAAGGCTCCGCCGGGTCAACTCCGAGGGGAGAATGAAGGCAATTGCTTCCATTACTATCGATAATGAGTTCGTTGTACACGACATACGTGTTATCGACGGGAATAACGGTATGTTCGTGGCGATGCCAAGCAAACGAACGCCAGATGGAGAGTTTCGAGATATCGCTCATCCAATTTCTTCCACTACACGCGAGAAAATTCAAGCTGCCGTATTGGCTGAATACGACCGTGCAGCAGTAGAAGAAGAGGTTATTGAGGAAGGCGCATAACGAATAATTATTGAGGGGGCCCCTTAGGGGCTCTCTTTTCATTTGGGTGGCATTGGTGCTATATTTGGTAATGGACTGTTAATTCGATTATTTGAGGTATAAGGCATACAGCTATTTATAATTAAAGGGGTTGGATAGTCATTGAAGCTCATGGCGATTGTGTTAGCGGCAGGACAAGGTAAGCGTATGAAATCGAAGCTGTACAAGGTGCTTCATCCGGTTGCGGGTAAACCGATGGTGGGGCACGTTGTGGACACGCTTCAGCAAATAGACGTAACAAGGACTTTGGTTATTGTTGGATTTGGGGCGGAAGCGGTAAAGAGTTATCTGGGAGACCAGGTTGAGTATGCTTTGCAGGAGAAGCAATGCGGAACCGGTCATGCGGTTCTGCAAGCCAAAGATATGCTTGGCGACGAAGACGGCATGACAGTTGTCATTTGCGGAGATACGCCCCTGATCTCGGAAGCTACGCTGAAGAGCACGCTTGAACTGCATCAGCGTTCTGGTGCATCGGCGACGATTCTGACAGCGAAGCTCGATGAGCCGCAGGGCTATGGCCGTATTATTCGTGGTGAAGATGGCAGAGTTGCGCGAATTGTGGAACAAAAGGACTGCAACAGCGAGGAGGCGGCTGTTCAGGAGATCAATACAGGCACTTATATTTTCGATAACCGGAAGCTATTCAAGGCGCTTGGTTCCGTGACAAACAATAATGCCCAAAATGAATATTACCTGACGGATGTCATAGGTATCCTGACAAGCGCGGGAGAAACTGTGCAAGGCTACTGCATGAAAGATGCCGCGGAGTCTATCGGCGTCAACGATCGTGTTGCTTTAGCTGAAGCTGAAGTGTTATTTAAAGCGCGTATTAACCGTGAGCATATGCTCAATGGGGTTACGATTATTGATCCTGCCAATACCTATATTGAAAAAGGCGTTGAGATCGGAGCCGATACAGTGCTGCTCCCGGGTACGATTTTGCGCGGGAAAACGGTGATTGGCGAGCAGTGTACAATTGGGCCGCAAACGGAAATTATAGATTCCGTTGTGAAGGATGATGTTACGATTAAGCAATCTGTTCTTCAAGGCGCTTATGTGGATAATGAAGCAAGTGTGGGTCCGTTTGCGTTTTTGAGACCCGGAGCGAAAATTGGCAAGCAAGTGAAGGTTGGCGACTTTGTCGAGATTAAGAATGCGACGCTGGGCGATGGAACGAAAGTGTCTCACTTAAGCTATGTCGGAGATGCGGTTGTTGGTACGAACGTTAACATTGGATGTGGCGCGATTACAGTGAACTATGACGGTTTCAATAAAAGTTTAACTGAAATCGGGGATGACGCTTTTGTAGGTAGTAATGTGAATTTGATTGCTCCTGTGAAAATCGGCAATGGCGCTTATGTCGTCGCAGGTTCAACCATTACGCATGCTGTCAATGACGGAGATTTGGCTATCGCACGGGAAAGACAAACGAATAAGCCGGGTTATGCGGATAAAATTAAAGCGCGGATGAAAGCGAAGAAAGACAGTAAAGCGAAAAAAGACTAGGAAAAAAGTTAAATCTCCCTCGCTAGGGGAAATTTGGATGGAACTTCTTAAGGTTGGGTACGCTATGAACTAGCTGTTACCCACTTGGCGTCGTTTACGAAAGTAAGTGTGCTGAGCAAAATTCTTAGGAGGTTCTTTTTCTTATGGCATTGTCATTGAAAGCGGAAGCCCGCAAGGACACAACGAAATTTGATATTAAACAACTGCGTGTGAACGGTAAGGTGCCTGCAGTCGTGTACGGCAAGAAAGTGGCCGCAACGGTTATTACCGTCGACCAGAAGGAATTAGTGGCTCTGCTCCGCAAAAGCCCGCATGCCGTTATTGAGTTGGAGATGCCGGACGGCAGCGGAAAGCAGCCTGTCATGATCAATGAGATTCAGCGCAACCCGATTAACCGCGAGCTGCTCCATGTTGACTTTCATCAAATCAATATGGATGAGCCGGTCAAAACGGTGGTCACTCTGGAGTTCACCGGGGATGCCATAGGGGCGAAGGAGGGCGGCATTTTGCAGATTCAATTGCATGAACTGGAAATCCGCTGCTTGCCGAATCAGATACCGGCTTCCATCACGGTAGATATTTCAAATGTCGGAATCGGAGAGAACATGCTGGTCAGTGAACTCACGGTGCCCGGTACGATAGAAGTGAAGTCCGATCCGAACGAGCTTGTGCTCACCATCCTGGCGCCTCAGAAAGAGGCTCCGGAGGATGTTGTTGCTCAGGGCAAAGAGGATAAGCCAAGCGAGGCTGGCGTGGAAGCGAAAGAAGAACAACCGGTATAAGCTTAAAAGAAGGGTACCCTCCGCGATGTGCATAGGGTATCCTTTATTTAGGTTTTGGGGTAAGTGAAGCTTAACCTTATTTTCTTTGGAATGCAGTCAGTACCCGGGCCGTGAAACAATAACATGCGTTTTTCTGTTATAAAATGTATTATTGATTTTGATAAAATGCGGGTAGTAAAATTCAATGTAGCCTATATCCTTATGCTGGTTTTGATAGTATACTTGGACGGGAATACCGGCATCTATATGATCTTGAAAATGATGATCGCTTGTAAGTTGTTGACCGTTTAGATACATATTCAATGATTCACCCGCAGCTATGAATTTGTTGGTTCACTTTCGTAACATATAGGTAAACAATAACCTTTAGATGCAGGTTACGCCAAGGATTTTTTAGTAAACGGCTAGGAGGAAATGGAAGAAAATGAAATGTTTTATCGGACTGGGTAACCCGGGAAAACAATATGAGATGAATCGGCACAATGTCGGGTTCATGGCAATTGATCGTTTTGCCGCCAAGTGGGGGATAAACTCTTTTCAAAGCAAGGGAAAAGGACTCCTCGGAGAGGGAAACGTGAATGGCACGAAGGTGTTTTTGCTGAAGCCGATGACGTATATGAACCTTTCGGGCGAATCGATGAGAGCGATCTTGGACTTTTATAAAGCTAAGGTGGAGGATGTCGTCATTATTTATGATGATATGGATACGCCTTTCGGCCAGATCAGGCTTCGCTATCAAGGGAGTGCTGGAGGCCACAATGGGATTAAGTCTATCATTCAGCATGCCGGGACACAGAGCTTTAACCGCATTCGTGTGGGTGTGAATCGTCCAGCACCTGGCTATAACATTGCCGATTATGTCCTATCGAACTTTTCCAAGGAAGAGATGAAGTCGCTTGATGAGGTGCTGGATCTGACCTGCGAAGCGATGTTGTCTTGTCTGGATGAGCCATTCGAGAAAACAATGGGCAAGTTTAATAAATAAGTCGGACAGCCTGCTTCAAACTCATTGTATGCATAGCCCTTATTCGAAAATGACAATGGTACATTCGGCTAATTTCTCCGGAGAATGGTCATACTAGGATGTAATCGAATCGTCGAAGGAGGCATACATATATGATTAAGTACATTTGCAGGCATTGTCATACCTTTGTTGGGGAAATTAATCAACATGCGATCACGGAACAGCAATTGGGTTTCCATTTCTTGACCCCCGATGAGCGTAGAGATATAATATCGTATAACACGAACGGAGATGTTACGGTTAGGGTCGTTTGCGACTACTGTCGCGAGGCGCTGGAAGCAAATCCAGAGCTGTCCTTGCTGGCAAGCCCACTGCAGTAACATGATTCCGCTGAAGTAAAATGATGAAGATGAAGAGTTAATAGCCGAGGCAAGTGTGCCAAGGCTTCTTTTTGTGAGAGGAGTGTACTTGTTTGCAAGCTTTAATTCAGGCTTTTTCTGCGGATACCGACTTTCAAACGATCGTGTCAGGCATCAGGTCCGAGATGAAAGAGCAGCTCGTTGCCGGACTTACCGGCTCCTCCAAGCAAGTGATGATCGCAACTCTTGCGCGAGAGCTAACGCGCCCGCTATTCATTGTTACTCATAATATGTTTGCCGCTCAAAAAATAGCGGAGGATTTGCTAGAGTGCCTTTCTGCCGATGATGTACTGCTCTACCCGTCCCAAGAGCTCCTGACGGCGGAAGAAGCAGCTTCCAGTCCGGAGATGCTGGCGCAGCGCATTGATGTGCTCACTAAGCTGGCAGGCGGCTACCGCGGGATTGTGATCGCGCCATTCGCTGGTGTGCGTAGATTGCTTCCTATCAAGCAAGTTTTCGAGGAATCCCGGATTACCGTTAAGGTAGGGGATACCGTTAAACTTGATGAACTTCTCAGCACCTTATCCAATTTGGGTTATGAACGCGTGGAGCGGGTTGAAACCAAAGGGGAGATGAGTGTCCGCGGCGGCATTTTGGATTTGTTTCCACTGACGTCGGAGAATGCCATTCGGATTGAGCTTTTTGATGTGGATGTTGACTCTATTCGTACTTTCGATGTGAGTGACCAGCGGTCAATAGATAAATTACAGTCGATTACGATTCCTCCCTGCCGTGAGATTCAAGCAGATAGAAAGCGATTACAATCTGCTGCTCAGCATGCGTATGAGCTTCTTCAGGCTCAGCTGGAGAAAATGACCGATCGAACAGCCAAAGACAAATTGCTCGAAGGGATTGGACATGACATTGAACTGCTCCGTGAAGGGCAGACGTTTCCAGGCATTTATAAATATATTTCGCTTCTATATACGGAAAGACAGACCCTCATAGACTACATGCCTAAGGATGCTGTGCTGATTATCGACGAACCGGCGCGCTTGCTGGAGACAGCGAAGCAGCTCGAACGCGACGAGGCGGAGTGGATGATGCATGCGCTGACAGAGGGGAAGAGCTTGCCGGCTTTTGTGCTGTCCAAATCTTACGAAACGCTGCTGCACCGCAGACCTTTTCCGACGTTGTATTTGTCGTTGTTCCTGCGTCAGGTCGTGGGCATTCAACCGCAAAATATCGTAAACTTCGTCAGTCGTGTGATGCAAAACTTCCACGGGCAAATGAACCTGCTGAAAGCAGAGATGGAGCGCTGGAAAAAGAATGGCGCCAACGTCATTCTTCTCGCGAACGGCGAAGAGCGTGCCGAACGGGTGAGGCGTGTCCTGAACGACTACCAGATCGATGTGCCTGAAATTGTTGATGGCAATCTGCAAACAGGCTTTGAACTGCCTTCGATTCATTTGGTCGTCATTACGGAAGGCGAGATTTTCACACAGAAGCAGCGGAAAGCCCGCAAGGTTGAGAAGAAGCTGGAGAATGCCGAGCGCATCAAGAGCTACCAAGAGCTTAAAATTGGCGATTACGTTGTTCATGTGAACCATGGGATCGGGAAATACGTCGGTATAGGTACGCTCGAAGTGGGCGGAATCCATAAAGATTATCTGCATATCATGTACGCCGGCGGCGATAAGCTGTCAGTGCCGATTGACCAGATTGATCTGATTCAGAAATATGTAGGTTCGGAAGAGAAAGAACCGAAAGTGTATAAGCTTGGCGGAGCCGATTGGGCTAGAGTGAAGAGCAAGGCAAGGGCATCTGTTAAGGATATTGCCGATGAACTGATCAAGCTCTACGCTGAACGACAGGCTACGACCGGTTACGGATTTAGCAAGGACAGCTCCTATCAAAATGAGTTCGAAGCCATGTTCCCCTACGATGAAACGCGGGATCAGCTTCGTGCGATTGAAGAAATTAAGAACGACATGGAGAAGTCCCGTCCGATGGATCGCTTGCTCTGCGGCGACGTTGGTTACGGGAAGACCGAAGTTGCCGTTCGGGCGGCCTTTAAGGCGGCTATTGACGGGAAGCAGGTCGCTGTTTTGGTGCCGACGACGATTTTGGCGCAGCAGCACTATGAGACCTTCCGTGAGCGTTTCTCAGGCTATCCATTTAATGTGAGAGTGCTCAGTCGTTTCCGCTCGAAAAAAGAGCAGACAGAAGTCATGAAAGGTGTCAAAAAAGGGACGGTTGACGTCGTCATCGGCACGCACCGGCTGCTGTCGCAAGATGTGCAGTTCAAGGATCTCGGTCTGCTGATTGTCGATGAGGAGCAGCGGTTTGGCGTTTCCCACAAAGAGAAGCTGAAGCGGCTCAAAACGAATGTCGATGTGCTGACGCTGACGGCGACGCCGATTCCAAGAACTTTGCACATGTCCATGCTCGGAGTTCGGGATCTGTCCGTTATTGAGACACCGCCAGAAAATCGTTTCCCTGTCCAGACCTACGTGGTGGAATATGGCCCGACACTGGTTAGAGAAGCGATTGAACGGGAGTTAGCGCGTGAAGGCCAAGTGTACTATCTTTACAATCGGGTTCAGGGAATTACACAGATCGCCGATCAAATCTCTATGATGATACCCGATGCCCGCGTTACTGTCGCACATGGTCAGATGGGTGAGCAGGAGCTGGAGAAGACAATTCTCGATTTCCTCGACGGGGAATATGACGTGCTTGTCAGTACGAGCATTATCGAGACAGGTGTCGATATTCCGAATGTAAACACGCTTATTGTTCACGATGCCGATAAAATGGGGCTTTCCCAGCTCTATCAGCTGCGGGGGCGCGTAGGAAGATCGAATCGCGTAGCGTATGCGTACTTCACCTATCAACGGGATAAAGTGCTCACAGAAGTAGCGGAAAAACGACTTCAAGCGATTAAAGAGTTTACAGAACTTGGCTCAGGCTTTAAAATTGCGATGAGGGATTTGTCGATTCGCGGTGCAGGGAACTTGCTGGGTGCAGAACAGCATGGTTTCATTGCTTCCGTGGGATTCGACCTTTACTCGCAAATGTTAGCCGAGGAAATTGCAAAGCTGAAACTAGAAATAGATGGGGAAGCGGCCGTGCCGGAACCGGAATGGAACACTTCCATCGATATACAATTGGATGCCTATCTGCCATCCGACTACATCTACGACAGCATGCAAAAAATCGAAATTTACAAAAAAGTGGCCGCCATTCGCACGTTGGAGGAAGCTGCAGACCTGCATGATGAGCTCGTGGATCGCTTCGGGGATCTGCCTCAGGCCGTTTTCAACTTGCTGTCAGTGGCTCGCTTGAAAGCGTACGGCGCGGAGTACCGGATTGAATCGATCAGCCAAAAAGGGGATGATTACCTAATCAAGGTGCATATTGACCAAAATGGCAGGCTGGATGGACAGAAGCTGCTTAATTTGTCCAAGGGCTTTGATAATCGGATCAAACTCAACGCAGACCCACAGTTGCATATTGTTATTCGCTCCAAAGGTATGAAGCCAGAAGCTTCCATCGAGTTGGTGGAGAAATTTTTGGTACAATATAAGGATGTTCTGAAAACGAAAGGGGAATTAAAGGATGTTGCCAAATCATACTAGCAAACGACTTTTCTCGAAAAAATGGATATTAAGCATGGTAGCATTGCTTCTTGCATTTTCTGTACTAAGTGCTTGTGGAAGCAAAAAGGAGGGTGCAGCAACAGCTTCACCTTCCCCATCTGCAGCAGCGACAGCAACAGGTAATCCAGCTGACGTGATCGCCACTTACAAAGAGGGCGGCAAAATCACTCGCGCCGAGTTCGACTCCTTCATCAACGTGAACAAAATGTTCTCGCCGCAGTTGGCGCAGTTCATGACGGACCCTGCTTTTCAACAAGATATGTTGAAGCAAATGGTTACTTTCCGCGTGTTATCCGCGAAAGCCGATGATAAAGTGAAGGCGGATGCGGACAAGCAAGTTACGGAGCAAATGAAGGCTATTACAGATTACTTCGGCAAGCAAGAAGGCGGAATGGACAAGCAGTTGAAAGACAACGGTATCGAGTTGAAGGATATCGAATCTTTGATGAAAATGAGCTTCTACACGATGGGCAGCATGGAAAGCAAAATTACCGACAAAGCAGTTCAGGATTCCTACAACGAGCAAGCAGCCGCGCATGCGTTTGATATTGCAACGGTTAGCCACATTTTGATTTCCCTGAAAGATGCAGCAACTCAGAAAGATCTGCGCACGAAGGATGAAGCTTTGGCAAGAGCGAAAGAAGTAAAAGGCAAGTTGGATAAAGGCGGAGATTTCGCGGCCCTGGCGAAAGAGTACTCCGACGATCCAGGTTCTAAAGATGCTGGCGGTACGTATAAAGATGCAGACATCAACCAATGGGTGCCTGAATTTAAAGAAGCGGCAAGCACTCTTCCTTTGAACAAAATTTCTGATCCAGTTGAGTCCTCTTTTGGTTACCACGTTATGAAAGTGGAATCCAGAAGCACGAAACAGCTTGATGATACACTCAAAACACAAATTAAATCTCAGCTTGCGGAGAAATCCCTTTCCGAGTTTGCAGAGAAAGAATACCCGAACTTGATCGAAACGAATAACTTGCCTAAACCGGAAGCAAGCCCGGCTCCAGCAGCAAGTCCTGCGGCAAGCCCTGCTGCAAGTCCTGCAGCTAGCCCAGCAGCCAGCCCGGCGGCAAAGTAAGAACTTACCAGGATGTCCGATTATGGACATCCTGTTTTTATTTGTTATTTTTGGACAACATAATCGCAGCAGGGTGCAAAGCTACATAAAGAAAAATTCCTTAGCAGAAGCGACTGCATAGAAGATTGGGAAGTGAAGAATACTATGGATAGAATTCAAGTTCCCACCAAATCCCGATCTAGCATACAAGATTTCATGCTCCTGTCGTATCTAATTCTTGAGCGGAAAGTGAGGCATCTAGAGGTATGAAAGCAACTGGAATTGTCCGTCGGATAGATGATTTAGGGAGAGTAGTGATTCCCAAGGAAATACGACGCACACTGCGAATTCGCGAAGGTGACCCTTTGGAAATTTTTGTGGATCGCGATGGTGAAGTGATTCTGAAGAAATATTCGCCTATTGGTGAGCTTGGTGATTTTGCCAAAGAATACGCAGAGTCATTATTTGAGAGCACCAATCATGTTGCCATGATTTCAGACCGAGACACGATTATTGCTATGGCTGGCGGATCCAAAAAGGATTTCTTGGAGAAGTCGGTTGGGTCCGTCATCGAATCCTGTATGGAAAACCGCAAACCGATTATGGAGAGCAACACAGGTCAATATGAGATTATAAAGGATGCGAATGAAACGTTTTCTTCCTTCGTGGCGGCTCCGATTGTAGCGGGGGGAGATCCAATTGGATCTGTTATTTTAATCTCGAAGGACGACAGTGTTAAAATGGGGAACATGGAAGTGAAGATGGTAGAAACAGCGGCCGGATTTCTGGCGAAGCAGATGGAACAATAGACAAACTAATAAGACACAAAGGCTTCCTTACTGAGGTGATGTTCATCTGTAAGTGAAGCTTTTTTTGTCTGTAATGGCCTATTTCGTTATAATACGTGTATATGTATCACATCAGGCAGAGGAGAACTAGGATGGGGGAAACCGGCAAGGAGCAGCAAGTGCATCAAGAGGAGCTCCAGCAGAATGTCGGAAAACAGGGTAACGTCAAGCTGTTGAAGGGGGCTGCTGTACTGGGAGCCGCCGCCGTACTCTCTAAACTATTGGGCACACTGCAAAAGATTCCTCTGCAAAATGTAGCGGGGGATGCCGTCTTTGGCATCTATAATGCGGTTTATCCGCTTTATATTTTGATTTTGTTTGCGGCCACAGCTGGCTTTCCTGTCGCCGTATCCAAGTTTGTGGCGGAGAGCGTCATTCATGGCGATCATCAGGAGGCCAAACGAATCGCCCGTATTTCAGGAGCGGTGCTGCTCGGAACGGGTATTGTCTTGTTTTTGCTGCTCTACCTTGGAGCAGGTGATATTGCAGGCTGGATTGGAATTCGACAAACGGAAAAGGCGATTCGAAGCGTATCGTTTGCGCTTCTTTTAGCTCCGACATTAGCCGTTCTGCGCGGATATTTTCAGGGGTATCAAAATATGGTGCCAACCGCAGTTTCTCAAGTGATTGAGCAGTTGATTCGAGTCATAACTATGGTTGCGCTGCTGCTTTATTTGGCGGCTCTTGCTTATGATGAGGAATGGATTGCGGCGGGAGCGACCTTTGGTTCCGTTACTGGTGCTGCGGCAGGGCTGCTTGTTATGTATGTATATTGGCGAAAAGCGGTACGGCTTCAGGGGTATTCGGGCGTGCCTAAAGGGCAGGTGAAGACAGAGGGTAAGGTTCTCTCTTCCCGTCAGTGGATAGGGCGGATAGCCGCTTACGCGATTCCTGTCTGCTTAGGTGCGGTTGTTGTGCCTCTGCTGACATTGGTCGACACGTTTACGATGCCGCGGCTGCTTGAAGCGTCTCAAGGCAGCGAGCTTGAAGCTATGCGGCAGTTTGGTTTATATAACCGCGGCCTGCCACTCGTTCAACTTGTGGTCATGATCGCCTCCTCGATGTCAGCTGTGCTTGTTCCCGCGATGGCGGATGCGAAAGCAAGAGGTCTGACCGAGGTGATGCGCTTTCGGGCGGAGATGTCGGTTCGGCTTTCCTGGCTCATTGGTCTAGGAGCCTCGTTCGGACTTGCCTTTGCTGCGATGCCAATCAATGTCATGCTGTATCGAAACGACGAGGCGAGCCTGACGATGGCGGTGCTTGCCTTCACTGCCTTATTCAGCACGCTGAACGCTGTCTCCGCCAGCGTGCTGCAGGGCGCCGGCGCGATCCATACGCCGGCGCAGGCCCTGTTCGTTGCCATCGTGCTGAAAGCACTCGGCAACGTCGTGCTCATGCCCCGCTGGGGCATCGACGGCGCCGCGCTCAGCGCGGTGATCGCCTACGCCGCTGCGGCGGGGCTGAATCTGGTGCAGCTGCGCCGCTGCACCGGGGCGCGCTTCGCGCTGCGGCCGTACATCATCGCACCCACGCTGGGCGTGGTAGCGATGGGCGTCTGCCTCGCAGCGCTGCAGCTGCTGGCCATGCCTGCTGTGGCGGCATGGCACGTACCTGAGCGATTGAGCGCCAGCGCAATCGCTTTGGTTGGGGTAGCCGGCGGCGCGGCCGTCTACGGGCTTGTGCTGCTGCGCAGCGGCAGCATCAGTCGCGAGGAGCTGCGGCTGATGCCGGAGCTGGACCGGAAGCTGGCGCCGGTCCTCGCTCGGATCTGGCCGGCGGGACGTTCGGCCGGCAAGTAGGGCTGCAGTTTGTTTGGCTTGCAGACCTTCTTTTGATGAGCCTGCAGCACAAACTCTGTTTGTGTTGCACAGCATACAATGATTTTGTCGCCAATAGTTAGCTAGGTGCTTCTATGCTGTATTTTGTGCAACGATTTGAGCAAAATGGCTGAATTTGATGGAGAAACGTTTAAAATGGTTGTACATAGTACAATATAGATAGCTCGTTTACTGGTAAAATGAAGAAATGCGTGCACAAAACACAACATAGCGTGAAGGTATTTTTTCAACATAACAACACATTTCAGGAGGTGCCACCCATGTCAACCCAAGCTCAAATTACCGTGGTCGGACTCGGAACGGGAGACGAAGACCAGCTCACACTCGGTGTTTGGAAAAAGCTCCAAGGCGCGGCAAAGTCGCAAGCTGCTCTATATTTGCGCACAGAGGACCATCCGATGGTTCGGATGCTGGATAGCAACCAAATCCCCTACCAAACCTTCGATGCCAATTACATTGCCCATGAAAGCTTTGAAGGGGTGTATGAATCTATCGCGGAGGCGCTTGTCCAATCCGCCAAAAGTACGTCCGCCGAAGTGATCTATGCGGTGCCGGGGCACCCGATGGTGGCGGAGTACACGGTGCAGCTCTTAAAGCGGCGGTGTCCGGAAGAAGGGATTTCACTCCAAGTGATGGGGGGAGAAAGCTTCCTGGATCAGGCATTCTTAAGATTCGGCTTTGATCCGATCAATGGTTTTCAGCTGCTCGACGCTACCAGTCTTAGTCGCTACGCGCTAAATCCTCAGATGCATACGATCATTGGGCAAGTGTACGATACCTATACGGCATCTGATCTCAAAATCTCGCTCATGGATACCTACCCGGACGAATACCGCGTGGTCGTGGGCCACTCTTTAGGCGTAGCGGGTGCGGAACAGATCATTGAAGTGCCGCTGCATGAGCTGGATCATGTGAAAGGCTACGGGAATTTGTCGCTTGTGTGGGTTCCTAAGAGCGACAAGGACGAAGTTTATTATCGCACTTTTGGCCGACTGCATGAGATCGTGCAAATTCTGCGCAGCCCGGAAGGCTGCCCTTGGGATCGCGAGCAGACACATGCCAGCCTGCGCAAAAATCTCATTGAGGAAGCCTATGAGGTTCTGGAAACGATTGATGAAGATGATCCTGAGCACATGTGCGAGGAGCTGGGGGATTTGCTTTTGCAAGTCATGCTTCATGCACAGATGGAAGAGGAGATTGGTACCTTCACCGTTTATGATGTGATTGCTACGCTGAACGAGAAACTGATTCGCCGTCACCCGCACGTATTTGGGGAAAATAAGGCGGAGGATGCGGATGAGGCGCTTGTAAACTGGAATGCCATGAAGGCCGAGGAGAAGCGGAAGAAGGGCATCGACGTGACGAAGCAATCTGTCCTGGAAGGCATACCACGGGAGCTGCCGGGTCTCTTGAAGGCTTTGAAACTGCAGAAGAAGGCGGCTACTGTTGGTTTTGATTGGTCAGAGCTTGGAGAGGTGATTCAGAAGCTGGAAGAAGAGCTGGCAGAACTGCGTGAGGCTATCGGCAATCCATCGGAAGAAGCGGCTCAAGACCGGCTTGAGGAGCTGGGCGATGTGCTTTTTTCTATCGTAAATGTTGCTAGATTCCTGAAAATTGACCCGGAAGAAGCTATTGGGCACACAAATCGCAAATTTATTCAAAGATTTTCATATATTGAAGATCAGCTACGTTTAAGAGGGCTTTCTTTTGAACAAACTGAGTTATCAGAGATGGAAAATTACTGGCAGGAAGCAAAAAAAGTTACAAAACTTCGTTAGTAATAGAAGGATTTTGGCGAAAAAAGAAGAATACTAAGTTTGGTGTAAGGTGTAAGGTTGAATATGGAAATA
The DNA here is from genome assembly GCF_017874035.1 of Paenibacillus aceris. GTDB lineage: Bacteria > Bacillota > Bacilli > Paenibacillales > NBRC-103111 > Paenibacillus_E > Paenibacillus_E aceris. The sequence continues at coordinate 35,160 of NZ_JAGGKV010000030.1, forward strand.
TAATTTAGGGATATTTGAACGTTGTTCAAAGTCTCTCAGCTTTGCGGCTTTGGTACATAGAAGACATGATTTTCAACTATTTTTGGGAGGTAACAAATCACATGAACAAAACGGATTTGATCAACAACATCGCAGAAAAAAGCGGACTAACTAAGAAAGACGTAGAAGTTGTACTTAACGGATTCCTTGGTGAAGTTACAGACGCTCTTTCATCCGGAGATAAAGTTCAATTAATCGGTTTCGGAACTTTCGAAACTCGTAAACGTTCCGGTCGTACAGGCCGTAACCCACAAACGGGCAACCCAATCGTGATCGCGGAATCCAACGTTCCAGCTTTCAAAGCGGGTAACAAGCTTAAAGACGCTGTAAAATAATGCGAATCGACAAGTTTCTCAAAGTCTCTCGTCTGATTAAGCGCCGCACCGTAGCGAAGGATGTGTCCGATCAAGGACGTGTCTGGATAAACGGCAGAGATGCCAAGGCGAGTACGCAGGTGAAAGTCGGCGACGAACTAGCGATTCAATTTGGTCAGAAAAAGGTGACGATTCGCGTGGAACTCCTTTCGGAGTCGACCCGCAAGGAAGACGCTGCGAAGATGTATACCCTGATCAAGGAAGAAGCTTATCAGTCCGAGTAGCACTGCATAATAAAGATTAGCCCAGGATTCCCGGATGAGGGATCTCGGGCTTTTTTTGTGGTTCTAAATGAGGACATCCTCCCATATCGTAATGATAGATGAAGGAGGGGTACAGGCCATGATGGAACCCGTGAAAAACACGAACAAGCGGCAAGAAATCAAAATGCTGAATCGCAAGCTCTTGGAGATCTCCGGAGTTTTGAACGTTGAAAGCTTTGACAGTGAAGAGTTCCTCCTTGAAACGGAAATGGGCTACCTGATGATTAAAGGGCAGAATTTGCACATTAAGAATCTAAGCTTGGAGCAAGGGTTGGTCGCCATTGAAGGACTCATTCAAGAATTAGCTTATGTGGATGGAAATACCCAGGAGAAATCCAAGGGGTTTCTTGGTAAATTATTCAAGTGACCCTGAACGTTCAGTTTCATACGATTTTCATGATGTTTTTGAGCGGGGTCGCCATAAGTGCGATGTTTGATGTATTTCGTGTGCTTTCCGGCAAGCTCAAACTGCCGCGATGGACGATTCCGCTCGTTGATACGGTGTTTTGGATTGTGGCGACAATCCTGGTGTTCCGTCTGCTTATTTACAGCAATGAAGGACAAGTTCGTGTGTTTATTTTTCTTGGGATGGGGATCGGTATTTGCTTTTATTTCGCTCTCCTCAGCAATGTGGTCATTCATCTGACGCTGCTTCTAATACGAATTGTCATCGTGATTTACAAGTTTTTTGCAAAAACCGTCGAAATTCTTATCATTAAACCGATCATTGGCTTATATCGTCTAACTGTGATAATTTTGGGCTTTTTGCTAGCTGTAGCTATATTCCTTTACAGAATTGTGCTACAATTGCTTTATCCTTTTTGGAGATTACTCCTGTGGATGACTCGGCCTGTGCATAAATATTTCGTGATCCCCGTTTGGTTGAAGAAGTTAACGGGTAAGATCATAACAATCTATCGCAGGTTATTCTCAAAGTAGGAGGAATTCCTATTGATGCAGGCTCAAGCAACCGCACCTAATAAGCGCAGCAGTAGTGTAGGCTCAAAGCGAAGACTGCGTTTTCTCTTGATCTTTGTCCTATGTTTTATGAGTTGGGCTGCTGTTAACATTTGGGGACAGTTCGCTAAGCTTCATGATAAGAGAAATGCCGTCGCGAATATGGAGCAGCAACTCGCCCAAGCGAAGAAGGTCAAAGAGCAGACGCAGAAGGAAGTCGCTAGGCTTCATAATGACGAATACTTGGATCAAATTATTCGCCGGGATTTTCACTATAGCAAAACGGGAGAGACGCCTCTAAGTGTCTCGAGGCAATAAAAGGAATAAATAAGCGGCGAATGCCGTGTTGACCGTGGTTTCTGCATCGGTTATAATCGGCGTAGCCAGTGTTTTCAACATTTTAAGGGAGGAACATTTTACTTTATGGCAATTGAAGTTGGCACCAAGTTAGAGGGTAGAGTGACGGGGATTACTCACTTTGGAGCATTCGTCGAGCTTGCTGAAGGAGTTACCGGTCTTGTTCACATTTCGGAGATCGCGGACAATTATGTGAAGGACGTTAATGACCATTTAAAGCTGGAAGACAAAGTATTGGTCAAAGTGATTAACGTGGACAAGGATGGCAAGATCGGACTGTCGATCAAGCAAACGGTTGACAAGCCAGTTGAGGAAAGACCAGCTCGTCCTGAACGTACAGGTGGCAGCAGCTATCAAGGTCGCCCAAGCGGAGATCGTCCAGGTGGCTTCCAAGGTGGTCGTCCAAGCAGTGGTGGGGAACGCAGTGGTCCTCCAAGCGGTGGTCCAGGTGGTGGTCGTCCAGGCGGTGGCGGCTTCAATCGTGGTGGCGGCGGTGGCGGTCGCGGCGGCTTTAACAAGCAGCAAGGCGGAGCTAGACCGTTCTCGTTCGAAGATAAAGTATCTCGTTTCCTTAAAGATAGTGAAGAGCGGATTTCGTCTCTCAAGAAGAACACCGAGTCCAAACGCGGTGGCCGAGGCGGAAGAAGAGACTAATAGATGCAAATAATGAACCACATTCGCTTAAGCGGATGTGGTTTTTTATGTTGGTAGATAAGAAAGTATAGGTTTTATACTTTAGCTTCGCGTCTACCTTGACTAACGCGCTTGTCCTAAAAGGACGACGAAGTCATTTATCCTTGTGTGGCGGAGGAGTAAGGGTTCGGCAAGCTGTGGCAAGGGGTTGTGGGAAGGGAATTACAGTCCGCTATTTACCCGGAGATTACTCCTGCCACTCATGAGCGGGAACTATGGTTTGCTATTTAGCTGTCTTGGGCAGAAATGCGAGGGGATTTGGTAAATAAGGTCTTGTTGTTCTCCTTTGCAAGTCAAATCGGTAGAATGTGCTTATATAGCATACTCAAGTTCCCTTATATTTGCCTGAGTGAGGAATAGGAGGCTGAATGAGAGACTAGTGAAATAAACATTACCAAAACATTACAATTCATCGTACGGACTTTTACAATCGACATGGAGTTACGGGTATCTCCCCCATCTGCACGGCGAAAGTTCGGGGCAATCAGACTTTTGGATACGCTTCCATGGCGGTAAAGCGAGACGAGACAAGGGCTGAGGGCCGATGACACGGCCGGCGCGGCTTGTCGGAAATTTCTTTGAACCTATCAACTCATTCTGACAAACTTTCTGCTAGATTGTCTCTATACTAGAGAAACAAATAAGGGAAGAATGGATGGTGTTCAAGCATGCAAAGAAGAAGCCTAGGTGCGGTGATTGGTGGCGGATGGTCAGGGTTGTGGCAAAAAGCGAAAACAGGTGCACGCAATGCTGCAGTGGAAAATCGATTTGTTCAAGCCTTTGTGGCTAAGAAGTGGACTTTTCTCCTCATTGTAATGGCTTTCCTTCTTGGACGTGCGATGATTCTGGAACAGCTATCCCCGTTTGCTTTAGCGTTTATTGCAGTTATCTATTTTACGAGGAGAGATATCTTACACTATGTAGGTGTTGCGGCATTTGCCGGAAGCTTATTCTCTTTACATGCGAATACGGGTTATCTTGTGACGGAGATTATCGTGTTCCTGCTGATCCAAAAAGCGTTTGAGAAGTTTGAACGCTCGGATCTTTCATTGGCCCCGCTGCTCGTATTCAGTTCGACGTTCTTGGTTCAGCTGTTTGCAGAACTGGTAATTTCAAACTTAAGTTGGTATTCGCTTATGATGATTTCTGTAGAGGCACTGCTCAGTCTGGTGCTGACGTTAATTTTCATACAAGCAATTCCTGTATTCACACTCACCCGTAAAAACTATCATTTGAAACACGAGGAAATCATATGTTTAATTATCTTATTGGCTTCCGTTATGACGGGGACGGTGAGTTGGGTAATGGGGCCTGTCACGGTGGAGCATGTACTCTCCCGGTATTTGATTCTATTATTTGCCCTTGTAGGCGGAGCACCTTTCGGGGCCTCGGTTGGTGTTATTACAGGGCTAATTTTGAGCCTTGCGAATAGCAACGCCATTTACCAGATGAGCTTGCTGGCTTTCTCAGGCATGTTAGCTGGACTCCTAAAGGAGGGGAATCGTCTTGCTGTCGCTTTCGGCATGCTGTTGGGGTCCTCGATTTTATCGTTCTATCTAGGAACGAGCGCCGATGTCATCAATTCCGCGTGGGAATCGCTTGCCGCCGTTACGTTGTTCCTTCTCACGCCTCGGAGCCTGATTCTCACACTTGCCAAATATGTCCCGGGCACGCAGGAGAATCTCAAATCACAGCAGGACTACGCAAAGCGGGTCCGCGATGTAACGGCCAGCCGTGTGGAACAGTTCTCGGAAGTGTTTCGCCAGCTGTCTCGCAGCTTTAAGCAGTTAACGACAGATGATGCTGTAAATCGAAAGGAGGAGGAAGTTGGACATTTCATGAATGCGGTTGCGCAGAAAGCTTGCGATTCCTGCTGGAAAAAGAGCCAGTGCTGGGATCAGAAGTTTTACCAGACGTATACGTATATGACCGACATGATGACTAGTATCGAGACAAAGGAGAGTATGACGAAGAAGCAAATACCGCCAGAGTGGAAGAAAGTATGTAATAAGCCTGAGCAGGTGCTAGATGTGATGAAACAACAATACAGTTTATACAAAAATGATTTACACTGGAAAAAACAGATTATGGACAGCCGGCATCTCGTAGCGGATCAATTGTCTGGCGTCTCACAGGTGATGGAGGACCTGGCGAAGGAAATTAAGCGGGAAGGGCAGGAGTTGTTCCTTCAGGAAGAGCAAATCCGTAATGCGCTGGAGGAGCTGGGCTTATCTATTCATACGATCGATATTATTTCCTTGGATGAAGGAAATATTGAGATTGAAATCATTCATCAATACACGAAGGGCTTCGATGAATGCCGGAAAATCATTGCTCCGCTACTCAGCGAAATCATCGGCGAGAATGTCGCCGTGATGCGCGAGGAGATGCATGAGCGCGGCGAAGGCTACAGCACAGTCGTCTTCGGCTCGGCCAAAGAATACGAGGTTGAGACCGGGGTCGCCGGTGCAGCCAAAGGGGGCGACCTCTTCTCGGGCGACAGCTTCTCAACAGTGGAGCTGGGCAATGGTAAATATGCCGTGGCGCTTAGCGACGGCATGGGTAATGGCGAGCGGGCGCGGGCAGAGAGCCAGACTGCGCTTAGCATCCTGCAGCAGCTGCTGCAGTCGGGCATGGATGAGAAGCTCGCGATTAAATCGCTGAACTCCGTACTTATGCTCCGTTCCTCCGACGAGATGTACGCGACGGTAGATATGGCATTGATAGATATGTATAATGCAAATACAACGTTCATGAAAATCGGATCAACGCCGAGCTTCATTAAACGTGGAAATGAGGTCATATCGATCTCGGCGAATAACTTGCCCGTAGGGATTTTGAGCGAAATTGATGTCGATCTGGTTTCAATTCCTCTACAATCGGGAGATATCCTCGTCATGATGACGGATGGTATCTATGATGCGCCCGGTCATGCGGTGAACAAAGAGATGTGGATGAAGCGCATGATCCATGAAATTGATACCACTTTACCGCAAGAGTTCGCGGATTGTTTATTGGAACGGATTTTCCGCCACCATCATGGCGAAATTCAAGATGATATGACGGTCGTCGTTGCCCGCGTAGAAAAGCGGCAACCAGAGTGGGCTACGTTCCGCTGGCCGGGGATTACGCGCATGGAACGTCCCAAAACCGTCAGCTAGCCAGGTGGGAAAGTGAAGCTGTAACAGCTCATTTGCTGTTGCGGCTTTTTGGTTGTACAGGTAAGGATTCGTGGTGGGAAATTCGTGAAAGGCAGGCAGCTAATGATTAGGAAAACGATTTCGATAAGTTGCATCATCCTTGGCATCATGATTTTTCTGTACCCTTCCATAAATGATCGATATGAGAGCTACCTTCAGCAGAAGATTTTGAAGCAGTGGCAAGAAAATATGCAAGCAATGGATCAACTGGCGACCGAGGAGACGGAGACTGTGAGTGCTGGGGGTCCGGTAGATACTGTTAACGCTATAGGCGCTTCAGACACGGCAGATATAGCAAGTACAGTAAATACAGCAGATACTTCAAGTTCTTCAGGTTCCATTCCTTCAGCCGTTCCTGCAGCAGCCTTACAAACGAGTCAACCTTCGAAGGCGCAGCAGGCTACACCGAAAACAACTCCAATACTGCCAAAGAATATAGAGGGTGTGCTGCTTATTAAGAAAATAAATTTGAAGCTCCCAATTTTGACTGATGCAACGGTCGAGAATTTAAAAGTGTCCATTGCAAGCATGGCCCATACAGGTAAGCCCGGTGAGCTCGGCAACTATGCCATCGCCGGTCATAGGAACTTAACCTACGGGAAAAATTTCAACAGATTGGATGAAGTCGAGCTTGGGGACGTTATTCAGGTGGATACGGGGAGCAAATTGTTCGATTACATTGTGGATGGCAAGGAGTATGTCCTTCCTACTGACGTTTCAGTATTGAAAGGGAATGGCAAAGATCGAGAAATTACGCTAATCACCTGCGACCCTATGGTTAATCCGACGCATCGGTTAATAGTAAAAGCGAAAATGGTAGAATCAACAGGATAAATGACTGCAGTTTATAGCTGCAGGTCAAAGATGCTGAAACACAAACAGTATGTATACAATACATAACGTATCATATAATATAGACGTTGATACATAATGTATTGTATACTGTGGTTATTTTTGATACATTTTGTTTCAATGTTGTGGATTTCCCTTAATTTGTTCCAAATGTGAGTCAGGAATGGAGGTAACAAAAAAATGTTCAATAAGCAGACGAAGGTTTTGTTAATTGCTCTCTTAGTATTTATGCAAAGCATGTACGGGATTAGCTTTTCAACGAAAGTCGGTGCGACTGCGATTACAGAAGGTATTTTGGACAGTGTGTCTATGGCTGTATATAACAGTGCGGGACAAGTTGTGACGGACAATGTTTACGAGCAGGGGGCCAAAGTGAAGCTGGACTATACCTGGTCTCTGCCAAACGGCCATGTATACAGGGCCGGAGATACATATTCTTTTACGCTGCCGCAGCAATTTTTACTATTCAATGATGTCACCGGCAATCTGACGATGGGTGATGATCAGGTAGGAACGTTCCATGTTGACAGAGATAGCCATCTAGTAGTGATTACCTTCAACAATTTCATTGAAAGCCATGATAATGTGAAGGGGACTCTCACCTTTAACACACAGTTCAATAAAAGCCAAATTACGGGAAGCACCACACAAATTATTAAAATTCCGATTAATTCGGGAGAGCAGGTGTTTACTCTCACCTTCAAACCGACAGTTCCTTCTACAATAAGCAAAACAGGTACAGCTAAAGGGTTCAATGCGAAGCAAATTGATTGGACTGTTGATGTGAACAAGTCGCTGGACGTTATTCAGGGGGCCGTCGTAACAGATCCTATGCCTGCTGGATTGGCCGTTCCGGTAACAGTGGCTGTTTACGATTTAGATGTCCACTTGGATGGCACAATGGTGCAAGGGGGATTGTTGGATAGCAGTAAGTATACGGTGAGTACAGAGGGAAATGCTCTTTCCTTACATTTTACAGACAGTCCGATTGTTTCTGCCTACCGCATTCAATACTCGACGCCAATCGTGGACTCAACCAAAGGGTCATTTGTGAATACCGCCACTTTGGCAGGAAGCAACAAAACTCCTGTCCAGGCATCTGCAACGGTCGCCGTACAGCATGGAAATCCGCTTGATAAGACATCAACCGAATACATTTCCACTACTCAGACCATTCGCTGGGCAATCAAGTATAACTATAACGAAGGGACTATTGCGCAGGAGGCAGCATCGCTAACAGACTTATACAATGACACCCAAGATTTGGTGCCGGGTTCACTTAAAGTCTTTCCGGTAACGTTCAATTCCGCTGGCGGCGAGGTGCTCGGCAGTGAACTGCCTGCTTCGGAATATACGTTGACGCCACTGGAAGCCCAAGCTAAGAAAGGTTTCAAGCTGCTGTTTAATAACGATATTTCATCGGCTTATACCATCATTTATCAGACTAAAGCGAACACTCCCGTTATCGATAATGCGACCATAACCAACCAAGTTACTTCCGGCAGCGGAATAGTTAAAACGGCCACAAAGCCTATCATACAGGTAGCTATTGTCAAAACAGTCGGAGCTGTAGATTATGTGGCTCAGACTGTTGGATGGAACCTAACCATTAACGGGGATAGTCAGGAAATGAGCCATGTTATTTTGAATGATACATTTCCGAACAAAGGCCTCCGTCTTCTCCCAGATTCGTTGGTCATTAAAAAGGGCGCCACTATACTAGATCCAACAGAGTATACAGTCGATAGTTCGGTGGCCCTTGACGAAGGCTTGAAAATTACATTTGCGAATACCCTTACTAGTCCTATTACAATTAGCTACAAAACAGAGTTTAATCTGGATTGGATTCAACCTGCTGGTAGCATAAACTACTTCCTTAATTCGGCTAAAATAAACTGGATTGATCGTTCTGAGGTTGCGCAATCCAAAACAGTGATGGCAAAGTTTGAACCAAGGGACGAGGTCAAAAACAACGGATTTAAAAACGGAACGTATGATTTAAATTCAAAACAGATTACATGGAATGTAGGGTTTAACTACAACGGTAAAACGCTTGAAGCAGCCATGCTCGAAGATTTTTTAGAATCAAATCAAAAGTTGGTAGACAGTTCCAATGGTTCCGTTACTTTTAACGTCTATCACATGAATGTCCAGGCGAATGGCGCAACTACTATCGGCTCGACTGTAGATCGACTCAGCTATGACTACCACGTAGATGCTAACAATAAGCTCGTCGTGACATTTAAACAGCCAATTTCAGGGCCGTATTATTTAGTCTTTAAAACGAGTCTTGAGGGTCAGCTTCTTAATAGTACAGTTAAGAATACGGCCAAATTATTTGATGGGGATAAGCCTGTATCGAATGATCTTACAGCTTCTGTTCCTATTCCGCACGGGGGAGAGTATGTTAGCAAAGAGGGGCTGCAGAGCGGTGACAAAATAAACTGGAAGATTACCATCAATCGTGGACAATCCACAGTATTTGACGCTGCCATCTTGGATACACCGACAGTAAATCAGGTATTGCTTCCGGATTCATTCCATCTCTTTGCGACTACTGGTGATTTAATTAAGGGTGCGGAGTTAACGAAGGATAGGGACTATACGGTGACATTTCAAACGTACGGCGACGGCAAGCAGACGTTTGAATTAAGGTTTGCTAATGAGATTAGGTCAGCCTATATCTTGGAATATCAGTCCTTGATTGCTGCCAATGATAAAGATACTGTTTCCAATAAAGTCAGTTTTAGCGGTAACAATGAAATAACGGTCACGAAAGAAACCGTGCAGGATATACTGGTAGGTGTCTCGAGCGGTTCCGGCACAGGCAGCGGTGTCAGAGGGGCTTTATCGGTTAAGAAAGTGGATGCAGCGGACAGGAACCTACTGCTTGGCGGAGCAACCTTCGAATTGTACCGTAAGTCCGGTGAAACCAAGTATCTCATTCGCACAGTGACCACGAATGCGACAGGGACAGCTGACTTTACCGGCTTGCTGGCTGGTGAATATGTTGTGAAGGAAACCATATCTCCTGCCGGATATGTGCTAAACTCTATTGAACGTCCTATAACACTTCATTCGGCGGAGAACTTGGTAATAACCGTCACCAATGAAAGGTCGAACGAAACGGGGCCGTCCGCTCCGCCAGGACCGTCAGGTCATGGTTCGAGGTCCGAGTCAAGCCCGACCCCGAGCGCTTCACCCATACCGAAGCCAAGCGTGAAGCCGGCTCCAACTGTTTCTCCAAGCCCGAGTCCTAGTCCATCGCCAAAACCATCGACAGGACCGACTCCTTCTGCCAGTCCCGAACCGACGGCACCGGTTATTCCAGTGAAGGATGATAACGACGCGGGAGGGAATCAGCCTGGTAATCACGCAGAAACACTCCCTGTAACGGGAGAGTCCAGCCACACATTTGTAAAACTGGCGGGCCTAGCTTTGATTCTATCGGGTTTTCTATTGAGAAGAAGATGGCGTAAACCATAATTCCCATTGTATTTTTGCAAAAACAGTCAGTCGCACTCATCGGCTGGCTGTTTTTCGCGGTTCTTCCTGCCTCATGATTAGAGCCTCTCAAAAATGGAAAAACTAGGAGAAGAGCTACTAGAGAGCAAAACTTTTCTTGAGCCAGGGAGGTAAATATCATGATGAAACAGATTTTGTTAATTACAGACGGGTGCTCGAATGTTGGCGTGAGCCCGGTCATTGCGGCTGCACAAGCGCATACAGAAGGAGTTACGGTAAATGTCATCGGTGTAGTCGACCAGGGAGAACTAGGCATGCTAGGCTCTGAAGAGATTCGAGAGATTGCCGCGGCAGGCGGCGGGATGAGCCGAATAGTCAATTCGGGCCAACTGTCCCAAACGGTTCAGATGATGACGCGCAAAACGGTAACGACAACGATCCAGCATGCCGTAGGTAAAGAATTGCAAAGTATTTTGGGGATTAATCAATTAGAGCAACTTCCGCCAGAGAAGCGGGCAGAGGTAGTTCAAGTGATCGATTCGATGAGTGAGACCACTTCCCTTCGCGTTGCGCTTTTAATAGATGCTAGTGCTAGTATGAAACCTAAGCTTGCGGCAGTCCGGGAAGCCATTCATGATCTTCTGCTAAGTCTAAGAGCCCGAAGCGGCAAAAGTGAGTTAGCGGTGTTTCACTTCCCTTCAACCAAAACGAGAGACCAAGAGCTGGAGATGGATCTCAGTTGGACGAATCAACTTGCAAATTTAGACAAGATGTTCTATAAAATAAACATGAAGGGTACGACTCCGACAGGTCCGGCGCTCCTGCAAACGTTGCAGTTCGTGACGGAGAAGCCTGTCACACCAACGACCGAGGATGGGATGCTGAGTGACTACGTGGTATGAGGAAGCCTTCCGTCCAGGGGCAGAGATCCAAGGCAAATGGAACGGCCACAGCTATGTGGTCGAACGTTTATTAGGCGCTGGCTCTAACGGTGTTGTGATTCTCGTACGAAGAGGAACGGCCCGATTTGCGTTGAAAGCAGGACATGAAACGGTAGACCATCAGTCGGAGATTAACTCGCTTCTCGCTATATCGCTCACAAATACATCTTTTAAGAATTTTTTGATCGATGCGGATGATATGAACGTACGCGGGAAGGATATTTCTTTCTATGTCATGCGGTATATTGATGGAATGACCATCTCTCATTTTATACATAAGCGTGGACAGGATTGGATTTATGTTATCGGCTCTAATCTGCTTCGCAAGCTAACCGAGATCCATAAGAGTGGCTATGTGTTCGGGGATTTGAAGATAGAAAATATGATCGTATCCAACTATGGCGATGTGGACCTCATTGATTTTGGCGGGGTGACGCCGAAGGGCAGGGCCATTAAACAACTAACGGAAGTGTACGATCGCGGCTTTTGGAACATGGGGGAGCGGGTAGCGGAGGAGAGCTATGATTTATTTTCATTTGCCATTTTACTTTTAAAATCGCTCGATCAGCGCCATCGCTTCACGGCAATTAACAAAATGCTGCCTCAGAACAGAGACATGAATCAACTTACGGCAATTATGCGTGAGAGTCCGGCCGCTGCTCAGATCGCGCCTTTTCTTCAAAAGGCTTTGAAAGGTGAATTTGGCACCTCGCAGGAGGCTTATCATTATTGGAGAAAGCTTATTTCGGGCAAAAAGCTTGCGCAGCCCACGCTCAAAATGCCATGGCTGAAAATTTGCTTCGCCGCTTCTATTTTTATTTTTGGAGCTACAGTCTATATGTATTGGCTGAATTAACGATTAGGGAAAGCGCAAGTCAGAAAGGAAGACAGAATGGAAATCGATCTTGTCGCCGTGGTGCGGCAGCGAATAACAGAAGAGAAACTGGCGGATCCGGGAGATGTCGTCGTCGTTGCGGTTTCAGGAGGACCTGATTCCGTGGCGCTGCTTCATGTCCTTTTTACGCTGGCGGAAAGCTTCAGCTGGAAGCTGGTCGTAGCTCATGTGAATCATCAGTTCCGTGGAGCGGAGTCGGATGCAGAAGCTTCCTTCGTAATGGAGCTGGCGAAGAGTCTGGGCCTCCCTTGCGAAATCGGCGTGATCGATGTGCCGGCTTATATAGAGGAAACATCGCTCAACGGACAAGCAGCCGCGCGTGAAAAACGGTATGATTTCCTGCATCAAGTTGCTGCTGACTACAGGGCGCAGCGAATTGCTTTTGCTCATCATGCGGATGATCAAGCGGAGACGGTTTTGATGAGAATCCTTCGTGGAACGGGTCCGTCAGGGCTTGTCGGCATGCCGGAACGCAGACGCGAAAAAAAAATGGAACTGATTCGTCCTTTTTTACGTATATACAAATCAGATATTGTGAATTATTGCTTTCAGCATGAAATTAGGTATTGCAAAGACAGCAGCAATGAGCTGCGGAAGTACTTTCGTAATCAAATTCGGCTTGATGTAATGCCGATGCTGAAGCAGTATAATGAACAACTTCCGGAATCGCTGAATCGATTGACGGACATGATGCGCGCTGAGGATGATTATATGGCGGAGGAAACCGAACAGGTTTTGCGCCGGATTGCGACTTTTCGGGGAGCGGTTTGCCGTCTGCAACGAAGTGATTTCACCGGACTGCACGTTGCTTTACAAAGGCGTTTGATTAAATTAATATTAAACTGTCTTTGTTTGGGAATGGACCGGCTGGAATTTAACCGGATTGAAAGTGTCCGCGAGTTGATCTTACAGGATCAGGTTTCTAATCAAGTACTGCAGGTTCATGATGCGCTTTATATTGTGAGAGAATATGAAGACATTCAATTTCAAACATTTGCTCCTACGCCGAAGCCTTATACATACGAGATCGGATTAGATACAGATGGGCTGAACCTGCCAGAAATAGAGGCCAAACTGTACATCTCTAGGATGCCCGTCAGTTCGATAGAGACAGCTGATTTGCTCTCATCGGCAACGGACGTATTTTTGGATCTGGATCAACTTCAGATGCCGCTCGCTATTCGGAGCCGCCGGTCTGGAGATCGATTGGAACCGCATGGTTTAAACGGGTCCAAAAAGGTAAAAGATATGTTCATTGATGCCAAAATGCCGCTAAGTCGGCGCGATGTCATCCCGTTACTGGTCGATGCTTCCGGACAGATCCTCTGGGTTGCCGGCTTTCGAAGGTCCAAGCACGCTCTTGTTGGACCCGATACGGAACGTGTGCTTCATCTGAAGCTCGTGCTGAGGTAACATGCGTAAATTTCGTTCTTCTAGAATGTAAATTTATAAGGATTCATAATATAAACTAGGGGGTTCATCCTTGTACAGCGACATTCAAGAAGTTCTTTTCAGTGAAGAACAGATTCAAGAAAAGATTAAAGAATTAGGAGAGAAACTCTCCAACGATTTCGAAGGCAAGAATCCATTGGTTATTTGTGTGCTTAAGGGAGCTTTTATTTTCATGGCTGACCTTGTCAAGCAGATCAGAGTGCCGTTGGAACTCGATTTCATGGCCGTTTCGAGCTATGGTCAATCCACGAAGTCATCCGGTGTTGTTAAGATCATCAAAGATCTTGACGTTCCCGTAGAAGGGCGTCACATTCTTATCGTGGAGGACATTATCGATAGCGGTTTAACGCTGAGTTATCTGATAGATGTACTAGAGCGACGCAATGCGAAGACGATTTCGGTCGTTGCGCTGTTTAATAAACCGGCACGCAGAACCGTTGAACTCGAACCTGATTACGCAGGTTATGTGCTTCCTGATGAGTTCATTGTCGGATATGGTCTAGATTATGCAGAGAAATACCGTAACCTTCCATTTGTCGGCATATTGAAACCAGAGATTTATACTACTTAATGTCATATCTCCGGGCTTCTTCAATGCGGTTATGTTGTAGTGCTTTACCGGGATATGGTAAAATAATAAAAGTGTGCCGTTCGAGAGGAGGCTTGGGATGAATCGAATTATCCGGAATACCGGTTTTTATTTACTTATATTTTTGGTAACAGTAGGTATCGTCCATTTCATCAGTACCCAAAACGAACAAAAGGAATTAATAACTTACGATAAATTCCGCCAAGCAGTCGTTAACAAGAATGTGGAATCCGTAACGTTGAAGTTCGATGGTTACACGTATTTGATTAAAGGTAAGTACATTAACCCCCCAAGCGGTGCGGATAAGAAGAGCTTTGAAACTCACGCTCCGTATGAGCCTTTGGTCGTTCAGTTGATCGAAGCGAATGGCGTCCCTACGGAAACGTATGAGACGATGGAGAGGGATAGCGTTTGGATTAGCTTCCTTACATCCATTATCCCATTCGTTATTATCTTCATCTTGTTTTTCTTCCTGCTGAATCAAGCGCAAGGTGGCGGCGGCAAAGTCATGAACTTCGGCAAAAGCCGTGCCCGCTTATATAATGAGGAGAAGAAGCGTGTCACATTTGAAGACGTGGCGGGCGCGGATGAAGAAAAGCAAGAATTGGTCGAGGTTGTTGAATTCCTCAAAGATCCACGGAAATTCGCAGCAGTCGGCGCCAGAATCCCCAAAGGGGTTCTGCTCAATGGTCCTCCGGGAACGGGTAAAACATTGCTTGCACGGGCTGTTGCCGGTGAAGCAGGCGTACCGTTCTTCAGTATCTCAGGTTCTGACTTCGTGGAAATGTTCGTCGGTGTCGGCGCATCCCGTGTGCGTGACTTGTTCGAGAATGCGAAGAAGAACTCGCCTTGTATCATTTTCATTGATGAGATCGATGCTGTCGGTCGTCAACGTGGCGCTGGCTTAGGCGGCGGACATGACGAGCGTGAGCAAACCCTCAATCAGTTGCTTGTTGAGATGGACGGGTTTGGCGCGAACGAAGGCATCATTATCGTTGCAGCAACGAACCGACCGGATATTCTTGACCCGGCGTTACTGCGTCCAGGCCGTTTCGACCGTCAAATCACGGTTGACCGTCCGGATATTAAAGGCCGCGAAGCTGTACTGAAAGTACATGCACGCAATAAGCCGCTTGCCAAAGATGTGAAACTCGACGCTTTGTCCCGTTACACAACTGGATTTACAGGCGCTGACCTAGAGAATCTATTGAATGAAGCAGCTTTAATTGCTGCTCGTCGTAACCGTAAAGATATTTCCATGGCTGAAATCGAGGAAGCTTTTGACCGTATCATTGTAGGTACGCAGAAGAAAAGCCGAATTATCAGCGATTCTGAGAAGCGTATCGTCGCTTATCATGAAGCCGGACACGCAATCATTGGTTATCATGCGGAAAATGCAGATATGGTGCACAAAGTGACAATTGTTCCGCGCGGACGCGCTGGCGGTTACGTCATGATGCTGCCCAAAGAAGGCGAAGACCGTATGATGCAGACGAAGAACGAGCTGTTGGATAAAGTGACAGGACTCCTCGGAGGCCGCGTTGCCGAAGAATTATTTATCGGTGAGATCGGCACAGGGGCTTACAGTGACTTCCAGAAGGCAACCGGAATCGTTCGCCGCATGATTATGGAATACGGGATGAGCGATAAGCTTGGACCGATGCAGTTCGGCAGTTCGCAAGGTCAAGTGTTCTTGGGCCGCGACATCGGCCATGAACAAAACTACAGTGATGCGATCGCTTATGAGATTGACCAAGAGATGCAAAGCTTTATCCGCACTTGTTATGACCGTGCGCGTGCGATTCTTACGGAGCATGCCGATCAGATGCATCTCGTAGCCAAAACGCTGCTTGAGAAAGAAACGCTCGATAAAGACGAAATTATTGAGCTTCTGGAAAAAGGCAGACTGAACGCTAGCGGGGATGACGAGGACGTTAAAGTGAACATCCAGCCTCAAAGCCAAGCAAATGACAGCAACAAATTAGAGTTCGAAAAAGATAAAGATCCGAATCCAGATCAATCCGAAGAGTAACAAGCAATGGCAACTCGTAAATCCGGTGTACACGTCAGGTGTACCCGGATTTTTCTGGTTATTTCGGCTTTTTTACGCATTGACAGGGGATGCTGGAATGTGTAAATTAGTTGTAAATCTCTAATTTTACAAAGGTTAGATCATACTACTTTTAGATGGTTATGAAATACACTTTACATCCCAGACAGGGGAGGAAGCATCCATGGAAGCTTTAGCACTAGAGCGTAAAGCGGAGCAGAACCGTGAGTTGAAAGAGCGGTTGCTTCAATTGAAGAAAGAACGGAATGCTATTATTCTTGCTCATTATTATCAGCGTGACGAGGTTCAAGAAGTTGCCGATTTCCGGGGGGATTCCTTTTTGCTCGCGCAAAAGGCGGCACAAACAGATGCAGATGTCATTGTTTTTTGCGGCGTTCATTTCATGGGCGAAAGCGCTAAAATTTTGGCCCCGAACAAAACGGTAATTATTCCGGATGAACGTGCAGGCTGCCCGATGGCGGATATGGTGAATGTTGAAGGTCTTCGCGCCTTGAAACGCCAGCATCCAAAAGCTAAAGTCGTTGCTTACATTAATACGTCAGCTGATGTGAAATCAGAAACAGATATTTGCTGCACATCTGCAAATGCCATAAATGTTATTAATTCCGTCGATTCGGATGAGATCATCTGGGTGCCGGATAAAAATTTGGGCGACTATGTATCAAAATTCACAAGCAAAAAAGTGATCATCTGGGAAGGCTATTGCAACACGCATGATATGCTGACCGTCAAAGATGTGGAAGAAATGAAAGCGCAGTATCCGAATGCGCAATTCGTTGTTCATCCGGAGTGCCGGCCAGAAGTTGTGAAACTGGGCGATTTCGTAGGAAGCACGACAGCGATTATTAAATATTGCAAAGAGTCAGACTGCAAGGAGTTTATTGTTGGGACGGAAGATGGGACTGGCTATCAATTGCGTTTGGATAGCCCGGACAAGCAATTCCACTTTGCAACCAAATACTTGGTCTGTCCGAATATGAAAGTGAACAATTTGAAGAAAATTGTGAAATGTCTTGAAACGATGCAGCCAGAGATTTATGTACCCACGGATGTAGCCGATAAAGCAAGATTGTCCTTAGAGCGCATGTTACAAGTAAAGTAGCATGCGCTACTCTCTTGTTTAATTGAAAGAAAGCATCAATTCGTATGGTTATCTGTTTTGATAGTTAGGTACCCTCGCGAAGGAACAGAATCTATTATATTCCCGGATTCTGTTTCTTTGCGAGAATTAATGGTGAAGAACGGGTGAGCGGCATGATTCCTAGATACCTCGTAGATGTAGATTTAAATTCCATTCCTCATGTACATACAGATGTAATTGTGATTGGCGCAGGTATTGCAGGATTGTTTACAGCTCTGCGCGCTAGTGAAAATAAGAAAGTTCTGATGATTACGAAGAAATCGCTCCTCGACAGTAACACCCGCTATGCACAAGGTGGGATAGCAGCTGTTATTTCCGACGAGGATTCACCTGAATATCATATGCAGGATACTTTGATCGCCGGCGCCGGCCTATGCTCGCCAGAGGCTGTTGACGTTCTTGTTCACGAAGGACCTAACGGCGTTCAGGATCTGATTCGGATGGGGACTAAATTCGATCTGGAGAACGGAGAGTTCGCTCTGACCAAAGAAGGAGCTCACAGCCAGCGCCGCATTCTGCACGCGCACGGCGACGCTACCGGCGCCGAAATTGTACGAGCTCTTTCGGAACGCACGAAACAGGATCCGAACATTGAGATCTGGGACGATCACTTCGTGATCGACCTCATTACACAAGATGGCGAGTGCTACGGCGCACTTGTCCAGAAGCCGGGCGGCCAGCGGGTTTTTGTCCGCGGCAACGCCACGATTCTTTGCTCCGGCGGTGCGGGGCAGTTGTTCCGCTACACGACCAACCCGGATATCGCGACCGGTGACGGCATCGCGATTGCGTATCGCGCAGGAGCGCAAATTCAAGACGTGGAATTCGTTCAATTCCACCCAACAGCGCTTTGCTACCCAGGTGCTCCGCGCTTTCTTATCTCCGAAGCGGTACGCGGCGAGGGGGCTTATCTCCGCAACATTAAAGGGGAGCGCTTCATGGAGCGGTATCATCCGCAACTTGAGCTGGCCCCTAGGGATGTTGTAGCTCGTGCTATTGTGGATGAGATGGAGTCTTGCAAATCGACCTTTGTTTATATTGATATCACACACGAATCCGAGGAGCTAATTAAACATCGGTTTCCAACGATTTATGAGTACTGCTTGAATTATGGTCTAGACATGAGCACAGACTGGATTCCGGTTGCTCCGGCAGCCCATTATATGATGGGTGGCGTTAAGACCGATTTGCATGGTGAAACGCATGTCCGCCGTCTTTTCGCTTGTGGTGAGGTGTCTTCTACAGGGGTACATGGCGCTAACCGCTTAGCTAGTAATTCTTTATCGGAAGCTATCGTTTTCGGTAGGAGGATCATAGAACGTATTCAAGAGCTTCCGCCTCTGGAAGGTGACATTCACATTCGGGCAGAGTCAGAAGCGCCAAGAACAGAGATTCCTAATCAGGCAGTTGTCGAAAAGAAGCTGAAACTGCAGAAAGTCATGCTGCGCTACGCCGGACTGAAGCGTTCGGCCAAAGGCCTGCAAAAAGGTCACGATGAGCTGTCCAGACAGCTGTCCATTTTTGATTCCTTGATGACAAAACGTGAAGATTATGAGTTTGCCAATTTACTGAACTGTGCTTTGCTTACGACAATGGCGGCATTAGGACGTGAGGAAAGTCGGGGCGGTCATTACCGTGAGGATTTCCCGGAACGTGATGATCATGCTTGGAAGAAGCATATTGTTTTTAAGCGCGGGGAAGATAGCATTGAGGAGTGGATTTAATATGCTGGATTTAAATATGGAACTGATTCGTAAACATATTCGGCTTTGGTTAGAAGAAGATATTGGCACCGGTGATGTCACGACTCTGACAACGATCCCTTTGGACCATGCGTCCAAAGGGATTATCCACGTCAAAGAAGACGGAATCGTATGCGGTCTGCGGATCGCACAAGAAGTGTTTGCAGTCATCGACCCTTCCCTTCGTTTTGAAACAAAAGTGGTGGAAGGATCGTCTGTTAATAAAGGGACTATATTAGCTGAAGTGGAAGGAAACACCCGAAACATTCTGCTTGGTGAACGTTTGAGTCTTAACCTCATGCAAAGATTGTCGGGTATCGCGACCAAGACGCGGGAATTTGTTGATGCGCTGGAGGGTTTGCCAACACGACTTGTAGACACACGGAAGACAACGCCGGGCCACAGGTTGCTTGAGAAATATGCCGTCCGCGTAGGTGGCGGTCATAATCATCGTTTTGGCTTATATGATGCAGTGATGATTAAGGATAACCACATTAAGGGCGCTGGCGGTATCACCCAGGCGGTTCAGGCGGCTAGGCAGCAGATTCCTCACACCATGAAAATTGAGGTAGAGGTCGAAGACTTTGATCAACTGCATGAAGCGTTATCGTCTGGAGCAGACATTATTATGCTGGATAATATGGCACCCGTTAAGATGAAGGAAGCCGTTTCCATAATTAAAAGCAAAGCTCCGCATATTGTAGTAGAGGGCTCGGGATCAGTAACCCCACAGACCATCAAAGCTATGGCAGAATCGGGCGTAGATGTGATCTCAGTTGGACGGTTGACGTACTCAGTCTCAGCGCTGGATATTTCACTTGACCTCAATGAACGGAAGGGGACGGCGTTATGATTCTCGTTATCGATGTTGGGAATACGAACATTGTACTCGGTCTTTATAAAGGACGTACGCTCCTGCACCATTGGCGGGTAAGCACGAACCGTTCGGCCACTGTTGATGAGTACGGCATGCAGCTGTACAGCCTGTTCCAACACTCAGGGATCAAATTCAGCGAAGTTGAAGGTGTCATTGTCTCTTCAGTCGTCCCTCCACTCGTCAGTGTGATGGAAAACCTTTGTCTGCACTATTTAAAAAGGACGCCATTTACAGTGGGCCCCGGCATAAAGACAGGATTGAACGTGCGAGTAGATAATCCCAAAGAGGTTGGGGCTGATCGCATTGTGAATGCTGTGGCGGCGCTTGAACTTTATGGGGCACCTTGTATCATTGTTGATTTCGGAACAGCGACAACTTACGACTATATCGATCCTGCCCAGCAGCTTGTGGGGTGCGCCATTGCGCCGGGAATCGGTATTTCAACAGAAGCCTTATATCAAAAGGCGGCGAAGCTGCCGCGCATCGAGCTCGTGAAGCCGAAGAGCGTTGTAGGTAGAAACACGGTGACGGCGATGCAGGCGGGCATTATTTACGGCTACGTAGGCCAGGTTGATGGAATCGTAGAGCGTGTAAAACAGGAGTTTAATGTAAATCCTACCGTCATAGCAACGGGGGGACTTGCAGAATTGATCTCCAGTGAATCCCGTACGATTCAAATTGTGAATCCCTTGTTGACACTGCAAGGTTTACAAATGATTTATGAGAAAAATGCATAAGCTGTTTAAGGAAAGGAAGTAACATGGGCGATTATTTAA
The DNA here is from genome assembly GCF_017874035.1 of Paenibacillus aceris. Lineage (GTDB taxonomy): Bacteria > Bacillota > Bacilli > Paenibacillales > NBRC-103111 > Paenibacillus_E > Paenibacillus_E aceris. The sequence goes on from NZ_JAGGKV010000030.1 coordinate 55,844, forward strand.
TTCGAGGAACGGCCCTTCAGGGAAGAGTTCGTGCTTTTGCGGTACAAACGACCGACCTCACAGATGAACTTAGCCGAAGACACCAAACGACCCCGACAGCCACAGCGGCTTTAGGAAGAACGGCAGCAGCAGGTCTACTCCTGGGAGCTATGCTCAAAGGGGAGGAACATCTCATTGTTCAAGTCAAAGGTGATGGTCCAATCGGTCAGATTGTGGTTGATGCCAATGCCAAGGGCGAGGTGCGCGGTTATGTGGATAATCCGCTTGTTGATCCTCCTCTCAAAGAGAATGGCAAGCTTGACGTTGCCGCTGCAGTGGGAACGGAAGGCTTTTTGTACATAACCAAAGATTTAGGACTTAAAGAGCCGTATAAAGGCAGTACGCCACTAATTACCGGTGAATTAGCTGAGGATTTCACTTACTATTTTGCAAAGTCGGAGCAGACGCCTTCCGCTGTTGCGCTGGGTGTATTGGTCAATACGGATCACTCCATCCTTGCTGCCGGCGGGTTCGTCATTCAATTGCTTCCTGGATTAGATGACAAGGAGATCGGGGAAATCGAGGAAATGCTCTCGCGTATCCCATCCTTCACAAGTATGCTCGGCGGGGGGCTGAACCTGGAGGAAATTCTGCAAACGGTATTGCCTTCTTTTCAAAAGCTAGATGAGATGGACGTTATGTTCCGTTGCAAGTGCAGCCGGGAGAGGATCGAAGCCACACTGATTTCATTAGGAAAAGATGAGCTTCAAGAAATTCTGGATGACGAAGGTTTCGCCGAAGTCGTGTGTCACTTCTGCAATGAAGCGTATCGCTACAATGAAGAAGAGCTGCAACGGATGATTAACCAGTAGATCGGCAGCACTATGGAAATGAAGAGGGAGTCAGGATGCAGAACGTAAAGCGATTGTGGGGAGTCATCATTGTGATGGCTGTATGTAATCTCGTGCTCGCATCCTTGCTGATCACCCATACCATGAACCAATCAGAACCAAGTCATCCAGCGGATCCCGAGCAGCAAGGCGAGCAAAACAAAGAGCAGGTCGTTGCCAAAATTGGAAGTCGTGAAATTAAGCGGCAAGAGCTACAAACGGCGCTGGAACGTCATTATGGCGCAGAACTTTTAGGTCAACTGTTGGATCGTGATGTGATAAGTTTGGAAGGAAATGAGACGGGGACGACGATTGGTGACGCGGAAATTACGCGTGAGTTGAAACGTATGCAGCAAGGCTATGAGAGCGAAGAACAATTTTATGCATCCATGCAAAATCAATTGGGGCTGTCCCAGCAAGAAATCAAAGAGGATGTCACGAATAAACTGCTCTTGGAGAAGCTTGCTACCAGCCATATCCAAATAACGGATGCTCAGGTGGAATCTTACATCCAAGCGCATCCTGATGAGTTTAAGCAAGAAACCGAGTACAACATCCAGCAGATTATTGTTTCTACCAAAGATCAGGCGAACAAAGTCATTGCTGCGCTGGCCAAAGGGGAAAGCTTTGAAATCCTGGCGAGAGATCGTTCCCTCGATGATGCAACCAATAATACCGGGGGCGATTTGGGCTGGATTGAGGGGGATGACCCATTCGTGGCAGCTTCGGTTCTGGAGGCGGCGAAATTGCTGAAGGCTGGGGAAATCAGTAAACCGGTAGCGTTATCGCAAGGATTTGCCATAGTGAAGCTGAAAAGCAAGCGTGAGAAAGAAAATCCGGATCAAGCGTTTATTCGCGAAAATGTGCGCAGAGAGTTGGCGCTGCAGGAGGCGCCGCCGCTCAAGGATTATGTTTCACAGCTTCGAGCGAAATGGAAAGTAACGATTGTAGATCCGGAGTTTAAGTAGCGCCTGGTGAAAATATGGTTGACAACTACTGGGTGCATTGATAAGATTAAATGTATAATACCGACTAATTAACTCGGAAATCATCTATTACTCAATCTGGAGGGGAACTAGAAATGGCAAGATTAGTACAAAGCATTACGGATTTGATTGGAGATACACCGCTTGTTCGTTTGAATCGTGTGGTTCCGGAAGGAAGCGCAGAGGTTTATGTTAAATTGGAGTATCAGAACCCTGGTGCTAGCGTTAAGGACCGTATTGCCATCTCCATGATCGAGGTAGCTGAGCAAGAAGGTAAACTTAAGCCCGGCGATACGATTGTTGAGCCAACTAGCGGTAACACAGGAATCGGAATAGCATTAGTTGCGGCTGCTAAAGGCTACAAAGCGATTCTGGTCATGCCAGAAACGATGTCTCTAGAAAGACGTAACCTACTTCGCGCCTACGGTGCACAGCTTGTTCTTACTCCGGGAGCAGAAGGAATGAAGGGTGCGATCAAACGCGCGGAGGAATTGAAAGCAGAGAATCCTTCGTACTTCATCCCGCAACAATTTGAAAATCCAGCCAACGTGAAAGTTCACCGTGAAACAACAGGTCCGGAAATCGTAGAAGCGATTAAAGGGCATGATGGCAAACTGGATGCTTTCATTTCAGGTATCGGTACGGGCGGAACGATTTCAGGCGCTGGCGGCGTGTTGAAAGAAAACTTCCCAGACATCAAAATTTATGCGGTAGAGCCTGCGGCTTCACCGGTTCTTTCCGGCGGTAAACCAGGTCCTCACAAAATCCAAGGTATCGGTGCTGGTTTTGTTCCTGGTATCTTGAATACGAACATCTACGATGAAATCATTGCCGTGGAGAATGACGATGCTTTCGAAACTTCCCGCCGCGTAGCCAAAGAAGAAGGTATTCTTGGCGGTATTTCATCCGGTGCAGCGATTTTCGCAGCACTGAAAGTAGCCAAAGAGCTTGGCGCTGGCAAGCGTGTTGTTGCGATCGTTCCAAGTAACGGTGAGCGTTACCTGTCAACACCACTTTACCAATTCGAAGAGCAATAATTTTGACATCCAACCAAGCAAGCCTCAGCTCCTGCAGCTGGGGCTTTTTTTCTGTCATGGGTTGGAGTATACTAATGGACAACTAATCCTCGGATATTACTGGAAGGAGGGGCGAACATGATTTTAACAACCTTAGATCAATGGTGCAGTTGGTCCTCCTCATATACCATGCTGCCTTACGTTATCAAGCTTGAGCTGGAGGAAGACCGTGCAGCCTCATGGGAATCGGCCTGGAAGGAAGCGTCGGCGGATTCCTTTGTGCTGGAGAGCGGCAAAGGAGGGCGGTACACGTTCCTGGGCTTACAGCCCTTTTCAACCGTACACGGAAAAGGACTGGAAGCTGAAATCACCACGTTCGGCAAAGTAACCCGTTCGAAGGGCGAGCCTCTTGCGATCGTGAAACAATGGATGTCCTCCTACCAAAGTCCCAAAGTAGAAGGTGCTCCTAAATTTCTGGGAGGATGTGTAGGGTTTTGGAGTTATGATGTGATTCGGACCATTGAAAAGCTCCCGGTACAAGCGGCAGATGACCTGCCCATCCCGGATTATAGCTTCGCGATGTATGATCAGGTGTGGGCTGTGGATCATCTGGAGAAAAGCCTGTACATCATGGTCCATCTTCCCCTGCAGCAGGACCTGGCAGCGGACGGCGCCTATCTGCGGGGGCTATACGCAGAGGCACAAGCTCAGGCGGATGCCATGCTCAGACGCTGGCAGGCTATCCGCAATACCGGGCCCGGCTCGCAGCCGAGCGGCCCGGACGGGACATCGATTGCGCGCGAGCAGCTGCACATCGATGTAGAGAGCATCGCAGGCATCCAGCCTGCGTTCGGCAAAGCCGAGTTCATGGCGGCGGTGCAGCGCATCCAAGCCTATATCTCCCAAGGTGACGTGTTCCAAGTCAACTTGTCCGTGAGACAGAGCCGGCGGCTGAACACGACGCCGGAAGAGATCTACGAGGCGCTGCGCATCGTCAATCCCTCGCCCTACATGGGCTTGCTGCGCTTCGCAGGCTTCGCCCTTGTCTCCGGCTCGCCGGAGCTGCTCGTGCAGCTCGAGGATGGCGTCCTGCGGACGCGTCCTATCGCAGGCACGCGCCCGCGCGGCAAGGACGAGCAGGATGACCTGCGCCTGGCCGGCGAGCTCATCGACAACGAAAAAGAGCGCGCCGAGCACGTCATGCTGGTCGATCTCGAGCGCAATGACCTTGGCCGCATCTCCAAGTACGGCTCCGTTCATGTCAAAGACTTCATGGTCATCGAATACTATTCCCATGTCATGCATATCGTCTCCGAAGTTGTCGGCGAGCTGGCGGAAGGAAAGGATGCGTACGACGTCATTGCAGCCACATTCCCTGGAGGAACGATCACGGGCGCGCCGAAGATACGGACCATGGAAATCATTGAAGAGTTAGAACCTGTCCGCCGTGGCCCGTATACGGGTTCCATGGGATGGATTGACTATAACGGGAATATGGAATTTAATATTATTATACGCACGCTGGTGGCGGCCCAAGGCATGGGGCATATTCAAGCGGGAGCGGGGATCGTCATCGATTCCATTCCTGAACGTGAGTATATCGAATCCTTGAATAAAGCCAAAGCGATGTGGAAAGCAATTGAATATAGCGAGCGGAGCATGAGCCGAGCTTAAGCCTGAGCAGGGCTGACGAAAGGGGAGCTTAGAATGATTTTAGTGATTGATAATTATGATTCGTTTACGTACAACCTCGTCCAATACTTGGGGGAGATTGGGGAAGAAGTCATCGTTCGTCGGAATGACGAAATTGATTTAGCGGGTGTGGAGGCTTTAGCGCCGGACCATATCTTAATATCTCCGGGGCCTTGCACACCGAATGAAGCCGGCATTAGTCTATCACTGATTGACCATTTCAAGGGTAAAATCCCCATGTTCGGCGTCTGTCTGGGCCATCAGTCCATCGGACAGGCTTTTGGCGGCGACGTCATTCGCGCTGAGCGCTTAATGCATGGCAAGACTTCAGAAATTTTTCATGATGGCCAAACGTTATTCGAAGGGCTGCCATCCCCTTTTACAGCAACACGTTACCATTCTTTGATTGTCAAAGCGGAGACGCTGCCGGATTGTCTGGAGGTCAGTGCTCGTACCGCTGAGGGTGAAATCATGGCGCTGCGCCATAAAGAATATCCGATTGAAGGCGTTCAGTTCCATCCGGAATCCATTATCACTGAGCACGGCCACCAAATGCTGCGTAATTTCTTGCGCCGTACGGCTAAAGCAGGAGCATGATTTATGATAATAAGCATCAATGGCAAACTTATGGATGAACAGCAAGCCGTGGTCTCGGTCTACGATCACGGTTTTCTTTACGGACTAGGTCTCTTTGAGACCTTCCGTACCTATAACAAAGTTCCGTTTCTTTTACCCGAACATCTGGAGCGTCTTGCGGAAGGGTGCAAGGAACTGGGTATTGTTTATGAGCCTGATCTTGATCGCGTACAGAAGCTTGTCAACGAGCTGCTTGCTGCGAATGAGCTTCAGGATGCCTATATTCGATATTCCGTATCAGCCGGTGTAGAAGCACTTGGGCTCCCTTCAGGCGATTATGGGCAGCCTACGGAAATTATCTATATCAAAGCTCTCCCGCCAAGGGATACGAAGACCTACGAAGAGGGCAAATCCGTGCAGCTGCTGAAACTACCGCGAAATACGCCGGAGGGCTTGTACCGATTCAAGTCCTTTCACTATATGAACAACATTTTGGCTAAAAGAGAGCTCGCCCTATACCCTTGGGCTGCCGGTGCAGAAGGTCTGATGATGAGTGAAGAGGGCTATGTAGCTGAAGGGATTGTCAGCAATATCTTTTTCATCAAGGATGGCACGATCTATACACCGTCGCTGGATACAGGTATTTTAGCAGGAATTACAAGAGCGCACGTGCTGCGGATTGCCCAGAAGGGGCAATTTCCTACGCAAGATGGATTGTATCGTTGGGAGGACTTAGCGGATGCCGATGAGGTGTTTCTAGTCAATTCCATCCAAGAAATTGTTCCTGTTACTAAACTTTACACACCTAGCGGACAAGCGACATCTGTAGGAACAGGCGCTGTAGGTCCCATAACCCGTAAGCTTCGTCAATGGTATAACGAATACTTATAAATTGAAAAACAATAGGAAGTGAACAGCAGATGAAAGTGTTATCCTTCAAAGGACACGAGCTGCCCATCGGTGATCGAACGATCATCATGGGCATATTGAACGTAACGCCGGATTCCTTCTCGGATGGCGGTTCTTATATCAAGATCGATGATGCGGTGCGCAGAGCTCGGCAGATGGTTGAGGATGGCGCAGACATCATTGACATTGGAGGCGAGTCCACCCGCCCGGGATTTGCTAAGGTGACCGAAGAGGAAGAGCTTCGTCGGGTAATTCCCGTTATTGAAGCACTAAGCCGTGAAATTAACGTTCCTATTTCTATAGATACGTACAAAGCTGAAGTCGCTAGGCAAGCTTTAGTGGCGGGAGCTCATATCATCAACGACGTATGGGGTGGGCAGGCTGACTCTAAGATGGCCGGAGTAGCGGCAGAGTTTGACTGCCCGTTCATTATTACTCATAACCGGCTGAATACGGAATATAAGGAGTTCCTTCCTGAGGTGCTGAGCGATCTTCAGTGTTACGCGAGTCAAGCCCGAGAAGCTGGCGTTCGCGATGAGCGAATTATTTTGGACCCTGGCATTGGCTTTGCCAAATCCTACGAACAGAACTTACAACTCATGAACCAACTTCGTCCGCTCGTCGATCTCGGATATCCTGTTCTTCTGGGTACTTCACGCAAAAGCGTTATTGGAATGACGCTGAATTTACCGCCGGCAGAGCGGTTGGAAGGATCAATTTCAACTGTCGTACTGGGTATTGCGCAGGGGTGCGGAATCGTTCGTGTGCACGACGTGCTAGCGACGAAACGGGCTGCCCTCATGACGGATGCCATTATTCGCTCTTAATGAAGGAGGTTACAACAATGGACAAAATCACACTGTCCCGTATGCAGTTTTTTGGCAACCATGGCGTTTTTCCGGAGGAGAATAAGCTTGGTCAGCGCTTTTATGTGGATGTAGAGTTAATGCTTCCGCTTCACAAGCCCGGCCAGTCGGATCATCTAGAAGATACCGTAAATTACGGGGAAGTTTTTTTCAAAGTGAAAGAAATTGTCGAAGGGCGCACCTTCAAATTAATTGAGGCTTTAGCGGAAAACATTGCATCCGAGCTGCTGCATACTTATACTAGTATCAATGAAGTGACGGTTCGCGTCATTAAGCCGCATCCGCCCTTTGCCGTTATTTTTGACGGCGTTACAGTAGAGATTAACCGAAAGCGGGCCACGTAATGATAGCCGAAGAACGAGCACGAAGCATTGCAGCTTATGTCGCATTAGGATCCAATATAGATGATCGTGAACAATATTTGCAGGATGCGATTACAGCGCTGAATCGGGTGTCGGGTATTGTCGTGACTGGTTTGTCCAGTATCTACGAAACCGAACCTGTCGGCTATGTGGACCAGTCTGCTTTTCTTAATATGGTCGTTCAGATTCAAACGGTTATACCTGCAGAAGAGCTGTTATTCACATTGTTGACCATCGAGAATCGTTTAGGGAGAAAGCGTGATGTTCGCTGGGGCCCGAGAACGATCGATTTGGACTTACTTTTGTATGGCGACGAGCGGCTTACGACCCCCGACTTGATCATTCCGCATCCGCGGATGCATGAGCGGGCTTTTGTATTAGTCCCTCTCTCTGAGGTTCTCTACGAGCGGCAAGATGCTGCATTTGAATTCATCTCCGCGCATTTGGAGAAACTGGAAGGAAAGGAAGGCGTCGTGTTATGGAAAAAAGCTCAGTAGCACAGCGCATACGCGCTTTTCGTAAATTAAAAGGATACACCCAGAATGAATTAGCCGATTTGCTTGGCGTATCGATCGCCATTTTGGGCGCAATTGAAAGAGGAACACGTAAGCCGGATACGAAAATCATTAATAAGATCTCGCAAGTCCTTGATATAGAGCCGGACGAGTTAGTTGCTGTGGTTGCGAGATGAGAGAGGTGGAATCTTCGGTGCTGAAAATAGGTAATGTCGAAGCTCCCAATAAAGTTGTGCTTGCCCCGATGGCGGGCGTTTGTAATCCTGCCTTTCGTCTGATTGCCAAAGAGTTTGGCACGGGCTTGGTCTGCGCAGAGATGGTAAGTGATAAAGCGATTGTTCACGGGAACACTCGTTCGATGGAAATGCTTTATGTAGATGACCGGGAGAAACCGCTCAGCTTACAAATCTTCGGCGGCGATACGGATACACTCGTGCAAGCGGCCAAAATCGTTGATCAGCATACCAATGCAGATATTATTGATATTAATATGGGCTGTCCAGTGCCCAAAATCACCAAATGCGACGCGGGCGCACGTTGGCTGCTTCAACCGGATAAAATTGAACAGATGATTGAGACTGTCGTTAAGGCCGTAAGCAAGCCTGTCACCGTGAAAATGCGGATCGGCTGGGATTCTGATCACATCTATGCTGTCGAAAATGCGAAGGCTGTCGAAAGAGGCGGCGGAAGCGCAGTTAGCGTCCATGGACGCACGCGCGAGCAGCTTTACACGGGTAAAGCGGATTGGAACATCATACGTGAAGTGAAGCAGGCTCTGTCGATACCCGTTATTGGCAATGGGGATGTGGTGACGCCTGAGGATGCCAAACGCATGTTGGACCAAACGGGTGTGGATGGCGTCATGATTGGACGCGGCGCATTAGGCAATCCATGGATGCTCTACCGTACGGTTCAATATCTTGCTAATGGGGAGTTACCTCCAGAACCAACGCCGGAAGAGAAAATCCGCATCGCAATCCTGCACATGGACCGACTCATAGCACTTAAAGGCGAGCACGTTGCCGTAAAAGAGATGCGTAAACATATGGCTTGGTACCTCAAAGGATTGACAGGAGCAGCTCGTGTGAAGGACGCCATTATGGAGATGTTGAAGCGTGATGAAATGGTTCGGACGCTGAATGAATACGTTGAGCACCTTGCTGCGCAATCGTCGTCATCCAGTCAAGAAGAATCTCCCGTACTGCATTAAATCATGCAGCTATGGTTGAGATTGACATTTTGAAACGGTTGCAATATAATCAGTCAATATTAATGTGTTCCTGCATATATTGAAAGACAAACGAGCAAGTTCCTTATTTTTATAACTGTGAATTCATACTACTTGAATCAGCTCTATAAAGACCTAACTCCTAGCAGGAAGCATCGATTCAACGATATGAAAATCTTTCACATGACGGGAGATCAGTTGGTAATGGCTGAAAAAGAGGTCATTCTTACACCAGAAGGTTTGAGAAGGCTCGAGGACGAGCTTGAGCATCTGAAATCAGTGAAGCGCCGCGAAGTTGCGGAGAGAATCAAGGTTGCCATCGGTTATGGCGATATCAGTGAGAATTCCGAGTACGAAGATGCGAAGAACGAGCAAGCCTTTATTGAAGGCAGAATTATCACTTTAGAAAAAATGCTGCGCAATGCGCGGATTATTAATAATGACGATGTCGATATCAACACAGTAAGTGTAGGTTCTATCGTTACACTGAAGGACTTGGAATTCGGCGATTTGGTTGAATACAACATCGTAGGCACGGCGGAATCCGATCCGCTGCAGAATAAGATTTCCAATGAAAGCCCGGTGGGCAAAGCAATTCTTGGCAAGCAAAAGGGCGCAACTGTTGATGTTAACGTTCCTGCTGGCGTCATTCAGTATCAAATTGTTGATATTAAAAAGTAGCGTGCAGCCGCAGCCCCGTTGCAATTTACCTTTGCGCAGCTTAGGCAAATTGTCTGGAAAGCTTCCTTACGGAAGCTTTTTTCCGGTTTAAGCACCCTTTACTAAAATATGTAGGAGATGAAAGCATGAGTCAGGAAGTGGAATTGAACGAATTGCTCGTCATTCGCCGTAACAAATTGGACGAGCTTCGCGGTCTGGGCGTAGATCCCTTTGGCAGCAAATATGTAAGAACGCATACGACCCAAGAGATTTTGACGGCTTGCCAAGATAAAACCAAAGAAGAGCTGGACGAAGAACACCACGAAGTAAGTATTGCCGGCCGTATTATGCAAAAGAGAGGAATGGGTAAAGCGAGTTTTGCCCATATCCAGGACATCACTGGTAAAATTCAAATCTATGTGCGGGAAGATGCACTGGATGGGAACAAATACAAAGCCTTTGATCTATTGGATCTCGGTGACATGGTAGGCGTTCAAGGGGTAGTTTTTAAAACAAAAACCGGAGAAACATCGATTAAAGTCCAATCTCTTGAGATTTTGACCAAGTCCTTACTGCCGCTTCCGGATAAATTCCATGGTCTAAGCGATGTGGAATTGCGCTATCGTCAGCGCTATGTTGACTTGATTATGAATCAAGATGTTCAGCAGACATTTATTTTGCGTTCCCGTATTATTCAGTCTATGCGACGTTACCTGGATTCTCTGGGCTATTTAGAGGTGGAAACGCCAACGCTTCATTCCGTTGCAGGCGGAGCTTCAGCGCGTCCATTTAATACACATCACAATGCATTGGATATGCAGCTTCATATGCGAATTGCAATCGAGCTTCACTTGAAACGCCTTATTGTAGGCGGACTAGAGAAAGTTTACGAGATTGGTCGTGTATATCGAAATGAAGGCATCTCTACGCGCCATAATCCCGAGTTTACGATGATTGAGCTGTACGAAGCATACGCTGACTATAAAGACATTATGAAGCTGACTGAGGAGCTTATTGCGCATATCGCGCAAGAGGTGTTGGGCACTACTTCGATTCCTTATGGCGATCATGTGGTTGATTTAGCTGTAGGCTGGAGACGTATCTCCATGGTAGATGCCGTTAAGGAAGTTAAAGGCGTAGACTTTAGCGTTCAAATGACGAATGAGGAAGCACATCGTTTAGCCAAAGAACACAATGTACCTGTTGAGCCGCATATGACATTTGGTCATATCTTGAATCAATTCTTTGAGACGTTTGTCGAAGAGACGTTGATACAGCCAACTTTTATCTATGGACACCCATTAGAAATTTCACCGCTTGCCAAAAAGAACCCGGAAGATCCTCGCTTCACGGATCGTTTCGAACTCTTTATCGTTGCACGTGAACATGCGAATGCCTTCACAGAGCTTAATGACCCTATCGATCAAAGAGAGCGTTTTGAAGCTCAGCTTCGTGAGAAAGAGCAAGGCAATGATGAAGCACATGAGATGGATGAAGACTTCATCCGCGCATTGGAATATGGAATGCCGCCGACAGGTGGTTTAGGAATAGGAATCGACCGTTTGGTTATGCTATTGACCAATGCCCCATCTATTCGCGACGTACTGTTGTTCCCTCTTATGCGTGAACGCCAAGGGGAATAGTGAGTTATTTCGGGGCATCGCAAGGTGCCTCGAATTTTTTTGTCGAAAGTACTTGCATTGTCTGCAACGTCTGTGGTATCTTATAAAAGTTGCCGCTGAGATGCACGACAAAATGCTTGAAAAACAACTTAAAAAATAAGTTGCAAACAAAAACTCAGTATGGTATATTGGTCTTCCGGCTTTCGAAAGAGAGCGGGTTGGACAAGGAAACTTGATCTTTGAAAACTGAACAACGAGTGAGTAAAGCACAGTCGAGCAATCGACTATAAATGAGATTGCAAAATCTCGCTAGCAAGTCAATGAGTA
>NZ_JAGGKV010000031.1 GCF_017874035.1 Paenibacillus aceris
TATTAGGCACGCCGCCAGCGTTCGTCCTGAGCCAGGATCAAACTCTCCATAATAGAAAAGCTTAATTGTACTCATTGACTTGCTAGCGAGATTTTTCAATCTCATTTATAGTCGATTGCTCGACTGTGCTTTACTCACTCGTTGTTCAGTTTTCAAAGATCAATTTCTTTCGCTCACTGCCGCGTTGCCGAAGCAGCGAAAAGTAATATACCATGTTCAAAAATGAATTGCAAGTGTTTTTTTTGAACCATTCTTAAATTTTTGAACACGATCAGTTTATTGAACGATCCTGACTGGTTCATGCTGTTATTTAGAGAATAATTTCCCATATTCATCTGAAGTATACATCGCTTCGGACAAACAGTTATTTATTCGCATTGAATGGTGGATTTGCAATATACCATGTATTTAAAAGTATTACAACCTTTCATCCGTAAAAATATTCTTCGATGCATCAGTCTCCAGTCGCCAGTCATTACACTGCATAAGGTTTCCCGGAGGGTACTCAAATTCGCAACTACTCATCAATTGAAAGCCGAGCTTTTGGCAAACTGCGTTCGACGCCGGGTTGTTAATAGACGGAAACGCATGCATATACATATGCTTTTTCTCAACGTTTGCGTTTGCGATAGCTTCTGCGACAGCTGCGGTCGCAATTCCCCTGCCTTGGAATGACGGTAAAACACTCCAGCCAATCTCGTATACGCTCTGGCCTTCCCACATACTATCCCAGTAACCGACGCTGCCGACGGTCTCGTATCCAGGAAGCAGCACAATACTGAACATGCGGCCGGTCCCCTTTCCGTCGATCTCAAGGTACCGTTTGTGGCGATTTAGAATTTGCTCTTCCGTTTCCGAGCCTCCAAGGTGTTCCATCATTTCAGGAGCATTAATTAGACGAAGCAAATCAAGATTAGCGTCAGACCAAATCTTTAGGAAGACATGTGGCGTTTTCATTTGCTTTCAACATCCCCCTCACCGCTTATATACGAAATCCCTTTAATAGTAACAAGAACATACGTTCCTAGTCAAATTTTCGTCACTGGGTACTGGACTTTTGAGGCTGGATCTCCCCTTGCTGATATTGATCTTTTCAGGATTTCCCCATAACTGGTATTAAGCTTTTGACGATTTCTCCTTAATTCGTATTGAGCTTTTGAGAACCTGTTTGCCCCCTCTCTAGAGGGAGGGTCTGGTTCCAACGATGACGGTAGCATCCAGTTCATCAAATCTGGCCACTCTCGGGATCAGCCCGCTGTGAGCAAAAATCTCGACAGTCTGCGGCGCCTGCCGCTCGCTAATCTCAACCAACAAGTGGCCGCCCGGTGCCAGCCAGAGCGGCGCCACTGTCGCCACCCGTCGTTGGAAGTCAAGCCCATCTACACCCCCGTCAAGCGCAATCCGAGCTTCATGAATACGGGCTTCCGAAGGAAGGAGCTCGATAGCGCCGGTTGGCACATAGGGTACGTTAGCGAGCAGGATGTCGATGCTGTTAAGCAGTTTCGTGGGCAGCGCCTCGAAAAGGTCACCTTCGTATACGTGACCACCGGCGGCATCAAGATTACGGCGGGCACACTGTACGGCTGCCGGGTCAATGTCGACGGCATACAGCTCAATCCGTTCCAATGTTGCTGCCAGCGCAGCTCCCAAAGCGCCCGAACCGCAGCATAGATCAACGACGATGGCTCCTGACTTGGCAATTTCTGCGGCCTGACGAACGAGAAACTCTGTGCGGTGACGGGGGATGAAGACTCCCGGATCCACCGCGATCCGCAGACCGTAGAACTCCGCCCAGCCAATGACGTGCTCAAGTGGAAAGCCTTCGGATCGCCGACCCACCATAGCAGCAAGCTCATCAGACGTCCGGGCTGCTGACATGAGTATCCGGGCCTCATCTTCGGCGAATACGCACCCTGTAGCCCGAAGGCTTGTGACAATATGCTCAAAATTAATATTCTTCATAAAAAGTCACCGCAATTCTTATTCTTTAAAAGTTATGTGATCGATTTAATCTTAAAGTGCTGTGACTGAAGCCCGACTCATCTCTAATCATTTTATCCTCTATGCAATTCGATGGACAGTTACTAAATGGTTATAAGAAACTCTCCTGCCAATGGACGAAGATGGAAAAATTGTCCTAAAAAAAGAAGCCGCCGTGTGGCAGCTCCTCCCGTATCGTTTTAAAAAAGCTTGATTTCTCAAGCTTTTAGAAGAAATTGAACGCTGAAATCTGTCTAGCTCTTCTTTAAAGCCTCTAATCCCAAGGCAAGCGCTCCGCTCAAACCTGCATTATTTCCTAAACCCGGAGCTACGATGTAGCTGTTAATATCATCTAGTATAGCCGGACTGCTGATGTAACCGTTCAAATTCCGTTGAACATTAGCACGTATCAATGGAAATAGTTGCTGTTGGTGCATGACGCCTCCGCCCAAAATGACGATTTTCGGGGATAGCATGAATATCGTCGAACTCACAGATTGGGCAATATAATAGGCTTCTATTTCCCACGCCGGATGATCTGCCGGCATCTCATTTCCTTTCAACCCCCACCGCTTCTCAATAGCCGGACCTGCAGCAAGCCCCTCAAAGCAATCCCCATGATACGTACACATTCCCTCGAAGTGGTCTTCCTTATGACGTCTGACCAAAACATGACCGCCTTCGGGGTGTACAAGTCCATGAACCAAACGCCCCTCCATGTATACGCCTACCCCGATTCCGGTACCAATCGTATAATATACACAGCTATCAAGCCCTTTGGCAGCTCCCCATTTCGCTTCTCCAAGCGCCGCAGCATTCACATCCGTATCCCATCCGAAGGGGACATCGAAAGCTTGCTTCAATGTACCAAGGAAATTATAATTAGCCCACCCTGGCTTAGGCGTCGTGGTAACATAGCCATAGAAGGGACTATTGGGATCAACATGAATGGGTCCAAATGATCCGATTCCAATTGCTGCCACATTTTTATCCACAAAATAGTTGATCACTTTTTCTAAAGTCTGATCCGGATATTCCGTTGGAAAACTTATTTGATCCTCGACAACGCCAGAGTCATTCCCGATACCGCAAACGAACTTAGTCCCTCCAGCTTCGATAGCTCCAATACGCAGCATCTTAATATACCTCCTTCTTATGCAGATGATTGTTCCTACGATATTCGTCAGGAGTCACACCAAATCGACTTTTAAACACTCTATAGAAATACTTCTCATCCTTAAAGCCGACTTTGGGTGCAATTTCATAAACTTTCATGGTGCTGTTTTGAAGCAGTTCGATCCCTTTTTTAATCCGCATGTCGGTCAAATATTTACTGAATGTCATACCCAAATGATTTTTGAACATCAGACTCAAATAATTTGGGCTAAAAAACAAATGATTCGCTACCCGGTCCAAGGATAAATCCTCCATATAATGCATCTCCAAATAATGAAGACATGTTTCAATAACGGATTCGTGCTTTTTGGAACGGCTCTTAAGGATGATGTCCAAAAACTGCAGAAGCGTATCTAGAAACCGCTTTTTACATATGGCATAATCGCTGCTGGCAGACAGCAAGGTTTCGGCCTCGAGCAGGATATCCTTATAATCTTGATCCGTTACAAAGTCTTTAATCACGGAAGCTACACCAGATACCATACGGATTACAGCTTTATTCCATTGATCGGGATAAGGCATTCCGTTTTCTAGGATACGCTCAAACCAATCATCGACATGTTTAACGATCTGCTCGCTCTTTGTTTTACGGATGAATTCCTTGAACAGCTCTTCCTCTTTTAAATAATCATAATGCATGGTGCGAATACGACCGCTAATTTCCGAGTACCGGATCACATCTTGTGTATGCAAAAAATAGCGAAAAGAAGCCGCTGTCAGCGCTTCTTTGCAAGAATGCCTCGCTTCCTGGAACAGATTGCTGCGTTCCTCTCCAATCCCGATCGTCAAAGACATCCCAAATTGCTCGAACGTTTGTGCAGTGAACTCTTTCAACAACTTCGTCAGCGTCCCCATTTCTTCGGCAAAGGGTTGAACCATGGTCAACACTGTGATTAACACGCTCTTATCCTCGCCGGAGTAGAACGAGACGGAAGGACCGATTCTGCTGCTCCGGCCTTCTATCCCGCTTAACATATCGCTTTTCATGCGCTCCACACTATAGAGCGGGTCCATCAGCAGACTTTCATCGTTCAGCTTGGCTACAATCACGATCCCCCTGCTTTGCAAGGAAAATTGTTGACGAATCTCTGCGCACTGGGTCTCGGCTATCCCTCCCGTAACCCAGTCAGAGAGAAGACGCTCATAATAGACGGATAAGGTTCTGTTCAACTGCTGCTTGATTTCTTCATTTTCGAGCTGATTCGTTTTTTCTTTTTGGATGCTGCTCTCCACTTTATCCAGTATTTGAGCTATGCTTTCCTCTTTCACGGGCTTCACTAAATAATCAAAAGCCCCCAGTTGAATCGCCTTTTGCGCATATTCAAAATACCGGTAACCGCTGAGTATAATTACCTTAATGTCATGAGATGAAGTGTTCATCTCCTCAATCAGTTCTAAACCGTCCAGAATAGGCATCTTAATATCCGTGAACACAATATCGATGTCATCCCGCTGGATGACCCCTAATGCTTCTTGACCGTTTTTGGCTTCCAGCACTTGACAGTTAGGTCTGGCTTCCCTGATCATTTTGGCCAATACTCTTCGCTGTATGGCCTCATCATCCACTACCAGTATGTTTTGCATGCAAGCCTCCTAAAAATGTGAAACTTTGATCTCCGATCAAAGATCCCTATATCTCCCCACAAAATGACACTGTGACTCTTCGAAGCCTAGTCCGTTTATTTTGCGGGAACACCGGTTTATGTTCAAATGCTCTTCAGCGGAGTTATATTCAGCGAGATCAGTTTAACTGTTCCATGAAGTGCATAGATTTCCAGACCTTGCTCTTCTTCTCCGGGAAATATTAAATCGGTTATAACGGCTTCCCCATCGCCTGCAAACACTTCGATCGATGACGTATCCACCCATATATGCAGCTTGAGGCGCCGGTCCGACGTTTCTATCGTGACCCCATGTCTGCCAGGGAAATCCGCATGAAAGGCAATCTCACCGGAACGAGAACGATCAACAAAAATCTCTTGCTTTTCTACTTCATAGCCTACCACAGTTTCGGATAAATCTGATGCTCGGACTTTGAATCCAAATTCTGCCGCAGTCTGTAATTCAAACTCAGCCTCTAGCACAAAACACGGAAGATGAAGTTGGGACAGCAGATTGCAACCGGGCTCCACGATCGTTTCATCCCAGCTAGAAGAGTCTAATTTCAACCGGTTTAATTCTTCAACAGGCTGCTGTATGAGTATTATTTGATCCTGGCGGCTAATTAAACTTAACGTTCTTGGGATTGTCATGGCGCTGCGCCAGCTTATCGTTGGCGTCACCTGCGCATATTTCCAGTTGCTCATCCATCCGACATAGATGCGGCGGCCATCCTTAGCCGGAACGTCCGACCAGCTGACTCCCGCGTAATTATCTCTCCCGCTATCGAGCCACTTAACCGTTTCCGGAGAGGCATCGTTCTTAAACACGGTACCGTCGAAATCACCAATGAAGTACTGCGTTCTGGAGCCTTCGCGATACTCCGCGGAATTGCCGATGGAGACCAGCATGACCCATTTCGTTCTGGCAGGATCCCCGTCAATCGCAAGCTCGAATAAATCAGGACATTCCCAGACACCGATATGTGCCCCTTCCCCCTCTCCGAATTGACTGGCAAAGGACCAATCCTTCAAATTCGCCGAATGATAGATGCTTACCGTTTGACCGGAGGCCAGTATCATGATCCATTGATTTGTCTGTGGATGCCAGAACACCTTCGGGTCACGGAAATCCGGGAATCTGGCATCCGACAGCACCGGGTTGCCGCTATACGTGGTCCAGGTTCTGCCGTAATCGCTGCTGTAAGCCAAACTTTGGCGCTCTCTTCGGAGATCGCTATCCGGGTCTTGATCATGATGCGTGAAAATAGCAACCAAGCCGGCCTCTCCGTTAAAAAAACCGGTCGTATCCTGCCAATCCACAACGGCACTGCCGGAAAATATTTGCCCATGCTCATCGGGCTCCAAAGCAATCGGAGCATGCTCCCAGTGCACAAGGTCCCTGCTAATCGCATGGCCCCAATGCATGGGTCCCCAAGTCGTTCCATGAGGATGATATTGATAAAACAAATGGTATTCACCATGGAAATAGACGAGTCCATTGGGATCGTTCATCCAATTTTGCTGCGGGGAAAAATGAAATTGCGGTCTGTAAAGTTCGTTTGTCATTCAATTACCTCAATTCGCATAGAATGATGCCCGGTCGAATTTCCCGAGTCAAGTTACCCTTTGATTCCGGTGCTGGTGATCCCCTGTACATAGTACTTTTGCAGAAGCAGAAAAATCACGACGATTGGCAAGGTGGTGAACGTAAGCGTCGCCATGATTTGCCCGTAGAAAATAGGAGGAAGTGTAAAGAACGTTTGAATGCCGAGCTGTATGTTCCTCAAAGATTCTCCTGTTGTGACCAGAATAGGCCACATAAAATCCCCCCAATGCGAGATAAAGTCCAGTATGAAAACCGTCGTAAATACGGGGCCAGAGAGGGGAATTACAATTTTCAGAAACGTCTTCAGAGGAGAGGAGCCGTCAATCGCCGCCGATTCCAGAAGTTCGTTCGGTATATCCATAAAAAACTGGCGGAACATGAAAATGCTGAAGCAGTTCGCAATAAACGGGACGATAAGCGCCAGCCAAGTGTTCACCCAGCTCAATCCGTTGACGACGAAATAGAGCGGCATCACTATACTTTCAAACGGTACGATCATCAGCGCAATGATGGCGGTAAGGATAACGCCTTTCCCTTTAAAATTAAGCTTGGCCAGCGCATATCCGCAGATCGAATTCACCCCTAAGCCGCTTATGCCGATAACCGAGACATAGAACAAACTGTTAAATAAGTATTTCATCATGGGAATCCGGTCGAAAGCTTTTATATAGTTATCAAATGTTATATTCGTAGGAAGTAAAGACTTGATCGAGCCTAAATCTGCGAAAATTTGATTTTCCGGTTTGAGCGATGAAACGACCATCCATAGCAGCGGGATAATAAAGAGCACCGACATGATAATATTAGACGCATAGATGAAAATTTTAATCTTACGATCAGCCATGAGCTCATCTCCTTCCTAATCTCATCTATCTTTAAAAAATTTCTTCATAGAAAACGAAATCACGACTACAATGAGGAAAAAAATGACGGATACGGCGGATGCATAACCTGCATTCCTGAATTGGAACCCTTGCTGGTAAATGAGCAGCGCAAGCGTTCTTGTGGAATTCTCCGGACCGCCGCCCGTCATTACGTAAGGTTGAGTGAACAGCTTCACCGCTTGAATCGTCGTAATCGTCAGAACGAATACGATGACATTGTACAAACTTGGAATCGTAATAAATTTGAGCTGTTGAAACTTATTCGCCCCGTCCATCGCCGATGCTTCATACAAATCTTTCGGTATACTTTGTAGTCCCGCCAGAAATATCATCATTTGATATCCCGCTGCTTGCCATACGGACATAAAGATAATGGAATTCATCGCCTGATCCGCGCTTCGGAGGAAAGGCTGCTTCGGTATGCCAAAGATATGTAAAGCGGAATTGATCAATCCCTCATTCGGGTTATACAGAGAAATCCACAAAATCGCGATAACCGTCATGGATGTAATAACCGGGCTAAAGTAAGCAATCCGGAATACATTTCTCATCTTAAGTTGATTGTTGACTAACAAGGCCAGCAGCAGCGCTACCGCTGATTGGACAGGCACGACGATGACAGTGAAATACATTGTGTTATACAAGGATTTATAAAAGAGCTTATCCTTAAAAAGGAGCATATAATTATCCAGGCCCGTAAATGTAATCTGATCAGGCCTCAGTAAATTAAATTTGGTGAATCCGAACACCACCGCCAACAAAAAAGGCAGCAACAGGAATACAATCAACAGGATCACAGCTGGCAGAATAAATGAATATCCCGTGATAGACTCTCTTCGCTTCTGAAGTCCGATTGATGTCACTTTAGACTTTGTGCTTGCATGGACTTGTGTACTAACGTTCTGCATGGATCAATCATCACTCCTCTCCAAGAATCCAATAATTCTGGAATCGTCAATCTAATGTTATCTTCTAAATGACCGCAGAGAGCGGCATCCTGCCGAAGGAGCTGTCCTGATGCCGTTTCTGCGTTAACATGCATAGATTTAGTTTTTAAAGTTTCGTTTATATTCCTCATCGTAAGAATCAGCCACATTATCCAAAGATTTCTTCACATCAGCGCCCATCATAATGTCCGTTAATGCTTCAGCGAACTTTTGCGTCAGCACCGGATAGGCCGGTGTGACCGGTCTTGCATGGGATACCGTCGTCACCTGCTCCTTAATGATTCGCAAAGGAAGATCGTTATATTCCGGCAGACTGTCATAGGCCGATTTCCTGCTGGCCGGCATGCTGATTGCTTTGGCAAGCTGAGCGGAGCTGTCTTTGTTCGTCATCCACTTCATCACTTCCGCCGCTTCCTTCGGATGCTTACTGTCTGTGGATACGCCGATAGCCCAACTGCCCGATGGAGAGGTCACACTGCCGTCGGCTTTTTTAGGGAAATAGGTAATTCCCCATTCCAAATCCGGATAATTCTTAAAGCCCGGAATGTTCCACGGTCCGCCCAGCTTTGTCGCAGCTTTGCCCTCTTCGAACTCGGTCGGCTTCGGATCAATGTTAAACAGTTTCTCTTTCGCCAGCTTTTGCAAGAAATTTGCAGCCGCAAGTCCCTTGTCGCTGTTAACCCACCCCTTCGCTGACGTACCTTCTTTATTGACAATGTCCGTTCCCGCTGAAATCCACATTTGCTCGAAAGCGTACGTCATCCACTCGCCTTTGTCATTGATCATGTTCGTGCCGAACACATCGTTCTGTGCTGTCTTCTTCATCACGTCATACCACTGATCCCAAGTCCAAGCATCCTTAATATTCGTTGGAGGTTCAATGCCGTACTGTTTCATAATTTTTTTGTTGTAGAACAAGACGACAGAAGACTCGGCTAGCCCGGCGGCATAAAATTTATCTTTGTAGGTCCCTTGCTGAATAATGGAAGGAACGAAGTCGTTCAGATCGTCTTTGGTATAATATTCATCCAATGGAATGACGATTTGGGACGCTGCGTAATTCGCAACATTCGGACCATCCATGGAAAGCACGTCCGGAAGTGTATGTGAGGCTACGGCCGCATTAATTTTATCTTCATAGGCAAATGAGTTTCCTCTTGTAATCGGCTCCATTTTCAACTTGATTTTCCCTTGGTAAGCCTTATTGAACTCATCAACTCTTCGTACGTAGAAATCGTCTTCCGGTCCGCTCGCTTGCGGTCTCCAATAGGAAATTTCCACTTCCTTCTGGGCAGCTTGACCACTGTTTCCGGCAGCGTCACCTGAGTTCGTTTGACCACTTGATGAACAACCGGCAAGCAGGGAGACAGTGAGTAAACCAGTGACCGTCAGCAGTCCTTTTTTTCCTTCTTTCATTCAAACCCCTCCATAACGTTATCTTGTTTACGCTTTCATCATATCGTGATATGTGCAGCCGATCCTACTCTAAAAAACGTGAAAAGGTGGACTTTTGTACCGAAAACCCTTACATTTTTGATTTTCATAGGGAAAAGCAGCAATTTCACATCGCCTCGACACGTGAGAAAGCTTTTTTCGACGTCTCAAGTATCTCCACCAAATAAAAAAGGACTGCCCTCGATGGTCAGGATAGACCCTCTGAGACAATCCCACGTCCATTCTTTACCCATCACGAGGTAGTTGGCAGTGGTAAAGTAATGGTTATAATAGTACCTTTATTTCCTTGAGATTGGATTTTCACACCGTACTGAGCACCATAAATGAGCTTAACTCGCTTGTTCACATTGGCAATACCGATCGATTTACTCATGCTGACGGGATCATCTATGGTCGCTAGCACGCGCATAAGCGTATCCGGCTCCATGCCTTTTCCGTTATCTTCAATAGTAAACACCCTGGTAGTATCTTCAATCCGCCCGCATATCCGGATCCACCCGCCTGTTTCCCTGTCTTCCAAAGCATGAATCAGCGCATTCTCCATGAACGGTTGTAAGAAAAACTTGGGCACCGTGTAACGATATAGGGCCGGATCGATCTGATATTCGATATGAAATTTATCTTCAAACCGCTGTCTCATAATATAATCGTAATTTTGTAAATATTTCACATCTTCGCTGAAAGCCACCTCGCCTGACTTTTTAGCTGTGTATTCCAGCATCTCCGAAAGCTCCACGAGCATATTGCTGATCACCGTCTGCTTATTTTCGATGGCTAAATAATTAATGATATTAAGTGTATTATAGAGAAAGTGCGGGTTGAATTGAAAATTCAGAGCCTTTAACTCAGCCTCCATCTCTTTCAAATGCGTTTCATAATTTTCCTCAATCAAAACTTGGATCTTATCGTTCATCTGATTAAATTTATGGATGATTAAATTAACTTCGCTAGCCCCGTAAGTTTCAATCCTCGTATTGAAATTCCCTTCCCCACTCTGTTTAATCCCCCACATCAGCTTCTTAAGCGGCATGGTAATTCGGCTTGAAAAGAAAGAGGCAAGAAAAATGGATAAGCCAATGACCAATAGAGTGGAATAGAGCGTATAGCTGAACATATTTGGCATCGTTTTCAACAGATTGTCATACGGGATAAAAACCGCAGACAACCAGCCTGTCGTATCAATCACGTCAAAGCAAACGACCATCTTTTTCCCGTCCACTTGTACAAATTCGGTTCCGTTCTTCCTCGCTATGGCACTGTTGATCCATTCCTGGCTTACAGGCCCAGAAGCGATTCGATTGGAAGTTGAAACGACCTTGTTGTCTTTGGTCAAAACATAGTAGTAAGAGTCCTTAACAACAAGACTCTCTTTAAACGCCCTACTAATCATGGATTCCTGGAAATTAACGAGAAGAATCGGCCTTTCTGCCTCTTTATCCATAGATCTCAACAAGTTATTGGAGACAATCGATAAATTAATCAGCCTAGTGGCTGTAAATACATACTGGTCTTTCGTGCTGGATACTGCAGAGGAGGCGTAAAATTTCTCAAGTAAATTATAGGTTGGAACCCATAACGTATGATCTTTGGAACTCATCCCAATCTGGTAAATATCAGAAGCGGAGAAATCCTTTTTCGGAATCCAGAAATTAGGATTTCCCCCAAAGGTGTAATCTTTCGTGGCCAAATTTACCGAGTACACATCTTCCGAAGTAGGAAAATATTTCTGTAGAACCCGGGTTACTTTTCTATCGTTTTCATAATCAAAATATTTCTTTTGCAAATCGGCTGTGTTAAACAATTCGAATAAATCTTCATCCAGATGCATATTGATCGCGCTCTGCTCTACACTCGCAAACTTCGCATCCAAGGACTGATTGCTGCTTTTCACTAACCCCAAATACGTTCCGCTTGCGTTCTCCAAGATAACTTCCGAACTCTTCGCATAATAACCTACGCCGAGTACAGTCATCGAGACGACGATCAGCGCAATGTACGAAGAAGTTAGTCGCACTCTCAAGCTTAGATTTGCATACATCATTCTAGCTGATTTCATTCAACGCACTCCTTGCTTCGTTAGCCTTCTTCCTATAAAATCTGGAACTTACGAGTGCTTTGCCGCACCAGCCAGACTTGGGCGTTCTACGAAGTCCGCAGTCAGCACCTTGCTGTTCACACTATGCCCTGCGATGAGCTGCATCAAAATATCGATAGCCGCATAGGCTGCTTCCGACCTCGGATATACCAGTGCAGCGATGGGAGGATGGGTCTCAGACACCATCAGAATGTTCTCTGAGCCGATGATCGACAATCGATCCGGAACGTTCCAGCCTCTGGACCTGCAGGCGGCATTCACCCCGATGGCCATCAAATCGTTAGCGCACAAGACAGCAGTGAACTCCGGCGCTTCAGCAAGCTCCATGACCATCTGATAAGCCGTCTCATACCGGCCTCCCCCGGTAAGGAAGGTGCAGTCCATAGACCGAAAAGTTTCGTCCGACTGCATAGCCCGCATGAAACCTTCCAATCTGCAGCAGAGCGGGTCAAGCAGATTGCTATGAGACATGAATGCGATATGCCGGTGTCCCAAGCGAACCAATTCCCGGATGATCTGCAAGTAGGCTGCCTCCCAGTCCATATCCACACTGACGACATCCCCCTGCACCTGCTTCATAACCGATACCATCGGTACATTTCGTTTCAAGAAAAACTCCCGTGTCCCCGCATCCAAACTCTGCCCCAAAAGCACGATACCGTCCACTCGTCCGGCCAACAGGATTTTCAACTCGTCCTCCCGACCGTCACAATAACTCTGATAAGTGATCATATAGCCATGATTCCGTGCCGCTGCCTCCAGGTGTAGAAGGAGACCGGCCTCAAACGGATTGCCGATGTAATTCGTCAGAACTGCCAGTTGAAAGCTTTTCTTCGTCTTCAGGCTCCGGGCCGTGTGGTTCGGTTGGTAGCCCAGCTCTTCTATGGCCTGCAGCACTTTCATCCGTGTTTCTTCCTTAACGAAGCTTTTATTGTTAAGCACATAAGATACCACAGCATCTGAAACTCCAACATGCCGGGCGACATCACTGCGAGTCACCATATCTGATCTCCTTGTCCATTGCATTTGACTTTAACCCAAGTCTAACAAGTATCTGCAAAAATGCAATGAGTGGATTGATAACTCAGACTTCCACTTTATAGAAAATTAATCCTAACTGGAGTTGCCTGATCATGCGTATTCCTTATTGATCGAAAGGTATTCCCCTTTCCGAAAGTAACAAATTTATTTACTTCTCACCTAATTAGGAGGTTGATGGAAAATTGGAATTGACAGCGATTTCTTTCGATGGTATGGTCAAAGGAATATGCAAGACATTCCGCATCTAGATCGGGATGTCTTGTTGTATTTCTGTTCTTTTTTTACATTTAATGTATATGAAAGGGGGTTAAAAGGTGATTCAAGTAAAAGAATTTCTGGACACGGATTCATCCTACGCAGAGTCGAGAGCTAATCAATTTTTGGCTGAGTTGACGGATGATCAGGTTATTAACGTATGCTACGGCTCTATCCTGAAGACAGGAAAGCATGATGCAGGACTCCAACGTAGTTCCATCCTTATTGTTTATAAAACAAAAGAATAAATGCCGATTTTCCTGCGTCTTATCAACTATTAAAGAGGTACTGATATGAAATCAAGAGTTGAAACTTTCTTTAAGCTAATCTCATTGATCTCAACACTTTTTCTCGCAGGAATATTGGTATATGTCATCTTACGCAATACCTGATTTTCCGTTTAAAGGATGTCACGAAGAGGTTTTAACGAGCATAAGCTTCACTTTTTTTAAAAGCAGGGAGGTTCGTCAAAATGAACATGCATTGGCATTGTCGTCTAATCATTTCCGGTGGAATTTACGATGAACCGTAGTTTGATGTGATGGAGTGAGGCCGCCCTATAACTAGTTAATATCAGGTCTGGTACGACAAAATCGCAAATAAAAGGGGCAATCCGTTTAGCAAATTACTTTGCTAAATGAATTGCCCCTTATTTTATGGTTATAGCGCCTTGGTAGCTACTAATAGATTAAATAGGATCTGAGCGGCCTCTGCACGAGTAGAAATGCCTTTCGGATCGAATTTGTCTGCTCCACGCCCTTGGATCAGGTCGAGAGTCGCCGCCGTTTGCACAAATTCAGTTGCCCACGATGATATTTGATCTTCATCTGCGAATGAATGTGTTGCTTTGTTGGAGACTTTACCATACTTGTACTCGTAAGCTCTGAGCAGCATCGTGACCATTTCCTCGCGGGTAATGGGTGCGTTCGGATCGAACAACGCCGCCAGCTTGCCTTGTACAATTCCTGCCTTCACTGCGACAGAGACTGCATCCGCGTACCAATCACCGGACTGCACGTCGCTAAATACCGTTGCGCCTTTTTCCGTGAGATTTAACGCTCTCACGAGAAGCGCTGTAAACTCGGCACGCGTTACGCTGCGCTCCGGTTCGAAGGTAGTGGCGCTCGTACCATTAACGAATTGTTTCGCTGCAAGCTCTTTGATCACGTTGGAAGCCCAATGGCCGGAGGGCACATCAGCAAAGGTCTTCGTAACTTCAATTACAGCATATTTACTAAAATGGCTGATCTCGGCCGCGAGGAAATCATTGTGCAATTTGCCGCCGACATACGTCAGTGTTCCGTCATCAGCAATATAATAGATGCCTACCAATTTAGGATTCATTGATACAGGATTCTTTAGCTCAATTGTAATCGGCTTATTAAATTTCGAAAGTTCAACGATCTTCCCATTAGATGTCTGAATGAATAAATGGAATTCATACACATCGCCGGCTAGTTTATTTTCCGAGTTCGCTGACAGATTGATTGTGTGGATAAGATCTTTCGCATCAGCCTTTGCGATTACGTCCAGCTTCAGTGATATCATACCGCCCTTTAATTCATCAACCGTGAGCTTATCTGTTAATTGCTTAAACACCTCAGAGGGAATAGAAAGAGATAATGCATCTGACTTGATCTCCAAATGGTTGGAGTTGATCAGATCGGCTGTATTTGCAGGAAGTCTAATCTCCGAAATGCTCGTCGGAACCTCGATAATCGTTGTGCCATTTTGATTGTTCGATAGTTGAGTAGTTGTAACAGTTAGAACAGTGTCCGTTGCTGGTTGGTATGGTGAACCACCAACACCTCCACCTCCGCCAGTTTGCTGTGCATATACAGTAACGGAACAAGTTGCCGTGAACCCGCCATCGGCAGTCGTTGCAGTAATGATCGCGGAGCCGGATGAGATAGCCGTAATGTTCCCATTGGCATCTACCTTGGCAACATTAATATTGCTTGAACTCCAAGTAACAGCCTGATTCGCTGCATTTGTCGGGAGCACAGTTGCCGTTAACACACTAGAATCGCCTTTAGTCAAACTGAAGCTAGATTGGTTTAGTGTGATGCCGGTTACGGCAATGTTCGGAACAGGCGCTTGCGGAGTCGCGCTTACTTCATTGGACGCCTCGCTTACTTTTCCTGGATACACCGCTTTAACAACAAAATAATAGGTCGTACCGTTTTCCAAACCTGTCGCGTTATAGCTGTATACATTCCCGCTCACCGTTGACGCAGCAGTTCCATAAAAACCGTCTGCCGTTCTCTGATAAACCGAATAGGTAACCGCCCCGCTCATGGGACTCCAACCAATTGTGACTTGCCCGTCTCCTGCTGATACGGCTTCAATAGTCGGCGGAGTATTCACTTGCCCGGAAATATCGATTATCGCGCTTCCGATTACGCCGGAACCATCATAAGCCTTGGCTACTACTTTCACTTGTCCGTTCTTAACGGCGGTTAACAATCCGCTTGTACTGATCGTTGCCTTATCGGTCGCGCTACTGTCTACGTTATAGACCGACCAAGTGACCGAATTGGAGCTTGCATTCAAAGGCAGTACTTGTGCTGACATTTGCAGTGCGCCATTATCGGAAGTAATTACCCCTGCTCCGCCTTCTCCTGTAACACTGACAGATTGAACTGGACTCCAATAGGGTACAACTGTACCGCTCAAATTAAACTCCGAAAATTCTGCTGTTTTAGCCGCATTTCCACCTAATTTTCTATCAAAAATCCCTACTTTAGGATTCGTCAATGCAAGCGTAAAGGTGTCTGCAACTTGAGTCCAATTGACCCCATCCGCACTGTAAAAACCTTTATAGGTCGTTCCGACTTTATCAATTCTCAAATAAACATCACCAGGAGCCACAGGATCTGTGTAACTTTTGTCTGTTTGCGTACCTGTCTTTACTTGAGAAAACCTGATTTGTTTGGAGGCAGGATTCCCATTGGCTTGTCGTCCCAATGAAATCAAGGTGTTTAGCTTACCGTCATCCTGATAAATGATTAATCCTGCCCACTCATAATTGTTTGTGGCAGCAAAGCTCAGTTTTGTGGAAATGGTAAAATCTCCTGTAGTCCCAGGGTCCCTCAGAAGAATATTAGACGGCTTCGTCCCGCCCCAGCTTCCTTCAATCGTCGTTAATTTCATGGCATTGGGATTCATTGGCGTGATTGCCCAATTATCTCGATTTTCGTTGATCCACGTCCATCCATTCCCCAAAACCAACGATTGACCACTAATGGTGATCGTTTGTTGTCCCGTTGTACCAGAACCATCCTTGGCAGTCGCGATAACGCTCACCGTACCGTCGCTCAGCGCTTTTAACACACCTGTTGCCGTGTCAATTGTCGCGGTACCGGTTCCGTTGATAACCGACCACGTAAATGTTCGATCCGTGGCATTCAGAGGCTGCACATCAGCAAGCATTTGCAATGTAGCACCTTTATAGGTTGCTTCGGTTACACTGTTTTGTCCGCTCACAGTAATATTCGAGACTTTTACAGTTTGCCCGCTGATCGTGATGACCTGGCTTGCTGTGACGCCTGAACCATCATTCGCAGTCGCAATGACTTTTACCGTTCCATCCTTCATAGCCGTCAACAGTCCTCCGCTGCTAATCGACGCGAGATTTGTTGCGGTTCCGTTAGAACTTACGATGGACCAAGTAACCGCCGCATTATCCGCATTCGCAGGAGTTACCACTGCAGACATTTGAAGGGTTCCGTCCTTCGTTGTGATCGCTTTTGCGTTGCCAGCCCCGGATACTACAATATCCGTCACCGCTACGTTCGGGGCTGCTGCTACCGTAACATTAGCCACGGCTTTGATCGAAGTCCCGGTTACTGTTCCATTTACCGTAAAACTTCCTGTAGACGCATACTGGGAAGGAGCGATGCTTTCCCAAGTAACTACTGCCTGTTTTGTTGTAGAATCGTTGAAAATCTGTGTGACAACAGCAGGCAATACAGGTGCTTTTCCTGTAATCGTTGAGAGACTGACAGAAGTAATGCTTGCAACTGTTCTTGGTATGTAATCTCCGAGAGTCGCTCGCATTGCACCTTTTTTCACAGTCGTTCCCATGGCATTCGCAATATGCGTTATTTCGCCAAAACCACTTAAGTACACCGAAGTTGCATGGTGTATTTTGACACCTGCTTTATCCGGAATTTCTATCCCGCTTTCAAGCTTCACTTCCGCGTCTCTAAAAAAGGAATAAATACCCAAACCGTAAGCTTCATGTGAGGTTACTGAATCGCCTACTTTATAGGAAGCATAGCCATTGACAGTACCGCTGCTGCTCATCCAACTGTCTTGGTCAGGAACATCATACGGGATTTCGGTTTGATAAAAGTACATTTTTCCGCGATCGCCGTTCCATACGGTCTGGTACTGATGAAAATGTTCAACGAAGAGTCCATATATGGTGACATCATTCCCGTTTACAACCATACCATTCGTCGTGGTATTGGAATTCCACGCAGCACCTGTTCCGTGATCTGCACGCCATACCCAGAAATGGTCGCCGATGACATTATTGCTGTTTATCTCAATACAAACTTCCGCTTTGGCAAGAGCATCCCCACCGACCCTAAAAAAGAGGTCATGAAGCGAGCTTGGATTACTCACATGATTAGTGGAGCTGCCTTTGGGTCCGAGCTGCAAGAGAACAGGCGAACTTACGCTTCCTGCTTCAAAAAGGAGCCCGGCGATTTTGACGCCATCTACATCCGCAACCGAAAGGGCTACAATGCCGTTGTCCGAGTGCAGCGTAGCAAGTCCAAGACCAAGTACCACGGTGTCGGGTTTCGTTACCCTAATTGTATCCGTGAGATGGTAGACACCTGGTGTAAACAGCAGGTTCTTACCTTGATCGAGCGCGGAATTAATGCTGGCAACAGGTGTTGCAGGATTAGCTATAAAGAAATTTTCTATCGGTATAGAAGTTCCGGCCGTAGACCCGCTAGCCCAACTGGTTCCACTTGTGTTAGTGGCAACACTCGGCACAAATACTTTATACTGATTAGCTGCTGCATCGAAAGTAAGGAAAGGCTTCTCTCGAATCACAGGCGTTTTATCGACAATTGTAAAAGCATTTGTTGGCCAGTTTTCCACAGGGGCATTAACGGAGCCAACAATCGTCGTGTTCCAAACCGAACCACTCCAAGTTGCCCATTTGCTGTTTCTGGAGAACCACTGCTGCTGTGATCCAGACGTCACCGTTCCATCAACGACGGTATCGGCCAGAAATCCCCCGCTTGCCCATCCGCCTTGGTCATGTAAGGTCAAATTCCCTTTCACATGCAAACGTCTCATAGGCGCTGCCTGTGAAACAGCCCATTTCATATCGCCGCTTGATGGTGCTACGGCCAGATTTTCGATGGAACGCCAAAAGTTTTGAGTAGCATTATGACTTCCCGCCCAATCCGCATCGACCGTCACCCCGCCATTGATAGTAACATCATCAGGCAATTGCCCTAAGCCCGACACTTGCGTGTAGAAACCCATTCGAATATTAGCATTGTAGGAGCCTGGCTTAAAGAGCAGTGCATATCTCTCACTGCCGAATTGATTCTTTTCTTGTTTCGTAAATACATCCGTACTAATTGTTTGAATGTCTGCTGCAGGCGTTGTTGGATCAAACACATAGACATTGGGACCGAAGTCAGGCTGCGTTAAGCTAGAGGCTTCTACAGAAAGAGCGGATTCTATACCAGCGCTCACTGATGAAACCTTATAGTAATATCTGGTGTTAGCGTCCAATCCTGAATCAGCATAGTTGTTCAATGAAATATCCGAGGTGTTGACCTTGGCAAAAACACCGTTGCTGCTTAAGGAGCGGTATACGTTATAACTAGCCGCACCTTGTACAGCTGGCCATGACAAACTCACCGAATTGGTTGTCGTCATCGTAACCCCAGGCTGATCAGGCGCTGCCGCAAGAGACGCACCCGGTCCATAAGTAAATAGACTTATTAAAATAGTAAAAGCAAGAATAACAGATAAACTTCTTTTTAACATGCTCGACTCCTCCGTATAAACTATTTAATACATGCCTCAGATCGATGTCTCTGTCTAGTTGTTGTGCTCCTTTGAAGGCAGTAAAATTAAGCGCTTTCAATAGAGCCATTGAGGTCCCCTTTCTTATTCCAAATTCCAAACGGCAGCTTGTCCATTTTGGCGAACTACCTTCATCATATCTATATCTAGACGAGCAGATAAGAAAATAAATTAACCAATGTGACCATTTTTTTAACTTAATAAAAAAAGAGACCCTCAGCAACGGGCTGAAGGTCTAAGTATTATTTTAAAGGGGGGCGACTTTAACGCAAAGAAAGTTCGTTTTATGTTAAAATGGGTTCATCTAAAATAGACAGCCAAACTCAGGAATGGTGATTATAATGACAAGAAACGAATTAAGCAAACTAATTGAACGGCGTGAAGAAGGTCGAGCCAAGCAAGATCAAGTGATCTTAAGTGAGGTTCGAGATCAGTTGTTAGAATTGCTTTCCGAATACCCGGATGATGCGGAAATCAACTACCAAACCGGGATCGTGCATGATAATTCCGGTCTTGGACGTGAGGCCATTCCATATTATGAGCGTGCTCTTACGCTGGGCCTAACTGGCCCTGACCTAGAAAGATGCCTGATGGGTCTGGGAAGTACATACCGCTACTGGGGGTACTACCAGAAAGCTGTTGAGACGTTACGCAGAGGTGAGAGGGAATTTCCAGAGAATCGGGCAATTCAAGTATTTCTCGCCATGGCCCTCTACAATAGCCAAAATTACAAAGAAAGTGTTGAACTGCTGATCACCAATTTAATGGAAACTACTTCAGATGCAAAACTTCATTATTTTAAACGCGGGATTTTGGCATACAACGAAGACCTTGATGAAACTGCTGAATAGTTAGCCTAACTCCCCTTGCGCTGAGTGCCAATTTAGCGCATTTCTTTCCAGCTCTTTCACAAATGCATCCTTCCCGTCCATATAAGCCTCAATTTCCTTTGGGAATCGTTTGGCGAGGCTTTCTTTTAAATCTCCATAACGATTTGCTTCATCGGGATGTGTTCGGAGGTAATCCCTCACCGCCAGATGACGAGTGATATCTTCCTTGTTATCTCCTTGAAAGACATGTACTTGATGCGTGCGATTATCCCCGCCTTTTCGGAAATATCTTCTTCCCTTCATGCCAAGCTCGCCCATACATTCGTAACCAAGACCTGTCATTTGTTCGTTAAACAAATCGATTTGTTTGATATCTTTTACTACTGGCATGATATCAATGATTGGTTTGGCTTTGAGCCCTGGAACAGATGTGCTGCCTATGTGATGAATGGCAATTAACTCATTTCCGAAAATATCTTTTATTTTTTGAGACTCCTCATCAAACTTTTGTTTCCAACTATCCTTGTATTCTGTAACCACAACATTCATCGAATAAACCTCCTCAAGGCGAAATATAGTTGCCGAGGCATTTGCCAAATTTAGTTCTCGATCACATATTTCGTCAAAAAGTCGTTACGAAACTTTCCGTGTGGATCACAATGAAGGACCAGTTGTCGGAAGTCCGGCAGCTTCTCATATAGCGGCTTCAACTGAGCGGGCTGCATGGTAAACAGCTTCGCCCAATGCGGACGAGCCTGGAAAGGCGCAAGTTGCTTTTCGATCATCGGCAGCACTTGTTTGACTGCCTCCCAATTCGGTTTCCACGTAAAATGAATAGCAACCGAATCCTGCTTGTAATTAGGACTCATCCACAAATGATCTTGTGCAATCGTACGAACTTCAGAAACATACAGGTGTGGCGAGATCTGCTCCCGTATTCCATTAAGCGCATTCAATGCCCGATAGGCCTCTTGCCGCGGCACGTAATACTCGCTTTGCAGCTCCTCTCCAGCACTCGGAGTGAAATCCATGCGAAAATGCGGCAATCTCTCGTGCCATGGTCCCGCAATACACATCTGCTCACTGCAATTTTCCGCTGTATGTCCTGGCACTGGATGTCGAGGTGAAGTTGCTAATTGCGCACCGAAAAACTCAGGTTCCACCTGTTCAGAGTCTTGATCCGTCAGTTTCCGCTTTATCCAGACTTGATTGAAATTCGCATTCTTCCAATCAGTGAATAGACTTACGCTGTAAGCACTGGAAAAAATATCGTCAAAGTGCTCATTTAGCTGCTCGAGAGACAGATTATCGTAAACATGTTGACTCATTTGAAATGTCGGGATCACATCCAGTGTAATTTTAGCGACTACGCCCAATGCTCCAAGCCCAACTATTGAACCTGCGATGTTTTGTTGCTCACGGGAGAATACAGCCATGTCGCCTGACGCCTGAACGATTTCCATAGAATCAACCACGGTAGCAAGATTGCCATTCCGATCACCAGAACCATGTGTTGCCGTAGCGCATGCACCAGCAACCGTTATGTGCGGCAGCGACGCCAAATTGTGAATCGCGTAGCCATGGTTATGAAGATACTCACATAGCTCTCCATACCGGATTCCTGCTTCAACCGTTACCTTATTTTTCACAGTATCTAGTGCTATTACACGGTTAAGGTTCTGAAGCGAAAGAAGAGCTTCGGTACAATCCGCGATGCTGTTAAACGAGTGCCTTGTGCCAAGCACCTTGATGTGCTTATTGCGAGCCACTAACTCCTGTACTTGCTCCACACTTGTCGGATTATGGAGTTCAGAAGCGCTATACTTGTAATTCCCAGCCCAATTCCACATATTTTCCTTCATTTCATCACACACCTTCGAAAGTATTTATTGAAAATTTCGATATTGGACAACAGAAATCCTTGTAAAATGTAGGTGTATTGTTCATATGTGCTTAGGATTAGTAGCCATAATTGACTTATATCAAAATAAAAACTCTCATTAGTCCTATATTAAAATGAACTAGATGTTGGCGTAGAACTTCAGGAAGTTCTTTCACAAAATGGACACTAAGCCCTAATGAATCTCTGATATATAATTAGGAATGACCCTTGATTTGATTAAAGAGAGGATACACCCATGAATAGGTCAAAATATGTACTTATCTCGTTTCTATTACTTACCTTAACTACAGCTTGTGCAGCAAATGATAAACAGGCAAATACTTCAAAAGTTGTGCCATCTCCTGCAGTTGCTGGTACGACAACTCCAGATCTAGATGTGGGGCATCCGCCATCCACGACGCTAATGAATAACAATGTGAAAGCACTGTATTATGCAGGTCCCGAACAGGGAAAACAAGTAGCACTTACTTTTGATGATGGGCCTGATAATCATTACACCATGCAAATCTTAGATATACTTAAAAAAAATAACGTTAAAGCCACGTTTTTTATTGTAGGTGAAAATGCGAAAGCCCATCCTGAAGTTGTGAAGAGAATTGTGAATGAGGGACACGTCATTGGGAATCACTCTTGGGATCATTCCGATTTCACTAAAATAAGTAACGAAGAAATGAATCAAGAAATAAACACAACGCAAGATGAATTGAATTCCATAGTTGGTTTCCGTCCAACTTTGTTCCGGCCACCCTTTGGGGCTCTTAGCAGCTCTGAAATTAAGACCATTACTTCAATGGGACTAAGCATCGTCGATTGGTCAGTTGATACCAGGGATTGGGCTGGAACGTCAACACAACAAATTATGAGAAATGTAAAAAAAGAATTGAAACCAGGTGGAATCATTTTACAGCATTGTGCAATCGGAAAGAAAGAGAGTTTATCAAATACAGTGAAAGCCCTTGAACAATTAATCCCCCTCTTAAAAAATGAAGGATATACGTTTGTGACAGTACCAACTCTTTTATCCCTGCCTGAATCTCAAAAATAAGCCCCCATTATTCAGGCATCATAGTTTTTCTGAGTGTATGTTGAAGTTAACTTTTGTTGTTTGCGCTTTTGCATTAGAATGAATGAACCAAGTGCTAAGAGCAATAGGCCAGCAATCACCAAAATTGGCCAATTTGTTGATGATGATTGACTTATCCCTTTGGTGATTGGGGCAGTATCAACTTGAATGACTTCTTTGGCGGACACAATTGGAATTTGCATCAGCATCTCCCCATTTTTTTTAATTTGATAATCGCCAATCACCTCGCCGGCCGCGATCGTTTTCTTCCCACTTTGCCACGGCGTAAAAACTGGCGAATACGTATAAACAGCAGCATCACCTTTTCGTTTGGTCAAAACATATGAATTCCCCAGTACACCTAGAACGTTCTCACCATAAAAGGTTGTCTCACCGGCGATATCCCCTTTCTTAAACATCTGCTGTACATCGAGGTGGTCGAGTCCATAGTTTCCTATCGTTTGCACGTCTTGATATTCATTTCCTCGCGATGATTTCATGACAACTGCAATGACCGTTTTATTGTCTTTTTTCATATATTCAATTAACGTGTTTCGAGCTTGGTTAGTAAAACCTGTTTTCCCTCCTAATGCTATTGGATTCTGAAAAATGAAGCTGCGATCTTTTATAAGTACAGTCCGCTGGTCCGTCTTCACCTCTGTCTTCTCGGTTCCCATTGCTTCCATGATGGCGGGATATTTCATAGCTTCTTTGGCAAGCAGAGCCATATCAAAGGAAGTTGTATAATGTAGGGGATCATGCAGACCGTTAGGTGTAACGAAATGCGTGTGTGTCATGCCGATCGACGCTGCTTTAGTATTCATCATCGTGGCAAAAGCGGCTTCATCGCCTCCAATATGTTCGGCTATCATCATTGCTACATCATTGGCCGAGATCACGAGCAGTGCCCTCAAGGCTTCTTCCTTTTGCATCTTCTCACCGATCTTCATATTGAACACAAAATTGCTGACTTCTTGCTGAGTGGCTTTTTTACTAGCCGTCATCCATTCACCGTCCCCCACATGATCTTCTAAGAGAATGGCGGTCATAAGCTTCGTTAGGCTGGCAGGAAATGCTTGTTCATCTTTGTTTTTTTGATAAAGTACCTCTCCTGTCGAACTATCGATCACAACACCTGTGCCGCTATAATTAGCCGGAGGACTGGTCTCTCCATAAGCGATTCCAACTGGGCCCAGTATTGCTGTGATCATTGCGATGATGAAGACCACTTTCTTCATTACATTTCCTCCCGAATATATCAATAACTATATTAAGATACGCAAGTATTTGATTTCCGAACTTTCACGAAATTTATTATATGCTTAGTTCCTTAAAAACAAATGAAAGCAAAAAACTCCCCATTTCAGGGGAGCTGTGCTCAACCGCGTTATATGTACGCCAGAAAGTCCAATCCTTTCTTAGTACTTATTAGAGCGTTAATAATTAATGCCATTAGATTTAGTTTGATTGCTCAAAATATGGTTTACTTTCTCTGCACTCATCATCATCAAAACAATAAAAGCAAGCACAATAAAAGGGAATAAATCTATGGTCGTCTGTGTAGCGAGCAATCCAAAGAGCGGAGGCAAAAACGTGGTTCCCGTATACGCGACTGCCATCTGATATCCCATTAGCTTGGCGGAATTTTCGCGACCGAAGCGTGTAGGCGTTTCATGAAGCAGAGCAGGGTAGATGGGAGCGAGCCCAAGTCCAATAAAAATAAGCCCTATCAAGAATAGTTGAGGCAGCGGAAGCAACAAGATTAGTCCACCCGCAATGGCAATCATCTGACCGCACCGGATCAACACACGATTATGGACTCTCAGAGTAATAAACCCTGTAATCAGTCTTCCAATCGTTATTCCACCATAGTATAAAGATATCCACCCGGCAGCTGTCTCGGCTGTCATATTTCTTGCACCGACCAGATAGCTGGACCCCCATAATCCGACAGTGGATTCAACCCCACAATAGAACAAAAAAGCGATAAGTGTCTGTTTAACACCTTTGATCTGGAATACGTTAGCTTTGGAACTAGCTGCTGGCTGTATCAACTCTCCGATCTGGTCTTGTGGAGTCTTACTATTCAGACGCTCAGCCTCCCTAATAACAGCGACACGTTTCCATAGGGGGAGCGTAACGAACAATACAATAGCGAGTGTGAACTGTATCATAGATACCGTTGTATAACCATCTCTCCAGGAGTTATGTTCAGCAATAAAAAATGACATAATAATGGGTCCCAGAGTTGCCCCTACACCCCAAAAACAGTGCAGCCAGTTCATGTGATGGGCTTTATAATTTTCAGCTACATAATGATTTAGTGCCGCATCAATGGCACCTCCGCCTAAACCAAGAGGAATAGCCAGAAAGACAAGCCAGACCATCGAAGGTGCCATAGAGAACCCAAGCAGCGCTCCTGCAGTAAGGCAGCAGCTGATCAGAGTAACTTTACCCGTCCCCAGTCGCTGAACCAAGCTCCCACTTACTAGACTGGAAACGATGGTTCCTCCTGCCACAATCATCGACAAGATCCCCGCGAAGCCAAATGAAGCACCCATGTCGGGCCGTATCACGGGCCACGCCGATCCCAGCAGAGAATCAGGAATTCCTAGGCTAATAAACGCCAGATAGATAACAACTAAAAACATGGTTGCCATCGTACCACTCCTTCTAGAGAGTATTATTGTTGTCTAGCAACAATCCGCAATCATCAGATTAAGTGCTAAATGCTGCAAGCCGGTCAAGTAATCTTGTCTCCAATTGCTAATCAGGAGCTTTGGTAAATGTATTTGCGGGATATAGGCCGAACTTCGATCTGCGATTTTAGCCAAAAGCACTTCGTCTACCTCATCATCGCAGAAAACAACTGCCCGAGGGTTAAGGATGGCTGCGAATGTGGCGATTAATCGAGCGACTGCATCAATCTGACTGTCTTCAGCAAATAAAATCCCGCGATTACGCTTCTCCATTTGCAGTGCTTGGTGGAAAGATCGATTATCGTACTGAGGTACAAAAGAAATCTCACCCGAGAAAAACGTGCTGCCTCGCACGACATCACCATTGATCATAATTCCGGAACCCGGTCCGTTCTGACCGAAATATAGGTAAACCAGCGATTCGTTCTCTATCTCGAAGTTCGACGCATAGCCAAGCACCGATGCATTCATATCATTTTCGACTACGACCGGTATTTGGAATCGGGATTCAAATTCTCCTTTCAAATCATAGTCAATGAATTGCTGATATGGCGGGATAAAGATGATTTTCCCATTGTTAACGGCCCCAGGCACTCCGATAGCGATGGAACGAAGCCTTGGATATTTCTCAATTAGCGATTCAATAAGGTCCGCCAGCAGTTGAACATCTTGTTGTAATACGCTTGGCTTTGTTCCCTGCTCTTTGACCTCCCCAATACAATTAAATATCGAATAATTGGTTTCGTTCTTTTCTATGAAAATAGCTAATCCCAACATGTACTCCGGATCATAGGAATACCGCTTTGCCCTTCTACCTCCGTTGGAATCATCATCGCCTGTATAGCTGATTTCCCCGTCCTTTTCCATCTGAGCCATAAACTTGCTGATCGTTGGAAAGCTTATCCCCAACCGCTGACTGAGCTCCACTTTCGTAGCGCTTCCCATAATAATGAGTCCCGCGCGGATACGATGAATTAACGGTTCCCTCATCTCTTTCGGCGTCTTAAACACGTTCGTCATGTAGATCAAAGCCTTTCATCTAAATAGTCGTCCCACTTATTAAAGTAATTTAATAAGTCTAGATCATCTTAGCAGAAGTTGCATGTAAGGGCAATACGAGTTTTAGTTTTATTCGGCTGTTTTTTTTTATTGACACACATATTAGATATCGCTAATATAATTCATATTAGTAAATGCTAATGTGACAATGGAGGTCTTGCCAAATGGTAAAAACAAGTCATGAAGTCAAAGCTAAGTTCCTGCGTGGATTTAGTGATAAAACAAGACTTCAAATACTCGAAAGCATTAAGAACACTGAAAAAACAGTATCGCAAATTGTGGATGACCTTAAGGGGAACCAGTCCAATATTTCTCAGCATTTGGCTTGTCTAAAAGGCTGCGGCATTATCGTTAGCCGGCAGGAAGGCAAATTCATTTACTACAGTTTAAGAAGCGAACAGATCTCTCAACTTCTGGATATTATGGAGGCCGTTTTCACTCAAGTTGAGGAAGAAGTCGCTGCCTGCGAAAAAAATGATGAATTGGATTGTTGCTCTAAATGATAAAGGAGGAACCCCAATATGAACAAAGATAACGAACAGCATGGTACGGATACGACTTGTAAGGATGAGTGCTGTTCTGATAAACCTAAAGAACTAAAGTTTGTAAAAAGCCTCAATCTCAATAACGTAAATAAAGTCACTTCACCATCAAAAGATACTTGCTGCAGCACGCACGAGACCAGCCAAGAAGTAAGCAATGAAACGATTTCTGAAGCAACGGGACATAAGAGTGAATTTATCGTTAACGGGATGGATTGCAGTTCCTGTGCGTTAACGATTGAAAATCACCTTAAGATGAATTCCGCCGTAAGGCATGTAGCTGTCCATTTTGCCTCGGGGAAAATGACCATTGAACATGATAATACTGTAGATGAGATTATCAAAGAAGTATCAAGAGCTGGCTACAAAGCATCCTTGGTCTCAAATAGACGAGCTCGCGAAATAAAGAAAGATAAATCAGGCATAAACTCCGTTGTCTTATCCGGTGTCTTGCTTCTGTTTGGTTTTCTTGGATCCTACTTTGATGTTCCGCTTACACTAATAAACTTGCTCTATGTGATAGCCATCATACTCGGTGGCTATAAGCCGGCGCGAAGTGCCTATTACGCTGTTAAAAGCCGTTCTTTGGACATGAATGTACTCATGACAGCTGCGGTGATTGGTGCGGCAGCGATTGGGGAATGGTTTGAAGGCACAACCGTTGTATGGCTATTTGCCTTAGGAAATATGCTTCAAGCAAGTTCAATAGAAAAGACTCGCAACTCGATTCGAAGCCTAATTGATCTTGCTCCATCAGAAGCTTTTGTTAAGAACGGTCAACAGCTTGCTAGAAAGCCTGTAGAAGAGATTGCGGTTGGAGAAATCATCGTAGTTAAACCTGGCGATAAAATTCCGCTTGACGGAGTCGTAATCAGTGGGGAATCAAGCGTAAACCAGTCGCCGATTACTGGCGAATCCATTCCGGTTGATAAGCACATTGGTGATCCCGTCTATGCAGGAACAATCAACGAGCATGGGTCATTGGAGATTACCGTTACAAAATTAGTCGAAGATACGACGATATCCAAGATCATTCACCTGGTTGAAGAAGCCCAAGAACAAAAAGCGCCAACGGAAGCTTTTGTCGATAAATTTGCTCGTATCTATACGCCAATCGTATTCATTCTAGCCCTTGCTGTTATGGCTTTCCCACCGCTCTTTAGTCCTGGGACTTGGGGAGAGTGGTTCTATAAGGGGTTAGAATTACTGGTAGTGGCTTGTCCTTGTGCATTGGTGATTTCAACACCGGTAGCGATTGTATCCGCGATCGGAAATGCGGCTAAGAATGGTGTTTTGATTAAAGGCGGTGCCTTTCTGGAGATTGCTGGAAAGCTGTCTGCGATTGCCTTTGATAAAACGGGTACGTTAACCGAGGGAAGACCTAAGGTTACTCAAATTATCCCCTCGGGGACAACACAAGATGAGCTGTTGGCCATTGCTCATACGTTAGAAGAATATTCCGCTCACCCCATCGCCAAGGCTGTCGTTGATTATGCCAAAGAAAAGGGACACTCCCCTCGTGAAGGTTATAACTTTAGAAATCTGATGGGGAAAGGCGTAGGAGCGATTATAAGCGGACAGGAGTATTTCGCTGGTAACCTTAAATTGTTTCAAGAGTTACACAGCCCTCTTGGTGAATTGGAATCACACATTCGATCCCTTCAACAAGAAGGCAATACGATTGTTATCGTTGGCACAAAAGATAACATACTCGGTGTAATCGCTGTTGCAGATATCGTTCGGGAGACGTCGGTTCAAGCTCTTCGCGACCTTAAACGTGTTGGGATCCATCATGTCGTGATGTTAACAGGCGATAATGAGGGCACGGCAAAAAAGGTTGCTTCACTGACAAGAGTAACCCGATACTCTGCTGAACTGCTGCCTGAGAATAAAGTGACTGCTATTAAGCAGCTGCAAAACGAGGGGCATATCGTTGCAATGGTAGGAGACGGAATCAATGATGCTCCAGCCCTTGCAACGGCCGATCTAGGTATCGCAATGGGTGGGGTCGGAACGGATACGGCAATGGAAACGGCCGACATTGTGTTAATGGCCGATAATTTAGAGAAGCTTCCCCACACAGTTAAACTTAGCCGTAAAGCGATACAAATCATCAAACAAAATATATGGTTTTCACTGATCATTAAGGCAGCAGCCTTGATGCTCATTTTCCCTGAACTGCTTACCTTATGGATTGCAGTCATCAGTGATACAGGTGCCGCGTTAATTGTCATATTGAATAGTATGCGGTTATTAAAGGTCAAGAAATAACATTCACTCTGCTAAAAATCCCCCTCATGCCATAGAGTGGGGATTTTGTGGTTTTGCTGCTATTTAATTTTTACTGCAGTAATACATATCTTTTATAATAATCGATCAGTTTGTGTTCCATAGATGATCTTAATTTATCTAACTCAGAATGCAGCTGTTCAAAAGTTTCCTTTTCCATTCTGTATGACGGTTCATCGTGTTCTAAGTTAGAGATGAAGGAGACTCGGTTTGCAGTAGGAGGATGTGTTGCATCTAGCCGTGCTCCAGCCTTTACAGATGCTCGCTGTAAGCGTTCCATTTCCCTTTGCGGTAAAATCCTGATTTGCTCTTTAAAATCATCAAAAAAATGATCTGATCTCTTTGAGTTGATTACTTTTAAAATTGTAAATTCAAACATACCGTCAAGATGCAGCTTATTTAATAGGGATATCGTGGCCTTAGGACTTGCCGTCTGAGCGGCGAGCTGATCGGCTAAATATTCAGCACGTTGCGAATCTTGCCAAAATAGATGACACAAAATATGAAGTAGAAAATAAATGAAATGCGATAATGCAAGCAGAACAAGATTAGCAAAAAACATGAAAAAAGCAAGAACCCGATAACCGGGATCCCAAAGCCGATCCGGTCGTATAACAGTATACCAGTAAGTTAACGTGTAAAAAGCGGAGCCTACCCAGTAACTCCTATTTTGATCCCCATTGATACCATGAGCTAACTCGTGTGCAATTAATGCAGTTAATTCTTTTTCATCAAGAATTTCTATCAGCGGCAGTCCTAAAGTGATTATTTTTCTCCGCTTCAAACCAATCTCTCTGTAAGAGGCGTTAAACTTTTCGTTTATCACAACGCCGTGCACATTTTCTGATCCCATTACTTTGGCGATATCATCCATTACGCGATAAAGGGCAGGAAATGCGTCTCTTGCCAGCGGCTTTTCATTCAATTTATGAAAGCGAGGTCTAGTTACCCACGAAAATAGCAGTAACAGGCAACCCAGTATCAGAATAATGATATTTGAGTAATTGAAAACTACCAGAAGCAGCCCACTTATAAAGAGAAACAAACTGAACAAATGAATAACAGAGGCAAAAAGGTAGGTGAACAGGCGAAACCATGAAAAAGTAGTGCGTAAGCTGCCTTTATTCAGCATTGTCTGCAATAAACCCGAACCCATTTTCTCGCCAACCTGCAAATACGTACGTTCAAAAGCATTTTTGGGGTTACCTTTTTTGTCATCAGCCTTTAAATTCCACTCACATTTATCGCACCATGTAAGAAAGCCTTTGTGAACAGGAATTGTTTCCTGACAATTTGGGCATATGGTTGTTTCCTGTATCTGAATGTTCGTACTCACGAGTAAATTATTCCCTCCCTTATCATTTATAGTTAATTATATTAAATATAAATAGATATGAATATAAACAATTTACTTTGTTATTAATCAATCAATAACTAATATTTAAAAGATAGCTTACTCCCCTGTAATGCCAACATCGTCGAGGTAATCCCCTCCTGAAACGGCGTCGCGGTGATCGGTCCGA
The DNA here is from genome assembly GCF_017874035.1 of Paenibacillus aceris. GTDB lineage: Bacteria > Bacillota > Bacilli > Paenibacillales > NBRC-103111 > Paenibacillus_E > Paenibacillus_E aceris. Next base: position 31,012 of record NZ_JAGGKV010000031.1, read on the forward strand.
TAAACCGTTTGTATTTATCTCCACTAAGCGTAAGCGGCTCTTCGGTTAAGTAAAGCATCTCGACGACCTCTTTCATAACGGGTATGCCCATGCCAAGCAGCGATAAACCTATTTTTTTCAATGGAAAAACCGGACTACCATGACCGGCTGCCGCTTGAGCAATCCGCACAATCTCCCGCCCCGAAATAACCCCGGCTCCTGGTATATTCCAGTTTTGCCCATAAGCGAAGTCTTTGCAGGCCAGCTCGGTAACCATCTTAGCTGCATCCGGTAAATAGATGAATTCCCGCGGAACGTGCATGTTGCCAATGAAAAAGGCCATTTTCCCTGCAGCAATCGCTTCTAAGGTTGAACCTAAATACGACGCTTCATTAGCCGTAGGACCGTAATAATCGGGCAAGCGAACAATCATGACCTTTGCGTTACTCCACCGCTCACTGAATAACATTCGTTCGTAATCCAGACGAACTTTTCCTTTTTTCGTATGGGGCTGTTTAGGATGCTCTTCTGTGACAAGATCCATCTGTTTTTTTCCATAAGGATAGATCCCGTCAATCGCTACTACTTTAATCGCAAGTCGTTCCGCTGCTTCCATCACCGATTCGCCTAACGGTATTAACTTGGCCGCCATCTCATGATAAGGTACGTTCGCGCAATGGAATAATACGTCTGCGCCGCCTGCCTGAGCGACAATATCTTTCGAACACATTGCATCCCCTTCCGCAAGCATCAAATGTGTGGGATTCCCCAGACTGTTAGCCAACATTTCCAGTTTTTTAAGTGAACGCCCAAAAGCAATTGTACTTACACCGCGTTTGACCAGTTCTTCCGTTATCGCTGCTCCCGTTCCGCCCGTTGCTCCAATTACGATTGCTTTTTTCATGTTTCTCATCCTCACTCCTTGTTTGTTATTGATCAATCACTAACTTAAAATTATCATATCACCCTGTTATTGATTGGTCAATTACTAATTTAGAGCTTCTACCGTGAGGAAGACCGTTTTATCGTTTCCCTCACGGTTCCTTTAATTCGGGCATGCCAATGGCTTCTGCAATGTTGCATAACATCCCTCTTGCCAGAAATAGCATCGTTCGTTCTTCAGCATTCATGATCTCTGCCTTGCGGAAAGCTTCAAGTACGATTAGACGCACTTCCCGAAATCCACTCCGCATGGTTTCGCGGATAGAATCTTCCTGGATTGTCTGTGCTTGCATCTGAAGAAATACTTCATTCCGGTAACTTGCCAGAATTTCCTCGTAGGCCGTAATCAAGTCTGTCTCGAGCTTCTCCGGGGAAGCGGACTCAACAACTTGGCGGAAGGATTCAATAATGCGCCCCCACGAGACTTCCAGTGCAGTCATCAGAAGTGCTTCTTTTGTTGGGAAGAATCGGAAAATATAAGGTTGCGAGATAGCCGCCCGCGCAGCGACCTGTGCTGTAGTTGCCCGATAATAACCGATCTCGGCAAACACTTCGATTGCGGCGGAAATAATATCTGATCTGCGGTTAACGGCGGTCGTTGCGTCTTTAGCCATGAACACTTGACTCCTCTGCAGCTTATTAGTGATTAATCACTTCCTAAAAAGTATACTGGATAATGAATGAAGCTGCAATTCATCATTGATCCAGACGGTAACATAGTGGTAGTGCTAATTGGACAAGAGGACGTAATGACGGGCTCACCGTCTCATTTCGTAGAACTGGCGGTGGAGCTCACGAACTTGCTCCGCGAGTTCAGGTACAGGACCGTCTATGTCAGTGTCACGAATGACGTCTTGGATCGGAAGATTGCGGACACGCGACGCAGCAACCCCCATTTCACTCAGCCATTGTGCCAACTGTTCGGAAGAGCTCGCATACACAATCCGGCCTAATCCAACCCAGCCGTGGGCCGCAGCGCACATCGGACAGTGTTCGCCCGAGGTATAAACGGTTGCCTTCCCTCGTTCTTCCTCTGTCATGTTGCTGGCTGCCCAACGCGCCAACGCAAACTCCGGATGCTGGGTATGGTCGCCGCCGGCAACATGGTTGTGATCCTCCGCAAGCACTTGTCCGTTGGCTGAGACAAGGACTGAACCGAACGGTTCATCGCCTGCCTCCAAAGCAGCCTTTGCAAGTTCAATACAACGTCGCAGATACTTCAAATCAGTGTCATTCATCTTCATTGAGCCTCCTCATATACGTTAATCAGCAGACAATATCTGCCGCTTGTGGGTTCTTCTTTCGATATACATATGTTAACATGTAGACATTCAAACGAAAAATATATATAAAATTAGTTTTACTTAGCTTTTACATATATAAGTAGGAGTGACCGCGACGATGGACATCAGACAACTGCGATATTTTATAGCGATTGTGGAGGAACGGACGGTTTCTGCCGCTGCGAAAAGACTTCATCTCTCACAACCGCCATTAAGCCAGCAATTGAAAGCAATGGAAGAGGAACTCGGCACCTTCTTGGTGGAGAGAACCGGTAAGTATTTGAAAGTAACCGAAGCTGGAAAAAAGCTGTATGATTATGCTTTGCAAATGGTGCAATTAATGGAAGAAGCCAAACTCGAAGTGAAAGAAGTTGGCATCGGGAAAAACGGTACGCTGACGATCGGCGTAAATACATTTTCGGTTGCAGAGCTGCCCGAAGTGCTTCATCAATTTCAAACACAGTATCCCAAGGTGACATACAAAATTCAGCAAAGCGAATCCGCTCATCTATGTCAATTGGTAAGAAGCCGGGCCGTCGAGCTGGCGTTCATTCGAATGCCACTGGAGCTGGGCGATGATTTATGCTTTCTCCACCTCTATACCGAGCCGTTCTACTTGATTACCTCGAATAAGCAGAAACAGTTCGCTCATGATGTATCGCTTGCTGACATTCAAGACCTTCCGCTCATGCTGCCTAGCATTCAAGGATTAGGCGTACATTATTTAATCCTGGAAGCATTCTCCCAGCTCCATCTGCCTCCCAACATAATGGGCGAATGCTCCGACATTTCGCTTTTGATGAGTTTGATTTCTTCTGATTTTTGTGCGTCGATCGTTCCGGAAACGCTGCTTAAAAGGCACAAAGGATATGAAGTAAATATTCATAAAATATCCGAGACAGCGAAGATGTCTTCCCCTGTCGGACTCATATGGCTAAAAAATCATCGTTTATCCAACACTGCACAGAACTTTATCGATTTAATAAAAAAGGAAGGCATGCAAAGCCATGATGGATAAAAAATAGACCTATATCCCACAAAGCAAGCCTTCTCCCACTTCCTTTACATGAAATCATTTTTCATCCATAATGAGAAGACTTATATCATTGCTACATTTCGTATGTCCATTTACACCTAGAATGCGGGAGAGGGAGCGCCTTCATGTCAAAATTATCCTTCCAGTCGTCCGTCGTGTCCAGCTTCCGAATGTCTTGGAACAACTTCAAATCGAAGCTGCTTCTTAAATATGTATTATCCTACATCCTGATGTTCCTCGTTCCCTTAACCGGGGTTACGGTTTTCATCTATGAAAACGCAATCAACGACTTGCGCAGAGAGATCGAGCAGACCAACGTCAATCAGCTGATTCAAGTTAAATCAACGATTGACGAACGAATGAACGAGCTGCAGCAAATTACGAGCCGCATCGCTTACGATAAGCAGCTCAGCTCCTACATGGTGCATCATCCATACTATGAGATGGAAGCGATCGACGCCTTGGGCAATTACAAGGCGAACAGCAGCATCCTTGAAGACTTGTTTCTGTACTTTCATCACGATGAAAATATTTACTCGTATCGCGGATTAACGAATGTTCATGTAGCGTTCGGAAATTTGTACCAATACAGTAATTGGAGCAGCGAACAAATATTTCGCGATCTGAACGAGATCAAACAGCCGATGATCCGCCCGGCCGAGAATGTGAACGTTAACTCACGAAAAGACTCCATGCTGACGTTGCTTTTCCCGATCAAGCCGAACGATCTCTACCCCACGGGCACTGTCGTTTATCTGGTGGATGAGACGAAACTAACCGGCGTGATGGATACCATGCTCAGCAACTTCTCCGGAAACAGCTATATTTTCACCCAGGACGGACAGCTTCTTACCTCCAATAACCATGGGAACGCGCTTCCGCAGCAGGTACTGGAATCCTTATCCTCTCTGGAACCCGGCATACACAGTATGAAGCTCGACGGCGTCCAGCACTCCGTAGTTTCGGTAAAGTCAACAGAGAACAACTGGAATTATGTAGCCGCCATTCCAAGCTATCAATTCTTTAGTAAAGTGGTACATATCCAGACATTGTTCCTCCTCGTATTCTTTATTACGGTCTTATTCGGCATCATGGTAGCCATCATATTGGCTAAGCGGCAATATCATCCGATTCAGGATTTGATCGAGTTCACCAAACTGAAGAGCCCGAACTACGACATGACCAGGAACGAATGGGATTGGATCAAGCAAACGATTCATGAATACAGCTCCCGTATCGACACCCAGGAGCCATTCGTCCGCAATCAGTGTCTCCTAATGTTGTTCAAGCACGGCAAGCCGGATGATCCGGAAATCGAGCGCATGGTAGCGAGCGCAGGGCTGGAATACCCGCACGGAGAAGGATTATACATATCCCTTATCCTTGCCTGGGACGACAACCTCGAAGGCGAAGAGTCCTCGAATATTCGGCAGCGTCTGCAAGAGATGCTAAGCGAACTTGAGTTTCCGGATCTGCAAGCCCGCGTGTATGGCGTAGAATTTTCGACGAAGGACCAACTGGCTCTGCTCGTCTCCATCCCTGCGGAAACTCAGGAGCCGGCTCGGGCGCGGATTGAGAAGGTTGTCGAGGCAATCAAAGTCATGATCATCGACAAAGCACCGATTGTGCCTTATCTCGGTGTCGGAATGCCCTATCCGGACCTCGCCAGTATCAACCAATCGTTTATCGAGGCAGCTACGGCGATAGACAACCGGATTCTGGGGTCTAACGGTCGGGTGACCTACTTTGAGCAATTGCAGGATATGATCGCATCGCCGACGGAAGCTTACTGGATTCCGAAGAAGTTAATGCTCAAGCTGGAGCAAAGCTTGAAGCAGGGCAACGAAACAGTAGCCACTCAGGTCATTGCCGATCTGATCGCCGAGATCAAAGAGGCCGCCGTACCCGCTGCATTACTGCGCTGCATCTGCTTCGATCTATTGAACTCTCTGCTGCGGACAGCTCATGAACTGGGGGTCAGCGAAGTGTTCGCCGGCATTCAGAGCTTCTCTGTCTTCGAAACGCTGGAGGAGCTTGAGGCCCGATCAACCTCCCTAGCGGTCAGCATTTGTCAGCAGGTCGAACGCAATACGGAAACCGATCAGCCTTCCTTAATTGAAGATATCGTCGCCTATGTCGATCAGAAGTTCGCCGACTACACACTCAGCCTTGAGCATGTCGCTTTGAAATATTCCGTCTCGATCTCCTACCTGAGCCGCAGCTTCAAAGAGAAAGTGGGCCATAACTTTACGCAGTATATCTGGCAGAGAAGAATGGACCAAGTCATTCGGCTGCTTGTAAATACCACCGCTCCGTTGAAGGAAATCATCGAACAGGTCGGCTATCTGGACGCTCCGAACTTTATCCGCAAATTCAAAAAAGAAACGGGCTACACGCCGGGACAATACCGCAAATTGTACTCCGCTCCCAAGAAGGAGTCGGAATAACCCGCACCCGCTTCCAGCACAAAAAAAGCTTGAATCCTCGATGAAGAGGACTCAAGCTTTTTGGCATGATGGCAGATTTATTGAGGCTCGTTAAGAATGTAGTCCACCAGCTCGTCCAGCGGCACCGTGGCCAAGGCGATTGCTGTGTCCGTCACTCCGTAGTAGATGTAGAGTAATCCGTCCTTCACAACATTGCCCGTCGGGAAGATGACGTTCGGAATTTGGTAGCCGAATTTCTCATAATAGGTTTCCGGCTCCATGATGAAGTTCTTCGTGCGGGCAATAACCTTCTCCGGGTTATCCAGATCCAGCAGCAGCGCTCCCATACGATATACAATCTCGTCATCTACGCCGTGGTAGAGCACCAGCCAGCCCTTATCGGTTTTGATTGGTGGCGTAGAGCCTCCGATTTTCCGTGATTCCCAAGCCGGGTTCTCGCCCTTGGCCAGCAGCTTCGGCTCTTCCCAGTGAATCAAGTCTTCCGAATACGTAATCCACATCGCAGCCTTTTCCGTGCCGTATTCTTTCCCGACATATTCCTCCGGACGGCGCAGCATGACGAACTTGCCGTTAATTTTCTCCGGGAACAAAATGTTGTCGCGATCATTGATCTCCAGCGGAGTCGTGTCCGCCACAAACTCCCAGTCGATTAGATTGGTCGACTTGGCGATCGAAGAGCGCGTCCGCCAATGGACTTCCTGCTCGCCCCAACCGTCGGGATACGACGGGAATGATCTCTCCGGAACGCCGCGATTGGTCGGATAGTAATTCATTGCACACGGACGCAGCGCGTAGTTCATGTAGAAGGTGCCGTCGATTTTAACCAGACGCGGGTCCTGTACGCTTCCGTACGGGAATCCGAGCTCGTCAGGCGTCAGTACAGGCTCATCCTTCACATGAGTGAAGTTCACGCCATCCTCACTCTCCAGCAAGCCCAAGAAATTTTTACACGGGGTCAGAGAGCCCGCCGTGCGCTCGATCATGTAGAACTTGTCGTTGTCGATGATAACAGCAGGATTGAACACTGTCACTTTGCGCCATTCGTAGCCTCCCGGAACGACAATCGGGTTGTTGGGGTGTCTTGTGATTTTCATGTGTATGGCCTCCTAGGTTATGTTGGTATACTGCAGCTAGCCTTTGACCGAACCGATCATGACGCCTTGCACAAAATAGCGCTGCAGGAATGGATACACCACAACGATCGGCAAGGTGGACACGATAATGACCACATACTTCACAAGTGCGGCAATCTCGGCCTTATTATTCATTGCGATAGCCATGTCACCGCTGACCGCAGCACCGGTGGTCTCGGCAGACATCTCTTGCAGGACGAGAATTTGACGCAGCACCATTTGCAGCGGGTATTTGGTCTCGTCATTCAGGTAAATCAGCGCAGGGAAATAACTGTTCCAATGGCTCACGCCGTAGAACAGCGCCATTACCGCAATAATCGGGGCGGATAACGGAATAATGATAAGGCCGAACAGTTTGAAGTTCGTGCAGCCATCCATATATGCCGCCTCATGAAGCTCCTTGGGGATGCTGGACTCAAAAAACGTGCGAGCTACGATGATATTCCAAACTGAGGCCGCTACCGGCAAAATTAATGCTCCGATGGAGTTCATCAATCCAAGGTTTTTCACCAGCAAATAGGTCGGAATGAGACCGCCGTTAAAGAACATCGTGACCAGAAACATACCCATGAAAAACTTGCGACCTACAAAGTCCGACCGACTGAGCGCATAGGCAGCCGGAAGCGTAACGACGAGGTTCAGTAAAGTACCCATAACGGTGTACAGGATCGTATTGCCATAACCGTTCCAAATCTTAATATTGTCGAACACAAGCCCATAGCCTTTAAAATTAAGTCCCTTGGGAAACAGCCACATCTCACCGGAGCTTACGTACTGTGGATCACTCATCGAGGCGCTGATAATATACAAGACCGGGTATAACACCACGATCAGAGCCAAGGATAAAAACACATAGTTCATCATCAAAAAAATCCGGTCTCTCTTAGTCTCCTTCACTGCAGTGGCAATAGACATAGATGACTCCTCCCTTCTTTCTGTCTACCATAGGCTCGTTTCGCTCGTGCGCTTGGCAATCTTGTTGACGGTAATTAGCAGGACAGCGTTAACCAGCGAGTTAAACAGGCCTACGGCTGTCGAGAAGCTATATTGCGCGCTGACAAGCCCTGTTCGATAGACAAATGTAGAAATTACGTCGGACGAATTTATGTTAAGCGGGTTTTGCAGAAGCAATACTTTTTCATAACCCACGCCCAGAATATTGCCCACGTTCAGAATCAATAAAATAGTAATCGTCGGCACGATCGTCGGAAGATTAATATGAATCACTCGCTTGAAACGGCTCGCTCCATCGACAATGGCCGCCTCATGCAGCTGCGGATCTACGCCTGACAGTGCCGCCAGATAAATAATTGTACCCCAGCCTGTGTTCTGCCAGACGCCGGAAAAGACGTACACGGTTTTGAACCAGCTCGGGTCCGTCAAGAAGGCCGGTGACTGGATACCGAACAGCTCTATCAGCTTCACGATGATCCCTGTCGACGGAGACAAGAAGGTAATGACCATCCCCGCCATAACGACTACAGAAATAAAGTGCGGTGCATACGTAATCGTTTGCACGCTTTTCTTGAAGGAACCATTCCGCACTTCATTAAAAGCAAGAGCCAATATAATGGGAAGCGGAAAGCCGATCGCAAGCTCATAAAGGCTTAGGCTGAGTGTATTCCACAATAAATCCCAGAAATAGTAGGAATGAAAAAAGCGTTCAAAATGTGCGAACCCTACCCAGTCACTCCCCAAGATGCCCTTGGACGGCGTGAAATTTTTGAAGGCAATTTGAATCCCGTACATCGGTCCGTATTGGAAGATCAGGAAATACAAAAAGGCTGGGGCGATAAATACGTACAGCTCCCAGTTTTTCATCATTCTCGATCGAAGTGCACCACTGCTTGATGCCCTCGTGCTTCTTGCTGTCTGCCCACTCATTGTTTTCATTTCCTCCATCCTCTCCTTTCTCTGCTTTTTTGGTTGCTGCTAACGCTTACAATCGTCTTCTAAAGTGTAGAGAAAACCTGGGGCTTCCGTAAATATGTCAAATCTGCATTGTCATTCTCCAGATTATCGGCACGTTGATCGTCAAGGAAATATCCACATCCACTCCCTACCGGCTGACGGATCGACCGAATTGTCACGGTTGGTCGAATTGTTATTTTTCCGGCGGCGCTATGTCGTTTTTTCGTGCAATTATTCGCGTGCAATTTATACATATTGTCAACCGCAGCAAGATGTGTGAATCTGTCTACGAAGTTGTAAGGCTGGGCCTGTGAATCCGGGCCTTATGCCCTGATGCGTTTGAACGCGAAACCAATCCGAAAGCAGGGATAGCTGCGCTCTTATCACGGGTAACCCGGCAAGCCTGGGGCAGCTTACTCTTTCTTTATTACAAAGGAGGCTTTTATTCTATGACAAGGAAAGCGGCTCATCTGATCTCCCACAGTCACTGGGATCGAGAATGGTACATGCCGTATGAGCGCCATCACTACCTGCTGACAGAACTGATGAACGATCTGCTGGACGTGCTGGAGCAAGACCCTCGGTACCGTTATTTCCATCTGGACGGACAAACGATTATTATCGAGGACTATCTGCAGGTTCATCCTGAAAAAAGAGAGCAGCTGGAAGCCTACATCAAGGGAGGCCGTATCATTATCGGACCTTGGTATGTCCTGCAGGATGAATTCCTGACCAGCTCGGAAGCGAATGTCCGCAATCTGTTGATCGGGCATCAGGACGCCGCCAAGTACGGCGTCATCTCCAAGCTGGGATACTTCCCTGACTCCTTCGGCAACATGGGGCAAGCGCCCCAGCTGTTAAAGCAGGCGGATATCGATACGGCAGTGTTCGGACGCGGCGTAAAGCCTACTGGCTTCGACAATGTCGTCATCGATACGAACGGCTCCGGCTATGAATCACCATACTCGGAGATGTACTGGTCGGCTCCAGACGACTCCACGGTGGTCGGGATCTTGTTCGCCAACTGGTACAGCAATGGGAACGAGGTTCCGGTCGAGGCCGAAGCGGCGAAGGCATTCTGGGACAAGCGTCTCGGAGATGCCCAGAAATACGCGTCCACACCGGAGCTGTTGTTTATGAACGGCTGCGATCATCAGCCGATCCAGCGCGATCTGGGCGACGCTATCGATACCGCCCGATCCCTGTACCCGGATGTGGAGTTCATACACTCCAGCTTCGAGCAATATATAGACGCGCTCAAGAAGCAGCTGCCTGATAACATGGTGACCATTCAGGGCGAATTGCGCAGCCAGCATACGGACGGCTGGGGCACGCTGGTTAATACCGCGTCTATCTCAAACAGTTGAACCAGCTCGGACAGACGCTGCTGGAAAAAGGCGCGGAACCGCTGGCTGCGCTGGCCCATCTGGCAAGCGGTAAAGCCTACCCGCATCAGCTTCTCACCCATGCTTGGAAGACGCTAATGCAGAACCACCCGCATGACAGCATCTGCGGCTGCAGTGTAGACGAGGTTCACCGCGAGATGGTCACGCGCTTCGACAAGAGTCGGCACTTGGCCGAGACGATTGTCGACGAAAGCCTGCAGGCTATCGCCGGACAAATCAACACAGCAGGCGTAATTTCCTGGCCGGAAGGCAGTTTGCCCGTCACAATCTATAACATGACCGGCTGGGAGCGTACGGGCACTGTCCGTATTGAGCTGATCGCCGCCAAATCCTACTTCAAAGAGGGACCGAATCCGCCGGCAATCGCGGAGCGGCTGGCCCAGGCTCCTTTGAACCTGGACAAAGGCGTGCTTCTGGACGACACAGGGCGAGCCATCGCAGTCAAGGCGGAGGATCTTGGCGTGCACTTCGGCTACGAATTGCCGAAGGACAAGTTCCGGCAGCCTTACATGGCACGCAAGATCGCGCTGACCTTCGAGGCACAGCAGGTTCCAGCGCTTGGCTTCAAAACGTGGGCTTGGATAAGCGAGCCATCTGCGCAAGTCGAGCCCCCGCACAGCCCGCTTGTCATAACGGAGTCCGGCATGGCCAACTCGCATATCGCGGTCCACATCCATGCAGACGGCACCTATGATATTCTCGACAAGGCGACAGGCCATACCTACGAAGGTTTGGGCGTGTATGAGGATTGCGGCGATCTGGGCAACGAATACGTCTTCCGGCAGCCCGACGGGGATATCGGATTGACGACCAAAGACCTCAAGGCTCAAGTGAAGCTGGTCGAGTCCGATCCTTATCGCGCTACGTATGAGATCAAGCATGCCTGGTTCATTCCTGCCTCTGCTTCAGAGCTGTTCGAGGAAGAGAAGCGGAAAATGGTTCCATTCCGCAAGCGTACCGCTTCGCGGTCAAACGACCTGGTATCGTTTGAGTTGACCACCCGCATTAGCCTGGAACAGTCCGGCAAAGGCGTGCAAGTGTCCGTGTTCTATAATAACCAGGCCAAGGACCACCGCCTCCGGGTGTTGTTCCCTACGGGACTGACCGCGTCGACACATCTAGCCGACTCGATCTTCGAGGCTGCCGAGCGTGATACGATGCCAGCCAAGGAGTGGATCAACCCGAGCAACGCGCAGCATCAGCAAGCCTTCGTCAGCGTATCGGATGACACGCTCGGACTAACGGTCGCCAATAAAGGGCTGAACGAATACGAAGTCCTGCGCGACGGCAAGAACACGATCGCCGTCACTCTGCTCCGCAGTGTGTCCGAGCTGGGAGACTGGGGCGTATTCCCGACGCCGGAAGCTCAATGTCTGGGCGATCACTCGGTCGAGTTCGCGATCTATCCGCACGCAGGCACTGCGATTCAATCCGGCGCCTTCGCCGCAGCGTATCAATTCCAGTCGCCATGGTTCCACACGCTTACGCCGGGTCAGCAGCAGGGCTCGCTGCCAGCTGCTTATCAAGCGCTGACTTGGAGCGGCCCATCCCATGCTCTATCTGCCTTCAAGATGTCCTTGGACCATGACGACATTATCGTCCGCATGTACAATCTCGCTCACGAGGCTGAGCAGGTGACGTTGAATCCTTCCTTCCCGGTCGCTTCGGCTTACCGGAGCGACATTCTGGAACGCAGGCACAATCCAGTCGATCTCGCGGACGGGCTGATCCGTTCCATGGCAGGCAAGTGTGAGATTATTACCTACGCCCTTCAGCCCAATCAGCCCAATCAGTCCAATCAGTCCAATCAGTCCTAAATCTAATGCCATAGGAGGAATATAACTATTATGAATTTACCGATATCCATTACCGAGTTTCTGAACCAAGCCGAACAAAAGCTCGCACACAACCCGAAGCTGCAGAAGCTGTTCAGAAACTGCTTCCCGAACACGCTGGAAACGACAACCAAGCTGCTCGACGACGGCACCACGTTCGTATTTACCGGCGATATTCCGGCCATGTGGCTGCGCGATTCCACTGAGCAGGTTCGCCATTACATCCCGTTCGCCAAGCATGACAAGGACCTGCAGCGCATCTTGGGCGGTCTGATCGCGCGTCAGATGTTCTATATCAATATCGACCCTTACACCAATGCCTTTAATGAAACCGCAAGCGACAAGCACTACCGTGACACGGACGATTGCGATCTGAACCCGTGGATGTGGGAGCGAAAGTATGAACTTGACTCTCTCTGCTTCCCGGTACAGCTTCTGTATGCTTACTGGAAGGAAACCGGGATCACCGATGTCTTCACCCCTTCCGTCTACCAGGCGCTGACCTCCATCGTGAACGTGCTGATTACCGAGCAGCATCATGACCAGAAGTCACTGTATCACTTTACGCGCCAAACAAAGCAGCATACGGAAACGCTGCAAAACAACGGGCGCGGTCTTCGGTCCAACTACACCGGCATGACCTGGTCCGGCTTCCGTCCGAGCGACGACGCCAACCTGTACGGGTACAACATTCCGGGCAACATGTTTGCCGTCGTCATCCTTGGCCACATCATCGAGATCGCAACGGATATTTACAACGATGTGCGCCTGGCTGCACGCGCCGAGAAGCTGCGCAAGGAGATCGACTTCGGCATCCAAACCTTCGGCATCGTCGACCATCCGAAATACGGGAAAATTTACGCCTACGAAACGGACGGCTATGGTAACTACTGCCTGATGGACGATGCCGGCACGCCAGGCTTGATCACGATCCCTTACATCGGCTACACCGGCATCGACGATCCGATCTACCAGAATACGCGACAGTTCGCACTTAGCTTCGATAATCCGTATTATTTCGAGGGCAAATACGCCAAAGGCATCGGCAGCCCGCATACGCCGGGCAGATATGTTTGGCATATGGCCTTGTCCGTGCAAGCGCTGACGTCCAACAATGTCGACGAGATCAAAGAGTTGATCCAGACGCTGATCGCTACGGATGCGGATACCGGCTTCATGCACGAAGGGTTCCATCCGGACGACCCTTCCAACTTCTCGAGACCTTGGTTCGCCTGGTCCAACAGTCTGTTTGCGGCCCTGATCTGCAAAGCTATGGACGAGGGACTCGTCTAATCACGAGGTGCCCGACTTAGTCTGATCATTGAACTCATCATCCAAACCAAGCTCCCTGCAAGCCTTGACCGGCGGCAGGGGGCTTTTTGGATTTGTGCCTGGATGTGCCATAGGTTTCCCACTGAGGCCGCTCAACGCCCAACTCAAGGCGCTGCAGCCTTACTCGATAATCGCGCCCCCAGCTTGGCAGGCGATCAGTCACTGGCAATCGGGCGAGAGAACTACATTCCCTTATTTGAGCGAAAAGTTGGATTTCGTGGGTTGGAGGGGAACTACAGGCTCTTATTCAACCTGCATCGTCCAAATATCTATCAAAATGGCGAAATAGCAGACCCTAGTTCCCTCTCCCTCACGCAAAGGAATCTTTTTGGCAAAACAGCGCCCTGTAGTTCCCCTGCAAACATAGAAATACTTATGCGCACCAAAAAAGCGGGTGTAAAGGCCAAATTCACCTTTACACCCGCTTCTATTTCGCTTACTTCCTCAAATGTTCAAGCATACCTTAGCTGTTTTTCCAGCGATCGTAGGCTTTTTGGTAAATCTCTTGGAAACGGTCAGAGCCCATTTTCTTCAGGGTTTGCACATATTTATCCCATCCGTCCAGTGATTCCTGTCCGGTGATAAACTTTGCTTCCATCTGTGCGACATACGTAGTGAGATCGGAACGTAATGCCGCCACTTCGGCTGATTCCGCATCGGTCAAGAACAACGCCGGGAATGGTACGCGCGCGCCACGGTCCAGAAGCTTGGTCTTGGACTCGTTTTCTACCCATTTCGCGAACTCGTCCTTCACAGGCTCATCCGGTACAACCATAGGAGAAGCTATACCGAAGTTAGGTGTAATCTTGGAGCGGTACGTTTCCCGGTCTTCTCCATTCGGTACAGGCAGATACTCAATTTGGGATTTGGAGCTGTCCGTATATTTCCACAGAATGCCCTCAGGCCCCTTGTTAAACAACATTTCGCCTTCTGTCGAGTACATGTAATCTACCCAGCGGATCGACGCTTCCGGAGAACGATTGGACTTGGAGATCGCGAAAGTGCCTGTCGAGAAGCCTTTGTTTCTAGCTATGACCGGAGCACTTAGCTTGTCGCTACGGATCGGGCTGAACATCAAGTCCTCAGTGTTAGGCTTCCCGCCATGCGACATATAGGCATGCCAATCGGAGAACAGGAGCACCTGATCGTTTTTAATCTTGGCCTTCTTCTGGTCATCCGTCTGCGAGAAGGATTCGTGATCCAGAAGGTTGTCAGCCCAGAGCTTATTCAAGTAAGTCACGTAGCCTTTATATGCCTCTTCAGCAGGTGTGTAGTGAACCTTATCTTTATCGTCCACATACAATTCTTCCTCATACGCTCCGAATGCGCCAAGAATCCACGTGCGGATATCTCTCAGCTTGATGCCTGAGGAAGACGACAACGGAATCTCATCCTTCTTGCCGTTCTTGTTCGGGTCTTCGTCTCTGGCACGCTTCAGCAGGTCGTACAACTCATCCGTCGTCTCCGGCAGTTTCGTCACATTGAGCTCCTTCAGCATCTTGCCGTTGTACCACATCGGATTGCGGTACCACGGCTGATAAGGTTCGATGCGAGGCAGAGAATAAATATGTCCGTCTGGCGCCGTGATCGACTTGCGAATATCCGGTTTATCGGCCAGCACTTTCTTGATGTTCGGTGCGTATTCATCGATCAGCTTCTCCAAAGGAATCAGGATGCCTTGACTGCCGTAGTTCTGTTCTTCAGCTTGCGTAAGCTTAGATGCAAAGAAAATGTCCGGGTAGTCGCCGCTGGCGAAGACGAGATTTTTCTTCGTATCGAAGCTGTCCCGGGGAGCATTCCGGTATTCGATCTTAATGCCCGTGAGCTTCTCCATCTCCTGCATGACCGGCATATCCTTCCAATTCTGAATCCCCATATCCGGAGCCATGATGGATAAGGTTAGGGGCTTATTTACAATCGGGAAACCTTCCTTGTTCAAGGAACTTTCCTTCGAACTTCCGCTGCTGCCTGCAGCGTTCCCGTTTTCTTTTTTACTCACACAGCCGCTTAGTACGGTTATTGTCATCATTACGGCGAGTGCTGAAGCCACGACTTTCATTTTTCTGTTCGACAATTGCCTGTCCTCCCTTATTGTTTCTATTATATCCGTCACAATTTGCGAAAGTCCTAACGATCCGGCTCTTTTTCGCTATTATGATCACGCTTGCAACATGATTTCCTGCGAGGCATCGCTGTCCCGTCGTGAAACAAGCTGCTAGCGCTTACAAACTGAAGCTTAATCTTTACGGTCTTTCTAGTAAATATGTCGTTTTTGTGCTGTCAAAGACCCTTGTTTCCCAAGTTCCCGAGCATGACGGTTTCTAAATGTCCTGGCGTGTTCCCGTTAGGCTAGCCGGCCCGAATATGTAATTTTTGAGAACCTTATCATTAGAGCAAAACATACACATTATACAATTTTAATAACAACTGATAAAGCTAGGGATAAAGACAGCAACGAATTGAGCAGGGCGATTTTGACAGTGTGCCGCCCTTGCGCTCAACCAAATACTCAGGTCGGTCTCAACGCAAAAAAATTGCCGCATCTCCAGCATTAAGGCTAGATAGCGACAATTTTATTGATAAATAGTGCTTAAGCGCAATTTGCTCCCTCATTCTTCGTCTTCCAAAGTTGTTCAAGCAGAATCACGATCATCGTGCCTACAAGCAGTCCATTGCTGAATACATATTGCAAAATAGACGGAAGTCCTTGGAATACTGTCGAGGGTAGAAACATAAGTCCAATGCCAATCAGCAATGTGATGCCCAAAATAGTCAGTCGGCGTTGATCCAGTGTTTCCCTCAGAATAGATTGAAAAGCGATTCCAATCATTTGGACAAAAGATGCCAGTAAGGCAGCAGTGGCGATTGGTCCAGGAAGTAATGCCAAAAAGTTAACAAGAAACGGAACTAATGAAATACCTGATAAAGCCAGACAAGCTACAAGGAACGGACGAACTCGGGTCTGTTCGGTTAGTCGAATAAAACCCGCGGAAACCGGTAACGGAACGACACCGACCGTTGAGAACAAAGCACATAACATATGAGAAATTCCACCGGCTACCCCACCGCGGTTCAGCGTTTCTTTCAAACTCCCCGGAGTTTCCGGCATGACTTGGCTGACGGCCGAAACCGCAGCAATCGTATTGGAGACTAAAATAAAAGTAAACAGAATCGCTGTGATCACAATTCCGGCATTAAATTGCGGAATGCCCCAAGCAAAAATTTCCGGCAGCTTGACCCAAGATCCGTTCGCGCTATGCACACCCGAGCTTTTACCCAACAAGGTATACAGCAGCCACCCGGATAAGATTCCGATCAACACCGCATAATTTTTGATCCATCCTTTGCCTCTGACAGATAGAAGAATTACGAGTATAAAGACTCCAAACGATATCGCTGCGGTTCCATAATCGGGAAGGGAGGCTTCCCCATGTAAAGCCATCATTCCTTTCATGAAAACACCGCTAAGTTGAAGCGCTAAGATCAAAAGAAAGGAACCGGTAACCAAAGGGGTGAACAGAAAGAGCAACCGATGGAAATACCCGCTCAAGCCAAGAAGGAGGAGAAGCAGGCCTGCAATAAGGAATCCCCCCTCCAAAATTTGCAGCGTTCCCTTCAGGCTCTGACCCTGTCTGACAGCTACATCAGCTAGAATCACAAACACACTGACCCATGAACCTGCAGGGCCATCCGCAATCGGATACCGGTGCCCCAACCATCCTTGGAGGAAGGAGCTCAAGCCAACGACCAAGAATGTTCTCTGCATCAACGCCGATACTTCCTCTATCGACAAGTGAAAAATGCCGCCGATCACGATCGGTAGTGCGAGAGAATTGGCAAGCAGGAAAATAAACCATTGAAATGTGCTTAAGCTGCCGTAGAACCGGCGTTTTTGTGCTTCCATTGTACCCACCTAATATAGGGATCTTTGAGTGTAGCTCAAAGTCTCTCCGCTATAGGGATCTTTGAGTGTAGCTCAAAGTCTCTCCGCTATAGGGATCTTTGAGTGTAGCTCAAAGTCTCTCCGCTATAGGGATCTTTGAGCATAGCTCAAAGTCTCTCCGCTGTAGGGATCTTTGAGTGTAGCTCAAAGTCTCTCCGCTGTAGGGATCTTTGAGTGTAGCTCAAAGTCTCTCCGCTTTTACTTTACAGTAACATCGTTTAGCATCAGATAACCAATCGGATTTAGCGAAAATCCTTTTACATTTTTGGCCGTTGCTGCAACGTGATCAATCGTTCGAATCGGAATTAACGGGCTTTCTTTCATTTCGATTTCTTGCGCTTTAGCGTAAATCGCTTTACGTTTCTCCACATCTTTCTCACGACGGCCGTCCTCGATTAGCTTGTCCACTTCCGGATTGGTATAGAAAGCCAAGTTGCCTTTGCTGCCATGGGAAGAGCTGTGAAACACATTATACTGATTATAATCCGCATCGCCGGTCGCGTTCCCCCAACCGCCGATAAACATGCTGTGTTCGCCTTTGCCGGTTATATCCAGATACGCACCGTACTCCATCACTTTAATTTCGAGGTCGATGCCAATCCCTTTCAACTGAGATTGAATGACTTCCGCCAGATTGATGCGTTCTTTTCTGTCATCTGTAACAATAGATGTTTTAAATCCATTTGGAAAGCCAGCCTCGGCAAGCAGTTCCTTCGCCTTATTGATGTTGTAATCATACTCACCCAATTTAGGATCAAAGCCTATCATCTTAGGAGAAAGAGCTGAGATAGCTTTGCTGCCCACACCGTTATAGACACCTTTGATAATGGACTCCTTTTCAATGGCATAGGAGAATGCCTGACGAACGCGCGCATCATCAAACGGTTTTTTCTTCACATTAAACCCGATGTATTCTACCCCAAGCCCTTCGGTGCGAGCCAGTGTCATGGACGTTGAATTTTGCACGCGGTTTAATTCGGTTACAGGCAATTGATCGCTGATCTGAACCTCTCCCGATTCCACCATGGCAACCCGAGTAGTATCCTCAGGTACAACTTTGTAAACAACCTTATCTACTTTCGGAATGTCTCCCCAGTAGCTATCATTTTTGACAAGGATCATCTCTTGCCCTGGCGTCCAGGACTGGAATTTGAATGGACCTGTTCCAATCGGATTTTTCGACAGCTTGTCAGCTTGTTCCGCAATAGCCTTCGGGCTAAGGATACTGCCTTCATTGCTGGCAAGAATGGACAGAATAGGGGCATACGGATAGGACAGAATGAATTGTACCGTATAGTCATCAACAGCCTTCACTTCTTTTACCATGGAGAAATTACTTGCTCTTGGCGAATTTACTTTTGGATCCAGAGCACGCTCCATGGTCTTCTTGACCGCTTCGGCCGTGAACGGCGTTCCATCGTGGAAGGTCACACCTTTGCGCAGCTTGAACTCCCAAGTTAAGTCATCTACCTGTTTCCACTCTGTCGCTAGAGCAGGCTTGTACTCCATGTTCTTATCCGTCATAAGCAGACCTTCGTAAACCTTACCAAAGATGTAATTGGCTGAAGGAATATTGGTTATAAATTGAGGATCCAGGTTGTTCGCATCCGCCTTTCTTGCGATGGTCAGTGTACCGCCTGCTTTTGAAGCTTCCGAAGCTTTCCCGTTATCTGCAGTCGAACCTGGTGAAGAAGAGCATCCGGCTAACACTGTCATACCTACAAGAGACATTGCGAGAAAACCGCCAAGAATAAGATTTCTTTTCATAGTAAACCCTCCTGTTTCAATCATGTTGATGATGCTGTTTATTTGCTTATAAGCATTATAGAGAATATTAGCCAAAGAGCCTTGCACATTCTTTACGTTTATTTACAATATCTTTACTACTTTCGTTATGCTAACCATTCATTATTTCATTGTTATATCATTAATTTCAATGTACCCTGAAGGGCTAATCCATACACCTTGCACATTTTTGGCGATGGCAGCCAAATTCTCCGAGCTGCGGTAAGGCAGCAACGCTACATCATTGATTTCGATGGCCTGCGCTTTTTCATAAATTTGTTTGCGTTTTTCGGGGTCCGCTTCTTTACGTCCACTTTCGATAAGCTGATCTACTTCTTTGTTGGCATAAAAAGAGTGGTTACCGGGAACACCATGAGAACTGCTGTGGAACAAGTTGTACTGGTTGTAATCCGCATCGCCTGTCGCATTCCCCCAGCCACTGATGAACATTTCCGTCTGCGCCTTGGAAGCTGCATCGATGTAAGCCCCAAACTCCATGACTTTCACTTGGAGATCGATTCCAATCCCTTTTAACTGCGATTGAAGAACTTCCGCCACATTAATACGGGCTTTATTATCGTTCAAATATACGGTAGCCTTTAATCCGTTCGGATAACCGGCTTCTGCGAGCAATTGCTTCGCTTTGTTCAAATCATAGGCAAATCCTTTTATATTTGGACTATATCCGATAACTTTTGGACCCAGACTCGAATTGGCTACTTTGCCGACGTTGTTATATACCCCCTTAATGATCGCTTCTTTATCTATCGCGTAAGCAACAGCCTGGCGTACACGGACATCGTCAAACGGCTTTTTACTCGTATTGAAGCCAATGTGATCCACGGCAAAGGCATCAAATCGGCCAAGAGTCATCGTTGCGGAAGATTTGACGCGTTCGATTTCGGTAACCGGCAGCTGCTCGGCAACCTGTGCTTCTCCGGTTTCAATCATGGCAACGCGAGTCGTATCCTCAGGAACTGTTTTAAAAATGACTTTATTAAACTTTGGTTGATCTCCCCAATAATTTTCATTTTTCACCATGACAATTTCTTGACCGGGGGTCCACGATTCGAATCGGAACGGCCCTGTGCCTGTAGGATGTTTCGTTAATTCTTTTCCATACTGTTCAATGGCCTTAGGACTCAGTATACTGCCTTCCGCACTTGCCAAAATAGAAAGAAGCGGTGCAAACGGATACTCAAGAATGAACTGAACCGTGTATTCGTCCACCGCTTTAACTTCTTTGATCATCGAAAAAAGATTCGCTTTCGGCGTAGGTTCCTTCTTATCCAATACGCGTGCAATTGTTTTGCGAACCGCTTCTGCGTTGAATGGCGTTCCGTCATGGAAAGCCGCGCCTTTGCGGAGTTTAAATTCCCATGTAAGATCATTTAATTGTTTCCATTCGGTGGCAAGTAAAGGCTTGTACTCACTGTTCTTATCCAATTGAACGAGACCTTCATAAATCTTATGCTGAATCACGGCCATAGAGTTGATCTGTGTGCTGAAATGCGGATCAAGGTTGTTCGCATCGCTCAATCGCGCAACGACTAGCGTGCCGGTGTTCTTCTGTGCTGTCGGGGTTGTTTCTTTGTTGCCGTCACTCACTTCTTTAGCGGAAGTACAACCAGCCAGTGCTAAAGTTAAAATTAAGAAAGCGCTAACAATTTTTCGGTTCATACAAAGTCCCCTTTATGAATGAATTATCTTCATATTTAGATAATAAATAATTTTCAGATTTTTTATTTTCACAATCTTTACTTGTATTTATATAATCTTTACTACTTTTCATTGAACAAATAAGGATAACCGACTTCGTCATCCTTTTAGGACGAGCGCGTTTGTCAAGGTAGATGCGAAGCAAAAGTATAAAACTTATACTGAGAAAGACCGCCGTGGAAATTCCAACCGGAACTTTTGCTTGTAAACCTCCTGCATAGGCATAAGGGTGGATGAATAGTCATGCTACATCCGCTTATCCCAAACTGGGATACCCGCCCCGCCCATGCTAATGGAACATATATTCCCTTATTTAAGCGAAAAGTGGAATTTCGTGGGTTGGAGGGGAACTACAGGCTCTTATTCAACCTCCATTGTCTAAATATCTGTCAAAATGGCGAAATAGCGGACCCTAGTTCCCCCTACCTCGCTCGCAGAGCTGTTTGCGGCAAAATAGCGCCCTGTAGTTCCCCTACAGACATAGAAATTCTGTTAAAAAAAGGCATAGCCCCCTCCCGGACAGGAGAAAACTATGCCTATCTCGCTACAAGGAACCGGAAACGACAGTCCCGCGATACAGCACCGCTTGACGCTCGGCTCTTCGCGCTACCGCTTCTGCCGAACAACTGGCATGAACGAGCACCGCGCTTGCTTCATCGCCAACTGCCGGCCAGACGCGCACGCCTTCCGCGGAAAGCGGAAGCTTGCCGCCTGTAATAAAGCCAAGTGCCTCCGAAAGCGAGCGCTCGTCACTCCAGCGGAATCGCTCCGCCAGACGGCCGACTCTTTCCAAACTGTCTCCTTGGCCGAATGGGGACCAGTGATCGGTGATGCTATCGTCACCTAGTGAGACGGATACTCCTTTTTGCTTCAGAAGCGGAATCGGTATCGTCGCCCGGTTAATCGGCACGGTGGAGGTGATCGCAATGCCCAGCTGAGCAAACAACTCAGCCACTTCGCTCTGCAACTCTACCGGAACATCTGCCAGACCCAGGGCGTGGCTGACGGTTACTCGCCCTTGCCAACCCGCTTCCTCGGTTAGTGCAGCAAGTCTTTTGAAGGTGAATATCCCTAAGTGACCGGGATCATGAATGTGGACATCAACGTCAGCATCAGCCTCTACAGCTAGCTCCATAATCGTGTTCAATGATTTCTCGATGTTCTGATCGACTGTGGCCGGATCTACGCCACCCATGGACGTCACTCCCATTCGCAGCGCCTCCCGGGCCATTTCTACAACGTTGCTGCGCAGCAGCCCGTGCTGCGGGAAAGCTACGATTTCGCCAGACAGCTTGCCTGAATAAGTTTCAAAAGCTTGCAGAGTAGCTTCAAGATTTTTCAAGCCGATATAGGGATCAATGTTGCAATGGCTTCGGACATGGGTCGTGCCGTTCTTCTGCAACAGCCCAAGCATCGCTTCCGCCCGCTCCCTGGCCGTCGGCAGCAGCTGAGTAAGCAGTGTCTCTTCTTCCTTTAAACGAGTAAAAATATTCACCGGCGGTGAGCAAGCTTTCCATGGCCCTCCGTAATACGTTTTATCGATGTGAATATGCATATCGCGGAACGCCGGAAGCAGAAGCAGGTTCTTAGCATCCTGCTTAGGCAGATCGCTGTCTAAAGTTGTGTCTGCAGAAACAATTTGTGTAATCTTCCCATTCTCAATGAGGAGATGGCAGATCTCCGTCTCCGTTCCAGCGATTCTTCCATTCTCATAGCGATAGCCACTCTCCAAACAGACGTTAGTTAGCCAATAAGTCGATGTCATACTCATGTTGGTTACACCCTTTCTCCCTGCCAAATTTGCAATCTCTTACAGCAACTCAGGATCAAAACGTTTCTCATCCACATAAGCCCTGGCATGACCCCAGAAATATTTGGTCGGTTCCATATACTTCTGCAGCCCGGCACGATCAATCGTCCGCTTTGCTTCTTCATTCGCTTCATCCAGCGCCGTAAGCTCGTCAACCGTGAGCACTTTGCGGTCTTCCATCACGATTTTCCCATTCACAATAACGTTGTCTACGTCGCTCGCCACTGCCTGATGGACCAACCGGTGCACATACATATATTCTGGCGTCAAATGTGGCTGGCGCATGTTGACCGTAATCACATCCGCTTTTTTGCCCGCTTCCAACGAGCCTAGTTCATCATCCCAACCTACACAGCGGGCTGCATCGATCGTGACCATCTCCAGCAGCTTGCCGGCCGGCAAATAGTAATAATCCTTGAGCGCTGCCTGATGGATCATCTGCGTCTTGCGCATCGCTTGAAACATATCAAAACTAGCCGCCGGGGAGGTACCGTCCGTGGAAATCGCCACAGTTGCGCCCATTTCCATCAGTTCCGTTATTGGCGTCCGCGCATTGACTTGTCCAAACCCTGGAGCAGAGCTAACATTGGTTCCTGTTTCAGCCAAAATTCGCGCTTCGTCAAACGAAATGCCACGGCAATGCTGCAAATGCACATCTGGCCCAAGCAGAGCGTTTTCTTTATCTTGAATCGCCAGATGAATCATGCCTCCAAAAGCGTCCGAATGAATCCGCGTGTTGTATTTTCGGGCGATCTCGCGAATCTTTTTCGCTTGATAACGATCATGATCGGTTAAGCCGTACAATTGGTCCGGCGGAGTCGGGGCTGAAGGATTTACGGAAGTAACGATAACGAAAGGTGTGATAAAAGCACGAATGTGGTCGTCATGTGCATGATGGAGCGCTTCAATTACCGACTCGGCACCATGCAGCACCTCTTCGTAAGTCACTTCTCTGGTTACCCGTTTCCCATCCACCCAGCGGCTGAACGAATGCGGCCATGGCGGATTGCAAGGACCCGTGCAGACAATTTCTCGTATGCCAACTTCGGAGTAAGCTTTGGCATGATTTAGCGCAAAGATAGGATCATCGGAACGAGGCATGGAGCCAAGCACACAGGCGCCTGTCGTGATCCCTGCCTTTAAGCGTTCAAGCGCATTCAGCTTACCTTCGTAATACCAAAACTCATCCGTTACAAAGTGCTTATACGTATGCGTCATGATCGGCATCCAGAAACTGATGTTGTCCATGGCGATCGTTTTGAACATAGAGTGACCGCCGTGACCATGAACGTCAATCAAGCCAGGCAACACGCAGTGATGATTGCAATCTATCGTTTTCTTCGCCTCATACTTCGCCAGCAATTGCTCGGTGTCTGCAACTTCCAGAATTCTCCCATCGTGGATCGCGACAGCTCCATTCTCGAGGAT
This sequence comes from Paenibacillus aceris, assembly GCF_017874035.1. Lineage (GTDB taxonomy): Bacteria > Bacillota > Bacilli > Paenibacillales > NBRC-103111 > Paenibacillus_E > Paenibacillus_E aceris. The sequence continues at coordinate 55,001 of NZ_JAGGKV010000031.1, forward strand.
GCGCCGTTCTTGATCCATGGTAATCACGACGCCATGAACGAGTAATAAATCGATCATCGCCCAAGTCCTCCCGCCACCAATCTCCCTCGATAGAAGACAGCCTTGCGTTCAGCTCGTCTCGCGACTGCCTCCGCAGATGAGCTCGCTTCCACAAGCACCACGCTCGCTTCATCGCCAACCATTGGCCATGCGCGGTTGCCATCTCTATCCAGCGTTGTCTTACCTCCCGTAATGAAACCAAGCGATTGTGACAAGGAGTACTCGTCAATCCAGCGGAAGCGTTCCGCTAAACGGCCTGCTCGTTCCAGGATGTCCCCGTTACCGAAAGGCTGCCAAGTATCAAAGATATTATCGCAGCCCGCAGCAACAGCCACCCCTTTCTCATGCAAAAGCGGAACTGGCGGCAGCGTTCTGCTGTGGGGCGCGCTTGTAATGATGGTAATGCCTGCCTCAGCTAAAATGGCGGACAATTCTGCCGCCTCTCCGGCGGGCACTTCGCCCAGACCGAACGCGTGGCTGATCGCCACTCTTCCTTGCAAGCCCGCTTCCATCGTAAGCGCTGCCAAGCGTCTCATTGTAAAAGTCCCCAAATAATCCGGATCATGCAGATGTAAATCGACGCCCGCATTAGCCTCAACGGCCAGCTCCATCATCTGTTGTAAAGATGCTTCGATATCCCCGTCTACCGTTGCGGGATCAACGCCGCCGATCAGCGTAGCGCCTTCACGAAGGGCTGCTCTAACCAGCTCTTTGGACTTGGATCGCAGCAATCCATGCTGCGGGAAAGCTACAATCTCGTAAGAGAGCTTCCCTTCATATTGGTCTAACGCCATCTGGACAGCTTCCAAGTTATGCAGCCCTGCGTCAGGATAAATATCCACATGCGTCCGCACCTCAGTCGAACCTGCACTTAATAGCGTAGCCAGCAAGTTTTCTGCTCTCTCCTTGGTCGAAGTCGGCAGTGTCGGGAGTATCCTTTTTTCCAATTCGCAGCGTTCCACGATATTGGCTACGGGAATGACTGCCCGCCACGTTTCTCCAATCAACGTCTTATCCAAATGAACATGTTTCTCAATAAATGATGGCAGCAAAAGCAGGTTCTTTCCGTCTTGCTTCGGAAGATCCGTTTCTAGCGGTTTATCAGCTGTAACGATTTCACTAATGACACCGCCCTCTATACGTAGATGACAGATTTCAGTCTCTGTTCCGGAGATCACGCCATTTTCATACAAGTAGCTGCTCTCCAGACGAACATTGGTTAACCAATAAGATGAACTCACGAATTGCTCACCCTTCCTTCCTTTTCCAAAAATTCGGTGTGATTTGCTCGTACTCCCTCAATTATAAAGAATATTCTGTGTTTTATTTTCACAATCTTTACTTCTATTTAAGGTATCTTTACGAGTTGCCCAAAGCTTATTTACTTCGCCCTTTTTTCTGATAACTTTAACTTAACAAAGGAGGTTTGCTAGATGAATGTTGATTATGCTGAACAAAAGCAAGCGCTACCAAGACAGGTTCTCTCGGATCGTCCAGGCAAGTGGAGAACATTTTATTCAAAGCTACGGAGAAACAAATTAGCGATGGTGGGCGGGTACGTTATTCTTTTCTACATCCTTGTCGCGATCTTTGCTCCGCTTCTGGCACCACACGATCCCTATCATATTGAATTAGCGAACAAACTAAAACCTCCCTCAGCTGAACATTGGATGGGGACGGACGATAAGGGTCGCGACGTGTTAAGCCGGTTAATCATCGGGACACGCCTCTCACTTTCTGTAGGATTTGTCGCCGTATTTATCGGAGCTTTCTTCGGGATCGTTCTCGGGTTGTTTGCCGGTTATTACGGGAAATGGGTGGATACGATCATTATGCGTGTAATCGACGTACTGCTTGCTTTTCCGGGCATACTGCTCGCACTCGCCATCGTAAGCGCCTTAGGTCCCAGTTTAATCAACGTGATGATTGCCATTGGCGTATTTTCCATTCCGATGTTCGCTCGGATCGTCCGCGGTTCGACCTTATCGGTCAAAAAGTTGGAATACATCGACGCGATTCGCTCTTTGGGAGCCAGCGATCTACGGATTATATTCGTGCACATTTTCCCGAACATCCTGTCCCCGATTATCGTTCAAGCCACACTAAGGCTCGCAACAGCCATTCTCTCTGCCGCAGGGTTGTCCTTCTTAGGACTTGGCGCTCAACCGCCTTTGCCTGAGTGGGGTGCCATGCTGAGCAACGGACGCGACTTTTTATTCACAGTACCTTATCTGGCTTTATTTCCGGGACTTGCCATCTCGACATTAGTTATCGGATTTAACGTATTTGGAGACGGGCTCAGAGACGCATTGGATCCAAGAATGAAACATTAAGCTCTAAGCGTATGCTTTCGAAGCCAGTTTTCCTAAAGGAAAACTTTAAGCGTATGCTTTCGAAGATAGTTTTCCTTTAGGAAAACTCTAAGGGGGATATCCATGTTCGTATACATCATTCGCCGGTTACTTCAGATGATCCCGGTACTGTTAGGCGTCATTCTGGTCGTATTCTTGATTATGCAGCTCGTGCCTGGCGATCCGGCCGTTCTGCTCGCAGGAGAAGGCGCTTCCGCTGAGACGGTTGAACGCATTCGTCATCAATTGGGCTTAGATCAGCCTTTGTTTATTCAATATTTCCAGTACGTCATCGACGTGGTCCGAGGAGACTTTGGGATATCGCTTCGCTCCAATCTGCCTGTTTTTAACGAAATCATGATTCGCTTACCGATCACGATCGAGCTTGCTGTAGCCAGTATATTCATCACCATTGTTTTCGGGATGCTTGCCGGAATCGTATCCGCTACGAAGCAATATACGGCATCGGATATCACGATCATGATTATCGCGCTGCTCGGTGTATCCTTGCCCAGCTTCTGTCTCGGGCTCTCGCTCATTTACTTTTTCTCCGTGAAATTGCACCTCTTTCCTGTCGCGGGCTGGGGAACATGGAAACATGTTGTGCTCCCGGCAATCACATTAGGAGCTTCAGGTGCTGCCATTGTCGCTAGGATGACGCGCTCCACGATGCTGGATGTCATTCGCCAAGATTATATTCGAACAGCGAAAGCTAAAGGATTGAAACTACGAGTTATCATTTATAAGCATGCCCTCAAGAATGCACTCATTCCTGTCATTACCGTGGTGGGACTACAGTTCGGCGTATTGCTCGGCGGTACGGTATTAGTAGAATCTGTCTTTGCCATTAACGGACTTGGACGGCTGATTGTAGATGCCATTCGCATGCGTGACTTGCCTATGGTACAGGGTGGCGTACTGGTCGCCTCCATCATTTTCGTCATAGTTAACCTTGCGGTCGACGTGCTGTATCGTAACTTCAACAAACGGATTGAGCTGGATTAAAAGGAGGGAACGAGATGCTTAAACAACAAGAAAAGGTTCTGGAAGTAAGCAATCTTCAGACACACTTCTTTACCAATGAAGGCGTAAGCAGAGCTGTTGACGGCATTGATTTTACGCTCCATAAAGGGGAAACGCTCGGACTTGTAGGCGAATCGGGCTGCGGGAAAAGCATTACATCGCTTTCCATCCTCAGGTTGATCGCAAGTCCGCCAGGGCGAATCCTTAACGGGGAAATCCTTTTCAAAGGACAAGACTTATTGAAAAAAACGGATAAAGAAATGGGTGCCATCCGCGGCAACGAAATCTCGATGATTTTCCAAGAGCCCATGACTTCTTTAAATCCCGTCTACTCGGTTGGGGAACAAATCGCGGAAGTGTTTCGCCATCACCAAAAGCTTGGGAGAAAGGAAGCCTGGGAGAAAGCAGTCGACATGCTGCGTCTGGTTGGTATCCCCTCCCCGGAGAAACGCGCCAAGCAAGAGCCTTATGAACTTAGCGGAGGCATGCGGCAGCGGGTGATGATTGCCATGGCGATGGCTTGTAACCCGGAGATTCTGATTGCCGACGAGCCGACAACAGCTCTTGATGTAACTATTCAAGCGCAAATTCTGGATTTGATGAAGCTGCTGCAGAAGCAAATGGGCATGAGTATCATTATGATCACCCACGATCTGGGGGTCGTTTCTGAAACGTGCGATCGCGTAGCCGTGATGTATGCCGGCAAGATTGTGGAATATACTGCCGCTAGCGAGCTATTTGCCAATCCGAAACATCCCTACACCATCGGATTACTTAACTCTCTGCCTCGTGCAGACCAAGACCAAGAAGAACTGCAAGCGATCAAAGGAAGTGTCCCAAGTCCCTACAACATGCCTGCGGGATGCCGTTTTGCTCCTCGTTGTCCTCACGCCAGAGAATTATGTCAGACAACTATGCCGGAGCTAACCGATGTCGGAAATGGCAGTCAGGTTCGCTGCTGGATGTATACACCAGAGTGGGACGCACAGCTTGATGCGCGTAGGAAAGCGGGGGATTCCATCCAATGACAATACCTGTAGAGCGTGGCAAGGAGAAGAACGTTTTAGTTGAAATCAACGATTTGAAACAATACTTTCCGATCAAAGGCGGCATCTTAGGGCGCACTGTGAACCATGTAAAAGCTGTAGACAACATCAGCTTTAAAATTTATGAAGGCGAAACGCTCAGCATTGTAGGTGAATCAGGTTGTGGCAAATCAACCACAGGACGAGCCCTATTACGTCTGGATGAACCGACCGGAGGAGATATCCACTTTCAGGATAAAGATGTACTTGGCCTGAATAAGCGTGAGCTAAGGAAGCTGCGCAAAGACATGCAGGTTATCTTCCAAGATCCTTTTGCATCGCTGAATCCTAGGCAAACCGTCCGCCAAATTCTCGGCGAAGCGTTGGCCATTCAAGATGTCATTCCGAAGGAAAAGCGGACAGATCGTATAAAGGAACTGCTCGACAACGTCGGGTTACGTTCTGACCATATCGACCGATACCCGCATGAATTCAGCGGCGGTCAGCGCCAGCGTATCGGCATCGCACGCGCGTTAGCTGTGGAGCCGAAGCTTATTATATGCGATGAAGCCGTTTCCGCCTTGGATGTGTCCATCCAAGCGCAGGTGCTGAACCTATTGAAGCAGCTGCAGCACCAATACAAGCTGACTTATTTGTTTATCTCTCATGATTTAGGCGTGGTACGGCACATCTCCGATCGGGTGATGGTCATGTATCTAGGTAAAATCGTAGAAATTGCGGACAAGAAGTCGCTTTTCGATAATCCGCAGCACCCTTATACCAAGGCTCTCCTTTCCGCCATTCCTGTACCCAATCAGAAGGAAAAGAAAGAGCGCATCCTGTTGACCGGCGATGTTCCCTCTCCCATCAATCCGCCTCAAGGATGCCGATTTAATACGCGCTGCCCGTTTGTCGTCGAAACGTGCAGATCAAAGGAGCCTGAGCTGCGCTTTACCGGTGAAGGACATCAAGTAGCTTGCCACTTGGTTCCTTAAGGTAATTATTGACTTCATTCGCTTTATCCTGACGAATAATTTAAACTGGTAGAGAAACCATATATTAAAACCGTATGCAGAAGGGATCTCATGCTTAGCTTTGAGGGTTTTACCTTACTCATTTTACTGTTTATTTTAGCTCCAATTATTGGGGCTATTACTTTATTATTTTTGTTTGTCTTTGAGAAACGCATTGATCTCCTGGAAAACAAAACGAAGAAGATGGAATTGGAAAAAGAGCTCCAGCAATCGCTTTACAACCAATTAAATCAGCAAATCCAGCCCCATTTCTTATTCAATTCGTTGAACGTGATTCTAACCTTGGCGCGCTTGGAACGTACGGAAGAATTGGTCAGAGCCCTTGAGGTCTTCTCCCAATTCCTTAAGTTTAAGTACAAAACCACCGAACCCGTGATTCCTCTTCGTGAGGAAATTCGTTATACGGAGTACTACATCGAGATTCAAAAGCTGCGTTTCGGTACTCGCCTTACGGTTACACTAACGTGCGCTGAAGAACTCCAGGCGGCCTATATCCCGCCTTTTGTTTTGCAAACCATTGTTGAGAATGCGTTTAAGCACGGGCTGGAACGGAAAGTTGGAGCCGTGAATCTTGATATCCGTTTTTCCCTCGAGCAAGAGACGGCAACCCTTCTGGTCTTCGATAATGGCACGATGGAGCAAGAGGAATCTGCCATGGAAGGGAAGAGCGGACATGGCTTGGACAACATTAGACGCCGTCTGCATCTATACTTTACCGATCGGGCTAGCTTACAGATTCAATCGATCCCGGAGACAGGTACCAAGGTGCAAGTCAAATGGCCTTTCATCATAGAACCTAACTTAAAAGAGGTGACCTAATGAATGTATTACTCGTGGATGACGAGCCTCTTGAGCTGGAACAGCTTGAATATCTGATTCACCCGCTTTTTCCTTTTTGGAACTTGTACAAAGCATCCGATAGCTGCCAAGCTACCGCCATTAGCCAAAAGGTAAAGATTCATCTTGCCTTTCTTGATATCAATTTACCAGGCAAATCAGGACTGGAGCTTGGCGAAGAGCTGCGTCAACATAATCAAGATATTGAGATCATTATCGTCACCGCCTACCAAAACTTCCATTATGCCAAACAGTCGATCCGTCTTGGTGTGGTCGATTACATGACGAAGCCGGTCATCCAAAGCGAACTGGTTGATATTCTGAGCAAATACCGCAACAAGATGCCGCAGTCCAAGTACTCTCATGTTATTCATGACGCGCTGACCATCATCCATGAAAAATATGCAGAAAAACTCGCGCTTGCCGACCTTGCCGCTGAGGTGCACATTAACCCAACCTATTTAAGTCGCCGCTTTCATGACGAAGTTGGTGTGTCATTCTCCGAATACTTGATGCAGTACCGCATCCAGATTTCCAAAAAGTATCTCGTGTCCCATCCCGATTGGAGTATTTCTACCGTATCAGAGAAAAGCGGCTTTAACAGCCAACATTACTTTTGCACCATTTTCCGCAAAAGCACCAGCCAAACACCTAAAGAATATCGCGAGAAGGAGAAATAACCTTGCTTTACCAATCATTTCGTGAATATGCGCAGGGAGCAGCCAAGATTGGCATAGGCCTGGGAGTCATATCGATCTTGGCCAGATGGGTAACAGGCATTACCATCTTTGCCTCCCCCGAAGCGCTGGTCAAATATGGCATCTTTGGCGGAATTGGCTATGCGTTGATGGGAGCTATCGCGCTGATGGCTTTTGGCTGGCTTGGAAAAAGGGTGCGTAAAGAGTACGGTGACGGCTTGACGATCGGGGATTTTTTTCAATTTAAGCTGCACCGTCTCGGCTATTGGATGATGATTGCTATCCTGCTTATCACCAGTATAGAGGGCTTATTTATGCAGGGAATGGCAGCTGGCGTGCTTGCCAACATTTTAGTCGGTATCCCGATTTCTATCGGAATGCTTTGTTTCTTCTTGTTTTGCGTCGTCTTTGTCGGCTTTGGCGGGATTGTCCTTATTCAGCGCTTGGCCTTCGTTCAAGTCATCCTTATGTTTGCTGCAGCCATCCTCATCCCTCTTTATTTTTTCATTGCTAAAGGGGTTGAAAATGTTTATCAAGGAATTCGCCTCTATCATCCTTATTTGCTCGTACTAAACAATCACGAAGGATTGTTTTTTATGTGTACAGGCCTATTAATTGGCTTCGGGCAAATTTTCGTCGACCAAGCAACGTGGCAGCGTCTGTACATGCTAGAAGGCAAAAAAATCGTGCCCACCTTTCTGCTTTCCGGACTCATCTGGGCAACCGTTCCGCTAGCTTTTTCTTCGCTGATTATGGTCGTTATATTTACAGGAAGTTTTAATAACATTTACTCGCTCTTATTCGATCTTATCCGTAAGATTGACACGATTTTCCTGTTGGTTTTGTTCGTCCTCTGTTCATTCGGTGCAGTTACCTCCGCTTTCGGGGCAGGGCTGCATTCCATGATCAGTCTCATCGCGGGCAACGTCTATCCACTCTTGAAGCCTGACGCCAATGAAAGACAGAAGATGCGTATGGGATACATGCTCGCGATTGCGATCGGCGTTCTGTCGATTGCGCTTACCTTTTTTTTCACACCTACACTTCTGGAGCTGCTCTTTTTCTTTGGTATTATTTACGCGGCACTCATTGTCCCTCTCCTCTTCATCGTTTTTAGCAAAGGAAAAGTGGACAATTTCATTCCTCTTTGCGCGTTGATCGGACTAATCGCGGGATATACAAGTCGATACAAGTTAGGGAACTTAGATGCCGTCTGGGTTAGTATGATGGTGTCAAGCCTACTCGTCATTGTGTATTGGGGCCGTAAATTTATTAAGAAACAACTGGGAAATCATTGAGAGGAATCCACTTCTATGCTTCGTTCCTACTTATTATTAATTTTTTGCGTTACCGTTTGGGGGAGCAACTTTGTCTTTGGCAACATGCTTGCCAAACAATTTTCCCCCTTGTTTCTAGCTATGGCTCGCTTGTTGTTCATATCCTTGTTTCTACTCTGTTATACACGGGTTCGACACCGCTTCGTTCCCGTTGGCAAACAAGAGTGGAAGCTGCTTATCTTACTTGGCCTGATTGGCGTTTTTATTAACCAGTGGTCATTTTATCAAGGCTTACAAACGGCCGACCCGACCACCTCGGCGCTTATTCTAGCGTTAACTCCCATTACGACAGCCCTTTTAGCAGCCTTATTTTTAAAAGAAGCTTTAACGGTAACGATGCTAGCTGGCTCGCTTGTGGCAATCTCGGGTGTGTTTCTTGTCGTTTTTAATGGTGCCAGACTGGCATTTACTATAGGTCACCTCTGGATCTTTATCACAATGATTACATTTGCCATCTCCATTGTATTAGTGCGTCTGCTGGCTCGCAGGCTGCCCCCCATTATTACTACGCTTTATTCGACCTTGGTCGGGTTCGGCACGATGGTGCCGGTCGTACTGGCGGGTGGGACAGGCTGGAACATCAGTCATGAAGCCTGGGCATGGGCTTTGTTAATTATTACCGCTATTCTGATGCACGGAATAGTTACGCTCATTTGGAACAGCCAACTGCAAAAGGTTGGTGCGGCAAAGGCAGCGATGTTCTCGAACCTGGAACCGTTTGTCGCGATGATTGTTGGATATGTGATACTCGGCCAGCTCGTTACCTCGCAGCAAATGATTGGTTCCTTATTCATCGTTGGCGGCGTTACCCTGGCATCCTTAACTCTTTCCAAAAGGAAATCACAGAGGGTACTATCCCAGTGAACGTTGTTAATCGAGTAAGAGGGGGCGGCTAGCCCCCGTCTTCTCACACCACCGTACATGCGGGTCCGCATACGGCGGTTCCTAAAGGTTAACAAAGCTCCAAA
>NZ_JAGGKV010000032.1 GCF_017874035.1 Paenibacillus aceris
CTCGAACACGACCGTTAAGCCCTCCAGCGTCGATGGTACTTGAACCGCAGGGTTCTGGGAGAGTAGAACGTTGCCAAGCAGTACCCCTTGTGGGTATTTACAACAAAAGGTATTATTACAATGACGCGGGGTGGAGCAGCCCGGTAGCTCGTCGGGCTCATAACCCGAAGGCCGCAGGTTCAAATCCTGCCCCCGCAACCAATGATTATGAGTCATTAGCTCAGTTGGTAGAGCACCTGACTTTTAATCAGGGTGTCGTAGGTTCGAATCCTACATGACTCACCATTTGCCTTTTTTACAGTATGCGCGTATGGCGGAATTGGCAGACGCACTAGACTTAGGATCTAGCGGGCGACCGTGGGGGTTCAAGTCCCTCTACGCGCATCAATTATCCCCAAGGTGTTCACAATGCCTTGGGGATCCCTATGCGGAAGTGGCTCAGCGGTAGAGCATCGCCTTGCCAAGGCGAGGGTCGCGGGTTCGATCCCCGTCTTCCGCTCCATATTTTAAGCGCCCTTAGCTCAGCTGGATAGAGTATTTGACTACGAATCAAAAGGTCGGGAGTTCGAATCTCTCAGGGCGCGCCATTTTTTATAAGATATACATAGAAGTGTCGGGACGTAGCTCAGCTTGGTAGAGCACCTGCTTTGGGAGCAGGGGGTCGCATGTTCAAATCGTGTCGTCCCGATTCAAAAGAAGCATAATCTGATCAGTAGATTTACTGAGAGATTATGCTTCTTTTTATGCTGTCTAGATTAAAGACGAGCAGAGTCTTCCATTGCGTTTGCTAAAGTAACAAGTTTACTTAACGTTTTCCAATTTCGAACGGTTGCAGGAACATCCAGCTTCGGAAGGTTATTGGCGAGCTTAGACTTTAGAATACTATGCCAGTATAGCAGGTAGACTTCTCTGCCTCTTGCTCGGAACTGGTCATTCTCTGTTTGGTAGATTTCAAGTCGCGCCAAGCTTTCGATTGAAGGTTCCTTAGGGAGGAAGGCAACATACAGGCTTTCAGCGTCGGACAAGGTCTCCGCTTCAGCGATTTCATCTGCGGAGAACGGGCAATTAGCAGCAATGAAGTTCAGTTCATCCGCTGTTCTCAAAATGACGGCTAAAGATATGTGAAAAACGGCGTCTATCTCAAGCTCAATCCGTTTGCGCAGCGATTCTTCATCCTCATCCGACTCGAACAGAACATTGCCGCTTTGGATATAGGTTTGAACGCGAAGCAGCCCCATTTGTTCAAAAGTACTTCTTAATTCAGCCATTTTGATGATGTTTTTCCCGCCTACATTAATGCCTCGTAATAGTGCGATATAGATTGCCATCAATTTCACTTCTTTCTTTTCATATACATTCGCATTATTCCCCGGATATCCATACTTTACCACAGTATATTAGCTGTCGCACGAAGCTGTTTAAAGATAAAATGAATGGAGTGTGTCAAAATACATCGAAAGTCCCAGATGGTTGGTTGGAGTGGATGGGAGTAATGTGACATTAATCGACCAAACCAATCACGCAACGGCTCATAATGTGTGAAATTATAACTAGTAAAGTAAAAAAATATTAAAATTATGGAAAAAATTATTTATAATAGAGGAGAATCTCCTTAAAAAGAAGAACTAGTACTAATTAAATTGTCGGGGAAGTCTACTTGAGAAGAATAAGAGGTAACATCTATGCAGAATTCATTGTTTTTCAAGAATGTGATAAATTCTGATTCCATCTTCGAATCGATCGGCCAATTGAATGATATCGCCAAGAAATCAATTGGTTGTGAACATATCTCTCTTTTTCTAATGGATGAGAAACACCAGATTACCCCTGCGTCTTATTCAGTGAATATTAGTACAGCAGTCATGGAGCAGTTAAAGTACATAGTTCTCCAAACACAGTTTTTTTCCCGAATATCCGAAGGTTCGCGTTTGTCGGTGTATGAGGCAGACGACATACTTCGAGAACATCTTATCAAATCCAGATATCAATGTATCTACGGATTTCACATAAAGCACGGCCCTTCGTACGGCGCCCTACTATTCTCATTTCCTTCAGATACCCAACTGAATAACGATCAATTGCAACTATGCAATCTTATTAAGCTTCATATGGAGCAGTTGATTAAAAAGATTCAATTCCGCAAGCAAGTGCTGAAGCAGCAGGCCTACGAAAGTCTTTTTAATACACTTAGGGTCAAAGACAGCTTTACAGTCGATCATTGCTATAATGTTGCTTTTTATTCTACGCTGCTTGGAGCGAAGGCCGGAGTAAGTGAAGCTGAGTTGGAAACTCTAAAGTTAGGGGCACTGCTGCACGATGTTGGGAAAATAGCTATTCCCGATCATATTCTCATGAAGCCTGGCCGGTTAACGGACGAAGAATTTAATGTCATTCGCCAACATCCAGTGATCGGATTTGAACTGTTGAAGGAACTGCCGGATGTTGAGCATCTTTTGCCAATGGTAAGGTGGCATCATGAACGTATGGATGGGAGGGGGTATCCGGATCAATTGAGCGGCAAGGATATCCCTTATCTGGTGCGCATTGTATGTATCGCCGATGCATTCGACGCCATGACATCTACGAGAGTATATCGGAATTCGCTGCATGTGCATGAGGTGAGAGAGCAGCTGCTTACCCACGCAGGCAAACAATTTGACGAGAACTTAGTAAGGATTTTCTTGAGCATCATCGATGAGCAAATGCAAATGAATGGCTAACAGAACACTATTATCGTAATGAAAGATGGGATAGATGAATGAGCGGTCGTATTCTTATCATCGATGATGAACCTCATAATTTAAATATACTACGTATCTTTTTGAATTCCTTACACTATGAAATTTTTACTTTAGAAGATGGTAAAGAAGCCATAGCGATGATCAAGGAAATTATGCCTGATCTGATTTTGTTGGACGTTATGATGCCTGAAATTACCGGGTTCGAAATATGCAAACAATTAACCGGAGAAGCTGATTTCGACACGCCCATTATTTTCTTATCGGCCAATGCGCAGAAAGAAGACATTTTACAAGGATTACGATTAGGGGCTGTTGACTATTTGACGAAGCCTTTTGATCTGGATGTGCTGGAACGGAAAGTTGAAATTGCCCTCCATCAAAAAGCAAAAATAAAGAACCTGAAAAAAGACAATAAACAGCTAGCCAAGCTTGTCTATGTGGATGCATTAACCGGTTTATATAATCGGGCATATCTCGATATAACCATTCGAATGATCGAAGAGGGGAAGAAGCAATTCCAAGCCGCTATGATGGTGGATATGGATTATTTTAAGGACATTAATGATAATTTCGGCCATTTGGTTGGAGATCAAGTACTAAGGGAAGTTGCCACGATCATACTATCCAAGATTTCTAGCGAGCACGATTTAGCGTTTCGATATGGCGGCGATGAATATTTGGTTTTGCTTCAAAGTGAAGAGAACTGTGTTGAGATAGCAGACAGTATCATTAAAGCAGTAGATAGCTTAAAGGTCAGTCTTGCACCTAATAAATCGCAAGAGTTTTCAGTGAGTATCGGATTAACCAAAAATTTCGATCCAACCTGTTTTGAGCAAATCATTTCACAAGCTGATTCTGCCCTACTCGGAGCTAAAAACAGTGGAAGACATCAAATAAAGATTCGCTAATTAAAGGAGAATGAGGGAAGTATGGTCATGGAGCTTATGAGTTTTCAGAAATTGTTTCAGATGACGAAAGTCATAAATTCACAGTTTGAGCTGTCAGAAATTTTGCAGGTTTTCGTAGATGCGATTGCAGGGGAGATTACGCAGGCAGATCTGGTTGGTTTTTTCCTGAAGCAGCCAGATGGTACGTTTAAGGGATATAAAGGAAATAAATTACCTGTCGATATTACGGAATTATTGATTGATCCTAAGGAAGATGAGTTTGTAAGAGATATTTTGCGCAATCAATCCAGCGATTATATCTCAGATACGAGTGTAGATCTCCGTTTGGATCAGTCCAAAAGACAGCTGCTGAAAATTAAATCCATCTTAGGTATTCCCGTCATCGTCGATAATGAGGTGTTTGGTCTTGTTTTCGTCCATGATTTCGGTAAACCGATGAATATTACGCCGGAGCAGATGGAAGTGACAGAAGCTTTCGTTAATATGGCCAGCGTGGCTATTCGCAATATTCGGATGTTTGAGCAGCGTCAACTGCTAATGGAGAAGCAGCAGCTTCTTCTCGATGCGACAAAAGCATTATCAGAGTCACTATCTGTCAAAGATGTGCTCAACACGTTTTTCCACTATATGCGCAAAGCAAGCGGATCGAAAGATATCGGTATTCATTTGTACAATGAAAAAGAGCATACGATTGAGCCCTACCAGTTGTCCTCAGAAAATGTGACGATGGACGAATGGAAGGTAAAGCATCGCGAGGTCAAGTTAACGATTGAAAACGACCGGCTGTTGTATGAAGTCATCACGGAGAAAAAATCAGCAGCGATCGAGGATGTTTATGCGGACCCGCGTCCTAATCATAAAGCCTTCGTATCCTTTGATATCAAAAGTATCATGGTGTTCCCGCTTGTTGCCAAAGGTTCTGTGTATGGTGTTGTTGCGATTCCGTCGATCGGTAAGCAAAGGAAGTATGAAGCCAGCCTTTTGGAGTTCTGCCAGTCTATTTCGGATGCGACGGCAACTGCATTATCCAATGCGCAGCATACGGAGACGTTAGACCATTCCGTGCATGAACGTTCCATTGAGTTACAACAGGCTAACTTCAAGTTAGAGGGACTAGTGCGGGAGCTGGAGCATCTGAACGAGCTTAAAAGTGACTTCATCGCGACCCTGTCGCATGAGCTGCGTACGCCGATTACAGCGGTCAAAGGATCTGTTGATATTCTTGGAAAAGGCATTCTTGGCGACCTCAACGATTCTCAGAAGGATTTATTGGATATTGCTGCCAAATCTATTGATCGTTTGCTTGATCAAGTGAACGAGCTGCTTGATTTCGCCAAAATGGAGAACGGCAAATTCGAATTAATGTACACGGAAGCGGACTTTAATGAAATTGTTAAGGAATCCGTCCATATTGTACAGTCGCTTATTAATAAAAAGAAATTAGTCCTGGTTGTTGAGACAGAAGTGGATAAGGATACCGTTGTTCGTGTTGATAAGCAACGCATTCTGCAGATTCTGCTTAATTTGCTTTCGAACGCGATTAAATTTACGCCTCCTCTGGGTGTAATTACGATAAGAACGAAATTCGAGGATAGCTTACTTACCGTGGAAGTACATGATAACGGGATTGGGATCCCTTTTGAAAAGCAGAAAAATATTTTCACGAAATTTTATCAAGCCAATAATCAAATCAATGGAACGGGTCTCGGACTTGCGATTTCAAAGCAGCTGATTGAGCTTCACGGCGGCCGCATTTGGTTCGAGAGCAGTGAAGGCCAAGGTTCGGTATTTAAATTTACGCTACCTACAGGAAAGGAGTAGAAGACGATGCGGGCGATTGAAGTAGGATTGAGATTTCTTTTACAGCAAGGAGTGAAATATGTATTCGGTATTCCGGCGGGCTCAATCAATGCGATCTATGACGCCCTTATGGATATTCCGGAGCTTAAGCCGATTGTAGCCAAGCACGAGAACAGCTCCGGTTATATGGCAGGCTCTTATACGAGAATTACCGGTATTCCTTCGCTTTGTGTAGCATCTAGCGGACCAGGAGCGACGAATTTGGTAACACCGGCTGCAAATGCTTGGAAGCAGAAGCTGCCAGTTATTTTTATCACGGGATCGGTTCCTTCCACAAAGCTAGGCAAGGGCGGCGCGCAAGAGTTGTATGCGGAGCCGATCTTTGCCTCGATCACGAAGATGAGCCGAACCGTGCTAGATCCTCACAAGCTGCCGGAGATTCTGGCGGAGGCTTATCATACCGCGATTAGCGGTGTGCCGGGTCCTGTTCATTTGGCGATTCCGATCGATATTCAAATGACGGACATCGGAGACAGAGAGCTTCCGGTGCTGCCGGCTGTGCAGCAGCCAGTTATGGATTTGGCGGCTGTAGAGGCGGCTGCGCAGCGTATTAAGGATGCTGGCTCACGTGGAGCCATTTTGCTCGGGAATGGGGCAAAAGCAGCTTCGGACAGCATCGTGCAATTTGCTGAAACGCTTGGTTGGGGCGTTGCGACAACACCTCGCGGTAAGGGGGCCTTCCCTGAGAATCACCCGCTGTCCTTAGGGGGATACGGCCTTTCTGCTAATCCCAAGGCAAGCGATTATTTGAATGGCGGCAACCACGAAGTGCTGCTTATCATCGGTTCGAGCTTGGGCGAGTTGGCAACCAGCAATTGGGAGCCGCGTTTGGTTGCAGGCCGAGAGCTTATTCACATCGATTATGATCACAGTGAGCTTGGAAAATGTTACGAGACCCATTATCCCGTTCATGGTGAAATTAAGCTGGTGATCGCGGAGCTGCTTGATCAGCTGTCTGAAGATGGACAAGAGGATGAATCGGCTGTCAGCGATATTCTCACAGGTTTGGCAGAGGCTGCTGCCGGATCCGAACAGGGTGAGGAGAAATGGAATACACGGTCTGCCATCCGCAGTCTTAGTGCTGCTGCTCCGAAGGATACCCGATTTTTCCTGGATATTGGTGAATTCATGACCTACTCGATTCAAAATTTGTTGATCGAAAGCGGCCAGGCGTTTGACATCGACATCAATTTCGGAGGTATGGGCTCCGGACTAGGCGGAGTTATCGGCGCTCAACTAGCCGAGCCGAGCAGGCCAACGATTTGTATCACAGGCGATGGCTGCTTCTTCATGCATGGTTTAGAGGTGCTGACTGCGAAAGAGTATCAGCTCCCGATCCTTTTTGTCGTCATCAATAATGCCCGCTTGGGGATGGTCTATCATGGTCATATGCTGCAATACAAACGCTGCCTCGATGATTTCTCGCAAGAGCGGGTAAGTATTGCTGGAATTGCCCGGTCCCTTGGATTACGTCATGCTGAGATTACATCGCTTGATCAATTGCAGAGTGAACAGGTGAAAGAGTGGTTATCTTCCGGTGGTCCAGTTGTTGTAGAAGTGATTGTGGATGGGAACGAAATTCCTCCTATGGGGGAAAGAGTGAAGTTTTTGCAAGGGGCAACGTATTAATTAGAGTTGCTCGTTTAAGCTCTTGGATGCTGGCGTTCAGCTAGTTTCCGAGAGTTTTTTGTCGTGTAAAATGGGCGGCGATTGTATTCTTGGTTCTAGAAATGATATGGTTAGAGGGAGTAAGAACAATAAGGAAGGGGCGCTTCATCCATGTTGAAACGAACAATAGGTCGTTTGAATTACGAAAGCTCAGTCGTTATGTTTGGTGCCGCAAGTCTTGGTAATGTGAAGCAGGAGGAAGCGGACGCATCGATTGCTTATGCCCTGCAGCATGGGGTGAACCATTTTGATACAGCTGCCAGCTATGGCGATGCTGAGTTGCGCATGGGACCTACGATTAGCCAGGTGCGCGGAGAGATTTTTCTGGCCACGAAAACAGGACAAAGATCGAAGAAGGAAGCGAAGGAAGAGATTTATCGCTCTTTGGAGCGTATGAAGGTAGATTCGGTTGACTTACTTCAACTGCATGCCGTGGGCACGATGGAAGAGCTGGATCGCTGCACGGAGAAGGGCGGCGCGCTGGAGGCTGCTTTGGAAGCGAAAGCGGAAGGCATCGTAAAGGAAATAGGCATTACCGGACACGGGCATGAAGCGCCAATTGTTCATTTGGAAGCGTTACATAGATTTCCCTTTGCGACGGTGCTGCTGCCTCTGAACTACTATATGTACAACTTGCCGGAGTACCGCGAGGCTTTTGATGCTTTGATGGCAGAGGCGGGCAAGCAGCAAGTGGCTGTTCGAGTCATTAAAGCCATCGCGAAAGCACCATGGGCTGAAGGACAGGAGCGTCCTTATGCGACGTGGTATGAGCCGTTTGACCAGCAGCAGGTTATTGATGCTTGTGTGCATTTTGTCCTGTCGTTCCCTGGGATATGCGGTTTTGCAAGTGCAGGGGATATTCATTTGTTCCCTAAAATTGTTGATGCCGTCGAGCGATACGGGTCTATGAAGAATGAAGAAGCCGAGCGTATCTTAAGCGGGATCAGCGGTTATACGTCCGTGTTCGGAGCACCGACTTCGATTGCATGAGTTAGGTTAGGCACCTTTTCCTGAATGGGGAAGGTGCTTTTTTTGTTTTTTGGGGGTTGGTGATTGAGGATTAGGGGGAGTGATGGGCGAGAAAGAGGTCGGGAGAGGTAGTGAAAGGCTGTGTCGGATGAGATGGCCGGTGGGGATTTGAGACGTCCGAAAAGGCCGTCTAAGGTGCTACGGCTGCCTAGAATTTATGCTGAAATGATGATTTACATCGTTAACTTTCGCAAACCCTGCAACCTGACTGAGTTAGCGATATATAAAACAAGCTTAAATCTAAAGGGCCACACCCCCTCAACACCACAAAATTGACACGAATTGGTCCCCCTCCTGCGTCGCTTACATAAGACAGGGAACGAATACCTATGGGTGAATATAAGGGGGAAGTTAAGATGGTTAAACGATTATGGAGAAGCAAAAGGTTTTGGCTTATCAGCTGCGGCATGGTAATTGTGGGGGGAATTGCCATATGTGTGGCGGGTTATTCCTACATTAGCGGGCTCGATGTGTCGAAATTAAACCAGCCTCTTCCGGAAGCGACGCTGGTGTTGGACAAAAACGGCAAAGCTGCTGCGCAGCTCTCGTCGTCGAAAATAGATCCAGTCCCGGTATCCCAAATGCCGAAGGTACTGACGGATGCCATAGTGTCTGTAGAGGATCGGAGATTTTATTCCCATACGGGCATCGATATGAAATCGATTATGCGTGCAGTGGGACGCGATGTGCTTCGGGGCAGCTACTCGGAGGGCGCGAGTACGATTACTCAACAGCTGGCGCGGAACCTTTTTCTCAATGCGGACAAAACGCTGGGCCGTAAATTGCGTGAAGCGGCGTACGCGATCAAAATCGATACGTCGTACAGCAAGGATGAAATACTGGAGATGTATCTAAACAGCATCTACTTCGGAGAAGGCAGCTGGGGGGTGCAGGGGGCGGCGAAGACGTATTTTAATAAAAATGTACAGGACCTTACCTTGCCCGAAGCAGCAGTGCTTGCCGCACTGCCCAAGGCGCCTAGCCGGTACTCGCCGTTTCAGGACGAAGTGCAGGCACTGGAGCGCAGGAATACGGTGCTCGCGCTGATGCGGGACGAAGGGAAAATTACACCGCAGGCGTTCGAAAGCGCAAAGGCTGCACCTCTCGGTGTGGTGAAATCCGAGAAGGGCAACGATCTGAAAGGCAGATACCCCGCCTACGTGGACGCGGTCATTAGTGAGGCTGTTCGCGTATACGGCTTCACGGAAGAGCAGCTGCTTACGGGTGGCTTGCGCATCACAACAGAGCTCGATCCTACCATCCAGAACGCGGTAGCGGAGGTCTACAAAGATGACAGCCTTTTTCCTGCTAGCAAGCCTGACCAGCTTATTCAGAGCGGCGCCGCAGCCATCGATCAGCGGACCGGCGGGATCCGGGCTCTGGCCGGCGGCAGAGGGGACAGCGTATTCCGGGGGTTCAGTCATGCGACTCAGTTGAAGCGCCAGCCGGGCTCATCCTTTAAGCCCATTGTCGTCTACGGTCCTGCGCTTGAACAAGGGTATCAGCCATTCACAAGCTTATATGACGGCCCGCTGAATATCGATGGGTACCAGCCTCAAGATTGGGATCATCAAACACGAGGGCAGGTGACGATGCAAGAGGCAGTCGTGTCCTCATGGAACGTGCCGGCGGTTTGGCTCCTTCATGAGATCGGCATTGATAAAGGACTCCAATTTGCCAAATCCTTGGGCATCACGTTGCCCGCTCAAGACCGGCAGCTCGGTATTGCTCTAGGCGGCCTGTCCGAGGGCGTGTCGCCGCTTCAAATGGCTCAGGCGTTCAGCGCATTTGCCGCCAAGGGCAATCTCCATGAAGCCCATACGATTGTGAAAATAGAGACGAGTGACGGCCACCTGCTTGTACAGGCTGCACAGAAGAGCGTGCCGGTCATGAAGCCCGAAACGGCCTATGCTATGACTTCGATGCTTCAAGTCGCGGTTCAGCAGGGAACAGGAAAGAATGCCGCCATGAACCGCCCGGTGGCGGGTAAATCGGGAACGACGCAGCTGCCGGAGACAAAGGAGTTTGAAGGCATCAGCAGTGGCAGCGCCAAAGATGCCTGGTTCGTTGGGTATACGCCGGAGCTGACGGCGGCGGTGTGGGTCGGCTATGACCGCACCGACAAGGATCATTATTTGACGACTTCCGGCGGTGCAGTGCCTGCTGTCTTATTTCGGGAGATCATGAACAAAGCGTTAGCGCAAGTTCCGATCGTACCGTTCGATATGCCGATCGTGGGCCAGGAAGCAGCCTCTTCTATCTCCAATCAGCCCTCAGGGAAACCCGAGAAGGAAAATAAGAAACCTCCCGAACACGGTCACGGCAAGGGGAAGAAAGAAAAAGACAAGTAAAAAAAGCCGCCGGCTCCTTAGGGATCCGGACGGCTTTTTCTTAATCATCGTGTTGACCGTTGCTGCGCGCTTTCTGATTCGATTTATGATCTTCTTTACCGCGCTGTTTATTTTGGTTATCGTCTTTGTGATCATCTTTATGAGCATCTTTATTGTCGTTTTTATTCACGTCTTTACGCTCATTTTGATCGGCTTGATGGTCGTCATCGCCATCATTATCTTCTTTCTGCTGCTTCTGAACTTGCTGTTGCATCTGAACTTGCTGCTGTGCCCATTTCGTTTTCATATGAACATTCAACTTGCTCGCATCCAAGTTGTAGTGGGTGGCAAGCAGCCCCGCGATTTTCTGTTCAGCGTCTCCCGATTTGAGATCAACGGAAGCCAGCAGCTTCTGAATCCACTCAGCGGCTTCTTCGCCCTTGAGATGAATCATACCAGCACCGTCGGGCTTAATGTTGAGGTCATACGTTGTTCCCGCAGCACCCTTGGACTGATTAATATGCAGTTTGAAATGCTTCCCGTCGACGTTCAAATCGATGTCTTCCAATCCAGGGATAATCGCTTTATCCTGCTGTGAAGCCGGTGCCGGCGGGGCGGATGCAGTCACTTGCGCCACTGGTGCAGGGGTCTGCGTTGGCTCCGGGGTCGCAGTCACAGGTGCTGCCGATGCCGATGCCGTTGGCGATGGTGATGGTACCGCCTCCTGTACCACAGTGGTAGACGCTTTGACATAAGCGGCCTGCTGCTTGCTATTTAGGATTAATTCAATCTGATCTCCTGTTTTTAAGTCTGTTAACTGGGCCTTCTGGTCATTCCGATAAACCCAAACTGATTTAGCCAGAGGCACCGTTTGATCTCCGGTATTCGTGGTAATGGTGACAGCATCCGTACTAACCGATTTGAATGTACCGTTTACCGACGTGGAAATAGCTGAGTTGTTGGGCGCAGTTGCCGCATAAGCAGTCCACCCGCAAAGGGCTAAAGCTACCAGCGTAATGGAAACGATGATGAATGGTAATTTTTTGCGTATAAACATGTAATACACCTCCACTAACAGCTTTCGGTGTAGAAGGTTGTTTTGGGACGGTGCGAATGTGTGTAACTAATATGGGCTGGAGTTGAATCCACCCATATTCTGGATAAGAAGAAGGTAAGGTAGCGTTATCCAAAGTGGGGAGGTTGTCCACATGCTAAGTAATCCGTACCAGCTGTGGCAAGAATGGGGCTGGAGAAAGTGGGAGAAGCACGAACACAAGGAGCTTACGATCAGGATTGGTACACCAACCTGGCTAACGAAAAGGGAGAAAGTGAAATAAAAAAGAGCTGCCCGGAAGATCTAATAAGACCTTTCGGACAGCTCTTTTTTAGTCGCTTTGCAGTCGCTGCATGAACTCTTCAGCGGCACTGTATCCTTGCTGGCGCAAATACCAGCTGTTAGCCGCGGCCTCAACAAGTCCGGCAACGTCCCGTCCCGGCTGAAGCTGGATTTCGATATGCGGAATTTTGATATCCATATAATCCGTGAAAGCAGGCTCAAGCTCCAAATCGTTGTTGAGCGCATGCTCCTGCCACTTGGTCAGCTCAATATCGAGCACGATCCGCGTCTCATCTTGAAACGCTTTGCGTCCGTAGAGTCGCGAAACGTTAATAAGGCCTATGCTGCGAAGCGCCAGGAATTCCTTGGTCTTCCCGTTGTGCGTGCCCAGCAGCGTCTCTTGGCTGATCTTCTTCAGCACAACAATATCATCGGCAACAAGACGGTGTCCCCGGCGGATCAACGTGTGGGCGGTTTCGCTTTTGCCTACCCCGGACTTGCCGCGCAGCAAAATGCCAATCCCCGATACGTTGACGCAAACACCGTGAACCGCAATCTCTTCCGCTAAGGTTTTACTGAGAAATAAATCTACAAGATCCTGAAACTTACTTGTAGCGGCGGCCGTTCGGAGAAGCGGGATGCGCTCTTCCTCGCAATATTTCGTTAAATATTTTAAGCCTTCTTGGTTTCTCGTGACGACGAAACAAGGCGGGTGATATTTGACAATATTACCGATGTGAAGATTTCTTTCATGTTCGCTGAGCTTGTGCAAATAAGTAATCTCTTTGCGGCCTAATAGCTGAACGTGCGCTTGCGGGAAATATTCGAAATAGCCGACAAACTCAAGTCCGGGGCGATGCGCCTTTGTTTTGGTAATCGGACGGTGCAGTTCCGAGTGTCCGGCAAGTACTTCGAGCGAGAAGCGCTCGACCAAATCTTTGACTGTGACGGGCTTCACAACCTGTCCCTCCTTTATTTAAATATGACATTGTATATCATTCGCCTGCTACCAGCCAGAATCCTCCTGTGAAAGCGCTTGAATACATGTCTATCTGTCAGTTGGCGGCAGATCCTGTCAAAATATGCATTGCTTTTGAAAACAGCCTTGGTATGATAGTAACAAGAAACCAATGAGGAGGTACGACAACATGGATGCTGCCTATAAAAACTGCCAAAGCTGCGGGATGCCGTTAGCTCGTGATGAACAAGGTGGAGGAACGGAGAAGTCAGGAGCGAAGAGTAAGGTTTATTGCAGTCATTGTTATCAAAACGGCGAATTCACACAGCCTGATATGACCGCTCAGCAAATGAAGGAGCTCGTGAAGCAAAAGCTTGTGGAATTCGGCTTTCCCCGTTTCCTGACAGGGCTTTTTACACGAAATATTCATAAGCTGCAAAGATGGTTAGCGAAAGCGAACAAATAACGGGAAACAACTATACGCAACAAAAACTCAAGTAAAAGCTCAAAAAAAAAACGCCCCATGCAAGAAGCGCACAGTGCGTAAGACATGTTGGTCGTTTCGTATGATTATGTAAAAGCAGCTTACCTGTTGTAGCCGCATTTTTTCGCAAGTGTTGGCCATGTCGAGAGAAACATGCTTTCCCACCGGTCTTCAGGCAAAACCATGATCCATCTTGCGATTTGATCCAAGCCCATCTCACATAAAGTTTGAACGACTTCTTCTCTTTCACAGCTAGTTTTTAATGCTAACATCTCAAAACCACCTCATCAATTGTATTCAAACAATTATGCATATGCGGCTGAGAGAAGGAATGTGACGATTTTTCATAAAAAAGGAAAGGAGGCCATGCAGTTCGATGCTGCACAGCCTTTTTTTGGTTTACGAATTAGGTGAATTTGGCTATTTCAAGTGATTGCGAAGACTAGGCTCGACCGCTTGCAGCACCTGATCCAGCTGGGCATCGGAGACTTCCGTTTCTCCGTACCTCACTTGGTTGTAAGCCGTTGTAATGGCATGAACGGTCTCAGAAGTCAGCTGCTTTCCTTGGCTAAGATCTTGTTCCGTTTCGTTCGGGGTTAAGGCTTCTTTAAATGTATACCCGCCTTGCGCGGCACGCTCGATCAAGAGCCGGTAAAGAAAGCGAATGCGTTCCCGATTATTCGGCAAAAGCGACCATTTCTTCGCGTAGCTCCGCTCCTTGTTCCTTCCTTTTCGCACTTGCTGCCACCACAGGCGCGGCAGTCCTTTCCAATCCACAAGCGCTTCTTTTTCATCAATGAAACCCTCTGATTCGATGTCTTGCTTACTGCTGAGAGAACGATTTAATAATCGTCTCAGGAGAGCAGTCACAGCAGGCACGAGTTTGGATACAATCACATAAATGGCGAGGACGATTAAGGCAATAACGATCAGATATCCGAAGACGATCTGAACCGCGTGTAATAGGTTGTCCCACCAGCTCGGTTCAGCGGCAGCGGCGGGTGGCAGGAGCGGCGGTGCAGCGGAAGGGCTGGGCTCCGGTGGAGCTTCCGCCGGCGGATCGGACTGCATAAGATGCAGCAGCCAAATGATCGCAGCGCGTAAACCGGCAACGATCCCCTGCTTTAACTGTTGGAAATAGGCAACGGCGAATATGAGAATAATTAATGCGATTAACCAAATGCGGCTGGAGCGCTTCACGGTCTCCGATAAGGAGGAAGATGCCGCCCGCTCATCAACGGCCAATGTTGCCATCAGCAGCCGGGTACGATGCAAAGCAAAGAAAAAGATGATGAGCGAAACGAATCCGAGTCCATTCATCCAGCCCATGTAAGGCTGAAAGGCAGCTTGATGTCCCATGATAGGTACACCGATGAAATACACCGAGCCTGCAACAGCAAATGAAGCTCCGGGGAAGATGGAGGCCCAGCCGGCTTTCGTGCCGCGAATGCCGCGATAAGCAAGCAGCATGCCGATACCTGCACAGACCCAACTGTGCCAATTGTTCCCTTGAAAAAGATAGGCTGCTATACAACCAGCCAATGCGCAGCCCATAAGCTCGTAAAGCGTGCGAGATAGCCACTTCATGTACCCCAAGAAGCTGCCTGCTACAAAAACGAGGAAGAACTGCAGAATCAACTGCCAAAGCTGTATTCCTGACAAATAGATATGCACAGTTACGACAAGAGGCGAGAATAGGATGAGTTCGGCAGCACCGAACAGGAGAGAGTACCTAAAGACTCTAAGATAAGCATCCTTCTCTTTGTTAGTTTGCAGATCTTGCACCTGAAGCGGCGGCGTTGACATCGAATGGACTCTCCTCCTTTTCATGCAGGTTTAGAAGTCCGTGCTGCAAGGGAACGATAAAGACGGTATGCCCCGATGCTTCAAGCTGTTGAATGCTTTCTTCAACCGCATCAGAAACGAAGGCGGTCAGCAAAATGATGTCCAAGGCGCTCCCTTCCTGCAGGATGCACTCATCCAGAAAGTCGCTGCAGGAACGGGTGTAGGAGATGGCTAGCTTTGCCATCGTTTCGAACAGATAGGCCAAATGCGGGTGACCGCCTGCGGGAGAGATATGGACAGGAGTACCGGGTTGGCCAGTAAGAGAGCCGTTATAGCCGAAGCCGACAGGAACCCCTTGGCTAATGGCATATTCGGCCAGTGTGGCAGCGTAGGACAACCCGATCTCAACGAGCTCGGGGTCACTCACGGCATCCCACATCGTGGCGGTTATTTGGGTATTGACGATGATGAAAAGTCTCGGGTCTGCTGTGAACTCCCGATTATAGACCTGGAGTCTCTGGCTGCGGGCCGTTGCCTTCCAGTGAATGCTGTTCATCGTATCGCCATAGCGATACTCCCGAACGCCGGAAACGAGAAACGGGTCGGGCATGATCCATCGCTTCACCGTAATGTCCCCTTGCCACCGGCTGGAGAGAAGCGGGATGTCATCCCGGCTCACCAAGCGAGGATACACGAGGAGCTCTACGTCTAATCGCTGACTCCTCGTAGCGGCCTGCGTCCCGACCAGATCCCCGATGGAAGCGGATACGGTTTCAAGCTTATACCAGCCTCGTTTCGCGCAGATTACCTGATGACGCCGAACGATTCGGGTATACGGCATCAGACTGAACAAACTGCGATGATTTTGGAAAATCGCTCCGCTGCTCACCGCGAGATTGCTCATCTTCGCGAAACGAAGTCCGGCATGGATTGTGGACTCCAGGCGAAGCCATGGAATGGGAGTCAGCTTGCGGTTCTGAATGGTTTCGATCATTTCGATGCGATCTCCGGCATGACAGTACGCCTGATTGAACGTACGTTTAATCGTGAGGCCGCGAAACCCCCAACGGTTGAAAACGACATGTTGAAGAAGGAACAGAAGGGCGGCGATGAGCAGAATCCAAGAGATACCCATCCGCTACCTCAGCTTCACTTCCGTCGGCACGGGGGTTGCCGCAAGGATGCCCGCCAGCAGCGACTGCACCTGCTGGTCCTGCTGGCGAGACCGCGTGCGCAGCAGGATGCGGTGCGCCCAGACGGGCCCTGCCAGCGCCTTGATGTCGTCCGGCAGCACATAGTCGCGGCCGCGCAGCGCCGCGTACACCTGCGCCGCCTTCATCAAGGCGCGCACGCCGCGCGGCGAGACGCCGAGTGCGGCATCCGCATGCGCGCGCGTAGCTTCCGCGAGCTGCACGAGATACTGCAGCAGCTCGTCCCCGATGCGCACCTGTGTGAACAAGCGCTGCGCTTCGAGCAGCTCAGCGCGCCCAACAACCGGCAGCAGCTGATCAAGCGGATCCTGCTGCTGGTAGCGCTTTAAGATCTGGACCTGCTCCGCCGCAGACGGGTAGCCGAGCGAGAGCTTCATCAGGAAGCGGTCGAGCTGGGCTTCCGGCAGCGGGAACGTCCCCTGATTCTCGACCGGGTTCTGTGTGGCGATGACGAGGAACGGCGCTTCGAGAGTGCGCGTTTCTCCGTCGATACTAACTTGGCGCTCCTCCATACTTTCCAGCAATGCGGATTGTGTGCGCGGCGTGGCGCGGTTTATTTCATCGGCGAGCACGATGTGAGCAAATAGCGGTCCTGGGCGGAATTCGAATTCGCCTAGCTTCTGATTGTAAAAGTTAATGCCGCTAACATCTGAAGGCAGCAGGTCGGGCGTGAACTGGATGCGCTTCATCGTACCGTCAAGGGAGCGGGCCAGCGCTTTAGCCAGCTGTGTTTTTCCTGTGCCCGGCACATCCTCGAGCAGCACATGCCCGGAAGCAATGAGGGCGATAACCATCAACTCGACCGTATCGTCTTTTCCTACAATGACTTTACCTACATTTTCTTTGATGAGCGTAGCAATTCGTCCTATTTGTGCGAAATCCAACGGCTGTTCCTCCTCAAATCATAAAATGATATGTAAATGGGTACATAAGTGCTGTCCTAACCATTTTAACAGAGGGCAGGTGAATTTTACTATGACTTCCTCCTATTACTTCCTCTGCGTTTACTAAGCCTGTTGTGTATTCCATAGGCAGTTAGTACAATATGGATAAAAAGCTCAATTACTAATTACTGACAATTAATCGCTTTATATGTAAATGTTTAGGGGGGCGAAGATGTACAAGTTAATTTTAGTCGATGATGAAGAAGACGTGCGAGAAGGGGTTGTCCGCGAAGTAAATTGGGACGCCATCGGGTTCGAGGTCATTGAGAAAGCAGAGAACGGCAGGGAAGCGCTGGAAATGGTTGAGAGATTACAGCCGGACGTCGTCGTAACGGACATTCAGATGCCGTTCATGAATGGGCTTCAGTTGGCTGAAGCGATTCGAGAGCGCTTTCCAACGATTAAGCTCATCATTCTCACGGGACATGATGAGTTTGAGTATGCCCAGAGGGCGATAAAGCTGCACATTGATGAGTATGTGCTTAAGCCTTTCTCCGCGCAGGAGCTCATTAATGCTTTGCTGAAGGTGAAGGGGCAGATTCAGGAGGAAGTGGCGCACCGGGAAAATGTTCAACTGCTAATGGAGCATTACCGCAAGAGCATGCCTGTGCTCAAGGAGAATTTTTTGGCGACGCTCATGAACCGCAAGCTCCCGCGCGAAGAAGTGTACCAGAAGGCGGCAAACTATGGAATTGAACTAAATGGCCGAAGCTTCGTCGCTGCTGTAATGAGCATAGACGGGGCGCTAATCCCTGAAGAGGAACTGGAGAATCGGGAGGAGCTGTCCAAGTCCGTTTCGCTGAAATATTCGGCAGATCAGGCGCTGAAATATTTTGCCCTCTTAAATATTACCGAAGAAATCGTGGATAAACGCCGTCTTGGCCTTGTTTTCATGCATCACGATCAAGTGGTCGTCTTGGCTGCAAGGGAGAGCGAAGACAGGGAAACCGCACTGCAAGAGACCATGAAGGTGCTCGAAGAAGTGCGGCAGAATGTGGAAAAATATTTGAAATTTACTTTAACGGTTGGCATTGGAACGGTCATGAAGGATGTGACCAAAATCAGCTATTCGTATGAAGACGCTGTGCTGGCGCTGGATTACAGACTTATCCTTGGCAATAACCGGATCATTTCCATCGATGATGTGGAGACGCGCAGCGTAGAGAAAGTCCGTTTTGATGACGTGAAAGAGCACGCCTTGACGCGCTGCATTAAGGTCGGGACGAATCAGGAGATCCGGGAGACGATGGACGAGCTGTTTCAGGGGATTGAAGGGGCTGTTTCCGTCAAGGATTACCAGATTTATTTGCTTGAGATATTAACTTGTATTTTGAAGGCGGCTAAGGACTCGAATTTGAATGTGGACGAGGTATTCGGCGATAATTTCGTTCCTTTTACAGAGATCAATAAGTTCACGTCCTTAGAAGAAGCGAAGCACTGGCTTGCTGAACTGTGCGCCTCGATGATGAACCATATCGCTACGGATCGCCAATATACCTATAAGAACTTGGTCGAGATGGCCAAAGACTATACGAAGAACCATTATCACGAAGGCGATATCACAATTAATAAAGTATGCAGTCATTTGCATATTAGCGCGGGATATTTCAGCAGTATTTTCAAAAAAGAGACGAAAATGACCTTCGTGAACTACTTAAACCATATCCGCATGGAAGCGGCGAAGGAGCTGCTGCGCACCACAGATATGAAGGCACTGGAGATTGCTGAAAAAGTGGGCTATGCCGATGCCAATTATTTCAGCTTTTCATTCCGCAAAAATGTCGGTGTTTCCCCGAAAGAATATCGCAATAACAGTGTGAAAGGGCAGTAGGGTCAAGGAGCGGGGGGTTAGTTTTGATACGAAAAGTGAGAGAGCTGTTTAAATCTTTGTATAATGTGCTGCTGGACACGATGAGAGTAAAGAGCATTCAATTTGCAATTACGATATCCTTTATTTTCATAACGGTAACCGTGATGCTGATCATTTCGTTGGTTCTTTATAATAAATTTTCCAGGACTGCGGAGGAAAACGCTTTTTTGAATACACAGCAGGTGATCGAGCAGGTACAGTTTAACTTGGAAAATTACATTAAAGGCATGTCGGACACCTTCGAGGTGGTCGATGCCAAAATCGCCAAAAGCCGCGGCGTGCCTTCCGACAAGCTGTCCGAGCAAATGGAGACGATTGCAAGCACTCGTGAGGATATCGTGTCTATTAATTTATTTGCTGCAGACGGAGGGCTGATTACCGGGCTTCCTAACGCTGGAATGCGCAAAAATACACGGATTATCGAGCAATCCTGGTTCAAGTCCGCACTGGATAACCCGAATCATCTTTCTTTCTCCTTGCCTCATATTCAAAATCTTTTTAAAGATCCGTATCGCTGGGTGGTGTCGATGAGCAAAGGGGTTTCCATTGAACGAAATGGGCAGTGGGAGGACGCCGTACTTCTTGTGGACGTCAATTTTAAGACACTGGATGACGTGTTTCGTACGGTTTCATTAGGCAAAAAGGGCTACGTCTATATTATTGACGACTCTGCCGGCAACATTGTGTATCATCCTCAGCAGCAGCTTATCTATATTGGTTTGAAATATGAAAATGTCGAGCAGGCCCTTAAATTCTCCTACGGCAAGTATATGGATGTCAGTGAAGGCGAATCCAGGCTCAATGTGGTCAGGACCGTTAATAATATCGGGTGGAAAATCATCGGGGTCTCTTATCTGGATGAGATGATAACGACCCGCAAGGAAATCAGTACATTTATGATTTGGCTGCTTGTCATTGTCCTTATTTTTATTTTGCTTATCTCCTCCTTCATGTCAGCCCGAATTTCCCAGCCGATCAAGCGGCTGAAAAAGTCGATGGAAATGGTAGAGAAGGGGCATTTTGATACGTACATTCATGTTCGCGGCGCACATGAAGTGGAGCAGCTTTCACGCCGGTTCAACCTGATGGTTTCCAGGGTGCGCGAGCTGATGGATCAAAATATTCATGAGCAGGAGACGAAAAGAAAGAACGAGCTTGAGGTGCTGCAGTCACAGATCAATCCTCACTTTTTGTACAATACGCTCAATTCGGTTGTTCGGATGGTTGGAAACGGGAAGAACGAAGAGGTCGTCACGACGATTACCTCTTTGTCCAAGTTTTTTCGGATTTCGCTCAGCAAAGGAAAGAACATCATTACGATCGCGGATGAGATCGAGCATATCCGGAACTATTTGATCATCCAGAAGATGAGGTATAAGGACAAGTTTGATTACGTGATTGAAGTAGATGAAGAAGTGCTGCCGTATAAAACGCTGAAGTTAATCTTGCAGCCGTTCGTGGAAAACTCGCTCTATCATGGCATCGAGTATATGGTGGATGAAGGCCATATTCACATTTCAGCCGAGAAAATGAATGATAAAATTTTACTCCAGGTCCGCGATAACGGTGTGGGTATGTCGGAAGAAACGCTCAAGAACATTATGATTGGCTCTGTGAACAGCGATAAGGGCTCAGGGGTAGGTCTTCGTAATGTACATGAGCGGATTCAGCTGTATTTCGGTTCGGAGTACGGGGTTAAGGTTGAAAGCGAGCTTGAGGAAGGAACTGTGGTGAAGATCTGGATTCCGGCCATATTGGAAGAGGAATAGAAAGGAGCAGAGATGGAAAAAACATTGAAACTAGTCCCTCTCGCACTTGCAATTTTGGTAGCTGTCTTCTCTATGTCTTCTTGTATGAGAGAATCGGAAACAACACCTACGGCGCAGAAAAAGCATTTGGAAGTGGTGCTTAGAAGCCAGAACGGGGACTATTGGAAAACAGTGAAAATGGGCGCTGAGGTAGCCGCGAAGGAGTTTGATGTGACGTTAGATTTCCGAGCGCCTGACGATGAGGCGGACGTAAAGGGGCAGATCGCCTTATTGGAACAGTCTATTCAAAGCGGGCCTGACGCGATCGTGCTAGCCGCTAATGATTATAGGGACTTGTCGAATGCTGTCGATAGTGCGGCGGAACAAGGGATTCCGGTCGTCACGATCGACTCCGAAGTGGAATCGCGCAAAGCGAAGAGTTTCATAGGCGCCAACAATTACGAGGCGGGACAAATGGCAGGTCAGCAATTGATCAAGCTTGCGGGGACAAAAGCAAATATCGCAATCGTCAGCTTCAAGCAAGGGGAGCGCAACACGGAGCTGAGGGAGCAAGGGCTTTTGGATGAAATATTGAAATTTCCAAGCATTCAGGTGATTGCCAAAGTGTACAGCTTGACGGACCAGGGAACTGCGGATCAGCTTACTCAGAATATCATCGAGAAATACCCCTATTTGGATGGGATTGTGGCTCTAAATGAAACTTCCTCGATTGGCGTGGCGGACGCGATTCAGAGAATGAATCTGCAGGATAAAGTGAAAATA
This sequence comes from Paenibacillus aceris, assembly GCF_017874035.1. Classification (GTDB taxonomy): domain Bacteria; phylum Bacillota; class Bacilli; order Paenibacillales; family NBRC-103111; genus Paenibacillus_E; species Paenibacillus_E aceris. The sequence goes on from NZ_JAGGKV010000032.1 coordinate 21,656, forward strand.
ATAACGTTTGACAGTACCTCAGAGGAATTGGAGCTGCTGCAGGAAGGCGTCATCCAAGCGACAATTATTCAAAATCCCTTCAGTATCGGCTATTTAGGCGTAAAGAATGCGGTTGAGGCCTCGTACGGAAAGAAGGTTCCGAACCGCGTGGATACCGGGATTAAAGCGATTGATCTAGGTAATATGTTCTGGTCGGACAATCAAAAGCTATTGTTTCCGTTTATAAAGTGATTAGAATTTCGATAGAAGATATGAGGATATTGCATTTGTTTCCTTGGTCGCATGCCTTATATTTAGAAATGTAAATAAACAAAACAACCTTTTAGGGAGGGTCTTACCTTGAAAAAATTGATTACCCTTGCAGTAGCGAGCGCTTTGGTTGCAACCGTAGCAGGCTGTGGCAATAAAGCAGCAACACCTTCACCATCTCCGGCAGCAAGCACTGGCGCAGCTGCAACGACAGCTCCAGCTCCAGCTAAAACAGACGGCAAAAAACCTACAATCGGTGTGGCTATTTATAAATTTGACGATACATTCATGTCCGGTGTTCGCGCCGCGATTGCTGACGCTGCTAAAGACAAAGCAACTGTGGATATCGTAGACAGCCAAAACTCACAACCAACACAAAATGATAAAGTCGACCTTTTCATCACGAAAAAAGTAAACGCGCTAGCGATCAACGCTGTTGACCGTACAGCGGCAGGCGTTATCATCGATAAAGCGAAAACAGCTAACGTACCGGTTGTCTTCTTGAACCGTGAGCCGCTTGCTGACGATATGAAGAAATGGGATAAAGTTTACTACGTAGGCGCAAAAGCTGAGCAATCCGGAACAATGGAAGGTCAATTGCTTGTTGACTACTTCAAAGCTCACCCAGAAGCGGATAAAAACAAAGACGGTAAAATTCAATACGTTATGCTTAAAGGCGAGCCGGGTCACCAAGATGCTGAGCTTCGTACGAAGTTCTCCATCCAAGCGATTACGGATGCTGGTCTTGGCGTAGAAAAAGTAGCTGAAGATACGGCTATGTGGGATCGTGTAAAAGGTCAAGAAAAAATGGCTGCATTCCTTGCATCCAGTGAAAGCAAAATCGAAGCTGTTCTTGCGAACAACGACGATATGGCTCTCGGAGCTATCGAAGCTTTGAAAGCAAAAGGTTATTTCAAAGACAATAAATTCTTGCCGGTTGTAGGCGTTGATGCTACGGCTCCTGCGCTTCAAGCACTTAGCGATGGCACATTGCTCGGAACTGTTCTGAACGATGCGAAAAACCAAGGTGCTGCTACAACGAACGTAGCGACTGCTCTTGCTAACGGTCTAGTACCAAGCAAAGAAACGACAGGCTATGATGTGACAGATGGCAAATATGTTTGGATTTCCTACAAAAAGATTACAAAAGCTAACATGAACGAAGCGAAGTAATCCCGATAGAAGCGGGCAAGAGCAGCAATCCGCTCTTGCCTTCCTTATTTGGAAACCCGTGCAAAGATAAAGAGAAACAGGCTTAGAAAAATGGCTTCACTTTATGGGGATTATCGTGAGCTGGTAGGGGGAGTTACCATGACATTACATGAGTATTTACTGGAAATGAATCAAATCTCCAAAGAGTTCCCCGGCGTTAAAGCGCTGGATAACGTTACCCTGAAGGTTCGCCCAGGAAGCGTGCATGCGTTGATGGGAGAAAACGGGGCAGGTAAATCGACGTTGATGAAATGCTTGTTCGGCATTTATAAACCCGATGGCGGAGAAATTAAGCTGAATGGCGAAACCGTGTCCATTCTTAATTCCAAGGATGCATTGGCAAATGGCATTTCCATGATTCATCAGGAGCTGCACCCGGTTCCACACCGTAACGTGATGGAGAACATTTGGTTGGGCCGCTTCCCGCAAAGAGGCATCGGACCTTTGAAACTAGTGGATCACAAGAAAATGCGTAAAGATACAGAGAGTTTGTTTGAACAGCTGCAGATGGATATTAATCCGGATACACTTGTAGGCACTTTATCGGTTTCCAAAGTACAATCCATTGAAATTGCCAAAGCCGTTTCCTTCAATTCGAAAGTCATTGTTATGGATGAGCCGACTTCGTCGCTGACAGGCAATGAAGTTGAGCAGCTGTTTCGCATTATTCGCGACTTGAAGAGTCGTGGCGTCTCGATCATCTATATTTCACATAAAATGGAAGAGATTCTCGAAATCTCGGATGAAGTAACGATTATGCGCGACGGAACGAAAATTGGGACATGGGCATCTTCGGAGCTGACGACTGATATGATCATCTCGAAGATGGTTGGACGTGATCTCAAAGAGCGATTCCCTGAACGAAGCAATGTACCGAATGGTGTATTAATGCGTGTTGAGGGACTTACCTCGGTCATTCCAAGATCCTTTAAGAACGTCTCTTTCGACCTTCGTAAAGGAGAAATTCTAGGAGTAGGCGGTTTGGTCGGAGCACAGCGGACGGAATTGATTGAAGCTTTGTTCGGACTGCGTGGTGTTGCATCAGGCCAGATTTCGATACATGGCAAAGAAGTAAAGCTCAAAACGCCAATTGATGCCATTAAGCATAAAATCGCGCTGCTCACGGAAGAGCGCCGCGTCACAGGGATTTTCCCGGTGCTATCGGTGCTGGAAAACACGGTCATCGCGAACTTAGGACGATACATGAACCCGCTTGGATTCATTAATGAGGCGAAGCGAAAAGTCGAAGTTGAGAAAAGCATTGAGATGCTTCGCGTGAAGACGCCGAACATGCACGCTTTGATCAAAAACCTTTCGGGCGGTAACCAACAGAAGGTGCTCTTGGCCAGATGGCTGCTTACAGAGCCGGACGTGCTCTTGCTGGATGAGCCTACTCGTGGGATTGACGTAGGGGCGAAGTTTGAGATTTATTCCATCATTGCTGACCTTGCGAAGCAGGGGAAAAGTATTATCATGATCTCTTCTGAAATGCCCGAGCTTCTTGGGATGTCAGACCGAATCATGGTCATGTGTGAAGGACGCCTTACAGGGATCGTAGAAGGAAATAAAGCAACAGAAGAAGAGATCATGCGCCTTGCTGCACAGCATATGGCATAATGGGGGGCCAAGAAACCATGAGTACAAAAACAGAAACATTAAAATCTAGAGACATAAGTGGGTTCGTGACCAAATACGCAATCTACATCGTATTGGTCGTGCTCGTTATTGGGATTGCAATTTATGATCCGCGCTTTTTATCGGTAAGTATCCTTCGTGATATTTTGCTGCAGTCGTCTACGCGTGTCATTATTGCTTTGGGTGCTGCGTTTATCTTGATTACAGGCGGTACCGACCTTTCAACAGGACGGATCGTCGGTTTGACAGCCGTTATCTCGGCATCCATGCTGCAAACGCAGGAATACGGCCGTAGATTTTTCCCGGATCTGCCGCATTTACCGCTGCTTGTTCCAATTATCATTGCGATTATAGCCGGTCTTTTGGTAGGACTTATTAATGGGATTATCGTTGCTAAATTGAAGGTTCCGCCATTCATTGCAACATTGGGAACGATGGTAGCTGTATACGGAGCTAACTCTCTATACTTCGACATGAAGCCGAATCAATCCCAGCCTATCGGTGGTTTGAGACCTGACTTCAGTAAACTAGGAACGGGGTCAATTGGCTCCGATGCCACGTATTCCATCCCATATATCGTTATTATTGCAATTGTAGTTGCCATTATCGTCTGGATTGTTTTCAATAAAACGAAGCTTGGGAAGTACATGTATGCAATCGGCGGCAATATTCACGCTGCAGTCGTTTCAGGTATTAACGTTAACCGTTACCTGATTTACATTTACTCCATCGCTGGTGCTTTGTACGGATTGGCTGGGGTGCTGGAAGCAGCGAGAACCGGCGGTGCAACGAATAACTACGGAAACATGTACGAGCTTGATGCGATCGCGGCTTGCGTGGTCGGGGGCGTGTCTACATCCGGTGGTATCGGAACGGTTCCGGGTGTTCTTGCAGGGGTATTGATTTTTAGCGTTATCAACTACGGCTTGACGTTTATCGGTATCAGCCCTTACTGGCAGTTGATCATCAAAGGTGTCATTATCGTTGCGGCAGTAGCGTTTGATATGCGTAAATATATGAACTCTAAATAAGGTGAAATATAGCAGGCTGTCGCTTAATAGGGCAGCCTGTTATTTTACGAAATTACCTGAAAGCGGTTACGATTCAAAGGGGGTGCAGTTATGCAAGAGAAAAGGTCTTCCGGTTGGGAGAAGTTAAAGTTTGCGGTTTCATTGCGGGGCAAAATTGTAGGGACTTTTGTCATTGTTTCTTTACTCGTTGCATTGACTAGCGGCATGTCTTATACCTACTTAAAGAAAGTGGATAGCTCATACTCAAAGCTTTTGGAGGATAATGTTACGATCCTTCGGCAGGTTGCGGAGATAAAAGAGAAAACGCAAATGCAGAACAGCATGCTGCTAGGCTATGTACTTAATCCAGGGAAAGATAAAGAGAAGCTTTTGACAGAAAAGAATGAGGAGCTTACTTCTATCATTTCACAAATGGGTAAGCTTTCTAAGAATGAGGACGAGCAGAGTGCGATACAGTCCATGGCGGACTCTAACCAAACATTTATGCGTCTTGTCAAAAAGGTAACGGAATACGCAGACAAGGGAAATGAGGCGCTAGCCAAAGCTGAAGCCATGCAGTGGGCGATCCCAACGACCGAAACGTTGACGCAGTCTGCGGCTAAGATAGAAGTGCTGGAAAGAACGGCTCAAGAGGAAGCTACGGCACGCAATCATGTCGTTGTACAAACAACCGTTCAATCGTTAGTTTGGGTTAGTTTGGCAGCTTTCGTATTTGCGCTGGCTATTGGGCTCTTGCTCTCTCGGACAATCGTTAATCCAATTCGTTCCATGGTAAGGACCGCTGAACGAATTGCGGACTGCGATTTAACAACCGGCAACATTACGGTGAGCAATAGAGACGAGTTGAGGGATTTGGCCATGGCGTTTAATGGTATGAAAGCTAATCTGCACAGTTTAATCAGCCAGGTGGGCAGGAGTGCACAGCACGTTGCAGCCGCCTCCGATGCGCTTAGCAGCAATGCCGAGCAGGTTAGCGAATCTTCAGAACGTATTACTTATACCATTCAAGAAATTTCGATAGGAACGAATGCGCAGGTACGAAGTGTGCATCAAGGCGTTTCCATTATCGATGAAATGTCAGAAGCGGTTATTCAAATCGAGGGCGTAACGCAGTCGGCCAACCGGCAGTCATTACTCGCCCAGCAAGCAGCCGGTGCAGGCAATAAGGCTGTTGAGACGGCGATAGCGCAAATGCAAGCGATCTACCAGAAGATGAAGGAACTGGTAGAATCCGTCCAGCGCTTAGGTGAGCGTTCTGAGCAAATCGTTCAGGCGAATGCAATCATTGCAGGTATTGCGAGGCAAACGAATATGCTCGCGCTCAATGCCTCTATCGAAGCCGCACGGGCAGGAGCGGCCGGCAAAGGTTTTGCGGTCGTCGCGGACGAAGTCCGCAAGCTGGCTTTGCAGACGGGTGCAGCCGCTGAAGAAGTTATGCAGCTTGTTTCGAGCATTCAGGCGGAAACAAGAACGGTCGTGAGCTCCACCGAGGCTGGGAGCCGGGAGGTGGAGACGGGCCTTGAGGTTGTCGGCGTCGCACAGTCAACATTCCTGCGCATTCGCGATGCGATGGACGACGTTGCTCGCCAGATTGCGGAAGTGGCGGTCAGCTCGGCCGCCATCTCCGAAAAAACGCGCGCAGCCGTTGATGTGATTCGCGGTATCGATGAAGTCGCGGGACAGACGGCTTCGGGAGCGCGCAATGTCTCCTCCAACATCGAGGGGCAGTTTGCGAGCATGGAGGAGATTGTCTCTTCGGCCTCGGTGCTGAGCAGCATGGCAGGCGACTTGCAAAGTTTGATCGCACGATTCCGTGTGTGATGCCTGGAAGTTCTGAGGCAGTGATGTGGAAACAGGCCTGAGGAGATGTATCCTCGGGCCTGTTTTGTGCTGGGTTGAATGAATGGCGTTGTCGTCGCAAAGTGATCACGCCTCTAGCGTTTAATCGCGAACTTCAACGATGAGCTCGATCTCCACCGGCGTATGAAAAGGTAGATCGCTTGTACCGATGGCCGAACGGGCATGCTTGCCCTTTTCGCCAAACACAGCCACTAACAAATCGGACGCCCCGTTGATCACATAAGGTTGATCGCCAAAACCTGGCGCACTGTTGACGAAGGCGAGCATTTTCACGATTTTGACTACGCGGTCCAAATCGCCAAGATATCCTTTCATCACAGCCAAGCAGTTGATGATGGTTTGGCGAGCAGCCGCTTGTCCCTGCTCGATCGTGACTTCACGGCCCAGCTTGCCCTCGTACATCAGTTCTCCGTTAATCCGGCAATCCTGACCGGACAAATAAATGAGATTCCCTGTTTGATTGCAAGGGATATACGTGAAGCGCGGCTCCGGGGATGGAGGAAGCGTTATGCCCAGTTCTTGCAAGCGTTGTTCAATGTTCGACATATGTTGACCTCATTTCTATGTGTAGCCTGCAGCCACCATCCTTCCCATCCCTTGGCCGACCTTACTTCGAAGTTCAGGGATTATGGCGCTCGGCGGCTTAAGCTCAAAATCATTTTCACTTCAGCAAAAAGGCTTACTCCAGCATGCCTCGTGCAAGCACAGGCAAGCGCTTATAGGCTTGGTCGCGCTGCATCACCACATGATTGTGCAGATTGACGGTACTGCATATATGATTAGGGATAATGCGCAGTTTATCGCCAATTCGCAAATTGGCGGCTTGAGCCTGCGGTCCAAGCTCAATCATGCCATGTTCCTCAGTTAAGCGGGCAAGCGTCGCATCCTCTAACTCCAGGATGTGTCCAAAGCCTCGCAGCTGCAAAGGCTCAGTGCCCGGCTGAATGTCGGTGGCGAAGGTTTTGCTGCCGCCGTCGACAATCGCGAGCTCAGCAGACGGGCGGCTGACGACGGTGACGAGCACGCTGCCTGCGCAGTCCTCAAGATCGCAGGCGCCTAGCCGTGCCTGCATGCGGTCGTGGAACACGTACGTGCCCGGGCGCACCTCGGTCACGCCTTCAACCGCAGCGGCGTAAGCAGCCGTTGGCGTGGAGCCCACGCTGACATCGCTGATCGCGATGCCCTGCGCTCTTAGGCGCTCGGCGAGCTGTACCATCAGCGTGCCCTCTTCCTTGCCGGCTGCAGCGATGTCAAGCGTAGGCTTGCCGGCAAGCAGGGAGCCGCGGAAGGTGTAGATGCCGGTCAGCCGCAAGTGCGGCATGCCTGCGATTTCAGCCGCCAGAGCGGCGGCCTGATCGTAAAGGACACCGGTGCGGCGCAGGCCCGTGTCGATCTCGAGCCGGACTTGCAGCGAATGCCCATGGCGGCCGGCGATCTGCTCCAGCAGCTGGGCGCCGGCTAAGCTATCGACGCCGACGATCAATTCGATTCGCTGGCTCAGACGAATCGCTCGCTCGATTTTGCTGGCGGTCACTAGGGGGTACGCGATGAAAATATCGCGAATGCCATGCGCCGCCATGACTTCTGCTTCAGCTATTTTTGCCACCGTAATGCCGACTGCTCCGGCCTCGATCTGCTGAAGCGCGATTGCAGGGATCTTATGCGTCTTCGCGTGCGGGCGCAGGTTCACCTGATGGTTGCGGGCCATGTCAGCCATAACCTGAATGTTGCGATCCATCCGCTGTGCATCAATAATGAGGCATGGTGTTTCTAATGTATTCATTAATCGCTCTGTCACTACGCATCACTCTCTTTCACGGCACTTTTACTTTCTTCTAAGTAGCTGTAGAGGGTATACTTTGAAATATTCAGATAGGTGCAAATTTTCTCGCCGCCTTTTTTGATGAGAAACGCACCTTTGGCATCCAAAAGCTGGATCATGCGCATCTTGTCATCCTTGGCCATAACGGCAACAGGTTTGCCAACGTGCTCCTGCGCTTCTTGAATGAGGGCGTCGAGCAGCTCGCTGACACTTGTTACGAACGATTCCTTCACTTCCGATTGCTCCCCCGGATTGATCAGGGTTTGCAGTGTTTTGCCCGCGATCATCAGCTCTGTAATGTCATAGTTGATACAAAGCGAGCCGATGATACGGCCAGCTTTATTTTTCATATACGTTGAGCTGGAGCGCAGAACGCGTCCGTCTTTGGTTTGTGTCAAATAGTTGTATTTGTTGCCGTTTACATGATTGCCCCGCAGCAGCTCCAGCCCCAAATTCGTGCCAGGGTCTCCGACTTTGCGACCCGTAATGTGGCCGTTGGCAATCGCAACGATGGTGCTTTCATAGGAGCCAGTCAAGTCATGCAGGACGACTTCGCAGTTGTCCCCGAATTGTGCGGAAAGCCCCGTTACGAGATCGGTCAAAAACTCAATTTCATCCTGAATGGATTCCATGCCTTAAACTCCCTCTTCAAGGTTGATCTGAGCAAAATGGTATCATAAATAGTTGGGATTTCAAACAAAAAGTTTGGTCGCCTAAACAAAAGTATGATGCTGGTGTGTTGCACATGCTACTATGTAAAAGATAAAAAGGAGGGGGATCACCCATGAGACGCTGGTTTGCCAAATCCCTAAAACGTAAGTTGTCTTTCATTATTTTACTCGCTGTCGTACTGCCGCTGCTTTCCATGGGGACCGTTTCCTATCGCATTGCGACATCGGTGACGGAAGAAAAGGCGAAGCAGGCCGGGATGAATACCTTGAAACAAATCACGGACAAGCTGGACTTCGTTATTCAAGACGTGGAGAATATGTCGATTTTTCTTATCGGACAAAAGGATATTCAAACCTATTTAAGCAATACAGAAGGGGACGTCAACAGCTACTCGCTAATTGTCGGTACATTGTGGAACTTATCCTATTCCAAAAAATACATATCTAACATTACGATCACTCCGAAAAACGGCAATCCGGTCCTTTTTACAACGACAATTACGAAGTCCGGATTAGCTCCGCTTTTACAACAGTATGAATCCGTTTACAAATCGGCTGTCAAATGGTGGTCGCCGCTTTATGTGAATCAAACAACAGACGGTTCCAAGAAAGTGATTACACTCGTCAGACCGATTCGTGATGTGAGTACGTTCAAGACGATCGGAACGCTCACTTTCTCACTCGATCAAGCGGAGATTGAGCATTATTTGACGGATGCCGGGTGGGAAAGCAGCGGTTTTGTCATGCTCACAGACCAATATAACCAGATTATTGCAGGGGGCGAACCAGGCTGGTTGGCACGGCAGGTCGGAGACGTTTTTCCGAATTTAGGCAAGCTGGGCGATACGAGCGGCGTGCTTAATGTACCTAGAGGGGAATTGCCGCATACGGTTTTATATAATTCGATGCCCCGATTAGGCTGGAAATTAGTCGGCTTCATCCCTACGCAGATCTATCAGAAGCAAAATGGTTATGTGCTTACGGTAACCGCTGTAACAATTGCGGTTGCGCTGCTGCTCGCGATGGGCTTGGTGCTTTACTTCCTGCAATGGGTGACGAAACCGCTCACGAAGTTGACCAAATCGTTGAAAGATTTGAACCCGGATGAAGCCATTCCGACCTATGAGGTGAAAAGCGCCGACGAAGTTGGGCTTCTCGTCCATAGCTACAATAAGCTGAGCGAACGGATCGGCAGATTGAAGGATCAAGTGCAGCAGAATGAAGCGAAGAAAAAAGAAGCGGACATTTTGGCGCTTCAGGCGCAGATCAATCCGCATTTTTTGTACAATACACTCTCCTCTATCCATTGGATTGCCTTGATGAACAAGGATCGTCAAATTGCCGAAATGATAGGCGCGCTCAGCGATTTCTTGCGTTTTAGTCTGAATAAAGGCGAGGAATTCTGCGCGGTTCAGCAGGAAATTTCGCATGCTCAGAACTATGCCTATATTCAAGCGATCCGCTTTCCGGATCAGTTCGAGATTGAATTTTTTATCGATCCCGAGATGCTGCAAACGATGATGCTGAAGCTGCTGCTTCAACCATTGATTGAGAACAGCCTCATTCACGGTATTCAGAAGAAGAAAGCAAAGGGAAATGTCTACGTACATGGAGAATTGCGCGATAACCAAATGAGATTCGTTGTGGAGGACACGGGAATCGGGATGGATGAAGCGAAGCTTCGAGACATTCATGGACAACTGGCTACGGCTAACCATCAATTGGGGATGCTAACCGAAGTTGCGAAGGAAGCGAAGCTGCCGGTCACCTCCTATGGACTTATTAATGTGCACAGACGATTGCTGCTGCATTATGGCCTTGGATCGGGCCTTGTTGTTGAAAGTACGGCAGGTAGTGGGACGCGTATTACATTTTCAATTCCGCTTGGGACGGGGGAGCTGGCGACATGAGAATTTTGATTGTAGATGATGAAGTGATTATTAGGAAAGGACTTTGTACCGTCATCGATTGGAAGGAGCTCGGGCTTGAACTGCTGCCTGCAGCCTCTTCAGGGGAAGAGGCTTTAGAGAGAATACCGGAGGAAAAACCGCATATTGTTCTGACGGATATCCGTATGCCGGGGATTGACGGGATCGAGCTTGCCCGTGAAGTGAAAGCGCTGCTGCCGGACACGGAGATCGTCATCCTGACGGGGTATGATGATTTCTCCTATGCCCAACAGGCGCTTCGTGAAGGGGTAACCGATTATTTGCTGAAGACAAGCCGTCCGGAAGAGATTATTAAAGCTGCGCTAAAAGCGAAGCAGAACGTCATGGATAAATGGGAAACAATCAAGCAAGAAAATCTTCAACAGGCTGCGCTGCGCAACCAGTTATTAGATCGGGCTTTAAATCGCGGCTTGCACGATGACGCGGAAGCAAGGGAGCAGCTGCGGGTTTGGTTCCAGAGAAATGGTGTAGACGTGCAACCGGAATCCGGTGCGGCTGCGCCCATGCAAGTGCTGCTTGTTTCCGTTTCCGGGTGGGAAGCGGGGATTACGGAGCTGCTGCAAGGCGCGGCGGAAAATATTCTCTTCGAGCTGCTCCCGTGCGTAACGCTCATGAACAAGGAGTATTTGCTGCTCGTTGTCCGCTATGAAGAAGACAGAACCGATCAAGCGGGGCTTATCAAGGCGCTTAAGAGGGTAACCGAAACACTGAAATGCACGGCTTTTGCTGCGCTGGGAACTATTGCGCAGGATTACGAAAGCCTAAGGGATTCCTACGCAGCGGCTAAAGAAGTTTTTGCTTATCAAGGGCTCCTCGGTCCGCAGGGTCTTTACACACTGGAGGATATAAGGGAGCGAAGCGGGGGCCGCACGGTGCTTACCGAGAAGGAGGAGGCCGAGCTCACGGCGATTTTGATGAGCGGCAATGCCACGGATCTGCGGCACTGGGTGAACCAGAAGGTGCGCGCGCTGATGGAGGATGCTTTAGCGACACCAATGACAGTGCAGGGCTATCTGCAATCGATGATCATCGCAGGGCACCGCTGGCTGGAACGAGCCAATTCATCAGAGCGATCTCACAGCACGCTGCCTGCCTATGAAGGAGAGGGACGCCCGGAGGAGGAGGTCTTTAAGATCCTCACGGCGATCATGAACCATTTTCACCAAGGCTTGGATCAGAACAAGTACGCGTATGTGTACAAGTCTATTGCATATATCCGCGATAATTTGCATCAGCCGATTTCGCTGCAGCAGGTGGCGGGCTTTGTACATATTAATCCGAATCATTTTAGCGAAGTATTCAAGCGGGAAACCGGCTGCACGTATATCGAATTTGTGACGCAGGAGCGGATGAAGCGCGCTGTGGACCTCTTGCAAAGCACACAAACCAAAGTCAGCGATATTGCCAGACGAGTGGGGTATGAAGACATTAAATACTTTACACAGCAGTTCAAAAAGTATACCGGTCAAACACCTACGGAGTATCGACAGGGTTCGACAGGTGGCGACAAAATCTAAAGACTGAAAAATGTCCCCCCTTGCGCCGAAGTCTCTCCCGTACCGCCTCCAAAAGATGTCCCCTATACTAAAGTTGTAACAAGAGAGCAACAGATTGAGTTTTTTACGAAAACTTTTAGGGGGTCCAAACGAATGAAGAAGTCATTTATCGTTACACTGGCGGCCACATTGTCATTAGCTTTGTTAGCCGGTTGCGGTGCTAGTGGCACAACAGATACAGTTAAAGGTAGCGCAGCGCCTAAATCAACAGATGCAGCTAAGCCTGCTGAGAAAGTTAAACTATCTATCTGGCACAACTATACAGGTGAAGATCTTCGCGCTAAGTTAATGCGTGAATATATGGAGAAGTTCAAGAAAGACCACCCGAATGTGGAGCTGGATATTCAGGGGATCCCGCCCGATGGCTACCGTCCGCGTCTTAAAACGGTTGCTGCAGCAAATGAAATGCCGGATCTGTTCGTGATGTGGCCGGGCGTTATGACGAAGGAGTTCGTCGGTGGCGACTTGATTCAACCGATCAATGAGCTGCTCGACAGCAAAACTGAGTGGAAGAACGGCTTCATGCCAGGGTCATTCGATGATTTCACAATCAGCGGCAAAACGTATAGTGCTCCGATGGCCTTGTCGCCAACGTCGATCCTTTACTACAACAAAGAAATCTTTAACAAATATAACGTGCAGCCACCGAAAACATGGGATGATCTCATGAAGCTGGTAGACACATTCAAAAAGAACAATGTAACGCCAATCGCGCTCGGCAACAAAGCGGCATGGGTTGCGCAATCCAGTATCCTCAGCTCGCTGGCTGACCGCGTGACAGGTACGGATTGGTTCTTGAAGGCTGTTGATCAAAATGGAGCGAAGTTCACGGATCCGGAATTCGTCCAGTCCCTAACTTACCTTCAACAGCTTGGTAAAGCAGGCGCGTTCCAAGAAGGCTTCAACAGCATCGACAATACCCAAATGGAACAAATGTTTGCGCAAGGCAAAGCTGCCATGATGATTGATGGCGGTTGGGCGCTTCCGAACCTGGCGGCGAATACATCCAAAGAAGCTTTGGCTAACATGGCTGTAACCGTTCTGCCATCCGTCCCTAACGGCAAAGGCGATCCAAACTCTCTTTCCGGCGTAGTAGGTACAGGTCTTGGAATGAGCAAGAAAGTAACCGGCGCACAGAAAGCGGCAGCTTATGAGTTGATCTACGCACTGTCTGGTCCGGAAGCACAGAAAGCCATTTTGGAAAGCAATCAGCTTGTTTCCTACAAAGTAGACTTGGATACATCGAAAGTATCCTCCTTGTTTGCAGAAGTATACAAAATGATGAACACCGTTAAGAAAACCCCGGTTTACGACGGCAAGCTTAGCTCCGCTAGCGCCGATGTCGTGAACAATGGTCTGCAAGAGCTCCTCATGGGCGGCAAGCCAGAGGATATCGCCAAAAAAATTCAAGACGCGCAAGCGAAAGCTGTCGGCAAATAATGTATGGCCATAGGACTCCAGCCAGCCCGGCTGGAGCCCTTTTTTCAAAAAGTTAGCAAGGGGGGAAGTTAAGTCATGACCGTATCCGCAAGAATCAGAGGATTCATTACTATTGGGCTTCTTCCAGCTTTAGTGCTCTATCTGTTTTTTGTCATCGTGCCGATTTTCTGGTCAGCGTACTACGGCTTTTTCGACTGGAAAGGGATCGGAGCCGCCAAATTTATCGGATTAGACAACTATGTGGAAGTGTTCAAAGATCCAATCTTCTGGAAGTCGTTCAAAAACAATATGCTTATCGTTGCAGCGTCCGTGTTCGGTCAAGTACCGATTGCCTTGATTTTAGCGCTTTTGCTTATGAAAAGTACCTTTTTCCAGCGTGTCATTCGTGCTTCCGTCTTTATGCCCATGGTGCTTTCCTCTGTTGTTGTCGGGATCATCTGGGGTTACATTTATCACCCGCAAATCGGTATTTTGAACTTCTTGCTCGATGGCGTCGGTCTTGACAGCTGGAAGAAAGCTTGGCTTTCCGATCCGAAAGTATCGATGTACGCCCTCATGGTGCCGATCATCTGGAATTATATTGGACCTTACATGATTATGTTTATTGCCGCTCTACAAAATATTTCACCAGAGATCGAGGATGCCGCGCAGCTTGACGGGGTGGGTCCTGTCCGCAAATTGTTTGCTGTCACGCTGCCAATGATCTGGGATACCGTCAAAGTCGCTGTCGTGCTATGTATCTCCGGAAGCTTGAAGGCTTTCGATCTCATCTACGTGATGACGGGCGGAGGTCCGGCGCACTCTACCGAACTGCTTGCTTCTTACATGTATAACAGTACCTTCAATGTGTATCGTTTCGGCTTCGGAAGTGCGATTTCCACAGCCATTATTATTCTTAGCTTGATCTTGATTGTAGGCAGCCAACGTCTTATGAAGCGCGATTACCGTTAAAAATTAAGGAAAAGAGTTCTCTCAGGAGGGACATCTATGGAGCAGGTTGTATCGATGCAGACGGGTTTTCCCGCTGGAGGTAAGAAACGGAAAGTTTGGACGCGAGGCGTCGTTAATATTTTGCTTAGCTTGTACGCGCTAGTCACGTTGTACCCGCTCATATGGTTGTTTATGAGTGCGTTGAAGTCCAATGAAGAGTTTTATTCGCGGCCCTTTTTGCTGCCGCTAACTTGGAAATGGGACAATATCGTCAGAGCCTGGAAAGTATCCGGCATGGGGCTCTCGCTTTGGAATTCCACGGTCGTTACGATTGCTTCTCTCGTGCTGACATTAGTGTTGGGGGCTCTGGCAGCCTTTGTATTATCACGGTTTGAGTTCAAATTAAAGCCTTTCTTCATGGGATTATTCCTGCTCGGGATGCTCATTCCGATTCACAGTACGTTAGTTCCTCTTTTTATTATTATGAAAAAAGTAGGCCTTTTGAATACGTACGGTGCACTTATCCTGCCTTATGCGGCTTTTGAGCTGCCGCTTGCGATCTTCGTTGTTGCCGCCTATTTGGTCACCATTCCTAAAGAGATTGAGGAAGCGGCTTTGATCGACGGCACAGGCTACTGGGGTATTTTCTTCCGGATGATGCTGCCGCTTAGCTTACCGGCGCTTTCGACGGTTGCGATCTTAGGTTTTTTGCGGTTTTGGAATGATTTTGCGTTTGCTCTGGTGTTTATTAGCAAGCCTGCGCTGAAGACTGTTCCGCTGAGCTTGTCCGCTTTTGCTACAGGTTATATGACCGATTACGAGTTGACGATGGCCGCGCTTGCCATTGCTGTACTGCCGACGATTGTCGTGTTCCTGCTGTTCCAGGAGCAGATTATGAAGGGCATGACGGCGGGTGCTGTAAAAGGCTAATCAATTATCATCCTTGGGAGGACATCATGACGAAATTAAAAGTTGCGGTGATCGGAGCTGGCTCCATTTCCGATGCACATTTGACTTCATATATGGAACATCCTGAAGTTGAGCTGTACGGCATCGTCGATATGAACGAGGAACGGGCGCGCGCGGCTGTAGAGAAGTACGGAGCGAAGGTTGCCTTTACCGACTACCGTGAGATGCTGGCTGATCCGCAGGTGGAAGCGGTGAGCATCTGCACATGGAACAACACGCACGGCGCTTTGAGTATTGCCGTGCTGGAAGCAGGCAAGCACGTGCTGTGCGAGAAGCCGCTTTGCACGACGGTCGAAGAAGCCTTGCGCGTCGAGGAGGCGGTTCGCCGCAGCGGCAAGCTGCTGATGGTCGGCTTCGTCCGCCGCTTTGGCACGAACGCGCAGGTGCTGCGCCGCTTCATTGATGCAGGCGAGCTTGGCGAGATTTACTACGCCAAGGCTTCGTACTTGCGCCGGTTAGGCAATCCCGGCGGCTGGTTCGCCGACAAGGAGCGCGCCGGCGGCGGTCCGCTTTTTGACATCGGCATTCATGTCATCGACTTATGCTGGTACTTGATGGACCGGCCGAAGGTGAAGTCGGTCAGCGGGAACACGTATACGAAGCTGGGCAACCGTTCGCATATCAAGAACTTGAGCTTCTATAAGGCAGCGGATTACGATGCTTCCCAAAATACCGTGGAAGACATGGCGAATGCCCTCATCCGGTTTGAGAACGGCGCGTCGCTCATGGTCGACGTTTCCTTCACCTTGCATGCGAAGATGAAGAATGAATTCGCTGTGAAGATATTTGGCGATAAGGGCGGCGCCGAGATCGAGCCGGATTTCTGCATCGTGAGCGAGAAACACGACACGATCATTAATGTGACGCCGCAGATCGATCATCCTTCGTTCGAATTCATGGACGGCTTCCGTAATGAAATCGACCATTTTGTGCAGGTTTGTTTAGGGCGTCAGGCGTTGATTTCTCCTGTTCGAGACGGCGTGGAATTGACCAAAATCTTGTGCGCGATCTATGAGTCGAGCGAAAAAGGTATAGAGATTCATTTTGACTAAACGATAGTAAAAGACATAGAAACATACAACGAACTCCGGAACTAACAGCATGGATGTGGAGGTAACAGCGGATGGCTCTCAATAATCCGATCGGGATCATCGTAGATAGCTTTGGAGTGGGAATTAGAGAAGGTTTGCGGAAAGCGAAGGAAGCGGGCGCCGATGGCGTTCAAATTTATGCGGTTAGCGGTGAAATGGACCCTGATCGCCTAACGGCCGCTGACAGGCAGGAGCTTCGGGCTTATATCGCCTCGTTAGGTTTGGAGGTTTCGGCCCTATGCGGGGATTTGGCTGGGCATGGTTTTCAAGACGAAACGGCAAACCCGGCCAAAATTGCAAAATCCAAGCAGATCCTTGATCTGGCGCTTGATCTTGGAACGAACATCGTCACGACACATATCGGCATCGTCCCGGAGGATACGCAAAGCGATGTGTATCTCAGCATGCAGCGGGCTTGCGAGGAACTGGGCCAATACGCGCACAGCAAAGGCGCGTTCTTCGCCATCGAAACAGGGCCGGAGCGGGCGGAGCATCTCAAACGTTTTCTCGACACGATGAGCACGAAAGGCGTCTCTGTCAATTTTGATCCAGCGAATATGGTGATGGTGACCGGCGACGATCCTGTGCAAGGCGTGCTGAGTTTAAAAGACTACATTGTACACACACATGTCAAAGATGGCGTCCGTTATCGTGAAATCGATCCGATTCTGGTATACGGAGCTCTTGGCCTCGAAGCAATGGATCACGCCAAAATTGCCGAGATGGCATCGGGCGGCTCAGGGGCTGCTTTCGCGGAGGTTCCGCTGGGCGAAGGTGAAGTGCCCTTTGGCGCTTACTTCCGGGCGCTGAAGGAAATTGGGTACACCGGTTATTTGACCATTGAGCGAGAGGTCGGAGAAAATCCTGAAGCGGATATCCGGCAAGCCGTGCAATACATTGAGCAGTTTAAGAGGTAAAAGAATCGCCATTCTTCGGGGCCGTGAGGCTCAGAGGGGTGGCGTTTTTATGTTTGGTTGGGGTGAGGGGATGGTCTGGGAAAGCGTAGGGGGATGGGAGTGGATAATGGGGGAGGAAGGGAGGATGAGGAGGGAGAGGTGGAAAAAGATGAAAGGTGAACGATGAAAGATGAAGATGAAGATGAAGATGAAAGATGAAAGATGAAAGATGAAAGGTGAAAGATGAATGATGAAAGACGAAAGAAAGATGTAGAGGTAGAGGCTTCAGAATAAGCTTCACTTTTACGTTCACTATCACTTTCACCTTCCCTTCACCTCTGCCTCAAGTTGATGCACCGTGAACAGGTATGGGAACTACAGGACGCTATTTTATCGGAAATAGCCTTTGAGCTGGGGAAAGGGGAACTAGGGGACGCTATTTCACCATTTTGGGACAAAATTAGCCTATAGATGGAGAATAAGGCCCTGTAGTTCCACTCCAGCACATGATTCTCCGTCTTTCACCTTAATAGCGGCCCGACGTTCCCTTAATTTATACGAACGGCGAAAACACTCGTTTTCTTATTTTGAGCAGACAACGAATACGCTAGTTCCTATAGATGGAGGAGCTATATGCTGTCCGTTAGAAGTACGTATAAAAGAACGTCCACCGTGATGATGCAACTTTGCTCCGCACTCACACACCTCATCGAACACGCGCCCCCCGTTGCTCGTCCCCACCGTCCCGCGCCAGTCACGCCCGCGCCGCTAAGACTTCCCCTTGCGCGTCAGCTCCGCAAGCGACACCCACTGCTCCTCGGTCACCTCGAGCAGATCGTTGAACTGCCCGGCGCCCTGCAGCCATTCGCCGCCGTCGATCGTGACGACTTCGCCGTTGACGTACCCGGCGTAGTCCGAAATCAGATAAGCCGCGAGGTTCGCGAGCTCATCCTTTTCCCCGACCCGCCGCAGCGGCACGCGGTTCAGCAGCTTCTCCGACAGCTCAGGCGTCGGAGCCAATCGGCTCCACGCGCCGTCGGTCGGGAACAGCCCCGGCGCGATGGCGACTTGCCGGATGCCGTGGCGCGCCCATTCAACGGCAAGCGAGCGCGTCAAGGCGAGCACGCCGGCCTTGGCGGCCGCCGACGGCACTACGAAGGCCGAGCCGGTGGAGGCATAAGAGGTGACGATGTTCAGCATCGTTCCGCCGACGCCTTGCTCGATCCATCTTTTGCCCACTTCCAGCGTGGTATAAAACGTGCCGTGAAGGACAATATTCAGCACCGCATCAACCGCACGCGGAGACAAATTCTCCGTAGGGCTGGCAAAATTGCCAGCCGCATTGTTAATTAGAACATCAATCCGGCCATAATGCTGCTCCACGGCTGACACCATCTCCGCAATTTGCTGCGGATCCCGCACATCACAGCTTTTGTAGAACACTTCACCGCCCATTTCGGAAGCGGCTTTTGCCAACACTTCCTCACGGCGGCTCGTAATGGCGAGCCGCGCTCCCAGCTCGAGGAAGCGTTCCCCCATAGCACGGCCCAGACCGGTGCCGCCACCCGTAACGAGAATGACTTTATCCTTCAACAAAGATGCATCGAACATATCCACCCTGCCCTTCATCAATAAATTCATATTTCCCTATTGGAGGAACCCAGCTTCGAACTGCTCGATCCGGCTCGCTAGATCCCCAGGCAGCGGTGTGCCTTTTTGCGTATGAACATCGACATAGACACCGGTGCTCGTACCCAAGCTCACGACTTGCTGCGTGTCCCGCTTAACAATCGCATAATGCAGGTCAAGGGAGGATTTGCCAATGCGATTTATTTTCATATAAATATCAAGGTTGTCGTTAAAATGGCCCTGAGATTTATATTCAACACTCTGGTTCACAATGAAAAACGTCTTATCTAACGGAGCGCCCCCAGGGCCTGCAAAAAACAACCCCAACCCATTCATATACTCACACCGCGCCTGCTCCATATAAATAACGGAAGTAAGGTGGCTCATATGTCCGTTCGCATCGGTTTCGCAGAAGCGGACTTTTGCACTTGTATAAAATCGGAAGCCTTCCAATTCAGAAAAGTTCATGACGTCTCTAGTCTCCTGTAAAATAGGTTTGATACTGCTCGCGCAGCTCGCGTTTCATGAATTTGCCCACCGAGGTACGAGGGATTTCGTGAAGAAACACCACATCATCTGGGATCCACCACTTGGCAAACTTGTCTTCTATAAAAGCAAGCAACCCCTTTTTGTCCCCCGCTTGCAGCGCAGCATCCTTCAGGACGACGCAGGCGAGAGGGCGCTCCTCCCATTTGGGATGCGGCACGCCGATGACGCAAGCCTCAAAAACATTCGGATGCGCCATTAACGCGTTCTCCAAGTCGAGGGATGAAATCCATTCCCCGCCGCTTTTGACCAAATCCTTGGCTCTGTCGACCAGCTTCACAAATCCTTCGCTATCAATCACTGCGATATCCCCGCTATGGAACCAGCCGTCCTGGAAAGCTTCTGCAGTTCGGACATCTTTGTAGTATTCGGTCGCTACCCAGGGCCCTCGCAGCATAATTTCACCCATTTCTTTACCGTCCCAAGCCACCTCGCCTCGAGGTCCGACGATCTTCATATCAAGACCGGGCACCAGCAGCCCTTGCATCGCCCTCGTATCGTATTGTTCATCCAGCGATGCCTTTTCTTGATAGCTTTTTAGCCGGGCTACCGTAACGAGCGGACATGTTTCCGTCATGCCATAAGCATGATAGAACGGCACTTTCAGCCGCTGCTCATAGCTTTCAATCAGACTGCGAGGGGCGGCAGATCCGCCGCAGACTACGGCGCGTAAAGAAGAGAGATCCAACTGCAGCGCTTCTTGCGCTTTGAGGGCGGCCGTCCAAACGGTCGGCACGCCTGCCGCAATGGTGACTTTCTCGTCCGCAACCAGTCGGAGCAGAATGTCCGGCGTTGGGGCCGGTCCCGGAAGCACTTGCTTGCTGCCGAACCAGACGGAGGCAAAAGGGAGCCCCCAGGCGTTAACATGGAACATCGGGACGATAGGAAGCACGGTATCACGTTCCGAAAGGCCTAGCGTATCCGACAAGCCGATGGACAGCGAATGCAGATAAATTCCGCGATGGGAGTACACGACACCCTTCGGATTTCCAGTTGTAGCGGACGTATAGCACATACCGGCGGGAGCGCTTTCATTTATATATTCTGGATATGTAAAATGAGGATCTCCGCTCTCTATCATGTTCTCATATAAGTAGACAGGCTGTAAAGAAGTAGGCGGCAGCGCCTTTTTATCCGTCATGATGATATAGCCTTCGATGGTCGTCAGTTGATCTTTAATCTTTTCGATAATAGGCAGCAAAGTCTCGTCCACGAATAGGAAACGGTCTTCTGCATGGTTGAGAATATAGGCGATATGGTCGGCGGGGAGGCGGATATTGACTGTGTGCAGGACAGCTTCCATGCAGGGGATAGCAAAATATGCTTCCAAATGCCAGTGATGGTTCCAAGCAAAAGTGGCAATCCGGTCCCCTGGCTTTACGCCGAGTGCTTGCAGAGAGCTGGACAACAACTTCGCGCGTCTTCCGAAATCAGCGTACGTATACCGGTGAATGCCGGTAATTGTCCGTGAAACAACCTCTTTTTTGGGGAATAAAGTTTGGGATCGTTCGAAGAGAGAGCGCAGCGTTAGTGGGTAATTGTCCAAATGGAAACACCTCCGGAGATTGTCTATTTCTATTGTAAATATATAAGGAGGGGGGACGAGATATGTCCAAAAAGTAACCCCGCATAATTAAAAACCGACTCCGCCGCATGCTGATCATGCAGGGAATCGGTCTCTTATTTACACGTTTAAAATAAACTTCTCAATGACGTGTCTGACGCCGTCTTCATTATTGCTTTTGGTCACGTAATTAGCCAGCTCTTTGAGCTCCGGCAAAGCATTATCCATTGCGACACCAAGTCCCGCAACTTCCAGCATTTCACGGTCGTTCCACGCATCGCCAAGGGCAATGACCTCATCCAGCGTGCAGCCGATGTGACCAGCCAGAAAAGCGATCGCATGGCCTTTTGTTCCTTCTTTGTGCATGAATTCCAAATAGTGGGGTTTGGACTTCGTAATATGCATTTGCTCGCCGAGCAGCGGAAGCAGCTCCTCGCGGAGTTGGTCGCAAACTTCCGGTTTATCTACGATTAGCATTTTAGGTTGCGGAATGTCGATCCATTGGCGCAGGTCACCGATGATATAAGGCGTTTTGGAAAGACGCACGTAATTTTTAATTTTATCGTTATCTTCGCCTGCATAAAGCTTGTCGCCATGGTAAAGCTGAAGATGGAGATTTCTCTTTTCGCAAAAGTCGAGCAGGAAGCGGGCGCTTTCCACCGGCACCATGCGCTCATAAAGCACTTCTTCGTCGAGGAGGTTTTTGATCGAAGCTCCTTGATACGTAATAATCGGCACGTTGAGTCCGATTTGGTTGGCGATTTTGGCTGCGGAAGGGAAGCTTCTCCCTGTCGCAATCGTTACCGTCACGCCCCGGGCAACCGCCTGATGCATCGCGTCAATCGTTTCCTGGGAAATGGTCAGATCATCACGCAGAAGCGTATCGTCTAAATCCGATGCTACTAATTTGTAAGTCATGTGTTCCTCTCCGTTCCGATAGGTAGTCTATATAAAAATTCTGCTATAAGCATACCCGAATCAAAGCGGAATTGCTAGAATAAAGCAATAGCTTTTCAGATTAAAAGGAGGCGCGTAAACGATGGCATCACCCTATACGGAGAAGCTGGAGGCTTTGCTTAGAGCGCATAGCAGCGAGATTGATGCGGCAGCGATGGCGGCCTATATGCGGGACCAATTTCCTTTCCTCGGCATTCGCAATCCGCAGCGCGTAGCATTAACGAAGCAATTTTGGAAGGAGCATGGCTACCCGAAGGGGACTGAGGGCGTGAAAGTTTCTGAGGAGCTGTGGGCTTTGCCTGAGCGGGAGTTTCATTACACGGGGCTGCTGCTGCTTACTCAACTTCGTAAAGATGCGGAGAAGGAGCGCATTGAGGTACTGGAGCGCATGGTCGTGACGAATTCCTGGTGGGATTCGGTGGATACGATTGCCGACCATTTGATCGGTTTTCACTTGCAGAAATATCCGGAGCTCATTCCGGCCTGTGTCGAGAGATGGCTCGCGTCAGGCAATATGTGGCTGCAGCGAACGGCGATTCTGTTCCAGCTCAAATATAAGCAGCGCACAGACGTGCCGCTTCTGTTTAGCTGCATTCGGCGCATGGCGGACTCAAAGGAGTTTTTCATCCGCAAGGCGATCGGTTGGGCGCTGCGTGAATATTCGAAAACGGATGCTGCTGCGGTGCAGGCGTTTGTCGCTGAAACTGAGCTCTCGCCGTTAAGTGTACGGGAAGCGCTGAAGGTTATTCAGCGGAAGGAAGGACGCGAGGAGCGCGAAGAACAAGAGGCCTGATCAACGCAAGCTGCGATTCTTTTCTACCGAAAGTACGCTATACTAGTCTATATCTAGGAATTGGAGGAATCCAACTCATGTCGGAATTTATGTGTTATTCTGCCCAAGAGAACCGAACGACGATCCCTGGAAAACTAGTATCTGGCCGTTATCGGCAGCCATATGGCTATCGGGTCAAGCGGTCCAAAGGTACGAAAGATTATTATCTCACCATGACGCTGCACGGTAAAGGCTTATTCCATAATGGCAATGAGACTTGTGAATGTCCGGAAGGTGAAATTTCGTTAATTACACCGGGTACTCCTCATTATTATGGAACGCCAGAAAACACCGTATGGGAGTTTTATTGGTGCCATTTTGTTCCCAAGGAAGATTGGCTGCCTTTGCTGAAGCTTCCGGAAGCGATTAAGGGAATCCGATTTGCCCGTTTTGATAACGAGAAAGAATGGCTCCATCTTGCTGGGGCTTTCAATAGCCTGATCCATTATAACGAAGAATCCCATTTGTTTTCGGAAAGATTGACGGTTAATGCTTTGGAGGAAATCCTGCTCTTGATATCCAAAAACGTCCGGGAAACACAGTATCCCCTAGATCCTCGCGTGGAAAAGACGGTGAAGCTGATATCGAAGCATTTTAAAGAACCGTTTAACGTGCCGGAGTTGGCGGCTATGGTTAATCTATCGGCCTCCAGGTTCGCCCACCTATTCAAAATACAGACTGGCGAATCGGTTATGGAGATGTTAAATAAAATTCGGCTTAGGCAGTCCAGGAAGCTGCTGGAAACGACGTCGTTGACCATTGCGGAGATCGCCGAGGAAGTTGGGTTTAACCATCCTTTTTACTTCTCCCGTCAGTTCGCTGCTTTCTATGGCACGCCGCCGGCTGTTTTTCGAAAACATATGATTCTTGCTTTGAAATAAAAAAAGGGAACAGCCGCTTATTTCGGCTGTTCCCTTTTTTATTATGGAGTTACGTAAATATTCGGCTGAGTTGGCGCAGCCATGCCTGTTCCGAGGAAGTAGCTGGTATGCGGCGGCTGATTGTAGGCTACATTTTGCCATGCAATATCCAGGCGGTAAAGCGGATCATGCATCAAAGTCCAAAGGCGCGTGCTAGTCTCGTAAGGGGTTGTGTAGATGCGTAACGCAGAGTTATCCGACTTCCGCCAAATCGCCTCTTCTCGCCAGTCTCCTAGAATATCGGCTTGCAGACTCGGATTCCCTTTCGTCCCATTGTTGGAAAGAGTGCCCGTTGCGGTTAATAGAGTCGTCGTATTGAGACTGGTATAATTCCACTTATCGATTCTGCCTACTCCATTGGTTCCATCCCAGTTATGATCAAGCAGCTCACGGGATACATCGCCGTCCCACCAGATGCCATAGTTGATGGAGGAAGGAACGGTTGAGCTGATTTTGGTACCGTTTATTTGGTATAATCCGACCCCATTGCTTGCCCAAACCTCTTCACCCGCATATCTCGGATCAATATCGGCCGACATGCCTCTTCCGGTGTCAGCTCCGGTATTTACACCCCACCGTATTGCGCCTGTTCCTGCATTCCAAACGGCTGCACCGTATGTGGCACTTGTATTTTCCATGACTTTGAATACTTCGAGCCCCGCGTTGTTAGGATCTAGATCGCCTACATGAAGAGCGTCCCCGTGGCCTAAGGCTGTGTTGTACTTCTTGGCCCCGTTATCGTCCACCGTCATGGCGCCGTACACGATTTCATCTTTGCCGTCTCCATCGACATCGGCAGCGGTCAGGTTGTGGTTCCCTTGCCCTGCATAAGCCGAGTTTCCTGAGCTGTTGCTGTCAAACGTCCACAGCTTGGAGAGCGCGCCGCCCCGCCAATTGTACGCCACCAATACAGTGCGCGTGTAATAACCGCGCGCCACCACAAGACTTGGCTTTTCCCCATCCAGATAAGCAATTGTCGCCAGGAAGCGGTCTACGCGGTTGCCGTACGTATCGCCCCAATCTCCTACAGTGCCGCGTGGCGGATCGTAGCTCGTTGTGGTCAATATTTTACCTGTCTGGCCTTCGAAGATCGTCAGAAACTCAGGACCGGATAGAACTCTGCCCACCGAATTTCGATAATCGGCGGTCGAGCTGCCGATGACGGTTCCTGTGCCGTCCTTCGTGCCGTCTGCGGTTTTCATCGCAATTTCGGCTTTCCCGTCGCCGTCCAAATCATAGACCATAAATTGTGTATAGTGAGCGCCGGCGCGAATATTTTTCCCCATTGAGATTCGCCATAGCCGAGTCCCGTTAAGCTTATAAGCATCGACAAACACTTCACCGGTATAGCCGTCCTGCGAATTGTCCTTGGAGTTCGAAGGGTCCCATTTCAAAATAATTTCATACTGCCCATCGCCATCCAAATCACCGACACTCGCGTCATTGGCATTATAGGTATAGTTTACGCCGTCTGGTGTGGTGCCGCCTGCCGGTCTTTGAAGAGGGACATCCAAATAATTAGTGGCCCACGGGGTTGCAGCAGCGGATGCCGCTTGCTCGACGCCGCCTACGACAGCACGAACCGTATAACTGGAGCTTGTTGTTCCTGAGTTATCTTGATAGTTAGTGCTAGTTGTAATAGGAGAAGCGTTAAGTTTTACGCCATTGCGGTATACGTTGAAAGATGTGCTGGATGCTTCAGTGCCTAAAAGTCTCCAACTAACAAGCACGCCGGTTGAAACCTTAACTGCCACCAGTCCCCGGTCGAGCTTTTCCATTTGTCTGGGAACCGCGGCATGCGCTGTAGGGGTTTGGATGCCGTAAGAAGAGATGAGGAGAGAGCCTAGCGTGATGTAGCAAGCTGTTTGAACGAAGCGTTTCACATTATTAAACATTTCTACAACCTCCTTAGATCGTCAAATGTGAATAAAAATACCTTGATCGTGGGTGCATGGATACACCGAAAGATAGCCTCCTTAAGTTGTTTTGGATGCGCTTACATCTGCATCGTGGCTCTTATTATACCTTGTGGAGGATAAGGGTTTAATGCAGACAATGGCTAACTTTCTACACAATACTGCTCTTTGGAAAAATAAATACAAGTCTCAATCACGTGATGAAATATAACACATATATTGATTGTGAAAATATTTTGTTATATATATTGACATATAGTTAACATTGGTTTAAAGTTAGTAAAATTCTTTATAGCGGCATACGACGTTTGGTGCCTGTTTTAACCAATAATAGTGAAGGGAATGATGGAAGATGGCATACAATCGGACGCATGATTGGCTTACGCGACTGCCTAAAGTTGATCTTCACTTGCACTTGGACGGGAGCGTGAAACCGGAAACGATTCTGGAGCTTGCCCTGGATCAAGGCATTGATCTTCCCGTTTACGATAAAGAAGGATTAATTCCACATATGCGTGTAGGCGAGGAATGCGGCAGTCTCATCGAATACTTAAGCAAATTTGATTTTACGACTCGCTTTTTGCAATCGGGTGAGGCGTTGGAGCGGGTTGCCTACGAGGTAGCTCAACAATCGGCAGAGCATAACTGCAAGTACGTAGAGGTTCGCTTTGCTCCGCAGCTGCATCGGAATAACGGATTGACCGTAGAAGAAACCATTCTTCATGTGGTGGCGGGGATGAGGCGCGGGCAGCGGGATTTTGGTGTAAAAGCCGGTGTCATCGCTATCTGCATGAGAAATCATTCCTGTGAAAGTAACTTGGAAGTGATACGGGCAGCAGCAGAGTATGTTGGTAAGGGAGTTGTCGCCGTCGATCTAGCCGGTGATGAGGCGTCCTACCCGCCGGAATGGTTCCGGGAAGTTTTTGCGGAGTCAGGCAAGCTGGGCATCCCTGTCACCATCCATGCCGGAGAAGCCGCGGGTGCGATGAATGTGTATGAAGCCGTTACGAATCTCGGCGCGGTGCGCATCGGGCATGGTGTTCGATTGAAGGAGAACAGCGACATTTTGGAAATGGTCAAAGACCGCCGTATTCCGCTAGAAATGTGCCCGATCAGCAACATCCAAACGAAGGCCGTCTCCGGCTGGGAAGCTTATCCGATCCGCGAATATTTGGAGCATGGGCTCCTTGTCACTATAAACACGGATAATCCGAGCGTATCGGGAACGAACATTACGAAGGAATATCGCGTGCTGTCCGACCGATTCGGCTTTACGGAACATGAGCTTGTCAAGCTTGTAATGAATGGGGTAGATGCAGCATTTATGGAAGAAAACGATAAGCTTTTGCTGCGCCGGGAAATGGAAGCTGAGATACACAGTTTAGGAATGAGTCTGTGGACTGAAAACAGCACCATGTAGTGAAACAATGCGTTTTAGGATTCCAGGATAAGGCGCTAAACGAGGTGAGAGATTTAGCAGGAAAAGTAAAAGTTCCTGTTAATTTCCGCTTTTCACCGAATTGGTTGAATTAACATGAATTCCTCCCTTTAAATTGTAGGATTATCATCTCGTATTTTTCCAGCTTAGCTGTGGGGATATAACGCAAGGGGATTTACTTGCTGGTGCGAGAGAATAGTCTGATACAGTTGGATAAAAGGCTGGGAACTTGCTGCTTTGGCAGCAAGTTTTTTTGTCGTCTGGTGCACCCAACCCGAACCCGAACCTGCATTGACGCCATACAAGCTGAGCACCATACACACATGATCAATCCAATTCCACTTGACAATATAGGGTAGGGGGGTATACTATATAAATATAAACAGCAATAACTACCAACACGGTGAGGTGAACATTATATGAGTGCGGAATCTGCAGGACAGCAGGTAGCGATCGGACCAACCGCAACAGTTGATTTCGATATCACGGGTATGACCTGCGCGGCGTGCGCAACGAGAATTGAAAAAGGGTTGAGCAAAATGCCCGGTGTTTCGCAAGCGTCGGTCAATTTGGCCATGGAAACGGCACGCATTGTCTATCAACCTTCGGAAGTAACGCCAGAGGATATGCAAGCGCGAGTAGTCAAGTTGGGATACGAAGCAGCACGCAAACAAGAACAGTCCGCCACTAGTAGGCATCGCGCCAAGGAGATTCAGAAGCAAAAGTATAAGCTTTGGATCTCAGCAATTCTTTCATTCCCATTATTATGGGCGATGGTCAGCCACTTTTCCTTTACCTCATGGATTTGGCTTCCGGAGCTTTTTATGAACCCGTGGGTGCAGTTGGCGCTCGCGACACCGGTCCAATTTATCATTGGTAGGCAATTCTACATCGGGGCTTATAAAGCGCTGAGCAATAAAAGCGCCAATATGGATGTGCTTATCTCATTGGGAACATCGGCGGCGTACTTTTACAGCTTGTATTTAACGGTACAGTGGGCGGGACAAAGCGAGCATCACCATATGCCTGAGCTGTATTTTGAAACTAGCGCGATCCTTATTACACTCGTCCTTCTTGGAAAATGGTTCGAAGCGCTCGCCAAAGGGCGCACTTCGGAAGCCATTAAATCTTTGATGGGCCTGCAGGCCAAAAGAGCATGGGTCATCCGTGGGGAGCAAGAGCTTAGTATCCCGCTCGAAGAAGTCGTTGCAGGGGATGTCGTGATTGTGAAGCCGGGTGAAAAGATTCCGGTGGACGGTATTGTTTTACAGGGACATTCCTCCGTTGACGAATCTATGCTGACGGGTGAAAGTCTGCCGGTTGAGAAAAGGGAAGGGGACAACGTGATCGGAGCAACGCTGAACAAGAACGGCGTACTCCGGATGCAGGCGACGAAGGTTGGCCGGGAAACGGTGCTGTCCCAAATCATCAAAGTGGTTGAGGAAGCGCAGGGGTCGAAGGCGCCGATTCAGCGCGTGGCCGACGTGATTTCAGGGATTTTTGTCCCCATTGTTGTAGGGATTGCTCTTATCGCCTTCGTTCTTTGGTACTTTTGGCTGGACCCTGCTAACTTCTCTGGCGCACTCCAGAAAACGATTGCGATTCTCGTTATCGCCTGCCCTTGCGCGCTCGGTTTGGCAACACCGACTTCTATTATGGCTGGATCCGGGCGTGCTGCGGAACTAGGCATTTTGTTCAAAGGCGGAGAGCACCTGGAAGCGGCGCATCATATCGATGTTGTGGTCTTGGATAAGACGGGGACGGTAACGAAAGGGAAACCACAGCTGACAGATATCCAAACGCATTTGGATAAAATGACTTTTCTCCGCTTTGTGGGAGCAGCGGAACACAACTCGGAACATCCGCTTGCCGAGGCAATTGTTCAAGGTATTCTGCCATCTGTTCCATCATTGCCGGATGCCGACAGCTTTAAGGCGATTCCCGGTTTTGGACTGGAGGCCCAGGTGGAAGGCAGCCGGGTCGTCATCGGGACACGTAGACTGCTGACGGAGCATGGGATCGATATCGCCGAGATGCTGCCGGATATGGAACGCTTGGAGCACGAAGGCAAAACAGTCATGCTAGCTGCAATCGACGGCGCTTACGCTGGATTCGTGGCGGTGGCCGATACGATCAAAGAAACGTCGCAGGCAGCGGTATCCCGCTTGGAGGCGATGGACATTCAAGTGATAATGATTACGGGAGACAATGCGCGTACGGCAGAAGCAATTGCCCAGCAAGCTGGCATTAAACAGGTGCTGGCGGAGATTTTGCCGGAAGGGAAAGCGTTCGAGGTGAAGAAGCTTCAGGAGCAGGGATACCGCGTCGCAATGGTCGGCGATGGCATCAATGATGCGCCTGCCTTAGCAATGGCCGATATCGGCATGGCAATGGGTACGGGAAGCGACGTAGCCATGGAAGCGGCGGATGTGACACTGATGCGCGGCGACTTGACCTCCATCGCAGATAGCATTGAAATGAGCAGACGGACGATGCGGAATATAAAGCAAAATTTGTTTTGGGCGCTCGGTTACAACACCATCGGTATTCCGATTGCCGCTTTAGGCTTTCTTGAGCCTTGGGTAGCGGGAGCCGCGATGGCGCTAAGCTCGGTTTCTGTTGTCCTGAATGCACTAAGGCTGCAGAAGGTAAAACTTTAAGAGAGAGGCATGCCAAAACGATTGACAATATACGGGTTGGGGGTATGATAAAGAGTAAACAGCCCTCAAAGGAGACAGCCCAATGAACAAGGAATTGGACACGGAAGTTAACCACTGCAGCTTGGATGGACAGGAGCGGAAGAGTCATCATTCCGATAAGCTCAAAGCGGATTTAACCAAGCGGCTGAACCGCATTGAAGGTCAAGTTCGTGGGGTCAAAGGTTTGATCGAGAAAGATACGTATTGTGACGACGTTCTGCATCAGATTGCCGCGATTCAATCGGCGCTCAATGGCGTTGGGAAATTGCTGCTCGCCGGCCATCTCAAAAGCTGTGTTGTCGAACGCATCCAGGAAGGCGACATGGATGTTGTTGATGAACTGCTCAAAACGATGAACACATTAATGAAATAATTAAATCCACTAAAGGAGTGAATGCGATGTCCAGCGTTATTTTAAAAGTAGAAGGAATGTCCTGTAATCACTGTGTGAATACTGTCGAGAAAGCAATGAAAGAGCTTGGTGCCGAGGGGAAAGTCAACTTAGCCGGCAAAATGGTGGAAGTGGAGTACGATGAAAGCAAGCTGAGTGTTGAAGCAATCAAAGCAGCAATCGAAGAACAGGGATATGACGTAGTGCAATAAGAACAAAAAAGGAGCCGATAACATGCCTGCCTATATCATCACGGGGGGCTCCAAAGGCCTCGGAGCCGAGCTTGCGCGGCAGCTCCTGAAGCAGGGCGCCGCGGTACACTGCGTGTCGCGCGGCGAAAGCGAAAGCCTCCGCCAAGAGGCGCTGCGCATGAAAGGTGCTTACACCTTTCATGCTTTCGATTTGGCGCAAACGGACGGACTGGATTCGCTGATGGAGCGAATCCTTAGCCAAATTGATCACGCGGATAGGATCACGCTGATCAATAATGCAGGCCAGCTCGCCCCGATGACGTTCATCGGCCGAGCTGACCAGGAGGACCTGCAGCGCAGCCTGCAGGTCAATCTCATCGCGCCCGCGCTGCTGACGAACAGCTTCATCCGGCAGACGCAGGCGCTGCCGGTCGTGAAGCGGGTCGTCCAAATTTCCTCAGGCGCGGGGAAGAAGCCCTACCCCGGCTGGGGGGCGTACTGCACCGCCAAAGCCGGGATCGATATGCTGACGCGCTGCATTGGCGTCGAGCAGGCGAACCAGCCCTACCCGGTGGAGGTTATCTCCGTTGCACCGGGGGTGGTGGATACCGAGATGCAGCGGGAAATTCGCGCTGCATCGGAAGAGGACTTCCCGCAGCAAAGCCGGTTCGTGGAGCTGCATACGCAGGGCGAGCTGCAGTCGCCCGAAGCTACAGCGGCGCAGCTGCTGGAGCTGCTGCAGGGAGGTGCCTTTGACCAGGGCGAGATCGCTGATCTGCGCACCAAGAATATGGCACCGAAGTAAACAAAAAGGAGTTAAGCGGCTAGAAGCGCTTAACTCCTTTTAATATATTCGCGGGTGTCATTCATTGTAGCAGGTCTACTGGATGCTCCCTGATACCGAAGGCCCCGACGCAAGTTCCGACGTACAGTATTTGCAGCGGGTTGCTTGCGCTGGAATATCAGACAAACAGTGCGGGCAAGCTTTGGTCGCAGGTGCCTTTTCTTTTGGCTCTTCTTTTTTGCGGAACTTGGACAATTGTTTAACAACGATAAAAATGACAAGAGCAACGATTAAAAAGTCTAAAAACGTAGAAATAAAGGCCCCATACTTCAGAACAGGTGCTTTTTCAGTAGCAGCCTCAGCGAGGTTGTTGTAGTGTTTACCATTCAAAGAGATAAAAAGCTCATTAAAGTTCACTCTGCCCAGCAATAACCCGATAGGCGGCATGATCACATCATTGACAATGGATGTAATGACTTTTCCGAAAGCGCCCCCGATAATAACCCCCACGGCTAGATCGACCATGTTCCCTTTAAAAGCAAAATCTTTAAATTCCTTCAGCATAGCGAACCTCCAAGAAACAGCAATTTTTAGCATTGTAGCATATTTTGTCGCTGTCAAACAATGCTGGATGCTCGCTTCGTTTTTTAATCTTTTTGAGCTGATAGAGTCAATTGTTCCTTAGATTCCTGAAGTACCTCTCGGAGCGCGTTGATTAGGGCTTGATGATCATCAGGCGTCCCTATCGAAATTCGCACGTGATGGGGCAGGTTCCAAGCGCCGGCATACCGCAGGATAACGCCTTTGCGCATCATTTGATCATAGATGGATTTCGCATCCGGTCCAAGTTCCACAAGGACGAAATTACTCATACTGCGTGTGAATTTAAATCCCATCTCCTGCAGACTTTCATATAATTGCTCTCTGCCGAGAGTATTGATTTCCCGTGTCGCTTCAAGATGAGCATCGTCCTGAATGGCAGCAGCAGCGCCGACTTGCGCTAATGCGTTTACGTTGAATGGCTCTTTGACCTGGCGGATACTGTGCAAAATGTTCGCTGAAGCGATGCCATAACCAACACGAATACCTGCTAATCCGTAAATCTTCGAGAAGGTTTGTGTGACGATTAGGGGATAACCCTCACGCACGAATTGGAGCCCATCGCAGTAATCGTCTGCGGTTACAAAGTGACTGTAAGCTCCGTCAAAAATCACCAGAACATGCGGGGGGAGCTTATCCATTAGCGCTTGTAAATCCTGCTTTTTCATATAGGTGCCTGTAGGATTATTGGGTGAACAGATATACAGGAGCTTCGTTTTTTCCGTTACCGCAGCCAATAGGTCGGCGATTTCATAACGGTAATCTTCACGGAGCGGTACTTGTACGACTTGAGCCCCCATCAGATTTGCGCCAAATTCATACTCGCTGAAGGTTGGGGACGGGACAATGACCTCATCGCCTTCCTCTAAGAACGTCTCGGACAAGAGTGTAATGAGCTCGTCGGCACCGTTCGTGACCAGGACTTGATCCGGCGTAACTTCCAGCTTACGGGCAATGGCGGCACAGAGATCTATTGTGTCTGCGTCAGGATAGCGATGAATATCTGTCAGATAGTTTTGAATCGCTTGGACAGCTAGCGGAGACGGGCCAATCGGATTTTCATTGGAAGCGAGTTTGGTGACCTTGTCGATGCCTAATTCCCGCTGCACTTCCCAAATGGGCTTGCCTGGAGAGTAAGGTTTCATACGAGTCAGAACGCCGCGCGGACGTATGTTGTCAGTTGTGCGATTGCTCATGATATCACTCCTCGAATAAATAGATACTTTAGTTAAATAATACATTAACTTGGTAAAGTAGTAAAGTATGAAAAATCCCATATCCCAACTTTTGGGTGAGTAGTATAATACATAGAGATGCGTAATTCGACATAAGGAGAGGACTCTGCACGGATGGGGAAAAAGAGGAGATTTGGTATCCGATCCAAAATTATGCTTGGCTACATTTTCATTTTTGTCTGTATAAGTATTGTATTTACTTTAGTGATCAATCAAGTAACCTCGATGCAGAAGGATAGAAACTATATCATTGAACATGATTTTGCCGTTCACACAGAAATCAACAACATCGAGAAATTCGTCATGGATATGGAAAGCGGACAACGAGGCTATCTGCTGACCGGGGATCCCACCTATCTTGAGCCCTACCTTAATGGAGAGTCCAAATGGCGGCAATCCTACATGAAGCTGAGTCAGCTCACCAAAGAAAACACCGTGCAGGAACAAAGCTTACAAGGAATTAAAAAGTCGATAGAGCGCTGGGTCATGCAGCTTAGCGGATCAACGGACCCGAAGATGAAAAAAAGTGCGGGGTCAGGCGGGCCAATCGGGTCAGGCGCAGATTCCGTAAATCCTTATGATTTTTATTCGGGCAAGCAAAATGTCGAGGATATCCGCTCTCAGCTCGATCGCTTCCGTAATATCGAAATCGGGCTTACCAAGGATAGAGCCAAACTTTTAGATGATCAGAATAGCATGTTTACTAGATCTATGTTTGTCATGCTGACGTCCCTACTTATCATATCGTTAGCGGCAGCATTAGTGATATCGCAGTCGATTGTCGGGACGATTAAGCAGGTTACCAAAAGTATTTTAAAATTAAGCTCCTTCAAAAGAGATCATTCGCAGCGCATCCATGTCACCATGAACGATGAGGTGAAGGATCTCGCAGACGCGACTAACATGCTGTTAGAGAATCATGAGGAGATGGAGTGGCAGCAGCGAAAGCTGGCGGAAGTGGTTCATGTGCTTCAAGGCATATCGGATATGGAAACGTTAGGTTCCACCTTTATTAGTAAAGCTGCCGAGCTTTTCGGCGCCTCTTTCGGACTTTTTTACTTGCGTTCCTCTTATAAGGGGAAGGATGCGCTGGAGAGAATAGCCGCATATGCCATGATGATGGATCATGAGGACGACATTGGGATTCATCGATTTCATTTGGGAGAAGGGCTTGTTGGCCAATGCGCGCTTGAGAAGCGAATGTTCCATTTTACCAATGTGCCCGATCATTATGTCAAAATAACATCCGGGCTCGGCGCCGTGAGAGCGCAAAGCGTGCTCATCGTACCGATCCTGCATAACAATGAAGTCATCGCCGTGATGGAGCTAGCCAGTTTAAATAAGTTTACCCATCAGCAGCTGGAGCTGCTTGAAGATATTCTTAATGTACTTGGAACGATTGTTCATAGCGTGCAAACGCGTGTAGAAGTGGAACGACTGCTAAGGGAATACCAACATATGACCGAAGAACTGCAAATTCAAACGGAAGAGCTCCAAAGCCAGCAGGAAGAGCTGCACATGACGAATGAACAGTTAGAGGAGCATAACCGATGTGCAGAGGAGAGATCAAAAGAGCTTGAACGCATCAAGGTAGCCCTTGAAGAACATGCCGTTCAGCTGCAGCTGAGCTCTCGATATAAGTCGGAATTCCTGGCGAATATGTCCCATGAATTTCGTACACCGCTTAACAGCGTGCTAATTTTATCCCAAATGCTGCAGGAAAATAAATTGGGGAACTTAAGCCTGGATGAGCAGGAATATGCCCGGGTAATCCACTCCTCAGGAACTGATCTGCTGCTGCTTATTGATGATATCCTCGATTTGTCGAAAGTCGAAGCCGGCAAGCTGGATATTCATATTGGAGAATTAAACGTGAAAGGGCTTCCAAGTCTCATTAGAAGCCAATTTGCCAAGGTTGCCGAGCAGCGTAATCTGTTTTTGCACATTGAGCAGGATTTAAGGGTGCCGGAGCATTTCTATACGGATGAACAGCGGTTAAGTCAAATTTTAAAAAACCTGCTATCCAATGCCTTCAAGTTTACCCACGAGGGCAGCGTGCATGTGAGGATTGGACTTTGTGATGATGATCAAATCGCCCGGTTTCTGCCTTCGGCTAAGTACGATCAAGTTCTCGCGATTTCGGTTAGCGATACGGGGATTGGCATTCCGCCTGACAAACAGGCGTTTATTTTCGAGCCCTTCCGTCAAGCTGACGGCACAACGAATCGTAAGTACGGGGGGACAGGCTTAGGGCTGTCCATCTCCCGCGAGTTGGCGGGGCTACTTGGCGGCAGCATTGGGATGAGCAGCGAAGAGGGGGTGGGGAGCACTTTTACGGTTTATATCCCCTCCATGGAGCCTTCGGTAAGTGAATTTCAAACGGCATGGGATGAGGCTGCGGTAGCGTATGATGCCCCTCAAGGGATGCAGGATGAGCATTCCGTCCTACTGGCAGAGACAAGCATTCTGCGAGGGAGGAATGTGCTCGTCGTCGATGATGATGTTCGAAATGTTTTTGTGCTAAGCAACGCTTTTGAAAATGAAGGGATGAACGTCAGCGTTGCGCACGATGGACAGGAATGTCTGGACATTCTGCAGAAGGAACCCCAGATTGATCTCGTCCTTATGGACATGATGATGCCGGTGATGGATGGCTATGAGGCCATGCGCATGATCAGAAAAAATGCCCGGTATGAGCATTTGCCGATCATTGCAATTACGGCCAAGGCTATGAAACAAGACCGCGACATTTGTTTGCAGGCTGGCGCTTCCGACTATATTAGCAAACCGCTGAAATTGAACCAATTGATGTCCATTATGCGGGTTTGGTTAGCTTAAATAGAAAGGCCTTTGATTTCCCCCTGAATGGGGAGGATCAAAGGCCTTTTATTTAATGGGATTAATAATGAATAAGTGCTTATTTCTTTAGATCTAAACGCACATCGCGTCCATCGTCCTTAACGGATAGCTCTTTACCGGCCGCTTTCAAGGAATTTGCGTAATTTACCCACGCATCAAGCATGATCGCGCCATCTTTCCAGTCTTTCACTTCACCGAATACCGTGAAGCCGTCGCCGCTGCCTGTTGCCATGAAATCATTCGTTGTCACTTTGAACGTGCGGTCGGTATTCAGCTTGCCATCTACATAGATCGGTGTGCCGTCTACTAGAGTAATTTTGGAATATTTTTCGCCGAGCGGTTTCGTGCTGTCCCACTCTACTTTGAGGCCGGAAAATTGAATGGCGGGAAGGTTTGAATATTTATCCGTTACTTCCAAGGCCTTTTTAATTTGCGCGGCCGTCATTGTACCCGTTACATTGTAGTTGCCGAATGGGAACACTTCGAACATTTCACCGTAGGTCAACTCACCTTTATCGACATCAGCGCGAATGCCGCCAATGTTAGTGAAGGCGATGTCGGATTTCTCGGAAGCGCGCATTGCATCCGTAATGCTGTTGCCTAATTGTGAAGCGCCATCACGGTCAACGCCGCCATTATCAGCGAAACGGAAGGATTTGCGATTAAGTGCTTCTGCGACAACGACTTCAACTTCACCGGACTTCTCCGAGATTTTCGCCTTGTAATCTTCGACCGTCTGGTGGATCTTCGCGTCTGCCGTTGTCAGATTCGTATACGTTTCAAGCAAGCTTGCGTTCGAGGAAACGACTTGTTTGGTAGCTTTGTCCACGAATAGTTGAATATGACCTACCGCGTACAACCAGCTTTGTGCTTCAACAACAGGAATGCCGTTCACGATGCCGGAAACGCGCATGTGGGAATGTCCGCCAACGATTGCATCCAGCGTGCCGTTGCCTGTGCCTTTTGCCAAATCCGCAAGCTCGCTAATGATTTCTGCGGACTGTTGGTTCTGTTCACCCGGCAGATGGGAAGTGACCATGATGATGTCAACGCCTTTAGCGCGCAGCTCAGCGGACAGCTCTTTGGCCAGAGGAACCGGATTCACGAAGGAAAGGCCTTCAATATTCGTTGATTTGGTCGTTGATGTTGTTTGTGGAGTCGCGAAGCCGATAATACCGATTTTTAGGCCATCTTTTTCAACAATCACGTAAGGTTGTGTCCAATCTACTTGTTTGCCTGTTTTCGTGTCGATAATATTAGCGCCGAGAATAGGGAATTTGGCATTCTTAATGTTGTTAATCAAAACGTCGCGCCCGAAGTCGAACTCATGATTTCCGATAGCTGCAGCATCGTACTTTACTTGAGCCATCGTGTCCATGACTGATTGACCATTTGTTGTATTCGAAATGAGTGTGCCCTGCCAAGCGTCTCCGCCGTCTACGACAACCGTACAGTTTGGATTAACTGTGCGGAAATCACTGACGATTCCGCCGAGCGTTTCAATTCCGCCTTGACCTTGATTGCGTTTTTTATCGAAACCAACTTCGATTTTACCGTGAATATCATTCGTGGTTAAAATATCGACAACTTTGAAGAGGATCGGCTTAAGCGCCTTAGCGACTTCATCACGCGTAACCGCGGCTGTAGGGTTGAAGTTGCCATCGAGTGTCGGGGCGAAAATTCCGCTGATGACGGCATAAGCGACATAAGGACGGGATTCTTTTGCAATCGAAGCGGAATCCTTGAAGTAGTTCAAAACATTCTCATTTACGCTCGGCAGTTGGCCGCCGGTTACTGCTTTAACGATCAACTCAGCAAGCTCTTGGCGAGTTACCGGAGCATCCGGGTGGAACGTTCCGTCAGCAAAGCCGCTGATTAGTTTCGCTGCGACGGCATTGGCTACCGCTTGCTTCTGCCAATTTGCGAGGTCTGTGAAAGTGACGGAAGCGGGATCTGCGCTATTCAGTTTGGCGGCCCGGTTGACCATCGTAACGACTTCGGCACGAGTAGCTGCGCTTGCGCCGCGGTAGTCACTGTCTCCATAGCCTTCGACAGCTCCATTATCAATGGCAAGGCGCATATCGGATTTCATCGTACTAGTAGGTGCCGGTGCGGCTGTTTCAGCGAAAGCAGCACTGCTGGCAAAAGAACTCGTAAGAACGGTTACAAGAGCTAGTGCGGTAAGACGGGTTGTCAAAGTTTTTTTCATGTAATATAAAAGCCTCCTTTAAAATAATAGGACGTTGGTCAATTAACCCGACTATTAGTATAAAGGAGATTGGTAGTTTTTGAGAAGTGAAGAAATTATTATTATATAAACCAACAAAAAAAGCCGCTAACCTTCCAAAGGTTAAGTGGCTTTGCGGTCTGTATGAACTTCAAAATGATAGATTGTGTTGCGGGTTAGCACCCGAAAATCCATTCCGTCTCTATCTATCGCTTGAACTCTAGTCGTTTTGAATGGGATATATCGATGAATGCCGGATAGAATCATCGGTGCCCCGACTTCAGTTGGGTTCATTTCACGAAAAGTCTGCCCTTGAATCTCATCGAAATCAAATCGATCTGACCGATGTTTGGGCGTAATCCCATCGACCTCGTAGATTTGAAGAAGCTTAAGCAATCTCATGTTGGTTCCCTCCTGTCTAATCCTCTAACACCAGTATACAACGACTTAGCCATCTAAGGCCAAATTTTCAAAACCTAACACATATCTAATAATGTCCTCACACTTTCCTTGTTTCCAATATATACAATTGAAACATTGAAATTGGGGGTGCTGCTTGTATGATGCATACGAAAATGCTGGTCGATAAAAAAGAGGTCCTTATGTTTTATGAATCCAAGGATCAGGTCCATTTGCAGATGGCAGTTGAAACAATCCTAAAACATCTCTCTAATGATAGAATCCGCAAAATTTACGATGACCTTGGTCTGGTCAATATTTCGAACGAGGAAGTTACGCTCTATTCACTAGACGGCGATATTGAGACAATTGGCATAATCTAGCTGGCGCAGCTTCCTATACTACTTTTCTGTTTTACGACTTCATAACACCCTCTTGTTCATCTATATTCTTTTGGGTGTAGGTTCAGACTCTTATTTGTTCATCTTTATGCTATTCCGTGCAAGTTCTGATTGCCACTTGTTCATTTATACTCTTTTTGTTCGAATCCATAACGGTATAGCCCATTCACGCACTTTTCGATACAATAATGAGAGTTGAGCGAGGAGGTTATGGATCTATGGCAGTTTTGAAAATGGAGCATGTCGGTGTCATGGTAGCAAATTTGGAAGCGTCGATTCGTTTCTATGAGGAAGTGATCGGTCTTAAGCACAAAGGGACTTTGCTTCATACGAACGGAGTTATTCGACTTGCATTTCTGGGCTTTGAAGCGCTGAATGAAACGGAAGTTGAACTTATTGAAGGTTATAACGCCGGCTTGCCGCAAGAAGGGAAGGTACATCATCTGGCCTTTACCGTCGACGACATCCAAGCGGAGTTTACAAGGATCAAAGGGTTGGCAGTTCAGCAATTAGATGAGGAAATCACGACGCTTCCTAACGGTTCGAGATACTTTTTCTTTAATGGATTAGATGGAGAGCGTATTGAGTTTTTCGAAACTACTCGGTAATCGGCATCTAGCATTTAGCATTTAGCTACGATGATAGGGGAACTTGCGGACGCGGACGAGAGTTCCCTCCGGTTTGCCTAATACCTTGAAGACTGCGGGAACATTCAAAACAATGCCAATTGTGGAACATTTCCGAAGGGGTTGTAATTGGTTTCTGAGCGTGGTACATTATACCTCGTTGCTTCGGACGGCGAATTACCTTGAATGATGAGGTGGACTTGCAATCGATCAGCAACGTATGATAATATGGTTTTCCCGACAGACAACGACAGAAATTAGCAAGAAAAAAGTGCTTGCAATTGATGGACGAGCTGTGGTATATTACTTCTCGCTGCTTCGGTAACGCGGCGGTGAACGAAAGAAATTGATCTTTGAAAACTGAACAACGAGTGAGTAAAGCACAGTCGAGCAATCGACTATAAATGAGATTGAAAAATCTCGCTAGCAAGT
>NZ_JAGGKV010000033.1 GCF_017874035.1 Paenibacillus aceris
GGAGGAAACGAGCGGAAACAAACGCAAATT
Source organism: Paenibacillus aceris (assembly GCF_017874035.1). Taxonomy (GTDB): domain Bacteria; phylum Bacillota; class Bacilli; order Paenibacillales; family NBRC-103111; genus Paenibacillus_E; species Paenibacillus_E aceris. The sequence goes on from NZ_JAGGKV010000033.1 coordinate 31, forward strand.
AACGTAATTCTAAGGTTACTGTTTCTTACACTGGTAACTCTCCGGAATTAGGGGGTCAAACCGCTAGCCCGTAAATGCAGCCTATTTGGCATAAATAGCGCCCTGTAGTGCCCATTGCACAACCCTATGCCGGGGACGACATTGCGGCCCGGGCAGCTTTCACATGCCCATAACCTACACTAGAAAGCGGCAGTGGACGCCACAAAAAAGGAGCTAAGCACGAATAAAATCGCTTAGCTCCTTGCATCTTTCAATTCCCTATTACTTAAAAATCTTGCCAAGATATTGAGCAGCAGCAGCACTGTAACGTTCCTGAATATACGTTCTGAACTGGCTTTTCGCTTCAGGAGTGGGTAAAGTATTCACCGTTAAGCCATGAAGCTCCATCCAATGCAGCGCGGTCATATAGCAGGTGCTGTTCCAGCCGTTCTTCGTCCCATTGGCATTCAATCGTTCGCTAATCCCCGCAATGACAATATCTGTTTTGCTTTGCAGTTCAACGAGCGCCCGGTCAAATTCATTTTTGGATTCCTTGGCCTTCATGCCAGTGACAGCGCGCAACTCTTTGACATCAATGCCTTCGTTCGCCTCGACCGCTTGATACAGCTCTACTGCCGATTTGGGAAGCTGCCCGTCCTCGTAGCGTTCTTCTACGGAATAAGGTTCCTCTAGCAGATTTTTGACCAATGGAAAAAGGTCCGCTGAAATCAATAGAGGCTTCTTCGCAAAAAAACGTCCATAAGCGGCAAGTCCGTCACCCGGCAGGCGATCTCGCCAGAGCCAAGGATCCGTCTCTAATCCGGTATGCCATTGTTCGTGTGTTGTCACAGATTCAAGGGAAGGATGATCGGGAATAAAAGAAGAGAGAGGGAGAATGCCGACCTCTTTCACGATTTTCGTAACATCCTCATACGTAGCTGCATGCCTGATTACTTCATTCACTTTAGCCAAACTGATCATCCTTCCACCTAAACCCATGTACATGGCTTGATTTTATTTATGAACCTTATCAATCACACCGCCGCCCAAACAAATGTCACCGTCATAGAAAACAACGGATTGCCCGGGTGTTACGGCTTTCTGAGGCGTATCAAAAACAACTTCAACAGTGCCATCCTCTTTAAAAGTCAGAACGACGCCTTGGTCAGGCTGACGGTAGCGGAATTTAGCCGTGCAAGTGAGAGGTCCTTGCGGCTTATTCGGAGAGATCCAGTTCACATCTGTCGCTGTTAGCCCCTTGGAGTAGAGTCCTGGGTACTGCTCGCCTTGAACGACAAGAAGTTCGTTGGTTTCCAAGTTTTTGTCCACGACAAACCATGGCTCGCCAGAACCTGAACCGCCAATGCCAAGCCCTTGTCTTTGGCCTAACGTATAGTACATTAGACCGTCATGGCGGCCTTTGATTTCACCGTTGCGAATATCGACCATATTGCCTGGTTTAGCCGGCAAGTATTGACTGAGGAACTCTTTGAAATCGCGCTCGCCGATGAAGCAAATGCCTGTGCTGTCTTTTTTCTTGGCTGTGGCAAGGCCGGCAGCTTCGGCAATTTTACGAACCTCGGGCTTCGGCAGGTGTCCGATGGGGAACATCGCTTTCGAGAGCTGCTGCTGCGTAAGCACATTGAGGAAGTACGTTTGATCCTTGCCTGGATCATTGCCCCGCAGAAGCACATATTCACCATCTTGCTCTTTCACTTGCGCGTAATGGCCTGTTGCAATGTAATCGCCGCCTAGATCCATGACCTTTTGGAGCAATTCACCGAATTTAATTTCCCTGTTGCACATGACGTCAGGATTCGGCGTGCGGCCTTTGGTATACTCGTCCAAGAAATAAGAGAAAACCTTGTCGTAGTACTGTTTTTCAAAATTAACTGTATAAAAAGGGATCCCGATCTGGTCGCAAACTCTTCGGACATCCTCTGCATCTTCTTCGGCTGTGCAATGGCCAAATTCATCGGTATCGTCCCAATTTTTCATGAAAATGCCAATGACTTCATACCCCTGCTCTTTCAATAGCAGCGCGGCAACAGAAGAATCGACACCTCCGGACATACCCAGAATGACACGTGTTTTTTTATTCATCGCTTGTGTTCCTCTTTTCCATCCTGTAAGACTTTTTTGAAACTCTCACTATTATACATCTCTATGGTTCAAAATTAAAATATTTCATGAGAATGTCATTGTTTTTCCCCCACAGAACAAGGAATTTATGATAACATATATACGATATACGGATGTTTAGGAATGTTTTTCTTAAAAATGGAAACGCTGTTTACCTAGATAGGGACGAGTATCATGTTTGAGCGTGACAAGCAGATGGTAAGCAAAACAGATTTTTTCGTAATATCAATTAGCCCCCTTGATGGCATAAATGTTGAATGAGGTGTAATTTTGAAAATTTCCACAAAAGGCCGCTATGGTCTAACGATCATGATGGAGCTGGCCAATCGAGTTGGTGAAGGTCCGACTTCACTGAAAAGTATTGCCGAGAAGCACCAGCTTTCCGAGCATTATCTCGAGCAGCTTGTTGCTCCTTTGCGTAACGCGGGATTGGTCAAAAGCATTCGTGGAGCGTACGGTGGATATATTCTTTCTAAAGCCGCTGACCAAGTGACAGCTGGAGAAGTGATTCGTGTGTTGGAAGGACCGATTAGTCCTGTTGACTTTACGGAGGAAGATGACCCGGCAAAGCGTGACTTATGGATGCGTATCCGCGACAGCATTGCGGAAGTGCTCGATTCGACTACGCTTGCGAATCTGATCTCTTTCGAGGATGTTGGCAAGCACGACAACTACATGTTTTATATTTAAGGGTGTCCTATGAATTCTATTTATCTTGATCACGCGGCAACTACGCCGGTGCATCCCGACGTCATGGAAGCTATGCTTCCTTTTTATACAACATACTTTGGTAATCCATCTAGTACACATAGCTTTGGCAGAGCGACGAGAACCGCGCTTAATCGGTTTCGCGACGGTTCGGCTAAGGCTTTAGGGTGTTTGCCTGGAGAACTCATATTTACGAGCGGCGGTACCGAAAGCAACAATATGGCGATCTTCGGGATCATCAATGCGAACAAAGAAGGCAAGAAACATATCATCACGACACAGATTGAGCATCATGCGGTTTTGCATCCCTGTGAACGGTTGGAAACCCTTGGTTACGAGGTGACCTACCTGCCAGTAGGTCCGACTGGTCTTATTCAAGTCGAAGATGTGGAGTCGGCTATTCGTCCCGATACGGCTCTCATCTCGATCATGTATGTGAATAATGAAGTCGGCACGATTCAGCCGATTGAAGAAGTAGGTCGGATAGCGCAAAGCCGGCAAATTCCATTTCATGTTGATGCCGTGCAAGCTCTAGGCAAGCTGCCGCTGAATCTTCATGAACTCCCGATTGATTTATTGAGCTTATCCGCTCATAAAATATATGGGCCTAATGGTGTAGGCGCGTTATATGTATCTAAGAACACGAAGCTGGTTCCTCATGTCTATGGTGGCGCTCAAGAGAGAAAGCGCCGCGCAGGCACAGAGAATGTCGCAGCCATTGCAGGGTTTGCCAAAGCCTTAGAGGTGATTCTGCCTGAGGTGGACAATCTGTATGAGCAAGCTGCCGAACTTAGACAGTGCATGGTGACTAGCTTGGAGAAGCATTTAGGCCGTGATCAATTTACGATAAATGGCCATGCCGAACAACGTGTTCCGCATATTCTGAACATCAGTTTTCCAGGAATATCAACAGAAACACTGCTTATGAATCTTGATTTAGAAAATGTAGCTGCAGCAAGCGGTTCTGCTTGTACGTCAGGTTCACTTGAGGTGTCCCACGTTCTGCAAGCAATGAAACTCCCAGAAAATGTTACAGCCTCCGCTGTTCGATTTAGCTTTGGAATGGGGAATTCTAAAGATCAAATTGAAACAGCTGCCCAGAAAATTGCAACCATTGTCAAACGGCTGCGTAATAATTAGTACCGGGTGGTTCTAGGGGGAAAGCACCTTGCGCAAAGCGCATGATTTGATCGGACTTCCCGTTCTGACGGTAGATTCCGGTAAGCAGTTAGGCCAAGTTAAAGATTTATTGATTGACCCTGAGTGGAACATACGAGGCATCATTCTTGAAGCAAAGATGTGGTTTACCTCCTTACGGTACATACCGTGGGATGAAGTCATCGCTGCAGGGGAAGATGCCGTTACCATACCGAACGAAAATGTCATTATCGAGTTTGAGCATGCGGATGAATGTCATGCTTTTCTGGAAGGCAGCCGCCCGATTAAGGGTCTTCCAGTGGTTACTGTCGGTGGAGACAAATTAGGCGTGGTTGAAGATGTTTATTTAACCCAAGATTGGGGTAAACAAATAGTAGGTTATGAATTGTCCGAAGGGTTTATTTCTGATTTAAAGGAAGGGCGTAGATGGCTTCCCAAGCCGGATTCGGCAACCAAAGGGGAAGATGCCATTATAGTGCCTGTACATTGCTCTCAGGAAGTAGAAGAACTCTTCGTATCCAAAGAAGAATAGGGTGAGCAAGATGCGTTGTCCAAACTGTAATTCCAAAGATATTGGAAAGATCGGTTCCCATCAATTTTATTGCTGGGGTTGCTTTATCGAACTCAGCGTCAACGGAGAGAAAATGTCCGTGTATCAAGTAGAGGAAGACGGAACGCTAAGTTCTCTGGATGATTTATTTTTTGAAGAAGAAATGCCTTTGATCCAAGAACACGCAAATTAATCATACTTGCAAGCTGGAAACGTTACTTTTTTGAGCACACCCTGTGCTGGAGAGGTAACGTTTTTTTGTTTTTAGCATGCGAAGGTTAATTTGACCAGCATGTACATATACTGTATGGGCACAAACATATTTGGAATCACTGAGGTGAACGAAGTGGAACGTTTTTGGAGAAATCGATGGTTTGTAGGGCTGGTGTACCTGCTTTTGGCTCTGGCATGTTTGTATATGCTGCTGCAAATTAAGCCTATTCTACAAAGCTTGTTTACTTTTTTAAAAGCGATATTAGCGCCATTTTTCATCGCGGTGATTATTTCTTACATTTTGAACCCGGTGGTGAATATGCTTAACCAGCGCAAAGTGCCAAGAACGATTGCCGTGCTGCTGATATATTGTGTATTTATTTCTTCACTCACCGTCATTATCATGAATATGACCCCGGTGTTTATGACCCAAATCGCGGAATTGAACGAGCATATGCCGCAGATGGAAATGCGCGCCCAATCGATTGTCGACGGCTTTAATCAAAATCAACTGCTGCCTGACAGTGTGCGTATGGGTTTCAATCATTCATTAACAAAGCTGGAAAACAGCATTTCCATGGCCATTTCGAACTACATGAACCAAATTGGCAGTACGATCTCCATGCTGTTTATCGCTTTTATCGTCCCGTTTGTTGCTTTTTATATGATGAAAGACTTTCAAATTATCGAGAAGACAGCGCTAGCCATCGTTCCTAAGGAGCATCGCAAGAAAACAGTCAAGCTTCTCATTGATATTGATACGGCACTTGGAAATTATATTCGCGGCCAACTTATGGTTTGCGTTATTATCGGGGGGCTTGCCTATTTGGGGTATTGGCTCATTGACATGCCTTACGCGCTTCTGCTTGCGAGTGTGGTCGCGATCTTCAATATCATTCCTTATTTAGGGCCGTTTTTTGGAGCGGCACCAGCGATCATTATGGCTTCAACTATTTCTTTGAAAATGGTGCTGTTCGTTGCGCTCGTTAATCTGACCGTCCAAATTCTGGAAGGAAATGTCATATCGCCGCAAGTGGTGGGCAAAAAGCTGCATATGCATCCGTTAGTCATCATCTTTGCCTTATTGGTCGGCGGGGAAGTAGCAGGTATTGTGGGATTAATATTGGCGGTACCCTTTTTCGCGGTCATGAAGGTTATCATTCAGCACGTCTTCCTGCATTATGTCCACAGGCCTACAACCTAGCCGGATAGAAAGGAAGACGCACAAAACCCCCGTGCACCATGACTTGCGGGATCATGGTACATAGGGGTTTTGTACGAGGGTTGAGGATATTAAAGGGTGTGGCGTACGTAAACCATCGAATGGGCTACGGAATTCATTATGCGTTGATTCGTTTTTGTTGCTCGATTCGATAATGAAAATCATTATCAATGAGTTTAGTATACGCTGGTTGAGAACGATTGTCAACTACGATTTTAGACCTTTTTCTTTATCGTCTCCTTGATCGTTCTTTTCTTCTTTTTGCTCTTTTTGCTCTTGAAATTCAACGCGGGACTGACCGGTTATATAATCGAAAGGATTATATCGGCTATCCGGAATTTCTTTCTTAATAAGCGTTTTGGTGATGATATAGATCACAAGTACAAAAACAGGCGTAATTAAACCGAGCAGTGTAAGCGTTGAGAGATCCAATCGTATCACTTCCTAGAGGATATACTTTTACAGGAATGTATGTTAGATACGATGCCCACCCTAGGAAGGTTCCATGAACGTTTATGAATATTGACACGGTTACAGCATATAGTTATAATTTGCCTTATCTAGATCTATTGCAAAAACGTTGATGAAATCGAAGTAAGTCATAGTCCACTGTCAGAGATGAGGTTCCGGAATGCAGATTTCATGGCGAATCCGGCTGCAAGAACCTCTCGGTGCTAGGATGGCTGAACGCTGATTTCGGAGTGTGGAAGAACTCCACCGGTTGGACCCGTTACAGATCCGCACAAGGAGATTGCATGGTTTCCTCTGCCGCTAGTCAGGACGGTGGGGAACGCAATAACCAGGGTGGTACCGCGATGATTCGTCCCTGTATGTTACAGGGGCGTTTTTTGTTTGTTTTCAAACAATATAGAAAATATGGAGGCTTGAGAGTTATGAAGGCAAGTGAAATTCGTTCTAAGTGGTTGCAGTTCTTCGCAAGTAAAGGGCATAAGGTAGAGCCCAGCTCTTCGCTTGTTCCGCATAATGATCCGTCACTGCTATGGATTAACGCAGGTATTGCCCCGTTAAAGCCTTATTTGGACGGACGGGAAATCCCGGAAAATCCACGGATTACAAACGCACAAAAATGTATTCGGACGAATGATATTGAAAACGTTGGGAAAACGCGGCGTCACCATACCTTTTTCGAAATGTTAGGTAATTTCTCCATCGGCGATTACTTTAAGAAAGAAGTCATTCCATGGGCATGGGAGTTTTTGACGGATCCGCAGTGGATCGGTTTTGATCCGAATCGTATTTCCGTTACCGTGCATGAAGACGATGAAGAAGCTTTTGACATTTGGAATAAACAAATCGGTATTCCTGAAGAGCGCATTTACAAGCTCAAAGAAGATAATTTCTGGGACATTGGCGAAGGTCCATGTGGTCCTTGTACGGAAATTTTCTATGACCGCGGGGATAAATACGGCGACTTATCTGATCCGGAGTGCTGGCCTGGCGGAGAAAATGAGCGCTTCCTGGAAGTGTGGAACCTCGTATTTACACAGTTTAACCATAACAAGGATGGCAGCTATACGCCGCTTCCTAACAAAAACATCGATACGGGCGCAGGTCTGGAGCGGTTCGCTTCGATTCTGCAGGACGTAGATTCGAACTTCGACACGGACTTGTTCAAACCGATTATCGATAAGACGTCTGAGCTTACAGGTGTGAACTATCATGTGAACGATGATCACGATGTGGCATTTAAAGTGATCGCCGATCACATTCGGACAGTCGCTTTCTCCGTAGGCGATGGCGTACTCCCTTCCAATGAGGGTCGCGGCTACGTGATTCGTCGCTTGCTGCGCCGTGCTGTGCGTTACGGCAAAGTGCTTGGTCAGGATAAACCGTTCCTGTATAAGCTTGTAGCTACCGTCGGTGAGATCATGGGCGTTTACTACACAGAGGTTGTAGACAAACGTGAATTTATCGAGAAGGTTATCCGTACTGAAGAAGAGCGTTTCCACGAGACGCTAAGCGATGGTTTGGTCATTCTTGCCGAGATGGTCGAGAAGACACGTCAAGCCGGTACGAATCAAATCAGTGGACCAGATGCCTTCAAACTATATGATACGTATGGCTTCCCATTCGATTTGACCGAGGATTTCGCTTCAGAGAAGGGCTTGACGGTTGATCGCGAAGGGTTCGACGCATCGATGCAGGAGCAGCGCGACCGTGCAAGGGCGGCTAGTCAAAAAGAAGGCGGAATGAAGGTACAGGGCGGTCCGCTATCTGAATTGACGGTTAAAAGCGAATTTGTTGGTTATAATGAATTGGTAGTTACTGCTAGAATCGAAGCCATTGTTCATGAGAACGAGCTAGTCGACATCGTAGGCTTAGGTGAGACTTGCCAGGTGATTCTGGACCGCACGCCTTTCTATGCGGAAAGCGGCGGCCAGGTGAGCGACTATGGTATCATCCGCAGCAATCAAGTAACGCTGAAGGTTGAAGATGTTAGCAAAGCGCCGCATGGGCAGCACATTCATAAGGTTGTAGTGGAGTCCGGTGTTCTGCGCAAAGGAGATACCGTAGAAGCCATAGTGGCAGCTGCGGAGCGCGGAGATATCATTAAGAACCATACAGCTACGCATCTGCTGCACAAAGCGCTGAAGGAAGTCTTGGGATCGCACGTTAATCAAGCAGGTTCCCTTGTTGAGCCGGATCGTTTGCGTTTTGACTTTTCGCATTTCGGAAGCATTAGCAGCGAGGAGCTGCAGGATGTTGAGCAACGTGTGAACCGTCAAATTTGGAATAACATCCAAGTCGATATTTCATTGAAACCAATTGCTGATGCCAAAGCAATGGGGGCTATGGCCTTGTTCGGCGAGAAATACGGCGATATCGTGCGCGTTGTACAAGTAGGCGACTACAGCCTAGAGCTGTGCGGCGGCTGTCACGTTCAGAACACCGGACAAATCGGATTGTTCAAAATCGTCAGCGAGTCCGGAATCGGATCTGGCGTACGTCGGATCGAGGCGGTTTCTGGCCGCAGCGCGTACGAATACCTTGACCAGCAACTGCATTTGCTCAAAGAAGCAGCTGGCATGCTGAAATCAAACGTTCAAGATGTTCCTAAACGTGTGGAAGCAACGCTGCAGCAAGTGAAGGAACTGGCACGTGAAAACGAATCGCTGCGCAGCAAGCTCGGGCGTATTGAAGCGGGTTCGTTAAACGACCAAGTGAAACAGGTCGCAGGTGTATCCGTGTTAGCTGCACAAGTGAACGCAGCGGATATGGACTCGCTTCGCAACATTGTCGATGAGATGAAGGCGAAACTTGGGTCTGCAGTGATCGTGCTTGGAGCAGTCGCGGACGAGAAAGTCAATTTAGTCGCTGCAGTCACACCGGATCTTGTAGCTAAAGGCTTCCATGCCGGCAAAATCATTAAAGAAGTGGCGACGGCTGTTGGCGGAAGCGGCGGCGGTCGACCGGATATGGCGCAAGCAGGCGGTAAAGATGCTTCCAAATTGGAGGCTGCATTATCCGGCGTAGAAGGACTTCTTTCCCAATTTGCATAATTATTTTTTTTGGGGACAGGAATTTTTAAACCCATAGAGAATATAAACCAGTATACACGGAACAGTTTTCAAATATTTTACAAAAGGTATCACAAGGAAAGTGGGGTGCTCCTGATGAGTTCCATGGATAAAACGATGAAGTTCAACGTGAAAGCAGAAGAAATTGAGACATCGCCGAGAGATGTGTTATTAGCGGTGTACGATGCTCTTCAGGAAAAAGGGTATAATCCGATCAACCAGATTGTCGGGTACTTACTTTCCGGAGATCCTGCTTATATTCCACGGCATAATAATGCCCGGAGCCTCATTCGTAAACGGGAACGGGACGAACTGATTGAAGAATTAGTTCGTGCTTATCTGGGTCAACACAAATAGAAGGAAATGAGAACCGGCATGAGATGGATAGGCTTGGATTATGGGGACAAAACGATTGGTGTAGCGATGAGCGACGAGCTCGGATGGACGGCTCAAGCGCTAGAAGTCATACATCGTCGTAAGCCAGGAGAAGACATCGACCGGCTGGAAGCCATTGTCAAACAGTATGGCGTCACGCAAGTTGTTGTCGGCTTACCCAAAAATATGAACAATACGATCGGTCCTCGTGGCGAACTTGCCATCGAGTTCTCGAAAGAATTAGAACAAAAATTAAGTGTACCAGTGCACTTGTGGGATGAGCGTCTAACTACCGTCGCGGCGACTCGCACACTGCTTGAAGCAGATGTGAGCCGTAAGAAACGGAAGCAGGTCATTGATAAAATGGCTGCGCAGATCATCCTGCAAGGGTATATGGATGCCAATATGAAGAGGTGAATGAACATGTCCAAAGAAGAATTGCGTGAAGAGGAACCAGAAATCATTTACATCCCGGACGATGAAGGCAACGAAGAAGAGTTCGAGGTTATCATGAAATTCGAAGTGGACGGTTCTGACAAGAAGTACATGATGGTTGTGCCTACTGACGGAGGAGACGAAGAATCCGACGAAGTGTACGCATTCCGTTATGAAGAAGATGACGACGGCGAGGATTTGAAGCTGTTTACCATCGAAGATGAAGAAGAATGGAACATCGTGGAAGAAACATTCAATACATTGATGGCAGAGTTCGATGAGGAAGAAGAAGCATGAGTACGGCACCTTCTGACGTATTGCGTAAAGCTTACGGGGATGATATTATTTTATTTGATGAGCAAGATGAATCAACGGTGTATCATCTTCTTAAAGAATTCGTGTATGACAATAAAACGTATGCCGTTTTGCAATCCGATGAACTCAAGAAGGAAGACGAAGTTGCTGTTTTCCGAGTGACTCAAGGGGCGGACGGGGAATACGAGTTGGAAACCATCGAAGATGACGACGAATACGAAACCGTTTCGGAGCTCTACGATGAGATGGTATTTCCAGATCAGGATGACTTGTAAGAAGTAAACAACCGAGCGGAGCGCATCCGCTCGTTTTTGTTTGCTTGGAGAGCTTGCGATAGTAGAGTTTTACTGCAGCAAACAGCTTAGGAGGATTATCGTGAACAACATGCTTGATCAAGAGAGCGAAGGGTATACGACGAAACGAAGCAAGCTGAAGCTCACACTTCTGATTTTGGGTCTGATTCTGCTCATTATCATCGGGACAGCAAGCGGGATTGGGTTGTATATTGCAAATGGGCTACAGCCGGTAACAGCCTCTGAGCAGGAAGTGAGAGTATCCATTCCTGAAGGCGCTGGATCTGCTCAAATCGCTAAGGAGCTTGAAACGAAGGGACTTATAAAGAACGCATCGATTTTTACGTATTATTTGAAACTGAAAAAACAGGGATCCAAGTTTCAAGCTGGAGAATACGATATGAAACCCGGCATTTCGTTCGATGAGATGATTGAAAAACTGAATAAAGGGGAAATCGTAAAGGAAGAGGTTATTCGCGTTACCATTCCTGAAGGATTCACTATCGATCAAATTGCATCTAAAATAAGTGAGCAGACGCCTTGGAGCAAGGATGTCTTTCTTCAGCTGGCAGATGCTCCGACAGGCCTGACAGGAGACACCGCCGCGAGCGGTATTCCTGACAACAAGAGTCTGAAGCACCGGCTTGAGGGGTATTTGTTCCCGGAGACTTATGAGTTCAAGAAGGGTTCAACGGAACAAGAGTTTATTGAGCGAACCCTGCAACAGCTCGACAAACAGCTGGCTACGCTGCCTCCAGACTGGAAGGACAAGCTTAAAGAGCGCGGGTTAAGCGTGCATCAGATGTTGACGATCGCTTCCTTAATTGAGCGGGAGGTCGTTCAGGACGAAGAACGGGCGCTAGTTTCCGGCGTTATCCAAAACAGATTGAAGAAGAATATGCCCCTGCAAATTGATGCTACGGTGCAGTATTTATTTGATAAGTCCAAAGAGCGGTTGTTGGAGAAGGATTTGCAAATACAGAGCCCTTATAATACGTACTTGAATACAGGTCTGCCTCCGGGGCCGATTGCCAGTCCGAGTCTTGCCTCGATGAAAGCAGCGATTTACCCGCAGGATACGAAGTATTTGTTTTATGTAACAAAGAAGGATGGCACGAAGGGGCATTTATTCGCCGAAACATTCGAGGAACATAAGAAGAATATTGCAGAAAGTAAGAAAACAGCGAAATAGAATGACTTAGGAAGCTGACAGAAGGTAGGGTAAGTAAGTGAGAAAACCAGAGCTAGTAATAAGCTGCGGCACAGTCGCTGAATTGAAAAGGTTTATTGAAGCAGGCGCAGATAGCGTGATTGTTGGAGAAGAACGCTACGCCATGCGGCTTCCCGGAGAAGTAAAGCTGGATGAGATCGCGGATGCTGTGGCTTGGGTGCATGAGAAGCAGGCAAAGGTGTATGTGTCGGTCAACAAAATTTTTGATAATGCCTCCTTAGATGGGCTATTTGAGTATTTAAGCAAGTTACAGGAGTATGGCGTGGATGGGGTTATTTTCGGTGACCCCGCTGTGCTCATGGCTGCGCGCAATTTGCCTAAGCCGTTAACGCTGCATTGGAATGCAGAGATGACTTCTACTAATTTCGCGACTGCGAACTATTGGGGAAGACAAGGAGCAGCCCGTGTTGTGCTGGCTAGAGAGCTGAACATGGAGCAGGTATTGGCTTTTAAAGAACATACAGAGCTAGCTGTTGAAGTGCAAGTGCATGGCATCACAAATATTTATCACTCCAAGCGCGAGTTAGTGAAAAATTATATGGAGCACCAAGGTAAAGATGCGTCCTCCGAGGATCGCTCTATCGAACGCGGGCTGTTCCTGATTGAGCATGAACGCCGCGATCAGCGTTATCCTGTGTATGAGGACAGCAATGGCACGCACATCATGAGCTCCGAAGATGTTTGCATGCTTGAGAATTTGCCTGAGCTTATGGATGGAAGCATCGATAGCTTTAAAATCGAAGGTTTATTGAAATCAGCTGAGTATAATGAAACGGTCGTTAGAAGCTATCGTGCCGTCATTGACGCTTACGCAGCTGACCCGGAAGGATTTGTGTTTCAACAGGAATGGTTGGATGCTATAGCGGAACTGCAAGATTCTGAACGTGAATTGTCGTTTGGGTTTTTCTATAAGGAACAGGTATATTGATAGATGGAAGAAGGTGCGTTTTCGAGATGACGACAGCATTAGAAGCACGAGCAAGAGGAAAGCGTGTAAGACTGCATAAACCGGAATTACTTGCCCCTGCAGGCAATTTGGAAAAACTGAAATTCGCCATTCATTACGGAGCCGATGCCGTATATATTGGTGGTCAGAAATATGGACTCCGTTCGAGCGCAGATAACTTCTCGCTGGAGGAAATGCGTGAAGCAGTTGAGTTTGCTAATGGATACGGGGCAAAAGTGTTCGTTGCCACGAACATTTATGCGCACAACGAGGACATTGATGGGCTTGATGAGTATTTACGGGGACTTCAAGAAGTAGGTATTTCAGCCATTATCGCGGCGGATCCGCTTATTATGGAAACGTGCCGGAGAGTGGCGCCCAAGCTGGAAGTCCATGTGAGTACGCAGCAGTCTGTGATGAACTGGCAAACCGTGAAGTTTTGGAAGGAGCAAGGTATCGAACGCGTGGTTCTGGCCCGCGAAGTGAGTATGGAGGAAATCGATCAGATTAAAGCGCACGTCGATGTTGAGATTGAAGCCTTCATTCATGGGGCGATGTGCAGTTCTTATTCCGGCAGATGCGTACTTTCCAATCATTTCACGGATCGTGACTCCAACCGCGGAGGCTGTTCGCAATCGTGCCGCTGGAAGTACGATCTGTTTGCGAAGGACCAACCTTTATCAGCGCCGCTCGCAACAGATTTGCCTTTGTTTGGCGATGAAGATGATGCTTTTACGATGGGATCGAAGGATCTCAGCATGATCGAGCATATAGCCGATATGATCGAATCGGGCGTAGACAGCTTCAAAATTGAAGGAAGGATGAAAAGTATCCATTATGTAGCTACCGTTGTTAACGCCTACCGGCAAGCTATTGATGCTTACTTTGAAGATCCGGACCACTTTAAGCTTAATCCTGTTTGGCAGGAAGAGATACACAAAGCAGCCAACCGGCCTTTAAACGAAGGCTTCTTCTATGAAGCACCTGGACATGAAGATCATATTTTCGAACCAGAAGATAAGGTGGTCGGTTTTGATTTCGTAGGTTTGGTGCTGTCTTATGATGAAATCTCCGGCACCGCGCTGATTCAGCAAAGAAACCATTTTAAGCCAGGGCAAGAAATTGAATTCTTTGGACCAGAGGGAACGCATTTTAAACAAAAGGTTGGCGCGATTTGGAATGAGGAAGGCCAGGAGCTGGATGCAGCAAGGCATCCGCTGCAAGTGATTAAACTTAAAACGGAAAAACCTGTAAAAAAATGGGATATGATGCGCAAAAAAACAGGAAAATAGTACCATGGAAGCTTTCTCCAGACTGGGGTATATTGGAGAAAGTTTCTTTTTTTTATTGCCTTTTTAGAGCGAATATTAAAGGAAATTGTTAAACTGTGTCGAAATCAATTTAAAAGCTTAATTGAAACCCTTTTCATTTTAGGACAAAAGTAAGGGGGACAAGAAACAGAAACTAATGGCGGTGAAAAAAATGAAAAAAAGACTTCAAAGTATTCTCGCATTTTTAAACAAGGTCTTCGTTCAATCAAGCCGAAATGTGCCATGGGGTCGTATGGTTGGCGCAGCAAGTAAGACATCTAAGGAAATGGGTACAGTCGCATTTAAAGAAATGAGGCATGTTAAGTTGGAAAATCCGGTGAAGTCCGTTGGCATGAAGCTGTTTTTAATGTTTTTTATCAGCATTCTATTCTTCGTTCTCATTGTCGGTATGATTTCTTACAGCGTATCCAAAAACGTTATTAAGAACAAAGTGTCAGAATCGTCTTTGCAAACGGTGACGCAAGCGGGTCAAAAGCTAGATTTCTTATATCAAACTTTTGATGATGCATCCTTACAAATTATGTTGAACAAGGAGCTGCAGGACCTTTTGGACAAAGTTCCTACGCTAGATCCTGCTTCTTATGAATCGCTGGAAGTTGTTCGCCAATTAACAGATAAATTAAACGTTGTGACCTTTGCAAACAAGTCTATTAAAACGCTTCATCTCTATCGGCCTGACGGCAAGCTGATCGTCATTACGGGATCAGGGGGAAGTACATTAAGCGACAATTCCGGGTCGAGTGACTGGTTTAAGAAGATTGTAGAGAACGGTGGAAAAGTCACTTGGTTGGACAGTAAAGTCAAAGGCTATTCCAGTTCTTCTACGAATACGTTTGCCATTGGCCGTTTAATGCGAAATACATTGACGAACAGCACGTCTGCCGTTCTTTTACTAGAACTCAGTACAGAGCTCCTGAATAAGGAAATTAATGGCATGTCTTTGGGTGATGACAGTAAGGTTGTCATTACGAATGCAGTGAACAAAAACATCGCAGTGAAAGAGATTGCGGATCTTGAAAAAGATGCTCCCATTCAATTGTCCAAGGATCAGAGGGAAGAAGAACACGGCTCTTTTATTACGAAAGACGATCATTTGGTAGCCTATTACACATCCTCAATATCCGGTTGGAATCTGGTTGGGGATATCCCGGTTAGCGCTCTTGTGAAGGATGCTAAGAAAATTTTCAACTATACGCTGCTAATTGCTTTATTTGCGGCTATTGCGGCGGTGCTAATCGGATTATTCGTTGCTAGAATGATTGGACGACCGCTCATTAATCTCCGCAACCTGATGCAGCAAGGCGCTAAAGGTAAGTTAACGGTACGCGCAAACTATACAACACAGGATGAAATTGGACAGCTAGGTGCGAGCTTCGATGTCATGATGCAGCAGATTACGACATTGGTTCAACAAACCAGTTCCTCTGCACAAGCGGTTTTTGAAACCGCGCAAGAGTTAACGAACTCCTCCAAGGTAACGGCTACGGCGGCAAGAGAAATTGCTGTAGCTACAGATGAGATTTCCAATGGAGCCGGAGGCTTGGCGACGGAGTCTGAAAGAGGAAATGAGCTGACGCATCATATTGGCATCCAAATGAAGCAGGTGATCGAAGCAAACCTCGAGATGGGGACTGCTGCTGCGGATGTGCAAAGCTCCAGTGAGCAAGGAACGAAGTATATGTCCGAACTCATCTCCAAAACGAATCTGACGGAAGAAATGATCCGATCGATGGTGGATAAAGTCGACAATTTGAAAGACAGCACCCGTTCGATCCGCAAAATTTTGGATCTCTTGAATAATATGACGAAGCAGACGAATATTTTGTCTTTGAATGCGACGATTGAAGCTGCACGTGCAGGAGCTGCCGGCAAAGGCTTCATGGTTGTTGCGGATGAAATTCGCAAGCTGGCGGACCAATCCCGCCAATCCATTGATGTCGTTGGTCAAATTACAGAAACCATTCAGAAAGAAATTGATGAGACGGTGAAAGTGCTCTCGACAGCGACACCGATCTTCAAAGAGCAAATTTTAGCGGTGAAAGAAGCCGATATTATTTTCAAACAAGTAACCAACCACATGGGCGGGTTCATTGAGCAGTTGAGCACAGTAAGCGACTCAATTTCCACGTTGGAGCAGTCCCAAGTTGTACTCTCTGACGCTATGACGAATGTCAGTGCGGTAGCTGAGGAATCCCTTGCAACATCGGAGGAAGTAGCTTCCCTGAGTTCTGAGCAGCTTAGCATTAGCGACGGCTTAGTGAAATTGTCGGACAAGCTGGATCTGCTTTCCAAGTCTCTGAACGAAACGTTATCCAAATTCGAAGTGTAATTCTACATACTATTCGCAGTCCATTCTCTATTAAAGAGGGTGGGCTTTTTTTGTTAGAAAGAGAGGCGTTTGACGGTTTGGCCATGAACAGGAATGACGATACTGAAAAGATCAGAGTTAATGATTGATGATAAGTTAGGAGTTAGGCGTATGAGGGTCAAACAGTTAACTTCACTTGAAAAACGTCGTATTTTTCTTGTTCTTCTTACGATCTTGCTCCTGTTTATTGGCATAGCCGGCAAGCTTTTTTGGATTCAGATCGCCGCTACGGAAAACTACAGCTCACACGGGATAAATTTGCTTAAGAACTCGGTTGTTCAAAGGCAGCGTGCACTTGTGCTTGATAGCGGTCGCGGGGAAATTCTGGATCGTCATCTGCAACCAATGACAGGAAGGATTGTGAAATCCCTTGTCGTGTTTCCAATTCATAACGAACTGCAGGCCACTCCGCAGCAGGTGAATCAACTTGTCCGAATCTTGCAGACGAATACGGAGTCATGGCGCGCTTTCGTGAAAGATTTGAAAGAGCCGCAGGTGTGGCGCAGCGCCGACGGAGGCAAGCCGGCAGCGCTGTCGGATAGGCAGGAGGAGCAGATTGATGCGCTTAATTTGCCGAATGTAAAAGTGGTGCAGATGGAGGATCGTTACCCTAGCGGGATGACAGCACGGCAGCTGATTGGGTTCATCGGGCAAAATCCGGATCGCGTGATGAACCTGTATGGCGCAGATTTGGAGAAAGGCAAAGTTGCACTGACAACAAAGATTGGCGGAGCCGGACTCGAAAAAACGTTTGATCTGTGGCTCCGCGGTATAGGAGAGACTTCGATCTCGTATTTTATGGATGCCGGGAAAAGACCTTTAGCAGGGCTCGATGCCCGTATGATAGCGCCTGACAATGCTTTTTATCCGGTTAAATTAGTTACGACTCTCGATGCAGGTGTACAGCAGCAGGTAGAAAAGCTCATGGATAAGCTGAATATACGCGATGGAGCTGCTGTCGTTCAGGAAGTGGCACAAGGCGATATCGTCGCCATGGCGAGCAGGCCCAATTATGATCCGGCATCTGTGGATCTTGCCAGTAAGAGCTGGAGCAACTATGCACTTAAAGCGACTGCTCCCGGCTCTATTTTCAAAACAGTCGTTGCTGCCGCTGCACTTGATTTAGGAGTAGTTAAGCCCAATGAGACGTTCACCTGTGAAGGCGCTCTTGGCAAGTATGGGTTTACATGCTGGAGGAAAGAAGGTCATGGCCCGTTAACCTTAGAGCAGGGTTTTGCTCAGTCTTGCAATATCGTATTCGCCAAAGTCATGCAGCGTTTGACGCCTGTTCAATTGGAAAGCTTCGCTCATAAGCTGGGCGTACTTGACGAGGTAGGCTGGACAGGGAAGACTGACACGAGGATGATTCTGCACCAGTTAGACAGCGAAGAGAGCGGACAGCTCTTTGGCGCTCAAACGCCTCACAACGATGAGGGAGTTCTTATGCAAACAGCGATTGGTCAAAGAGACGTCATGATGACCCCTTTGCAGGCGTCTAATATGATTGTTACTTTACTTCATAATGGAAAAGGCTTCTCGCCAAGAGTGGTCCAAGACATTCGGTATCAAACTGACCGGGTGATGGAAACTTTTGAACCGCAAAAGTTGGAGGGAAGCAATGGACACGTTTCGGCTTCGACAAGCCGTACACTTTTGAACTGGATGCGAGAGGTCGTGACGGAAGGGACAGGTCAAGGTTTGAAGGATGCAAAGTGGAAGCTTGCAGGGAAATCGGGTACAGCGCAAACAATGGTAGGCAAGCAGGAGAAAATAAATCAATGGTTTATCGGGTATGGCCCGATTGATTCTCCAAAGTATGCGGTTTCCGTGGTCATCAAGAACACGGACCCTTCAGAGAGCAACAAGGCCATTCCTTTGTTCAAAGGGATCATGGATATTCTAGCGAGCGCGTCAAACAGCGGGCAGTGAGATCGTAAAACAGGTGCCCTGATCGGGCTGGCTCGTGACTTCAATGAAGCCACCAAATGTTCGAATGATCCGATAGGAGACCATCATGCTAAGACCTGTGCTTTTATTGGTCGTAGAGTAAAAAGGGGTCCCAAGACGATTAATCTGCTCGGCTGTCATGCCAACTCCATTATCTTTAATTTTCAAAATAACCTGTTTGCCTTTTTTGAAGCCTTCGATATGCAGGACGCCTCCGGCAGGCATGGCCTCAATGCCGTTTTTCGTTAAATTGACTAAGCATTGCATCATTTTATCAACATTGGCTTGGATGACCAGGGAAAGCTCCATGTCGAATTGAATGTCAACACCACGTGCAGCGGCGTAGGGTTGAAGAAGATTGCTTAGCTTTGATGGCAATGCAGATACATCCAGTGGTTCCAACTTCTCAGCTTCCGGCTTGGCAAAGGATAAGTAGTCGGTAATAATACTCTGGGCTCGGTCAATTTCTTCAATAACCATGCCTGTATATACTTGTTTTTTCTCTTCTGAGACTTGAGATTGACTGAGGATTTGCATAAAGCCGCGGGCTACGGTCATGGGATTGCGAATTTCATGGGCGACTGAGGCGGCTAATTCGCTTAAGACATTCAGCTTCTCGGAACGCTGGGTTTCTTGGCGCATCGTTATATTTTCACGGATTCGGGAGATTAAATAAGTCAAGAGCCACATGGTTAACAGGTGAACCAGACAATACAATAAACCGTATAGCAAAAAAACACGATCTACCGGGATAAATGAACTAACCCGATACAGCAGGGTGATACAGAAAGTAGCTAAAGCACTTATGAAAGCAAGCAGGGTGGGAAACATCATTTTAGGGGCTAAGTGCTTCCAATTGCTCAGCGCGATGAAAGCCAGGATGAAGGGGATTAGAATAGCTAATAAGGTAACGAACCAGATGAAATTCGGACCATTCATCATATACGCGTAGGTCAGTATGATTCCTGAAACGGCAAGTCCCGCGCGTATGCCACTATATAAGAAAGCAATGAGTACAGGAATAATGTGAAGATCGAAATGATTGCCTATAAGCTTGAAAAAGGGATGAGTCATACAGAATATGGCGGCTAGTGTGCAAATGAATATGATAAATACCTGACTGTACCTATCGTAGCTGTCTAGGGTGCCCGGCCTATCCAGCCAAACAATGTGGGTTAAAACAATGGGGATGGTTAGTACAAGGATATTGAGGAGTAAGTCGTCAAATAAATTCAAAGATCTCGCCTACTTAATTAATAATTTGATAGCTCTACATTGATTTCGACAAGAAATCTGAAAATCCTTTGAATTGTATCCAAAAATTTGATGTTTTTTGGCGAATGACACCGATTTTCAGATTGCGGCTATGGCTTGTTTCGCTTACAATTCGATGGTGAACATAAATAGTAGGCTCAGGAGAATATGAAAATGACAAATGCACCACTTTCTTCTTCTATGGTTATCCTTGATCGGACGCATGAATCTGAATCAAAGTCCATTCTATACGCATTTGCGCTAGAGGAGCTTTTATGCCGGTCAATTGGCAAAACAGCCCCTCCTGTCTTACACATATGGCGGCATCCGCGAGCTTTTGTCATGGGACTTAGAGACAGTCGGCTCCCGGAAGCGGCACTCGCCAACAAGTGGTTGCTAGAGCAAGGGTATGATACGGCCGTACGAAACTCAGGAGGAGCAGCGGTCCCGCTGGATTTGGGCGTTGTGAATGTCTCTTTGCTTCTGCCTAAAGAGGCAGGGGACATGGAGCACCGCAAGGATTTTGAATTGATGGTGGCTCTGATTCGTGAACTGATGAGTAAACTTACTGATCGTATCGATCAAGGTGAGATCATGGGTTCCTTTTGTCCGGGAGAGTTCGATCTAAGTGTGGGCGGGCGAAAGTTTTGCGGAATTGCACAGCGCAGGCAGCAGCGGGCTTTATCGGTACAAGCTTTCATTATCGTGGAAGGTGAAGGGGAAGCGAAAGCTTCGCTGGCTAGGGGGTTCTACGAGCGCGCGGCCGGCTCCGCGGATCCAAACGATTATCCGGCAGTAGCTCCAGGCAGCATGGCCAGTTTGGCGGAATGCTTGAATATCCCTTTAACAGCTGAACAATTCACTGAGAACTTAATTGAGATGTTGAGTACCAGAGGAATGCAAGTGAAAGGGTCTGATGCGATCCCGGGTTATCCGGATGAAGGTCAAATTGCCGACATGGTGGAATTAATGAGAGAGCGATATGCGATTAAACAGTAAAGAAACGGTCTGACTTCGTCAACTGACGTAAGAGGGACCGTTTTTTTTCTATGTCATAGCAGCAGATTAGAGAGTACATCGGGGCCCACAGCAGAAGTCCAACAGCAGCAGCCCAAACAGCCGACTCGTTCCAGTTTAGCGGAACTACATGGCGCTATTTGGGCTATAAAGGCTGTTTTCATGATCTTAAAGGAACTACAGGGTCTTATCTCTCAACAATCCCCTTCAATCTGCGGATATCAGTGAAATAGCGGACCCTAGTTTCCACAAATTCGACAAATGGCTGGTTTTGACGAAATAGCGGACCCTAGTTCCCTTCATACAAGAATTCTCTATATACTACAAGTAATTGAGAATTTTTGAACCACCCAGACATTCATTCAGCATTTCATATGTGATTCATGCCAGAAAATAGTGCAGAGCCGCTCTCAGCTCACCCTGCCAAAATCCCCACAAATGCTTGCCAGGCTTCTCAATATAATGAAGCACCGCATTTTTCCTCTCCAGATCCTCCTTGGCCAAACGGTTTTCTCTGACGAAGTCGAAGGTTCCGCGCTCGGTTTTCACATCGGTTTCGTCCAAGCCAATCAACATATACATTTCTAGCCAGGATAAGTCCTCCTCCGCCTTAAGGCGTTCTCGGGTAATGTCGAAAAATGCGCCTGATAAGGATATAACGCGGCAAAAAAGGCTAGGATAATCTAAGGCGAGATGCAAGGAAACGGTCCCTCCGAGAGAATCGCCTGCGACAATGCGTTCACTCCGCTCTGTACGCACGGGGTAGCGGCTTTCCACGTAAGGGAGGAGCTCTTCAGCGAAAAAGCGGCAGTACGCGTCATGACGCTCACCTTCCGGCGCATATTCGGACGTACGGTTGGCTGCTTTCACATCGACACCGACCACAATGGCTGGCTCCAAATCTTCATCCAGAATGCAGCGGGTGATCGTTGTGGCAATGCGACCGAAATTAAAGAATTGCTCGCCATCCTGGCAATAAATGACCGGATAAGAGAGCAGTTCATTGTAACCGGGAGGCAAATAAATGCGAAGCGGGCGAGTTTCTTGAAGCAGGACAGAGGTGAGTTCATCTTTTACAATGGTTCTTTGATAATAGCGAGAGTCATCAGACATAAGTAATCTCCTTCTTATTCCTGTTGGGGAAAAATGGTGTGGGAAGCGTAAGTTGGTAATGGAGTGGGTAAGGTGTATTATAGCAGTTGTGAATTTATTGTTAACTGTATTATATATTTTCATGAACTGTACTATTCACTAGAGCGAAAAAAGGTCATATGTCATAAGGATACTGGTGTACAATTCATAAAAACAGGTTTATAATAATACTATAACAGAAGTGTAGCTAGCAGGCATCAAAATCATATAAGAGGTGAAATGGTATGAGTAAGCCACTTGTCAGCCAAGCAAATTACGAAGTGACCACAGAAAAGGTTGAGCCTTTACAAGTACTGGCTCCAGACGGCACAGTTGTAAATCCCGACAAAATGCCTAAACTTAGCGATGACCAATTAAAAGAATTAATGAGAAGAATGGTATTCACACGTGTTTGGGACGAAAGAGCAGTTAATCTCGGTCGTCAAGGACGTCTTGGTTTCTATGCGCCGGTATCCGGACAAGAAGCTTCCATGATCGGTAGTGAATTTGCTTTAAATAAAGATGACTTTATTTGCCCGGGTTACCGCGATATGCCGCAGCTTGTATGGCACGGACTTCCGCTTTACCAGGCATTCCTATATTCCCGCGGACACCAACATGGTGGACAAATTCCGCAGGATGTTCACGTACTTATGCCGCAAATCATCATCGGTGCACAAATATTGCATGCAACCGGTGTGGCTATGGCTTTCAAAAAACGCAACCAACCGCGTGTAGCGATTACGTACACAGGGGACGGAGGAAGCTCCGAAGGCGATTTCTATGAAGGTTTGAACTTTGCAGGAGCATTCAAGCTGCCTGCCATTTACTTTGTACAAAACAATGGTTATGCGATCACAACACCTTACTCCAAACAAACAGGAGCACTTTCCGTTGCACATAAAGCACTTGCTGCCGGTATCAAAGGCGTGCAAGTAGACGGTATGGACGTTCTGGCTGTTGTTCAAGCTGTAACTGAAGCAGCGGAGAGAGGCCGTAAAGGCGAAGGCGCTACATTGATTGAAGCATTAACATACCGTTACCGTCCGCACTCTTTGGCTGATGATACGACGAAATATCGTACCAAAGACGAGGAATCCGATTGGGAGCCGAAAGATCCGCTTACGCGCATGCGTATTTTCTTAACGAAAAAAGGTCTGTGGAGCGAGGAAGAAGAGGCTAAAGTAAAAGAAGAAGCCAAAGCGACTGTCGCTGAACATATCAAAAAGGCTGAGGAAACTGAGAAGATGACAGTTCCGGGCTTAATCGATTCCATGTTCGAAGTTACACCGGCACATCTTGAAGAACAGAAGCAAGCGTATAAATAAAATCTGGCAAAAACTCTTAGGAGGCACGGAGAAGTCATGGCACAAATGACGATGATTCAAGCGATTAAAGACGCAATGCGCGTGGAACTGGAAAGAGATCCAAATGTAATTTTGTTCGGCGAAGACGTTGGCCATGTAGGTGGCGTATTCCGTGCTACAGAAGGTTTGCAAAAAGAATTCGGCGAAGACCGCGTTTTCGATACGCCGCTTGCCGAGTCTGCAATTGGCGGTCTTGCCGTAGGTCTTGGGGTTCAAGGCTTCCGTCCGATCGCTGAAATTCAATTCGTAGGTTTTATTTACGAAGCACTGGACCAAATTTGTGTGCAAGCTGCTCGTATGCGTTACCGCTCCGGCGGCCGTTACAACTCGCCAATCGTATTCCGTACGCCTTACGGCGGCGGTGTAAAAGCGGCTGAGCTTCATACGGATGCACTCGAAGGTTTATTGGTGCAAACACCGGGGATTAAAGTTGTCGTTCCTTCCAACCCTTACGATGCGAAGGGCTTGCTCATTTCCGCAATTCGCGATAATGACCCTGTCTTCTTCATGGAGCATCTGAACTTATACCGCGCATTCCGCGCTGAAGTACCTGAAGGCGAATATACAATTGAGCTTGGCAAAGCGAACGTTGTTCGCGAAGGCTCTGACGTTACCATCATTACTTACGGGGCAATGGTTCATACATCCGTAAAAGCAGCTGAAGAGATCGAAAAAACTCAAGGTGTGAAAGTGGAAGTTATCGACCTTCGTACCCTGCTTCCTCTTGATATCGATACGATTGTCGCTTCGATCAAGAAAACAAACCGTGCAATTATCGTTCAAGAAGCGCAAAAAACTTCTGGTGTAGCCGCAGAGGTTATTGCTCAAATTAATGAAAAAGCAATTCTTCACTTGGAAGCTCCAGTTCTGCGTATTGCGCCTCCGGATACCGTTTATCCGTTCGCACAAATCGAAGACGCTTGGTTGCCTAGCCCAGCAAGTGTTATTGCCGGAATTAAACAAGTACTCGAATTCTAATTCACAGTCGAAGGTAACAGGAGGTTGTACACGTGGCATTGTTTGAATACAAGTTCCCAGAGCTTGGCGAAGGCATACATGAAGGCGAAATCGTAAAGGTGCTCGTTAAAGCGGGTGATACCGTAACGGACGAAACGATTCTAATGGAAGTACAGAACGATAAAGCAGTCGTAGAAGTTCCTTGTCCAGTAGAAGGCAAAATCGTTAGCGTTGCTGTAAAAGACGGACAAGTATGTACGATTGGCGAGCTCGTGATGACAATCGACGTCACAGGCGAGATGCCGGCTGAATCCATGCATCACGCCAGCTCCAACCACGCTGCGTCTGCTTCCGCAGCGGCACCTGCTGCTACAGCGGTAGCCGTAGCAGAGGCTCCTGCAGCAGCGCCAGCAGTAGCTGCTGCTCCAGCACCAACAGCGCCGCCAAGCGCCGGCGCTGGCCGTGAAGTGCTTGCGACGCCAAGCGTGCGCAAGCTGGCAAGAGAAAAAGGCATCACACTCGCAGAGGTGACGCCTACAGGTAAACACGGCCGCGTTACACGCGAGGACGTGCTCGGCTTTAACGGAGCGGGCAACGCCGCGGCTCCTGCAGAAGCGCCAGCTGCAGCGGAAGCAGCTGGCAGCGCAGCACCTGCGGCTAGCACGCAGGTCGCTGCGGGCGATCGCGTAGAAGAGCGGGTTCCGTTCAAAGGAATCCGGAAAGTGATCGCGAACGCGATGGTGAAATCCGTGTATACGGCACCGCACGTGACACTGATGGACGAAATCGACGTGAGCGCGTTAGTCGCTCTGCGCGAGCGCACGAAGCCTCTTGCTGAGAAGAAAGGCGTGAAGCTGACTTACCTTCCTTTCATCGTGAAAGCATTGGTAGCGGCTTGCCGTCAATTCCCAGCGTTGAACGCGATGATCGACGAAGAAAAGCAAGAGATCGTCTACAAAAAGTACTACAACATCGGCATCGCCACAGATACAGACAACGGCTTGCTCGTTCCTGTTATCCATGACGCAGACCGCAAAAACGTATGGTCAATCGCTTCTTCCATCAAAGACTTGGCTCTTCGCGGACGTGAAGGCAAATTGTCTCCGAATGAGATGAAAGGCGGCACCATTTCCATTACAAACATCGGTTCCGTTGGCGGAATGTTCTTTACACCGGTTATCAACTTCCCTGAAGTTGCGATCTTGGGTGCAGGCCGCATCACCGAGAAACCAGTTGTGAAAAACGGTCAAATCGTTGCTGCATCGGTTATGGCGCTTTCCTTGAGCTTCGACCACCGTATCGTTGACGGTGCGACAGCGCAAAGCTTCTTGAACTACATCAAACAGCTTCTGGCTGATCCAGAGCTTCTCGTCTTGGAGGTGTAACAGCATGGTAGTAGGAGATGCTTCTTTAGATATTGATTTGCTCGTCATTGGTGCGGGCCCAGGCGGTTACGTCGCAGCCATTCGTGCAGCTCAGCTTGGCCAAAGCGTTCTTATAGTTGATAAAGATGCCTGGGGTGGCGTCTGCTTGAATCGCGGATGTATCCCTTCCAAAGCATTGATCTCCGCGGCTCACACGTATGAGCACGCTCAGCACGCTGACAGCATGGGTATCTCTGTAGAGAACGTGAAAGTGGACTTTGCAAAGGTACAAGCATGGAAAAACAGCATTGTTGCGAAACAAACGGGCGGCGTTAGCGCGCTGCTCAAAGGCAATAAGATCCAAACGTTCCAAGGGGAAGTGATGTTCATCAATGAGCACGAAGCACGTGTGTTCAATGATGCGGAAGCTCCTCGCTATCGCTTTAAGCACTGCATTATCGCGACGGGGTCCCGTCCGATTGAGCTAAAAGCATTCCCTTACGGCGGAAGAATTATTTCTTCCACGGAAGCTTTGAACTTGCCTGAAGTTCCGAAAAGCATGGTCGTTATCGGCGGCGGCTACATCGGTATTGAGCTTGGTCAAACCTACGCGAAGTTCGGTACGAAAGTAACTGTGTTGGAGGGTTCAGACCATGTGCTTCCTGGCTTCGAGAAAGAATTGACGAAGTTGGTTGCACGCAATCTGGAGAAAGTTGGCGTAGAGGTTCATACTGAAGCGTTGGCGCAATCCTGCACTAAAACAGAGAACGACGTAACCGTAACTTTCACAGTTAAAGGAGAAGAGAAGCAAGTTACAGCTGATTACGTACTTGTAACAGTTGGCCGTCGTCCGAACACGGATGGCGAACTAGGACTTGATCTGATCAACTTAAAAATGACAGACCGCGGTTTGATCGAGGTTGATAACCAAGGGAGAACAAGCATTCCGCATATCTTTGCAATCGGAGATGTTGTGCCTGGTCTTTCTCTGGCTCACAAAGCGTCTTATGAGGCGAAAGTGGCGGCAGAAGCGATTGCAGGTCACTCCAGCATCGTAGACTACAAAGCGATGCCGGCTGTTGTATTCTCTGATCCGGAAATTGCAGGAGTAGGCTTGAGTGAAACGGAAGCAAAAGCTCAAGGCATCAACGTGACGATCGGTAAATTCCCTTACGCAGCTAATGGCCGCGCTAACTCTTTGAATGCAGGCCAAGGCTTCGTGAAGCTTGTCGGCGACAAAGAAACAGGCCAACTGCTGGGCGGTCAAATTGTGGGTCCAGAAGCTTCGAACTTGATCGGAGAGCTCGCTCTTGCGGTTGAGATGGGCGCTAACCTGGAAGACATCGCACTCACCATTCACGCACATCCAACATTAACTGAAATGATCATGGATGCGGCTGAAGGTGCGCTTGGACACCCGATTCACCAACTTGGTAAATAAGCATCATTAGAGCGGTTTCCAATACCTTTAGATAAAAAGTCCCGAGAGCATGGCGCAAGCCGCTCTACGGGACTCTTTTATTTATTATCCGTGTCTCTGGGCAAAATCGTTCATGAAATCAGCTAATGCCTTGCATGCTTCATAAGGGACTGCATTGTATGCGGAAGCGCGCAGCCCCCCAACGCTGCGGTGCCCAGCCAGCCCCTCAAAACCGTGAAATTCGGACTCCGAAATAAATTGACGTTCCAGCTCCTCATTGGCCATGCGCCAAGTGATATTCATCGGTGAACGGTCTTCTGCCTTAATAATCCCTTGATAAAAACCGCCGCTCGCATCGATTACCTCATAAATGAGGCCGGCTTTTACCAGATTATGCTGTTCTAATTGTTCCACGCCGCCTTGCTTCTGAGCCCATTTGAGCATCAAATTCATCATATAAACGGCATGGACGGGAGGCGTGTTGAACAGGGATTTGTTTTTGGCAAAAGTGCTGTAGCGCATGATTTCCGGTATCTCGTTGGAAGCTTGCTCCAACCAGCTTTCGCGGATAATGGCTACAGTGACACCTGCTGGACCAAGGTTTTTCTGAGCGCCGGCATAAATCATCGAAAATTTATGAAGATCCAACTTTCGGCTAAGGATTTCGCTTGTCATATCGGCAACGAGAGGTGTGGAGGTCACTTCAGGTATCGATGTATAACGCGAGCCTTCAATCGTATTATTCATTGTGATATGCAGGTATGCAGATTCCTCGCTGAGATCTTCCTCGTTGATGGCCGGGATGCTGCGCCATTTCTGGTCTTTGGAGCTTGCCACGACGTGAGTGCGGCCCCAATACGCAGCTTCCTTATAAGCTTTTTCCGCAAAGCTTCCGGTTAATACATAGTTAGCAGTCTGATGAGGCTTTAAAAAGTTCATCGGAAGGAGAGCGAACTGTGTGCTTGCCCCTCCGCCCATAAAGAGCGCTTCATATCCATAAGGTATTCCGAGCAAAGTCAGAAGAAGGTGCTGCGTTTCCTGATTCAGTTCCTCGACAATGCGGCTTCGGTGCGACATTTCGAGCAGAGAAATCCCCATGCCGTTGTAATCCACAAATTGCTGCTGGGCCTCTTCGAGGATGTCGAATGGCAGTGCGGCTGGACCTGGATTGAAATTGTACCTGCGTTTTGTTTTGTTCATGTGTGTTGCCTCCCGTAACCGATTTTTGGCCAACAAAAAACGCTCCTCATCCGATTGGGACGAGGAGCGTTTGCTCGCGGTGCCACCCAATTTAAGAAACAATACGTGAATGTTTCTCCACTTGGTTCCGCGGTAACGGGCGGTGCCGGTTAACTTAGCATGACCTTAAGTTCAACAGGCATGCTTGGCGATAACGCCTCCGAGTTGGATTCTCATCATAGGCACGATCAAATATAGAAGTTGAATAAAAGTATATGCCTATTGATTAAAAAGGTCAATGCTTTATTTTACTGTTTTGTTATAAGCGGCAAGCTTCTCAGCAATGCTTTTTGATGCTGCGTCTAAGGCGTCTTTCGGTGATTTTTTACCAGTGAGTGCTTCTTCAATGGCCGTTTCAACGAGTTGACGAGCTTCTGGGAATACACCCATGACCGCACCTTGAGTTGCTTTGTTCGGTTTCGTGTTGTGTAGTTGGTCAATTGCCGTTTGGAATTGCGGGTATTTCGCTAAATTATCTTTTAGAATTTGCTCATCATAAGCTTTTTTCGTAATTGGGAAGTATCCTGTGTTAACGTTCCACCAAGCTTGCGTTTGTGGATTCGTCAAGAATTTGATGAATTCCCATGCGCCTTTTTGTTCAGCTTCGGATTTGTTGTTCAAGATATAAAGACTTGCGCCACCAACAACGACACCGCCTTCTTTGGCATCAGCAGGTTTAGGCATAACGCTTGTTCCAACTTGGAATTTGCCTTCTGCACCTGTAACAATTCCACGTAAAGAAGCTGTAGAATCGAGTGTCATCGCAACTTGACCGGCGAGGAAAGCTTTTTTCGTATCATCGGTTTTGCGACCAAGATTCATGAGGGACTTGTTATCGACCATTCCCTTCCACCAAGTCAATGTTTTGACGCCTGCTTCATTGTTTAAAAGCGTTTCTGTAGCCGCGGAGGTGCGGCCGTTTCCGTTGTTCAAGAATTCTGCGCCTTGTCCAGCGAAAAACTGCTCCATGAACCAACCGTAAATCGCGAAGGATCCGCCAGCTTTACCGTCTTTGCTTAACGCTTGCGCGGCTTTTGCTACTTCTTCGTATGTAGTTGGCGGCTTCTCTGGATCCAGTCCAGCGGCTTTGAACATGTCTTTGTTGTAGTAAAGGATTGGGTTCGAAGTGTTAAAAGGCATGGAATTTAATTTATCGTCAACTTTGTAATAATTCAAAATGTTTTCTTCGAGTTGGGAAAGATCGAATTTATCGGCATCAACAAACTTTTGAACAGGCGTAATCGCCTTGGAGTCGATCATGAAACGGGAACCGATTTCGTAAACTTGAATGAGGGATGGGCCGCTTTTTGTATCCATGGAAGCTTTCATTTTATTCAAGCTTTCATCGTAAGTACCTTGGAAGACCGCTTCAACTTGCACATTTTTCTGGGAAGCATTGAAATCTGCGACTAGTTTGTCTACGGCTTTGCCAAGCTCTCCACTCATGGAGTGCCACCAAATGACTTTGACTGGCTCAGCGGCTTTCGTCGGTGCTGTTGAAGCGGCAGTTGAACTTGCAGGTGCAGCACTGCTTGCTGGTGTTACTTCCGCTTTGCCGCATGCGCTTGTTAGCATCATAGTGAGTGCTGTCATTGCTAGAACCGATGTTCTTATGTTTACGGAATTCATGGATTTATTTCTCTCCCTTTTTTTTAAAACTTAAATTATTTATGGAAATCTGCTTTAGCTAAATAGCTGAGCAGAGCAGCCAACAAGGTCAACCTTTTACAGCACCTGCGGTAAGTCCGCGGACGAGTTGCTTTAAACCGAGCACGAGCAACAACAGGGATGGCAAGAGGACAATCGTTACGCCCGCCAGAACAAGGTTCCACACAGTTAATTCTTCAAATTGAAGCATGGCGATGCCGATTTGTGCGGTCCGCATTTCTTCACTGTTTGTAATGAGCAGCGGCCATAGGTACATGTTCCAAGCGTTCAAGAACGCATAAACAGCAAGCGTTGCAAGTGCGGGCCGCCCCAAAGGCAGCACGATTCGGAAAAAGATGCGGATATGACCACAGCCGTCGATGCGCGCCGCTTCGAACAGTTCTTTGGGCAGCTGCAGGAAAAATTGGCGGAGCAGGAAGGTGCCGAAGGCTGTTGCCAGGAATGGAACCGTGAGGCCTTGCAGGCTATCGAGCCAATCCCACTTTTTGACCGTCAAATAATTCGGAATAATCGTGACTTCCCAAGGAATCATCATCGTCGCCATGAACAAGGAGAAGATGAAAGCTTTTCCTTTAAAACGAATATTGGCAAAAGCGTATGCCGCCATTGAGGAAGTCATCAGCTGCCCGATCATGATGAGCAACGAGACGACCAAGCTGTTGGTAATAAATTTGCCTATGGGAACGAGTTGAAAAACGGCTAGAATACTGCCCACATAGAAACCGCTCGGTAAGAAGCGGGGCGGATAAGCCGAAGCTTCATCTGGTGTCATGAACGTTGCTGAAAACGTGTAGAAGATCGGATACAGCACAAGTGCGGCTGCAATGGCCAGCAGGATATAAACGAATGTTTTCTGAAGTGGACGGTTCATTGATAATGCACATTCCTTTCGAACACTTTGAATTGCACAAAGGTGAAAATCAGGATGATCGTGAACAGTACAAGGGCTTGCGCGCTTCCCGTCCCAAACCGGAAGTTAATGAAAGCATCTTGATACAAGTTATAAACGAGAACATCGGTGGAGTTGATCGGACCGCCTTTGGTCAGAATATGGATCTGTCCGAAGGACTGGAAAGCGCCGATGATCGATACAATCGTGACGAAGAACACCGTCGGAGAAAGCAGTGGTAAAATAATTTGAACAAACGTCCGAAATGGACCGGCTCCGTCGATTTTGGCGCTATCGTAGATTTCGTCGGGAATGCCTTGCAGGCCGCTGAACAAGACGATGTAATTGAAACCGAGATTCATCCATACGGTCATCATGGAGACGGAAAGCAGCGCCCATCTTGGATCTGTTAGCCATGCGACAGGCTCTAAGCCCACAAGCTGCAGCAGATAGTTAAGCATGCCAACACTAGGATGAAAAAGCATCATCCAGATGACGGAGGAAGTGCCGACGGACAGAACGACAGGCAACGAGAAAATAAATTGGAAAAAGCGCATGCCTTTTAACTGATTATGCGTGAGAGCGGCAAGAAGAAGCGCAAGAGCGATGCTGGTCGGTACTGTCAGGATGGTGAAAAGACCTGTAACTTCCAAGCTTTTGTAAAACTTCTCTGATGTGAAAATGGCAGTAAAGTTATCAAAGCCGACAAAGGAAGCGACCCTGCCTCTGGGATCGGTTTCGTGCATGCTGAGATAAAAGGTTTGAATCAGCGGGTAGAACAGAAAAATGCCAAAAAGCAGAAGCGACGGAAATAAGAAAACATACCCAAGCAGCGTCTCCGCCCATTTCGAGAAAAAGATGGAACGGGGAGGAAGCCCGGCGCGTGTTGTTATTTTTTTTGGAGCCGTTGTAAAAGGCAAATCTTGATCCAGCGTACTCATTTATTGTCCTCCACTTGATTATTAGGCTAATTCTAGCTCTGGTTCTAGCTCTAGCTTTATGTCTATTAGCTTAATGCCGAGTTATTTGACCAATGTTAAATAGGCACAAATGATTTGTGAAGTTTTCTCCCGTGTTTACATAATATTTACGAATATTTACTGGGCAAATGCCGATCTACTCCACTATAATTTGAGCATAAGCAGTTAATGAGGTAAGGAGAGTGTACAATGAACACACATCAACCGATTGTAATAGGACACCGGGGAGCCGCTGGGGAAGCGCCGGAAAACACGTTAAGATCTTTTGCCTTGGCATTCGAGCAGGGGGCAGATGGCATAGAATTGGATGTTCATATCACAAAAGACGGTGAAATTGTTGTTTGTCATGATGCAACACTCGATCGAACGACGAATGGTTCAGGACTTATTTGCGAAAAAAGCTGGGAAGAAGTAAAAGAACTCGACGCCGGCTTCTGGTTTTCCGACGCGTTCGTTGGGGAAAGAGTACCGCTGCTGCGGGAGGTTTTCGAACTTGTGCCGCGCGGTCTTTTCATCAATGTGGAAGTGAAGCATGCATATGAAGGACGTATGGAGAAGGCGCTGCTCGCCTTTTTGCGAGAGAGCGGCAGAATCGAAGATGTGGTGATTTCTTCCTTCGATCACAAAGTGATTCACCGGATCAAGCAGGCTGAGCCTGAGGTGAGGGTAGGTCTGCTGTATAGCGCGGACCTGTATAATCATGCCGCCTATGCGCAGCAAATCGGCGTTGAGGTGCATTCCTTACACCCTAGCCATCATCATTTTGAAAAAGAAGATGCTGTTGCGGCATCGGCTGCAGGACTTGCCACTTACCCTTATACGGCGAATGATGTGCGGGATTATCAGAAGCTGATCGACGCTGGGGTTACAGGGATTATTACGGATTTTCCGGCGAGGTTACGGAAGGTATTGGGCGCATAGGTACAACATTTTTTGCCTTTGTGGTAGAATATGGGTATCTCTGTTTGGAAGGGAAACGTGGCGACATATGAGCGAAAATAGTTTAACTCAAATTGGACAAATTTCTGTTAATGCTGCGGATATTGAAAGGGCTGTTGCATTTTATCGCGACACGCTGGGCATGAAGTTTTTGTTTCAAGCTTCTCAAATGGCTTTCTTTGACTGCGGTGGCATTCGCTTGATGCTCAGCCTCCCTGAAAAGCCGGAATTTAACCATCCGGGCTCGGTTATTTATTATAAAGTGGAGAACATCAAGAAGGTTTATGAAGTTTTTCTTGAACGCGGTGTTGCATTTATTAGCGAATCTCATGTGGTTGCGAGTATGGGCCGTGTAGATATTTGGATGGCGTTCTTCCGGGACTCCGAGGGGAATACACTAGCTTTAACGAGTGAAGTTTCGAAGTGAAATAGGATATAAGAAAGACCGCTGCATTCGGATTCGGATGTTGTGGTCTTTTTTTATTAGTAGATAAGCAAGTATTAGTTTTATACTTTTGCTTCGCATCTACCTTGACAAACGCGCTCGTCCTAAAAGGACGACGAAGTCGTTTATCCTTGGCTGATGCAGGTGGCGGTAAGGGGGCTGATAGTGGCGGCAAAGCCGTAAAGGCGCGCATCCGACAGGTGATTGGCTTGCAGTACTAGGCAAAGTTAGTACTATCAGAATCGCAGCAAATGCATACAATGGGATTATGACCAGGTATTAAGAGAAGCCCAATAACCGAATGGATGCTAGCTTAGTTCCAACCAAAGGTTTTCTCAGATTTGCCATGCGAACGCTTAGGAGGAGTCACGATGATCAAATGGTTGTTTATTGCGCTGTTAAGGCTTCTGCTTCCACTGCTGCGCCCTGCTTTATCGGGAATCTATCGTGTAAAAGTAAAGGGGATAGAACGATTACAATTCACCGAGAAAACGGTGCTTATACCTAACCATGTGTCTTTGCTGGATGCTGTAATTCTGGCGCTGATCCTGCCTGAAGAAGTGGCCTTTGTGGTGAATACCCGAATGGCCAAACGTTTTGCCTGGCCGCTTCATTTTCGCACGCACATCCCCGTAGATCCCTTGAATCCTTACTCGGTAAGGAAAATGCTCAAAACAGTGCAGAGCGGTACGCCGCTCGTGATTTTTCCGGAGGGACGCATCACAACCACTGGCAGCATGATGAAGCTCTATGGTGGCATCGGTTATATTGCTTCGAGATCTCAGGCACAAATGGTGCCGATCGCTATTAGCGGGCTGGAGCACTCCAAATTTTCATATCTTCGGGGCAAAATGAAGCAGATTTGGTTTCCGGCGGTAACCATTACGATTGGTGAAGCTTTTCAAGTGCCGGTGGATGAGTGTCTCACTCGAAGAGCTCAGAAGGAGCGGGCAACGGATCTTATTGGCAGCCGCATGCAGAGTCATATCGTGGACAGCCGAATGAAGCCGGAGCTTAATTTATTCAATGAACTTCTCATCGCTGCCAAGCAGCATGGCGTCTCGAAAATCATTTGTGAAGATGTGATATCGGATACCGCTTTAAGTTACCGCAAGCTGCTGCTGACCACATATACGATGGCAGGACGCTTGAAAGTGCTGCTTGATAATCAAAAGCGCGCAGCTGTTCTACTGCCGAATGCGGCGGCACATGTCATCACTTTGTTTTCATTATTCCGATTAGGCGTTACGCCGGCGATCTTGAACTACACTTCAGGGAAGCAGGCCATGCTGGACGCATGCGAAACAGCTTCTGCGAAGGCGATTATTACGTCTAGGGCTTTTATCGAGAAGGCGGGGCTTGCTGATTTTATCCAAAGTGCCAGCGCAGCGTACACCATTATTTACCTCGAAGAAGTTAAAGAGAGCATTACCTTTAAACATAAATGGAATGGCATGCGCGACTATATGACCAAAGCGAAAGGGCCGTTTGGCGAAGATCAGAACGAGGTTGTTCTGTTCACTTCAGGAAGTGAGAGCAAGCCGAAGGGGGTCGTGTTGAGCCACCGTAATATTTTTGCTAATATTCAGCAGGCCAAGGCTGTGATTGCCTTTAATGCCTCTGATATTCTGCTTGGGGCGATGCCTATGTTCCATTCCTTTGGATTGACTGCAGGCACGGTGCTCCCGGTTCTTTCCGGCATGAAGATGGTGATGTATCCCAATCCCTTGCATTATAAAGTTATTCCGGAGATTGTTTACGATCGGAACATTACGATTTTATTCGGGACATCAACGTTCCTGTCAGCTTACGCGAGAACCGCACATGCTTATGATTTTGCCTGTTCGTTGAAATATGTTGTGGCTGGCGCCGAGAAGCTGAAAGAGGAGGTTCGCCAAACCTGGATAGATAAATTTGGCATCCGAATTCTGGAGGGCTACGGAACGACCGAAACAGCGCCTGTTATTTCGCTAAATACGCCGATGAATGTCAAGAAGGGAACAGTTGGCCGGGTGCTGCCAGGTATGCAGGTTCGGATTGAGAAGGTGGATGGGATCGAGCTTGGCGGCAATTTGCTTGTCAAAGGTCCCAATGTGATGAAAGGATATTTGATCCATGGTCAGGGTTTTGTCCCTGTTCCGGAATGGTACAGCTGCGGCGATATCGTTCAGATGGATGAAGAAGGTTATCTGTCAATTCAAGGGAGAATGCAGTCTTTTGCCAAGATTGGCGGGGAGAAAGTGTCGCTGCCGATGGTTGAAGAGCTAGTTGCCTCCTGCATGCCGCCCCAAACGATGTGCGCAGCCATCACTGTACCGGACGCGAGAAAAGGGGAACGGATTGTGATCTACCACAACAGTGCTTCTGAGCAGCTTCAGTCCCTTAGAGAGTCTATGAAACAGAAAGACGTTCCGGCCATTTATATGCCTTCAGAGCTTCGTTATGTGGAGAAATTGCCGCTTCTGGGCAGCGGAAAAGTAGACTATGTAACAATCAAACGAAGTGCACAAGAGGATCATCATGCATCATAAGGGAGAGAAATGATATGAAAATGAAGCCGCTACAGACACTGTACTTGACACAATTTCTTTCCGCTTTCGCCGACAATATGATACTTTTCATTACTTTGGCAATCATTAAGCAAAATGCTTATTCCGACTATTATATCGGTGTTGTGCAGGCTTCTTTTCTCGTAGCGTTCGTGCTGCTGGCGCCATTCGTCGGTGCTTTTGCTGATAAAAACTCCAAATCCCGCGTTCTTCTCGTCGGAAATGCGATCAAGAGCATCGGCATCGTCGCGATGTTCCTTCACGTGGACCCTGCTGTCAGCTATGGCATCGTCGGCATAGGAGCCGCGGTCTACTCACCGGCCAAATATGGCATACTGCCTGCGTTAACGCATTCCGAGCACGAACTGCTCCAAGCAAACGCGCGCATGGAAGGCTACACGATAATGGCGATTTTGCTTGGTTCCGTCTGTGGCGGTATTTTGGCTAAAATATCGCTGTCAGGTTCCATGATTTCCTGTCTCGCGCTGTACTTGATTTCTTTGCAAATGACACTGCAAATGCCTAAGCTGGAAGGAAATCCATCAATCCGCTATGGCAGGGCCGCGAGAGCGTTCGTCTCCGATTTGAAGTTTTTGTTAAAAGACCGTGCAACCCGTTTCTCTCTCGTCGGCACAGGCTCGTTTTGGATGACTTCCTCTGTCGTTCGTTTGGCGATCATTGCTTGGGTTCCCGCTCATCTTGGCATACATTCCGTTGATCAAATTTCTATGCTCGTAGCCGTAACCGGTATAGGGATCATGATTGGGGCGCTGATGACGCCAAAACTGGTTCCCGCCAAGCGTTATTATAACTCATTTATTTTTGGAATCATCATGATTATCAGCATTCTGATGTTCCCTCTCATTACCAATTTGTATGCGACGATAGGTCTGCTCCTCCTGGTAGGCTTCAGCGGCGGCGTGTTCATCGTACCGATGAATTCAGTCCTCCAAGATCGAGGTCAGGGCATCGTAGGCGCAGGGAAAACGATAGCCGTCCAAAATTTCCTGGAGAATTTAATGATGTTAGCCGGTGTCGGCATTTATACTCAAATATCCAAGGATGGGTTATCTCCTGACCTGTCGATTACAGGAATTGCTTGTATTCTAGCAGGCTTCGTCGTGTATCTGATTGTGCAGCGCCAACGTTTGAAACTGTCCGTTTAACAAATAACGGTTATCACTGAGGGGGCAAGCACGATTTGCAGTGGAGTTGCTCCCGCATATTCACCATCCGCTTGAATAAGCAGAGGCGTTTGTGAGCGCAGCGAAATGGATGTGCCTTTATAAAAGGAAACGGCAGGATGCCGGATATGATTACCTTGATATACGGTGAAAAGGATAGGAAGCAGCCGGAAGCGTCCTCTGCTTTGAATCACGACAATATCAGCAATGCCGTCGTAAGGTGAGGCAGAGGGGCATATTTGGATGGCCCCTCCATAGAAGGGAATGTTGGCAACGGCAGCTAACCACATATGGGGCAGCTCATGAACCTTTCCATCCACCTCTAGCCATGCAGTACAGGGTTTGTATGTCGCGAACACACGGAGAATCGTCAGGAAGTAGGACAGTTTGCCGAGTCGGAGGCGATTTAGAACTTTTTTATAGTTGGATTCATTCGTTAGTTTGGCTACCATGCCATCGAAACCGGCGCCAATACTGTTAACGGCGACGACACCGCTCGCTGTGCGCAGCAGGTCGATTTGCACTCTTTTGGTCCCCGTTAACGCGATGTTCAGCGCTTGAAGTGGATGCATGGGAATGCCGTAGGCTTTTGCAAAATCGTTGCCGGTCCCAGAGGGAATAACAGCAAGGCTGCTGGTTATTCCCTCTTTATGTATGTGCGCTAACCCTTGAGCCGCCTCATGGATCGTTCCGTCCCCACCAATAACGATGAGCTTGCCAACCTTATGTTCTTGAATCATTGAGATAGTAAGCTCTGTGGCTTCGCCGGCTTTTGCCGTTAATTTGAAAACATGCGGGATCTGATTCTGCTGTAGATACGTCTCAACCTCTTTCCAGATGTTAGCTCCTCTTCCATCGCCAGAAAGCGGATTCACAATAAAGCCTATCGATTGCATGGCAAATATCCCCGATCCACATGATAAAGTGGTAGTAATTGACTAGGTAAAAGGTTCGATGCTCAAGCGATTTTTTGGCGAATTTTGTCTTTACATAACGTTCACTTGTTTGTAAAATAAACCATAGGTAAATTAATAACTTTTGTGTAAGGTAATCTAACATCTAATTAGAGGATCTGCATGTCGGGAGGAGAACGGGACTTTGAAATTCAACATGGGTTTGAATGCGAACAGCCTAAAGAACGTAAGTAAAGTGAAAGCCAACCTGTCCATCCTTCGCAACCTTAAGCTTCGTTACAAGCTGCTGCTCATGAACGCTATTGCTATTTTATTCCTTCTGATTGTAGGTATTACAGGTTACTATTTCATGGATAAGATGTCGAGTAATTCTACTAGAATGTACGAGGAAAGTCTGCTATCTGTCAAATGGATTAATCAACTAAAAACGAATTTTAATGAAACCGAATCTAATTTGCTGGAAATGATGCTTTCCGTCGATGTGAAATATAAGGGCAAACTGAAGACTAAACTAGATGAGAACAGCACAAAGAATCAGGAGCTTGTCACGAAGCTGGCGGGCATCCGGTTGACGGAAGAGGAAAAGGTTGCATTCCAAAGCTTTGACGAGCTGAATAAGAAGTATATTGAGATTGTCACAAA
Organism: Paenibacillus aceris; assembly: GCF_017874035.1. Taxonomy (GTDB): domain Bacteria; phylum Bacillota; class Bacilli; order Paenibacillales; family NBRC-103111; genus Paenibacillus_E; species Paenibacillus_E aceris. Next base: position 38,742 of record NZ_JAGGKV010000033.1, read on the forward strand.
GACGATAGAACATGCTACACAAAATAATCAAGTTGCCTACCAGGTCTACAACACTGAGGTGTCGCCGCACGGTGACAAAACAATAGAAGCACTCGATAAACTGGTGCAACTCAAAGAATCTGCCGCTGAGAAGTTTCAGCTTACAAGCAGCAGCGACTCTAAGACTTCACACTGGGTCATCATTCTTACGATTATTATCGCAATTGTCGTTATGACTGTGAATGCATTGACTTTGAATATGATTATAACGACTCCGATTCGGAGATTGCAGGAGCATATGGAGAAGGCGGCTGACGGCGATCTTTCCGTAAAGGGCGACTACCCGTATGAGGATGAAGTCGGTAAATTAACGGGTTCCTTTAACGCAATGACCGGAAGTTTGCGCGGCTTAGTAGCCCAAATAGCTGACAACGCGCTGACACTTTCGGCAAGTTCCGAAGAGCTTCTGGCCAGCTCGGAGCAGAGCTCCCTTGCTGCCAAGCAAGTTGCGACTTCCAGTCAGCAGCTATCGGAAGATTTTGAGAAGCAGTTTGCCGGCGTCAATCAAGCCAACGAGGCAGTGAATCAAATGCTGACCAGCACGAAGCTTATTGATGAATCTGCCCAGGAAGTAGCTAATCTCGTTGGACAAGCCACGGCAGCCGCGCAGAATGGCAAACGTTCCATCGTGTCCATCGCAGGTCAGATGAGCGAGATTTCCGATGCGGTGCAGGAAGTTAATAGCGTCATTGAAGCTCTAGGGAAAAATGCCTATAAAATTGGCGAGATTGTCAATGTCATCAATGAAATTTCCACTCAAACCAATTTGCTGTCCTTGAATGCAGCGATTGAAGCAGCACGTGCGGGAGAAGCGGGCCGCGGGTTCGCGGTTGTTGCTGGAGAAGTGCGCAAGCTTGCAGAGCAATCTGCTTCGTCGGCACGCAACATTACGAATCTGGTCTCTACGATTCAGAGACAGATCAACCACGCCGTAAGCTCCATGCAAGATGGAGCGGGCAAAGTGCAGGCCGGATTGACGATTTCCGGCGAGGCTCAAGAATCGTTCATTCACATCGAATCTTCCGTTGAAGAAGTCAACGCGAAGGTGGAGAGTGTGAACCAGAACATTCATCAGCTCGTGGATGCGAATGTGCGCATCGAGCAGGTGATGAGCATTGTCAGCAGCGTTTCGGAAACAGGCATTTCCGTTAGTCAGGAGACATCCGCTGCCAGCCAGCAGCAAATGTCAACAACCGAGGAAATTGAGAACTCCGCTAAGTCGCTGGCAGGACTTGCAGAGGAGCTTCAAATGTCGCTGCAGAAATTTACGGTTTAGCGTGGACCGCGAGCAAAGGCTCGCGGTTTTTTGTTGTTGTTTCCTTGACACTTTCATAACCTTCGTGTATATTATATAGATTGATTGAAATGAACCATATAAACACTTTAGACCAACCCTCATTTACCCCTATACGGACGATTAGCGAGTAGAAAGTAACCCCCTCTCCTTGTTTGTTATTTCTCCCAATGACGCAGTAAAATCAGCTCATTTTATGGTAAACCCGAGGCAGTGTCATCGTGTTTCGGCAGCAGGTGTTTGTAAAGCAATTCGTACTGGCGCGGTCATTGGAGCCGCAAGGATGGAAGAGAGGTAGGGCTTTCATTGTTTTGATTCCAACACATGAAATATGCATTTTCATAGAGATCAATAGTAGCAAGGGAAGAGCCGCGCACATTTTGTATTGAGTGCAGTAAGCCTTCATCCATTGCATGTTAACAAAAATCGTTTTCGTCCTGACCACAGGGCGGGGGCGATTTTTTTATTGCGAATAGATGCTGGATGCAAATAAGCCAGACTATTTGTTATATGTTAGATGTCAGATGTTTAACGGTATAACCGTACGATTATACATGAATAAATACGGGTATCCATGGATCCATATATGCATTTTCGATAAACTTTGTATAGAAGTCTTATGGATGAGATAAGGAGAAATTGCCATGCAAATAAAGTTATTTAAGTCATTGTGGGGGATGGAAGAGTACTCCTATCGTGACGCAATTGCCAAAATCGCTGCTGCGGGATACTCAGGCGTTGAAGCATCTGTTCCACGGGAGGAGCATCGAAAGGAATTTGCTCAGCTGTTGGAAGAGTACAACCTAGCGTATATTGCGCTGATCTCTACTTCCGGAAATCATGAGGATGCTTTCACGGCTAATCTCGATGCTGCTGCATCATTAAACCCGTTATTGGTTATTTCCCATAGTGCCCGGGATTGTATGAGCGAGGAGCGCCAGTTGCAATTTTTTAGACATGCTGTCGAAGCAGAAAAGCATTACGGTATTCCAGTAGGCCATGAAACGCATAGGCATCGCGCCATGTTTACCCCGTGGACAACGGCCAGGCTGCTGCAAGCTATTCCTGATTTGAAAATAACGGCTGATTTCAGCCACTGGTGCTGCGTCTGTGAATCACTCCTAGAGGATCAACAGGAGAATTTGCAGATCGCCTTTGAGCGGACGATACATATTCATGCGCGGGTAGGCTATGCACAAGGGCCGCAAGTTCCTCATCCCGATGCTCCTGAATATAAACGTGAACTAGAGACACATGAGATGTGGTGGGAAAATATTTTGAACTCTCGTATGAATAGAGGGTATGCAGCTACCACAATAACACCGGAATTTGGCCCCCCGGGTTATATGCATACGATCCCGTTTTCGAACGAGCCCGTGTCGAATTTATGGGAGGTATGCCTAAGCATGGCCGAAAGGCTTCGTAACAAGTTTGCTTGAATGTCAGGTAAGGCTTATAACTTATCAAAAATCCAGGCTGCCGCGTGCAGCCTTTTTGCTGTCAGTACGGTTATTTCTGGATGATTTCCCGCCCGATTCACTGGTGAAACCCATTGCATTCCTTTACAATGAGAGCTACAAGCTCAGGTGCAAAGGATGGATGAAATGGTTTGGAATATGAATTGGACGTTTCTGCTGCTTGCCATCCTATTTGAAACGGTGGGCACAACGGCTATGAAAATGTCATCCGGCTTCACGAAGGTCGGTCCCGCGGTGGTGATGGGCATTTGCTACATTCTATGCTTCACACTGTTAACGCTGGCTTTGAAGCAGCTTGATGTCTCCTTGGCTTACGCGATCTGGTCGGGAGTAGGGACGGCGCTGATTACGATCATCGGCATATGGTGGTTTAATGAGTCAGTGTCTACCTTGAAAGTTATTTCTATTGTGCTTATTATTCTTGGTGTAATTGGCCTGCATATAAGCAGCAGCGGAGATGAAGCGCAGCCCAAATCGGCGCAAGCGCATAAGCAAGATCTTCAATCCGCGCCTGCATCAAAAAGGAGTGAAACCCGATGAGCGAGCATCGATTTGATTTAAAAGCAGAATGGTCCGGCGGTTTGGACGGCACTGGCCACATTCAGGCCGGTAACCTGCTTGCTGCGATTTCGGTGCCAAGCCAGTTAGAGGGCCCTGGCATCGGTACGAACCCAGAAGAAATGTTGTTAGGCGCAGCAGCAACCTGCTATCTCATTACGCTCGGCATGCTGCTTGCGCGTCAAGGTATTGCCTCTCTGGAGTTGAAATCGGAGATATTCGTTGAGAACAGTCCGGCGATGAAGGTGAACCGCATCATCCACCGGCCGCAAATTTTAGTAGCCGCTCATACTCTCCCAGATCAGCTGGATAAAATAAACAAAGCGGCCTATCGCGCAGAACAGACATGCATGATCAGCAAAGCGTTAAAAGGCAACGTGGAAGTGACAGTGGAACCAGAAATTTCGATCCTATAATTGACTAGAGGATTTTATCCCTGAGCATCTAAACCTATCCCTAGGTCACGAAAAGACGGGTCATTTATAATGAAAAGATATAGTGAAAAGGCGCCAGCACGAGGATGGTGCCTGATTCGGTTTAGAAGGGGTCTGCCATACGTCGATGAATTTGAACAAAAAGGTGTTTATCGGGTTTTTGTTTTTTATTATTATCCCTTTGTTCGTGCTGGGAACTGCGGTATATACGGTATCCCAACAACTGATTGAAAAGAAGTACGGTGACTTGACGGAGGTTACTTTGCAAGCGATTTCCCGTAACATTTATTACATGTTCAAAGAAGCGAACTATTTCTCTGACTTCTGGATGGTCAAGGACAGCATTCAAGGCATCTATCGAACGATTGATGAAGTGGGGTCCAATGAAGAAGCCCCCTCGTCGTACGATTTGAATACGTTTGATACGCTGCTGCGCGGCTCGATTCTAACCTATTCGCCGATCCAATCGGTCGTGATTTATAACAATGCCGGCAAATCCTTCAGCGCGGGAAGAACGAGCGGAAATGCGCTGCCATGGAAAACGCTGTCGAGCAGCACGGCTTTTGAACAGATCAAGGAATTGAATGGGAGCCCGATGTGGATCGGACCTTCTGAATATAAGGAGATGGGTGCTGGCCGCGGCGAGTTTTATCAAGCGAGGATGGTCAAGGATTTTTGGACGATGGACAATCTGGGCTATATGCTGTTGAAATTTAAGTTTAATGAGCTGGATCAAATTTTCAAATCTTTTAATACGAATGAAGAAAGCTCGAAGCGTTACTTGCTTGTAAATAAAAGCGGACTTATTTTCTATGACAATAAGCAGCATTTGGAGGGCGCCAATGTGCTTCAGCTGCTGCAAGGTAAGTTGGATCTGCGGCAAGGCAATCAAAGCTTTCAAGCCAATTTTCAAAATGAAAAAAGTTTAGTTTCTCTCTATCATTTAAATATTAATCAGATGGGCGTACAGGATTGGAGCGTCGTATCGATTACCTCTTGGAAATACGTGGCGGGTGAGATCGAGACGATTATGAAGCTGGTCGCCGGGATCACGTTCGTCTGTTTGTTTTTTGCACTGGTCTATAATTTAGTGTTCGTTCGCCGCATTGTTCAGTTAATTCTGCGCATGCTCAATTCCATGAAAAAAGTAGAACGCGGCGACTTGACGACGCGCATGGAGGAAAGCGGTAAGGATGAAACATCAGCGCTAGCCAGAGGATTTAATAGTCTGGTTGTACGGGTCGAGGATCTCCTGGAAGAGGTCAAACGCCAGCAGGACCGTAAAAATAAAGCAGAGCTTATGCTGCTGCAGGCGCAGATCAAGCCGCATTTTCTTTTTAATACGTTGGAGTCCATCAATGTGCTCGCGATCCAAAATCAAGGAAAGAAAGTCAGTCAAATGGTGTATCGACTGGGTAATTTGCTGCGGATCGGCATGGAGAGCAGGGAAGAGATTTCGCTTAAACAAGAGCTGGAGCATCTCAAAAGCTATCTGGAAATTCAGGAGTTCCGATTTGAAGATCAATTCCGGTATGAAATTGAGGCGGATGCTGGGATTTTGGATTTCAGTATTTTGAAGCTCACCCTTCAACCCTTGGTTGAAAATGCTTTGCAGCACGGTTTTGAGCCTATCGACTATATGGGCGTAATTTCGATCAAAGTTGCCAATGAAGGGGAACAGATCGGCTTGTACGTTTCAGATAACGGGATAGGCATCTCCACCGAGAAATTAGCTAAATTTCATTATAAAACAGAGCTGGAAACGCCTTTTCACGAGATACTGGGCGCCAATGTCAATGAAGAGCGAAGAGGACTTGGCGTCAGCAATGTAGCTGATCGCATACGCATCCAATACGGTCAGCATTACGGCATGTTTATTTGCAGCATGGAAGGGCATGGAACGACGATAAAAATCGTAATTCCCAAAATAAAGGGGGCAGGCCTATGAAACTTAAGGCAATATTGGCCGATGATGAGCCTAATATATTACGGAATTTACAAGCGGTAATTCCTTGGGGAGAGCTGGAAATCGATCTTGTCGGGACAGCTAAGAATGGTGTCGAAGCGCTGGATCTATGCGAGCTGCATGTGCCGGATCTGGTGATGAGCGACATCAGGATGCCTTTGATGGACGGAATTACGTTCGTCCAGAAGCTGCGTGAAATCAATGAGGAATGCAAAGTGTTGATGGTGACTGGCTATCAGGATTTCGAGTATGCGCGTTCACTCATGCGGGTCGGGGTCAGTGATTACATATTAAAGCCGATAAATTACGAGGAATTAGAAAATTGTATTCGTAAACTGGCAAGTGAAATCAGGGACTCCAAAGCCACCAAGCAGGAGGAGCAGCAAAAGTGGGGCAAAATGAAAAATTTGGCCTATGAGAAAATTTTGCAGGATGTCCTCATGAATTATACGGAAATTTCTGCCCAAACACTTCTTCCGATAGATCATATGGACCTGGAAACGTTGCAGTATTCTTTCATAATGATCGATGTGGATGATTACTCGCAAAAATCGCTTCCTTGGTCCGAGCAAGAACGAAAACTGTGGAATTTTGCGGTTCGGAATGTTGTGCAAGATTCATTAGCCGATTTCATGGCCGAATTCTCTGTTCTGCAGATGCGTGAAGGCGAATGGTGTCTGTTTATTCAATGGGACGATGCCGGAGACGTTGAAAATGGAAGTAATGGAAGTAAAACCGATGTAGCTTTTGTGCGGTCTCGCTTAAATGAAGTGGCTGTTAAATTGCAAAAAGATGTCCGGGAATCCGTCAAACTGGGCATTAGCGTAGGCTTTTTTCCTGGCACTGTCGGACTGCGCGAACTCTCCGCAACGTATCGGAAGCTGCAGCGGTTCATGCAGTTAAATTTAGATAAGAAAGAGTCTGTGCTGCCTTATAAGGAATCCAAAGAGCCTTCGGATGCGAATAGCTCTTTATGGTTTCTTGTCGAGGAGATTGTGACAGGCCTCAAACAGTTGAATCGTAACAAAACGGAGGATGCTCTGAACCGGTTAAAGCTGCTGCTTGAAGGCCTGCCGAACAGTTCTTTTGCCAGAGCCTATCAAATGCTGCATTTCCTGATCCTCCATGTGCTTCGCGAATTGCGCGAGATGAATTCCCTCGATGTGCAGGAAGAGGAACAGATTTGGTGCCAGCTGGATAAAAGCGAGAGCATCCCGCACCTGCTTCAGGTCATGGTGCAGCTTGCAGCTATCGGATTGGAAGGGACGAATAAGAAGAAAAACAGCGAACTGCTTATGACAGCAGCGAAGGAATACATTCGAACGCATTATTCCAATGATTTCGGAATTGAAGAAATTGCGAGCTCCCTTGGCATCTCTTCAAGCTATTTTAGCTTATTATTTAAGCAGCATTTCGGAGAAACTTTCGTTGAATATGTCACCAAGCACCGGATGGAGCTGGCAAAGTCCATGCTGCTGCATAGCGATAAAAGCATTACCGACATAGGAAGGTCGGTTGGTTATATCGAAAGGCGATATTTTACGAAAGTATTTCAGAAGTTTACCGGTGAAATTCCTTCGGAGTATCGCGAGAAGCGCATGGGGGCGAAGTAGAGAATTTTGCCCCTGTATAAGGAATTTGTCGGTCTTTAGGACGATCAACCGTTATTTTATACTTAAATTGCAAGCCTAAGGGAGATCAAGGAAGATGAGAAGAAGAACATTGATCCAGGTAGCAGGAGGCGTGACCGTATCGTTCATCCTGTCCGCTTGCAGCAGTTTAAACCTAACCAATTCAGGCAGCGCAACGCCTGCCCCCGGGGCAAAAGGAGAACCTGTCATGCTGACCATCCGTCATACGCAGGTCAAAGATACGCAGAAAAAGCGGTTGGCGATGCTGCAGGAGGTCGTGAAAAACACGGAGGCTAAGGTGCCGGGTCTCTCGATTACACTGGATGGTGTAGAGGACAAGGTGAATCGTTTTGAAAAGCTGAGAGCTGAGATGGCTGCTGGCAATCCACCGGAAATTTTCGACTTGTTCGGCGGAACGGACACGAAGGATTATGTGAAAGCCAACAGACTGCTTGATCTGACGCCAATATTAAATGAACTGGGATTAATGGATAAGTTCTATAGCTTTGAGGAATTTACAGTCGACGGTAAAATTTATGGAATCCCCATGGCCGGGTATGTCGAGGGCTTGTATTATAACAAGAAGATTTTGTCCGATAATCAAATCAAACCGCCTCAAACGTGGGATGACCTGCTTGCCGCTGCAGCCAAGCTGAAAGCTCAGAAAATAACGCCGTTCGCGCTGGCAGCCAAAGATTCATGGGTTATTAACATGATGAGTAATACGATGTGGGTACGCACAGCAGGGCCGAGTTCGATCGAAGGTTTTCTTGATGGAAGTAAACATTGGACCGATCCCGATGTCGTGGATGCTTTTGAGAAATACAATTTGCTGGTGAAAAAAGGATACTTCCAAGAGGGCAGCTTAGCGCTTTCGTACGCCGAGCAGCAAAACAAATTCAGCAGCGGAGAAGCAGCATTCATGTTTGACGGAAGTTGGGCCAATACACCGCTGCTTGATCCGGAGAAGTCTGCCATCGTGAAGGATATAGGCTTCATGAGCTTCCCAGACATGGGCGGGCCCGGCGATGGTTACATCAATGGCGGATGGTCAAACGCCTATGGATTCTCCAAAAAGGTAACTCCCGCGCAGCTTGTCGCGATCAAAGAATTCATCGTACAGATGTACAATGAGTCGATGCAAAAAAGGCAGCTGGTTGAAGAAGGCATGCCGCCGGCCATGAAGCTGCAGGATACGAGCAATGTGAATCCTTTGATTACACAAATTTTGGATGTGTTTGCAAATAGCAAAGGGGCATTCCCCGCTTTCGATTCGCGCATTCAAACCAAGGTCCGTGAGAAGCTCGAGCGAGGCATGCAGGAATTAGTCGGCGGAAGAACGGATCCTGTTACCCTGATGTCGGAAATCCAGAAGCAGCAGGATGCTTCGAATAAGGAAGAAACTCATACGAATTAGTAGGATGAACTATGAACAAAGCAGGAAGAAACCCATTGGCATACGCTATTTTTACGATCCCTACGCTGTTGTTGCTCGTCATTTTTTTCTTATATCCGATGCTGATGTCCATGCGTTACGGGTTCACAGCATGGAACGGAATATCGCCGGCAAAGTGGAATGGCCTGGACAATTTCACTCAAGCGTTTCAGGATAAGTATTTCTGGATGGCTGTGCAAAACAACTTGTATTTTATTGGTTTTTCAGTCGGCTTGCAGATCCCGTTCATTCTTTTTTTAGCGTTAGTAGTGAGCAAAATAAGGCGGTGGACGGGCTTTTACAAAACAATGATTTTCCTTCCGACGATTCTATCAACGGCTGTCGTCGGCGTGCTGTGGGGATTTATTTATCATCCTGAGGCTGGACTGCTGAATAAGCTGTTAGAAGCTGTCGGTTTGGGGGCTTGGAAGCATACATGGTTAGCTGATGAATCGACAGCCATGCTCTCTGTACTTGTTACCAATGCGTGGCAATGGGTTGGTTTTTATGTCATTCTTGTTTTATCGGCCATTTATGCCATTCCCAAAACGATCCTGGAAGCAGCAGAAATTGACGGAGCGTCAAGCTCTCGACAGGCATGGTCGATTATGTTCCCTCTTCTGCGTCCTGTGATCATTGTGATGATCCTGCTTTCGATTACAGGAGCGATGAAAGCCTTAGATATCGTCTTTGTAATGACAGGCGGCAATCCGTATGGGATTACTGAAGTGATGGCGACTTATATGTATAAAAAAGCGTACCGCATCGGCGAGTACGGTTATGCGAACGCCATCGCGCTTCTTATTCTTTTGTTTACAGGGGCGCTGACTTCTGTGTTTGGCTGGATGACGGCGAAGCAAGAGGAGGTGCGATTTTGAAAAATTTGAACATGAGAAAAGCAAGCGCTCTCCGCGGTGTCATCCCGCATGCCGTTCTTGTGGTGTACATAGGAATCATCCTCTTTCCGCTCGTGTGGGTGCTCAATTCCTCTTTTAAAACGAATAAAGAAATTATTGCATTCCCGTGGTCCTTTCCGGACGAGTGGCTGTTGTCCAATTACTGGAACGCCTGGACAGGGGCGCATGTCTCGCAATATTTTACGAACAGTGTAGTGATTTCCTTGATATCGGCAATGATGACGTTGATGCTTGGCACGGCCACATCATTTGCCTTGACGCGAATGAAATTTCCGGGACTGAGCAAGGTGATCAACCGAGTGCTGCTGCTTGCTTTACTTGTGCCTGCGGGCTCCTTGCTTGTCCCTCTTTATATGCTGCTTAGAAGTATGCATTTGTATAATACCCCGTTGGCTCTTATTCTCCCTTACATTACGGTCGGGCTGCCGCTGACTGTTTTTATGATTAGTGCGTTTTTCAAGTCTATTCCCAGCGAGCTGGAGGAAGCAGGCATTATGGATGGGTTATCCATCTATGGGCTGCTGTGGCGTGTTCTTGTTCCAATTACTGTACCGCCTCTTATTCCCGTGTTTATGCTCAATTTCCTCAGCAACTGGAACGAGTTCATGATGGCGAATCTGTTCCTGACAAAAGAAAAATTTCGAACGCTGCCTGTAAGTATGGTGGCCTTCTACGACCAATTGAATATGAACTATGGTTCGCTTTGTGCGTCCATTATGTTCAGCCTTATCCCTGTTCTACTGATGTATGTCATTCTGCAGAAACGCATTATTGAATGCGTTAAAGCCTAATCACTTAACCAAGGAGTGTGTCCGCCATATGTCATCGTCATCCACCAACCCGCATCAACCGTTAACGCTGCGTCAAAAGGTCGGTCAATTGTTCATTTGCGGCTTTGAGTCTCTGGAGCCTAATGCAGCAATTACGCAATTAATTGAAGAGTACGGACTAGGCGGCGTCATCTATTTCCGTCGTAATGTGAAAGATGCGCATCAATTGGCTCATTTGTCGGCAAAACTGCAAGGGATGAGTCTTCGCAGCGGCGGACAGCCGTTATTTATTGCGGTGGATCAAGAGGGCGGGATGGTCTCGCGGATTGAAGAAGGAGCCACGCTGCTGCCGGGAAATATGGCGCTAGGGGCTGCCTTTGCGCCGGCAGGCGTGTATGCCAGCTCCAAAATCATGGGCAAGGAGCTGCGCCAGATGGGCGTCAACATGAACTTTGCGCCATGCCTCGATATTAACAATAACCGGTTGAATCCCGTCATCGGAGTACGTTCATATGGGGAAACCGCTGCGATCGTAGGCGATATGGGGACGCACGCCGTGAAAGGCTTGCAGGATATGGGCGTTATTGCGACGGTTAAGCATTTTCCAGGGCATGGGGATACATCAGAGGACTCGCATCATGATCTTCCGGTTGTTCCGCATAGCATGGAGCGGCTTATGGAGCTCGAACTGGACCCTTTCATCAAAGCGATTGAAGGCGGCGTAGATGCGATTATGACCGCGCACGTCGTGTTCGCGGCACTGGAACAAAACGGTGTACCGTCTACGTTATCGTATCGCATTTTAACGGAACTGCTGCGGGAGAAGCTGGGCTTCAAGGGGCTCATCGTAACAGACTGTCTGGAGATGAAGGCGATTTCCGAAGGCATCGGAGTCGCAGAAGGCGCAGTTCGTGCCATAGAAGCCGGATCGGATCTTATTTTGGTTAGTCATAGGTTGGATCGTCAAATATCCGCGATTGAAGCAGTAATTGCAGCCGTCGAAAGCGGACGCATTCCGGAGTCGCGCATTGATGAGTCTGTCCTGCGGGTTATGACCTATAAATGTAAACGGGACATTCAGTTTGAAAAGTTTGAGCCCATCCCGGAAGGACCTATTTCAACGCCGGAGAATCAGCTATTGGCTAAAGAGCTTAGCCGTAAAAGTATTACGCTGGTAAAGGACGAAGTCGGGCAATTTCTGGATATGAACGAACCGACGCTTGTAATTTGGACGGAAGTGCAAACGGGAACAGAAATCGATGAGGTTGTGGACAGGCAGGGGACGCTGGGCACCGCGCTCTCAGCAATCTCCGGAAAACCCGTTCGAGAAGTGTATTTGGGACTGTACCCTTCGGAAACGGAGATTACCGCGACTCTTCAAGCTGCCGAAGGCATGAAACAAGTGATCGTGGTGACTTACAATGCTGCGTTCTCGCCTGGACAGACGCGGTTGGTGAAAACATTGGCAGAGAAAGAAGAACTGCATCTTATCGTAGCCGCAGGCCGAAACCCTTATGATTTGCTTGAGTTTCCTGAGGTGAAGACGTATTTGGCCTGTTACGAAAATCGTCCGCTGGCGATGGTATCCCTAGCGAATGTGCTGCTTGGGATAGAGAAGCCGGTAGGGCGACTGCCAGTCACCTTGTCTGAACAATACCCGATTGGATGGAGGCAGGAAGTATGAGCGGTGGGAAATGGACTGAGGGTCGAGTGAGTGGGGAGAAGGCAGCAGGGAAGGATTGGGCTGAGGGTCAAGACGTGTTCCTGCGGGAGTACTATGTCGGGGTGGATTTGGGCGGCACGAAAATGTTGGCCGCGTTGATTTCCGGCGATGGCAGCATCATCGCGAAGGAAGAGCTCCCCACTCTGGCGCAGCAGGGGGAGGCGGCTGTGCTCGATCGGCTCGGCAGCCTGATCGAGGGGCTGCTTGCGGCCGTGCCCGGCGGCCGCAGCGTTCTCCGCGGGATTGGCGTCGCCACCGCGGGCACGCTCGATACGGCGAACGGTGTCGTCACCTTCGCCGCCAATCTCGGCTGGCGCGACGTGGCCGTCGCTGCCGTGCTCTCTGACCGCTTCGCATGCGCGGTCAGGCTCGAGAACGACGCCACCGCAGCGGCGGTCGGCGAATGGCTGGCCGGCGCGGGCGAGGGAGCGCCGGACTGTATTTTTGTGACGATCTCCACGGGGATCGGCGGGGGCATCATTTCCGGCGGTCGCGTGATCGCCGGCACGAACCATAACGCAGGGGAGCTCGGTCACATTTCCATTGATGGAAATGGGCCGCTCTGCCCCTGCGGGAATGTGGGGTGCCTGGAGCTGTACGCGTCAGGCACTGCTATTGGTCGCCGCGGCGCGGAGCAGGTGCGACGTGGTGGCGCGGGCGCGCTCGCGCGGCTTGCAGGAGGCGACCCGAACCGCGTGGATGCGCGGTTGGTCGCGGCCGCAGCCGCGGAAGGGGATGCCGAGGCTAGTGGCATCTTGCGCGAAGCGGGACGATCCCTCGGCATCGGGCTCGTGAGCATTCTCCACCTGCTGAATCCGCAGGTGGTTATCCTTGGCGGCGGCGCTTCGCATATCGGCGAGCCTTTGTTAGGACCGATGAGAGAGATCATCGAAGAGCGCTGTTTGCCTTCAATACGCAAGCCGGTACGGTTCGTAACGTCTGCGCTTGGTTCAGCCGCAGGAGCCGTTGGCGCCGCGCTGCTTATGTCTCAGTCACGCTGAGGCATTCATGTTATGACTGGTCATATGACCTATGTCACTAGACGTCAAGCACCCTTTTTCGTTAAATTAGATGAGGTTAGTGAAACTTTTTTTCTTCGTGTAACGTTAGAAAGAAGTTATGTTTCATGGATCTACTTTATTTTGCGAAGGGGTGTTTGTTTTGTCTAATGTAATAGCTTCGGATGCGCCGACGATGCGTTCCTTTTTTGCCAATCGTTTCGTGCAATCCATCATGCTATCCGGTCTTTTTCTCCAAATCGGAATCTGGATTCGTAACTTTGCGATTCTTCTCTATGTCACAGACATGACTAATAATGATCCTTACTCGGTTTCTTTGATTTCAGTGGCGGAGTTCGCGCCGATCTTTATTTTCTCTTTTATCGGCGGTGCCTTTGCGGACCGATGGAGACCTAAATTGACGATGGTATGGTGCGATATCCTCAGTGCAGCTTCCGTGTTTGTCATTATGATTACTCTGTATTACGGTTCCTGGAAGGCGATCTTTTTCGCTACATTGGTTTCCTCCATCTTGTCCCAGTTCTCCCAACCGTCCGGGATGAAGCTGTTCAAGGTACATGTGCATGAATCCCAAATGCAGATGGGGATGTCGTTGTTTCAATCCATGATGGCGATCTTTATGATCTTGGGGCCAATCATGGGCACCTTTGTCTATTATCACTTCGGGATTGAAGTTGCAGTCGCCATTATGGGCGTATGCTTCCTGCTTTCCGCGCTCGTACTAACGTTCCTGCCTGCAGATCGTAAAAATGAGGAAGGTGCCGAGAAGCCATCCACGCACATTTTTGCAGAAATGGGTCAAGGTTTTAAGTATGTTCTGAAAAATAAAATGCTTGTTACGTTAGGCGGCTGCTTTGCCGTTGCTGGTCTGGCGATCGGTTTAATCTCTCCGCTGGGGATCTTTCTAGTGACTGAGAATCTTGGCCTGCCGAAGGAAGATTTGCAATGGTTTATGGCAGCCAACGGGATTGCGATGATTATCGGTGGCGGTGTGACCATGGCTTTTGCCAAAAAGGTGTCCCCGCAAGCGCTGTTGATTGTCGGGATGAGTGTAAGTGTTGTGGCTTTTGCCGTCATGGGATTGACCCATTTGGTATGGCTGGCACTCTTGATGCAATTCTTCTCCGGACTAGTTATGCCTGCGATCCAAATTGGGATCTCAACGATGATTCTTGGCAATACGGAAGAAGCATTTGTTGGCCGGGTAAATGGGATTTTGAACCCGCTGTTCATGGGAGCGATGGTGCTTACGATGAGTTTGGCGGGAAGCATTAAGGCTTCCTTCTCGCTGGAGTCCATTTATGTCACTTCAGCTGTTCTATTCCTGATTGGCGTATTTATTATGCTGCCAACGTTGAAGTACAAAATCAGCGGCGCGGGTCAGCCGGGCAATGAAGAAGCTAAAGCAGGGTAGAGCTTGATTGTTTCGTCGAAAAATTACAATTGGGACTCTCTGAGAAGGTCATATCCGACTTCTTGGGGCAGTCCTTTTTTGGCTGGAGGTGAAAAGTCGAAAAGTGATTTCTCAAGTGGGTGCCACCAACCGAGAAGTTGCGCTTCGTTGGAGGTGCGAAAAAGTCTCACCTCCACGCTGTGCGAGGCCTGCAACGATGTTTTCCATCGTTACAGCTACATCATCGTGGCAGACACGCGCTGCAACGATGTTTCGCATCGTTACAGCTGCGAAAAAGTCTCACTTCCACGCTGTGCGAGGCCTGCAACGATGTTTCGCATCGTTACAGCTGCGAAAAACCCGCACCTCCTCTCTGTGCGAGGTCTGCAACGATGTTTCGCATCGTTACAGCTGCGAAAACCCCGCACCTCCACGCTGTGCGAGGCCTGTAACGATGTTTCCCATCGTTACAGCTGCGAAAAACCAGCACCTCCACGCTGTTCGAGGCCCGCAACGATGTTTCCCATCGTTACAGCTGCGAAAAAGTCTCACCTCCACGCTGTGCGAGTCCCGGCCCGTAACGATGTTTCGCATCGTTACAGCTGCGAAAAGCCCTCACCTCCACACTGTTCGAGGCCCGTAACGATGTTTCCCATCGTTACAGCTGCGAATAGCCACCATCTCCCCACTGTGTGCGCCTTCCTACAATGTTTTACTCAGACCCACAGCCCTTCAACTCATCCTACTGCAAGCAAATGCGATTTCTGTTAGGATTACGGTATGAGAATGTAAAAGGTGAGTGAATCATGCTTCAGTTGTTCGTGGATATGATGGAACGGGTCGGTTTCTTGATTGCGCTTGCGTTTGCCTTCTCCCGCAGCCGCTGGATGCGCAGTTACATGAGCTATCAGGGTGACAGGACGTATCAATGGCGCTTCCTGTTCTTTTTTTCAGCCTATGCGATTCTTGCAACGTATTCGGGTGTGACGGTATCCGATTATACATACAGGCCTGCCCCGTGGATCGGGGAAGTTTCACCAACAGCGGCGATCGCGAATGCGCGAACCGTTGGCGTTGTCATTGCCGGACTGCTTGGCGGCGTAAAAAGCGGGCTCATCGTCGGCATTATCGCAGGGGTGCATCGCTACAGCTTAGGGGGATTCGTTGCCGTTGCTTGTATGATTGCGCCGATTCTCCAAGGTGTCTTAGCAGGACTTTGCCGCAATGCGTTCAAGAAGCGCTTCCGTAAAGTATCGTCCGTACAGCTCGCATTCCTTGTTGGATTCATGGCCGAATCTTTGCAGATGGTTCTTATTCTTGCTCTAGCCAAACCATGGGACGATGCGGCCAATTTGGTTTCGCTCATTGGCTTGCCACAGACGCTCGCAAACAGCGTCGGGGTTGCCTTGTATTTTGTGCTATATAATACGATGGAGCGGGAAGAGGCACGGATTGGTGCGGAACATGCTCGCAAAGCGCTGCAAATTGCGGATATGACGATGCCGCTCTGGCGGTTGGAGTTCGATAAAGCCGTATCAGAAATTGGGAAAGTGCTGAATGAGGAAATGAGGGCCGTCGGTGCTTTTTTCAGTAAAGATGGCGAAGCATGGGTAGCAGAAGGCAGAAAAACGCATCACTGGAACGATTTATACATCCGAGTTCCAAATCGGCCGCTGGTCGGCCAGTTTCGCTTATATTTTGAGCGGGAACAGGATGATAATCCATCCCGCAGGCGTATGCTGTCCTCCCTTGCGGAGCTGCTTTCACAGCAGTATGCGTTTGTTGAATCCGAGAGGCAAACATTGCTGCTAGCAGATGCGGAGATTCGCTCGCTGCAGGCACAAATGAATCCTCACTTCCTTTTTAATGTGCTGAACACAGTCAAATCCTTTATCCGCACGAGGCCGGAAGAGGCGCGTCAGATGGTCATGCACTTATCCAAATTTTTGCGTAAAAATATGAGCCACGGCAACCAGCGTCTCATCACGATTCGTGATGAGTACGAACTCGTGATGTCTTACCTCAGCTTGATCAAATCACGTTTGGGCGATCAGATGGAGTTTTACGCCGAAATTGATGAAGGGCTGTTAGACCACTCCATTCCTCCGTTCACGATTCAGCCTCTGATCGAGAATGCCATTGTTCATGGCATCAAAAACAAGCCAGGCATCGGCGTCATCAGACTTACGGTAAAGGAGGAGCTGGAGGAGGGTAGGCTCCAAGCACGTATTACCGTGCAGGACAACGGAGTGGGTCTTGAAACTGCGGGACCCGATAATCAGGGGGAGCATGCGGGGATGGCTTTGCGGAATATCGAGCAGCGTTTGAACTATCATTACGGCAAGGAGCATCCGCTGGAAATTGAAAGCAAGCCGGGAGAAGGCACGATGATTACATTTTGGGTGAGGTGATGGCGAGTGGGTTGGAATATTGTCATTGCGGATGATGAAGAGCCGGCTAGAGAAGAATTGATCTATCTCTTAGAAAGCTGTGAAGAGGTGGATAAGGTTACCGCGGCAACTGGCGGAATGGATGCGATTAAGAAGGTTAAAGAGTTAGCGCCGGATGTTTTATTTCTCGATATGGACATGCCGGATCTAAATGGACTGCAGGTTGCAGAAATTGTAGGAGAAATCAATCCTCAGGTGAAAATTGTTTTTTCCACAGCCTATGATCAATATGCCGTTCACGCGTTTAAGCTGCGAGCGTTTCATTATATGCTCAAGCCGTACGATGAAGAGGATATCGCGATTGTTTTCCGCGAACTGCGCAAAACGCAGCCTCGCAGCGACGCAGCGTCTGCAAGCCAAAGCCGGACGTTATCTGCTAAGACAAGCGTAAAGCTTGCACTGGAATTGGACGAGGGAATTATTTATGTATCGCCTAAAGATATTATGTATATCAGCAAGGAGATTAAGCATGTACAGGTTCACCTCTATGATAAGGCTTATATTGTCTCTTATACCTTATCGGAGCTGGAACAGAAGCTGGAGCCATACGGTTTTTTCCGCTGCCACAAAAGCTATCTGGTCAACCTGGCTTCCATCTCAGAAATGAAGACCTGGGTGAACGGAGCGTATAATCTGCTCATGGAAGATGCTGGGCGCAGCACCATACCTGTCAGCCGAAATTATGTAAAGCTGCTGCGTTTGAAACTCGAAATTTAACATCATGAGGCACGAAATTGGCATGTTGCGTTTCAGGTATTCCGCTTGTTATCCAAACAAGATATACTCCTTGTAAGCGCTAACAATCATGTTAATTGGAGGGTGTTCATAGACATGTTACTATTAAAAAACAAAGCTGCTTCCTATGTGATCTGGGCTGCCATTGCTTTACTTGGTGCGTCAGGTTTCGCCATGCTCGCGCTTTCGAGAGGCGAAAGCATTTCGGCGATATGGTTAATCATTGCTGCCATATGCACGTATTCGTTCGGGTACCGTTTCTACAGCCGTTTTATCGCAAAAAAGATCTATGAGCTAAATGACAACCGCGCAACCCCCGCTCATGTCCATAACGATTCCAAAGACTTCGTTCCGACGAATAAATTTGTATTGTTTGGACACCATTTTGCTGCGATCGCAGGAGCAGGACCGTTGGTTGGTCCGATTTTAGCCGCACAAATGGGGTACCTGCCAAGCATTCTCTGGATTATTATCGGTGCTGTTCTTGCAGGCTGCGTGCAGGACTTTGTGACCCTTGTCGGATCCATGCGCCGCGACGGCAAATCGCTCGGACAAATGGCCAAGGATGAGGTTGGCCGATTTAGCGGTACTTTAGCTTCTATTGCCACACTCGCGATTCTAATTATTATCGTCGCTGTTCTTGGACTTGTTGTGGTCAAAGCGTTGGCGGAATCTCCGTGGGGCATGTTCACCATCGCCATGACGATGCCGATCGCTATATTTATGGGCTTTTACATGCGCTACATTCGTCCGGGCAAAGTGATCGAGGGTTCTATCATTGGCTTCGTCTTGTTGATGATTGTTCTATGGTCGGGCCAGTATATTGCAGAAAGTCCGGCATTAGCTAAAATGTTTACATTCACAGCCCCGCAAATCGCTGTTTTGATGGTGATCTATGGTCTGATCGCGTCCATTTTACCCGTCTGGGTGCTGCTTGCTCCACGGGATTATTTAAGCTCATTTTTGAAAATCGGCGTCATTCTCTTACTCGCTGGCGGCATTATGGTTATTTTACCCCAATTGAAAATGCCTGCTGTAACGAAGTTTATTGATGGAACCGGGCCTGTGTTTTCCGGCAATTTGTTCCCCTTCTTGTTCATAACGATTGCATGCGGCGCGGTTTCCGGGTTTCATTCGTTGATTTCATCCGGGACGACGCCAAAAATGATCGATAGAGAAAGCCATGCGCCCTTCATCGGCTTTGCTGGTATGGCCGCAGAATCTTTCGTCGCGGTTATGGCATTGATTGCTGCTTGCTCCTTGGAGCCTGGCCTTTACTTCGCGATGAATTCTTCACCGGCTGTCATTGGAACCGATCCCGCTGCTGTCGCTGCCAAAATTTCATCCTGGGGCTTCACCTTAACCCCTGATCAGATTACAAGCACGGCCAAAGAAATCGGCGAAAAAACCATTCTCTCCCGAACCGGTGGAGCACCAACGCTGGCTGTGGGGATGGCTGAAATTTTCTCAACGTTTTTAAATGGTGCCAAGGCGTTCTGGTATCATTTCGCGATTTTGTTCGAAGCGGTGTTTATCTTGACTGCTGTGGATGCGGGGACCCGCGTCGGCCGATTTATGCTGCAGGATTTAGTCGGCAACTTCTATAAACCTTTTGGGCAAACGAAAGATTTGAGATACAATTTCATTGCTTCCCTGATTGTTTGCTTGGCTTGGGGATACTTCCTGTATCAAGGGGCTGTCGACCCGTTTGGCGGCATTAACTCCTTATGGGCGCTCTTCGGTATCGCGAACCAAATGCTCGCTGCCATTGCCTTAGCAGTAGCAGTTACGATTATGATCAAAATGGGGAAAGCCCGCTATGCTTGGGTAGGTATGATCCCATTCGTATTCCTGTCCGTGACTACGTTGACTGCAGGCTACCAAAAAGCATTTTCCGGGAATGCCAGCATCGGATTTTTGGCGGCCGCGAAGAAATATCAAGAAGGAATTGATCAAGGACAAGTCATCGCCCCGGCCAAAAACATGGACGTTATGCATCAAATCGTAACGAATAACTACATTGATGCGGGATTGACGATCTTTTTCGGCATCGTTGTCCTACTGATGATCATCATTTCGATCCGTTTATGGTTTAACATTTTGATTCAAAAACAAAAGCCGCAACTGCAAGAATCGCCGTTTGTCCAATCCACATTTGGAGCGTGATGCTTTTTGAGAGCGATCGCCAGTTTTTCGAGCAAGGTAAATGCAACGATCAAAGTCATCTTCAATATTCCGGACTATGCCAGGTACTTGAAGCATCAGCAGGAGCACCATCCGGAAGATCCCATATTGACGGAAAAAGAGTTCTACATGCAATCCCTGCATGAGCGTTATGAGAGCGGTAAAATCAATCGGTGCTGTTAATTGAAAAAACTCGATTCCCGCGGTGATGAACCGTGAGATCGAGTTTTTCATTTTTATAAGAAGGGGACTCCGGCATCTCTGAAGGCCTCTTTCATTTCCGGGGTTATTTTGGAATCGCTAATAATTCCGGTCGTTTCCTGCACTTCGCCTATGACAAATAAAGAGCTTCGGCTAAACTTGGAATGGTCGGCAACGAGGAACGTTTCCATCGATTGCTTCATCATCCGGCGGTTCGTCTCGGCTTCCAGCTCGTTGTAGATCATCATGCCGCGCGTTAACGAAATGCCGTCTACGCCCATGAATGTTTTGCGGATGCTGAGATTATCGAGTGTCGCATTGGCTAGAGGACCCGACAGCTCGAACGTTTGCGTGCGGATCACGCCGCCTGTCAGAATCAGCTGCAGTCCTTGCGTCCCGATCAGTTCATAGGCGATATTCACCGCATTTGTGATGACGGTAAGGTTCTTGAACTGATTCAGCTTTTTGGCAATGAACGTCGTTGTCGTTCCGCCTGTTAAGCCGATGATATCGCCATCTTCAATGAAGTTTAGCGCTTTGTCGGCGATTTCTTTCTTCTCTTCGGTAAAAAGGTCCATTTTGTTGAAAAAGGGTACTTCCACCTTCAGGCTTTCCAGTACGGCGCCTCCGAAGGTACGGATGCATCGTTTCTCTTGCTCTAAAATTTCAAGGTCCCGCCTGGCTGTTGCTTCAGATACGCCAAATTGCTGAACGATATCGGTCAAGGCGATGGAGCCTTTATCTTTAATGGCTTGCATAATGGCATCTCGGCGAATATCTGTCTTTCCCATGGAACCTCCTAAAAAGCTTTCCTTGAGGAAAGCTAGCTAACGATGTAAGTAACGCTTCCTTCTATCTTATCATGTGGATGGATAAGCCGTCTATTGGCGTGCCGGTGAGGATATGTAGGGGGAGAGGTACAGCTTACCTTGTTTGATCCATGTGCTGATTCGGTAAATGCCCCATAAAGCTGCTCATACACGAAGCTCTTCAACAACGCTCCCCTGATGAAATGAATTGCCAAGCAGCAATTTGATTAATTGATCAGCTGTAACCGCAGGGGATGCGAGCATTCCGCGATCTTTTACCATTCTAAAAATGTCCGCTGAGGCTGAGGCAGATGTGTCCTTGCTTGCGTTTCTTGCTTCTTCTTGTAAACGCGTATCGATCATCCCAGGCCATACGGATACGATTTTGACTGCGGTAGATTCGTTACCCTGTTCCAAACCTACACTTGTTGAGAAAATATCCAACCCGGCCTTAGCGGCAGAGTACACGCTCATGCCTGGAAGTAGATGTTTCGCAGAGGCGGAGGAGATGTTCAGTATCCGTTTCTCGATGTGCAGTTGTTCGGTCGAACGAATAAAACACGACGTGAGTACGATGGGAGCTAGTAGATTTATATGAAGATTATTAATTAACTCTTGTGAGCTGGCTTGCTCGATTCGGGAAAATGGTGCTAAGACGGCCGCGTTATTGATCAAGTAGATTCCTTCCGCATTTGTTACATCGATCTTGTGAAATACTTGTTCCATCAGAGCGTGGATTTCGCCGATGTTACTTAAATCATATTCGTAGTAATCCATAAGACTACTTCTAGCTATCAAGTCATTGTTCTTTTTTCTTGAAATACAAATGAGGTGATGTTCCGGAGAAATGAGCTTAAGCGCCATTGCTTCGCCAAGACCGCGGGACGTCCCGGTAATTATAAAATACTTCATTTGAAACCAACTCCCTCGTTATGCTGGTGACTACTAGCTCCTTCGGCGTAAGGGAACTGTAGTCCTCTATTTGGATGAAATCGGCTGATTGCAGGATTTAGAGGGAACTACAGGGTCTTAGTTACCCGCAGAATCCCCCAATTGGCTAAATGCGGAGAAATAGCGGATCATAGTTCCCTGTGATCCGTCATTTCTATTAAGCCCCCTAATTAAATTGGAGAGTACCATGGGAAATAAGGTACTATTCATATAAAGGGAGGCGAGCGGAATGAGACAACGTAACAACG
>NZ_JAGGKV010000034.1 GCF_017874035.1 Paenibacillus aceris
GCGTTCCCATCTCGAACACGACCGTTAAGCCCTCCAGCGTCGATGGTACTTGAACCGCAGGGTTCTGGGAGAGTAGAACGTTGCCAAGCACAGAACAAAAAGCCTTTTTGAGAGGAATCTCAGAAAGGCTTTTTTGCTTTTTTTACGGCAATTTTACGGTGAAGTTTTCGCAAAGTGAGGTCTCTTTTTACAAAAGGGGAACTACAGGCCGCTATTTGAGCTGATTTTGCTCTTTTCAGAGTCTAAACGGAACTACAGGCTCCTATTTCTCCTAAAAGTCCCAAATATAGTCGCAATTGGTGAAATAGCGAATCGTAGGTGCCTTCAAGAGGCCGATGAGCGGCTTTTGTCAGAAATAGCGGATCGCAGTTTCCACTTGCTCAAGGCGCGCAATAGCTCTCACACAATGTCTCCCTCTTACCATGCCCCAAAAAAAGGAACGCACCCTAACGTTAAGCAGGGGTATTTTTGTAAATACTGTGAGTAGGTTGTGAAACAGGCCAGTTTTTCGAGGCGAAAAGTGAAAGGTCGTACCTCGCCGCAAATGTCTGTCTTGGGACATTAGAGTCAGCACTTGTCAAAAAGAAAGGAAATGATTATAATCTAGTTAAGGTCAAAGAAAGTCAAAGTCAATCAAAGTCAATTTACTTCTAGCGGTCTGGGAGGATGAATTGATGCGTAACGTATCAGAAATCATTGAGCAGTATTTAAAGCATGTCCTGCAGCAAAGTTCTGAAGGAGCCATCGAGATTCAGCGTAATGATCTGGCGGATCAGTTCCAGTGTGTGCCTTCCCAAATTAACTACGTGATTAGTACAAGGTTTACGTTGGAAAAGGGTTATCTCGTTGAGAGTAAGCGCGGCGGTGGCGGATACATTCGTATCCAGAAGATTGAGCTCAAGAGTCACGGATCGATTTTGGATCATATTTTTCGCACGATCCATACACACATAGATCAAGTCACTTCAGAAGGACTCATTTACCAGTTGCAGGAGGGGCATTATATTTCAACACGAGAAGCCAACTTGATTCGGGCAGCGATATCCAGAGATGTGTTGACCTTCAAGCTCCCGCTGCGCGATGAAATTCGAGCTAAAATTCTTAAAGCGATGCTGATATCCTTGCTTAGCAGATAAGGAGGCATATGAAATGATTTGTCAGGAATGCGGGAAACGACCGGCGACTCTTCATTTTACAAAGATTGTGAATGGAGACAAGAACGAGTTCCACATTTGTGAGAATTGCGCCCGAGAGAAGGGAGAAATCATTCCTGGAACGTCTGGCGGCTTTTCGATTCATAATCTTTTATCAGGATTACTTGATTTCGAGCCTTCCTCCATCTCGGCGGCGAAGTCCCAGGCTATCCGTTGTGAAAACTGTGGGCTAACCTATTCGCAGTTTAGTAAATTAGGCCGTTTTGGTTGCGGATCCTGTTATCAAAGCTTTTCGGAAAAGTTAGATCCTCTGTTCAAAAGGGTGCATGGGAACACCGTACACGTAGGGAAAGTTCCCAAACGCAGCGGCGGGATTATCCAATGTAAGCGTGAGATTGATACGCTCAAGAAGGATATGATGACCTGCATTGAAGCTGAAGAATTCGAACAAGCGGCCAAGATTCGGGATCAAATTCGCGATATTGAGAAGAAAATTGCCAGCTTGTGAGTTTGTATGGAAGGTGTGAATCCAGTGACACTACAGCGGTTTACAGGAGATGCATTAAGCGAATGGATGAAGGGAGAGGGACCGGAATCGGATATCGTGATCAGCAGCCGAATCCGGATTGCACGCAACCTTAGAGACTACCCTTATCCAATGCTTGCTACCAATCAACAATCACAAGAAGTACTCGATCAGTTGTCCGGTGTGCTTGATAATGATGAACTGGAGACGATCAGTAATTTTTCGCTTATTCCGCTGTCAGATCTTAATGAGCTTGAGCGAATGGTTCTTGTTGAGAAGCATTTAATTAGTCCTAATTTAGCTAATGAATCCAGAAATGGTGCCGTTATTTTAAGCGAAAATGAATCCATCTCCATTATGATCAATGAAGAGGATCATCTTCGTATACAATGCTTATGCCCAGGCTTCCAAATTAAAGAGGTTTGGGACTTGGCGAATCAGATTGATGATATTTTTGAAACCCAGCTGGATTATGGCTATGATGAGAAGAGGGGCTATCTAACCAGCTGTCCCACGAACGTCGGAACCGGCATTCGCGCTTCAGTCATGATGCATTTGCCTGCTTTGGTGCTCAC
This sequence comes from Paenibacillus aceris, assembly GCF_017874035.1. Taxonomy (GTDB): domain Bacteria; phylum Bacillota; class Bacilli; order Paenibacillales; family NBRC-103111; genus Paenibacillus_E; species Paenibacillus_E aceris. The sequence continues at coordinate 2,256 of NZ_JAGGKV010000034.1, forward strand.
CCAACAAATTAATCGAATTTTATCCGCTGTTACACAAGTTGGATTGACGGTTAGAGGATTATATGGGGAAGGCAGCGAAGCATTAGGTAATCTGTTCCAAATATCGAATCAGATTACGCTAGGGCAATCCGAAGATGAGATTATTGATAATTTACACAGTGTCGCAAGGCAAATTATTGAGCACGAGCGAGCCGCGAGGCATAAACTGATGCAAGAGTCTAGAATGCGCATCATTGATCGAGTGAATCGCTCACTTGGCATTTTGTCTTATGCAGGAATTATGGACTCTAAGGAGGCTGCGCAGCGCCTGTCGGATGTGCGACTAGGCATAGACCTTGGGATTATCAATAATGTTTCATCCAATGTATTGAATGAACTACTGGTAATGACGCAGCCTGGTTTCCTTCAGCAATTCGCTGGCGAGAAGCTGAGCGCGGATGAGCGCGATATGCGAAGAGCTGAGCTGATTCGCGAGAAATTCGGCAGGATTTAATCAGATTAAGATTCATCCTTTAGGTTTTCCATAGATATACTACTTTTGGAGGTGTTCTCTATGATGTTTGGCAGATTTACAGAACGTGCGCAGAAGGTGCTTTCTTTGGCTCAAGAGGAAGCAGTCCGCTTAGGGCATAACAATATTGGTACTGAGCATATCTTGCTGGGTCTTATTCGTGAAGGGGAAGGTATTGCTGCTAAAGCACTCGTTGCTCTGGGTTTAGGTCTTGAGAAAATTCAAGATGAAGTTGAATCCCTGATCGGCAGAGGACAAGAACAACCTACCAACATTGCGTATACACCTAGAGCGAAAAAGGTCATCGAGCTTTCCATGGATGAAGCTAGAAAATTAGGTCACACGTATGTGGGGACTGAACATATTTTACTCGGACTTATTCGTGAAGGCGAGGGTGTCGCTGCGAGAGTCCTTAACAATTTGGGCGTTTCTTTGAATAAAGCGCGTCAACAAGTGCTTCAACTGCTAGGCAGCAGCGAGACTGTGTCGCCAAGCCATGGCAATACCCAGAATGTGAACACACCTACACTAGACGGTCTAGCGAGAGATCTAACCGCTTACGCCAAAGAGGGGCACCTGGATCCTGTCATTGGGCGTAGTAAAGAGATTGAGCGCGTTATCCAAGTGTTAAGCCGCAGAACCAAGAATAACCCGGTACTGATCGGTGAGCCTGGGGTTGGTAAAACGGCAATTGCCGAAGGCCTCGCTCAGAAAATCATTAATAATGAGATCCCCGAAACGTTGAAGGATAAAAGGGTGATGACCCTTGATATGGGTTCTGTCGTAGCAGGAACCAAATATCGCGGTGAATTCGAGGATCGCCTCAAAAAAATCATGGACGAAATTCGTCAAGCCGGCAACATCGTGCTCTTTATTGATGAGCTGCATACGTTAATCGGTGCCGGTGGTGCTGAAGGCGCCATTGACGCTTCCAACATCCTAAAACCAGCATTAGCGAGAGGCGAGCTGCAGTGCATAGGCGCTACAACGCTGGATGAATATCGCAAATACATCGAGAAGGATGCCGCTCTGGAACGCCGCTTCCAGCCAATTACGGTGGATCAGCCTTCCCCAGAGGAAGCGATCCAAATCCTGTACGGCCTGCGTGACCGCTATGAAGCTCATCACCGTGTGAAAATCACCGATGCCGCTATTCAAGAGGCTGTTAAGCTTTCCGACCGCTACATTACGGATCGTTTCTTGCCGGATAAAGCCATTGACTTGATCGATGAAGCGAGCTCCAAAGTAAGACTTCGTTCTTACACGATACCGCCTTCATTGAAACAGCTTGAGAACAAACTCGAGGATATCCGCAAGGAGAAAGATGCCGCGGTTCAAAGCCAGGAGTTCGAGAAAGCAGCTGGACTTCGCGACACCGAACAAAAGCTTCGGGAAGAGCTGGATACAACGAAAAATGATTGGAAAGAGAAACAAGGTCGTCTGGACACGGAAGTAACACCAGATGACATCGCTCAAATCGTCGCAAGCTGGACGGGAATCCCCGTTAGCAAGCTGGCGGAAGAGGAAACAGAGCGTCTGCTCAAAATGGAAGATATTCTTCATGAGCGCGTCATTGGACAAGAAGAAGCGGTTAAAGCTGTCAGTCGCGCGATTCGCCGCGCTAGAGCAGGCCTGAAAGATCCGAAGCGTCCTATGGGCTCCTTCATCTTCCTCGGACCTACAGGGGTGGGTAAAACCGAATTAGCGCGTGCGCTAGCTGAATCGTTATTCGGTGATGATAATGCAGTAGTCCGTATCGACATGTCGGAATACATGGAGAAACATTCGACGTCTCGCTTAGTCGGAGCGCCTCCAGGGTATGTTGGATATGAAGAGGGCGGGCAACTGACAGAGAAAGTTCGCCGCAAACCTTACTCGGTCGTGCTGCTCGATGAGATCGAGAAAGCACATCCGGAAGTTTTCAATATCCTGCTGCAAGTCCTGGAAGACGGTCGATTAACGGATTCCAAAGGGCGTACAGTCGACTTCCGTAACACACTGATCATTATGACATCCAACGTTGGTGCAGACACGATTAAGAAAAATTCGTCTCTCGGCTTTACTGCTGCTCTCGATGCAGGCAAAGATTATTCCAACATGAAAGATAAAGTAATGGGCGAGCTTAAGAAAAGCTTCCGTCCAGAGTTCCTAAACCGGATCGATGAAATTATCGTCTTCCACTCTTTGGATGAGAAGCATATCGCAGAAATCGTCACTTTGATGGCGGATGATCTTCGCAAACGTCTGAAAGAACAAGAAGTTGATTTCTTGCTGACGGACAATGCGAAAATGTTCCTGGCCAAAGAAGGATATGACCCGACTTACGGTGCAAGACCGCTGCGCAGAGCGATTCAGAAGCATATCGAGGACCGCTTGTCTGAAGAGCTTCTCAAAGGCAATATTGCCAAAGGCGACTCTTTAACGATTGATGAGAAAGACGGCGAACTGGTTGTCCTGAAAGGCGAAGGCGTAGCCGCTAAATAATGCAAAGCGAAGAAGCATTTTGCTGCATCCTGTCCGGGTGCGGCAAAATGCTTTTTATTTGCAGATGACCTTTCATGGACTTCGTAAAAATGGTAAACTTTATTGGTAAGGATAGCCAAATATAGAATTGTAAGATCTAAGGAGTCACTTACGTCATGAGTAAACAGAAAACGAAATTTTGCTGTCAAGAATGCGGTTATGAATCGCCGAAATGGATGGGCAAATGCCCAGGTTGTCAATCTTGGAATACGATGGTGGAAGAAATCGAAACGGTTGTGCGTACAAAGGGCATGAATTCTTCTACCCCTCGCACGAAAGAAAAACCGACCCCCATCATACATATAGAAAGTAGCCCGGAGCCTAGGGTCGTGACCAGCAATAAAGAGTTAAACCGCGTCTTAGGCGGAGGTATCGTGCCTGGATCTTTGATTCTCGTAGGCGGGGATCCGGGAATCGGGAAGTCAACGTTACTGCTTCAAACCTCTTTCGAGCTTACGCAAGCACACCAGAAAGTGCTCTATATATCGGGGGAAGAATCCGTCAAGCAAACGAAACTTCGTGCGGACCGATTGAATGCAGCATCTCCGCTGCTCTATGTGCTTTGTGAAACGAACCTTGAACTCATTGAGGAAGCGATTCAAGAGATTGAGCCGGATTTCTTAGTGATCGACTCGATTCAGACGGTCTATCATCCTGCGATTACATCAGCCCCCGGAACCGTTTCGCAAGTTCGGGAATGTACGGGTCATTTTATGAGAATAGCTAAAGGTAAGGGTATTGCAACGGTCCTTGTCGGCCACGTGACGAAGGAAGGCGCCATTGCGGGACCTAGGATGCTGGAACACATGGTGGATTGTGTGCTTTATTTTGAAGGTGAGCGGCATCATTCGTATCGAGTACTTCGAGCAGTGAAGAATCGTTTCGGGTCAACGAATGAAATCGGCATTTTTGAGATGCAAGAAGCCGGCTTGGTTGAAGTAAGCAATCCCTCTGAACTATTCCTGTCTGAGAGACCGCTTGGAGTTGCTGGTTCCACAGTGGTTGCCAGTATGGAAGGAACGCGTCCTGTTTTGGTAGAGATTCAGGCCTTGGTGTCTTCAACGAATTTCCCTTCTCCCAGAAGGATGGCGACAGGCGTTGATCATAACCGGCTTTCTCTCATCATTGCCGTTTTGGAGAAAAGAATGGGCATGTTCCTTCAGAATCAAGATGCCTATCTGAACGTGGCCGGCGGCGTCAAGCTCGATGAACCTGCGGTCGATTTGGCTATTGCGATCAGTATCGCATCCAGCTTTCGGGATCATGCAACGAGACCTTTTGACGTCGTGTTCGGTGAGATCGGGTTGACTGGAGAAGTACGCGGTGTGTCTAGAATTGATCAACGAGTGAAAGAAGCGGAGAAATTAGGATTCCGTAGAGTCATTATGCCGGAGAAAAGTTTGAAGGGGTGGACGCATCCGCCCGGTATGGAGATTATCGGAGTGAACACAGTGTCCGAAGCTTTGAAAGCGGCACTGGATTAGCTCCTGAATCATTCAACCTGCAAGCCTTCAGGAGGAAAATATGAGTAAAGAAGAGATAAAGCGAGACGTCATGAGCCAATTGCTGCAAATGGTAGCGCCTGGCACATCGTTCCGTGACGGTTTGGAGAATGTCCTGCGCGCCAAAACAGGCGGACTAATTGTTGTTGGATACAGTGCGGAAGTAAGGGAAATTGTCGACGGCGGCTTTTCGATCGATTGTGAGTTTTCCCCCAATTATTTATATGAACTTGCCAAAATGGACGGAGCGATCATCCTCAGCGAGGATATCAAGCGTATTCTCTATGCGAATACGCAATTAATTCCCGATTCCTCGATTTCTTCATCGGAGACCGGAATCCGACATCGGACTGCTGAACGTGTGGCGAAGCAGACAAATAAATTGGTTGTCTCGATTTCACAGCGGCGAAATGTTATTACCCTTTATCAAGGCAACTTGCGCTATGCGCTCAAAGATATCGGCGTCATCCTGACGAAAGCCAATCAAGCTATCCAGACTTTGGAGCGCTATAAAGTGGTTTTGGATCAGTCGCTAACCAATCTAAGTGCGTCGGAGTTTGAGGAGTTAGTTACGCTGCATGATGTCACCAATGTCATTGCCCGTTTCGAAATGGTGCTGCGCATTAAGGCGGAAATCAACCGGTACATCAACGAGTTGGGGAATGAGGGCCGCCTAATTAGCATGCAGCTTGAAGAACTTGTCGGCAATGCGGAACTTGAAGCGCGATTGCTCGTAAAAGATTATGTAAGGGAATTATCGGAAGAACGCGTTAAGGAAATGCAAGCAGGCTTAAAGCGCTTGTCTTCGGATGAGCTGCTGGAGCCGCACCAAATCATTCGATTACTCGGCTACCCTCATACGAATTCGATCGTTGAAGAGCCGGTATCTCCTAGGGGATTCCGGATTCTTGGGAAAATACCGCGGCTTCCCTCGATCATTATTGCGAATCTTGTAGAGAAGTTTGGCTACCTGCCGCACATGATGATGGCAACGATTGAGGAATTGGATGAAGTTGACGGAATCGGAGAAGTGAGGGCGCGCGCTATTAAAGAGGGCCTCAAAAGAATTCAAGAACAAGTGTTCATTGACAGACATATTTAAACTGGATACAATCATAAAGTATCTAATGTTGAGGTTTTATAAAGTCAAGTTTAGGGCATAGTAAATCCAGAGGTGGACAAAAACATATGTTAACGAAATCAATTCCCAGTCTTTTTACAGTAGGGAACTTATTCCTCGGTGTTCTGTCAATTATTCTCGCTTTCAGTGGTGAACATGGTATTGCAGCTGTACTTGTTATCGTCGCGATGTTGCTTGACGGTCTTGACGGTCGTGTAGCCCGGGCATTGAATGCGCAGAGTGAATTTGGTAAAGAGCTAGACTCGCTGTCCGATGTTATTTCTTTCGGTGTAGCGCCTGCCTTTATCATGTACGTTGTAGCCTTTAATGATCCGAGTGTGATTAGTCCGGCATTTGCCTGGATCGTCACGGCGATCTTCCCCATTTGTGGAGCACTTCGTCTGGCTCGCTTCAATGTTGTTGCAGGTACACCCGGCTATTTCATCGGCTTGCCGATTCCAGCTGCAGGTGGCGTGCTATGTACACTAGCGTTGTTCGTGAACGAAATTAACGTGTATGTGCTCTTGGTAAGTACAATCTTGTTGTCTTACTTGATGGTAAGTACAGTGAAGTACCCGAATTTCAAGAAAGCGGGTATTCCCAAAGCAGCAATCTGGATCACACCGGTTATCGTTGCCGTAGCTATCCTGATTGCAATTAAATGGCCTGAGTCTATTTCCAAAATGATTTTCGTACCGCTTTTACTGTACGCACTTTACGGCCTAAAAAAAAACGTTGATGGGTTCTTCATCCGCATCCGCAGAAAGAACAAAAGACGCGGCGTAGAGGATCCGAATTCCGTGAAATCGGACGTTTAAACTCCAAAATAAAAAGCATTTATTTTCTTCTGATGACTCAGAGAAAATAAATGCTTTTTTTTTGTTCATCTTCATTTTCATGACATGTTGAATAGTCCAAGGGTTGTGCACTTCTTTGATTCATTTTCGACGACTTGCTCCAGATTAACATCAAGAATGTTACTCAGTGCGGACATATAGAAAAGATTTCTGCCCAGTTCACTACTGACAACCTCAATGCATTGTTCACATAAATGACCGGTTACATGAGTGCCAAGTACATCCTTAGCTTCATTCAACGTCATCTCTGGATGATACTCTTGCTTCGCTGCGTTAACCTGAATACATCCACACTCGGTAATGGATTTCACCACGGAACGATTAGCGGCTGCGCCTGACTGTTGAAATTTGGATAAGACGTCAAGCAGACTTCGGTGACGGAGCAACAATTCGGATACTTGATCTTGAAACTGCTTTAAAGTCAAGGAGCTCATTCCATCCACCTCTGGTAGGTTGGTAACTTCCAATTTCATTATAATGGAAGCCCTCTAATATTTCAATTTTACATGTAAAGAAGTGATTAACGTTGGATAAATTGGAACATAATTGTAAGGGAGCTTTATTAATAAGTTGATGCAGGAGGTGAATCTATGATGAGGAAATGGGTGCAATTCATTTTGGCCATCATGGGTGGTAGTTTAGGTTTTGGATGGAGTGACGCGATCCTTCGAACGACAGGTTTTATGAATGATTCAGGAAAAGCAATAGCCATCAATAGTTTATGTGCGGTAGTTATGTTCATTCTTTCAGCATGGGTTGCAGGCAAGGGGATGAAACTGCTTGTCAGAGGGGAACGGAACGTTGCGGACATTCCTGTGTCCGATCTGCTCTCAGGTACATTAGGATTAGTAATTGGACTGCTTATATCGGTATTGGTGTTTCCTGTGCTCGAGCAGGTGAAATGGGCAAGCCCTCTTTTACCTTTCGTTGTATCAGGGGTTCTAGCGGTTATGGGGTTTCGAATTGGTTACAGCAAACGGGAAGAGCTGGTCCAGATCATTGCAATGAGCCGGGCACCAGCCCCAGAGAAGCAGACGCATCGTCCTTACGAGGAGCATAAGATTCTCGATACCAGTGTTATTATTGACGGGCGTATCGCGGATATTTGCAAAACAGGGTTTATCGAGGGTACTCTCGTTATTCCGGAGTTTGTTCTTGAAGAGCTGCAGCATATTGCTGATTCTTCCGATTTGCTGAAGCGTAACCGTGGTCGCCGGGGGCTCGATATTTTGAACAAGATTCAAAAGGAGCTCGAAGTGAAGGTGCTGATTTATGAAGGCGATTTCGAAGAAATATCAGAAGTAGACAGTAAATTAGTGCGTCTGGCTAAGGTGCTTCAAGGGAAAGTCATCACGAACGATTTTAACCTGAATAAAGTATGTGAATTACAAGGCGTTTCGGTATTGAATATTAATGATTTGGCGAATGCCGTGAAGCCTGTTGTCCTGCCGGGGGAAGAAATTATTGTTCAAGTCATTAAAGATGGCAAAGAGCATGGACAAGGTGTCGCTTATCTGGACGACGGTACGATGATTGTGGTGGAAGGCGGACGTGAATTCATAGGAATGACGCTTGAAGTGATGGTGACGAGTGTTCTTCAGACTTCAGCGGGCCGCATGATTTTCGCGAAACCGAAATTATTGGAAAAAGCGCAATAAAACCAGTATGATAAGGAGATGTAACATAGCTCTTACAAGTTGATAGGAAAGTATAGATTTTATACTTTTGCTTTGCATCAACCTTGACAAACCGCTGGTCCTAAATGGACGACGGAGTTGTTTATCCTTGGGTCTATGCTTACGCAGAAAGCTTTCGGAAGGAAAGCGCCAGTTGGGGTTGGAGGACTTATGGGGAAGCTAGGGGTTATCATCGTGGCAGCGGGCAAGGGCTCGCGCATGGGAACGGCGGAAAGCAAACAATATTTACAACTTGGACAGAAGCCAATTCTGGTACATACGTTGCAATTATTTCAAAACATACATGAAGTGAATGAAATCATTTTAGTTGTTGGCGGAAATGACGTAGAGCGCTGTACAGGCTATGTACAGAGTTATGCGCTTTCCAAGGTCACTCATGTGCTGGCAGGTGGGGCGGAGCGTCAGGATTCCGTCAGACGAGGCCTAGGGGCCCTGGAACGGGACACAGAATGGGTGCTCGTTCATGATGGTGTTCGTCCCTTTGTCAAAAGAGAACACGTGTTCGAATGCCTCGTGAAGGCGCAAGATCGGGATGCAGCCGTGCTGGCTGTACCTGTGAAGGATACGATCAAAATCGTAGATACCGAGAAGCGAATACAATCTACACCGGATAGAAGAAGCTTGTGGGCCATCCAAACCCCGCAAGCTTTTCGACTTTCCCTTCTGCAGGAGGCGCATGAGCGTGCGCTTCAGGATGACTTTATGGGAACAGACGATGCTATGTTGGTGGAGCGGATAGGAACGACGGTGCATGTTGTCGAAGGGGACTATTACAATATTAAGATTACGACACCGGAAGATTTGCCATGGGCAGAATGGATACTACTGAATGTTAGGGGAGAGGGACAACAATGATTCGCGTAGGACAGGGATTTGATGTTCATCAGTTAGTGGAAGGCCGTAAGTGCATTATTGGAGGCGTGACCATTCCTTATGAAAAGGGACTGCTCGGCCACTCCGACGCGGATGTGCTTCTTCATGCGATAACCGATGCGATTCTAGGCGCACTGGGCTTGGGCGATATCGGGAAGCATTTCCCGGATACGGCTGCGGAATTCAAAGATGCGGACAGTTTGGTGTTGTTGAAACATGTTTGGCAGCTGGCTAAGGACAAGGGGTATCGCCTAGGAAATGCAGATTCCACGATTATTGCCCAGAAGCCCAAAATGGCTCCGTATATTCCGCAAATGGTCGAAATTATTGCCGCTGCATTGGGAGCTTCGCCGGATCAAATCAATGTGAAAGCGACGACGACCGAACAGCTCGGCTTTACGGGCCGGGGCGAAGGAATTGCCTCACAATCGGTTGTTTGTTTAATTCGAGATGTGCTAGAATAGCAGGTATTATTGGGGAGAAGAGGGTACAGTCATGAACCAACCTTTACGTGTGCGCTATGCACCTAGTCCAACGGGACATTTACATATTGGCGGTGCTCGTACGGCACTGTTTGATTATTTATTGGCGCGCCGTCATGGCGGAGCGTTTGTAGTACGATTTGAAGATACCGATCAAACTCGTCATAAAGAATCCGGCATTGAGGATCAATTAAACGGTCTGAGATGGCTTGGGTTAGAGTGGGACGAGAGCGTAGATATCGGGGGGCCATACGGTCCTTATCGTCAGATGGAAAGACTTGATATCTATCAAACCCACCTGAATCAGCTGCTTCAGAGCGGCCATGCCTACCCTTGCTACTGTTCCGAAGCGGATTTGGAGCAGGAACGTGCAGAGCAGGAAGCGCGCGGTGAAATGGGCGGTTACTCGGGTAAATGCCGTCATTTGACGCCTGAGCAGATTGCTGCTTACGAAGCGGAGGGCCGCAAGCCTTCAACTCGGTTCCGCGTGCCGGCAGACCGGATTATTGGCTTCGAGGACAAGGTGCGCGAGCATGTTGAGTTTGAGTCGGCTGGGATTGGCGACTTTATTATCGCGCGTCCTGACGGAATTCCCACCTATAACTTTGCTGTTATTGTGGACGATCACATGATGAAAATCAATTTGGTCATCCGCGGGGAAGAGCATCTGTCCAATACGCCAAGACAAATTCTCATGTACGAGGCTCTCGGCATGCCTGTTCCGGAATTCGCGCACTTGGCGCTGATTCTGAATCCGGACCGGAAGAAAATGAGTAAACGGGATGAGTCCATCATCCAGTTCATCGAACAGTACCGGGAATTAGGCTATTTGCCGGAAGCTGTTGTGAATTTCATTGCTCTTCTAGGATGGTCTCCTGGCGGCGAAGAAGAGATGTTTACGAAGGAAGAACTGATTGCCCAGTTTGACCTCGATCGTGTATCGAAGAGTCCGGCTGTGTTTGATATGGATAAATTGAACTGGATGAACAATGCCTATTTGAAAAAGGCCCCGCTCTCCCGCGTCGTTGAGCTGTGTGTGCCTCATTTGCAGAAAGCCGGATACATCGCTCCGCAGTTGGATGAAGCGGGCCAAGCATGGGTGGAGGCTCTGATAGGCTTGAATCAAGAGAGAATGCGCTTCGCGGCGGAAATTGTCGAATTGTCGAGCATCTTCTTCAAAGAAGAGCTGGTGATCGATGAGGAAGCTGCGGCTGTGCTAAAAGAAGAGCATGTACCGGTCGTACTGTCCAGCTTCTTGGGGCAAGTCGAGCAAGCGGAAGATTTCACGGTAGAGGCTATACCAGCTTTGCTGAAGCAAGTGCAGAAGGATACAGGCTACAAAGGGAAGCAGTTATTCATGTCGATCCGTTCTGCGCTGACAGGGCAAGTGCATGGACCTGATCTCAATGTGTCCTTGTACCTGCTCGGGAAAGAAAAAGTCGCTTCACGTCTACGGAACTTGTTGTAATACGGGGTTCTTTTCGCTATACTTAGTTCAATAAGGAACGCAATGATCAGGAGAGTACGATTATTTAGGGATTTATCAGAGAGGATAATCGGAGCCGTCAGGCTTTGGCTGTGAGTTATCCATTCCCTCTAATCGGAAATGCACCTGGGAGCTGCCGCGCCGAATACTCGGATAACAGAGTAGGGTAGGCGCAGCCGGAATGCCCACGTTACGGGTTTTTGAGTTGGGAGACTTCCGAGTCACCAAGCAGAGTGGAACCGCGATTAATCACGCCTCTGCAGCCATATGGCTGCGGGGGCTTTTTTTATACACAGGGGTAATGATTTCCTACAAAAAGAAGGTGAGAGCATGTGGCAAACGATCAAATCTGACATTTCCGCCGTATTCGATAACGACCCGGCTGCACGCAGCTGGTTTGAGGTTGTGTTTACGTACTCTGGGCTTCATGCTATCTGGGCGCACCGCATCGGTCACTGGTTCTATAAACGGAGGATGTTTACAATCGCCCGTATCGTCTCGCAATGGAGCCGTTTTATGACAGGTATTGAGATACATCCAGGTGCCACTATCGGTAAAAGGTTGTTTATTGACCACGGGATGGGGGTTGTGATTGGGGAGACCTGTGAGATCGGCGACGATGTTATTTTGTATCAAGGGGTAACTTTGGGTGGAACAGGGAAAGAAAAAGGTAAGAGACACCCAACAATTGGCAATAATGTAGTTGTTGGATCAGGCGCTAAGATTTTAGGCTCCTTCCTTGTAGGCGAGAATTCACGGATTGGCTCCAATGCAGTGGTCATCCAAGAGGTTCCTTCGAACAGTACCGTTGTTACGATGCCTGCTAAGCTTGTGAAGCGGGACGGTGTACGTGTGAATCGTTTGGACCACGGCAATTTACCGGATCCCATTATCGATATATTCCAGGAAATGCAGCAGCAAATTAATGAGCTTAAAAGACAGTTAGAACAAGAACGGGTTAAGAATGGAGGAGCGAGAGAACATGACGCTCAGAATGTATAATACGCTAACACGCAAGAAGGAAGAATTCGTACCGCTTGAACCGGGGAAGGTGAAGATGTATGTATGCGGTCCAACCGTATATAACTATATCCATATTGGGAATGGCAGACCGGTCATTTTCTTCGATGTTGTAAGGCGCTTCTTAGAGTCTCAAAATTATGAAGTCACTTATATAACGAATTTTACCGATGTAGATGACAAAATGATCCGTAAAGCCGAAGAAATGGCTGTATCCGTTCCAGAGCTGGCCGAAACTTTTATTGCCGCCTTTTTGGAGGATATCCAAACATTGGGGGTACATGAAGCTACCTTGAACCCCCGTGTAACGGAAAATATTCAGGAAATCATCGAGTTCATCGCTGCTTTAGTTGAAAAAGACTATGCCTATGAAGCCCGCGGCGACGTCTATTACCGGACAACCAAATTCGCCGAATACGGCAAGCTTTCCCATCAAAATCTGGAAGAACTCCAATACGGCATTCGCATTGAAGTGGACGACCGCAAAGAGAATCCGCAGGATTTTGTTCTTTGGAAAGCCGCGAAACCGGGAGAAATTTATTGGGATAGTCCATGGGGGCAAGGCCGTCCGGGCTGGCATATCGAGTGCTCCGCTATGGTGCGCAAATATTTAGGCGAAACGATTGATATTCACGGCGGCGGTCAAGATTTGACGTTCCCGCACCATGAGTGCGAGATCGCGCAAACCGAAGCGGTAACCGGCCATCCAATGGCCAATTATTGGCTGCACAATGCTTTCTTGAACATCGATAATGAAAAAATGTCCAAATCGCTGGGTAATGGCATACTCATCCGCGATCTTGTTAAGCAAATCAAGCCGGAAGTATTCCGCTTCTTCATGTTGTCTGCCCATTACCGCAATCCGCTGAATTTCAGCGATGAGAGTTTGAAGCAGGCGGCTAATGCTTTGGAGCGTATTCAAAATGCAAATGACAACCTGAAGCACCGATTAGCTACAGCTTCTATTTCGAGTGAAGTGGAAGCAGCCCTTAAGGAGCGTGTGGACGCGATTGCCAAGCAGTTCGTCGAGAAGATGAATGACGACTTCAATACCCCGGATGCGATCACGGCTGTGTTCGATCTGGTTGCGGAAGCGAACCTGTATCTGCAGCAGGAGCGGGTGAATGCCGCCGCGCTGCAGGTGTTCCTAGATCAGCTGCAAGTCTTCGATCAAACCTTGGGCATATTGTCCCAGCAAGCGGACGAATTGCTGGATGAAGAGATTGAGCAATTGATTGTCGATCGGACAGAAGCGCGGAAGTCGAAAAACTGGGCGCGTGCGGATGAAATCCGTGACCTGCTCACAGAGAAAGGGATATTCCTTGAGGACACGCCGCAGGGAATTCGTTGGCGCCGCAAATGAGTGAGACTTTTACTGATGCAGCGAAGAATTTGTTTGTTTTTCCGCCGTCCAAAAGCCCTCATTTGCTGAACCCGCTTGTACTTGCTTATATCGGGGATGCGGTTTACGAGGTCTACATTCGCCAGTATGTTATATCTGGCGGAAATCATCGGCCCAATCATTTGCACAAAGCATCCACTGGATATGTATCGGCGAAGGCGCAATCCAAACTGCTGGAAGCCTTGATGCCGATGCTGACAGAAGAAGAGACAGATATGGTGAAGCGCGGGCGCAATGCCAAATCAGGAACGACAGCCAAAAACGCGGATGTGCTGGAATACCGGCACAGCACCGCGTTTGAGTGCTTAATCGGATACTTGTACTATAAGCAATCGTTTGAACGTTTGAAGGAAATATTGGATTTCGCCCTTGCCTACAAGAATAAATCTTAGCTTATGCTGAGAGGTAAATTTTGTGTGAGATAAGTGAATTTTTTAGGAGGAAGCATGATGGAAGAAGAATATATTGGCGGGAAGCATTCCGTTCTGGAGGCTATACGTGCCGGTCGAACGATTAATAAAATTTGGATTGCTGAGAACGCGCAGAAGCAATTCGCGGGGCCTATCGTGGCGGAAGCCAAAAACTTGGGGATTCTCGTTCAATTTACAGACAAGCGCAAGCTCGATCAGATGGTGGAGGCGCTTCAGCACCAAGGCGTAATTGCGCAAGTGGCGGCTTATGAGTATGTGGAAGTGGAGGATATTCTTGCGAAAGCCAAAGCGCTTGGGCAAGATCCTTTTATTTTGATACTTGATGAGATCGAAGATCCGCACAATCTGGGCTCAATCCTGCGGACAGCAGACTGCACAGGGGTTCATGGTGTCATTATTCCCAAAAGACGCTCCGTCGGACTGACAGCAACGGTTTCTAAGACCTCAGCCGGGGCTGTAGAGTATGTTCCCGTTGCTCGGGTGACGAATATCGCTCAGACGATTGAGCAACTCAAAGAGCAAGGAGTGTGGGTTGCAGGAACAGATGTGTCCGCAGCGCAAGATGTCTACAAGGCGAATTTCAGTATGCCTATAGCTCTTGTTATTGGTAATGAGGGTAAAGGCGTAGGCAGGTTAATCAAAGAGAGATGTGACTTCTTGGTTAAGCTGCCGATGGCGGGACATGTGAATTCCCTGAATGCCTCCGTTGCCGCGGGTGTCTTGATGTATGAAGTGGTTCGCCAACGAAATAAGAGTTAAAGCAGATGGAAGAGTTTCTGATCGTAGACGGCTACAATATCATCGGAGCTTGGCCGGAACTGAGTAAGCTTAAGGATACTGATTTGGAAGGTGCTCGGGATAAGTTGATCCATATGCTGGCTGAATATCAATCTTACTCGGGTATGAAAGTATACCTGGTTTTCGACGCTTATATGGTACCTGGACTTGGGAAAAAGTATGTACAGAGCAAGTTGAACGTGCTCTACACCAAAGAGAAGGAAACCGCGGATGAACGGATCGAACGTTTGGTCACGAATCTGATGGGAAGGCGTAAGCAGATCTATGTGGCCACCTCCGATATGATTGAGCAGCATGTTATTTTCGGTAAAGGAGCTCTACGATTGCCAGCCGGTGAACTTCTCATCAAAATCAAACAGAATCGCAAAGAGGTTCGAGAACGTATTCATCCAGAAACGACAGCGAAGCGCAATCCATTCGAAGGTAAGTTGAGCAGTGAGATCAAAGCGCAGTTCGAGCGGTGGCGAAGAGGGGAGTAAATCCTCCAAATGCTAGAAATGGTGGGGGTCCCCGTTGACGGTGTGAGATTTCATCATGTATACTTAACCTAAACTTTTAATGTGAATCTGGGTAGTCCTGCAGGCCGGAGGGATTGTTGGTGAGTGTCGACCTCAAAGAACTGAGAATGTATGATTATGACCTCAAGCCAGATGAAGACATTGTCGAGGCAGTCCGTGAAGGCAATAGCGAAGCGTTGGAATACCTTATCAATAAATACAAGAACTTTGTGCGTGCCAAAGCACGTTCTTATTTTTTGATAGGTGCAGACCGAGAAGATATTGTGCAGGAAGGAATGATAGGTTTATATAAATCTATCCGCGACTTCCGAGGAGACAAGCTTGCTTCATTCAAAGCCTTTGCTGAACTGTGCATTACCCGACAGATCATCACGGCGATTAAGACAGCAACGCGTCAGAAACACATTCCTCTTAATTCCTACGTGTCACTGGACAAGCCTATCTATGATGAAGATTCTGATCGTACGCTGCTTGACGTCATTAGCGGTTCCAGGGTCACAGATCCTGAGGAGCTTGTGATTAATCAAGAAGAATTTACGGGTCTTGAAGATAAAATGGGAGAGATATTGAGCGACTTGGAACGTAGGGTACTTATGCTCTATCTCGATGGAAGATCCTACCAAGAAATAGCGGTGGATTTAGATCGTCATGTCAAGTCTATTGACAATGCTCTTCAACGTGTCAAACGCAAGCTTGAACGCTATTTGGAAGTTAGAGATTTATAGAATATGCCCGCGTCGCCTTGCATGGTCTTGGCTGCGCGGGCGTTTTCTTTGAGTGAGGTTTAATATGGTGTCGGAGCGTCTATACTGATGATACTCTCGCATTTGTGAGACTTCTGCCTTGACACTCTGTTGCGGGTTGTGATAAAGTATTTCAGGTAGCCCTAAAAGTCGCTTTCTTTTTGACGCGCTTCGAAGGGCTTTAATTAGAACGTGTCTGTAGGAGGTGTACATCATGCGGGTCATCATCACATTAGCGTGCACAAATTGCAAACAAAGAAACTATGCATCCACTAAAAATAAGCGCAACAATCCCGACCGTATTGAGTTGAAGAAATATTGCAAATTTTGCAATGAACATACTGCTCATCGCGAGACTAGGTAGTTCTTTGGAGGTGTAGTTCGTGGGGTTCTTGGCTAGAATGAGACAAAGCTTCGGATCCACTTTTTCCTTCTTCACCGACAGTTGGACAGAACTCAAAAAGGTCAAGTGGCCAAGTCGTAAAGAGATGACTACCTATACGCTTGTCGTATTGGGTACCGTAGCTTTTGTTGCTATTTATTTCTTTGTGCTGGATCTTGGAATTTCTGAGTTGCTGCGCCTTGTTTTTAAATAAACAGGACTATAGGTGAATTTATTCATGGAAAAAAGATGGTACGTCGTACATACCTATTCAGGGTATGAGAACAAAGTGAAAGCCAACCTGGAGAAACGTGTTGAGTCCATGGAAATGACGGACAAGATCTTCCGTGTGCTTGTGCCTATGGAAGAGGAACTGGTGAACAAAGACGGCAAGAAAAAAGTCGTCATGCGTAAAGTTTATCCAGGTTATGTTCTCGTAGAAATGATTCAAACAGACGACTCTTGGTACGTAGTACGTAACACTCCAGGAGTCACTGGATTCGTAGGTTCTACGGGATCCGGCTCTAAACCGACTGCATTATTACCTGAGGAAGTTGAATCTATTTTGAAGCATATGGGTATGGAAGAGCCGAAGGCCAAAATCGACTTCGAACTCAAAGAAACCGTACGCGTCAAGGTGGGACCTTTCGCAAACTTTGTCGGATCTGTTGAAGAAATTGTGGCTGACAAGGGTAAACTTAAGGTGCATGTCAACATGTTTGGTAGGGAAACCCCGCTTGAGCTCGATTTCGACCAAGTGGAAAAGCTATAACACAAGACAACCAAGGGTTTCTACCAGGTCTATTCCTCGGGATAGACCTTCGTTAGTGGGATCTATATTATAAACAGGAGGTGTCTATCATGGCAAAAAAGGTAATTAAAGTCGTCAAACTTCAAGTTCAAGCTGCGAAAGCAAATCCAGCACCACCGATCGGTCCAGCATTGGGTCAAGCAGGTGTGAACATTATGGCTTTCTGTAAAGAGTTTAACGCTCGTACTGCTGATCAAGTAGGCCTTATCATTCCGGTTGAGATCACAGTATTCGAGGATCGTTCCTTTACATTCATCACTAAAACGCCTCCGGCTGCAGTTCTTCTTCGCGTCGTTGCTGGTATCGAAAAAGGATCCGGTGAACCAAACAAAAAGAAAGTTGCAACTGTGAAACGTGCAAAAGTTCGCGAAATCGCAGAACAAAAAATGCCTGACCTGAATGCTGCATCCGTTGAGGCTGCTATGCGTATGGTTGAAGGTACAGCTCGCAGCATGGGAATCGTCATCGAAGATTAATTCCGCAAGGAATGCGACTGTGTAAGCTCGGCTTACGAAAAAGTTTTCCTGGAGAACTTTGAAGTCGCTCGGTGGGAGGATTATCCGCTAATACCACTAAGGAGGATTTAAATTATGCCTAAACACGGTAAAAAATACCGCGAAGTTTCTCAGCTTGTAAATGCTGAAACTTTGTACGATCCGTCAGAAGCAATCGAGCTTGTTAAGAAAACAGCTCCTGCTAAATTTGATGAAACTGTAGATGTTGCAGTTCGTCTGGGTGTAGACCCAAGAAAACAAGATCAGGCTGTTCGTGGTGTAGTAGTACTTCCACACGGTACTGGTAAAACAAAACGTGTACTTGTATTTGCTAAAGGCGAGAAAGCGAAAGAAGCTGAAGCAGCTGGTGCAGATTTTGTTGGTGATGCTGACATGATCAACAAAATTCAACAAGGTTGGTTCGAGTTCGACGTTTGCGTAGCTACTCCAGACATGATGAGCGAAGTTGGTAAACTGGGTCGTATCCTCGGGGGTAAAGGTTTAATGCCAAACCCTAAAGCAGGAACAGTTACTTTCGACGTAACTAAAGCTGTTCAGGAGATTAAAGCTGGTAAAATCGAGTACCGTCTTGACAAAGCAGGACAAATCCATGCTCCACTTGGTAAAGTATCTTTCGATGCAGACAAGTTGAACGAAAACTTCAAAGCATTGGTTGATGCGCTTGTTAGAGCGAAACCGGCAGCTGCTAAAGGTGTTTACCTGAAAAACATTGCTGTATCCTCAACAATGGGACCTAGTGTTCGAGTAAACGTAAGCTCCTTCAGATAAGTAATAGCTTCCAGTTGACTTCGGTTGCTGGGCGTGATACTCTATCAAAGGTCATAAAAATGAATATGCAAACCGTAGACAGTAGGTGCCGCGTGCTTAATTTCCTACCGAGGTGTTATGATATATATAGCGATTTCTTTGAAGATCAGGGAAAAAGTGAACACATCATGCCTTCGTAGCGTCTACGAAGGCATTTCTTATTCATATAAGGAATGCTGATGCTCCTACTGTTTGTGATATTGAAACATAAATGCATAAGAAGTGAGGTGTACTATGGCAAACGCGAAAATTCTTGCAGAGAAAGAACAAGCAGTAGCTGAAGTAACTGAAAAGTTCAAAGCTAGCGCTTCTACAATCATCGCTGACTACCGCGGTTTGAACGTAGCTCAAGTAACACAACTACGTAAAACCCTGCGTGAAGCTGGTATTGAATTCGTAGTTCTCAAGAACTCGTTGGCTAGACGCGCATCGGCAAATGCTGAACTAAGCGCATTGGATGAGTACCTAACAGGTCCAACCGCTATTGCTTTCAGCAAAGACGATCTAGTTGCTCCGGCGAAAATCTTGACTGAATTTGCGAAAAAGAATGATCAATTGAGCGTAAAAGGTGGCGTGGTCGAAGGCCGCGTAGTTGGATACGATCAAATTAAAGCACTTGCTGAACTTCCATCCAGAGATGGTCTACTCTCCATGTTGCTTAGCGTTCTTCAAGCTCCTGTTCGTAACTTTGCACTTGCTGTTAAAGCAGTTGCTGAGAAAAAAGAAGCTGAAGGTCAAGCTTAATTTCAGTGTACGAAACGATTTACAACAACAAACTAATTTATTAATGATAATGGAGGTTTAACCATGAGCACAAATGCAACGATCCTAGAAGCAATCAAAGGCATGACAATCTTGGAATTGAACGACCTGGTTAAAGCAATTGAAGAAGAGTTTGGCGTAACAGCAGCAGCTCCAGTAGCAGCTGGCGGTGGCGCAGCAGTAGCAGTTGAAGAAGCTCAAACTGAGTTTGATGTTATCTTGACTAGCGCTGGTGCTTCCAAAATCAACGTAATCAAAGTAGTTCGCGAAATCACAGGTCTTGGCCTGAAAGAAGCGAAAGACCTAGTTGACGGCGCTCCAAAACCAGTAAAAGAAAAAGTTAGCTCCGAAGAAGCAGAAGCTGTTAAAGCTAAGCTTACTGAAGCTGGCGCATCTGTAGAAGTTAAGTAATTTCTTTTCAGGAAACCTCTTGAAGCTTGCCTTCAAGAGGTTTTTTTACCTAAGCTTTTACCCTTAGGAAAGCCTTAGGAACGCTCGCAGTTATTTGATTTTCCTATTGGTAAAATTGAGGAGGGAATCTTAACGTGTCAGAGCATTATTATACGCAGCGTCCTACAGTTAAGCATGATGTTAATGTAGCGCAAGAGGAACTGCGTGGGAGAAAGTACACATTCTTGACGGATGCTGGCGTCTTTTCGAAAAAAGGTGTGGATTATGGAAGCAAGCACTTAATTGAAACGATGCAGCTGAAAGAGGATGCCAAGGTGCTTGATGTCGGTTGTGGTTATGGTCCGATTGGCTTATCAGCAGCGGTGATGTGTCCGAAGGGGCATGTGACAATGGTCGACATTAATGAGCGGGCCATTGAGTTAAGTACTGAAAATGCGCGGCGCAATGGGATTAGCAATGTGTCGATTCTACAGAGCGATCTTTTGGAACAGGTGAAAGATCAACGTTTTGATGTTGTGCTCACTAATCCTCCGATTCGTGCCGGCAAGGAAGTCGTACATCGCATTTTTACAGATGCCTATGATTGCTTGGTGGATGGCGGATCAATTTGGGTCGTCATTCAGAAAAAACAAGGCGCACCGTCAGCGATGAAAAAACTTGAGTCTCTCTACAGCGAGGTTATTGAAGTATCTAAGGATAAAGGGTATAAAATACTCAAGGCAACAAAGTAACCTATGAATAATGTATGGACAGCTAATGAAAGACCTATCGCACGATCGTGGAAATTTGTTTGACTTGACTTTTCACATGTGGTATTATTAAAAAATGTCAGTATTAAGATGGGACACATGTCTTTAGTTAACAAAAATGTCAAGTCTTTTTTTCCTCTGATATGAATAAAATTTGAACTTGCAACGTATAATGTTTGAATTTTAGGAAATTCTAACAGGATGGGAAGAAATATTTGGAAAGTCTTATTGATTACAGGGAAAAATCTTCATCCATACAGTCGCTTAATTCGGACGGGCTCCACTAACGGAGGCGTCCTGAGTGTACGTCGGTCGAAGTTTTTCTTCTTCTTTTTATTTATTGAGTAGAGTTGAGGGGTGAATGAAAGTTGGCGGGACATCTTGTTCAATTTGGACGACGTAAACGCAGGACTTATGCACGAATTAATGAGGTGCTGGGTATTCCAAACCTGATTGAAATCCAGCAAAAATCGTATGAGTGGTTTTTGGAAGAAGGATTACGTGAGATGTTTCAGGATATCTCTCCAATTCAGGATTTTACAGGTAACCTAGTACTGGAGTTTATTGACTATAGCTTGGGCGATCCTAAGTATTCGGTCGATGAATCCAAAGAACGCGACGTAACCTATGCGGCGCCGTTAAGAGTCAAAGTCCGTTTGATTAATAAGGAAACCGGAGAGGTCAAGGAACAAGAAGTGTTCATGGGAGATTTCCCTATTATGACCGATACGGGAACGTTCATTATTAACGGTGCGGAGCGTGTAATCGTCTCCCAGCTCGTTCGTTCCCCCAGTGTTTATTATAGCACGAAAGTGGATAAAAACGGCAAAAAAACTTACACGGCAACTGTCATTCCTAACCGTGGAGCTTGGTTGGAACTTGAAACGGATGCGAAGGATATTATTTATGTTCGTATCGATCGCACGCGCAAAATTCCAGTTACGGTACTGCTTCGTTCATTAGGGTTTGGCACGGATGCAGAGATTTTGGATTTGCTCGGTGATAATGAATATATCCGTAATACGCTCGATAAAGATAACACGGATTCTACGGAAAAAGCGTTAATCGAAATTTATGAGCGTCTTCGTCCGGGTGAGCCGCCTACGCTTGATAATGCAAGAAGCTTGATCGTCGCTCGGTTCTTTGATCCAAAGCGTTATGATTTGGCTAACGTAGGTCGTTACAAAATCAACAAGAAATTGCACATTAAAAATAGATTATTTAATCAGCGTCTGGCCGAAACTTTGGTGGATTCCGAAACGGGAGAAATCATCGCGGAAGCAGGACAATTGCTGGATCGTCGTGTGTTAGACGAAATCCTTCCTTTTATTGAAAAAGGAGCAGGCTACAAAGAGTTCTCGATCCCTAAAGGTGTAACTGGTGCGGATACGATTCCTGTTCAGTGCATTAACGTGTACTCACCGACAGAAGAAGGCAAGGTTGTTAAAGTAATCTCTAACGGGGTTATCGACAAACAAGTTAAAAACATCACGCCTGCCGATATCATTTCATCCATTAACTATTTCATCAACTTGCTGCATGGCATCGGGAATACGGATGATATTGACCACTTAGGTAACCGTAGACTTCGCTCTGTTGGTGAGTTGCTGCAAAACCAATTCCGTATCGGTCTATCCCGTATGGAACGTGTTGTTCGTGAACGTATGTCCATTCAAGATGCGAATGTGATTACGCCACAAGCTTTGATCAACATTCGTCCGGTTATCGCGTCGATCAAAGAGTTCTTCGGAAGCTCGCAGCTTTCTCAGTTTATGGACCAAACGAACCCGCTTGCTGAATTGACGCACAAAAGACGTCTTTCCGCACTCGGACCCGGCGGTTTGACGAGAGAACGCGCAGGGATGGAAGTTCGTGACGTCCATCACTCTCACTATGGCCGTATGTGTCCAATTGAGACGCCAGAGGGACCGAACATTGGTTTGATCAACTCGTTGTCTACTTTTGCCCGTATTAATGAGTATGGCTTCATTGAAGCTCCTTACCGTTGGGTGGATCCGAAGACAGGAACTGTTACAGACCAAATCGCATACCTGACTGCGGATGAAGAAGATAACTACGTTATCGCGCAAGCAAATGCCGAATTGACGGAAGACAATAAATTTGTTGATTCCGCGATTATCGTTCGTTACAAGGATGATAACTTAACGCTGCCGGTTGAACGTGTCGACTACATGGACGTTTCTCCGAAGCAAGTTGTTTCCGTCGCGACTGCGTTAATTCCGTTCCTTGAAAACGATGACTCCAACCGCGCCTTGATGGGATCCAACATGCAGCGTCAAGCTGTACCTCTTTTGATTCCAAAAGCACCTTTAGTCGGTACAGGTATGGAGCACAAAGTCGCGAAGGACTCGGGAGTATGTATTGTCTCCAAATTTGATGGAATTATTGAGAAAGCTGCTGCGAATGAAATTTGGCTGCGTCGCCAAGAAATGGTTGACGGCAAATTGGTCAGCGGCAACATCGTCAAATATAAGCTTCACAAATTCATGCGTTCCAACCAAGGTACTTGCATTAATCAACGTCCGATTGTGAAAAAGGGCCAATTGATTAAAGCCGGCGATATTCTTGCTGATGGACCGTCCACAGAGCAAGGCGAATTGGCTCTGGGTCGTAACGTTGTCGTAGCCTTCATGACTTGGGAAGGGTATAACTACGAGGATGCGATCTTGTTAAGCCAAAAGCTTGTGAAAGAAGATGTGTACACGTCCATTCATATTGAGGAATATGAGTCCGAAGCGCGTGATACGAAGCTAGGACCTGAAGAAATCACTCGTGACATCCCGAACGTTGGGGAAGACGCATTGAAAAATCTTGACGAGCGCGGAATCATCCGTGTCGGTGCCGAAATCGGCGCTGGCGATATCCTGGTAGGTAAAGTAACGCCTAAAGGTGTAACTGAGCTTACTGCGGAAGAAAGATTGCTGCATGCGATCTTCGGTGAGAAAGCTCGTGAAGTTCGTGATACATCCCTTCGCGTACCGCATGGTACGGATGGTATCGTTGTTGACGTTAAAGTATTTACACGTGAGAACGGCGATGAGCTGCCTCCTGGTGTGAACCAACTCGTTCGTGTCTATATCGCGCAAAAACGGAAAATCTCCGAAGGCGATAAAATGGCGGGACGTCATGGTAACAAAGGGGTAGTTGCACGTATTCTCCCTGAAGAAGATATGCCTTTCCTTCCGGATGGTACGCCTGTTGAAGTTGTATTGAATCCACTAGGGGTTCCTTCGCGGATGAATATCGGGCAAGTGCTTGAGGTTCACTTAGGTATGGCTTCCAAATACCTTGGTATCCATGCAGCTACGCCGGTATTTGACGGAGCGCGTGAGTATGACGTGTTCGATGCGATGGAAGAAGCCGGCATGCAGCGCAGCGGTAAAACGATTCTGTACGATGGGCGTACAGGGGAATCGTTCGAACGCGAAGTTACAGTTGGCGTCATGTACATGATCAAATTGGCACACATGGTTGATGATAAAATCCATGCCCGTTCCACAGGACCTTACTCCCTTGTTACTCAGCAGCCGCTGGGTGGTAAAGCGCAGTTCGGTGGTCAGCGTTTCGGGGAGATGGAGGTATGGGCGCTTGAGGCTTACGGTGCTGCCTATACACTGCAAGAAATTCTTACTGTGAAATCCGATGACGTTGTAGGCCGTGTGAAAACATACGAATCCATTGTTAAAGGCGAGAATGTACCAGAACCGGGTGTTCCGGAGTCATTCAAAGTTTTGATCAAAGAGCTTCAAAGCTTAGGTATGGACGTCAAAATCCTCTCCGGCGACGAAGAAGAGATCGAAATGCGAGAAGCCGATGATGACGACGAAGTCACTAGCGATAAATTAAACCTAAATTTAGAGGGCTCTGAATTAGGGGTCAACGAATAAAGAACACCACAATAGATCGAGATCGATTCACTGTATAGTGGGTTTAAATTCTTAAAGGAGGGTTGCTCCTTGATGGACGTTAACAACTTCGAGTTTATGAAAATCGGTTTGGCATCACCCGATAAAATTCGCTCTTGGTCCCGTGGGGAAGTAAAGAAGCCGGAAACCATTAACTACAGAACTTTAAAGCCTGAGAAAGAAGGTCTTTTCTGTGAAAAGATCTTCGGGCCAACCAAAGATTGGGAATGTCATTGCGGTAAATACAAACGCGTCCGTTACAAGGGCGTCGTTTGTGACCGCTGTGGTGTTGAAGTAACCCGCCAAAAAGTACGTCGTGAGCGTATGGGTCACATTGAGCTTGCTGCTCCTGTTTCTCATATCTGGTACTTTAAAGGCATCCCGAGCCGCATGGGCCTTGCGTTAGATATGTCCCCAAGATCTTTGGAGGAAATTATCTACTTCGCTTCCTATGTGGTAACCGATCCAGGGGATACACCTTTGGAGAAAAAGCAACTGCTTTCCGAAAAAGAATACCGTAGCTACCGTGAGAAGTATGGCTATGCGTTCCAAGCCGGTATGGGTGCTGAAGCTGTTAAAAAGCTTCTTATCGATATCGATATCGAACGTGAAGTGGATACGCTCAAAGAAGAATTGAAAACAGCGCAAGGTCAACGCCGTAATCGTGCGATCAAGCGCTTGGAAGTTATGGAAGCATTCCGTAACTCGAAAAACTTGCCAGGTTGGATGATTCTAGATGTACTTCCAGTCATTCCACCGGAGCTTCGTCCGATGGTTCAGCTTGACGGTGGCCGCTTCGCGACTTCCGACTTGAATGATCTCTATCGTCGAGTTATCAACCGTAACAACCGTCTCAAAAGATTGCTCGACCTAGGGGCACCGGACATCATCGTTCAAAATGAGAAGCGTATGCTGCAAGAAGCGGTAGATGCTCTTATCGACAACGGTCGCCGCGGCCGTCCTGTAACAGGTCCTGGTAACCGTCCATTGAAATCCCTCAGCCATATGCTGAAAGGTAAACAAGGACGTTTCCGTCAAAACTTGCTCGGTAAACGTGTTGACTACTCTGGTCGTTCCGTTATCGTAGTAGGTCCTAACCTGAAGATGTACCAATGTGGTCTTCCGAAGGAAATGGCGCTTGAATTGTTCAAGCCTTTCGTTATGAAAGAGCTTGTGAATAAAGGGTTAGCCCATAACATTAAGAGTGCGAAACGTAAAGTTGAGCGCGTGAGTCCGGATGTTTGGGATGTTCTTGAAGAAGTCATTAAGGAGCACCCGGTTCTTCTGAACCGTGCCCCCACGCTGCACAGACTCGGGATTCAGGCGTTCGAGCCGATTCTCGTTGAAGGTCGTGCCATCAAGCTGCATCCGCTCGTATGTACAGCCTACAACGCTGACTTCGACGGTGACCAAATGGCGGTCCACGTACCATTGTCATCTGAAGCTCAAGCTGAAGCTCGTTTGCTGATGCTGGCATCAGGTAATATTTTGAACCCGAAAGACGGTAAGCCGGTTGTTACGCCTTCACAAGATATGGTTCTGGGAAGTTTCTATTTAACAACGGACAACAAATTTGCTAAAGGTGCTGGTTCTATCATTAGAACTGTACATGAAGCAGTATCGTCCTACCAATCGGGTAAAATGGCATTGCATGCACGTGTTGCTATTCCGGCCAAAGCGTTGAACAAAACTAGCTTTACCGAGAAACAACAAAATGCGATATTGATTACGACAATCGGTAAAATCATTATGAACGAAATCTATCCAAGTGATTTCCCATTCATCAATGAGCCTACCAAAACGAACTTGCTGAATGGTATTCCGGATTCTCACTTTGTGTTTGACAAAGGTGCAGATTTAAGAGCCATCATGCTTGAGCGTCCTGAGAATAAAGCGGTAGGTAAAGAGTACCTTGGCTCAATTATTGCTGAGTGTTTCCGCAAATACCACACGACTCAAACGTCGATGATTCTTGATAAAATTAAAGAGCTTGGATTCACGTATTCCACTAAAGCGGGTATTACCGTAGCTGTCTCTGACGTTGTTGTTCCGACTGAAAAAGCAGGAATCCTCAAAGAGTGCGAAGAGAAAGTGCGCGTAGTTACGAACCAATACCGTCGCGGTTTGATTACAGATGAAGAGCGTTATGACCGTGTTATTGCGATCTGGAGTAAGGCGAAGGATGAAATCACAGAAATTCTGATGAAATCCCTTGATAAGTACAACTCCATTTCTATGATGGTTGAGTCCAAAGCACGGGGTAACAAATCTCAGATTACACAGCTTGGCGGTATGCGTGGTTTGATGGCGAATCCATCCGGTAAAATTATGGAGTTGCCGATTAAATCGAACTTCCGTGAAGGCTTGACAATCTTGGAGTACTTTATCTCCACGCACGGTGCGCGTAAAGGTCTTGCCGATACAGCGCTTCGTACAGCTGACTCCGGTTACTTGACTCGTCGTCTCGTAGACGTAGCACAAGATGTTATCGTTCGTGAGGACGATTGTGGAACAGATAAAGGTTTCATGGTTAGCAAAATCCAAGACGGTAAAGAGGTTATCGAAGATCTTTATGACCGTATTGAAGGACGTTATGCTTATGAAACACTTCGTCATCCAAAAACAGGTGAAGTTATTGTTCAACGCAATGAACTCATCGAATCCGGAATTGCAGACGCGATTATTGAAGCAGGTATCGAAAGACTGCAAATCCGTTCAGTACTAAGCTGCCGTACGGATCATGGTGTATGTAAGAAATGTTATGGTCGCAACTTGGCAACTGGCCAATTCGTTGAGATTGGAGAGGCTGTAGGCATTATTGCCGCACAATCCATCGGTGAGCCAGGAACACAGTTGACGATGCGTACATTCCATACCGGTGGTGTTGCCGGAGACGATATTACACAAGGTTTGCCGCGTATTCAAGAGCTTTTCGAAGCTCGGAATCCGAAAGGTCAAGCGATCATTTCTGAGATTGACGGTGTCGTCAAAGAAATTCGTGAAGCCAAAGATCGTCGTGAGATCGAAGTCCAAGGTGAAGCTGAATCTAAGGTTTATGCAGTTCCTTACGGTTCACGCGTGCGTGTATCCCTGAACCAACAAGTTGAGGCTGGAGATGAGCTGACAGACGGATCTATCGATCCGAAGGAAATGCTTCGAATCAAAGGTATCCGCGGCGTGCAGAACTACATTCTGCAAGAGGTTCAACGTGTTTACCGTAACCAAGGGGTAGAAATCAACGACAAGCATATTGAAGTAATGGTTCGCCAAATGTTACGGAAAATCCGTATCGTTGACGCTGGAGACACGACTCTACTTCCAGGTTCCTTCGTAGACATTCATGAATATGAAGCAGCTAACAAAGTAGCCTTGTTTGCCGGCAATGAGCCAGCCGTTGCAAGACCTATCTTGC
This sequence comes from Paenibacillus aceris, assembly GCF_017874035.1. Lineage (GTDB taxonomy): Bacteria > Bacillota > Bacilli > Paenibacillales > NBRC-103111 > Paenibacillus_E > Paenibacillus_E aceris. Next base: position 29,994 of record NZ_JAGGKV010000034.1, read on the forward strand.
TCGGTATCACCAAAGCGTCCCTTGAGACAGATTCCTTCCTGTCCGCGGCGTCCTTCCAAGAAACGACTCGTGTCTTGACGGATGCAGCGATCAAAGGCAAGGTCGACCAATTGCTCGGTCTGAAGGAGAACGTTATTATTGGTAAACTCATTCCTGCAGGAACGGGTATGCCTCGTTACCGGAACATCCGTATTACGGATCCTAACGAAGTGCTCGTGCAAGATGAGGATCTCGAAAAAGAAACTGTAGCCGTTGAATAACGACTATTAATCTAAGAGGGATAGCCACATGAGCTGTCCCTCTTAGTTTTTCTTGGGAAACTATGATTATGTTAAAAGATATGAACTTCTTCCTTGACACTGGAACTTCAAAATGCTAATATATCGTAGTGTGCCTAAGTTGATATTCTTTCCTTTCTCTGAAGGGGGTGCCTTATGTCTTATGATAAAGTCAAACAGGCGAAGAATATAAGTGTAGGGACGAAGAAAGTAACCAAGACAGTTGAGCAAGATAAGGCTGTTGAAGTGTTTGTTTCTAAAGATGCAGATCCGCGATTGACGATAAAGCTGGTAGCTCTCTGTAAACAAAAGGGTGTGCCAATAACCTACGTAGATTCTATGAAGATGCTAGGTAAAGCATGTGGAATTGAAGTTGGAGCTGCGGTAGCAGCTGTTGTAAATGAATAAACGCTTAAGACGTTTTTGTTAGTGGGATGGCGTACATAAGTTTTCATAACTTTTGCTGCTGCCCTTGGCAAAGACTTTCTCTTTGCTCATTTATGACTCGCCTGGATCTGTGGGCTTGCAAAAAGTTTATCATGTTATGAATGTAGGGAGGAGGTGGCGATATGCCAACAATTAACCAACTAGTACGTAAAGGTCGTCAAGCGAAGGTGGATAAGTCTAAATCACCAGCTTTGCAAAAAGGTTTTAACGCTTTGAAAAGAGAAGCAACGGATTTGAGTGCACCTCAAAAACGTGGTGTCTGCACGCGTGTAGGTACTATGACTCCTAAGAAGCCTAACTCCGCACTTCGTAAATATGCTCGTGTTCGTTTAACGAACCGCGTAGAGGTGACAGCATACATTCCAGGTATCGGTCACAACCTGCAAGAGCACAGCGTTGTATTGATCCGTGGAGGTAGAATTAAAGACCTTCCAGGGGTGCGTTATCACATCGTGCGTGGCGCGCTGGATACTTCCGGTGTTAACAACCGTAAGCAATCCCGTTCCAAATACGGTACTAAACGTCCAAAAGTTAAAAAATAAGAAATAATAATCAGGGATGATTCTTATAAGAAAGGGGGATAACTATGCCTCGTAAAGGTCCAGTTACTCGCAGAGACGTATTGCCAGATCCGATTTATAATAGCAAACTTGTTACTCGTCTTATCAATCGTATTATGATCGACGGAAAAAGAGGGGTAGCACAGTCCATTCTATACAACGCTTTTAACCTCGTGAAAGATCGTACAGGTAAAGAGCCGATGGAAGTGTTCGAAGCTGCTATCAAAAACATCATGCCAGTTCTTGAAGTTAAAGCTCGCCGTGTAGGTGGAGCGAACTATCAAGTTCCGATCGAAGTTAAACCAGAGCGTCGTACGACACTTGGTTTGCGTTGGTTGGTTAACTATTCCCGTCTTCGCGGTGAGAAGACGATGGAAGAAAGATTGGCTTATGAAATTATCGATGCTAGCAATAGCACAGGTTCTTCCGTTAAGAAACGTGAAGATACACACAAGATGGCTGAAGCTAACAAAGCGTTCGCTCACTATCGTTGGTAGAATAATAAAACAGATTATAGAAAGGAGACATAACGACCTATGGCTAGAGAGTTCTCCTTAAAAAACACACGTAATATCGGGATCATGGCTCATATCGATGCTGGTAAAACGACCACTACAGAGCGTATTTTGTACTACACTGGTAAAGTTCACAAAATCGGAGAAGTGCACGAAGGTGCTGCTACGATGGACTGGATGGAGCAAGAGCAAGAGCGCGGAATCACGATTACTTCCGCCGCTACAACTGCGCAATGGGATGGCCACCGCATCAATATTATTGATACCCCGGGACACGTTGACTTTACTGTTGAAGTAGAGCGTTCCCTTCGTGTGTTGGATGGAGCAGTTGGTGTATTTAGTGCGAAAGAGGGCGTTGAGCCTCAATCGGAAACAGTTTGGAGACAAGCTGATAAATACAGCGTTCCACGTATTGCTTACGTAAACAAAATGGATATCATCGGTGCAGACTTCCTGCAAGTTGTTGAATCCATGCGTCAAAAACTTGGTGCAAATGCAGTTGCAATTCAACTTCCGATCGGTGCTGAGAGTGATTTCAAAGGTATCATCGACTTGGTTGAAGAAGTAGCTTATATGTACAAAGATGATCTTGGTAAGGATATCGAGAAAGTCGAAATTCCTGCTGAGTTCAAAGAAAAAGTCGCAGAACTTCGTTTGGAATTGGTAGAAAAAGTTGCTGAGCTTGATGAAGAGCTTACAATGAAATACCTTGAAGGCGAAGAGTTAACTGTCGACGAAATCAAAGCAGCTCTACGTAAAGGTGTCTGCGATGTTAAAATCTTCCCAGTTATCGTAGGGTCTTCTTACAGAAACAAAGGTGTTCAATTGATGTTGGATGCAGTTATTAACTACCTGCCATCCCCTCTTGATGTACCTGATATTAAAGGTGTACTTGACGATGGTACCGAAGTGGTTCGTAAGTCTGCTGATGACCAACCGTTCTCAGCGCTTGCATTCAAAATCATGACGGATCCTTTCGTTGGTCGTCTTACATTCTTCCGTGTATACTCTGGTATCTTGAACTCCGGTTCTTATGTCGTTAATGCGACTAAAGGCAAGCGTGAGCGTGTCGGTCGTATTCTTCAAATGCATGCGAACAGCCGTCAAGAAATCAGCATTGTATATGCAGGTGATATCGCCGCGGCAGTTGGATTGAAAGATACAACTACTGGCGATACGCTTTGCGATGAGAAGAACCCAGTTATTCTGGAGTCCATGAACTTCCCTGAACCGGTTATTCAGCTTGCTGTTGAGCCGAAGACGAAAGCGGACCAAGATAAAATGGGTATCGCATTGCAAAAGCTTGCTGAAGAAGATCCTACTTTCCGTGCTTCTACAGACGAAGAAACTGGACAAACGATCATCGCAGGTATGGGTGAGCTTCACCTTGAAATCCTCGTTGACCGTATGCTTCGCGAGTTCAAAGTAGAAACCAACGTAGGTAAACCACAGGTTGCTTACCGTGAAACATTCCGCGCAGCAGCTAAAGTTGAAGGTAAATTCGTTCGTCAATCCGGTGGTCGTGGTCAATACGGACATTGTTGGGTTGAGTTCGAACCTCAAGAAGCTGGAGCAGGTTTCGTTTTCGAAAGCAAAGTAGTGGGCGGATCTATTCCAAGAGAATACATCGCACCTATTCAAGCTGGTATCGAAGAATCCATGAAAAACGGTGTAATCGCAGGATTCCCGCTCGTGGATATCAAAGCTACTGTTGTTGATGGATCTTACCATGATGTTGACTCCAATGAAATGGCGTTCAAAATTGCGGGATCCATGGCACTTAAAGCTGCGAAAGAAAAATGTAAACCGGTTCTTCTTGAGCCAATCATGAAGGTTGAAGTTACTGTACCAGAAGAGTACATGGGCGATGTTATGGGTGACCTTAACTCCCGTCGTGGACGTATTGAAGGTATGGATAACCGTCATGGTGCGCAAATCATCCGTGCTAAGGTACCTCTTTCCGAAATGTTTGGTTACTCCACAACACTTCGTTCGAGAACACAAGGCCGTGGTGTGTACTCTATGGAACTTTCACATTATGAAGAAGTACCTAAGTCCATTGCAGAAGAAATTATTGCAAAAGGCAAAGGCGCTTAATATAAAACTAATAGTCACTCTAAGGAGGAATCGTTTAAAATGGCAAAGGCTAAATTTGAACGTAATAAACCGCATGTTAACATCGGTACTATCGGTCACGTTGACCATGGTAAAACAACTTTGACAGCTGCTATCACAACTGTATTGTCCAAAAGATACGGTGGAGCTGCAGTAGCTTTCGACCAAATCGATAAAGCACCAGAAGAGCGCGAGCGCGGTATCACAATCTCCACAGCTCACGTTGAATACGAAACTCCTAACCGTCACTACGCACACGTTGACTGCCCAGGTCACGCCGACTATGTTAAAAACATGATCACTGGTGCTGCTCAAATGGACGGAGCGATCCTGGTTGTATCCGCAGCTGATGGCCCTATGCCACAAACTCGCGAGCACATCCTTCTTTCCCGTCAAGTAGGCGTACCTTACATCGTAGTATTCCTTAACAAATGTGACATGGTAGAAGACGAAGAGTTGCTTGAATTGGTTGAGATGGAAGTTCGCGACCTTCTTAACGAATATGAGTTCCCAGGCGATGATACTCCAATCATCCGTGGTGCTGCTCGTGAAGCTCTTCAAAACCCAGATGGTGCATGGGCTGACAAAATTGTTGAGTTGTTCGAACAAGTTGACACTTACATCCCAACTCCTGAGCGTCAAACAGACAAACCGTTCCTTATGCCAGTTGAGGATGTATTCTCAATCACAGGTCGTGGAACAGTTGCTACAGGTCGTGTTGAGCGTGGAACTGTTAAAGTTCAAGAAGAAGTTGAAATCGTTGGTATCGCTGAAGAAACTCGCAAATGCGTTGTAACAGGCGTAGAGATGTTCCGCAAATTGCTTGATTCCGCTCAAGCTGGTGACAACATCGGTGCTCTTCTTCGTGGTGTTGACCGTAAAGATATCGAGCGTGGACAAGTACTTGCGAAACCAGGTTCAGTTAAACCACACACGAACTTCACAGCTCAAATCTACGTTCTAACTAAAGAAGAGGGTGGCCGTCATAAGCCTTTCTTCACTGGTTACCGCCCACAGTTCTACTTCCGTACAACTGACGTAACAGGTATCATCAACCTTCCAGAAGGTACTGAAATGGTTATGCCAGGCGATAACATCACAGTTACAGTTGAACTAATCAACCCAATCGCAATCGAAGAAGGAACACGCTTCGCGATTCGTGAAGGCGGACGTACTGTTGGTGCGGGCGCGGTTGCTACAATTCAAAAGTAATCCCTTTATATAGAAGAAACACTCATCGTTTAGGCGGTGGGTGTTTTTTTTATGCGAATGCCTAAAGTTATGCTTGCAATTCGTTTTTAAATTTTATATAATATTAAACGTTGGTCTGTGACGTTGCGATGATGTGAAAGGTTGCCGACACACCTGGCCCCTTTGCCATGGGGATGGATTTCGGAGAATTTTCACGGAGTATGTCCGATACTAAATTGGGCGATAGAAGGAGGGACTTATATGGCAAAGCAAAAAATTCGTATCCGTTTGAAAGCTTATGATCACAGAATCATTGATCAATCAGCTGAGAAAATCGTGGAAACTGCCAAGCGTTCCGGTGCAGGTGTATCCGGTCCGATTCCGCTTCCGACAGAGAAGCAAATCATCACGATTCTTCGTGCGGTACACAAGTACAAGGATTCGCGTGAGCAATTCGAAATGCGTACGCATAAGCGTCTTATCGATATTGTGAATCCAACACCACAAACAGTTGATGCTCTAATGCGTTTGGACTTACCGTCTGGCGTAGACATCGAGATCAAACTGTAAAACAACTATAGAATGAACGTTTAGGAAGGAAAAGAGGTGTCAACGATGAAAGGTATCTTAGGAAAAAAACTAGGGATGACTCAGTTGTTTACTCCGGAGGGTAATGTAGTTCCGGTAACTGTCATTCAAGCGGGACCATGTGTGGTTCTACAAAAGAAAGATGTGGATAACGACGGTTATGAGTCAATCCAAATCGGTTTTGATGATGTAAAAGCAAGCAGAATCATTAAACCAGAGCTTGGCCATGCGAAAAAAGCAGGGGCAACGCCTAAGCGCTACGTTAAAGAAATTCGTGGCATTCAGTTGGGTGACTATGAAGTTGGTCAAGAACTGAAAGCAGATCTGTTCACAGAGGGCGAATTCGTTGATGTAACGGGTACTTCCAAAGGTAAAGGTTTCCAAGGTAACATCAAAAGACATAACCAGTCAACAGGCCCTATGGCTCACGGCTCCCGTTACCACCGCGGACCAGGTTCGATGGGTTCCATTCAAGCGAACCGCGTTCCAAAAGGTAAAAAGTTGCCAGGACAAATGGGTAACGAGACTGTAACTTTGCAAAATCTTCAAATTATTAAAGTAGATGCTGAGCGTAATGTATTGCTAGTTAAAGGTTCCATTCCGGGTCCTAAAAACAGCTACGTTAGCGTGAAGTCTGCTGTTAAAAAGTAGGAAAGGAGGAAGACAGATGCCAAAAGTAGCTTTATATAATGTAACAGGTGCTCAGGTAGGAGAAGTTGAACTGTCTGACGTTGTTTTCGGAATTGAGCCTCACGTTCATGCGATTCACGAAGCTGTTCTTTTGCAACAAGCAGCTGTGCGTCAAGGAACTCACAAAACAAAAGGTCGTTCGGAAGTTCGCGGCGGTGGTCGTAAACCTTGGAAACAAAAAGGAACTGGCCGCGCTCGTCAAGGTAGTATTCGTGCTCCACAGTGGAAAGGCGGCGGTACCGTATTCGGACCAACTCCTCGTAGCTATGGTTTCAAATTGCCTAGAAAAGTTCGTCGCTTAGCGATTAAATCAGCTTTGTCCTCGAAAGTTCTGGATAACAACTTGATCGTATTGGATCAGCTTCAATTGAACGCTCCAAAAACGAAAGAATTTGTAGCAATCTTGAACAACCTGAAAGTTGATCGCAAAGTATTGGTTGTGGGTGTGGATAACGACTCCAACGTTGCTTTGTCTGCTCGCAATATCCCAGGTGTGAAATTCGTTGCTGCTGATGGCGTAAATGTTCGTGATGTCATGCTGCATGACAAACTGATCATTACGCAAGATGCTGTACAGAAAGTTGAGGAGGTGCTTGCACAATGAAAAATCCACGCGACATTATCAAGCGCCCGATCATCACTGAGCGTACAAGCGACCTAATGGCTAACAAAAAGTATGTTTTCGAAGTGGATCTTCGCGCTAACAAAACAGAAATTAAACAAGCTATCGAAGCTATCTTCAAAGTGAAAGTTACAAATGTAAACACACTCAGAATGCCAGCTAAGCCTAAACGTTATGGTCGTCACTCTGGTTACACTTCCATCTGGAAGAAAGCTATCGTGTCCCTAAGCGCAGAAAGCAAAGAATTGGAATTCTTTGAATCGGTATAAACCATTTCTTAAAGTAAGGAGGAAATCAGAGTGCCAATTAAAAAATATAAACCAACCTCACCAGCTCGTCGTGCGATGTCGGTTTCTACTTTTGAAGAAATCACAACATCAACACCAGAGAAATCTTTGCTTGCTCCTTTAAGCAAAACAGCTGGTCGTAACAACCAAGGTAAAATTACGGTTCGTCACCATGGCGGTGGACACAAACGTAAATACCGGATTATCGATTTCAAACGTACTAAAGATGGAATACCAGGACGCGTTGCTACAATCGAGTACGATCCTAACCGTTCCGCAAACATCGCATTGATTCATTATGCTGATGGTGAGAAAAGATACATCATCGCTCCTAAAGGCCTTAAAGTGGACGATCGCATCGTATCCGGACCACAATCCGATATCAAAGTAGGTAACGCTCTTCCATTGGAAAACATTCCAGTTGGTACAGTTATCCACAACATTGAGTTGAAACCTGGTAAAGGTGCACAATTAGTGCGCGCTGCTGGTACTGAAGCTCAACTTCTTGGTAAAGAAGAAACTTATGTAACGATTCGCCTATCCTCTGGTGAAGTTCGTAAAGTTCTTAAAGTTTGCCGCGCAACTGTAGGTTCTGTTGGTAACGAAGATCACGAGCTCGTGAAAATCGGTAAAGCAGGACGTAATCGTTGGAAAGGCAATCGTCCTCAAGTTCGTGGGGTTGTAATGAACCCGAATGATCACCCACACGGTGGTGGTGAAGGACGCGCACCAATCGGACGTAAATCACCTATGTCTCCATGGGGTAAACCGACGCTTGGTTTCAAAACTCGTAAAAAAGGTAAAGCATCCGATAAATACATTGTACGTCGTCGTACGAAGTAATCTAGGATATATGAATTTTCTTGAGGTTCAAGGAAGGGAGGAACACCCATGGGTCGCAGCTTAAAGAAAGGTCCATTTATCGATGGATACTTACTGAAAAAAGTAGAAGACTTGAACACATCCAGCAAAAAACTGGTTATCAAAACGTGGTCCCGTCGTTCTACGATTTACCCGCAATTCGTTGGTCACACTTTCGGAGTGTACGATGGAAGAAAACACGTGCCTGTATACGTAACAGAAGATATGGTTGGACATAAGCTCGGTGAATTTGCTCCAACACGTACTTACAAAGGTCACGATGACGATAAGAAAACCGGTAAACGTTAATTTCAATTTTTAACCGAGAGGAGGTACTACCATGCAAGCTAAAGCAATATTGAACCACGCTCGGATTGCTCCTCGTAAAGCAAAGCTAGTTGTTGACTTGATTCGGGGAAAAGCGGTAGGTGAAGCGATCGCGATTCTGCGTCATACGCCTAAAGCAGCTTCTCCAATCCTGGAGAAACTTCTAAACTCCGCAATTGCCAATGCAGAGCATAACTACTCATTAGATCCTAATAAGCTAGTGGTTTCTGAGACGTTTGTTAACCAAGGACCGACAATGAAAAGGTTCCAACAACGTGCAATGGGCCGCGCTAGCGCAATCAAAAAACGTACCAGCCACATCACAATCGTGGTATCTGAGAAATAAGGAGGGATAACGTGTGGGTCAGAAAGTCAACCCGGTAGGCCTAAGAATTGGTATTATTCGTGATTGGGAGTCCAAATGGTTCGCAGAGAAAGATTTCGGAACTCTGTTGCTTGAAGACGTCAAAATCCGCGAATACTTAAAAAATAAACTTAAAGATTCTGCAGTTTCCCATATCGACATCGAGCGCGCGGCTAACCGTGTGAACGTTACGATTCATACTGCAAAACCAGGAATGGTTATTGGTAAAGGCGGAGCTGAAGTAGAAGTTATTCGCAACTACATCGCTGGCTTGTCCAATAAAAAAGTACACATCAACATTTCTGAGATTAAAAGCCCTGACCTTGATGCTATCCTAGTAGCAGAAGCAGTTGCACTTCAATTGGAGCGTCGTGTTTCTTTCCGTCGTGCAATGAAACAAGCTATGCAAAGAACAATGAGATCCGGTGCAAAAGGTATCAAAGTAGCAACTAGCGGACGTCTTGGTGGTGCTGAGATCGCTCGTACGGAAGGATATAGCGAAGGAACTGTTCCACTTCATACGCTTCGTGCTGATATCGACTACGGTACTGCAGAAGCACACACTACTTACGGACGTATTGGTGTGAAAGTATGGATCTATCGTGGAGAAGTGCTTCCGACAGCTAAGAAAAAGGCTCAGCCGGAAGGAGGAAATTAAATCATGTTAGTACCTAAACGTGTAAAACACCGTAAAGAACACCGCGGTAGCATGAAAGGTCGCGCTAAAGGCGGAACGGAAGTAGCTTTTGGCGAATATGGTCTGCAAGCAGTTGAACCGGCATGGGTAACCAACCGTCAAATCGAAGCAGCTCGTATTGCCATGACACGTTATATCAAACGTGGCGGTAAAGTTTGGATTAAAATTTTCCCAGCTAAACCAGTTACACAAAAGCCGCTTGAAGTTCGTATGGGTAGCGGTAAAGGTAACGTGGAGAAATGGGTTTCCGTAGTAAAACCGGGCAAAATTTTGTTTGAACTTGCTGGTGTAAGTGAAGAGGTCGCTCGCGAAGCGATGCGTCTTGCTGCTCACAAGCTTCCAATCAAAACGAAGTTCGTGAAAAGAGAAGAAGTAGGCGGTGAAGCAAATGAAGGGTAGTGAATTCCGGAACTTAACCACTGCTGAAATCGAGCAAAAAGTTAATGGTTTTAAAGAAGAACTCTTTAACCTCCGTTTTCAACTAGCTACTGGTCAATTGGACAACCCGACTCAAATTCGTGATTTGCGTAAAGAGATCGCTCGTGCCAAGACTATTTTGCGTGAAAGAGAATTGGGTATTGGGTAACCAAATCTAGAAGGGAGGGTTCCTTAGATGGCTGAACGTAACGATCGTAAAGTTCTGATCGGTAAAGTTGTCAGTGATAAAATGGATAAAACCATTGTTGTTGCTGTTGAAACTTACAAAAAACATGATCTCTATCACAAGAGAATCAAATATACGAAAAAGTTTAAAGCGCATGACGAAAACAACCAAGCTAAAATCGGTGACACCGTGAAAATCAGTGAAACAAGACCGCTATCCAAAGATAAAAGCTGGAGACTGGTTGAAATTACTGAAGTTGGCGTTGTTATCTAATAATCGAGACATGAACCCCGAAAGGAGGGAATACGATGATTCAACCATTTACTCGTTTGGCTGTCGCTGACAACTCAGGTGCGAAACAATTAATGTGTATCCGCGTTTTGGGTGGTACTGGTCGTCGCGTTGGTCACATTGGTGATTTGATCGTCTGTTCAGTAAAAGAAGCAACACCAGGTGGCGTTGTCAAAAAAGGTGACGTTGTTAAAGCAGTTATCGTTCGTACGAAGAGCGGAGCTCGTCGTAAAGACGGATCATATATCTCATTTGATGAGAATGCGGCTGTTATCGTGAAAGAAGATAAAAGTCCACGTGGTACACGTATCTTTGGACCAGTTGCACGCGAACTTCGTGACAGAGACTTCATGAAGATCGTATCCTTGGCTCCAGAAGTTATCTAAGAACAGTTAGTCTGTTTTCCTTACGGGAAACCTCAGGAGGTGTAGAAGCTAATGCCAAGAACTAAAAAGAGATTAGAATCTCATAACAATAAACTGCACGTGAAGAAAGACGATACGGTTTTTGTAATCACTGGTAAAGACAAAGGTAAAAAGGGTCGCGTTATCGCTGCTTATCCTCGTCAAAACCGTGTATTGGTTGAAGGTGTAAACATGGTTAAGAAACATGCGAAACCATCCCAACAAAACCCACAAGGCGGTATCTTGAATCAAGAAGCTGCAATCCACGTTTCTAACGTGATGCTGATTGATCCTAAGAGCGGCAAACCTACTCGCGTAGGATACAAAGTATTGGATAACGGAACGAAAGTTCGCATCGCGAAAAAATCCGGCGAAGTTATCGACTAATACAAACAAGCATGGAAAGGAGGCAATTGAGTCATGGCAGTAAGAATGAAAGATCGTTATTTGAACGAAATTACTCCAGCGTTAATTCAAAAGTTTAACTACTCAACAGTAATGCAAGTTCCTAAAATCGAGAAAATCGTTATCAACATGGGTGTTGGTGAGGCTGTATCGAATTCCAAAGTACTTGACACTGCAGTAGAAGATCTTCAAAAAATCGCTGGTCAAAAACCAGTTGTAACTAAATCCAAAAAAGCAATCGCGGGTTTCAAACTTCGTGAGAACATGCCAATCGGTGTGAAGGTAACACTTCGCGGCGAGCGCATGTATCATTTCTTGGATAAACTCTTCAACGTATCACTTCCACGTGTACGTGACTTCCGTGGTATTTCCAACAAGGCTTTTGACGGCCGTGGTAACTACACACTAGGTTTGAAAGAGCAACTCATTTTCCCTGAAATTGAGTATGATAAGGTTGATAAAGTTCGTGGTATGGATATCGTTATCGTAACAACGGCTAAGTCCGACGAGGAAGCTCGCGAGCTTTTAACACAACTCGGAGCGCCTTTCGTTAAATAGGTTCCAGGTCGTACCTATCAGGAGGTGTTATATTAAGTGGCAAAAACTTCGATGAAAGTCAAACAACAACGTACCCCGAAGTTTAAAGTGCAAGCATACACACGTTGTGAGCGCTGCGGACGTCCGCATTCAGTGCTTCGCAAGTTCAAAATTTGTCGGATTTGTTTCCGCGAATTAGCACACAAAGGTCAGATTCCAGGCGTGAAAAAAGCAAGCTGGTAATCACCCTATTTTCGGGAAGGAGGTTTACACAAATGGTCATGTCAGATCCAATTGCAGATATGCTAACTCGCATTCGTAATGCGAACATCGTACGTCATGAAACAGTTGAAATTCCTGCATCTAAAGTGAAAAGGGAAATCGCTGAAATCCTCAAAAAAGAAGGATTTATCCGTGACGCTGAGTACGTTGAAGATAGCAAACAAGGTATCATTCGTTTGTTCCTGAAATACGGTTCAAACAATGAGCGTGTTATCTCCGGTTTGAAGAGAATCTCCAAACCAGGACTACGCGTTTACACTAAATCACAAGAAATCCCTCGTGTATTGGGCGGATTAGGGATTGCCATCATCTCCACATCTAAAGGAGTTATGACGGATAAAGATGCTCGTCAATCCAAAGCTGGCGGAGAGGTTATCTGCTACGTTTGGTAATACAATTGTAATTGAATGGAGGTGCAAACATGTCTCGTATTGGTCGCAAACCAATCACCATTCCAAGTGGTGTAAATGTAACACTAGAGAATACTCAAATCACGGTTAAAGGTCCTAAAGGTTCTTTGTCCCGTGAACTTCATAAAGATATGAAAGTAAGTGTTCTAGAAAACGAGATTTCCGTTGAGCGTCCTTCCGACAACAAGCTCCACCGTGCTTTGCATGGTACAACACGTAGTGTTGTTGCCAACATGGTAAGTGGTGTAACGGAAGGCTTTGCGAAATCTTTGGATCTAGTAGGCGTAGGTTACCGTGCTAACAAAAGCGGTGACAAATTGGTTCTCAACGTTGGGTACTCCCACCCAGTTGAAATCACTCCTGAGAGCGGTATTGAGTTCGAGGTTCCTACGAACACGAAGATTATCGTTAAAGGGATTGATAAAGAACGCGTTGGTGCTATGGCAGCTAAAGTTCGTTCCGTACGTGAGCCTGAGCCGTATAAAGGTAAAGGTATTAAGTATGAAGGCGAGCGTATTCTTCGTAAAGAAGGTAAAGCTGGTAAGAAGAAATAAGATCGTTAGATCGCGGGTAATAGCTAAGAGCTTTCGTAAGAAAGCTTGCTATCTAAGCGTAACCCTCGCATCATAAGTGATGAAAGGAGTGTAAGTATAGATGATTACTAAAGGCGATAAAAACAAAGCACGTTTGAAAAGACACCTTCGCGTTCGTAAGAAAATTGAAGGTACAACTGCTCGCCCACGTTTGAACATTTTCCGTTCTTCCAAACACATGTATGCTCAACTGATTGATGACACTACTGGTGTTACAATTGTTGCTGCATCTACACAAGATAAAGATCTGAAAAGTGAAATCGGCAACGGCGGTAACGTTGAAGCTGCTCGTAAAGTTGGCGCATTGATCGCTGCTCGCGCAAAAGAGAAAGGTGTAGACCAAGTGGTATTTGACCGCGGTGGATACCTGTATCATGGTCGCGTTCAAGCATTGGCTGACGCAGCTCGTGAAGCTGGACTAGAATTCTAGGAAATAGATATATAAGGAGGTAAAAGACTTGCGTGTAGATCCTAATACTTTAGAGCTAACAGAAAAAGTCGTTAATATTAATCGCGTAGCTAAAGTAGTAAAAGGCGGACGTCGTTTCAGCTTCAGCGCACTTGTTGTCGTTGGCGATGGCAATGGCTGGGTTGGCGCAGGAATCGGTAAAGCTTCCGAAGTTCCTGATGCAATCCGCAAAGGTATTGAAGATGCGAAAAAGAACTTGATTCATGTTCCAATCGTAGGCACTTCGATTCCTCACCTTGTAACTGGTAAGTTTGGCGCAGGACGCGTTCTGCTAAAACCAGCTTCCCAAGGTACAGGAGTTATCGCGGGCGGACCAGTTCGTGCAGTACTTGAACTTGCTGGTATCGGCGATATCTTGACAAAATCCCTGGGTTCATCGAACTCTATGAACATGGTTAACGCAACGCTTGAAGGCTTAAGCCGCTTGAAAAAAGCGGAAGAAGTTGCAAAGCTTCGTGGAAAAACTGTTCAAGAGTTACTAGGTTAGGAGGGGTAAACATGGCGAAACAATTACAAATTACCCTAAAACGCAGCTTGATTGGCCGCCCTGAAACGCAACGTGTTACTGTGAAAACTCTTGGTCTGCGCAAGCTGCACCAAACAGTTCTTCACCAAGATAACGCAGCAATCAGAGGTATGGTTAATCAAGTGAGCCATTTGGTAGAAGTTAAAGAAATCGAAGCATAATAGCACAATATTAAGATCTAGAGGAGGTGTGCAACGATGAAGTTACATGAGCTAAGTTCTGCTACTGGCGCTCGTCAAACTCGTAAGCGTGTTGGACGTGGAACAAGTAGTGGTATGGGTAAAACATCAACTCGCGGACACAAAGGTCAAAACGCACGTTCCGGTGGAGGCGTTCGTCCTGGATTCGAGGGTGGACAAAACCCGTTATACCGTCGTTTACCTAAACGTGGTTTCACGAACCGTTTCCGTACGGAGTACGCGATCGTAAACCTTGAAGATTTGAACAATTTCGCAGCTGGTACTGAAGTTACTCCAGAAGTATTGATGGAGTCAGGTATTGTTAAAGCTCCTAAAGATGGCATCAAGATTTTAGGAAACGGTGAAATCACAGTAAAATTAACCGTTAAAGCGAATAAGTTCTCTCAATCAGCGATTGAGAAAATCCAAGCTGCCGGCGGTCAAACCGAGGTGATTTAATGTTCAGTACCATAGCCAACATCTTCAAGGTAGAGGATTTACGTAGAAGAATTGTATTTACACTTATCTTGTTAATCGTCTACCGCTTAGGTGCCTTCATTCCGGTGCCTAACATTAATACAGATGTTCTTAAACTTCAAGACCAAGCGAATCAGAGCGATGTCTTTGGTTTGCTTAACACGTTTTCCGGCGGTGCGCTCTTCCAATTCTCCATCTTCGCGATGGGAATTATGCCTTACATCACAGCTTCTATCATCGTTCAACTTTTGTCCATGGATGTAGTCCCGCGCTTTGCGCAATGGGCCAAAGAAGGGGATGTTGGTAGAAAGAAGATGACGCAAGTTACTCGGTACGGTACGATCATTCTAGGTATTGTGCAAGCATTTGGTCTCTCAATCGGGTTCAACCGCTTATACAGCGGACTCGTAATTGACCCAGGTTTCACAACTTTTGCTTTGATCGCTATCGTTCTGACAGCTGGTACAGCTTTCTTGATGTGGCTTGGGGAGCAAATCACTGAATTTGGGATCGGCAACGGTATTTCCATTATCATCTTTGCAGGTATCGTCGCGGCGATTCCTACAAGCATACAGCAAATCTACAAATCACTGTTTGCGACCGAAGGAGCTTTGTTCCTGAATATCGTGAAACTAATCATTATTGCTTTGGTTGTTATTCTGATTATTGCCGGTGTCATTTTTGTACAGCAAGGTGTTCGTAAGATCCCTGTACAATATGCTAAACGGGTAGTTGGACGTAAAATGTATGGCGGCCAAACCACGCACATTCCTCTTAAGGTGAATGCTGCTGGTGTAATCCCAGTTATCTTTGCACTCTCGTTATTGATGTTTCCTCCTACCATCGCAAGCTACTGGAGAGGGAATGTTGTTGCAGAATGGATTATTAACAACTTAAGTATTAACCAAACTGCACCGTTAGCGATTGTCCTATATGTACTGTTGATTATCGGATTCACATACTTTTATACCTTCGTGCAAATTAATCCAGTTCAAATGGCTGATCAGATGAAGAAAAATGGTGGCTACATACCGGGTATCAGACCTGGTAAAACAACTTCTGTTTATCTGACTCGTGTAATGACTAGAATTACTCTTTCTGGAGCTCTGTTTCTCTCAGCAATCTCGATTCTTCCGATGTTGTTCGGAGGTCTTGCAGGCTTGCCAAGTTCGGTACGGATTGGTGGTACATCTTTACTTATCGTAGTAGGCGTTGGTCTTGAAACGATGAAACAAATCGAGAGCCAATTGATTAAACGGCATTACAAAGGGTTTATCAATAAATAGCAAATAGGTTCTGATGGGGCAATTTTTGCGACATCGGCACCTATTGTGCTGTTCGTAATGCCGAGTGCGATGGGAGGTTTTAAAGTTGAACGTAATTTTTATGGGGCCTCCTGGTGCAGGCAAAGGTACGCAAGCAGAAAAAATCGTAAGTGAATTTCAAATTCCTCATATTTCAACTGGTGATGCTTTTCGCTTGGCGATGAGCCAAGGAACACCGCTTGGTGTTGAAGCCAAAGGTTATGTAGATAAGGGGCTTCTTGTTCCTGATGAAATCACGAACGGTATTGTGAGAGAACGTCTTGCTCAACCGGACTGCGATAAAGGTTTCTTGCTTGACGGGTTCCCGAGAACTGTTGCTCAGGCAGATGCTTTAGCTGAAATTGTAGATTCCTTAGGCAAGAAGATTGAAGTAGTTATCAATCTTTCCGTTGATCGGAGCTTCTTGCTTGCACGATTAACCGGCCGAAGAATTTGTAAATCCTGTGGTGCTACGTATCATGTAATCTTCAACCCACCAAAGCAAGAAGGCGTATGCGATAAATGTTCAGGTGAGTTGTACCAACGATCTGATGATACGGAAGAGAAAGTCGGAACGCGTTTGGATGAATACATCAACAAAACCGCTCCGCTGCTGGATTACTACCAAAAGAGGGAATTATTGCGTGAGGTTAACGGGGAACAAGACATTCATGCGGTAACCGAACAAATTAGCTCACTGCTACGAGGTCTAGCGTAATGATCATTTGTAAGTCCGAGGTTGAACTAGACCTAATGCGAGAAGCTGGGCGTATCGTAGCCGAAACGCACCGCTTACTGGCAAGGGCAATTCGTCCGAACATTACAACGAAAGAACTTGATCAGATCGCAGAGGAATACATTCGCAGTCAGGGAGCGATTCCATCTTTCAAAGGCTACAACGGTTTTCCTGGAAGCATTTGTGCTTCAGTCAACGAAGAATTAGTTCATGGTATTCCTGGTCCAAGAAAGCTGGTTGAGGGCGATATTATCTCTGTTGATATTGGCGCTCAGTATAAAGGTTATCATGGAGATTCTGCTTGGACGTATCCTGTCGGTGAAATATCTGAAACAGCCAAACGTTTGTTAGCCGTGACAGAACAATCACTGTATCGAGGCATAGCAGAAGCTAAACCGGATGCTAGACTCTACACGTTGTCGCATGCAATCCAAACTTGTATTGAAGACGCAGGCTTCTCCGTGGTTATAGAGTATGTCGGTCACGGTATCGGAACGGATCTTCACGAAGAACCACAAGTTCCGAATTACGGTGTACCTGACAAAGGTCCCCGTCTCAAACCAGGCATGGTCCTAGCCATTGAACCCATGGTGGTTGTTGGCGAAAGATTCGTCCAAACACTAGAAGACGATTGGACTGTTGTCACCGCGGATCGTACATTATGCGCTCATTTTGAACATACGGTTGCTATAACGGCTGCTGGTTATGAAATATTAACCTTGCCTAGATCGTAGGTGATGATGAATGGATAGGTTGATGCCGAAGGTGGGTCAAATCGTAAAGGTGCTTCGCGGTAGAGACCCCGGAGAATATGCGGTCGTGATTGGCATTGTCGATGATCGCTTTGTCTGGCTTGCAGACGGCGTACATCGTAAATTCGATCTGCCGAAGAAGAAGAACCTGAATCATCTTCAATTACAAGAAACGATTAGCAGTGAAGTGGAGTCAAGCATTAGGGAAACAGGTCGTGTTACTAATGGAAAGTTGCGCTTCGCAATTGCCAAATTCGTTGAACTCAAGCAAGTTGAAGCACAAGAGAAAGGAGAATGACTGTGGCCAAAGAAGATGTAATTGAAGTAGAAGGTACAGTGATTGAACCTCTTCCGAATGCAATGTTTAAGGTTGAATTGGAAAATGGTCATAAAATCCTAGCCCATGTATCTGGTAAAATCAGAATGCACTTTATCCGCATTTTACCTGGAGACAAGGTTACCGTAGAATTATCGCCTTATGATTTAACGAGAGGCCGTATAACCTACCGTTTTAAATAAATGTTCGGCTTACATGTAAGTTACTCTCTCAAGGCGTATGCTTACGAAGCAAGTTTTCTAACAGAAAACGCAACATGGTTGCTTACGATGATAAGGAGGGCTTAGAAATGAAAGTTAGACCATCGGTTAAACCGATTTGCGAGAAATGCAAAGTTATTCGCCGTAAAGGTAACGTTATGGTAATTTGCGAAAATCCAAAGCACAAACAAAAACAAGGTTAAAAGGAGGTGCAATCTGTAGATGGCACGTTTAGCTGGAGTTGACTTACCTCGTGACAAACGAGTTGTAATCGCGTTGACTTACATTTTCGGTATCGGCACTACAACTGCTCAGAAAATTATCGCTTCCACAGGTATTGATGCTAGTACTCGCGTTCGCGACCTGACTGAAGATGAAGTGAGCAAAATCCGTGATGTAATTGACAAAACCCTAAAAGTAGAAGGCGACCTTCGCCGCGAAATTTCCCTAAACATCAAACGTCTAATCGAGATCGGATCCTACCGTGGTCTTCGTCACCGCCGTGGTCTTCCTGTTCGTGGACAACGTACTAAAACTAATGCTCGTACACGTAAAGGTCCTCGTCGTACGGTAGCTAATAAGAAGAAATAATAAAGGGGGTTAGAGCTAATGGCAAAACCTAAAAAAGTAGTCCGTACGAAACGTCGTGACCGTAAAAATATTGAGTCCGGAGTAGCACACATCCGTTCAACATTTAACAATACGATCGTAACGATCACGGATCCACATGGCAACGCAATTTCCTGGGCATCTTCAGGAAACCTTGGATTCAAAGGTTCCCGTAAAAGTACTCCTTTTGCGGCACAAATGGCAGCTGAAAAAGCAGCTAAAGCAGCTATGGAGCATGGTTTGAAAACTGTTGAAGTTATGGTTAAAGGTCCTGGAGCTGGCCGTGAAGCAGCAATCCGCTCTTTGCAAGCAGCAGGTCTTGAAGTAAACCTGATTAAAGACGTGACTCCGGTTCCTCATAATGGCTGCCGTCCTCCAAAACGTCGTCGCGTATAATTCAGGATTACTTTGTAGTATAATTATCCTAAAAACGTGAATAATGGTTTGAAGGATAGGCATACTATGAAATTTTGAAGCGAAGTATCCAGAGGGAAACGACGTATTGAATGGAGGGTACATTTCATGATCGAAATCGAAAAGCCAAAAATAGAAACCGTAGCATTAAGTGAAGACGGCGCTTATGGAAGATTTATCATAGAGCCGTTGGAGCGTGGCTATGGTACAACCTTAGGTAACTCACTACGTCGTATCTTACTGTCCTCTTTACCCGGGGCTGCAGTAACCTCTGTCCAAATCGATGGCGTTTTGCATGAGTTTTCAACGATTCCTGGCGTGCTTGAGGATGTTACGGAAATTATCCTTAACTTAAAAGGACTTTCGTTGAAAATTCACTCCGACGAGGAGAAAGTGCTTGAAATTGATGCAGAAGGAGAAGGTAATATTACTGCGGCAGATATTCGCGGTGATAGCGATGTAGAGATTCTTAATCCGGATCTTCACATTGCTACCTTATCTCCAGATGCACGTCTTCACATGAGGATTCATGCGGGCAGAGGACGCGGTTACGTCCAATCGGACAAAAATAAGCATGAAGAACAACCAATTGGTGTGATTCCAATTGATTCGATCTACACGCCTATTACCCGAGTGAACTACAGTATTGAAAATACTCGCGTCGGCCAAGTGACAAACTATGATAAGTTGACCCTCGAAGTGTGGACCGATGGAAGTATTCGACCAGAAGAAGCCGTGAGCTTGGGCGCCAAAATCTTAACTGAACATCTGAACTTGTTTGTCGGTTTGACGGATGAAGCGAAAGATGCGGAGATTATGGTGGAGAAGGAAGAAGATAAGAAAGAGAAAGTTCTAGAGATGACTATCGAGGAACTGGATCTATCTGTTCGTTCTTACAACTGCCTCAAGCGTGCAGGGATTAACACCGTACAAGAGCTTATTACCAAAACAGAAGAAGACATGATGAAAGTTCGGAACTTAGGTCGCAAATCGCTTGAAGAAGTTCAAGAAAAGCTCGAAGAGCTTGGTTTGGGTCTACGTACCGAGGAATAGTCTTGTTAGAAGGAGGTTAATTCAATGAACTACAGGAAGTTAAACCGCGATTCCAGTAATCGTAAAGCGTTATTCCGTGATCTGGTTACAGATTTGTTCATACATGAACGCATTCAAACTACAGAAGCAAAAGCAAAAGAAATTCGTTCCATCGCTGAGAAGTTAATCACTCTTGCGAAACGCGGAGATCTTCATGCACGCCGTCAGGTTGCTGCTTTTGTTCGTAGAGAAGCTGCAGACGAGAATCAAGATGCGATTCAAAAACTTTTCTCCGATTTGGCTACTCGTTACTCCGAGCGTCCAGGTGGATACACACGTATCCTTAAACTGGGACCGCGCCGCGGTGACGCAGCACCAATGGTATACCTAGAGCTAGTAGATCGCGCATAAAGACGGATGGGAAAGGGTGGACGGAATCATAGATTCTGGTGAAGCCCTTTTTTTGCAGTCTTTTGTCTGACCTTTAGAGGTAGGAAGGATGACTCATGGAGGAACAAGCCTTGAGAAATCTACGATTTACCATAAGCTATGATGGCTCAGCATATTCAGGCTTTCAGATTCAACCGAATGCAGACACGATTCAGCACCGGTTAGAACAGGCTGTATATCTGCTGACTGGAGAGCAAGTAAAAGTAGCCTCATCGGGGCGTACTGACGCGGGTGTTCACGCTAAAGCGCAAGTTATTAATTTTACCACGAGCTCCAAGATTCCTGTGGAACGGTGGTGTTTAGCTCTAAACGCTAGACTACCCAAGGACATCGTCGCTCATACAGCGGAGGAAGTCCTTCCTTCCTTTCACTCCCGCAAAGCTGCGAAGCGTAAGACATACTGCTATACGATTCGCTCGGCGCGCTTCCCTGATGTCTTTCACCGCAACTATGAATACCATCACCCTACGCATTTAAATGTGGAAGCCATGAGAGAGGCGCTCCCTTGTTTGCTAGGAGAGCATGATTTTACTTCGTTTTGCACGGTGAGAACGGATAAGGAAGTGAAGGTGAGAACGCTCTACGAGGCTCGTATGGTGCTTGAAACCGATGAGCTGACTGGAGAAGGATCTTTGGAGAGGATTCGAATTATTGTGACGGGAAATGGCTTCCTGTACAACATGGTTAGGATCATTGTAGGAACGTTAATTCAGATCGGAGAAGGTAAGAGACCTAGCAGCGATATGCAGCGAATTCTTGAAGCCAGAAACCGGGCAGAAGCCGGACCAACAGCCGAAGCGATGGGGCTAATGTTGTGGAGAGTTGAGTATTAAAATGCTCAAAACATTACTTGCTTCTTCACTAGGTTTCGTGTAAAATATAACTTGGCGTTTCGTGATCGGCTACCCCACAGCCCCTGATCCGTAACTGCCACAATCATCCATCGAAATTGTAAGTTAACAATAATAATTATGTATTTGAGATATATTTTCTAGGAGGATTCAGCATGCGCACGACATATATGGCGAAGCCAAATGAAGTAGAGCGTAAATGGTACATTGTTGACGCTGCAGGCCAAACACTTGGCCGTCTTGCAAGTGAAGTTGCTAGCATTATCCGCGGTAAGCACAAACCGGAGTTTACTCCACACGTAGATACTGGTGATTTCGTAGTTGTTATCAATGCTTCCCAAATTAAGCTTACTGGTAAAAAAATGCAAAACAAAATGTACTACCGTCACTCTTTGTACCAAGGTGGTTTGAAAGTGACTTCCGCTCAGGACTTGCTTAACAGCAAACCTGATCGCATGATCGAATTTGCCGTACACGGTATGCTTCCTAAGAACCGTCTTGGCGACAGCTTGAAAACTAAGCTTAAAGTATACGGTGGAGCAGAACACCCACATCTAGCACAACAACCAGAAGTTTGGAATCTTCGCGGTTAATATAAGGAGGAACGTTTCGTGGCACAAGTTCAATATTATGGAACGGGTCGTCGTAAACATTCGGTAGCGCGTGTGCGCCTTGTACCGGGTGAAGGACGCATCATTATCAATAAACGTGATCTAGATGAGTATTTCGGTCTAGAAACTTTGAAACTTATCGTTAAACAACCTTTGGCATTAACAGAAACTGTCGGTAAATACGACGTTCTTGTTCTTGCTAATGGCGGTGGAATCAGCGGACAAGCTGGAGCAATCCGTCATGGTATTTCCCGTGCTTTGTTGAAAGCTGATCCGGAATACCGTGGATCCTTGAAAAAAGCTGGATTCTTAACACGTGATTCCCGTATGAAAGAGCGTAAAAAATATGGATTGAAAGCCGCTCGTCGCGCTCCTCAATTCTCCAAACGTTAAGATCCTGCGCCTTGGCGCTACAAAGAAACCTTTCTGGCAGTATGCTAGAAAGGTTTTTCTGTTTTATAAACACAGGATTCATTCTTTTCGTTGAAAAGTATTCTCATTTGCGTGTATAGATTAACTCCGATTCGGGTCATATGTATGAAAAATGTTGAAGTTAATACCAAAATGGCAAAAAGTCATTGACAGCATGAAGAACTCAGCTATAATTAAAGATAAATCATATAATATTACTCGGAATTAATATATGGAGGTAAACCTACAATGAATCTTTTTGAAAAAGAAGCCTTTGTAACGAAAGCAGCTGAGGAATTTGAGAACCAATCACCAGAAGCGGTGTTGAAATTAGCCGTTGAGAAATTTTCTAGCTTAACGCTTGCATGTAGTTTTGGTGCTGAAGATGTTGTGCTTGTGGATATGCTTCAAAAAATTAACCCAAACGTAGATATTTTCTACCTGGATACGAATGTTCATTTTCCAGAAACATATGATACTAGAGATCGTTTAGAGCAGCACTACGGTACTAAATTCGTTCAAGTCTTGCCGAAACTTACACTTGAAGAGCAAGCAGAGAAGTTCGGCGATGAGCTCTGGAAAACGGATGCAAACCAATGCTGCAATATTCGTAAAGTTGATCCACTAACGGATATCCTCAAAAACTACGACGCTTGGATCACTGGAATCCGCCGCGATCAAGCGCCAACTCGTGCAAATGCTAAAAAAGTGGAGTACGATGTGAAATTTGGCCTTATCAAATTCAATCCATTGGCTAGCTGGACTTCCGAAGATGTTTGGAATTATATTCGTGAGAACGATGTGATTTATAATCCCTTGCATGACCGCAGCTACCCAAGCATCGGCTGCACACACTGCACGCGTCCAGTAGCAGCAGGCGAAGATCCACGGGCGGGCCGTTGGGCAAACATCGAGAAAACAGAATGCGGACTTCATAAATAAAATTATGGAGGTACAACGTAAATGGCGACGATCAAACCGCATGGCGGCGAGCTTATCAATCGCCTAGTTCCGGCAGAGCAAATAGAAGGGCTGCTCAAACGCGCGGCATCTTTGAAACAAATTCGTGTAAGCTCATGGACTATTTCTGATTTGGATCTTATTGCAGTGGGGGCATTTTCTCCGCTAATCGGTTTTCTCGATGAAGTAAACTACAAGTCTGTCGTAGAAACGATGCGTCTTGTGGACGGAACGGTTTGGAGCATTCCAATTACATTGTCCATTGCTCCGGAAGTTGCTTCTTCCATGACAATCGGTGAGCAGATCGCCCTCGTTGGTGAAGAAGATGGGATTACTTATGCCATCCTAGATGTGACCAGCATCTACACAGTTGATCAATTGAATGAGGCAGTTAAGGTGTTTAAAACCGACGATGTGGCTCACCCTGGTGTTGATAAATTGTTCTCTCGTTCTTCTACAAATATCGGTGGGCCCATTCAACTGCTGAACCGTCCTAAGCCTAAGAAGTTTGAAGAATTCTACTTTGATCCTTCAGAAACACGCCGTATTTTCGCTGAGAAGGGCTGGAAAACGGTTGTAGGCTTCCAAACACGTAACCCTGTTCATCGTGCGCATGAATACATTCAGAAATCAGCAATGGAAATCGTAGACGCACTTTTCCTCAACCCGCTTGTTGGCGAAACGAAATCTGATGACATATCCGCTGATGTACGAATGAAAAGCTATCTTGTTCTGCTTGAGAATTACTATCCGAAGGATCGCAGGTTCCTAGGCGTTTATCCGGCCGCTATGCGTTATGCAGGGCCTCGTGAAGCGATTCTGCATGCAATTGTTCGTAGAAACTATGGTTGTACCCATTTCATCGTAGGACGCGACCACGCGGGCGTAGGCGATTACTACGGCACATATGAAGCGCAAGAGATCTTCAGTAATTTTACTGCAGAAGAAATCGGTATCACCCCGTTATTCTTCGAACATAGTTTCTTCTGCACCAAATGCGGCAATATGGCATCAAGCAAAACTTGTCCGCATGATAAGTCTCAACATATGCACCTGTCCGGTACAAAGGTTCGTGGCTTGCTCAGAAGCGGCCAATGCCCGCCTCCGGAGTTTACTCGCCCAGAGGTTGCACAAGTCCTTATTGAAGGCCTGAGAGACCCCGAATATCAAGTGTAAGCAAGGTATATTTGTCCACCCTGTCCCATATAGATGTTACAGAGTCTATGGGGAACAGAGGTGGATTTTTTATGCGCAAAAGGAAGAAGAGGTTGGTCGTTTGGCTGACTTTGCACAGTAGTCTTAAGTTAGCGCTTTCGACTCTGTTAGTTGCACTTGTTGTTTTCATTTATGCCTATGAGCTTCCAGCGACGAAGACGTGGTCAGATTGGACTTTGCCGCTGTCCGGCAAAACGATTGCCCTTGATGCCGGACATGGTGGACCTGATGGCGGTGCGTCAAGTAAAGCGGGCGTAATTGAGAAAGATATCAATTTAGCCATCACCTTGCAATTGCGGGACTATTTACAGCAAGCCGGGGCCATTGTTGTTATGACAAGAGAAACAGACACCGATCTGGCCGATGCCGGAACGAAAGGGTACAGTAAAAGAAAAACGGAAGATCTACACAACCGTGCAGACATGATAAAAGAGAAAAATGCAGATATGTTTCTGAGCGTTCACTTGAACAGTATCCCTTCGCCAAAATGGAAAGGCGCACAGACGTTCTACTACACCAATAATCCTAACAACTCGAATCTTGCTACGTTAATTCAACTCGAATTGAAGAGAAATTTGGAGAATACCGATCGCGTTGCCAAGCCGGCTGACAAGACGGTTTATTTACTCAAAACGTTGAAAATTCCAAGTGCCCTGGTAGAAGTAGGTTTTCTTTCAAATCCGGAGGAAGCCAGATTGCTCGCCGATGAAAAATATCAAAAAATGGTTGCTGCTTCTATCTACCAAGGAGTTCTCAGATTTTATGCAGGGGAGAAAGTGGGTTCTGAATCATAATGTGATATAATAAAGGCCACTAATATAATTTCGATCTCTGAAAAAGGTGAGTGGCTATGATAAATAAAGACCAACTATTAGAAGCATTAAAACCTCTGCAAGAGCCGCGATATAACAAAAGTGTTGTAGAACTCAACTTAGTTCGGGACATTTTAATTAAAGAAGAGAGTGTCTCCCTAAGTTTGATTGTTACAGCCGAGGATGAGGCATTCAAAGAAAAAGCGAAGACTTATATTCGAGAAGCTATAGAACAGCTTGGGACCGTGCAAGTTCATATTCGTTTTAGACTGATGACGGATTATGAGCGGAACCAAATTGAAGAACTATACAAACCGGCTTCAGAAGCGCCTAAACAGACTATTCCTGTACAACCGCCTATTGATCAACCGATTCTGGGCGAAGCCTCGAAAGTTCAGTTTATCGCTGTTGCGAGCGGCAAGGGCGGCGTAGGCAAATCGACGGTGACCGTTAACTTAGCCGTTGCTTTAGCCCGTCAAGGGAAAAAAGTAGGTATCATCGATGCTGATATTTACGGTTTCAGTATCCCGGATATGATGGGAATTGAAGAACAACCTAAGCTTGTCGAGAACGTGATCATGCCGGTGGAGAGATTTGGCGTTAAAGTTATA
Source organism: Paenibacillus aceris (assembly GCF_017874035.1). GTDB lineage: Bacteria > Bacillota > Bacilli > Paenibacillales > NBRC-103111 > Paenibacillus_E > Paenibacillus_E aceris. The sequence goes on from NZ_JAGGKV010000034.1 coordinate 56,018, forward strand.
TCCATGGGCTTTTTTGTACAAGATAATGCGCCGGTTATTTGGCGCGGTCCGATGTTGGGGAAAATGCTGCGCAATTTCTTTAACGAAGTGAATTGGGGAGATGTCGAATACATCCTTCTCGATCTTCCGCCAGGTACTGGAGACGTAGCGTTAGATGTACATCAACTTATTCCACAAAGTAAGGAAGTAATTGTTACTACACCTCATGCTACAGCGGCATTTGTTGCGGCTAGAGCAGGGGCAATGGCCATTCAAACGAACCATGAAGTGTTAGGGATCGTTGAGAATATGTCCTACTATGAGTGCAAGGATTGCGGTAGCAAAGATTTCATATTTGGCAAAGGCGGAGGGGCTAGGCTGGCAGATGATCTGCATAGTGAGTTGTTGGCTCAGATCCCGTTGGGGGCACCTGATAATCATATTTCGGAAATTGATTATTCGCCGTCGGTTTACAAGCAAGACTCCAAGACCGGTCAAATCTATTTGGATATGGCCGCGAATATCATTGCAAAATTGGAGAAATAAGGAAAAGGGCTTTCGGAGAATAACTCCGTTAGCCCTTTTTTGTGTCTTATTGTGAATCGGATGAACCTGAATCTTTCTTTTTCTTATCGGAATCTTGGGAATCACTTTTCTCGTCCTTCTGCTTGTCTCCTCCGCTGTCTCCGCTTTTGCTATCCCCGCCGCTATCTTTCTTCTGGGCGCTTTTTGCTGAAGGCATTTGGTCAGGCTTGCTTTGTTGTACAATGGCTGACTTGAGCAGTTCAACCATATGGGCACGGAATAGAGGACTTTGAATCGATTCCTCCATAACCGTCTGCATTTGCTGACGATAGGGTGCCGTTTTCATGACATCAAGAGTCATCTTCTCGTAATCAGGGTTTTTCATCACGTCAACAAGTGCTTTCTGATATTCAGGATCTTTTAAAAGTTCCTTAAACATTTGTTTCGTCTCTTTTTGAATAGCTTTGGCAAAGTCTCCGGCAAATTTAGGGTCCTTCATCATATCCGTGAGAAACATATTATTCTCTTTCGCCGTAAGAACATCTTTAACGGCCATCTGCAGCTGCAAGGATTCATTGGCAGAAAGCAGTTTAATCTGTGATTGTCCGGCAACACCGGTCGTTCCCACATCACCATTCATAATGCTGCGATTCGCAGCGCTGATTGCTTTTTTACCATCTTCTGACTTTAGAATATCAAGAATCATTGTCTTTTGTTCTTTGTACGTATTAGCTTGTGATTGACCCTGCGATGATTTATCAGACCCACACGAAGAAAGAAGTAAAGCGATCGTAATGAGCGGTAGGACCATCATCGGGCTTAACCTTCTTATTATCATGAGAAAATGCTCCCTTCCCTAGCTTAGTAACGTTAGTATGCGTGGTTAAGGGCAGATTATAAGGGCAATTCATTGGCTTTTTATCTCAATCGTTGGTACAATTAACAATTAGAGTTGATGATGGAGGGAATGCACGTGACGCTGCGCAAATGGTTTCACTTATTTTGGACAACACTACTATTAGGAATGATTGTATCTATAGGGATTGGACTCATCTTACAATTTTCCGATAAGGAATTCTCAGTTATGGGGTTGTCAGCAGTTGGCTTTAATGTTGTAAATATGCTGCTTGGGGGAGCGACGATTAGCGTATTAAGCCAAATGGGCTTTTTCGCCTATCTAATTGTCAGATTTATAGCTGCCGGTATCATTAGATCCAAGACAGTTTGGGATCTTTTGCAATTAACGATTATCATAGTTGTTCTAATTGACCTTGTATATCTTCGAATGACGAATTTTGAGGGAAATGGCACCGTACTTAGTTACTCCGTCTTACCGTTCATCATTCTGATCATTTCTTTGGGGGTAGCTTACTGGAAAGTTCGGTTGACGAATCGAAATGCCTTTATTCCAACATTATTCTTTATGTGTGCTGTATCTGTGCTTGAAGCCGTGCCTGCGCTAAAGTTAGATAATGCAGCCTCGAGTTTCTTTATGTTAGCTCCACTAATGGTTTGTAATGCATGGCAAATTTTGATTTTACATAAAATATTAGATAACAAAAAGAGCTAATTAGATTAGCTCTTTTTTAATAGACATTAATTGAGTTGCTTCATCGTACGGTCTTCGACAGGGGTGGTTTCCACTTCGGTTTGTTTAATTAACTCGCTGACCGTGACGAATTCATATCCTTTGGCTCTCAATTGATCAATAATGACAGGTAAAGCCTCGTGAGTTTGTTGGGAGGAATCGCTAGCATGCAGCAAGACAATATCTCCAGGGTGCGCTTTTGTGACTACTCGGTTAATGATGGTATCAACGCCTTTGTTGAGCCAATCCTGTGAATCTGTATCCCATTGAATGACGGAGTAGCCTAAATCATTGGCAATTCGCAGCACGCGTTTGTCGAAATCACCGTTTGGTAAACGGATAAGGTTAGGCTCTTTCCCGATTAATTCAGTAAGTATCCCATGTGCGGTAGTTATTTGTTTGCGTATTTCCTCATCGCTAAGTGTACTGTAATTATCGTGTTTATTACCATGGCTCCCGATTTCAAAACCATCCTTCTTGATTTGCTCCACGATCTCCGGATGGCTCTTGCTCCATGGAGAGGATAGGAAGAAAGTTGCATCATTAACGTTCTTATCCTTCAGGATCTTCAGAATCGGTTCTGTTCGCTTTTCCCCCCAAGATATGTCGAAGGTTAGCGCAATAACCTTTTTTTCCGTCTGTACGCTATAAATCGCTGAAGGCTCTGCGTTAGAAAAGACAGAAACATTGCTTTGCTCTGAATAGACAATAGCCGCTGCAAATACAATGGCCAGAGCAATAAAAACATATTGTTTAAATTTCTTGGCGTTAAGTACAAAAAAATAGTTCATGTACAGCTTGTACCTCCCTTATGCCTCACAAACAGGTAAGGCTTGTATACTCTTTAATAAATAATGTATGCTCGTACACAGTACTTATGCTTCCGAAATTGGAGGAAAACAAAATGACATTTAGACCGCTATTCCAGCATTTTAAGGAAATGAAGCACTATTTCATCGTTGTTGTTTTAGTATTTGCCGTTAGTTTTTATTTGGGGTGGGCCAACTCAGATCAATTTTCACATTTTTTAGAAGGACAGTTGAAGGGACTTAAGTCCATTAGTCAATCTCTAAGCAATAAAGATAATCCACAGCTATGGTTTTTCTTTATTATTTTTCTGAACAATGCGATCAAATCGGTGATCATCATTTTTCTTGGACTGCTCTTAGGGGTGCTGCCACTCTTTATGTTAGTTGCAAATGGGATGATTCTCGGTTATGTTCTCTCCTTGCAAACGCACGAGAGTACACTGTCTATCGTGCTCAAAGGTATTCTTCCTCACGGAATCATTGAAATTCCGGTCATTTTATTGGCCTGTGCGTATGGTCTGAAATTAGGTATGTTGGTTTGGAAAAGTGCTGCGCAGCTTTTTGTGCCTGTTACAAGTAGAACGGCACGTTCCGAACTGCTGAGAATTCTTAGTTTAACAAAGCCTCTTATTGTAGTAATTGTTGTTCTTTTGCTGTTCGCGGCAATCATTGAAAGCACTCTCACCTATTGGCTGGTTCATTTGTAAAAAATTTTCAGAAGTCTTGTCATAAAAATGGCAAAATCTGAGCATAACAGTAAAGCAGCAAGGAGGACGGGCAAACGCAGCTTGTTAGTTGGCCGCTTCTTTCAATTCTACTGTTAGTGCCATAAATCTCTACAGTCGAGAGGGGTTTGAATGGATGTATGCTCGGATTTTTGTTCAATGATCGGGAATGCAGAGAATTAGACTATGTATTACGTAAAGAGTTAGACGAGATGCTGTTTGATTTGAATGACAAAAGAATTGATCAAGAGATTAAAGGGGCTATAGAATCCAGATATAAAGTTATTTTCAGGATGTATGCTCGCTTAGCGACTCCCAAAGAAATTTCGAAATACGCCAGAAATCGCAATTACCAAGCTCAAAAAAAATAGAGGGTACGTTCTTGACTTACCCTCTCCATGTATGTTATTTTATAACTCGCCCCTTTGAAATAAAGGACAAGCAAGTCATTTTAAGATGAACTCAAAAAGTTTCCGAAAAAAAATACTTGCATTGTTCTGGGCCGATGTGATATATTAAAAAAGTCGCCGCTAAACAGAGGCGAAAGTACATGGAAGAAATTGATCTTTGAAAACTGAACAACGAGTGAGTAAAGCACAGTCGAGAAATCGACTATAAATGAGATTGTATAATCTCGCTAGCAAGTCAATGAGTACAATTAAGCTTTTCTATTATGGAGAGTTTGATCCTGGCTCAGGACG
>NZ_JAGGKV010000035.1 GCF_017874035.1 Paenibacillus aceris
GCCAGGATCAAACTCTCCATAATAGAAAAGCTTAATTGTACTCATTGACTTGCTAGCGAGATTTTGCAATCTCATTTATAGTCGATTGCTCGACTTTGCTTACTCACTCGTTGTTCAGTTTTCAAAGATCAATTTCTTTCGTTCACCGCCGCGTTACCGAAGCAGCGAAAAGTAATATACCATGTCGAAATTTGATTTGCAAGCATTTTTTAAAATTTCTTTTTTATGAATGTTTCATGCTGCAATTACCTGCGTTTGATCGACAGATTAGCAATATACCATGGTTCCAATAGGATTACAACCTCTAAAAAAAGAACAATGCTGTATTTCTACAGCGTTGTTCTTTTCCTTCAATAAAGCTCTATTCGTCTAGTGTTCGATAGTTCAATACCAGCTTGTAAAAACGGAAGAAGTCCCATAAGCTAACGGAATCGCGGCTCCGATCATCAGAATAGGTCCCCACCAGGTGAAGAAAGAGATACCCATAAATAGGCTTATTAAGATCAGCGCAGGCAGCACTAGAATAGGCGTTGTTAATTGGAGAGCTTGATGTTTCACTGTATCCTGGATAGGAAATAGGGTCAGAAAAGGTGCCGTTAATTCATCTTTGCAAAAGGATTTTCTCCAAAATGCCAACAGGCAAGCTGCAAGTATCCAGATCGTGATTTTAAGAACTCCCGGCAATATAAACATAGTCGCACTAATCAGAGCGGCAAATTGTATCGTTTGCTTCCATTGGGTGCCATTCCTAAAAAAGGATTTTACCAATAAATCAGCGATTCCGTTGCCAGCGCCTTTTCCCTTAAACAAGCGTTGTGAATTCTTGAATAAAAGAGGACGCTTCCGTTTCGGTTTTCTTTTCCGCTCCATCACACGAATTAACATTAAAGAGACTATCCGCATCCGCGAATCTCTTTCTCTGGCGACATCCGCCAAGAATGCCCCTTTCTCTTGCAACCGAATTTTGCTTAAGAACACAGCCAGTGCTAGAAGAAGAATCAGAATTGCCCAAATAAAGCTCGCGTTATGACTTACCGCCGCAACTAGCTTTTGATACGTGTAGAACAGCCCAACAAAAACCGCTATTCGCAACAGCCAAAGCAGTATTCCCTGTATACGTAGTGCAAGCAGTTGGCGAAGCAAGCCTAAATTTATTTTCAACAGATAGGTAAGCAACCAGAAGCAAATAATCTGAGGCATACCAAAAGAATACGTCTGAACCAGCAAAGGAAGAAACACAAGCGTCAATAGTAGCGTAGTGATCCCCTGCAGAACAAGAGAGTATCTGTAACCGAGAAACATGAGATGCTGAAACCAACGCTGGTTCTGCCTGAGAAAAAGCTGGTCCCCTTCCTCAACAAAATATCGAATAGTTCCAAGCCAAGTGAAAAGATAGAAGACCGTCCCAACCATAAACATCGATATCCAACTAAACCAAGAAGGCTGAGCCGCCCACCAAGAATAGTATTGATAGCCAGCCACAATCATCAGCGGAATAACAAAGTAGATGGCAATAACCCAATCCACCGCCATTCGTAACGCTTTATACTGAAAAAACCAATCCGATCGAACCCTTCGTGCAAAAAGCCGGAAGCTGCTTTTCAAGATGAGGTCCCCCCTCTCATAGTAAAGAATGGAAGCAGTCGAATAATGGCGCATCCGGCATGCCGCATTGCTGCCTAATGTCCTGCAGGGAGCCGTTTGCCACCAATCTGCCTCCTGAGAGAAGTACAAACGAACTGCAAATCCTCTCTGCTGTGTCTAAAACGTGTGTACTCATCAAAATGCCCGCGCCTCGCTTACGTTCCTCATCCAACATCCCCAAGAAATCTTTGATCGCCTTCGGGTCCAACCCAATGAAAGGCTCATCGACAATGTACACATCCGGTTTATTCAAAAAGCCCAGAATCAGCATGATTTTCTGCTGCATCCCTTTGGAAAACTTCCCTGGCAATTGATGCTTCTCATCCAGCAGCCGGAACCGGTGCAAGAGATCATCCGCACGCTCCAGAAATACGGTTCGATCAAGTTCATAAACGGAAGCGGCAAACTCCATATGCTCCCACAATGTCAGCTCATCATATAGAATCGGATGCTCCGGAATGTAGGCGTAGCTTTTGCGCTCCCCCATAAAAGAGATTTTTCCCTTGAACTCCTTCAGCAAGCCTAGGATGCTTTTCATCGTCGTGCTTTTGCCAGCCCCATTCGGACCTAACAGACCTACCAGTTCACCTTGCCGTACCTCAAAATGAATGTTTTTTATAATATCCGGAACCTCATCGTAACCAGCCTGATCAATATGTACTTCTAATACAGCTAATCGTTCTTCTGACATTTGCGGTCACTTTCCCTTCTAACCTCATCCTATAGTGCATCTTCACATTTCTACCGCCTTTTATCAAGTTCTGCTTCCCCATGTATATAAATCGACGATTTGGTCAAATCTAGTATCTATTACTCTATCAACACATCTATCAACAAAAGGAGGTTCTGCAAATGAAGGCTGACATGAAAAAAAATGTACTGCTTAATCGATACCATTTTCTGATGTGGGCAAAAACTGGCGACATTTTGTATCTTAAATTAATAGGAAATATGATTTCACAATAATTGAACTCATACATAACTGCCAAAGCCGTAAGGGATCCTGTCCCTTCGGCTTTTTGTATTGTCTGGTCTTAACCAGCTCCCGCCGTCATAAGATGTTAAGTGAACCACTGAACCATCCTTACGCGAGGGGGGGTACATCATGTCTGGTCAGAACGAGCATGGAGCGGCTTATTTTGAAAAAATGCTGAATATCATTGATGTAGGTGTTCATCTCATTGACCGTGAGGGAATTACCATTTTCTATAATGATAAGATGGCCGAAACCGATGGTTTGAAAAGGGAGCAGGTGGTTGGGAAGAATTTTTTTGAGCTTTTCCCCTCCTTAACCAATGAAACGAGCACTTTCATGAAGGTGCTGCAATCCGGCACAGAAATCCGCGAAAAAATCCAAACCTATGTCAGCGTGACAGGCAAAAGAATCACAACCATTAACAGCACGTACCCTATTCTTGAGCACGGTGAAATTATCGGCGCCTTAGAGGTGGCCAAAGATATTACAAGCATCGTTCATCTCCACGATCAAATTCTGGATCTTCGGCATCAAATCTATGAGTCCCCTGCCAAAGAAAAAAAAAGTGCAAGCTCCGCCCGCTACCATTTCAGTGATTTAATCGGCAAAAATGAAGCTTTCCTGCAAACGATCTCTTTTGCCAAAAAAGCATCGCGTACAAGCTCGCCCGTTCTGATCTGCGGTCCGACCGGCACGGGGAAGGAATTGGTTGCCCAAAGCATCCATAATGCAGGAGCTCGTAGAAATCGACTTTTTATCGCGCAAAATTGTGCGGCTGTCCCCAATGAACTGATGGAAGGCATCATGTTCGGAACGGCACGGGGAGCATTTACCGGTGCCATCGACCGAGCAGGCTTATTCGAACAAGCCAACGGCGGAACGCTTTTTCTCGATGAATTGAACAGCTTGGATTTATTTTTGCAGGCGAAATTATTGCGTGTGCTGCAGGACGGTCTTGTTCGCCGGGTTGGTGGCACGAATGAGCAGCAGGTGGATGTCCGCATCATTACTGCTATGAATATAGACCCTAAGGATGCCTTAGATAAGGGTATGCTGCGCAGCGATCTATTTTACAGATTGAATGTTGTAAATCTTACACTCCCTCCGCTCGCCGGGCGTAAAGAGGATATTCCGATTTTGACGAATCATTTTATAGATAAATTTAATGACCTGTTTGGTATGAAAATTACGAGCATAGCGCCATCCGCCATGCAGCGTTTGCTCGACTATCATTGGCCGGGAAATATTCGCGAGCTTAGCCATGCGATTGAATCGACCTATAATATGATGGAGCTGGAGTGCGAAATCATTGAAGAAACGCATCTTCCCGCTTCGATCACGGGGAATAATGCCCTCCGGTTTGAGCAGCGGCCTGAGTCGGCGAACCCAACCGGATTAACCGATAAGGTGAAACAGCTGGAAAGGGAAGCGATTGTGAGCGCGCTCGCCCATCATCAATACAATGTTACTCTGACCGCTCAAGCGCTCGGCATCAAGCGCCAAGCCCTGCAATATAAACTTCATCGCTACGGCATCGTGAGAAAACCTTAATCTGTCCACCGACTCCGCAAGGAGTCTTTTTCGTGTTATCCGATGCAGTGAGGAAATGTTGGCATGCTTTTTGCATCTTCTATTACTGAGCAATCATCATTACTGGAGGTGCCAATATGGAACGACGTCACTGGAAACAGGTTGCACTATGGAAAAACGTCACAGATGAGCAATGGAATGATTGGCTTTGGCAGCTGACACACACCATTCGTTCCTTGGATGATCTGAAGAAAGTCGTAAATTTGACCCCCGAGGAAGAAGAGGGCGTTCGCATCTCGACGCAAACGATCCCATTGAATATTACCCCTTACTACGCATCTTTGATGAATCCCGATGATCCGCGATGCCCGATTCGCATGCAGTCTGTCCCTGTTTCTGCCGAATTGTTGAAAACGAAATATGATCTGGAGGACCCTCTGCATGAGGATGAGGACTCCCCAACGCCAGGCTTAACGCACCGTTACCCGGACAGGGTGCTTTTCCTGGTTACTAATCAGTGTTCGATGTACTGCCGGTACTGCACGCGCCGCCGCTTCTCAGGTCAAGTGGGGATGGGCGTTCCCAAAAAACAATTGGATGACGCCATTGCGTATATTCGAAATACGCCTGAGGTGCGCGACGTTTTGCTTTCCGGTGGGGATGGGCTGCTGATTAACGACAACATTTTGGAGTATATATTGAAAAATTTGCGGGCGATTCCCCACGTCGAAATCATCCGGATCGGCACGCGGGCGCCGGTTGTTTTCCCGCAGCGAATTACAGAGCATTTGTGCTCCATCATTAAAAAATATCATCCGGTCTGGCTCAACACGCATTTCAACCACCCTTTGGAAATGACGGAAGAAGCAAAAAAATCATGCGCCATGCTCGCCGATGCAGGTGTTCCTCTGGGCAATCAGTCTGTCATACTGGCAGGCATCAACGACAGCACCTACATTATGAAAAAGCTCATGCATGACCTTGTAAAAATGCGCGTACGCCCTTATTACATTTACCAATGCGATTTGTCCGAGGGAATCGGCCATTTCAGGGCCCCCGTATCCAAAGGCCTCGAAATTATCGAGTCGCTGCGCGGCCACACGTCCGGGTATGCGGTCCCGACTTTCGTTGTGGATGCACCCGGCGGAGGAGGCAAAATTGCGCTTCAGCCAAACTATTTGATCTCGCAGAGCCAAGATAAAGTGATTTTGCGCAACTACGAGGGTGTCATCGTCGGGTACCCAGAGCCCAAAAACTATGTGCCAGGCCGGGCGGATGAGTATTTCAACGAATTCTACGGGGTTGAAAAGCAGCCTGAAAGCACGGGCATCATTGCGCTGATGAAAGATGAAAAATTCAACTTAGTGCCAGAAAATTTGCGCCGGATCGGCAGAAGGAAAGCATACTCGGATTCGCCGGAGCACGCCTCTTTGAAGGATCGCCGGACAAAGCGGGATGAAATGAAAGATAAGCTGATGAAGGCGCAGCAAAAAGAGAGCAAGGCGGCCGCTGCGGAAGGCGCCCCGTCCACGGGGGCGCCTAGTGAGGGCGAAGAGCCAAGCGCGGAAAGCTGAGCGGACTGGCCGAATGAGCGGCTAGTGCGGGGCGACCCTGCGAGGGTGCGGGCGAGTTTGCGCAGGGCGGACGGGCGAGGTGCGGAGTGAGTTAGCGCTGAGCGGACGAACGAGGTGCGGAGCGAGCTTGCGTGGAGCGTCAGTGCGGGGCGCGGACCGAGTTTGCGCGGGGCAGGCGCGTAGCGAGTTTACGCTGAGCGGCGGGCGGCGGTTAGCGTACAAGGGGCGCTAGAGGGAACAATGGTCCGCTATTTTGCAAAAGAGCGTCACTTTCCTTCGCCAAAGGAAACTACGATCCGCTATTTTGCCAATGTGGGCCCAATTGCAAGGATTCAGGGTAAATAAGGCCCTGTAGTTCCATTGGGACTCTCAATTCAGCGCATTTCGCTCAATATAGAGGACTGTAGTTCCTATACACACAAGAGTTGACGTGATGCCACCTATAAACATTAAAGGGGTATCCCTTAAGTAGACATTCTACCTAAGGGATACCCCTTCAATTTTCCTAGAAACGCACAGGCAGAGCAGGCCAGGAGCGCTACTTTTTAAAGCATATCAGCTTCAGCTCGGTCAGCTCCTCCACAGCGTATTTCACGCCTTCCCGTCCTGTTCCGCTTTCCTTAACGCCGCCATACGGCATTTGGTCGACGCGAAAGGTGGGGATATCATTAATCATGACGCCCCCCACCTCTAATGTTTCAGCAGCGGCGAATGCGGTCCGAATATTTTGCGTATATATCCCCGCTTGCAGGCCATACCTGGAATCGTTGACCAGGCGGATGCCTTCCTCAACGCTGGCGATTTTATTGATCATCACGATGGGAGCAAAAGCTTCCCGGCAGGAGACGCTGCTCGCGGCATCAACATGCAGCAGAACTGTCGGATGAACGACATTCCCCTCTTTCCTGTTGCCGGTTGCGACAACGGCGCCGGATTTCTCCGCATCCGCTATCCACTCCATAGCGCGCTTGGCATCGCGCGCACTGATAACAGCCGATAAATCCGTCTGGAGATCAAGCGGATCCCCTAATCGAAGCATCTCAGTCTGCTTGACGAACTTTCCGACAAATTCATCAAACAGCTGCTCATGCACGTAAATTCGTTGAATGGAAATACACACCTGGCCTGCATAGGAAAAAGCTCCCGTAACCGCTCGCGCAATCATGCCATCCACATCCGTCCCTTGATCGACAATGAGCGCAGAATTAGAGCCTAATTCTAAAACCACTTTTTTGAGGCCGGCCTTGCTGCGTATGGCTATCCCGACTTCCGGACTTCCAGTGAAGGTCACCGCTTTCACGCGTTCATCGGTCACCAGCAAGTCCCCAATGGCGCTCCCGCTGCCGGTTACAACGTTCAGCGCCCCTGCGGGAAGCCCCGCCTGCTGCAAAAGCTCTGCCAATAACAACGCAGACAGCGGCGTTTGGCCAGCAGGCTTCAAGACGAGCGTGTTGCCCGCAGCAAGCGCGGGACCCACCTTATGCGCAACCAAATTCATCGGAAAGTTAAACGGTGTTATCGCTGCTATGACGCCCAAAGGCTGGCGAATCGTGTATGCCACACGATCCTCTCCGCCCGGTGCTGCGTCCATCGGAATCGTTTCGCCGTGAATCCGCTTCGCCTCTTCAGCAGCAAACTTGTACGTTGCGATGGTTCGCTCCACCTCAAGCCTTGCCGTTTTTAGCGGCTTCGCTGCTTCAAGCGCAATAATTCCTGCGCATTCCTCCGCCCTTTCGCGGATTAGAGCCGCCAGCCTTTCTAAGATCGCAGCCCGTTCATGTGCCGGCATCCGCGCCATCAAGGGTCTGGCTCTTTCAGCCGCCACCAGTGCGCGCTGCACTTCGGCCGCTCCTGCGTAGGCAATCTCGGCAATCTGTTCACCGCTGTAGGGTGAGAATAAGGGCCGGTATTCGCCAGCCTCTACCCATTTCCCCTCTATGAATAAGTGCTTTCTCATGCTGTTTCCCCTTTCCTAGCTGCTGCAAGCCCTTAGCGCCGCCTCCAGCACATCCAAGCCCTCAGCAAGCTGCTCATCTGTAATCACTAGCGGGCTCAGAATACGAATCACATTCCCGTAAATGCCTGCGCTCATCACGATAACGCCGTGCTGATGCGCTTCCTGCAAAATCCGAGCCGTCAGCTCCTTATCCGGTGTCCGGCTCACAGGATCTTTCACGAACTCAATGGCGCTCATCGCGCCCAGTGTGCGCACGTCTCCGATACAGCTAAACTCCTGCTGCAGCCGCCCAAACCTTTCAGTGACGGCTGCCCCGATCCGGGCAGCCCGTTCGGAGAGCCGCTCCTCCTCCAGCATGGCAATGACTTGCAGCGCAGCAGCGCAGCCAAGCGGACTGCCGCCATATGTGCCCCCGATTTCCCCTATACCCGGGGCATCCATGATGTCCGCTCTGCCGGTCACCGCGCTGATAGGGAGACCGGCCGCAATCGATTTGGACATCGTCATGAGATCAGGCACAACGCCGTGGTGCTCCATGGCAAACATTTTACCCGTCCGCCCGAATCCTGTCTGAACTTCATCGGCGATCAGCAGAATACCATATTTCTCGCAGATCGCTTTGACCCCTTGAATGAACCGTGTGGAAGGGATGACAAAGCCCCCTTCGCCTTGAACTGGCTCAAGGATCACGGCAGCTACATCTTCGCCAGGGACCTCCGCCAAGAAAAAATCATCAAACTTCTGCAAGATGTGCTCATCCAGCTCATTCGCAGACATGCCGACGGGAGGACGGTAGTAGTACGGATAGGGCATTTTATACGTATCGGGTGCAAAAGGCCCGAACCCATTTTTATATGGCTTCACTTTACTTGTGAGCGACATGGCCATGTAGGTTCTACCATGAAAGCCTCGCTCGAAGGAAATGACGGCTTTGCGGCCCGTAAACTTGCGTGCGATTTTCACTGCATTCTCAACAGCCTCCGCCCCGCTGTTCAAAAAGAACGTTTTTTTCGGATGATCGCCCGGAGTCAATTCGTTTAATTTCTCAGCAAGAGCCACATACGGCTCATACATCATCACGTGAAAGCAGGGATGCAGATAACGCTCCAGCTGCGCTTTCAGCGCTTCCACCACTCTGGGCGGACAATGGCCGACATTCAAGGAGCCGATTGCACCCGCGAAATCGATAAAGGTGTTCCCGTCGACATCGGTGAGCAGCGCTCCCTCCCCTTTTGCCGCAAAAGTAGGTACGGTGTTGAATGGTCCCCGCGGAATGCTCGCCATACGGCGCTCCAGCAGCTTCTGAGCTTCCGGCCCCGGCAGAGAGGTCTTCATCTCAATGTAAGTCGCCTTGTTCTCCTTCACATCCATCCCCTATGCCTCCATTCTGTCAAAACCGCACCAATGAATCAAGGTCAGCGCGATGATCTCCGCAGCCACGAACACATCCTCCAGCACAATGTGCTCATTCGGATAATGCGCCACTTGCGTAATGCCGGGCCCAAAGACAAGGCAAGGCGTCTCCCCCAGCTGCGTCAGCAGACCGCCATCCGTGCCCCAAGGCGATGCTTCAACGACCGGCTCTTCTTGCTTAACCTTGCGATACTGCTGCATGAGCACCTCCATCAGAGGATGCCCCGGATTGACGCTGCCCGGAACCCATTGCGCCCCGAACCACGCCAGATCAGGCGGATGCTTTGCAAACCATGGATCAGCTTCCTTCAACCGATCCATCCACCTGAGCATTTCCTCTCTGGCCTCTTCCAGCTTCTCCTCAGGGGCGACGCCCATCCGACCCTCCAACTTTACCGTATCCGGAACAGACGAAGGCCAATTCCCGCCCTGAATGACACCTAGATTAATGGGAATCGGAATCGGATTGTTCGCGTACAACGGATCCTTAATCCGGGCATTCCTCCCCTTTTCAAGCTCCTGGATATGCTGAATGACAACCAGGCTTTTCTCAATCGCGCTAACGCCTTCATACCTTGTTCCACCATGAGCCGAGCGGCCTTTAACTTCAATTCGGAACCACATCGAGCCTTGCTGCTTGGGGAAAATGCGCAAATTCGTAGGCTCCGGAATCAAAGCTGCATCAGCCCTGTATCCTCTCAAGATGGCCGCCAGCGTCCCGGCCCCGCCGCTTTCTTCTTCAACAACGCTTTGAAAAATAACGTCGCCCTTCAGCTTCAGCCCTAACCCTTGAATAACCCCAAGAGCAAGCAGCAGAGCTGTATTGCCGCCCTTCATATCCGTCGATCCTCGTCCGTACAACTTGCCATTAACGACTTCGCCGCTGTAGGGATCATGCTCCCATTGATTGCGCTGGCCTTCCGGCACAACGTCCACATGGCCATTCAGCAGGATGGAACGCCCCCCTCCAGCCCCCTTCAAAACACCCACAACATTAGGACTGCCTGCAAAAAAACTTCGAGGTGAACAAAAATACGGATGATCCGCAAGGTGCTCTCCATCCGGCTCCCATATATCCACGGTCAATCCCAATTTAGATAGCTGATCGGCAACAAGGAGCTGAACTTCTTTCTCGTTGCCTTGCGTGCTTGGTATCCTGACCATTTGCTGCAGCAAGGCGGTCCCTGCGTCACGATGAAGCGTTATCCACTCACGAATTCTCCCTGACAGCTCGGGCAGCTCAGCCATCCCGGGCTGGTCAGCCTTATGATTCGGCAAAGGAATCCCTCCTTTTGGTTGGCTACATTATGGAATGTATGAAATATGTTCCGGAATGATCAAGGCTGCCTCCGTATGACGCACAACGTCATCAACCGTATAAGGCAGCATGATTTCTTTCAAAAGCAGCCCATGCTCCGTCACTTCCATCACTGCCATTTCCGTTATAATCAGCTTCACGCAAGCCCGTGCGGTCAACGGCAAGTCACATTGCTTCTTCACCTTGGATTCGCCCTGCCGGTTGACATGGTTCATGAGCACGATCACTTTCTTCGCTTTTTGGGCGAGCTCCATCGCGCCGCCTATACCGGCCACCCGCTTGCCAGGCACGATCCAATTCGCCAAATCGCCGCGTTCGCTGACCTCCAGCGCCCCAAGGATTGTAATATCAATGCAGCCTCTGCGAATCATGGCAAAAGCAATGGAGCTGTCGCAATAGGATGCTCCTTCTACAATCGTGACCGGATAGCCGCCCGCGTTGCAGAGGAACGCATCTTCCTCCCCCGGGTTCGGTGCTCCGCCTGCGTACAAGATGCCGTTTTCCGCGTGAAAAACAATCTGAACGCCCTCCGGCACATAGTCCGCAACTTGGGTTGGGATGCCGATTCCCAAATTAACGGCCATGCCGTTTTTCAATTCCTGAGCGGCCCGCATCGCTATTCGGTCACGGTTTTCTTTTCCCATACCCATTGCCAATTCACTCCTTTGCTGAGGATGACCATATCGACGAAAATGCCCGGCGTGACAATACTTTCGGGGTCCAGCGCGCCAAGCGGCACAATCTCATCGACTTCGGCAATCGTACATGTACCGGCCATCGCAACGAGCGGATTGTAATTTCTACCGCTTTTATCATAAACAAGATTGCCGTAGGGATCGGCTTTCAACGCATGAACGATCGCTACATCAGCCGTCAAAGCCGGCTCCACCAAATACGTTCGCTCGTCAATCGATACCGTCTCCCTGCCTTCTCCCATCATCGTTCCGACGCCGACGTCCACCAAAATGCCTCCGAGGCCGACGCCGCCTGCACGGATTTTTTCCGCCAGCGTCCCTTGTGGGTAAAAGACGACCTCCATGGAGCCATCCTCCATCATTTGGCCAGCGTTAGGATTGGAGCCGATATGGGAGGCAACCACCTTTTTCACCCGTCCGGCGGTCACTAAACGGCCAATCCCGATATGTGGAAAACCGGTATCGTTACCGATAATCGTTAAGTCTTTGACCCCTTTGTGCAAAATACCATCGATCAGCGTCGGAGGTGTGCCTATACCACCAAACCCGCCGTACATTAGTGTGCAACCGTCGTTAATAGCATGAAGCGCCTCTTCCAAGCTCTTCACTTTGCTCAGCTCAGATCTCGCCATCCTTGTCACCTCCTGCCGACTCCCTAGTCAATTCATCCGCGACTTCCCGAATCGCTTCCTCCAAAAGCTGTACAAGCTGATCGACTTCCGCTTCAGTAATGACCAGAGGCGGCGCCACAATAATGGCATCCCCAGCCCCATCCACGGCGCCCGATGCAGGATAAACGAGCAAGCCTTTATGAAAGGCTTTATCAATGATTCGGACAGTGATGCCTTCCCCAGGCGGAAACATCGCTTTATCATCCCGATTCCGAACGAACTCGATGGCCAGAAGCAGGCCTTTGCCCCTGACATCGCCAATGATTTCGATGCCCTCTGCCATTTCGCGCAGCTTAGTTAGCAAATAAGCTCCCATGCTTTGAGCAGCCTCAGCAAGTTGATGCCTCTCGACGTAGCCCAGAACCGCCAGCGAAACAGCCGCCGACTGCGGATTGGCGCTGTAGGTGTGGCCGGCCATGATGCTTTTGGAGCCTTGCAGAATAGGCGCCATCACATTGTCCTTGACCAGTGTGGCGGCCATCGGCGTGTAGCCGGCGCTCAAGCCTTTGCCCAGCGCCATCAGATCAGGTTCTACGCCATCATGCTGCATGCCAAACATTGTCCCCGTTCGGGCAATGCCGGTCATCACTTCGTCGGCGATAAATAAGATCTCATAGCGATATAAGATCTCTTTGATCTTCTTGTAGTAGCCTTCAGGCGGAACAATCGCCCCTCCGGCAGCTCCTACAATAGGCTCCGCTATGAATGCGGCGATATGCTCAGCACCGATTCGTTTGATTGCTGTTTCCAAGTCGTCTGCACACGCCAGCTTGCAAGAGGGAGCAGTCATCTGAAGCGGACAGCGGTAGCAGTAAGGGGGAGCGACGACCGGATAATCTTCTAATAGCGGTATGAACCGCCTTCTCCTTAGAACATGACCGGACATCGAAAGAGCGCCCATGGTGATGCCGTGATAACTCATTCTGCGCGATATGACCATGTTCTTCCCAAAACGGCCTTTCTCTTGCCAGTGCTGAATGGCAATCTTCATCGCCGTTTCCGTCGCTTCTGAGCCGCTGTTCACGAAGAAGGCCCAGTAGTCGCCGCCAGGCGCCATATCGCTCAGCTTCTTCGCCAGCTTCTCTGCCGGTTCGCTCGTAAATTGAGACCTGTATACAAAAGAAACCTTGCCCGCCTGCTCCATCATCGCATCGATGATTTCTTGCACGCCGTGTCCAATGCCGGCGGTCACAGCCCCTGAGGATGCGTCCAAATACGCTTTTCCTTGCTCATCGTAAAGGAACACCCCTTTTCCATATTGAACCGTGGGATAAGAATGGTCCAAAACCGGCTTGATTAAATGCTCCCGCTCCATAAGGCACCCCCGCTGATCAGCCATTACTATGGTTTATTTCAGAAACATATTCTTGACCCGAGGCGCTTTCATCAGCTCTTCATAGCGGAAAGAGCTCCCCAGCGCTGAGACGTCATGCCAATACAGCATCTCTTCGATCTGCTGTGCGGTACCTTCCAGCACATACGTACGGCAGTTGGCGCACTCGATCGCGGGAACGTCCAGAATCTGAACCGCCATCCTTCCGTCCGGCATGATCCAGTAGCAATCTTTGACACCTTCACGGACATCTTCCGTCTCACACCACATACACTGCATAAGCTTTCTGCCTCCTTCATGACCACCGGATATGTTTTGCGCAGCAGCTGCATCTGCCTAATAAAGAAGCAAAATGCATGCCAACTTTTGACGGGCACAGCAAAGTATTGCAAGGCTAATATTGCGAATCTAAGCATATAACCATGTTAAGAAGAAGGGGGAATGCGAAATGCCAAATGATCTGCCGGCATATAGCAATGAGGTTGAACACGGCAGCGATTATACGGTAAGCTTTTGCCTCGATTTCATGAACAAAAGGCTGCGGGTAGACGACTACCAAGGCAATGTCGATGCCATTTACAAGCGAATAACCGAAAGAGCCAAGACGCATGCGCTGACCAAAGTTTTTATCAAATCGCGGGAACAGGATTGGCAGACCTTTTTGGGAAAAGGCTGCATGCTGGAAGGCGTTTATAAAGGATATTTTCACGGCAAGGACGCCTACTGCATGGCTTTTTATTACGATCTGGAGCGGCGGAGCAGCGATTATTGGATGGAGGAGGATCACATCTTGCAGCAGGTGCTGGCACTTCCCCGCAAACCCGACCGGCCTGCCGTACCAGAGCCATTCACCCTGCGTATCGCCCGGGCCCAGGATTCGGGGCAGCTGTCGCATTTGTACAGCCGGATTTTTCAAACCTACCCCACACCGATGAACGATCCGCTTTATGTTGCAAAAACGATGCAGGAGGGAACGATTTATTATCTCGTCGAATCGCAAAGTGAGCTCGTTAGCGCCGCTTCCGCAGAAATCAATGCGCTGTATGCCAATGCGGAAATGACCGATTGCGCCACACTTCCCGCCTTCCGCAACCAAGGACTCATGAGACTCTTGATGCATGCTTTGGAGGATGAATTGATCGCTCGCCAAATTACTTGCGCTTACTCGCTATCCAGAGCTCTTTCCTTCGGCATGAATGCCGTTTTCTATCAGATGGGTTATGGGTATTACGGCAGGCTGACGAAAAACTGCGATATCTACGATAAATATGAGGATATGAATTTATGGGCCAAAGCCTTAAGCGTGCCATGACCCTTTATGGTAACTATATGCGTTTCCTTCTCTGGGAAGAAGAAATGCCCAGCTCTTCCCGATATTTCGTCACGGTGCGGCGCGAGATCTGAATGCCCTCCTGCATCAGCAGATCAGCGAGCTTTTGATCCGAATAAGGTTTGGCCTGGTTCTCGCTGCGAATCCATTCTTTCAATCTGGTTTTGACACGCTCGGAAGACGCCGCTTCTCCACATTGGTTTGGCAGGCCAGACGGGAAAAAATGCTTGAGCTCGAAGATACCCCACGGCGTTTGGGCATATTTGCCGGCCGTTGCGCGGCTGATTGTCGATTCATGCATGCCGAGCTTATCGGCAATATGCTTCAATGTCATCGGTTTGAGATAGGCCGTCCCCTTCCAAAAAAACTCGCTCTGCTCGTCTGCAATCGCTTGCGCCACACGAAAGATGGTCTTTCGCCGCTGCTCCAGGCACCGTAAGAAGAACA
The DNA here is from genome assembly GCF_017874035.1 of Paenibacillus aceris. Lineage (GTDB taxonomy): Bacteria > Bacillota > Bacilli > Paenibacillales > NBRC-103111 > Paenibacillus_E > Paenibacillus_E aceris. The sequence goes on from NZ_JAGGKV010000035.1 coordinate 14,889, forward strand.
TCGCCGATTGGAATTTGCCGGTTAGGAATCGGGCGGCTTCATTCTTCACTCTTTCCTCCTTCACCAGCCGCTCATAATAGCCATTCATCGATAAGCGAGGCAGCGCTGCCTGATGTGTGAACACTGCGAGCTGTTCGCCTGATTTTTCAATAACCACTTCCGGAATGATATAGTGAACGGCTTCTGTATGAAAAGCAGCCCCGGGTCTTGGATTTAGCCCCTTAATGACTTCCATGGCGGCCTGAATTTCTTGCGGCGATGCCTGCAGACGCTGTGATAATTTATGAACGTGATACTCGGCAACATCTTTCAGATGATGGCGAATGAGAACGGCGACCAGCGGAAAGCTTTCGGCCAAAGAATGGACTTGCAGAAGCAAGCATTCTTGCAAATTTCTCGCTCCCACACCGACAGGCTCAAAGCTTTGCAAAATCCGAAGCGCCTGCTCCACTAGCTCACGCTCCACCTTCAACACATCCGAGATTTCACTTAACGAAGGTCCAAGATAGCCATTGCTGTCCAAATTCCCGATCATAAAAATGACGATTCGGCGTAGTAGTTGCGGTACCTTTTGCATGAACATGAACTGCTCCTTCAAGTGCCTTTCCAAGGATACTTCGTTCGACGCGGCATGGTGAAGCGGATCATAGGAAGAATCGGTGACCCCCTTGCGGTTAGGACGAGACAGGATAGGATAATCCGCAGTCCGATCGTTAACGGAAGCAAATTCCAAGACCGGATTCTCATTCATCTCCTGCTGAACAACCTCCAGTAATTCCGGTATCGAGAGCTGCAGAATCGATATGGCTTTGCGCAGCTGCGGGGTCAACCGCATTTTCGCCGATTGTTGTTGGAACATTCCGTAGCCTTGGCGCATGAACATCATTCCTTTAGGTTGTTGCTATAGTGTATTCACGCAAGGACGATCGCTTGCCACTCCATTTGCAAACAACAAAAAAGCCTGCAAAAGGAGCCTTTTACGGGCTTAAATCTAGTAAATTTTCATAGATTATGTTTAGAAAAATAGAAATTGGACGAGTCTAGTAGCTGTAACTCTATTATTTTTCTTTGAGGAGGAGCTATGATGTTTCTAAGAATCTTGTTTACGACTCTGACAATTCCTTTATTGGTTAGTTTATGGCTAGCAGATAGAGCCTATTCCTATCCAAGCAGCGACGAGTACACGGACCTTCCGCAATCTTACAGTCTAGCAGTAAATGCTACAGCAGCTGAACCTGAAACAACCACTGCTCAGGCAGTCGTGCCGCCTACAACACAATATCAGATAAACCGTGGAGACACCCTGTTCCAAATCGCCCGTGATTTTGAAATCGATGTGAATGATCTGATGGCTGCCAACGATATTCAAGATCCACGCGGGCTCACGGTTGGACAAACCTTAAAGATTCCCTCCGCCGGTGCGGGGGCAGGAGCTTCAAAAACTCAGCCAAAAATCATAAAAAAAGTCATTAATACCACACTAACGGCCTATACGGCGGGCTTCGAATCTACTGGCAAAAAGGCCTCCCATCCGATGTACGGCATTACCTTCAGCGGGTTAAAGGCCAAAGAAGGACGGACGATCGCCGTCGATCCAAACGTCATTCCGCTGGGCTCAACCGTATTTATCGAGGGCATCGGCATTCGCAAAGCCGAAGATATCGGCTCGGCGATTCGCGGTTCGAGAATCGATGTGTTCATGAACGATTTGGGCCAAGCCAAGGAATTCGGCGTGAAGAAGAATGTGAAAGTCTATTTGCTGAATCGAGAGAATATTTAATATGGAGCGTCCTAGTGGCGCTAACTAAAATGGGCAGCGTAAACTTCATTGATTTTGGAGGCGTCAGCTATTAAGTTCATTTCCCTTAGGGCAGTGACGACAAGACTGATGGCTGTCTGGTTCAACTGCGTCCGGTCGCCAACCGCCTTCAGATCCCCTTCGTATTTCAGTCCGGCTTTACTGTCGATATCCACCTTCATCTCATTCTTCGTGAAAGTAGGGTTGGAGAGGATATGCAAGATTTTCGCGGTCTTCCCGCTCTCTTCCATCTTCGCTTTGTAGCCTGCCGCTTCTGATGTGCTTTTGGTGATGAACGTATGCCCCTTGCTCCATTTGTTATAGGTAGCGTTGGCTTCGGGATCGTCCCTGCCATGAGTGGAGACGCCCGATCCTTTCCCGCCTTTATTCGCTCTAATTCCACCTTCGGCAATAGCTTCCACGTTTTCCGTAAACGTCACGTGATAAAAAATGCACACATCGAGAACCTTTTTGATAGCTTGTTCAATCGTCCCATTCGGGTTTGCAATAGCATCTTCGCTTTGGGCTAATCTCGGCGTTAGAAACATTGCCTTAAACGGCTCTGTATTAATAATTTCCTCAGCCAGCGCACGCTCCGTAAGTTCCCGATCGACATACTGCGCCATATCGTCCCGCACTGTGCCATAGGACGGAAGATTATCCTTTCCTTCACTTCGGTTGCGCATCTTTACCCACAAAGCAGAGAGATCGCTGTCTTTCCATTTTTTCTTTGCGCTGTCGTCTAACGATCGCTGAATTACAGGGATAGATGCTGTCTGCTGGACAGCCATACGCTGAACCATCTGGGACACGGCTCGATTTCCTGCGGTGCGCTGCAGCATCATGATGTGGGAGAGGGACGAAACCGGACCCGCTTCTTTTCGTTCAGAAGGTTTCTCCGGATAGGAAGTTTGCTGCTGGGCTTGCAACTGATTGTTTCCGTTGCGGTTTGGTACGACTGCTTTACTCATAGTAGGAGCTCCTATTCGAGGTTTTAGGTAGAATCCGCTCATCGTTCTTGCTTCATTTTACCCTATTTTTATCGGTTGACACGGGAGAAATGTGAAGTCTAATGCGGCTTGAACCCTCGTTGGATCAGAGCGCTTCTCATCAAAAAGTCAGCATGGAGATTAGTGCGGGTGGCAACCTTTGCGGCAAAATAGCGCCCTGTTGTTCCCCTACAAACATAGAATTTCCTATATGTAAAAAAGGAGCCAACCGGCTCCTTTTTTTCGTTTCGTCTATGTGAGAGGGACAGTGCTTCTTACATCCGTGGGGCATGGGAAGTAAGTGCTTTCACGAACATTCAACCATAGATTATAATGAAGTCAAAATGGAGAATGTCGAGGTGTCGTCGATGCTGCAGACCGTAACCGGACTTATCAATGAAAAAGAAGCTGGAACCCTACTTGTCCACGAGCATATCCTCGTTGGATTTATCGAAGATGGAAAGTTATCTCCGAAGGATTATGACCGAGACGAGGTTGTGGCGATGATCTTGCCGCTCCTGCTGCAGCTGAAGGAGGCAGGCTGCTCCACGTTTGTTGATTGCGCGCCGGAATACTTGGGGCGTGACCCCTACCTGTTGAAGGAGCTGGCTGCAAAATCCGGCCTGCACCTCGTGACGAATACAGGATTCTATAAAGCTCCTTATTTGCCGCCCTTCGTCTATCAAGCCACAGAACAGGATCTTGCCGACCTATGGATTCGTGAGGCAAGGAATGGCATCGGAGATAGCGGCGTATTTCCTGGCTATATCAAAATTGCGTTGAACGACGGAACATCGATCAATGAGACACAGCAAAAAATTTTGCGGGCGGCTATCCGCACCTCGCTTGAAACCGGACTGCCGATTCAATGCCACACCATCGGTGGGGACACCGCTCTGCATGCTGGCGAAATCATGAAACAAGCCGGTTTTGACCGGGAGCGGTTTATCTGGGTGCATGCCCAAACCGGCAAGGATTTGGCTGTCCATCAGCAGCTTGCGGCTGACGGCATGTGGATTTCGATTGATTCTATCCTGCCAGGCACATATGACAAGCATGTGGATTTGCTGCAGCAATTACTGGCTCATGGCGTTAGCGGCGATCGCATCCTGCTTTCTCAGGATACGGGGTGGTACACGGTCGGTGAAGAAAGAGGCGGCAACCTCCGCCCCTACCACCACCTGCTGACCGATTTTCTCCCTTATGCGGCTGAGAAAGGATTGGATGAGCACTGGCTGCAGCAGTGCGTTACCCGCAACCCTTATCAGGCAATGCGTATACGGAGTTAAAACGGCGAAAAACCAGCAGCTCTCGGGCATCTCCCTATCGGCCACGGGGAGCTTGAAGGGAACTTGAGTCCGCTATTTGGGCAGCATCAGCCCGAATCTTTATTTAAGCGGAACTACTGGGGCACAAGAACCCAAAGATTCAAGGATTCAAATACCAAACATCCAAGCTCGCAAGATGAGCTTCGCCCTTCTTGGCAAAAAGCTTGATACCCAAGCTGTCCGCCGCAGGGTAAATACGGTTCGTGACGGTCTTCATGCCGTCATTCGCGAAGAGTTCAACCGAAGAGCGGTCGAGAAAGATGTGCAGCTTCACGAGACCATCCTCCAACGGCGCCAGCTGCACTTCGCTCACGCCCGCTTCACCTGCGCCGGAGTGCGTACGATCGACGCTGAGCTTACGGTCAGCTGCCGAATAGCTCACTTGCGTATATTCGGCGCCATCTTCCGAGCAGCGAAGCAGCAAGCCGAAATCCACGTCCCCAGCGGATTTGCCCGTATCAAAAACGGCGATGAGCTCAAGCGTATCGCCATTCACACCCGGCAGCGTCAACTCCGCATCCGCGCTAATGGAAAGATCGCTCACGCGGTGATGCGCCCCGCGCAATGCTTTCAGCTCAGCGACAGGCCCCATCCGCAGCGTACCGTCTGTATGGAGCTTCAGCTCTCGCGGCAGGGTAAACGCCCCCATCCAGCCTCGATCCTGCTCTGGCATTTGTGCGCCCCAAATGTTCATCCAACCCAAGAGGATGCGACGGCCCTGCCCGTCCACGAACGTTTGCGGCGCGTAAAAATCGAACCCATAATCTAGCCGCTCCGCATAGCTGCAGTCGAATTTCCCCGTTGCGTAATTCAGCTTGCCGGTTAAGTACATCGTCTTCGTCGTTCCCATATTCATCGGGGACACAACAAGCACGTGGTCATCCCCGTTCCCTAACGGGAAGAGATCCGGGCACTCCCACATATCTCCCATCGTGCCGTCGCTTTCGGCGGCAACTCCCAGATAACGCCACTCCTGCAAATCCGGAGACGTATACAGCAGCGCTTTGCCTAAGCCATCTTTCCCGTATCCGATCACCATGTACCACGCTCCGTCATGCTGCCAAACCTTCGGGTCCCGGAACCCGAAACCGCCCTCCTCCGGCGCTCCGGCAATGACTGGGTTGCACACTGCTTTGCGGAAGTTCACCCCATCGATGCTAGTCGCGAGACACTGCACTTCCACCGGTGCGCGCCCGTCGACATGCCCCGTGTAAATTAACGAGAGCACGCCGTTATTGTCCACTGCACTGCCCGACCAGCAGCCATAGCCTCCGGCTTCTCCAGCGTCGTATTCTTCCGAAGGCGCCAAGGCGACTGGAAGGTGCTCCCAGTTGACCAAGTCTTTGCTTTTGGCATGACCCCAGTGCATCGGTCCCCACTTAGGTTCATACGGATAGTGTTGATAAAAAGCATGGTACTCATCTTTATAATAAATGAGGCCGTTCGGGTCATTCATCCAACCGGCCGGGGGCATCAAATGATACCGCAGCCTGTAACTGTCATCCGCAAACTCTGCCGTTTGGTGCTTCAATACATTATTCGCTTGCGCTATTCGTTCCTCATGCACCTTATGCAATCCCGTGTTCACTTGCTGATTCATCGTTTCTCCCCCTTTGACTGCGTGCCTGCATCAAAACATCAATTTCTGCTATCGTCCCCAGTGACGGGATGGCGCCTTTTCGCGTTGCGGCAAAAGCTCCAGCGGCATTAGCGAACCTCAACGCAATACGCAGCTCCTCCTCGCTCCAAGCATGCAAAGGCTTCCCAGCCCGCAGCACCTGATAGAGAAAAGCTCCGAGAAAACCATCACCCGCTCCCGTTGTGTCCACCGCTTGAACGGAATAACTGTCAACCATTCCCCACTTCTCATTTATCCGGTAAAAAGAGCCTTCACGCCCGGCCGTTACTAGCAATAGTTCAATCGCATACCGCTCCGCCAATTGCCGAGATGCAAGCTCGATATCAGGTTCCCCTGTAAGAAAAAGAAGCTCTTCCTCGGACACTTTGACAAGATCGGCAAGTTTTAATCCCGCCTGTATCGCCTCTCTCGCCTGCAGCTCGCTCTTCCACAAAGAAGGCCGCCAATTAGGATCGTATGAAATGAAAGCACCACACTCTTTAGCCCGCTGCACGGACTTGATCGTCGCATTGTAAGCCGGTTCCCCTGTCATTGAGATGGAGCCGAAGTGAAAAATCCGTGTTCCTTCCACCATAGCAGCATTTACTTCTTCCTCCCTTAGCAGTTGATCCGCACCGGGCTGGCGGGCGAAATGAAAGGATCGTTCTCCCTGCGCATCCAAATGAATGAAAGCCATCGTCGTATGGGCCTCATCCGACACGACAAGTCCCTCATCCGAGATCCCCTGCTGCTGCAAGGCTTGCCTTAAATACAAGCCGAAAGGATCCATCCCCACTTTCCCGATAAAACCTGTCCTCCCACCAAGCCTCGCAACAGCCGCAGCAACATTGACGGGAGCCCCTCCCGGGTTGCGTTCATAAACCGGCTCTCCGGCAGGGGACAAGCCATGCGGCGCAAAATCAATTAAGTATTCGCCTATTGCAACTACATCATAGTTCATCTTAAGCTCCCTTTCTTCCTGTTATACCAGTTCTCTTCAACTCTCTCCAACCCTAGCCTTTAATGCCTGACATCGTAATCCCCTGAATATAGTAGCGTTGCAAAAATAAAAACAGGAATAAGATCGGCACGGTAGACAAGGTGTTGGCGGCGAGCACTTTGGACCAATCCGTTCCTTCATTGGAGGAGAACGTAGAAATCCCTACTTGGATCATCTGCATCTTCTGATCGTTAATAACAATGAGCGGCCAGAGATAGGAGTCCCAATTGCCAAGGAACGTCATTAATCCCAGTGTAATTAAAGCCGGCACTGCCGCCGGAAGCACGATCGATACGAAAGTGCGCGGTAAGCTGGCTCCGTCCATACGTGCCGCCTCCATCATTTCGCTGGGTACCTCCGCGAAAAATTGCCGCAACATAAAAATTCCGAACACAGACAAAAGGGAGGGGACGATCAGCGCTTTGTACGAATTCAGCCAACCCAGATCATGCATGAGCAGGTAATTGGGCACGAGCGTCACTTCACCCGGGATAATCATTGCAGACATAAACAGAGCGAAAACGACTTTTTTGAACCGAAATTTGAGCTTCGCAAACGCAAAAGCCGCCATAGCATTAATGATAAGTACAAGCGCGGTGACAATCGTAGCTACAAAGAGCGTATTCCAGATATAGCGAAGAAAAGGGTTGCGCACATTGAAAATGACATTATGAAAATTACGCCACGTCCATTCCACCGGAACCAGCAGGTGAATATTCAAGGACGTGTATTTAAAAAGCTCCTGATACGGACGAAATGCCCCGGCAACCATCCATAGGATCGGAGCGACAGAAATCAGAGCGATCCCGATCATGATGATCATTCTTACGGTGTTGGTTATCCTCTTCATAGCGTTTCTCCTCCTTTTTTAATCCGTGTCCTTGCTAAACAGCTTCATCTGAATCAGTGAAATGGTCAATACGATGGCAAAGAGGACAAAAGCCGCTGCTGTGGCATACCCCATTCGCATCTGCGTAAAAGCCTGCTTGTAAATGTAGAACACGACAGTCTCCGTCGAGCTGTTCGGCCCTCCATTTGTCAATACGAAGACAAGTCCTGATAGTTTAATCGCGTCAATCGTCGTCATAATTACAACGAAAGCCATCGTCCGGTTCAACAGCGGAAGTGTAATTTTGAAAAACTGCTGCATCCGAGATGCGCCGTCCACTCTGGCAGCCTCGTACAAGTCAGGAGAGATATTGTTCAAGCCTGCTAGGAAAATGATCATGAAAAACCCTGCGCCTTTCCAAATCCCCAGCACAATAATGCCGTTCATCGCTGTGGACGGATCGGAGAGAAAGCTCGTCACCGGCAGGTGCAAAGCCTTCAGCACACTGTTCAGCAGCCCAAACTCCTTATTGTAAATGAGCTTAAACACCGTTGCAGCCACAGCCGTCGAAATGATAACCGGAATAAAATATAGCGTTCGAAACAGCCCGGACGTTGCCGTTTTCTTCTGAATCAACAGCGCAAGCCCCAGCGCGATGCTCGTTTGTATCGGAATGACGATGATGGCAAAATAAAATGAATGCTTCAGGGAATTAAAGAATGCACGGTCTTTCATCAGATGCACATAATTGTCCATGCCGACAAAGACATCTCCCGCACCTACTAAGGAGTAATTTTTAAAGCTGATGATAAGGGCTTGCAGCATAGGGTAAAACACGAAGACAAGCAATAAAGCAATCGCAGGTAAAATAAACCAGAATGCGGTTGTCTGCTCATGCCTTCGAAAGCTTTGCGATTTCTTCTTGGTTGCAATCGCTGTTTGTATCACCGTATCCATGGTTCGTCTCTCCGTTCTGCATAAAAGTTAGTTATCGCCGTAAACAAAAACCTGGAGGCCGGCAATCACGCTGCCATCTGCGCTAACCGCTTTGATTTCCGTCTGCCCTGCCCTTAGGCCCCTCACAACAGCCCCATCAGGAGTCGCAGAAACGACAGCTACCGCATCGTTGGCGGACTCCCATTTCAATTCCTGCGGAGCGCTGAATGGTACTACGGAGGCATCAACCTGCTGACTGCCATTAACAGGTACATCTAGCGTGCTCTTGCTCACCACAATCCGCTGCGGCTTGCCGGCATTCACATCCTCCTTGCGCCATACCGTCTGCATCGGAAAGTAATGCGCGCTGTCCAGCATGACGCCGCCTTCTACAGCCATTAGCTCCATACGGTTGCTCGTTGGGTCCGGGAAGATCAGAGAGGAAACGACGGCCTCGCCATCGTTAGCAAACACCTCAAGGCTGGATTCATCCACATAAAAGCGAAGCTTAAGCTTGCCGTCCTTTAGCTGCAGCGGCGCTTTTACTGTCTCGGCGAAGCCTTTCTCAAATGAAGTGATACCTGAGTGCGTCCGGTCTACGGCAAGCTCTGCGGATAGCGCATCATAGCTGACGACCGTTTCCTGGCCGCTGCCTTTCCTAAGCTTGAACGCCACCTTGGCATTCGGCTGGACGGACAGCTCCGTAACCAGCTCATACGATGTTCCTTTGATCCCCTCAAAAGGATTATGCCCTTGAGCCAATTCTTGTTTAGTCAACGCTGTCTCTTTGCCACGCAATCTGTCTAGCTCCTTAATTGGCAGCTGAACGAGCCGCAAGCCTTGGTCAGGCATATTCCGCAACTTCAGCTCGCGTGGAATGGACATGTTGCCCTTCCAGGCGCCCGTCGGCATCGCGAATGGATACCGCCAATTAGACATCCAGCCTAGCCATATCCGGCGCCCGTCTTTGGCGGGAATGTCCGAGTAGGAGACAGCGGCATAGAAATCTTTGCCGTAATCCGTCCAGAGCACATCGGATGGCTTGTTGTCATTCTTGAACGTTTTCCCATCGAACGAGCCGACAAAGTATTGTGCCGTCGAGCCCTTTGTCGCTGTATTGCTGCCGATACTCACGGTCAGCACCCACTTTTTCGCCTTGGAGTCTTCAACCGGCAGCTCAAACAAGTCCGGACACTCCCAAACAGCGGCATGCGAGCCTTGATCGCTTCCGAACTCGCTCGTCATCGTCCATGACTTCAAGTCCGGCGATGTATAGAAACGGACACGGTTATCCACAGATACTACCATTACCCAAGACTTAGTTGGCCCGTGCCAGATGACTTTGGGGTCGCGAAAGTCCTTCAAGCCCGGATTCGGAATGACCGGATTCCCCGCGTATTTCGTCCACGTTCTGCCTTTGTCGGAGCTGTAGGCAATGCTTTGCGATTGAACCCCGCCTTTGAAATGGGTAAAAATCGCAACCAGCCCCGCTTTGCCTCCAAAAAATCCGCTCGTATCCTTCTCATCGACCACCGCGCTGCCGGACCAAATCTCGCCGAGAGAATCACGTACCAATGCAGCGGGAAGATGCTCCCAGTGGATTAGATCTTTGCTAACCGCGTGTCCCCATTGACCGCTATTTTGGTAAAACTGGTGATATTCTCCTTCGTAATAAACCATCCCGTTCGGATCGCTCATATTGCCGGATTCCGGCGATAGGTGATACTGTGGACGAAATGTTTCTGTATAATAATTAGGCTCACTCGAATACGTAAAAGCTGCGCTTTCCTCTGAGCCAACCAAATCTTTGTCACCTTGAACCAATACCGCTCCCCCCCAACTCAGAAGTGAGACCGCGGCAGCACCGATTGCCCATACTCCTACTATTTTTCGCATACGTCCTCCTTCTGCAGATCGTCGAATTTTTCCGTATGGTCATTGTACCGAGGGCGAGGGGAGAAAGATTTCAAAATCATTGGGAGTTGCCTTTTAATTTGATTTGCCTGTGCCTGAATGTGACGCTATACACAAAAAAACTCCCAGTCCCTCACTCCACCAGATCGTGGTATTAAGGGCTGGAAGCAGCTTTGTTACCGATTTTCGCTTAGTAGTTCTTCACGATACTCCTTTGGACCTTTGCCATAATATTTCTTAAAAGCTGTACTAAAGTAGCTTGAGCTAGAGTAACCGACCAGCGTAGCAATATCTGTCAGCTTCAGTTCATTTTCCTTTAAGAGCACCGTCGCTTTGCTTAGGCGCAGCTTTGTAACGTAGTCGCTAAAAGTGACACCTATACTTTGCTTAAAAAGTCCCGACAAATACGTTTCGTTGAGATGAAACATATCGGCTAGCGAAGCCAGCGTGAGCTCATAGGAAAAGTTTTCGTCCACATAATTGCGAATCGCTTCCATCATTTGTTGACCGCTGGAAAACCTTGTTTTCCTTACTTCGTTCATCACGAGCTGGGCCATTTCATGCAGCTGTTCCAGCACTTGCTCCCTTGAAGAGTAGTCTCTTACTGTCATCTGACAGTTCCATAGATAGCTCTGCAATGAGGCGTCGCCGAGCTCGAACTTTTTGGCGATTGCATTAAACAGCATAATGATCCGCAATGTCAGGAAGGTGAAAACAAACATCGGCGTGTCTCGCTCCGCTAAGAAAATAGCGTGCAGCTGCTTGGTGAAAGCCGGCATATCCAGATTCTCGATTGTCTGCATCAGCTTGCGCTCCACTTCCGGAGAGAACGCATGCGTCATAGCCAGCATATTCCGATTCGGCTCCGCTTTATCGGACTGGATCGTGCCCTGACTCCAAGCCAGCATGCTTGACGCATAACCGTCCTTAAGCTGCCTGAGCCCGCTGATCGGCTCGCCGATGCCGAGTACGCTCTCTACTCGCAAATAGCTTTTAATATTTCGCTTCAGCTTGCGCGCAAAATCATCCATGAATCGTGCGTGGGACTCTGAGTCTCCGATTAAAATCAAGAAATGCATCATGGCAGGATGACTTATGGCATAAAAGGGATACACCTGCTCCCAGCGCTGCACAGATTCCCGGCAAAGCATCTGGAAGGCGAGGTATAACAGATCTTTCCGCTCGCTCCAATCGTCCAGCCTCCCCTTCGGAATCCTCATCTCCACCGTTACAAACTGTGCGTGCACGTCCTCGACTGCCAAAGAAGACAGCTGCAGCTGCTCCATCCGGTCTTTCATGGTTGCTATGCTAAACCACTCATCCTTCACAAGCTGCCAAATCAATTGCTCCTGCAGCAGCTGGAGCTGCTGGTTATTTATCATCTCCTCCCGATCCTGTTCACGGAGCCGGTTGCGGTCCTCTTCCAATTCTGCGGACAACTTGGCCAGAAGAGCCGTCACCTCGCTGCGCACGACAGGCTTCAGCAAGTAATCTTTTACCCCCAGCTGGATGGCTGCCTTCATATATTCAAAATCCGAGTAGCCTGAAAGTACGATAATCCGGAGGTCTGGATAAGCCCCCTTACATGCTTTGACGAAAGCGATTCCGTCCATTTGGGGCATGCGAACATCCGTAATCACCACGTCGGGCAGCGGCTGCTCGCTTAGAAGCTGCAGGGCTTCCAAACCGTTAGCTGCCTCGAGACCAATGACGAACCCGGCAGATTCCCAATCAATCTTGGCTTTAATGCTGTTGCGTACACCGACCTCATCGTCAATCAGCATAATTCTGTACATCTTGTTGTCAGCTCCTTAAAAGCGGAAGGTACATCATCAATTCCGTCCCTTCGCCCAATTGGGAATGTAGGTCTAAGTGAAACCGCTCGCCATAATTCAAACGGCAGCGAGACAGCACATTGCGAAGCCCAATGCTCTGCCCCTCGCTGCTAAGAATGGCAACAGAATCACCGGCCTCCAGCTCTGCCTGCAAATCTTGGACCAATTCGGGCGACATCCCGATGCCATTGTCCTTGACACAGATCAGCAGTCTGTCGCCATCCACCTGGGTCCGAAGGCTCACTTGGGCGACTCCTTCCTTCTCCAGACTATACTTCACGGCATTTTCCACCAGCGGCTGAATGATGAATTTGGCAATCATGTAATCCTTGGCCGCGGGGTCTTCCTCGATCACAACATGCAGCCTTTCTTCATGTCTCAAATGAAGGATGAACAGATAGTCGCGAATATAGGCCATTTCCTCGGCGACTCGAACCAAATCGCTGTTCAGGTTCAGCGAGTACCGCATCATTTTGCCCAACGCCTCGGTTGCGTCCATGACCAAATCTTCCCGCTTCATGGCGGCCAATCCGCTAATGATTTCAAGCGTATTATTATAAAAATGCGGATTGATTTGCAGCAGCAGCGCTTTATATTCGGCATTTTTCCGGCGTAAGTTCGTTTCAAATTCCGTTTCGATCAAATATCTCAGCCTATGCGTCATCTGCTCGAAAACACCCGTCACATAGCCCACTTCACTATGTCCTTCCCTGACTTTCGGCATCACATGCAGAGCTTGATTAAATTCACCGCGCTGAACATACTTCATTGCCCTTCCCATACTGCTTAGCGGCTTCGTAATGCCGGCAGACAGCCAGAAGGCAGCCACCATGGCAAGTAAAAGCAATATAACCGTAACTACCAGCATGGTTTGCCGGATCTGTGTAATTTTCTCGTACAACTCCCCTTCGGGAACGGTGCCGGCAATGATCCAATTTTGAGCAGGCAGCTTGCGGAAAAAGAGAAGGTTCGTCCCTTCCGTATCCTTGACCGGGAAAACGCCGCTGGACGCCTCCTGAAACCGGTCATCGATTTGCGCAAGACCACGCTGCAGAATGTTCTGCTCCTCCGCAATATTTTGATCCAGCACACTCTTTCCTTCTCGCGTCAACAGCATGACTTTGCCTGTCCTTCCAACCCGAATTTTCTCAATGGCGTTCCGCAGCAGCGTAGTAGGGTAATTCACCTTAATGAACCCGACGTTTCTAAGAGATTGCAGCTGAACAAGCGGAAAAAGGAAAGAATTCACCGATCTCGCTTTCATGAACTCATCCGACTGATCGATATCCTTATGCGCCGTCGTCCAGCGCTGGCCTACGGTCATGAATGCCTCGAACCATTCGCTCTTCAGATAGGTTCTGTCTTGGGTCCACAGCCCTCCGGCGTCCTCGGCAAAAGCGCTGATCGAAATGCCGCTTGCATTATTCACCCCATACGAGGAGAAATATTCCCGCAATCTCATCTTGGCCAGCACCCGCTCCTGAATCGTATTGTCCGGATTCAAGTGCACATTCAGCCACTCCTGGGTGATTCGGGAGCTGACCACCTGGTTGCCTGTATCTTCAACTTGCGTCAGCAGCGTCACGACGTGGGAAGCGAACTGCTCGATCGTTTGGGCGGTCGAAGATTCGATTGACGCCTTAATCGTTTGAGTCGCTTCCTCGCTTAATATATATGCAAGCGCCGCAAAAGGAAGGATGAGCAGTATCGAGAACACAGCCATCAGACGGCTTCTCAAAGAAAAAAACATACAATCCCCCGTTTCCTAACTCCATTTGTCTATCATACATGTCAATCTTCTTAGGAAACAACGACAAAGAGACGATCATTGAAATGATTCGTCTCTATTATCTTCATACGCCTTACTTTTTCTGCTGCGCTTTCACATCCGCGTTAGCCTTATCGATCGTCGTAATGGCTTCTGCAATGGACGCGTCTATATTACGCTTGCCGATGGTGACATCCTCGAACATTTTGTTCACGGCATCCGACATTTGCGGGAAGATCGGCGTGATTGGGCGCGGTCTGCCGTACTTCTGATTTTGAATGACGAAGATGTTCTTCGGATACTCATTCAGTTCCGGGAAATCTTTTGCCGCCGAGTAACGGGACGGGATATCTTTGGTCATGCCGGCATATGTCTTCTGACCGTCATGTCCAGTCACCCAATTGACGAACTTCCAAGCTTCGTCCGGATTTTTACTTTTGGAGGAAATGCCCAGCGCCCAGCTTCCATTCGCAACCGCTTGCGCTGTCCCCTTAGGCAGTGGTGCAATATCATAGTCCTCACCTAATTTGAAATTCGGGAATTTCTCTTTCAGATTCGTGAGTGACCAAGAACCGTCAATGGTGATGCCTAATTTTCCGTTCGGGAACGGATCTGGCGGATACTCTAGAGCGGATACTTTATCCTTGTTGTAAAGATCCGAGAAGAATTGAATAGCTTTCTTCGTTTGCGCGGAATCCAAATACCCTTTCGACGTTGTGCCGTCGGGACTCATAATTTCCCCGCCAAACTGCCAAATAATCGGATACTTGAAGTACGCCGTACCTCCAGCGCTGCCAAAGCCCTGTGCAGGATCGATCCCGAAGATCCCATTCGCCGGATCATTGATTTTCTTCGCGGCATCGAGCACTTGATCCCATGTCCATGGCTCATCCGGATTTTTGGAAGGCAGTGGAATGCCCTTCGCTTGGAACATCTTTTTGTTATAAAACATGGCAATGGAGGATTCCGTGAGAGGCGCCATGTAGATTTCATTTTGATACGTATACGTGGCTAGCGTTGATTTCGGAACATCCTCCATATTGCCGTCTGCCTTGAAGTAGGCTGTTAGCGGTTTAAGCGCGCCTGCATTCGCATAGGACCCTACAGTAGGAGCGTCGAGCGCCATAATGTCCGGTGGACTGCCTGACGCGATGGATACGCGTAATTTCGTGTCGTAATCCGAGTATGGAATCGGTGTCATTTCCACGGAAATATTCGGGTACTTCTCCATGAAGGACGCCACGAGCTTATCGTAGGCTGCGTTTTCCGTATCGTTGCCCGAGTTTCTCCAGAACGTCAGCTTGACTTTATCTTCTTTTTTCACCGTGCTATCAGCTTGCTTTGGTGCGGATGAGGACGTAGCGGAAGTACCGTTATCGCTTTGTGTGGAACATCCCGCTAGTAATCCGCCGACTACGATAGCGCTTACTACAGTTTGGCTTAGCTTTTTCAACATGTTATGCCCCTTTCATTTGTCTGTTGTTGTTGTTCTTGCCATCATCATATCAAAGGGGCTTTTATAATAAATTCAATATGCTCTGATCCGAACTTATAAAATTATCATGCACAATAGCATGTGTGAAGGCTGTTAAAATATCATTGTACACGTAATTCGACAATTCGTATCAAATTCCACCCGTTTACAACTCGACAGGGTTTGTTCATAATTACTTATGGGTTACCATCTATTTCCAAGGAGTGATACGATGTCAAAGAGAATCTTAATTCTAACCGGTGATGCTGCAGAAGTCTTGGAAGTTTATTATCCCTATTTTCGAGTGTTAGAGGAAGGGTATGAGGCTATTATCGCTTCGCCGACGAAGAAAGTACTTCGTACAGTCGTCCATGACTTTATCGAAGGCTGGGAAACCTACACAGAGAAGCCAGGGCATCTTCTGCCGTCTCACATCGCTTTTGCTGATGTAGATCCAAGCCAATATGATGGACTTATCATTCCCGGAGGCAGAGCACCCGAATACATTCGTTCCAACGAACATGTTCCGCGCATTATTCGCCATTTCCTTGAAACTGACAAACCCGTGGGCGCAATTTGCCATGCTGCGCAAGTATTTTCCGCTTTGAAAGACAATCATTACTTTGAAGGGCGCACCATGACTGCATATACGGCTTGCCGCCTGGATATCGAGCAGCTCGGAGCTAAGTATGCAGCGGATACGCTTCATGTGGATGGGAACTTAGTCTCTGGTCACGCTTGGCCGGATTTACCGGGCTTCATGCGCGAGTTTATGAAACTGCTCGCAAACTAACTACATAAATGGAGGATCCTAAACTGTGAGGTTTGGGACTCCTCCTCCATAGTGAAATCCTTAAGAAGCATTTTGCAATAAAAAACTATTGTATCTCCGTAACCTTCCAATCATATTCCATTAATTGAGCCGTCCTCAATGCTCGTTCACTTCCAAGTAACCTTCCCACAACATACAAGGACATGTCTATGCCCGCGGATATGCCCGCAGAGAGAACGATTTTCCCATTGTCCAAATACCTGGCATGCTCCACAATCTGTGCGGAAGCTGGGGCAACTTCTCTAAGTTCATCGACAGCCAAACGATTTGTAGTAAGCTTCAATCCATTCAATACATTCGCTTTGGCTAGAATTAAGGCCCCTGTACAAACGGACAGAAGCAGCTCTACTTCATTCGCTACTTGGTAAATCCAATTTGTAATGACTTCGTTATGCATTTCTTGTCTTGAGCCCCACCCTCCGGGGATAATCACAATGTCCGGTTTTGGACAGTTATCCAGGGTGTAAGAAGGATTGACGCTAAGATTCCCCATCGCCTTAACAGGACGGTCATGTTCGGCCACCGTATACACTTGAAAGTCTTTTCCCCGATTACTAGCGGCAATAAAAACCTCGAAGGGTCCAACAAAATCCATAGGCTCTACATTGTCGAAAATCAAAATCGCTACCCGCCGTGCCTGATCCATTCCATCATCTCCTCCGAAAATAATAAAAAAGCATTTGGTCTCAGACCAAACACTTTGCCCAGGCGTACGGCATATGAGATATGTGCTCCCTCGTGGTACTCCACGTTTACGCGCCAGTTGCACATACCAAATCATTCCTATTACCTTTTTATCAGAATTTTCTGATAAGTACAATATAAAGTTTTGTCTCAGAGACATTCTCCCCTCACAGATCCAACCCAAATCTTTTCAACTCAATGAATACGCCTTCCAAACGTTTGCCTTTATCCTCAGAAGATTGTCATTATCGGCGGTAGCTCCGGCATCGGTCTGGAAACTGCCCAAAAAGCCATTGCGCTTGGTGCCCAGGTCATCATTGCCAGCCGTTCGGAAGAAAAGCTTAACAAAGCCAAGGAGCTGCTTGGATCTCAGGCTCAGGTGTATGTGCTCGACACGACAAATGAGAGTGAAGTTCAATCCTTTTTTGAAAAGCTCGGCAGCTGCGATCATCTGGTCATAAGTGCGGCCGAAACATCCGGCGGTTCTTTTCTCCAATCGGAAACGAAGCAAGCCCGCGCTTTATTCGAAAACAAGTTCTGGGGCCAATACCATGCTTCCAAATATGGAGCCCCTGCCCTCTCTCCGAATGGTTCTATCACGCTATTCTCTGGGGTAGTCGCCTATAAACCGATGGTCGGATCAGCCCTGCTTGGCGCAGTAAATGCAGCGATTTCGAACCTAGGTCAAACGTTAGCGCTTGAGCTTGCGCCACTCCGTGTGAATGTCGTCTCCCCCGGCATAATCGATACGCCTGCCCGCAGCAAAATGGCGGAAGCTGCACGCAAACAATTTTATGAAACAGTGGGAGAGAAGCTCCCTGTGAAACGGGTTGGATTTGCCGAGGAGGTTGCACAAAGCGTGCTTTATTTGATTCAAAATCCGTTCGTCACAGGAACCGTTCTCCATGTGGATGGCGGGCATCGATTAACATAAATAGCGTTTTGTTTCCTCTCATTAGCGACTCAAATCCACCATATTCTCAGCTCGGCAGGCTCTTACGTGCCGGAATACGTGTTTTTAGTGATTGGATAATGATAAATCTCGATATCCGAATCAATAAAACCCCTTCTTTGGGCGGCAAGTAAGGTTTCGTACATATTTTTTCGGCCAACAGGATTGTCCGTATGTAGGTAGATTTTATTCGCTCTTAATCCGTGTTCACAAAAGTATTTTACTAGTTCATACCCGTTTGGAAGTTCTTTTCCTTGTTCATCTTCCCCAAGATCGTGATCAAGCGTTAGAATATGGATGCTATTATTCTTCAAAATTTCAATTGCCTGTTCAAAATTTCTCGCCAGTGTAAAGCCATCCGGGCAGTCTCTTAAATCGTCAACAAATAGATTGATTGATTCTACCCTTGAAACAGCTGCTTTAACTTCCAAATGAAACCCTCCTCCAAATGGCATTACGCTTAAAATTAGTTTCCCGCTCACGCGCCTGACGGATAACTTACGTACGACAGTTATGCGAAATCTCAACGAGTGGGAACTATGTTCCGCTATTTTCCAATAAATTAACATGATGACAAGTAAAAGGGAACCATGATCATCTATTTCACCGAATTCAGCTCGAAAATTGCCTCTTGGGGCAAATAAGGCCCTGTGGTTCCGTTCAGATGCCGAAATCGGCCTATGATGCGTAAATAACGCCCTGTAGTTCCCACAAGCTATTTAAAGAGCGCACCTTCATGCGAACAAAGAAAAAGGAGCTATCCCCACAGATGTTGGAGATAGCCCCCTTCTTACTCCTATTACTCAATCAGGATTTGGCATTGATAATCGCCGATCGACACGTCCTCCATATTCGCTACTTGCGCATATCTGACCTCAGAAAGCAGCACATTCTCTTGCAAAACATGATTGAATCGCTCAAGCGCCGCTTTCAAAGAAGCATCAACATGAAGCGTCAGAATAACCCGTTTATCGATCGGTAAATCGAGTTTCTTGCGATAATCCTGAACGCCTCGTATCACCTCGCGAACGAGCCCTTCCTGTTCCAGCTCCTCCGTTATAGCCGTATTCAAAGCCACATTGATCTGGTATCCCGCCGCGGAAGCAAACCCTTCTTTCCCCTGCTTTTCCACAAGCAGCTCATCCAATGTAAGATGAATGGATTCGCCGGCAAGGGTGATATCCAAATGCCCGCTATCTAACACTTGTTTCGTTTCGGACGCCGTCAACTGCTTCAAATGACTCTGAACGGGACCGACGAACTTTCCATATTTTTTGCCGGCGACCTTCAAGTTCAATTTTAAATGATAGTCCACGAAAGTACTTTCGTTTTGTTCCATGCGAATATGTTTGACGTTAATTTCATCTTTGATAATGTCTTCAAAGCACGCCAGATTAAAATCACGGTCCAGCGTGAAAATGAGCTCAGACAGAGGCTGGCGAGTTTTGATTCCAGTCTCGTTCCGAATGTTGCGTGCCAGCTCAACGATTTGGCGTGCGGTTGCCATATCATTTTCGAGCGTCTCGTCGATAACAGCTTCATTCACCTTCGGGTAGTCGCTCAAATGTACGCTTCCTTCACCGCCAAGGTTGCTGAACATATCTTCGGCAATGAGCGGGATATAAGGTGCGATCATCTGTGCGAGTGTGATTAGAACTTCGCGCAGCGTTTGGTACGCAGCAACTTTATCCTCGGTCATTTGACTGCCCCAGAATCGATCGCGCGAACGGCGAATGTACCAATTGCTTAGCTCGTCGACAAAGGCTTCCATATGTTTTGCCGGGTTCAGGAAATCGTACTCCTCCAGCCCCTTCAAGACGTTCCTCAGCGTTGTGTTTAATCTGGACAGCACCCACCGGTCTAATTCGTTCTTTGACGCTTGCTGCGGGTAGTCTTCGGCTTTATATTGATCTATCATGGCATACAACGAATAAAAGGCGTGCGTATTGTTAATCGTATCCACCACTTTGGACTTCGCTTCGGCTACGATTTGTTTGGAAAACCGCTTGCTGTTCCACGGTGCGCTATCAGCCAGCAGAGACCAGCGGAAGGCATCTGCTCCGAATTCTTCAATGATCTCCCAAGGGTCAATGACATTGCCTTTGCTTTTGGACATCTTCAGACCGTTTTCATCCAAAACATGCCCGGTTGAAATAACCCCTTTATAAGGCAGCTCTCCGTTATACAAGGTCGATACCGCCATCAAACTGAAAAACCAGCCTCTTGTTTGGTCAATGCCCTCGCAGATCATATCGGCAGGGTACTGCTCCTGGAAAAACTTCTGGTCACCGAAAGGGTAATGATACTGGGCGAACGGCATCGAGCCGCTGTCGAACCATACGTCGATCACTTCCGGCGTTCTTTCCATGACTCCGCCGCAGGAGCAGCGCAGCTTCACAGCATCCACATAAGGCTTGTGCAGCTCGAGTTTGTCATCGATGGGCGCTATAGATTTATCGTACAGGTCTTTCCTGCTTCCTGGCGCGTACTCTGCCCCGCAATCCTGACAAAGCCAAAGATTCAGCGGAGTCCCCCAATAGCGATTTCGACTGATATTCCAATCAACAAGTTCTTCTAGAAACTTCCCGAAGCGTCCTTCCCGGATATGAGCCGGGTACCAATTTACTTGGCTGTTGTTCGCAATGAGCTGGTCCTTCACGGCCGTCGTTTTGATAAACCAGCTTTCCATCGCATAGTAGAGGAGCGGAGATTTACAGCGCCAGCAGAATGGATAGCTGTGCTCGTATCGTTCCTTGGCAAACAACAGGTCGCGTTCCGATAAGCTTTTTACAATATCAATGTCGCAATCCTTCACAAAACGTCCAGCAAAATCAACAACCTGATCGGTATAACGGCCGGCCTGATTCACCACATTAACAAAATCCAAACCATGTTGACGGCTCGTACGATAGTCATCTTCCCCGTGTGCTGGCGCGATATGAACGATTCCGGTACCGCTTGTATCACTCACATAGTCCGCATCTACAACCAGATGCCCCCGGTTCACGGAGATGTAGTTGAAGGGCGGCTCATATGAGGTTCCTACGAATTCCTCCCCTTTATGAGTAGAGAGGATCTCATAATCCTCTTTCAATACTTTATCTACAAGATTTTTTGCAATCACGTAGACTTTACCGTTATGTTTGGCTTTCACGTAGTCAATGTCTTTGTTTACCGCAAGCGCAACGTTCGCCGGAAGTGTCCAAGGTGTTGTCGTCCAGGCCAGGAAAATTTCTTGGCCGTTCCGGCTGCGGAATTCCACCGTCGCGCTCAAATCTTTGACATCCTCATAGCCTTGAGCCACTTCATGAGAGCTGAGCGTCGTTTGGCAGTCAGGACAATAAGGGCTGACACGATGGCCTTTGTAGAGGAGTTCTTTTTTATGAATCTCGGACAAAATGTGCCAAACGCTCTCGATATAGTCATTCGTTAATGTCACATAAGGATTATCCATATCCGTCCAATACGCGATTGCTTCCGTCAGTTCCCGCCATTGCCTTTCGTATTCGAACACGCTGTCTTTGCATTTTTCAACGAATTCGGCTATTCCGTATTTTTCAATTTCCTGTTTTCCCGAAATGCCCAATTGCTTCTCCACACCAAGCTCGACAGGAAGGCCATGCGTATCCCATCCGGCTTTTCGTACGACACGGTAACCTGACATCGTTTTGTATCGGCCGATAAAATCCTTAATTACGCGCCCGAGTACGTGCCCAATATGCGGCTTGCCATTAGCTGTAGGAGGCCCCTCATAAAAAACAAAGTTCGGTTTGTCGCTCCGGTGATCGATCGATGCGCGAAACGTATCGTTTTGTTGCCAGTGATTCAGGATACGCAGCTCGCGGGTCCTAGCTTTTTCTTTCACATCCACTTTTCTCATGCAGGACATCCTCTCTCTTTTTAAAATAACAAACAAAAAAATCTCGTCCCATAAGGGACGAGATTCAACTCGCTATACCACCCTTGTTCCGAATGATCCATAACTCGATCCCCGGCACCTCTGCCTACGTACCATCATACGCGCCCCATGTAACGGCAGGATCCCGGGTCAGCTTACTCCAAATTCTTCAGCTTTCCTTCTCGGAGAGGATTTTCGGCTAAGTCTTGAACGTTGGCTTTCAGCGCATGGCCAACTCTCTGGGGGACAAGGGATTAGCTTACTCGATCTCGTCAATGAATTTACTCAGAACATTCAGTTAGTTCTGTTCTACACCTTTTTCTGTGAATTGTCAAATGAATTTGAGAAAAAGGCTGTAACAAGAGGAGGACAGTATTCCCCCGGGCAAGCTGCATTACAATGAAGAGGGCCAGTTGATGGGATGGGACCGTCCCAGATGGGTGGCGGAAAACGCATGGGGACTATATGAGGGAAACTGACGAGAGATCGCTAGCTTTTGCCAAACGTCGAGGCTACATAAAGGAACGCCACACTTTCGAATCCGGTTTTCGAGCGGAGCCTGGCAATTACAAAATGGTGTGCGAGCTCACCCATGAACCCTTAACTTCTTTTTAATTCTTGCTGCGAGCAGCTCAAGCGCAATGGCAAACGCAAGGATGAGATACGTGATAGCTCCAATTTCTCTCACATCGTAATAATAGGAACTGGCCATAAACATATCATACCCAATGCCTCCGGCTCCCGCTGCCGCCCCCATAGCCACCGCGACTGCAAAGTTGATCTCAAATCTCATAAACGTCCATGAGATTAAATAGGAGACAGACGATGGCAGAACAGCCTGAAACACGATTTGCCACCAATTGGCGCCACTTGCTTTCAAGGCTTCGATAACGCCTTTGTCCAGCTCCTCGAATGATTCCGAGTACGCTTTAACGAGGTAGCTGATGGAGTGGAACGTCATTCCGATCACTGCTGCGACGCTGCCTAATCCTGCTGCAACTGCAAATATCAAAACCCACAGAACAGTTGGAACTGCTCTAATAAAAGCTACTGCGCCTTTAATGACAATAGAGAGCTTAGGATTGGAAAGGTTCTGGGCAGCCAATAAACTGAGGAACAAGGCGATAACTGAGCCGAACAGCGTCGTCAGAAAAGCCAGTCCCAGCGTAATGGTTAACTGTTGAACCGCTTCGATGAAGGTAAGGTGTTTGAAAAGCGGCTGGAAGAACATCGTTTTAATCGTAAGAGCTGTTGAATAAATGGCATTTAACAGCTCAATGTCCTTATAGTCAAACGTAGCGAACGCATACACCGTCAGTACAGCCAACGCAGCCAAAGTGAGCCGGATCACCATCACTTGTTTGTTGAACGGCTTTTTCTTGAAGTGCTCATCTTTCATCGTCCAACCCGTGTCTTTGTTAGCGACAGATTTCAAGGCTTCTTGAAGTTCCATTTTACAAAATCACCTTCCTAACATAGGTAGAAATCGTTTCAATGAGAAAAATCGCGAGGACGATGACGAGGACAACCAAGGAGGCAGCGCTGTAATTTAGGCTTTTGTAGTATAAGCTGAAAAGAAAGCCAATACCGGTGCCGGTCAAAATGCCAATCAATGTCGCCTGACGGATGTTCGTTTCCACCATAAACAAGATCCAGCTGAGCAGTTGCGGAATGCTGGCAGGAATCACCGATTGAAAAATGATGGGAAAATAACCCGCCCCCGTCGACCTCAATGCCTCAACAGAACTGCTGCTTACTTCGTCAATCGACTCCATGAAAGCACGAGTCAAGAAACCGAAGGAGCCGAAGAAGAGCGCGAAGTAGCCCGTCAGCACATTTTGTCCGAAAGAAATCAGTAAAATCATCGACCATGCTGCGACATCAATGTTGCGGAATATGGTTGCAATCGATCGGCTTACAAAACTGAACACACCGCCCACGCCTGTCGTATGGGAGCCTGCAATCGCAAACAGCATGGCAAATACGGCTGCAACCGCCGTTGATGCTATGGATACAAGTACTGTCTCGGTTAGGCTGCTGATAATAGCCGGAAGCCGCTTCATCGCTTTTTCATTTGGATAAAAGTTGCTGACCGCCCATTCCGCCGCTTTCGGTATAGAGGTGAAGCCTTTGACGACATTATAGTCCGTAATGATTATAGCGATTAGCGTCAGCGCCAACAACAGGGTACAGAAGAGCAGCGTGTTCATCCGCTTTCTGGCAAAGAAGTTATCCCGCATACTGGCCTCCCAGCTCCTCTGAATGGTCTTCTAGCTCTGCGCCGTAAATCACAGAAAGCTGATCGCGCTTGATCTCCGTCGGAGGACCGTCGTAGACAATCGTTCCCTTGTTCACCCCAAGGATACGGTCCGAATATTTAAGCGCTGCATCCACTTGATGCAGGTTAACGATAACCGTGATGCCCATGTTGGTAGAGATCGTGCGCAAGTAGTCCATGATCACTTTGGAGGCATTCGGATCCAGAGAAGCGATCGGCTCGTCGCACAGCAGCATTTTGGGATTCTGCACCAGGGCGCGGGCAATGCCTACCCTCTGCTTCTGGCCTCCGCTCAGCTGGTCGCAGCGTTTGTAAACTTGCTCTTCCAACCCGAGAATTTTCAAAATCGCGTAGGCCTGGCGCTTCTCCTCTTTGGAATAAAGCCCAAGTACCCCCTCCAGTGTGGACTTATAGCCAAGCCGTCCGTGTAAGACATTCTCAATGACGGTCAGCCTGTTCACCAAATTGTAATGCTGAAAAACCATGCCCATCCGGGTTCTCAGCCGTTTCAATTCGCTCTTCCTAAAGTCCATAATGTTCATGCCGTCAAAGATGATTTCCCCGCTGCTAGCGTCGATCATCCGGTTGATGCAGCGAAGGAGCGTCGACTTGCCCGCTCCGGAGGGTCCGATGATGGACACGAACTCCCCTTCCCTCACCGTGAAATTAACATCAGATAACGCTCTTGTATCCGCACCGTACTGCTTTGAGACCTGCTTGAATTCCAATAACGTTGTCATAGCTGCTCCCTTAATCGGTTTTATCATTCATGATGAGATGGCTTAGTTGGACAGCATTCTGACTGGATTGAAAAATGCGTCTTCTACAGGCAGAAATTTTTCTTTGCCAGTCTTTTGCTTGAATAAACCGGAGTCTTTTGAATCTTTAGGCAGGAAAATATTCGTGTTCTTCGTGACAGCATCGGAAATAAAGGCATCACGCAGTTTTTTCTGATCATCTGCACTAATTGTGCCTGTGTTAATGGCAAACGGGGAGTTCAATACAGGCGTAACAGAAATGAGGCTAAATTCCTTGCCGACTTGCGTGTTGAACGGTTCAGCTGCGCCCTGCTTCACTTTATATACTGCTCCAGCCGTGTTGGCCGTCCCAGAGCTTAGATCGACATAGTTGGTAACACAAGTATCACAGAAAGCCGCCACGTCCGCTTTCCCCGTCAATAGATTGACAGCCGCACCTTGGTGTGAGCCTCCAAACAGAACTTCACCAAAAAACTTATCCTTGCCGCCTTGAAGCAGATCATCAGCAGTCAAGCTCTTAAACTTGTCTTTTTTGCTAAAAAAGTTAACGATATTGGCAGACGGTACTTTAAATCCGGATGTAGAGGAGTTAGACACGAAAGAGAATTTTTTACCGGCAATATTGTCTATCGAAAATCCATTACCGCTCTTATACGCTGCTTCATCGCCTTTACGTACGCTTAACCAGCTGTAGTAAACCGCATCTTCCAATGTGCCCGACTCTCCGCTCGATACGACCAACGGCTGAACCTTATTATTCTTGGCATTGGCTTCAACATAGCCTTGCGGTCCCATATAAGCTAAATCCGCGCTGCCGTTTGCAATAGCTTCAATGGCGATAATGTAGTCTGTCGTCGTTTTGTGTTCTACTTTTTTACCGGTTGCAGTTTCAATAACTTTCCCCAGTTCTTCCCGCGCATTTTTCAACTCGGCACCGGATTCGTTCGGATACCAAGCAACGGTGATCGTGTCCTTTGTCTTAACGGGAGCTGCGGCTTTCTGTGCTTCCCCTGCTTTCGTACCGCAACCTGCTGCTACAGCAACCAGAGATAAACTGATCAAAAGCGTTAACATCTTTTTCATAAATAGAATCTCTCCCTAGTATTCCTATTTTATATGAATCATTTCTAGTTTAACGCCCAATTATTTTTAGAATATTCCGTCAATATTAAGTGATTGTAAACTTGCTTTTCTTTTCTGCCGTATAAAATTTCCCTTCCCTTATTTGATACTCCCGGTTGCACAGATGCTCCATAAATTCCAGGTCATGAAAAATGCCAAGCATGGTCGTGCCTTGCTTGATCAGCTGTTCAATCAATTGCTTCACTTTCAACTTTGACCCGTGATCAAGGCTTGCCGTAGGCTCATCCAGCAGCAGAAGTCTCGGGCGCTTGACCATAGCTCGCGCAATATTTAAACGCAGCTTCTCACCTCCCGAAAAAGTAGCCGGATAGCTGTCCCACAAGCTGCGGTCGAGCTCGAAGTGCTCCAGCATCTTGATCGTCTCCGCCTCCGCATACTGCGCATCTTCGCCCATTTCCACGATGGCATTGTGGACCAGTTCTCTCGCTGTTGTGCGCGGCATAACGCTAAGAAATTGGGATACATACCCAATTTCATGCTTGCGCAGCTCGATGATGGTCCGCTCGGGAGCGGTAGCCAGATCGATGCGGCCGAATCTCTCCGAGTTGTACCAGATATGCCCCGAATGAGGCAGGTAAGTGCGGTAGATGCATTTGAGAACGGTGGATTTACCGCTGCCGCTCTTCCCGGTAATCCCAACAAATTCCCCTTCTTTCAGGTACAAGCTAACATCTTCAACCGCAGAAATTTGTTTATTCAAATTATGCAGAGTGAAAGATTTGGCCAAACATTCTATCGACAGCAAATTATCCACGCCATTCCCTCCTGTTAGATCCTGTAGTTCGTTTTCTGAATCAGCTTCCCGTCTACGATGACGGCGGTCACTACCGGAAAATCGTCTGGCTCCAATCTCTCAATGATGAGCAAGTCCGCCTTCTTCCCTACTCGGATCGAGCCGTGTTCCTCGTCGATGTTAACGGCTTGCGCCGGGTGCAGCGTGACCAGCTTGAACATTTCCACCAAATTATGACGGTGCGGGCCTGCCAGCTGGAATACCGCGTGGAGCATCGCTGCCGGATAATAATCGCTGCACAAAATATCGATGCATCCATCGGCAATCGCTTCAGCTGCAGATAGGTTCCCGCTGTGCGACCCGCCCAGAATGACATTCGGTGCGCCGGCTACCGTGAATAAGCCCTTCGCTTTCGCTTTCCGTGCGATATCGAGCGTGATCGGAAATTCGCTAATGGCGGTGCCGAAGCTCTGCACCAAGTCCAGCTTCTCCACCGAATCGTCGTCATGCGAAGCGATAGCGATATTTCGCTCCCTAGCCATTTCGGCGATTTCGCGAATCGCATCTACCGTCAATTTCTCTTTCGTCTGGTGGTTGGCGATCAACACGGCAATGTTCTCCTCGGAGATAGAATCGTAGCCGAGAACCGTCTTTTTATACACTTCCAAATCTCTGTATTGTCCTTGCCCAGGGGTATGATCCATAAATGAAACTAAGTGAACCTTCTCTTCCGTAATATAGCTCTTTAAGTTATCTATCTGATCGAGGTTATCAATTTCAAATCTCGCATGAAAACGATGGCGAATTAAATGCTTGCTGCTGTGCGTTCGGTCAATCAAATCAATGAGCTTCCGCACATTTTCGGGCTCCCGGATAGGACGGTATTTGTAATCGACAGATTTGAAAATGGACAAGGAGTGATACATCGTCGTAATGCCATGTGAGATAAGTTCTTTCTCTGTCTCACGCAGGCCAATTTGAAAGTCGATGAGCGAAGTCGGCCTAGGGGCCGTCATGTGCTCAATGTAATCCGAATGGATATCAATCATCCCAGGAGTCACATAACCGCCACCTGCATCGATAACTTCCACGCCATTCTCTGCTGCAATCTCACCTTTGGGAGCGATTCTGGCGATGCGGCCGTCTTGCACCAACAGATCATATCCCTCCAAAAGCTCTTCTTCCGTAATAATGATGCCGTTCGTTAATAAATACATCCTAAGACCTCCACTCGGGGATTCGTTATAACAGGGAATGAACCAACTGCTGGGTATACGCATGCTGCGGATCTTCAAGGATTTGGTCCGTCAAGCCCTGCTCAACGACACGGCCGTCCAGCATCACCATTGTCCGGTCGGCAAGCATCCTAATCACACCGAGATCATGAGAGACAAGCAGCATGCTGATCTTCAATTCTCTTTGCAGGTGCTTAATCAGATCGAGCACATTCGCTTGTACGGATAGATCAAGTCCAGTCGTGACTTCGTCCAGCAATAAAATAGGCGGATTATTGGACAACGCTTTGGCAATTTGAACCCGCTGCTGCATGCCTCCGGAGAAATTTTTGGGCGCTTCCTTCATCCGGTAAACCGGAATATGAACCCTCTCCAACAGTTCGCTTCCCCGTGACTCCATAGCGCTGACATTGCGATTTCCGGCAGCAATCATCTTTTCGGCAATATTACCGATGGAGGAAAAGTTCATCCTTAAACCCATAACCGGATTCTGGTACACCTTGCCCATCAAATGATTGCGGATATGCTTCTTTTGCTGGGACGATTCCTGAAACAAGTTGCTTTCGCCTTCTTTATAGGGCTGAAGGTAAGCCTCGCCTCCGCTCACATCCTGATCGAAATAAAGGCATCTCATCAGAGTCGATTTTCCGCTTCCGCTCTCGCCTACGATGCCTAGAACCTCCCCGGGATACAGATCGAAGGTGATATCTTGACACGAGTACACGGTGCCGCAAGCCCGGCAGTAATTTCTCTCCAAATGCCTATGCTTCGGGTCGCTGCACACTTCACAGCCGGAGCCGAATTGTTTATTTAAATGGTTAACACTCAAAATAGGGGATGCAGATTGTCCCATCCTTACGTCACCTCTTCCTGTTAAGAACGATTACGGATTCATTCGCTCCAAGCAATAACTCGTGTCATTGCATTGGTAATGCGTTTCGTCTGAATCAGCATCATACAGCTCATCCATAAATACATCCTGCGCTCCGCATTGCCGGCAGCTTTTACCTGGGAATGATTCCGGTTCAAAAGGAACGTCATCAAATGCCAACGAAACCACTTGCGTATAGGGTGGAACGGCGTAGATTTTTTTCTCACGTCCTGCTCCGAGTAAAATCAAAGCTTCAGAGTAGTTCATCTTCGGATTGTCGAACTTCGGAATCGGGCTTGGCGCCATGACGTAGCGGTCATGCACCATAACCGGATGGTCCGCACCCGTGGATACACTGCGATATTTCATAATTTGCTCGAACAGCATCAGCCATGCGCCGCTGTAATCTTTCTCCCCATGCAGGCGCTTGGTCTCAAGTTCGCTTGATTCGTACATCCGCAGCGGTTCCGGCATCGGAACCTGTAAGACCAGGATTTGCCCCTGCTCTAAGGGGACTTCCGGAATGCGGTGTCGGGATTGGATGAGCGTTGCATCCTTGGTTGCATCTACGGTAGGAACGCCCGTTGTTTTATCGATTAGCTTCTTAATGCTGACCGCATTAACCGATTCATCAGAGCCTTGGTCAATTACTTTCAGCACATCGCGCTTTCCAATTAATGACAACGTAAGCTGCAGTCCCCCTGTTCCCCAGCCGCGTCCAATAGGCAATTCTCGGGAGGCGAAGGGAACTTGATATCCCGGAATAGCAATCGCTTTAAGCGTGGCCCGGCGGATCTCTCTTTTGGACCCCTCATCCAGAAATGCAAAGTTGTATTGAATTCTCATCAGCACTCCACCTCCTGGCCTTTGCCAGCCGGATGATTTCTCGTTTTGCGAACATCGTTAAGCTTCGCTTGGAACGTAACGTAGTGCGGCATTTTCAAGTGGGAGATAAACCCTGTTGATTCCACGGAATCGATATGGAAAAGGACAAATTCCTCGTTTTGCGTCGGAATCGATTTGTCGCCTCTTTCGAGGCTTTTGTCCAGAATGCTCATGGCTATTGCTTTCGTTTCATTTTGTCCGTAGCAAAGTCCGTAACCGAAATCCAGCTGCAGTTCTTTTCGGCCGTTCTCCTTTTCCACCGTCACTGGAACGAGCATTTCAACCTCTGTTACTTTGATATCACCGACAAAATAAGAATCATCCTCTTCACCGGAGTTTGCGAGCGGGCTGTCGATATAAACAGGAAGCTCTCCGACGCGCAGCTCTCCGACCGTGGGGTGAACCATCCCGTACCCGCGGATAACCGCATAGGCAAGTGAAGTAACGGCTCCTGTTTGTCCTCTTGTCAAAATTTGCAGTTTCTCGCTCCGTGTAGCCGGAAAAGTCAGACTCGTCCGTGTGACATCATCCGGCTCGGCCCAGTCGATTGGACATTCGGCAATAAGTCCTTCTTTTCTCAAATAATCCAGCACTTTAGGAAGCCGGCTGTCCTGAACACCGGCCATCTCGACAGCTGTGCTTTCTTCCGCTCTGCGATAATCTTTCAACCATTCAGCTGCGGTTTCTTCTGTTTCATCCATCAGGTCGAAATCCAGGAGCCGATGGGAGTAATCCATGGAGGCACCTAAAATTTGCCCGCCTGGGATATCCTTGAACGAAGCGGAAATCCGTCTCTCCACCCGCATCTCCTCAGCGTTTACAGTTCTGGAATAGTGCTTCCGAGGCAGCGTCGAACGGTAAGCCCTAAGCAGGAATACCGCTTCCTCCGGATTGCCTTCCGCCTGCTTAATGGCAAGTGCCGCAAGCTGTTCGCTGTACAGGCTGCTTTCCGACATTACTTGATCAACGAGCCCTCTCATACCGGCTTCAATCGCAGGGACGTCCAACACCTTGCCCTTCCTCAACCGTTCATACTGGATTCGTTTTAAAGATTGTTCAATTGCGCGTGTTCCGCCTTTGACCGCTACGTAACCCATCGTTAAATTTCCTCCTTCACGACCTGCGTTGTCCTAGGCAATGCAAGAATACGGTGGGAGGTATCTGTAAATATCAGGTCCAGCCCTAGTGGAAACTCCGCATTTCGTTCAGCACGAATGTCGATCCAATCTTCGGCCGCCTGTATTTCGACTTTGGCAGTTGTTTGAATACCTGGCCCGCTAAGCTCCAGCTTCGTTCCGCAGGATAATCCCTCTGCTTCGATAATGAGGGTCGCGGAGCAGTGCGGGTCCATTAGCTCTCCGATTTTGGCTGCTTCCAGTGCGCTATACACATAGCCGGGCGCAGCATCGCGGAGTACGAAGATGAAGTCCGCTTCCTCCAATGCCGCCTCTTTGGCATACGTAGACTGGCTCAGCAAATGAGTCACCTCGCCTTCCCGCTCAGACACCACCTTGAAGGTGACTTCCGTATCGAGCAGCATTTGAGCAGCTATATATGTTGCTGGCAGACAGCCTTGAAACTGCTCAAGCTTCCCTGCTTCTTCAGATAAGTCCGAAATTGTCCCTGGCTTTGACATGGAGTCAATTAACTTTCTATACGCGGCTTGGATGTCGTGAACCATATCCAGCTTCATCGGCTACACTCCTTTCAATCTATATCCATCGTTTCAAAATCAACTTTCGTTCGTAATACACTCGATTGGTGATCTTGCCGCTTCGCCGCTAATCGTTCACTTTCCGACTGCAGCAAAGTCGTCCAAGCCTCCGTCTCTTCCAAGCGGGCTGCATAAGCCGCATCAATGACAGCCAAGTCATAGGCCTTCTCCGGCTCGTCGCCTTTCACGATACCGATCCCAACGGCACCTTCTACCTGAACCTTACATTCGGTTACCAGCACCTCACCTAAGTAAAACAAGCTTTTCTGCGCGGTTTCTCTTACTTTTACCATGACCAGTCCATAGTTTGGCTCTTCCATCACAGCAACAGAGTAACGGCCTTTAATCTCATTAGCTAAATCTGCAGCGAGCTGAGGCGAACCGTTAATCAGCATTTCCGTTCTTTGCTTCCTTTTCATGTTCTAAAGCCTCCTTTCTCCCTATGAAGTCCAACTAACTTCCCCTCACTCACATTATCTTGTTGCCAGGTCAGCAGCTGTTAAGTTTGTGTAAATGGTATTCTAAATGACGTAAGTGAACATATCCCCGCGATACATCGTTTTGCTGTATTCCAAAATTCGTCCCGTTTCGCTATCCTTGCATTCGGACTCCAGAACCAACAAAGGGATAAGGCTGGAACAAGCCAGTAGCTCCCTTTCATATTTGGATGGATGCGTTAATCGAAGAGTAGTCTCTGAAGATTGAATGTGACGGTAGCCGTGATTCAGGTAATACTTAAACATCGAAGTAATTTCTTTGCCTTCGCGTTCGATGTTGGGAAATACAGACTCGGATACGTAGGAAATGTGCATCGCGATCGGCCTTCCGTCAATGATGCGAAGCCGGCCGATTTTATAAGCACGGTCAGCTTCATCTATTCCAAGCGACTCGTAAATTTTGTGATTGAATTCTATAGGCTCACAAAAAATGTTTTTGGACTCATAGTCATACCCGAGCTCCAACATTTTCTGGCTAAAGCTTTTATTGGCCGAAAGCACTAAGGGAATTCGCAAGTTTCTGTCCTGCACAAAGCTGCCTTTTCCCTGCTTGGAGTAAATGTAACCGAGCTCCTGAAGCCGTTCGTAAGCTTTGCGCGCTGTTATACGGGGAACCTTGAACCAGTCCGCGATCTCATTCTCGGACGGCAGCTTATCCTCTGGCTCATACTTGCCGGACTGAATCATCGCGATCAGATGATCCATAATATCCATTTCTTCAGACATCCCTCTCGCCTCCCTCAAAAATCAGCCGTATTTCTTGATGAAGCCCGTTATATCGTTCAAGTCATGGAATCTTTCCTCTAACAGTTCGCGCGGCCAGTCCCACCAGGCGATCTTGAATAAAGCATCTATGATTTCCTGAGGGAATCTTTGTTTGATCGGTTTAGCTGGAACTCCCACTACAACGGTATAGGGGGCGACATCCTTGGTTACGATAGCTCCGGAACCGATGACAGCACCAGTACCGATATGGACTCCTTTCATGACAATCGCGCCATGTCCGATCCAAACATCGTGCCCGATAGTAACACGGTTGCCTCTGCGCCAGTTAAAAATATCCTCGTCGTTCGTCTCCGCGAAGCCAAAAGCTGCTCTCCGGTAAGTCATATGATGCTGTGTCACCCTATCCATTGGATGATCGACAGGATTAATGCATACGTGAGAAGCTATGGAAGTAAATTTGCCCACCTCGGCATAATTAATCGTCACATCGTCCATTGTGTAGGTGTAATCCCCAATACGTGACTCGAGTATGTGATTGTTGGGCCCGATCGAGGACCACTCTCCGGCAAAGCTGTGGGAAATATGACTGCTTGCGTGAACAGCAGGCTTGGACGATAATGGAAGGCTAGCATGGGTTTGATGGATAGGCTTCATTTTAATTCATCTCCTGTTGGGTTGATTACTAAGTTGACTATTGGATTAACTACTTGCTGGATAACGCATGTTTCCGTTCCCGAAGCTCGTTCACGACGCTCAGTCCGGGAGATTTGCTTCCCAGCTTTACATCTCTTTCGCCATAAAATCCATGAAAATCCGAACCACCGGTCATCATTAAGCTGAACTCTGCCGCATGCTCACGGGCTCTAAGCTCATCCTCCTGGGTGTGCAGCGGATGCCAAACTTCAATACCTTGAAGACCGGCCTCCACTAGCTGTGGAACAATCTCGAAGTTCCTGTATTGTCCCGGATGCGCCAACACAGGAATACCACCCGCCTGTAAAATCACCTGAACGGCTTCACACGCATCGACATATTCTGTCGGGATATAAGCGATACCCGGCTGCTCGTCGTTTTGACCGCGAGAGAACAGCTTTTTATATAAATCGCCATAAATTGTTGTCGTATAGCCTTTATCAATCAAGGCGTGCATAATATGCTGCTTATAGACCCCGGTTCCGCCTTCCGCATATTTCAACACATCTTCCCAAGTGATGGAGTATCCGGCTTTGATCAATCTCTCTACTGCTGTAATACAGCCTTGGTGACGTCTTTCCAGCAGCGGGCTGCACAACGACTCAATCGCTGCGCTCCCAGGCTCAATATAGTAGCCGAGAATATGAACTCTTCGCCGTCTCTTAAAGTCATACCCGGAGATTTCGATGCCCGGAATGATCTCAACGCCTCGCTCCCGCCCGATATGCATCATTTGATGAAGTTCACGGGTTGTATCATGATTCGTGATAGCCAAATGGCTGACACCTTCTTGGATCGCCAAATCTACGATTTCACCAAATGTGAATGAGCCATCCGACAACCTGGTATGACAATGCAGTTCTACTTTCATAGAAGCCTCCTTGAAGGATGAGTGTGGAAAAACTTGTAATGGATGTGTATTTCCTTGGATTTCTTTTGTTCTATATTCTAAGTTTAACTTGATGCCAAGTTCTTAGGGTTAATGCTGTGTAATGCCCACGTTAAGAAATTGTAAGGAACATCAAATAGACCTAACGGGAGGGATTTATCCGCTAGATCTTTATGAATCAGTGCGTACGCTCTGTGGAGCGGCGGGAATTGTGAAGGATTATGAAGCCATCTATGCCCTATGATGGCTTGAGCGAGTGGGAATGAGAGCGCGCTTAGCGTGCTGGGCGAGTGGGAGCTGAGAGAGCGCTTACCGAGCTTGGGCGAGTGGGGATGAGAGAGCGCTTAGCGAGTTTGGGCGTGTGGGAGTTGAGAGTGTGCTTAGCGTGCTTGGGCGAGTGGGAACGATGATCCGCTATTTTCCAGAATAGCGATACTTCCGGCAGTTTGAGGATTCTACGATCCGCTATTTTGCTTGTTTCGGCTAAAAATCATGCCTTTTAAGGGAAATAAGATCCTGTAGTTCCGCTAAAACTAGGATAGTGTCAAATCAGCTCAAATAGCGGCCTGTAGTTCCCCTTTTGTAAAAAGAGACCTCACTTTGCGAAAACTTCACCGTAAAATTGCCGTAAAAAAAAGCAAAAAAGCCTTTCTGAGATTTCTCTCAAAAAGGCTTTTTGTTCTGTGCTTGGCAACGTTCTACTCTCCCAGAACCCTGCGGTTCAAGTACCATCGACGCTGGAGGGCTTAACGGTC
>NZ_JAGGKV010000036.1 GCF_017874035.1 Paenibacillus aceris
CCATTGAAAAGTTATCTGCAAAAAAGTATTGAAGGTCAAAAACTGAGAAAACGAGAGTATTTAAGAGCAAAGCGTTTCTCCATAGAGGGAGGATAACGTGGCAAGTTTTTTTGATATACTTAACCGAGTGCAAAAAAATAAGGTCGGATGATAAATAGAGGATGGTACTTTGATGATTGCCGAGTTACGACAATGGGCTTTGGAAAATGAAATTGAAAAGAAAAGTATGGGTGGCTTTTGGTACTGCTTCAATAATTATAAAAACGATGACCCCCAAGAATTTAGAGAGGTCTTCGGTGACGATTTTGATGAATCGCAACTTAAAATTCAACTTAAGAACGTAGCTCTATTTATTGACAGATGGGATGAAACGAAGGAATACGAAGCTATCTCATATGAATTTGATTACGCAGTCGCCTATATTCCAATTGAATACAAGAGTAAAAAGTTGGGTGTTTATCGGATGCTTTTCAAGTTAAATGGAGAATCGTTTGATGATTTCTTTGTTCTTAATTGAGCGAAAAAAGCAATTGCCATCATTACGCTAACGCAGAACGATAGTTGAGTTAAAAGGTACATTAGCAAACTTATGAACAGTTTTCAGCATCGCCGGTAGCCTGCTCAACTATCGGGAAGTAGTGTGGGCAACAAAAGTTTATTATATTTTTAATTAACGGGGGCAAACGTATGGAAAAAATGAACCATTCAGATGCCAGTATCATATTAAAAAGGCTCATTAGGGAATTTGCTGTAGAAGAAAAAATACAGCGAGGTCATTTAATATGGAACTCATTAAGAAATAAGCCGCAAGTAGTAACCTTTGAGAACGCGATAAACTGGAATGAACAGGGAGAACTAATTTTTTATTTGGAAAGACAAAGGGAATTGTTTAAGGCAAAAACAGCTGATGTTAAGATATTTTTTGAAAATATAGAGCCGTGGTTAGAGATAGATGCGTATCTATTCGACTTATCGTATAGTTGGCTTACCGCATTTACACATGAGGACACTATTTTATTTTTACAGCATTAGAAATTTATAATTGTGCTGACGAGGAACGAGAGTTCAATTAATCGCTTTATCATGAGGCGGTTTTTCTTTTGGTTGAAATCAACAATATAGAATAACAGAAAACCGCATTCTCTATTTAGGAGGAACGGTTTTTTTTATTCCTTCCATCAAGCAGCCCGTCTTATGTCCAAGCAATCACTATGTAGGAAGCATATATATATATCGTAATGAAAATTCACTGAGGGGAATGAGTAAATATGAGCGGAGTAGGTACTAGCACAGCAGCTGTTTTGGTTCTTTTTATTCTTTTGGTAATTATCTTATCAGTAACTTGTGTTTGGTAATCATCTTATCAGCAGCTTGTGTGTTCTAAACCAACACTAATATCGAGAAAAACAAAAACGGTTCCTATCGCGAAATAGATGCGCGAACACGGATCGTTTTTTCTCGTTGTTTTTAAGAAACACCTTCTCGTAAAGAGAGAGATGTTTTAAATAAGAGGCTGACGGAGACGAGTGTACTGGTAATATACAATTTATGTTCAAGTGGATAGTTCCGCATTAGGTCAATACCCGATTTCGAAACCCATTTCACTATTCCTTCCAACAAGCAGCTGTAGCCGATCCGATATCCCACCACTTACCGTCACGATACATAGTTTACGGGTTATACCTTACTGGATTTGTGCAATACGCTGATTTTAATTACCATAACAACAACTTTGTAATCGCTCATTATCAGTTTGATTGAACTCACTATTTCGTGGAAGCTGTTGCTATTTTCGGTCTCTTCACATTAATACACTTTTAAGAAACCGACTTTAAAATAAGCTGGGATAGGAATAGAAGTCATAACGGCATTACGTTAATGGCGATCTATAGTTGAGGGGCTTGCCTCGCGGCAGCTCCTCTTTTATTAAAGTTACGGGCAGTAGAGCGTGGTGGAATGGCTATTTAGATGCACATTCAGCCAGCGACTATGAGTAGAATTTGAAGCGATACGAGAACCAATATGTAGGAGAATTTTGGTAGTGAAAAAGCAGACTTGACCCTGAAGGATATTCAAAAACAAAATGTGATGTAAGCTAAATGTTTATTTATTCTTGGTTGTTGGAGATTTGGTTTATACAGATCTTCAACAGTTATTTTCTGTTTGTTTACTGCGGAATATATAGAATTTCTATATTTGAATAAATTCTTTTGATATACGATACTCCCTACTCTGGAATTATACTTTAAATACGCAAGAGTAAAAAGTGGAGGTATATCATGATAAAAACTGTTGGGATTATGGGAGGAATGGGTCCGCTTGCCACGGTCGATTTAATGAATAAAATTATACGATTAACACCTGCCCAGAATGATCAGGAACATGTTCATTTAATTGTTGATAATTATCCGCAGATTCCTGACCGTACATCAGCAATTATGGGTAAAGGTAATGACCCACTCCCCTATATGAAACAATCAGCCAAGACATTAGAAAAGGCTGGGGCAGATTTACTCGTAATAGCTTGCAATACTGCACATTATTATTTACAAGAAATTCAAGATACGATTCAAGTTCCGATTATTAATATGCCAAATGAGACGGCTAGATACATTCATGAAGTCTGCCTAAGATGTGTTGCGTTGTTAGCGACAGATGGCACTATGAAATCCATGATTTATCAGAAGTCCCTCCGTGAAAGAGGACTAGATGTACTGGAGCCTGACGAGATTACACAAGCAAAGATAATGGAAGGCATATATGCAATAAAAGCCGGAGAAATTGCAAAAGGCAAAAGTTTATTAATTAACGCAGCTCAAATAATGATTGAAAAAGGAGCGGAAGCGGTTATTGCGGGTTGCACCGAGATTCCGATTGTTTTAAGTGATGCGGAAGATATTAAAGTGATTGACCCGACTCATATTTTGGCTAAAAAGGTTGTAGATATCGCTAACCAGGAATATGTGTTGTATAGAGATTTTGGAACTGATAGTAATAGAGCTATAAAGGGATGAGCCAACTTCGTGAAAGGAAAAAGATTTTCTTGGAGAAAAAAGAAGTTCCATATCATGCCTATTACGGTATTCAAACGATTCGAGCAGTAGAAAATTTCCCCATCACAGGCTATCGTATACATAAATCGTTAATTCGGGCTACAAAGATTCGTTTGAACTACTCTTGTGTGCAAAGCGACTCGTTTAGTTCCGTACAAACTTCATATCGCTGTAATTTCCACAGATGCTTCTTTGTATTTTGAGGAAATGGAAACAATACTTGTAATGAACGTCTTTCTCTTTTACCACTGTCGATCATTGCAAATTGACACAAAAAGTAGATAGGGATAAGGGGTTGTATTCATCGTTGGATGAAAGAGTGTGAATAATTAACAATAGAAAAAATTGTAAGTTAAACAAAGGAATAGAATTTAGCCTACTTGCTAACACTCAATCAATTAAAGTAACTAAGTATTTTGACTATATACTTATGTTATTTTCTATAAAATGACTCTTTAGAAAGGCGGGGGCATTATGAATATAGAAAACATTGAAGCTTTTGTTTACGTACACCATTTAGGTAGCTTTAATAAAGCAGCTCAAGCGCTGTTTTTAACGCAGCCTTCCGTGTCGGCGCGGATACAAGCTTTAGAAAGGGAATTGGGAAGTCAGCTTTTTTTTCGGGAAGGGAAACATATCCTGATCACAGAAAATGGGAAACAGTTTCTTCCTTATGCACAGCTGATCTTGACGACTTATCAGGAAATCAAAATCAAACTTCAGCAAAATTTGGCTGTATCCTATGAATTAAAAATTGGCTGCGCTATTTCTGTTTCAAATTATCTGTTACCAGACATTCTGCCACTATTTAGCGAAAAATTTCCAGATGTGAAAATAAAAATTATGACAGGTCATTCCAACGTGATTCTGGAGAAGGTCTTGAATAAAGAAGTAGACTTGGGCATTGTACGCACGGTTACTCATCCAAATATTGACAATGTTTTGTTTCATAAAGACCCCATCGGATTGTTCGTACCTCTTGGACACCCTCTATTAGAAAAGGGAAGCGCTGCAATCAATGAAATCAGTCAGTTTCCTCTCATTTTCTTTGACTATGGCTCCATGGACTGGCTAATGATTACTCGGCTTTTTGAGAATATGAATCCTAACATCGTAATGGAAGTCGACAGCATGGAAGCGGCTAAAAAGCTCATTCTGAAGGGCATGGGGATCAGTTTCTTGCCTGAGCATTGTGTCAGGAATGAGATTGAAAACGGTCTATTGTCTCGTGTTGAGATTACTCCCGAAGTTGATATTTCAATCAGAATCGATTTGATTTATTTGAAAGGTTCGAGCTCACCTTTTTTGAATTTTTTCCAGCAGATATCGTTTGGAAAAATCTAACGAGGGTTATGCTAGTTGATCTTGATGTTGAATTTCCATAGGAATTGCAAGGGGTTGATAGCGCTGCTAATCTGGAGATCTTTCTTTTTGAAGGAGTGGCAGTGGCATTGATGGCCGCGATAGACCGCACGCACGCTAGGGGGAGAGCGGGGAGTAACGAGGGGAATTGGAGATATTGCTGCTAGAGGCATTTCAATCAATAGGGCGGTTGGTTGGATCGCAGCTGCATCAGTCGCAATTGCCGTAACTCTTGCGGCGGTCTCATTTAGCCGCAAACCGGGAGGGCTTAGCTATGAATCGAATTGAAAAGAGCAAAGCAGCTAAGAGAAACAATGTAGGTAGCTTTGTGGTCATTAGACAATAAATACACCCTGCTCAACTGTCCAATGACACAAAAGTGCCTACATAAACCAATCCGAAAAAGCTTGAGAAATCAAGCTTATATTATTTTTAAGTAGAGAAATTTATGTCAGTAATAAATGCACAAATTCCCCTACATTGTAGAGAGCGTACAGAAACTGACTGGTTAATATGTAGAGTTGAAGACCACACTTTTATGGGAAGTGGAGGAGTCTTTAATCTGGATGAAATAATAGAAATTTTCAAAAATTGGGTAGCTTCAATTATATGATATTTAATTCACCCACCTTACGGCAGCTGGTCACAACGATTAGCTGCCGTTTCCAATTTCTTTGTAATGAGAATTTATAATAAACGATATTAATTTATTGTAAAACAATAAACTATGTTGTAAAGTAAAAACTGACATTAAATAAGTGAGGTGCAGTTTATGAAACGAGGAAAAACACTCTTTTTGAAGATAGTTGTTATTCTTATTGGAATCCCAATTCTCGCTTTGTGCATATTTTTAGTGCCTAAGATTGGGAATTTTGCTGGAGAATTGTATCCAGAAACGGCTTATATGAAATCTCTCGTTTTAATCGATATGTACGCAGCAGCGATTCCTTTTTACTTTGCTCTGTATCAAGCTTTTAAACTTTTAAGCTATATTGATAAGAACCAAGCGTTCTCGGAGTTATCAGTAAAAGCTTTAAAGAATATAAAATACTGTGCCATCACAATCAGTACCTTGTACCTGCTAGGTATGCCACTCTACTATCTCATGGGGAAGAGAGTTGACCCTCCAAGTTTCATACCAATGGGATTGGTCATTATTTTCTCCTCTATGGTGATCGCCGTTTTTGCTGCTGTTCTCCAAAGACTTTTACAAGAAGCTATTAATATAAAATCAGAAAATGATTTAACGGTCTGAGGTGGAGCATATGGCAATTATTATTAATATTGATGTGATGTTAGCAAAACGAAAAATGAGCGTAACGGAGCTTTCGGAGAGGGTTGGAATTACCATGGCGAATCTTTCCATTCTGAAAAATGGGAAAGCAAAAGCGGTACGTTTTTCAACATTAGAAGCGATATGTAAGACTTTGGATTGTCAGCCAGGTGATATTTTGGAGTACAAAAGCGACGAAGACACTCAATAAAAACAGACAACAAATTTATTTAACGGGGAACGATAGTTGAGGGCTTACTTCGCGGTAAGCTCTTCTTTTTGTTATTCAAGTAACGGGCAGTTAACTTGAAGATCAATTGCGGTGAGCCGTATCATAAGTGAGGCGAAAAATTAGGGGGACATACATGTCCAGTGTTTATCGTTGATGAACCATTTACAGAAACCAAAAAAATTCGGAATATTACGAGAAATACATCCCAATCAGTTAAATTCAAAGTCTTCAGAAGGGATAATCAAGTTTGTCATTTCTGAGTTAACTAAAATTTAGCTTGGGGTAATGGCTATGAGTAAGTAGATTTGTCTGAAAAATACCGAATTGCCCGTTCAAAGCCACCTCAGTGGCTTGAAACGGGCAATTTGATTTGTTATACAGACGACCTTGGCCTTTTGCAGGGCGCTCCATTGGGGTATGGACTGCTACATGAGATCTTACGGAATCCCCCCAAGAAAGGTAACGCGCAACAATTTCCCTTGACTGATTCCATTAAACCCTTGCTCCATAGAACAGTCCCTGCTCCTCATTAATGTCAATAATAACAATGTTGGTGAAGAAAAGAATCAATTTAGAGCGTCAACCCGCCGTCAACCACTACGATGGAACCTGTCATGTAGCTGGCACGATCGGAAGCAAGGAATGCGACGACTTCCGCCAGCTCGTCTGGCTGCGCATAGCGGCCCATACGCATATTGCCGACTTCCTCCGGTACGTAGCCGCCCGACATGAAATCCTGTTCTACGCCTTTCGTAAGAGCCGTCTCAACGCCGCCCGGGCAAATGCCGTTGACGCGGATGCCTTTCTTCACATACTCGATCGCCGCGCCCTTCGTTAGGCCGACAACCGCATGCTTGCTAGCGGAATAAGCGGAAGCGCTGTGCTCGCTCTTCACCCCCGCCGTCGAAGCGGTGTTAATGATCGTTCCGCTTCTTTGTTCCTCCATCACCTTTAGAACATATTTCATGCCGAGGAAGACGCCCCGGACATTTACGTTCATAATCCGGTCGAACTCGTTCTCGTCAATGTCCGCGA
Source organism: Paenibacillus aceris (assembly GCF_017874035.1). Lineage (GTDB taxonomy): Bacteria > Bacillota > Bacilli > Paenibacillales > NBRC-103111 > Paenibacillus_E > Paenibacillus_E aceris. Next base: position 6,956 of record NZ_JAGGKV010000036.1, read on the forward strand.
ACTTCGAGAACTTCTGTACAACACCGGCATTATTGAAGAAAATATCGATGCGGCCGTAGGTATCAACCGCAGCCTTAACATAACGCTGAACATCCTCGCTTTTCGATACGTCAGCCTGTACGAAGATCGCTTCGCCGCCCTGCTCAAGAATAAGACGAACCGTCTCCTCGCCGGAGGCCTGGTTAAAATCGACAACGACGATCTTCGAGCCGTAACCTGCCATTTTTAAGCTGCTTGCACGACCGATGCCGCTTCCTGCGCCAGTAACGATAGCGGTTTTATTATTCAACATAGTGGTTCATCCCTTTCCATAATTGTAGCAGACATTCTCTGCATTTTTAGTGTAATACGCTTTTACAGCGGTTAATTGTATTAATCAACGATTTGTAGTACTTTTTTAACATCTTATTGTTAACACTAATGGAATCAATGGAGGTACGCATGAATAAGCTGCCGGAGCTGGCTGTCTTTGGCGGGCTTCTCTATGATGCTGTTCAACTGCCAGTCTTTATCATACATCCTGGGCGGAAAATCGAATCGGAATACGCCAATCGTGGGCTTAAAGCGAACCCGTACTTTGCTTCGATACGCGATCAACTTGCCGGTTACGCTTATGCGCTATATGCTGTGGAGCAGCCGGTCCATTTTACCCGTTCCCGGCTTCATTATTTCTTTGTGAATGCGCTCGATGAAGACCGACTTGCCGGCACGCTCGTAGTCGGCCCATACTTGCATGAGACGCCGCGGGATAGTGAGGCGATTAATAAGCTTCATGCGAGCAACAGGAAGCGGCTTCTTGATTTGTACGAAGCTGTCCCTTTGGTAGCCCCGGAGCGTGCCCGGGCGCTGAGTCAGATGATCTACTATGCGATTCGCCGGAAGATTGTCGACCCGACAGTGAATCTTCTGGCCGACGGAGTGCTGCTGCCGGAACCGGTTGCGAAGAAGCAAGAACCGGATGCCGAGCTGTCCCGAAGCCGCCGCAGCGGCATGCTTCACACTAACTTGTCGCATGAGCGTGTTTTGCTGCACTACGTGCGTACAGGAGATAGGGAACGAATTAAGACATTTGTTATGGAATCCATCATCGGAGAAGACGAGCTCGGTGTGTTGGCCAAGCGGAGTCGGCTTCGCAGCGAGAAGAATCTGATGATTACGGGAATCGCACTAATTTGTCGCGCGGCGATTGAAGGAGGTATGCACGAGGAAGATGCTTTTACGCTGAGTGATTTCTATATTCAGCAGTTGGAGGAGAAGGATACGCTGCAGGCGGTCAACACTGTCATAATGGAGGCGCTGTTTGACTTTGTTGACCGAGTGGCGGAGGTCCGCCGTGGTCATTACTCGCCTGCAGTGCAGGATTGTCTGCACGACATCACCAACCATCTGTACGGAGACATTACGCTCGATCGGCTCGCAGAGCGCACCAATCTCAGCCCGAACTACTTATCGAGCCTGTTCAAGAAGGAGGTTGGTATGACGATTTCCGAGCATGTCCAACGCGAACGGATCGAGGAAGCGAAGAGGCTGCTCACGCTAACCGACTATCCGATCACCGACATCGCCGCATGGCTGAACTTTAACGACCAGAGCTATTTCATCAAGGTATTCAAGAAATGGAAAGGGATGACACCGAAGGCGTACCGCCAGTCCGAGCGGCGCCAGGTGCAAAGCCATTCAGAACCAAGCAGCACCTGAAGAATGTCATATTATTTCTGGACAGGGTAATGGGCCTTGTGAAGCAACCTTGCGCAAATTCAATCTAAAAAAACAGTGAGCGGGTGGCGAGCTTCTTGTCGAGGTAGAAGACGATGGCGTTGGCATAACGGCAGTGCGACTGAGTGATGCGCAAATAGGTTAAAAGGGATGCTTCCGAGTTGAACTTAATCGAAGGCAGTCCCTCTTTATGCACTTATCGTAATGCAATGGCAAAATTTCGCCTTTGGAATGATATGGTGAGCCGTACCACAAGTAACGGCAATGTTTTGAGCGAAAAGGTCATGGCTGACGTTAGAACTTAATAATCACGTTACCTTTTTTACGCTCGGTCTCTACATACTTGTGGGCGTCCGGTAGGAGCTCCAGAGGATATCGACGATCGATCACGGCGTTCAGCGTTCCATTTCTTACGAGTTCCATGAGAAACGCCAAATTCGCTTTGTTTTGCATAAGGCCGGCTGTTGCAAAAACAGCCCGTTTACCTTTAAACAGGGAAGTCCACATCATCTGTAAAATGATAGACAGCTTGGGTACAGTAGTCAGATAAATTCCCTTGTTCGTAAGTACACGCTTGCATGCCGAGAAGGAGCGTTTGCCTACAGCATCAAAAACGACATCAAAGGCTTTGTCCGCCTTCGTGAAATCCTCCTGGGTATAATCAATAATGAAATCTGCCCCTGCTTTTCTTACCAGACCTTCGTTGCCGGCAGAACAAACACCGGTTACTTCAGCGCCATAGTATTTGGCTAATTGCACAGCGTAGATGCCGACAGCCCCCGAGGCCCCATTAATCAGCACTTTCTGCCCCTTCCGCAGCTTCGCCATATCTCTTAGAAACGTCAATGCGGTGGCACCCCCGTCACAGACGCCGACGGCTTCTTCAAAGGCGATGTTGTCCGGTATAACCGCAAGGGGGCTCTCTTCGGAAAGACACTTATATTCGGCGTAAGCACCGAAATTTTTGATGCTCATACCCAAAACACGATCCCCCGCTTTAAAATGCTTTACTTCTTTGCCGACCGCTTCGACCTCTCCGGCTAATTCGCTTCCTCCAATTGCAAATTTTGGTCTGGACAGTCCGTATATTAATTTTATCATAAGCGGATCGCCCTTGCGAAAAGCGCAGTCCGACGGCCCTACTTTGGCAGCTTGGATACGTATGAGAATTTCCTTGTTTCCAGGTGCGGGTTTCGCGATTTCTTGCGGGACAATCACTTCCGGTGGACCATACGAGATTTGGACCATGGCTCTCATGGTTTTCCCCTCCAATTCTTTGGTGCATACTGTGTAGAACATATCATCACAAGTAACGTTAAATTTTTATCATCCACTGCAACGGTCCTTTACAAAAGGACCCCAAACGTTTGAAAATGGATAGGAGGAAGAACGGAAGAGAAGGAGTTGAAGGAAAGCGATATGAAAGACATTCTATACAAGTATACGTCGAGATGGACTTCCCTTAACGAGGAAGATCAGCAAGCCATTGTGAACGAGATCCGAATAGAAGAATTTAAAAAGGGGACCGCTCTTTTTAAACAAGGAGATGCCCCTACAAAATGTTATTTCATCCTGAAAGGTTGCGTAAGGCAGTGTTCGATCGATGAAGAGGGAAGAGAGGTCACGTCAAATTTCTACACCGAAGAGCAAGCCATCGCCATTTTCAATCATCACAAACCAGACAAGTCGTCCGATTACACCTTCATATGCGTTGAAGATTCGGTAATGGTCGTTGGCGACCTGGATACGGAAAATGACATGTACAACAAACACCCCCAATTGGAATCGATGACCCGCAGGATGATCGAGGAGAACTTTAGTCAGGTCCAAGAGGAATTCGCTGCTTTTATCGCTTCTTCACCTGAAGAACGCTTCAAGACGCTGCAAATGAAACGCCCATCTCTCATCGACCGGGTACCCCAACATCAATTGGCCAGTTATCTCGGCATTACTCCAGAGTCACTAAGCAGAATTAAGAAGAGAATCCACCAAGACCTTCGCTGATTCGATAACCCCATCCTTGGAATAGCCATGACCCCCCCTAAGTTTAAGTAATGATAACATTGTAACTAGGGGGGATGTATATGTGCATTGACTTAAGTTAAGAGTTTAACCTGGAAATTGGAAACCTGCGTATGCCGTGAGAAAAACGAAACTTGCCGTTACAAACAGCGCGGTGAACCGTATCACAAATAAGAGCATGGGACTAGAGAAAATTTAAACATTCCGCTCCCTCGATATGATTTAATTTTCTCACGCAAGCTCGTGTATTCGCAGGATAGCTCAATAAACACGAAGAAACGGCAGCCGCATAAGGACTGCCGTTTTCTCAACTAACGGGCGGGATAGATTAAGATCATACGCAGGGAAACGTACTATAAGTAAGGGCAAGTTATATATCTTCCGCGCCTTGATTATAGCCGCTGTCGATCGCGACGTGCTGAATGGACGCGATCAAGGCCACTTCTCCGAATGCGCCTCTCACTCGGACGGAAGCGGTGACTGCCCGACATTAATAGTGGGGGGCATATGAGAAGGAATCGTTCCTTCCGGCATCTCGCCGTCAATGCCCAAGAAATAATGCCGGATCGGCGACAATTGCTCATTCAATTCGTACACGAGCGGGATGCCGGTCGGTATGTTCAGATCGGCGATCCCGTCGGCAGGGACTCGATCCAGATGCTTCACCAAGGCCCGTAACGTATTGCCGTGAGACGCAATGAGAATGTGCTTGCCGGACGAGAGAGCGGGGGCGATTATCTCCTCCCAGTACTTTAACACTCTGCGCTCCGTATCATCGAGATTTTCCGTTAACGGAAATTCCCCTTCTTTTAAAACCCGGTAGCGTGGCGCGGACGCTTCGTATCGGGCATCGTTTTGATCCAATGCAGGTGGGCGAACGTCGACGGACCTGCGCCACAAGTGAACTTGCTCTTCTCCGTATTTCTCGGCCGTCTCGGCTTTGTTTAATCCTTGTAGGGCGCCGTAATGCCGCTCGTTCAGCATCCAGCTTTTGAATTCCGGAATCCACGTCAAATCCATTTCTTGAAGAATGATCCACATCGTCCGAATCGCACGCTTCAGAACGGATGTATGCGCTGCGTCGAAGACGTAACCCTGCTTTCTCAGGATGATTCCGGCTTGTCTTGCTTCTTCGAGACCGTTCGGAGACAAATCCACGTCTGTCCAGCCCGTAAATCGGTTCTCGAGATTCCATTCGCTCTGTCCGTGGCGGATCATTACTACTTTGATCATGTGGAATTCTCCTTGTATAAGGATAAGTTGCCCAACTCCATCATAGTTGTCAGCTTTGGCGAAAGCAAATGACCATAAAAATGGTCAGTATATAGTAATAGCGTCTACTTCCGTAGAGTTAGTGCGAGTGGATATGGGAGATTTTAATAGAACTATTATAATTAATGATTCTTGTTGCCGTTTCCTGGCTACGAACGAACGTTCAGAAGGTGTGCTCATCAATCAATATAGTTATCTTAGGTCACAAAAGTATGGCATTTGTGCCGCAAGCAAACGACACAAATATGGGCACATTGTATGTATACGACACAAAAGATGGGACATTGCAGTGACTTTACGGATAATCGTCAAGAATTGATACTAAACTAACGGGCAGCATACCTATAATTAGGAATGAAATTACCGAAATGTGACTACTTAATTTAAGATTAAAGCCCAACAAACTTGATCGTAGTGAAATCAAGAATATACTGCTCATATTATGGCAATATAATAAAAACAATAAGGAGAGATTCCCTTGAAAAGAACGATAGCTGATTCCATCGTGGAATCCCTTCTGAACGCCGGCGTAAAGCGAATTTACGGCATTATCGGCGATTCGCTTAATGCCTTGCTCGATGCGATCCGTCGTTCCGGAAAAATAGAATGGATCCATGTCCGCCACGAAGAGGTTGCAGCGTTCGCGGCTGGCGCGGATGCCACCCTCAGCGGAGGAATCGCCGTTTGTGCGGGTAGCAGCGGACCAGGTAATTTACATCTCATTAACGGTTTGTACGATTGCCATCGAAACCGGGTGCCAGTACTTGCGATTGCCGCTCATATTCCGAGCAGTGAAATTGGCAGCGGCTTTTTTCAAGAGACACGTCCGGACATGTTGTTTCAGGAATGCAGCTTCTTTTGTGAAATCGTAACCGGACCGAGGCAAATACCTCGAGCGGTTACGATGGCGATGCAAACCGCGACGGCAAGGTCGGGAGTGTCTGTCTTAGTTCTTCCTGGTGATGTAGCCGCTTTCGAATACGACGAAAGCCCGGTTCCAGAACGCGTCATCCATTCCACCCGGCCAATTGTCTGCCCTTCTACAGACGAATTGAAGACGCTTGCCGACTACTTAGACAAAGGCAAGAGGATCACATTGCTGTGCGGTGCTGGCTGCTCGGGAGCTCATGCTTCGCTCATGAAGCTGTGCGAGAAACTGCAATCCCCGATGGTCATAGCGCTGCGAGGAAAAGAATATCTGGAATATGACAACCCGTATTCCGTCGGATTAACCGGCCTCATCGGATATTCATCAGGATACCACGCCATGATGGAATGCGATGTCTTACTCATGCTGGGTACCGATTTTCCATACCGGCAATTTTATCCGCAAGAAGCGACCATCCTTCAGGTTGATTTGGATTCCTCCCGACTAGGCCGGCGAACGCCGCTCGCATACGGGGTGTGCGGAGACATAAAGACGACGGTCGACATGCTGTTACCCCTTTTAATGGAACCACACTCCCCCGATCACCTGCAGCACTTTGCAGCACATTATGCCAAAGTCCGCGAGGAACTGGACAACCTTGCAGCTCCTGGTCGAGCTCCTATTCATCCACAATTCCTCATGAAGGTAATCAGCGATCTCGCAGATGAGGATGCCGTTTTTACTTGCGATGTTGGGACGCCGACTGTGTGGGCTGCCCGATACTTGAGCATGAATGGAAAAAGAAGGCTACTTGGCTCGTTTAACCACGGAACAATGGCGAACGCCATGCCCCAGGCGATTGGGGCGCAGGTTGCGCAACCGGGACAGCAGGTCATATCGCTGTCTGGGGACGGGGGACTCACTATGCTGCTCGGAGATCTATTGACCCTTCGTCAGCAAAAGCTCCCGATCAAGATCGTTGTCTTTAATAATGGCGCGCTTGGATTCGTGGAATTGGAAATGAAAGCAGCTGGCTTTTTAGAATTCGGAACGGAACTCGACAATCCAAACTTTGCGGCACTTGCTCAAGCCATGGGAATCGAAGGAATTCGCGTCGAGGATCCGAATGACTTGGAAAGCGCCGTTCGCCGAACGCTCGAACACAGCGGTCCGGTAGTGCTAGACGTCGTCGTCAATCGTCAGGAGCTGGCGATGCCGCCGAAAATCAACCTCGAGCAGGCTCGCGGATTTACGATGTGGATGCTGAAAGCCGTTTTGAACGGGCAAGGCAACGAAGTCATCGAACTGGCGAAAACCAATCTCCTTCGGTAATAAATAGGAGTACTTTGGACTCCTACAACTGACTGGTCACACTGCCTTAGTCGCAAGTTTAAAATAGCCCCCATCTGATTGCCAGATGAGGGCTATTACGCTTACATTAATACAAATAGAATTACAGCCGGTTACATCGCAAATATCTCTAGTATATATCGGAATTTATTCGATTTGGTGCCTATGTCCGATTAATGAGGTAGAGAACTTTGAGCAATCGGCAGTCCGTTAAACTAAAGGGCAGATTAACGCAACATTACTTGTTGAAACTTCGTCTAATTTATAAAGAGGGGGAACAAAAATATGAGGCGAGTTACGTTACAACTCATTTTGCTTACGCTTATGAGTCTAACCTTATTTGGTTGTGAAGGAAGTCCTCAGCAAAAAGATGCTGTTTCAGGGGATAAATTATACATCCCAGAGGGTTATAAAACACAACTTACCTCATTGAAATTAACTGAAGCAGTATCACTCCCTTATTTTACTAAACCATTCATATGTGTGGCAAAAGACCAAGAACAGCAACAATTTGCAGTTGTATTTTACACCGAAAGTAAGATTAAAACTGTAAAACTTCTCATTAGTTATGAGGAAGTTATAAAACGAATTGAATCAAAAGGATTTAATATCAAAATTGGAACAACTTCTTTACAAAATCTACATTTGTTTGAAATCAATAATGAATTATATTGGAACTTCGAAGATGGGACAGGGAAAATATACTTGAATCTTCAGGGCGAAGTAGTAACTGACCCGTTTAAAACAAAAATTGCTGCTTAACTAACGAGGAACGATAGCGCAATAACCAGGGAGCAGCTCGCCAAGCGGCAGCTGCTCCCTGGTTTCGTTAAAGTAACGGGCAATACTTCAATGAAGCCAATGGACATGTGATAATATTGAGGTATCTAAATTGCCTATGTGAGGTGTAAATTGAAGAAAACTGTCTTAGTAAATATCAGTTATTATGTTGAAATTGATGAAAGTGAAAATGAACTTTCTCAAAAAATCCAAAGAAAACTATGCGAGAATCGGATATTAGAGTCTGATGACGAGAATGTCTTTCTAAAATGGAACCAATCTTCATTTAAGGTTTTGAATCCTCAAATCATGAATTGTGGTAGATGTGCGAATTGTGGATGTTGGACAACGGATATGGAAAAGCATAACGCGATTTTTGGACTAGATAATGGAGCAGTACACAATAATAAATTGCTTTGTGATGAGTGCCTGCCTCCCGACCATAAATGGGCTTTTTAATTCAACTAACGAGTAACGTTAGTTGAGTAAATGTAAAAAGAATGAAATCTTATTTTCATATGGCTTTAATGAATCAAGCCTATAATAAAACTGACCCCCTTTAAAATATAAATAGTTATAACCCACAGCCCGTTGCTGTGGGTTACTTTTTTGTTCATTAAAGTAAAGGGAGGATAGTTCCTTTAATTAGTAACATTGATAAAAAATAGAGCGTAACAACGCTGCTACATGGCAGTGTTGTTGCGCTCTATTGCGTCTAAGACTGGACACATTGGGGGGCTTAATTAAAGCGGTCAATTCATGAATCGCATTGTTTTCGACCAGAGACATATTGAGTGTGAATCTGAAAATACTAGAAGTAGCGAAATTGCAAATTCAGGTTTCGTTCTGGAAGCAAATTGTCTCAGGCGATTGTTCGGAAGCGATTTTGAGTTCAGGCAGACGACTCGGAATCGAGTGGAAAGAACCATCTTTTATACTTGGGCTTATTCATATTGATTATGCTTCGCTAATGAAAAGCTACGGCTTAAAGGATAAGCAACTTATCTTCTATTTCGGGCTATATAACATTGCTCAAGAACTGGCTACTAGTAAGGATGGAATTTCTGTTTTTACAGATGACGGACTTGAATTGCATTTTGTAAAGAATTATCGTAATAATTTGGCTATTAACGCCGCGGATTCATTTCGTCAATTTGTATTAGATCTGCAGAGTAAGGCTGAAAAGTATTTAAGGCTGGCCACCCATATTGTGTTCAGTTATGAGTTTTAAGGTATAGCGGGAATTGGTAGGGTGCATGGGGAACTCAAGCGGTATAATCTTGGACTTTATTACGAGCAGGGCTTGTTTTATAAGATGCCATCCAAATTTGCTGACGTTACGTTTAATGAGTCCGTGACTGCTGCAGAGAACTTGAAAGAAACGCTGCTTCGTGCATATAGAGATGAAGATATTGTCGCACTCGCAGATATCTTGGATAATGCGGTAAGGCGGCGGCAGCTAATAATTCATCGCCATTTACATTGGTAACTATAGCCATCATTTATCCTCAATCCTAGTTATTTTTCAAGGTTTTTCAAGAAAATCACGGGGCTCAATTTCACAGATTATGTTAACCAATATAAGATGAAAATTGCGCTCCAGATGTAAAAAATAGAGAAACGACGATCGAAATGATCTCAGCCCAGCTCGGTTATTCCGACCGAACGTATTATTCGAAAGTGTTTAAAAAATATAACGGAATAAGCCCGTTTGACTATAAAACGAAGGCTGGGAAGATTTGAATGATGGAAAGACATGTGCAGTCGACTGTACATGTCTTTTTGACTTAAAACACTTAAATAGTAAAGGATTTACTCGCAGAGGTAATAATCTTGCATATCGTTTGTGCACATTAATTTGTATAATTATATGATGAAAACAACTGCAGGAGTGTGACGACGTGCAAATCAAACCTTATCAGGTCGCTGCAAATGGAAGCTTTGGATGCCAGAGGCCAGTTGGAGCAGGTTTTTATGACTCGGTTAGCAACCAGACATACGTAACTTGGAACGGCCCGGAAATGGATGTTTATGTCAGAAGCTTTCATCACAACGAGCAAGAGTGGGGGCCAAGTAAAAAAGCAATTGCTAACGGCATGAAGGATACTTGGGATTACCACAACTACCCTTGTATGGTGAAGGCTCCGGATGGTAGACCGGTCATTTTTTATGCAAAACATGCAGAAGAATTATACTTGCTCACGGCTCCTGAGCCGCATTCTTTAACTGGTGAATGGACACGACAAACAATTAGCTGTGACCAGAACTGCTATCCGGCACCAGTTGTTGTCGGCGATACGATTTATGTCTTCTATTCATGTAATAATGATAACCGCTATCCGTACCGTACATACCGTTATATACGCTCCACAGATAATGGAGTAACGTGGACTACGCCACTAACCATTATCGACAGCGAAAAAAGAGATCCGGATAAATTTGATGAAGTCTATTTATTTGGGTCTGTATATGAGCCTGGCAAAGGAGACCTACCTGGTAGAATCCATTTGACTTGGTCCATGTGGGGGGGACCAAAAGGACATGCATGTGAGGGGCGTGGCTGCTTCTATGCCGCATTCGATCCGCTTTCGGAACGAATGTACAGCGCTGATGGCGATGACCTTGGTCAGTGCATTTATTTTGAAAATATGATGGAAAAGTGTTTAATCGATACCGCGGAGCCTACGTACGACATTAGCCATACCATACTATGTCCTGTATCTGTCTCTGATCCTTTGACAAATAAACCGGTTGTCGCTTATGGCTATCGGGATAAAGACAGGACCCATGGCGAGATCCGAGTAGCTAGATGGAAGGAAAGACGATGGGCCATTCAAACGCTATTTGAAACCTCTTACGAGTTTAGAGATATGGAACTAGTACCAACGAATGACAAGTTAAGGATTGTGTTTTGGTCACAAAACACGCTTTGCATTCAGCAATCGTTCGACGGAGGCGCGACTTGGCAACCAGAATCGCAGACAGAGGTGCCTTTCGATAATGGAGCCTATTATGCGCCTTACACGAATTTTATTGAAAACCATAAGCCAGAGGTTCAGTTGCTGCTTGGACAAGTTAATTGGCAAGAAGCTTTTACGGATTATTCTGGTAAATGGTCAGTGTACGCGGTGGGAAACACCACATAGGACAACTAAATAAAGCTTTTACTGTGGTTTGGATAGCTCAGGTATGAGAAAAGTTGCAAATTGGAGTTAACCTTGAGGAAACGGGAGATAAGCTTTTACACCTGTTGGGTTGGCATTAAGCTAATGAGGAACGATAGTTCAATTACTAACATTACGGCAGCCGGCACACTATCGGCTGCCGTTGTCTGTTGAAGTAAGAGCAGAATAATTCCAATAATAAAATACAGTGACAATATGAAACGCGTTAAGATTAAACCAATACATAATAATAGAGAAAGTAAAAATACAAAAAAACATAGCGAATTGGAGGCCATCTTTTGAAAAAGCCCTTTGATGAAAAAGCCTTGCCTCTCGAAATAAGAAAGCACTATAAAGAATAACAGGAACGTACCTTCTAACATCCTGGCCTATTTGGAGGAATACTATCGTGATGAACAGATGGAGAATATGCAACTCGCACTTTTTTTCAGTTTCATAGAGATTGAATGCGCAACCACAGTTTATGTGGATGAAGTGGGAGAGGTCTTGAAAAAGGCTCGGGCAAGACTAGAAATGTATTCCAATTCTCCTCAAGTTGTCTCTTTCCTAAGAGAGTTAGAAAAGCTAGAGGGTCTGGAAAAACGACGAAGAAATCGACTGAACAAGCTGCTAACGATGGATTTCGATTCATTGGACCTGAGTGAAAAAAAGGATGTCACCTATGAGCTGTCGGATTCCAAAAATACGGAATGCATAGCCCTCGCGGCCCAGTATTTTCTGAAGTTGTATCAGGAAACGAAGAACCTCCATCTATTTTGCAATTATGCTTCAACCCTTTATCGCTCAGGCCGGAAAAGGGAAGCGATGGAAGCGTATGAAAGGATAGAGGAGTTGTTCAAGACGGAGGCTTACCCTGACAAGGGTTGGGTCATGATGAAGATCCATGAGGATCGAATGGACTTCTTTAAGGAGGACCGACTTGCCTTCCGAAAGCATTGGGAGTCAGCAAAAACGGATCCTTACCTTAAACAACTTCCTTGTGAATTTCCAGGCCATCTTGGGTACGTGACCAGCTTTGCGGAAGTAAGCTTGCAATATGGCTATTTGGATATATGCGATGAGTTGGTGACCCTTTTGAAAAAGAAAAAGCTGCCAATTCCGTCAAAGGTGAAAGCGCACTACGGAAGGTGATTAAGCTAACGAGGAACAATAGTTCGATATCTATAGTAACCAGGATAATAATGTACGAGAGGATGATACAATGTCGATTTCAAAGAGAAAGCAGATTTGGATTATATCCATAACGACATTGTTAGTGATTTATTTGTTTTCTTTCCCAATCCAACGGCGGAATTAGCAGTTAGGAAGCATTTATTCTTCTCTCTCCATCCAGTCAAAGCTTTCAGTGTTCAAGTTAAGGTGACAGGAAGCACATCGTTTGGTGGAGCTGAATTATTCTTTGTTAATGAAGTTTCAAAATCATTTATCTGGGTGAAGAAAAATTGGTTAGGTTATCGTGTGATTGCTGATGGAACAGGACTATGATTTTTTCGAACAAACTGCTGTCAAATGCCCGGATGGCCAAGAATACTCAACTCTGATGTACAATGGACACGTCTACGTGCCTATACGCTACGTGGCCGAGAATATGTCGGCAAATGTGGAATATGAAAACGCGACGCAAACGGTTACCATCCAACAAACGAACGTAAAGTTCGATGACGAAGTCATGGCCCCGATCCCGACGGTTATGTTTGGATCCGATACGGAGGAAATCCCTACAGTGCAGGGCAGTAGCTGCTGGCAGGTGTGTATAAATACCGCGCTTCCAGATCAGCTTCTAAAGGTTCATCGTTATAAAGCGGTCGGAGCCTATCCGAATGCCAAGCTTGTCGTCAAATACCCGAAGGCACTAGAACCACAAAATATTTGGATTTCTGACTATAAAAGTAAGCAACGCTTAACGTCAGAAGTAGACGGGTCTTTTCACCTTCCAGAAGAACCTGGAGTGTATACGTTGGAACTGGGCTCCAATTGGAACGGAGTAGGTGATACATTGTATTATTTTCAGGTAGAGGTGAAAGACAACAGAGAGCTGGACGAAGCGAAGATCCGGGAGTTCCGGAGGTACCACATTGCTACCGAAAGTGAGCTTGAACAAATACCAATCCGGTATTTAGGCGAAGTAGACGGGGCTAGAGTTTACGAGGTGCCGCCAGTTGCCAGTAATGTTATTGGGAGCCCGTTCTATAATTACAACGGATATGTTTTCGCTGATAAAAGCTTTTCTTCGATCATCGGAATTAAAGAAGGACGATTGTATACGTTTGTTGCGCTTTTAAATATAGAAAAAGTGAATGTCAAAAAACTGTATGATCTTATGCCGATTGAGCTAAAAGTCAAAAAGCCCCAATGATTAGTACATAACAGAAAACAAACCAATTTGAAGGTCCATTTCAGTATTGATTTACACTTGCTCAAGTAACGCAGAACTATAGTTAAATAGACATAAGGATAAGGCTGCCGACAGCATAGAACGGCAGCATTCTCAGCAAACGGGCAGTTTAACTCAATCCGATTTCGGTAAACAGACCACCTATCTTCAATGACCGAATAGGAGTAGCTGCCTAAAGTGAGTTTCGCGAATGACATTCAACTAAATATGCCAGTTCCGAATATTGCGTTTGTCTCTGACCATGTGAAAGTTTATGTACCCAGATCTTATCGGAACGGATAAGTTGTTCATTCATAATAAAGAACCCGACCTATGATGCGGGCCGGGCAAGTCCATCAACCGTTTAGGTAATAAGCTGGGGAGAATGGGTCGGGTGCATCTGCCAAAAGGAAACAACCTGTTCCGTATCCGCTACCATTCCAAAATAGGTGTCTACGGTTTTTAAGCTCATATCGTGTTCTTCTTGTGAAAAAGCCGCGCAAGCATCCTTCATGAGCACGATCCGATAATCCAGCATAAACCCCTCCCTGGCGGTTGATTCCACGCAAAGATTCGTGCTGACACCTGTTATGATTAAGGTTTCGATTTTAAGAGTTTGCAATACGGACTCCAGCCTAGTATGTACGAACCCACTGTAACGATGCTTCTTCACGATGGTGTCGTCAGACTGGGGCGCAACTTCGTAAAATTCCGCTCCCCAGCTCCCAGTGTGGCAAATCGGGTTTACACCATCTGGAAAGCGAGAAAGCCAAGCCTCGGAATCGGTAGACTTCTCATGATTCGTCTGCAGGAAGATGATTGGAACTGAGTGCTCTTTTGCCGCATCCAACAAGCTGCGCAATCTCGGTATTATTTTTTTGACCGGGCTGACATCGATCCCACTTTTGGCAATCGCTCCATCAGGATGGCAATAATCGTTTTGCATATCCACGACGATGACAGCTGCGTTTTTCCGTTCCAAGTTCTGTTTTAATTTTTCCAATTTCTTCACCCCCTTAACCAAGGTTATTATTCCAATTCGATGCCTAAATATTACAACAGGAGGCCATGTCTGTTAAACCCGTTAAGGGAACGGGAGACGATAGTTCGATAAAGACAAAATGACGGTAGCCGGCATTTTAGGCTACTTGTTCAACTATCGGGCAGTTTAGTTACAATAAATCGAAAGATTATAGAGGCAAGTTCCAAGTATGATGAGGCTGCTTTTTGTTCTCCTTAAAAATAAAGTGCCCCCTCATTGAGGGGGCACTTTGGAATCATCAATAACTTTTCGCTCAAGTAGAAGTTATTACACTAATTACTTCAGCATCAGGTGTGTTTTTAAGTCTATTTATGAGTACTTTATCAATTTTTTCTTCTCCATATTCTTTCATTAGATACTCAGCGTGTGCTTGACCCCAATCGCTCATTACATATATCTATTGCCGTAAATATAGACAAGAACATATATATATTTAGTCGGATTTTTGGATAAGAACAAAGCATTGTTGCCAAAGAGCATTTTAGAACATATAGAAGTGATTTAAGTCATACTCATCATCTAAGTAGGTTGTCGTAGATCGGTAGTCTGTTGAGCTAATGGAGATGATACCATGGTAAACCATCTTGGGAGGAAAAATTTGAAGAGGTTAGAGTTTTAGTGTGGATTTAACTAACTCAGTAACGTTAGTTCATTGATCCAAAGGGCAGTTTTCCGTGCTGAAGATATTCGCGATTGTTACAATAACAGGATTGCTGAAATGCAAACAGATTACGAAAGATACTGGGTTATATATAGGTTTGATGAGGAAGATGATATGGTACTAGTTAGATATAGAGCGTTTATTAATGAGTGAATGGTTCATTTTCGCGCTACAGTTTGGCATCCCTGTAAGATCATTAGGTGGTAAGAGCACTCACGGATCGTATCAGATCGCGGGTGGTCCTTTTTATTCTGGTAACAACTTTTTATCTAGCAAAGGAGGCTGTAAATTATGATTTTGAAAGGATGGAATAAATGCGCGTATCCGACTGGGTTATTACCAGTAGCCAAAGTGTAAGTTAATTCGTATTGTAGGAATATCCGGGAGGTGGTTGCGAAATGAAAATTAAAAAGCGCCTGTTGGCGGAGGCCACCAGATTCAAAACCCCTTATTACGTCATTAATGGAAACTTAAAAGGTAAAAAGGTTATGATAACTGCCGGAGTGCACGGGAAAGAAATTGCCAGCATTCTCGCGGCAAAAAGACTTGTAAGTCTGTTGAAGAAAAACAAGCTCCGGATCGAAAACGGGACATTGATCATCGTTCCCATTGTAAATCGTCGAGCTTTCAAGAGGCGCATCAGGGGGATTCCCGATTTGAATCGGACGTTTCCGCGAAAATGGAAAAATAAGGAGCGCCACCCGCTATCAGCCTCATTATTCCGATTAGCGAAGCAATACAAGCCATCTTGGTATGTTGACCTTCATGAAGCCAACGGCTTGTCTAAAATAAATCCGAAAGTGCTGGGGCAAACATTGATCGTCAATCCCAAAAGCAAAGCAATACCTGCAATAAAACGAATTGCTGCACATTTGAATCACTCTATTGATCAAAATTCTAGACATTTTACGGTACGGATGCGGAATTTGCCGGGTTCAGGACGCCATGCCGCATATCACTTATTGAAAGCAAAAGCTGTTACGGTAGAGACGTGCTGGAGCCTGCCTATGTCCACTCGGGTAAACTTTCAATTAAACATACTGGATCGCATTTTAGATGAAGCTAACCTAATTAAACGCGGAAGTATTGTCAAAGCTGCGAAAATAATAAAATGAAGAGTGAACACTCCCATCGGATAGTTCGGTAGCATTCCATGCTTAATGATGCGGCTGGAGTTTTATCGCGTGTTGACAAGTCTATTCAGGCGTACTTAATACAGAGATTGAAGCTGTTGATGAACGCGATTTTTTAACGGTGTAAAGTCATAGGCCCACACGCTTTTGTATTCCACGAAGTATCATAACATGGTACTGATGTTACCAAAATTAAAGGGTGCAATCTATGGCAAACATACAGGTTATTTGGAAAGGCCCAGTAAAACGCGCCTCAGGTCTCGGGATTGCGAGCAGGGAATATGTATCTGCTTTAAGGAGACATGGCGTAAACGTTAAGGTGGGCAGCGGTTCCAAGGACATGAAAAAAGGCACAATGAAAAAACGAAAGGTGCTAATTTATCATCAATTGCCCAAAAAATTGAATATGGCACAGGAGCGTAAACGTTTTGACCGCATTATTTTAAAAACGGTTTGGGAAACGACCCGTATTCCCCGCCACTGGCTCCCGAAAATCAACAAATTTGACGCGGTATGCGTACCTACCAAGCAAAATAAAACCGCCTTGCGGCAAAGCGGCGTCAAGGTGCCTATTTTTATAGTCCCCCATGGAGTCCACATCAAAAAGTTTAAACCCGAGAATAAAAAATATCCTCTGCCAACTGCCAAGGGGCGCTTTGTATTCGTCTCTGTATTTGGCTTCCAACACCGGAAAAATCCCGAAACATTGCTGAGGGCTTACTGGGAGCAATTCTCGGCGGACGATAAAGTGCTGCTCGTCATCAAAACGAATGGGACTGTACGGCACGAGACCGGGCAATGGATTCGAAACCGAATCGAGAGCTATAAGAAAAGGCTCGGAATTCGTAAAAAAAATGCGCCGATTGTAGTCATAACGGAACATATGAATCCCAATCAACTGAAAGGCATCTATACACTCGGTAACGCATTTGTTCTCCCTACAAGAGGCGAGGGAGTAGGGCTGCCGTTTTTGGAGTCGCTGTCCAGTGGGGTTCCTGTTATTGCTACCGGCTGGGGTGGGCATATGGATTTTTTAAACGCGGGCAACTCCTTTCTCATCAAATATAAGCTGCAAAACCCGCAAATTAGCATGAACAGTAGGCATGCGATTGCGCGAAGCTTTCGTTATTTATTTTCGGGGAAGGGGCAACGGTGGGCTGAGCCGACTTTATCCAGCTTAAAAAGCCAGATGAGTTTTGCTTATCGTCATCCTGAGCTTTGTAAAAAGAAAGGAAGGCAGGGCAGACTGGACATGAAAAAATTTTCATGGAACCGTGCCGGTGCCGCTTTGAAAAAAGTTGTGGTAATGAAATAACTTTTTCTCGGATTAAATCAACCAGCCTTACATGTTATGTAGGGACGAAGAATTCAAGCCATATATGTGTAAGTGGCAATGAAGCAGCATATAGGGCGGGCAGATGTGTTTAAATGTGAGATTAGAGAAGCGCGCTTAAACCAAATGTAAGGATCGTTACAATTCATTGTTCACTTTATCTGCGATAGGGAACCATCCTGGAGTATTGAAGATTTTCAACCAGAATGGTTCAGCAATCCCCAATTTTTCTTGATCATTTAAAGAGTGCATTTACATTTGTCTTTCCTTGGAGTTCTAATGCTTTTTTTTGCTTTGATAATACGAGCGATGGATGATATTTCGCTGGATATCACGCAGGGCGAATTGTTGCTATTATTGGGCCTTCTGGCTCTGGAAAGTCAACGCTGATGAACATTATCAGCTGTTTGGACGTTTCTGGCTAGAGCCGATGGGAAACAGATTCATCGCTGAAGGATTCACAACTGCCTGATATTGGGAATCAGAAGATCGGGTTTTTCAGAACTTTAACCTGCTGCCGAGATTAAACGCTTATGAAAATGTGGTGTTACCATTGATTTATCGCGGTTTATCGAGAAAGCATTGAGAGCCACTGGTTTTACAGGCGTTTGTAACAGTTGATCAGCTAGATCGTCGGACCCTGCGCTGCTTAAGAACGGCGTAGACGAAAATCAGGCACCTATTTTAGCGAAACGTGAAAATGTCCATGTATTATGAGCCTCTTATTGAACGGACAATATATGATTAAAGTGTTTAACGGAAGTTATCATATGGACTGAAATAAGGCCCCGGAAGAAAAAGAAGCCGGCTGCTAAGTTATATTTTATTTGGGTCTAATTTAATTGAGGTCTGAATAAAACAATGGGACTTTACAAAACCTTTATTTGATATCGTTACACTTTGACGGTTCAGGAGGGATTGTTATAAAACCATTGGTCATAATAGCAGCATTACTACTAGTTACAGGTTGTTCGAGTAATAATTCGACAAACAATCAAATGAATGCTAAACAAACGAAGCTTGAAACTCATGCTCCTAATGCTGCTTCAACGTCAACCTTAACTCAAGCATCATCCATTTCTACTGCGGGTGCAGGGAAATCACCGATTACGATTAAACAAGCACCCAATGAAGCTTCGAATTGGCTGGATTGGTTCCAAGGCAACTATGCACCGGCAGAAAGCCCAGCGAATCAAGCCGTAAATCCACAACAGTCCGCCAATCCGCAAGAGTCCGTAAATCCATCCCAATCTGCGCAGCAAGTCTTGGATCTGGTGAATCAAGAAAGAACGAAAGCAGGCTTGAATTCCCTTAGCTTGAACAGCAGTCTCTCGAAAGTAGCAATGGCTAAGGCTCAGGATATGTACAACAATAATTATTTTGATCATCAGTCACCGACTTATGGATCCCCGTTTGATATGATGACTGCATTCGGGGTCACATATAACTCTGCAGGGGAAAACATCGCCAAAGGCCAGGGGAGCCCGACGGAAGTGATGAACCAATGGATGAACAGTCCTGGTCATCGTGCCAACATCCTGAATAGCAGCTACACCCAAATCGGGATAGCTTACTATAACGGCGAGTGGGTTCAGGAATTTATTGGCTAGTAGATATTTGCCCTCACAACTGTACCGATCTATGTTTTTCAGTAAAAGGGGTTGCATTCAAAGCTAGGAGCATCGGTTGCAATGAATGATCTCGACTCAGAATTATAGAATAGCTAAAAAAACAAAACCATCCAGCTAACTTAATGGCTGATGGTTTTTTTATCGGGAATGGGATAAAGTTCTTATCATTTATGATTTGTTCTTTCTTGTCAGTCAACACGACAGACACATGAAGATTGACATTTAATAAACCCGCGAAGCCGGCATCTATTGTCCGGCGACACAAACATATGCGCATAATCGCGGTGGTAGTATAGGTTTGATTTGTAAATGTTTTTTCACGTGGCCGTTAAGCAAAAGGGCAGCATTCTTAAATGAACAAGAGAATTTATTACATCAGATATATTTAAAAGGGGTTGAGCATTTGAGAAACGATATATGGTTATATAAAAGAACTTTCTGTTGGTCGGGAAAACCCGGTTGCATTGGAAAAAAAACCAATACCAACTGAAGAAAAGGAACGGGTTTTAAAAACAATATCAAAGACTAATAAACATATTGAAATGGATTTCTGGGAGACCTGGTTGAATTAACGGCGAACGTTCATTTGAATCGTTTTGAGCACACTGGATAAACTATCCATGATATCTTTTGATGAGAATTGGAGGGGCATAGATCATGTTAAATTTATCCGAGCTGGAGAATGTTCATGCGGATATTGAATCTGTTCACGAGGTTGTTCGAAGTTTGAAAGCTAGCGTTGATGGCATTTCTATTGGTATTCACATTCTCAAAAATCGTGAGGACAGTTACTTTTATGAGCTCAGTCACTTTTACAAAGGTGCCGATAATGCTGGTCCTGTTTATGCAGGAGCGATGGAAAATAGCTTTAAAACGCTAGAGGAAGCTGCAAAAGGCGCACTTCAAGCTGCAATAATGAGTTATCGAAGCACGGATGAAGGTGGGCATTGGGAGCAGAACTATTCATTTGTTCAATAGTAGTTCCGCGTATATCGGCACTTAAACGGAGAAACCCCAGCCAAGGATGCCGGGGTTTTTGGTGTGCGCTTATTCCAAAGCGGAGAAAAAAATTGTACAACTTCTTGTCTTTTATCGATAGTTATTCTTAAACCTCCGACAAGGGCTGTAAGAGGACAAAAACATATATGCATTATCAGCCGCGTATTACGCGGTTTTCTTATTTTATATTGTTTATTATTCGGCTGCCGTTTGATCATTTATCATTAACTTTGGCGTGCCAGGTTGGTGGAGAAAGAATGCGGGTTGAAAAAAATATTGATTGTGACACAAACTGTCGGGAGACAAGAACATTATCTCATTAAGGGCCGCGTAAATCGTGGCTATTTTGTATTATGGGATAAGGTTCTTGTCAAAACCCAATGACAAGCACTTTATCTCATTCCCGATGGATTGTAGGAGTGGGGAGGACCCTAACGATTAAGCTTAACGGGCAGTTTAGTGGGAAAATCATGGAAAGGAAATAATCCTTTTCTGGAGAATTTGTTGATGGAGACCCTGAGCGAAAGAACTGCAAAAAACAATAAGGAGGATAAAATGTTTAAAGATATTTTAACAAGCCTTAGAGCCATTATTGCTGGTTATTTCTTTGATGTAATAGGTATCACCTTAGTTACGATTGCCATTTCATTTACACCATTGAAAGGAGCATATTGGGTTTATTTAATTTTGAGCATCTTTTTTATAGTACTAGGTGGTTATATCGCATCAAACGTTTCAAAAAAATATAGATTAATCAATTCAACAGTTGTAGGATTAATCCATATTCTTTGGGCTTTGTATAGGGGTGGCTATGTAGAAACAACCCATATTTTAGTAAAACAAATATTGGCGGTCCCACTGGCAGTAATAGGCGGAATGCTCTCTATGAAGAAAAACCAGTTGTACGTGAAATCGAACAAATATAACAACTTGGTTTAATTATTACTGAAGTATCGCTAAGAAATCAATAACATTGCGTTTTGCATATTCCGCTAACGAGGAACGTTAGCTTAATAAATGTAACAAGAATGAAATCTTATTTTCATATAGCTTCAATGAATCAAGCCTATAATAAAACTGCCCCCCTTTAAAATATAAATAATTCTGACCCACAGCCCGTTGCTGTGGGTCATTAATATAAAGTGAGGAAGAAAATGAATATAGTCCTTGTAGGTATGTCGGGTGCTGGTAAAAGCACTTTAGGTGTATTGCTTGCAAAAGCTTTAGGAATGAATTTTGTCGATACGGATATTGTCATTCAACAACGTGAAGGTAAGTTACTACAAGAGATACTCGATAACGATGGGATAGAGATATTTATGCAGATCGAAGAAAAAGCTATATCGGAACTGCAATTAGAAAATTGCATTATCTCTACGGGAGGAAGCGTTATATATTCAGAAAAAGCCATGAACGTCCTTAAACAAGGTGGGACGGTCATTTATTTACACGTCCCATATGAAGAGATTAAAAGAAGACTAATCAATGTAACGACTAGAGGCATTGTTATCAAGAACGGAAATAGTCTAGAAGATGTTTACGAGGAAAGACTACCCTTATACATTAAGTATAGTGATAAAGCCCTCGATTGTTTAAACAAGGATGTAGAACAATGCGTAAACGAGATTATTAAACTAATACAAGAAACTGACGTTGATCATTCTGCTAACGAGGAACGATAGTTCAATCGCGACATGACGGCAGCCGGCATACGATCGGCTGCCGTTGTCCGTTGAACGGGCAGGATAGTTCAATCGTTTCTCGAATTCATTTTGAGATGGAGCATTTCCGAAATTCGTGAATATAACGTTATAGCCAATGGCCTAGAAATATAATTGGGGGGGACTTTATGAAGATTAATTGTAGATGCGGAAGCTTAATCATTGATCAAACAGATTATCATTCAAATAAAGGGTACATTATTTCAGATCAAGACTATTTCGATTTATTAGAGATAATAGATAACGCAATCGAGAAATCAGGACCAACACCAAAAGATAAAGAGCGAGCAGTAATGGGTATTAGAAGCCTCATTGGTGGCTTTCAAAAAAATGTATACCAGTGTTTCTCTTGTGGACGAATCTATATAAGTACTAAAGGAAATGAACTCAAAGAATTTACTGCAGTAGAACACAGTCAAGGGAGCAGTATTCTTTCATCCACAAAAGGTGAGTCGTGGAAGAGGCCAATAATAGGAGACTGGGATGATTCAAGGAAAGGTGAAATTTTAGGCTATCTTTGGTGTTATGGTTACAGTAAAGAGTACTCAAATAGTGAAAATTTTCAAACACTTCAAGAAGACTATTTTAAACTTCTGGGTGACTTGAGTGCGAAAGGTACAGTTCGATCGGCCTTATTAAAACATAACAAACAAGTAATTCACTCATGGGTACCAAACTAAAATTTAATGAGGTCACTGCGTATAACACACATTTACGCATCGAGACATAGGCCCTTGGTTCGCCCGAGGAGATGGCCGGGGAGATGGATCAGACGTGTGAGTGAGATTGCGCTAACGGGATACGATACCGCAATAATACAGCCTGCCGAAGTGATCCGGCAGGCTGTTAACGGGCTGTTATAGGTTGTTACTCAAAGTGGAAGCATTTTTTGATCTTCAAAATGAAGAAGATACCAGGGCGGTCCTACTTATTAAAATTGTTGACTGATGATGCACAATATAGTCCAGCCAGATACTATTAGCTTAAGTCGAAGTAATTATAGGGGGGGCCAGCCATTTATGGCTTATGGTACGCCCTCCTTTTTTTATGCAAAATAATGTCCTTTTTCGAGATCAGCGATCAATCCGGGCTGCATCGGTATCCAGCCCAGAAGCTCCCTTGTTGCCAGACTCGCTTGCGTAGTGTTATACAAGCTTGTGATGTCTAATGCCGCAATTCTGCCAAGAAAGCCGAAATGGGTGGTTGCTTTTTCAGGTGTTATACTGACCGCCGGCACGTTCAATTGCCGCCCGATGACCGCGGCGATCTCTCGGAGCGAAATGCCTTCATCGCCGGCGCCAAGCAGCCGTGAGCCCGCCGGGGCGATTTCCAGCGCCAGACGGTACAGGACCGCAGCATCCAGGCGATGAACCGCCGGCCAGTGGTTCGTTCCGTCGCCGATGTAGGCGGCGAAGCCCTTCGCCCGGGCGATGTTGATCATCATTGGCACAAAGCCCTTATCACCTTCACCGTGCACGGACGGTGCAAGCGAGACGATCGATGTCCGAATACCCCGCTCTGCCATTGCGAGCACTGCATGATCCACGGTATGTCCATTTGCGTGAGCCGTGGTAATGAACGGCTTCCCGGAGCCTTCGAGCGCCGCTCCCATGGCTACAACGGCCCGCAAATCCAGAGCTAAAGCACCTTCAAAGTCGGAAAAATCGTTGGTGAATGCCAGATGAATCACGCCGTCCGCAGCCGCGGCAGCGCTGACCAGAGTATCGAGATCGTCCAGATTGCCGTACAGCACTTCGGCTCCCGCCGCCTTTAACCCCGCGGCTTTCTCTTCAGAACGGCAAAGACCCGACACTATGTGTCCCGCGTCGATCAGTTCCTGGATGACCGCAGAACCGACATACCCTGTTGCTCCTGTAACAAAAACATGCATAATGATATCCTCCTTCAAGTGTTGACTGCTTAATCATGTTAAGCATAAACTATAAAGTGAACTCTATGGCAAGCGCTTCAAAGGAGAAATGATCATGAAAATTCAGGAACTGGCGGACAAGATGGGATTAACGATCCATACGATCCGCTTTTATGAAAAGGAAGGCTTGCTGGATGATCGGCATGTCCGGCGAGAAAGCAACAATTACCGTAACTATTCGGAAGAAGCTATCGAGCGGTTGAAGCTCATCAAGAAGTTCCAGTCCATCGGCTGTTCGCTGGTTGAACTGAAGGAAGTTCTGCAGGACCACGACGCCAATGCGCAAACTAACCTGCAGATTATAGATTGGATTCGCGGCAAGAAAAAGGAGATCGAAAGCAAGAAGGAAGAATACGACCAAATGCTGGACACCCTTAACAAGATGCTGGAGTATCGGACTCTACTCATGGACGATCCGCAAAAAGCTCAAGAGATGCTAATGACTTGGCATGCCAGCTCATCCGATTGAGCTGCATTTGTAGCTTCCCTTTAGTCCATGCGGAACAACTGAAACAGGAATGCATACAAGCGATTACGTTTTGGCGACTCGTAGTCTCAACCCCGAGTTAAAGGAAACTTAATGATTAAGCTAAAGAGGAACTATAGTTGAATGACGAAGCTGCCGACACAATAAACAGTTTCATTACCGAGGGACGGGCAGATACTTCGATGCTGCCTCGAATAAACAAGTAAAGCGAATAAGACTGTATAAGAGAGGAACAAGTCTGTAGGAGTAAACTCAAAAGGAAGACGGAAGTTAGAGTACAGCGGCAAGAGGTATTATTGGAATGTCCAAGAAGATGACGAAGATTATGGAAGAATTAATCTTAGTATTATTTCAGAAGATAAGAAATTAATTGTTTCATATCATGTAGCGCAGTCAGACCATGATAAGACACCACATATTGTAATACAGGGTAAGGAGTTTGTGGGCTTAGAAAATCATTATCGTCAAGGTTGGGTTAGAGTACAAACTCCAAGTTGGGATGATCGCATTATCACACCTGGGCTTGTTAGGACAATTATTGAATGGTGCCTGCTTCCAAAAGACCAACTGATTTTTGTTGATTGGGAAGGTAATCTTATTTAACTGGTGCGAGGCAACACATACGCGATCGGAGAACTTTAGCTTAATAAGCAACCTAGACGCGGCTTCCGGCATGAATCGGCAGCCGCGTTATGCTAACTGGCAGTTTTAAATGCAATTGGATGTGATACAATATGGGAAACGTGAAGAACGGAGTGAATTCTTGGAACAAGATGTTATATGGGGAATTTTTGTTTCCGAAGATTCTACAAAACCCGTGAAAAGGCAGTCGAGGTAATCCAAGAGTTACCAAAAGATTTGAATTACGATTTGCTTAAAATACCTTTGAACCAAAATTTTACTTATTTTCATAAAAAAGCGGTAAGCCGGCATCGATAATATTTATTATGAGCACTTTCATTTTAATGGTGAACATAAGAGAGATAATTAAACAAAGAACTACCTTGAAAGAACGGATAAGCTTTCATGCTTGAGTAAGTAAAGAAAAAGAGCTCCTCGCTGGGGAGCTCTTTTATGTGAAAGGAATATCTAAACCCAGGGGTTTCCTAATCGTTGCTCTGAGCAGCCTTTTTGTGGTGTGCCACACTGATTTTTATTTTGGGAATGATAGTGATATGATGATTTGAAAGTGAAAGGCAGCATGTAGAAGGAGAATCTGATGATAAATGAAAGTGAATTTGATAAAATCTTTGAAATCATGAACGCTTCATTTCCTGATAGTGAACGGAGAACTTATGAAGGACAAAAGGAGCTGTTATCCGATCCTCACTATCGTCTAATTACTGAAAAAGACGCAAGCGACCATATTATTGCTTTTGTTGCCGTATGGGAATTTCCATCGTTTCGATTTGTGGAGCATATTGCTGTTGATCCGGCCATACGGGGAGGTGGTCTAGGCGGAAAGTTAATGAAAGCGTATATCGAAGAGTCGCTAAGCCCGATTCTATTAGAAGTGGAACCTCCAGTTGCGGACTTGGCGCAGCGTAGAGTGAACTTCTATAAGCGATTAGGTTTTCATATTAATCATTTTGACTATGTGCAGCCTCCACTCCAGAAGGAGCAACCAGATTTACCGCTTAAGATCATGAGCTACCCTCAAACTCTGACGGATGCGGAGTATGCTCTTTACAAAGAAATATTGTATACCAAAGTGTATAACGTTCTTACCTTCACTGAGGCAGAACGAAGGTGATGATCGCCAGGGAGTAGTTTTGCCGCGTGGCAGCTGTTCTCTATTTTTATAATAAGCGTTAAGAAAAGAGCTCCTCGATGGGGAGCTTTTTTATGTGTAAGGAATATCTGAACCCAGGGGGTTGTTACCTAATCAGTTGGGATTAGAATAAAAAAAATGAGATCCATTACGGAGGAACGGAATATTGCGTATCAGAATCATCATAGGCTGAAATGTGAATTTGAGAAGGAGTTTATCTTTTGAAAAGGACAGAGTAATTAAAATCCACAACCTCATGAGGTTGTGGATTTTTCTTTTCGGGCTTCCGAGCTAGCTTCAAAAACGCGTTTTCTGAGGATTAGGCATATGGATTTAAAGCAGTCCTCTTTTATTACGGTATTGAAAAGGCGTGACGCCGACTATTTTCTTGAAAACTTTAGCAAAATGATTCTGGTAATCAAATCCAACAGCGATGGCAATAGCGTGAATGGATTTTTGAGTATGAATCAACAGTTGCTTGCTTTCCCTAACCCGAATTTGATTTAGGTTTTCATTAAACGACAGACCGGTCTCTTTATTCACTTTGTCCGAGATATAAGAAGGGCTTTTTCCGATTTTTTTCGCAACATCATTTAAAGTCAGTTTTTCGAAGAAATGATTATTCATATAGTGAATCGTGTTCATGACTAGGGTTGAATAATTTGGATTAGAAAATTCAATAATGCTGTACGTAAACTTCAAGAAAATCTCCCGAATGAATTTATAAATTTCAGCTCGGGATTGGATGTTTTCAACCTGCCGAATAAACTTGTCCGCAAGCGTTCTAGCGTATTCATCATCGGTTCCTCCCTCGATTGCGATGGCACATGCGATTGCGCATAGCGTAATAAAATGATTTTTGGACGATCGCAGCGGATCGCCTTTTGCGAGCTCGATAGGGTCAAAGACTTGTTCTGTTGGGATATTTGAACTCGAATCGAAATAGTCTTGGATGGCCTTAATGTCCCCCGCCAGCATTTTTGATTTTAATAACATACCTTGCTCTATAGGAGTATGGATGAACTCCTGCTCATAGTAAATATGTACAAGTGACACATCGGGCGATGCGGGAAGCTTGCTTTCATGGGATAAAGTGTATGTTGTTGGCTGAGGGATGGCATCGGTATCGTTCGATTGAAACAGCCAGTAACAGATCCGGATCAGATTTTGAAATTTCTCCGTGCCCTGAGGCTCTTGCATCGGACCTAAGATGAGATTTAGATTTTCATTTTTTAAGAGATGAACATAAAATACCCACGAGTAGGGTTTTATAAATATGAAATGTGGAAGATTTGACGACAGTATTTCATTCTGCTGCTCTTTCATGAATACCAAAAACTCTGAAAGTGAGTTCTGATCCCTATGTCCGGATGGAGCTCTGGAGTCCATGAAGGAGAACAAGGTCTTAAATCCCTTGTCTACGCCCATAACGTTTTCCCCGGACATCAAATGTATGCTTCTAGCCTGTTCCTCGAATAAAAAAGTATCTATCCCATTATTTTCATTCATCCAAATTCAAGCCTCTTCCTCTGAATTTTTTTATCCAAAACTCAAAGATATTATCCAATCTGCATTTCCGATCTTAGTATACTTGATTTAATCTTAAGATGAAAGGGGTTTCATAAAATGGTAAATGCGCAAAGTATATTCCTGTTCCCGGTTCCACGGCATGTTGTTCTTGAGTCGGGTCAATGGTTGAAACCAAATCAATTAACCGTTCGACTTAGTCCATCTACGTTCCCTGACAGGGGTGGCATTGAAGCTATGATTATGCATCGGCTGCTTGAAATCACAAGCAAGCCGTTCACCGTGGTAGACCGTAAGCAAGAGGATGAGACAGCTTTTTCGTTTGTGTACAATGGCCAGATCGCGGAGCAAGGCTACCATCTTTCGGTTCAGGAGACGGGTGTTGCGATTGAATATGCGGATCCTGCAGGCTTAAGCTATGCACTGACTACGTTGAAGCAGGTATACAACCAGTGTGGAGCGGCAATTCCATATTTGAAGATCGAGGATGTACCGGATTTGAAAGTCAGAGGCTTGATGCTGGATATTGGGCGGGACAAAATCCCTTCCATGCATTCATTATATAAGCTGATCGATTTAATGGCCGATCTCAAAATGAATCATTTGCAGCTATACATGGAAGGCTATTGCTTCGAGTATGAGCGCTATAAGAGCCTCTTCCCGGATGAAACACCGATAACAGCTGCCGAGATTCAAGCGTTGGATCGGTATGCCGCAGAGCGGTTTATTGATTTTGTTCCGAATCAGAATCTCTTGGGGCATATGACGCAATGGCTTGAGAGGGAGCCATTCCGTGAATTGGCGGAATTCCCGGAAGGCATCGAACTGTTGCCGGGGGTCCAATCTCCAGCTTCCACCCTAAACGTTAAAGATCCGAAGTCGTTGGAATTGGTTGAGAACTTGCTTAATGAGCTGCTTCATATCTTTTCATCACCGTTTGTAAATATCAACTTCGATGAACCGTGGGAACTCGGGAAGGGCAAGAGCAGAGAAGCGGACCAGGAGTCCAGCACGGCCGATCTCTACTTGGATTTCCTGAAGAAAGTTGTGCAAATCGTACAAAAAAATGGTAAGAAGCCTCTCTTCTGGGGCGATACCGTCTTTTCACACCCTGAAATAATCAAAGAACTGCCTAATGACTGTATTGTGCTGGATTGGATGTATGAAAATGAAAAAAACGGTTCTTTCGAAAATCACTGCAAAATGATGAAGGAATCCGAGCAGTCCTATATGGTTTGTCCAGGCACAAGCAGTTGGATGTCCATTAGCGGTCGGACCGATAACATGCTAGGAAATATTGCTGATGCGGCAATTAACGGTAAAAAATACAATGCAGCGGGTCTCATCGTGACAGATTGGGGAGATATGGGACACTGGCAATACGCTCCCATCAGCTATGCAGGCTACGTCTATAGCGCAGGTTTGAGTTGGAATACCGATTCCCTTGCTACAGCTGAGGCGGATACTGTGAACTATTTGAATCAGTCGGTATTCGAAGATGCAAAAAACGTAATGGGCAACTTCGTACTGGAGCTAGGCAACTACTATCGATATGAGAATTTCCCAATTATAAATATGACAGCTATGTTCATCCTGTTGTCTTCGATGGGCGGCTTGAGTACAAGCGAAGTGCTGAATCATAAACTTAACTCTCTCTTCACAAGGATTAATAATGAGATGGCCAATCTGCCAAAAGATGAATCCATTGATTTCATTTCGAATTTCCAATACGAAGAGTTGAGGCATTTCCTGGACAGCATGTCGAGCAAGCTTCAGGAAAGCGATATGGAATGTGCGGACAATCATCTGATCCGCGAAGAGTTCGAATATACGATTCGTCTCCTTACGCATGGGGTAGACCTCTATGAATATATTCTTTTGGAGCAGACCGAGCATGAGGGTTGGAGACAAGAACGACTCAAGCAATTGATTGATTCGATTACAGCGATTAGCGATCGTTACCCTCAGTTATGGTTGAAAAGAAACCGAATTGGCGGCTTGAATCGAAGTATTCAGCAATTCCACTCTTTAAATAACCAATATGAGACCAAGCTGAAAGAGCTATCGAAATTTTAACAATAGGGAGAGTTTATCATGCAGCAGGTGGGCGGGAAGGTAAAATGGTCGTTTGGATTAGGGGCTATGGGGCAAAATATGGTCTATGGGCTAATGACATTTTTGCTCTTGGTATTTTATACTGATGTGCTTGGAGTCAGCGCGGCGTTCGTCGGTACTTTATTTCTCGTTGTTAGAATATGGGATGCGGTGCTTGATCCAGTCATTGCCGTGGTCGTCGATCGAATTCATACGCGCTGGGGCAAATTTAGACCTTTCGTACTAGCGGGAGGGATTCTTATTTCGGTATTGACCGTTCTATGCTTCTATGCACCCGATCTTAGCCCAGTAATGAAGACCGTCTATGTAATCGTTACTTATGCGTTGTGGAATACGGCATATGCTTTGTTCGACGTCCCCTTCTGGTCGCTGGCGCCTGCTATGACAATCGATCCCGTAGAGCGGACCAAAGTGATCTCGATTGGAAAGATGCTTGGTGTTCTCGGTTCTACAATTGCTGGAGGTGCGTCTCTGCCTATGATACATGCAATCGGCAATGGGAATGCTGCTAAGGGATACTTCTGGACTGCTGTTATATTTGCTTTTCTCTGTATCTTGTTCAGCATCAATTTGTTTCGTCATACAAAAGAGCATAATATTGAGGACAAACAAGAGACGGAATCCCTAAAGGCAAGCCTGAATGTTGTTGTGAAAAACAAGCCGCTGCTTATCCTTACGCTCGCCGGATTATTTTTGGCAACCACAGTGTTATTGAAGCAGACTGTAGCGATATACTACATCCGATATTATCTGGGGAGTGAAGGACTGTTTGCAGCCTTTTCGTTAAGCGGCATGCTGTTCATGCTTCTTGCAATCGGGCTGATACCCAAAATATCAGCCAAATTTGGTAAGAAGAACACGTATATAGCAGGCGGATTCATCGGTATTTTGGCAAATACATTGTTTTATTTCGGACAACCGGATCAAATCGTGTATTTGTTTGTAATGAATGGAATCAGCATGTTCAGTCTAGGCTTTAGCGTCGTTCTTGCCGCTTCTTTGCAAGCGGATACAATTGAATATGCCCAGTGGAAGACAGGGAAAAGATCAGAGAGTATCGTCACAGCTGTAGGTACTTTTACTGGAAAGGTAAGCACCGCAATTGCCGGCGCTGCGGCCGGTTATGGATTGACTTTTTTTAAATATGTACCTAACGCGACGCAAACGGAAGCTGCTTTGAATGGAATCAACTTGATGATGTCAATCTTCCCGGCAATTGGAATTGCCCTTAGCGTTATTATTATTTGTTTCTATGATCTGACTGAGAAGAAGTATGCGGAAATTGTAGCAAATTTGAAGGGAAGAGAGCTTTCCTAGCCATCCTGTATCGTACTTCAGATGAATCTAAATCTGTAACAGACTTTGAACTCCCGATTTAGACAGTATCAACCAAACGACAACGAATGAAGTGCCTCATCATTTTCAGAAGGACATCCCCTTTAAAAGGGGTATCAAAGCGCTGTTTCGCAATAAATACTGGGTCATGATCACTATATTTATGCTTGCCCTCAATTTGCTCAACGCCGTCGGACATGCAGTCGGTATTTTCTATGCCCAGTATATACTGCATAACAAAGATGAGGTTGGGATACTGGGAGTAGTAGGCGTTGTTCCAATATTTATCGGATTACTCTTTGTAGCACCAATTATCAAAAAGTTCGGCAAACGTAATTCGGCGATTTTCGGAGTAATCATTTTAATGATAGGTTGTATGATCTTGATTACTAACCCAACGAATCTAACGACATTGATTATCGCCGCAATTGTCAAATCTATCGGGTCTGTTCCAATTGGTGCCACGGCATTTGCCATGCTGGCCGATACGATCGAATACGGAGAGTGGAAAACGGGTATATTTACGGAAGGACTTGTCTATAGCGCCGGCAGCTTTGGTGCGAAGAGCCTGAAATACGCATCATATGGGAAGAACGCAATATCATTGCCGACGTAAAGAGCATTTTGGGACTTATGGGCATGGAAGCGAAAAAAGGAAAAAGGAACGGTGCTTACACTTACCTTTGACGGTCCAGACGAGGAACAAGCCATGGAGCTTCTGTCGTCATTATTCGAGGGTAAGTAGCGACAAGACAATTTTTCAAAAGCAATCATTTATAGCACCACTACATTAGGAACAGATACTTGAGAGGAGAGTTTAAAATGAATTCAAACTTAGAAAACCCTTTGTTTACGAAAGCGTTCACTCAAAATCCACATCCTACTTATTCTCAATTAAGGGAAAATGATCCTGTTTACCTAAATGTGCTTCCGAATGGCCAAATCGGATGGATGATAACGAGATATGAAGATGCAGTCGAAGCTCTGAAGGACCCCAGATTTATTAAGGATTATTTAGAAATATCCGGCGCAGATAAAGAAACTGAAAGCGTTTTTACCCGCAATATGTTGTATGCTGACCCGCCCGATCACAAAAGATTGCGAGGACTTGTCCAAAAGGCGTTTACACCGCAAATGATAGCCGGGCTCCGAGGTCGCATTCAAGAAATTGCTGATGAACTGCTCGATAACCTCTTCGGGAAAGATAGCATGAATTTAATCGACGATTATGCTTTCCCGCTGCCAATTATCGTCATTTGCGAAATGCTTGGAGTTCCTTCTGAAGACCGCGATAAGTTTCGCGTCTGGTCCAATACGTTGGTCGAGGGCTCAAACGGTGAAAATTTCGATGAAATGTATATTCACATGAGCGAATTCATCCAGTACCTTGGACAGTGGTTTGCCAAAGTTCGGGGAAATCTTGGGCAAGATTTAATTAGCCAGCTTATCATTTCCGAAGACGAGGGCGATCGGTTAACAGAGAGTGAATTATATGGCGTAGTAACGCTCCTCATTATTGCCGGACACGAAACAACCGTAAATTTGATCGGCAATAGCATACTTGCTTTATTAGAGCATCCAGAACAATTGAAGCAACTGCAGAATAATCCGGAATTGATCCATAGCGCAATTGAGGAAGTGCTTCGTTACAACGGTCCGGTAGAATTTAGCACATCAAGATGGGCGCGAGAAAATTTGGAGTTCAAAGGCAAGTCATTCGCAAGGGGAGACTTAGTGATTATAGCGCTGAATTCCGCCAACCACGATCCGAACCGGTTTGATGATCCGGAAATTTTTGATATTACCCGGCAAAAAAGCCAACACCTTGCATTCGGAACAGGAATTCACCTATGCCTGGGCGCCCCCCTCGCCCGCCTGGAAGGAGAAATTGCCATTATGAGTCTACTGAAGCGCTATCCTCAAATCAAACTTAAGGTCGACAAAAACGAGCTTGAGTGGAGACCTGGGATGCTCGTCAGAGGAGTTAAAGAAATTCCGCTTTCTTTATAGACTCATGTTAGAGAATGTTTTATGCTGGATAATCATTTTGCCGGTTTCTTTGCTGGTGTTAGATGGGGCCATTCGCGCAAAAGCCATTTCAAAATTTACTTTTCCTGGCTAAGGAAAAACCACTGACCGTAACTGTCAGTGGTTTTTTTGTATGCTTGTATTGCTTAAGTCAATAATGAAATGGTAAGAAGGAGGATGAAAAAGAGATAGCAAGCATTGGAAGTGTAGCCACACTTCCGAAATTTTTAAGGGTGTGCCCCTAACCCCCCGATCTAAGCTGAGTGACAATTCCATGGCGAAAAACTGAAGCTGCCGCATAGAACTGGGGTGCATTTATTCAGAAAAATCGTAATTGAGGTCATGATGAACTGCAGCATGCTAAGACCGAATTGGTAGCAAATTACGCGAATAAAATGTAGTATATAAAGATGCCGCCAAAATTAACGAAAACTTATTATTAGCGATTCAGAGCATTGAAACGTATCAGAATTACAAAACATTAACGATGATTTTGGCTTGATCGTGAAAATAGAGATATTTCATCTTTGAGGGCACTGTTAAAACCTTTTCCGTCTCATAATATGGAAGCATATCCTGTTTCTCAGATTGTTGGAAGCGTAAATCGCGGAGAAAAAACGCAAACATCATTTGAACAACAGGGACGCCGCAAGGCATTTTTTATATTGGATCTCTATATTTTGTTATTCGAATGTCCAAGTTGGTGGTGGAAGCGCAATCGCCTCGCTTTCGGTAGACCGCATTTTTGCTATTAAACCAAACGGCGGAATGAATGATCCACCTGATGGTACAGATTGATTGATATTTAGGGAGTTAGCTGCATAAGCTAGCTCCTTATTCATTTTTTGCGTTGATAGCTTTCGTGACTTTCTTAATTAATATGTTGTGTCAAAGTCCCCCGACAATGCAGATAGTGCAATGTAAAGGTGTCGGGTGACAAGAAGATGGTTACATTAAAAGTCGCTTGTTATGCGGCTTTTTCATTTTATGTCCTCAAGTTCTTGTCAATACTCGATGACAAGAACTTGAGGACATTCCCGAAATTGACAAGAACATTATGATATTCCCGACGGACCGTTCTAAGACATGGATGGATATAGGGGAGCTAAATAACACGCCGGCGTGGAACGGTAGCCGCGTTATCCGTTACCCTCTGTAAAAGTTAGATAAATATGAATACCGCGGCAGCCGATTAAAATGATTAGCTGCTATTCGTTGAACTAACGGGCAGATTTCGTCAACCAATATATGTAATAACTCGTCTTTCTAATGGGGATTATTGTTAAAAAGGAGTGTGAAATTGTTGACTAAAGTAAAAATCAAAAAAATCGCTTCGTATATGGGATTTATCGCTTCAGCTATTACTGTTCGCCGCCTCACTATATGGCGGAGAAAAGAGCGATTTTCGCCAATTCAATTGACGTAGAAAATATCCATATCCAACCGACAATAGCCTAATCCATTCTGTAAAATGTCAGGGGATTTGGCTATTTTAAAATAGGATCTGTTAAACTTTGCTGTTGATTCCATTGAAGTTACGGGCAGCATAGCTGAATAAACATCAAAAAAGGCTGCTGACACCAAGGTTTCAGTGCCTTCTCAGCTAAACATGCAGTACGAATGAACTTAAACACTTTCAACGAGAGAGGTAAAAGTTGTTGACAGAATACCCAATCAGATAAAAAACCATGCTCATACCCTGAATCATAAGAATTTAGGGAGGGTGTCACGAAATGAAAATCATTCGAAAAATTTGTGGAAAATGTCCTATTCCCGTTAATCTGACATTAAAACAACGTCTCACCCAGCTAATCGGATTTGCTTCAGATAATGTTTTTACAACTACAAATGGAAGGTCAATTAACGGAGTAATTCGAAAAGTGGGAAACAAAGCCTTTGCACTAAGGGAACTGGATACTAATCGGCTAAGGATAATTCCGTTCACAAGATTGGCTGATTTCAGATTTGAAATAACAACAGGAGTTCCGCCGATAAAAAATGTCGCTGTTATTCATGCGAAACAAGCAAGTTTTCTTGCTTTTAATGTAAAAAAGGGGAATGACTATGTTGAATTTGTTCAAGTTATAGTGGAGCATGAACAACAAGTAATTACCATTTTTAATCACATTATCACTTTAAGTCAAATTGGAAGCATCGAATGCTTACGATTGAAAAGGCGATAACTATGGACGAAAAAACACTTATTAAATATAGTTTGTTATAGTCTTATTACATGCGAAGTGATTGTTAAGGAACACATTGTGGTACATTCCGCTAACGAATAACGTTAGTTGAATTAAGACACCGCGGTACCCGGCCAGAAGGTTCGGCTGAATAGAATAGTTTAACTAGAACGGGTTTACTTTTGGAGCAGAATATCATAATTGGTTGGACAAAGTTCTTTGCCGAGTTCGAATCCTGCGAATGCAGCTTTATTCGAAATCCACATGCTAATTTCGCCCGCCAGCGTTGCGTCCCAGAACGCTTTGTTTTCGTGACCAGGATCCGTTGAATATACAGGCCGAAATAAAACTCTGCCTTGCTCTCCCAGATCCTTGGCTTCAACTTTAAACTTTGCTCTAACTGACATCTTTGATTTCACCTCCTTTGCTGTTTTGAAAAGCGATTATGCTCAATCCAACTATCACGCCATTCTTTGCGACGGACTGATCTAGATTGAATAGTTAGTTTCGTCTTCCTGTTTAAAAGTGCTTTTATTTTCTTGTACATCTTCCCACCTCCAACCAATCATTTGAAAAATAAAAAAGAGCCGCGTTAGCAGCTCATCATTTTGCCTGTATTCTGTCGGAAAAACAGATCGGTATATTTCTTCCGCTCAAGGTAGCCGTATAAACAAAAGGAACTGAATGCCTGGATAGACATTCACTTCGCGTTTCTCATAAAAAAACACCCATAGATGGTTGCTCTTAATTTCATTTAGCTCGCTTTATCTCTAATTCAATAATATCGAAAAGGGCCATAATCGATAACGATGATTAAATTGTCTTTCTCGCGGTAACGAATATTATTCCATTTAGGTTCTTTACTCGATGGATCGATTATGTCACGAGCTCTCATTCCTCTTCTTAAGAACTTTTTACGTAATATTAATACTTTCTCCCTATTTTCATCATTTTGTGATACCTGTTGATCAATTTTCTCCATGATGATCCAACCATGACCATAATCAATCACTTTTGCAAGATGCGATCTTAGGGAAGATTTAAACTTTTTGTATATCTCCGCTTCATTTTTATTATTTTTTATCCCAGTTTTCGAAACAGCTACTTTTAATACTAAGCCATTTTTCAAGTCAAATACAATTCGGCGCTCTCCTGATCCAATTTCTTCGTAAGAAAGTTTTAGTTCGGACCTGGCAATATCTCTTTTATTTTCCGAATTATAATACTTTTCTTCTAATTTTTTTATCCATTTTTTAATTGCTTTCAGATCATTTGATGTTAAAAGTTTATCTACCATGGTTACCATCCTCTCTTTCAATCTGTTACACTATTTATATGTAAGAGAGAAAGAATGGTATGGTTTATTGTTCTGTTAGCGGCGTGTTTTTTTACGTTTACATTTTCTAAAATAGGCGAATGCACTTCGCTTTGCTCATAAAGAGCTGGGGCATCTAACCCCACCTCACACCACACCCTTGACGCTAAACGTCTAAGACCAACGACCTGATCCACGGCATGACCGAGTCCTACATATGATAAAGGTAATCACCCGAGCAACATTCGCTCTTAGTGATTCCACAGTACCGGAGGATCGGTTTCTTCTCCGTGTACCTGTGATTGATAACAGCAAAAGCAACTTCAATCTGAAACGGTCTTGGTTCTTTTCGCCCCTTGAACATATCGTCTATGTAAAGCACATCTACTTGCTGCATCCGGCGAGTACGCTCTTCTGTCATAGTCAGATCATCTTTGATTTCGCTGAATCCCTCTACCCAAGGGAAATATAAAACCCTATATCCCTGGCTCCCAAATTATACAATGTTATTCTAGTCATAATTCTTTGGTTACTTTATGTAAGTACTGCAATCTATTGAATTATTTATGTTTTAAAAAACTGAGGCATATACTCATTTCAATTAAGTCAATTCTACTTCTGTTAGGACACTAACGGGGAACCTTAGTTCAAACAGCTAGGGAACAGACCGCCGCGGCAGCTGTTCCCTTTTTCCTGAAGTAATGGGGAGGATAGTTCAATGGAAGGTACAGCAAATAATGGAGGCAAATAGAATGTGGAAAGATAGTGCGGATACGATTGAAGCAATTTTTGATTGTATTATGGAAAGAAAAGCAGGAGGCGTCCCGTTAATTTGTCCTGTTTGTGAAAAAGAACATGCACATTACTATTTCCATAAGTGGAATGAGAAATCCAATAGTGGCGGAATGTGGATTTGGTGTAGCAATTGTAAAAGCTTTTCGCATAGTACCGTAAAAGTACCTGAATGGTGGAAAAATTGCAATGAAATCGCTATTGAAAAGCTGAATTCAATACCTGATTATTTAGAGGAAAATAAAGAAAAAGTTGATAATTTCGTTAATGAGTTATGTAGCGAAAATAGCTAAATTAACGGCTTGAACAGCTGCCGTGCTGTAACCGTCATTAAGCTAACGAAGAACTATAGCGTGGCGATGGAACCGATCCATCGCCTGTTTTCGTTTCTGTGCGATCCGCTCAACGATCGGGCAGGATAATTGAATAAGATATGCTAAAATCTAACTATGTAAGACAGAAACTATCCCCCATAGAGGAGCGTAGTTATGTATTTATTTGAACGGCGATTAGAGAGATATATAGAAGCTTCGAAAGCACTATTGGCAAGTGAAGGAATTGATGAAGTATTGCATTATTTTCGTCATGACGAGTATGAAATGGCTTATGAAGGTTTGTTAATTGAGCTTACCAATATCGGAGAGTACCCTTTAAATATTGATTTTTTGGAATGGAAGGAACTAGGAGAACATTATAGACTCGATAAAGAGTTCGTATTTGATAGCTTTATTTGGGAAAAGTTCATAAACTGGGGTAAATTATATTCCGATAAATCGTTAAGCTAACGGAGAACGATAGTTCAATCCCGACATGACGGCAGCCGACACACGATCGGCTGCCGTTATCTTTTGAAGAAAAGGGAGTTTAACGGAATATTCAATCCCTATTTTCTTCCCTTATGGAATTGATTTTCAATGGCTTTTTGGAGCAAAAGCCCATACCAACAACATACTTCTCTCATAGATTAGTCTAGCCAAAGAAAAGGATGTGATCTCGATGATAGTAAAAGGGATAGTGGATGTAGGTATTATCCGCAACGGTAACAATAATGTGAATCTGTTAACTGACTGTGGTGGTTATCCGTTTGATTCATTGGCTATTTCTTCCGGGCCAGTAATAATGAGGAGAAGAAATACGATTGTCAATGTCGAGCTTTTTAGGGAGGAGGGTGGGGAATGTATCGATCAAATTCTTACGGTCGGAAACAATGTTGCACAGAAGCTTATGCTGAAGAACCGACGGTACCGTGTTGTGTTCGATACGGAGACCAGAGTAATGAACTTGTTCAGCAAGCCGGTTACAAGAGGGAGGCTTTTCTTGGGAGTCGGCAGACAAGTCGTTGAGGATCGAGATGGCGAAAATCCTCCTAAGGTCATTACGATCCGAGACGGGCAGATCTATATATCCGCCATCGGACAGGTTGCGTTAGGGATCATCGGTGAACGATTGTTATTAAAGCACGGCCTAGATAGTAAGTAGGGGGTGATATTACGGTTATGAGTCTGTTGGTGCTTCCATTAACAACAACAATATCAGCCTGTTTAACGACATAAATTCGATTTGTCCTAGTATTAATTAAAACTTCGAAAGCTGACCCAGTTTGGGGATTTGCGATTATCAGATTACTCTTTCCATCTATGACGGTCAAGTTACCTGTATTAGCAAACACGACATAAATCCGATTCGTTAAAGGATTCACAGCAACACTTGTAGGCAGTATTCCGACTAATGGTATGTTGGAGATAATTTTGTTGGTTTCGCCGTCGATTACAACCAATGTGTTTCTACTTCGATTGATCACATAGATCCGGTTGGTGGACGAATTTAAAGCTAAATTTCCTACACTGGTTGAAAGTTTGATCGTCTTAACGAGCCTATTTGTGATACCGTTAATGACGGAAACGGATCCGCTCATTGTATTGGATATATAAACTCGGTTGGTACGAGAATTGATCGCAGCGTGAAAAGGGTTTTTGCCAACACTTATGGTACGAAATGTTTTATTCGTATTTCCATTTATAACAGTGACGGTGTTACTTCCAGAGTTAAGTACATAAATCCGATTAAGGGGCTCATTAAGATAGATTTTGGAAGGGTTTCTTTCAACTGGTATAGTCTTGATGACACGATACCTCAATGATGGTCGAGTAATGGAACGCTTTGTCATCATATTTCTTATAATACCTCCCAATAAAAAGAATCCTGTAGTATATGCTCAGGCTAAAAGAAATGTTTAGTATAAACCGGCGTGGAACCGTAGGCATTTAAGTCATTGAACTACCCTGAAAATCTCACATAGCAGAGAACTAAAAATGGCAATACGAAACTAGGCGCAGCTATGACGTTTTTTTCAAAAGGCTGCGTTTCATGTATTAATATGAGCGAGGTATTATGAGGCGTTGGGAGCTGAAATTGTTACGGTAAAACCAAGATTCTCTAG
>NZ_JAGGKV010000037.1 GCF_017874035.1 Paenibacillus aceris
TCAAGTTGAATCACGTTGGTGAGCCGTATGCCTTAGTAGGGCACGTGCGGTTCGATAAGGGGGGAGCCATGAGAGTGGTTCCCCTACTTTATTATTTCAACGGACAATCTTTAAATATTAAAATCGTCGAATATATCTTCTAAAGACAGCTTAGCTTATATTCATAGCGAGGGGGATGATAGCTTGAGTGAACTAGCACACTCACAGTTGCCGAAGAGCACTGTTAGAAGTATGCGCTTGTTTGCTGTATTGTCCATCATTGGTGGGGGGTTGCACGTTTTGCAGCCGATTTGGAATCGCTATTTGAATTATCAAACTCTGAGATTTGACGTCATTAGTGGCTCAACGGATTTAATTTCCGCTATCATGGTGCTGTTGGGAGCTATAGCTTTCTTTATCTATCAGCAGCATGCCAAAAGTGTGAATCAGTTAATCAGCTACATTCTTCTATTTATCGGAATGTCTCTTTATATCAGCATGAAAACAATTCAAACCTTTGTGGTTCCAATGCTCAAATATAATGCTCCTAATTTAGCGGATTCACCGCCTTCGCCTGCGAGTGAAGGTATGATGATTATGTTCATGGCGTTTGCAATCAGTTGGGTGTATTTCGGCATTAGTTCGATGATTGCCAGGAATTTACCGCTTGTGGGTTCGATCTTGGTGACCGTGGCTCCATTTATTGATTTTATTCCTATGGGTAATTCTCCAATTGAAGGGCCGCAAGTGTGGGGAGTTGGAGTCATTTGGTTAAGTCTAGCCGTATATAGACGTGTGAAAGTTTAAACGCTGTTGAAAAAGGGGTATTCCCTCTGGTTTGGAGACTGTTTAATTGATAAATAAGAGTCTTTACGGACTCTTATTTTTGCTTTTCCCCATTAGTGAGGAAAATAGCAGTCCCTAAGGGCTCCTATCTTCGCTCAGACGCACATTTCAGGCGATATCATCAATTTCGATGGCGATTCGATACGGCGGTCGGAGATAGGCGAATTTAATGAAGCGGGTATCATTCTGGCCTATAAAAGCTTCATATTCGTTTTCAAAGCTCACCCCAATTTCCTCCAAATAAAAAAACGCCTCTCCCCGAGGGGAAAGACGGTGTTCTTCAAGCAATCTCGCTGCTAGTATAAACCACTAAACCACATTCTCAATATGCTCATCAATATATTTCTCCAGCTTAATTCGCACATAAGGCGGCAGGCCGGACAGCATGCAGCCATACCGGAACTGGCGGCCATCGGACTCGATCCGAATTACGCGGGCGGTGATAGGCGGGAGCTCTGCTTCCTGCGGGAAGTGGATGACGATAAACATATCCGGTGCAAGCGGTGCTTCGGTTGTAATTTGCAGTCCGCTCTCCGATAGGTCGAAGAGGGTACCGTCGATGTTTTGGCCGGAGAAGGAGCCTTCCTGCTCCCATTGATAGATGGACAGTTTCAAGTTAATGTCCAGCTTCACGCGCGTATTGCGGCGGCGTTCACGACCGGAGAGCGGCGACGCCGGCTTCTCTTCAACTGCCTCAGCAGGCTCGTTAGGTTTAGCGACTTGCTGTCCCATCCAGTCCTCGTAGCACTGAATGACGGAGCTCATATCCTCATCTCCGAGGCCTTTGCTTAGTCCCATCTGGAATAAGCTTGCTGTTGTTTGCAGCAGCGGAGTCGGCAATTTGAACTCGCTGGCTAGCCCCTGAGCGATTAAGAGATCCTTGAGCATTAGCTTCAAGGAGAATTGGTTGCTGAAATCGCGATTCAATATTTTATCGCCTTTGAGGTCGACCATTTTGCTGTTTGCGCCGCCGGAACGGACGATTTCTAGAAATTGAGCAAGGTTAACTCCTGCTTTGGATGCGATGGATAAGCCTTCGGCAAGGCCGACCAGGTTAATGCCGACCATGGTATTATGGGCAAGCTTGGCATAGGAACCGGAACCGGAGGGTCCGAGGTAAAGCGCTTTGCGGCCCAGCGCGAGGAACAGCTGCTCTTGTTCTTTGAACACTTCCTGGCTTCCGCCGACCATGAACGTAAGCGAGCCTTCTTCGGCATGAGGTTTACTGCCCGTAACGGGCGCGTCGAGGAAGTCGACGAAATGGGACGCGAGCTCCTCAGCCAGCTTTTGGCTTGTTTGGGGAGACACAGTGCTGGAATCAATTATCGTAAGAGCCGGATGTAGACCGCTGAGAATGCCTTGTTCGCTGTAAAATACATCTAACAAAGCGGCATCATTGCTAAGCATGGTGAAAAGTACATCCGAATGGCGGGCAACCTCGGCAGGTGTTGAAGTAACCTCTGCGCCAAGACGAGCGAGCTCGTCCGCTTTTTCAGCAGTACGATTATAAACAGTCACCATAAAACCTTTTTGAATAAGGTTAGCAGCCATGGGTTTACCCATTGTGCCAAGTCCGATAAAGCCGATACGTTTCATGATCATTCACCTCTGGATTCATTTTATCATGGGAAATCTAACCTGTGAATGGCTTCTTTACTTGCTTTTGTACAAGCAAATAAGTATGCTAGGAAAAGGAAAAATATAGAGATGGAGGCGAGCATATTGAGCTCTAAGCTACAATTTGACTACAGTAAGGCGTTATCCTTTTTATCCCAACATGAGGTTGATTATTTGTCTGCACAGGTAGAACTGGCGCATGAACAACTGCACAACAAAACAGGTGCGGGCGCTGATTATTTAGGATGGGTGGATCTGCCTGAGAAGTATGACCGCGAGGAGTTTGCTCGCATTCAAGCTGCTGCTAAACAAATTGGGTCCGACTCCGAAGCGCTTGTTGTCATCGGGATTGGTGGTTCTTATTTGGGAGCGCGCGCTGCGCTTGAAATGCTTTCTCATTCGTTCTATAACATTTTGCCTAAAGATAAAAGAAAAACTCCTGAGATTTACTTCGTTGGAAATAACATCTCCTCTACATATGTGACACACCTTCTTCAACTTTTGGAAGGCAAGGACTTCTCCGTTAACGTTATTTCGAAATCCGGTACGACAACAGAACCGG
Source organism: Paenibacillus aceris (assembly GCF_017874035.1). GTDB lineage: Bacteria > Bacillota > Bacilli > Paenibacillales > NBRC-103111 > Paenibacillus_E > Paenibacillus_E aceris. The sequence continues at coordinate 3,005 of NZ_JAGGKV010000037.1, forward strand.
CGATTGCTTTCCGTATTTTCCGTGAACTTTTGGAGAAGAAATATGGAAAGGAAGCTGCTCGCAAACGTATCTACGCTACAACGGATCAAGCGAGAGGCGCTTTGAAAACACTGGCTAATGAAGAGGGCTACGAATCTTTTGTTATCCCGGATGATGTAGGGGGACGTTATTCCGTCCTGACTGCTGTTGGCTTGCTGCCAATCGCGACAGCCGGTATTGACGTAGAAGCAATCATGAAAGGTGCTGCGGATGCTCAGCGCGAGTACGCGAATCCGAAGCTTAGCGAGAACCAAGCGTATCAGTACGCTGCTGTTCGTAACGCGCTTTACCGCAAAGGCAAGACGATTGAAATTCTCGTCAACTACGAGCCGTCCTTGCACTTCGTTTCGGAATGGTGGAAGCAATTGTTCGGCGAAAGCGAAGGGAAAGACTACAAAGGTATCTACCCGGCTTCTGTAGACTTCTCTACAGATCTTCACTCCATGGGCCAATTCGTTCAAGACGGCAACCGCATTTTGTTTGAAACCGTGATTCAAGTTGACCAAGTGGCTGATCATATTACGATCGGTACAGATGCTGACGATTTGGACGGCCTCAACTTCCTAAGCGGAAAAACGATGGATTTCGTGAACAAAAAGGCATTCCAAGGCACAATGCTTGCTCACACGGACGGACACGTACCGAACCTGATCGTCACACTTCCGGATATGACACCTTACTCCTTCGGGTATATGGTATATTTCTTCGAAAAAGCATGCGGCATCAGCGGTTACCTAATGGGTGTGAATCCTTTTGACCAACCAGGCGTTGAAGCTTATAAAAAGAATATGTTTGCGCTCTTGGGCAAACCGGGTTATGAGAAAGAAAAAGCGGAGCTGGAAGCTCGCTTGCAACAGTAATTCAAGTAGGTAAGAAAAAAACGATCAATCCTATTGGATAGGTCGTTTTTTCTATCGTAAAATTTCCATTATTTATGTGGTAAATTTTCTTTCTATATTGTCGAAGTCAAAAGATGTGTGTAGAATGTAATGAAACAGTTGTTTCCTTCTACCAAGAAAGGTCGGCTATGCTAGCACATTTCAAAACTATCCAATCGTACGGATCGTCGGAAATCATCATCAAGAAGTCGCGTTTCATCGGTCATGCCAAGCCCGTGGAGTCAGAAGAAGAAGCTACCCAATTTATTGAAGCGATCAAGAAGGAACACAAAACGGCTACACATAATTGCAGCGCTTATGTCATCGGAGACAGGGACCAGATTCAGAAGCAGTCTGACGACGGAGAACCTAGCGGCACGGCAGGTAAGCCGATTCTGGAAGTGATTAAGCATCAAGGGCTCAAGAATATCGCGGTCGTCGTAACCCGTTATTTCGGCGGCATCATGCTCGGCGCGGGCGGACTCATTCGGGCATACACGGATGGAGCCGTGGTGGGCATTGAAGCTGCACAACCCATTTACAAAGTGAATCATCAGAAAGTGATGATTGAGGTTGATTATACGTGGTATGGCAAGATTGAGAACGAGCTGAGAAATCAGGGAATGCTTCTTGGGGATATTGATTTTACCGATAAGGTAACGGTAACTTGCTATCCTCTGGCAGCGGCGGCTGATGCATTTATCAACTGGGCTACAGATATTACTCAAGGTCAAGGTATTATTATCACTGGAGAAAACGAATACATCGTTCACAAGAACCTGCCCGGATAGGCAGGTTCGAGACTAGACAAAATTAAATAGGCTAAGGATGCGGAGGGATAGGAATGGCTAGGAAAGCAGTCGCACAAGAGCTTAGCAGAGAACGAATACTTACCGAGGCGCGGGATTTATTCGCTACTTTTGGCTATCGTGCTTTAACGATGCGCAGCATCGCAAAAGCAATGGGGTACAGTCATGGGGCGTTATATTATCATTTTACGGAAAAAGCGGAACTATTTTACGCGTTAATTAAAGACGATTTTTCTATGTTGATGCAGCGTCAACGGGAAATGATCGTTCGTGAACATGGATTTAGTGTGAATTTGCTTCAAAAGTTAATGATGGAGTTCGTCTGGTTTGGCCTAACCAATCCGAATCATTATGAAATGATGTTCATGATGAATGAACCTGAACTGCAGCAGTATTCCCGTACCGAACAAGCGCAATGCCTCGAAATGTTTTCGATCGTCGTTCGTCAGGTTGTGACGGACCAACCTGGGTTCGAAAGCAGAAAGTTTACGCTTCCTTGGAATCTATTTATGTCTTTACACGGCCTCATATCGTATTGCATCCAGTTTAAACTATCTTATGAAGAAGCCCGGAAGCTGGCGGATGAGCATATTCGTCTCATCTGTGTAAGCTTGGACTTAGATTCTTATCAGCAGCAGCGTCCAATTGTCAAAATGGTCAGTCCGCATTTACCGATCACGAATGTCATATAAATGATTAAGGAAGAGAGACGAAGGTCTTTCTTCTTTTTTTGCCGAGTAGGAAGCTTGCATTTTACATTAGCCCCCATCTGCATTAATATAGGGACAAGAACAGCTGGGGAGGATGAGGGGATTACAATGGATTTGAACACTTGGTCGGAAGAAAATGTGGAATTTATGTTTGAAGAAATAAAGAAGAAGCTGCGCATGGCGACGGGAGGCTCCATTAAGGCCTCGAATGTGAAGGAAGATGTGTATGAGGATCTGAAGGATTTGTACGACATGGTCGCAAGTAAAGATAGATTCAGCATCAGCGAGATCGATGCTATTACGACTGAACTTGGAAAAATTCGCAAGGGCTAAGCACGTTATTGATAGAAATGCCGTTTTTCTAGCCGTATGGCCTGAAAAGTGGCATTTTTTTATAGACATACGACTATTTTTACGGAGGGGTGGACAGCTATCCAAGCGATGTTACCTACACAGGAGTACACTGTAGAGCAATGTATCCCTGGTGGCTAAAAGGAGGTGGACGTTCGTGGCATCCCAAATTCGTAAAGAAGACGTTCGTCAATTGGTTGGTAAACAAATTGTGGCTCTTAAGAAAGATGGAACAAGCGTATCCGGTAAATTGGTGAGAATCAGCGGAAACACGTTGATCGTAGCTCCACAAAAAGGTAAAAAAGTTCAAGTCAAAGCGATTATCCCATTGGTACTGTTTGACCTGTTGGCAATTGGTACTACGCCTTTTGGATTCGGTGGAGGTTTTGGCCCTGGCTTCGGCTTCGGTGGTTTCGGCCCTGGCTTTGGTGGAGGCTTTGGCCCAGGCTTCGGCTTCGGTGGCCCAGGATTTTGGTAGTAATGGATAAAGTAAGAGGACTGTACCGATGGATTTCATTCGGTACAGTCTTTTTTTTGTGTTGGCTCGACTGTGCAATGAGGGATCTATTTTTACACCAATCCGGGTACAGCTGAATAGGCTAGCATACAGGATTCATCCCATAGCCTTGTCAACCCATGATAGGAGTGAGCAGCATGCCGAGTTCCATTGTTTTTAACATGATCAATATTAATAATCAGAATACAAATGCCACCATCGGGATCGGTGAGAATGCACAATCGAGTTGGGATTCGCACAGTAAAAATAATTACGGAACAGGGGAGTTCATCGGCAATTCGATATCGGCGAATATCGTGAATTTAATCTTTGACAATGACTTCATCGATGCCCCTATTAATGATCAGGACTTTAAACCGGCAGTAACGAATCAAGTATAAAAGAAGTAAAACGAGGTGAGTCACATGCAGAAAGCAGCTTTTCCGGCCCTTCCTCTGGACCCGCCGCTCATTCAATTTGACGCCATCCATGTGAATGCGATATCGGATGGTTCGGGTATTTTCATCGGTACGAATATGCAAGTGTACTGGGCGACAAGCAGCAAGTCGAATTCCGGTCTTGGCGAAGTAAGCGGCGAGAACAACTACGTGGTAAACAATTTCAACACGGTTCATGATAATGACATTATCGACGCGCCTTACACCAAAGGGGATCTCATTATTGGCCGTGTCTAAAAGGCGGCTTCCCGGCGGCCTCATTCTGAAGACGGTTGTGTCCCAGTCGGCTGTTCCTGAGGCTTATTGGCAACGGAAGCCGGGTTGAATCCGGAGGCTGCCGCTTGCGCAGTAATCATTTCCTGCAGCCAATCAGGTGTTTCGTTATCCCCCACATTGAGCATATCCAGGAAATCGGAATCGTTAAGCATGGAGCGGGTTCCGACTAGCTGGTTGTTGTCGCCTTCAACAGCGCCAAAGCCTTGTACAGTCTTCTGATTGCTCTGGAAATCGGTTGGCCAATTGTTTCCCATATTGATGCAGGAAGCACTTTCAACCGATCCGATCCGGATCGAACCGATGATAAAAGTCGGTGACATGAACGATGACAAAGGGGACACCTCATTTCGTTTTGGATTGTGGCGTGTACCTGTAGCCAGTTGTGGTTCGCTCCGGAGAAGGCGCAGCGCCATCGCTGCTACTGCCTTTTCGACCGCTGCCAGACTCTGCAGAAGCAGGTGACTCTTCGCTAGAAGATGAACGGAACGCGGTCGAAGGCTCTTTTGACACTTGAGCGTGTTTATAAGCCTCGTCGAGTGGGCCTTTTTTCTCATTCGGCTTGGCTCCGAAGTTGTTCCCCAAGTTTAGAGAGCCGCTCAATTCTTTGATGTCCAAGTGATCCAATCGAAAAGTTAAATTTTCTAAAACAGGCTGATGAACATGCAAAGTATCTATATGAATTTGTGGATGTTTGGCAACCAGGTGAGATATTTCCTCTTCTAATTTCTTCAGGCGCCTTTCTAATTGCTGAACAGTAAGGGATGAGGCAGGCTCCGGTCTAATAGGAGAAGCTGCCCCAGCGGGTGATGTTGCCACAGGATTCGCTCCTTGTGGTTTGGGAGGCGGCGATTTTTTCTTTTGAAACCACATGGTCGTCTCTCAGCTCTTTCGTATAAAGGGTTTATAATCAAAGAGGTCGCCATCGTCAGCCACATGCTTACCGCCGATCACGACATTGCGTTCACCACTTATTGCTCCGAGTCCTTGGTTGGTCTTTGAGGAATGCCGTCTGCCGACGATCCGATTCGTTCCTTTGTTCACACTGGATGACTGTGCGAGATTGTCGATATGAATTGATTGAAATTGGATGCGCACCACAATAATCCCCTCCATATCCGCATTTCTACTTTTTTTATTTATATGGGGACAAACGGAGATTCATATCTCTTTTCCATAAATCCCAAAACAAATAACGCTCAACCTTGATCCCTTAGCGGCAGGTGATAGCGTCACCGACCTGCTCAGGGCGGTCGAACGTTATGTGAACTGAATGGGAATTACTTTTTCCCCATCGGGCGGTGCCAGTGGAATTCGAATAATGAGCAGCCCGTTATGATACTGTGCCCGCATTTGCTCGGTCAAAGCTCTGCCAGGCAAGCGAATCACCCGCTCAAAACTACCAAAGAAACGTTCGGATAGTCTCATTTGCTCATCAAGCACCTGATAAGGTCGAACAAGCATTCCCCGCATTAACAACGATTGATCCCGGAAAGAGAGTTGAATCTGCTCGGGTGCGGACAACCCGGGAACTTCAGCGACAACCACCAGTTCCTGCGGTGTCTCATACATATCGATTCTTGGCCCGGTTAACGGGATGATACTGGCAATGTCCTGCCAAAATTCGGGGCCCAGCACATCGCCGGCTTGCGCCGAGAGCCCTTTCCAATCGGGCTTTGGCGGACGGTTGCCTGGAGGATTCATCGGCCATCATCACCTGACTTTTACATAGGAAATAGCGCTGCAAGCAGCTTGCTATTAGTTTATGTGCACCCGCGGCGGATTATGGCAATCACTCTTAAAGCGGATCAATGCGGGGAACGCTGCTCCGCCAATTTCTGCTGCGCCATACGCACGAGTTCCTTCACCATGGCCCCGCCGATCGGTCCGCCGATCTTGCCGGCGTCCTCCGAGCTTAACTGCCCGTTGTAGCCTTGCTGCAGGGGAACACCGAGCGTTCGAGCGACCTCATATTTGACTAAGTCAGGACGCTCCGGATTAACATTATAGCCTTGATTTCGCATAACCTGAGCTTTGAGAATTCCCAGTCCGTGTTCCGATCCGGGTACGATGGCCCGGTTGCTTCTTCTACGTGCCATTAGGCATCACCTCTTGGTGATTAGGATACCCCGCTGCTGGAAGGACCATTAGCCCGAAATGTAAAATATTTATGCCCCAAATAATTGCCAATGGTGTACAAGCCATTTCCGATCAGGATGGCCGCATTATGCAGCCAATCTGTCCGCATGTCAGGCCATAATGAGGCTACGGTTTCGGCCAGCAGCAGGCTGATCCCATAAGACAAGCCATAGCAGCTGAGAATAACGACGGCAAATTTCCACCAACTGCTGCCAACGCTTGCTTTTGAGCGAAACGTAAATGTGCGGTTGAGTGTGTAGCTGACAATGGCGCCAATGGTATTTCCCGTAAACGTCGAGATCCAATAATTCAGATGAAGCAGATTGAAAAATGCGAAGCTGGCAGAGAGACCAACCAAGGTATTGAACACGCCGACAAGTAAAAATCGCAGGAAACTGCTTGATAACAATGACAATAATCGTTGTTGTATCATGTTATCGACGGTTCGAAGCAGCAGGGATGGATGGAGGGGTTACCTGTATCTCATCTTGTTCCTGAGCGCTTCCTTTCAATGCCTTCTCAATGACAAAAAGCGGCCTCTGTTTCACTTCTTTATAAATTTTCCCTATGTATTCACCGATTAAGCCCAGCGCCAGAAGTTGTACCCCGCCAATGAACCAAACCGACAAGACGAGGGAGGTCCAGCCCGTAACATTGGCTCCAAGCAGTTTACCGATAATGGCATATACGCCGGCAACTACACTGAGTAGAAACAGGACGAAACCCATTAATGTTACGAATCGAATCGGCGTCACGCTGAAGGAGGTGATGCCGTCAAAGGCGAAGGCGAGCATTTTGCGCAGCGGATATTTGGATTCTCCGGCAAAGCGCTCCTTGCGATCGTAGTACACCTGAGTGGACGGGAAGCCCAGCAAAGGCACCATGCCGCGCAGAAATAAGTTAACCTCTTGAAATTTCTCCAAATTGTCGAGGGTGCGCTTGCTCATCAAGCGAAAATCGGCATGGTTGTAATGAATTTTCACACCAAGAGAAGTCATCATCTTATAAAAGCCTTGTGCGGTTGCCCGCTTGAAAAAGGTATCGGCGGAGCGATCCTGGCGGATGCCGTATACAATATCGTAGCCTTCGCGGAATTTGACGACAAACTCACGAATAGCGTCGGTGTCATCTTGCAGATCGGCATCGATGGATACGACGCAATCGGAATAAGTTTTGGCTTGCATGAGACCGGCAAGCAAGGCGCTTTGATGCCCGGCATTTCTAGCCAGCTTAAGCCCGGTAACGAAGGTGTTGGAGGCGTGAAAACGTTCGATAAGCGACCAAGTAGCGTCCTTGCTGCCATCGTCTACCAAGAGCATGGTGCTTGTGCTTGCAACCAGTTTATCCGAGATGAGGGCGTCGAGCACGCCGCTAAGCCGGAATACCGTCTCCGGAAGGACTTCTTCTTCGTTATAACAAGGGACCACAATGGTCAAAATCGGAGTAGCCACAATTCCTCGTCTCCATCCTAAATAGGTAATAAATGCATAGAATGCTATAGGCTTTCATTATAACGTAAAAACTCGCAAAAAAGTAAGCGGCCGAAACGATTTCATCGTTCCAACCGCTTTAAGGTGATTACCAGCCAAATCCGAAAGTACTAAGAACGATAACCAAGAGGATGAATAAAACGAGGACTACAGCCGCTCCATTGTAGGTTGTTCCGCATCCACAACTCATGTCTATCCCTCCCTTCACAAAATTACTATATGACATTCATCTAGAGAGCGTATGGATGAATGTCCTGATTCGTCAATTTTATATTAGGGAACATGTCCATAGCAGCGGACGTTTGAGCAGATATGCTTGGAACGGTTCGGAATGGACGAGCCTCGGGGGTGAATGCTATGATGCCAAGTGAAAGCAATACCAAGACATGTGATAAGTAGGAGGAAACGATCATGATTCAGAAAATAGCGACGGTTGCCATTTATGTGGAGGATCAGCACAAGGCAAAAACATTTTGGACAGAAAAGGTTGGGTTCGAAGTTGTGCGTGAAACGCCGATGGGCCCTAATGCTTTCTGGCTGGAGGTGGCGCCTCCGGGAGCCCAGTCAGCGCTGGTCATTTATCCGAGAAGTATGATGAAAAACTATGCAGAGTTGAAGCCGTCTATTGTATTTGTAACGGAAAATATTCAAGCAACCTATGAGCGGATGAAGTCCAAAGGCGTTGAATTTGAAGGGGAGCTGCAGGAGATGCAGTGGGGAACTTTCGCCACATTCAAAGATGAAGATGGTCATTCGTTCCTTATCAAAGGATAAGAAAACAGTAGGAAAGGACGAGCATTCCTGTCGTAACGCGGCAGGGAGCCGTCCTTTTTCTGTTTCGCGATGCTGAGCCGGTTAAGATAAGGTTTCCCATTTGGCCCACATCTCGGGCGGATTCAGCTCATAAACTTCATTTTCCCGGAACATAAACTGATGCATAATAAATTCCCGGCGTATAGTTGCAAAATCGGGATGGTAGTTTTTAATCCATTCGTTAAGCTCTTTCTCGGTATACGTGCGGCCCTTTTCGAGTTGGTCGATGAGGTGCCCGAGTGCGATCAACTTCTTTTTGAGCTGAGAAGGGATATGCTTGAGCTTACCGTCTTGCGTGAAGAAATTGCGTATGACGGACTGCTTGAGGTTGTCATTAACGTCTGTCTCTTTCATGGGGAGTGATGATCCTCCTTTCTGATTTTTGAAAATGAGATCTGCGGTCGCGGTGGCGTTGCTGCGAATAAAATATTCGTTCAAGGCAAAGTAAATCGTATTCTTTTCTCTGCGTTCATGAATGAGACTGGCCTCGCGAAGCTTAGCTGCATGATGGGTGATAGTTGCGGGCGTAACCCCCAATTTATCGGCAAGCACTTGACCGTTCAGTTCTCCATCTCCTAGCAATATAAGCATGCGAATGCGCGTCGCGTCGGAGAGCGCTTTGTGATAGGTGATGATTTTATCTAACTGCATGGCGGGAGTACCTCCTTAGAAGGATATCTAATTAGATGATAATTAAATTAGATGTAGAAGTCAAGACGGCTGCAGCGGAAGTGCTCAAAAGTTTCTTATTTGGTCCTGGTCATGTAAAATAATCTATAAGTGTTCATCATGGTGATTGATTAAAAAGGGGATAGGCCTAATAATGCGTGTACTTATTATGACGGCAGTAGCGCCTGAAAGGGATGCTGTTCAGCGTGGCCTTGGCCATGACAGCAGGTTTGAGTTCGCCTTGGCCGGCGTAGGCCTTGCGGCAGCAGCCGTTAACGGCGCCATGGTGCTGGCTGAAACAGCTGTACCCTATGATTTAGTTGTTATTGCGGGTATTGCCGGCGGATTTCCCGGACAAGCGGAGATCGGATCGCTTGTCGTCGCAAGCGAGATCATCGCCGCGGATCTTGGCGTGGAGCTGCTGGACGGCTTCAGCTCCCTGGATGACCTCGGCTTCGGCTCGACGCGCATTAGCGTCGCGGCCGACCTTGCCGAGCGATTGACGGCGGCGCTCACAGCCGCCGGCCTTGACGCGCGCACAGCGCCGGTGCTCACGGTAGCGACGGCCACAGGGACGGCCGCGACCGCTGCCCTGCTAGCGGAGCGCGTGCCGGGAGCCGCCGCCGAAGCCATGGAAGGCTTCGGCATTGCCACGGCTGCCGCGCTGCGCGGCGTGCCAGTGATAGAAATCCGCGCGATTTCCAACGCGGTTGGTCCGCGTGATCGCGATGCCTGGCGCATCGGCGATGCTTTAAAAGCTTTAGAAGCAGCAAGTTCAGTCCTAGCGGAGGTGCTTTAAGATGAAAATTGCGTATTCACCTTGTCCCAATGATACTTTTGTTTTCCATGCATGGGCGCACGGCTTAATCCCCGGCGCTCCGGAGCTGGATGTGTTATATGCCGACATCGACATTACGAACCGGCTGGCTGCCGAGGGCACCGGCCCTGATGTGCTCAAAATCTCTTACGCTGCACTCCCCTGGGTGCTGAAGGAGTATGCCCTGCTGCCCTGCGGCGGTGCCTTGGGCAGAGGCTGCGGTCCGCTCGTGCTGACTCAGTCCGGCGGAACAGATCCTGACCCGGCCCAGCTTAGCGGCCGCCGGGTCGCCGTGCCAAGCGAGCGCTCCACCGCGTACTTACTGTTCCGCCTGTGGGCGGCACAGAACGTCCCGGGCGGCGTTGGTGAAATCGTGGTCATGCCGTTCCACGAGATCATGCCCGCAGTACGGGACGGCCTTATTGACGCCGGCCTGGTGATTCACGAAGCGCGCTTTACATACCCGTCTTACGGGTTAGCGCTTCTCAAAGATCTGGGCAGTTGGTGGGAAGAGGACACCAACTTGCCGATTCCGCTCGGCGCCATTGTGGCGCGGCGCTCGATGGATCTTGAGGCGCTTGCGGGCTGGACCCGCGCCTCCGTGGAATACGCGTGGGCGCATCCGGAAGCTTCGCGCGACTACGTGATGCAGCACGCGCAGGAGATGGACCCGCAGGTTGCGCAGGCGCATATCGACCTGTATGTGAACGAGTTCACCGCTAATCTCGGCGATGACGGCTATGGCGCCGTTTTGACCCTGCTCCAGCGGGCTGCGGAGGCAGGAATTGTGCCGCAGATGGACTATGCGGCATTGTTGAAATAGCGCCAAGTAGTTCCTCCTTGTTTGGCACAATTACGGTTTTCAGTTCCGCAAGTAACACAAAAGAGGCTGCCTTCAAAGTAGATCTAACTTTGAAGGCAGCCTCTTAACGCTTGCTTCAGTCCGTTCATGACGCGAAGTTAGCGGGAATAAGCAAATTTAGCGTGGCTTTTCTTTCTCGTGTATGAATTTGAAGAGAGAGGCAAGGTCTTTCTTAACATATAAGAATTTCCATGTTTGTAGGGGAACTACAGGCCGCTATTGTACCCAAAAGATCCCATTGTGTGAGGGAGAGGGAACTAGGGTCCGCTATTCCGCCATTTTGACAGAAATTTGGACAATGGAGGTTGAATAAGAGCCTGTAGTTCCACTCCAACCTACAAAATTCGGCTTCTCGCCTAAATAAGGGAGTGGAGTTCCCTCTTATTGATTCCCTCACCTCGTTCTTCCACGAGCAGAAAACTCCCCGCACTTAGACTAGCTAAATAAGCGAGGAGTTCGTGATTTACTGCTTTGGGGTCAAGTCTGTAGGTCGGGTGGCTTTCGCTTCGCTTTTTAGTCAGTCCATCCGCATTTACCCAATCAAATTCTGAGGCTTCCCGTCTATGAAGGCACGCACATTGCCAATGGCAGTTGCCATCAGCCTAGCCCGCGCTTCTTTGGTGGCCCAGGCAATATGCGGGGTGATAAGCACATTCCGAGCTTGCAGCAAGGGATTGTCCGGCGTCGGAGGCTCTAATGTCAGTACGTCAAGTCCGGCTCCAGCCAGCCGCCCTTCATTAAGGGCCTGGGCAACATCGGCTTCATTCAAAAGTCCGCCTCTCGCCGTATTAAACAAAATAGCCGTAGGCTTCATAAGTGCAATTCGATCTGCATGAATAAATTCTTTGGTCTCCGGTGTCAAAGGACAGTGGAGAGAAATCACATCAGATTGCTGCAGGAGCTCATCCAGCTGCACCCAAGTAAGACCTTCAACCGGTTCAGGCGCCCGTCTGCCGCTGCCAGTCGCAAGCACCTTCATGCCCATCGCTTGTGCGATCAGCGCGGTTTGCTTGCCAATTTGGCCTAGCCCGATGAGCCCAATGGTTTTGCCGCTTAATTCTATGAGCGGGGACACGGTGTAGCTGAAATCAACTGAGTTCGACCAGTCCCCGTTTACGACGCTGTCACTATGCCGCTGTACTCGATGGCAAAACTCCAGCAGTAAAGCAAAAACCAACTGAGCAACAGATTGCGTGCTGTAAGCAGGAACATTCGTCACAAGAATGCCTTGCTCCTTTGCTGCTTGTAAATCAATAATGTTATAGCCAGTCGCTAGAACACCGATATAGCGGAGCTTCGGCAGCCGCTGCAGGGTGGTAGCGGAAAGCGGCGTCTTGTTCGTTAACACGATGTCGGCATCGGCTGCACGATCTACAATCTGTGGTTCAGCCGTACGGTCGTAGATAACGACTTCTCCAATGGCTTGTAACCCATCCCAGTCCAAATCCCCGGGATTTAAAGTATATCCGTCGAGTACAACAATTCGCATCTTCTAATGTCTCCTCACTATTTTTTTGCCGGCAATTCACGGAAAGGGTTCATGAACAGCTTTGGAATGTTCGTCTCAAAACGAAGCAGTTGCCCGGTCGTCGGATGCAAGAAGGCAAGCACACGCGCATGGAGTCCGAGACGGCCGATTTCTTTCGTTTTCGAACCATACTTCTTATCGCCAACCACTGGGTGTCCGATGTCTTGCATATGGACGCGGATTTGATTTTTGCGTCCTGTTTCCAGATTGACTTCCAGCAAGGAAAAGTTCCGGTTGGATTGCAACGTTTTGTAATGCGTTACTGCGTGTTGCCCGTCATTCGGATATGGCGTCGAATACATTTTGAGGGATTTTGTGTGTTCCTTCAGCCAGGAGGAGATAGTTCCTTCCTGTTTCTTCACCAAGCCTTCTACTAAGGCTACGTATGTGCGCTCTTTTACGCTGTCCTGCCATGTGTTTTGCAAGTGCTGCTGGGCTTTTTCGTTCTTTGCGAACATCATAACGCCGGACGTGTCCCGGTCGAGCCGGTGAACGACAAAAATGCGTGCCTTCGGATCATGGTTACGCACATGCGCCGTGAGTTGGCGGTAGGCGGTAATTTGATTTTCCTCCGGGTTGGTGGCGATCGATAGAAGCCCCGAATCCTTTTGAATCACGATAACATCCTCATCTTCATGCAGGATGGACATCCCGGCTAGAGGAATATTTTCTACGATTTTTTCTTTGTTGATGGTTACCGTTTGCTCGGGCTGCAAGGGGTGATTGTAGGCTGTGACGGCCTTTCCATTCACGGAAACTTGCCCGCGGGCCAGGGTGGCTTTCACCGAATTGCGTCCTACGCCGGAAAGCTTTTCTAATAAAAAGGGCAGCAGCTCCGTAGGCTCCTTAACCGTGTACTGGCGTGTATTCCCCTCAGTGGCTGCTTTGGTTGAAACAGGTTTATGGGTTTGGCTCTTGCTGATTTTCAGCTTGGGGTTGTGATTTTGGTTTTTATTTGGACTTTGATGCTTACCTTGCTTTTTGGGCATAAAAATGACCTCCTTTTTTTCAATAAATACGCATGCCGATTCATCTTGTATTTCTAACAATATATCATGTTCGTAAAAACAAAAGATACGTTACCCGTTAATTTCTAATGTGCTAAGGCGGAAAGTTACACTTCCTGTAACTTTTGTGTAACCCCATAAAAGGTATAGTAAAAGCAAATACTTCGAGATTATGCTTCTCACCTACATGAAAGGCGGGTGCTTTTCAAAATGGAAAGTTCATGGGAGTTCTTGACGTTTCGGTACACACGAAAGGTCTTCTTGCAAGGTATTCAATTTTGGTATAGAACTAGAGCAATCACGCATGTTCGTGAGCAAACAAAAGAAATGCCGCTTTACCTTACAGAGGCAAATTTTTTTGGGGAAGGACAGGGCTATCTTGCGGTGACGAATCATTATATCGCATTCCTTCACCAAAATAAAAAGACGATGAAGTTGTTTCCGCTGTTATGTATAACCGATTGGGGTTTTGAAACGATCGATAGGCGTCCTGTCGTTTGGGTTGAAGGTTCTTTTGATCAGGGTACGGGACGTTTTTTATGGTATGTAGACAAGCAGCAGGAACTCGTTCAGGTCATAAGACAGCAGATGGAAAAAGGTGTGGTTGCAAAAGAAAGAGCAGCAATCGCGCGGAACCAAGCCAAGCTTGACTCTTATATGGCTATTGTGAATACGACGTTAAATGATAACAGCGAAGCGATATTATTTAAAGCCGAAGTCGCGATGGACGACAAGGCAGACACGCTTTTGCAAAATACACAGGTTATGCTGGAAACAATGTGGGAGGTTTTCCTCACAGGCGCAATGCCGCAACTGCGCGCTTTAAATCAGGCCGAGGCTCAGCTGCTGAGAGACGATATTGTTTATTATGCAGCGATTAAAGGCAATCGTATAGCCAAAATTGTGCTGGAAGCAAGGGGCTATAGGCTCCCGGCAGAAGACTTTTTCATTGATAGCGATGCCTTCATCGATGAGTTTTATAAGGCTGTGCTTCCCCCGTTTGAAATTTTGGACAAAGTGCATGAGGATGTGCTTGCCATCTATCAAACGTTTTTTCCAAACTCAGTCCTCAATCAGGATCAGGTTCTGAGAATTGTATCCGAAGCTGTTAATCTGGGCTACAGAGTCACGATTGCCAATGCCATGGTCATTGTCAAAACGTCGCTGCGCATTGCCAATTAAAGATGTAAGTAGTTTTCTTGTAAGGTGCAATCTGCGGATTGCGCCTTTTTCGTTTTGAAAGGTCGAAACTTCCAAATATTTTTGTACAGCTAGTCATATTGTTTAAATATCCAGTTCCTTATATGATAGAACCTAACATAGTATGGAATGGTGGTGCCCAGGTGTCTTTTGCGCACGTCAATGGAGTTAGCCTCTACTACGAACTTATCACATCTACTCGCAACTCCGGAGAAACGATCGTTTTTTTGCATGGAAACGGTTTTGACTCCTCACGATGGGGACACATAGTTAACGGGTTAAAAGAGGATTATCAAATTCTGCTCGTCGACCTGCGTGGATGCGGAAAAAGTGAATTAACCTCGGGTGAAATATCATGGGATCTTTATACCGATGATATTTACGCGCTGATCAAGCATTTGAATATAGAAAATTTCCACCTGCTAGGCCATAGCTTTGGAGGCTCCTTGGCGGTTTATTTTGCCGCGCGGTATCCGAAGTTAGTGAAATGCCTTGTTCTCATCTCGATTAACGTGTTGTTTCCGGAGGATGGGGACGCCGTCATTGACAATTATATTGCCCTGGTTGAAAAATATGGCATTCCTTATATTCTTCAAAATTTTCTTATACCTTCTTTAACGGTATACCCCTTTGAGCATGAGGAAGCCCAACATTTGTACAACATGTATATGAACGTGCCTGCTGAGATGTACGCAAAATTATTTAAGCTTCAGAATCAACAACGGCCAATAAACGAATTATCGTCCATCCAAAATCCCACCTTACTGCTTGCAGGGGAATGTGATACAGTTTATCCGCCTTCTTTCCAAAATATGACGTCCGGGCTAATCCCGCATTCTACGTTTTATATCGTTCCGAATGCCGGGAATGCGATATTCATCGATCAACCCGATGTGACAGTTCAATGGATCAAGAGTTTTATCCAAAGAAAGATGAACAGCCAAGCGTCAGCAAGGACAACGAAACCAACGGAAATTGAAAATTCCATTCAACTCTTAAGGGATTCATTTCTACAAACCCTATTTAATAAAAAAAGAAATACTGAACCCGTCTTGAAAGTAGAACTCTTGTACGGTTTTCGCGTAACCTTGAATGGCCGGGAGATTTTGGACGGCTGGAACAAACGTTATGCCAAAAACATATTTGTGCATCTGGTTGTACAACCCTCTTCAACAAGAGAAGATTTGTGTGACGCGATCTTTCCGATGGTTCCGTTACCGACTGCCCTGAAAAACTTGAAAGTTTACATCAACTATTTGAAGAAACTGGTCACTCATAATGAAGAGTCCGTCTTGAAAACGAGTCGTCAGAATTTGTATCTGCAATGTAAAATCGAATGCGATCTTCTTGATTTTTTTGATCAAATAAGACGGACTATGCTACTAGATGATAATGGATGGGCTAAATATGACAGCTGCAACAAACTGTTTAGAACGATGCGCCAGAAGGAAATTATGCCTGAAATTTTTGACCAATGGTTCATTGAGAAAAAAGCAAGCACAGAATTAAGGTTGGGTGTTTTGGCTGTTTGGATGTCCGAGCAGGAAGAGAAGAGGAATAACTTTCTGAAGGCGGTCGAATATAAGAAAATCGCTAGTTATTATTTAAGTGAAGATGAGTGAGGAGAGCGCAGGCAAGCAGCTGCGCTCTTTTTGATATGGATGATCAAGTAGCCTTTGGTTCTCGGCTTGACTTACATGCAGACAATGTACTCCCCATGAAAAAATCCCCCTGCAGCCGCACATGCTCATAGGGCAAATGCGGGTTAGCAATCCGCCAAAGCATGCGGTCTGCGGCGCGATAGCCCGATTCTCGGATAGCCAGCTGCGGGCGCTGCTTTCGTAGGCAGGCAGCGGTTAGCTTAGCAAGATGGCCAACAAGCTGTATGCACACCCCCCGCATAGGGAATACTTACACTTACCCAACGTGTGAGAAAAGGTGGTTTTCCCTATGCTTTTATACCAATTAACGCAATGGTTTGAAGAACGAACGTCCTTGCAGCAGGCGCTCCAAAACGGAATGACCGAGGGGAGCAGCGACCTGCAGCTAAGAATTCAGGAAGTCGAGCAGCAGCTGCACTCCCATGCAGAACGATGGAAAAACGCCATCCAGGAAGCCTCCTATCTGCAGTTCCCTTATGAAAATCCGCTCGTCGATGATGATATGGTTCTGTAGCCGTTTCCAAGCAGCTGCTTTCTTCCCTCCTTTGTATTTCCTCGGTTTTCGTGTAGAATTAGAGGGAACGATAAACGAGAACAGAACGAGGTCTTTTTACAATGAAAGTATTAGTCACGACACTGAATGCCAAATTCATTCATACATCTTTGGCTCTGCGCTATTTGAAAGCGTTCTGCGAAAAGGATTTTGATGTTGAAATTACCGAATATACGATCAAAGACCCAGTGATGAACGTCGTCTCCGACCTGTATCAAAAGGCGCCGGACGTGCTGGGCTTTTCCTGTTACATTTGGAACATTGAAGAAACGATTCATATTATCAAAATGATTAAGAAAATCCGGCCTGAGATCCTCATCGTTCTCGGCGGTCCTGAGGTTTCTTACGATACGGACTACTGGATGAAACGCATCCCGGAAGTTGATTTTATCGTGATGGGCGAAGGCGAAGAGACTTTCCACCAGCTGCTGACGGAAATTTCTACGACGCGCAAATATCATTTTGTTTACGGGCTGGCCTACCGCAAAGGGGAAGAAGTCGTGCTTATGCCGGGCAGACCGAAGCTCAATCTGAACGATATCCCGTCACCGCATCGGTTCAAAGAAGATTTGCCGAGTTTAGCCAACCGCGTGGTGTACTTCGAAACGAGCCGGGGCTGCCCATTCTCTTGTCAATTCTGCCTTTCCAGTATTGAAGTGGGCGTGCGGTACTTTGACATGGAGCGGACGAAGTCGGACCTCTTGTACTTAATTGATTCAGGCGCGAAGCTGATCAAGTTCGTGGACCGGACGTTTAATATCAAACGTGACTACGCGATGGAAATATTCGAATTCCTGATCGAAAATCATCGTGGTGTCGTGTTCCAATTCGAGATTACAGCCGATATTATGCGGCCCGAGGTTCTTGATTATTTGGCTGAAAATGCTCCTCCAGGTACGTTCCGTTTTGAAATCGGCGTCCAATCGACGAATGACACCACGAATGAGCTGGTGCAGCGCAGACAAAACTTCATGAAGCTGAGCCGAACGGTTTCCAAGGTGAAAAACAGCTTGAAAATCGATCAGCATCTCGATCTGATCGCCGGCCTGCCGGAAGAGGATTATAACTCGTTCCGTAAAACATTTAACGATGTCTTCGAACTGGGGCCGGAGGAACTGCAGCTTGGCTTCCTCAAAATGCTGCGCGGCACAGGGATGCGAAATGATGCGCATAAATACGGCTACGTGTACATGGATCATGCCCCGTATGAGATTCTGGGTAATGACATTCTCCCGTTCACTGATCTAATACGTATCAAGCGAGTAGAGGACGTGCTTGAGAAATACTGGAATGCACACCGTATGGACCATACGGTCAAATATTTGATCGCACATGAATTTGCATCGGCATTCGATTTCTTTCAAGAGTTCGGCGACTTCTGGGAAGGCCGCGGTTGGCAGAAGATCGGGCATCAGCTCGAGGATCTGTTTACCCGCCTGCGGGAGTTCCTCCTTCATCGTGAAGCGAAGAACATGCCTGTCATCGAAGGTCTCATGAAGCTGGATTATTTCCTGGGGCATAAATATAAGCCCCGTAAAATCTGGTGGGACTTCACCTTGGAGAAATCCGAACAGAACGCCTACTTCAAGCTGCTTGCCGAGCAGCCTGAGCTCGTGAGCGGCGACTTCCAACGTCTTCGCATCAATGAAAAAGATCTCCACAAGCATGTGATGCTTGAGGTGCTGCCTTTCGCTTTGCAGACGTATCTGCAAAGCGGTGAGATTGACGCCTCCAGCACGGAGCTGCTCGTCGTGCACTTCCCGCCGGATGCTCAGCTTCCGGCTAGCTGCTACAGCATGCCGCTGCACCAGACAGCGACCGTCTAATAGAAGCCCCACTCCCATTATCACGATGATGGGGAGCGGGGCTTTTCGCATAAAACCGGGCCTTATCAGGGTAATCTAGGGTAGTTGCCCCACAAGCTGACTGTTTGCTAACTGATTCCTGAAAGGAGATCTGCGATATGATTGAAATGAAGAATAAGCAGCTTGAAGAACAGATCGAGAAAGTTTTGGATGCGAATAAAATTTGCTCATTTGCCACCGTAGAAGGAACGAAGCCGAAAGTTCGTTACATGGCGCTGTTCCATGAGGGACTGACCCTGTTTCTGGCTACGAACAGGAAGACGGACAAAGTGGACGAGGTGAAGGATAACCCCAATGTGCATATCCTGGTCGGTTATGACGGGAAGAAGTCCTCAGATATTTTGCAGATCCAAGCGACAGCTGTGATTAGTAAGGATAATGCCCTTCGTGAGAAGCTGTGGACAGACGATCTGGCAAAGTGGTTCGACGGCGCACATGATCCTGACTACGTTGTACTTGAAGTCACGCCTTCGTACATGGAATATATGAACGGTGAAGGCCAACCGCAGGTTTGGAAGGGATAGATGGAGGCTTTCCTGAAAAAACCATTGACCACAGGTGAGGTTCAATGATAAGATTGAAAAAATTTACCTATGGATCGATGAGGAGGAAATTGCAAAGTGGCCACGTATTACTTAGAACCATCCCGCACGTTCAGCGAGTTTCTGTTAATCCCTAATCTTACAACGAAGGAATGTACACCGGCGAATGTAAAGCTCAAAACCCCGCTTGTTAAATTCAACAAAGGTGAGGAGCCTGCGATTTCGCTCAATATCCCGTTTTCATCTGCTGTCATGCAAGCTGTTTCCGATGACGGAATGGCGATTGCTTTGGCACGTTGTGGCGGGATTTCATTTATTTTTGGCTCGCAGACGATTGAAGAAGAAGCACAGATGGTACGGAAAGTGAAAGGGTACAAGGCAGGCTTCGTCGTAAGCCGCTCCAACTTAACGCCCGATCATACATTAAGCGATGTGCTTGCATTGAAAGAAGAAACAGGCCATTCCACAGTAGCGATTACGGATGATGGTACAGCAAATGGCGTACTGCTCGGTATTGTAACAGGACGTGATTACCGCAAAAGCCGTGATCCGCTGGATCGTCCGATTCATCAGTTTATGACACCATTTGATAAACTGATTTACGGTAAAGCGGGAATTTCCTTGTCGGAAGCTAACAACTTAATTTGGGATCATAAGCTCAATTGTTTGCCGATCGTGGATGAGCAGATGAAGCTTGAAACTCTTGTTTTCCGGAAAGATTATGATGAGCATAAAGAAAATCCGATGGAGCTTCTTGATGCGAACAAAAGCTACATTGTAGGTGCGGGAATCAATACCAAAGATTATAAAGACAGAGTTCCTGCTCTCGTTGAAGCGGGTGTAGACATCTTGGTCATCGACTCCTCTGACGGCTACAGCGAATATCAGCGGGAAACGGTTCAGTATGTCAAAGAGAATTTCAATGTGAAAATCGGAGCTGGCAACGTTGTTGACCGGGAGGGCTTCCTGTATTTAGTGGAATCCGGAGCGGACTTCGTGAAAGTTGGGATCGGCGGCGGTTCCATTTGTATCACTCGGGAACAAAAAGGGATTGGGCGCGGCCAAGCTTCCTCCATTATGGAAGTCGTCGAAGCCAGAGACCAGTATTTTAAAGAAACAGGCGTCTACATTCCGATTTGTTCCGATGGTGGTATCGTACATGACTACCATGTTACGTTAGCCTTGGCCATGGGCGCTGATTTCGTTATGTTGGGCCGTTATTTCGCCCGTTTCGACGAGAGCCCTACGAGAAAGCTTAAGGTAGGCAACAACTTCGTGAAAGAGTACTGGGGAGAAGGGTCCAATCGTGCCCGCAACTGGCAGCGTTACGATACAGGCGGCAAAAGCAAGCTTTTATTTGAAGAAGGCGTTGATTCCTATGTGCCGTATGCAGGTAGCCTGCAAGAAAATTTGGACAAGACGATTGGCAAAATCAAGTCCACCATGTGCAACTGCGGATCACTTAGTCTGGCAGAGCTGAGAAGCAAAGCGAGAATTGCGCTTGTTTCAGCAACCAGCTTAGTAGAGGGCGGCGCTCATGACGTTATTTTAAAAGAAAGCTCCTTATCGGAAGAATAGAACAGCACATAAATAAAAGCGCTCCGCCGCATCGTAAAGATGACGGTTGGAGCGCTTTGTTAGTAGTTAAGAAAGTATAAGTTTTATACTTTTGCTTCGCATCAACCTTGACAAAACGCGCTCGTCCTAAAGGACGACGAAGTCGTTTATCCTTGTGTAACACGGTGGTTACGACAGTAGGCGGTTAATTAAGGCAAGTAGCTGCGAATTACCGTCATGCTGCCTTCTAGCGCATAGCTGCCCAGATTGGCTGGAAGCAAGAAGCAATCGCCTGGCTTGGTGGAGATGCTGCCATCTTCCCATTGAAGCGTTCCATTTCCTTCTGCAATGACGAGGATTACGAAGCTCTCCGGAGAAGTGCTTAACTCCCATTTGGGGCCAACGAGGCCTTTTTCCACTGTGAAAAAAGGAGACTGGGCGAGCGTCAACCATGTGCCGGTTTCACTCATGTTTGTTTTCATACGCGTGGAGCCTGAACCCTCATAAGCGATAACATTGAGTGAGTCCTCGATATGAAGATCGCGCGGCTTGCCATCCAACCCAGGACGGTTGTAATCGTACAAACGATAGGTGGTGTCGGAATTCTGCTGAATCTCAGCAACCAGAACACCGGCGCCCAACGCATGAACGGTTCCGGCCGGGATATAGAAGGAATCGCCGGCTTCTACAGGGACTTCCTGCAGGCAGTCTAGAATACGGTCTTCGCTAATAGCTTGCGCCAAGCTTTCGCGGGTAACGCCTTCCTTCATGCCGTATATAATTTTGGCTCCGGGCTTTGCATCCAGGATGTACCACATTTCGGTTTTGCCCAGCTCACCGGCAGCCAAGTTGTCGTAATGGTCATTCGGGTGAACTTGCACGGACAAGTCGTCTTCACAATCCAGAAGCTTGATGAGAAGGGGGAACCGGCCGTTTTTTTCGGAGAAGCCTTTGGTCCCGAATAAACTTTTACCGTATTTCTCGCGGATTTCGTCCAATCCAAGACCTGCAAGTTCTCCATTGATGACCTTCGTTGTTCCATTAGGGTGATCGCCGATCATCCAGCCTTCGCCAATCGCGCCTTCCGGCAGTTGAAAGCCAAACTTCTCCAGGGCTCTGCCTCCCCAAACACGTTCTTTCATTTCAGGTTGAAATTGAAGCGGGTATGATTTCACTGCTATCCCTACTTTCTCTATATTTCTTCTGTAAAAATGACCAAAAAGTGCTAGTCACTACCTAGCATTATATCAATGGGTCTATCTTTTTTCTAGAGCTAAGAGATAGGGTGCATGCGCGCTTGTATTCATGAATTGATAGCGTAGCACTTGAAAAGCTGCAAGCGGGAGCTGCTGCGCCCAAGCTTCGACGGCAGCCGCTTCTTCCGAGCCGCCCTCGTGCCCGCTGTACAGCACGATGGTTACAATACCGCCTTTGCGGAGCAGGCGGAGAGCCGCTTCCAATGCAGGAATGGTTGATTCCTGCTTGGTTATCGTTGCGGGATCGGCGCCTGGCAAGTAGCCGAGGTTGAAGGTGACCGCGGCTACCTTGCCGTGGCGGTCCTCCGGCACAGCCGTCTCCATGAGCGCGTGGCTGCATAAGTTCAGGTGCACAGAAGAAGATGCGTCTGGAAGTTCCTTCTCCAGACGCATCTTGGTTTGATCCAGCGCTTGCTGCTGGATATCGAAGCCGTAGACTAGACCGCTGCGGCCCGCCAGCTTCGCGAGAAAGACGGTGTCTACGCCGTTGCCGAGCGTTGCGTCTATAACCGTATCGCCCGGTTGAACGCGCTGCCCGATGAGTTGATGAGCAAAACCTAAAACAGAAACAAAACCCATGCGTGAAAAGCCTCCATGCTGTGCTTGTGCTTATGAGCGACAGTTATTTTTTGGCTGCCAGCCATGTGGCCAGCGCCTCGATTTCCTCGGGCTTCAAAGCCTCTTGGAAAGGAGGCATATCGCCTTTACCTTTGACGATTTGCTGCACAATTTGATCTTTCGTTTTGCGCGATCCGACCTTCGTCAGGTTCGGCCCGAAGTCCCCTTCAAGGCTTGCCCCGTGGCAGGCCATGCAGTTGTCCTTGAACAGCGCCTGCGCTTCAGCTGCGGTGGTAGTTCCGCCATCCGCCGCCTGCGGCTTCGCGGATGGCGGCGGCGCCGCGCTTGCAGGCGCAGGCGTTGGTGTTGGCACCGGCACGGGCGTCGCCGTTGCCGTCTCTTTCACTGGCGCAGCGGTGGCGACTGCCGCGCTAGGTGTCGCTGCCGCTGCGCTTGGCTGCGGCGTGCTGCTTGCCGCCGGCGCTGCTGTTGCCGCCGCTGGCGTTGCCGCGGCTGCTGTGGGTGTTGCCGTCGGCGCTGCTGAGGCTGCCGCCGGGGAACTTGCGGCTGCCGTCTGCGTCGGTGACGGCGGTGCAGATACTGGCGCGGACGCTTGAGGCGTCCCTCCGCAACCGGCAACGACAAGCATCAATCCAATCCATGCTGCTCCAACCCTTTTTTTCATCGCATCCATCTCCTTTATATAAGCTTTCACTATATATAGGAAACGGTTCAAAATCGAAATGGGTTTTATCCCAGCAGTTTTTTATTTGGTGGCTTTGCCTTTCCAATACTTGCCCTGCCATGTGTTTCGATCTTTCAACAGTTTGTCAAAGCTGTTCAGTACTTCCCATTTCTTGAGGCTCCACATCGGTCCGATCAGCAGATCGCGCGGGGCATCCCCGGTCAGCCGGTGAACAATCATTTCCGGCGGCAGAAACTCAAGCGTATCGACGATAAGTTTCACGTATTCATCTTTTTCAAGGAATTCCAGCAAGCCGGCTTCGTATTGTTTCACCATAGGTGTTTTACGCATTAAATGAAGTAAATGAATTTTGATGCCCTGAACATCCATCTGAGCGACGGCTCTGCCGGTGTCAAGCATCATTTCGTGAGTTTCTCCAGGCAATCCGTAAATAATGTGCGCACAAGTGCGAATATTATGCTTTCTGAGCTTAGCCACGGCATCCAGATAGCATTGGGTGTCATGCGCACGGTTAATGAGCTGAGACGTAGATTCGTGAACGGTCTGAAGGCCCATTTCAACCCATAAGTAGGTTCGTTCGTTCAGTTCTGCCAAATATTCAATGACATCATCGGGCAAGCAGTCCGGCCGGGTTGCAATGGATAAGCCCACAACGCCTGGCTGCTGCAAAATGACCTCATAATATTCCCGCAATTGCTCAACGGGGGCGTAAGTATTCGTATAAGCTTGGAAATAGCCGATATATTGGGCTTCGGGCCATTTCTGATGCTGAAGATCTCTGATTTTGTTAAATTGGGTAACGAGATCATCGCGGCGGCTGCCTGCAAAATCACCAGAGCCTCTCGCACTGCAAAATGTACAACCGCCGGTCGCAATATTGCCATCGCGATTCGGACAAGTAAAGCCTGCATCGAGCATTACTTTAAATACTTTGCCGCCGAAAGCTTCGCGCATTTCATAATTCCATGTATGGAAACGTTTGTCCCCCCATAGCTGAGGTGACTCTTGTATCACTGTAGTCATCAGGTCGAACTCCTTTCCTTCCACCCTATTGTAGCGAAAAATAAACATGAAAGCGACCCCTCCCTTTCCACCAACTTCCCCGTTAAAAGTGGGCATATCAGAGCATGATAACTTTGCATGACAATCAAATGCCGAGAGGGGAAATGAAGAAGTGAAAAAGTTTCGTACAGTGACATTGGCGGTAGCTTTAACGACAGCATTGAGCTTTGGGGCAGTTGGGGCGCACGCAAACACGAGTACACCGACAATGAACACTCACACGGGAACTTCGGGAACTATGGGGACGGGAACTACGACAACATCGGGGTATACAGGCAGTAATTACGACGCTACGACGGGGACTAGCGCGGGAACTGGTTTGTTGAACGGCACGGGGACGATGACTAACACCAATACGTATAATGGAAACACAACTCCACTTGCTCCGATCACGACCACACATCCGAACAAGTACGATGGCGTGTACAGACCGGATGGAACAACAACCAATACGTATACGGGAAAAAGCACAACCGGCACTGGTGTTATGGGTCAAATCAACGGCTACGGCAACAATCTCATGGATCGGATGAGTACGACAGGAACTACGGCAACAAACCGTGGCAATTATGATACGACTTCTTATCGCACCTATGCGACCACTTCAACTAACAAAAGTATGAACTGGGGATGGCTTGGTTTAGTCGGATTATTAGGTCTGGCTGGATTAAGAGGAAGCAATAAACGAAGAGATGAGATATAAGTAAGAATGCGCGTCCTCCTAAGCAGGAGGGCGTTTTTTTGCATTATGTTTATAGGGGAACTACAGGCTGCTATTTTGCCCAAAAGATCCCTTTGCGGGAGGGAGAGGGAACTAGGAACTAAGGTCCGCTATTTCGCCATTTTGATGCATATTTGGACGATAGGGGTTGAATAAGAGCCTGTAGTTCCCCTCAAACTACGAAATTCGGCTTTTTACTTAAATAAGGGAGTTCCCCTATTAAGCTGTGTCCGATGCATGATGAGTCATAGGATTCCTTCACCGTTTATCGGTCAAAACGGCTAGGTTTTTTTGTTAGTATGATCTGCCAATCATAAAGAATTCAGCCGTAACCAAAACTATCATTAATAGTTGAAAAAGAAAGCAGGTGAAACAGACCATGACGACTTCAACCTTATCCTTCTTATCGGCAGATACCTTATCCGTTGAGCCGACAGTGAAGGAAGCTTTAGCGTTAAGCAGCGGAGCAAAATATGTGGCTGATCCGAATGTATCCAAGGAAGCCAGACAAAAAGTACTTCGTTCTCTAGATCGCAAGCTATTCCCAGCTACGTCCAAAACCATTGAATATCACAAACTGGAAGTGTAATTCCCTTTGATTTTTTCCCTAGAATGGTCTATGATTTGTATTCGATAGCTTGTACGTGTAGGAGGCAAATAGTAGATGCGGTTACGGGGAAGAAAAGGAATTCGAGAAGATATAGAACGTCAGAAGGAACTCGTTGTTCTCAATGCCAAAGACTATAAAGGCAAATGGGCCGAGTTATTTGGCAACAATAACCCTATTCATGCTGAACTTGGGATGGGGAAAGGTCGTTTTATCAGTGAAATGAGCAAGAAATACCCGGATATTAATTTCATTGGTGTCGATATGTACGATGAGCTTATTCGCAAAGCAAGCGAGAAGGCGAAGATCGCTCATGACGTGAAGACCGAGGAAGAATCGGAGTCCGCTCCGAGCATCCCGAATTTGAAGTTGATGCTGTTCAATATTGAACATATTGAAGAAGCTTTTGCTGAAGGCGAGTTGGAGCGGGTTTATTTGAACTTCAGCGATCCATGGCCAAAGAAAAAACATGCTCGCAGACGGTTGACGCACCCTGGCTTTGTGGCCAAATATCAGCAGATTTTGAATGCAAAGGGTGAGATTCATTTGAAAACCGATTCGCAATCGCTTTTCGAATTCTCGCTTAATTCTTTTGCGGATATGGGACTCAGAATGCGTAATATTTCCTTGAATCTTCATGCAGACGGGTTTCACCCGGACCATGTCATGACGGAATATGAAACCAAGTTCGCCACGCAAGGTATGAACATTCACCGCTGTGAAGTTGTGATCGGTCAGGACGCTCTTGCTGCGCATTTGGACCAACTAAGCAACGCGAAAGCTGAATAACATTATTAAAAGGCTCCTCTAACTGCTGTATGCAGATAAGGAGCCTTTTTGTATACTGGCTGATCGTTAGCCGAGCACTTGGAGAATAACCTCTGAACAATCAGCCGAAGGCATATTCATTCTTTGGCGGTAGTTCCAAACACGTCTGGCCTGCACATCCGTATAGCGGCTGACGAGCATCGTCAACCAGTTGGCAATCGTATCTGCGGATCGAATCGGCTCACCAAAGCCTTGCTCGGTAAAATAAAGCACGTTCTCTTCTTCCTGACCCGGGATCGGATCATAGAACAGCATCGGAATGGATTTGGCAAGCCCTTCCGAACAGGTCATCCCGCCAGGCTTCGTAACGAGCAAATCCGAAACTTCCATTAATTTGTCGATGTCCGGCGTGAATCCGAGCAACCGGATGTTTGGATGCTGATACCGGTCGTCCGCGGCTAGTTTGGCTAATGTCTTGGCATTATTGCCCAAGCAAAAAATAAACTGCACGCGATCTCTCCACGTGACAAGATGCTCGCTGAGGGAATCGCCTCCGATTAAGCCCCAGCCGCCACCCATTACAAGCACCGTAGGCATCGCGGCTAATTGGAACTGCTGCCGGATCTTTGCTTTATCGTGAGCTTCCCGGAAGCTTGGATGGACAGGGATGCCCGTGATTTCGACTTGTGCGGCGGCAATGCCACGGCCAAGCAATTTATTTTTGACGTCTTCTGTCGAGACCATATATTTGTTCACTTCACGGCTGACCCAAGTTCCGTGTACATCGTAGTCTGTGATGACGGTGCACAGCGGGATGGCAAGGCCGGCTCTTTTCAACCTGGAAACGACGACGCTGGGAAAAGGGTGGGTGCAGACGATGGCCTGCGGAGCCCAATTCCGGATAATCTCTGCGGTCTGCGCATAAAAAATGCGGTGCAGCGCTAATTGCGTCAAGCGGTTTAACGATTTCTTATATTGGGAGCGGTATAACCGGCCGTAAAGCTTGGGGCTGGCGGTTAGTGTCTTCTTGTAGGCTTGGAAGATCCAAGGCGCTATAGTCGGATGCAGGAAAGTCCCCAACTCCAGTACACGCGTTTCAATATTTGTGCATCGCTTCTCTAAGCTTACAGCGAGCGCATAGGCTGCTTGTGTATGACCGGCTCCGAAGCCTTCGGAGAGGATGAGAACCCGTTTCTTACCCTGCACAGCGTTCATTTTTTTACCCCCATAAACCTACAGTTGCTAGAGATGCCGCAGTACCAATCAAACACCCTACGAGACAATCAGAAGGATAGTGCAGTCCCAGGTAGATACGAGATAAGCCAACGATGAGAGCGAGCGGCAGAAGGATAACGCCTAGAACAGGTATAGCGGTCATAAATGGAATGATGATCGAGAAGATGGCGGTTGTATGTCCGGACGGAAAGGAATGATCGGTTAATGGGTTTTTATAGGTAATCGTTTGAGGATGTACCAGATAAGGCCGAAGCCGCGGATATTTCTTTTTGATGATGGCAACCGGAATATGACTGATCGTTAAAGCGATGAGGGCCTGAATGCCCGCGATTCTCAGTTGTCCTTGCCCGAACAAAGCGCAACAGAGGGAGATGACAATTGTAGCCGTAGCTCCTCCCAGATGAGTGATTCTAGAAAAGAAATGATCAAGGAAGAAGTGCTGAATACGTTGATTCACAAAGTGGAACATGCGAGTTTCATGATGCTGAAGCCAGTTCACGACTCTGCTCATGAGTAGTAGCCTCCTTCGGTCGTAAGATACCTGCTATTTCAAATTATAAAGAACATTTATTAAAATCAGATTAACGCAGTAATAAATGTTAAGAAAGGCGCGTTTACATTTTGAAGGTCGCTTTAGTCGAATTAAATCATGGAAACAATGGAATAGTATTCCTTTTTATTGTACCCTATATGTCGCCATGCTATCCCATTCCTTAATGCCTATAGGTTCGAAAATGCAAACCCTTTCATTTTGGGATTTTTTAAATAAGGTGTCGACCCAGGACGTTTCTGGTTGAATGTGCACGAACGAAAGTCAGTGCTTAGGTCATATGGCATCTAGATCGTTGAGTCCGTTATGCTGTAAGTCGGACGGTTGCAGTCCTTAAGAATGAGATTGGCTGATGACGGACTCTTTGTCTGAAAGCTGCGCGAATGTTATGAAGGGGACCTTGGATTTTAATGCGTACTAGCCGTTATCCGGCAAGATCGGCAAAAGTTGTCAGGGGAAGCTCGGGTGAATTATAATAAAACCCGAATCACATGAGGGGTTGCTTCTTGGTCTAAATGGTGAACTTTTTGTACACAATAAAATGAAAAACGTTGAAAACAGGACTTTAACGATCTGATTTCAAGCACATACTGCAAAGTGTGCGCACGTTCCCCTTAAATCTCAAAGAACCGGCTATTTTTCGTTCTTTGTAGACTTTGACAAATAGGGGGAAAGAGAGGAAAATCAAGAACGGTTAATTCACCTGTACATAATTGCGCACTACGCGTATAAAAAGATAGCTTGTGTGCATAAACAAAAAGGGGGACTTTGCTTCATGCTTGACAAGATTGTGCTTACGTTTCAGATTGGCTTGGCGCTCATCGGTGCGTATCAGTTATTTTTAACGTTCTTTGGATGGTACCGTCCCAGAAACAAACAGAAATTTGCTCCGCAAAAATCGTTTGCCGTTCTGGTCGCAGCACATAACGAGGAGCAGGTCGTTGGCGCATTAATCGAGAATCTGAAGGCTTTGGATTACCCCAAAGAGCTATATGACATTTTCGTAATTTGCGACAACTGTACGGACAATACGGCTGAGATTACACGCAGTCATGGTGTTTACGCCATGGAGCGCCATAACCCGAACCTAAGAGGTAAGGGCTATGCGATCGAATGGATGCTGAAAGAGCTTTGGAAGCGTGAGCGTCAGTACGACGCGGTTGTTATGTTCGATGCCGACAATCTCTCCAGCCCGGACTACCTGCTGCATATGAACAATGATCTTTGTTCCGGATCCAGAGTGATTCAAGCTTACCTTGACAGCAAGAATCCGAACGATTCATGGGTTACCGGTTCTTACGCGATTTCGTATTACTTTGCAAACCGTTTCTGGCAGATGCCCCGCACGAACTTGGGACTTGCCAACTATTTAGGCGGTACGGGCATGTGTTTTGAGTCCAAGCTCCTGAAACAAATCGGTTGGGGGGCTACAAGCCTTGTAGAGGATCTGGAGTTCTCGATGCGCTGCATCAAGATGGGGATTAGGCCGACTTACAACTACGAAGCGATTGTTTACGATGAGAAGCCGCTTACGTTCAAAGCTTCCGCCAAACAGCGTTTGCGCTGGATGCAAGGACACTTTGACGTGGCTAAGCGTTACTTCTTCCCACTGTTGTGGCAGGGTATCAAAGAAGGCAGCTGGACGAAGATTGACGCGGCTATTTACTCAGCCAACGTATACAACTTTTTCTTCGGAGCGATTATCTCCGTGCTGCTGTGGATCAAATCCGTAACGCCAGGATGGTCGGAGACGCCGATGCTTGCCGACATCAATCCGATTTTCTTCAACACGGTGAGTATAGCGATTTATATCTTGCTGCCGCTCTCCATGCTGATTGAGAAGGCGCCTCGCAAAGTATATAAATATCTAATTTTATATCCCGTGTTCATGCTGTCTTGGTGGCCGATTACGTTCTATGCGTTCTTCACGCAAAACAACAAACAATGGAGCCACACGGAGCATACACGTGTCATTCGCCTGGATGAAATGAAAAGTAAACAAGTGAGTTGACTTTTCTTCACCGAGATGATATTATATTTCAAGTAAAAGCAGAGGCGCCCGCTTCTCACCTGACCGACAAGAGTTGGCTGGTTTGAATGAATCATCATGAATGCTCAATAGGTTGCTTAAACCTGTTATTGATGAAGATGTGGGCCACTGCGCGCCCGCATCTTTTTTATATTGGATAAAGAGGTACATACTTTTTGGAGGTGGAACACTATTAGCAAAGACCATATGATTAATGACGAGATTCGTGTGAAGGAAGTACGCCTGATCGGGGCGGACGGAGAACAACTCGGTATTACACCGATTCGCGAAGCTCTTCAAATCGCACTTGACGCGAACTTGGATTTAGTGAACGTGGCACCGACGGCGAAGCCGCCTGTATGCCGCATCATGGATTACGGTAAATTCCGTTATGAAACACAGAAGAAAGAGAAAGAAGCTCGTAAGAACCAGAAGATCGTTGATATCAAAGAGATTCGCTTAAGCGCGACGATCGATGAACATGACTTCCAAACGAAGCTTCGCAATGCGGTTAAATTCCTTGGCGATGGCGATAAAGTAAAAGCCAGCGTCAGGTTCCGCGGGCGTGAAATAGCGCACTCGGAGATTGGTCGCAGAGTGCTTGAACGTCTGGCTACTGAAACAGCCGACATTTCCTCACAGGAGCGCGCTCCTAAGCTTGAGGGAAGAAGCATGATCATGATCTTAACGCCGAAGGCGACAACGTAGGCGGTATACTAAATTAGGAGGAACAACAACATGCCGAAAATGAAAACACACAGCAGCCTGAAAGGCCGTTTCAAAGTCACTGGCACAGGCAAAGTGATGAGATACAAACAAGGTAAGAACCACTTGCTTTCTGGTAAATCTTCACGTACGAAACGCGTTTTGTCCACGAACCCAGTTATGGCTCCTGGCGATGTACGTCGTTTGAAACAACAACTGACACTTATCAAAGGTTAATCGTCATTTCGTGTAAAATTCGAACATCATTTATATATCCCAGGAGGTAGTTCACAATGGCAAGAGTCAAGGGCGGATTTATTCGCGCTCACCGTCGTAAGAAAATTTTGAAATTAGCAAAAGGTTATTTCGGTTCCAAACACCGTTTATTTAAAACAGCTAAAGAGCAAGTAATGAAATCTTTAGTGTATGCTTACCGTGACCGTCGCCAAACGAAACGTAATTTCCGCAGACTGTGGATCACTCGTATCAATGCAGGCGCTCGTCAAAACGGCTTGAGCTACAGCAAATTGATGCACGGCCTGAAATTGGCTGGTATCGACATCAACCGCAAAATCTTGGCTGATTTGGCTGTAAACGATGCTAAAGCGTTCAACGATTTGGCAACAGCTGCAAAAGCAAAAGTAAACGCGTAAGCTTCGCTTCGCGCTCAGAAAGCTTGTCCCCGCAAGGGGGCAAGCTTTTTTTGTTCGTAGATAAGAAAGGGGTTGGGGAACTACAGGGGGCTATTTTTACTAAAATTGCCCTTCGAGCGAGGGAGAGGGAACTACAGGCCGCTATTTCGCCATGCTCTGTCAAATGTTGGGCGATTTAGGTGAAATAAGACCATTTAGTTCCCCTCCACCCCCCGAAATTGCGCTTTTCACCTAAATAAGGGAATGGAGTTCCCCTAAATCGGGCTTAACTTTATTATTTTGCAGACATATCAAGTGTTGGAGCTTCCTCAGAAGGCGGAGAGTCCTTTTTCAATTTGCGCAGCAGTATCGCGATAAACATGGCGAGGGGAAACAGGACTTGGAAAATGGGGTACAGTTTGACGCTGAAGGTAAGACCTAACCAAATATGGTACGTGTAATTAGGCTCAAGAAAGGAGCTGATGAAAATAACGATGCCGACAAGGCAAACAGGCAGCTTGCTATTAGTGCTGCTGCCTATAAGCTGAGTAAGCCCAAAAGAGGCTGCCCAGAAGAATGCAGTTAATTTAACAAAAAGTCCGAGAAATAGCAGCAATGTAACGAACACATCCAGCCGTTCAAAGATTTCCCCAACCTGAATCAACTGCACCGTTTGCAAGAAAGGCAACGTGCTGTTACCAATCAATGCAGGTCCAAGAACCAGCACATTAATCATGTTCATTGCAATGAGGAAGAAAGCAACGCCAAGATAGGAAAAAATACTGATACGTTTTACTTTTTTATTATCGTCCATTAAGTGCCAAAACATCAGAAAAACGACCATTTGTCCGAATGGAAACGAGACTAGATCCGGTAAGGCCGCCTTGATGATAGGGAGAAAGCCTTTCTCCATAACCGGCTGAATGCGCTCAAAGTTGATCAGTTTGGAAACCACAATAAGAAGGCTTAGGACTCCATAGCTGAAAAGCACGGGGATTATCAAGCTTTCGACCACGCGGCAAAGGGTTTCAATGCCCAGGAGAATCGTATAAGCCGCGAGCAGAATGACTAGCAGCATGATAATAAATTTGGGCGTTCTGGCGAGAAGCGTTACGCTTGTAATTTCACCGAAATCCCGAACATTTCTCATGGATTCATAGGCAAAATAAATGATAAAGCAGCTGCTGATAATACCGCCGGCTACCTTCCCGAAGCAAATGCGCATTAATGCGATAAGGGACTGATCAGGGGCGATGCTTTGAATGTAGAGAAACATCCGTAGGAGCAGTAAGCCGACAGCTGCCGCGAGCAGCATCGCAATCCAAGAGTCCTGCTTTGCTTTGTTGCCGATGGCAAATAAAGGCGTACTGCCGATTTGGAAAAGAATGATTAAGACAGCAATTTGGTAGTTGCTGATTCGTTCCATGCGGATAATCTCCTTCTTCCGATCATCATTATTGATTATCAGTTTCAATAAGCTGCTTCACAGACTTGCTGTTCATGCCGATATTCTGTATCTCGATCTTGAAGGAAGGTTCCATCTCAATTTGGGCGAAATGATCACCCCAATCTGGCTGTAAATGCTCCCAAGCTTTGGGATCTTTTCTATGAATAAGGCCAGCGAACCCGAGTACATCTGCTTTCATATTTTGAGCTTTATGCAAGGAGGTAAGCATAATATCGGAAATGGTGTCGCTGACGAGATCCTCTATTTCGCGGATGCCTTCAGGCTTAGAAGCATCAATCATACAGTTGTTCTCGACAATCGCTCCGCTTGCTCTTACATCAGCTTTAATGACCCACTTTCCTTGAACTTTTACAGGCGTCAGCTTGGTGGAAGCCTTGTTAACTCGTAGTGACGAGACCAGGCTCTTACTATCTTTTGAGCAGGCGAAAAACAAGATGGACTGGCTGATATCCCCTTTAATCCAGCTGAGGCCATAGCCTTCATGTCCTGTCATCCAACCGATGAGCTTATCTTTTTGAAAAACGCCGATCCGTCCCATTTTGAGCTTCGTATCGAAATTTGTGTTTTTTAAATTTTCGATCGAAGTGGCTTCGATCCCCTTTCCGGATATAAACACTTCAGGCACCGTTGTATAGCCGGAGTCGCTCGACATTCCCATCAGCATTTGAAAGACCATGACCTGCTTGAGGTTGGCGTCCGTCTGGTCCTCGTTAAGCACCATATTTTGTATAGCGGCGCCTGGTATCTTCTCGAGGGGAAGAATTTGCTCCAGAATTTTTCGCGCTTTGCCTCGACTGACGAGTATGCTGACAGTTTCCCGGGAATTTGCGCTGCGCAAGTATACGTCAATGACCGGAGAGATTCCCTTGCGGGCGGCAGCCTCTCCAATGACAATCACACGATTATGGGCGAAGAACATTTTACGAGGCATCTCCAGGCTGGCACGTTGAACGGCTGCCTGAATGGAATCCCCGGTTGTGGAAAACACCAAGACAGGGGCCTGTTGAATCCCTCCTCCGCCTGTATTGGAGATAGATTGAGGAATAACAACCTGGTAGGAGATCAGCCAGTGATCTTCATCCCAATCGATGGCGGTTGCGGCCGTGATCGCGATTTTATTCAGTTCCTTTCGATCCCAGCAACTTGTACATAAGCAGCAAGTGATGAAGCAGATTAAGCTTATCAAGACGAATCGGCGCTTGGCTGGCATGTCATCATTCCCCTCCATCTTGCAGTTATTTTTTCTTTGACGGTTTGGCCGGAGGAGGCTGTCTGAAAATATTCTTGGTCATGCGTAACGGCCGCTTAATTAAGTTCCGCCATGGAAGCCTGATAAAGATATCTTTTACATTGGATGCGATGAAGGGAGCTATCGGCGCCATGTAAGGGATTCCGAACGATCGAATGGAACACACGTGAATGAGGATAACCATGCAGCCAAATAAAATACCGAAAAGGCCCAGAACTCCAGCCAAGAGCATAAGCATGAAGCGGATCAACCTTGCGGCAACCGCCAGGTTAATGGCAGGCGTGACAAAGTTGGAAATCGCTGTGAACGATACCACGATCACCATCGCTGCGGACACAAGCCCGGCTTGCACGGCCGCTTGTCCAAGCACAAGCGCGCCGACAATGGAAATGGCGGGT
This sequence comes from Paenibacillus aceris, assembly GCF_017874035.1. Lineage (GTDB taxonomy): Bacteria > Bacillota > Bacilli > Paenibacillales > NBRC-103111 > Paenibacillus_E > Paenibacillus_E aceris. The sequence goes on from NZ_JAGGKV010000037.1 coordinate 37,667, forward strand.
CCGACAACGCGGGGCATACGCACCCCTGCTTCCCGAAGCACTTCGAAGGTGATTTCCATCAAGAACGCTTCGACAAGCGCAGGGAAAGGAACCCCTTCCCGTTGGGCAGCAAGAGTGATAAGTAAGGTCGTGGGCAGCATTTCCTGATGGAAAGTGGTAATCGCAATGTAGAGTGACGGCAGCAGCATAGATATGAAAAAAGAAGCATACCGAATCAACCGTACGAATGAGGCGATATCGTAGCGCTGGTAATAGTCCTCACTGGATTGCAGGAATTTATAGAACGTCACAGGAGCGATTAACGCGAAAGGCGTCCCGTCGACGATGATGACAATCTGCCCTTCAAGTAATCCTGCCGCTGCAGCATCAGGGCGCTCTGTGTTCATCAAAGTAGGAAAAGGCGTATACCCTTTATCCTCAATGAACTCCTCAATGTAGGCACTCTCCAAAATGCTGTCCGTATCAATGAGCAAAAGACGTCTGCGTGCTTCTGCCAGCACCTTCTCATTGACGATGCCGTCGATGTAGGTCAGAATGACCTCGGTCCTTGTGTAACGGCCAATCTTCATGTTTTCAAAGCGAAGGTCAGGCGATTTGATTTTTCTACGCAGCAAGCTGATATTCGTACGAATATCTTCCGTAAAGCTCTCCTTCGGCCCCCGGATAACGGTCTGCGTCTGGGGTTCATCAATCGCTCGCTTCTCCCAGCCGGTCGTGCTAGCGATGAAGGCTTCGTCGAACCCATCGATAAAAATAGCTGTGCAGCCTTCTAAAACGGCATTCAGCACCTCGGAATCATTGGTAGCCTCAATGAGTTCGCCAACTGTGATGGTTTGCTGCAGTATTTCGTGAATCCCGCAATATTGTTCACTGATCTTTTCGGTTGCTTGAACATTTAATAGGGGCTCAATGAGATGCTTATGAATAGATTCTGATTGAACAAGCCCATCTATGTAGATTAACGCAAGGGAGAAGTGATCCTGAATAACCTGCATATCGACCATGCGAATAATAATATCCGGAGATCCGCCAAGCGCTTCTTGCATCATCGATATGTTCGTTTGCAAATCCGTCGTTAAAGGGAGAGCGGGTTTCAGAGAAGATTTCATCAGCAGAAGCCCTCATTTCCTGAATTGGTAGTATATTCCCTCACTTTCGATGGTTTTATTCGATCTGCTATTGACTAATGCTCTGGGGATGCATATAATAATCTCTAATATCATCTTAACTGGTGATGTTCACGAATTAATCGGCTATGAAGAGGAAGAAGTCATAAGGGCACTTATGCGCAGAGAGCGTTGGGCTTGCTGAAACCATCGCCTTAATCCCTTACGTACGAAGTCACCTCGGAGCTGTTTTCCTGAAACTTACGGCATTGTCTGTAAACACTAGGGAGAATCGGAAAAGCACACGTTATCGTGCTGAGGGTATTGTTCAATACGAACATACCTGCTAAGGCTGTATGCTGTGAGGCATGTAGCAAATTTGGGTGGTACCACGGAAGCTTAAACCCCTTTCGTCCCGTTTAACACGTTACGTGCGTGTGCGGGATGAACAGGGGTTTTTCTTATTATCTAGAAAAGCTCGATCCATGACATGGACTTATTTTTTGAGAGGAGGATCACAATGAATGTTCAAACTGAACCAAAGAGGTCAAAAGAAGAACTGATTGACAAGCTGATGAAGCCGGACCTGATCACAGGCTCCGAGATTTTGCTAAGAAGCTTATTGCTGGAGGGTGTGGACTGCGTCTTTGGATATCCGGGCGGCGCTGTTTTGTACATCTACGATGCGATGCATGGCTTTTCCGATTTTAACCACCTACTGACAAGACATGAGCAAGGAGCCATTCACGCTGCCGATGGATATGCACGTTCCACAGGCAAAGTTGGCGTATGTATCGCTACATCGGGGCCGGGGGCTACGAACCTCGTCACTGGGATAGCTACCGCATATATGGATTCAGTTCCTCTCGTCGTTATTACAGGGAACGTTGCAACAAACTTTATTGGTACGGATGCTTTCCAAGAGGCTGATATTACGGGGATTACAATGCCCATCACGAAACACAGCTACTTGGTAAGAGACGTAAACGATTTGCCGCGCATCATTCATGAAGCGTTCCATATTGCGAACTCAGGTCGTAAAGGTCCGGTTCTCATTGACATACCAAAGGATGTCTCCGCTCATAAAACGATATTTAAACCAGTACAGGATGTAAACATCCGCGGCTATAACCCAACGGTACAGCCGAACAAGCTGCAAGTCGACAAGCTGCTGAAAGCGATCGAAGAAGCAGAGCGTCCGGTAATCATTGCAGGTGGCGGCGTCGTATACGCAGATGCATCCAAAGAATTGATCGAGTTCGTGAATGCTACGCAAATTCCGGTGGCAACAACGTTGCTCGGACTAAGCGGCTTCCCAAGCGCACATGAGCTATGGCTCGGCATGCCGGGAATGCACGGAACGTACACAGCGAACACTGCAATTCAGAATGCGGACCTCCTGATTTCCATCGGTTCGAGATTCGATGACCGTGTGACGATGAATTTGAACGGTTTTGCTCCTAAAGTGAAAACCATCGCTCATATCGATGTGGATCCTGCGGAAATCGGCAAAAACGTGAAAACGGACATCCCGTGCGTTGGCGATGTGAAGGCTGTTCTGGCTTTGGCCAATCAGAAAGCTAAGCCTGCGAAGAGCGAAGCATGGATTGCTGAAGTTCAAGCCAACAAAGAGAAGTTCCCGCTGAAATACGGCGATACGGAAACAGAACTGAAACCGCAATTCGTTGTTGAAATGATTAGTGAGACGACGCAAGGTGAAGCGATCGTAACAACTGACGTGGGTCAACATCAAATGTGGGCTGCTCAGTTCTACAAGTTCAAAAACCCGCGCTCTCTCGTAACTTCCGGCGGACTTGGTACGATGGGCTTTGGCTTCCCTTCCGCGATCGGTGCACAAATGGGGAATCCGGATAAGCTGGTTGTTTCCATCAACGGCGACGGCGGCGTTCAAATGTGTGCGCAAGAGCTTGCCATCTGTGCCATTAACAACATCCCGGTGAAGATCGTTATTTTGAATAACCAAGTACTCGGTATGGTTCGTCAGTGGCAAGAAATCATTTATGAGAACCGCTACAGCCACATCGATTTGGCTGGCAGCCCGGATTTCGTAAAACTTGCGGAAGCTTACGGCGTTAAGGGCTTGCGTGCTACGACGAAGGAAGAAGCAAGAAGCGCATGGCAGGAAGCGCTGGACACACCGGGGCCGGTTTTGATTGATTTCGTCGTACCAAAAGGAGAGAACGTATTCCCAATGGTTAAAGCAGGCGATACAATTAGTGATATGTTAATGGGGGATTCGGAATGATGACGACAACTAAACATACAGTTTCCGTACTCGTAAACAATCAGCCTGGTGTTCTGCAGCGAGTATCCGGTTTGTTCGGACGCAGGGGCTTTAATATTGAAAGTATTACTGTAGGGGAGTCCGAAGAACTCGGGCTTTCCCGGATGGTTATCGTAACAACGGGAGATGACAGCACGCTGGAGCAAATTTCCAAGCAGCTGTACAAACTGATTGACGTTATCAAAGTCGTCGACCTCAGCTCCAACCCAATGGTAGCCAGAGAGCTTGCACTCATTAAAGTAAATGCAGAACCGATCATGCGTCCTGAAATTCTCGGAATTGTAGAAACATTCCGTGCTGCGGTTGTCGATATTGGTCCAGCATCAATTATCGTGCAAGTTGTGGGAGATTCAGATAAAATAGATGCAATGGTAGAATTGCTTCGTCCTTACGGCATCCGTGAGCTTTCCCGTACGGGAGCAACGGCGATGATTCGTGGCTCAGTTAGATAAACAATTATAATATGGCAATGTGAAAAAGTAGGTAAGCCTCCTTGAGTGGGGCTTTGAGCGGTGGACTCTTTAGCGCTTTAAAAGGCTGGTCGTTGATATACGTCAATTGCTTGGCCAAGCACCGGGGTAACCGTTGAAACACCCACTCAAGGGGTAGACAATACGGATTCATCATATCAAAGGAGGATTTATACGAAATGGCAGTTACTACTTACTATGAAAAAGATGCAGACTTAGCGGTACTTAAAGGTAAAACAATCGCAGTTGTTGGTTATGGTTCCCAAGGGCACGCACAAGCACAAAACTTGCGTGACAGCGGATTGAACGTAATTATCGGTCTTCGTGAAGGCCGTTCTTGGAACGCAGCTAAAAATGACGGTTTCGAAGTTGTATCCGTTGAAGAAGCGGCATCACGCGCTGACGTGATCCAAATCTTGATGCCGGATGAGACACAAGCTCGCGTATACCGTGAGTCCATTCAACCGAACATGAAAAAAGGCGCTGCTTTGATGTTCTCCCACGGTTTCAACATTCATTTCGGTCAAATCGTAGCTCCTGAAGGTACAGATGTATTCTTGGTTGCTCCTAAATCCCCAGGTCACATGGTACGTCGTACTTATGTTGAAGGCTTCGGCGTTCCTGGCTTGATCGCGATCGAGAAAGACGCTACTGGCAACGCGAAAGCAATCGGCCTTGCTTATGCAAAAGGTATCGGTTGTACGCGCGCAGGGGTTATCGAAACTTCCTTCCGTGAAGAAACAGAAACTGATTTGTTCGGTGAGCAAGCTGTTCTTTGCGGTGGTGCATCTGAACTCGTTAAAGCAGGTTTCGAAACATTGGTTGAAGCTGGTTATGCACCTGAAATGGCTTACTTCGAGTGCTTGCACGAGCTGAAATTGATCGTTGACATGATGTATGAAGGCGGAATCTCCTCCATGCGCAGTTCCATCTCCAACACAGCGGAGTATGGTGACTATGTAACAGGACCTCGCATCATCACAGCTGAAACGAAAAAAGAAATGAAAGCTGTTCTTACAGATATCCAACAAGGTAAATTCGCTCGCGACTTCATCTTGGAAAACCAATCCAACTTCGCGTTCATGAACGCGACTCGCCGCAACGAAGCTCAACACCCAATCGAGGTTGTTGGTGCCGAATTGCGTGAAATGATGCACTGGATCAAAAAGTAATTTAACGTATTATTGAATCATATAGTTATTCATCCCACAGGGAGTGATTGAGGAGAATTTCCCAGTCACTCCCTGTGAATACTATGTAGACGAGTAAAAATTGGCGAGTGTACCTTTTAAACTTCGAAGAACAACCCAGTGGAGGGCTAAGTGTTTGTCGGAGGAGACAAATGCTGAAGAACGGAACGGTCATTGGGCAGGTTTAGAAGTTTAATCGAACACTCGTAATCTTTTAGGAGGTGACCATGGTGCGCAAAATCTACATCTTTGATACAACGCTCAGAGACGGAGAACAATCGCCAGGCGTGAACTTGAACACACAGGAGAAGGTCGAAATCGCGCTTCAACTTGAGAAGCTGGGTGTCGATCGGATGGAGGCCGGCTTCCCGGCTGCATCACCTGGTGACTTGGCAGGCGTTAATGCCGTAGCAAGAGCGGTCAAGAACGCCTCTGTGATCGGTCTGTCCCGCTCGAAGGAGACGGACATCGAGGCTGTTCGTGAAGCGCTGCAGGGCGCTCAGGACCCATGTATTCATTTGTTTCTAGCGACGTCCCCGATCCATCGGAAGCATAAGCTGAAGATGGAAAAGCACCAAGTGCTGGAGACAGCGGAAGCTGCGATTAAATATGCGAAGAAGTATTTCAGCAAAATCGAGTTTTCACTCGAGGATGCGGGCCGCACGGAGCTTGATTTCATCGCAGAAGTAACGGCAATGGCAATCCGTGCCGGCGCTTCGGTCGTGAATATTCCAGATACAGTCGGTTATATGACACCGTACGACTACGGGAATATTTTCAAAATGCTGAAGGACACGGTCCCAGGCATTGAGAAAATCCAGCTGAGCGCGCATTGCCATGACGACCTTGGCATGGCGACTGCTAACGCGCTAGCGGCGGTATTGAATGGTGCCGATCAAATCGAAGGCACCATCAACGGCATCGGCGAGCGAGCAGGGAACACCTCGATCGAAGAGGTCGTACTGGCGCTGGAAACACGCCAGGACTTCTACCAAGCGAAAACTTCGCTTGTGTTGAACGAGATCTACCGCACCAGCCGTTTGGTCAGCAAGCTGACCGGCATGGTGGTGCCAGGCAATAAAGCGATCGTCGGTGCTAACGCGTTCGCTCATGAGTCCGGCATCCATCAGGATGGGATGCTCAAAGAGAAAACGACCTACGAGATTATTTCCCCTGAGACCATTGGGGTCAAGGAAAGTAAGCTCGTGATGGGTAAACACTCCGGGCGCCATGCGTTCCGCGAGAAGCTGATCGACCTCGGCTACGACCTCGCAGACGAGCAAGTGAACGTGGCGTTCGGCAAGTTCAAGGATTTGGCTGACCGCAAGAAGCAGGTGGAAGACGAAGATATTCGCGCGCTGATCGAAGAGAAATTGATCGAAACGCCGGAAATTTTTGCGCTTGGCACGCTTCAAGTGGCTTACGGCAACCAAATGACGCCAACAGCAACCGTGCACGTTCGCTTCCAAGACGGCAGTGAAGTGGCGGAAAGCGCTGTGGGCAACGGCTCTGTCGATGCTATTTACAACGCGATTGACAAAGCTACGAAGGAAGAAGTCGAGCTCGATGACTATTCCATTAAGTCTGTCTCTCACGGAAAAGATGCACTCGGCGAAGTGCATGTTGTGTTGAAACAGAACGACGTGTCCGTTCAAGGACGCGGCATCTCGACAGATATTCTCGAAGCAAGCGCCAAGGCTTACCTGGACGCTGTGAACAGACTCATTGATAAACGCAAAACCCCAACAAGCAACAGAAGCAACGTTACGTTGATCTAATCACTTAAGTCCACCGGACTACTGGATAAGCACCTCACCTCCAAGCTAGAGGAGGGGTGCTTTCTACAAATGCGAAAGGATGCGTCCATTTATGAAATATCGATTTTCTAAATCGCTAGAAGGTTTCTCATCCTCGGCGGTAAGAGAAATTCTCAAGCTGACACAAGGCAGCTCGATCATTTCTTTTGCCGGCGGATTGCCTGCTGAAGAGTTTTTCCCATTGGACGCGGTGAGTGAAGCGTTTAAACGAGTTGTCGGCGGCGGGAAGTCAGCGCTGCAGTATGGATTGACCGAAGGGTATAAGCCGCTGCGCGAGTCCTTATGCAAACGGATGGCTGCCAAGAATATGATCGTCACACCAGACGAGATGCTGCTGACGACAGGTTCTCAGCAAGCGATCGATTTGTTGACGCGCGTATATATTGATGAAGGCGATGTCATTCTGGTAGAAAGACCTACGTACCTAGCGGCGATTCAAGTATTTCAAGCCAAAGGCGCCAAGATTTATTCCGTTGACAGCGATAACGACGGTATGATTCTTGAAGATTTGGCAGCAAAGGTTGCCGAGCACAATCCGAAGCTCGTTTATGTCATCCCGACATTTTCGAATCCGGCAGGCCGTGCTTGGAGCTTAGAGCGTCGTCAAGGGTTGCTGAATATTTGCCGCGAAGCGGACGTACTGATTCTTGAGGATGACCCATACGGGGAAATCCAATTTGATGAAAATGAAACGTACCCATCCATTTTCTCGCTTGGCGGTAAAGCCGAAGGCGGCAATGTGGTGTACACGAGCACCTTCTCCAAAACGGTAGCGCCTGCTTTCCGGACAGGCTGGGTGATGGGGGACGAGAACTTGATTCGTCAAATTGCCCGTTTCAAACAATCGGCGGATCTGCACTCCAGTACGATTGATCAGCAAACACTGTATCATCTGCTTGAGCACTTCGATCTCGATGCACATATTTCATTAATCCGTGAGCAATACTTGGATCGGATGAAATTCATGTCAGGCCTTTTGAAAGAGTTGAACTGGCCAGGTCTGAAGTGGGAAGAACCGAAGGGCGGCATGTTCATCTGGGTGGAGCTTCCGCCGCATATTCGCGCAGAGGATCTGCTGAAAATCGCGGTAAAAGAAGGCGTGGCTTTTGTTCCTGGGTCCACTTTTTATGCCGAGAATCCACAGTACAACACAATGCGCCTGAACTACACGCATACAGATCGCGAGAACACGATTCTCGGTATGCAAAAGCTGGCGAAAGCCATGGAATCTTACTTACAAAGTGTATAAAATAATCGGGGCTGCCTCATTAGGTCAGGAATGACCTAATGAGACAGCCCCATTTTCTTTTTCCTATGTGAAGATGGAGCGAGAGGGAACGAGGATCCGCTATTCTCTAAGTAATGCGCATTTCCTCCAAGAAAGGGAAACTACGACCGCTATTCTGCCAATGTAAGCTGACATGTAAGCTTTATCGGTTTGACCCCCTAATTCCGGAGAGTTACCAGTGTAAGAAACAGTAACCTTAGAATTACGTTAATTTGCGTTTGTTTCCGCTCGTTTCCT
>NZ_JAGGKV010000038.1 GCF_017874035.1 Paenibacillus aceris
TCGACTGTGCTTTACTCACTCGTTGTTCAGTTTTCAAAGATCAATTTCTTTCGTTCACCGCCGCGTTACCGAAGCAGCGAAATGTAATATACCATGCTAAACTTTATTTTGCAACTTGTTTTTTTTAAGCCACTTTCGCAACCAGTCCGTTGACCGGATTAGTAATATAACATGATCCCAAACGAATGACAATGGTTTATTTTCCCAAGCGAATCATCCAATGATGAAAAATCGATTTGATTTCGCTGCTCCATTTGGAGATATTGACCTAACGTTCTATAGTGGAGTTTAATAATATCTGCAAATAATCTGCTCGAAGGAGAGAACCTAAAATGAAAGAAACTGTTGTACAGAGACAATTACAAGCATATAACGATAAAAATATTGACGCATTCATGGATTGTTATAGTGAGGACATTAAAATCTATGATTTTCCCGATACACTCAGATTGGAAGGTCAAGAGGCCATGAGGACGCGCTATCAAACCTTGTTCGAATCCTACCCTGATATGATAGCAACCGTTGATAAAAGAATATTTCACGGAAACTATGCAATAGATCATGAAGAAATAACTGGAAGACTAGAAGGTTCTACGTTAAAAGCAGTTGCTATATATGAAATAAAGGATGATCGAATTACAAAGGTCTGGTTTCTTAAAGGTAATTCGTGAGGTGGCGTAGTTTAGACTGGCTTGAAAATAAAAACAGCGGTAGCCTTGGACTGAAAAATAAAGTCCTAGACTACCGCCTTATTTATTGAACTAACGTTCTTCGTTAGTTTTATGAATTGATGACGAAGGGCACTTTAACTAAAGTGTATTCAAAATATTTTTCATGTAATTATTCTTTTCAAAATAATAAGGACCTACATGAGTTAGTTTCATTGGATCACCTTTTTTAAAATCACGCCAGACAATCATATTATGTTCTTCTTCAATGATCGCTGAAACAAAACCGCAATTCAGATCCCCACAATCTGCACATATAAACAGAGGATAGCGGTTTCCGCCCAGTTTACTTAGTTTTTTTAGAGTCAACTCCTCAATTAATTCCTGCTTATAATTATTTGTTCCTGGACCAATGCAAGGGATATATTCATGTTTTTTCAGTAGGTCTAATAATGATTTACCATCAATAACAAAATCATAAAATGATTTATTTGGAATGTCTGTGTTTAAAATCAGTTTTGTAGAAAAAGTATTCAATTTCATTCGATTCCCACCATTGCTTTAATGTTCTCCGTTAGTTCAATAATTGCACAAGTACAAGATGAACACTTTAAATTATTTCAGCAACCCCCCCCAAGAAGTTACGTGCTAAACAGTCCACCACAATATATCCTTGTTCAAATTTCCATCCTAACTAAAAGCTTGCCTACAGCAACTATCTAACCATATAAACGTAAAGACATAAATGACAAGACAATCCTTTAGAAGTCTTCAGCTATCGCTTTGCTTATCTTCTCATAATCATTTGCCATGAAATCATTATATTCTTTTTTTATCTTAGCCTTTATCCATTCAAAATCATATTGATCCATATAATTTTTAGGCAATATTTCTGTTGAATAGATTTGAGTAAATTTATCACTAAATTTTTTAAGTCTTCCTTTAAATAGATTGCTTTGCTTTTCTGAAATTTCAAAGAGCTTTATTCGAGACATATGGTTTCCTGGACCAATAATGATTTTTAAAATTAACTTGTCATTTCTATTTTGAATTTCGACTAGTAATATTCTGTTGCTTCTGGTCCAACCGGTACCTTCTCTGGGAATGATATTGTCTATCTCTCGGGTAATAAACCGAATATAAGTTTTACTCAAGGTATCAATGATGACATCAGATCGTTCGTACAACAGTTCACTTAAATAATTTTTTATATCCAAATATATGTCCGGCTTGAAATCAAATATCAAATCCAAGGCCTTCTGATGCTTGTAGTAGATCTCACGACATATCTTCTCAATGTCTTTCTCTCCCACAAAATACCTCCTCAAGATCTCGATGTATTGGTCTAAAAATTGTCTAACTCGTTCATTAATTACCCCGGATTTTAACCGAAGGGAATTCAATAAAGTAGAGTACATTAACTCGTAGTCAATACTAATCCAATTTTCCTCATCACTAGGCGGATCACCGTCAGGTGTAAGAAAAAGATAGACTTTTTGGTAATTCGAATAATGAGTATCAATAATGGATTTGTACTTATTTAGCTGTTGGTCAGATTCTTTGCTTAATACTTTATTTTCTATTACAAGAATAAATTGATTTTCTTCTGAGAGTAACATTATATCTATGTTATTCCATTCCCGTCTTACTTCAAAATCAAAATAATTCATCATGGTAAGTTCCAGCATCGACAGTTCCACATTGCTTAAAGTTGCTTTATTGTTAAAATAAATGGTCTGGATAAATTTTTTAAGGAACGTATCTCCTAGTCCATGATTCTCAGTAGGGTTGAACAACCAACCCAGGACATTGCTATGGCGGATCTCAGTTTGGTGAATATTCAATGTCTGAAAAACATTAAATTCAGCAAGCCTAGCTTCTAACGGATCCAATACTTCGATATCCATAAGGAATTTTTCAATGGCTGCTATATGATCGTCCATTCTGCTCCTCCGCTTTACCAATTTGTATACATGTTAGATACCAGAAAAAACACTCAAGGTAGTTTTTCCATTATTTTCATATTAATACACTTATTCAAGGTAAAGTATTATTTGCAAAACATCCATTCTAGAAAGTTGAGACAAGTATGCAATTAAACAAATCTGCCCTGGTGCTTAGGGATGAGAAAGCCAGCTTCTTCTGATCATTCAGCAGATAGATCGAATGGATCAAAGAATTCGTATTGCTTAACTCGTAAAGCTTGCTGCCAATTTGACCAAGTTCATTCGTATTGAAATCCATATTATAAAAACTCATCTGAATTTCGGGACCGACAAAATGATTCGAATTAACATATTTTTATTCTTCAAGAAGGCCTGTATGCTTTTCATCACGTTCCTCCTCTGGTTTATGGCAAAAGAAAAAAGAGACAGCCGTTAGACGAGGCCGCCTCTTTTCACTGTATCAGAAGGGTAACGGAACTTGGATGCAGTTTTTTAATGAATGAATACGCTCTTTAAGCATTTTTTAATCGATTTGACTGGGCCGTATTATTTATCGGTATTTTTATCTAATTTGAATACTTTTGCAATCGCTCCAACTGAGCCTAATGTACTAACAACATCCGTTGGGATGAAGATTGTTGATGCTTCTCCTTTAGCCATCTCTGAAAGTGCCTCAAAAGACTTATAAGTAAGAATTTCAGAATTTAGACCGGCTTCATTTAGTGCTTCTATTCGTGAACGCTCTGCATTCGCAACAAGCTTAATAGCTTCTGCACGTCCTAAAGCTTCTAGTTCCTGTGACTTCTGCTTTGCTTCAGCGTCAAGAATTTGACGTCGTTTCTCTGCTTCCGCTGCAAGTATAACAGCGGACTGTTGCGCTTCTGCACGAAGAACGGTAGCTTGTTTTTCACCTTCTGCCTGTAAGATATTCGCCCGTTTTTCTCGTTCAGCTCTCATTTGTTTCTCCATTGAGGTTTGTATATCGATTGGAATCTCTAGTTGTAAAATTTCTACCCGATCGATTCTCACTCCCCAGTTTTCAGAGGCATTATCTAGGGCTTGACGCAATTCAGCCTGAATTCGGTCTCGATTCGAAAGAATTTCATCAAGTTCCATTTTACCTATCGTGGAGCGTAAAGCCGAAGCTACAATATTATGAATGCCTTGCACATAATTTGCTATTCCATATGTAGCTAATTTAGGATCAACCACGGAGAAGAATGTTGCAAGTTCGACACCGATTGCCACGTTATCTTTTGTAATAACGGATTGGGATGGAACTTTCTCCTGCTGAATTCTTAAATCATGCCGACTGCGAACATTATCAATAATTGGGATTATGATGTTAATACCTGCATGAAGTGTTTTATAAAACTTTCCTACTCTTTCAACAATCGCTACAGTTTGTTGCGGAACAATCCTAATTCCTTTAACGATGACAATAACAATAAGAATAATGAGAAAAAGAAATACGATAACCCCTACCATATTACACCTACCCCTTTTTTACATAAAGTTTCGTGACTTTAACATCTATAACAATCGCTTCTTCACCTGCTTGAATCAACTCATCTGCGAATGCGCTCCACATATCGGAATTTACTTTAACCAAACCGCCTTCACCAGGTTTGATATCACTTATTACGAATGCCTTTTGACCTATTAATTGATTCGGTGATGGCAGCAATTCATTGGATGAAGGTATTAGCTTGCGAACAATAGGTAACAAAAAAACATAAATCAAGAAGGCACAAACCGTAAACACACATAGCTGTATCAGAAAAGAAAGATGGAATATTGCTGTAATCATTGAAATAAAAGCACTGGCTGCTAGAACTAACATGTAAAAAGTACCTGTATAAAGTTCGAATATCACAAATAACACGGCCAAAATAAGCCACAGTAACCAAAGCAATTTGTTTCCGCACCTCGCTTTCAGCATCAATTCCTTGTTAAGTTTTATGTGATATCATGCTTGACTATGTCATTAAAAACAACAAAGGAGGCAGTTACTTTACAGATTAATTTGTAAAGTTTTTCAAATGCAAAAAACCAGTAAACTCAAGGTTTACTGGCATCATTATAAGCTTTGACCCCAAACATCATTGTTAGCTGCAAAACCTAAGCATCAAGCTCCATGTAATCAAGAAGTCGAAGTCCGCATGCAGGCTAGTTCCTTGCAAATCCCTAACTCTTCAACGAGATACTTTCACAAAAAATACATAAGATTTTTCCGGGTTTTTGAATCCCATCTTATCTCGTTATTACCAAGGCAATTTCCCCATACCAGGCTCCACATAATAGCCTGAATTATGAAGTCCGGCCGCTTGGCACCAAGCAAAAATTTTCTCTGCAGCTTCTTTTGGGTCCATGTTGGCATCATGGGATGCACATTTTGTATTGAGTTTGCCAGGATGAACCGCACTCACATGAATCCCCCTACTCCTCAGTTCTTGGTCTAAACAGAGAGTCAGCATATTTTGTGCTGCCTTAGCCATTCTGTAGGAATAACTAAACCCACCTTCATAAAATTCGCCTGAAGCTGTCTTTGATAGAGAGGCCAATCTAGATGAAATATTAATGATTCTTGGTACAGATGATCGTTCGAGAAAGCTAAGAGCAGCCTGTACCGTTCGAATGACGCCTAAGCTATGCACGTTAAATAATTCACTTGTTTCTTGGGTCGTGACCTGTGCAATTTGATAAGCAACTCCTGGGATTCCCGCGTTATTGATCAAAATATCAAGCACATTTGTATGTGCATATAATGCGGCTTTTAAAATGTCGGTGCAGGTATCCTCTGTTACATCGGCGACAATGGGGTGGCACGTCGGCATTTCTTTTAGCAGATCATTAGCCGCTGCGTTAGTTCTTACAAGTGGAAATACACGATATCGGTGAGCATAAAATAATTTAACCAGCTCCAACCCAAGACCTTTGCTTGCGCCTGTTATGCACACAGTTTGTTGCATGCTGCCTCTCCCCTTTGCACGGATTGGTTCTCGATAAAAAAAGAGGAGCAGCTCCTTCGGAGCCGCTTCTCATCTTGCAATTATTCAAACACGACAATAGAACGCCCCACATTCACACAATTGCAATCATGAAAAGAATCGAGCGCGTTATTGATTTCCTCCAGCGTAATACTCTCTAAGATAAGTTCATCAAGCAAAAGCTTTCCGTCTAAATAATGCTGCGCCAAAATCGCGATATCTCTCAACGGGTTGATATTTCCGTACAAACTTCCTTTAAGAATTTTGGCTTGTCGGTGGAACGCCTTGGCTGGAATGTTTAATTCCTTATTAGGATTGAACCAGCCTACCGCAACCGTAGTTCCACCTCTGCGCGTTCCAAGCCATGCGTTAACAGTAGCATTCGTGTTGCCCGTCGCATCAATTGCATAGTCAACCCCATAACCGCCTGTTAACTCTTTCAATACTTCAACAACATCTTCTTTGCCGACATTAATGGTGTGAGTTGCTCCATATTTTTTAGCAATTTCGAGATTCTGGTCTTTTAAATCACACGCAATGATTTTGGATGCGCCAACGATTCGGGCCCCTTGAATCGCGTTAACACCGACGCCCCCGATACCGAAAACAGCAACAGTAGATCCTGAGGTTACCCCTGCCGCATAGACGGCAGCACCGTATCCGGTAGCGACTCCGCATCCAAGCAGAGCCGCTTGTGCGAAAGGCATTTCATCTGGAATTTTTACGCAAGACATTTCAGATACAACGGCATATTCAGCAAAGGTGGATAATACGGAATCGTGATAAACGGTTTCGCCGTTTCTGCTTAATCTCGATGTCCCATCGAGCAAAGTGCCGTCGAAAATCGGTCCGAAAGCCGTTTCGCATAAATGTACCTCTCCATTTTTGCAATACAAACAAACGCCACAGTACGGAATCCAGCTTAATGCTACCTTATCTCCGACTTTCACGCTCCTTACATTAGGTCCGATTTCGACCACAGTACCTGAGCCTTCATGGCCGAGAATGTTCGGTAAGCGAAGCGTCGGATCGTTTAAGCTATTTAAATCGCTATGACAAACGCCTGAAGCGCCAATTTTCACCAACACCTCATTGGCCTTAGGAGGAGCCAAATCAACATAATCGATTACTAGTGGTTCACCTAGTTCTGTGCGTATCGCTGCCTTAACTTTCATATTACACCCTCCATCATTTATGAGTTTAGTTCAGGTTGACCCAAATCGATTTTACTTTCGTGTAAGAGTCGAGTGATTGAATGCCACATTCCTTACCCCAACCACTTTGTTTAAATCCGCCAAACGGGCTGGCTAAATCATAGCAGCCGTACTTGTTGATAAAGACAGCTCCTGCATCAAGCCGTGCCGCAACACGATGAGCCCGGGTGATGTCCTTCGTCCATAACCCTGCAGCCAAACCGTAAATCGTATCGTTCGCCATCTCGATTACTTCCTCATCATGATCGAACGGAATAACGACGAGCACGGGCCCAAAAATTTCTTCTTGTGCGACTCGCATGTTATTTTTCACATCTGCTAAAATTGTCGGACGTATGAAGTACCCGTTCGCATTCGAACCGTTCATATCTCGTACGCCTCCCGCTGCCACACGAGCGCCTTCCGCTTTGCCGATTTCGATATACTCCAAAATGCTCTCCATATGTGATTTCGTACACTGTGCTCCTTGATCACTTCTCGGATCAAAAGGATCTCCGAGCACGTAACGATCCGCAAGCTCCGCAAGACGTGAAACGGCATACTCGTATAATGATTTGTGAACGAATAAGCGAGTTGGCGATGAGCATTTTTCTCCTTTATGCGTGAACAGTCCAGTAAACGAACGTTCAATTGCATATTCCACATCCGGCGGATCATTGAAAATAATGTTCGGCGATTTACCGCCAAGCTCAAGAGTTACCGTTTTCAAATTCGAATTTGCTGAATCATGGACGAGCTGTTTGCCAACAGCTGTACTGCCGGTAAAAGATACTTTATCGACTCCTGCATGACTAGAAATAAAAGACCCCGTTTTACCGCTTCCTAAAATTAAGTTAATAACGCCCTGCGGTAATAATTTCTCATCGTGCAAAATTTCGAATAAACGAACGACCGAAAACGGCGTTGCGCTAGATGGTTTCAGCACGACCGTATTACCTGTAGCAAGTGCCGGTGCCAGCTTCCAAGTAGACATCAGCATCGGGTAGTTCCATGGCACGATCTGACCGCACACACCTACTGGAACACGTTGCGTATAATTCAGAAATTGCCCTTCCACTGGCATCGTTTCACCATGTATTTTATCGGTCCAGCCTGCGTAGTAATCAAAAATATCAGCAGATTCACCCAAATCGTCGTAATAGGCTTCCTTGTATAATTTCCCATTGTCTAAAGCTTCCAAAGTTGCTAATTCAGCACGATGCTCACGAATGACTTCCGCAATTCAGCGCATGACATTTGCCCGCTCCTTGCGTCCCATCGAGGGCCATGCCCCTTTTTTAAATGCGTTCTGCGCAGCTGTGACAGCTTGATCCACATTTTCCTTCGTCGCTTCTTGAATGCTGCCGAGTACCTGGCCAGTCGCAGGATTGATCGCGTCGATCGTACGATCGTTCGAACTATCCGTCCATTCCCCGCCAATATAAAGTCGCTTCGTCGTTTTTAACCATTCTTTTGCCCATTCCAGTTTCGGACTCTCCATAGTCATTGTTACTCTCCTCCTTGGTGGACTAGCTCTTTAATGGTAATCCCCTTTTTTTCCGCTTCCTTCAGCATATTGGTAACGCTCGAATAGCCTTCTTTAACCTTAAGCTCCAGTACAAATGGAATTGTGCTTTCCGCAAATTGCTTGCACCGCTCTGCATTCACCGTAATTCCGTCGACACAATCCGTAACGAAATGCTCAACGGCTTCCGCACACATGCTAATTGATTCATAAATGTTCCATGCAGCAAGTCCTTCCCACACGTTCAAGTTCAATTCTCCGTGCTCATATGCCGCTTGTACTGTCCGGTCGAATCCTATCATCTGAAAGCTGCAATGAATCATTGTTTCAGGAACTACCGGATTAATTTTACCAGGGAAGAATGACGAGCCCGGCTGCACAGCCGGCAATTGTAGCTCTGCGAACCCCGCTTCCGGACCTGAGGACAGCATCCGGAAATCATGGGCAATCTTGCTGAGTGTCGATGCCAGTAACGCAAGTCTTGAAGAGACTTCAGCAAGGTCATCAAAGTTTTGTGCGGCATCAAATAAATTATCCCGCAAGCGCAAATCGATATTGCCCGTTACTTCTTGCAGCTTATCGATTACCACCTCCCGATACGCAGTAAGGGCACTAATGCCCGTACCAACAACGGTAGCGCCTAAATTAACCATCTTCAGTTTGTTGACCGCACGGTCGATTTCTTGTCTTCTTCGTTCAACGACGGCTGAATAACCGCTGAATTGATTCCCCATCGAGACCGTTGTCGCATCTTGAAAGCAAGTGCGGGCGATCGTAAGAATTGGCATAAAATCAAATGCCTTTTGATCCATGGCAGAAACCAGTTTGTAAAGTGCAGAATTTAACTTCTTCCAAAGCGTTGAAATTGTCATTCGCATCGCCGTGTGGCATACATCGGTAGAGGATTGGCAAGCGCTCACGTGATCAACTGGGTGAACGAGATCATAGAAACCTCGCTTCCCACCAAGCAGCTCATTGCTGACGTTCGCGATCACTTCGTTGATATTCATGTTAATGCCAGTTCCACCCCCGCCGCTCAATATATCGACGGGGAACTGGTCCGCATATTCACCTGAAATAATAAGGTCACACGCTTTTTCTATAGCTTCGCATGTTTGCTTATCAAACACCTCGGCTTCATAATTTGCTTGCGCAGCGGCTTTTTTAACAAGCGCAAGCGAGCGGAGATAGGTCGGATATTGACCCAATTGCCGTCCCGAAAAAGATAGGTTACGAACGGTCCTTACCGTATAAATTCCGTACAAAGCTTCTGCAGGAACTGAGACTTTTCCTAAAAAATCCTCTTCTGTTCGCATCATATCCATATTCACCTACCACATATGTACGGAGTTAATCTCATACTTCGCTAACATTTCCATATCCAGTTCAAATCCTAACCCAGGTTTATCAGGTGCAGCGATGTATCCGTCCTTATCGACCCGCAGCTTGTCAGCTTGTATGAAATCGCGGCGTTCCGGTGTCCAAGTCGGCGGATCAAAAGGAACTTCGAAATACGGGCAAGTGCTGACCGCACATGTAAGCTGCAGATTAGCCAGCATACCCACACCATTGCTCCAGCTGTGCGGCGTGAACCAATGCCCATTAGCCTGGGCCATTTCGGCTACTTTCTTAATTTGGGTGAATCCACCTGTCAAGGCCACATCCGGCTGATATACGTCTAGTGAGCCATGACGGATCATTTCTCTGAAATCGTACCAATTCCGATTCATTTCGCCGCCGGCAATCCGAATTCCAACCATTTGACGAAGCTGTGCCATACCTATGAAATCATGACAAGGCAGTGGCTCCTCCAACCATAGAACCCCAAGATTTTCAAGCTCCCTGGCTACCTGGTAGGCTTGCTTTAAATCCCAAGTTCTTTCAACATCCCAAGGCATTTTCCAGCCTTGATTGGCATCAACCATAATTTCTAGCTTATCTCCTACAGCTTTACGAACAGCTTCTACGATTTTAATATCATCCTTCGGATTGGCATTATGAAAACGAATTTTCATAGCTTTAAAGCCTTCTTCCACAAGGCCAACTGCTCGATCTGCACGGACTTCAGGCGCAAGCATTTCACCTGTAGACGCGTATGCCAGCATCTTATTTTGACGGCCTCCGAGCAGTTTATAGATGGGTTGACCTGTTGCTTTACCCATAATGTCCCATAAAGCAAGGTCAAGCGGCCAACAGCGGCCGTAATGCAAATCGATGTTATCAATGATTTGAGAGTGCCGCTCGATTTCGAATGGATCCTGGCCGATAAACAAATTTTCATGACCGGCAAATCCGACCATTAAGTCACCGGAAGCAATACCTGTAATACCTTCATCAGTATGGACGGAAACGACCGTTGAGCCGAATTGTGTACGTGGTTTTGGATCCCAAGATGCCCTGAAAGGAGGATCTAGTGGAATGCGATAATGTTTAATATCAATAGATGTAATTTTCATTTTTTACTTCCTCCTAGTTGTCCAGCGAAAAAACCGCCACGATATTGTTTAATGTCATGAGCTACCATAAAAGCTTGGGGATCGATTTCCGAAATTTCCTGGAAAAGTTGACTTTGATTTCGTCTTTGCATAGTAATTGACAGTAATACACGTTCACCATCCATACCTTCTCCCATCCATTGTGTAATCCCATAGCCTTTTTCACGCAGGATGGAAGAGATCGTATTGTCTCGACTGCTTGGTATGATTTGTACAGTAACATAGCCAAGCGCTAATTTTTCTTCCAACTTCATCCCACACAGAATGCCGATGCCATAGCTTATACAATAGACAACAAGATTGATGGGCTGGCTTAAGTTATCAAGTACCAGTTTTAAACCGATGGTATAGACCATAATATCGACCATACTTATCAAAGCTGCAAAGTAACGATAGCCTCTTAATGTTAAAATCATTCTCGTTGTCAAACTGGAGACGTAAATGACTTGTATGATAAATATGGTAAGTAAGATCCACAAGGCAACTCATCTCCTCATCGGGATGGCGATAAATAAAGTCTTATTTTTTCGGAATCATGCCGTTCTCGGTTAAAAATTCCTTCGCTACATCAGCTGCTGTTCTTTTTTCTACATCAGCTTTTGCATTTAACTTGGACATCGTTTGATCATCAATTTTTCCTGCCAGTTTGTTGATTACTTGCACGGCATCCGGATACTTCTTCGCAAAATCCATCGTCACGATAGGTGCAGCATAATATGGGGGGAAGTAATTTTTATCATCTTTTAACGAGGCCAATTTCAAGGCCGGTATTCGACCGTCTGTAGAATAAGCTACAAGCACGTCGATTTTTTTCTCAGCAAGCGCCGGGAATGCTAACGGAATTTCCATTTGCTTAATATCTTTAAATTTAAATCCGTATTTCTCTGATAAACCCTTGAGTCCGTCTTGGCGGTCATAAAAAGTATTATCAATACCCAGCACCAAATTTGGCGCATGTTTCACAAGATCGGAGAAGGTCGAGATGTTTAATTCCTTCATCGTATCTTGTCTGAGGAGAATGGTGTAAGTGTTCGTAAATCCAAGCGGATCAAGCCATGTGAAGCCGAATTCCTTCTCATACCCCTCTTTTACTTTCTTATATACGGTTTCTTTCGTATCCGTTGGATCAAATTTATTTTTCAATACATTCAAATAGCCGGTTCCGGTGTAATCGACGAATACATCGACCTTTCCATCCTTCATCGCTTGATTGATAAACGAGGATGCAGCAAAACCGGATTCATTGATGGAGACATCATAATCAGTGTTTTTCTGCAGTAGTTGACCTACTAATTGGGCTAGTAAGTATTGTTCCGAAAATCCTTTTCCGCCTACGACCATCTTGATTTTCTTCTTCTCTTGAGCAGCCTTATCCGAAGTTGAGGACCCCGCCGTAGATACTGATTGATTAGAGCATGCAGAGAGCAATATGAAAACTAATGATAATGCTAAAGATAGCCATTTAACTTTTTTCATTTGTTGAACCCTCCTATTTTTTATGCTTTAGCTGTTCTTTCCACTTTCTTTTTTAAACCGCTTGTTTGTTTGGTAAGAGAATGCTTGTTAGGCGTTACTTTCGCCTCCAAACGTTTTAACAACAGTTCTGTTATAACAGCCAGCAGCGCTGCAGGTACACCTCCAGCAATAATCAGCTCTGTCCGCATAAGTGCCACACCTCTAAACACGATTTCACCGAGGCCTCCAGCGCCAATAAAGGCTGCAATTGTCGTTACTCCAATCGTCGAAACAGCTGCTGTACGTACGCCTGCCATGACCACGGGCAATGCGAGAGGCAATTCAATGTTCCACAAAATTTGCCAATTCGTCATCCCCATCCCGCGTCCCGCATCGACGACAGCTTGATTCACCTCAAGAATACCGGTATATACATTCCGTACGATCGGTAATAGCGAGTAGAGTACAAGTGCGATAATGGTCGGCTTCACGCCAATGCCAACGAATGGAAGCATGAATCCGAACAGAGCAATACTTGGAATCGTTTGAAACACTCCTGTAATTCCGATCGCGATCCCTGCAAGATTTTTCTTTCTCGTTAAATAAATGCCGAGCGGAATGGAGATGCAAAGTGATATCACGAGTGATGTTAGCGAAATATAAATGTGCTGCCATAAAGCCGTTAGGATAATGCTTTTATTCGAAATAAACGTGTTAACGAACAAATCAAAAGCATTTGTTGATTTATCCATTGGAAACCTCCTTTCTTAACTAATTTTAGTCGTTGCTCCCGATAAGCCAACGAGTATACTTTCCTTCGTTACGTATCCGACAACATCTCCACAAACAGCGATCGGGAGTACGTTCAATTTATTCTCGAGCATTTGAACTGCAGCCTTTTCCCAGCTTTCATCCGACTCAAGCACTGGAATTCGAGCAAATGCAGCCTTTTCCACACAATCGTCGGGTCGATTATGACGCTGAAGCGCTTCCAAAGTTACGATGCCGTAATACTTTCCTTCCAGATCACATACGATCCATGCTTCTTCGCCATTTTGACGCGAAAGCTTCATGGCATCTCCAACCGTTTGCTTACATTGCAATTTTGCTTTCGGCCGAATCATGTACTTCGCGATCGCCCTTTTTGAATCAACATTCGATGCACTCAGTCGCTTTTCACCGATAAATTCGCTAACGAAGCGATTAGCTGGGCGGCTCAAAATATTTTTTGGCGTGTCGAGCTGTACAATACTCCCTTTGTTCATTATGGCGATCCGATCGGAGATTTTTAATGCTTCATCCATATCGTGTGTGACAAACAAGATCGTCTTGTTAATTTCCTTTTGCAATTTACTAAGTTCATCCTGAAGCTGTTCCCGACTGATCGGATCAAGTGCGCTAAAGGGCTCATCCATTAACACGATCGGAGGTTCGGCGGCCAAAGCTCGTATAACGCCGATTCTTTGCTGTTGCCCCCCGCTTAATTCGGATGGATAACGGTTACGGAATATATGCGGATCTAGTCCAACCATCTCAAGCAAGTTATCGATTCGCTGAGAGTAATCTTTCTCTTTCCACCCTTTCAACTTTGGTACAAGGCCAATATTTTTGCCAATCGTCATATGTGGCAGCAGACCTACTTGCTGAATGACGTAACCGATATTTCGTCTTAGTTCAACTGCGTTTAATTTCGAAATGTCTTCATTTTGCACAAAAATATTACCAGATGATGGTTCGATTAACCGATTGACCATACGGAGCGTCGTTGTCTTTCCACATCCACTCGGTCCGATTAAGGAAACGATCTCGCCCTTCTGTACTTCAAAGCTGACATCCATCAACGTTTGCACTCCGGCATAGGATTTACTTACGCTTTCAAACCGAATCATTGTACCCCTCCCTTGATGTCATTTGTTTAATTTCTCCCTCAATATTATATATAGCAAAAACCGTGCCAATTTATTTGCATGCAAAAATGCGGCTCTCTTCAAGAGCCGCATGCGAATGTGTGTAATATTTCTACAATTCAATTGTATAATTTTCACACAGTGTATGATTTTTTTACTTTTTCTTGATTAAACGTGCTTCGATTAAGTATTGCCTTGCCAGTTCAGTTATATCCTCATGCATGACATCTGCCTTGTAGAGTAAAACCATGAACTTATCATGATCGATTTTTTGTGTAAGCTGATTTAAAAGCAATTCAAGTTGAGGATGCTGCTGCATAGTTCGGGCAGTAATTACCGGTGCTGGATTATATGGAGGGAAAAATTGGCGATCATCCTCCAGTTCAACTAAGCCATACGTTTTAATTCGGCCATCCGAGGCGAAGCCAACTGCAGCTTGGACCCTAGATTCTTTTACAGCCTGAGCGAAAAGCTTTGTTTCAGATACAATAACATTTTCTAGTGGGATCATGAAATCGTACGCCTTTTGAAATTGTTCTATTCCGTCGCCACGAACAAGAAACTCCTTGTTAGTCGCAATATTGAGCGGCCTATGTTCTCTGGCGTATTTGCTTAAATCGCTGATTGTCTTCAGGCCATACTGCTCGGCAAGTTCTTTCTTGACGAGAATGGTCCAACTGCTATTAATTTCAGTGGTCATCGGAAGCCATTGTAGGCCGATCTTCTTATCCTCTGCAGCAACCGTGTTGAATGCCTCCTCTGCGTCAATAATACCGGCTTTTTGATGATAATAAATGAGCGCTGTATTGGCGTAATCCCAGTATTGGTCAATCACGCCGGCTTTACTGGCGGAACGGATACTTGTGCTTCCTTTAAAAATAATTTCCTTGACACCAAACCCGTTTTCTCTAAGTAAAATACCCGTCATTTTCATTAGCAGGTATTGTTCAGTAAAGGACTTGGAACCGATGGTTATGATTGGCTTCGATTCGTTAGATGAATTCTCAGTCGAGCTAGCGTTCGAATTATTCCTCATACTCAACGTGTTGGTAATTAGTAGGACAGTAGATATAGAAAGGATCAATAATAACGCAACGAGCGCTGCGCACTTCAACTTCATCCTGTCTTCCTCCCCTCAAGTATGGGGAATTTACACCTCATTGTCGTTCCCTCATCCATACGGCTTTGAACATGCAACTCCCCGCCGTGTTCCATCACTATATCACGAGCAATTGTTAGCCCCAATCCGGAGCCCTCCTCTTTTGTCGTGAAAAAGGGATTAAATAACCATGCCATCGTTTGATCAGAAATGCCTGCACCCGTATCTTTTACTTCGACTACGAAGAACCTGACTCCGTTTTCCTCGTTTACCGATGTCCGAATGAGCAGTGTTCCTCCATTAGGCATCGCTTCAATACTATTTATAATTAAATTTAAAAATACTTGCATTAATTTATTATAGTTTCCGATAATCGCATTAGGCTGCGGAGCATAATTTTTATTCGTGTCAACTTTGGCATCTCGCAGCTTAATTCGTAATAGCTGCAGCGCCTCATCCAGCAGCTTGTCCATACGGATTGACTCATCTATTTCGCTATTCATTTTGGAAAATGAGAGAAACTGTGTAACAATCCCATTCATACGTCTTACCACGCGAAAAATGTCGTTTACCAGTTCATCTATACTTTCTCCCCTTGATTCTTCATCTACTTCCTCTTTAAGCAGCTCGGATGCGCCCGAAAGAATCGCCAGCGGGTTTTTAATTTCATGGGCGATACCTGTACTGATTTGCCCGATTATTGCAAGCTTCTCGCTTTGCTTAACATGCTCTTCAAAAATTTTCCACTGGGTAATATCCTGCAGTACAGCAATGCTGCCAATAATACCGCCTTGGATATTAAAAAGCTTGGAAGTGGCGATCTTCACAACATGCTTTTGTCCATTCGCATTCAAGATGTATGTTTCCGTATCTTCTCCAATACGCTCGGAATGTAAAGTGTCTAATAAAATGTAATCGGCATCATTATTTTTTATCGGAATTTCAGCTAATTGTTTCCCAATCATGTATGGCCTCGGGTAACCCGTGAGCTGCTCAAATTTTCTGTTGATATACGTAATTATTCCTTTGGTATCGATAGTTAGGATGGCATAGGGAATACCTTCGATTACATCGCGTAAATATCGTTCCTTCTCCTCTACCAACCTCTGTTGCTCACGTAAACTTAAAGCGGTGGCAATCATCGTGTGCCATAACACACCAAGTTCATCCTTAGATTGGCTCGAATCATTAGAGGTAATGGTGATCGGTTCATTGACATTACGTTCAATGCTTCTGGCAAATTGCGTTAACCTTACGATAGGTTGTAATATTTTTTGGATGCCAATACCAATGAATAATAATGTTAACATAAGAATGCATAAGAAGGTACCTGTTAACGCCCACGACAGATCTGTTAACGATTTAAACGCGAAACGCTCCGGCACTCCGAGGACAAGTCCCCAGCCATCCCACATCGTTTTGTATGCCATAATACTTGGCTCATTATGATAGCTGCCTTTCATCGAACCGGACGTATAACGAGATAGCTCTTCTGTAGCAGGAAGGGAAGAAGTATCACTGCCAATTTCATTTATAACTGTAGAGGCAATGACTTCCCCATGACTATCCGCTATAAAGCTAAAGCCATTGCTGGCCTCCGTACTGACACTTAATATTTCCGAGAGGTGGTCACGGCTTAGCTCTGCCACCAAAGCACCGGAAAATGCGCCGGAATTGTCCAGCACGGGTAGCGATATAGTTACGACCCGCTCTCCGCGAGGGTTCTGAAAAATATCGGAGACTGTATAATTGTTACTCCAGCTAACGATATCAAAGCCAGGAAATTGATAGGTCTGCATCAGTTTATGCAAATCAAATGGAGCCTCAAACAACATTTGCTTGTTTGCATCGACCATTGTAATCGACTGAATCATAGAGCTGCTGGCTATCGTTTGTTTGGCACGTTCATACATCCTTTGAATTTCTAGCTTGTTGTTCTCATCTACCTCAGAAATCAATTGCAATTGCAGCACCGCATCTGAAATTTCGGTATTGAACCTTTTGACCAATGCATCCGCGCTCAAAACATTCTTTCGTACAATATCCTCTTCTACGACTTGATGAGTATACTCTAAAATGATCGTGTAGAATAGGAGAACCGGAACAACAATAATAATGGAATAGATCACCAGATATTTCATTTTGATACTACCGGATATGGATGAGAATGGATGTTGAAAAACCTTTGATGCCATGAGCTTCCTCCCCGTCCTTATCTCAGTTTCTTCATTTTATAAATGAGCGTGTGTCTTGAAATACCTAACAGGTCAGCTGCTCTTGTCTGATTTCCTCCAACTTCCTCAAGCGCTCGGTTGATAAGGTCTTCCTCTACTTCCTCCAACACCCTTTGCAGATTCAATTCTCCGGTGATCCTTTTTCCCGTTTCGGTAACTTGAAGCTCTTGCAAATTAGGTTTAGACCATTCATCTGAAAGGTCCTCAATATGAATGACACCTTTTGCATGTACGATATGTAGCCTTTCCAGCATGTTTAACAGCTCCCGGATATTCCCTGGCCATTCATGAGTGGTAAGCTTAGCAACCGTCTCGTCGGATAAAACTACCTGCTTGTTGTATTTATCATTTAGCTTGCGAATGTAATTGACGATCATTTGCGGAATATCCGCTTTCCGCTCTTTGAGCGGGGGGACTTCAATTTCAACTAAGTTTAAACGATAATATAAATCTTGACGAAATTTCCCTTCCTTCACAAGCAGCTTGATATCTTTATTCGTTGCGGTGATTATTCTAACATCCACACTTCGGTAAGAATTGCTCCCAAGCTTCATAAACGTCTTTTCCTCAATAATATGGAGCAGCTTCGCTTGCATGGCAAGCGGCATCTCTCCAATTTCATCCAGAAAAATTGTACCACCGTCAGCAGCTTCGAATTTACCTGCTCTTGTCTCCGTTGCTCCCGTAAAAGCACCCTTCTTATAACCGAATAACTCACTTTCTAATAACGAATCTGGAATAGCTGCACAATTAATGGCGACAAACGGCTTGTCCTTACGATTGCTGATCTTATGAATCCATTTAGATAGCGCTGTCTTTCCAACACCACTTTCCCCTAATAACAGGATGGAAGCATCTGTCTCCTTGACTTTATATATAAGCTCACGAATTTCTTTCATTTGAACGCTTTGAAATACCAGTTCTTCATGATCGTTCGTTGACGCCAGTTGTTCCTTCAATACCAGATTTTCAAGCTGCAGCCGCTTGCTTTCACATGCTTTCATAACGACCTCTTTAATTAATTCCAGCTCGCTCGGCTTGTTTAAGTAATCAAATGCACCCATCCTCATCGCATTTACCGCATTTTCTACATTCCCATATGCAGTCAGCATGATCACTTCAATGTGCGGGTAATCACTCTTTATCTTTTGCAGCATTTCAAGTCCGGTCAGATCAGGCAGCATATAGTCCAAAATAATTACATCAATGTCCTGCTCAAGTATTGTTCGCAGCCCGTCTTCACCTGTGTATGCATGAAACGATCGGAAGCCTGACTTTTTTAATTTTTGGGAAATAATCCGGCACAAACTTTCTTCATCATCTATGATTAAAATTCCAAAGGAATATGACATTTGATTTGCTCCAATCGCCTAATGTCTGCTCATCCGCGCAGCCTCGAAGATAAAATATTCATTTCTTCTCTATACTTCATGACCGTTCTGCGGGAAATTTGCATGCCACCCTTGTTCATCAGATCAGTAATTTGCTGGTCAGAAAGCGGTTTGTTTTTGTTCTCGTCCTCGATTAGTTCCCGGATTCGGTACTTCATCCGTTCTGCGGAAGCAGAGTCTCCATCTGTCGTCGTCAAGGCTGTGGCAAAGAAAAATTTCAATTCATAAATACCCTGAGGTGTCTGTACAACTTTATTTTGAATCGTTCGGCTAACGGTAGATTCGTGGAGTCCCAGTTTATCTGCAATCGCTTTCAATTTTAATGGCTTTAGATAAAACAATCCTCTCTCCAAAAACATCTGCTGCTCCTCGATTATGGCTTCGATTACGCGCACAAGCGTATGCTTCCGATCCTCCAAGCTTTGGATCAACATCCTTGCAGACTGCATATGCTTCCTCTTATAATCCGCCACTTCTTTGGTATCGCTTTCAGAAAGAAGCTGCATGACATTTTTATTTAATGAAACTTTAGGAACCCCATCATGATATAACAAGACGATGTAATGGTTTAATTCCTTATAAATTTCAGCGTCCGGCTTGAGATTCATTTGCTGATGATGCTTGAAGGCAATACCTGGTTTGGGATTCAGCGTGCGAATATAGGCCATTGATTTCTTTATCAAATCCAAAGGAATCCCTAATCCTTTGTCGAGATATTTCCATTTGCCGTTGCCTAATTCGGATAAATGGCTGCTAACGAGCATCTCGGCATAAGGATCTGCATTCTGATCCCTACGAATTTGAATCTCCAAACATTCTTGAAGTGTTCTGGCTGCAATCCCTGGGGGTTCTAACGCTTGGACTTTAGATAAAACTTGTACTACTTCGTCCTGTGTGACTTGCAAGCAATGTGATGTCTCTTTTATGGTAATGGTTAAGTATCCTTTTTCATTTAAATTACCTACTAAAAATTTCGCAATCATGTACTGGTGTTTCGTTAGTTTTGCAAAGCGTAGCTGGCTTAAAAGATTCATTTCCAGCGTATCTTCCGGGTTCGCGGCAAGATCTATGAATGGAACCGAACGGTTCGAGTCGGCCCTCGTTTTTCCATTGTTATTCGGTTTTCGACTCCTCATACTTTCGGTCCATGCTAATTCCAGCAATGGATTCTCTGCTGATTGCTCGTGCACATAGCTGACTAAATCTGCGGAAGACAACTGTAAAACATGAATCGATTGTAACATCTTTGGGCTTACTGTCAGACCTTGGCTTTGCTGCAGAACAGCTTTCGGGTTTAAGTTCAACATTCTCACCTGCCATATGATTGTATAAATATTATACAATGGCAGTTTACAAATAAGAAGATTAAGATTGTAGTCCTTGTATGATGTACTAAAAATACGTCGAGAGCATTCTTAAATACTAAAACCATGGAGCTTTCACACCTCCCGTTCTGACAGTTCACCCTAAAGATGACGCCTAAACATTCCAATTAAACGCACAACGAAATCTGATGTTTCCCGATAAGCTGTCCGGAGTATTTGCCGCCTTGCCAAATATTGCACATACGCTGTCCGTCCGGTTTAGTTCACGCGAAAGAGGTCAATCAGTTTTCACTGACTGACCTCTTTTTCTTTAGTGATCTCCCTCGGGCTAAGTCTCCTTATAAAACTCATGATAAAACTTCATGAGCGCCCGCTTCTCAATTCTTGATATAGGAGCGGCTGATACCCAGCTCCTTGGCAATCTCCTGCTGCGTCCACTCTTCTCCGCCTAATTCTAGCCCAAACCTACCGAATACATGGACCAGCAGTAATAATTTCTTTATCCATATTGGAAAATTTCTCAAAATTGCGAGTAAACTGTTCAGCCAACTCCCAAGCAGCCTTCTCATACGCCTTTTGATCCTGCCAAGTATGACGGGGAACAAGAACATTGCTAGGAACACCCTCTACGAAATCGGGACAGAGCACACCAAAGATCGGATCGGCCGCAAACGTCGCTTGCTCGATACTTCCATTCAAAGCAGCGGTTACCATCGCACGGGTGAAAGTTAAGTTCATCCTCTTTCCTACACCATAGGGACCTCCGGACCACCCAGTATTCACCAAATAAACTTTAACTTGATGCTCCTCAATTTTATCTCCTAATTGCTTTGCATACACAGTTGGATGGAGCGGAAGGAAAGGCGCCCCAAAGCAAGTGGAAAATGTCGCCTCCGGTTCCGTTACTCCTCTCTCGGTACCTGCCAGCTTTGAAGTATATCCTGACAAAAAGTGATACATCGCCTGTTCCTTCGTCAGCTTCGAAATAGGAGGCAGCACGCCGAAAGCGTCAGCTGTTAAGAAAATGATAACTTTGGGATGACCCGCCTTCCCTGGGATAACAGCACCAGGAATTACATCGATCGGATAAGCGGCTCGCGTATTTTCTGTCGTCCGAGTATCGTAATAATCCGCTCTACCTGTCTCTGGATCCAGAACGACATTTTCTAAAACTGAACCATAACGAATGGCCTGCCATATTTGCGGTTCCTTTTCTTCGGATAGATTAGCACATTTGGCATAACATCCGCCTTCAAAGTTATAGACCCCTTGATCGGTCCAGCCATGCTCATCGTCACCAATCAACCGGCGGTTTGGATCAGCGGAAAGTGTCGTTTTCCCCGTTCCGGATAACCCAAAGAATAAGGCCACATCGTCTTTCTCTCCAACATTTGCTGAGCAATGCATCGGAAAAATGTCACGGAAAGGGAGCAAATAATTCAGAACGCTAAAAATCGATTTTTTCATCTCTCCTGCATACTCGGTCCCGCCGATGAGAACCAATTTCCTTTCAAAGGAAAGGCAGATAAACGTTTCAGAGCGCGTACCGTCCACTTCCGGATCAGCTTTTAAGCCCGGCAGTGCGATCACAGTAAACTCCGCACTGTGGGTTTGCAATTCTTCCTCTGTCGGACGAACAAAAAGCTGCCGGACAAATAAATTATGCCATGCATATTCATTCACGATGCGAATGGGTAACCGATACGCCGAATCTGCCCCGGCATAGCCGTCGAATACAAACAAATCCTTATCCGACATATAATCTTGCGCTTTTTGGTAGAGCCGCTCGAACTGAAGCTGTGAGATGGGTTGATTCACTGCCCCCCAATCTATGTGATCCATGACGGAAGGTTCTTGGACTATGAACTTGTCTTTGGGAGAACGTCCAGTATATTTCCCTGTGTATACTTGTAAGGCCCCTGAGGAAGAAAGAACCCCTTCCTTCCGTTCCACTGCTGTTTCGACCAGCTGGGATACGGGCAAATTATTCGATATCACACCTATTTTCAACTGCTGCAACCTGGCTTCCATCCTCATCAATTCCCTTCGTTGTGTAATCCAAACATTGCTGCTCTTTGTAGTCCGAGTCATTAAGTAGTAACGTATAATCTACGCTAAAAGAGACAAATCCTTCGAAGGAACACGGAGGGAATTCCCCTAAACCCGAGAAGCCAGCTGGAAGTACCTTCCCTGTCATTAATTTTACCGGTTGACTTCACCTTTTACCATGAGCTCCCTCCTAGAGTCATATAGTATGTATTATTTATTTATTAGTATATATTAAACAACTGATTTCGTGTGATAAATAATGTTAATGATGCAATACATATTTATTTATAACCTATGTAAGTAAACGGCTTGTCTCTAGTAGGAGTGCACCGGAAATCAACATTCCTATCTGAAAGTGTATTTCTATTACTATCCAGCTCTTCTTTCTGTTTCTTTGTCTGAGACAGCTTTTTCAATGGTACCGAGAGCAACTTCATTTCCCTACGTACTTATAATTGAACTAAAAAAAGCGTTCACCCAGTTAAGTGAACGCCTATTTACTTCAAATCTTTATTGACTGCTTCAAGATATTATTTTACTTCAAAACAATATTTATCATCCAACAACTCTCTCTTAAAACAAGTTGTGCTTTTGGGATTCTGTTCGTAAAAAAGAGGCCGACAAATGCAACTTATATTTTACTGACAACTTCCTTATTTTGAAGCAGAGCTACCAGATATGCCAAGGTCAATCCTTGGCCCCATCCTTGTATTCTCTTCTTGGAGATCACCTTGTAATCATCTGCAGAGTACATCACTGCGGTTCCTGCAGATACATTCCGAACCGAACCGTCTTCGTCAATGTTTGCCAATATACCTCCATAAGCTTTGGCCATATAGTTTTGATGCATCGGATGCGCATAGGATACCAGTGCAGCGGCAATACCGGCGGAGGCAGAGACTTCCTCATAAGAAGTTTCATCATTTAATACCGTACGCCACAGCCCATTCGGTGATTGCAGCCTGACCAGAGCGCTTAATTGATCGCCGAGAGCTCCTCCGATTTGCATCCACATAGGCATAAATGGATTCAGCATTTTATATGCTTGCGCCATCGTATAAGCGGCCCATGCATTGGCTCTGCCCCAGTAAATAGCGGACAGATGATCTTTCCTGATATTGTCCCATGCGTGATAGAACAAATTCGTCTTCGTGTCCTGTAGATATTCTTCATGCCAGTAGAATTGATTGAGCGCATCGTCGATATATTCTTTATTGTCGAGTTTAAACCCAAGCCGCAGCAGGAAATACGCGGCCATGAACAACGTATCCGCCCACGCCTGCTCCGGAAAGTCATTTTTGGAGGATACCGTATGCTGGAAAACACCTTCCCCGAACCGGATGGCATCCTTTCGCAGGTATTCGGCTTTCATAAGAGCCAAATCCAGGTACTTTGAGTCGCCTGTGGCTTCATGCAGGGTCAGCATGGTATGCCCCATGGCACAGCTATTAACCATCATAGGCGGGAGCCCGAGCTCGAGATATTCGTCCACCCATTTGACCAGAAAATCGATGTATTCTTGTTTCCCCGTTACCTCCCAGGCTTTGCAAATCCCGTAATAAGCAACCCCGCAGGACCAGTTCCAAGTGAAATCCATATTCATCGTTCTGCGGACCACCCGGTCAATGAGTTCTCTTACTTCGTTTTCGTCACATTCAAACTTTCGCATAATGTTTATCTCCTTATCCATGGGATCACAATTCTATTCGTCAATGTTTTCGTTATACACTGAACGATGTAACTAATAATCTTCATCAAGGCGTGAAACGAAGGACACATTATTCATGACAAAACCTTCTACATTGTAAGCCTTAAGTCCATACTTACCTATGGCGTTCACATATTCCAAATGAATATTTTGCACAGTATAAAAAATAACATAATATTTGAAGGAATTCTCCGCATATATAACTATAAACCATTTAAACCCCGCATATATTGTGAGCTGAAGATACATGAACCACTCGTTTGTTAATTTTTTCATTACCTTCAAGCGTATCGATAATTTGATTGATCCCCAAAGTTACCTTCCGCTTAACAGCTTAGCCCACTTCTTGATAGGAACGGCGAATTAAAATCCACGTCCCTTGTATTTTCCAAAATGCCCCCGCATAGGCAGTGGTAACACCATTACTGCTGTCTATTGACACTAAATTCACATTACAGATGAAAAAGATCCAGAATGGACAAGCAAAGACCAGGGATCTTTGTTGTTGTTATTAAACAGTTTTGTCTATCAAAGTCTGAACCTTACCGCTTCGCTTTATAAAACTCATGATACAGCTTCATCAGCGCTCGCTTCTCAATCCGCGACACATAGGAATTATAAAAAATAAAGTGTTGCTTCTTAACAGCCCTGTGGACTTCAACTATCGTACCCGTTAGATTTTACCTTCGATAAACCCAGCCGCTTTTTTTATTCAATCACACATTAATGCAAAAGGGACTTATCCCGTTTGAACAACCTTCCCTATCCCCCTTATTTATTGTGAATACCCGAAATGGTTATAATCTGATCTACCCAGACATAATAATGATGTAAATAAAACTTTACATTATGAATGATATACATTACATTATGTATATAAAACTTAACTTATCAAAAAAAGAAAATACAGGCGGTGTAGTGCATGACCTATCAAGAAAAGAAGAGCATCGTATCGTTGATCAGCACAATAATCATTTTCGGATCTTATTGCTTGTACATGTATCCGCAGTACCCCGAAGGGGGTCTGGAGTCGATGGAAATCTTTCGTTATTGGGGTTCCTTCGTTCTCATCTTGATGTTGGTTTCAATCGTTGCCCATATCATGATCAGTATTATTTTTAACATCGTCTTTAGAATAACCACCGGAGAAAAGGAACCAACATTTATGGATGAACTGGATAAGCTCATTGATCTGAAAGCGACCAGAAATTCTTTCGTTGTGTTTATTCTCGGCTTTCTTCTTGCCATGGCATCGCTGGTTATCGATCAGCCATCACAGGTGATGTTCATGGTCCTGGTCATCTCCGGATTCTTCTCCGATGTGACCGGCTCCGTCACGAAACTTTATCACTATCGGAAAGGAGTCTAGTATGGGCAAAATTCTTGTCGGCAATCACATCCGAAAATTAAGGTTCAACCATGATGAAATGACACAACAGCACTTGGCTGACAAGGTGGGCGTAACAAGACAAACCATCGTGGCCCTAGAAAAGGGTAACTACTCCCCATCTCTAGAACTGGCTTTTCGCATTGCTCACGCCTTCAACTTACCTTTGGAAGAGGTTTTCTTTTACGGGGATAACACAAAGAAGTAAGAACTAAGATTTTTTTGCTTTACCGTTTATGAATTTATTAAAAGAAGGAGACAAACAAATGAACTTTTCTAACAAAAAGAGCGCGTTCATTGTGGGAGTACTGTTTATACTTGCAGCTGTTACGGCGATAATAGGTCTTAATTTATACGATCCTATCCTAAACAGCCCCGATTACTTGACTAATGGTTCCGAACACGCAAACCAGGTGATACTGGGAGCGCTTATGGAGTTAATTCTTGTCGTTTCAGCGGTTGGTACTGCAACTACAATGTTTCCAATCTTAAGAAAATACAATGAAACTATAGCTCTTTGGCATGTTGGCTTCAGGTTTCTTGAAGCGATTATCATTACTGTTGGTATAATCAGCGTACTGTCCCTATTGACCTTAAGCCAGGAATTTGTAGCAGCAGGCGCCCCGGATATCACCTCTTTTCAAGCTTCAGGTACGGTGTTGAAAGCCATACATGACTGGACCTTTATGCTTGGTCCCCTTTTCATGCTGGGTATAAATACGATGATGTACAGTTATATATTTTATAAATCCAAGCTCGTGCCCAGGTTTATACCTATTCTGGGTATGACAGGGGCAGCTCTTGTTTTTATTTGTGCATTGTTAGTTATGTTCGGTGTCATTCAACAAATTTCGGTTTGGGGTGGTATTTTGGCGCTGCCAGTAGCAGCTAATGAAATGATTTTAGCAGTATGGCTCATCGTTAAAGGATTCAATGAAAAAGTAATAAAGTCCTAGTATTATAATTTCCTCCACTAACTTCCTCCACGTATATTTTTACAGCCCGGTCTGTGACGGAATTCCCAACGATTTTGATATCAATGAATTACTTGAAAGTGGGGCGAGCAAAGTTGATAATATCTTATACCTTTCAATCCCCATGGCACACCTAAACTTGCATAAGAAAAAGCCCTTAAATTCCAAGGGCTTTTTCAAAACACATTATTTTTAACTAGTTCCGTATTCAAGCAATTCTTCATCCGTCGGTTCTTATTCGTTCTCTTTATTTAATCATTCCTTCTTGATGCGTTCTGCCTGTTACTTCAATTGATAAATTCAAAGGATTAATTTTAATTTTTACTACAGTAATTATTATTCGACTGCCATGGCATCAGCTTTTGTTACATGGACAGTACTATGTGGATGTTCTGGTGGTGCATATATCGAGTATAGTTTCAGAGGGATATTACCTGTATTGGTTATATTGTGCCATGTTCCAGCGGGTACTACAATGGCGGAGTCATCAGAGACTTTTCTTACAAAGTTTAGATTATCTTTTCTTTTGCCCATTTGAACAATCCCTTGACCTTGTTCTATACGTAAGAATTGATCAACGTTCGGGTGAATTTCCAAGCCGATATCTTCGCCAACATTAATACTCATTAAGGTAACTTGCAAATGATTTCCAGACCATAAAGCGGTACGAAACGTACTGTTTTGCTTCGCAGCCTGATTGATATTAACTACAAACGGTTCAGGTCCATAATCTTTTAACTCTATACCCACTTGAATATCATGCCTTATATCATTAGGAATAGACCCGTAAACAGACTGCCTTCCATAGTTATACATTGTTGGTACATTTACATGATAAGGAAAAGGATATGGGCAATAATATGGATTCATGTAAGGATTATTGTACATTTTTTCATTCCCTCCACACAATTATAAAATTATCTTATGAATTATGCTTAGGGAATGTACCTAGATTCAGCATCTAAGGCAGTAGTTATTAAATATAGGTATAGTATCTAGTTAGAACAACAAGGTTAAACTGACACCCCATTTTTCAAATACAAAAAACGGTGCCGCGTCTATCCAAAAACACGCACCGATCGTTTTTACCATTGTTCCTGAATCAAGGATGATTGGGGGGCTGACTTTGCCAGGAAACAACCATATTTTTGTTATTTGGATGAGCAAGAGCACAGGCGTCGAAATAGCCAAAAGTGGTAGGAGCAGAACAGATTTACCTCTTAACAATTTGTTCACTAACATCATCCCGCTCCATGACTAAGAGGGTGATGTCAATATTCCCATTTTTCCTGAATTCCTTGGTGGTCATTCCAGTAATGCGTTTAAACAGAGCAGAGAAATAATGAGAGTCGTTATAACCAACGAGAAAAGCGATTTCAAACGATTTAAACGATGTCGTCTTAAACAGCTCCATCGCTTTTCGTATGCGATAATGTGTCAAATACTCGATAAAGGCACGACCTGTTTCCTGACTGAATATTTTGCTTAGATGGCTGGAACTCACCTTGTGGTGTAGGCGAGTCTATTGGCGATGAGGAATACTTTGCTGGTAACCTTAAATTGTTCAGGAGCTAATCACCACTCTGGCAGAACTGGAATCCCAAATCATTTACCTTCAGCAAGAAGGAAATACATTGATAAAACCTCAATTATGCTTGCGGTGCGCCGATTAATGCAGCACCGCCATCAAAACAGATGGTTCAAACTGAATCATAAACACCCCTGGCCGATTGGCCAATGATTTCTTCTTTCGGAAGCTAAAAAGGCTGCCAATGTTGGCTGCCTTTTATTGTCTATAGCACAAGCACTCCAATCAAAAAGGGAGCCTTACATTGCTATGCACTTATTTATTCATTTTTGGGTAATAAGTAAATCCCGGATTTTTCACTATAAATTGTTTCTCTTTTTTCAATGCGTTCATTAATTCAGGTCCTACATGTAAGTTTTGTTCTACTAGTTGATGAGGTGTGAGCGCCATCCACTGATTCAATGAAACATCTTCAAAGCGGTCACTCTTAAACATCTCCAAAGCCCACACACTTTCATTACCTGTGTTTTGAATATAGTGACCGAAGGCACGTGGTACATATCCAACATCCCCGGCACGATAATCGAAAGTCCGAGCAGTACTATTGGGTGCCAAAACCGTCATTCGCGCCGTTCCTGAGATATAATACTGCCATTCATCATTGTTTGGATGCCAGTGCATTTCTCTCATTGCGCCTGGTTTAATTTCCAGTAACGAAGCGGCGATTTGAGTTGAAATCGGAAAGTTGGTTGAATCCACAATACGCACGGTACTCCCTCCAGGAGTTACAATCGGCTCTTGTGCAAGGAGTCGATGCGAAAAGGTTTGTGGTATCGTTCCCTGCGGATCTTCTACCTGTTGACTTTCAAGTGGACCGGGAACGTTTGATTGAAAAATGTACAACTGGTGGTTCGGGATATGGGCAAAGGCGCTTGTTGGAACACCAAAATTCGCCGATAGCACGTCTTTGGGCGTATGTGCGAACCAATCCGAGATGGCTAAAGTATTGAGGTCAGAAAAGTTGCCGTCTGGGAAGACGAGCAAAAACTCACAACCTTCCTCCAGTCCTTGAATCGAATGCGGAATTCCGGGTGGGAAGTACCAAAGGTCGCCCACGCCAATATCGGCAATGAAGTTCCTCCCATTCTGATCAACGGATGTGATTCGTGCTCGCCCCACAAGCACAATCGCCCATTCCGCTTGCTGATGCCAATGCAACTCTCGCACACCACCCGGAGTCAGAGCCATATTCACCCCAGCAAGCGTGGTCGCAATCGGCAGTTGTCTAACTGTCACTTCCCGTGACCAACCACCGTGATTTAACTGCATATTCGTATCGGAGAAAGAGAATTTTAGGTTAGGAAGCGATCCGGCATCGGTGGCAGGCGAAACTAGCATGTCAGGGTTCTGAATGTCTCGCATTATGTCACGTGGTCCTAAATCCCACCAACCGGCACCATCATTTCTTATCGGTTGTGGTATATGTCCAGTCCGTGTTTCGATTTTCAAATGTTTTGCACCTCATTTTCTATACACTTCATACTCGTAACTGGTTAAATGCCTATCTTAAGTTATGAATACAGTCTGGATTTGGAAATTTGTCCCCCTTGCTTCAAGTCAACTCGGTTATACAAAATAACATTTTTTGAAATGGCAGTGGTCTAAGAAGTAAAAAGAGAAGTCTTTATTTGGAAATTCAAGGAAGATGTCTCTATTTTATCGATTATAACATCCACTTCAGATAGTGCTTTTAGACGTCATTTCACATGTACAAGATTCTACCTGCGCTAAACCAAAACACGATACGGACTTGATTTTAAAAAAAGCCGCAATTTAAGCGGCTTTTAATGGGCAATTTTTAATCAAGAAAATATTCGGATACCGTGTGTAACAGTCGACTATGCGCATTCTGGAAATGTTCTGGGTTCTCATCACAATCTTTAAAGGAAACCATACAGGATGCCACAATTTCGTCAGCTAGAGTCTTATTCCTCTTAGCTAAACACATCAGCAGTTCATAATCTTCTATTCCCGATCTCATGGCTTCGAGTCGCAAGCTGCCCCAAGGTCCATCCGTTCCAGGGTATGCGATATGAGTATCTCCCGGTGGAAGCCTCGAAGCACTTAGGTTGGTCAATACCGGGGAGGATTGTTCAAACGGGTCTTGATCTCCCATATAGTAATTGAACCCCCAGTGTTTAACACACATTGATCCCAGCAGGCCGCACTCCCCTAACTCCCTGAATTTTCTCATCCATACCTCGAACTTTGTTCGCTGGCATGAAAAATACATTCCCTAGAATTCATCGGATTAACCATGTGGTTCCAATGTCTATTCTAAGGGATGCACTTCACATATGACTTAAATTCTGTTTAAAAGATTAGCTGCCCTTTCTTTTGTCCCTGTTATCGTGATCGGTTTTAATCGTGACACTGAGACCGGAAAGACTCAAGTTTCCAGTTGCGTCAACCGCTTTGATCATAAACATGTACTTCATATCTTTTTGCAAATTGGTGACATTGTAAGTTGTAACGTTGTCCAAAACAGCGATTTCCTTAGCAGAAGTATCGTTCACCAGATAAACCCTATAACCGGTCACGTCGATGTTATCAGTTGCTGCATTCCAGTTTAAGGTCAAGCCGGTTTTCGTTACATTGGTTGCGGTCAAATTGCCGGAGTTCCAAAGCGGTGCAAAGGTGTCGCCCGTTTGTGTATTTTCTGCACCCGCTTGATTAATAACGTCAGCTGGAACATCTGCCGTTTGATCCACAAAAGTGTAAAGTCTAGGCGTCCAATTTACAGGCTGCAAAGTACCGTTGCTCTTGGCAATTTCAACATTGTTGCCATTCAATACGGAGCCTTTGTCAGTGAATGCAGTTCCGCCGGATACTTGAATCAGAGATGAAGGAGATAAACCCGAATCATTCGCAAAATAGTTATTTTCAGCATAGACCTGCGATTGGTATCCTACCCCGATTGCATAGAGGAATGGGTTATTCGGTTGGTTCGCTGTTCCTTCGTAATAGTTGTTATACACATGAACTTGACCGTAACGTACACGTGGTGCACGCTGACCTACGTTCCGATAAACGTTGTGATGGAAAGTAATTCTTTCCTTGCCGGCATCACCGCTAAAGCTATCGCTTCCACCTACTAGCGTCGTCTTGTCATGGTCATGGAAGTAGTTGTAGGATACCGTAATCATGTCGGATGCATTCGTCATATCCACGGCACCGTCGTGTTGTTGATACTTGCGTCCAAAATATTTATGGTTCGGATCATCAATGCCGCCTAAGTCACTAAATGTGTTATGGTCAATCCAAACGTGAGTGGAGCCTTTAACCGAGATGTTGTCATAAGCGGAGTTCCAATTACCCAAATCGCCATCCGTCGGATCCCACTGGGGGAAATAATCGAATGTGTTTCGGAATTCGATGTTCCGGATGATTACATTATCCACATTCTCTAGGTTCAGGTTGCCGCCAAGAATCTTCGCATTGGTGCCGGGCAAACCGACAATCGTCGTA
Organism: Paenibacillus aceris; assembly: GCF_017874035.1. Lineage (GTDB taxonomy): Bacteria > Bacillota > Bacilli > Paenibacillales > NBRC-103111 > Paenibacillus_E > Paenibacillus_E aceris. The sequence goes on from NZ_JAGGKV010000038.1 coordinate 31,403, forward strand.
TTTGAACCGACATTAATTTTGACTTGTTTGCTCTGATTATTTGCCGATCTTACACGTGCCTCTTCCAAAGCGCCACTAGGCAATGTTTTACCCCAAACGGCCGGATCGTATGTTTTGAGATAAGCATCAAAATCATAAAGCGGATCCTTGTAGAATTCCATACCTATCGGGTTGTCGTTATTATCTACATTCATATTCATCGTGCCGTTAATGAAGATTATCTTCGGCGTTCTGCCGGCCACTGCTTTCACCAGTTCACTGCGTTTACTCACGATGAAAATATTATCCGGATTAGTCGTTGATCCTCCGGTTGTTCCTGTGGTATGGGATCCCCATCCGTCATTAGGCGCTAGTACCTGTCTGCCAATGTCGTTATCTCCGGTATTGATCACATTTATGGTCAATGGCACGGTGATGTCTCCGAAATTAAAGCCCATTGTTGTTGATCCCACAGGCAGCCCACAAAGGTAATCTTTCTTGAGCGTATATACACTCCCGGTAACGGTATAGTCCAATGGTCCAAGAACTTCTGTGCCATTCGTGATATTCGTCAGCGCAAATCCGTTGCTCCTGACGCTTACGTTAATATCCGCATTATTTGCCGGGTTCATATCAAAGCTGGAGGATGTAACCACAACTTCTGGCGTATAGTTTACTTTCGGCATGATAACCGGAATGGATGGATCCCAGCCACCTAAAATTTGCGGAATCGTCAAACTTGCTTCCTGTCCTGTGAGCTGAGTGGAAATTTGACGTGTGGTTACATTCGCACCGTATCCATAGCTGTTATATTCCGAAAAATAGCTAGTTATACAGGAACCCGCACAGGAAGCCGCCCAGCCCTCCGGAAGAAACTTATTCGAATCGATTAAAGTGTTGATAAATGTAACTCTTGCGTAGTCCTTCCAAGCGCGCCCCAAGTCGTAAATCCCTTGTGCAGAGGGGCCGTCGACCACTTGAGAATTAAAAAATACATATCCCTTGTCCGTCGTATTTCTTTGCGCTCCTGCCGTAATATGTCCTCCTGCACTCTCTCCGGCCGGAACATTGCTCACAAGCACTATTTTCACATTGTCCATGACGACAGCGGGAGCTTCACCGAAGATGAAATCGACGTCTCCTTCAATAATGCTGTTGTGGAAATAATGACGTCCCTGATTTTTGGAATTCAAGCCGTTGTACAGCGTATCTTGATAGCCTTTCAATCTTACCGTTTCCAATACGGCCATATCGCTTTTGAGCGACAGAGCTACCGCCTGTGCCACTTCACTGCGCGGTCCGGCGCTGTTCTCAATCGTCAGATTGGAAGCGTTAAAGAAGTCTGCAGTTACGTCCACTGTCTGACTTAGGAACGTGTTTCCTGTGTGACCGGGCTTGCCCTGTGTCGCCGCAGTCCCTGCGTAATCGCCATACATAATGGATGTTTTATCCATGCCTGCGCCGACAAGACTTATATATGGACGATCAACCTTAAGCTTTTCGGTATACGTTCCGGGAGCGATATAAATGATCGTTCTTGTGGTGTTATTTGTCGGAACCCGATTAATAGCACTTTGAATAGTATTGAATACTCTTACACCATCAGCTGCTACATTTCTATCAACCGTAAGCACAGCCGCCGGGAGTACAACAAGTTCATCCGAATCAGAGCTTTCGCCGTTCGAATTTACAGCGGAAACAACATAATAAAGAGGTATCCCGTTTGTCACGCTCCAATCGTCAAATGTTGAATGGTAAGTTGAAGAGATAACCGTATATGGCCCGTCTGCAGAAATAGCTCTCTTTACATTGTAAGAGGAAGCGCCATTTACCGCATCCCAGGAAAGGCTTACGCTGCCATCGTTTGCGACTGCTTGGAAGCTTGTCGGCTTAGCCGGTGCACCCTTAACCGGAGTATTAGGCTTCGCTTTTAATTGATTTGAAATCATGCTTTCTTGCATATCATTTACAGCAGTAACTACGTAATAATAAGTCTTGCCGTTTTCCGTTGTGGTATCCAAGTAACCGCTTCCGTTAACATTGGCTAGAGCTGTGTATGGTCCACCGTTTACCAAACTTCTTTTTACGCTGTAAGACGATGTCTTCGTCACTGAAGTCCAATTTAGCTGGACCTGGTTATTTCCAGGTTCGACGCTCAATAGCGTCGGACTACCTAACGGTTCTGCAGGGGATACCTTTTCGAGCAGTTTTGGCTGACCCAGACCGCCGACATTCCCGGCTGTAAGTCTGTAATAATACTCCGTATCCGACCTCAAGTTCGTATCGAGATAGGAAGTGCCGGTAAGCTTTGTTTTCCCGTTCATCAGTAATGGGACAAAAGGTCCTTCCGGTGTTGTGCTTCTCTCAAGCGTATAGAAGGTCGATTTATTAACAGGATCCCAGGCGATCGTAAACTGTCCGTCTCTGACGGTGGCGTATAGGCCTGTAATCTCATCTAAAGGAGGTTCCACGTTGTTAGGATAGCCGGTCGCATAATACGAGTACTCACTTTCACCGGACGTGTTCACCGATGTCACCTTGTAATAATAGTATTTATCGTTAATCAGACCGGCCGTATCCGTGTAGCTGTTTGACGGCACTCCTTCAGCAAGCTTTTCATAGATTCCATCAAGGGATTCGCTGCGATACACATTATATGTATCCGCACCGCTTGTTGCATCCCAACTCAGCTCAACCCTACGGTTTGCGCCTTCGGCTGTCAAGTTTTTCGGTGTCACCGCTTCCTGTTGATAAACGATGATGTTGTCAAGATACGCATTCCCTGTCGACGAACCCGCCATTCTAAAATTTATAGAGGCGATATCTGTAACTGGGCTGGCAAATTTGAAATTTCCGGAGAATATGCCATTAATATAAAGATCTGCAGTATTTGCTTTAATATCGGCAACGTACTTCACCGTATACCAGGTCTTTGCCAGGAATTTTTGTGTGCCACCTGTTTGAGGATTTGGAAAGGCGAAATCGGCCTTTAAGGAAAGCGCTATTTTCAAATTGCTATCTAGCAATTCCAATACATATGAGTCGCTTACCATAGCGCCTTCCATAAATTCGAGCTGGGCGGTAATCCCTTTGTTGCTTGCTGCGGTTACAGGTGTAAACGCTTTATTGAATCCGCCTCTGCCAGCGCCGTCACTGATCCATAATACATTGGTTGTGTTTCCCACTAAAGTAGTCGATGTTTGGCCATAGCTGTTTCTAAGATTACTACTATTAATTATCGTAGAATTGTTCGAAGCCGAAAAAGCAGTAATCGCACCGCTACCAAAAGGCGGAGAATACCCTTCCGGTAATACTCCTAACGTACTGCCTTCAATATCATCATTGACAAGAGATGTAACCGGCGCTGCCGCCGCCAGAACTTCAGACGCACCGGTGAGCGGCACGTAGGAAGAAAGAAACAGCAGACACAACATAATTCGAAGCACTTTCATCATATATTCTTTCAACTCCTAAGTTTAGAATGATCCATTGAAAAAATCAGCGCGGTTAAAGACCCTGTAAATAAAGTCTTAAACCGCAGCTGCTGTTTCAGCCTGTTTTTCAACTAATGTTCTGCGTTAGTTTAATGCACTAACCTTTTCAATGAACCTTTGGATGATAATGGATAATTGTGCTCTTGTTGCTGTATCTGTCGGAGCAAGAATATTATTTCCATAGCCGCTGATTAGCCCTGAGCCTATTGCCCATTCCATGGGTTCTTTAGCCCAACTTGATACTTTATTTCCGTCAGTAAAGGCATCCACTTTCTTGGCACTAGAAATGTCATATCCTTTATGCTTTGCATAATTGTATAGTATAGTGCATAGTTGTTCTCTTGTTATGTCTTCATTCGGTCCGAAGAGCCCATTTCCATAGCCGCTTATAACGTTGCTTGATGAAGCCCATGCAACGGCGTCACTATACCATGTGTCTGTGTTAACATCTGTAAAGCTGCTTTCTAAAGCTGACGGATTTCCTTCCAGTCTATAAAGAATAGTTACTATCACGGCTCTGCTGGTATTTTGATTTGGGCTGAAGCTGTTTTCGGATGTTCCTATCATAAGCCCTTTTTCGCTCATAAATTTTATACCTTTATAGAACCAATCATCTTCTTTTACATCGATGAATTTATTGATAGAATCTGAAGTCCCTGGAATTTCGTTGTCTACATCTTTAACTTCTTTTTCCTTAATAAATGTAGGCTCAACTTTAGCCCCGCCTACAGGCATGATAAAGCTATAGGTACCTTTTGCATTTTCAGTGATTTTTACTTCCTTACCGTTTTGATCGAATACCTTAATATCATCCAACTTATAGCCCTTATCGGGTGTGACGGTAATGGTAATCTTGGTTCCGGCAGTTGCTTTGGTTATGTCATAAGAAACAGAACCGTTTTCCGCCTTTGCACCTATCGACACGGAATAACTTGTAGAGGTACTGCTACTTCCGCTGCTACTGCTATTGCTACTGCTATTTCCGCTGCTACTGCTACTGCTTATGGAAATGCTCAAGTTGATGGTGGTGCTTCCTGCATCGTTTGTAGCTTTTACTGTAAAGCTTGCTGTCCCTGCTGCAGTCGGTGTTCCACTTATTTTTCCTGTCGATGCTTCCAGTGAAAGTCCTGCCGGCAAGCTGCCGCTTGCGATGCCCCAGGTTATTGGGGTATTTCCTGTTACAACTAACGTTTGACTGTAGGGAGTGCCAACTTCGCCACTTGGCAAGGTGCTTGTGGTAATAATTGGAGCTACCGGTGTTTCTTCTACCGTTACGTTGATGGTATAGATTACTTCAGTTGCATCGTCTTCTGCGGTTACTAATACATTCCAGGTTTTACCTCCATCGGTTGTCGTGGCAGTACCTACAGTTGTATTAACATCAGTGGTAGTTACCACGATATCAGAGGCTGTAAGTTTCGCTAATACTTTATCGTGCGGAAGTACTACGTTGTAGACAGTATTATCGCTGCCAGGAACGGTGGCCGCTACTCCAGCGACAGTTACACTTGAAACACTGGCATCAGAGGCTGGCCCCGATAATAAGGTGTGCGTCACGCTCGGCCCGTGCCCGGTCCATTTTCCAAAGCTGACCTGGTTCCGAGGAAGTTCGGTATTTTTTGTACCGGTAAAGCCCGTGGAGCCGTCAAGTCCGCCTGCGCCGGACGCATATTTCAGAATCTCGCTTCCCGCTTCCACAGAGATTGTATAAGGAATATTGGGAAGAAATCCGGCAGTTGAAAGCACATAAGTATTTTGACCCGGTAGAACGGTTGGTTTCGCGTTTGTTTGAACTGCTCCACCTTCCACCGGCACGCCGTTAATCATAATGCGGTAACCGGCAAATCGTGCGGTATCGCCATTGGAATAATCCGTTACGTCGTTTTCGCCCCATGTGAGGGTCATATCTTCCCCAATCCATCTGCCGCCGCTAACGGTAAGCTTGCTACCGGGAGCCCACTTCGGAATCTGCATTAAGGTGCCGGGAACGGTGGTGATCGTAATCGGACCCGCCACAGGCCCTTCCTGTCCAACCCAATTGACGGCTTTCATCGTAACATCATATGTCACGCCATCATCCAGCCCCCACAGCGAGTAACCTTTCCGGCTGGAATTGTCAAAATAGGCTTTGAATGTTCGGGTAGCATATTTGGGATCTTGCGGCGTTGCCGTTAATTCGTAATAATGCACACCGTAGACAGCATCGGTAACGGCATTCCAAGCGAAATCCTGCCAGGAAATGCCCGTAATGTTTGCAGCTTTAACTTTAAAATCCGGCGATGCAGTCGAGACCGTGGATGCACCAAGCGTTGCATCTTTCGTAGTTACCAACGTCTCCAGCAGTTCGCCAAAGGAAGCGTTTGCACCTGTCGTCTCCGGTCGGACCGCAATTTTGTAGGAGGTTTTTGGGCGCAGCGCGATTTTCGCGGATTCCGACACCGCCCCCGATCTCATTACAATCTCTTTTTGCTGATAGCCATGACCATCCTGCATATCAACCAACACGGCGTACTGTGTCGCATTATCGATGGCGGGCCAATCTAAAGTGACATTATAAGTATTGGTCGTCACGGTGAGAGCGCCACTCCCATTCAGCGCATCCGGCTTACGGTTTGTGGTCCCAACGCAATTCTCGATCGTGACGTTCTTGCTGTTGGTGGTGGTAATGGCTTTTTGAAGACCTGTAATGTTGCGGAAGGTAACATCCGACATGCCATTTATCGCAATCGTACCGCCATTTGCTCCTGAGTAAGAAAGGATCTTGATATCCTCGAACGTGAAATTGCGCAGCACCGGACTTTTAGCATAGGCGGAACTGCCGGGTGCCGTTGTGTTAATCAGAGGTACGATAGAGTTTGACACCGTCATATTGCGCACTAATACGTTTTCAAAAGTCAGCGGCAGCTCGCTTTCCGGGCCGAAGGCTGTGCTGGCGTTGCCGTCGCTGTAGGATGTGTCAATCACAATCGTGCTGTTTCCACCAAGCATATAATTAACCGCATTGTCACGCACGACAATATTGCGGATACCGCCGCCGGTGGTAGCACCGGATTTCATACGCAAGACGCCATTACTTCCTGTTTCGCTCGTATTATAGACATTCTCTTCCGCGACCATATCGCCGATCCAGCCGCCGGTATGGCTGCCCATCGCCAACAAGCCGCCATGGCCGTTGCGCACAAAGTTATTGAAAACGCGGCCCTCTCCGCTTGCCACTTTGTCTGTCAAATTGCGTACGACTGTGCCCTGACCGGCCGCAAAGTTGATGGCGTCGTCGCCGGTATCCCAAAAGCTGTTCATGACCATCAGATCAAGGCAGTCGCCAAACTCGACACCGTCGCCGTTGTTGGCGTCGAACATCATCGTAACAACGCCGTTCACAGCAATCTGCTCGGACTGATAGTTGACGATTCCATGGAATGCTGGATTATAGAAGGTCAGACCCTCGTAATACAGGCCATGCACGCCGCGAGTTACCATTAGGTTAGGGCGGGTATTGTAAAATTGCGAGGCACCGGCATTCGGTGTTTGATCCTGACGCGACTGCCACATCGCATCAGCAGCAAGGATGCCTCTTACCGAGGCGGAATCGGATGCGCTATTATTATCAACGTTGGTGCTGCTGCCTCCCTGGTAGTTCGGCAATCTCCAACCATTTCCGGAAGGATCATCGAAGCCTGGAGATGGATCCACCGCCGTTTTGTTCTGTAAGCCGCTTCCGGTGGTATTCTTCCATCCGTTGCCGTCAATTGCGCCCTTGCCAACGATGCGGATGTTCTCCAAGGAGCCATTGTCCCAGGATACAGCATTCAACAGGCCATATGTCCGGATATCCTGTGAATAAGGATAGACCAGAAGGCTTCGCGGATAGTGGTCAAAAACAGGAGAGCCGAGCAGTACAGCCCCTTCTTCAATTTCAAAGGTCATATTGCTGTGCAGAAACAATGATCCGCTTAGATAATACCAAGGCGCAGCATTGCTTCCGCTTCCCTTCAATACAACCTTGCCGCCCGCAGGGGTGGCGTCGATCGCAGCCTGAATCGCAGCAGTGTTCTTTTCGATTTTCTTTATAATCTCTTCATTATTATTTGCACGCCGAATTGTATAGTCGCCAGACTTATCGGTAATATAGGTTACGCCATGGTCGGCGGCGTCTATGACGATAGGTGTAGACGTCGTTGAAAAGTTAAGCGGCGCACTAAGAGCAGACTTTGTAGTGTCGGCGTAAACGGCCCGCACCTTAAATTCATACATCGTCTTGGGTTTCAGACCGGTCGCCATAAAGGAAAGGTTGCTGATCCGATGATGATTCGTGCCCAATTTCTCGTAAAATGCGTCCATATACGCATTGACATAGGAATAATTCTTTCTAAAATTATCGCTTGCAAGTCCGAGACTGATTCCATCCTGGAATACCTCATAGTCCACGATCTTTTCTGTACTCTCATAATAGTCGTCCGGCTTCTCCCAGATAAGTACAATTTTTGATTCATCAAATGCTAATGGAGGAACGGATAAGTTTTGCGGTGCCGCAGAATAGCTGCCCGCCGCATGAACAGGCATTGCCGGAAATAAACCAACCAGCAGAGCCAGTGAGAGCATGAAACTGTAGATAAAACTAGCTATCTTCTTCATCTTCATTTCCTCCTGCTGTTAAAATCGTTAGATTAATAGACTTTCCTTTGAACCTTTTTCCTGTACTGCGGGAAAGATTGTATCATTTCCCCACATTCCCCTCTCATATTTATTTAGCTTGCTAATATGTACAGTTACTATTAAACCAATTTCAGAGGATTACAGATATAATCATTAGATCACATTTTTGTAGTACAACCTGTATAATCGGGCAATTTGTTCGCAATATCATTGAAGAAAGAGCCAGACAACCAAATATTAAGCTTTGCTCTGTTGAATTATGCATTGTGATCTTCGTTCATGTAATCTTCCAGTTTATCTTTATCGCGAACAAGCACCTGCGAAATAAACAGACTGCCTTGTAAGGAAGTCTGTTTATCTCTTTTACCAGTTACCTAGATTTACTTCAACACATTATTGTCGGGGGCCCACTTCTGCTGCCACAACGGATAGTCATTCGCCAGCAAGTTGGCCGGGGTTGAGTTATACCAGCTGTACTTATTTCGGCGTTCGTAGGAAATGTCGGCCATGTCGTACTTCTTCACACCGTCACGTGAGGAGAAGATAGGCTTATAGGTACCGATTTCGTAGAAGCGCGCCCATAGCAACGGGGCTTTCGCATCATTGACGAGAACCCGGTCGGAGCCGAACTCCAGTGTCGGATCCACCTTCTTCCCGACCTTCACGCCGGTAATCTTCACTTCGTTCAACCAAGCGACAGCGGACTGAACCGCATCGACGACCTCCGCGCTAGGCTTGTCGATGCTCATCAGGAAACGGATAACACCGACGCTCTCCAAGCTGCTCACCGACGCCAGTTCGTAGGCACGGCCGACGGTCGGCTCCAGCGAATTCTCGTCATACTGCTGCGCCCAACCTGTTTTCTTGCCATCTGTAGAGATCTGCAACTTCAAAAGCAGGGTAACTCCTTTATCATAGGCAACCTTCGCTTTAGCCGCATAAGCGTCGTCAACGTAAGCGTAATCTACCGTCCGATTGGCCACATCCCTCATCACTTCGAGGATGTTGATCATGACATTATCGTTTAGTGTAATATGTGATTGATAGCCGACGCCGCCTGGGAAAAACTGCGGCCAGCCGCCGTTGCCGTATTGTCCGCTTTGCACATAGTCCAAGCCTTTATAAAATGAGTTGCGATACTTCTCCACCTTGCTCGCATTGTACACCTTGGCGAGGAAGCTCATCTCCGAGAACGTAGCGTCGTTATCAATCGTCGATTGCACCTTTACGTTCAGCGCGCCAGTGCCAGAAATCGGCTTCGTCATATCGACATCAGTTTCCAGCTTGATCCAACCGCCGTCCTTGTTCTGGAATCCAAGGATATTGTCAGCCACCTGCTTGGCTTCGTCACTGCCGTACCATTGCGCCGGCTGATCGATCATCGTGGCAAACGTCACCTTACCGCCCTTCGCCATCCCCCCTGAGCCAGCCGCAGCCTCGGGATGGGTGTAGGTCGCGGTAATGCGGGTGCGGTTCGCATCCCAACTTACGAGGCAGCCAACGCTCTCCATCACGAAACGGACCGGAAGAAAGACACGTCCGTCCGTCACCCGCGAGCTTACAGGTGCCGTCTTGGGTTGACCGTTAACAGAGGCTACCCTCTCCCCCATCGTCAAAACCAGCGTGCTCCCGTTCAATACAACTGTCGTCTTCTTAGCAACCTCGTCCCATTGGAACGTGCCGCCGAGTGTGCCGATAATGTCCTGCAGCGGTGCAAGCACGCTATCGTCTACCATGACTGCCTTCGTCAGCAGCCCTTCCTCCAGCTCGTGATAAGCGCCGTTTACAGCAAAATTCGGCTCACCCATAATGATCGAAACCATGTCCGTTGCGTATACAGGAGTGAGCGCAGGGGTGGTAGGCGCATCCTCCGCAAAAGCGGTTGGTAAGGCCGCTACCCCACCGATCGTTATAGCTAGTACTAATGTTCGAAATATCTTCTTCAACAGGACATCCGCTCCTTTTCATGTTCAAGCTCCGACATAGCAACGCACATATGAATGAACGTGGCAACGCCGTGCAAATCGTTCGTATGACGCTCACGGGCAATGTAGTGATCATAATCGCCTACCCCCGTGCCGATACAAATATCGGGAACAAGCATACCGCCGTTATCATCGAATCCGATTCTGTTTAATACGCCTTTATAGCCTTTACGCGCACTTTACAGGAACCCCTCGACGGGCACCCAACCGTGTTTGACGGCTTTCGCCATCGCAAAGACGAACAGCGTAGAACACGACAGTTCAAGCCAATTGTCCGGGCGGTCGCCTTTGTCGAGTACTTGATACCATAAACCCTCGCGATCTTCCTGGAACTGGCGAACAGCCGCCAGTAAGTCGCGTAAAATAACAATTAACTTCGCACGCTGCGGGTGCGTATCCGGCAGCAGCTCAAGGATTTCAGCCAGCGCCATCGCGTACCAACCGACAGAACGCCCCCAGAAATCAGGCGAACGCTTCGTCTCAGGATGCGCCCACTTGGCAACCCCACTCTCGTCCCAGGCGTGAAACAGCAGCCCAGTCGCCTCGTCCTTCATATGCTTCTCAATGAGAAGCGCCTGTTCCACAATAAGGTCGAACCACTCCGGTTCACCGTATTGAATCGCGTATTTTACCGCGAACGGACCTTCCATATAAATTCCGTCGAGCCACATCTGGTTCGGATAAACGTCCTTATGCCAGAAGCCGCCGTCCGATGTTGTCCGCCAGCTCTTCAGCATGTTCATAAGTCTTGAAGACAGCTTGCGATAATGCGCATCGTCCGTCTCCGCATCAAGCAGGAGCAACAATTGCCCCGACATGAGGTCGTCAAGATGGTCCTGCACCTCCAACTCGCCGTTAGGTCCAACCATCAGATCTACATAAGCCTTAATATAGTCGAAATAGGCACTGTTGCTGTTTAAAAGCCAAACCTTCTCCATCGCCTGCAAAAAAACACCTTGATGATAATGCCACCGCCCCGCCGGAGGAAGCTCCTCCGGGGAGTATCGGCGCATAATCGTATCGCACGCATGCGCAGCCCATACCAACGGCGGGTCCTGCACCGTCAGCGGTTGTTTGTCTAATGCTTCACTCACATCGAATCTCCTTTTCCCGATAAACATCCCGATCGATCGGTTGCTCACACCGCAAACCTGATACCGCTTCTGCCTGACCGATAAAACTCCTTCGTGTCTTTATTTCTTTGCTTTGCTGTACTCGTCTGTGTATTCCTTTATGATTTGGTCGCCGCCTTTAGCCTGCCAGTCGCCGATAAGCTTCTTGAAACCGGCTTCGTCTATTTGGCCCATGATGTACTTCACGCGGGCATCCTTTGTAATTTTGTCGAGCTCGGAGCCTTTTTCCGTATAGGTCTGAGAGATCAGCGGATCTGTAACGTTCGGCACAAGGAACTTCACCATCTCTTCATACTTTTGTTTGTACAGCTTCATAAGCTCGGAATCGTTCTTGTTTGTGACCCAAGCTGGCTTTACAAACAAGAGTAAGTGAAAGTTATATTAATCAACTAAAAAAGGATTATCCAAATGCTAAGCAAATAACCATTCAAAGAATGGATCCTACGCCTACGCCTGCACCTGAACCTGGATTACCTCTTTTACCAAATGCCGCTAAAGCTCTAACTAATCCTGGGGAAGTATCGCCTCAAGCTTGGTATGACGTTGGTGTTTCGTATCGAGTAGGTATGAAGCAGCTGGTTGCAAATGACGCTTATCGTGATCCTTACATTCTTTATGAGTCAGTTGCTAAAGGACAAACTAAAACTACAACGACATCTATGGAACGCACTGTAACAACCAGCATCGGTGGTACTGTTGCAGGTGGAAAAAAAGATGTGTGGAATATCTCAGCGACTGGTAATGTTACTGGTTCAGTAAAATCAACAGTAACTAAAACAACAAGTTTAACCGGTCCTCCAGAATCAAGTTCATCAAACAGCCGTGCATATTATATGCAAGCATCCTATGCAGCTTGGACTATTGGCGTTGATACGCTAGGATTTCCGAGCGGTGACTTTATATCGGGGGAACTCATATCCGGTTACGTTCCTGTGTGGCTTTACTTCTCGGTTGACAATTAAATCCCATTAATTTCTTCTAAAAGGTGACTCTCAACAGAAAATGGATTATGCTGAGAGTAAAACCTTTAATTGGAGGATAAGATGAGAAAAGAATTTCTTTACACTGTTTTATCGTTAAGTTTACTCCTGAATTTTGGACTTACTATTTATTATTTATTAAAACAGCCGACAATAGCTCCATCCCAGCAGCTCCAAAACATTCGTGGTGATATTTCACTAAATCAGGGCGGCGTATCTAGTGCATCAACTCCCAATGGAGACCTATGGTTATTTATTTCAAATCAAAACAAAATTTATTACATTTCTAAACCAGATTCCACTGGGAAGATTAATATCTCCACGGATTTTTTACCTCGCTAAAAAAGAACGGAGCCACTAGATTGAGCGGCTCCGTTGTTATTATGTTCTATTCCAGAAAGTATGACCTTCAAACAGGAGGTCGTTTTTGTTTTCTGGCTTAAATCAACATTATTGTTAACATTAATATTTACAAAATTAAGGGTGTGATAATACAATCGGTAAGGCATGTGAAATCAATGGATTACGGGTCCTCATTCCTTGGCTCTTTTAGCAACCCTGTTTAACAACCCCTACAGGATTCATAAAAAGAAAGACAGCCTAAGAATGGCTGCCTTCCTTTTTTATCTTCGTTGATAATGATACTGCTTTTTATACTTCCTTGTGCTTACTATAACCCTTAATCATTCACAATGACATTGTGTATGATTCGAATTTTAATTTTAAGCAACTAGTTTGCCAAACATTTTTTCGTATAAAATAAATTTCCTGGAAATATAGTTGTTTTAATTATTTTGAAAAAGAAATAGCGGCGGACTAGGACTTGAAAAAAGTCTTAGGCCGCTGCCGCCGCTGCCTGTTTATTAAACTATCGTTATCCGTTAGCTTAATAACTCCTAACCTCCAAAAACGATATGAATTCAGAATTTTCTTTACTCGTTCGACAAAATTTTGTTACCTACAAATTTTTCATCAATTCAATTTTCGTAACAATCCAACCTATATCTTCTATTAAATGAACATTATATCTTTGAATGCCTCTGTTCTTTTCATTGATAAAGTTACAATCACATTCAAGCAAATATATACGGTCTCTAAACTTCTTTTCACTTAAAGTGACATTTATAACCTTATATTCATTGGTATTGGAGCTTAAATATTGTTCGATTGAAGCCTCGGGACTAGAATCAACATTTCTTGTATCAAAGAACAATTTTATAATGTTCGAAAAATAGACGATAGAAATAAATAAGAAACAACTAAAAAAAACTAAAATAATCCTTGTCTTTGTAATTCTCACAAATTCCACCTCGAGTTACCTGACCTAATTCAAAGTATACCATAATTTGGAACTAATCTGCCCATTACCTCAACGGACAACGGCAGCCGAGCGGATGCCCGGCTGCCGCAATGTCGTGATTGAACTCGTTCTTCTTTAGCGCAACAACCCTTATGAAACACTACAAACCTTCTTAGATACTGAACATAAGATCCGAAAAGTTGAACAGAGGTTACCATTTGAACCGAGTCGGAAAAGGTTATTGTCTAAAAAATATTCAGCCCTTTACCAACAGGTTGCACAGTCTCTAGGACACGATTGGTCATTTCTGATCCTATTAATGTTTTGATGACCCAGGATGATAAATCCTGTCCTGCGAGACATCCAGCTGCTGTGCTGATGTTACCGTTGTTTACAAAGCTCTCATTGACCACTTCCACTCCAAATGAAGCTAATTGATCTGCAGCAGTCGGATACGTTGTAGCCTGTTTTCCAGTTAAGAACCCCATAGCGCCTAATAACAAAGCTCCTGAGCACATGGATCCGATTAATTGCTTGTCTACTGAAAGTTTAAACCGACTTAGATAGGAAGGATCCTGAAACAACTGCTGGACGCCTTTTCCACTTCCAAAGAGAACTGCATCAGACGAATTTGCTTCCTCAATCATCCCATGCATGGGGATTATAAGTCCTGCCATCGAAACATGTGATGTTTCTGTTCCAAGAATCTTTACTTCCCAATCAGCAATGCCACCTACCAATCTCACCCTGTTTAGCAAGTCCCATGGTAGGAATACATCAAGGTCTGTAAAATCGTTAAAGCAAATTATAGATATCTTCATCACATCAACTCCTTTAAACTCTTGCATATATAAAAAAGTTACACTTCAATAGTTTCTTATGTCTTATATCTTTATTTTAGTTTGAAAATTGATGAAGTAAAAGATCCAATAATGATTAAATTTAATGTACCATTTTTAGTTCTCTGCCCGTTCGTATTATGAGGTTAACCAGTTTTTACTGGTTGACCTCTTTTGTATTTTAGAGGTTTAGTAACGGTAGCCGGGGGCGAACGTCTC
>NZ_JAGGKV010000039.1 GCF_017874035.1 Paenibacillus aceris
GGGCTCTCGGCACCATAGTTGAACGACCTTCCTCGCCAGCCGTATTAACATTATAGCCAAACTCAACAAATTTTCATTTGTCCGTGGTGCCCCGTAGGGGCATGGATGGCTAACGAGGAACGTTAGTTCAGTGATCCAGAGAGCAGTTTGTCGCCACGACAGCCGCTCTTTCTGTCGTTAGGCTAAATGGCCGGATAGTTGGTAGCAACCTTGAATAGTTAGGCGGAATATCCTAAATCATGGAAGGAGAAATACATGTCTCAATTCCCTATATTAGAAACAGAAAGATTTGTACTTAGACAGATTAAACAAGATGATTCAAAAGAAATATTTCAATATTTCTCTATGGATGAAGTTACGAAATTTTATGATTTGGAGAGTTTTACGAATATCGAACAAGCAGAAGATTTAATTCGCAGATGGAATCAGAGATTTGAAAACAATCAAGGAATTCGCTGGGGAATCACTTTGCGTTCGGAAAGCAGAGTAATCGGAACATGTGGATTTCATGGTTGGGCGAAAAATCATTGTAAAATTGAAATTGGATATGAACTATCACCAGAATATTGGAGGCAAGGTTTTATGACTGAGGTGATTCTGAAGATAAATGAATTCGGATTTAACAATCTTGGATTAAACAGAATTGAAGCATTTGTAGAACCAGAGAATATGGAATCAAGGAGGGTGCTTGAGAAAGTTGGGTTTAGAGAAGAAGGTATATTGAAGGAACATTTTTATTGGAGGAGTCGATTTGTTGATACTGTCATATATGCATTACTTAAGAAAGACTATGATGTGCGTTAAGTAGTAGGATTATAATAACATGCTCCCTGGTTTCGTTAAAGTAACGGGTGGTTATTGAAATCAGGTAAAAACATCAAATTGAATAAATAGTTCGTTAAGGTACTAGAGGTGACATAAATGAATATGAGAAGTTACTTGATTATTCTGTTAGTAATAATGGTGTCTATGATTTTTGCAGGGTGTTTAAAAGGTGAAAAAGCACATTCGGACTTAGTCGGTACCGTCAATGTAGAAAATTTAGATTCAGCAACAACAGTGACGTATACATTCAAAAATCAAAGTGGAAAAAGGGTAACTGTTATTGGCGGAGCAAGCTATAAGTTACATAGAGACAACAAATTAGTAGACGAAGGTATTGTTCCAGTAAAAGACTACATTGATTTGGATCCTGGAGAAGATTATACAGATAAAAAGACATTTCCAAATTTGCAGCCTGGTTCGTACAGTATAAGAGTAGAATGGAACAAAACGGTAGTTTCTTCTAATTTTGCTCGAAACTGAAAATGAAAAATCCTTTGTTAACGGAGAACGATAGCTGAATAAAAAAACGCGCCAGTCGGCCATAAGGATCAGCAAAATTATGAGGTGTAATTGGAGGGTTGATATGTTAAATGAAGCATTTTTTGTTGGTCAGATTGTAAGAGAACATGAGCAAGTATGGCTAAGGGGGAGAGCCTTACAGCATATTTTTGTTGATGAATATCTTTATTTGGTTAATGACGATTCTCAAGCATCAAAATATCTCATAAAGAAGATTAAGACCTATGGAAAGTATGTTGATGGACTTTATGCTCCAATGACAGGCGATTTGCTTGTAGAAGTCGATGGTGAACTAAAGACAGGTGAACATATGTTATATAGGTAACTTGAATGAAAGAGCAATTTTATTTTGCGGTGGTGAAAATGTGAATATTTTGGTTAAAATATGGTTTGTTGTGGATAAGGAATTAATTGAAGTTGCGAATATACTAAAAAATTCTTTGGGGTTACAAGAGTTTATTTAACTAACGGGAAGGATTGCGCCAACAGATGCATAACTTTTTAAGAGCAATGAATTGCAAAGGAGAGATGGTCAACTGAATCAAGAGATAATTATTAATTTACCGTTAGAGCCTCATGAAGTCCCAACTTTAAGAGAACTGGTGGGTTGGGATGGTAGGCATTCTGATTATCCAATTTTATTTGAACGTTGCAATTTCTGGGCTGGACTCAGGGATGGAAAGAATGAACTAATAGCATTTGGTTATATTGCAGGAATGGGGTTGCAACACGGATATATGGAAGATATCATTGTACATCCGCAACACCAGAGAAAAGGGATAGGTCAAGCCTTAGTAAATAAATTACTTCAAGAAGCGGAACGTTTTGGATTAGAGATTGTAACATTGACTTACGATTCTAAACATAATACGTTTTACTCAGATTGTGGTTTTGTTCCTTGTCCTGGAGGACTCTGGAGGAGAAAAGACTAATCTAACGGATAAGGTTAGTTCAATAAAAAACAGCGGCGGCAGCAGACTTTATTTTTTAAGTCCTAGTCCGTCACTGTTTCTTCGTGATGTGCCAGCAGCCGGTCAGAATCATCGACTACTACTTCGTGGAACTTAAGGGTAGGATGCCACGGCAAACCATTGAATTAAAAGATAGATTAGGCAAGTGATTTGACCACTAAGGAAGGATGATCATTAGGATGAAATTAATGTGTGAGTGTGGTTATACAATATATGATCAAACAGATTACTTGTCCTATAAGGCATAAAATTTTGTAGAGGTTTGAGCTCTTCATGTGGATTAAGCTCTAACGGTGAACGTTAGTTCAATAAGGGTTTATGATTTTGGTTCGAAAAAAAAACGAGACCTTGGAAATAAACATTTCGAAGAGAAAATACAGCTTCTTAGTTCCCACGCACCGGCAATGTTAACTCAACAAGTCGAACGCCAAAGTTAGCAGAAACGAATTACGGAGGAAAAATACAAAAAGCATTAAAAAACATAGATTAGAGGAAATTTTAGGTAGCCATTGGCTACTTTTTGTTTATAGATAAAAATCAACATTTAACAAAGCCTGATTAAGCTATCGGAGAACGATGGTTTAACGAGCACGAAATAAACTGAAGAGAGTCGTCTAGTAGGTGGAAGTTATTTATATTCTAAATCGGTTCGGAGGGTGGATTTTATGTATTATCGTTACCAAATAAATCCATAGTCAAACTAAAAAAAACCATAAACTTGTCTCGGAAAGTATAGGATAATATCTGTAGATTTACATAAAGGAGGCATCATAGTGAAAAAGTTGAGGAAATCTTTATTGTCGCTTTGTATTGTAACCGCTTTCTACGCAATCCCTTTCGGTGCATCGGCTGAGGAATCGGTAGTGAAGGTCTCTTCAGTGGACGAAATTTCAGCAGCCATGATCAAAGCGCAACCCGGTGATACGATTGTGATGAGGAACGGAGTATGGAAGGATGCTGCTATTGTGATGGAAGGCGCAGGCAAGCAGAATAAACCCATCACGCTGCGCGCGGAAACACCGGGTCAGGTAGTGCTCAGCGGCGCCTCCACACTCAACATCGGAGGATCGTATCTTGTGGTGGATGGCTTGGTATTTAAAGATGGGGGAGATATCGATGATTCCGGTGTCATTGAGTTCAGGGTGGGAGATCATGAAGCGACGCATTCCCGGCTTACTAACGTCCAAATGCTTGACTATAATCCTCTAAGCAACGAGAAGAACACGAAGTGGGTTGGATTATACGGCAGCTATAACAGAGTGGATCATTCCTATTTCAAAGGTAAGAAAAACATTGGTGCAACAATGGTAGTTTGGAGAGAGCAAGCGGGCGAGCAGCACCATGTCATTGATCACAATCATTTTGCCGGCCGGCCCATCCTGCACGACGATAGTGGACAAGTGATTAGTAATGAAGCGGAAACGCTGAGAATCGGAACGAGTACCTATTCTCTCTCGGATTCTTATACGACGGTAGAGAACAACCTGTTCGAGAACAATGATGGAGAAATCGAAATGATCTCGGTTAAATCAGGGAAGAATGTGATTCGCGGCAATACATTTTTGAACAATGCAGCGACCGTTACACTTCGTCATGGCAATGGAACGCACATTGAAAACAACTTCTTTTTCGCTAATGGCAAGGCGAACGCCGGCGCGATCCGCGTTATAGGCGAAGACCATGTGATTGCCAACAATTATATTAGTGGCATTGTGGGCAGCAATACGACACGTGGGGCCATTGTTCTAACGAATGGCATACCTAACTCGGATCTGAACAAATATTTTCAAGTCAAAAATGTGCTCATTACTCACAACACACTCGTGAACAATGATAACAACATCATCGTTGGCGATAAAAAGAGCGGTACGAATACGTTAGCGCCTGTAGACACGATTATAGCAAATAACGTCGTACAGGCAAGCGGGAACGCTAAGCTTCCTCTTATTAAGGTAATCGACGATTCAGCAGCTCTTACATATGAAGGGAATTTCATGTATGGCGCCGAACTCGGGATCGGGCCGGTCGCAGGGATTACGCAGCAAAATCCTCAGCTGGCTTTGGCAGAAGACGGATTATACCGTGCGGGCGAAGAAAGTCCGATTATCAACGCGTTGAAAAACGGGGCTTACTCCGTAAAAGAAGATATGGATGGCCAGCCCCGACCTCAAGGCAACAGAGATGCCGGAGCGGATGAGGTATCCAAAACGCCTATAAGGAACAAGCCTTTACAGCCTAGCGATGTCGGACCCGAGTGGCTTAACGCATCTGAATGAGAAGTAACCGAGCTCTCATCAGTATGTCCGTATTAACTATCGGGACATGTTCATTGTATGAAAGCAGGTGTGCAAAAAACGCCTGCCTTCAATCGATTTAAGAATAAAAAATTTAGCATAATGGGCTGTTGGTCAGTTGAGAAGCGAGAGGGCCCGTTTGTGTCATTAATGTAGGCAGATTTGTGTCATTAGACAAGAAGTGTCAGGCGACACAAACATAATTGCATTTAGATCCTCGTCAATCGGGGATTTTTTATTTCAAAGCACCTATGTTTGTGTCGCAAGGCCACGACACAAACATAGGCGCAGAATCATGCTTATAGTAACGACTGGATTAGCAATGGTTTATCACATTGCCATTAAGCTAAAGTGCAGGATAGTTCCAATATGTGGTATATTTGATTAAATGACATTTTCTAAGCGGAGGTGCTTATGAATCCTGCTTTTGACACCTACATCCAATCGCTAGCCGGTCGGAACGTGACCGTCATCGGCGCTGGCGTCAGCAATTCACCACTGATCCGCATGCTTTGCTCAGCCGAGGCGCACGTCACCGTGTGCGACCGCAATCCGGCCTTGCCGCGGGAGGAGTGGGACAATCTAGGCGTCGGGTTGTGCCTGGGGGAGAATTATCTGGATAGCATTGGGGGCGACGTAGTGTTCCGCACTCCAGGTATGCGCCCAGACCATCCGGCGTTGGACTCGGCCCGTGCTGGCGGCAGCCGAGTGACCAGTGAGATGGAGGAGTTCTTTGCGCTGTGTCCTTGTCCTATTTTCGGCGTGACCGGTTCGGACGGTAAGACCACCACCACGTCGTTGATTGCAGACATGTTGGCTGACGGAGGGCGTACGGTTTATCTGGGAGGCAACATTGGCACACCACTTCTGACGCGCGTGGGCGAGATGTCGCCGCTGGATGCTTGCGCGGTTGAGCTGTCCAGCTTCCAGCTGATGGACATGACGCGCTCTCCCCATGTGGCGGTGATTACCAACCTCTCGCCCAATCACCTCGACTGGCACCGCGACATACATGAATATACCGCCGCTAAGCGTCGCCTGCTAGATTTTCAAAGTGCTAACGACTTTGCCGTCCTTAACGGCGACAATCCGGTGACCGCTGAACTGCGCGGGCGGGGTCGGACCAAGTATTTCGGCGTGCACACTGTCCACGATGGCATAATCGACGGTCTATTACCCATCAGTGATATTCGTTTACCGGGTTGGTATAACGTGGAGAACGTTATGGCTGCCATGACCGCCGTACGGGGGTCCGTGTCTGATGAAGCAATCTTAGAGACGGTGCGCAACTTCGTCGGCGTGGAGCACCGAAACCAGTGGGTAGCTACTGTTGGCGGGGTGCATTATTACAACAATTCAATCGGCTCCAGCCCCGCACGTACCGTCGCTACGCTGCATGCGCATGTGGGCCGAGTGCTGCTGATCGCCGGTGGGCGAGATAAGAAAGTACCGTTTGACGAGATGGCTAAACTGCTACCTGATCATGTCAAGGTGCTGCTGTTGATCGGAGAAGCGGCCAGTCAAATCGAGGCAGAGGCGCGCAAAATGCCAAGTTGCCCACCTATTGTCCGCTGCGAAGGCCTGGCCGAAGCAGTGGCGCAGGCGCACAAGCTGTCCGTACCAGGCGACACTGTGCTGCTGAGTCCTGCATGCACTGCTTTTGACCAATATCGTAATTTTGAAGAGCGCGGGCGTCACTTTGTAGACCTGGTCGGGTCGCTGCACCGGTCGGTCGGAGGGAAATGATTGATTACTTGACGGCAGCCGGCAATGAACGGCTGCTTTTTCGTTGAACTAAAGGGCAGATATGCGCAATTGTAATGTGGAATAAAATGTGAGACAAGGGTTATATAGGAGTTGACATTGATATGATTCGTGAAGCTGAACGATCTGAGGTTTTACCGCTAAAACCATGACAAATTATTAATATACTAACGAGGGACTATAGCTCAATACAGAACGAAACGAGGCTGCCGGCACAAACGGCAGCCTCCATTACGTTAATGGGCATGATTACGCAACAATACTAGGCTAGTTTCGTCTAATAAGATATGGGGATTTCTACCATTCCAGTGGAGGTGATAAAAATTGTGGAAAAGAACAACAAAGGTCTTACTGATTTATTTGTTCTTGTTCGGTACGTTGTTTGTGGTGGAGCCTTTAACTGTCAATGCATGCTCTTGTGCTGGACCACCAAGTATAGAAGATCAGTTGAATCCAAAAACCGCAATTTTTAAGGGCAAATTATTGAGTTTGAAAAAATCTGTTAATGGGATGATTTGGTCTTCCGCAGAAGTAAAAGCTCAATTCGAAGTGAAAACGATATGGAAAGGAACACTGAGTTCTCAAACGACTGTTTACACAGCATTGAGTTCGGCAAGTTGTGGATATGAGGGATTCGAAGTAAATGAAGAATATATTGTTTTTGCCTATGGTGATCCAGATCGACTTGAAACAGGACTTTGTGAAGGAACTAAGACTACTGCATCCGCACAAGGTGATCTTAAAGCATTGGGGGCAGGATATGAACCCTCTATGATAACAATCCATCAAGTAGATAACCGATCCGTCATAATCGTTTTAGTTCTTGCAATTTCTCTAACATTGCTCGTCTTGCTGGTCCTATCATTAAGAAGGCGACGCCGATGATAGAACTGTTGCGCCTGCTCTTTACTTACTAAAGCTTCATATTAACGTTTGATTGTTAAGCCTCTAACGGAGAACTGTAGCTTAATAAAACACTAGTTAAGGCATCCTAGATCAAGAGGCTGCCTTTTCTCCGTTTACGGGGAAACACGGTAGGAAAAGAAAAAAACCATGCGAATGAATATAAAGTATGAAAGATACAGGACCTTGTTCGGGTATTAACACTGAAAGGTGGAATGTAATGCAGCGCAGAATGCGTAAAGCAGTAAAATTAGGATTAGCTGGTGGGGTTAGTTGGGCAGTAGTTAGCTATTTTTTAAATAAAAACATAGGTGCTAGTATTGTTGGGGCATCGTCATGGTTTATTGTAACTATTTTAATTGCATTGGTTTTTCCTGAAAGTAACCAAAAATGATCTCTTCTGAGTTTGAAAAAAATCATTAATTTACTAACGGATAACGATAGTTAAAAAAACTTGAGAGCAGCACGCCGGAGCGCTGCTCTTTTTTCATGTTAGCTATTCGGGTAGGGGAGTTCCAATATATGGTACAGAAGTACATAAAAGAGCGAGATCATCATCATACCGAAGATAAGAGAGAATGAAATGTTCATCTTAAAGAATGACGATCATGGCATTATTGGATAGATGCGTCATAGTTATCTTCGGGATAATACACCGTTCATGAATATGATTTGGATCGACGGCCCTTTTCGAACTAAAGGAGCTGAAAAAAGGCAGTTCTCTTTCGTGAAGAAGAGAACGATAGCTTGCAGTCGGCTATGACGATCGGCTGGCGATCCTTCGCTAACGGTAGGACAGTGATTAACACAAGATTTCACCTGATAGTGGTTTTATCGTTATGGTGGCAGAACGTGAATCCGATAATGGAAGGCGGCTTGAAGTATACATCGATTCAGATATAGATAGCCTTCAAAGCAATCAAAAAATTGAGTGCAGAATTTGTACAATTATAAACCCTTGTAAAGCGATATGTGTATTAGAATTTAACTCAACAAGTAAAGAAAAATTTCAACTTCCTGTGATTGACGGGTTTCATATGAATAAAGATGGGAACGAAGTAATTCTATTCAATGAATAGCTGGGTTCGTGAAGACAACTCGTTTGTAATGGGGAATTAATCTAACGGTGAACGATAGTTGAATTTTGGTCTTGCCATTGAAACTTGGAAATGCCTCCCAACGTACTGTGTAGCAAACACTAATAACGTTGGAGGTATGCACATGGAACTTGGTATGGTACCGAATAGCACAATGGCGAAAAGAAAGAGCCCCGTTGGCAGAATAATAGTGTGGAGCCTGCTCGGTGTAGTTTTCCTTATTGCAGTGCTCAACAGCTTCGCTATCGTTCAGTTTGGCCATGTCGGACTTTACAAAACGTTGGGCAAATTAAGTGATACAACGCTAATGCCAGGCATTCATTTCAAATTTCCTTTCGTTCAAAAAATTATTCAAGTTAACGTGCAAGTGACCAAAGCGGAAACGGACACCTCGGCGTCCTCGAAGGATCTTCAGCCCGTTTCCACGCATGTGGCACTGAACTATTCCGTAAACAAAGAATCGGCGTATAATCTGATGAACAACATCGGCAGTTCGTTTGATACAATTATTGTCGCGCCGGCGATTCAGGAAATCGTGAAAGAAGTGACAGCGAAATATGCGGCCGAAGATCTGATTGCAAAACGTGATATGGTCGCGAATGAAATTCGTGATCTGCTAACTAAGCGGATGTCGCGTTATGATCTGGTCGTCAATGACATCAACATCGTCAATTTCAAGTTCTCGGATGCTTTCAATCAGTCGATCGAGGCCAAGCAAGTGGCGCAACAGCAAGCCCTTAAAGCGGAGAACGACTTGAAAAGAATTCAGATTGAAGCGCAGCAGACGATCGCGCAGGCCCAAGCTGAAGCGGAGTCGCTCAAACTGAAGAAGCAGGAAGTAACGCCGGACCTCATCGCGCTCAAGCAAATTGAAGTACAACAAGAGGCCATACAGAAATGGGATGGCAAACTGCCTTCCGTCACTGGCGGCGCGACGCCTTTTATCGATGTGAACAGCATGACCGCGAAGTGAGAGGAACTTCGGAAACAATTATAATTTCTGGTAAGTTTTAAGATAAGACATCAAAAGGTCCTTCGAGCAATGCTTTAAGGACCTTTTCTTGGTTTTCGCTTTTAACAAATAAAAAGAAATCAATAGAGTCATACATCGCCATCAAACAGCAGGGTAAGGTCATTCTTACTTATGAAGCTAACGGTCTGTAATGTTGAGTGGTTATGGTAAATGAAGGATATTACTGCGTGGAGACGGTGCGAGATCGTCAGTTCGATAGACTAAGATTTGCTCAGTAACAATATACATCCAGAATACTGTGCGGTTTAACCGGGCGAGGAGCGTTGGATAATTATGAATATGGCTGAGCTTAAGCGATTTATCATTTCAATCGAGATTAAAGCATTAGAGAAAACATTAGTTGATGGAGAAGGTGAGAGTCAGTTCTCCGAATTGATCAGAGATAGAATCGCAAACCTCAAGCGAGAAGGAGAGTGGATTCATCGGTTTGACGATGGGTTGCCGACCTCACGATTCATATCGTCTGTCCTCGTCACTCGGAGCGCTGTCACGGGCGACGTCGACACGATACGTGACATCTATCGCCGAGCTTCGCTGACAAACGAAGCCGACCACGATCTAATCGCCACTCATCCCGAGTGGCTCGTGTGGGATGTCGCGATGCTGCCTTTCGCGCACGTTGCTGTTGTTGACGGGCGGATCGTCGGCTTCGCATCGTCGCGTCAGGTCGACGACTTCCTTGAGCTCGAGGATCTGTTCACCGATCCTGACTGGATGCGCCAAGGCATTGCGAGTGCGCTGATCGCCGACATTGCGCGTCGCGGCTTGCGTATAGAGGTGTCCGCCAAACACGCGAAGGCGTTCTACGAATCGGTGGGGTTCGTCGTCATCGGCATCGCTAACTCACCGGGCGGACCCCTGCTACGGATGCACCTGGATGTCACCCGTGTTCGACCTTGACGAGCTTTTGATGTGGTTATATACAGCAAATTCATAACTTTAGTTTACACTTAATTAAGTGTATGCTACATTAATAACATGATTGAAAAAATACTCCATGCTCTGGCTGAACCTCGTCGCAGAGACATATTGTCTCTCATTCAGAACGGAGAGCTCCCATCGAGCGACATCGCATCCCATTTTAACATTACCGCCCCAGCAGTTTCTCAGCATCTCAAAGTTCTTGAAGAATCTGGACTCGTCGTTATCCGGAAAGCGGGAACAAAACGGTACTATCGAATCAGGAGGGAGGGCTTCTCCGAATTGAAGCAGTATATCGACCGTTATTGGGATGACAGTCTGCTGCGCTTAAAGCAAGCGGCGGAAGAGGAAGAGAGGAGAAATCGTATATCCGATGAACCAACAAGCCAAAGATAAACTCGTAAAGGAAATATTTATTGAATGCCGACCGGAGACATTGTTTTCTTTTTTTACTGATGCAGACAAAATGAAGCGCTGGATGGGCCAACATGTTTTACTGGAGCCCAAACTGGGTGGCAAGTTCCGGATTGACCTCAATGGTAATGACATCGCATTGGGGGAATACATGGAGATCGTCCCCAATGAGAAAGTTGTATTGTCATGGGGCTGGGAGAAGTCGAAGCTCGTTCCTCCAGGATCAAGCAAGGTTGAATTCCGGTTGCAGGCTCAGGATCACGGCACACTTTTGATATTGTCACATTATGATTTGCCTTTAGAAGAGATTGAATCACATGTGAAAGGCTGGACCCACTTTATGAAACGGTTGCTAGCTTCTGCCGGAGATCCCGATCCGCAGCCGATCCGAGATTCAAAATAACTTTTTAATTTTAAAGAGGTGAATTCGACAAATGAATGAAGCGAATTTTACTGTTATGAATGCAGGACCGTTTGATGGTCTTCTCAATGAACCGGAAGGGCCACCTGGAAAGTATTATTTAAAGGACAGGCTTGGACTGACCGGCATGGAGGTTTCACTTAACCAATTGCCGATGGGAGGAGCAGTTCCTTTCTACCACAAACATCGTGAAAATGAGGAGCTGTACCTTTTCACAGGCGGCCGGGGCCAGTTTCAGGTGGATGGGCATATTTTTGAAGTCAAGGAAGGAACTGCGGTTCGTGTTAGCCCTGAAGGAGAACGTACGCTCCGCAATATCGGTACCGAGGATTTATTTTTTGTAGTTGTTCAAGTCCAAACAAGCAGTCTTCGCCAGTGGGAAAAGACGGATGCTGTCATTCCGGATAAGCCGGTGGATTGGCCGGTTGCTTAAAAGAAATGGTGACTGGTTTAAGAATATCGAGTGACAACAACCTTATCACATTAATTGCCGCGAATAATCGCGGCTTTTTTATTTTAGCTGATAGCCTAGCTCCAATTTTGTTATCAATTGGGCATTGAGCTAACTTGGAACTATAGCACAATAACCAGGGAGCAGTTTGCCGCGGCAGCTGCCCCCTGGTTTTGTTCAAGTATTGGGCAGTTATCTTAGTTTATGGTGTGTTAAAATATAGGTATTCGTGGCTGATGAGGTGACAAGTAAATATGCAAAGAATTTCCGAGGAACAGATACACTTACTGCTTGAAAGCATTAAAGATGGTACCTGTACACTCAAAGACAACCAAATGGGTGTTTTATAATATAAAACATAGGAGGATGAAATGGCCTGGAGCAAATTGAAGCAACATCTGGAAAGTTTTCTCAGTCCTGCGCTATATGGAAGGGTCGAATACCTTTCATCCAGTTACCGCTATTTACCAGATAAGGCGGGACTTTGTTATATTGCGGTAGACAAAAAGAACGTACTCAATATGAGTGATACCTTAATCAGATGGTATCAGACGGAATTGGAAATTAAGAATGATTCAGATATCCAGATTCCTATCAACGATGATGACATTGAAGCGGTCAGAAAAGATACCAAAGGGAGTGTTCCGGAGGATCGTTTAAAAGTAATAGCAAGAAGTAGAAAACTATCGGAATATGCAAAGGAGCTTTTGTCAGCACAATCATCATTGAGTAAATCAAATTTTATCGTTATAGCTAACAAGTTTTTATCCATTTCTATAGAGGAAAGCATAGAGAGCAATGATATCTTATTGAATATTCTAGCTTTAGTTGATAGACGAGTTGGAAAAAAACGGATTTTAAACATGACCGAAAAGATGAAGTTAAAGCATCCAATTGTACAGTATTTTTTTGAACTACGACTTAGTACATTATGAAAATAAATAACTCATTCAACTACAAACGGGAGGTATTTTATGCGAACATTCATATATTTGCGTAAGTTTTACTCCCGCTCAATTACTTGGGATGGCTTTAGCAAAACAAATTAGATGATGACTTAACATTAAGTTCAACCCCGCGGTGCTGCTGTATGACCGTCGCGACTACTGTTGAGCTAACTGGGAACGTTAGTGTAATAACTAGGGAGCAGATCGCCGCAATTGGCGGCTGCTTCCTTTTTCTATTGAAGTAAAGGGCAGCATAACGGAACTGAACGTTTGTTTATGGCGTCTAGGTATATATTAAAGGAAATAATTACCAATGGGGTGTTAGGCTAGGAGTGTTCCGATGAAAAATACGTTTATTCTGTAAAGTCGCAACCAATGCTAGTGAAGGTGATCTCCGAACGTAATGAAATTATGGAATACGATTCAAGGCTAAAAATGCGAGAAGCTGTAGAACTTCCGATTAATGATGTTACTGATGTGTCTTATTTAAACTTGAATACATTTCATTGGGACAAAGGGTTGGTAAAAATTAACTAACCAATTACCGATACCCCGCTAATTCATACATTTTGTTGAGTAATAGAATAGAATTGATATTCTTCCACGAAATGATATATTAAGTATATCAACATAAAGCTCTAGGGAGAATAAAATGGAAACGCATTTATACAAACAGTTGTATATGCATATTGTACATGAGATTCAACAGGGAAAATTAAAGACCGGAGATCGTGTATCATCCGAAAAAGAATTGGCCGAACAATTTGGCGTTAGCCGCATCACTTCCAAGAAGGCGCTCGAAAAGTTGGCAGAAGCGGGTGTTATCAAACGTATCCAGGGAAAAGGGTCGTTTGTGGCGAATGGCCATACTTCGGGTTTGGAACTAATGCGCCAATCGGAGGAAAGAACGAGCGCGGCAATCCGTGTTCAAGAAAGACATCTCATTGGATTAATTATTCCAAGTTTTTCGGATGAATATGGCTTGAAGCTCCTTCATGCCATGGAAAAGCAGAGCGCACTGCATGAGTGTGATCTAATCATCAAGAGGACCGGCGGTAGCAAAGAAGAAGAAGAGCATGCGATCCAACTTTTTGTCAGCCTAGGTGTCAAGGGATTAATCGTGACCCCCGTCCATGGCGAGCATTATAATGCAGAACTCATTCGTGTTGTCTTGGGCAAGTTTCCTGTCGTATTGGTCGACCGGTATTTGAAAGGAATTCCGGTATGTTCCGTTTACACGGATAACAGAAAAGCTGCGCAAGATCTTACGCTTCATCTGATCGGGAAAGGCCATCAAAACATCGCCTATTTGTCGCCACCGGTCGAAAATACATCAGCCCTGGAAGACAGGCTTCTGGGATATACCTTGGCTTTTACCCGGGAAGGGTTGAAGTTAAATCAGGACTATTGCTTAACGAATATTACAGGCACCCGTTCAGGTTCATGGGCAGGGGATTTAGAGACGCTCAAAAGCTTTTTAGGACAAAACACCGATGTAAAAGCATTTGTTGTTTCGGAATATCTGGTCGCCACCATGTTGGCTCAAGCCATTGATGCACAAGGAAAAAAGTTGGAAAACTACGATATCGTCTGCTTCGACTCATTAAACGATTTTTTGGGTAAGCCGATTTTTACCCACATTCAACAAGATGAGAAACGGATGGGCGAAGAAGCGGTGGAATTGTTGATCTCGCAGTTATATGGAGAAGCTGTCACCGAACAAAGAATTGTCGAACATAGAATGATTGTGAAAGAATAACAAGTAAAGTGAATTAACAGAGAAACCGTGGAATTCGAATGCCATGGTTTTTGTTTTTCTAATTGCCCTAACTGTTCTGAAAAGGCAAATTTCTTACAGGCATGTCGCGAAATCGTAGTGGACATGGTATATTTCCCCATATTATTATACTTAGTATACAAACGTATTTTACTGATTTGTTTGTATCAGTAATTGTCATACTATTCTTGCTTTTCTGAAGGAGGTAACAGTATGTATCGGAGCAGTAAAAAAATGTTATCCATCTCCACCTGTGTCTTGTGTGCATCTATGTTATTCGGTTGTTCGAAGGGGACTGAAACGACAAACACCACAGCCAGTACGACGACCCCGGCAGCAACCAGTGCAGCTACGGCTGCGGCAAAGGAAACGAAAGCACCCGATGCAGCCAAAAAAACCATCACCATCACATATAGAGACGATGGTACTGGTGAGAACGGAACGCTTTACAAATGGTTCAAAGATGTGGCTGCCAGCTATCCGAACAAAGATGTCATCATCAAGCAGACGCCGATCCAGGCTTCTGAAGGCGACTACTTCGCGAAAATTGCGCTAGCCCTCAAATCCAAAGACACAGCACCGGATATCGTTACAGAAGACACCTTCATGTTAAACTCCGATGCCAGCGCCGGCCTTTTGTCTCCTTTGGATGACAAGGTAAAAAGCTGGACTGACTGGACAAATGGTTCCTTCATCGAAGCGATGAAAAAAGGGGTAACAGCCGCCGACGGTAAAATTTACGGCGTACCGTATAACACGGACTCCCGGGGCCTCTGGTACAACAAGCAAATTTTCAAACAATCCGGACTGCCTGAAGATTGGAAACCAAAAACTTGGGATGAAGTCTTGAGCGCAGCAAGAACAATCAAGGAAAAAGCAGCCAAGGACGTTGTACCTTTCTGGATGAACATGGGTAAAGCAACTGGCGAAGCGACTTCCATGCAAACTTATGAAATGCTGCTTTACGGAACAGGCGAAAGACTTTACGATGATTCGAGTTCGAAGTGGACCGTTAAAAGTCAAGGTATTTTGGATGCGCTTTCATTTGTCGATACCATTAACAAAGAGAAACTTGGCCCTCCTCTTTCCAAAGTATTGAACGGCCAAGCGGGCAACTCCTCTGCTCGTGAATATTTGCCAAAGGGCAAACTCGGCATCTCCTTGGACGGTTCCTGGATTGCAGGCAACTATTTGCCGAATGGAGCAGCTCCATGGCCGGAGTATAAAGATGTTCTGGGCTTTGCTCCAATGCCTACAAGCAAAGGTCAAGCTCCAGGTTCCATTACTTTAGCTGGCGGATGGGCGCTGTCTGTTCCTGCTAACGCTCAGCATAAAGACGAAGCTTGGGACTTCATTAAATATGCCCTTAACAAAGAAAACACACAAAAACTTGTAACTGCAAGCGGTAACATTACGGTTCGGGCCGACGTCGCAAAAGATCCGGGCTATACGCAAATGCCATTTAATGCAATTGCTACCGATTATTTGAAAAATGCGGAGTTCAGACCTGCTCGTGACAAATATCCAGAAGTATCCACACAAATTCAGGCTATGGTTGAGTCTGTGGCGACAGGCACCTCACCTGCCGATGCGATGAAGAAGTATCAGCAAGACGTAACCCGCATTGTTGGAGAGGATAAAGTCAGCGTGAAGTAATGGCAGCACCTTGCCCTGGCGCCCTATTTAAGAATACGGGGTCAGGGCAAGCCCAGTTTGCCCTAACATCACCAGAGAGAAAGGAGAGAACTATGATGAGCAGTACGGCAATCCCAGTAACCTCCAGAAAGACGTACACATGGTTGTATTTTTTATTCCCTTCGTTGGCCGTTATGCTAGTTTTCTTCATCTATCCGATCTTGCTAACGTTTTTCTACTCATTTACGAACTTGGCATTGACCGGAGAATCAGCAAAACAGCTAAAATTTGTTGGTTTTGACAACTATGTCCGCATGTTTGCGGATCCAACCGTTAGAATCAGTATCTGGAACACGTTAATTTTCCTGATCGGCTCAGCTGTCATCGGCCAACAAGTGCTGGGATTTCTGATCGCAATCTTGATGAAACGTAAAAATAAAACGTTTCGCCGTGTGATTGGAACTGTCGTTCTCGCCGGTTGGGTAACACCTGAAATTGTTTGCGCATTATGTCTCTACAGCTATTTCGGCGACGAGGGTACGTTAAACGCCATTCTAAGTACACTAGGCATTCCGACGGTCACTTGGCTATACACCGTTCCTATGCTCACGATTATTTTAGCGAACGTATGGCATGGAACAGCCTTCTCTATGCTTGTGTTTCAAGCAGCACTTGACGATGTACCGAAAGAAATCGAGGAAGCGGCGCTTGTCGACGGAGCATCACGTTGGAAAATTTTAACTTCTATTATTCTTCCTTATATTAAAGGAACGATTACTACCAATGCGATGCTGGTTACTTTACAGACCCTAGGCGTTTTCGGCCTCATCTATGCGATGACCGGCGGGGGTCCAGGCACAGCAACAACGACCTTACCAATCTTTATGTATAACCAAGCCTTTATAAACTATCAGCTCGGTTACGGTACGGCCATTTCTTTATTGCTCTTGCTTCTGGGTATTGTGTTGAGTTTGTTCTATATTCGCACTTTAAAAGAGTAAAACCACAAGGAGAGTTGGTATGACTGAGATCTACCGTAAAGTCGTTTATCGCACCTTGCCCTACGCAGCGCTCACCTTCATCGGCATTTGTTTCCTGCTCCCACTCTTATGGGTGCTAGTTGCCTCCGTGGATCCTAACGCCATGCAATCGCTTAAGATCCCCAGTTCTTTGACAGCAGGCAACTATATCGACGTGATCACTAGTCGCGCGAACCAGCGCGCATTTCTAATAGGACTCATCATTTCGCTCGGTCAAGCTTTGATTGTCGTTTTAATAGGTCTGCTAGCGGCTTATCCACTGTCTAGATATCAATTGAAGTATAAAAAGCCGTTCATGCTGACCATCTTATTTATGACCTCACTGCCAATCACAGCAGTTATGGTCCCTGTGTATCAATTGTTTTTGACATTAAAGCTTTATGACAATATCTTCGGCGTCATTCTTTTTAAAGTCGCCTCCGCCATGCCATATGGCATCTGGATGCTCAAAAATTTCATGGATTCCGTACCGAACGAATTAGAAGAAGCGGCATGGGTGGACGGTGCGTCCATTCTCGCAGGCATCCGCAGGATCGTCACACCATTGATGATTCCGGGAATATGCACGGTTGCCATCTTTACCTTCTCCGGTAGCTGGGGCAACTTTTTCGTTCCCTACATTCTCTTGAGTACGCCTGAGAAGTTCCCGGCGGCGCTCAAGCTATATCAGTTCTTCGGGCAGTACGGTATGGTGGATTACGGTAAATTGGCAGCGTTTTCTACGCTCTATGCCATTCCGTCAGTTGTCATGTATATTCTCTCTCAGCAATTTATGTCCAAAGGTTTCGGCCTCCAAGGCGGGACCAAAGGATAGCGTGAATGCTTTTCATGCTTCATTTAAGGACGAACGTAACCCAGCACATTCCACCTAACATACTAGAGTTCATTAAGAGAGTAAAGCCTTATTTATAGGGCTTTTTTTCATTTTACCTTATTTCACGAAGGCCATTGAAGGCATTTCCATTCAATCTTTTCGTTCAAGCATGTCATTAAAGTGATAAAAGGACAGAAGAGATAAAGTGGTTCGGCATGTTGACCAACGGAGATCTTATAGGTGGTTCATTCAGAATACTTGATTTCCTTTTTATTTTACCGTAACTTAGATAAGAATTATTTTTGAGATCGAATGAGTGGAGACTAATAGTACAACGTAACGAGCAAGACCCTTACCTATTATGGTGATGGTTTTTCCTATATGATTAGTTTCGTTTGTGGGGCTCGTCGGGAATGGGATAATGTTCTTGTCATTTATGACATCATGTTCTTGTCAACTGCCGGATGTCAAGAATATATACCGGTTGCCGATTTACCCGGAGTGTCTCAACCTTGTCGCAAATCTAATGTAGGGGAGCCATGACACTTTGACGATAGTACGGCCGAGTGTGTTTTGTATAAAAAAATTATTAAACTCTAGCGGACGGCGTTGAGCTACGGGTAGGTAGGGTGGAATCTGCAGCCTATTTTTGCGGCTATGTGGACATGGGTTCAGGAAAATAGCTTAAGTACCGAGAGTGGGGCAGGAGAGATGACATAGAAGTGAATGAAACGAAACATGAGAGCGCAGACGGTTGGGAACGGAACCTAATGAATATGAAGTGAGGGAGGATTGTACCATAAAGAAGGGGAAACAAGTGTGGTTATCCAATTGTATATTGGAGCAATTCTGAATGGATTAATTTTTATGGGAGGTGTAATTTTTGTTAAAGAAAAAAGTGTACTTAAGGACTCTCCTATTTACAATCGTTTTCTTTACTTTTCTCTTTTTGCCCGCAGGATCACTTAACTTTTGGGAGGCATGGATTTATTTTGTGATCTTTTTAGGTTCAACGTTCTTTATCAATGGCTATTTTTTGAAGAGAGATCCTGAACTAATAGAGAGAAGAACTAATTCTATAGAAAAAGAAAAGGAACAAAAAATTTTCCAAACCATATCTGGTATCTCTTTTTTTGTCGGATTGTTAATCCTTCCTGGTTTAGACTATCGATTTGGTTGGTCAAGTTTTCCTTTATTTATTGTATTTGTAGCAGATGTCATCATCTTACTTGGCTTTTTGATTGTTTTCTTAGTTTTTAAAGAGAATTCTTATACGTCTGCCATAATTGAAGTGACCGAGAACCAGAAAGTTATATCAACAGGTCCATACGCGTTGGTTCGGCATCCAATGTATACAGGGGCTATATTTATTATACTTTTCACTCCTTTAGCATTAGGTTCAATTTGGGCATTGATTCCCTCGATTTCTATAATCATTATTATTGTTCTAAGGCTGTTAAATGAAGAAAAAGTATTGTTAAAAGAGTTGAAAGGATATGAGGATTATTGTAAGAAAACACGGTATCATTTAATTCCCCTTATTTGGTAAGGCTTCAAGTCAAATTGAATAACACATGAAAAAAAGAAGTTCGAAAACTAGTGGCATTTAGTTACGCTAACGGAAAACTATTTTTCAATTACAATATGACGGCAGCTGGCACATGATCGGCTGCCGTTGTCTGTTGAAGTAAGGGTAAGGGAATAAACGCACCAACCAGATGACTTAAACTGTGGGAATATGTGGCTTAGAGTGGATTACGTAAGGTAGTTTGAGGGCAGATCTGACAAAGGGTTCCGATAAGCTTGATTTGATTCTCGAGGGAGAGGTAATAACACATTTCTGCACAGGTATAGACAGAGATATCTCCTTTGAAACACTTTTAAGGTATATGATATTGAACTTGCGCAGGATCCAAAAAATCCGAACAAGCTCGGTACACAGTTTTAATTATTTTGCATTCGCAAAATATCGGCAGTCGGAGGACACCCAAATAACTGAAAAAGACCAATTTGCAGGCCCTTGATGGGCCTGCATGGGTCTACACACGAATTAAAAATTAACCCCTAAACTCTACTTGCTGTGGTTTATCAATATACTTGCTGAAGTGATCAAGTCCCCACATCCAAACCGTTCCATCTCTTTTGATAATGGACTCTGTCGGCGAATAGTAATTATTAATATTAACTGAAGCAGCGTCGTCAATGCCATCAATTTAAATAATTCCTTCCAAACGGTTTGAGGCTCAATGCCAAGCGCTTCCCATTTCTCAACAAAATAGCCCTTACCCCAAACCGTTCCATCTTTCTTCACAAAAAGTACATGTTCAAAGTTGCTAGAAACGTCCACAACATCCGAAAGTTCATCAATTTGATAAGGTGCTGCAGGAGTGAGAGCTACATTGAGGGAATCTCTATTTTTGAAGAAATCAGTTGTTCTCCCCCAATTCCATACGGTACCATCATTTTTAATGGCATAATGGTTGTTTTTAAGCTGGACAATGTCTTTTAGATTTTCGAGTTGCACTGGCTTAGTATAGCGGATCGTGTCATATAAGGGCCTGCTCGAACCCCATGGGTTATATTCATCAATGTTCCAAACCGTTCCATCCTCTTTTAAAAATGTTATTTCATCGTAGTCAGTAGAAACTAACATGTCTTTAACATGGTCGATACCTTCAACAAGAACTGGCTCTGCTTTCAATGGAATAGTCAGATCATATTTTACAGTTTCAATGATCCATACTTTTCCGTCTCGATCAAGAGCTAAAACGATGGTACCGAGCTCATCAACTTTTACGATATTTTCTAAGTGAGGGATTCGCTCTCCCAAAGTTGCAGAGATATGCTCCTTGTAATCGGGTTGCTCATTATCTGTTGTTCGTTCTACTGCCCATACGGTACCATCATTTTTTAAGACAACATTCGAAGCACTGCTTTTAACATCTGTAATACTTGTTGCTTTAACCATCGGATTAGGGAAAAAACCATCTTTTACGGAAATGGCATGAAGAGCCAGACACCAAGCATTCCCTTGATCGTCAATAGCTAATGAATAATAGGGATCTTTCCAATGAACGATCTTTGACTGATCCTTTGCCGAAGAATCTGCCGCTGTTGCTGTCAGTGGAGCAATACTTGAAAGCGATAGTACAGAAAATAACGCAGCACTTTGAATTATTCGTTTTGACCAATAATGAAACTTCATCGTCTTCATCTCTCCTTTAATTGGGAAATTCTTTTTATTAATCCAATTTTATCCATACTATTAGACGGGGAAAATAGGGAATAGTTTCGAGACGTAATAAACTTTTCTAATAATTCCCAAATAAACTTTACATATTAGGTTATCTAAATGAAAAACAGGAATTCGTATTACGCGGCTGTGGCTGGGTGGTGAAAGAATTAATCGCGATTAGCAGCTATCTTATGTTTGATTCATTCGTTATGGATTTTTAGTTTTATTCTATTTGTTTTGATTTTTTGAAATTACCTTAATGGAGTATGGATAGCTAAATCTTGGTTGCCAATCTGCACCCGTTTTGGTTCACTCCGCTAACGGGCAGAAGAGTGTGGCAGGTCTTAATTTGAAATAAAGGATTTAATTGGTTATGTTACGAAATTTAATAATCAAATTATTACATAATAAATTTCCATATAATAATCTATTTTTAGTCATTTCAACTTAATTATCAAAAAACTTTGGAAGTTTTTGATTATGGAGAAAGTTAGAAAGGACCAGTGTTTTAAAGTCGTAGGGATAACAGTATGATAGATGTTGAAGTCTAATATAAATTATTTTGAGGTGACACAACATGCTTAATAAAGACAAAGTTAGCATTCCTGATATTGAGATTTTAGAGAAGATTATAGATAACACAAACGGATATATTATAAATAAAAACCTTAACCCTAATAATCGATTTGAGGTATACAACGAGAAAAAACAAAGTAAATTCTTATGTACTATGACAGCAGACCATACTCTCTTTAGTATAGATATTATTAATGCTTATGATGAAAATCTCATAAAAATATTAGACAATGTATTGAAGCATTACAGCTTAGAAACAGATAATCTCATTGAAGATATATCAAGGTGCTTTGCACGAAAAAATGAATTTCAAACTGATTATGATAGATATTGGGTTACTTACAGGTATCATAAAGAAAGTGACAGGGTATTAATTCGTTATAGAGCACATGATGAGGATTAATATCAACATTATTAATTTTGATGTCCATTCCGCTAACGCGGAACTTTAGCGCAGGAGCTGCAATGAGACAGCTCTTTTTTGTTCATTCAAGTAACGGGCAGTTTAGCGGAAAGATTATTCAGAAATAAATCATCCAAGTATCTGGTGGTTGACGAAGGAATTTGGAAGGTAATGGAAGAATATTGTGAAGAAATAAATTTATAGAGGGGTGTGACTGTTTTATATGCAACCTATCTTTGAGACTAGAAGACTAGTCCTAAGACCATTTAAATTGGCAGACGCTAAAAGTGTGCAGGAATTGGCCGGAGATATAGAAGTAGCGAAAACAACTTTAGCTATCCCTCATCCATACCCAGATGGGGCAGCCGAAGCATGGATTGAAGGTGCTCGTCAAGCTGCTGAAAATGGCAATAGCTTTGCTTTTGCTATGCTAAAAAAAGATGATGGAACATTGATTGGAAACATGAGCATGGGAGTTACCCAAAAGCACGAACGTGCCGAACTTGCCTACTGGGTAGGTCGCCAATATTGGGGGCAAGGATTTGCAACCGAGGCAGCCCAAAGGATGATTCAATATGGATTTGAGGATTTAAAATTAAACCGTATCTTCGCCGCCGCAATGACCAAAAACCCAAGCTCCTATAAAATCATGAGTAAAATTGGGATGAAACAGGAAGGCATATTCAAAAAGCATATTTTGAAATGGGATGTTTTCGAAGATTTAGTTTTTTACGGTATGACAAAATCGGATTACGATGCCAAAAGTCATTGAACAAATGGGATACGATACCATAACAAACAGGGAGCAGCTTGCCGCAGCAGCTCCCTGATCGCATTCAAGTGACGGGCAGGTTAATCCTAAAGGAATGTGAAGAATATTTTAGTTCGTGTGTTTGCATTACTAAAGGGATTTGGAGCATAATTGAGATTGAGCGTCATAGTATGAAACACAAATTTAGGTTAATGGAGGGTTTGTAGTAATGTCAGATAACACTGCAAGCAACAATCCTGGGAAAATACACTTCATGTTATGGTCTACGCCTCCAAGAACAACTTTTCCTCAGGATATGACCGTAGAAGAACGGAACGTTATGCATCAACACATCGCCTATTGGACGGATAAGCAGAATCAGGGGATTGCGCTGGTTTTCGGACCGGTTAGAAAACCAAACGATCCTCATGGACTCGCCATCATTGAGGTTGAAGCTGCAGACCAAGTTCCACAACTCATCGCCAAAGATCCTGCCGTTATTGCGGGAGTGATGACTACGGAATTTTATCCGATAATGGCAACCTTACCGAAATTGCACTCTTCACTCTGAAGTAAGATGTAAATGGGGCCGATGCGACAAAGGTATTGGCACTTTTATTGCGCTAACGGTGAACGATAGTTGAATAAAACAGCGACAGTCTAGGACTTTATTTTCTCGTCCTTGGGCTGTCGTTGTTCAATTTTCAGGCTCAGTCTAAAACTTAATTTATGGAGACTGACGATATGGCAATTCGAAAAGCCGCGTGGAATAAAATCAACCAGTCTATTACTTTATTTTCTGCTGACATTAGAGATACGACAGCGGTTGATGTCAACAAATTGGCGGTTGGCGTTGCCGAAAATGATACAGGCACCGTATATATTGACAATGTAAGAATAACGAAATAATACTAGGCCGACAGCAAGAAGAAGCCAGCAAGCCCTGCTGGCTTTTTGCAATTTAACTAATAAAAATCTCAATTTCAACTTGATATAATCTTCACTTCATCTTGACATGTACGCAATATATTAATACCTGTAACAGCAAATAAAACACTGAAAAGAGGTTACTAACATGGTAAAGAAGAAAACAAAATTATTCACTGTACTCGGTATTTCTGCAGTACTATTAGTGGGAGCTGCTAGTGCATATGCGGCAAATGCAACCAATGCAAGCCCAAAACAAGTAAATAAGGTAGTACCAGTACAAACATCGGACAAAGCTCCAACTCCTCAAGAAATTGAATCCGTATTAAAAGGTGAACCAACACCAGCAACAATTAAAGTAGAAGGTTTATTTTCTAAAGATGGTAAGCCTGATCATACGGCAGATTTTTTTCTAAACGATGAAAAATTAATCTCGTTATTAAGAATGAGCACACAAGAATTAAAACAAGAGTTAGCAACAGGTAAATCTGTCGTTGAGATTGCCGAGTCTAGAAATGTTTCAAAACAACAACTGATTGATGCTATTGCAAAAACACAGGTTGACGCACAAATTCAAGCCGAAAATAAGGGTGAAGTTCCTAATAGCAATAGTTCAATGGAGAAAGATGTTCAAAGAAAAGTGGTACAAGTCATCGAGCATAAAACTGAAACCGCATGGAGTAAATAAATCGTTCAACGAAAAGGAACAGTGATGCCGACGGAGGCAGCTGTTCCTTTTTAAATTATCTTTACACAATCTTTATTTGGCTATGTTAGAACTAAATAGGTAAGAATGGTATTCAAAAGCAACGTAGGAGCAATCATATGAAAAAAACAATTTTAATTGTAGAAGATGAAGATATTCTGCGTGAAATTATTAAAGATTATCTCATGAATGAAGGTTATCTCGTATTAGAAGCAGCCGATGGGAAAGAGGCTTTATTATTATTTCATGCAAATGACGTTCATTTAATTATGCTTGATATCATGTTACCAGAGCTTGATGGCTGGTCTGTTTGTAGACGAATAAGAAAATCCTCGAATGTCCCGATCATTATGTTGACCGCAAGAGTAGACGAAGATGACACATTATTAGGATTTGAGCTAGGGGCAGACGATTATGTAACAAAACCCTACAGTCCAGCTGTCTTATTAGCCAGAGCCAAACGACTCATCGATTGCAGGAACAGGGAAGAACGACAAACGGAATCCCCATCTCATGCCAGTAGCTATACCTTATCTATAAATGGGATTCAGATGAATCTATCTTCACAAACGTTGACTGTTGAAGGGGAACAAGTCCACCTGACGTATACAGAATTCCAAATCTTAGCCTATCTCATGCAAAATAAAGGCATCGTCATTTCGAGAGATCAGCTTATTTCGAAAATTTGGGGCTATGAATACGAGGGAGATGATCGTACAGTCAACACCCATATTCGTAACTTAAGAAGTAAGCTGGGAGATAAATCGAAGCTGATTACGACGATTGTGAGGACAGGCTATAAGTTCGAGGGTAACGCATGAGAGCGAGTATTGTATTTAAATTATTTTCGCTGACCACCCTGTTATGCCTATTCCTATTAACTACGATTTATCTTGGGCAAACGATATTTTTCAAGCAATACTATGCAAACAGAAAAGTAAATGACATTCAAACGAATATCCAATCCTTTAAAGAAAATTATTTAAAAAGTAGCGGGGATGTACTTTCCATTCAGAAGTTGGAACAGGATTTTTATAGGCAAAATAATGCATGGATTACGACATTAGATAGCTTTGGAAACTTAAATAATGTGAATGATTTCTATGTGGAAGTCAAGATGGATACAGCTAAATCTAACGGAGAATTCTCTGGTAAAACGATGACCTTTCCGCTTTATCATATGATGAACATCAATGAGATTATAACAAGCACCCCAAGTCAAGCGATATCCCTTCTGACCTCGAAATCACGTGTTGCTATTGCAGCGTATAAAGAGGATCTTGCGTTAATTCCATATCGTGTGCAATTGGTGGAAAAAGGAAATATAATGTGGGAAAATGAGAAAATTTCCAAAAAGATATACGATCTTCAAATTGATATTAAATATAATAAGTCAGATAAAACCGTACCGCCTGAGATTTTACTCAACGGTACGATTAGCAAAGTACAATTCCCAACTGGTAATGAATCCTCAAGTTTTATTTACAGCAATAGCTTGTTTATGGACAGATTGAAGGATTTTCAAACGAATTTAATATTCAATGATACGAAAATCAGCTATGCTTTCTTGCAAATTCTTGATTTTACGCAAAATGACGTGAAATACAAACTGTTCATTGACCCGATTACAGATCAAGACGGAACGGTCCGTTATATTTTCTCCATGGCCTCCCTACAACCCGTTGATGAAGCGGTGCAGATGCTCCAAGATTATTATGTGTACTTGATTGGGCTAGTAATGCTTCTTATTGTTCTTGCTGCTTGGTATTATTCTAGAAAGATCGCGAACCCCTTGCTGCAAATCAATAGGACGACTAAGCGGATGGCAAGTTTAGACTTTTCAGAAACGATTGCCATTCGATCGAATGATGAAATCGGCGACTTGTCTCAAAGTATTAATTCTCTTTCCCAATCCTTGCACTCCTATATCGAGCAGTTGCAAATGGACATTGTGAAAGAAAAGCAATTGGAAAACACACGAAGAGAATTTATTTCAGGGGTATCCCACGAGCTAAAGACACCTCTGAGTATTGTGAAAAGTTGCATTTCGATTCTGAAGGATGGCGTTGCTACACATAAAAAAGATTATTATTTCAATGCCATGGATAAAGAAGTGGATAAGATGAATCTGTTGATTGAGGATATGCTTGAGTTGGCTAAGTTTGAATCAGGCACTTATACAATGAAGATGGAAACGTTTAATATCGATAAGCTTATTGAGGATATTTGTGAAAAACTATCCGTGGAGTTCAGCACTAAACAACTTCATGTGCATACCGAGCTTGCAACCGTTGCAGTCATGGCGAATCAACATCGGATCGAGCAAGTACTTACAAATTTTCTAACCAATGCGAGTCGTTATACGCCAGAGCAAGAGCACATCTTCATTTCGATAAAGGAAGAACTAGATGAGGTTAAGGTGTGCATTGAAAACAAGGGGGCTCACATTCCAGCAGATCAGCTAGAAAAAATATGGGACCGCTTTTATCGAGGAGATACGGCACGCCACCGCTCACAAGGCGGCACTGGTTTGGGGCTTGCTATATCGAAAAATATTTTGGAGTTACATGGTATGCCATACGGCGCGGCGAACACAGAAGACGGGGTTTTGTTTTTCTTCTGGTTAAAGAAACAAGTTTAAACACTTAATAACCACTTTTCATGACGTGTTTTTTTAACGTCGGGAAATGCGGTTTTTTTTTCGTGTAATCTTCACCTCATCTTTATTTCGAATCCGATTAATCTTCATCTGCCTCTATTAAAATAACTCTATGAAATGATCATTTCAGCCAGATAGAGTTTGCTTAGAGAGGAGATCCAATTATGATAGGCCTGTCCATTCACCTTCCGGAATGAGCTAATATGAAATGAAAAAAGACCGGGGAAGAAGAGGTTCTTCCCGCGGTCTAATTCCAAAGAATAAAAGACACGACAACCGGTACCTCTATTCACGCTTACGAGGTTAGTTGACGGATCCGGACTCGAGAGTCGCCCTACTCTTCCAAGATTCACCCCAAAATTCTCCCGTTTTTTTACGGAAACTCGGCGATTCGAAAATATCGATATATCAAGCTATTAAACAATACTATGTATGACTTTATATTGGTTTTATGGTTCTAGAATGTATACAGTAACATCTTGAATGCCGAAACGCGATACCTTTTGTGCACTTCCTGGAAGGAAAATATCAATGCGATTCCCTTTTATTTCGCTTCCTTGATCGGTAGCGTAAGCAATCAAACCGTCACTAGGCAAATCCTTGTCAGTCTCATTATAGCCGGTAATCAAAACCTTGGATCCCATTGGAATTATAGATGGATCAACAGCTATAGTTCCCAATTTTAGAGGATTTCCATAGTAATCAATAGGTCCCCAGCCATTTTCAGAGGGATCACTGGAGTAAGCAGTGGCTTTCACCGAAATCTTCTTTTTAAAAGGTTGAGCTTGTCCTGCAACCAAAATGGAGGAAGAGGATGCTGATGTAGAAGATACACGAACAGTCTTCTCTTTTAATGCTGAAGGCAGCGTCAAAACTAAACCAGGGTATAAATTATATGGATCGACATTAGGATTGGCTGCCATAAGCTGATCTAAAGGAAGCTGCAACCTTTTGGCTATGATCCAGAATGTATCTACATCCTTTACGGTATAGCGTAGATCTGGTAGATTTACAAGATCCCCTGGTTGTAGATTTAACGGATTAATGTTTGGATTTGCTTTTAGGATCGACGCTAACGGAATTTTGGTAGCATTTGCGATTTTCCATAAAGTATCCTGAGGTTTTGCTTGATAATTAGAGGCGAAGGCAGGGGTTCCAAGGCAAGTAATAGCAAGCCCTGTTGCTAGAGCGAAGATCGTTTTCTTAAAATGTCGTTTCATAATGCTCCTCCTTTTAATAAGCCTGCGAGGTTAGTTGTCGGGTTTGGGATGAGGATACATCCCCTCGTCAATGCGATTCACCCCAAGACGTGTCTACGTCATAAAGCTCCCCCGCACTTTGGAATTATGTTTAGTTCTTCCAAAGTTTTGGCATTTTTCTTAAAACATCTTACCATAAGTATCTTTTTTCATGAATATGAAATTAGTGGTAAAAATATTGAAGAAGACCAATAAGCTGCAAATTTGGGCACACGGATCAAGTGGCAACCTCAATTCGCAAAGAGCAGGATAATTAATAAAGCCTCACGAATTCTTCGTAAAAAAGACAGTTTGCGATCTATTTTAGGAGGTCATCATTGAACTAGCGAGGAACAATAGTTGAGGGGCTTGCTTCGCGGCAGCTCCTCTTTTTACTTAAGGTAATGGTCAGTTATCCTGAAGGGATTAGCCATATTTCCTAAAATTGTATGTATTAATGTATACTGGTAAGTATGGTGTGACATGGAAACCATGCGTCAATGATTTGAGTAATCCTAATGCCTTGATAAAAAAGAATATAAATAACAAAATGAAAAAGTAAAATATCAATTCTTTTGGAATGACAAAAATGACTTCGTTTACGATAAACGACTTGGAATGGATGGTTATAAAGCAAAATGGATTAACTATGACTTCCCAAAACGTTAATTTAATCACCAGGGAGCAGATCGCCACGGCCGGTAGCTGCTCACTATTTCGTTGAAGTAACGGGCAGTTTCGCGCAACATTGTTGTCTTCAAAAAAAATTCTACTTGAACCTTACGAACCGTAATGATTTATAATGAACGTAACAGCAGGATGAAACTCGGGCAAACGGCCAAAAAAAACGAACAAAATAAATTCGAAATCAGAGGAGAAACGGACATGAGAAAACTCGTATTGTTCATGCATGTGTCACTGGACGGGTATGCGTCGGATTCGAACGGAGGACTCGATTGGATTCCGTACAACGAGGAATTAGAGAAATACGCCGAGGAGATCGTAGCCGAAGTCGGAGCTCCCGTTTATGGACGTACGACGTATCGGATGATGGAGAGCTACTGGCCCACGGTGATGGACAATCCTAATGCGTCGAGGCACGATATGGAGCATGCCAAATGGCTGCAGGATGTTAAGAAGATCGTCATTTCCGGGACGATGGACACGGTGGAATGGAACAATACAATGCTGATCAAGGACAATATTGCAGAGGAAATCAAGGTACTCAAGGAGCAACCTGGCAAAAATCTCGTCATCTTCGGCAGCCCGGGGGCGGCGAAGACGCTGCTTGAGCTCGGCCTGATCGACGAATTCCTGCTTACAATTTGTCCGGTCGTCCTGGGCGACGGAAAATCGGTATTCGACGGCGGCGAGAAAATCAGGCTCAAGCTGC
Source organism: Paenibacillus aceris (assembly GCF_017874035.1). GTDB lineage: Bacteria > Bacillota > Bacilli > Paenibacillales > NBRC-103111 > Paenibacillus_E > Paenibacillus_E aceris. The sequence goes on from NZ_JAGGKV010000039.1 coordinate 29,715, forward strand.
TGTCCAGCCGAACGCTCAAGTCGGGCATTATCGCTGCCCGCTATGAGTTGGAGAATTAGCCGTACAAGGTGTTCCGCTAACGGGATACGATTGAATAATCAGGGGGAGCAGATCGCCGCGGCCGGCAGCTGCTCCCTTTTTGTTAAAGTGCGTGAAGTTTCAGTTATAATAGCTGTTAGTAAGAGTACCAAAGGGAACCTCGGAAACCTAATGTTTTTCCCCTTTACTGTTTACACTAAGCTTAAAGGTATGCGGCTAGCCCCGTTTAAAAAAACCTCTTATACAATATCATATTTCCTTAAAGGGGGACATCTGTTTTGGATGCACAGTTTCTAGATTTATTGGCCCAGAAATATAATACGGAAGAAAAAGTTGTAACAGAAATCATCAACCTTGAAGCGATCTCCAATCTTCCCAAGGGAACTGAGCATTTTGTCAGTGATTTACATGGGGAGTTCCAGGCTTTTCAGCATGTACTAAGAAACGGTTCGGGTACCGTAAAAGAGAAAATCAAAGCCTTGTTCCGTGAGGTTTGGACGGATCATGAAATCAATGATTTTACGGCGTTAGTTTATTATCCGGAAGAAAAAATACAGCTGGTTAAAGGAGACCTGTGTAATAAACAAGCCTTGAACCGATGGTACAGACAAACGATTGAACAAATGCTTAAGCTCATTACCTATGCCTCTTCCAAATATACGCGCTCGAAATTGCGTAAAGCTCTGCCGGAGCAATTTGTATATATTGTAGAAGAGCTTCTATACAAGACGGATTCGACCAACAATAAGGACCCTTATTATGAGGAAATATACCGGCAAATTATTTCCTTGGGCCAGGCGGACAAGCTCATTATCGGCCTTGCTTATACGACCCAGCGCCTGGTGGTTGACCATCTTCATGTGGTCGGAGATATCTATGACCGCGGGCCGGCCCCCGATAAAATTATGGACACGCTGATCAACTACCATTCTGTAGATATTCAGTGGGGGAACCATGATGTCCTGTGGATAGGCGCCTATGCGGGTTCTCTCGTCTGCCTTGCGAATATTATCCGGATTTGCGCCAGATACAACAATCTGGACATCATCGAAGACGTATACGGAATCAATCTTCGCCCACTGCTGAACTTGGCGGAGAAATACTATGATGACAATCCGGGCTTTAGACCGAAGCTGCAGACCGACCATAACAGTTCGGAGCAGGAAATCCTGCAGATTACCAAAATTCATCAAGCCATTGCCATGATCCAGTTTAAGCTTGAAATCCCTATTATCAAGAGACGCCCATACTTTAATATGTCTGAAAGGCTTTTGCTTGAGCAAATCGATTACGACAAAACTGAAATCAAGATCGGCGGAAAAACTTACCCGCTGGAAAACACCTGTTTCGCAACCGTAAATCCGCAGCAGCCTGAAAAATTGCTGGAGGAAGAACAGCAGGTGATGGAAAAGCTGCTGTTCTCCGTTCAGCATTCCGAAAAGCTGGCCAGACATATGAATTTTTTTATGAAAAAGGGCAGCCTTTATCTAAAATACAACGGGAATTTGTTATTTCACGGCTGTATTCCTTTGGATGAAGAAGGAAACATGGAAGAAATGCAGATTGAAGACAAGACGTATTCGGGCCGTAAGCTGCTCGATGTTTTTGAATATTATTTACGTTACGCCTTTGCGCATCCGGAAGAGACGGATGATCTGGCTACAGATATGGTATGGTACATCTGGACAGGGGAATGTTCCTCGCTCTTTGGAAAGAGAGAAATGACCACCTTTGAACGGTACTTTATCCAAGATAAAGAAACCTATAAGGAGAGAAAGAATCCTTATTACCATTTGCGTGAAAATGAGGAGATCTGCCGGAAAATCCTACTGGAGTTTGATATGAATCCGGATCATGGACATATCATTAACGGCCACACGCCAGTTAAAGAAATCCGTGGAGAGAACCCCGTTAAAGCAAACGGGAAAATGGTTGTCATTGACGGCGGTTTTTCCAAAGCCTATCAATCCACAACGGGCATCGCCGGATATACCTTGTTGTATAATTCCTTTGGTATGCAGCTCGTTGCCCATCAGAAATTTAATTCAAAAGAAGATGTGTTATGTAACGGAACGGACGTATTGTCTGTAAAAAGGCTGGTGGACAAAGAACTGGAGCGGAAGCTGGTGAGGGAAACCAATGTCGGGGAGAAGCTGCTGCAGAAAATCTCAAATCTGAAGAATCTCCTGGAATATCGCTACATGAAATGAAACAACAGCTAAATAAAACAACTGATACAGCCGCGTTACGCTCCCTCGAAATGATTCAGTTTCCGCACTCAGACTCATGAATTCGCAGGATTTCATCCTGTAGGTGGTATGAAGAAGTGGATGGAGGAGGATCTGGTAGCTTGGGGATGGGGAACTGGGCACGCATCTATTAATAAAATTGGAAAGTAGTAAGTAGGGGGTGAACAGTCTAACTTACGACTTAGACCGATAAGCATCCGCAGAAATTGCGGATTTTTTTACTATATCGGAATAAATTCTTATCATTTCTCAAAGACAAGAATTTGTTCCGATTGCCGATCGAGGTCAAGAATATGTACTGGTTACCGGTAGTGTTAGACTGACGATGCTTCATTAAAGTAACAGGCAGTAGCGCGTGGCGGAAAGCCAGCTACGAAACTTTGAAGTATTGGGCAGGATAGTTTGGTGACTTCTTCCTTGAATAAAGAAAGGTAAAGTTAATTAATAAATTGGCAACCGAACAGGCATATAGGAAAACATTAATAGCCTCGAAATTTCATTTGTTCAATGATATATCCATGCGAAGGTTCTTAAACATTATTAAAAAGACATTTCCCGCAATGTAGACAGCACACGTTATATCATGGACACCCGATCAAGGTGAGGATATAATTAGCTTTCTTGTGGATACCAAGACAGTTATTAAGATTGAACTGGACCGTTATGATGATACAATTACTCCGATAGTTGAAGTGTATCCAATTGAAAAATGGGTGAAGGGACTCAGTAAAATGTATCAGATTAAAATCGCAGTAGCACTGGATCTAGCCAAGAGCGATATATCATAAGGCAGTTAAATTAGGGTAGAGCATTCCGCTAACGGTGAACGATAGCATCATGACGAAAAGGCAGCGCATTATTGGCTGCCCTAAAAGATTTCACCAGCTGCTATAGGCTGTGCTTCATTAATTCTGATTGCAGTTGAGGTCCCAGTTCCTCAACAATTGAAAAATTCGTTGCCGCCGTATAAAAGGACTTAATTTGTGAATCGATGGCTTCAGCAGCCGCCAAATGAGAGGTGGCTTCCTTCATTTTTGCCGTATACCGCTCTTTAATTTCGACTATTTCAGCTGCATTTGTTTCATCTGTCCCTGGGGTCATGGCACGTTCATACATATCTAAGATCTCATCCCCGTCCCGTTCAGGGAAGTATTCGTGAGGGGCGGTGCTGTCGAAAATAGCTGTGCTGAGCTTCGGGAAGATCAGCATATCGAGGCTGTTTGGATCAAAACCGCAATGATACACTTGAACTTCGATGCCATTCTTTTCGGCAGCAGCCGCAAGCTTTTTCAGTAGCGTGGATTTACCAGATCCCGGTCTTCCTTTGATAAAAATCCGCCTGTTCAACTGAGCTGTCAAGTTTTGAATAAAATCAAACGCTCCCTTCGGAGTCGCTGCCCCGAAAAACAAGTGACGTCCAACGGTAGGTGTCCCGTTTTCATAACCGGCGTACAATTCGTGAATCAATTCCTGCGTGATTTGATCTGCCTTCATGAAGTCCATGCTCTCGATATAAAATTTTTCCCATTCGTCATGAATCCGTAAAGCGGTTGCAAAGGCTTCATAGGCTTTGGAATAAGCATCGATAAGCTTTTCTTCGAGCTCTTCGATCTTTCCAAGAGACTCCGTGGAAATACTTCTGTTATCAAGCGCCATCCCGAAATCGAACGTAAGGGTTTCACCTGCGACGCCCTCTAAGATCCCCCCACAAGTTTGCCCGTCAACAACACCAACCTTTAATTCGGTTGCAATAATGCCGTCCAGCTCATCAGGTCGAAGCGGGGAATGAAAGCATTGCACGTGCTGCCCACTGTCCAGCAGACTTTCCGCCAAATTGCGAATGAATGTGGACTTGCCAGTACCAGGGGGGCCCATTAGGACGAGAATCTTATCCAGTCCTTGGAAAGCCGATTTATACAAAAAATGAGCACCGAGCGCGGTATTGCCGCGAGCAAAATAGTGGGATGCATTTTCCATCAACCTAAACACTCCTTTGCGCGCCTATCGTGCGACCAGCAAATTTCACATTCGAAATGCATGGACATAAGCGCATATGAGATAGATGCCTATGGTTCAACTTATTCCGGTTAGCGTTCAAAGGTGTTTATAATGTTGACCGATAATTAAAGTTGCCTAAATGCTTCAACATTTGGATCCTTCGCGCAAATTAAATAAAAGTGAATGCTTATTAACTGCTAAAAAAATTATTGAAGTATTGAAATAAAATTATTAAAAAAGACTTAGAGGAATAAAATAGTTGTCGAAGAATATTGGGATATCATTAAGGTAATGGGGGGAGAGGAGGGAAAAGGATTTTTAAGAAGAGAAGATATGCAGTATTAATAATCGCCCTCTTAATGTTTGTAATGGCGTCTACAAGACCAAGTTCTAAAGAATATCAAATGTATTTGCATAACGTCCAGAAGCTTAATTGCGAACCTACCGAAAGATCTGATTGCTTTCACACTAAGAATGATTTGTTGGCGTCAAAACTCACGCATCTCATTTTCTTTATGACAGCGGATTCTCATATTTTCGGAGATGAGGACAATAAACTACGTGTAATAGGTATTTTCAATCATTTCTTTGTTATCGAAAATCATCTTCATCCAAATTCAGATGATTAATTCAGATGATTATTATCCGTGGGTTCATCGTTAAACTAACGGATAACGATAGTGTCAACACCGGAGAAGGCAGTCGGTCACTTTTGGCTCGATTGCCTTTCCTTATGATGATTCCTGAGAATTTACCCAAACATTAGATGATATGCCCCTTAATCATTGTCCATTGCACTTGGAATTGTTCATTTAACAAGACAAGATCAGCGTCAAAGCCCGTGGAGATTCTGCCTAGGGTATCAAGGCTTAATATTCGTGCAGGTGTGGTTGAAGCCATTTGAACCGCGTCTTTTAAAGAAATGCCGGTTTCTACGGTTAGACGAAGTGCCTCATTCATCGTAACCGTACTGGAGGCTAAAGTCCCATCCTCTAGTCGAGCTACACCGTCGGAAACCGTAACATGATGGCCACCGAACACATAATTCCCATCACCTAGTCCCATGGCTTGCAAAGCATCTGTGATAAGTACCATGCCATCTGGTCCTTTCAGACGATGCATCATTCTAACGATCGCAGGATGCAAATGAATACCATCCACAATCGCTTGGAGGCTTACATGTTCTTCTTCAAAAGCGGCTACAACCAGACCGGGATCACGATGATGAATCGGACGCATGCCATTGAAACAATGTGTAACGTGACTCGCTCCGGCTTCAAAGGCTTGCTTTGCTTCCTCGTATGTAGCATCCGAATGCGCAACGGCGATTATGACGCCATTTTCTTTCAGAAAAGAGATGAGCTCCATCCCGCCAGGTAATTCTGGTGCTATTGTAACCATCTTAATCAGTCCATCTGCTTCGTTAAAAATTTCTTTCATTTCAGTAAGATTCGGATGTCTTAAAAACCGTTCATTTTGCATACCTTTACGCTTCGGATTCAGGTAAGGACCCTCTAGATGAAGCCCGGCAATTTTGGCCCCGACTTCACGCCCGATTACACGTTTCACACTACGAATCATGGCTAGTAATTCTTCAATTGTAGAGCTAACGGAGGTAACCAAAAACGAGGTGCAGCCCGTTTCAGCACAAGCACGCGAAACCTCCTGAATACTCGCCACACTGCCATCCATCATATCGAATCCGTTAGCACCGTGGATATGCACATCGATCATACCAGGTATCAATAAATGTCCTTGGCCATCCATAAGTTCATATTCGCCCTCCGGAAGAGAAGAAAGACCACTTTCTAGCTTTTCAATAATTCCGTTTCTTATCCAAAGTGTGGCAGGTAGAACAAGGTCGTCTGGTTGAATCACGTTTACGTTGTGCAAAATTTTAAGACTCATCTTTGTTATCCTCCTCGTATTTGTCTTTCTCTTCACATTGAATAATCGCTATATTTTTATTATGGAGTACTTCTCTTATTTCGTTAGGCACCTCTTGATCGGTAATCAAAATATCCACAAAGTCAAAATCTAAACGATAAACCGATTTGCTTGTAAACTTCGTGAAATCAGCCACGACGATTACCTGATCCGATCTGCGGGCCATTTCTTTTTTTACAGAAACATCATCTTCGTAAGGAAAGTAAATCCCATCAGTTTGTATAGATGTAGCTCCGATAAATGCCTTATCAGCTCTTAGTTCTCTTAGCTTATCAATGACGGAAGGTCCATATAATAAACGATTTTTGGTATGTAAATAGCCACCTAGCACATATACTTGCAGATCTTCCCGTCCTGAGAGAATCCCTACAATGTCTATGGAATGTGTGACAGCTGTAATATGTTTAGCTGAAATTTGTTCTGCTACAGACTGTACCGTAGTTGATACGTCTAAAATGACTGTTTCCCGATCTTGAACTAGTTTAGCTGCTATCTTCCCAATTTTACTTTTACTGTCTGTTTCGTCAATTAAACGTTCCTGATAGGTGGCTATTTCCTTCCTCAATTGAGGTAAAGCGACGCCTCCATGTGTACGAATAACGACCCCTTCTTGTACTAATTTAACAATATCTCTTCGGGCTGTATCTCTAGATACATCTAGAAGAGAGCAGATATCCATAACACTCATCGCATGGTGTTCATTAATATAGTCGAGTATTTTCAGTAATCGTTCTTCTTGATACATCATCATCACCTCTTGTAAGTAAGTTTACCATAAAATATAAGTATGTTAAAGTAATATCAAAGTAATGTTTAAGTGAATTTAAGTTTTTAAAGTGATTTCCTTATTTCATTTGGCCAATTACACATCGTACCTATAATTCAAAAGGGACTGGATTGGAGAGAGATAAGTATGTCGTTTGCGATTTTAAACCCTAAACTATGAGGATTATTTTTTTGTCGGTCAATTGCAAACAGCAAACATTCGCTTCACGGTTAAATCACCTATTGGAATGAATTTCCAAGAGGTACAATGTTCTCCACAGATCGGACACGAACTTACGGGCAGACTAATGGGAAAGATCTGAGTAAACCAGATGATTAAAAAAAGTTATATAGTTATCTTCCTCAATCGCGAGGGAACTTTATTGCTTAAACCTATAAAATATATTCTTTTTATATATTAGATCAATAAGCCTTATGGATATATGATGGATTAAATAAATGAAGGTCAAAACTTAGGGAGGAAAGTCAGTATGACAATTTATGATTTTCAAGCAACCTTGATTAATGGGAAACAGATCAAGTTATCGGATTACAGGGAAAAAGTAATTTTAATTGTGAACACGGCCAGCCAATGTAGTTTTTCTCGTCAATTTGCGGATCTGCAGAAACTCTATGAAAGTCGACGTGAACAGGGTTTCGAAATTCTCGCGTTTCCTTGCAACCAGTTCAACGAGAAGGAGCCTGGCAGCAACTCAGAAGTCAAGGAACATTGCCAGATGAATCATGGAGTAACATTCCCTATGTTTGAGAAAACAGATGTAATAGGTTTCGCTTCACATCCTTTATTTGAATATCTGGCGCAGCAAGCGCCGTTCCAAGGCTTTGATCATCAAACTAATGAAGGACATTGGATGGAGAGTTTTCTGAAGAATAAGTATCCAGAAATTTATACGGGAAACGGAGTAAAATGGAATTTTTCGAAGTTTCTAATCGGTCGTGATGGTTTTGTAAAAGGAAGATTTGAATCAACGACACTCCCCTCCGATATAGATTCTGCTATCGAATCACTGTTGTATCTTGGCCAAAGGAGGCCATTATCAAGACTTTGATGTTGCATTACCTTCCTTTAATGCGGAGCAAAAGCAATGGCTTAAGGTGGCCCTTGAAAGGGAACACCCTAATGGCCATTCCTGGTTACAGAGATTGAACTACCTGAGAACGAGAGTTAAATATTTGTTACATGATTGAAATCTTATTTCTAGAGGGAATGGTGCCATTGCTAACCGATAACAAGATTGATGTTATAATGAACGAATGTCCGCGCCACCTAGAAAATTACTACAAGAGGGGCCAAGTGATTATCGATGCTGGTCTCGCATCCGAAACGAAATGCTTGCGGCGGGCGAATGGGAAAGTGAAGGTTAAGGAACGATCCTTTTATCGAAACGAAGAAGATGATCGGCAGTGCTTTTCTCATAGAAGCACGGGACATGGAGGAAGCGATCCGGATTGCTTCCTTACATCCAACCGTACAAGTGGCATCGGGCGAGCAGTTTGGATGGGGGATTTAGATCCGTCCGATCAACTACTTTGAATCGAGAGATTAGAATCAACTGTTTTACGGAAAAGTTCGTTCAATGTATGAAAGTAAGGGCCATCCCGCAAAAAGTGGCCTTAAAAACTTGCCGTTACAGTCAGTGCGGAGATCAGTACCATAGATGACAGGTGAGATCACTACGCTAACTGGGAACTATAGTTCAATCATTAAAACAAGAAGGCAGCGGCCAAATGGTCTGCATTCCTGGACGCTTCTTATCCGATACGCAGGTATGCCTGCAGGCGCTTGTGTTTTAGTGTAAGCATAACTAAGTACGTCAATTAGAGGATGTCCCAGAGGTCATAAAGATGACTGAGGGGTACCCTCTTTTTTTGACATATATCTGTTTTGGAGTAACCGAAGTTCCTGTACAATTTGCTGCTGATGGGAGACTTTCTTGTCAATTTACACGTACGTTACCTATTCGCTAGACTGACCTAGCCTCAGGATATAGATCTTTTTCATAGAAAAACTTCAATTTTAATGCTCAATTAAATTGATTAGAGGGACTTCTTGCTCCAGTTCTGGCTGATCGAGCGTGTAGATCATGGCCGTATCATTTTTTTCATCAACAGTTTGAATGTAAATTGGAATTTCATTATAGGTCACATACGCCATTTCTGGGGATGAGGCGATTTCTAATGCTCTGGATTTGTTCACGTCAATGATCTCCTTAAGGTAAATGTACAGACAATTTTAGCATGCCCTCAAATAGATTGAATTATTAGTTTGTGTTATTCCATAAGAGGATATCAAAAGATAAAAGATGTTAAGACATTGATATATTCAGCCTATCTGTTGTCGCTTAGATGATTTATTTAAACGATTTTTGTTATTAAAGTATATCAAGATGCTGTTATTGAAAATAGTACGAATAAGTCAGCTCTCGAGAGAAGTAATTTATCAAGATCATTTTTAAATCAGTCACCATGTATATTTGTCAATTTTTCGATAAGTGGAGACACCCTGGTATCGTTAAAGTAACGGGCAGTAGAACGTAGTGCTTGACAACGAAAGTTATTCCTGAACTTGTACATTTAAGAGAGTATTATATAATTTCAAAAAAGTATGAATGGTTATTGTGTGTCAATCATCATGATATAGTTTTTGGATCAGGGGCAGAGTTAGTGGATATAATGGAAAAAATTCGTTGGTATTCAATAGTAACGTACCGCCCACGCGGAATTTTGATTCGTCAAGGCGATAGCATATTTATTGGTTGACTGGGGTAATTCTCACAAAAATAGTTGCAATACCATCCTATTCAGTGTAAACTGAAATTAGTTGCAATACCATCCTATTGTAAGGGGGATCATATGAGCGAGCTTTGGAAGCAGAATGACAAGGGCACAGTGGAATCGCACGGTCAATACATTTCAGCCATCTACCGACACATGCAGGTATTGATCTCATCCGAGTTGGCGCCATATCGAATAGGGAGTGGACAGTATATTTTTCTGATGGCGATTGCGTTTCAGCAACCGATTACTCAGAAGGCGCTAAACGAAAAGCTGTACATTGACAAAACGACTACCGCCAAGGCGATTACCAAGCTGGAAGAAGAAGGTTACGTGCGGAGGGAAACCGATCCCGCCGACAATCGTTATCATTTGCTTTATTTGACGGACTCAGGACGTGAGGTGGTGCCTAAAGTGCAGGAAGCACTCGCCCGCGTGAAGAACAAAACCCGGAAAGGTATCACCGATGAGGAGTATGACTTGTTCTTAAGCTTGCTGAATATCGTTCTCCGCAATCTGACCGAGCAGGAGGAGAGGTAGAATGGATGGGTAAGGGGGAGTAGACTTGATGGAAGAGCTATTGACTTGGGCTGGCGTTACTATGCATCCTCATCGGTTCGGAAGGGTAGAATTTCAGCTGAACGTTACAGAAATCGGGCATCTTCACGGCAGCCGCTTGTTCGACCTACTTTTGATCAAATCCGAATGTGATCGGTAGTTTGAAGAAGGTAAGGCTAGGCCGCATCACATGTATCCCGATTCAGGCTGGGTATCCGTTTATTTGAATACTTGGCAAGATGTCGCTAATGCCATTGAAATTGCGCGTTCCAATTATGATCAAATGGTATTGAAGGGAGAGATGAAAAATGATTAACGAGGCATTCCCGTACGAGAAAAAGCGAATTCAAGTATTCGGCCTAGACATGGCTTACGTGGAAGCAGGGAGCGGCGACCCGATCGTTTTCCTGCACGGCAATCCGGCATCTTCCTATCTCTGGCGTAACATTATTCCTTATGCCCAGAACTTTGGCCGTTGCATAGCGCCTGATCTCATTGGCATGGGCGATTCCGCAAAGCTTCCGGACAGCGGGCCTCACGCGTACACCTTTTCTGAACACCGCCGCTATCTTGACGAGCTACTTGATCAACTTTGCGTGGGCGAGCGTGTAACTTTCGTGGTGCACGATTGGGGATCAGCACTAGGCTTCGATTGGAGCAAGCGCCATCCCGCCGCGGTCAAAGGCATCGCTTACATGGAGGCGATTATTAAGTCGCGCAGTTGGAGTGAAATTCCGGAGAATGGACGCAAAATCTTCCAGACGCTACGGACGCCGGAAGGGGAGCGAATGGTACTAGAGCAAAATTCGTTCATCGAATTCAACTTGCCGGTCAACATATTACGCATGCTGACGGATGAAGAGATGGCACAGTACCGCAAGCCGTTCCAGGAGCCGGGCGAAAGCCGCCGTCCTATGCTCAGTTGGGCACGCCAACTTCCGTTCGACGGAGATCCGGCTGATGTAACGGAGATTGTCACAGAGTATGGTGAATGGCTGGCACAAAGCGCTGTTCCCAAACTATTCATTCAATGCGACCCCGGCTTATTACCGCAATCCCATATCGATTTCTGCCGTACATGGCCGTCGCAGTCCGAAGTTACTGTGCCAGGCCGCCACTATCCCCAAGAAGACGCACCCGATGAAGTTGGCGAAGCTCTTGCCTTATGGCTGAAAAGTTTGGTTTAAAGCTATGTATAACGAATTTAAGGTGGTCATTGCTAGTCCTCTAAGCTATTTCATTAGAGTTCCCCGACCTCAAAAAACACCAAGTCATTATCTTCAAAGGTGTTGTTCCGCCAACTGAGTATGAGATTTAAATATTGGACACGACGGCAGCCTGCACACGATCGGTTGCCGTTTTCTATAGAAGTAACGGTGAGTTTAGTTTAATGATCAAAAATAATAAGCAGGAGATAATATCGTAACTCCGAATTGTTAAAGTATAGAAATATTAGGAGTTTAGAAAAGGGGTATCTACGTAATTTTATTACGTAAAACGATCTTATTACGGTAATTACGAATTGAATTTTGTAGAATAAAAGTTGATATGACATATCCGAAAACCAAATTTCACATTTTACTATACTGTGACTTATCTTTGTTATCATGAACTGTGACCAAGATGTTAATCGTTTGGAAGGAATTAGTAATTCTTGATAAAATAAATATGAAGATGATCAGGTAGTAAATTTGTACACATAAGGAGATAAAACTATGGCAAAAAACAAATTACTAAGAATGGACAATGTTGGCATCGTTGTGGAATCCCTTGATGACGCAATCTCTTTCTTCGAGGAGATTGGCTTGAAGCTCGAAGGGCGAGCTACTGTCGAAGGTGAATGGGCTGGTCGCGTAACCGGGCTGGGTTCACAGTGTGTAGAGATTGCTATGATGGTTACCCCAGATGGCCACAGCCGACTTGAACTTTCGCGATTTCTCACCCCACCTACTATATCAGATCACCGAACTGCTCCTGTAAATGCCCTCGGTTATCTACGCGTCATGTTCACCGTTGAAGACATTGATGAAATGGTATCCAGACTCACTAAATATGGTGCTCAGCTCGTTGGCGAAGTGGTTCAGTACGAGGACTCGTATCGGCTCTGCTACATTCGTGGAAATGAAGGACTTCTAATCGGTTTGGCGGAACAACTCGGTAATAAATAAGTGACGTTTAAAAGAAGACTTAACTGAAAATATACATTACTAGAGTAAGAATAGAAACAGAAAAGCAGTGTGAAAGTTTCTTGAAGAAGTCGGTGCATCATATAAACACCGCATTCACGCTCCGGGTCTGGGCGACCCTCGGTCCTGGAAACAAGGAACGAGAAAGTAATTGCCGGGACACATCCGCACCGACTAACCGCATCGCGATCGGCAGCAAGCTGCCTTAACTCTGTGGGACTTCGTGATGCATGAACTTTAACGGAAATCAATGCAAAACCAAATTAAAGGGACTCAACTACCCTGAAAATCTCACATAGCAGAGAACTAAAAATGGCAATACGAAACTAGGCGCAGCTATGACGTTTTTTTCAAAAGGCTGCGTTTCATG
>NZ_JAGGKV010000040.1 GCF_017874035.1 Paenibacillus aceris
AGTTTTCAAGGCGCAAACTACGCTTTGACTGTTTGGTGATGATGGCGGAGGGGACCCACGCGTTCCCATCTCGAACACGACCGTTAAGCCCTCCAACGTCGATGGTACTTGAACCGCAGGGTTCTGGGAGAGTAGAACGTTGCCAAGCAGTTCGCCCCTTGTGGGTATTTTTTGCCCCCGATCGCGCGCTGCGCCTGGGGGAAGTTAGGCCCGTTGGTCAAGTGGTTAAGACACCTCCCTTTCACGGAGGTAACAGGGGTTCGAGTCCCCTACGGGTCACTATTATTGCCTTAATATCATGAACGCTTAGCTCAGCTGGGAGAGCATTACCTTGACAGGGTAAGGGTCGGCGGTTCGATCCCGTCAGCGTTCACCATTTAAACTGCTTTTTTCTAACGCGGAGCCGTGGTGTAGAGGCCTAACATGCCTGCCTGTCACGCAGGAGACCGCGGGTTCGAATCCCGTCGGCTCCGCCATTTTCACCAAAATCAAACAAGGCTCGGTAGCTCAGTCGGTAGAGCAGAGGACTGAAAATCCTCGTGTCGGCGGTTCGATTCCGTCCCGAGCCACCATTTTTACAACATCATATGCCGTTGTAGCTCAACTGGTAGAGCAACTGACTTGTAATCAGTAGGTTGGGGGTTCAAGTCCTCTCGACGGCACCACGCGCGTATGGCGGAATTGGCAGACGCACTAGACTTAGGATCTAGCGGGCGACCGTGGGGGTTCAAGTCCCTCTACGCGCATCACGCAAAAAGGTAAAACCATAAATGGTTTTACCTTTTTTTTCGTTTCATTGCGCAAGAAGAAAGCTCATTTCCCCGATATATCAAAGGAAATGAGCATTTGGATTTTTGCTAAATAAGGGGAACGACAGACCCCTATTTACCCATTTAGAGTAAATAGGGCCACATTTCCACTGAATCAAGATCCCGTAGTTCACCTTCAGAACGCGAACTCCCGTATTTCTCCGAAATAGCGTCCTGCAGCTGTTCCCGTAAGTCAATTGCTTCCACCAATCGAATACTCGCTATTGCTTTTGATTCAAGGCTGCCCCTACAAGGAGGCGTCCGTGGAGATTTTGGCAAGTTTCTGAATCACTTGATCCACTTTATGAATATGCTGCGACATTCTATCCGCTGCAAGGGTTTCATCCTGGGCATCGATGGCATCTACAATGTCACGATGCTCTTGAAGAAGCTTTTCAGCGGATGCACGTTCAGCGAAAAACCATAGACGGCGAGAAGCCTTCATGCTCACCTGCAGGCGTTCTGTTAAAGACTCCATCATTCCGATCATGAGGGAATTGTGGGAGGCTTTGGCGATTTCCAGGTGAAAGCGAATGTCGGCTTGCTCGCTTTCTTCCTCGTTGCCCAGCGCCTTTTCCATCGTCTGAAGAATGTCCCGAAGTGCCGCGACATTGGCATCCGTCCGCCGGCTTGCGGCAAGTGATGCGCAGCCGGCCTCGATGAATCTTCGCACTTCCTGCACCTCTTGCAGCGACTCGCTTTGATCGAAGAGGGACGTGCTGTCCACGGGCAGCGGATTGCTGACGAACGTGCCCCCGCCGTGTCTGATATCGACCCACCCGATCGCTTTAAGCGCGCTTAAAGCTTCACGGATCGTCGAACGCCCGACCTGAAAGCTCGCGGCGAGCTCAACAACGGTCGGCAGCTTGGAACCTGGCGCATAGGTTCCCGTCTCAATTTGCATTTTGATCTGCCCCATTACGATTTCCGAGCCCTTCTGCGGCCGTATCTGCTGAAATGCCATGCTAATTCCCCCATAAAAGATCTATACATCTATTCAATCATAAGCTAAAATATAAGAAAAGTCATCTGATCACATGATCACTTATAGAGTAAACATGAATAGTCCCGTGGGAGGCTGCTATGCTGGATAATCAAATTAGACAAAAACTGTTCAATATTGTAGGCGAAGCTTATTTCAAAGATGATATGGAGTCGCTCGTTACCCATTCTTACGATGGAACACCAATGCTCCAATCGCTGCCGGACGGCGTCATTTATCCAAAGGATACGGCGCAGGTTTCCGCGATTATGAAAGTGCTGAACGAGCACCGCATTCCGTTGATCAGCAGGGGCTCCGGCACGAATCTTTGCGGCGGAACGGTTCCCGTTCAAGGCGGCATTGTGATGGTGATGCACCGGATGAACGCAATCCTTGATATTGATATGCAGAATCTGACGGCGACCGTGCAGCCGGGTATCATTACGAAGCAATTCATCGAGCACATTGAGAGTCTGGGCTTATTTTATCCGCCTGATCCAAGCTCTATGGCTATCTCAACTATTGGCGGGAATATAGCGGAGTGCTCCGGAGGTCTTCGCGGTCTAAAATACGGCACGACTAAAGACTATGTGATCGGGTTGGAATGTGTATTGGCCAATGGCGAAATCATGCGCACAGGCGGCAAGCTGATGAAGGACGTGGCCGGGTATGATTTGACGAAGCTGCTGATCGGCTCGGAGGGTACGCTGGCGGTTATTACGGAAGCTACACTCAAGCTGATTCCGCCGCCAAAGTATAAGAAAACGATGCTGGCTATGTACAAAGATTTATACGGCGCAGCCCGCACGGTCTCCAAAATCATTGAAAGCCGCATCATCCCGGCAACGCTGGAATTCATGGATAATCCGACGATCCGCGTGGTGGACGACTTTGCGAAGTTAGGTCTTCCGCTGGATATGGCGGCGATCCTCCTGATTGAACAGGATGGCGATATGGAAATGGTAGAGCGGGACATTGCCCGCATTTCGGAAATTTGCCGCGAAGAGCAGGCAGATGAAGTCAGCATCGCGAGCAATCAAGAGGAAGCGCTGAAGCTTTTGACCGCTAGACGCAGCGCCTTCACTGCCCTTGCGCGTCTGCGTCCGACAACGATTCTGGAGGATGCCACCGTACCGCGCTCCAAAATTGCCGACATGGTGCTGGAGATTAACCGAATCGCGGAGAAGCATGGTGTACAGATTTGCACCTTTGGGCATGCGGGAGACGGCAATCTTCACCCGACAGCAACCACCGATGCAAGAGATCATGATGAAATCCACCGAGTGGAAGCCGCTTTTGAAGAAATTTTTGAAGCCGCAATCCAGTTGGGAGGCACGATTACCGGTGAGCACGGTGTTGGGCTGGTTAAAGCCCCTTTCTTGGAATGGAAAGTAGGAAGCAGCGGCATCGCGATGATGAAAGGGATTAAAGACGTGTTCGACCCTCATCATTTACTGAATCCAGGTAAAATGTTTGCCAAAGAATCCAGACGCAGGGTGGTGATCGACCGTGGCTAAAGGGGCAACTCTCCAGGAAACGCTAATTCAGAAGCTCGATTATAATCAATTGACGAACTGCATGCGCTGTGGCTTCTGCCTTCCTGTGTGTCCGACGTTTAAGGAAACAGGCATCGAGGCTGAATCTCCTCGCGGACGCATTTCACTTATGAAAGCAGCCGTGGATGGCATCATGGAACCGGGAATTTCCTTCGAGGATCAAATGAATCACTGCTTGGGCTGCCGCGCGTGTGAGCCGGCTTGTCCAGCGGATGTGAAATACGGGCAATTAATTGAGCAGGCCCGCGATGCGGTTGAAACCCATACGAAGCAGCATAGATGGTGGGTACGCGGCGTGCGCAAGGTGGTTTTCAAAGAGCTGTTCCCATCACAGCATAAAATGCGACTGCTGGGCTCAGGGATGCATTTTTATAAAAAATCAGGCTTGCAATCCGTTGTTCGAAAAACAGGCGTTGTCGGCTTATTTTCCAAGCAGCTGTCTGATATGGAGAAAATTCTCCCAGATGCTTCCGGAAAGGGTATTACACAGCTTCTCGGCACCTTCATCCCGGCCAAAGGCCAAAAGATTGCTACTGTCGGCATGTTCAGGGGCTGTTTGATGGATGTGATGTTCACCGAAACGAATATTAAAACCGTCAAGCTGCTGTCCGAAGCAGGCTTTGACGTTGTCATTCCGGAGACTCAGAACTGCTGCGGCGCCCTTCATGCGCACAGCGGTGAAAGCGATCAGGCCAAAATGTTGGCCAAGAACAACATCCGCGCTTTCCAAGAAGCCGGAGTAGACTATATTGTATCAAATGCCGGTGGTTGTGGCGCGATTCTTGTCGAGTACGATCATTTGCTGCATGATGAGCCGGAATGGAAGGAATCTGCGGGTTGGTTCGCTGCGCGGGTGAAAGATATTTCAACTATTTTGGTAGAAAAGGGACGTCCGCTTCAGTTCGTAGAAAACCAAGCCGGTACGGCCTCTACCCGTGTGACGTATCAAGATTCCTGCCATTTGCGCAATGTAATGAAAGGCAGCAATTCGTCCAGACAATTGTTGAAAGAAGTAGGCAATGTCACCTTTGTCGAAATGAAAGACGCGGGCTCTTGTTGCGGATCAGCCGGTATTTATAATGTGACGCAGCCAGAAATGGCGAATCAAATTCTTGAAGGTAAAATGGTTAATGTGAATGCCACCGAAGCCAGTTACCTAGTGACCAGCAACCCCGGCTGCTTACTGCAAATGAAGCTAGGGATTGATAAGCATGGGCAAAAAGGTCAAATGGAAGCCGTCCATATTGCCGACTTTTTGTATGATCGTGTAGTAAAAAATTAAAGGAATGCTTTACCTGCCAAGCAGGCTGATCTCGTTAGAGGCGGCTTGCTTTTTTGTCCTTTCATGCCGCTGTTTCTGCATTTTTTTGGTAAGATAGAAGGAATGGATATAGACTCGGTATTTCGGGCTGAGTGAGGGCCGTGGAGGGTAATCTATGTCATTAAAGGAAATGCTGTAGAGTGAACTTTTTATGCTTCATTTACGTTAGTAGTTGGGGGGATGTCTGCATGAACATTCTAGTTACCGGGGGAGCCGGTTTTATTGGATCGCATATCGTTGATGACTTGGTTCAGGCTGGGCATCATGTGCATATATTGGATAATTTGTCTACAGGGCTTAAAGAGAATGTCAATGCGAGCGCCGTTTTTCACCATGGGGATTTACTGGATCACAGGCTTGCCGAAGTGTTCGCAGCTGCGCAGCCGGAGGTTGTCATACACCACGCGGCGCAAATCGATGTTCAGACCTCGCTTACGAATCCCTTAGTGGATGCCAAAATCAACATTTTGGGGACCATTGCCCTGCTGGAACAATGCCGTGAGCATGGCGTGAGGAAGTTGATTTACGCATCCTCTGCTGCGGTGTATGGGACTCCGCAATATTTGAGCATAGACGAAGCTCATCCGGTCAGGCCGTTATCCTTCTATGGTATATCCAAGCATACGCCGGAACATTACATAGAAAACTTTGCTTTTCTTTATGGTATGGACTTTACAATCCTACGGTATGCGAATGTATATGGTGTTAGGCAGGACCCTAAAGGAGAGGGCGGGGTCGTCGCCGTTTTTGTAGACAAGCTTCTGGGAGGCAGGCAACCAGTCATTTATGGCAATGGGGAACAAACGCGGGATTTCATTTATGTCAAAGACATCGTAAGCGCAAATAGGGCCGCCTTGGACAAAGGCAGCCGTGGAATTTACAATATTAGTTGCAATGAACAAACAAGTGTAAACGATCTTTTGAAGGAAATGTGTTCGATTTGCGGCAGCAGCTTTAACCCTTCCTACGAGCCTGCCCGCACCGGCGACATCGTTCACAGTCGGTTGGATAATCGCGCAGCGCTTAAGGCACTCGGGTGGAGTCCCGCTTTCACGCTTAGGGACGGCTTGGGAGCAACCATTGCCTACTATAAAATGCAGTATCAAGCAGGATTTTAGTACACTTTTTTCGTGTACCCATCCGGAGCATCCATATGTATAAAATTCAACTTGCGAGCCTCTCTTCCGGGAGAGCTCTCTTTATGTAATGAGAGGGAAAAAACGGTTAATCCCTTCTTCTGTTCCTTTTGAAGCTTTTCCACGTTCGCCTTCATCCAGGTATCTTTCTTCCAATTGGCCCGCCAGTCTTCCCAAAGGAAGGCGTCGATAAGAGCGGCCGAATAATCCAGCGTTTCAAAGCCTCGATTTTGTATGATGGAGAGCTGTGGGTACTGTTTGCTCACGCTCTGGAGGAGGGTCACATAGGCTTCTCTCGTTTGCGTTTGGGCCGTTTTCTCTTTGATATAATCATCAATATCGCCAACGGTATCCAGGAAAACGCCATTCATCCCCTTGTCCGCTATTGAGGTTTGAATTTCAGCTAAGAGCACTTCACGATAATGTGCATGCCTCAAATCCATTAAATAAGAGTTCCATTGTGGAAAATGGACGCGCTCACCCTTTTGCCAGTAGTAATCTTGTGACTGAAGATTTTTTGAACGCAGCTTGTTCCAGGCAGGCGTCTCCATGACGCTGAGGTAACCGATGACAAGGGTACCCTTCGATTGGATATCCTTGATTTGTTCCCTGGTGAAGAGTTGAGGTTCAATAATAATAAGATCCTTCGTCTTTAATTTGGCTATGGCCTGCACAGTAGGATTCCCATAGTAAAGCGAGTAATTTTTCACATGTTGAAAAGGGCCGTTAGCCTGTGCATGCTGTTTGAACAAAAACGAGAACAGCGTGATAGAAACGACTATCGCTGTCGTGAATGACCAAGTCTTGCCCATCGTTTATACTGTCCTTCCTTAATATCCAAATTTGCTTACATTATATGATAAAAAATGACAGAGATATAGATAAAGTTGACGTAACAGAGCAATGCTATATTATGCGCGCCAATCGTTAGGAGCTGACATCTATGAATCACTTAGCCATTGTGGACGATGATTTCGTACTGCTCAATTTTTTGAAAGAGCTATTCGAAGCCAAAGGGCTGCATGTCTCGGCTTTCGAAGATCCCGTTCAGGCATTGCCAGCTATCAAAGAAATAGAGCCGGATGTCGTGTTAGCGGATGTGCTTATGCCTGAGATGAACGGATTTGATTTTTGCCGAGCACTCCGTTCGGACAAAGCCTTTACGAGAACACCGATATTTCTGATGAGTGCAAAGCATTCGATCGGTGAATTGTCGAAATCGATGATGGCCGGAGCGGACGATTACTTTATTAAGCCTTTTCAAACGGATGATATTTATACGCAAATGCTGCAAACCTATACGAAAAAAAATAATCCGATCGTGATTAAACCCAGCGATGGTTAGTTTGGAGGAAGCCTGATTGATTTTTCGTCAAAACCGAAGGTGGATCGCGTGGCTTGAGCTTGCGGTTATTTTAGCTACTCTCATTGTCATCTCCTTGGTTTATCGATTGGATTGGTTATCCTGGTCGCTAAATCCGTTTATGTTTGTAATTCTTTACTTCTCTCTTCGGTATGGGAATCGGATCGGGATTGCGACGGCAGTGGGGGCAAGTCTGCTGCATATCGTCACGTACATACAGGTGAATGGCGACTTATATGGGCTGTTTGATCGTTGGGATCAGGCAAAATGGTTCATTTGCTATTGGGGAATTGCTTTGTTTGTCGGTCATGTTTCCTCTGATCTGCGATTCCGGTACAACATTCTTGCTGATGAATATGAGGAAAACAAGCAGCAGCTAGCAAAAGTGGAGGGGAGCTACAACGATCTTCATGTCGTGAAGAAGGCTTTGGAAACAAAAGTA
This sequence comes from Paenibacillus aceris, assembly GCF_017874035.1. Taxonomy (GTDB): domain Bacteria; phylum Bacillota; class Bacilli; order Paenibacillales; family NBRC-103111; genus Paenibacillus_E; species Paenibacillus_E aceris. The sequence goes on from NZ_JAGGKV010000040.1 coordinate 7,610, forward strand.
ATAGGAGCCCAGGAAAGCTTGTTTACTCTTTATAAAATTGCCAAGGCACTGGATTCCGAGGATTCGGAAATCATTTTCACAGATGCGGTCAGGCTCTGCAAAGATCTTATTCAAGCAGGCTCTATCGTGATTTATCGAATGAATCCCAGCGGAGATGTCCTTCGGCTGAAAGTGTATTACGGCTCGGAACCCCAATACCCGGCTACCGTGTTTCTGGATAAACCGTCGCTGTACGCCCGTGTTCGCGAGGAGAAAAGCATTCAAATGCGCCTTGAAAGCGAGCCCTTGGATGTCCCCCTCTTTGCAGGCCCGCTGCTCGATCAGAATAACCGGATTGTGGCGATCATCGGCTTGAATGGCTTGGATTTCGTTAATACGAACAAGTATACGCTTGATTTGTTCCGGCTTATTCTGACCTGGATGGGCGAGAGCTGTGTGAGAGCTTTTGAGAAAGAGGAGAAGCTGAATGAGAAGCGCTACTTCCCGGGCACGAAAGTGATGGTGCCGGAGCATTTCTACGCCAAGCTTAATGAAGAAACCTTGCGTGCATCGGACTTCGACCAGAAATTCTTGCTTTTGCACCTGCCCATAGATTTGGGGGAGATGGAGGAGTCCGCTGCACTGCTGGAAATCAATGAGATTACGCGGCTCATGCTTCGTGATGAAGATGCCATATCGTATGATGCCTTCAGAGGTGAATTGCTGTTTCTTCTTCCCGCGACCTCCCCGGAGCTTGCTGCTCTCATTGAAGACAGGATCCGCGATCGCTTTAACAGGGGGGCCTAGCCATGCGAGTTTCGAGACATGCTCGACACTTCGATGTTTCTTCAGGTGCATGGCTGGCGGCAGTGGGAAGTCTCGTTTTCTCCGCATTGGATGTGCTGCAAATGATCCATTTTAAGCTGTACTCCATTTGTTTACTGCTTCATCTTCTCCTAGTCTTCATCCACTTTGTCCTGCTAAAATTTGTTAGCCTCCGCACCGAAGACCGGATCAGCGTAGCGTGGGTGCAAACGTTAATGCTTTTTTTTCCGGGCGTCGGATTTGCAGTGGGAGCATTCATCTGGATGGGCCTGCTGTTGTTTCGCTTTCGGGATGATTTTTATGAGGAGTATGAGCAGTATGTCTATCACACCCCTCACTCTCTAGAAAGCTATCGCATCAATATAGTGGAAGAGTCGAATCGGATTCCTGTCCGCGAAGTTTTAATGTCCGGCGATCATGCCGGCAAGAAAGAAGCATTGTTCACGCTATTGGAATACGAAGGCCATAACAAAGTGGAACTGTTTCATGAAGCTCTACGCAATGACGATCCCGAAGTGGTGCATTACGCCGCGACGAGCCTGAACTATTTGAACGAGCAATATATACGGAGTATCAAAAAGTGGACGCAGCTCTTGCAGCAGAACGATAAATCTCTGGAGGCATGGCGGGAGCTGTTCGATTCGTATCGTTATTATTTGGAAAGCCAGTTATTAACGGAAGAGCTCGCATTTGAAGTTAGACAGACATTTAAAGCTTGGATTGCCAGAGGCAGCCTTCAATTCCCGTATGAGCCCAGGTTTACCGCAGAGCTGTGCTATTTGGCGCGTATGGAGAAGGACTATATGACGGCAATCCGTTTGGCCGAGCAGCTGTCTGATGTGAAAGGCTGTCAGTATTTGATTTATCTTACCAAGGCAGAATACATGTATGCAGAAGGAAAGCTGGAGAGTTTATGCCAATTTGCCCAATTGTGGTGGAATAGCGATGTAGAAGTTCCGCAAGAACATTTGCCTGCCATCCAGTTTTGGAAGGAGATGAAGGAACAAGGTGTCCCGCAAGCTGATCATTTTTTCATTCGTTACCGCTAGTATGCTGATGCTCGGCATTGCTTTGCAAACGGTTCGGATCGTGGATGTGTTTCCTTTATCTCGTTCGAGGTACTTGTTCAAAGAAGCGGCATTTTCAACCAAAAGTTCGGCTAATGCCGAGGCTTCAGGCGCAGAGCTTGCGCTGTTCATCTACACGAATCCCAATGATTCAGAAGGTATCAAAGTCAAAGAGAACCTGGAGCATGCGCTGGAGCTTGCCAAGCTGCACTCGGAAACGATAGCCGCCGACGATATCCTTACGATAAAACCGGGGCCATGGACAGCTCTTCTGTTAACAGGTGAGGATATTAGCGAGTTGAATCAGGAGACGATACGCTCATATGTTCGGCAAGGCGGCCGACTGCTTGCTTACACACGCTTCTACGCACCTGAATGGAATGATCTGCTCGGGATTGCGAGCAATAAAGGCTATTTTACAGGCGCAAATCAAGGCATCACCGTAAATAAAACCGTATTCCCCGGATATCCGGATCTGCCTGAGACGAATGTGCTATTTTCCAACAATATGCTGGATGTAGAACTGAGGCCCCAAGCACAAATTTATTTATCCGCCCAAAAGAGTCCTCTGCTGTGGACATTCACTTACGGGCAGGGAAAAGTTGTTTACTGGAACTCGACATCCAACGTGCAGAAAGAAGGCCGGGGCTTGATGGTTCAATCCATTGGTCTTGCTCTAGACAGCCTCGTGACCTCACAGGTAGCGTCCAGAAGTTTAAATATTGACGATTTTCCTTCGCCTGTGCCACAGGTGGATAATCCGCTCATTCATAAAGAATTCGGCCTAAGCACGCCGGCTTTCTATGAGCGCATTTGGTGGGAAGACATGGTCCGCTTCTCGAAATTATACGGGTGGAAATACACGGGACTGATGATTGGTACTTATCAAAATCAAACCCGCCCTCCGCTTCCTTCCTTGCTGGAAAATACGCCGAAGCTCATCCCCTATTTCGGCTCCAAGCTGCTTAGCCTTGGCGGTGAGATTGGGCTGCATGGATACAACCATCAATCGCTTGTTACTGCGGATGAGCCGATTAAAAGTGAGCTCGGATACATCCCTTGGCCAAATAAAGCGGCAATGGTGGAAAGCCTGCAGCGGTTGACAGAGCTGTCCAGCAGCTTATTTCCCGGACACGAATTGAAGACGTATGTGCCGCCATCAAACGTCATGAATAGAACGGGCAAGCATGCGTTAGCTGAGGCGGTCACCTCGGTAGACATTATTTCTTCTCTTTACACGGTTGGGGGAGAAAAGGGGTTCCTTGAACAGGAGTTTGGGGTCGACAAGGAGTTGCCGCAGTTTACGAATTTTCCTCGTATCTCTTCGGGGTACGTCATTGATGAAGGGCAGAAGTTTTTCATTAATGATGCCATCGCCAATTTCGGCATGGTGAATCATTTTGTTCATCCAGATGACGCGCTCGATATTAATCGGTCTGGTGGAAAAGGATGGAAGTATTTGAGCCAGCACTTCGAGAGCTGGATGTCGTGGCTACATAAAACGTATACCTATCTAGAACCACTAACGGTTCGCGATGCGGTCAAAAAGTTCAGTCTCTATGAAGCGGGTACGGTTAACGTTCATTACGGCAGCGAGGCCATTACCATTACAACGAAAGATCAATTGATACCCATGCATTACACCGTAAGGGTGCCGAATCATCAGACTCCGGAGATCCCCAAAGAAGCGGGACATCTTACAAGCTTGGATGCCGCGGAAGGCTTATGGCATTTGGAAGCCCTCCAGCCGACAGTGAATATACAGTTGAAGGAAAGTAAGCCATGAAAATTGCCTTGATCGTAGAAGGGAGCTATCCCTATGTTTCGGGGGGCGTAGCCAGTTGGATTCAGATGCTCGTTTCCTCCATGCCCCAGCATGAGTTTGAAATCATCGCCATCTCATCTTCCCGCAAGGATACTGCAAACTACAAATACAAGCTTCCGCCCAATCTCTCCGGTATTCACGATGTGTTCATTATGGACTACCAGAAACTGGGGGAGGGCAGGGCTCCGCGTTTGTCGGAATCTGAGGCCGAAGCGTGTTTAGATTGGTTCGGTTTCCAGCGGGACTCGGAGCAAGCTCTTCCGCTTATGGCCGATCAAGCGAAGCTCGGTAACCCTGTTTCTTTTATGAAAAGCGAGAGCTTTTGGAACTTCCTAGTCTCCGCCTACGAGACGGAAATGCCGGATCATTCGTTTAATAGCTATTTCTGGACGTGGAGATCGATGTATTTGCCAGCGATTTACTTGCTGCAGCAAGCTTATCCGGAGGCGGACCTGTATCATGCCGTTTCGACCGGATATGCGGGCTTGATCGGCACCTATTTGCGGATGAAGCACAGGAAGCCGTTCCTGCTGACTGAACATGGCGTCTACGCCAGGGAGCGGGAGGAAGAAATATTGAAATCGGCCTGGGTGGATCCGCCTTTTAAGAAACGATGGATCGATTACTTTTACCATATGTCGCAAGGGGCTTACCGTACGTCTGACCGCACGATTGCGCTGTATGGCGGCACTCATCGCATTCAGCTGGAGCTTGGCGCTCCTAAGGACAAGGCCTTGGTGATACCTAACGGCGTTGATTATCAGCGGCTTTCGCTGCTGCCCCGTAAGGCGAACAACGACGGTGATCGGATCGTTTTTGGCGCCTTGGTTCGTCTTGTACCGATTAAGGATATCAAAACGCTGCTCTACGCAGCGAGACTGGCTAGTTCGGAGATTGCCAACATGAGCCTGATGATTATGGGACCGACAGACGAAGATCCTGACTATTATCAGGAGTGCTTAGCCTTAACGCGCAATCTTCAGCTTGAGGAAATCGTGGCTTTTACCGGCAAAGTTGATATTGAAGACTATTTGCCTCATATTGATGCTCTCATTTTAAGCAGCATCAGCGAAGGTCAGCCCCTGGCGGTACTTGAAGGGATGGCTGCAGGAGTTCCATGGATATGTACGGAAGTCGGCAGCTGCCGGGAGCTGCTTGAAGGGAAGGATGAACACGATGCGGGCATTGCAGGGTATATCGTACCTCCGGTGAATCCGAAAGCGATGGCTGACATGATGGTGAAGATGCATGCACTTCCGGATGAACGGACTTATATGGGCCATGTGGGCCGCAGGCGTGTAGCTTCCTATTATCAAATTAATCATTTTATTGATGCTTATAAGCAGTTATACGACGAGGTGGCAACCTAATGGCGGGAATCGGATTTACTCTCCAAAAGCTGTTCCGTGACGACTATCTGTCGCTGCGTGTCCGCGCTTATGCGTATGCTTCCTTCATAGCGGCTGGTCCTTGGATACTGTCCGTTGGGAGCATTGCCTTCATTAATGTTATACTTGTTCATTTTGCGAATGTAGAGGACAACCAGCGCCAATTGTTTATCGTCACCGTTTCGTACTGCTTTATTTTTTCCCAAATGCTTTCAGGGGGCTGGCAGCTATGCGTAACGAGGTATTTGGCCGACCATTTTTTCCACAATCGGTTGGAGGTCGTTACGCCCACCTATATAGGCATCTCCAGAATCATTTTTGGCATTTCACTGCTTGCGGCTGTCATTTTCTATTGGTCCTCGCCATTGTCCATCCTGTATAAGGTGATGAGCGTTCTCTTATTTTTCATGTGCGGGCAGATCTGGCTGGCGATGGTTTTCTTAACCGCGGCAAAAGATTACAAGATGATTGCGATTGCTTTCTTGGCTGGAGCTGCGGTATCCATAGGGAGTGTCTTTGTCCTGCTTCATTACCCGATCAGCTTCACCCAGTATAGGCAGTCCACGAATATATTGCTGGGGTTTAGCTGCGGCATGTTGCTCACGATGGCAATATTGGTTTTTGTGCTGCTGCGTGCCTTTCCTGCGAGGACGGCGGTCAACCCTTATGGCTTTTTACAATATGTAGATAAATATCCTTCTCTCCTGTGGACGGGATTTCTCTACAACATTGGCGTCTGGACGCATAATATGATCATTTGGCTTGGGTCGTCCGGCGTGCGGATCGAGGAAACATTTCGCTACAGTCCGATTTACGATACCTCGGTATTTTTAGCGAATCTTACGGTTATTCCATCACTCGTTTTGTTTGTCGTTTCCGTAGAAACGGAGTTCTATGATAAATATAAAACGTTCTACGGATACGTGACTAACGGCGGAACGCTAGAGATGATACAAAAAGCCAAAAAGCGTATGGTGGAGGTGCTCTGGCGGGAGTTGTACCGATTGACTAAGCTGCAGGGCATTCTGACCGTGTTTATCATCCTTATCAGCGAGATGCTGCTGGAACTGGTCGGCCTGCAAAAAACGGTGATCGACATTTTCAAGCTGTGCGCTTTGGGGGCTCTGTTAAATGCGATTATGCTTATCCACATTCTGCTGATGCTCTATTTTGAGGATCGCAAAGGCGCAGTCATCACGGGTGGGATTTACTTTGGTCTTAATGTGCTGCTGACGGCCGGCTTGCTGCCCTTGGGCTTTGATTATTATGGCTTTAGCTATTTTCTGGCCGGGCTTGCTGCTTACGGCTGGAGCGGGTATCGGCTGCTGATCTTTTTGAAGCGGATTGAGGTGCATACGTTTATCTCGCAAAGCATCATCTACAAGGAGAAGTCAGGTTTCTTCGCTCGTTTAAGTGAAAAAGTGTACCTGCAGCGGTATTTCAAATAATGTTATCTGATCGATTTCCGGGCGGCCGCAGGCGTCATGCCCAGCACTCTTTTGAACATCGCGTGGAAATGGGGTAAGCTTTCGAACCCGCATATTTCTGCGATATGTCGAATATTGACATCACTTTCGCCAAGCAGCTGCTTCGCCCGAATGATACGCTTCGTCATGATATAGGCGGTGATGTTCATGCCAATCAACTGCTTAAAGACGCGGCTGAAATGCGCCGGCGAGACGGCGGCTTGCTTGGAAAGCGTAGCGAGCCCGATGTCCTCGCAAAAATGCTGATCGATAAAGAGCAGAATCTCTCTCATCCAAACAGGACCGACAAGAGTGTCCCCCGCGGGCAGCATGGAACCGGAGCCTACATCCCGCTGTAAAAAAAGCAGCAGCTGAAGCAGCTGCAAGAAGATCGCCTGGCGGTGGCCAGGGCTCGACTGTCTGAGCTCTTGCTGGATCGACTCCAAATGGAGCTCCAGATACTGACGCTGTGGGAGCAGCAGCTCCAATTTGTAATGGCGGACCCTTGCTGCATGCTCGAAGCTCTTCAAATAGGAGAACGAGTCGCCGAGCTGCGGCGCTTGGATCATACCGGGACTAAAATATACCGCGGTAGACGTTACAGGTGTTTCCTTGTCAGGGTTGGCTCGGTGGATGGTATTTCCGGGGATAAGGAACAGATCGCCCTGCTTCATGTCGTAAAAGGTGTGATCGATGAAAAACGTACCTTTGCCGCGGTACACATAGACAATTTCATACCACTCATGAAAATGGTCAGGAAGCTCGCTTTGCGAGCTTTTTGTGTTTTTATAGGCAAACGAGAAAGGAAAGGCATCGTTCGTATCGAAAATTTTACGTACAGGATGCATACGGCATCTCCTTCACAGGTAAGAGTTCCCTAATGATATCAAAAAAACGTACAAATATGCTAGATATCGATATTTCTTATGCCGAAAATGCTGTTAAAATAAAAAGAAAGCGATAACAAAACAGGTTATAGATAAGGAGATATGCCATGCGAATCGATGCACACCAACATTATTGGAAAATTGATCGAGGTGACTATGGATGGATTGGCCCGGAGCTGCCGGTCTTGTATCGTGATTTTATGCCTAGCGATTTATGGCCTCATCTGAAGCAGCATCACTTGGATCGGACGATTGTTGTCCAAGCAGCGCAGACATTGGAAGAAACGAATTATCTCCTGTCCTTAAGCGAGAAATCAGAAACAATTGCAGGTGTTGTAGGTTGGCTTGATTTGCATGATCCTGAGTGCATGCTCCAATATAAAGAATTCAAAAAACATCCCAAGTACGTGGGCTTCAGAGTCATGATTCAAGAAATGACGGATGCAAGCCGGATACTAGAGCCTCATTTTGTTGAAGCGCTGCGATATTTTGCCGAGGAGGACGTTCCCGTTGATTTGCTTGTAAAATCTGAGCAACTAGCGCCGGTAGTTGAGCTATTGGACCAAGTTCCGAGATTGCGAGCGGTGATCGATCATATCGCGAAGCCAAAGATTGCAGATGGGGTAATTGAACCCTGGAAAAGTCAGATGACGGCTATCGCGAAGCACTCGAACGTATACTGTAAGCTTTCGGGTATGGTGACGGAAGCGAATCATACAAGCTGGGTTAAAGAAGATTTTATCGTGTACATCCAGCATGTTCTGGAAGTATTCGGAACGGAGCGGGTTCTATTCGGGAGCGATTGGCCGGTCTGCTTGTTAGCTGCTGATTATGACGAAGTCGTAGGTGTACTGACGCATGCTTTGCCGGAAACTTGGACTGAGCACGACAAAGACCGTCTATTTGGACTAAACGCGAAGGAGTTTTATAAACTATGAAATATCGTAAATTGGGCAAAACAGGACTGGACGTCTCCGTACTGAGTTTCGGCGCCTCCTCGCTGGGCTCCGTCTTCCGTGAAACCAACGAGGAAGAAAGCATCCGAACGGTTCACACAGCTGTTGATCTAGGCATTAATCTGATGGATGTGTCCCCTTATTACGGTTTAACCAAAGCTGAAACGGTATTGGGCAAAGCCATTGCCCAACTGGACAGGAGTCGCTTTATTTTGTCGACGAAGGCCGGGCGTTACGGCGATGCCGAGTTCGACTTCTCGAAGGAGCGGATTATTCGCAGCGTCGATGAAAGCTTAATACGGCTTCAAACGGATTATATCGATATTTTATATTTGCATGATATTGAATTCGCAGCTTTTGATGAGGTGGCTGAGGGGGCCTTCCCTGCACTCGATGCTTTGAAGCAATCGGGAAAAATCCGCTATTTCGGCGTATCCGGGTTACCGCTGACTGTATTTGAGAAGTCGCTGGCTGTAAAAGAGTTTGATTCTGTTTTGTCCTACTGTCACTATGCTTTGAATGACACATCCTTGCTGAATGTAGTGCCACTGTTGGAGCAGCATAGGGTTGGACTGGTGAACGCATCGCCGTTATCCATGGGACTGTTGAGCACCAGACCTGCTGCTGCCTGGCATCCGGCACCGGCTGACATTCAGCGGCTCTGCAAGGAGGCGGCGGAACACTGCGCAAGCAAAGGCGCAGATATTGCGAAGCTGGCGGTGCAATATGCAACGGCAAACGAACGAATTCCAACGACACTCGTCAGCACGGCCAGTCCGGAGAACATCAGTAAGAACATCGCATGGACCGATGAACCTATGGATACCGGGCTGCTGCAAGAGGTGCTGGATATTTTGGAACCCATTCACAACAAGTCCTGGATTAGCGGCAGACCTGAATATAACGAGAAGACCTACGTATAAGGAGGGACTAGGATGAAAGCGATCGTATGTGAACAGATTGAGCAGTTTATTTTTGCAGAAATGCAGGAGCCTACTGTAAAAGCGGGCGAAGCCATCGTTCGTATTAAAAGAGTCGGCATCTGCGGAACGGATTTACATGCTTATAAAGGGAACCAGCCATTTTTCAGCTACCCGCGTGTGCTTGGTCATGAACTCTCCGGTTATGTCGAGGAAGTTGGCGAAGAGGTTTCGGGATTGCAGGCAGGCGACCAGGTTAGTGTCGTCCCGTATATGCATTGCGGAACATGCATTGCTTGCCGTAATGGCAATACGAACTGCTGCACGGATATGAAAGTACTTGGCGTACATATTGATGGGGGAATGCGAGAGCTGGTTTCCATACCTGCCAGCCATCTCATTAAAACCGATGGGTTGACGCTGGATCAAGCAGCGATGCTGGAGCCGCTTAGCATCGGAGCTCACGCTGTGCGCAGATCGGGGCTTCGCGCTGGAGAAACTGCGCTCGTCATCGGAGCGGGGCCGATCGGATTAGGCGTCATGATCCTGGCGAAGCAGGCCGGCGCGACCGTCATCGCGATGGATATCAATGACGAGCGGTTGACATTTTGCCGCAAATGGGCAGGCGTCGATCAGACCGTGAATGCGCTGCAGCAGCCGAAGGAGCAGCTCGCTGAGCTAACGAACGGCGATATGCCCACAGTGGTCTTCGATGCGACCGGTAACGCGCGGTCCATGACGGACTCCTTCGGACTTGTCGCGCATGGCGGCAAACTTGTGTACGTTGGCCTCGTGAAGGCGGATATCACGTTCCATGATCCTGATTTTCATAAACGGGAGCTGACGCTAATGGGAAGCCGCAACGCAACAATGGAGGATTTCGACACCGTGCGTGCCGCCATGCAATCGGGGGTCATCGACATCGAAAGCTACATTACGCATCGTGCTTCTTTCGAGGACATGATCGGCGAGTTTGAGACTTGGCTGAAGCCGGAGTCGAAAGTGATTAAAGCGATCGTTTGTTTGTAATTCTTTTGATTGTACAAAGTACAATCATTTACGCCCAAATAAGCTGAAAACAGCGGACTTCAGCCAAAACATTGTACAAAGTGCAACATAGTCAAGGGTTGAGGGGAAATACAGCCATCATGATGCAAACATATTAAGACCGCCAGGCAGATGCCTAGGCGGTCTTCTTGCCTTCAGGCCGCCCCCTCGGGATTCTCCAGCTTGGCAATAAAGGCTGCGGCTGCTGTCGACAGCGGCATATTGCGTAAAGTTATAATGCCGATTTTTGTGGAGGGGATCGCAACGTCTAAGTTCACCTCAAACAAGCTTCCCTCAGCGAGCTCCCTTGCGACGAATTCCTTCGTTACGAAGGAAACGCCAAAGCCGATCTTCGCAAACTCAATCAGCAAATCTACGCTGCCCAGCTCGATTTCCGGTTCCAGCAGCAAGCCATGATCGCTGAACAGTCGTGTTACGAATTTGCGTGAGGAACTATTGCTGGAAAATAAAATGATCGGGTAGGTCAGCAGATCGGTGAGGGTTACCTTTTCCAGCGTAAGTTCCCGGTATTTTGGCCCCGTAACAAAGCAGTCTTGGATCGTGATACCTTCACGCACCTGCAGTTGGTCATCATGAATAGGGGTTCGCACGATGCCAATGTCGATTTTGCCTTCCTTCAAATGTTTCACGATTTCCGGTGTCGTACCATGCACTAAATTAATCTGTACATGAGGATACTGCTCATGAAACGCTTCCAGGAAAGGAAGAAGATAGTGCTTGCACAAGGAATCACTGCCGCCAATCTTAATCTCCCCGCTTGAGAAATTACGAAGCTCACTCAGCTTTTCCTCGGCAAGGGAAATGAAGTTGTACGCCTGCTCGATGTAGGAGTACAGCACAGAGCCTTCCTTCGTAAGCTCCACACCTTTGGACGTTCGGGCAAAAAGCTGAAGCCCCAGGCATTCCTCCAACAGCTTGATGGAATGGGAGACGCTCGGCTGTGTAATGTACAGCTCTTTGGCGGCCCTCGACAACGAACCGGACTTCGCGGTCAAGTAAAATACTTTATACAGCTCAAAATTCACCATATAGACACCTTCTATAGCGAGTATCGAAACTATCAATTATTTTAATGCACTAACTATCTTTATAATAAAGAGTATCCGCAACAAAAATCAACCAATGATGGAGGCGATCCTCTTTTGAATCAGACAACTGTTGGTATTGAAGAGTTAAGCATCAACGCAATTCGCACGCTGACGATTGACGCTGTCGAGAAAGCCGCGATGGGTCATCCCGGCATGCCGATGGGGGCAGCGCCTATGGCGTATGCCCTGTGGACACAGCATCTCAAACATAATCCTGCCGATGCCAAATGGGTGGACCGCGATCGCTTCGTGCTTTCAGCCGGACACGGCTCGATGTTGCTGTACAGCCTGCTGCACTTGAGCGGCTATGGCTTAACATTGGAAGACATCAAAGAATTTCGTCAATGGGGCAGCCTTACGCCTGGACATCCGGAATACGGTCACACAGTTGGTGTAGAAGCTACTACGGGCCCGCTTGGCCAAGGCGTGGCGATGGCTGTCGGTATGGCGATGGCTGAAGCGCATCAAGCTGCAGTTTATAATAAACCGAATTTCCCGATTGTCGATCATTACACATATGCGATTTGTGGCGATGGCGATTTGATGGAAGGTGTTTCCTCTGAAGCTGCTTCGATGGCAGGCCACTTAAAATTGGGTAAGCTAATTGTGCTTTATGATTCCAACGACATTTCACTTGACGGAGATTTGAACATGTCGTTCTCCGAGAATGTTCGGACACGGATGGAATCTTACGGCTGGCAGTACCTGCGCGTAGAGGAGCAAAACAACATCGAGGCGATTTCCGCCGCGATCGCAGCAGGTAAGGCGGACACAAGCCGTCCGACGCTGATTGAGATCAAAACAACGATCGGCTATGGTTCCCCGAACAAAGCCGGCAAAGGCGGCCACGGCGGCACGCACGGCTCGCCGCTTGGCAAAGAAGAGCTGCTCCTGACGAAGCAGGCGCTGGGCTGGCCTCTTGAGCCGGATTTCTACGTACCGGCTGAGGTTTACGAGCACTTTGCCCACTTCAAGCAATTGGGCGCAGAAGCCCAAACAAGCTGGGAGCTCCTATGGAGCGGCTACCAGCAGGCTTACCCCGAGCTCGCTCAGCAGTTCGAGCTCGCAAGCAGCGGCAAACTCCCGGCGGATTGGAACGCCGATGTGCCGCGGTTTACACCGGAGAGCGGCGCTATCTCAACGCGCACCGCATCCGGCAAAGTGCTTAACGGCCTGGCGAAGCGGGTTCCTCAGCTAGTGGGCGGCTCTGCCGACCTGGCGAGTTCCAACTTCACCATGCTTAACGACGCTGCGGCATTCAGCGCCGCGGACTACAGCGGCCGCAATTTCTGGTTCGGCGTCCGGGAATTCGCCATGGGCGCAGCGCTGAACGGCATGCTGCTGCACGGCGGACTGCGGGCCTTCGGCGGAACGTTCCTCGTGTTCAGCGATTACTTGCGCGGCGCGATCCGCTTGTCCGCGCTCATGAAACTTCCTGTTGCGTACGTGTTCACGCACGACAGCATCGCTGTCGGCGAGGATGGCCCTACGCATCAACCGATCGAGCAGATCCCGTCCCTGCGGATGATTCCGGATCTGACGCTGTTCCGTCCTGCGGACGCGAACGAAACGGCAGCGGCTTGGGAGTATGTCATGCAAGCGAAAGAAGGCCCGTTCGTCTTTGCGTTGTCCCGCCAAAATTTGCCGGTGCTGCCTGGCACGGAGGAGCTTGCTTTTGCCCATATTCACCAAGGCGCTTACGTACTGGCTGAGGCCGCTCCTGGAGCAGTGCCGGATGTACAGCTCATTGCAACAGGCTCCGAGGTCAGTTTAGCACTTGACGTGAAGAAGCAGTTGGAGCAATATGGAATTGGAGCAAATGTCATTTCCATGCCGAGCCGTGAGCTGTTTGAGCAGCAATCTTTGGACATGCAGCAGGCGATTCTTCATCCGAATGCGAAAGCAAATGTCGTCATTGAGATGGCATATCCTGCTGGATGGGAAGAGATTACGGGAGGCAAAGGCTTTGTCGTGGGCATCCGTAAGTTCGGGGCATCCGCGAAGGCAGATCGCGTAATTCGTGAATATGGTTTTACCGCAGAAGCAATCGTACAACAAATCAGACAGAAGTACTTCCAAGATTAACCCGCAAAGGGAGAAAAGGTAGGGAATCAGGATGAAATTGTTTATCGACACAGCCAATGTAGACGAAATTCGTAAAGCTCACGCGTTAGGTGTTGTTGCAGGCGTAACGACCAATCCTTCACTCATTGCCAAAGAAGGCAGAGATTTCTTTGAAACTGTGAAAGAAATCATCTCCATTGTCGGCGATGTTCCGATTAGCGCTGAAGTTGTTTCCTTGAAAGCAGATGAAATGGTCGAGCAAGGCAAAAAGCTAGCTAAACTTAGCCCGAATGTCGTCATCAAACTGCCAATGACGTTAGATGGTCTTCAAGCAACTAGCGTGTTCAGATCATTGGGAATTCCAACGAATGTCACTTTGATCTTCTCCTCGACGCAAGCTTTGCTTGCTGCGCGCGCAGGCGCAACATATGTCTCGCCGTTTATCGGACGTTTGGACGATATTAACCAAATCGGGATGAACCTGATCAAGGAAATCAGCCAAATTTTCCAAGTGCATGACATTAAATCCGAAATTATCGCTGCCAGCGTACGTCACTCCGCACACGTGATTGAAGCCGCGCTCGCAGGGTCCCATATTGCAACAGTGCCTTACAAAGTCATCGAGTCCATGAGCAAACATCCGCTTACTGACGCGGGTATTGAGAAGTTTTTGGCCGATTGGGAAGGCGCTAATCAAAAAACGTTCTAATAGCTTTCGAGTTAAGAGATTCGCTTTGTATAAAGCGGGTCTTTTTTCTCAATTTAAGCTATAGTAATTGTAGGATTGCTATTTTATTTCATCTATAAAAGGAGACAGTTTCAAATGATTATTAGCGATTTGAAGCATTTCGAACAAGAGCGTCATTTGTGGCCGCCGGCGATAGGGCGGGGAATCGATTATATTTTGAATCGCAATCTGGGCGAGGCTGAGGCTGGGAGATACGACTTGGAAGGCGATAACGGCCATTTGATGTTTGCCAATGTGCAGGAGGTTGTCACCCGTCCAGCTGAGGAACAGCTGCCGGAATCGCATGTTGTGTACACGGACATTCAGTTTCTGGTCAGCGGCGAAGAGAAGATTTGTTTCTACAAGCTGCATCCTGATGCGAAAGTGATCGATAACAAATTCGATACGCATGATATCGCTTTCTACGAAACGGATCCTGCCCAGCACGAGACAGGCATTCTTTTGAAACCAGGCATGTTCGCGGTATGCTTCCCGTCGGATATTCACCGGCCGAACTGCTCCATTACCGAGGCGAGCGCTAACAAGAAGATCGTGATTAAAGTACATAAAGATTTGCTGCAGCTTTAAAACAGGCAGCGGTGGCGAACCTGCGGTTTCAGATCAGCACTGGGGCTATCTCAGAGGTCAAGAATGACTTCAGAGATGGTCTCTTTCTGTTTGATGGCTAACAAATGTTATCCGAAAGGGAACTATGATCCGCTATTGCCAGGAAATCGAGACTTCGGCTAGTTAGAGGGAACTATGGTCCACTATTCTACGATTTGGCTCATATATAGGCCATTTTAATTGAAATAAGGCCCTGTAGTGCCCCTTGGATTCGAAATTCGCCACATTTAGCTCAAATAGCGTCCTGTAGTTCCCCCCGAACAACAGGCAACTCTAACTCTGGTAGGTCGAAGGGGCATCACCACCATCTTGTCATCTTTCATCTTGTCATCCTCGCCATCTCCGCCATCCCTGCCATCTTGTCATCTTGTCATCTAGTCGTCCTCGCCATCTCGCACCCCGGCCATCCCCACCGTCCAAACCAAAAAAGGGCCGCCTAAGTCATCAAAGATAACTTTAGGCAGCCCTTCATCTTATTAAGCCTTACCTGGAATCATTCTAGCTTCTTTCCACTTACCAAACCGATAATAGAGCAGATTCAGCGTAACCGCTACACTGAAGCTCACCGGGAAGCTCCACCAGATAACATCAAATCCATACTTGTGGGAGAGCACTGTAGCGAGAGGGATACGGACCAGCAGCAGCGCTATGAAAGCTACGAGAAGCGGGAATACCACCGACCCTGCAGAACGGACAACACCTGCCACGACGTTAAATACGCCAAAAATGATAAATGACCACAGCGTTAAATTGTTGATGTGCACGCCAAGCGCGATCGCTTTCCCTTCCGGCGGGAGGAACAGAGAGACGACCTCGCGGTTGAACATTGTCAGCGCGGCGACGATCAAGCCTGTCATTACAATGTTGACGCCGACACCTGTCCACGTAATGCGGTTTACTCTGTCCCACTTGCCGGCGCCGATGTTTTGGGCGGCCATGGAGGTGACAGCACCTCCAATCGCCATTGCAGGCATTTGCACATAGCTGGATATTTGCATCGCGATGCCGAAGGCAGCCGTTGATTCAGATCCATACGAATTCACCAGATGAACAAGCAGTAAATTGCTGACGGATACGACGACCATGTTTAACCCCATAGGGACGCCTTTTTGAATCAAGGTGCGAATGATTAGCCAATCGATGCGCAGCAGCGGAATATCTTCTTTGGTAATCCGCAGAAAATATTTTTTGCGATACAAATACATAATGAGCAGCACGAAGCTGATTAGCTGAGCTACAAAGGTGGCTACGGCTGAGCCGGCAATGCCCATTTTAGGAAAAGGACCGATCCCGTCTATCAAAATAGGATTCAGGATGACATCGAGTATCGCAGATAACAGTAAGAAATAAAAAGGCGTCTTAGCATCTCCTGAACCGCGCAATATCGCCATAATCAGGTTGAAGCCGAACATAAACGGGACACCTGCGAAAATAATCCGAGTATAGGTAACCGCAAGGTCCTTCACATCTGGCGGCGTATTCATCCAAGTTAGGATGGTGTTTGAAAACAGCAATCCAAATGCGGCGACAATAATTGAAAGAAGGAAGAAGAAGACCGTGCTGGTACCGACTACTTTTTTGGCCTCTTGCGTCTTTTTCGCGCCGAGATTTTGACCGATCAATATGACAGCCGCCATGGCGAATCCAAAGATCGAACTCATTAGAAAGAACATGATGATGTTGGCATTCGAGGTCGCCGCCAGTGCGCCTTCGCCCAGATATTTGCCGATCCACACGGCATTGATAGAGCCATTAAGCGTTTGAAGCACGTTGCCTAGCAGAATCGGTAATGAAAATAAGATTAATGTTTTGGTAATCGGGCCTTCCGTTAGTGAAGGTTTTGCTTTCGTAGGTGTGTTTCCGCTTTCACGCATTGTTACCCTCCTGATGATTCTGACTTGCCCTAATCTCTTTTTCTTATATTACTATACCAGTTCCTTACTCTATCCTAAAATTTTACGCAAAACGGGTTACCCCACAAGTCTGCTTAAACAGCTTGCAGGATAACCCTTTTTAGATGAACGAATTCATCTGAATGGATAGGTTATTTCAAAATTCGGCGCTCCAGAATGAAAGGACCAAAAGGAATGAATGCGGCGATGAAAGCCCCCAGCACGCGCCAAACGGACCAACGGTGCAGAAGTGTAACCCAAGCAATGGATAAAAGATAGAGCACGAAGAGAAACCCGTGTGCCATACCTACGAACATGACGGCTTGAGGCAGGTTAAGGGCATATTTGAGCGGCATGGCAATGCCTAGCAGAATTAGAAATGAGATTCCTTCAGCCCAACCAACATAGCGCAGCGTGTTTAGAGATCGTTTTAGCAATACGTACAGCTCCCTTAGACTTAAGATTTGTCAATTCTACCCTATTTTAAAATAGAAATATGTATGGAGTATGAACAACATGTTTCAATTGGACACAATCTAGTTTTTTTAGTAGGATAGTAGAAATAGCTTAACATAGCTTAATAATAGCTTCATAGAGGTAGGGGGAAATCAGATGCTTCGTCTTGGTGAGAGAGTCATCTTCATTGAGGATTGTTTAGAACAGAACCTGCCAATTGGCGGATATGGATATATCATTGCTTACGACCGGAATAACGATAATATTTTCGATTACGTTATTCGAGTACCTAAAGACAATAAGCACTATTACGTACCTGCTTCGGATATAGAGCTCGAGGAAGTGCTTCTCCAGCAGGAAGCGGCTCAAATCGAGAAAGAAGCGTTGATTGATTTCGCGCTTGCCACGAAGAATGAAGAGTTATTCCGAAGAGTGATGAACGGCGAGGCAAGTCCAGAGCCGGAGAAAGAACGGGACAAAGAAGTGCAGTCCAGAGAAGATTTCATTAAACAAATCGGCCTGAAGGCTTGGATTTAATCGTTCTAAATGCCAAAAACCCGCTTAAACAGCGGGTTTTTTCTTTTTTCACTGAATGACTGTTGATAAAATCGGCAAATGATGGTACATTAATATCCGAACACAAAACTATTCTAGTATTCTAGTTCTGAGGTGCGCGAATGGATGCCAAGAAAAAATTAATTATGGAATCTGCCAAAAAATCATTTTCCCTTTTCGGGTACAAAGGTACGACGATGGATCAAATCGCCAAAATTGCCGGTGTCGGCAAAGCGACGATCTATACGTTTTTTGCCAATAAAGAAGTGCTTCTGCATGAGATCATTCAGTCGTTAATCGCAGAAATGAAGGCAGGTGCGGAGAAAGCACTCACAGAAGGAACTACGCCTTTTGAGAAAATCCATAGTGCGCTGTATGAAATTCTCGTTTTCCGCAAAGAGCATGAACTGCTGATTCAATTGTCACACGAGGTGCAGCAATTTGGCAGCCCCGTTACGATCGAAGCTATGTCCAGCATTGAGTCGGAAGTGGTTCAGTTCATAGCTGAACATATTGAGCGTGCGATACATAATGGCACGATGAAAAATTGCGAGCCGAAGATAACGGCTTTTGTTCTATTTAAGCTGTACGTGGCTCTCGTGTTCGATTGGGAGAAGCAGAATGAGCCATTGACCGACGAGAAGATTTTAAAGCTGCTGCAGATGTATTTTGGTAATTTCCTAAATCAGTAAGTTCTTTAATTTTATTATTTTGTGGAGGGATTTTTTTATGCGTTTTATTCGACCAATGGTTTATTTGGCTATGGCGGTCGTGATTGGCACAAGTGCCTTTTTGTTAACGGCCAAGTCAGCTACAAGTCAAACCGATGCCGTGAATCAAGTGCATCCTACGGCTTATATTGAAACGAACGAAGTGAGCGCCAGCTTTAAGGTTGGTGGCAGAATCACCGAAATCCTCGTGAAAGAAGGAGATGAGGTGAAAAAAGGGCAGGTGCTTGCCCGTCTGCAAAGCGCCGAGATTGAAGCGAAGGTTGCGCAAGCTAAAGCAGCAGTCGCACTCGCCAAAGGCAAAATTGCCGAGGCGCAAGGCGCGACGGCTACCGCGGTAGCGAAGAAGCAGCAGGGCATCGCGGGCGTGAACGTGACGGCGGATACCGCCGAGCAGCAGGTCGCACAGGCCCAAGCTGCGGTTAACGCCGCGCAAGCCAAGGTGGATGCGCTAAAGAACGGAGCTCGCCCGGAAGAGAAAAAGCAAGCCGAGATTCAATTCCAGGCGGCTTCTGAAGTGTATACGATCGCTGAGCAGAACTTGAATCGGATGAATGCGATGCTGGAACAAGGTCTTGTCTCGCAAGCGGACGTAGACAAAGTGAAGGTCAGCTACGAAGAAGCGAAGACCAAGCGCGATCTGGCGCAGCAGCAATTGAACATGGCGAACCAAGGCCCGCGGGAGGAAGAGATTCGCGGAGCGGAAGCTTTGCTTGAGCAAGCGCAAGCGTCATTGAAACTGGCTGAAGCTAACCGTGGGACCGTACAGGTGAGACAAGGCGATGTTGCTGCGGCTGATGCCGCTGTACAGCAAGCCAAGGGTGCGATCCAATCCGCGCAGTCCGGGGAACAACAAGCACAAGCCGCGCAGCTGGAAGCAGAGACTTATCTGAGTTATACCGAGCTGCTAGCTCCAACGGACGGTGTTGTGTTGTATCAATCCGCACAAGTCGGCGAGCTTGTAGGTTCAGGGTTTCCCGTATTTTCGATGGAATCGGCAGAGAAGCGTTGGGCTAAGTTTTACTTGCCGGAAACATCGATTGCCGGACTTAAAGCAGGAAACAAAATTAACATGACAATGGTATCAACCGGCGAGAATGTCGTAGGTACCGTTACGTCAGTAGCGGCAGCGCCTGATTTTGCCACTAAGAAAGCAACCCAAACCTCTGGAGAAACGGATATCCGTTCCTTTGGGATCAAAATTGAACTGAGCACATTGCCAGACACAGCCACAACCGGCATGACCCTGCAATGGAACGGTAAAACGGAAGGATGATGAAAGACATGGATCTTCGGATTGGCAAGCTGATAACGGAAGAATGGATGCACATTCTGAAGGACCGGCGTCTTTTTCTGATCTTGTTCTTCGTTCCGATTATGTATACCGTGCTCTTCGGTTCCATTTACGTCCACCACAAAGTGACGGAGATGGCGACGGTCGTTATCGATGAAGACCAAAGTCCGCTCAGCCGTCAGATCATTCAAGCTTTTGAGCAAAGTGAATCGTTTGCGATTAAGAAGGAATATCACTCGGAAGAAGATGTGAAGCGGGCTCTTGAGACGGGTGAAGCAAAGGTTGGTCTCATTATTCCTTCCAATTTTGAAGCGAAGTTGAAGCATGGCGAAACGCTGCCGCTTCTCACGCTCATCGACGGCAGCAATATGATGATTTCGAACTCGGCGACCAAAGGCGCCAACGAAGTGATCACTACGTTCAGTATGGGGTTCTCCCAGAAAAAGCTGCAGATGCAGCAAGGACTTCAGAATGAGCAGGTCATGAACACTCTTTCGCCGATACCTTTCCGGTATCGGATCATGTATAACTCTGCTTTTAACTATAGTGATTTTATGCTGTACGGTCTTGTTGGGGCTATTTTGCAGCAAGTGTTATTCCTTGGGATTGCTTTAACGATTACAAGAGAGAAAGATGCGGGTACATGGCAGCGTTTTGAGGCTTGGAAAAGAAACCCATGGCGCATCGCGTACGCGAAGACGGCCCCTTATTTCTTAATAAATCTTTTCAACACGTCCGTCACCTTTGTCATTGCCTTATATGCCTTTAGCGTACCGATGAGAGGCAGCTTGCTTGTTGGCTTGGTGATTATTCTTACCTTTACCTTTGCGGTCAGCGGAATCGGTTATCTCATCAGCTTGTTTTCGGGCAATCAGCTCGGGGCCACGCAAACCGCCATGCTTATCGCTGTGCCGTCCTTCATGCTTTCGGGCTTCACATGGCCGTACGAGGCGATGCCTAAAGCTCTGCAGGTAGTAAGCCATATGCTGCCGCTAACGTATTTCTTGGACGGCGTGCGCAACGTGTTCGTGAAAGGAAATGACTTTTCGGTCATATATCATGATTGCCTCGCACTTATTTTGACAGGAGCACTGACGTATTTCATCGCAATGCTGTTAACGCGGTTTGTTGTTTTTTCGAAAAAGAAAGCAGCCGCTAATCAGCCTGCGCTGCCGTCAGGCACTAATCTCACTGTATAACATGAAGGAAGGAAGCGATTTTTATGAAAAAAACGCTCATAAGTCTCTCTACAGCTCTGTTACTCCTTTCCAGCTCAGCCTTTGCTTACGCGGATTCGGTTCTGGATCCCGATCAAAATGTTTACGTGAACGAGGATGTCCTGGAGACAGTATCCTCCGTTAATTTGGACTACGTGCTGGATAAAGCGTTGAAAGATTCCCATAACCTTTCTATGCTAGCGCTAAAATATGCCGCCCAAGGCAGTAAGAAGGATGATCTTGAGCAGCAAATGGAAGGCATGGGCTCGGCGTCTTTTGCGCCTGGACACTTGCCAAGCACGCCTGAGGAGGTCACCAACACAGGAAATCCGCAGCTGCCGAATCTCACAGACCCAATCGGTATTGCCTGGACAGTGATGCAAAACAATGCCATGAACCAAATGATGCAGGGCATGGGTGCCCTGGCCGGCGGCATGAACAAGATCATTTCCTCTCAACGCGCGCAAATGAACACGGCAGCGCATCAACTAGGGACCGACCAGCGCAACTCTCTGCTGCAATCCGATGAAGCGAAAGCTGGCATCCGCCTGCAAACAATCGCGCAATATGTACAGCTGCTGGGCCAGAAAAAGCAGCTTGCGTTCATGAACGAGTACGAAGGTGTGATGGAGAAGGAGCTGATCCGAGCAACCCTGCTTTCGCAGCAAGGCTTGGCCTCTTCCGAGGATGTGCTGACGGCACAGAAAGCCATCAACAAACAGAAGGACGATACCGCCATTCTGCTGAACAATTACCGCTTAGGGATTGTCCAGCTTTCGACGGACATCGGAATTTCGTATGATCCTAACTTAGTGCTTCAAGATATCGCTTCTATTTCGGTTCAGCCCATTGCAGAAACGGACACCATGACTTTATTAAAATCTTCTTATCAAATGAAATCTTCCGGCAATAACATAGACGAAGCGGTGTGGGAAACGGTGCATACTGTGACCCAGAACACTTACGGTGACACGTATTTAGGCGTTAATGTGGCGATTAACGGTCAGAAGAACGAGCAAATGCAACTCGAACTGACCAAAAAAATTCAATCTACGTATAACGATGCCAAAAATGCGTATGCCGCAGTCCTTACCGAGCAGCGAAATCTGACTGACGTTCAAGCGGATTTGCAAAAAATGAAATTCCGCTATGAGGTGGGCGTTATCTCCAAGCATGATTTGAACAAGTTTCAGTTAAAAGTGAGTCAAAATGAAACAACGCTGGCCGCAGCCAAATTGAAGTATTATGTATTAAATGAAAAAGCGAAGGCCATGGACACAGGATTCATCCAATAAGTCATTTGCCAAAACTAGCCACAGCTCCTTAGTCGCAGAGGTTCTTCGGAACCTCTGCCGCAAAGGAACTGTGGTTTTTTCTGGATTGAGTTCACTAATTATCTGGGATATAATGAAAAGAATGACTAAATGCTGATCAAAGGGGTGTAGAAAACTTGAGCATTACCAGAAAAGATGTCGATCATGTCGCGAAGTTGGCTAGACTCGATCTAAGCGAGAATGAGAAAGAGCTATTTACCGGACAGCTTAATGCCATTTTAAAATATGCGGAGCAGTTGAACGGGTTGAATACCGAAGGAATAGCTCCAACGAGCCACGCTATGCCGTTAGTGAATGTGATGCGGGAAGACGTCGTTACGCCGTCGCTGCCGATTGAGAAAGTTATGGCGAACGCTCCCGATCAGGAAGACGGGCAATTTAAAGTTCCGGCTGTTTTAGAATAGAGAACCATATGAAAGGGTGTGCCTGTCGTTGTCTTTGTTTGATCTAAACCTACAACAAATTCACGCGAAGCTTCAAGGCAAAGAGATTACGGTTGCCGATCTCGTGGATCAATCCTATACAAGAATTGGGCAAGTGGAAAGCAAGGTTCGGGCTTTTCTTACATTAGATGAAGAGAATGCGAGACAAGCTGCGGCCAAATTGGACGAGCAGCTCGCGAGCGGTAGTACGCGTGGCGACCTATTCGGTCTTCCTATCGGGATCAAAGATAACATGGTCACCGAAGGCTTGAGAACAACGTGTGCTAGTAAGTTCTTGTCTAACTACAATCCGATCTATGATGCTACCGTTGTCAGTAAGCTGAAAGACGCGCAAACAGTCACTATCGGCAAGCTGAATATGGATGAGTTTGCGATGGGCGGATCCAACGAGAACTCCGCCTTTCATCCGACCCACAATCCGTGGAACACGGATTATGTCCCTGGCGGCTCCAGCGGTGGCTCCGCTGCAGCTGTAGCGGCAGGCGAGGTGTACTTCTCGCTGGGCTCCGACACCGGCGGCTCGATTCGCCAGCCGGCGGCTTATTGCGGTATCGTCGGGCTGAAGCCGACGTACGGCCTTGTGTCCCGCTATGGTCTTGTCGCGTTCGCGTCATCGCTCGACCAAATCGGACCGCTGACGAAGAACGTCGAAGACTCCGCCTACCTGCTCCAAGCTATCGCAGGCTATGATGCGAAGGACTCCACTTCTGCGAAAGTGGACATCCCTGACTACCTCAGCGCACTGACCGGAGATGTCAAAGGTTTGCGCATCGGCGTGCCGAAAGAATACATGGGCAAAGGGATCGACCCTGCCGTGAAAGAGAAAGTGCTGGAGGCGCTCAAAGTGCTTGAAGGTTTAGGCGCTGTGTGGGAAGAAGTGTCCCTGCCTCATTCCGAATATGCGGTTGCGACTTACTACTTGCTCGCTTCCTCTGAAGCGTCTTCGAACCTCGCTCGTTTTGACGGGATTCGTTATGGCGTCCGGTCAGACAACGCCAATAACCTGCTTGACTTGTACCATTTGTCCCGCAGCGAAGGTTTTGGCCCAGAGGTCAAGCGCCGGATTATGCTCGGAACGTATGCACTAAGCTCAGGCTACTACGACGCTTACTACTTGAAAGCACAACAAGTCCGCACATTGATCAAGCAGGACTTTGATCAAGTGTTTGAGAAATTCGATATCATCATCGGGCCAACGGCGCCTACGCCTGCTTTCAAAATCGGCGAGCAAAGCAACGACCCGCTCACGATGTATCTGAACGACATCATGACCATTCCGGTCAGCTTGGCGGGGATTCCTGCGATTAGCGTACCTTGCGGATTCGTGAACGAACTTCCGGTTGGCCTGCAAGTTATCGGCAAAGCGCTGGATGAAGCTACCCTACTGCGTGTAGCTCACGCTTTCGAGCAGCATACAGATCACCACAAGCAGCGCCCGCAATTGTAGGTTCATAGTTCATGAGTAACGAAGGAGGCATTTATTTTGTCGGCAACAGATACCCAATTTGAAACGGTCGTCGGTCTTGAGGTTCACGTTGAACTTCATACCGCATCCAAAATATTTTGCGGTTGTGCAACCTCATTCGGTGCACCTCCGAATACGAATACATGTCCCGTTTGTTTAGGTCACCCGGGCGTACTGCCCGTGTTGAACCGCCAAGCGGTGGAATATGCCATGAAAGCAGCGATGGCGTTGAATTGCACAATTTCTACACACAGCAAATTTGACCGTAAAAACTATTTTTACCCGGATTCACCGGACGCCTACCAAACGTCCCAGTATGACCAGCCGATCGGTTTGAACGGATGGGTCGATATTGAAGTGAACGGCGAAACCAAACGCATTGGCGTGACTCGCGTTCACTTGGAGGAAGATGCGGGCAAGTTAACGCACGTGGACGGCGGATATGCCTCACTCGTTGACTTGAATCGCGCCGGAACGCCACTTATCGAGATCGTCTCCGAGCCTGATCTCCGTTCGCCGGAGGAAGCTCGTGCCTACCTCGAGAAGCTAAGAGCAATCATGATCTACTGCGACGTGTCTGATGTGAAAATGGAGGAAGGTTCGATGCGCTGCGATGCGAACATCTCCTTGCGTCCATTCGGACAGGAGAAGTTCGGCACAAGAGCCGAGTTGAAGAACATGAACTCGTTCCGAGGCGTTCTGAAAGGGCTTGAGTACGAAGAATTCCGCCAAGCGGACATTCTCCGCAGCGGCGGTGAAGTCGAGCAGGAAACGCGACGCTGGGACGATGGACAGGGCAAGACGCTCTCCATGCGTGGCAAAGAGGATGCGCATGATTACCGTTATTTCCCGGATCCGGACCTCGTTAGCCTGTATATCGACGATGCGTGGAAAGCAAGCGTCAAAGCTTCGATCCCTGAGCTGCCGGATGCGCGCAAAGCGAGATACAGCAGCCAGTACGGTTTGCCGAGCTATGATGCGGACGTCATCACGTCTTCTATGAAGCTGGCTAACTTTTTCGAAGAGAGTCTCAACTATACGCAGGATGCCAAAGCTGTCTCGAACTGGATCATGGGCGATCTGCTCGGGTATTTGAATGCGAACAATCTTGAGCTTGCGGATGTCAAAGTGACAGGCAAGGGCTTGGGTGAAATGATCGGCCTGATCGAAAAAGGCACGATTTCCAACAAAATCGCCAAAACGGTATTCAAAGAAATGATCGAATCCGGTAAAGACCCGCAGAAGATCGTGGAAGAGCAAGGACTCGTTCAGATTAGCGACGAGGGCGCGATTAAAGCCGTTGTCCAGCAGGTTGTTGACAATAGTCCGCAATCGGTTGCCGATTTCAAAGCCGGTAAAGAGAAGGCCGTTGGCTTCTTGGTCGGACAAGTAATGAAAGAAACCAAAGGCAAAGCAAATCCGGGACTGGTTAACAAATTAATTCTGGAGTGCTTGAACAGCAAATGATAAAGTAAAGTGGTGAACCCTTCGTGGTCACCACTTTTTATTTATATTTGACTTCGATAAAGGAGGCTTCCTGCATGTCCATAAAACCGCTTTCATTGCATACTAATGAGGAAATTTTACATCTGTTAGCGTTACAAATCGCTTCATACCGCGTGGAAGCTGATCTGATCGGCTTCGAAGACATCCCTCCGTTGAAGGATGGCATTCCGTCCATTCGCGAGGCTGAGGAAACGTTCTATGGCTACTACGTTCATGAAGAGAATGAGAATAAATTGGTTGGCGCTATTTCGTACTCCACTAAAGGCTGCGTAGTTACGATCTGCCGGATGATGGTGCATCCTAATTTTTTTCGGCGCGGGATTGCTAGAGCGCTTTTGGAACATATACTACAAGAACAAGAGAAATGTGGCGCACAGCTGTTCGTTGTATCTACCGGCACGGCGAATTTACCGGCAGTCCAGCTGTATCAAAGCTTTGATTTTACAACGAAGCGGGTATTCACCGTTCCTCCCGGCGTATCTTTAACTACTTTTGAGCGGCCGGCGGCAATCCGATAACGCTTTTTACCATAAGATCCTTTAGAGGGGTTGACGTGTTACCATACATTTCCATGCCAAAAAAGAGGTGATTTTATCGTGAGTAATCCATGGGTCATAGATCAAATTCATATCACTATACGGCTAGTATTGGCACTATTTCTTGGAGGCTTAATCGGGTTTGAACGAGAGGTGAGCTCTCATGCAGCAGGGCTTCGTACGCATATTTTGGTCTGTGTGGGGTCAGCCTTGGTGATGCTGCTTTCCATGTATGGATTTAGCGCTTTTGTGAATGAAGTCAATGTTCGTCTCGATCCCTCGCGTTTGGCTGCGCAGGTGATCAGCGGTATCGGCTTCTTAGGCGCTGGGACGATTATTTTTAACGGGAGGTCCATTACAGGACTAACGACTGCGGCTTCCCTTTGGGTTGTGGCGGGGATTGGGCTTGCCGTTGGGGCTGGCTTTTATTATCCGGCCGTTTTGGCTTGCTTCATGGTACTTATTTCCTTGTGGATTCTGAACAAAGTGGAGCATAAATTTTTTAATGGGAAAAAAATACGCATACTCAAAATTCAAGCAGCTGACCAGCCGGGGACACTCGGTCTGATCACTACCCTATTAGGCAAAGAGAAAGTGGATATTCGCAAAATTACATTGGAAGAGCAAGAGAACCAGAATAAGCCGAATCACGTTCAAATTACATTTCATGTCACGATTCCTAAGCCTTCTATTATTGTCTCCGTGCTGGAAGGAATCAATCAAATCGAGGGAGTTAGCGGTGTTACTATGGAAAAAAGTAAAAGTTGAAGGGTTCCTTCCGCGAAAAGCGTCTAAGTTTTAAGACGAAATGGAAAGGGGGAAGGCGGGGCATGGACAATTTGACGGATGAGCAGCTAATCGATCGGGTCCGTCAAGGTCATTCCGATGCTTATCGTGTATTGGTAGAGCGGCACAAAAGCTATATTTATACACTTGTATACCGAATGGTAGGGCATAAGGAAACTGCTGAAGACTTAACCCAGGATGTGTTCGTCAAGCTTTTTCGTTCCTTATCTCATTTTCGTGGGGATGCGAAGTTTACGACTTGGTTATATCGCATGACGACGAATCTCGTAACAGATTTTAGGCGTTCGCAGAAGCGCAAGCCCTATGAAGCGCTGCTTGATAAAATGAAGGGTTGGTTTACGGACAGCAGGGAACAGCCGGAGGAAATCGCTCTTTTGAAAGACGAACAGGAACGAATGCAGGGTCTCTTATCTGAGCTTCCGGACAAGTACAGATTAATCATGTATCTGTATCATTATAAGCAGCTTTCCTACCAAGAGATGTCCCAAGCCACAGGACTTCCTGTCAAAACGCTCGAAACCAGGTTGTACCGGGGAAAAGCGATGCTCAAAGAAAAATGGTTGGAGGTGAACTCGCATGAAACCCAAACAGCAGGAAGACATCCGGCTCACGCAGCGCCTAAATAAGCTGTTAGACGAGCTGCCGCTACACGAACCAAGCCCCTTGCTGACGGACCGTATCATGCGTGCCGTCCAAACAAATGAGTTCTCTGCGCCGCAAGTCAATTCGCAAGTGCACCGACGGAAAGCTTGGATCAACGGCTTCGTGGCAACCGCAGCGACAGTGCTCCTATTCCAGTTGGGAATCATTCACAAAATCATGAACATCGATATGGGGATTATTCAAATCACAACGTATATTCAACATTTATCTGGTTTATTATGACGAGAAGAACGGAGGCTTTTCACATGCATATTCCAAAAGACGGCTCACATATCCCCCCGTATTCAACGGATACTTCCTATCCAAGCTATGCGCCTTATTATCCTATTCCAAGGAAGCGCAAATGGGTTGCAGGCGTGTTATCTTTTATCGTCCCTGGAACCGGTCATTTCTATTTAGGGCTCATGCAGCGCGGCTTATTCCTGATGATGCTGCTGATTCTCGATATCTTTATCATTACCTCGCTGGCTTCTCAGGACGATACAAGCGTTCCGGCAGTCACACTATTCGCCTTGTTTATTCCTGTGATTTATTTCTACAATCTCTTCGATGCTCTTCAAATCACGGATTATGTGAACCGGCGTAATGAACTGGGCGAGTTTGCAGGCTCCTATGAGCATGAGTTTCATGACCCATTGCAGAAGCTGATCAAAGGGACCAACATGGGTGTGCTTCTCGTTGTTGCCGGTGTTCTTTTCTTTCTTCTAAGTAACAAGCCGAAGTGGGTTACTGGACTCTTTGATTTTATGGGCTCGTATTTGGGTGCCATTGTTCTTGTTCTTGGAGGTTTGGCTCTTTACGTCCTGGATTCACGGAAAAATAAGCACTAACCCGCTCACGAATCCGCTAACCATGATTGACAAAAGGGAATGACCACACGTACAATATAATGTAAGGTTTTATTGACTAACAGCGGGTGGTGTGTAACATGGCAGCACAATTAGAACAGGCATTAGCTAAATTGAAAACAACAGGTGTTCGAATGACGCCTCAACGTCATGCGATTTTATCCTATTTGCTGGACTCCATGACGCATCCGACAGCAGATGATATTTACAAGTCCCTCGAATCCAAATTTCCTAACATGAGCGTAGCGACTGTTTACAATAATCTTAAAGTTTTTATTGAATCGGGACTCGTTCGGGAACTGACTTATGGAGACAGCTCGAGTCGCTTTGATGCGGATATGACCGATCATTACCATGCGGTTTGCGAAGTATGCGGCAAGATTGCGGACTTTGAATACCCGCCTCTTCATGATATTGAGAGTACCGCTGCAGGGCAAACAGGCTTTCAAGTTGGCGGTTATCGGTTAGAGGTCTATGGTGTCTGCCCGGATTGCTCAGGGGTTACCAGGCATTGACTTTCGCAGAATTCCTCATAACCTGTATCTATGTTGTATAATGAAACGTGATCGAACCTTTTCGCGCAAACGGAAGGTGAGAGCGCGTTTTTTCTTTTTATATCGCATAAAGGAAGTGAAAACTTGCAGCAGCGCAAAAGATCGTCGAAGAAAATCCTTCTTA
Source organism: Paenibacillus aceris (assembly GCF_017874035.1). GTDB lineage: Bacteria > Bacillota > Bacilli > Paenibacillales > NBRC-103111 > Paenibacillus_E > Paenibacillus_E aceris. Next base: position 36,919 of record NZ_JAGGKV010000040.1, read on the forward strand.
TTTGTTCACTGTTTTTCGGTATGTTCGCCGCGGGAGCAGCAACATTTCTGTGGCAGCAGTTCGCCCCTAACCGTACAAAAGTTGATACTGAATATCATGAACTAAGCAAGCCGGTCTTTTATCAAGGGAATTATTATAAAATAAGCGCGATTGGCGAAAAAGAGGGATTGAAGCTCCCGCTTGAACTTATTCAGGAGTGGATCGACCCCTCCATCATATATGAAAAAAGCAGCGATTCCGTCATCATCACAACCAAGGATAAAGTTTTGCGGCTGAAGACGACTGAGCTTTCAGCATTGATGAACGAGAAGCCGATCAGCCTGTCTTTTCCGGTTGAGAAGAAAGAGAATGAAATTTACGTGCCTATAGAGCCGCTGCGCCAACTGTATCCTTTTGAAATCAGAGAGTCCGAGAAGTCGGGAGCCGTCCTTTTATTTAAAAAAGGAGAAGTTCTCAAGTGGGGGAAACATGCGGATTCTGAAGAAGCTCAGCTGCGCACTTTTGCCTCGATCAAAGCACCGATTGTATCCAGTATCTCCGAAGGCGAGCAAGTAATGCTGCTTGGAGAAGAGGATGATTGGTATCGTGTTCAGCAGCAGACCGGGCAAATCGGATATGTGCGTAAGTCCGACATTACGATGGATCATGAAGAAACGATTCCCGTACAAGAGCAAACATCAACCTATGTGCCATGGCAGCCTCCTGCCGGTAAATTGAATTTGACTTGGGAGCATGTCATCACCAAGAATCCCGATACGACCAAGCTTGGCGATATGCCGGGTTTGCAGGTTGTCAGCCCTACTTGGTTCTCGCTGGCTGATGGAGAAGGACGCCTTAAGAACTTAGCCGATGCGGCTTATGTCAAATGGGCGCAAACCCGCAATTTACAGGTTTGGGCATTGTTCAGCAACGGTTTTGATCCTGATGTGACCAATAAAGTGCTGTCTACTTACGATCTCCGTATGAAGGTCATTAAGCAATTGCTTGGCTTTGCGCAAACGTATAAACTGCAAGGCATCAACATTGATTTTGAAAATGTATATCTCAAAGATAAAGATAATCTCGTTCAATTTGTCCGGGAAATGACTCCTTTTATGCATGAACAAGGTTTGGCCGTATCCATTGATGTGACACCCAAGTCAAGCAACGAAATGTGGTCGGTGTTTTATGACCGTCCAGCGCTTGCCGAAGTGGTTGATTACATGATGGTGATGGCCTATGACGAATATTGGGCCACTAGTCCCAAATCGGGCTCCGTATCCTCTTTGCCGTGGACAGAACGGTCTGTGACCCAGATTCTGAATGCGGATAAGGTCCCACCTTCTAAGCTGGTCCTAGGGGTGCCATATTATACGCGTCAATGGACAGAAGAGACGAAAAACGGTAAACTGACGGCCACCTCCAAAACATTAACCATGGAAGCCGCCCAGGCCATCATCAAAGATAGAAAGCTAACCCCAACGTTTCTGCCGGATACCGGACAAAACTACGTGGAGTACAAAGATGGTGAAAAGCTTATCCGGATTTGGCTGGAGGATGAAACCTCGATGAAAGCACGGCTTGATCTCGTCAAAAAGTACAATCTGGCTGGAGTGGCCACATGGAGAAGAGGCTTTGAGCAGTCATCGATGTGGAAAGTCATTCAGGACGGTTTACAGCCTGCAGCACCATAAAACCCCAAAAAAGCCGAACCCTGCAAAGAAAAAGGGAACGGCTTTTTTTACTTTCCTCTCAATGAGGCTTATGCTCATGATCTCTGTTCGGTTCGAGCGGAACGGCATGTCCGGCGGCTGTTTCGTTCTCAGCTGTATGCTGGTATTGAGGATCAACTGTGAGTATCGTTTTGCAGAACATACAGCGATCTGTTTTTCCTAGCATTTTGGTTCTTCTTCCACACTCCGGACAATCAAGGGCAATCGCTGAGGTGGACAGCATGCCCGCCCAGAAGTAAATACCCATACTAACCAACATGGAAATCATCCCGATAATCATAAAGATGACAGCTACAATCCGACCTGCTTTTCCCCAGTCAAAAACGACCCCCGCTAAACCTATAATCATTAGCAGCATGCCGCCCATTGTTAAAGCAAGACCCCACAAGCGGAATTCATTAACTTTACTTGATCTGAAACGCACGTGATGTTCCCCCCATAATTTAGCTATCAGTTTTGTATGATTTGTCACAGAATACAGCAGGAAACTCCTCTTGTGTTGTAGAAATAAGATATAAACAATTGGAGACAGGAGCTTTGGACACCCATGGGAATTGATAAAGAGCAGTTTTTGCTTAAGTTCCGAAATGACGAGCGGATCATTAGCGTCATGGCGGTTGATAATCCTAAGCAACTTCCCTCACTGACAGATGGCTTTGATACACTTCTGCTTATCGTAACGAACGACCTGAGCCTGAACAATCATACTACTAATTATATAAGAGACGATTCTCGGATACAAGAAAGGTGGGTAGATCCCTCCTCCATTGAACAATGGATACGTCAAGGTCACAACCGAAATATCCTTCACTGGCTGCTAAAAGGGGAGATACTTCTGGATCAGAATACGTATTTAGAAGGGCTGCGCCATCGCATACTTGAATTTCCGGCTGATCTGCGTGAGCATAAGCTTCTTGTTGAGTTCTCTCTTTTTCTGCGTAAATATCTTCAAAGCAAGGAATATATCCTTGATGAGCATTTGCTCGATGCGTACAATAATATTCTAGAAGCTCTGCATCACTGGGCTCGCATTGTCATCATTGAGGATGGCTATCACCCTGAAATTACCGTATGGAGGCAGATTCGTGCGATAAATCCAGGCGTGTATAAGTTGTATGAGGAATTGACGATGAGCAAAGAGACATTAAAACAACGAGTTCAGCTGGTATTGCTGGCCTGTGAATTTTCCGTTATGTCAAAAATGGAGAGATGCTGCGAGGCGTTTATTCAGATACTCAGAGAAAATGAAAAGGCTCTAAGTTCGGATGAACTTCAACAGCATGCGCAATTAATAGAAATAAAGACAGAGCTTCCTCTATTGCTGAATAAACTCGTCAAAAAAGGCTTGATTAAAGAAGTAGCTGTTCTCATCGATGATGAAACTTCAGACATCGAGCTGAGATATACAAGCGTATAACGGTAAAACCCAGTGAGAATCAGATGCCAATCTGGTTCTTTTTTTTATTTTAAATTAATTGCTTGACTTTGAATGCGATTCTATGATAAATTAACTCTCGCCGCTAAAAACGGGCCACATGATTAAGCTAATGAAGGACAAGGGTGTAAGCGAAGTAAGAAAAAAGAAAAATAAAAAAAGCTTGCATTGATTAGCTTGGATGTGATATATTATAAAAGTCGCCGCTAAACGGACGGCCTAGAAAAAGAAAGAAATTGATCTTTGAAAACTGAACAACGAGTGAGTAAGTACAGTCGAGTAATCGACTATAAATGAGATTGCAAAATCTCGCTAGCAAGTCAATGAGTACAATTAAGCTTTTCTATTATGGAGAGTTTGATCCTGGCTCAGGACG
>NZ_JAGGKV010000041.1 GCF_017874035.1 Paenibacillus aceris
CTGGCCAGCAACTGGGATCCTTTTAACATCATACCAAGGAGTCTTTTTGTGCTTCAAACCTCGTATTTCTACATAATAGGAATGCTGCCCGTTAGTTTAGCGATGCCGTTCAGTCTAAGATTACAATTAACACAGTCTAAAACTTTATTATTTGCGGACACTTTCCATGACAATTTCCGTACACGAAATTCCGGCAAGCCAATCTTGAAGTTCGAGCAATTGTTTGGTCGTGGTTCCAAATGTTCGAATGTGGCTTTTAGGTTTTTGATCCAATGGGCCATTTAAGATGTAAGCCATCACCGTTTCCTGATGGACATCCAATCCTCCGTAACAATATCGTGCAGCATCCAACCTTACATTCCTTCTTTCATCAAGAATACAAACCATGCGCCTGAGAAACACGTACTACTGGCGTTACAATGGGCGATTCTCGCGAAGCGCAACTGAACGTTTTTTTCGGCGGATTCTGTCCCAATAATCGACCGTCCTTTGGTTTGTATCTAAAGCTTTGACATATTGAAAGGAGTCTAGTTAGGGTTGTGATGTCTGAGTACTATAATATTTCCATTGTCATGAGATGTTTTTTCGAGTATCTCCCCCGCTTAGTTTATTCCTCCCCCCCCCCCGGAAATCCCGAATCCTCCGCGAATGGTATCAAAGACAGCAGCTGATCAAACAAATCGGAGGGTACAATGATGAAAAAATGGACAAAGTTGGGGATCGGCCTCTTGTGCGCAACCCTGATTACGTTCGGGGTTCGCTCGATTGCAGGCGTTTCGAATGCCGACGAAGCGTCGCAGACAGTGACCGGAGCGGTGAAAACGATCGACGCCGCCCATGGCGAAGTAACGGTGACGACTAATGACGGCGCTGATAAAACAGTGCCGCTGTCGAAGACGGTATGGGTATTCCTTGACAACCACAAAGCGCAAATGAGCGATATCGGTACGGGGTTTAAGGTCGATCTGATCTTGAACGGGAAGAAGCAAGCCGCTTACATCAAAGCGATCACGATTACAGTGACGGACAAAGCGGGCAGCACCCAGGCACCGGCGGGAACGACAACTCCTACTGCCGCAACTCCGGCAGCACCGGCCGCTTCGACAACGACTGCATCACCGGCTCCGACACAAGCCGTTACACCTTCGGCAACGGCCGATGCCGCAGCACCATGGGATACGCTGCATATCGAGATCGAGGGCAACGGCTTTAAAATGGATATCCACGATAAAGGCGACCATAATAACGGCACATCGATGATCAAAATGAAGCCAAAAGGCCACGACGGTTTATTCCTCAAGGATGACGACGCGGAGCACTGGATCCGCACGCTGCTCGCCGGCATCGATCTGAAGTCGCCGAACGCGCAGCAGCAAATCGGCACTGCGTTCGCCAACTGGTTCGAGCTGGACGGTATCACGCTGAACGTCAACATCGAGGTTGAAGCGAAGCCTGCGGCTGCCGCAGCATCGGTTACTCCGGCCGTACCTTCCGTCGCGCCGGAAACTCCGGTAAGCACCCCAACTGCACCATCGATCACTCCGGAAGCTCCTGCTAGCGCCCCGGCCGCACCATCGAGTGCTCCGGCAGCAGCAGCAGCGCCGAAAGTGCAAATCACGGTGAGCCATAACGATGATGACGACGATGATGACGATGACGACGACGACGAGGACAAAAAAGAGTTCGAAACGCAAAGTAAGAACAGCCACGTGAAAGTCCAAATAAAGAGCAGCTCCAAAGCATTTGAGCGTGACCATGAACAAGAGAAAGAGCATCACGACGACAACGGCAAGCACAAGGGCGGCAAAGGCGAGAAAGAGGACTAAACTTGCAGCAAAAGACCGGCGGTTACAGTTGAAGAACTGTGCCACGGTCTTTTTGTTTGAAGCCTCGTTACTTCTTTTCCAAGGGTTCTACTAATTGGGCATGCTATAATTTCCTCCTCCCTTCACTTTTGCTATATCGAATCCCGCTTTATGTCTAGGGGCCATTATTCCATAATTCCATAATGGCACACGCAAAGCGACGACATTCTACCTTCCGCTTTAGCACTATTGTCAAAAGGATCTGCCACGGTAGATCCTTCATCGTTTTTATAGAGCCCTTTATTGAGCTATCGTTCACCGTTAGCTCAATGCCGAATTGATAACAAAATTGGAGCTAAGTTATCAGTTAAAATTACGTGGCTTGAAGAAAGTTTTCTTGATCCTCTTTTTTTAGTATCTTTTTATTTATCACTGGAATTACCCAACGATCTACGCCAATTCTTCCAGCATTTAAACCAGCAGCAAGAATTAACATTCCCATTAAAACCATTTGTGGGTTTGTGCTAGTTGTTCCAGAAAACATATAAGAAAAATTCATAACCAGTCCCATTAACACTGCAAATGTGGTAAAAATACCTAAAATCAGTCCAAGACCAACTAGAAATTCCCCCCAAGGCACAAGCACATTAAAAAGTCCTGCATTAGGTAATGCAAAATGATTAATAAAATCAGCCCACCAAGATTGAACGGCAGGATGATCACCAGATGCATTTTTTATTGCGCCCTTTAAGAAACCGCTTGAGTCAAAATTACCTCCGGCAATTTTTCCCCAGCCGGCTTGCAACCATGACCAACCAAGATAAAATCGTAATACTAAGAGCCCATAAGAAGCATAAATATTTTCCTTTAAGAATTTAATTACCATAACCCCCCCATTTGAGAATAATTATCACTAAAGATTTCGAATTACTCGGTAGTCTTTAGGGGGTATTTCCATATTTAGTTAGATTAGCTCAGAAAATTATCTCTATTCCCCATCTTTTCAACGAAAAGCTTTCTTCGATTTAAAGTAGCTGTAATAGCTGTATTTCAGTTAACTGTAATCTCTGCATGTTGGTATAAAGACACGATTTTTGGCCCTATGTAACAAAATGGGTATCGAAGTGGGGTATTAGACCTAGTGTGGAACCATCCACTTGACCATATATTGATATTGCCAACCAGCAACCAACTCACTCGTCACCCTCATTTAAACGAGAAAACAAAAACGGTCTGTATTCGCATCTATTTCGCGATAAGACCGTTTTTGTTTTTCTCGATAATCTTTGTGATGTTGGATTAAGAAATTACCATACAAAAGCTGATGTGATGATAACCAAAAGAATGAAAAGAACCAAAACAGCTGCTGAGCTAGTACCAATACCATAACCTGCACAACTTGCACCACTCATATTTACTCATTCCCCTCAAGTAAATTTTCATTACGGTATAATCATACGCTCGATACTTAGTGATTGATTGGACTTAAGTCAGGGATTGCTTGCTGGAAGGAATAAAAAACACAAAATAAGCTTAATGGTAAGATGAGAACCGTAATGGTTGATCCCATTTCTAGAGGAATATTTGGCGAGTAATTAACTGAATTAACCTGCCCGTTAGCGGGGAAGAGGCAGCCGTTTAATTGTCGGCTGCCTTCAATGGTGGTTTATTAAGCTAACGTTATCCGTTAGCTCAACGAGATGCTGCCGTACAACAGCATTTTTTAGGACAACTACGGTTTCGCAGTGTCTTCCACCCTAAAAGGGCCTCGACAATAAGGTCAAAACCTTTAAGTCAATAGAGCAGGATCCTCCCACCAGCCGAAGCCTACTCGCGCCGGAACAGTCCCCCGCTCCTGTGAGCGTAAAAAAGCGATGATAGAGCTTCCTGGAGTCAGGATAATCAACCCTTGTAAATCGTGTGTAACGGTTGACTTAGGCTCCGCTATTTGTACAAATGAAAATAGACCATCCTTAGGAGATTCGCTCAGCCGATCCGCATCCCGCAGCTCCACCTTAGGTATCGGAACGGGACAAATCGCCTGATTGACGGACGCAACATTCCGAGAGACTATTCCTTTTCCCAGGGAGTTGTTTTTCAACCAAAATTCAACAGTAAATGGATTGGGTGAATAATTCGTAACCGTAAATACATCACATAATAAATGGATACTAGAATCACTCGGATTGAATAATCCTCCCCAAGCGTGATTACGTTCTCCAAAAGTTAACAACCCCGTCTGTCCGAGAAAATAATTTCCAAGCCGGGTTTGATAAACTGATTCGGTCATATTGATGACCTCTACAGGCTGCTCTGCTCTTTTTCTGTGTTGAAAGCTCATTGCTGACCTCCAACTGCATTTTTTTCCTCCCACCATCTGAATACGATTCTAGACTCATATATAAATGGGCCTGGAGATTTCAAGAAAATAGCAAAAGACCCACCAGGTGGCAATATGATTCCGCCTTTGTTAGAATCGCTCAAAAACGTTGAATTCGGGGGAACGATTCGGTTACTCACATTTACTCCCCCTATAGGAATTTCATTAATTCGGCTAGCATATTGCAGCTTTGCTCTAGGCTGGGTGGGTGGATTTAACGTGAGATTTGCAGGATGAACAAGAGAGGACGTATTGCCTTTTCCAGAAAGTTTGGGGTTAACCCATATTTCCACATTAAAGAATTGGCTTGAAAAATTGGTGATGGTAAAAATGTCTAAGAACAGGATGACTCCTGATTCTGTGGGATTGAACAGTCCACCCCAAGCGTTCTGCTGCTGACCCTCCATTATGAGCGCGTCGGTCTGACCGAAAAAATATTTGCCCCGAAATGAATTCAACGTACGACTCGTCACATCCACCACTTCAACAGGCTTGCGCCTTTTTTTGATCAAGCCGAACACAGGATCCCTCCTTCATGCCAGCATTCTCCAATCAGCAGGCTTTACCAACATTTTATTTTCGATATTCCAAAAACATTCACGTTTATTGTTCCGTTTTGTCGTGTATTATCATTATCCTTTAACAATACCGTACAATTGCGCTTTCCTGCCCGTTCGTATTATGAAGTAACCAGATCCTTCAGCGTAAATTCGAATGAGAAAATAATAATGGGTGCGAAGAAAGCCATAGGAACCAATCTTCGGAATCAATGTCGATGATAAAGGATGAATCTTATATGTATTCCTTGAAAGAACAATATGAAAGTGGGAAAGTAAATTGTTGTGAATAATACCTGTGGATTTTTCCACTGGTTTTTTTATGTAAAAATTGGACAATATAACCATGAATAAAAATACTCAAGAAGGGGGTACATTTTATGTTCCAACGTGATCTGGGGATTGATTTAGGGACTGCGAACATTTTGGTGTATCTGAAGGGAGAAGGAATCATTTTAAACGAGCCGTCCGTCATTGCAATCAATGATAATGGAAGCATTGTTGCCGTAGGTGAAGAAGCCAAAGAGATGGTCGGACGAACTCCCGGGAATATATCTGCATCTAGACCTCTGAAAGATGGAGTAATTGCTGATTACGAGACCACGGTTAAGATGATGAAATACTTTATTGATAAATCTAAAAAAAGTCGGTATTTTTCTAGTAAACCCAGAGTCGTTGTCTGTGCACCCACATGCGTTACCTCTGTTCAAATCAGAGCGTACAAGAATGCAGCAAAACAAGCGGGGGCGAAAGAAGTCTATATTATTGAGGAGCCTTTTGCGGCGGCGATTGGAGCTAATCTCCCGGTATCAGAACCTGTGGGTAGTATGATTGTAGATATTGGAGGTGGGACTACAGAAGTTGCGATTATCTCATTGGGTGCTATTGTGATAAGCGAAACCTTGAAAGTCGGCGGGGATGAAATGGACAGAATCATCGAAAGTTACATCAAGAAAAAATACAATTTATTAATCGGCGAGCGGACTGCTGAAAAATTAAAAATCAACTTAGGCTGTGCCTTGGTTCCAGAGGAAGAAACCACATTCAATATTAGGGGAAGAGATATTGTTTCGGGGTTACCGAAGTCTTTAGCTGTAAAATCTCATGAGATACACGAGGCTTTAGCGGATATCATTAAACAAATTAGCGACATTGTTAAACGAACGCTCGAGCAATGCCCTCCGGAATTATCGGGAGATATCATTGAACGGGGTGTTGTTTTAACAGGAGGTTGCGCATTGCTTGCGAGATTGGCTGAATACCTACAAGCTGAGATTCGAACTCCTGTATTTGTTGCAGAAGATGCTCTGAATTGTGTTGCTATTGGGACAGGAAGAGCATTAGAGAACATTGCAGTGTTGAGATGACAACAAACAAAATAATATTATTACAAAGAGCCTGTGAGAATCTTGCCGTCGGGTTCTTTTTTTCTTAAAAAAGGAAGTCCACTCTACTATCGTTATCCTTTAGTTTAAAAGTCGCAATCTTAAAATCATTAAGTCTTCATCGAAATACTGTTCATCAAACTTTAATGCATGTGGTTCTATACCGTAAACTTCAAACCCTAGCGAGACATATAAGCGTTTTGCTGATTTGTTATTAGACACAACCGTCAAATGAATCTGTTCCAACCCTTCACATTCTTTTGTTGCTCTTTCAATCAAGGCTAATAGAAGGGCTTTACCTACCCCCCGTCCTCGAAATTGAGGCTCTACGTACATACCGTAAATGTTTCCTTTATGTGCCGTCTTAAGCCTGTTTTCACGTGAAAAATTGACAATGCCAACTAATGTGTTACTGTCGTCAAAACATCCCAATGTAAATTGATCTTTTGTATGGTGTATCCTTTCTATAATGTGCCCCAGTGGTTTAGTTTCTTCTTGCTCATACGTTGATCCAAATGCATCAGGGTCATTTTTCAATGCACGCAACCTTACTTCTCTATACACTTGGGCATCAGAGTCATTCAACAGACGAATGTTCATTAGTCACTTCCGATCATTTATCAAATTATTCTAAATAAAACTTGCGGATTGAAGTAAACTGCCCGATAGTTTAATGAGGCTACCATCGCGGTAGCCTCATTTGTAGTTAATTGAACATAAGTTACCCGTTAAAGCATCGGTCTAATTTATCTACTACCGCCTTTTATTGCTTTATATCTTTCATCAGTCCATGTAAAGTCTCTAAGTGATATAATCAAATATCCGTTCTCATGTAAAAGTTCTCTGGATTCAGAAGTGAAATTGTATCCTATTGCTATTTTTCTATCTAGATTATCTTGCGTTACCTTTCTTAAGGCTTTTCTTATTTGTGAAGAAAGGATTACCTCTTCATCATTAAAAATAAAGCCACTGAGCATTCCTTCGCCATCGGGTATAAGGTGTTTGTAACGAGGTGAACTCAACTTTTGTACCTGCTCATAGGTTTTGTTTTGGAATGATTTATACGTTGTACTGCACTCCTTTTGAAAACTTAATCTTTTTTCCCTTAGGTACGAAGGTTACTACGATTAGTTTACCATCTATCGCTAGTCCCTAGGTTGTAAAAAACACTTATAATTAAGCTATGCTGCCCGTTAGGTGAGCAAATGGCAGCTGAATCGTCGGATATCATATCAGAAGATCATATTTATCGGCACTAGATATTAGTTGAAGCGATATTCAGAGGCGATCGGCCCAACGAGAATAGAAATAAGGCGTGATCATCCGATCCCGCCTTATTCTTTCAGTAATATTAAAATTCGGGTTACTTATCGGTTGTATCCGAAACGTGTTCCTGCTAATGAACGCCATACGTCTTCGCACTTCAACAGAGTCTCGGCATCCAGCGTTTGCCCCTCAATCGACGCAATATTCTGCTCGATTTGGGCTAATCGGCTTACTCCAGAAATGATACTCGTCACGGATTCTTGCGCGGCGCACCACTTCATCGCGAGTTGCAGGATACTCAATCCACATTCCGCAGCAATTTGAGTAAGCTTGTCTACTGCGGCAAAATTCTCATCTGACCAGTACCTGTTAAAGTATGTTTCATTATTGGCAAATCGAGTATTATCCGCAGGCTGACCCGGCTTATGTTTACCGGCCAGTAACCCCCCGGCAATAGGGTTATAGATGACCATGCCCACGTCATGCGCTTTTAAAAAAGGAACGAGTTCTGTTTCTATGCCGCGGGTAATAGGGTTATAGACATTCTGAGTGATTATGGGTGCGATATAATTGCGTTTATCGCAGATAGACAACATATCAGCGACTTGCCAAGCGGCATAGTTGCTGACACCAATATATCGAATTTTCCCCGCTTTTACCAAAGTAGACATCGTTTCAAGTGATTCTTCGATGGTTGTATCGTTGTCAGGCGCATGCATATAGTAGATGTCGATATAGTCAGTATCCAATCTCATTAAGCTAGCATCAACAGCAGATAGAATATTTCGGCGACTTAATCCCGCGTTATTAGGGTTTTTACCCATAGGACCGCGTACCTTTGTCGCAAGAATAATCTCATCACGCCTCCCTTTGAGACCTTTGCCGACGATCTTTTCGCTTTCACCCTGATTATACGAGTTTGCAGTATCAAAAAAATTAATGCCATGCTCAAATGAGTAATCCATGATTTTAAGACTATCAGCTTCGCTTGTTTGCCCTCCGAACATCATGGTTCCAAGACTTAACTTGGAAACTTTAAGACTTGTTTTTGACAAGTTATTATACTGCATAGGATAGCCTCCTTCATTTATCATCGATTTTAGAATACACCATATCCGGTGTTCCAAAAAGTAGTGATATTATTGTTACTTAGTTACTTTAACTTAACTAATTTGCTCGTCGCACAGTGAAGGGTTACGGCGCGTCACACCATTCGGCGTTTCAACTATTGTTCCCCCGTAGCATTAACCATTTGAAATTTAGTCCTTTCTACCCTCCGTAGTGAATGAGATAAAGTTCTTATTATAAATCGGGAATGGAATAAAGTTCTTGTCATTTGGTATTGACAAGAACTTTATTCCATAATAAAAATTTGCCTTTGCCGCCGCGGAAGTAAGGCGGAATAGGTTACTAAAAAATAGCAGCAGCCTTGACTGAAATGAATAGTTGTGGCCGCTGCTATTTTTTCAATTATCTTTAATTTAACGAAAAAGCAGCCGCTCCTTAGAGCCTGCTGCCGCGGTGTTCAAATTAAACTAATGTTCCCAGTTAGCTTAATCGCATATTAGACAAAAACACCATACTCTCGTCAACCGACCTGTTAATATAGTCAATGATTTCAAAGTTATTGTTGTTAAACAGCTCCAGCGCTTCATTTATAAGGACTTCATCAATTGTAAAGTCCTTTCTCAACAAATCTAGTAAGGCAGGTAAGTATTCGCTGTTATACCCGTCAATGTTCACGGTAGGCAGTACATGCTGATGAAGTTTCAGAGAATATTGTTTTATAATTCTTCCGTTTAGTCTTTCAAAGTCACGATAAGCGACTAGTGCTTTCTCCTTCAATTGCTGAGCAGATGCGAATCCCACAATTTTTAAAAATAGTTCCAGCCAAACTACATCCGAAATTAAGTGACATAAATAGCCAAGGTAAAAGGGTTTATTCATAGTATCCTTGTACTTATCATAAAAGCGAAAGTAGTTAATACGACTTTTTCCACTTGCATCAATATCCTTATTTCAATAGTCGTAAACTAACATGCCAATGACAATAAGATAATAAATTGTGCAGTATCTAGGTCCATCACAGTTGAGCCACTGTTGCTCCATTAAACTGCCCGTTACTTGAATGAAAACAAGGAGCAGCTGCCGTGGTAATCTGCTTCCTGTTTTTGATTGAACTAAATACGCTGTTTGGTGAGCACATCAAAGAGAAAAACTGAAGCTGCTCTTTCGGCTATTTATGAACATAAAGTGTAATGAAGATCCAACTCCATAGTACCAGTACAATCAATATCTTTATTGGATTGACCTTTACATAAGATTTTTACAGATTTTAGATCATTGAATATTGCGGTAAACGATGAATTCGGACCAACTTCAACTTCTTCATGATCACTGGAAGATTTGGTTATTGTAATTTGCATTGTACAGGACTTACTAGTGTTAATTATTGTGATGGTTCCCGTGGGATTTTTTACACAGGAATCCGACGAAACACAAAAATACGTTTGTATTGCAGAATCACATTTTTGGTTAATGGGAACACATCTGTGTATAAAAATAAGTTTTTTTAATAATCTTTTTCTTGTCCTTGAATGCCGGTCGCATTTTTTTACCCGTTTTCTCGTTTTGGATTGACGATTACATTCTATGGTTCGTTTTCTCTTGCACTTCTTTTCCATAAAATCATCCCCCCTATTACGTGTATGAGGAATTTAGCCGAATTGACCATAACAAACATCCATTTTTTAATAAATGGGAATTCCAACTAGTTAAAACTTATACAAGCTCACATACTATAAAGGGAAAAAGGAGGGATGATAATGTGTGGAAATTCTTCAAGTTCTGCCGTCTTTAATTTTTGTAATAACGTGTCCAGGCAAATTGTCAACCTTCAACAATGTAATCCCATTTTTCAACCTACTCCGAGTCCTCCGCTAACTTACTTTACTAATACAACTGGACTAGTTGTAAATGGTTCATTTACTGTTGTTAATACTAGTACTTCTTCTGTCCTAAATGTTGTATATACCGCAGGTCTCACAGTAACACCCGTTGTTGTTACACCTGGTCGATCGGAAACTATTTTCTTTGAAGATTTGAGAACCATTACTATTGAAAGTCTTCCAGGAGTAACACCAGAAGCAAACGCTACAGGAAGCTTAGTTTTAGATTTGCATTATTGCGTAAAATGCTCTTAGTTAATACAAATACCATCTCCCTAGGACCTGGTTTGATATAATGCACAAAAATATAATAGGAGCGCCGTAGCAGCTCCTTCTTTGTCTGTATAGAGTCCTTTATTTAGCTATCGTTCCGCGTTAGTTCAAAATTTTATCCGTTCGATGAGGAGCTTGTCATCAGGTCAAGCTCCCTTTTCGTTTCTGGATGAACTACTATTTGATCTGTAAGATTCAAAGTAGTCTCCTTTACTTTTCTTCCCCATTTCCTTGAAAATGACCTCCAGTCGCAAACCATTTCAATTACATATTTCTTTGGCATAGCCAATGCCTCCTTTGTGTTGGGGTTAATAACCCAATACTCCCAATGGTGCTTATTCGTGCGCTGATGATGAAGCCAAGCATATTTCCAATTGAGTTCCTCATCCAAGTCCAAAGGTTTACCGGAATAAAATTTCTTTGCATAGGGGAAGAACTCCGATGGTAAAAATTTTGAACAATCATGAATAACTCCCTGGATATACAAGCCTTCTATCCAACATTCAACCAAAACGTTTATTTTGTGATTTAAGATATATAAGAAGTACCTCCAATAAGCTTTTATCATCGCATCTCTAACTCCTCTCCAGACTAAAAATTCACTCTGTTTGAAAGAAATATGGTTCGTTAGCTGTTCAAAGAAACAAAAAGAATCCCACCTCCAAGAACAATGTCTTGGGGACGAGATTCGTCGTGGTGCCACCCCAGTTCACTAATCCGTCTTCAGATTAGCCTTATCGAGTACAACATGCACTACATGCTTATACTCTAGCTCTGTAACAGGAGCTCCTGTCACACCATCCCTAGAGCAAGCTCTGGTTCCGATGTGATGCTCAGTGACTTGATTCAATAAGGTGTCCTGTACTCCTTTTCAGCTCCCGGTACTCTCTGTAAAAGTAAGCCTTATTTACTCTTCACATCAACGCATTTGTTTAATATTACCAGTGGAACGTTGTAGTTGTAAATAAGTCACCATTAAACTATCCTCCCCGTTAACGGGGAAAAGGCAGCCTCTTGATCTGTGCCGGCTGCCTCTATGTTGTGATTGAGCTATCGTATCCGTTAGTTCAGTCAGACTGAGCGGCGAACTTAACTTACCACCAGATTGAACCACTTACAGTATTTCAAAAATAACATTTCTTTTTGATCATCATCGACCTTACAGAATACCTTTTCAAACGAATACTTAAAAAACTCCAACAAATCCGTCTCGATAGCATCTAGTTTATTAATTAAGTCATTTCGGTTGTATTCTATATAATACATTTTCTGTAATTCTTGCTGCGATAAATCTTTTCTCATCGTGCCAGAATAATCGTCAGACCAAACTCTTACCGAATCATTTATGTATTCCAAAGTCGGGAATGGATCATGACCAAGCCATACATCTTTTTTACTTAAGACCGCTTCAAGTACTTCTCTCCAATTCTCGAGCCCACAGCAACAACTCGGAAGAATCGCTTTTTCTTCATCCTCAAAGGCTATGCCACCACTTATTGCTACTTCATCAATGGCTATCAACTCATTTAATACCTCAGTAGGCTCTCTATCCACATCTATGTTGTTATACCCGCATAGCAACGTAAAAAATAGAACGGCATCTTCTGGTGTAGAAGCTCTTGAAAGATAATTAGTTTCCCTGTATTCAACATTTGATAACCAAGAGGGCTGCTTAAAATATGAATCTTTTATTACTGCACTAACTTTCCCCATTTTATTAACTCCTCATGATTTATTGTCTAAATACACATTACCATTTATTGGTTTATTCCACTACACTAATCTGCCCGTTAGCGCAACGACGGCAGCCGATCGTTTCTGGCCGGCTGCCGTCGTGTCGTGATTGAACTATAGTTCTTCGTTAGCTCAGTCGTTACTTGTGAACGATGTGACGATTTCTTCGATAAATATATCTTGCTGTCCGATGTAATAGTTAGATACATCATCTTGCAAAGCTTTGATTCTAGGGTCACTGATAAATGTTTCTAGAGCAGCATTTGACTCAAAATACAGATTGAATATAAATGAATATGGAACAGGGGAGCCATCCGGTGAAGATAAGACTTTTTTCACTTCGTACTTGGATGCCCCCATTTCAAGAACAGTTTTCCTTGACAGATTGGGGAGATGCGAATTAAAATAATAATTTTCATCGAACGGGATATCTCGTTTGTAACAAAAGGTCAATATGACCATATGATCAACTCCTTTTGGATAATGACGTCATTATAAAGCATGTCATTAGTGGTACAGTCAACTTGATTTTGTGCATATTCAATAGTTTAACGCCGGCCACCCCAGTTGCAATATTTCTGTTTACTATTATGTCCTGACATTTGTGTCGTTTGAGCATAATGTAGGAACTTTTGTGTCGTGAAGCTGCGACATGAAAGTTCCTACATAAAGAAAAGAAAAGCCCATTACTACGGGCTTATTAAACAAGATTTATGTAGGAGCATTTGTGTCGTTAGATTTTTCGGTTGTTGTCTAATGACACAAATTTATTTATTATCTTTATTTATTATTAATTTATATTTATTGCGTAGCCCCATATGTACAAAACCATTCATCTGTAGCTAAAGCTTGGTGTACATCGCAGTTTGCCAAGAATTTAAGTGATTATGTGCGTTACGTCTTTTTGGCTGCAGAAGAACCAAGTACACGACATAGCCCATGTTTATGTCGCCGGATAGGCAAGTATTGGTTTTGGACACCTAACGATCAAAATCCCTGCTACTCATCGCTTTAATGAACTTAAACTTTATGCTGTGGTAAAACGAAAGAGCTCCTGCATCTAGCGGAACTCTTTCGTTTTATTGAAATTATAAGTCCTTATTACCGTCTATATACTTAAGATTGAAGCGAAACTTATCGATGCTCCAGCCGGCATCCGATTTCATCAAGTGAATATTATAGGTCCCCACAAATGTCCTCACATTTTGACCTGTAGGGTTCGGATAATAGTGACTGGCAGTTCCATAGCAAAATACGTCAGCTTCGTTCCCCAAGATGTCCACTAAATAGTTGCCGACCTGATGATGGATCGCTTGAAGTTTCCTCAAGCCTTCCTCCCAGCCCGCTGCTATTTGTTGGCCGCTTAGAACCGACGGCTCTCCGGCTCCCATGGAACTCATATCGAGCAAAACCTCTGGCGCCAAGCAACGCCGGACCGCTTCCCAGTTCCGCTCATCCGTGAAAATAAATAATTCATTAACGGTTCTGATGATCTCTTCCTGCTGCGTCATCCGTCAATCACTCCTTCATATTTCATTTTTATATTGAAGGATTCCTCTTCTCTTTCCTAATTCAAAGCGTAGCAGACAAGAAGTACAGGACTATGAGAAAAGCAAAACCGACAACACTTACCCAAGCATTCAACAAAGCCAACAAAGTTATAAGTAAATATATAAAGGGGCCCCGGGTAAAATGCTTTTCATATTGAATAAATCATCCATGTCGCAGCCTTCATATAACATCGCAAATATCGCATCGACACCATTCGTTCCGATGAATAAATGCCATGCTCCCCTTTAATCCAAGATCCCCCGTTTCTTCGAACAGGTATATTTTACCACATAAAGGAGGCATAGGTCAGTTGCTTTCATTCATCTGCCTATTATTTTTAATTCGGCAACAGAATCATAGGAATTATGGTCTTCGGAGTTATTTTATCGCGCATGCCAGCCTTTAGTTCAATAAAACAGGGAGCAGCTGCTCCCTGTTTTACTGGCTATTTTTAAGTTCACTTGGATTGTTTATGTTTTCTATATTGGTAAATAGCAAATGGTGTATTAATGACGCCAGTAACCAGTGTGCAAATTAGGGGAAATATTTGTAAGAAGGTCGGATTCTGATTACCATCCCCAACAGGACCCACCTTTGGTTGAGATGCATCCCAATAACCATAAATTAAAAATACCAAGGGAAGAACGATACATACTGCAGAACTGAACAAGTAAAAACCATACCTATTCACAGCTAATCACCCCATTTTATGTGTTCAGAACTAAAATAATAATACCACATATTGGAACTATTCTGCCCCTTAGTTTAGCAAGTTACAGGTCAGACTATTGCTTGTCGGCAATAGGACAATGTTCTTGTCACGAATCGGGAATCGGATCAAGTTCTTGTCATTGACATATGACAAGAACTTGATCCGATAACTAAAAAAGCCCGCGGTTTAAGCGGACTTCATTCGGACAATGTTCTTGTCAACCGACATGTAGCAACTTCCTTTAATTTATGTCTAATGACACAAATGTGCCTACATTACACAAATGTCTATCTCTTAACCTAATCGCCGGCTGCCTTAATGTAGTGATTGAACTATCGCTTCTTTCGTTAGTTTAATTCCATATTTGTTGCATTGGCCTTATTAAAACTATCAACTAATTCTCGATAAGCTGAATCATCTTCAATTCTCCACCTGAGAAGACCTTTAATTCGCGAAATATTCCTGGCTTAATCCAATAAGGAATTGCTTGGTAAGTAATTTTGTCACATCAACTAAATGTTCATAAAAGAATACCCCTGCTGCATTCCATAAATCTTCGGCTCTTTGATTTGAACACCATTCAGCATATTCATATATTTTCTTTAGTTGCTCTACATCACCACGATGATGAGCTTCTTTTACCATATCTGAGAGAGTCTGAAATACATCATAAATTGTTTCATGAAAAATAGTACCAAAACGAATATCAAACAACTCCGTGGCTTTTCTTCTCCAGACGCTCAAAATTTCCCCCCCTGTCCTCCATACAATCAAAGTTTTTTACCTCATTTTAACATACTAAGCTGCCCGTTAGTTTAATCCCTCCCCCCTCCCGTAGGCTTAACTAATAACTAACAAGCTCATTAAATACACAAAATGTAATAAGCGTTCGCCCAGTTGGTTGGGTGAACGCTTACTAGTTTACTTCAAAACATTATTTGTTACTTCAAGACTTTGTTTGTTACTTCAAGACTTTATTTGTCACTTCAAAACTTATTTGTCAACCAACAAGGGAACAGTTTAGAAGTTTTTTGCATCTCGCTTTTTGTCGAGAATATGCAAAATTTACAGGAGCAGCGGGATACCCATTCATAACAAGGATGCAATTCAATACCGTAATCTTTGTACATGTCTTTAATGGGTTTGAGCCAGTGGACAATTCGGTTTTTCTTGCCCGTTGCTTGGGCAGGATGGATCATGAAGACCGGCTTCTCCGATCTTTCCACCGGCTCTTCAGACCTCTCGCCCAGTAGGTTCTATGGCTGCAGCATCAACCCATTCAGTCTTAACCTTATCTAGGTCAATAGCAACAACTCCATATCCTGATTTATTATAGTCTGTCTGTGCAACTACCAAACTTCTTGTAGTAGATATCCATGGACTGTTTTCAGGGGTCTGTTGCAAAACATGATCCACTATCGATTGAGAATCACTTTTAAGTTTACCATTTGTAGCCAAAATTCCTTTACCCGCTTCCAATGTTATCCGACTAAAGCAACTGGAAAAGATGATCTAAACCAACTTCTTAACAGATTTGATTAATGTCGATTTAAAGCTTGTCTGCATCAGGATCAGATAAGTGAGTCCAAACATAGTTAGCGTTCTTATTGTCCCGCGTAAGTTCCTTCGCCCCATTAAACAATGGGCTGTCTTCAAGGTCAGAGTTATCAAAGATCATCGCAGATGGAGGCGGGTTTTGCCAGTAGGCAAGGCCCGTACTGAATTTTTGGAGGTAGACATGAGGGATACCGAGGTGTTTGCGCCATAGCGATATTCGCAAGTCGCGTGCAAACCTCCCTCCTAAAACTCTACTTATGGGCTCTTCTGTTATTCCTGCCACGATCTCCGTATCATACGAGTAGCCGCGATCGTCACAATTTGCAGAGCCTACAACGACGTATTCATCATCGAAGATCCAAGTCTTGGAGTGCACATAGCTCCCGCACCAGCCCTTCCGGGCAGAATCGGGAGGGTTTTTCAGACTGAACATGCGCCACTTCTGTCGCTTGGGATCGACTGCAGACAAATCGGTACGGATCTCGTTGCGTGTTCCGATCAGAAAAGGAAATTCTGGTGGACTGCCCGCTTCAAAGTCTATCGAGTTATTCATTAAGATGAGGAGGAATTTGAACTGTTCCTCCCTCAACTTTTTCACAAGTAAATCTCTCACGCGACGGCTTACTAAATATTGATCCTCCACATAAATATACTCTTTCGCATTCTCAATACCGTTCTTAATAAGCTGCCATGCAGACTGATCCGGGTTTGGAAACTGATATCGATCTCCGGAATTGAATTTGTTCAAGTTCGGAAATGTCCGCCCGATTGAAACTAACATCCTTCTATCAACATTTACTTTGCCACCGGGCACAGTACAGGAAGGTTTGACATCCGATTTTCGATTGGAAATGATTCGGTCGAAATCTTGTTTGACCGCATCTCGTGACAACTGAAATCTGTTTTGATCCAATGCTGCTGTAGCGGGATGATCCAACCATCGATCGCGAAAATTGCTGAGAGCAGCAGCAGCAGAAGGTCCATTCAACCGAACGTGCACGTCATGTAGTGGAGAATCTCCCAGTCGGCTGTAATTAATGTCCATTCCGCCTAAAAAAGCGACGAGCCCAGCATCTCCGCTGACAACTAGCAGTTTCTGATGATGAATATTCGGCCCCCGATCTGGCAACTTCCCTGCAACTAAACGGTTATCTTCCAGTGCAGCACCATTCGGCAAACTATTAATATAGTTGGTAATCTCTTTATTATCGCCGGATTGGCCTTTCAAGAATGTATCCCAGAATAGTCCACGAACTTGAGCTTTGGTATTCTTCAAGTAGTCTTTGAGTTGAGAATTTGCAGGCGGGTTACCGTTTACCGGGTTTTTCATCGCTGTATCAGGCAGAACCCACCAGCCAATGAGATAAATGCGATGTTCTGGTGAAGTTGCGCAGCTCAACGCATCGGCGATATCCTCAAATGCCGAACGCCCGTATATATAAGGAACAACAACATTCCCAGGTGTAGGTTTGGGGGCGCCATCAAACCATTTCATTGCGTTATGTGCTAGCTTATCTCCAGATGAACGGTCGTAAGTCAATTCCGATGTTGTATGTGGGAGCTTCGCAATCTCTTCCGCGTCATAGGTATTGCTGAAAATAAGAGGTTTTCCCGGTAAAGGGCTTGGAGTTGGTTTTTGTATGGTGGGAATCTTTGGTTTGTCGATAGTGCCTGGTGCAGCTTTCTTAATATTTGGTTTCTCGATCGTGCCGGGAGTAGGTTTCTTTATGATTGGATCTTCCATACAAACCTCCCTTAGGTAATGACTATACTTTTTCTTTCCTAATATCTAGGGGCTGCTTCCTTCTTAAGCTGGTCTAATAAACACATCATAATATCGACAAAGGCGCTCCCGACGCACCGGCCTCCAAAGCGCGATCCAGCATGGGACGACTTGAGCGCCTCCTGCCTACACTATTAACTGTGTGTTCGTATGAGGATTTGAGCCGATATACGCTCAGTTAAAGATGAGTTAAACGATTAGTTATTTTATTCCTCCAAATCGGTTGGTTTGTATTCTACAGCTACTATTTGGTCTGTTGGCAATATGGATATGGTTTGACTGAAAAACGGAGCATCTTCAAAACTATGTTCCATGAGGTTAAAACCGTGTTCGTAGACTTCATCAGAAGCGAGCACATACTCGAAATCACTATTTTTCTTTTGAAGATCATCTGCAATGGCTTCGAGCACTTCTCCTACCTTTTTGCCTGCGTATTCTATCTCCGTTCCTAAGTAGGGGTTTTCCCATCCGTCATTCTCATGTCCCTCAATCGATTTCAGCCAATTCAGCGCTGCTGTTTCCCTTCCGGGCCTTATCGGGATCATTGCCTTCACCCATGGTGCATTTAAAAAGGCATTGCGAAGATTATCTCCATCTAATTGGAGAAGCCAGCCGAGAGAACTCCCCATCCTCGCCGGGCTGGATTCTTCCGTTATATAGTAGTCGTCTTGTCTTCTACCGTCGCCCTCAAATGAAAGGATATCGTTTTTTGTTAATGTATAAGGCGTTGGTTGTCCACTTGCGGGTTGCGCATTAAGTTGGGATGGATGTAGTCGCGGCATCCACCACTCGGGTGCAACAAAATACAACATATTATCTACATCAAATAAAGATTTGACGATTTCGGATCGGACATGTGCCAGCTTTTGATTCGCTTCGTCAATTACAGGGGCATCGTTTTTGCCCCAGCTTCCCATCATTAGGCGTTTAATCAGCCTACGGTAGACGACGGTGCGTTCCTCTTCACGCAAATCCCAGGAAGGTCTCTGGGTGATTTTACTTGCGACTTTAATTCTTTCGCGGACGGCAGCTACGTAAGACTTGCGAGTTGCTTCGTCGTATTCCGCTTTGTCCGTATCATATTTACTTTGTATAGCTGCATTTTGGGCCTTTACTGATTGTTTGGCAGCGTCAGTGGGAATATAGGTTAATGCAAAGTCCAGATTCACTGCATTTTGACCATTAAAATGCACTTGATCCAAGATAATACGCAAGGTGTCGCCGTTTTCGACTATGATTTCACGAATCACAGCTTTTTGGCCAGGTGGAACCTTTACCAGTTGGATGCTCGACTCTTCTAACTTATAGTCCGGTTTAGGTGCCGCATCGAGGCGGCATCTATACTCTATAATGAGTTGGCTATCGTCATCACGGGTCAATCCATTAAATTTTATCTCGCCAATGATGCCAAGAATCGGTTTGTTAACGTCTCCGTCCGCAGGGCCTTGATACACATAAAGAACCGAATTGTCATGATAGTCAAGTACAGGCATATAGGGGAAAGACACCGTTAATTTCATTGGTATATTTACAGGGTCCGGAATAAAACTTGGGCCAGCTATAAATGAAGCCTTCGCAGATTCACTATAATGAACCAATTCGGCTAATCCCAATGCCGATCCAGGGTCATCAATAAACATTTGCCAGCAAAGGCGTTTTCCTATATGTTGCATTTGTACGCCTACTCGGCGCATTTTGCGTCGCAATTCTATATTGATTAGATCTGTACCTGGATTCGACATAATATGCCTTCTACTTTTGGTGTCCGTCGTTTCAACTACCGTTTTGAATACGGACTTATAGCTTTGCTTGATTTCGCTTGATAGCTTTTGTGTTTGTTCCTTGCTTTGCTTATGCATCGTCTCTTTAGCGATTGATTGACTCGTTTCTAAGCCGTAACTGATCGATGCCGAGGCTTCGCTAAAAATCGTGGTTCCAGATGTGCTTGCAGTCATCCCGAATTTGGTATTGTTTTTGTTTTCCGTCTTTATTGCGTCACTAATTTCATCTTTATTCGTAGTATCAGACTCTGACTGGATGTATGATTCTGAAAAAGTTTCTTGGGAACGCTCTATTGTCGATTTACGCGTGCTAATTTCATAAAGCTCGATCGTCGTTCCAGGCGATAGCCAAATATGCTCCACTGGTTCACCAAGAAAAGTGCCTAGATCAAAAAAATATTGCCTGAATAAATCCACGTATCCAACTGGTGCAAGTGAAGCGTTTTTGCTTTTTGGGTCGATTGTGGCTAACGGATCATTCATATGCACCAATGGATCATTCGGTTGAAATAATTCGCTTAAAGGAGCAACATTTTGAACAGCAAATAACTTACTAAGATCGTTTATGTCGGGAGAGTCCATATATATCAATAAGAATTTAGCCAATTGGGATTCATATTTCAAAACCTCTAACAGTTGATTTCTACTTAGTTTAGCATACAGATTTTGATTGATTTGTCGTAAGGCTCCCTCGTTCTCGTTCTTTAAATTTAACTCTTTGATGATCGATCTCCATTCATCGTCAGCAGGCAATCGTCCATTATTGTTTTGTACGAAAAATTTAACTTTATCGAGTAGCAGTTTAAACAATTCGCTATTAAAATCTTTGGTTAACGAGACTTTATAAGGGGACCTTTCCGTGCCGGGAACTAAAGGTAGTGCCACAATATCGTTCAATTGATCATGTCCAATAGCTGTTGGTCCGGGCGAAATGTTCGCGTTAAGAATGCGCATGATCTGAGGATTTAATTGGGAAAAAACCGAACCGCCTTGTTGAATCCATTGTTTTGTAAGTTTGGACTCCCACCCTAGCAGCGGTTGGAATATACCATACATTTCACTGGCATATGGCGGTTTATTTCCATACTTTTCAATATCTTTACGTAAATTAAACATCAAAGCATCCTCCTACATATTGGGGTATATGGATAATCCCCAAATAGAATACATCCAAATATAGGAAAAGGCTGTCGAACCAAGTTTTGGAGAAAAAATTTCTGCTACATAATTAGAAGAACGCCCTCTTTGCACTTTTTTTTAACCGATTTTGATTCCGAGTGCCGGGTCAACATGCGCTGGTGTATTCCCCGAAAGCGTAATGAGCATTAGGAAAATGCTGCTCATGGTATCTGTTTCTTTAAGTGTGAGTATGCCGCAGCACCCGAGTGAGTATAATACTTGCTTTACATCCGACAACAACATGAATAAAAATGAGCTGGGCAGCT
Source organism: Paenibacillus aceris (assembly GCF_017874035.1). Lineage (GTDB taxonomy): Bacteria > Bacillota > Bacilli > Paenibacillales > NBRC-103111 > Paenibacillus_E > Paenibacillus_E aceris. The sequence continues at coordinate 21,178 of NZ_JAGGKV010000041.1, forward strand.
CCCAGCTCATTTCTTTACACGCACATGAGATCAGGCGTTACATTACTCATAACTCTAACCTCTTCGAACATCTGCTTTTGATATTCAACGATTTCTTCTTGGGAATATATGTCCAGTGAAAATAAAGGTTTAGATTGAGGGGCTCGATTTAACGTGGTTTATGGAGATTGAAAACGCCAGACTTTGAAAAATAAGTATTAGACTGACTAAAAAATGAAACAGCGGCGGCCCGAGACTTTAAAAATAAAGTCTTAGACTGGCGCTGTCTTTGTTCAACTAACGTATCCGTTAGTTGAATGTTCATTGGATAAAAGTATGCAGTTTATTAGATGATTTTTTCAAGATTATCAATGATATTTTTTATAATCGACTTTTTGTGGTGTTAAGTGTCTCTGAATCAAGAATTCTCCTTAAAAAGTCCAATATCTTTTCCCTGCTTGGAACCCCATAGACCTTGCATAACAATAAAAAAATCCCCATTGAACGGGGTTCTGAAACCGTAAATATTTGTGTTGTATGACAACTCTTCCTGCAAAAACTACTCGAAACGTTTACACCCTTCACCTCTTCACCTGTCTGCATTGATGTATTTATTTGAATAGAGAACTCTCTCTTAAAACAGTTCATTTCATCGTCTAAATAGAACATCTTTTATTGTGTTAGTAATTAAATCCATGATTCCCATTGTCTCATAGTTTTTAAACGTTTCATTATTCAATTCCTGATCTCCACCTAAAGTAAACCCATCATATTTCCCATTCTTGAACGTAAGTGCTAAATCATATGAATGCCCAGTTTGGTTATGTAGAATTTTAGAGATGGCAATTATGTCAGAAGTTTCACCCTCAAAAACAGTGAAACCTTTAGACTCAAGTTTTTGATAAACTTCTTTCGCAAATTTAATATCCATCTGTATACTCCCCATCCTTGTATTTTCTAAACTCACCAGCTGATGGCACATTCGACTACAAGTATAGTTCTTATTGATTATATTACATGCATCGTACGTGCAATACAAATATCTCCTGATTACATTAATTTACTGGAAAAACGGACTAAACGTATACCAGGCGCGCCTGCCTAGAGAGACGAATCCATGAATACATTGGAGGCGGCATTCTTTTAATTTGCCAGGCTACGAGCTCAAGGCCATTGAATTCAAACTGAACGCGTCTCGTCTGAAGCCGTTAACGAAAAGAAGCTGCCGATCGTTGCCGGCAGCTTCGTCCTTCGATGTTAATTCGATAATCGTTCTCTGTTTGTTTAATAAATTAAAGGTCATCTTTGCTTTCTGAATTTATTTACTTCTATTATCAATTCGATCGAGCAAAAAGCCACCGTTAAAATACCAATAAAAGATAAAATATAGAGTATGCATCTAACTGTAATATAAGCGATTGGCATGCTATCGAAAAGATTCTGTATTGTATTAAATGCAATAGAATTATTTAAAAAAAGAAGAAGAACTCCAGCTAATACTCCGTAAAGTAAATTTTTTTTTATGATCCATAATCTATAAAAACCTCCTTTTTATTTCTGCCCGTTACTTGAGAAAGGGCAACCAATCCACCTGGACTGGCTGCATTTTCACATTGTTATTAAGCTATAGTTTCCGTTAGTTTAATAATCAATTAGCATGAATTGACCATTCGTCAAAAAAAGAACGGAATCGACATCACAATTGGTTCGATCAACTCATGTTCTTTATGTATTCTGTCACTTACAATTTATTAGAACTGCAATTTTTCTTAAATTGAAGGAGGGCTTTTATGAAGCGTAAGTGGACAACCCTAGTTGTATCCGGTATCTTCGCGCTCTCAACGCTAATGGGTAGCGGCATATCTGCGATGGCAGCATCGAAGAGCAGCACAGGTGGAACAGCAGTTTCAGCCAAAACGTATGTAATTGCATTCTCGAACCAGCTTCCGACTGGTTATGCAGCAATGATTCAAGCGGCAGGCGGGCAGGTTGTTCGGGCCATTCCTGAGATCGGTGGATTGGAGGTACGTTCGTCCAGTACCGAATTTATGACAAAGTTGCAGTCAGTCAAGGATATTGCTGCTGCCAACGTTCAGATGGTACATAAGCTTAGCGATGGTACAGTAGATCCTTCAGCTGCTGACGGTCAGCCAGTTACAGATATTCCCCAGCCAGAAGTAACGAACAACTACTGGAATTATCAGGGGGACATTAAGAAAGTTACGAATAACGGAGCCTCGTTTGCAATTGAAACTGGCGGCACTGGCGGCACGCATAAGGCAGTTGTAGGCATTATCGACAGCGGTATTGATGCCAATCATCCCGACTTAAAAGCTAACTTCCTCGGTGGCATGAACTTTGTACCCGCAGGAACAGATACCAGTGAAACCGGTGATCCTGACGATCTACTGGACCGAGAAGGACACGGAACGCATGTGGCAGGGTCGATTGCTGGGAACGGCAAAATCAGAGGGGTCGGCCCGAATCTTGGCATCCGATCCTACCGCGTATTTCCTGGTGGACAAGGTGCGCCTACGGCCTGGATTGTAGCTGCTATCATTCAGGCAGCGAATGATAAGGTTGACGTCATTAACATGTCGATCGGCGGTTTTGACTCCCAAAAGTATTATATAGATGGTACCAAATACTCGGATGTTGCTGACATTTTGCTTTGGAAGCGTGCCATTCAATATGCTGTAAACCATAATGTTACGGTGGTAACGGCAGCTGGTAATGAAGGTCTCAACCTACGCGATAACAAAGCGATGACCGATTATCTAAATGCTACATACGGTTCCCCTGGTGTAGTATTTAAAGGGAAAACAACAGAAACACCTGGCCAAATCAATGGTGTCATCAATGTTTCATCCTCGAACAAGTGGTCGACGAACAGTATCGCATTTTACTCCAATTATGGGTTAAATCAAATCGATGTAGCAGCACCAGGCGGCGATAATGGGCCAGAATATGCTGCATCACTGGATTTGAACCAACGGGATTTCCACTATCGCGCGCTAAGCACATGGCCTACCTATTTGCCTTCGTACTTCACTTCAAACCTGCATAGCTACGCGCTGCTCCACGGTACATCCATGGCAGCCCCGAAAGTGGCTGGTATTGCAGGCGTCATTAAAGCGGCACATCCAGAATTGAACCCTGCTCAAGTAGCAGCGTTAATCAAAAAAACGGCGATCGATTACGGCACAACCGGTAATGATGTCTTTTATGGCGCAGGTGAAGCAAATGCGTACAATGCACTAGTCAAATAGTTCATTCAAACAAGCCCTTTGCCAAAACGGCGCTGGGCTTGTTTGATCATGGTCTTTTCCCTTATCCTCTACATTCTCGCAGCTAAACATAATCCATCCGAAAATTCTACTTTATAACATAAGTTATTTTCCATTAATTAGGAAGCTGCGTGCACTTTACATGGCAAGTCTGCCTTTCCTCATCCAAAAGCGAGTCGCCATTATGAACATCTCATACTATTGTCCAGCCATTTGGTATTGGTAATGGTGTGTCTATTGCCAATGCTTTTCTGTAATATCTTCGCTATTCAGCCCAATAGCTTAATGAGGCTACCATTGCGGCAGCCTCATCTTGCAGGAAACTGAACATATGTTCTCCATTAGTTGAGAACTTATTAAATTCCTTCGTTGTCACATTCCAAACTAAATATAGTTTGTGGAGTATATAAATTCCCATGGCAATCCTCTACAACTGTGTCAGAATACTCATTCAAAAAACTTTCACAGAACTCTTGTGCCATTTTTTCGCTCAGTTCATATTCCAAACTACTTGGTTCAATCTGTATAATTAGCTTAGGCAAAAGATTGAAGCTTTGCCTTATTTCCATTAATTCTTTTTGAAAGAAATCCTCATTTATTTGATTTGAATAATAAATCCACAACGATGCATCTCCTTTCTCAATCACAAAATCATCAACGATATTTAAATAGCCACCTTTTCTCTGTACGAAAATATTTAATTCAGTTTTAGTGATATGGTGCTCTTTAAAAAGTGTATAAACTTTAGACACTATCTGCTCACTCCTCTTAATAATGTCTTTTTAAGATAACTGAAAATTTTCATACTTAAAGTATTCGCGAAGGGATTAAGCTATGCTACCCTTTAGCTTAACGAGCATCGTCGGTCAAATTATTTTCTCAGTCTAACTGTATACCACTTTGATATCCTCAATTTTGAAATGCAAGAAACCAGCAAGCACACGGAGCACAAGAGTTTGCTGGTTTCTTCACCTTATACGTATAGCTCCATTAGAGTCTTACCCATTTGAATCCCTTCCATGTGTTAATGTAATACCACATTTGTCCATTGGGTGAAATCCATACACGTAAAGCCGTTACGAATTGCCTTGAAAATGTCAAAGCATTGTTCATCGCTAAACTATCCTCATATGGCGTATCTAACGCAATGGAAGTGGTAGATAACTCAATGCTAAGTTGGCTCTTTTTTACACCGAGCTTCTGGTCATTCTCGAAGTCTCCGGTCAATCGTGACGCAATTTCCTGAGATGGATTGATCCATTCACCAGCGCCGGAATCTTTAGTTATAGTAAAATACCAATCGTTCTTTTTGCCAATTGTGTGTACTGCTTGTGGTGGTTCTTCAGATGTAGAAGCTTCATTGTAACTGTCGGGTGTTTTGTAATAATGGAAGGGCACGGGAAGATCAATTGTCAGATCGACGTGTTCGATTCCTTCAATTCCAAGTCCATAGTCGCTATCCAAATGAATCCATCTTAGCCCTTGCGATGTATCAAGCTGATACCATACACTAGCACCAGCCATACTTGTGCGCATGTATTTAGCTAGCGGTTTAACCAATTGAGGTTTTAGCTTGGCTTCATTAGCTATTGGTTCATCAAAGGGGAACATATACACAGCGCTTTCCTGAGCAATTGGTATAAGTCCATCTACAGCGATTCCTTTGTACTTCTCAGCGAATTCGTAAGGACGAATCCATTTGTCACCAAGCCATGATGTGTGAATCAAATACCACTTATCTTCAGACCTGCATGGTGTATACGGATCGCACGTACTTAAAGAGGCAATCGCCTGAACCTTCTGAGGAGCTAGCTTATAATCCGTGATTTTCAAAGGTGCATCGTATATCTGAGTTTCCATATCTAGCAAAGTCAGGTTTTCATCTTGGGTAACTAACTTGCCGTACTTATATGATCCCTCTTTTAAGTTGATCCAAACATTACCAAGCCATGTTTCAACTTGTATCTTTTGCATACTCATGATGTCGAGCAACATGCTATTCTTAATCGGAGCTAAGTGAACGGATTGAAGCGCGCTAAGAGCACCTAAAGCTTCATTCGGTCTTGTATCTTTCGATGCATATAAAGTAAACCCATCAAGAAGCGTAATATAAGGCATAGCACTTGATGCGGCAAGTCCCTGCTCTGCGTAAGAGCTCTGCGGCGCTGATAACACAGCAACCATTGTGGCCAGTATCCATGTCAGATATTTTTTGTTAATGGGAATCATCTCCTATCCTAATTAGACGATAGCTAAAGGTAGAAAGTTACGGTTTTCATTGGAGAAGACGAAATAACAGACTAATTTCGTTGAATGTATACGATAGGACGGAATATCCACTAGGCTTGCTCTTGTATTTGGGTTTAAATTAACCGATTAGCAACTCATACAACCAAAACATATCCATAAAGATGCTGCCGTTTAACTAATGAGGCTCCCAGTACGTTGCCGCGGAAACCTAGTTGTGTGGTTTATTCAGCTATAGTTCCTCGTTAGCCATCCATGCCCCTAACGGGGCACCACGGACAAATGAAAATTTGTTGAGTTTGGCTATAATGTTAATACGGCTGGCGAGGAAG
>NZ_JAGGKV010000042.1 GCF_017874035.1 Paenibacillus aceris
GGCGGAGGGGACCCACGCGTTCCCATCTCGAACACGACCGTTAAGCCCTCCAGCGTCGATGGTACTTGAACCGCAGGGTTCTGGGAGAGTAGAACATTGCCAAGCACAACGAAAGAGTCTTTTTGGAAGAAATTCCAAGAAGACTCTTTTTTTTACATCAGTACAATACGTCGTAACAAACCATACTAGCCCTATAAGGAGGGATTGGTATGAGTGCATTTTTCGTTAGGAAATGGTTAGGTAACTTCTTACTTTGTTTTATGGTTATACAAGTTGCGGTCGTTAGCGGATGTTCGGTTAAAATGGACGCTGCGAAGAAGGAGATGGAGCCACTTCACTCCTTAACTAATTTGACCGATACACGATCTGCTTCTAATTTGGAAGTGGAACCAAAGAAAGTGGCTCCTTCTACAGAACAACCGGCACAGCGGCAAGAGCCAGCTAAAAAGGTGGTTAAAGGTATCTATGTTTCTGCTTGGTCAGCGGTAGGAAATAAATTTGAGCAGTTGATTAATTTGGTAGACCAAACGGATTTAAATGCGATGGTTATTGATGTGAAGAACGATTCAGGACAAGTTACATATGCCTCGGCGGTGCCATTGGTGAATGAGATCGGGGCCAATAGCAATGTAATTATTCGCGATTTGAAGGGGACGCTGCAGAGGTTAAAGAATAAGCAAATTTATACGATTGCACGTGTTGTTGTTTTTAAAGATCCTTATTTGAGCAAGAAGAAAAGCGACTATGCGATGAAAACTATTCAAGGCAGCGTTTGGAAAGATAACAAAGGAGTAGCTTGGGTGGACCCCTACAAGGATGAAGTATGGGACTATAATCTTCAAATCGCAAAGGAAGCGACTCAGTTAGGCTTTGATGAAATTCAATTCGACTATGTGAGATTTCCCGAAAACAGCAAAAGGGTCGATGCTGAAGTCAAATTTGATAATCCGATGAAATGGACAAAGGCACAGGTCATTGAGGCTTTTCTTAAAAAAGCTAAGGAGCGAATAGGCAATCAGGCCTATCTGTCCGCCGACGTGTTTGGTTTAACTACTTCTTCGGACAATGACATGGGCATAGGGCAAGATTGGTCAATGATTAGCAAGCAGGTGCATTATATCTCGCCGATGCTATACCCCTCCCATTATTCCAATGGGATGTATGGTGTTAAATATCCTGATTTGCAGCCCTATGCGATAATTCATAAGGCAATCAGCGATGCTAATGGAAAAAACAACACACTCCTGCAGGGAAGTGTTCCAGTAGCAGAAATTAGGCCTTGGTATCAGGATTTTACGGCAACTTGGGTGAAGCCTCATAAGACATATGGAAATGTTGATGTGAAGGAGCAAATTAAAGCGGCCAAGGAACAGGGGGTGGAACAGTTTTTATTATGGAATTCGAACAGCATATACTCCTATCGTTAACCGAATGTTCTTATTCGGATGGTTGCGGATCTCGGGATGGGTCCTTTTCCTTGACATGAAAAATGGGCTTTTGTTAAGATTGCAATCATATAGAATGAGCAGGCTGCTTATGACGAAGTTATTGAATAGAGTGATCTAAGGAGGAGTATGTGTTGTGAGGGAAGACAAGTTTGGTAAGGAAGGTTTAACGTTTGACGATGTGCTGTTGGTGCCAAGAAAGTCTGAAGTGTTCGGTAAGGAGATCGACGTTTCAACGGTCCTTGCACCTCATGTGAAATTAAACATCCCGTTCATTAGCTCCGCAATGGATACTGTTACGGAATCTGCTTTAGCCATTGCAATGGCGAGAGAAGGCGGAATTGGGATTATCCATAAGAATATGCCGATTGAGCTTCAAGCGGAGCATGTAGACCGCGTTAAACGCTCAGAGAGCGGTGTTATTACAAACCCCTTCTCCTTAACGAAGGAGCATCATGTTTATGACGCGGAAGAGCTAATGGCGAAGTACCGGATATCTGGTGTGCCAATTGTGGACGAGGCGAATAAGCTAGTTGGGATTTTGACGAATCGGGACTTGCGTTTTGTGCATGATTACTCGATCAAAATCAAGGAAGTTATGACGCGTGAAGGCCTTGTAACGGCTCCAGTCGGTACGACGCTTCAACAAGCGGAAGGTATTCTTCAAAAGCACAAAATTGAAAAGCTGCCTCTAGTCGATGATAATTTTGAACTAAAAGGTCTTATTACAATTAAAGATATTGAGAAGGCGATTCAGTTCCCTAACTCCGCCAAAGACGCTCAGGGCCGTTTACTTGTTGGGGCAGCTGTAGGCGTTTCTAAGGATGTAATGGACAGAGCAGCGGCGCTTGTCAAAGCCGGAATCGATGTAATCGTAGTGGACTCAGCACATGGCCATCACATTAACATCGCGGAAACGGTCAAAAAGCTCAGAGCTCAATATCCTAATCTACCTATCATTGCAGGAAATGTAGCTACAGGTGACGGTACTCGTGATCTCATCCAAGCCGGGGCATCCATGGTGAAGGTTGGTATCGGACCAGGATCGATCTGTACGACAAGGGTTATTGCAGGAATCGGTGTACCGCAAATTACAGCTATTTATGATTGTGCGCAAGCAGCTGCTGAGTTCGGTGTTCCAATTATCGCTGATGGCGGGATCAAGTACTCCGGTGACGTGGTAAAAGCGATTGCCGCTGGAGCGAGTGCGGTTATGATTGGCAGCCTTTTTGCTGGAACAGATGAAAGCCCGGGTGAATCGGAGATTTTCCAAGGACGTAAGTTCAAGGTTTACCGTGGTATGGGTTCGTTAGGTGCGATGAAGGAAGGCAGTAAAGACCGTTATTTCCAAGAGAACGAGAGTAAGCTTGTTCCGGAAGGTATTGAGGGTCGCGTAGCATACAAAGGACCAATGGCGGACACGGTTTATCAACTCGTTGGCGGACTTCGTTCAGGTATGGGCTATTGCGGCGCACGCAACATTCAAGAATTGATTCACGATACGCAATTTGTACGGATCACAGGCGCAGGATTAAAGGAAAGTCACCCGCATGATATCCAAATTACAAAAGAAGCGCCAAATTACTCTTTATAATTGTCACAATGTGGATATAATTGGAGACACAGGATTTGAACCTGCGTCTTCTTTTTTTTGTCTAATAGGGTGTGTTACAATATAAAATGTTATAAAAATTACTAGGGAGAGTGAAGTTGTGAGATTTTTTAGTTTTACAAAGAAAAAGATTGCTTTGGTGTTAGGTGTTAGTTTAATTGCTCAATCCGTACTTTTACATATACAACCGGCGTTTGCCGCAGATACAAAAACACCAGCTGCTACTACGGCACCAACGACGACTACAGCACCAACGGGGAATGAACTTAAGGTCAATGCCAAATCCGCAATTATTATGGAAGCCAGCACAGGCGCAGTTCTTTATGAAATGAATGCCGACGAGGCGCTTCCACCGGCTAGTATGGCGAAGATGATGACGGAATACTTGGCTATGGAGAGCATCAAGGAAGGCAAATTTAAGTGGGACTCACAAGTCACTGCTTCTAAAAATGCCGCTGATGTTATTGGTTCCGGACAACTCATTGCAGAAAATGAAACATTATCATTTAAAGATATGTTTAATGCGATGTCCATTTATTCTGCGAATGATGCTTCCGTGGCTTTTGCCGAGCTCCTTGGAGGAGGTTCAGAAGAAAACTTTGCGAAAATGATGAATGAGAAGGCTAAGCAATTAGGCATGTCCGATAAAGCTAATTTTATCAGCGCTACAGGACTTTCACGTGCCGATCTGAAGAATCCGCCTCAATCCATTGAAGGCGAAACTAAAATGACAGCGCGGGATGCGGCGATCCTTGCTTATAACATTTTAAAAGATCATAAAGAAATTTTAGAATTCACGAAAATTCCATCTTTGAAACTAAGACCGACCGATAAAACGCCAATGATCAACTGGAACTGGATGTTGGAAGGCAATTCAACGAATGCGAATTTCAAGAAATATGCTTACCAAGGGCTGGATGGTTTGAAAACAGGTTCGACCGATGATGCCGGTTACTGCTTTACGGGGACTGCGGAAAGAAATGGGATGCGGCTTATTACGGTTGTTATGGGCACGAAGACAGAACCTGAACGATTCAACGAAACTAGGAAGCTGCTGGATTACGGATTTAATAATTTTGAAATTAAACCTTATCTAAATGCGAAACAAGAAATAGATTCTTTGAAAGTTGTAAACATTAAGAAAGGTGTTCAAACGCAAGTGCCTCTAGTAACAAAAACAGGCTTAACGTTCGTTACTAAAAAAGGCGCAAAAGACACTGATTTCAAAATCACAGCTGAACCGCTTGAAGAAAGCAAATTGGTAGCTCCAATTGCGAAGGGCGATACGCTGGGTAAAGTAAAAGTTAGCTACAATGGACAAGAGAAAACGGTAGATCTTATTGCTAATGACGATGTCAAAAAAGGAAGCTGGATCCGGTTGCTGTTCCGTTCCATCAAAAACTTCTTTGGCGACATGTTTAAAGGGATAAAGGGTGGTTCCTAGACCAGATAATGGGTTGTATAATGCCCCTCCTTCATGTAAAATGTTTGTTTAGAAGTTTACTATCGAATCGTGTAGGAAACTGTATAATTCGCACATAGGTATAGGAGGAAATAAAGAATGGAAACAGGAACATCCCGCGTTAAAACAGGTATGGCCGAAATGCAAAAAGGCGGCGTTATTATGGACGTTATGAACGCCGAGCAAGCAAAAATCGCAGAAGCAGCTGGTGCCTCCGCTGTTATGGCGCTAGAGCGCGTACCTGCTGACATTCGTGCGGCTGGCGGGGTATCCCGTATGGCTGATCCAACTATCGTTGAAGAGGTTATGAAAGTCGTATCCATTCCGGTTATGGCGAAAGCAAGAATCGGGCACTTTGTAGAAGCAAAAGTCCTGGAATCTCTGGGCGTTGACTATATCGATGAGAGTGAAGTATTAACACCTGCGGATGAAGTTTTCCACATCAATAAACGTGATTTCACGGTTCCTTTCGTTTGTGGCTGCCGCGATCTTGGAGAAGCTTTGCGCCGAATTGGCGAAGGAGCATCCATGCTTCGTACCAAAGGTGAGCCAGGAACAGGCAACATCGTTGAAGCTGTGCGTCATATGCGTATGATTCAAGGCCAAATCCGTAAAGTTCAAGCGATGTCCAAAGATGAGTTGATGTTTGAAGCGAAAACACTTGGAGCTCCTTATGAATTGATGCTGCAAGTACATGAAACAGGTAAATTGCCAGTTGTTAACTTCGCTGCAGGCGGCGTGGCTACACCGGCGGATGCTGCTTTAATGATGCACTTGGGTTCTGACGGTGTATTCGTAGGTTCCGGTATTTTCAAATCAGACAGCCCTGAGAAATTCGCGAAAGCCATTGTAGAAGCTGTAACACACTATACGGATTTTAAATTGATCGCAGAAATCTCCAAAGGCCTAGGTACCCCTATGAAGGGAATCGAAATTTCCAAGCTGCAAGCTTCCGAGCGTATGCAGGAGCGCGGCTGGTAATGACGAAGATTGGGGTTCTCGCGCTTCAGGGCGCGGTAGCAGAGCATATTCGTGGCATTGAGAAGGCCGGCGCTGAGGGCGTTGTAGTCAAGCGTACAGAGCAGCTAGCTGATCTCGATGGCATTATCCTACCTGGCGGAGAGAGTACGACAATTGGTAAGCTGATGCGCACATATGGCTTTATTGATGCGCTTCGGGAATTTTCTGCAGCAGGCAAGCCGATTTTCGGCACCTGCGCGGGGTTGATTGTCATCGCGAAAGAGATCACCGGACAGCCGGAAGCTCATCTTGAGCTGATGGATATAACGGTGGCTCGCAACGCGTTTGGCCGTCAGCGCGAAAGCTTTGAAACGGATCTGCCAATCAAAGGCATTGACGAGAACGTTCGCGCGGTGTTCATCCGTGCCCCACTGATTGAGAAAGTGGGACCGGGCGTAGAAGTACTGGCCACGTATGACGGCCAGATCGTCGCAGCGCAGCAAGGGCATCTCCTTGCAGCCTCGTTCCACCCTGAGCTGACGGACGATTTCCGTCTGCACAGCTATTTCTTAGATATGGTAAAGCAAAGTCTAGCATAATTGATGGTACAAGCACCTTGATAACACCGGATATTCCGGTAAGGGTGCTTGCTTCCATATACAACCATTTTGCGCTAACGGAGGAATCTCCTTGTTTGATGTAAAGTTACTTCGAAACGATTTGGCAGCCGTGCAAGCTGCCATGCAGAACCGTGGTAAGCAGATTGAAGAGCTGAACGGTTTTACAGAATTAGATTTAAAGCGCAGAGAGCTTCTGCAAGAAACAGAGCAGCTCAAAAACCGCCGCAACACTGTTTCGCAAGAGGTGGCTGGCCGCAAAAGAGCCGGCGAGAATGCCGATGAGCTGATTCAGGAAATGAAAGTGGTCGGAGACCGCATTAAAGAGCTGGATGACGAGATTCGCGTATTGGATGAATCCTTACAACAAGTACTCCTCTCGATCCCGAATATGCCTCATCCTAGCGTTCCTGTTGGCCGATCTGAAGAAGAGAACGTGGAACTGCGCCGAGTAGGCGAAATTCCGCAGTTCGATTTTGAAGTGAAGCCACACTGGGAAGTAGCGCAAGAGCTGGGCATCCTGGATTTCGAAGCAGCGGCGAAGGTAACGGGCTCGCGTTTCGTTTTCTACAAAGGGCTTGGTGCAAGATTAGAGCGAGCGCTAATTAACTTCATGATGGATTTGCACAGCGATGAGCATGGCTATGAAGAAATGCTGCCTCCATATATCGTTAACCGTGATAGCTTAACGGGTACAGGACAACTTCCGAAGTTTGAGGAAGATGTGTTTAAAGTGGAGAATTCGGAATATTTCCTAATTCCTACGGCGGAAGTACCGGTTACGAACTATCACCGGGAAGATATTTTGACAACTGAGCAGCTGCCTGTTAATTTCGTTGCGTTCAGCGCTTGCTTCCGCTCGGAAGCAGGTTCGGCTGGAAGAGATACGCGCGGCCTGATCAGACAGCATCAATTCAATAAAATTGAGCTCGTTAAGCTGGTTAAGCCCGAAGACTCCTATGATGAGCTGGAGAAGCTCACAGGGCACGCTGAGCGCGTTCTACAGCTACTGAAGCTGCCATACCGTGTGTTATCCCTATGCACAGGTGATATTGGCTTCACATCGGCGAAGACGTATGATTTGGAAGTTTGGCTCCCGAACAGCGGCGCTTACCGTGAGATCTCTTCTTGCAGTAACTTCGAGGACTTCCAAGCACGCAGAGCAAACATTCGCTTCCGCAGAGACGCTAAGGCGAAACCTGAATTCGTACATACGCTGAATGGTTCAGGCTTAGCGCTTGGACGTACCGTTGCAGCGATTCTTGAAAATTACCAGCAAGCTGACGGTTCGATTGTTGTGCCTGAGGTTCTTATTCCTTACATGAACAACGTAAAAGTAATCACGAAAAAATAGCACTTGCTTCTTATCGGGGTTATATGATACAATGCTTTTTGTCACTGCACAAGGTTGTCTCCTCAACAGGAGACACCTATCGTGGAGAGGTGGTCGAGTGGTTTAAGGCAGCGGTCTTGAAAACCGCCGAGGTGCAAGCCTCCGTGGGTTCGAATCCCACCCTCTCCGTAACCATGGTAATACCCCAATAGTTAAACTACATGGGGCATAAAGCGCTGAAACGCACTGGACTGTTGAATACACGGTCTGGTGCGTTTTTTATTTGTGTGACCGTTGAACCGAATCCAACTCGAAGTATTCTCTAGGTATGAGACACTTCTAAAATAGGGCTGACTGCAAAGGCTATAGATGGCCACATGTTGCTAATGAGAACAATAGTCCGCTATTTACCCCAATGGCAGTGATTTGGCAATCAAGAGGGAGCTCTGTTCCGCTATTTTGCCTATATGAAGCGATTTGAGGCTCCTGGAGGCAAATAAGTCCCTGTAGTTCCGTTAACAACCGGAAAACTGCCTATCGAGCACAAATAGCGCCCTGTAGTTGTTACTTTTGATGATCTCCCTAGGGCCATTTACAATTAATTCAAAATAATTTAACACAAAGTGTGTATTTAATGGGTATCCCTTTTTTTATAATGGACGAGATATTCCATGAGAGGGAGAGTGAGCAACAGTTGAATACAGTTAGCAAAAGAGTACTATCCGTTATTTTATCGGCGGCTGTAAGTATAACTTCGTTTGGCTCCATAATTTCAGCGGCGGATAACATTGTTATACCTGGTACTCCGTATCAAGCGAACGGCACTTATGATGTAAACGTACCTCACGTGTTTATTAACCAGATTTATGGCGGAGGATTATCCACGGATACCGGTAACACAGCCTCGTCCCATGGTTTTATTGAGTTATATAATCCTACAGATCAAGATGTGAATCTGGGTGGATGGTCCCTACAATACGCGGATCGTGGTTCATCGGCAAAAACAGGGCCAACCGGCGATTGGCAGAAGCTGGACTTGGTCGGCACGATTAAAGCAAAGTCCTCTTTCCTTATTCTTGGCCAAGCTACAGGAGCAGGTGCTCCTAAATTTAATTTGTCGGCTACATATGACCAGTTATGGACGGGACGTTGGATCAACAACAAAGGGATGAAGGTAGCTCTTTTGAGCAATCAGACCAAGTTGGACATTGCCAACAAGAATCCTTTTGCCAATAATCCGAAGCCTGCTGGCTATGTGGATATGGTCGGTACGGGAAGCAACGATGGCGATAATGTAGATATTCAAACTGATATAGATGGTTATGAATTCGACTATCCTAAGGGTTCCGCAGAAGGAACATCGAAACAAAAGTCTATTCGCCGGAAAGCGCTAACGGACACGGATAACAATAAAGCTGACTTCGGACAGTTCGATATCACTGGAGCGGCAACAACCGACCAAGAGCGAGCGATAAAAGGCCCTAAATATGGAGCGTACGGGCAATGGTTTTCTCCACTCGGTTATACGAACACAAGTTTTCCTAATGCGTTTGAACAAACGGCATACTCTGTCATGATGAACGTATATGGTGGTAAACCACCTTACTCTTTCTCAGCAACTGGTCTTCCAAGTGGCTTATTTATCAATTCAATCACTGGGGAAGTGTATGGCTCGCCTGCACAAGGAACGTCTGTGACAACTAGTGTTTATGTCAAAGTAACAGACAGTATGCTTACGCAATACGGTCAAAACCTGTCATTAACGATCCAGCCTCTACAAACCGTTAATGACGCTTTGAGCATATCGAAAATCGGACAGTTTGCTGTAGGCGTTACTAATAAAGATGGCGGAGTAGCTGAAATTGTTAAGTATAACAAGGATAATAATAAGTTTTATTTGGTAAATGGTTCAGGCAATCCGCCTAGCTTGGAAATCGTTCGTTTAGACCTTGTCCAAGGGTTAGTCAAAGAGAAAACGATCACGATCAAGGATCTGGTTGAAAAGGACGGGTTTCTATACGGTGATCTGACGAGTGTGGATGTAAATACGAAGACGAAACGTATATCTTTATCCGTTCAAGAGCTTGATTCCAAGAAACCAGGGAAAATCCTTGTCATAGACTACGAAGGCACGGTTCTGAAATCTTATGAATCAGGTATACAGCCGGATATGATCAAATCTACATCGGATGGCAGATATATTTTGACCGCCAATGAAGGAGAGCCGCGCACGAGCGGGGCTGACCCTGAAGGAAGTGTCACGATCGTTGATACAACTAATGATGTGGTTTCCCTTGTTAAGTTCAACAATGCCTCGATCATCGACGATAAAGTACATATTCGCGGTGCTTCTGATCCAGCAACTGGCGCTGTTACGGGGGTAGGGCAGAAAGCAGATGCAGTGTTTGATTTGGAGCCGGAATATATCGCTATTTCCGAAGATAACACCAAAGCTTATGTTTCTTTCCAAGAAAACAATGCAATTGGAACAGTGGATATAGCTTCAAAAACACTTTTGTCCGTAAAAGGGCTAGGTTTAAAGGATTTGAATCTTGCCCGCAACTCCCTTGATCTTGTCAAAGACAATATGATTAAGTTTGAAAATGTCCCTTTTTACGGTATGTTTATGCCGGACGGCATTTCTACGCAAACGATTAACGGAGTTCCGTACCTGTTTACAGCAAATGAGGGCGATGTCACAGAGTGGCCTGGCGTTAGAACCAATGGAAGCACCATTGGAGCCATGAAAGGCAGTCTAGCACCGAACTCGGCGGCAGCTATTTTCTTGGCCGGTAAAGCCGCCTATGACGGTGTCGAGGTTGCTGGGGATATGGGCAATGACAGTATTTATTTATATGGCGGACGTTCCTTCTCTATTTGGCAAGCTAATACGATGAATCAAGTATATGACAGTGGCAATGAATTCGAGAAAGTGACGGCACAGCGTTTACCAAACAATTTCAATGCCAGCAATAGTAAAACAGCGATGGATGACCGAAGCTCCAAGAAAGGTCCCGAGCCGGAAGATATTAAAGTAAATAAAGTCGGCAGCAAGGTTCTGGCTTTCATTGGTTTAGAGCGTGTAGGCGGTATTATGACTTATGATGTAACAGACCCGGCTAATGCAAAATTCATCAACTACACGAATTCCCGTGTATTTACTCCAAAAGATAACTTGAATACAGATACAGGACCTGAAGGTATAGAATTTATTCCTGCGTCGATTAGCCCGAACGGCAACCCGCTCCTGTTAGTTGCTAACGAAGTAGGCGGAACTGTAGCCGTATATCAACTGAACGTTCAAAAAGTTACTTTGGATAAATCCGCAATCTC
Organism: Paenibacillus aceris; assembly: GCF_017874035.1. Classification (GTDB taxonomy): domain Bacteria; phylum Bacillota; class Bacilli; order Paenibacillales; family NBRC-103111; genus Paenibacillus_E; species Paenibacillus_E aceris. The sequence goes on from NZ_JAGGKV010000042.1 coordinate 10,763, forward strand.
CGTTACATTAGGCGCTGCCTCGGCAAAGCTAACTGCAACGGTAAAGGATTCTCAAGGAAATGAAGTCACAACAGGCACGGTACAATGGACGTCGTCTAATCCTTCCGTTGCTGCAGTAAGCTCAGAGGGGAATGTATCCTTCGTGGGCTCAGGCAGTGCAGTGATTACTGCAATTAGCCCTGATGGGTACGGAGCTGCAGAAGCTAATGTAATGGTGTATTCCCATGAAAGTGGAGGCGGCGGTTCGTCACAATCTGGGCAAACGACTCCACCGGCAGTTGTTGTCACAGACCCGGTGGCCAACAGCGATAAGCCGATCATTACTCCTTCTGTGGAAAAAGATAGTACAGGAGCTTCTGTCGCAAATGTTTCTGTGGCCCAAGTAACGCAAGCTTTGAAAGATATGTCCGCATCGACTGGAAAATCAACCGTCCTTGAGATCCATGCAGCTGCAGATGCAGCTTCGCAGCAAATGATCGTTAAGCTGCCTGCAGAAGCAATAAGTAAGATTGCAAACAGCCAAGCTTCAGAAATTAAGATTAACGCAGGAATCGGGCAAATTTCTTTTGACAAGAAAACCGTGTCCACAATTTCCTCTGCCGCGACTAGCGGTGAGGTCTCGATTTCTATACGCAAAGCGGATATTAACAAGATAACGGAGAGTATGACACCCGCGGCGAGAGAAGCTGTGAAGGCGGCTGTGAGTGACCGTCCGATATTTGATTTTACGATAACCGCAGGCGGTCAAAAAGTATCTAGCTTCAATGGGGGAACGGCTCAGATTCAAGTTCCTTATAAACCGGGGACTGGTGAGGATGTAAACGCCATTGTAGCCTATTACATCGCTGAGAACGGTGAAATCGTCAAGGTAACCGACAGCTTTTACGATGCGGCTTCTGGGACATTAATCTTTAATGTAAAGCATTTCTCGCAGTATGCTGTTGGTTATATGAAAACATCTTTCAAGGATACGGCTTCAAGCTTCGCTAAAGACTACATTACGTACTTATCTGCTAGAGATATCCTGAACGGAGTCGAAGAGAATGCATTCGCTCCTGAAGCTGATATAACAAGAGCTGATTTCACTCTGATTCTAGCCCGTATGGCAAATGTAGATTTGAGCTCCTATACAGGCGCAGGCTTTACGGATGTCAAAGCGGACAGCTATTATGCCAAATCCGTGCAATGGGCAGCTGAGAAGGGCATTACGAGCGGCGTGCGCGCAGGTGAATTCGATCCTCAGGCGAAGATTACCCGCGGCCAGATGGCGGCGATGATTACCCGCTTTGCTACTTATATGGGGCATGACTGGTCGAAGGCGGTGCAAGCAGCAGATTTTACAGATCAATCTGACATCCCTGCTTATGCGCTGGAGGCAGCTAAAGCTCTGCAGCAGGCCGGAATCATTTCCGGTAAAGCCGGAAATCTCTTCGCCCCAGCAGACACTGCAACACGTCAAGAAGCAGCGAAGATGCTGGCGATTTTTCTGCAGCAAATGGTGAAATAGCAGCAATTCTATACAACTCCCTATGGCTTTATGCTGTAGTGGAGTTGTTGTTTTTTTACATGGATAAAAGCCGTGTGCCTTCCGCATTTTAAACATGTGGAGGTGTTACCTATGAGCAATGAAAAGCTGACAATTGATCAAGCGGAATTGGTACAAGAGTGGAGCAATGTTCTCCCTACAACACTGCAGCCTACCGATCAGGCGCGTGTTTGGGCCGATGAGGCCGATTCCCAGACCGTTAGGGTTCATATTGAGGCGGGTGGGCATACAGGCTACAATTTCGATTTTAAAGTCAACTACGTGGATGCCAGAGAGGTTAATGTGGAACTGATGGATGTACAGCAGGGCACTACTCACATTGACGAAACCGGTGATGTCGTGCAAAACCTGGTCGATGACTACGTTCGCCACATTCATGAATGCGCACAAGCCTTGCATAGGGTCACACACGTATAAACTGTGGAGGGGAGTTTACTCACATGACAAAGCAAAAAGCACCTGATAAAAATTTGCAAAATGTAGCTAAAGATCTCGAAGCAGCCCCTGTAAACAGTCATCAGGCTCAGCAGATGCAGCAGCAAGCCAATGATCGTAGACATCAAGACGCTCTGAATCATGAACATAACTAGGGGGAATGAACACGATGAAGCCAGATGCCTATGGAGTAGCGGACCCGTCTCAGAAAGCAACCCGGAATAATCAGGGCAAACAACAGCAGGATCCTCTTTCGGGATCGAAGAAAGTGAAAAATCGGAACCATTCCAGGAATAATGGGCATGGTGAAGGCGCAGGCCACGGCCATTAAAAATTTTTTCCGGACGATGATTAAAGTTCGCTAAGCCGGACATACTATATCTTGTCGGTGAGCAGAGAGGTGTGGTTCCGTTGGAGCATTCCGCGAAACAAAAACCGTTGCAAAGAGGACTTTCATACCTGTTATAATCAGGCTGGAGGGGATGTGCCAAAGACACTTACCGTGTTTTATAAGCAGATTTTCCTAAAGGTTTACGTGTAACAAGTTAAAAAGAAATCCAAAAAACACCGACAAAAAAAGAACCCCTTAAAAAGGGTTCTTTTTTTCGTTTATTTCTAAGTAAACCTGGGGTGGAGCTGCTTCCGTATTTTCCTTGTCTGGATAATAGGAAGATGAGTAGGAAGCGGGTGAAGGCTCTGCGTGGACAGGCCGCGTTTTTCGATAAAGCAATAATTTAATGCCTCCGCCGATGAGAATCACAGCTACGATTAACGTTTGGCCGAAGTTGTTCAGCCAGTACATATAATTTGCATTCGGGAATAGCTGATATAGGAACTGGACAATGACTTCCTTGAAGACATAGTAGCCGCCGAGCAGGATGAGAACGAAGCCAATGGAGCGATGATACGCCGTCCAGTTTTCGACGATTGGTTTATCTATCAGCGTGCCGTTTTCATACTTCGAGATGTTCTGCAAGGCATCAAAGAAGCTGAAAAACCACAGAATCGGGATCAAGAAGAAGAAAAGGGATAGCCGCAGTACATCCAGCACATAGATGGAGAACAAGAAAATCGCCATTAATTGAATGCCGCGTTTATTCATCGAGAGATACAAGTGAGCAGCACCTGGGAAAATGGCGATAATGGTCGCCAAGGTCCGGTTCTTGCGGCCATGATCATCGCCTAGGTGAAAGTCGTCGAAGAGACTGCGGTCTATAAGCTCTAGTCCCGCTTGCTTACGCTCCTGCTGCTTAAGCGCATCGAACATCGTATAGAACCACAACACCGGCATAGCCAAGAGAAAAGCAACGAAGCTGTCATTGTTGGTCATCATGGTGATGAAAAAGACAAGAACGGCAACTCCGAAGAAGGAAACCATAGCGGTTAGTCCGCGCTGCATGAGACCCAGCTGGAAGTGACCCAGACCAGGGATGAAGGAGAGCAGCATGACCCTGGTTCTTTCCTGCTGTGAGGCAGCATGAACGGCGTAAGGGTTAGGCTCCCAAGAGGCTGTGTGCGCATAAGGCTCAGGTCCGTAGGGGGCTCCTTGCGGCCCGTAATAAGGCTGAGAGCGCAGCAGGAAGACTAGCATATCGATCATATTCACGACCCCAACGATGGCAGCGATGATAAGCATAAAAACGAGAAAATCTCCATGAGCGTGAAGGATTGCTGCGCCTACGAACATGAGAAACAGCGATCCAAAGAATCCAACTCCGTAAAGTACAGCGCGAAAGATTCGATTCATATAGAGATGACCCGCTCCGGGGATGAAGGACAACAGGAAAGCGACGAGGCTGCTTTTGTTAGGCATTTAGAGTGTAAACCTCCTTGTGGTTTATTTGTTTTGCAGGGTATCCAGCCAACTTAGCGTTTTATTTAATAATTTGTCCGATATCGGTTGATCGATTTTTAACTCCGAAGGAGGAGCGGGCTGCAGCGCGCTGGGAGGTCCCAACTCTTGCGACAATCCGTGAAAAATGCCAGTAGCCACCAGAATCAGCGTAGCAGCCGCGGCAATCCCGTAGTGTAGCATCGTGGAGCGGTACCAGGAGCGTTTGGTGCCCATCGTACGTGCGAGAACAGCGTCCACATACTTCTGCTCTTCCGTTGCCATGACGGGCAGCGTCGTTGTCATTTGCTCCATACAGATCATGTACAGGGCTAAACAATCCTCACATCCGTATAAATGCTGTTCCATTTCGCCTATTTCGCTTGGCGGCAGCTGCCCGTTAACATACTGACTCCAGGCTTGTTCATGATAGTGTTTCACAAGAAGTCCTCCTCCTTCCAGTTGTTGCGGAGCCACTGCTTGGCCCTATACAGCTTGGACTCGATCGTTTTTACCGTCACCCCATGGGCACTAGCGATATCTTGGTACGATTGATGATGGATATAATAGGCCGTTAATACTTCGTGGTAATTGGCGGGAATTTGGTGAAGTTTCCGGCGGACGAGCTCGCTGGTCTCCTTCATCAACACCTCTTGTTCCACACCGCCACTCGATGAAAGATGAGTTGCCGCGGTTTGACCCGCTTGAATCGTAACTTCCATCTCTGCCGTCATTTCTTCCCTTCGCCTGCTGGCCGAGCGTTTGAAATCAATGGCCCGGTTCACCGCAATGCGGGTCATCCAGGTTTTGAGCCCTTTCATCTGGTACTGAGGGAGGGAGAAGTAAATTCGGGACCAGACATCCTGCGATAAATCCTCGGCATCCTTCGTATGACGTACAATGGCAAAGATCGTTTGGAACAAGTATTGACGATAAGTCGCAACAAGTTCCCGGAATGCCGCCTCATCACCATTCAATATGCGTGTTACAAGCTCTTGTTCCTGAATGTGCTTCTCCTCCTCTCCGCATGAATAGACGAAGGTGACGATGGTTACCCCTGCACTTGAGGCAAAAGAAAAAGAACGAATCTTGAAGATCCGCTCTTTATCAGTTAAAGCGCAGCGGTAGAGCTGCTGGATTTGACAGCGGGCATCTTAGACGTGTTTCGTACGAACCACTGAGACAGAAGAGCGCTAAGCACACCAAGAATACCAAGCACGATAAAGCCCTGATTCAAAGAGAACCAATCTCCGATCACGCCCATGAGTACAGGGCCAACGAACATTCCCAGTCCATAAATGGCTTGGAAAAAGCCCATTGCTGTCGCCCGCTTTTCTGCAGGCATATGTTTGATACTCATTCCCATCAGCAGTGTAAAAGAAAGTCCTCGCCCAAAACCGGCAAAAGCCTGTGTTATCATAAGCACCCATAAATGATGCGTAAAAGGTATCGTAAATGTAAATACCCCCATTAGGATAAAGCCCCAAACAACCATTCGCTTCTCGCCATATTTGGCCGCCCATTTCCGTCCACCGAATAAGGAAGCTAGTGCAACAGGTACATTGGCAAATAAGGAGAGCATGGATAACGAAAATTTATCGGCCCCTAGCGATGTGGCATAGACGGGGGTAAACCCGAAAACCGTAGCGAAGATCAGCACTTGCGACAAAATAGCAAGCAAGGACACGAAGAGGAGCGTGCGGTCTGTGGCGACGGCCCCGATTCCGCGCATTGTAATTTTAGGTGCATCCGGCTCTATTTTTTCGACCAAAAAGAAAGAACCGATGAACCCGAGTAGCCCCAGCAGTGCGCCTAAGATAAAAGCTGCCTCCCAGCCGAGCGAATCTGCCGCCCATCCGGCGGAGAGAATGCCGAGCACCTGGCCTAAGGAGTTGAAAAAGGAGATCGTGCCGATCGCTTTTGTGGATTCCTCATGCTTATAGTAGCTCGTGAATAAGACAGTGAAGTCGACCCATGTTGCTGCGGCTGCGCCCGCTAATGCCCGGAGGATTAGAATCCACGTGAAATCGTGGGTAATCCAGAGGCCAAGTCCGCCAATGGCTGTAAAAAACAGTCCGAACGTAATAAAAAGCTTCCGTTTATGGAAACGGTCCGACATGATGCCAACAGGGATGCGCAGGAGCATTTGGGAAATCCCATACATGCCAACGATCCATCCCGCCAGTTGGTGATTCCCGCCAAGGAATTCCACATAGGGCGCCATGATGGGAACGCTCGTATACATGGACATCCAGAACAGCAAAGTAACCGCGCAAAATAAAGGAATGCGATAAGAGCTTGGAATTTTGTTAATTGTCACGGGGAGCTCCTTTCCTACCTAATCTACCATTTATTATAGAACATCGACTGTAGCAAGGCTATGTCAGGATGTTTGCAAAATAAGGCAACGCGTGGAAATTGCTTAGAAAAGCCTGGGTTTCCCGCTATATTGGCCTCACAAAAATGGATGATTGAAGGAAACGGGGCCGCCATGTACATTGAGTCTTGTCGTTAGGCTTACCACTCGCCAGCCGACATCATCACAATGAGAATGGAGGAATACAAGTGGGCGCGAGTCGATTGAAACAAGTCTGGTCAGGCATCGCTCGGGACAAATTTTTATATGTGTTAGCGCTTCCGGGGCTGCTCTACTTCCTTATTTTCAAATATGTGCCTATGTGGGGAATTGTCATATCCTTTCAAAACTATTCACCTTATCAAGGCATGTCGGGGAGCCCGTGGGTAGGACTGGAGCATTTTGCGCGGTTCTTCTCCAATCCGGATTTCTTCACACTCTTCCGAAATACACTAGCCATTAACGTTTTATCATTAGTTCTCTTTTTTCCATTACCGATTCTACTGTCTTTAATGCTGAACGAAGTACGAAATATGGTATATAAGAAAGTCATTCAATCCATTGTGTATCTGCCTCACTTTTTATCGTGGGTCATTATCGTAGGAATCACCTTCCTATTGTTTTCTACGGGGGATGGGGCGATTAACCAAATGCTGGTTTCGCTAGGCTTTGAGAAAGTCGACTTTTTGACGAATAAAAACTATTTCTGGGGCATGCTGACGGCTCAATCCATCTGGAAGGATGCAGGGTGGGGAACAATTATCTTCCTTGCGTCTATGGCGAGCATTGATCCCCAATTATATGAAGCGGGCAAAATGGACGGCGCCGGCCGATTCCGCCAAATGTGGCACATCACCTTGCCGGGCATTCGTTCTGTCATTATCATTCTTTTAATTCTACGGATCGGTCATATCATGGATGTCGGCTTCGAGCAGGTGTTCTTGATGATGAATGGGGCAGTGTCCGAGGTAGCGGACGTGTTCGATACGTATGTGTACAGGCTTGGCGTGAAGCAAGGTCAATTTAGCTATAGTACCGCAGTCGGTTTGTTCAAATCAGTTGTCGGATTGCTGCTGGTCATCGGTGCTAATAGGCTGGCCAAGAAATTTGGCGAAGATGGCGTTTACTAGAAAGGGAAGGAGGAATCCTTGATGTCTTCTGAACATGTATCTACAACTATTGCATCCAAAGGCGATCGCGTATTTAACGCGGTGAACGCTATCCTGCTGGGCATACTGGGAATTATCACATTCTTCCCGCTCTACTATGTGTTTGTCGTTTCGTTCAGCGACCCATCCAGCTATATTTCCAGTGAATTTAAGCTGCTTCCCGTCAAATGGAGCTTGGCATCCTATAAGTACCTGATGTCCACCGATGCCTTCCTGCACGCTATAGGAAACAGCGTATTCCTAGCTGTAGTCGGGACAGCGCTTAGCTTACTGGTGACATCCTGTCTTTCTTATGCGATTTCCCGTAAAAGGCTTCAGGGCCGCAAGTTCATCATGCTGCTCATTCTGCTGACGACCCTGTTCAACCCGGGGATCATTCCCCCGTATTTGTTAGTGAGGGACCTGCATCTGATTAACAGCACATGGTCGCTCATCCTGCCCGTCTTAACAAGCGGCTGGTATGTACTGCTGATGAAAGGCTTCTTCGACAGCATTCCGGCGAGTCTGGAGGAATCGGCACGAATTGATGGCTGTAATGATATCAGTGTTTGGTATCGCATTATTTTGCCGCTGTCGCTGCCTTCGCTTGCTGCTTTCGGACTGTTTTACGCGGTAGCTTATTGGAACACTTTCTTTACAGCACTTCTTTATATCAATGATTTCACGAAGCAGCCGCTTCAGGTCTTACTGCAAAACATGCTGATTGACGCTTCAACAGCAGCTGGCGGCGGTGCCGCGGCCGAAATGATGTCCGAGCAGCGGATTCCGCCGGAAACGCTCAAAATGGCTGCAGTGGTCATTGCAACCATTCCAATTTTGTTGGTATACCCGTTCCTTCAAAAGCATTTTGCCAAAGGTGCCATGGTAGGTTCGGTTAAAGAATAGATAATTGATGAACATTTGGGGAGGTTGTACAATAATGATTATGAAAAAGAAAGCAATAGGCGCAGTCGCATCCACCCTTCTGGTTTCCTCCATGCTTGCAGCATGCGGAAGCAAAGACAGCACACCGGCTAACAGCGCGGGAGAAGCAGCATCCGCGAAGCCGACCGAGATCAGCATCATGACAATGTATTACACGCCGGAGCCTCCGGGACCGGATAATGTAATTGTCAAAGAGATCGAAAAGAAAACGAATACGAAGCTGAAAATCACTTGGGTTTCACCAAACAACTACGGTGATAAAATCAACGTAACACTGGCTTCAGGCGATATTCCTGACCTGATCCTGCTGGATGACCCATTCAGCGCTCAAGTACGCGGCATGGTTGCGCAAGGCGCATTCTGGGAATTGACGCCGATGCTTAAGGACTATCCGAACTTGATGCAATATCCGAAGGAATCATGGGAAAACACGAAGCAAGCTGACGGCAAAACGTACGGTATTCCTCGTGCCCGTCCTACGGATGGCGGCGGATTCCCTTACCTGCGCAAGGATTGGCTCGATACTTTACATTTAGAAATTCCGAAAACAACGGATGAACTATATACCGTACTGAAAGCCTTTGTTGAGAAGGATCCGGACGGCAACGGAAAAAATGATACGATCGGGTATATCGGTTTCGTTGACCAAAACGGCATGTCCTACATGGGGCAGCTGCAGAACAGCTTCACGAAAGTGAATGGCGATTGGAAGCTTGTAGATGGCAAGCTGGTCAATGTAAACGTACTGCCTGAAGTGAAGGACGCACTTACTTGGATGAACCGTGCCTACCAAGAGAAATTGATTCCTGAGGATATCGCGGTACTTAAAAATACACAAGCCAAGGACCTGCTGAAAGCGAACCGTGGCGGAGGCTTCCAGGATACAGCTGAAGCTGCTTGGGAACCGACTGAGGAACTGCGTAAAACAAACCCGAAAGCAGACTTTATCCCATTAGTTTCGTTGAATGGCTACTCGAACAAAGACAGCGGATTCTTCGGCATGTACGCTATACCGAAATCTGTGCCGGAAGCGAAAGTGAAGCAGCTGTTGAAATTCATGGATTACGGCGCTACGCAAGAAGGTTATGATCTAGCAAGCTTTGGTTTGAAGGATGTCCACTATACAGAGAAAGACGGTATTAAGACACCGACCGAGCAAGCAAAGAAAGATATTGTTGCTCAACAAGCGTTAGGTCAAATTTTCTTAAAATATGACAAATACCTGCGTGCTTACCGTACAGGGATGCCGAACGATTATTTGGAACGCAACAAAAAAATCATTGATGAAAAAGTAAAAATCAGTGCTGGCGACCCTTCACTAGGTCTGAGTTCCGATACGAACCAGAAGGTAGGTACGGAGCTCAGAAAGAAAATTCAAGACATGAAGACCAAAGTGATTATGGGCAAAGAATCACTTAGCGCATGGGACAGCTACGTAGCTAAGTTAAAGACAGATCCGGATTTGGTGAAAATCACGGAAGAAATGAATGCCGCTTATCAGAAGCGCAATAGCGCGAAATAATAATACCTACCCCCCCGACGCCAAAAAATTGTGCTGTCGCGGGGGATTTCGGTATTTGATGAAAGAGGGATAGACGATGTGGAGTCGATGGAGGCAGAGTTGGTATTGGTGGACACATCGTTCCGGCAGGGGTAATTTTTATCGTAGAAGCTTGATCTTGGTGTTGTGCATTACCAGCTTGCCTACAGCCATCATCGGGTACACTTCGTATATTACGGGACGCGCTCACATCGAGAAAGAGATTATGCGCAACCACGATACCCTGTTGAAGAAAACGATGGATCGTATGAATGATAACCTGGCTCAACTTGAGCTCGCGGCCACGCAGTGGTCTCTGGATAGCCGAATGGATTCCAGGCTTGCGGATATGAATCTCATAGAGGAATATAACACGACACAAAATCTATATCGCTTTCTGGGCGTTATGAAAGGCGCCTACCCTTTAATTGATCAGGCGCAGCTCTATTTGGACCGGAAGAACCCCGTCATTATATCGGATAGCGAAGGGATTGTTCCGATCAGGAGTGATCAGGAGCGGGATATTTTCCATACGTTAATGGAGCAAAAGCGGGGCGTATTCTGGTGGGAGACCTTGCCCAAGGTCAATGGGAAGCCAGGGTCCACTTCCATTGCTTTAATTGAGAAGCTTCCTAGTGTAGGGGAGCCATACGGGGCACTTATTTTATATCTAGATCGAGAGAAATTAGTGCAAATGGTTGAAGAAATGGCCACGGATCCGAATGGTGCCTCTTTTCTGATGAGCAAGGACGGGCATATTATCATCTCCCAAAACAACGGGAACGAGGAGCATGCCCAGTTAGAAGCGGCTGTACGGGAAAGTGTTATGAGCAGGACGGATGAAATAGGTTCGTACATCCTAGACCGCAAAGGACAGTCCTATTCCGTGGCGTATGGCCAGTTCTTCCGTTCAGGCACTCTGTGGAAGTTCGTAACGGCGACTTCTCTGTCGCAATTGACGGCTCCTGTGGAGTTTATGTCCAGAAGTATGCTCAGTATTGGGGGAATAGGGCTTCTCTTGGCTGTACTGCTTTCGTGGGTGGCTTCCAAAAGAATTTATCAACCGATTGTGCGGCTGGTGAATGTCATTAAAGATTATAAGCCTAATCAAGAAAGCCAAGGGGATGATCTGGCCTTTATTGAGCAAGAGTGGAGGCATTTAAGTCAGGAAAGCAGAGCACTGGAATCAAAGCTGGATCAGGCTTATCCTGCCTTGAGGTCCGCCTTCCTCTTGCAGCTGGTTCAGGGGCATTTCTACTCCCTAAGCGAAACAGAGCTAAGAGGGAGAATGGAGAGCTTCGACTGGCAGACGGACTCCCAGTGGTTCGTGCTGCTGCTCGTACAGATTAACGGATTTGCCAAAGAGGATGGCCGGTTTCTGGAAAACGAGGAACAACTTGCTACTTTCGCAGCTGCCAATATTGCGCAAGAAATCGTGAGAACAAGAAACCATAACGCAGAGATTATGAACTTTCAGGATATGACGGTTGGTATTCTACTTTCCTACCCGATGGATCGGCCGAAACAGCAGGCCAAAGATGAGCTGTATCTGCTGGCGGATGATTTGGGACATACCATTAGCTCTCTTCTTAAAATGCAGACCACCGTTTGTATGGGTCGTTTGACCTCTCATGTGCAGGATCTGCCTCAGCTTTTGGTGTTCTTGCGCAGCTCCATCCGCTATCGGGATCTGAAAGCTGATCATCAAGTGCTTGATTTAGAAGAGATGTTACCAAGCACCAATGACGATGTGCATTATCCGTTTGCATTGGAGAAAGAGCTGATGCAGGCTATCCGCATGGGGCAAAGCGAGCAGTCGCTGAGTCTGATCGAGAGTTTCATTCATGAGCTTGTACGCCAGTCGAGCAAAGAAAAGCTGCTGCAGGAAGGTGCTATGCAGGTACTCGGCAGTATGCTGCATACGATGCTGGAGTCAGGATTCAACCCGCATCATTTCTTCGAGGGCTACAACCTGTATGAGCAGTTGAATCAGCTGCGGGGTCCGGAACAGATGGTTCGCTTCTTCCAGACGAAGGTCATTTCGCCTTATATCGAGGGCTTGAACGAGTACCAGGACATCCATATGAAGCGATTGGTGGAGCGTGTAACAGACCGGATTCAAGAGCGATTTATGAGCAGTGATATCTCCTTGGAGGAGTGCGCGGATGCTTTCAATACGACAACCTACGCGTTGAGCAAAGCATTTAAGCAAATCAACGGCGTGAATTTCATCGACTACTTGATCTCCCTGCGTATGGATAAAGCAAAGAAGCTGCTGGTCGAGTCCGATTTAAAGGTCAATGAGATTGCCGAGCAGATCGGATACCAGCCTTCGTATTTTATCCGTCTTTTTCGGAAGTATGAGAATATGACGCCAGGTCAATATCGGGACCGTGGGAAGTAATTGAAGCCTACCGCTTTTGTTTTGATGCGGTGGGCTTTTTTTAGATGAGGCTATACCAGTTGTGGGGTTTAACCCACGTAGCGACTTCTTTTGTGCGCGGAGGACTCCCACTTCACGCTAAAACGCTGGCTATGTTGTGCTTTATACAACGTAGATGCGGTCTTACCTCGCAATTATGCGCTTCATTGCATTAACTACACTCATTTTTACCTGTATGGTGCGAATTCCACTCCTCCCTCTCCTAAACGTTGCGCAAAGTACAACGAAGCTGCGAGTTGAGGCCAGATTTCAGTTATTTTATTGTACAAAGTACAGGTATCCCCTTACCTGAGTACTACTGCTCAGAGCCCCTGCCAGCTAATTTGGGGATAACCCTCCCTCTTTTTCGCTGTTAATATTGTTAGAAAAAGCCCCTACTTGTGCTCATGTTGATAACGCTGATTTTTCGGGTGAGGTGGGTAGGTAGTCTATTCACATGTGGATAGGCGATAAAAAAAGCCAGACAGCGGAAATAATTCCGTTGAACTGGCTTTTTTCGTCAGGCTTTGCTCATACCCTCAACTGGTTACATTTTCAATAAGGGAAAAGCAATATCAAATACGGTTCCTTTTCCTACTTCACTTTTCACATTAATATTTCCCAACATACCTTTTATAAAGCCAAAGGATACCATCATTCCAAGACCAGTACCTTTATCCTTATTAGAATAATAAGGCATTCCTAGGCGATTAATTTGGTCATTTGTCATGCCAATTCCAGTATCGCTAATGGAGAGAATCACTTCATTATTTCTCCTATAAGCTTCAATTTTAAGCACTCCGCTCTTATCTGCCATTGCTTCTATCCCATTTTTGGCAATGTTAATGATGCTTTGTCTTAGCTTTTGTCGGTCACCTGATACAAACAACTGGTAATCTTGCTTTACCTGTATTTCTGCTCCTGTAAGGTTTGCAAGGGGGGTTAAAATATTGCAAATATATTGAATCTCTTCACCTATGTCCAACTTTTCTACTACCTCTGGATATGGTTTGGCTAATGACAAGTAATCATTAATAATTTGCTCCGCGCGATCAATTTCTGCTAAGCAAATTTCTCCGTACATCTGTTTTTTGTCTGGTTTTAGGTCTGTTTGAGTAAGTAGTTGAAGAAATCCTCTAACTGCGGTCAGCGGATTTCTAATTTCATGCGCAACAGATGCTGAAATTACACTTGCGACGTTCATTTTTTCTGAAAATATGAGTTCTTTTTTAAGTTCAGCATTTCTCCTAATAGATTCAATTATGTATATAGCTAAGCCCATGAATAAACTTTGGACGATATAAAACTCAAAAGCAGACAGTAAATCATAATCAGAATCAATGATCAAAATACTTGATATCCCAATCATTTTACAAATAAAAGAGAGTAAGAAAGAGGAGAGGATTTTATTCATTAAACTGAAAGAATGATATCTTTTTGAAAAAGTTATGATTACAACGAACGATAGCGTGGAAGAAATTAAATTTAAATAAGCGCCAGAGCCACCAATCATGAAACGAACAACAATAAGCGAGACAAATAACAAAATAGAAGTTATAGAGTTACCATACAAACAACCTATTATTAAAGGAATAATTCTAAGATCAAATATTAAACTTGTTTCTTCTACAGGAGGAAAGTACATACATAAAATCATTGGGGTGGCAAATAAAAAAAAGATGATTATATTTTTCAAAGCTTTTGTTTCATTCATCTTTTCTTGAATTGTAAATTGATAGAAGATTAATGGGAACATTATGAACAAAATATTAAGTAGGAACTTACTTAAGTCATAATTAAATCTCATAAATTCGCACCATTTTCAGTGACATAGCCTATCTCCTGGCATTTGTGGTTAATGTTCGATTGGTAGGAGTCATTACCTAACTGTACAGTAAGATTATACCATGTACTTTCCGTTTTGCACTCAAAATGACGCATAATTTACCATAATAGATAGTAAAAATAAAAACCAGAAGCGGAAAAAAAATCATCTCGTCTTCTGGTTTTTTATTTGTGGACTAATCCTATGTGACGCGCCCGAGATGATTCGAACATCCGGCCTACAGTTTAGGAAACTGTTGCTCTATCCTGCTGAGCTACGGGCGCATAGCAAGGATAATAATAGCACGAAGCCTTGTGTGGCGCAACCATTTGGGTGGCAACATTCAACGTGTAAGTGAGTTTCGGGTAGTGCATTGTGCGGTAGGGAACTACAGGGCGCTATTTGAGCTAAATCGTTGGATTTCATGTTTCAACGGTTTGACCCCCTAATTCCGGAGAGTTACCAGTGTAAGAAACAGTAACCTTAGAATTACGTTAATTTGCGTTTGTTTCCGCTCGTTTCCTC
>NZ_JAGGKV010000043.1 GCF_017874035.1 Paenibacillus aceris
CGCGACAGACACCCTTGCCCTTGGCTACGGTAGGCGCTCGCCAGCCCCCGTTCGGGACTCACACCCTAGAGATGATGCCCATGCTGGGCGTACAACGCAAAAAAAAGAGCAGGCATGCGCCAGCTCTTTTTATTTCCATCCCACACTCTCAAACCAAAGTCCCTCGTGCTTGTGCTCGACAGCTGTTCGAATATAACTAATCATATTATCCGGGAGCTCACGCACATGAAACCATTTCAATTGCTCGCATTTCTCTGGCTCCATATTCGTGATTTCACCTTCCCAATCGTGCGCGATGAGGAAGAAATCAACCCACTCGGATGTCGTATTTTTGCGGTGCATCATCCCAACGACTTCCATCTGCTCAGGCTCGATGATGACCCCAGCCTCTTCTTTCGCTTCTCGGATCGCCGCAGCAACGACTTCCTCATTGCCATCCATCCGTCCAGCAACGACGCTCCAATTACCGTCTTGAAATCCGGTATTTTGCCGTTTTAACAATAAGACCTCATCTTTTCGATAAAATAAAATGTGTACCGATCCATATAAAATAGGTGTTCGCATGATGATCCTCCATGATTTTCTCTCCCATTGCACCTATTTTATTTTACATGATCGCTCTGAAACGATAAAGCCACATCCAAGAAGCCATCATCATTCGGGTACATGGCGATATCCGCTTTCCCGTTTCCATCGAAATCCGCGACAGACAGCCGGCCGTTCGCTTTACCCCACGGTCCAAAAATGGAAAGCAGCTTATACGTATGATCCTCCGTCTGTTGATACACACGATTGGTTAAATTTTTGGGATCCCAGCGGAGAATATCTTCTTTCCCGTCTCCATTAAAATCGCCGAACCGAATGCTGCCCAGCTCATCTGGAATGTCTAGTTCTACTTTTCCCAGCTTCCACTGCATCGTTGCCTGATCAAGCTCAAATTCCACACCTTGCGACGTATTTTCTTTAAATAACATCAACTTTTGCTGGTCACGAAGTACATTTCGTACAATCAGATCCCGGGATGAGTTTGATTTAAATATATAAGGCTTAATGATTTTAACTTCGCCTTTGTGCAAATAAATACCTAGAAGTTTGCTTCGATCCTGAGACTGGCCAGCAAGAATACAGTCACCATTTGGCTGTCTAAGTTCATATAAGTCATACCACCGATTGGCTGGAATTGGCCATTCCTGGCTTCGCTTGAAAGAGCTGCCTGTCGATGCGTATGCTTCAAGTTTTCCCGTTGGCCGCACAATCCAAAGGCCCTTTTTCTTATCATCGATCCTGCTGTTCAAACTAAAGGCAGAACCATCGGAATAAGGAATCGCTGCCCATGGCCGTGAGGCTGGCTGACGGTCATTCCGCAGCTCCTTGAACTGTCCTTCGACAACCGATACCGCGCCCGCTTGCTTATCCCAAGTAACAATGTCCATTTGGTCTCTGCCGCTGACAGTGCCAATTTGCACTTGCGTCGTTTTCGAGATTCCAACCTTCACACGTTCTGCAGGCGTGAATGGCACATAATCATGAATGGAATAAAAGGGATACCCCTTCCCATGAATTTGCGTGATGAGCCTTTGAAGCACACTTTTATTGTCGCCTTCATAGTGGTAGGAGGGGATTCCGTCCTGGATGACCGGGACACCATATTCATCAAGCGTTGGCTCCAAATGACTGAATTCCAAATAAGGATGGTAGAAAAAAGAATAAATGCGCCCTGCTACCGACAATTGATTCAGAATAAATTTTTCATCCTTACCATTTGGAATATAGGAAAGTGTTGTCGGCACATACACACTCCCTAGTGAGGAGTTCCCATAGCCTTTGTTAACTATATTTTCATATCTCGCCACCGGCGGGTTCGGATCAATCGTAACATCCGGTTGATACTGGAGCCCAAAATAAGACCGAAACACCTTATCCTGCTCCGGAGCAGTATGATAGTGCGGCGCTTCCCAGAAATGAGGCGTGATGCCGGCTTTGCGGAATCGCGCCAAACCTTCTTTTACCCGACTCTCCGCAAAAGCTGTGGTAGACGTTTCCGGCAAATCGCTGACGTTAAACTCATTGCCAATTCCGGATGCTTGGTGGCCATCTTCGCGGTGCACCTCTCCTGCTTGATGAGTATAGCCGTGCATGCCGATTGTTGCACGATGTTCGGACGCATCTTTAATTACCTTGTTAAACGCCTGAATATAAGAATCGTCCAACTGATCGATGGATTTATCGTAACGGGCGCCTTCCGCCGTAATATTGATCCAGCGCGGAACGACAGCCATACTAAAATGCACCTGCTGTTCATCTAAAAACGTTAGAACAGCCCTTAGCTTGCCAAGACCCTCTAGGGAGCTATAATAACCGCCTGGTCCGATGTCTTCCAAACGAAACATCATAAATCGCGGATTATTATCTGCCCCTTCTACGGTCATCATATGATAAAGACCGAGAAATAAACCGCAGGACACCAATCCGGCAATTCCATATCGCAGCCAGCCATTTTTCTGCAGGTTATTTTTCATCAAACAACTTCCCCCCATGAAGATCCCATCATGCTAGTTCGTTACGGTAATACTCGCAATACGTTAGTAATTGGCGATAACCCAATCATTTTCCTTTCCATAAAATGATGTTTAGACTTGATTTAAACGTTAATTCTTCCTGTTTTATTTGTTCAATCAACATTGTGTATACGCTTACAAATTATGGAACTTTGCCGATCCGCCGCGTAGCTTTGTCGGTTTTTGTCCCTCTTCCCATTTTAGCACGCTCACTATCATTAGAAAATAAAAAAACAATCAACCAAGCGGTTTGACTCCATTAAGATGAAGTGCTACAATTCAAACAAATTTGGTTTCACGCTATCCAAGGAGGGGATGACCCTTGCATCGATTTACACGACGGCACCAATGGAAAATATTGGTCTGGATCATTCTCGGATTATTCATTTTTCCTTTGACACCGCCAATTTCGCATCATTTTACTTCCGATAGCGAAATATTGGTTCTTGCCAATACAACGCAAGTTCTTTCCATACAGGAACATTCTCCTACGAAAAAAACAATCTATACGCACATCAATAAACTTCAATGGCCTTATGATGCTTACACTCAGTATGAAATTACCGTTTTTGTTATTTTTATTGTTTATATTTTAAAGAAAATTTGGCTAAGATTAAAAGCAATTCTGCTCTCTTTCCTTAAATTCATCTCGGGGTATACGGGCCTAATTCATTCTATTTCTTAAACGTTTATAGAAATGAATTAAGGAAAAGAGGAACCTACATGTCTAACCTGTCAAATGGAGCTGAACAAGCAATCTCCAAGCATCAAAAGTTAACCCGCCTCAAGTTTTTACGCAGAATCATGTTTATGATTATCGGTTCTGCCTTAGTATCCGTTGCATTAGAAATTTTTCTTGTTCCGAACAACATTATTGATGGCGGTATCGTTGGTATTTCAATCATCTTGTCGCACTTGAGCCATTTCCCTTTAGGTATTTTTCTTGTTTTGTTAAATTTGCCATTTTTACTGATCGGTTATAAACAAATCGGTAAAACCTTTGCCCTGTCGACGCTATTTTCTGTTATTCTTATGTCCATAGGAACAACCATGCTTCATCCGGTGCAAGCATTCACAATTGATCCCTTGTTAGCCGCAGTTTTCGGCGGTATCATACTGGGCATCGGCGTCGGATTGGTCATCCGCTCCGGCGGCTCGCTGGATGGGACTGAAATCGTCGCAATCCTGTTTAGCAAAAAATCGCCATTCTCCGTTGGCGAAATAGTCATGTTTATCAACTTCTTCATTCTCGGCTCCGCAGGATTTGTTTTCGGATGGGATCATGCGATGTACTCGCTGATTGCATATTACATTGCTTTCAAAATGATTGATATCACCATCGAAGGTCTGGATCAATCCAAATCGGTTTGGATTATTAGCGATGAATACAGCAAAATAGGGGATTCTATCACCTCACGGTTAGGCCGCGGAGTCACCTACCTGAACGGGGAAGGCGCGTTTACCGGAGATGACAAGAAGGTCATCTTCAGTGTCATAACCCGGCTGGAGGAAGCCAAATTAAAGTCCATCGTCGACGAACTTGATCCTAAAGCCTTTCTCGCCATCGGGAATATCCACGATGTCAAAGGCGGACGCTTCAAGAAAAAGGACATTCACTAAACAAAACTGTCTAATTAGCAGCAATTAAAGCGGTGCGGGACAGATCCAATCGATAGCAAATGCGATTATTCAAATAGAAACGGAGCTAAGCGGCTTGAATGTGCTTAGCTCCGTTTTTTTGCGTTGATGTCTGCGTTCTTCAGCTCCAATAGCTCCGCAGGTCGACCTTCTGGCCGCTCTTCGCACTGTCAATGGCGCCAAGCACCATCGCCATGCTCTTAATGTTGTCGCGGCAGTCCGTCTCCGCAGGACGGCCTTGCTGCAGCGCCGCGAACATCTCGTCCAAACAGCCCGCATGGCCCCTTTGGCCTGGCCAATTCACATCCGCGTCAACACGCGTATGAGCGCGGAGGAACTTGCCGGCCTGGTCGCCGCCTTCGACGATCTCGGCGTACGGCGCTCCCTCGCCGTCCCAAATCGCAGTGCCGGACTCGCCCGTCACGCGCCATGACGCCTCCCAAGAGGTCGGCGCACCCTCCGCGCACCAGGAGCCGCGGTAACAAAAAACTGTGCCGTCTGACATCTCATAGATGCAGATCGCAGAGGCATTCCCGGCATACCACGAGCCGGGCGGGTTGAATTCCTGGCAGTACACCGACACGGGGTCTGCCCCCGTAATCAGACGAGCCTGATCGAACGTATGGATCGCCATGTCCAGGATTAGCGGGCTTTCCATCGCATCGCGAAAGCCGCCGAAGTGCGGGCCGAGGAAGAAATCGGCCCCCACATAGCCCACGCGGCCGATCGTGCCTGCGTGAATCAGTTCCCGCAAGGCGCGAATGTTCGCGTCATAGCGGCGGTTCTGCATAACGGAGAGCGAGCCTCCCGTCCGTTCCGCCAGCTGCACGAGCTCCCTCGCTTCTGCCATCGTAGCGGCCATGGGCTTTTCGCCGAAGACACTGCAACCGTGACGGAGCGCCGCTGTAGCAACCTGGAAATGACTGGCCGGAATCGTGATATCCATCACCAGATTGGCACCGCTTTCTTTAATGGCCTGCTCCACATCGGTGTAAATGCCGCATGCAAGTTGATGGCGTTCTGCCATAGCCTGCGCGTATTCCTTTTTAATGTCAACGAGGGCAGCGATCGTGCAATCCTCACGTTTTAATAAATACTCAACCCAGACATTAGCCATGCTTCCGCAGCCTGTAACTACAATTTGATACTTAGTTGTCATGTGCACACACTCCTCTAGATTTATGGGCTCAAGCTCTTTCCACCGCTGCAAAAAAAAAGACGTTAGATCCCGCACCATCGAATACAGAACCTTTCGAGGTCAAGGTGTACGTCTTTTCTATTATCTATTCGTTTCTAACGATAAGATTCAAATAAATCGAACATAAAATGCATCGCTTCTTCCTCATCCTTGCCCTTTGTCAGCAATCTCAGCGTTGTCCCCGCTCTAATCGGCACTAGCAGCATCCCAAGCAAACTTTTCACATCAACACAGTGCTTAAAATGGTCATACTCAAAATCAATCGTAATGTCCGAAACAAAATGAGAAGACTTAGCTGAAATAGCCGTTAAATCACTCCGCTGCAAATCAGCACGAATTTCGAATTCATGTACTCTCATAGACGCGCCTTCCTTATGTTTAGAATTTAGGAAACTCATCATTTCAATTTAAATTGTACCACGAGTTCGTCGAAATTTCTTCCATTTCCGATAGCTTCTTCGCACGACATTCAAAGCAAAATTGGGGATTGGCACTTTGCGTACCCATGTGAAATAGAAACGGTCGTAAGCATTTTTCAAATCGTCCCACATGGGACAATATTCATGCTTCAAAAAATCGGAAACGTCGACAACCAACCCTCTGCCGTCCTTCATCATCACATTCTTTCCATGCACATCATGTGGATTTAGACCTCTGCTGGTGGCATAAGCGAGCGCTTCATCTATATCCTTGATCACTTGACGTGGAATTGGAAGTCCGCGTTGCAAGCATTTGTATAAGGTAACGCCCGTTAATCGGCGCAATACTAAGTAATTATCGCCTGCATACAGGCATTCGGAATATGCGGGATGCTTGCCTAATCGGCGGTATACTTCCGTTTCTTCCTCGATTCCCGGTCGGCCTGGGGCATACACTTTGACGACGAGATCCGCGTAATCCGGGTGCATAAGTACCGCGGCATAGTTACCTGAACCAAGCAATTTCCATGGCTTTGGAATATAATGGACTACGATCGGCTCGTACGGTTGTTCACTGTATAACTCTAATTGAGGTAATAATTGATGTTCAATCTCAAGCAACCATGGCTTTAGCATTGATTCTCTAAACTTCCTTCCCCCACAATGAACGTGCGTGAACCGTCGGACCTCGGACTTGTGGTTTGTTAATTTCAGCTATGTGTGGTATTATACAAAGATATTTGTGCAAAGTGAAGTGTTGATTATGAATCTCTTATTAATTACTAGATTTCAATATATAAAGCAAAAAAATCCCTTGATCTAAGCTCGCCTTAGGTCAAGGGATTTTTTTTCCTTCGGGAAACACTTCTGTAGGAGGTCATCATTAATGACTGTAGACAACAAATCATCCGTACTGGCGATATGGCTGTCGCTGATCAGCAACATTTTTCTTACCATAATGAAAATTATTATCGGACTATGGTTCCAAAGTGAAGTTTTATTAGCCGATGGACTCCATAATGCCGGCGATATTATCGCTACTATTGCAGCTCTTAGCGCAATGCGAATATCCAAACTTCCGGCCGATGAGGACCATCCTTACGGTCATGGCAAAGCTGAGGTGCTCGGATCCGGTTTTGTCGCTTTTGTTCTGCTGATCGCGGCACTTTATATTGGTTATCATGCTACTGTCGCCTTATTCCATGAGCCTCAGACGCCAAGCTGGATCGCTTTTGCTGCTGCTCTCATTTCAATGCTTTGGAAATATGTGCTTTACGTCTACACGATGCGCATCGGCATTCGAACCAACAGCAAGAGTTTGATTGCGACTGCTAAAGATCACTTAGCGGATGTCTATGCGTCACTGGCAGCCGTCGTTGGTATCGGCTTAGCCTTTGTTGGAAGAGCCTACGACATCCACTGGTTATCCTTTGGCGATGCTGCCGCCGGAATTGTTGTATCCTTACTCGTTTTAAGAATAGCCGTGGAAATGGGCAAGGAATCTTTCGATATTTTGATGGAAAAAACGGTAGACCAAGAGAAGCTGCACCAATTCATTCTTCTTATCGAGGCTGTTCCCCAAGTAAAACGAATTGACCGCATCCGCGCACGCGAACATGGTCATTACATTCTGATCGATGCTCGAATATCTATTCCCGGTGAGCTTACGGTTCAAGAAGGCCACGACATCACTCGCGTGATCAAGAAATCCATTATGGAACAGCATGCTGATGTGGATGAAGTGCTTATTCACTTAAATCCTTGGTACGAAAAGTGAACTCACTGAGCCCTAGGCGCAGCTTTCCCCAAAACCAAAACAAAAAGACGCTAGTCAGGAAAATCAGCCTGTCTAGCGTCTTTTTTTTGTTACACGTAGGTAACGGTAGTAAACATCCCGCCCGTTGACTTTGTCATGTTGTTAGATGAATGGTGCGGCATATGACAATGGAGTGGCCAAATGCCTGGATTGTTGGCCTCAAACTCGATATCCACCGTCATTCCGCTCGCCACCAACACCGTATTGCGCAGCTCACGATTATAAGCTGGAATTGTGTTACCGTCTGCTGCGGCGATCCAGAATTGGTGCCCGTGGAAATGGATCGGATGTGCATTCATTCCAATATTGGCAAAGCGGACACGCATTTCTTCTCCCAACTGAACGGGAAGTGGCGTCGTGTGCGGAAAGCAGCGGCCGTTCATCGTGAAAAAATTGAAAGAGTCCATCATCGTCTCCAATTCAAATGCCCCTGTTTCACCTCACACTTCTACATTCCTTTGAGATGAAACTCCTGGAGCAGGATGAAACGTAAGACATAGGGCAAATCCTCAACATCCGGCGACTTCACCATGAACATCAAGCCTCCCGCCTAATTCATCCATGGTCCATTCTATGCGCAAGCGATTAGGACTTACCTGAAAGTTCGTTACTTCCCGTCAAAGAAACGAAGATAAGCCCCATAGCCTTCTTTCTCCATATCAGCTAATGGAACGAAACGCAGCGCAGCCGAATTAATGCAGTATCTGAGTCTTGTCGGCCCTGGCCCGTCATTAAAAACGTGACCCAAATGGGAGTCCGCTTCATGACTGCGGACTTCTGTCCTGACCATGAAATGGCTGGTATCGGTTTTTTCCTTTACGCTGCCTTCAAACACCGGCTTCGTGAAGCTGGGCCAACCGCAGCCTGAATCGAATTTATCGATGGATGTAAATAGCGGCTCACCGGATACGATGTCCACGTACAATCCTTTTTCATGGGAGTCCCAGAACTCATTGTCAAACGGCCGTTCTGTCCCATTTTTTTGTGTAACTTCAAACTGCAGTGGCGTAAGCTTCTTTTTGCGCTCCTCTTTATCCTTGGCTGTGTTCCAATGCTTTTCAATAAAAGCATCGCGCCCTGAGCCTTTGCGGTAAGCTTTGTAGCGCAGCGGATTTTTATGATGATAGTCCTGGTGATAGTCTTCACCCGGATAGAAGGCTTCCGCATCGATACGCACGATTTCCGTAACGATTGGAGCGTTAAAGCGCCCGCTGTTTTGCAGCTCTTGCTTGGAAGCTTCGGCTTCTGCCATCTGCTCATCACTATGTGCGAAAATAGCCGTACGATACGATGAGCCGCGGTCATGGAACTGGCCGCCAGCGTCTGTCGGATCGATTTGGCGCCAATACGTATCCAGCAATTTATGGTATGAATATAGTTCGGGGTCAAATGTAATTTGAACAGCTTCTGCATGGCCTGTGGTTTCCGAACATACTTCCTGGTATGTCGGATTGCTCGTGTGGCCGCCAATATAACCGGATACGACGGACACAATCCCCGGCAGTTGATCGAACGGCGTCACCATGCACCAAAAGCATCCTCCGGCAAATGTTGCCTTGTCATATTTAACTTGCTGAATGTTAGAATTCATCTCTTTCTCCACCTCTTTCGTTAAACTCCCTTCTATCATACCAAAAGATTGCTCCACAACCAAAAAACACCGTCCCATTGTGTGAACGGTGTTTTGCTATGGGGCTGTTACTGTCTTACAGATTGTTGAAAATGTCCGTAAGCACAGGAACGATTTGAGATTTACGGGAAACTACGCCTTTAAGCAGCGCTTTGTTATCTACAAGTGTTACATTGTAAGCTTTCTCAACTGCTTCAGCTTTGCGTCCAAGAGCAAGACCTACGGAATCATTGTTAAGAATGTCAGTAACAACGAACAGGAAAAGGTCCAGGTTTTTCTCAGCAATGATCGTATTCAAAGCAGCTTCAATTTCCGCTTGTTTTGCAAGCACATCATTTACATCAACAGCGTTCACTTGTGCGATTTCAGCTTTGTAGCTGCCCATTTGAAACTCTTTTGCATCCAGGGAGATTAGTTGCGCGACCGTTTTGTCGCTCAGATCAGCACCGGCTTTCAGCATTTCAAGACCATATACTTCAGCGTCTACGCCAGCGATAGCCGCTAGCTCACGAGCTGCTGCCACGTCTTGCTCTGTGCATGTTGGAGATTTGAACAATAAGGAATCAGAAATAATTGCGGAAAGCATCAAACCTGCAATGTCCTTATCAATGGAAACGCCGTTCTCTTTGTACAATTTATTCAAAATAGTCGCAGTACAACCTACAGGCTCGGCACGGTAGTAAAGCGGATGGCTAGTCTCGAAGTTCGCAATGCGGTGATGGTCAATAACTTCCACTACACGTACTTGATCAATATCAGTAGCACTTTGCTGACGTTCAACGTGGTCAACCAAGATCACATTAGCAGCTTCGTTCGCAACTGTCTCAACTTGACGAGGCGCCGCAACTTTAAAGGTATCCAAAGCATATTGAGTTTCACCATTCACGCTGCCGAGACGAACAGCTTCAACTTCTTGGCCAAGCTTCGTTTTCAGTGCAGCATAAGCAATTGCGGATGTGATTGAATCAGTATCCGGATTTTTATGTCCGAAAATAAGTGTTTTTGACATGGTACGACTCCTTAAAAGATAGTGTAGTGAGAATTTGCAATCTCTACCTACGATTATACTAAAAAATCCGGTTAAATCCACTGTTAAACCAAAAGCTCTAGTATGAAATAGGGAATTTTCTCACGGCTTACGTTTATGATATCCGCGATCATCATAAGGTTGCAGCTGTTCCAGCCATTTATCTTCCAACTTCTTTAGGGCATCATCTTCGTCGAAGTAGCCCGTCTCCTTTACTTCCAGCACCTCCAACACCTCTACCTCGAAAGCACTGCTGCCAAATTCGTTCAATTCCATCTGCAAGGCATTATTCATATGCTTGCCCATATCAAGCTCCATCCGTTTTCCGTTCAAAGAGCGTAAATTTTTCGTACTCGAAATCCATCTTTTATCATTCACCGTATTTCGGATTTGAAACACACCGGATTCTTTTTTCGTTTCTTTATAGATTTGCTGCAATTCTTGTCTCCGTTGATTTGATTCCTTTTTCGTCATCTTGTCGATTTCATCCTTTCAACCAATATTGGCTTCCGTCCGGTTCGCGATCGAGAAAGCCATATTCAATTAAGTATCTGCGAACTTTCACATAGTCGTGAAACACGGGTTTTAATATCTCATTAACTTCTTTTTCGCCATATAAGCGATCCTGTTCAAACCGTTTGGCAATCTCACGCAGTACGACAATCTTATGTTTCTCTTGCTGTGAAAAGGAGACGAGCTTCCCGGCGGTGCCTTCAGGAAAGTACTTTTTTACGATCTGTTCGTACTCCTCCAGAGTTACATTGTATCGTTCATCCACCATTGTGGCTGTTTTATGGATGTCAACAAAAGTCGGCGCATGCTGGTCTTTTTCCTTCAAAAGCTCCATCATCGTCAGAAAAACTTTGGCCTGCCGTTCTTTCTCTTTCAGTCCAAAGCGATGGTTCCGAATGGTCGAAGCGCTGCCGATTCCTAATTCCTGCTGAACCTCACGATCGTTTTTGCCCTCATAGAAGAGCTTCATCAGACTATTTTGATGATCAGTCAAACCGGTGAGCTTTTTGTCCAACCCGATTAAATAGTGAAATACCGAGCCGTGCGCATGCTGAATATGCCATTTCAAATAGCGTTCCGCTTCATACAGAACACCACCTTCAGGATAAATAATTCCGATTTCCGTCTGCTTGCCGCAAAGCAAACAGCGATAGACATCATGTTCTCGTACGTAGCCCCGTTTCCAGTCATCGATGGATGCCTGCCAGAACTGATCGGATACCTCCAAAACAAACACTTCCTAAAATTGTTTATTAATACATAGATATTATATATATTCGTTTATTGTTTTGTCAACGAGGCGTAAAAAAGAGAATCCTCTTATTCGAAGGATTCCCTGTCACTCAGCAGCTCACCCGCGCGAACTGCGCATTGCATATAAAAGCTTAGGTCCATCTGCCTGATGTGTGCCTGCTTCGACAAATTGCTGATACGCTTCCGATTCCATCGGGTAAATCGCTATTTTGCCTTCTTCGTTGTAGTGAACACCCCACCCGTGCTTTTTGGGGAGCATAGAGGCTCTCAGGCATGGATGATTTTTGGCGAATAACTCCTCACGGATTTCACTGCCGCGCAGCTCACGTTCCGCTTCCGGGATTTGTTTATGCTGCAAATGAACCTCATAAATCAACTCGCCCTGTGTGAACTTGTAGGGATATTGCGATAACAGTTCGAATTGGATCCGGTGAGCGGTTTTTCCCTCTTTTTTCATCGGGGGAACGACTCCTGTTTCGACCGGGCAATCCGCAGCGACTTGAATAAACGTATTCGTATAACTCATATGCTCATCGTTATAGGGCATAAGTCAAACTCTCTCCTCGCAACCATATTTCTCCCATTATACACCAATTTTCAATCGAGCTTCCATATACGCAGCTACGCCATCTTGATCGTTGCTCAAGATGATTTCATCTGCCATCGTCAAAATCTCAGGATGCGCATTTTCCACGGCAATTTTGCGGCCTGCAGCAAGAAACATGCCGACGTCATTGAGGTTATCGCCAAAAACTGTGATATCTTCAGACGTGCAGCCTACATGTTTAGCCCATAAAAGCAGCCCTTCCTGTTTATTTGCCTTCGGATGACTGAATTCCAGAAAGTAATGATTCTCAATATAATTATCTTTCATCATATGGATGTGTATCTCTGAGCCAAACACATAAGCTACCGCTTTTTTCAGCGGTTCCAATTCTTCCAGCAATCCAATATATGTGACAAGCAGAGTTCGTAAGTTGTGAGGACAGCTTAGTTTCTTCACTTCGCTGAATCTAGGGTCGTTTGGTCGGCTAGCAGCAAATTGCACATCCCCTGTTCTAAAAAGCTTCTCATGCAAAACCTTTTCCTGATCTTCGTGATCTAATGCGAATAAGAGTGGGACCAATTCCCTCGATTTTCCGATTGTTAAAATAGCTTCCGTTCTTTCCCTGTCAAGGAAATTACCGTCCAACACACGTTTATGAACGGGATCAAACAATAATGCCCCATTATAAAGTACGATCGGATAACGCCATGGAATATGCGAAACTACAGCACTTGAGCTTTGATAGCTCCTTGCAGTCGCATAGCTGATAGCCGTT
This sequence comes from Paenibacillus aceris, assembly GCF_017874035.1. GTDB lineage: Bacteria > Bacillota > Bacilli > Paenibacillales > NBRC-103111 > Paenibacillus_E > Paenibacillus_E aceris. The sequence goes on from NZ_JAGGKV010000043.1 coordinate 12,875, forward strand.
CCGGTCTCTAAAGCTTGTTGGATTATATCGGCTGTATACTCGGATACGGTGGCATTCGACCGAAGTAAAGTCCCGTCTAAATCAGTTAAATAATAGCCTTTGTTCATCAGACACCCTCCTCAAATGGGATTTACTAGGGCGATTTACCTAATACACCGAATCTTACATGTCATACGATGATAGTAAGTATTTCATAATTGTAACTACAACCTGAGTTTTTGTGAATTCATCTTTTTTGTATGCTTTACGAAATGCTCACCTTGAGTTAGGCTCATCTTAGGATTTACTTCCAAAATGTATTATACTTTGGTCAAATACTTATACAGGAGACAATCGATTATGGAACATCTCCCGCCTACCAATTATGAAATCGCTCAAGTTTGTTTACTGGCCGGTAAAATCATGCTCGAAAACGGTGGAGAAACGTATCGTGTTGAAGATACGATGACTCACGTTGCACAGGGCTTCGGTGTGCCTAATTCGCATAGTTTCGTAACACCAACCGGCATTATTTTCTCAATCGACGGGCCTGAGCAGACGACTAGATTGATTCGGATATCCGCGAGATCAACGGATTTACATAAAGTAACCGTCGTGAATGCCATTTCAAGACGCATCAGCAAAGGTGAATTGACGCCTCGAGAAGCTTATCGCCTACTTACAGAGATCGATGCAGCTAATACAAGCTTCCCTACGTGGATAAAGATACTTTCCGCCGCACTTGCAAGCGGTTGTTTTTTAATTATGTTCCAAGGCATGTGGCGTGATTTCCTCCCGGCTTTTTTTTCCGGAGGGGCAGGGTTAGCCTTTCTCGGTTACTTTCATCGTCTAGTTCCGATCAAATTCTTTGCTGAATTTCTGGCTTCATTATTCATTGGAATCTTGGCATTTTTGTTCGTTCATGTGGGGTTTGGGCATGATCTTGACACTATCATTATCGGCTCGGTGATGCCTCTAGTTCCGGGTCTTCTCATTACGAACGCGGTTAGGGATTTAATGGCCGGACACTTTGTTTCAGGGGTCTCTAAAGGGGCTGAAGCTTTTCTAACGGCTTTTGCCATCGGGGCTGGCATCGCCTTTGTCCTATCCTTTTACAATGGGGAGGGCATGGTATGAATATGCTTGAACAACTTGTCACAAGCTTCATCTCTACAGCAGCGTTTGCTATTTTGTTCAATGTGCCGAGAAGCACAATCATTCAATGCGGTTTCGTTGGAATGATCGGATGGATGCTCTACACCTCCTCCCAATTGATTCCATTAGATCCAATACTGGCAACACTCATTGCCTCTTTCTTCGTTACCGTTATAAGTCAATTTTTCGCAAGAATATATAAAACTCCGGTTATCGTTTTCAGCGTCGCGGGAATCATCCCCCTAGTGCCAGGCGGATTAGCGTATGATGCAATGAAAAATGTTGTCCTCAATCATTATGATCTTGCCGTACAGTTGGCTGCAAAATCCTTTATGCTATCGGGCGCAATCGCGATCGGACTTGTCTTCTCCGAAGTGCTTAACCAACTTTTTCGCCGGAACAAATCGTAATACAATCTGACCTTTCAATAGGTCTCGCCCCATTTATAGTTTCAAACTATAAAGTTAATCGGATTTATATCTTAGATTTTTCCTGCTTTTCCCTATAAAATAATCCCAAGAATCAAGAGCCGCCAACCAACGAAAGGAAGTGGATCCACCATGAATGAAATAACCAACGAGCAAATCACGACGAAATTCGATGAAATTGCTGAGAAATACGACAGTCAGCGAAGAAAGCTTATTCCTTGCTTTGACGATTTTTACCATACAGCCTCTTCACTTGTTCAGGTTAAAGCTGTTTCTCCTCGTATTCTTGACCTTGGAGCAGGAACTGGGCTTCTCTCCTCTTTCATCTACAGCAAATACCCGAGCGCCCAGTTAACGCTGATCGATCTTTCCCAAGGAATGCTCGACATCGCTAAGCTTCGTTTCGGAGAGCATAACCCCAACTTGACCATTCAAGCAGGGGATTATACGGCATTTGAGTCGGTTGAACCGTTTGATTGTGTGGTTTCAGCTCTGTCTATTCACCATCTGGAGGATCAAGCTAAACAAGACCTATACGAACGGATTTATAAACTGCTTAAGCCAGGCGGCATTTTCGTAAATGCGGATCAAGTCCAAGGCGCGAGTTCCTTCCTCGATCACTTGTACCGCTCGGATTGGGAAGCGAAAATTGAAGCCACCGACTTAACCCCTGAAGCGCTTCAAGCTGCTTATGAAAGAACCAAGCTGGACAAAATGGCTCCTCTCGACCAGCAGCTGACTTGGCTGAAAGACTGTGGATTCGCAGATGCGGATTGTGTTTACAAATATTATAATTTCGTCGTCATGTATGCGCGCAAACCGGAAGCTTAACCTTTTACCAGAAAGAAGGTTTGGCCACCATGAACCACATCATTGTCAGCGTAATGATCACATACCAGATTAACGCGCTTCTCAATTTGTTCACCAATACATCCCGGTCGTCATGCGGCGCACGAAGCTTCCGCAGAAGCGGTGAAAATGCACGCGCGATAAAGTATAAAGAGGCCACCATAATAAGCACTGTGAAAACGATCCATGATGTTTTCCACGTCCATGCGGTTAGCCAAGTAAGCAAAATCCCCGTTGCTACCAGTACGTGACCGGCATGCTTCGTCAGCCGTACGGTAATTCGAAACGGCTCCAAGTACTCTGGCAGGAGCTCAAAAGGCGCGATTCTTATTTTAGCTAATAACGGAAATAACACAAAATAAGGCCCAATACTAAGTACAACACTAAAAATATGGATATATAAAAGCAATATGTACCAGGACAACTCCATCATCCATTCTGTAAAAAATTCAACAAAACAGTGCGGATCTCATGATCCACACTGTTTTGAATTGTTCTCTTATTCAGCTTTTTGAAACTCGTGTACCCATACTTTCATTTGCGGCAGCCAAGGCATACCTGGATGCATGGATAAAATACTGTCTCGATATTCGTCAATGGTTGCATGCCCTTCGGCTTTTGCATCTTCTACCGTCAGATCCCCAAGTGCTTGCTGGTAAACCTTCGTTACGGTAAATGTACTGCCCTGCAGATCCATCGTTTCACCGATATCTGCATAGCGTCCGTTGCGTCTGCAAGCTGTTTTTTGTCCTGCAAGTACTTTGCTGACTTCAGCTTCTTTGGTCACAAGACGGTCGATCGAGCAAGTTTTTGGCGGTAATGTTTCGTTCATATGCGTTTCCCTCCTTTTTCCAGTACTCATTATAACGAATGCGGCACCGTTTGTCGAACTGCGCGGATCCACTATTCTCTAAGCGCTTCCTTCAGTTTCGTGGACATGCTCTCCATCGAGCCGGCAGACGGCCGTTTCACGCCACGAAGCTTGGCTATTTCTTGCTTTAGCCTTTCGTTTTCAAGCTTCAATCTCTCATTCTCAGCGATCAATTGATCATTATCCATATCGTTCACCTTAGCTCTCTTTCGATAAAAATACCCCTTCGCCGCTTTCAGAGCATCACGTCGGATTCTCTCTCCAGCGACAAAGGGGACTACTTATGCCTTACTTCTTAAATTCAATCGTATATAGACGAGCGGATTCTCCCCATACTTCGCCAGGCTCCAAGCTCACAAGACCGATTTGGTCAGCCGGTAAATCTGCATTCGGAGCATTGACCAAATTCATTTGCGGTTCTGGACAGAAAAACCCTTCCGTCGCGCCATTATTCCAGATCATCCACTGCTTATAAGATGTCCCGACATCATACACCAGTTTGACGCCTGCACGGGAGTCTGTCAACTCCATGTAATTGCGTCCATTTTGCGGTGCCGTCGTGTAATGGTTGTCCATTGATTCGAAGAATGGCGATAAGCCGCCTGTTTTCATTTTTGCTTCTTCATCCGATAACGGCTGGTACTCGCCAGTCGGCAGCATTCTTTCACTCATTGCCCAGCGATCGCCGATTGTCATCTTGAAGCTGTAATCCGACGCCTGCGAATTCGGCGCAAATGGCGCATTGATCGTCGTATGGTAGGCAATTAGGCAAGGCATCGCCTCTCGGCCTTCATTATGGACAGAAATATGCTGGTGTAAACCAAATTCGTTCAACGCATAAGTCAGGCGAATTGTGAACTCGAACGGTAAGTATGTATAAACCGAATGTCCTTCTCTTACCCGAAGCGCTAAAGTGACACGGCTCTCGCTTTCATCTGCGCCAAATTTCTCAACTTCCCACGGAATATCGTGCACAAACCCGTGCAGATGATTGCCTATTTTCGGCTCGTTTATTGGGAATTGAAAAACCTTGCCCTTCCAAGGGAACTTCCCGTCTTCGTATCGGTTAGGCGGGAACAATACAGGAATACCATGTATGATTGGACGTGCTTTAAACGCTTCCATTTCATCGAGGGACGGCTCACGCAGAAAGCGGTATTCCTTTTCATTGTCTCTAAAAGCAATTAGGTTCGCGCCAATTTCCGGCAATACAGCTGCCTCATAACGGCCTGCTTGCAGCCAAACGGCTTTCTCCCCTTGGAACGTTCCTTCATAGGCTTTGGTTGTCATCTTGTGTTCTCCTCCTAATGCAATGCCCATAATTTGGACAGGCTCATATGAATTTACTTTAAAGCATGAGAAACAGGGAAGTCAATGGATGAAAATCGCCCTGACATCGACAAAAGTGACTTCTTTTTACCACTGCACCTTGAACGGCGTGGCCGGGTTCCTTTCTATAGTGACGCCAACCGCGTACTTCTTGTACGTACAAGTTAACCGAATTTAATTTTTGTCCACTAGATGCGGATCGTTGACTCCCTCACAATTAATTCAGGTTTGTAAATTTTCCCGGTCTCTCTGCCAGTTACTCGCTTGTTTTCGATTATATCAATCAAAAGTTCTGCAGCATCTGAACCTAATTCGGTTTTGGGATGGGAGAGCGTCGTCAGTTTCACCTCAGTAGCCAGCGCTAAAGTGGAGTCGTCGAATCCTACTAAAGAGACATCCTGAGGAACTTGAAGACCTAATGTACGTACAGCTTCAAGTAAATGCACTGCAAGCTCATCGTTATAACAAACGAAAGCCGTAGGACGCGCATCCTCCTCACCAGCGAGCAGCGCCAGCGCACTCTCGTAAGGTTTCTGTCTTTTTTCCTCTGTCGTATAGTGGATGACGAGCTCCGGCAATAATGGAATTTGGTAGTGATGGTGCGCGCGAATAAATCCTTTCAGGCGATTAATCCCCTGCAAATCATCCGTCTTGAAAAAGCCGGCAATCCTGCGGTGCCCCAGCTCGATCAGATGCTGAGCCGCCTTGAACCCGCCCTCTTCATCATCCACTACCAAGGAAGGGCAGTTCATCTCAGGGTAGCGTTCATTGATCATCAAATAAGGAATATGCTGGTAATCGAGTGAAAGATAATAGTTGATATTCGGATTGCCTTCCGCGCTTTTCGTAGGCTCTATAATTAGCCCGCTTAAGGGCTGACTCAACATCATATTCAGACTTTCCTTTTCCTTGTCCTTATCGTTATCCGTTGATGACAAGACAAGCCTGTAGCCTCTCACACGCAAGGCGGATTCCGCCCCTCTTACGATATGCGGAAATATATAATCAGAAATATAGGTAGTCAAGATGCCAATCGTCTGCACATCTCGGCCTTTCTGCGTTTGTGGCGTGGATACGAAAGTTCCTTTCCCTTGCATCCGGTATAGCCAGCCCTCTTGTTCTAGCCCGCCAAACGTCTGGCGAACCGTCTGACGGCTCATCTGGAATTGCTCGGCAATTTCATTTTCCGAAGGCATCTGATCATTTGGTTTCAGCTTACCGGTGTGAAGCCACGATAAAATTTCCTGTTTAAGCTGCATATATTTCGGCATTTGCTTTTCTTTCATGTTTCTGTTTCACCTCAGGCGTTTGATTCTGAACGTATTATACCACTCGTTTAACTTGTATGTACATATAGGGCAGATTTCAGGAGAGAGATGAGTAGCGAGGAGCGAGACCTCGCAAACTCCCATTACGTCTGCTCGACTCCTGCATAATGATAGATACTTACTAAAAATTCACACCCCTTCCTCTATTCCCGTATGCCCTCTTGATGAATGCACGGAAACGGCCCATCTCTTTGATGCAAATCAGGTTTCAAGAATAATGTAAACCTATGAATGAGCGGAACAACATTCCCTTATTTGAGCAAATAGCCGAATTTCGAGGGTTGGAGGGGAACTACAGGCTCTTATTCAACCATCATCGTCCAAATATGTGTCAAAATGGCGAAATAGTGGACCCTAGTTCCCCCTCTCTATTAAGCCCCCTAATTAAATTGGAGAGTACCATGGGAAATAAGGTACTATTCATATAAAGGGAGGCGAGCGGAATGAGACAACGTAACAACG
>NZ_JAGGKV010000044.1 GCF_017874035.1 Paenibacillus aceris
AATTAAAGGGCTTTTGACCCGTAGCGTACTTCCATCGTACTGAGGCGCTCGTTTTTTTACAAAGCTGAAATTTATCCAACTACAGGAATCTAACGAGGAACGATAGTTGAGGAGCCGCTGTGGCAACTCCTTTTTGATTCCATTGAAGTAAAAGGAAGATTGAAATGAAATAGTTCAGGGGGATTTCAATTTGAATTTAATAGAATGTTTGGAAGATTGGTATTTATCACAGTGTGATGGAGATTGGGAACATTGTTATGGACTGAAAATCGGAACGCTTGATAATCCTGGTTGGAGTGTCAAAATAAACTTGCAAGAAACTACTTTAGAAAACAAACCATTTGAAAGTTTGGTCAAAGAAAGAACCGAGCATGATTGGATACATTGTAGGTTGAAAGAAGGGTACTTTGAAGGGTTTGGTGGTCCTAAAAATTTAGGGGAAATTCTTTTAATCTTCAAAGATTGGGTAGAATTGAACTAACGGAAGAACTATAGCACAAAGCAGTTCGCCTCGGCTGATAGCTGCTTCCTGCGTTATACCACTAGACAAGCAATAAATGAAATTCTGAGCAGTACATAACCTCGCCTAGTCCAAGGCATATGCGGAGCCGGTTAAGTCGACTGGGGGGAGTGTCAGGGGCAACCCGATCATTGGGCGGCAATGTAACCGTAAGAAATGGAGAATTAATCGTCTGACGAATAAGAGAGCGGACTTTTACCACATTCTTCGAGAAGATCGCGCTCGTTAATGTTTTGGCATAATTGCTATCCTGGGCGATTCTTCTGTATAACGGAATTAATGTTTTGGCCAATGCTCTAACATGAGAAGGGCGTAACGCAGAAAGTCCTTTTACTAGATAGAAGGCATTGCAGAAATTCGTCAAGAATGCAGCGCCCACGCAAGCAGAAAAATTGCCCGGTGTTCCTGCCTCTAATCGAAACAAATTATTATCGCTAAAAGAAAACGGACCTAGAGTATTTTCTAATAAATCAAGCAACCGCTCTTGCTTGCCAAGCTTCAGAAAACGGGTTAAAGCACATGCGAAGCGGGGATTCGCTACAATGCGATTCAATAGACTTCGCATCAGCACAACATTTGCAACCAAGTTTCTCCTATATAAATCCATGTTAATTTCTTGTGAAGGTTTTACACGAGCTAGGATTTTTGTTCTATGGGTGGAACTGGTATTGTTTATTCGTCTTCCGATACGGAATATGTTCTTCTTAGTATCATACTGTACGATATAGGTCGCGTTGTTTCTTAGTTCAAATAATCTCTGGTTGGATCTCGTTAATTTGAAAGCCGGTTGGGGATCGTCTTCAAATGCTTCAAAAGCGACGGAGAGGTTGCGTCGAATCCGGGTTCCACGTTTCACGATTATTTTTTGTCCTAGATTTAGAAATCCGAAAACATCGTCCGTAAATCCAATTTCGGTTGAAGAGACACCGGTGTTGTTCGTAAATTGATCTATCGTTCTTATGAGCATTCCACAACCTCCATAACATGAAGTACTTCAAATTATGTTCGGATTACTTGGATTGCTACTACTAATGCCCATTTGCCACTTTTACTTCCAGCGAAGTATTAAAAAAGCTACTTAGAGAAAAGGAATTGCTATAGTGCCGTTGAACTAACGGATCACGATAGTTCAATGACTTAATAAGAGAGCTACCGAAGATTATTGTTCGGCAGCCTTCTCAGCTACGGGCTGTTTAATGAAATAATCAATTTGAATAAATGGAAACTTATTACAATCCCGTTACGTCTAATTCATTAGAATTAAACATTGGGAGTGATGAGTCATTGAAAAAATTTATTTTAGGATTAATTTGTGGAATCACTTTAACTGCAACAACTGCAGTTTATGCTTCTGAATCTATTCAGGCATATTTGTTTCCAGCCAAAATTGAAATTAACGGACAAAGCAAGGAATTACCTAGTGAATACAAAGTTTTGAATTACAACGGACATGCTTATGTTCCTATACGCTTAATAGGTGAAAGTCTTGGTTTAGGCGTAAGATATACAAATAGTTTAGAATCAGGCAAAGTAATTTCGATAATGAATGAACCTACGGGCGTGGATGAAACCACAAAAAAAACATGGCAAATTCAATATCAATTGAAAATAGGGCAAGATCAAGCATTCGTAAAAGGACTTCTTGGTGAACCCACTGTAATCAGCACTGATCAAAACCAAGAGCTAGTATGGAGATACGATATTTCAGCAAAGTCAAATTATATATTCATGAATTTGGGGCAGGGTTACAATATTGATTTCAATGCCTTGGAAAAAGGGGATCTAGGTGCCCAACTTTTTATTAGCTGGTCAGATGAGGGAAGAATAATGCTGATTGATTTAGGGTATAAGCAAAAAAGTTGGATATACCAATATTATCTTTCACCTGATAATTCTGGTATAAATCTAATGGAATAACAAAAGTATGAGTGACTAAGCAGAATGATTTGTACTTTAATAAACTCAACGAGCCAAAACTAGTCCGCTATTGTGCAACTGGGAACACTTATGGTGTTCTTTTTCTTGTAGAAATAAATCGTACTGCTTTATTATTGCTCTTACAACGCAGCGATACTTATTGTTAATGTAGATGATAAAACGGTAATAAAGAGCCTTGCCATTGAACTAACGGAAAATAATAGTTCGAAATCTATAGTAACCAGGATAATAATGTACGAGAGGATGATACAATGTCGATTTCAAAGAGAAAGCAGATTTGGATTATATCCATAACGACATTGTTAGTGATTTATTTGTTTTTCTTTCCCAATCCAACGGCGGAATTAGCGGTTAGGAAGCATTTATTCTTCTCACTCCATCCAGTAAAGGCTTTCAGGGTTCAAGTTAAGGTGACCGGAAGCACATCGTTTGGTGGAGCTGAATTATTCTTTGTTAATGAAGTTTCAAAATCATTTATCTGGGTGAAGAAAAATTGGTTAGGTTATCGTGTGATTGCTGATGGAACAGGACCATGATTTTTTCGAACAAACCTGCTGTCAAATGCCTATTCAACTAACGGGAGAAAGTTAGTGAAATAACCAGGGAACATATCAACCGGCAGCTGCTTCCTTTTTCTATTGAAGTAAAGAGCAGGAAAGTCTCATTATCTGAACGAATATTTCAAATATTAAAACTTATAAACGGGGACGACTTATGGATGTGATTGATAATTTTATCGGAAGTTGGACGGACTATGCCGAACATATATTAATAATAAAAAAGATAGATGATATCGAGGTTAGAGTTAACTTTTATCCTATTTTAGGAAGTGAACCAGTTAATCGAGATTTATTAGGGAGAACGGCACTATCTATTAATATGAAAGGAACTTTACAAGAACAAGGACTACAAATTGAGTTAGGAGAGGAAGGATTAGGACCAACCCTTGAAATAAAACTAACAAAAGAAAATAATCATGAATTTTTAGAACCAAGTGTCGTTATGGGGCTATATGATGATTTTGAGGATGATTTCGGTGTTCCATGGATATTTCCATTATCGTACTATAAGAAAATTAAAATCGATTAGTACGAATGTTAGGATTGAACTAACGGAGGTCGAGAGTTCAATTACAACTAAGTGAAGCTGCCGGACGTTAGATTCGGCAGCTTTTGTTAAGTTAATGGACAGTATAAGGTAGTGATCTTGAGTTGATAATGAAGGATACAACACAACAATAAAGAAAAAGAAAATGAACCCAAGGAAATCACAGGAGCGAGAACATGACAATGAGGAAAATGATTAAGTCCATTCTTGTAAAAGTAGTAATCGCCGCTATCTTGACAATCATACTCAGTGCTGTTCTTTATTTCTTAAATCTTGGTCCGAATCCTGTTGGGATTTTTATCGTTATTATGATTATACTCTTCTTTTGGGATTGGATATTATGGGGAATTATAAATCGATGATTAAATAGATTGAACTAGGGAGAAAAATAGTGGAGGAGCTTGCTTTTTGGCGAGCTTCTTTTTATTTCAGAATTTAATATGGGGACGGGTTAATAGATGGGCATTTTTTCGTTGATAAAACCTTTGAAAAAATATGTGCATTATGTTGATAGGGCATCTTTTTATGAATCGCTCTTTCTTAGGAAAAAAGCAATTGAAACAATGAAGGATGCAATAAATCAGCCATTTTCTAAAAAGAAAAGGCGAATGGTTTGATTTATTTGGGAATTTTGTATTCGAAAATGAACGAATTTGATCAAGCGTCAAAGTTTTACCATCAATCACTGGAATTAGTATCAGATGAGCAAGGAACGACAAAATTACGACAGGAGATTTGAGAAATTAACTGTTCTAAAAAAGCATTTCAGTTAAGCGAACTGATACGTTTGTTCAATGATAGCAATGTAAGGTTTGCCAGTTTGAACGAAAGGTGATCGTAGTCTTTTTTACCAGTCTTCCATTATATTGCATTATAGATTTAGCGTTTAAATCCATTTAACTGCTGCTCAGCAATTTGTACAAGACGCTTTGTAATTGTTCCTCCGATAGAGCCTGCATCCCTTGTAAGGAGATTTCCATTGTAGCCATTTGGATGAAGAGGGATGCCCAATTCTTGTGCTACTTCACTTTAGTTGGTTAATTGCCGCTTTAGCCTGTGGTACGAGTAAAGTGCTGTTATGCTGTTATTTGCCATGGGTTAAAATCACTCCTTTTCTCAATGTGCTTTATCTTGTGGAGATTAAGGGCTGATTATGCAAGAATAATCTCATTTGAAAAGCTTTAGTTCCCAGTAAGAAATTATTGTTTAATTTCGCCGACCAACTTAGTGATTGGCACAATGTGTCTGCTTATATTATTTCTTAAGTGAGTACAATATATATGTTTCAAATTACTCAAAGGGGTGTGCTAAAGTTATGACTAATCAAAAGAAAAGCGTGAAATCCGAAAAGCAAAAAAACCAAAAACCAAATCAAAAGGGTAAAATTGATGAGGCAAATATTAATTAAGGTGGTTAGTTAACAAAATGGTTCACATATAAAGCCCTAAAAAAGCCTGAGGAAACTTTCCCACAGAACATTTTAGCTTATGTTATCAAGATAGAAAGGAGGTAATCTCAATGTCCAATAAAACTAAAACTAAGATAACCAAATCTCAGCGAACCGTAGATAAGGAACTGCAATCTCGAACTCGAAAATCGCCTGACCAATCTGCACAAAATAATACACACGATCAACCAGGTGATGCTTAAAAACATTTCAGCGAACCATTCAATTAACAGTAGCTGATCTGTTGGTGTTGATTACACAATTGCATGAGGCGAAAACGAACCAATGAGGCTCTATGTGGAATAAGGATGGAAAATAGCATCATAATATAGTAGGGAGATTAACTTTCGAAATTGGAGGATAAATACAATGACATCCAGTAGAGGACATCAAGGAGCTCATGGCACAGGACAAATTGTTAAGCAACTGAACAATCAAGCCCAAGCCGCGGAGCAAATTCAAGGAAGTAATAAGGTTGATCAAGAAATTATTGCAGCCGCAAACGAACATAGTTCAGAACTGGATGAAATCATTGATACGGATGTCAGTTCCTAAGTTGAAGCTTCGGCATGGAACGATCTAAAGTATTAGAGACCTGCGGCATGCTTCATGCTGCGGGTTTTTTTCTTGTTGCGTGCCCAGTAAAGTCCGGTCACGGGAGGGGCCAAGCCCCACCTGTGTAAGAGGACAAGAACATATATGCTTTTGAATCCGCGTATTACCCGGTTTTTTTATTATATGAATACAACTTCTTGTCCTTTCTAATAGACGAGAAGTTGTATTGTTTTCCAATGATGGACATAAAAATGATGTATTTTCCACGATTATAGAACAATGCATTATTATTGGGTTATTATTCATAATTCAAAAAACGAAAGTGTCCCGAAATTTGGATTGATATGTAATTGCACGGGTACTTACAGAGGGAACTTTTTGCTTCAGCAATATGTAAAAGTGGGAAGAAAAATGCCCCTCTATGATAGAACTTCCATCAACATCCTCATGGTTGGGGTTATAATTATAGTGCAGGACAGTTTAGAGATAGATAGACAAATCCAATTATAATGTGCTCATCCAGTTGAATGGGGGGGGACTAGCCATGGGCTTTAGAAATTATCTGATTGAAGACGTTTCTGGTATCGGCAAAACTTCAGTCTGCAATGAATTGCAGCGGCGCGGCTACCATGCCATTCATGGTGACCGTGAATTGGCTTATCAAGGCGATCCGGAAACTGGTACACGTACGGATGGCGTCACGCACGAGCAACACATTTGGCATGTAGATAAAGTAAGAGCTTTGGTCGCCAACCAGGATGAGGCGGTAACGTTTTTCTGCGGTGGTTCTAGGAACTCTTCGAAATTCATAGATCTATTTGACTGCGTTTTTGTCCTCAAGGTCGACCATGACACATTGAACCGGCGGCTTGAAGAGCGACCGAAAAATGAGTGGGGCGGAAAGAAAACGGAACGGGAACTTATTGCGCGATTGCACCAAACAAAAGAAGACACTCCGAAAAACGGAATTATAATCGACGCGACTGTACCGATCGAGCACGTCGTTGACGAGATCGTCCGTCAAAGCGAAGAAAATAGCCAACGACAGTAATTTACGGTAGCTCACGGACAGCCCAATACAGCGGTGCACCTGGATACGAAATACTACCATCCACTGTATTAACCGGGAAGGATAACTAGATAATTACTGAAGCAGCTGGTCACAACGACGGCTGCTTATTTATTGAACGGGCAGTAGAGCGTGGACGAAACTATGATATAAGTACGATATGTATTTCAATGGTGAAAAAAGCCAATCAATTCAGCTTTAGAGAAACGACAGCGGTTGATGTCAACAATTGGCGGTTGGAGTTGCCGGAAATGACACAGGCACCTTATATATTGACAATGAAAGAATAACAAAGTATTACTAGGCGGACAACAAGAAGAAGCCAGCAAACCCTGCTGGCTTTTTGCATTGTAACTAATAAAAATCTCAATTTCAACTTGATATAATCTTTACTTCATCTTGACATGTACGCATTATATTTATACCTGTAACAGCCATTAAAACAATGAAAAGAGGTAATTGACATGGTAAAGAAGAAAACAAAATTATTTACTGTACTTGGTGTTTCAGCAGTACTCCTAGTGGGAGCTGCTAGTGCATACGCGGCCAATGCGGCTAATACAGCCAATGCAGCCCCAAAACAACAAGTAAATGAAGTAGTACAAGTACAAACACAAACACCAGAACAATCACCAACACCTCAAGAGATTGAAGCCGTATTAAAAGGTGAACCAACGCCTGCAACGATTAAAGTAGAAGGGTTATTTTCAAAAGATGGCAAGCCTGATCATACGGCGGATTTTTTTCTCAACGATGAAAAATTAATCTCGCTATTGAAAATGAGTACACAAGAATTAAAACAAGAATTAGCAACAGGAAAATCTGTCGTTGAGATTGCAGAATCCAGAAATGTTTCAAAACAGCAACTGTTGGATGTCATTGGAAAAACACAAGTTGACGCACAAATTCAAGCTGAAAATAAGGGCGAAGTTCCGAAAAGCGTCAGTACGATGGAAAAAGATATTGCAAGAAAAGTGGGACAAGTCATCGAACATAAAACGGATACTCCATGGAATAAATAAATCGCTTAACGAAAAGGAACAGCTCTGCCGACGGAGGCAACTGTTCCTTATTTCATCTTTACACGATCTTTATTTGGCTTATGTATGATTTATTAGTTGAACTATTCTCTCATAGAAAATGTGGTGTGATACAGAACACTGAAGTTGTATTGATGGAGCAGGTTCGGAAACTAGCATGGTCTACCGAAAAATATTGAAAAAAGCAATGGCAGAGTTACATAGTACCTGTTGCCACTGCTTTCTGTGATAGTCAACCTAAACTGTTAAGTATTAGCTCATGTGATGGCTTTATAGTTTCTTAATTCTGCCTTTGAATTTTTGAATGAAGCGTGCATTGGACTCATCACCGCCGCTTGCGTTGCCGCTCATCCAAATGGGTGGTTGAATGCCGTCCTTGACCAGTAGATCGATCGTTTCCGACACGAGCGAATTCAAAAGGTAGGCATTGGCGAAGGTGGACATGGCGGCAACCCTTTGCTCAAGTCCCTCGATCTCAACCACGGCATCGCCTACGTCAATTTTAGTGTCGAGTACAATATCGACCAGGTCATGCAAATTTTGCTTGGACGGATGACGGGCCACATGGTCATTGGGTGTCGCGAGCGCATGCCTGACAGAAGTGACCCCGATGGTTTTGACTCCGTGCGATTTGGCCACCAAGGCTGAATCAACGGTAGCAGAGTTGATGCCATAGGCGTTGATGATGATTAATAAATCCCCTTGCTTCAGCCCGTAATCATCCATCACGATGTTGGCATAGCCGGGGGTCCGCTCGACTGCCATGGATCGCAGCGCTCCCCCGCTGAGCAGAGTACCTTCATCCAGTATGGCACTGATGTGCATAAGTCCGCCAGCCCTGAAAAAAATCTCCTGAGAGCCGAGATTCGAATGTCCGCCGGGCCCATAAGCATATACGATGTTATCATGTTTGATGTGCTCCGCCATCATTCGAGCCGCTTTGGCAACCGAATCTTGTTCTTCTTGATGAAGCAACTCCAGGTGATGAATAATTTTATGAAGGTACTGAGACATAACGGCTGTGCTCATGCGCTTCACTCCTTGGTTGATGTAGTCAAATCGAAGACCCGATTGCCTTGCTTGTAGGTTTGAACGATGGTGATGCGTTGTTCTTTCAGTTCAAACAAAACCAGATCGGCTGGCGCACCGATAGCGAGTCCGTTCTGCGAAGGCAATCTCATAAAAGTGGAGGGACGGACCGAGCCCATGTCCCATGCGTCCTCCAACGCTGCCAAACCATTTTTTACAAGATGGGATATGCCCCAGGGAAGCAGCTGCACCGATCCTGCCAGCAGTCCGGGATTTTCCGCAAGATGCAGTCTTCCTTCCGGTGTAAGCACGACTCGACCGCCGATATGATTATCGTAAATGCCAGGCGCCATGCCACTTAAGAAAACAGCATCGCTGACGAGTATGGTATTTTTTCCTTTGATCCGCAAAATAACCTTTAATACCGATTCGGGCAGATGAAACCCATCGGCAATGATACAAGCTGATAGCCCGTCTTGGCTTAATTGCTCCCATATATAGTTGGGATGGCGGGGCAGCATCAAATGGGCGCCGTTTCCGAGATGAGTGGACATTCGCGCGCCGGCCTTGACAGCTTCGTCGATTTGCTCGGCTGAGGCTGAAGTGTGTCCTATCGATACGGTAATGCCTTGATCCACACAACGCTCAATAAAATCAAACGACCCTGGCCATTCGGGTGACAGCGTAATGATTTTGATTCGGCCTCGGGCTGCCTCCTGCCACTTTTGAAATAAAGGCCAGCTCGGCGCTTTGGTATAGCTCTTGTCATGCGCTCCACGGGGACCGTCCTCGGGCGAAATGAAAGGGCCCTCCAGATGAATACCCTTGACTCCAGCCTGGGAAACGGGGTCCCCGTCGCAGGCAGCTGCAATGGATTGCAGCGCCTGTTCGATTTCCTCATCCCCGTTGGTAATAACCGTAGGATAATAGGAGGTCACGCCTTCTTTCCAAAGCTCGCGCGTAGTGTGCTCGACCGATCCCTTGGCAATAGGGATCGTGTTGAAGTCTGAGCCGTAGTACCCGTTAATTTGCAAATCCACCAGTCCAGGAGCAATCCAGGGCAGCGAATCATTATTTTTTTCTGGAGCTATCGGTTGGATATCCTTGATCCGGCCGTGCTCGATGTGAATCGTAACGGGTTCCTTTGTCTTATAATGAATTCCTTCTACCGTCGTTACGCTTCCCAACATGTCATTCATCTCCTAACCGATGCTTCCATCATATGAGTCTGTGTCCAAATATAGCGTGCAGTCCGGATGCTTGCGGAGAATAGTGGAAGGGCATGACGTTGAAATGGCATCGTTCAGCGTTTGGTGAACTGCCGCGGTTTTGGTCTTGCCTGGGACCATACAGTATAAGTGTGCGCTCGAGAATAGGGCAGGGATCGTCAACGTAAGTGCATGAGTTGGGACGTCCTGCAGACTGGCGAAGCAGCCGTCATTGACCTGCTGTTGTCTGCACGGCTGTTCAAGCTCAACGCTCTTCACCAGCGATGTATCGTTAAAATCAGCGACAGGCGGATCGTTGAAAGCAATATGACCGTTCTCTCCGATGCCTAAGCAAACGATATCGATTGGCGCCTCTCCAAGCAACCCAGCGTATCTCTGGCATTCCTCATCAAGATCACCGGAGCTGTCGATCAAATGGACTTCCCCCGGCTTTACCTCGTCAAACAGCCGCTCTTGGAGGAATGTTCCGAATCGTTGTGACGCCTCCTTGGCAAGACCGATATATTCGTCCATGTGAAAAACCGTAACTCGAGACCAGTCGATCCCTTCTATGGCCTTTAAGGTTTGTAAAAATTCATTTTGCGACGGAGCTGCAGCGAAAACCATCCGAATACGATTATTGCTGCCCAGAAGCTCCTTCATCTTATCGGCCACATGGCTTCCGGCTGCTTTTCCAAGTTCCGCTCTGTTTTCGTATATGCGTACATGTAACCGATCAACGGTTGTAATTTGCAGTGGTTGTATGGTTTTACTCATGATTCTGTTCCTCTCCTATGAGTTGGGATATAGTGCTGCAGATGATGCCCTCAACTTGAGGGTGAAAGGGCGACGGCAAACCAAAATAAGGGACGGAACCTTGGGATTCGTAACCACCTTGAGCAAGCTGTTCCGAGGTTGGTACATAGCCGATCATTCCATTGGTATAGCCAAGGGGAAGCATTCTCCCATGGGATGTATCCATGACAAAAGTACCGTAATCCACCACTATTTCCGCATTAAATGTTATGAATGACAGTTCTTTCGCCAAGTCCAGCCGCGTCATTTCCAAGGGAATACTCGCTTTTCTGCGTTGCGGTTGATGGAGCAGAAGGCGGGCCCACTCACCGTGGATGTCTGTTCGATTAGCTTGTTCTTCAAGCTCATTAACGGTCGGAACCGAATGGAAAGCCAGCGGCAGCACCATCGTCATACTTTTTAAATCAGTAGGTGTAAGCTCATCCATCGGTAGGCTATTGATACGAAGCACTTCTTCGCTTAACCAACTCCCAAAGCGCTCGACTTCCATGCGGTGGCCTCTATAAAATTCATCGTCGTTGATAAGCGCGGGCCGAATATCCCCGCAGCATCCTTGTAAAAAGGCGCCGATGACATTCTCCCCCAAGGATTGCTCGATTCGTTCCATGGCCACACCGCAGTACTCTGAAGAAATTTCGTTATCCCCGGTCGTTGTTGGGTGGCAGGTATAATGTACAAACAGCCCCTTGATCCGGCCGCTTAACGCGCGAAATCGAATCACCGTCACGGACGAATCGACAGGTCCGCTTTCGTTCGGGGCCATGACGATTTGTCCGTCGCATTCTTTTCTACGGTTCACGCCGATTAGGCATTGCCCGGTACCCCGTTGAATCGTTACGGGCTCCATATTTTGAAGTGCCTGTTCGATTCCGACCAGCTGCCATTGCTCCAAATCCTCCAAATAATGAGGATCCGGCTTGCCGAGAGCTTCCAAGAAGCAGTCGCTGGTTTGGGGTCCGGAATGGGTATGGGTTGCATGGAGAATCACCGTTAGAAATCCGTAACGATCCCGCAGCTTGGGCGTCAGCTTTTCCACGAGGTCGGTTCCCCACCAGATCAAATCCGCGGAAACCAGGAGCGCTGTAGTCTTGGTTCCCAAGTCATCCGACTGCTCAAAACAATGAATTCTTGCGTATAACTGGTGGGCGATATGCTTGAATCCCCCAGTTCGATGCGCGAAGCCTGCGAGTGGAATGGGGGTTCCTGGGGTGATATCCACTTTAGAAGTGCCTAACTTTAATGGTGTCTTCATCATCGGTTCACCTTTCATTAATCCGAGGCTTTAGAATAAAGCTCGATGATAAGCAGCACGTTGCGAATGATATGGAAAGGGTCTTTGACGGGTAACGCGACAACTTTATCCATGGGATTTCCATCGCGGTCTCGAATCTGAATCCACTCCCCGATCTGCTGATCCGGATGGGGGAAGATCCTGAAGACGTAGTCGTGCGTTTTTTCATAGAGATCTTTGAATCTTGTATCTTTGGATAACTCAAAAGCCAATAAAGAACAGTACAATGCTTCCGAATGAGGCCACCATAACTTGGAATCCCATGTTTCTAAAATTAACGTTTCGTAGGGGTCGCCTGTTTGCTCCCCTTTCGGCAGCCCGCCATCTTGATCGACAAAGCGCAGCAATCCGCCTTTTTCCGTATCCCATCCCAGCTCGAACGCTTTTTGGATAACCGGAAGCGACTGTGCCGCAAGATCCTCCCGATGGAGTCGGGTTGCAGCTTGAATAACAAACCACATGCACTCGAGCGTATGTCCCGGGTTAGCATGCCGGCAAAGAACAGTAGGTGGCACCTCGCCCTGGATAGGAAGCAGCTCGGCAATCCGGTGATCGGGCATCCGGAACTCCAACATAATTTGCTCCGTATAGGCGAGGCAATCCTTCTTTAAACGCTCGTATGCGGGATGATGGAAATCTCTCAAAGTCTCCATCACTTGCTCCGAAGTATTCAATAGAATCATAGAAACGGAATGGGATTTCAGACCGTGCGGGATGGGATAGGGCTCGCTACGGATATGTCCGCTGCTACAGCGGGCCCGAATCCGGTCATACAATCCGAGAGCCTCCTCAGCGATATCATTCCGTCCGCTAACGCGAGCAAATTCGGAAAATCCCAACACAACGAAGCAGTCCGCATAAAAGCTCGTATCGTATCCTTCACCGGGAATGCTCTCTTTCTTATATCCGTCCTCCGTTAATAAAAACGCACAATTTCCGTTCTCCAAGAAAACGTTGTCCCTGAGAAATGCTACAGCGTGTTCCGCTTCCTGTTTAAAGGCTGCGGCGTCGCCGGGCAGTACACCTTGTTCGATTAACCGCGCGATTCGGGACCATATCCAGATGAATCTTCCTTGTGACCAGGTGTACTTGTCAGTACTAATAAGCTTATTTCCCGAATTTGTAAAGCAGGTATACATACCGCCGTTCTGTTGATCCACAGCTTTGCTCCAAAAAGGCAGCAAATCATCGAGCAGATGGCGTTTGTAAAACTGATGTAGCGCGTGGGTATCCCATGCTTCGTTCATGATGCTCATTCCGAGTCCCTCCCGATGTTACTAGGAACAGGTCCGTTCATCTGTTCGGATGCTCGGGCCTGCTCCCAAAGAAAACGTTCGTTTTATGCTTTAATTCCATGCTCACGAGTGTTCGCTTCGTTCACATCGCTGCTTAGTGAATCCAGCAGCTTCTCCACTTTCGGCGCGACCGGTCTGTTTCGGTTCAACCAGCCGATGCCTATAAACAGGATAGCCGACACGAGTACAGGAGAAGCAACCAGTGTGGCCGTGGTAACGGTAAGAACATATTTTACAATAATAAACGTAATAATCCCTGCAACCCACGATACAATTGCCGCTGTAGAGTCGCTTCGTTTGAAGGCAGGAATCAAGCCCAAAAGCATCGGAATCGAGATTGGACCTACCAGTGCGCCGAACCATACGATGAGCAGACTCAATATGCCACCAAACGTACTGGAGTATACTGCGATAGTTAAGGTGAGCACCACAAAAGTTACCATCGCTCCACGGGCAACACGAAGCGCGCTCTTCTCGCTGAGGGTACGGTATTTTTTGGAGATAACAGGTAAAATATCGCGTGTAATAACCGCCGTAATTGCATTAGCGTCCGATGTGGTCATGGCCATCGTATGAGCAAACATGGATGCCAGCACCAATCCGATCAAGCCGTGTGGTAGTAGATCCATCGTCATCATAGAATAAGACTGGGTCGGATCTTTTAAATTTTGGTAAAAGAGGGGAGCGGCCCACATTGGGAAAAACAAAATGAGCGGCCAAATAAGGTATAACGAGCCAGAAAGGATAGCCGCCTTACGTGCTTCAGAACCGCTTGGAGATGCGATGTAGCGCTGTGCCAAATTCCATGTTCCGCCGTTATAGCTGAGAAAATCAATTAGGATATAAGCAAGCACAAAACCCATCGTATAAGGGCCGACCAGAGGCTGACTGTGGGTAGCCGGGAGTTTATCCCAAATGCCAGTAATCGCTCCCAATCCGCCCAATTTCATAACTACAATGACGAACATGGCCACCCCTGCGATCAATTGAACGATAAACTGGGCAAAATCCGTCCATGCATCCGCCCATAAGCCGCCAATTGTCGAGTAAACGAGGGAGATCGCACCTGACAAGAAAATGCCGACTCCCAAAGGAACCCCTGCGAACACATTCAAGATGACTGCAATGGCTGCCCATTTGGCTCCAACGTCAAAAAGCTTGAGCAGCACGCCACTCCATGCCATAAGCTGCTGAGTAGGCACATTGTACCTTGTGGAGAGATATTCCATAGGCGATTCGATGTTCATGCGTTGACGCAGGCGAGCCCATCTTGGAGCAATAATGGCAGCGCCTACAAAAACGGCAATGGATACCGGAACGGCCCACCAAATATAGAGAGTAAACCCGTAGGTATAAGCCACTCCCGCATAGGCGACAAAGACCGCCGCACTGTAACCAGACATGTGATGAGAAATACCCGACAGCCACCAAGGCATTTTACCACCTGCCGCAAAAAAGTCTTGAGTACCGCTGATTTGGCGAAAAGACCAAATCCCGATTCCCACCATGAGAAGGAAAAACAGTCCCAACACGATCCAGTCCAACATAGCCATAATGGAGTTCACCTCTACAATTTAATGTGATAAGGAACAATTAATCCTAGACTAGGACTAATTGGTAATATTAAATTAACACGCTTACATTCCGAGTGTCAATCGTCTTTTCACATTTTTGTCACTTTATTTATTTTCATAAAAAAAGCTGTTATTCCTTTTCAAAATCAAGAATAACAGCGAAAGCGGCCCCAATACTGGAGGCGAAGTGGCTTTTGATGAACAATATCTTTGTCTTTTCTTTTGGAAATTTTAAAGCCCGGCTTTCCACAGAGGACAGTACCGATCGTTTGAAGGCTTCCAGCTTCTCAAATGGACTATCAATTACGATATATCCCGGGTTTATCAGTAATATAATTTGCGAAACGGCCATACCGACATACAGACCAGATCTCCGCATGATCTCATCGAAAGCAGTGGGCTGTGTTCCTTTGCTGTTTAAATAATACTCCAGATTGCTGTCGATTTTTATCTCGGGAAGCTGTTTTTGAATTTGTTTAAGAATCGCAGGGATACTGACTAAAGCCTCCAGACAGCCCCTTTGACCGCAGCTGCATAGTGGGCCGTCTGGTTCCATACACAAGTGTCCCACTTCACCGGCTGTCCAATTGGCGCCGCTGTAGATTTGGCTATCCATAATATGGGCCCCGCCAATACCTTCATCGATACGCAAATAAAAGGAGTTAGATGCATTCTCCGTTGGCAATCCTGTAGAAGGTGCGATGGCTGCGGCCTTCACGAGGTTGAGGACCTTGGTTTTTACCGGAAGCACGGCATCCATTTGTTCTTTCAGCGGGATGTTCCGCCAGCTCAAATGGGAGGAAAAGTAGACAACCCCTTCGATAGGATCGACAAGGGCCGGGACAGCGATGCCTATGCCAAGTACCTCTGGGTGCTGCTCTATCAATGTGTTACATACACGAATAATTTTTGCGATGTACCGATCAGGATCATCTCCATCCATCGCGATACTGCCCTTGTCCAAAATATTAGAGCAATAATCCGTGACGATATACTGGAAATACGAGTTTTGGATCAAGATCCCGATACTCTTATAAGCTTCCGTCCGTAGGCGCAGCTGAATGCGGGGCCTTCCGACACCTCCTTGCTCATCAATGCCGACTTCCTTAATGATGCCGTCCTTTATAAATTTATCAACAATTAACGAAATGGTGTTTTTACTCAAGCCCAAGGCTGCAGCTATTTCTTGTCTGGAGCTGAGCTTCCCTGTGCGAAGGATCGCCAATGTCCTTTTTTCATTTTGCTGCCTTAATAGGGCTGTACCTTTGCTCATGAATTGTGAAGCCCCCTTAGTGAAATATAATTCTTACGTTTCATGATAGCATAATTTAAAATGTCCTAGCTAATCGTCCTCAAGGCGGACGCCATTATGAATTGATCAGACTGCAGATAGAGTAGGGAAACACCAAAATATCCGCTGAATTAACTGAATATGTCATAAAATCAATTCATCATCGCCGCGGAATTTCACTTCCGGTTTGTTTATATCCATCCTTTTTCCGATGGTAATGGGCGCACAGCACGGCTTTTAATGAATTTAATTTTAATGAATTATGGATTTCCGCCAGCTATTTGTAAAAGCAGCAAATGAGGCTCGTTTGAAATATTATGAGACTTTGGAAATAGCGAGTGTAGGAAATGACCTAAAACCTTTCGTACAGTTAATTTCTGTATGCGTTGCAAAAGTATATTAGTGCTGTAAAGTGACCTGTATCTTAAAGAATAACCAAATGAACAGCCAGAGAAGAGGAATTTAACCTTCTTCCCTGGCTTTTTTATTTTTTCATTCGTGAGATAGCCAATTAATGGGGAGTAGAGTTGCTTTTTAATAAGAGAGTCATTTGACCCATTCAAGCCTAGTTAGGCCTATGAATCGGTCTATCTTCATTTAATTGCAACTATTTCCCATTTTTAGCGTCCATATTACTGGGTATAAATGGGTTTATGGAATGGTTTATCAAATTGTTACCTTAAAAAAGGAGAGATGAAGATTTTGAAATTGAAATGTTGGTCAAAACGCATCGTTCAGTCCGCAGCAGTGCTATCGGTTTTATCGCTTGCCGTAGTTACACCATTATCGGTATTCGCAACGGATGAGTTGGGGAAAAATGAACCCAGGATTGTGCAGGTAAATAACCCGAATTTTCCGGTGGCGCTGGATGAGCAGGGGAATGTTTGGTGCTTCGCATGGCATGCCATCTCCGTAAAAGACGGTTTTTTTACGAATCTAATGATAAAAACCCCTGACATTAAAGATGTGAAAAGTATTTCTCAAAATGGCGGTATGATTCTAGCCCTGAAAAAGGATGGTACCGTTTGGACAATTGAGAAACTCGGAGTAAAAAGCAACCTGAATGAGCATGCTTCCGTCAAGTTGGGTGAGCAGATTCCGAATTTGAAGGACATTGTTAAAGTTGATGTTGCGGGCATGATTGGTATGGCTATTGATAAACACGGGAAGGTTTGGATGTTTGAGGCAGCACCGGGCATGTTAAAAGACGATCCTATTTATGCTTCATTAAAATCGGAGCCCATTCAAATTGAGGGCTTAGAGCATGTGACAGATATGTTGATTTCCTATGACTTGACATTTTTAAAAGAGGATGGATCGGTTTGGAATTATGATGGTTATGTTTCTAGGCCAAGCGCAAACTGGTCTTTTTATGACTCCATCAGAGATGTTAAACCCGTACAGTTTAAGAATTTAAAAGACATTGTTAAGCTGGGCGGCGATCATTATGCCCTTGATAAAGATGGAAGCGTTTGGACTTGGGGTAGAACCATACTATCCAAAGATCAAGATGGTTTGGCAGAAGTGCCTTCAGCGCCGTATCGAATGGATGGGCTTACCGATGTTGTTGACTTTGCTAGCGGCAATGACCATGCTCTCTTTGTGAAAAAAGATGGTACTGTTTGGGGCTTAGGATATTTTATTGAGAAATGGGGAGCGCTGGGAGCCAAGCCTGAAAGAGTCTGGAAAGATTTATTCCAACTAGAGGGTATCGAAAATGCGGCTTCTGTGAAAATCTCTATATTGAGTGGGGATTTAACGACGGAGTCTGTTATTAAAAAAGACGGAACGGTTTGGATGTGGGGCATCGATCAATTTCTAGACCTGGTTAAGAAGCCACAGCAAGTAGAATTCAGAAATTAAGTAACCTAGACCGGTCCAAACCTAACAAGACCAATGGATCGGTCTCTTTATATGCAGGAAAAACGGCACCTGCTTATTGACAGCAGCCTGTTCCAGTCATTATGTTAAACCCAAGAACATGGTTACATTAAAAGTCCCATTTGATGCGGCTTTTTCTTTTTATGTCCTCAAGTTCTTGTCAAAATCAGATGACAAGAAGATTATGACATTCCCGATTTTGACAAGAAGATTATGACATTCCCGACGGATCGCGCTAAGCTATATATAGCTATGTATTCTTGATCACGTCAGTTTTTGGTTGATCTAACTGGCGGGGGAGCCAAATAACAACGCTGTAACGGATCCGGTTACGCTAACGGGCAGCATTCCTATTATGTAGAAATACGAGGTTTGAAGCACAAAAAGACTCCTTGGTATGATGTTAAAAGGATCCCAGTTGCTGGCCAG
>NZ_JAGGKV010000045.1 GCF_017874035.1 Paenibacillus aceris
CGGGCGCGTTGTCTTGTTTAACGATTAGCAAAAGCAGTGACCAGAATGCGGTGGGTGTACTCGTGCTTTCCATTTTGATCTCACTCGTGCTGTCTCTGGTACTCGGCTTGTGGAACGGGTTCCTGGTCGCGAAGGCGGGCATTCAACCGATTATCGCAACATTGATTCTGATGGTAGCAGGACGTGGAATTGCCCAGCTCATTACGGGAGGGCAAATCATCACCGTAACGAGCTCCTTCTACAAGTATATCGGCGCAGGCTCATTGGCGACTTTGCCGTTTTCCATCTTTCTTGTGGTCATCGTGTTTGCCGCAGCCGCTTTATTAACGCGCAAAACAGCGCTTGGCCTGTTCATTGAATCGGTTGGCTGCAAACCGACAGCAAGCCATTTGGCAGGCATTCGTTCCCGTACGGTTATGCTCGCCGTGTATATTTTCTGCGGCGTATGTGCAGGAATTGCCGGCTTAATCTTGAGCTCAAACGTCTCAAGCGCAGACGGCAACAATGCCGGCTTATGGTATGAGCTGGATGCGATACTTGCGGTCGTGATCGGGGGGACTTCCCTGAACGGCGGAAGATTCTACCTAACCGGGACACTGATCGGCGCGCTCATCATCCAAACGTTGACCACCACGATTTATATGATCGGAGTTCCGCCTGAAATCACGTTGGTGGTCAAAGCATTTGTCGTACTGGCCGTCTGCTTAATCCAGTCCGAAGCCTTCCGCCAATCCATCGTCTTCCGCTGGAAGACCCGCCATTATCCTGCTGAACGTGAGGTCAAACGCCATGCTGCTTAATCGCAAATACATTCCGATCTATGTCACTGTCTGCTTATTCGCCTTGATGTATATCGCCGGTTCTTTCCGGTATACGGGCTTCTTCTCCTTGCAAGTGCTGCTGAATCTGCTCATCGATAATGCCTTTTTATTGATTACGGCTGTAGGGATGACCTTCGTCATCGTCTCCGGCGGCATCGATTTGTCGGTAGGTTCCGTGATCGCTTTAACGACCATGATCTCGGCTTCGCTGGTGGAGGCAGGTTGGTCGCCGTTTCTTGTCATCCCGCTCGTATTAGTCTTAGGAACGCTGTTCGGATGGGGAATGGGAGCCATCATTCATTATTTCAAAATCCAACCGTTCATCGTCACACTGGCGGGAATGTTCCTGGCAAGAGGGCTGTGCTACGTGATCAGCATCAACACGATTACGATCGATAATCCGATGTACACGAGCATGGCCCAGACCAAAATCCCGCTGCCGGGCGGCAACTTCATTTCGATTAGCGTTGTAATTGCTTTGCTCGTTGTCGCAGTGGGCATGTATATGGCCCATTACACACGCTTCGGGCGCAATACGTATGCTATTGGGGGCAGTGAGCAATCGACAATCCTTATGGGACTGCCAGTCGCCAGAACGAAGATGGGCGTATATGCTTTCAGCGGCTTTTGTTCAGCATTAGCAGGCGTCGTATTTACCTTCTATATGTTATCCGGGTATGGCCTGCACGCGATGGGGATGGAGCTTGATACAATCGCAGCTGTCGTTATTGGCGGTACCTTGTTAACCGGCGGGGTAGGTTATATTGCCGGCACGTTCTTCGGGGTACTGATTCAAGGAGTCATTCAGACGATCGTCAGTTTCGAAGGAACGCTCAGCTCCTGGTGGACGAAAATTGTGATCGGCCTGCTGCTTTGCTTATTTATTTTGCTGCAAAAGGCATTAAGTGAACGGAAGTGGTCCGTAAGAATAAGCAATGATAGATAGTCAAAGGACTTTGAAGGGCAATGAATAATTGCCAGGCAAAGTCTTTTTTTAACGGCATGCATATTGTTACTTTCTTGGAAGCGTTTTATAATACTAGGAAAGGAACGAGATGTATACTTTTGTCAATGAAGGAGACTTCCATGCTTGGTAGATCTTTTATCTCACTATTTAAAAGTAAACTATTGATTCTTCTGTTTTTAGGTATGATTTTGGTTATCTACACGTTTGACTCTGTTCAAAATTCCTCCAAACATTTTACTTCCGGCGAGGAGAAAACAGCTGTCAAAAATGTGATCAATCAAAATTACCAAGAACCGGCACCCGTCCGTCCAATCGTATTAGGTTTCTCTCAGCTCGGCTCGGAAAGCGCTTGGCGGAATGCAAATACAATGTCGATTAGGGAAGCGGCGGAAGAAGCAGGCATTGAGCTGCGTTTTGAAAATGCCGATCAATCACAATCCAAGCAATTTGAAGCCGTTCGCTCTTTTATTAAGCAAAAGGTGGATGTGATTGCGATTGCACCCGTCATTGAATCAGGCTGGGAGCCGATTTTGAAGGAAGTGAAGCAAGCCGGCATACCGCTAATTATGCTGGACCGTTTAGCGAATGTGAGCGATCCCTCTTTGTATGTGACCTACATCGGTTCAGATTTTTATGAGGAAGGCCGGAAGGCGGGCAAATATGTCATTGATAAAATGAGCAGCAAAAAAGATAACATTGGCATCGTAGAGCTTGTAGGTACCGAGGGGTCGACCCCATCCATTGCCAGGGGCAAAGGCTTCCGGGATGTCATTAAGAACCATACGAATTTAAAAATATTAAAGAGCGAGCCCGCCGATTTTACATTTGAGCAGGGCAAACAGGTGATGAAGTCTTTTTTGACGAAGATGGGCAGTGATATTCGTGTCTTGTACTCGCATAACGACGATATGGCGTTAGGTGCTATTGAGGCGATCGAGGAGTATGGGCTGCGTCCAGGTAAGGACATTATCATTATTTCCGTAGACGGAACGAACAAAGCATTTGAGAAAATGGCCCAGGGCAAAATTAATAGTGTAGTGGAGTGCAACCCTTTGCTAGGTCCTAACCTTATGCAAGCTGTCAACGAGCTGATACAAGGCCGCAGCTTGCCCAAAAGGATTGTAACGCCGGAAAGTGTCTTTACGGAGACGATGGCGGAAGCGGAAGTAGGGAAAAGGAAGTACTGAATGCAGGTACGGAATAAGCAGATAAGAGAAACGAGAAGCCGAAGGTCTGAGAAGACTTTCCGGCTTCTTATTTTTTTGAGAACCGGATATGTGCCCCCAGACACGGGTAAACAGAGAATAATGCGGATAAAAACGAACTTTTATCACCAAATAATCTATTGAGAGCAGCTCTTAGATTACATAAAATGAAGGTGTGAAATATATGAAAGCGCATTCCGCTTTAGAGTAGAAAACAGATGAAATATTTACATCTTTGAATCAACAAATTCTATTTATAAACATAATTCGGAGTAGTACATTGGTTGCATACGGTTCCATCGTAACGATTATTCGGGGGAGGAAACAAAACCATGAACAACCAGAAAAAAATAGCGATTTTAGCTTTATCTGTTGTCATGCTATCGGGGGATTTACTTTCTGGACAGGCTGTTTTTGCAGGAGAGACCGACACGAGGGCACTTTTGGACGCCTCAAAAGTTTTGTCGTTGGAATTTGAGAATAACGTAACCGACAGCTCGGGGAAAGGGAACAACGGAACGATCTCGGGTGCGAATTACTCCTATGTAGCCGGCGTTAACGGAGGTAAGGCGCTGAAGCTTAGCGGAAGCACCTATGTTAACCTTGGTAAAAGCGGTACGCTGCAGCCGTCAGACTTAACCGTATCCTTTTGGTTTAAGCCTAATGAAAAAATGACCGGCGAACAAATGCTGATGTGGAATAAAACAGCTTGGTATAGCGACGGATGGTATTTAGGTTCCGAAAATGACAGTAAACCGCTGACTTTGTCTATAGGCTCGTCAGATGCAAACAAACAGCCATATAAGGTTAGTGTTGGCGGCTCAAGAGCAGACTTTTTCCCGTTGGATACTTGGACACACGTTGCGATTACTTACGACAGCACTACGAAAAAGGTGAGTGTTTACCGAAACGGCATCAAACAAAGCACGAATATTGACTATGGCATCGGTACAGATGGTGCGGACGGAATTATTACATCGGACGAAACGACACAGAAATCGCTTGGGTATAATGGACCTAACTATAATGGCGCTTACGGGAAGTACGCACTTGATGATTATGAGGTGTACAAAACGGCAGCCAGATATGAGGACATTATTTCATTGTATGAGGAACAATCCGGGACTATTTTCGACAATGAACAAGTTGCGAAAACAGATGCAGATGCCATTACGCTGCCTGCCAAAACGTTGGGCGACCTATCCCTTCCTGTTGTAGGGAAGTCGGAAGCGTCCACGATATCATGGGAGTCGGGCAATGAGGAAATCATTGATAAGCTCGGACATGTTCATCGGCCTGAAGCCGGCAAGAGTGACGCATCCGTTACATTAACGGCGGAGGTTACCTTTAGAAGCAAAAAAGTGACTAAACAGTTTAACGTCATTGTACCTGCAATGAAAGTAACGGATTCATTGCGAAATGTGCCAATGGCAAATGTTACACTAACGGATGATTATTATACGAATGCGTTCAATAAAGATGTTGATTATTTATTATCATTGGAACCGGATCGATTGCTGAGTGCGTTTCGCACGACAAGCGGACTCCAAGCCAAGGCTGCGGTCTATGACGGCTGGGAAAATACAGAAATTCGCGGCCATACATTAGGGCACTATCTATCAGCCATTTCGATGGCTTATGTCAATGCCAAGGGCGAGGACAAAGTTCGCTTAAAAGAGCGGGTCGATTATATCATTGATGAACTGGCAGCTTGTCAGGATGCAAATGGAAACGGTTACGTTTCTGCATTTCCAACTTCTTTCCTGGACCGGGTTGAGAATGGACAGGCCGTATGGGTTCCATGGTACACGATTCACAAGATTTTGGCCGGATTGGTTACAGCAGCTGAATATGGCGACAACGAGAAAGCGATCCAAGTAGCTGAGAAATTTGGCGAGTACATTTATGGCCGCACTTCCAACTGGACGGAAGCCATGAAAACCAAAGTCCTTAATGTTGAGTACGGCGGTATGAACGACAGTCTCTATGACATTTACAGTCTCACAGGTAATGACCATATGAAGAAAGCCGCAGAAAAATTCGATGAGTTGAGTTTGTTTGACTCCTTATATAATAATGTGGATGTTTTAGATGGCAAACACGCGAATACGACGATCCCTAAAGTCATCGGCGCGCTAAAGCGTTATTCCGTTCTGGAAGAGGCTGAAAGCGAGAATTATTACCTGCAAGTGGCGGAGAACTTCTGGGAGATGGTAGTCAAACATCACTCCTATTTAACCGGTGGAAATAGTGACAATGAACATTTCGGCCCTTCCGATGTTTTGGATGCGGAGCGTACGAATGTAAACAATGAAACCTGTAATGTTTATAACATGCTGAAGCTTTCAAGAGAGCTGTTTAAGATTACAAAAGATAAAAAGTATGCCGATTATTATGAGAACGCTTTTACCAATGCGATCATGGCTTCCCAGAATCCTGAAACCGGTATGGCGATGTACTTCCAACCGATGGACACCGGTTATTTTAAAGTGTTCAGCAGTGAGTTCTTTCATTTCTGGTGCTGTACGGGAACGGGGATGGAGAATTTCTCCAAGCTCAATGACAGTATTTATTTCGCAGACAAAAATAGTGTCTATGTGAATATGTACATTTCCTCAGACATCAAATTGCCAGACAAAAATATGTCGATCACACAAGTGTCCAATCTTCCAAACACCGGTGTAGGCGACTCTGCAAACGGGCAAGTGAACTTCACGATCCATACGACCGGCGCAGCGGATACGGCCCTTCGTTTTAGAATTCCGGATTGGGCGAAGACGAATCCAGTGGTTAAGTTGAATGGGACGGAAATTTCAAACTATGCGGTAGATGGCGGTTACATCGTTCTGCAGCAGGCATGGACAGATGGAACGACCTTATCTTTTGATTTCCCAATGGAAGTTGTCCTGTACAACCTTCCCGACGCAAAGGATACGGTTGCTTTCAAATATGGTCCAGTTGTGTTAAGTGCTGGCCTTGGGACTAACAATATGACGACCAGCACCCACGGTGTTAATGTTTTGAAGCCAAATAAAGATACGTCGGCCAAAGACTATATTACAATAACAAACGGTGATATCAACACTTGGAAGCAAAATATCACACAAAATCTAGTTAAGACTGAAGGAAAGCTTGAATTTACGTTAAAAGGAACAGATGCTGACGAAGGCGATCTTACTTTCACGCCGCATTTTGAAAGATATAAGGACCGGTATGGCATATACTTTGATTTGATCACGGCTGACTCCGAAAGCTATCAGAAATCACTGCTTTCGGCGAAAGAAGCAGGTAGAGCGGAAGCATCCAGCGTAAGCTTTGTCATCGTGGCTAACGATCAATACGAGTTGGCAGCGAACCGTCAGACGGTTAATTCCAATGTCGGTATTTATAACGGCAAATCATACCGGGATGCGGCAGCGGGCGGATGGTTTAGCTATGATATGGAAGTTAAACCCGGTGTCGCCAACTATCTCTTCAGTACTTACTATAGCGGCGATGTGGGCAGAAAATTCGATATCTACGTAGATAATACGAAGCTTGTATCTGAAGCAATTGAAAATAAAAGTCCGGGTAATTTCTATAACCAAACTCGTCAAATCACGCAATCGCTTGTGGAAAACAGCAGAACGAAGATCGTACAAGAGGCAGATGGGAACGGGAATCCGGTACAAAGAACCGTTCATTATGTAACAGTCAAATATGCGAGTACTGGAGGTCTCGTAGGCGGATTATTTGACATTTTCCGTGTGATCACAGATTACAAAACGAATCCGAATTTAAAAAGTCTGGCCTTTGATAAAGGAAACTTATCCAAATCTTTCGATCCTCAAGTAACAGACTATACGCTCACTGTGCCATCCACTGCGACTTCTGTTGCTATGACGGCAGCACCGAACGACGAATATGGTTTGATCTACGATGGTAATATCCTGATCGATGACAAATCGGGTCGCACGATTGCTTTGACGGGAGATATTACGGAACTCGTGTTGACGGCCAAAGCGGAAGATCACGTCACTTCCAAGACGTATACCGTGCATATTGTGAAAAAAGATGAGGCTACTGAAAACCAATTGAAATTAACAGGGCCGGCAAGTCTGGTGTCCAACCAACTCTTTGATGTGACTTTAGGCATAAATTCGGTCTCCCAAAGCGTTTATGCGCATGATTTTACATTTAACTATGATCCTGCCCAGGTTGAATTTGTTTCAGCGGAACCTCTAAAATCAGGTCTGACGGTTGTAGATAAGTCTTCAACTTCAGGACAGTTACGCGTCCTAACTGTTGATTTGCATACGGATCAAGGAACCGGCAGTTCGGCAGATCTCTTGAAGCTGCAGTTTAAGGCCAAGGAGATTGCACAATCACAAACAGGCAGTCTATCGTTATCAAACGTTATTTTCGCTGACGGTACTGGAGCGGAGACGGTTATAGCCAATCCAACTCCATACAATTACGAAATCGTTGCCGTAAGTAAAGCAGCCTTGCTTGAAGCGATATCGGATGCACAGAAACTTTACGATGAATCGGTCGAAGGCTCAACTCCAGGTCAATATCCTGCTGGCTCCAAGGCTGCCTTGCTAGCCGCTATTCAAAGCGCGACTGTCGTCTTGAACAACAATACGGCAACGCAAACGCAGGTTGCTCAAGCTGTGGCTCAATTGAATGCTGCCGTACAATCCTTCAGATCTCAAGTTAATACTTCGATTAGTGGAGATTTGAATGGAGACAATGTCGTTCGAATCGGTGACCTTGCCATTGTAGCTTCCCATTATGGTCTAACTTCGCTAGATCCGAATTGGATCCAAATTAAAGCTGCAGACATCAATAATGACGGTAAGATCGATATTCAGGATCTTGCAGCCATTGCGAGATTGATTTTGCAGTAATCAGTGGTGACTTTGAAAGAAGGGGTGTCATCCATGGCACTCCTTTTTCAAAAAAACAGGTTAAAATATTGTTCAAATTGGTTAATTTGTTTCCTTACCTAATCTTCATTTTTTAGATATGATGAAATAAGAAGAGAAAACGGGCTTAATGCCGTTGGAAAGGGGATTTTACCGTTTTTGTGAAAGCGCTTAACAGTAATATAAAGGATTTGGGACAGACTGCTAATTATGAGTTTATTTGGAGGTGGGGCGTTCGGATTCATTGATTTATTTGCAAGAATGTGGGTTCTTTTCTCGCTATAAGGAGTCAGTACAATTGATAAGGGAATAGATGTCCGTCAAATGAAAAGGGAGTGTACAAGCATGATAAGAAGTAAAACCTTGCGAAAAAGTATCGCATGTATACTAGCAGCTGTCCTAGTAATTTCCCTTTACCCAACGATGCCGGCATTTGCTGCCGATCCGCTTCCAAAGGTGGTAACGATCGATGGCGCTGCCGCCGACACGAACCCTGCAAATACCTTTAAAGGCTATGGCGTCGTATCAGGGAACAACACTTCGCGTTTATTGCTCGATTATAAGGAAGAGCATCCAACCCAATATTGGGAAATCATGAATCAGCTATTTAACCAGGACACAGGAGCTGGAATCAATGACATCAAGATCGAGATGGGCAACGATTCCAACACCTCGTCGGGGACGGAACCTGCTACTAAGCGTTCTGCAGATGAGGTAGCTAACGTTCGTCGTGGTGCAGGCTTCGTATTCGCAGCGGATGCCAAGACGATTAATCCTAATATCAAAGTAAGCATACTCCGCTGGACCCAACCGAATTGGGTTCAACCGTGGAGCGATGGCAATACCGATCCTTCTGTTCCTGCTACTCTTGCGTCTTATGAGCGGATGTATAAGTGGTACAAGGATACCGCAATCGCGATTAACGTTACATATGGCTATTTACTCGATTACATCAACCCAGACCGAAATGAAACCGGTACACCCAATGTAAATTTCATCAAATGGTTTGCTAATCGGATGCGTAGTGATAGCAGCTTCCCCAACTACGATAAAATCAAAATTATCGCCTCCGACGAGAACACTTCTTTGAACATTCCAACTAGAATGCTGGCGGATGCTGACCTTATGAAAGCGGTAGACGTTATGGCCTACCACTACAACTTAGCAACCAGCGCAGACTATCTGAAGGTAAACGAGCAAAACCAGAAGGAAGTTTGGTACAGTGAAGGCGTGGCTCCACAAACCTTGGCTAAGTACCGGGCCAATTCCGATAATGTATTCGGCGGTGTAGCCAGTTCGCTGGATATTGCAGGCCGTTTTATTGCGATGTATACCCAAGGCAAGCGTACGCATTATATGTACCAACCTGCCGTAAGCGCCTTCTATAGCGGTGCTCCATACAGCAGCAAAGAAATTATTGCTGCTAGAGATCCTTGGTCAGGCTATTATGCACCAGATGTAGGCATCAATACTACGATGCACTTTACCCAGTTTGCCGCAAAAGACTGGATGTACATACCTAATGCCAGCGCTGGCGTAATTGGAAGCCGGGGCAATAGTGAGATGGATGGCAACGTTACGGATGCCGAATATAACCGTCTAGCTTTTGTAAGTCCGGATAAAAAGGACTTTTCCGTTGTCATGGTTAATGACAGCGATCGTGTGGCGAATTACCAGTTTGATGTGAAAAAGAACATTAGCAATGCCGGCAATCCTGCACAGGTGTGGGAGACGCGCGGACCTGACGCTGCGCAAGCGTATGATGCCAATTGGTATAAAAAGCTTGGCAGTATTTCCGCAACCGACAACGGAGATGCCTATACGTATACGCTTACCGTTAAACCTCATTCCATGGTCAGCTTGACTAGCACGGTTAATAACCCTAACACAGGTAATGCCCGCACGGAGTATGCACGTAAGACTAGCATCCCGGCGCAATCCGTGCTCGACGTTGACGGTAGCAACTCAGCTATCCTTTACGAAGATGACTTTGAATACAGCAGCTACCCTGCAGTTAACGGGCTAAGCTACTTGGAACGCCGTGGCGGTACTCCACGCTATACAGCCGATCAGGGTGGCGCGTTCGAGGTGTATGGCGGCATCGGCAAAGATGGTTCCAACGGTATGAAGCAAATGATTTATTCGGATAACAAGCCGGGGACTTGGGCTACTACGCCTTTCTCCTATACGGTGCTTGGCGACGAGCGCTGGGCTAACTATCAAACATCCATTGATTTCAAAATGGATTTGGATGCTGCCCATACAGGAGAAAACTATGTTGCTGTGGGTATGCGCCACAAGCTGAATGGTACGACGGCCGATTCAGAATCCGGTTATAAATTCCGGATTTATGCCGACGGCACTTGGCGTCTAATCCGCCTAACAGCAACAGTGGCTAGCGGAACGATTGCGAACTTCGATGCCAGCAAGTGGCACCGTATTTCAATTAAAGCCGTTGAGAAATTCATCACGGCTTCGCTGGATGGAGAAGTGGTCACCAGTTACACCGACAATGCCAGCGGATCACCATTAACCGGTCAGGTCATGATTCAAAGCAGTTTGCGTCAATCGGTCTTTGACAATTTGAAGGTCGAGGCGGTTAACGGCTACGTACCTTATGTAACGGATCGGGTGGATGATCTTGATTCCCGCATTGTGTATCATGAAGGCAGTTTCCCATGGACACATAACTTGGCTGGCGGAGCCGGCCGTCTTAACCGCACGATTACAAACAGCGGAACGAGCATCACGTCGGCCAGCACGACCAAGATTGAAGGTACGCTCAATAGATGGTACACCATTAATCCAAGCAATATGTCAGCATGGAGTTCGAATGCGTCTAATGCCTGGTCAGGTGAAAATGGCAGTTATGCGTCCTTAACTTTTTCAGGCACAGGTATTGCAGTCTATGGAATCGGTCAAGGAACGAGTTCTGTTGCAAGAATGGATGTTTATCTAGATGATTTCGGAACGGGCTCCAATCACGACACGTCGAAAAGAGTTCTTACGAACAAAGGATTCAGCAACGGATCCAGCAGCCAGCTTATTTATCAAGTTAGCGGACTTGCCCCTGGTGTGCATACGATTAAAGTTGTTAAAACCGCAGCAACTTCCGGCAGTGGAAATTATATCTCGATTGAGAAGGCCGTAGTTGCAGCCGACGCGACCACACCGACTTACTTGGAACTGCCGTTCACTGGCACAGGGTTTAACTTGGTGGGGGATACCGGCAGCGGCACAGCTGATATTTTTGTGGATAATACACTTGTTGATCCCAACGTTACTATCCCTGCTGCTACTATCAATCGTTCTGACGTCTACACGTACCGTGGACTGACCGATGGTCCTCATACGCTTAAGTTAGTGGTTAAAGCCGGCAATATATACCTTGACTCCATCGATATATTGGGAACCGTTTATGGCACTGTTTCCAAAACAGCGTTGAGTGCTTTGATAACTCAGCTAAGTAGTTACAGCGAGGGAGATTACATGCCAGCGGAGTGGACTCCTTTTGCTAATGCGTTGGCTGCGGCTCAAGCAGCGCTGACTGACAATCATGCAACTCAGTATGCGGTCGATAGCGCTTTAGATGCTCTTCAAAGTGCAGCTAATGCACTGAAGTTGAAAAAACAGCCTGTAACCGTAACCGGCACATATCCCGCGATTGTTGCCACCAAAGTGGGTGAAGCAGTCACTGGTCTTCCGCAAAGCATTAAAGTCACGCTTGCGGACGGTACCACGGATGTAGATGCTAACATCAACTGGCTTAA
The DNA here is from genome assembly GCF_017874035.1 of Paenibacillus aceris. Taxonomy (GTDB): domain Bacteria; phylum Bacillota; class Bacilli; order Paenibacillales; family NBRC-103111; genus Paenibacillus_E; species Paenibacillus_E aceris. Next base: position 11,671 of record NZ_JAGGKV010000045.1, read on the forward strand.
CAACACAGCAAACCGCTACACGGCTCCATACTCCACGGTGCAAATAACCGGTGAGATTGTTGGCGGCAAAAATCTTGTAATTAATGCCCAAGTAGAAGTTGTGCCTAGTAACCTGGTCTATTTTATTGACCCAGGTGTCACAGGTGATACAACACCGCCTTATACCGCAATTAAAGATTACGTGGGTAACGGTTTGCTGAATGATAAAGCTGACCAACCATCCACAAGCGATACGGTTTGGGGGCATACACCGGTGGATGCCAATTACAAGTACAAGGCGATCACAGGTGCGGTAGTCCCAACTGACAAAAGTCAGACCGGAGTCTATGGTTCTGATACAGTGAATCAACCTCTGGGCTATGTTCTTCCTTTGACAGCCGGTAATTACACGATTACTTCCTTCCATCGGGACTGGTGGAGCAATAGCAACCGAACGATGGATATTAGTTTGAACTATAACGATGAACAAGGAAATCCGGTAAAAGTTCCGGTTCGGACAGGTCTGATTGCCGGTTCTGATGGCGTTATGGTTACTTACGATTTCACGCTTCCGGCTGACGGCACTGTGAAATATATCGTAAACAACACTTACACGGGGAATCAGGCTGCCTTGATTAGTTACCTGGGTGTAGCGAAAAGAGTCGTCTATACGCCGGCAAATAAAGCTGCTCTGCAGAATAAAATCGCAGAGGCGCAAAGCTTAACAATGACAGAATATACAGCAGAAACCTGGTCAACGCTTCAACAAGCATTAAGCGCTGCCTTAACAGTGAACAATAATGTAAGTGCCACTCAGGCAGAAGTAGATGCTGCGGCTGCAGCTTTGCAGACGGCAATCAGCGGTTTACAGGCTGTACCAAAGGTTCTTAAAGTTTCCCTATCTGTATCAGACAATGTCTATACAGGGCAATCGTTCGATGTGACTTACGGTTTGACGAGCGTCACAGAAGCGATTTACGCACAGGATCTGAGTATCATGTATGATCCGCAAAAAGTGGAATACCTCTCGTCCAATACATTGAATGAAGGCATTCAAATTGTAAGCGAGTCTGGCATTCAAGCAAATGGCATGCGCTTGATCGTGGCCAGCTTAGGCAGCGGGAATGCGGTGAAAAATGACGGCGATCTGATTAAGCTGCATTTCAAAGCAAAATCGCTTACAGCCTCGACGGAAACAACGATATCATTGGCCAATGTGCTTGTATCCAATGCTACGGGTGTAGAAACTCAGCTTGAAGGTACGTCTCAACGCGTACGAATTACCTATGTTGACAGGGCAGCTTTGAACTCATTAATTAGCAATGCTCAAAGCAAGCACGATTCGTCAACGGAAGGAACTTCCACAGGTCAATATCCGCAGGGTACCAAAGCTGCGCTGCAAGCGGCGATTAACAGCGCCCAAGCGGTTGCAAGCAACCTGACAGCTACGCAGGCAGAAGTGAATCAAGCGGCAGCTGATTTGAACGCAGCCCTGCAGTCATTCTTGGGATCCGTCATTACAGGTATTCCTGGGGATGTGGACGGCAGCGGTAAAGTAAGTATTGGTGACTTGGCGATTGTAGCTAAGTACTATGGCAAACGGTCGACTGACGAGGATTGGGCTCTTGCTAAATTCGCCGATATCAATAATGACAATGTCATCGATATCAGTGACCTTGCAGCCATTGCCAGATGGATTCTTGGAATTCAATAAATAGCATTGTGAAAGATTTGGGAGGAAGGCAGAAATGCCTCCTTTCCAAATCTTTTTTGATATTATAGAATTTCTATGGTTATAGGGGAACTACAGGCCGCTATTTTGCCCAAAACATCCGATTGCGTAGGGAGAGGGATCTAGGTTCCGCTATTTCGCCATTTTGGCAAATATTTGGACGATGCGGTTTGACCCCCTAATTCCGGAGAGTTACCAGTGTAAGAAACAGTAACCTTAGAATTACGTTAATTTGCGTTTGTTTCCGCTCGTTTCCTCCA
>NZ_JAGGKV010000046.1 GCF_017874035.1 Paenibacillus aceris
TTCCTCGCCAGCCGTATTAACATTATAGCCAAACTCAACAAATTTTCATTTGTCCGTGGTGCCCCGTTAGGGGCATGGATGGCTAACGAGGAACGTTAGTTCAATGACAAGAGCGGCAGTCTAAGACTTTATTTTTCAAGTCTTGGTTCTCCGCTCTTTCTTTTAATGGATTCAGTCTAAAACTTATTTCTCAAAAACTGACGATTATTCTACTCAAAAACCGTATTAAATCATCGACTCCGGTCTAGTACTTTATTTCTCCAGACATTTAAGCTGCTCGTATGCGAGGATGCCACGATATGAAAGTGGTGCACTACCAATGTAAGTGACGGTTTTGTAGAACACGACTTCAACAGTGGTTGGAACCCCACATCCATCCATCCCCATGCACAAAAGTATGGGTTTGCACGCAAAAGGACTGTCAGGATGATCTTCCCTGACAGTTTTTATTATTGAGCCTGCCTAGTACAAATTGCCGTCAAATTAAAGGAAATACTTTTATTTTCTTGAAATTAAAAAGAAAGAATATGTAATGAGAATCCGGGCCGCTTTGGAGGTGGTGCAAGACAAATGCAAGATGAGCTGGATATTCGTAGTTTTATCGGCACACATGATGCCGATTTTTATGATGATGGATTTCACCGTCATTCGGCTGTTGAAATCAGTATCGTGCTAGAAGGACGGTGCTTGTTCGAGTGGTCGAAGCAAAGCTGGATGGAAGCAGGCCATATCGTAATTATCCCGCCAGACTTGGCGCACAGGTTTGAAGCCGTGACGAATGTGAGGTTCGGGGTTATTTTGTTGCAGGGCGTAACAGCACGTACGATGGAGCTGGTCGCGAAGCTCGGAGGCAGCGGATTAACTGGCGACGGAGGTGCAGATAGATCACCTATATTCCTTGCTTTATCCCGACTGGACAAAGAGCGATTCGAGCGATTGTTCCGGGAATGGTTACGAATGAAAGCTTCGTTCTTAAAAGAAAAAAAAGCCAATTATTCGGCATGGATGGAAGTGCTGCTGCTTTTTTTGCTCGAACACTCGCAGCAGGATTTGCAGGGGATGACGGTAACGAAAGCGGCTGACTACATGCGTGAAAATGTGCAGGAATCAGTTCACATTTCTGATTTGGCAGAGATGGCCGGGTTTACAGAGCCTGCCTTTCGCCGTGTCTTTGAACAAATGTACGGTGTTAGCCCAAAGCAATATCAACAGCAGTGCCGTTTGCAGGAGTCAAAATGGCTGCTTAGTTCAACAGATAAGGATATACGTGAAATTGCCGAACAGGTAGGCTTTTTCAGGTTGCATTCCTTTTCACAGTGGTTTAAGGAGCAAGAAGGTCTCCCGCCTACGGTTTGGCGGAAAAGTCAAAGGTTGCAGCACGGTTCGATGCTGAACTAGTTGCGTTTTGCGTAAATTGCGGTTCGGTTTCCCTAAATACAAGCGCTTTCTGATTCGATATGCTAATGGAGTAAACGTAAACATATAGGGAGGCCACGACGGATGGAAAAAGTAAGAATTGGATTTATCGGTGTAGGCGGCATGGCAGAGTACCATATGAAAACATTGAAGCAGATCGATGACGCAGTGATTACGGCTGTATGCGACATGAACGCGGATCGTGCGAGGGAGATAGCAGAAACTTTCGGCGCAAAAACGTACGAAACTGTGATAGAAATGTTGGATGCGGGGGTAATCGATGCGCTTTATATTTGCACGCCACCTTTTGCTAGGGAAGGGATTGAAGAAGCGGCTGCAGCACGGGGCATACATCTGTTATCGGAGAAACCTACCGGCTTGCATATGGAGGAAGTGCGTCGTAAAGAACAGATCATTCGTGATTCGGGCATCATTCATTCGTCAGGCTATTGCTTGCGCTATTTGGACACTGTGCAGAAGGCAAAGATGTACTTGGCTAATAAGCAAGTAGATATGGTACTCGCGTACCGAATTGGCGGCATGCCAGAAGTAGGTTGGTGGAGGCTCATGGAACGTTCGGGCGGTCAACTTGTAGAGCAATCGACACATCAAGTGGACTTGATTCGTTATTTGGCTGGTGAGTTTGACTACGTCCAAGCGAACTACGAGCAGCGACACATCCATCGAAATTATCCAGAAGCAACAGTATATGATGTGGGTATCGTATCTTTCGGCCTCAAGAGCGGGGCGTTAGGCACGATCAGCAATACGGTTTTGTCCCGTCAAATTGGACGCGGGGATGTGGAGTTTTTCGGGCATGACTTCTACGTGTCAATAAGCGGTAAGACGGTACGGATTGTGGATGACACACAGGACGTGACTTTGACATCGGAGATGGATTTCTACCTCGAACAGAATCGGGCGTTTGTCGCAGCAGTGAAAACAGGACGGCAGGAGCTAGTGTACGGTGATTATAGCGAAGCGGCAGCGACGCTTGAAGTTACGGTGGCGGCGAATGATTCGGCGGTTGCGAAGCAGCCGATAACGATCACTTCGGCATAAAAGTTCAATTGATTCCATGTTGACATACACGAAGGAGGTTAAGGCATGTTAAAAGGAATAAATCAATGGTGTTTTCCTGAAGGGCTGCCGCTTCAGCAGTTATTCAAGATTAGCCGTGAGGCCGGTTATGATGCGGTTGAGCTGAATGTTAATCCTTTAGGCGGCGTTGGTTTGACCATGAAAACGACTCCGATGGAGGCAGAGGAGATTGGCCGCATGGCAAAAGAGTACGGTATTCAGCTGCGAAGCTTGTCTACCTCCTTGCTGTGGCAAACCCCGCTTTCTTCTGCGGAAGTGTCTGTTCGTGAGCAGGGGCGCCATGTTGTCGAGAAACAACTGGAGTTAGCGGAGCTATTAGGTATCGATACGGTGCTTGTCGTGCCTGGAGCAGTAAACGAGGAGACTTCGTACGATGAGTGCTACGATCGCAGCCGTGCGGAACTAGCTTTGCTAGTGAAAGAAGCAGAAAAACGGCGCGTTCGCATAGGCATCGAAAACGTGTGGAACAAATTTCTGTTATCGCCACTTGAAATGCGTGCTTATGTCGATGATCTTCAATCTGCTTATCTTGGGGTTTATTTTGATGTAGGCAATATTTTGCATAACGGTTATCCGCAGCAGTGGATCAAAATTCTTGGTTCACGTATATTCAAAGTGCACGTGAAGGATTACCGACCAGGTGTAGGCACAGGTCATGGTTTTGTCCCGCTGCTCTCGGGAGGTGTCAATTGGACGGCAGTTCGATCGACGTTAGAGGGCATCGGTTATACCGATACGGTAACTGCTGAGGTCGGTCTGTATGCAGAAAGTCCGCTACAAACGGTGTATGACACCTCACGGCACTTGGATATTATTCTTGGTGGAGCTGCGCGATAGTGGGGAAGCCCAGAGAATCATAGATTCCCCATTTTTTAAGGTGCAGACTATGCAATTAAAGTAGTCCAAGAACAAAAACAAGAATTTCAGAAATACGGGGCAACTCCGAAATTTCCAATTTTTAATCAAATGATAGTTATTTCTAGAGGTGTGTACGAAGGACTAGCGGTCGATGCAGTGAGATATCCTTCACCAGAGCATATGTCGGGATGGTGGCTTACAACTGACCTGTATCGATAATGTGGAATCTTTGATGACGGTTCATTATCACCATGTAGCATTTATAAGACCAGAGCTAATCAAATATTTTGCTTTACCTTATGGATATAGATGTAATATCACAGGGACAGAACAAGATGTTTGGTTCGATGAAAATGCAATAAAATAACACTTTTTGTGCCTCAGAGCTGGTCAATTACGCTAACGTTCGGCATTAGGTCAATACCCCATTTCGATACCCATTTCACTATTCCTTCCAACAAGCAGCTATAGCCGATCCAATATCCTACCACTTACCGTCACGATACGTAGTTTATGGTTATACCTTACTGGATTTGTGGAATACAACAACTTTGTGATCGCTTTGGGAAAGAAATAGAGTAAGTGTCAAACCTACTCCACCTTCTAGTAACCTAAATCTTCATGAGATAATGTAGGCAACTTAATCAAAGGGGGGTGCCTAATGACTAGTACTGAACGAGAAAAGCTTCATCACGAATGGGAGGCACGGATCACGGGCTATCGATCCAGCGGATTAACCTTATCTGCCTGGTGTACCGCCAATCAATGCACCATAAATCAATTGAAATATTGGCTTTATAAATCAAAAACTGTTTCTCCTTAAACGGAACCAGCTCCTTCTAATCGTTGGGTGCCGTTTAACGTTGCTGATCCAGCTAAATCCACCGTTTCCGCATCTACCCTTGTTGTTCGTTTGGGAAAGCCATCATCGAGCTTCGTTCAGGTTTTGACCCCAGGCTGGATCTCGGTGATTGGTACTCTGTTGTATGTCATACATAAAATCAGCCCTTTACGGGACAAAGGGGCGATTGAAAACTTAGCCCTGCACAGCTTAAGAGGCCGACCAGGATCCACTGGCCGGCCTCTAATCCAAGCGAACTGAATTGGTTACCTGTTGATGCGGGCATTCCTAAGTTACGTGTTCACAAGATTGAATTGGGGGAACTGTTCGGGATAAATCTGTTTTTGGTAGTTGTACCTGTTACGGTATGAGTGTGCCCGTTTGCTTCTTTAAATACAATCGTGAAGCGGTGAAAGTGATTCGGACCGCCACCATGTGGACCAACACCGTTGATGGACAGGCCCGTTCGACCAGAGTACGTATGCCGATGTCCATCTTGCGTTGTAGTTACCCCGTGAAACGTGTGAAAGTGCGAACCGGGAACTCGCACGACGACGTCTGACGAATTCAGGAACAGATGTTGATGTCCCCGATTGGCAGACGTAACACCAGACATAATGTGGCGAACACGATTGACAGTTGGACTGCTACACTTCAATCTGCTACACTTCAATGATTATCAACCACCTTCTATAAAGTAATACAGTAGCATATTTTGCGATTGTAGAACTTGACACAGGCATTTGGAACAGTTTAATAGACCAAATCTAGAGAAAACGGTTATAGTTATATAGTTTTCGACATGCATAGAAGGTGTGAAGGAGTTTTTGCTCCTGTTCTTTGGCTGCCAGAAGGGATAATCTCTGACAATCGGGTCAGCGCCCTCTACATTGACACGTGATGGTGTTAGAGCCCAACATAGTGTATTGAAAAGTGAGCGACAAAAATCAAACAGGCTGCCGATGTTAAACTCGGTGGCCTGTTGTGCTAACGGGCAGATTAGTTCCAATATATGGTGATATTAGTTCTGTAAGACATTAATTTAACAGGGAAATCTCAGTTGATTAAATGAGTCAAGAGTTTTTTCTTATTAACAGAGATTTTGAACGGTACAAGGAGAAATAATAAGAGCTATAGAGAAATTAAGGGATGAAGCCCAGAGGAATGGAAATGGCAATTGGGATAATTGTTTAGGAGCAATATAACGAGGCTTAGGAAATATAGCGATCCCTATTTGGAGGACAACATTTATGATGATTTAACAGATAGAGTAGTGGAATGGTATTTTAAAAATCAGGAACCGATTTTCAAACCATATGATCCGAACCAGTACCGATAATACAAAGGAGATTTCACAGACGGGAGATTATAGCACAGGAGCTGCATTGAAGCAGCTCTTTTTTAGTTCATTCAAGTAACGGGCAGAGCGCGCCTAGCCAAGCTAGGCACAACTTACTGATGCAAGTTCAGTCGGGGTAAGGACCAAGCCGCCCCGTAGCTAGCAGGCAGACGTCGGCGAAATTCGGCGGCTGAAGCCCTGTGAAAAGTCGCGCTTTGCGCGATAAAGCAAATCTGCAGGCCGTAATGAAAATGAATCCTACCGCATCGTGAAACTGAACCCGAAAGGGACAAGAGGGAGCCGAGCCACGTCTGCCCCGGTGAAGGCCATGGAACGCGCGAAGAACTTGGAATGCAGCGTAGAAGAACCCTCCGGTGTAAAGGGATCGGCATGTAGAGACAGTTGTGTCTGGAACTAGGGAGACCCTCCCCCGCACGAAGTTTTTTTTTTTCGTAACGAGCAAACTTATAAGCCTCAAAGGTAAAATGGCAAGCTGCGGGAAGGGAGTCGGAGGGGGCCATATTACCAAAGATCCGGCGGACAACATAACCCCGGGGAGGGAAGGGCGCCGAAAGGCAATGCCCCACTTCGTTTACGGGATATTAAGGAGGTAAGAGCAAGTGAATGCCGAATACACGGCTAACGCCACCAATGAAAACGCTCGACAACTCCAAAATACCCTCTATCTTGCGGCTAAGGAGAACCCAAAGCGTAAGTTTCATGCACTGTACGACAAAGTATTCCGAAAAGATATCCTGCAAGAAGCATGGACAAGAGTGAAAACCAATCGTGGTAGTGCCGGTATTGACGGACAAACGATTAAATTCATCGTTCTAGAGATTGGCGAAGAATCCTTCATCGAAGAGATCAGGCTACAGCTAATGAATGGGGAATACCGACCGTCTCCAGTTAAACGGAAAGAGATTCCGAAGCCGGACGGTAAGACACGTCCCTTGGGTATTCCAACAGTCCGTGACCGGACTGTTCAGATGGCTACCAAACTGGTAATCGAAGGCATATTCGAAGCAGATTTTAAAGATTGCTCTTACGGATTTCGCCCCAAACGGTCGGCTCACCACGCTATAAAAAGCATCCGGGAAAGCATCAATTGGGGCGTCATTAACTGGGTGGTCGACGTAGAAATTACTGGCTACTTCGATAATATCTCCCACAGCAAGCTGATGAAACTGGTCGAAGAACGCATCTGCGACAGGCGTATACTGAAGTTAATTCGACAGTGGCTTGAAGCAGGTGTAATGAAGGATGGCGTATGGCACAAAACGGAGATCGGAAGCCCACAAGGCGGCGTAATATCTCCTCTTCTGGCCAATATTTATCTCAATTACCTTGATACGATATGGGAAAAACGGTTTTCTCATCTCGGAAAGCTGATAAGGTACGCGGACGATCTAGTTATTCTATGTCGATACAAACCGCAAGCGCTAGAGTCGATTCAAACTCTTAAAGCGATTTTTGGGAAACTGGAATTGACCATGAACACTTCTAAATCAAAGCTAGTGAGTCTATGGAAGAACCAGGACGGATTCAATTTCCTTGGTTTTCATCATCGGAAGATGCCTTACCTTCATAGAACCGGGACAAAGTATCGACTTCGAAGCTTTCCATCGAAGAAAGCAATGAAGAAGATGCGCACTCGTGTGAAGGAAGAAACGGCATCCAGAGGCCTGTTAAACTGTCAGTTAAATATGATGGTCAAGCTGCTGAACCCAATGATTCAAGGATGGCGCAACTACTATGCTCATCAGGATGTAGATCGAAGTATGGCAAACCGTTTCCTTGGAAAAGTGGACTGGTACATCCTGAGGAGACTGAGACTGTTCTGGAATAACAAACACAGGAAGCGCAAGCGGAATTGGTCGGAGATGCAGATTCTGCTTCAACGTACAGGATTGAAAACAGTATGCTCATGGAAAATCCGTACTGCCCTAGATGAAGAACGTCGGAAAGCCGTATGCGGGAAAACCGCACGTACGGTTTGATGAGGAGGGGCTGGGAAATCCAGTCCTTTACTCTACTTAGTGTAGTGGAATCAACCAATAAATGGTAATGTGTATTTAGACAATAAATCATGAGAAGTAAATATAATTGGGAAAGTTAGTGCAGTATTAAAAGATTCATATTTTAAGCAGCGCTCTTGGTTATCAAATGTTGAATACAGGGAAACTAATTATCTTTCAAAATCTTCTACTCCAGAAGATGCCGTTCTATTTTTTACGTTGCTGTGCGGGTATAACAACATAGATGTGGATAGAGAGCCTACTGAGGTATTAAATGAGTTGATAGCCATTGATGAAGTAGCAATAAGTTGTGGCATAGCCTTTGAGGATGAAGAAAAAGCGATTCTTCCGAGTTGTTGCTGTGGGCTCGAGAATTGGAGAGAAGTACTTGAAGCGGTCTTAAGTAAAAAGGATGTATGGCTTGGTCATGATCCATTCCCGACTTTGGAATACATAAATGATTCGGTAAGAGTTTGGTCTGACGATTATTCTGGCACGATGAGAAAAGATTTATCGCAGCAAGAATTACTGAAAATGTATTATATAGAATACAACCGAAATGACTTAATTAATAAACTAGAAGCTATCGAGACGGATTTGTTGGAGTTTTTTAAGAATTCGTTTGAAAAGGTACTCTGTATGGTCGATGATGATCAAAAAGAAATGTTATTTTTGAAATACTGTAAGTGGTTCAATCTGGTGGTAAGTTAAGTTCGCCGCTCAGTCTGACTTAACTAACCGGGAACTTTAGTTAAACAAAGAGCTGTCGTTACATTCTTATGTTTCATTACCTTTGAGCTTAATGGCTGGTTAGCAACCGGCGGTGATGAATTTGATAGTCGAATTTGATGGTTATTTCGAAAATGCACTTCTTATCGGTAAGTCATGTTCTATTTCTGAATTAAGAAAAAAATATGAAACAGCCAAAACTCGTTGTACTAACATAAATGAATTCACAGAGATCTTTTGTAGGATGTTTCAATTTGAACGTCTGCCTTCGTCACACGGGATGTGTGTTAGGCCAGATGTTGTAATTGATACCGATCCTGACCGTATTTATGTGCCACGGCATTGAGCTAACGAAGAAGGATAGTTCAATCAGGACATGAAGGCAGCCGGCTTACACGATCGGCTGTCTTTAAAGGTGAGGTCAAAGTGTCCGTTCTTGCGTTTATATCCACGCCACAAAACGAATACGAAAAAGCGTTCGCTGCAATGCTCGTATCCATCATGCCAAATTGCTCGAAGATTTTCTGAACGAACAAAAGGAACGCCTTGAACTGGTTCTTCTCCCGCCTTACAGTCCTGAACTCAACCTTGTGGAATGTCTTTGGAAATGTTTGAAAGCCGACGTAATCTATAACATCTTTTATCACAGCTGAGATCAAAAAAACGTGGAGGCATCATGGACAGAATCATGAAAGAACTTCTAAAGATCATTGATCGTTTATGCATCAGGATGTAAATGTCTTTGGTTCAACCTATATAGATCGCGATTGCATCCAATTATGGTATTAATTATCGCTTCGGCAACAAATTCACATATTGATCCGACAATTTCATCAAGGTCATGACGTAGTCATAATCGTTCTTGTAGGTCTGGAAATCAGCTACAGGCTTAAGAGTCTGCAAGGACACAGCCGTTCCGTCATCGAATCCTTTTCCAGGGATAAACAGAATATGATCATTGAAAAAGGAGCCGGTAGGCAAATAATATCTCATGCCGAAGGCATTTTTCCGGATATTTAACAGATCCTGACCAAAGTGGACAAAGCCCTCCTCCTTCAAAGAAATACCAAGCAGGTTGGCAATCGTCGGCATAATATCGAGCTGTCCCCCAACTTGATTCATCACTTGACCTTTGGCTTGGCCCGGCATATGGATAAACAGCGGAATGTTAAAGCGGGTGATCCTTTCATGATAAGTGATCCCCAGCTCGCTGCTAAGTACATCGGGCTTAATGTCCTCCGGCTGCAGCCCGAAATGGTCGCCGTAAGCGATGAAAAGGGTTTGATCCCACAGGCCGGTGCTCTTCAGCTTATCAATAAACGTCCCAAGCGCATAATCGGCGTAATTGGCAGCTTCCAGATAGTTACCGATCTCCTGTCCCTGTAAGGCAGCCGGTATTGACATTTTCTCGAATGTAACCGGAACTATGAATGGGAAGTGGCTCGATACTGTTATAAACTGCGCGTAGAAGGGCTTTTTTTGATTGTGCAGTTCGGTAAGCTTCTCGAAGCCTACGCGGAACAATTCTTCGTCGGAAGCCCCGAAAGAGTTGAAATTGTCGTTCGTATAATACGGCTTGTCAAAATAATGCGTAAACCCGATCGCAGGATACAACTTAATCCGATCCCAAAAATGAATATCGTTGACATGAAACGTATCCGCTTCGTATCCTTTACTCTCAAGAAGCCTTGGAAGACTGGGGAGCTGCCGATCGCCGTAACCTGTTGACATGGGAATCGTCCCCGTAGGATAAATGGATGTATTGGACATGAATTCAGCGTCGGATGTATTGCCTTGGCCAATCTGCTGGAAAACATGAGGGAAATAGAAGCTTTCCTGAGCCAGCTTATTAATCACAGGCGTCAGCTCCTTACCCTGGTATGAGAGGTTAATCAAAAAGTTTTGAAAAGCCTCCATCTGAACGATTATGACGTTCATTCCCTGCTGGGCTGCGAAATAATTCGGCTTTTGATCAGGGCTTGCCGTTGGATTATATCCATAACCGGCTTCCACCTGATTGATCACTGTTCGTGCTTGCGTCAAATTTGAGAATGTCATTTTGCTTTTTTCGGTTATCCCGTTGACGGCCACGGTTACCTCGTAATTCATAAGACCAAGCTGCTCGGCCCGTACCAGCTCATTTGTGATGCCTTTGTCCATTTTAACGAACCAGGCGCAGATCCCCAAACAGACCAGGGTTACACTCATGAAAGACGATCGCCGCACAGGCCGGTCGTTGCTCAGGATCGGGCCGCGCTTCCTCGCCGCAAGCCAAATCACGAGGCCAAGTACAAGATCCGCGGAAAATAAGTAATCCAACGGATGAATCGTCGCTTTAATACTCGACGAAATTTGCATAAGCTGTTTGATTTCAAGGATGGAGGTATAGGTAACAACCGACCCGAAATGCTCAAAATAAAGGGTAGCCGCAAAACTGATTAGTGACAAAGTGGCATTGAAAACCCAATACGCATACCGCTTGGCGCGATGCGAGAAGCAAATCTCTATGATTCCGGTAAATACAAGGAGACTTGCCAAATCCAGAAGCCACCACTTCAAATCGACTTTCTCAAAAAGAAAGTAACGCAGTAATGCGAACTTCACCCACAAAATAAAGGTAAATACAAAAAATAAATATCCCCCTGCCCTGATCCCGGACTGCGACATGGTACCTCCTTCATTGTGTTTCAAATATGTCTTATTGCATTTTTTAACCAAAAAGACCGAATCTAAACATTCCAACCGTATACCTGCCGAACTTATTTGCGAATATGAAAAAAGGGGTAACGTTCAGTCTAATGGAGTGTCGGACTTTCGGGTCCCTGCTGTAGGTACCGTTTCAAAAAATTGATTTAATACAAAATGACCAAGGTATTATGATCAAAAATAACAAGTTTGAATATGTTGATTCGAACTTATGTGATTGGAAGATAGGGTGTACTGAAATACAAAGGAAAGTAGAAATGGGAGATTGGTAGACCATGATACAGGGGAATGGATCTACCAGTTAAATATATTGAACGTTTATAATTCAAATTGTAATAATAAAGAGGTATTAGTTGAGAAGATGCCTTTGAAAGAATATAAGCAATTGGAAATTCTATTTTAGTTCTGCAGTCTTTTCCCCTAACAAGCGTAACTTCACTCAATTAATGGGGACGTTAGTTCTATAAAGCAGCAGATCCGCTGTGACGAATGCTCTATGGTTCCACATTAGCAATAGTAAGGGAGAGATAAAATGACAAATAATTTACTTTGGTTACAGCAGTGGTTCTTTGATCAATGTGATGGTGACTGGGAGCATATGCAGCAAATAAAAATTAGTACACTGGATAATCCTGGTTGGACCATTAGAATTGATTTACTTGAGACGAGTCTCGAAAACGAAATTTCTAATCGCATACGAATAGAACGTACAGAAACTGACTGGTTAATATGTAGAGTTGAAGACCACACTTTTATGGGAAGTAGAGGAGTGTTCAATCTAAATGAAATAATTGATATTTTTAAAAATTGGGCAGTTTCAGTGAAGTGATTTTCTTTTCACATACTTACACCTAACAAGCGTAGTGATTAAGCTAACGGAGAACGAGTTGAATACCAGGAAGGCTGACCTGGACGAGGTAGGAGGAGAATATTGGACAAAAGAAAGGTAATGTTGTTTGCGCTTACTATTATTATTGTTTTGCTAAATGTGCTAGAAAGTTTTCGATGGAATTATAACAATTTTGAAGGTGACATCAGATACAAAACAGATCGTTGGACCAATAAAGTTTGGGTTGAATTTTACGCACCTCTTGCAAGTGGATCAGCAATGGAGTTTCCGTTGTTATCGAACTCGGAGATTAATTCATACCCACAACTAGAGTCTCATGTAGAAAAAATTGCCATGTCTGGTTATTTGGTGAGTGAATGGCTTAAGAGAATGAAATTAACTTACTTATATTATGGTATCAACTCCTTTTTAATAATTATTTTACTGCTATTATTGGCAATGATCACAAGAACAAGAAAGCGTCCCACGAGGAAGAGTGTATTGAACTCCCTCTGTATGATTTGATTATCTCACGCAAGCTCGTCTATTCGCAGGATTTCAAACCTTTAGATTTCGATGATGAATGAAAGATAGC
>NZ_JAGGKV010000047.1 GCF_017874035.1 Paenibacillus aceris
ATCCAAACGTTGACCACCACGATTTATATGATCGGAGTTCCGCCTGAAATCACGTTGGTGGTCAAAGCATTTGTCGTACTGGCCGTCTGCTTAATTCAGTCCGAAGCTTTCCGCCAATCCATCGTCTTCCGCTGGAAGACCCGCCATTATCCGGGAGAACGGGAGGCCAAACGCCATGCTGCTTAATCGCAAATACATTCCGATTTATGTCACCGTCTGCTTATTCGCCTTGATGTATATCGCCGGTTCTTTCCGGTATACGGGCTTCTTCTCCCTGCAAGTGCTGCTGAATCTGCTCATCGATAATGCCTTTTTATTGATTACGGCTGTGGGGATGACCTTCGTCATCGTCTCCGGCGGCATCGACTTGTCGGTAGGTTCCGTGATCGCTTTAACGACCATGATCTCAGCTTCGCTGGTGGAAGCAGGCTGGTCGCCGTTTCTTGTCATCCCGCTCGTATTAGTCTTAGGAACGCTGTTCGGATGGGGAATGGGAGCCATCATTCATTATTTCAAAATCCAACCGTTCATCGTCACACTGGCGGGAATGTTCCTGGCAAGAGGGCTGTGCTACGTGATCAGCATTAACACGATTACGATCGATAATCCGATGTACACGAGCATGGCCCAGACCAAAATCCCGCTGCCGGGCGGCAACTTCATTTCGATTAGCGTTGTGATTGCTCTGCTTATCGTTGCAATTGGCATGTATATGGCCCATTACACACGCTTCGGGCGCAATACGTATGCCATTGGGGGCAGTGAGCAGTCGACAATCCTTATGGGACTGCCAGTCGCCAGAACGAAGATGGGCGTGTATGCTTTCAGCGGCTTTTGTTCAGCGTTAGCAGGCGTCGTATTTACCTTCTACATGTTATCCGGGTATGGCTTGCACGCGATGGGGATGGAGCTTGATACAATCGCAGCTGTCGTTATTGGCGGTACCCTGTTAACCGGCGGGGTAGGTTATATTGCCGGCACGTTCTTCGGGGTACTGATTCAAGGAGTCATCCAGACGATCGTCAGTTTCGAAGGAACGCTCAGTTCCTGGTGGACGAAAATTGTGATCGGCCTGCTGCTTTGCTTATTTATTTTGCTGCAAAAGGCATTAAGTGAACGGAAGTGGTCCGTAAGAAAAAGTAATGTGAGATAATTAGCGGATGATGAAGGGGATGGTGCATGAGAATTAGGATAAAATACCTAGTCATCGTAAAAAAATAAAGGAATTACTTAAAAAATTGAATTGAGTTTTTGCAAGAAAGACTTAGTATTAACGTATACATAGCGATGTTCCATGCAAATTATTTTTACAAGGAGGGATCGAGCTTACCGCTTAGGATCAGGTCACCGAGATTATCATGATGGACGTTTAAAGGCATTTAGGATTAGGGAGGAAGAATGCGAATGAGGCAGAAGTTTATACCTGTTTTGACGATTCTGGCATTGTTGGTCAGTATGTTTGCTTACTTTCCTGCTGTGGAAGCAGCAGAGGATTCAACCGGAGCTTATGTAATGCCTTATTATACAAGTAATACTTCGGGGACAAGCATGACCTATATGGATGACAGTCTGCACCTGGCCTACAGTTACGATCGAATCAACTGGGTGGCACTGAATGACAACAATGGGATTTTGTTTAAAATAAATAAAGGCTACGGCGCTTCGCCGACCAATGGCCAGCAAATTCGCGATCCTTTTTTATTGAGAAAACAGGATGGAACCTTCGTTCTTCTGGCGACAGCTGCGACAAGCGCAGGGGCAACGACGAGTTCAAGCATTTTCGCTTGGGATACGACAGATCTTATTCATTACTCGAACGAACGTGCGATTGTAATGAACAGCACTAGTCTGGCAGCGAAGAAGCCTCAAGCTGTTTACGATTCGATTGCAGGGAATTACGTTATATATTGGACGGATGGAACGAAAGTCTACGCCAATACAACGAATGATTTTGTAAGCGTTTCTACGAATACCGTGTATACAGGTGCAGCGTATCCAGCAGCTGTTCCGGATCTGACGAAGAAGCCGACAGGTGCAATTGCATCCAGTTCAATTGCCGTTACGCAATCTGAGCTGAATACCGTGCTGGCCAGTATCGGTACCCCGAAGATTCCGACGGGATCGAACAATATTGCGGTTAGCACAACAGCGGATCAAGCACCGGTCCTGCCGGCTAAAGCAGATGTGAAGTATAGCGACGGAACGACAGAACAAAAGGCTGTAAAGTGGGATGCTATTGATTCCAATGCTTACTCCAAGCCCGGCACGTTCACTGTAACAGGGACAATTCCACAATCTACGCTTCCTGATGTGCCTGTCTATAGTAATCCGTTGATTAAGAACGGAGCGGACCCTGACATTTACAAAGGTCAGGACGGTTACTTTTACTATACAAGCTCTTACATGGATGCAAGCAATAACAATGTGGCCGCCAAACAATATGACCGTATTACACTAAGAAGAGCAAAGACCATTCAAGGTCTTGCAACGGCGGAAGAGAAGCAGATTTTTTATAAAAATGCTTCCGGCGATGCATCGTTTCATATTTGGGCGCCGGAGATCCATCAAATTGGCGGCAAATGGTATGTATACTTTGCAGGTGGTAAAACAACCGCTAACTTTGACCTTCGTGTTTACGTCATTGAATGCCAAGGAAGCGATCCAATGCAGGATGCTTGGGGCGCCCCGGTCAAAGTCTCCATGATCAATGAGTCCTTCGATCTGGATGCAACTGTTTTCGAACACAATAATGAAATGTATATGGCCTATGCTTACAAATATGGAGCTGGCTCCGTAAACTCCAGCATCCGCATTGCCAAAATGACTAGTCCTACAACACTGGACAGCAACCAAGTAACCATCTCAACACCGGAGTACACGTGGGAGCAGCGTAGAGACAACGTTGAAGAAGCGCCGTCGGTGATGAAGAAGAACGGTAAGATTTTTATGTCCTTCTCTGCCGGCTCTACCGATTCGACTTATGCGATTGGGCTGCTAACTGCAGTAGATTCACCGAATACTAACCTGCTTGATCCGGCATCATGGACCAAAACTCCTTATCCGGTAATGGCCACAAGTGTCGCGACGGGCCAATTCGGTCCTGGTCACTCGACCTTTACACTTTCCGAGGATGGAACAAGAGAAGTTTTATCCTACCATGCCCGGGAAAATCAACAATATTCGGGTGTAAACTCCTATGCGCCATTGTATGACGCTTCAAGATGGGCCCGAGTGCAGTATATTTATTGGCACGCGGACGGTTCACCTTACTTTGGCATTCCTGTAGCCGACGGTTATCTGCCAGGTGAATCCGTTACGGCAACCGTTACCGTAACAGCGCCTAACGGATATAACTATCTTGATTCGTACGCGTATACGCTCAATGTAAATGCTGTTCATGCTACCGTGCTGAAAACAGTTGATGGCAGCAACAACGAGCAAGATATCACGGCTAATGCGAGTTATTCATCCGCTAATCCGCTTATCGCATCCGTTAGTGCGAGCGGCCAAGTGACAGGCTTGAGTCCCGGAGATACGGTAATAACGGTCGAGTATCAGGGTAAAAGCTATAAAGTGAATGTACGGGTAGCAACCATTCTCGTGCAGGATAATTTTGAAGACGGCAACTACACGGCCAATCCGAGCTGGACAGTCACGTCCGGTACATGGACGGTAGGCACTGATCCGACAAATGCTAGCAACAAAGTATTGAATCAAACGGATGCGAACGAAGGAATTATCAGTGTCGGAGACGCGAACTGGATGGATTACACGGCAGTTGCGCGTTTTAATACCAAAGCGGGCGGAGCGTATCCGGGATTCTATTTCCGTTATCAGGACACGAATAACTATTACTACTTCCAAATGCAGCTGTTAAATACATTAGCCCTTTCCAAGCGGGTAGGGGGAGCAACAGCGGTTACAATGTCAACAAGCAGCTATACGATGACAGCGAACACCTGGTATACCCTGAAAGTTGTTGTTAAAGGCAGCTCTATCAAATGCTATATCATCAATAATGGCGTGGAAACACTGGTTTTTGACGTAATAGATACGGATTTAACGAAAGGCAAGCTGGCAGTCCGCAACAAATGGCAGGCTTTCTATATGGATGATGTCAGTGTAACTTCGGCAGCTCCGGCTATCCCAACGAACTTGAAGGCAGATCCATCGTCTTCAACAGTGAACGTTTCCTGGGACGCAGTCGCAGGAGCAACAGGGTACAATATCTACAGATCTTCATCTTTGAATGGAACTTATACAAAAGTTAAAAGTGATGTTAACGGCACTTCCTTTATGGATAAAGGGCTTGCATCGCAAAATGCGTATTATTACAAAGTATCATCGGTAAATACGAGTGGCGAGCTTATGCTCTCTGAAGCTGTAAGCACTACTACGTTGGATCAGGCAGCGAATCCATCCAATCTGATCCTTGCCGGCAAAACGGCAACTTCGGCATCGTTAAGCTGGGATCCTGTAACAGGCGCGAGCGGTTACAAGCTTTACAGAGCAATTAAGTCGGGCGGAACTTTCGAGCAAGTCTACAGCGGAGCGTCTGCCAGTTTCACAGACAGCGGTCTTACGACCGGACAACCTTACTTTTATGTTATGACCTATATGAAGGATGAGAGTGAATCCAAAAGGTCGAATCAGGCAGGTCTGATTGCTTCCGATACTTTCCCGTCCGTTTTGTTGGATAGCGAGTCTTATCCACTACAGGCGGCCAAAACGCATGCGACTTCACTAATCTTATTTAATAGTGACGGTTCAACTGCGGAAGTTGCAGGGCAAGCTTCCTACTCGTCGTCCAATACCGCGGTAGCTTCGGTCGATGCGAGCGGAATCGTAACCGGTGTTAGTGAAGGCAGTGCCATTATTACGATTGTCTATCAATCTATCACCTATCATGTTGCGGTAAATGTCGCTCCCCAAGGCTTGTTGCTATGGTACAAATTTAATGAGACAACCGGCAGTGTCGCAGCGGATTCATCCGGTAACGGTTTGAACGGTACGCTGAATGGCGGGGCAACCTGGCAGAGCGGCAATGGCGTGAAGCTGGATGGAAGCACAGGCTATGTGCAAATGCCTAATGGTATTCTTACGGGATTGTCAAGCATCACGGTAGTAACCGATGTGTTTGTAGACCCGGCGTCACCTAATCCGGCATGGCTCTACACGTTCGGGTCTTCGCTGGATCCGTTGAACGACGCTAACGCCCACTATTTGAGCTTGTTGTTTGAAGATAGCAAATCACAATACAGATCTGTCATCACGAAGACCCGCTATTCGAATGAGCAAAGCGCAACCGTATCCTCCGTATTCCCGAAAGGAAGCTGGAAGCAGGTTGCTTACACACAAACGGGGACAACAGGAACGCTTTATGTCGACGGAGTTCAAGTTGCGCGTAATACAGCGCTGACATACACTCCGAATGATATGGAAGCGACGATTGCCAACTACATTGGCCGTCCTGCCTACTTAGCCGACAAGTACATGAACGGTAAGGTCAAAGATTTCAGGGTTTATACGAAGGCTCTGAGCGTATCGGACATTCAAGCGCTCTCGGCAAAGCCGGACTCCTACTATGTCACAATGGATAAAGAAAGTCTGTCACTTGGCGATACAAGCGCTGTAATCAGCGATTTGACGCTTCCGGTTAAAGGCGAGTTTGGCAGCACAATCACATGGTCTTCCAGCGATACGAAGACGGTTAACAATACAGGTGCTGTAACACGTCCAACCTCATCTGAAACAGACAAGACAGTGACATTAACGGCAACGATCGTCAAAAATGCAGCGGTTGACAGCAAGTCGTTTACGATTACAGTGAAAAAACTTCCTACTGACGTTGAGCTTCTGGTTGGGGATGCTCAGGCGCTGCGCGTCTATAACATTGACGATGTAAGAGGCAACTTGACACTTCCGACGTCTGGTTCTAACGGCTCTACGATTACATGGAGCTCTGAGCGCTCAGATATCATTACACCAACCGGTGAAGTGACTAGACCTGCGCATAGCAGCGGAAATGTAACTGTGAAGTTGACAGCTACTTTGACGCATAACAATGAGGTTCTGACCAAAGCATTCGTGGCAACTGTGAAAGAGAAGCCAGAAGCGCTTGATTATCAAGGCTATTTCTTCCCTTACTTCGCAGGGGAGGGCTATTCCAACGGCGAGCAGCTATACTTTGCATTAAGCCAAGGCAATGATCCTCTGCACTGGACGGAACTGAACGGGGGCAATCCTTCGATCCTTTCGAACTTAGGGGACAAAGGGGTAAGAGATCCGTACATTATCCGCTCGCCTGAAGGAGATAAGTTTTATTTGATCGCAACGGATCTTAAGATTTATGGCAACAATGACTGGACAGCCGCTCAGAAAACAGGTTCCCTTTCAATTATGGTTTGGGAATCGACGGATTTGGTTAACTGGTCCGAGCAGCGGATGGTGAAGGTATCTTCGGATTTGGCTGGCAACACATGGGCACCGGAGGCGTTCTATGATAAAACGACAGGTGAATATGTCGTGTTCTGGGCTTCGAAGATTTACAGCGACGCAACGAAGTCAGGCAGTCCGAACGAACGAATTATGTATGCGAAGACAAGAGATTTCTACACGTTTACAGAAGCACAGGAATACTACAATCCGGGATATTCTGTCATTGATACAACGATGATCGAGCATAACAACCAAATTTACAGATTTACCAAGGATGAAAGAAGTTATAACGCATCCACAGCGCCTAACGGTAAAATGGTTTTCGAACAAGTCAGCGACTCTATCTTCGGAAATTTCACGACAATTACGGAAGGTATCGGTAAAGGCTCCATTTCCGTGGGTGAAGGCCCGCTTGTATTCAAAGCGAATGGAAGCAATAAATGGTATTTATTTATCGATTACTTCAGCGGCGGCGGGTATAAGCCGTTTGAAACAACCGATCTGGCATCGGGCAATTGGACGATGTCCACGGACTTCGTTCTGCCTTCCAAACCGCGTCATGGAACTGTGCTTCCGGTTACATTATCGGAGTATAATCAGCTATCGGCTAAAGTTCCGGCAGTTGCACCTGTTAACACAGGGACTAAGGTTACTGGCGTAACGCTTGGAAATGGCGATCTCAGCCTTACGAGCGGTGAGGAAAAACAATTGACTGCAACTGTACTTCCGGCCAATGCAACGAATCAAGGAATTGTATGGTCCAGCACCGATGAGACGAAGGTCACAGTCAGTGAGACGGGTCAACTTAAAGCAATCGCAAATGGCGTAGCGACGATCACAGCATCTACAAGAGACGGCGGATTCATCGCAACGTTCCATGTGACCGTGCAGGGCAGCAATACCCAAATGACGTATTTATCCGGGCCTGCAAGTATTGTTTCCAATCAATCATTTGAGGTAGTGCTTGGATTAAATACCGTAACACCAAACGTCTATGCTCAAGATATGACGATTAACTATGATCCGGCCCAAATTGAATTTATTTCTGCCGAGCCTATGAAACCAGGTTTAACGATTGTAGATAAATCGGCGTTGCCTGGAAAAGTACGCTTGCTTACAGCAGACCTGCATACGGATCAAGCGACTGGCACCCCGATGAACCTGTTAAAACTGCAGTTTAAGGCAAAGGAACTTAGTCAAACCCAATCAAGTACTATTTATACGTCAGATATCGTCTTTGCAGATGGCAATGGAGTGGAGTCAGCGATAACGAATCCAGATTCATACCACTTCCAAATCGTATCTGTGACCAAGACAGCTCTACGTGAAGCTATTGCGATGGCTCAGGCGCTGTATGATGCTTCAGTGGAGGGAACAAGACCGGGCGAGTATCCGCTGGGATCCAAAGCCGCACTGCTTGCAGCGATTCATGGTGCAACTGAGGTAGCAAACGCGAGCACAGCAACTCAGGACCAAGTAAATCAGGCATTTGATCAATTAAATGCAGCGGTGCAAGCATTTAAGTCCTTGATCATTACTTATTTACCGGGAGATTTGAATGGAGACAATGTCGTTCGAATCGGAGATCTTGCTGTTGCAGCCTCCCACTATGGTTTAACATCCTCTGATCCTCAGTGGGCTCAGTTCAAAGCAGCAGATTTAAATAATGACGGTAAGATTGATATCGTGGATCTTGCAGCTATTGCCAATATGATTCTAAACTAAAGTAAAAAGGATGAGATCATCCCGCGTCGGCGGAGGTGGTCTCATCCTTATTTTTCTTTATAGACAAAGTGTTTCACACTTTCATTATCAGCCAGGCTCCTGAATTGACCGCTTCTGCGAAATTGCATAGTTGTCATCCCGGTAACACGTTTGAATAGGTTGGAAAAGTAATTAGCATCGTTATAGCCCACCATGAAGGCAATCTCGTAAGACTTTGCCTGGGTCGACTGAAGCAGCTCCATAGCTTTTTGAATTCTCGTCTGCGTTAAATATTCGATGAATGTTTGACCCATTTCTTGACTAAAAATTTTGCTGAGGTGTCCGGGGCTCAAATTCACATGATCAGCAATATTTTGCAGGGAAAAATCGAATTTATCGTATTGCTCATGGATGTGATGTTTTACTTTGCTTAACAATTCCCCGTATCGATCCGTGGAACTGGATTTCCTGCTCCAGTATTGTTCGGTTAAATGATTCAAGTATGGCGAGCCAATTTTCAGAAATTCAACAAACTTGGTACGATCCAAAAATATCGACTGCTCGGGCGCAACTTGGTTGGATTCCCTTAAAGCTTGGAGGTTTTGATGGGATATTCTCCGCCAGTGCATGTCTTCCATTGCATCCAGGAATGAAGTATGTATGCCTTGCATTTGATCCTGAATGCTGCCAAGCCCAATGGAGAGGGTATAGGGGAGATCATCGGTTAATTGATTTTGAACATGCAGGAAGGATTCTAATTCCTGTTGGAGTTGTTCCGGAGAATCCCCTTTTAGAATCCAAACGCACTCGGTTATGCTCCGTTTAAACATCAAGGTTTGTTCACTCGCGTATTTAACATGGAGCTCTTCCTCTTGTTGTTTCATTAATTCAGAAATATCTTCTGGCGGAGAGGCTGGCGCTGTGATACTTCGGAGATCTGAAACCACGACGGCATAATACTGGGAAAGCAGGTCGATTTGTAATTTAGAGCTCAAATGAACGGCTTCAGAGGTCGTAATAAATCCGCTGCACAGCTCATTTAACAGCTTGCTTTGCGATAAAGTTCCATTTTGGCCATGTTCTTGGATTCGATGTTCGATTTGTTCTTTGGCTTGGCGTTCCTTATCAATCTTATCACTGACTCTTTGAAGTATTTCAAGCAAATCCGCGGAACCGAACGGTTTGACGCAGTATTCCTCAATCCCTAAACGAAGTGCGGTTCTGGCGTACTCAAATTCTCCGTGACCACTGATAATAACAATTTTTATTTCCGGAAATCGCTCACGGACAATGGAGCTTAATTCCAACCCGTCCATGAAGGGCATTTTGATATCTGTAATTAAGATGTCGGGACGAAATTCTTCGATCATGGGAAGAGCAACTTCCCCATCGGGAGCTCCACCACAATAGATAAATCCTTCTTTCTCCCACTGGATCGTGTCTCGAATCACTTCGCGAATTAAAATTTCATCATCAACCAGTATCACTTTTTTCATCTACTGTGCCCCCTATGGATTGTGGTTGAAGGTCGTAAAACAATTCCACTATATCAAATTGCTGTCGGTACGAATATGTAAACGCTAACCATTTCTTCGTGCATCATTCACCATAAATAACAATTTTCGCTAAAAAAAACACCATTTTGTCTGTCGGGATACAGAAAAACCCGTAAATATTCACAAAAAGTCAGCTTGAAACTCTGTATAAAAGGTGACCATAAGCGATTTATAATGAGGACACAACAAGAAAAAGATAGATAAGGAGAGGAGTTATCCCATGAGAGCAAAGCAGCCTATATTGAAGATGACGGGTATTCATAAACAGTTTCCGGGCGTTAAAGCTCTGTCCGGTGTTAACTTCCGACTGTTTCCGGGAGAGGTTCATGCCCTGATGGGCGAAAATGGAGCAGGTAAATCGACACTGATTAAGGTTCTTACCGGTGTCTATGCTATCGATCAAGGCAGCGTGGAAATGGATCGCAAGCCAATCATCGTATCGAGCCCGCAAGATGCTCAACAGGCTGGAATTAGTACGGTGTATCAAGAAGTAAACTTGTGCCCAAACCTTACAGTAGCAGAGAACATTTTCATTGGCAGAGAGCCACGCCGCTATGGACGTATACTTTGGAAAGAGATGAACCGGGATGCAGAATTACTTCTGAAGGAAAGATTAAATCTTTTCATTGATGTTACCGTCCCACTCCATACTTACCCGCTTGCGCTCCAACAGCTGATTGCCATTGCCCGGGCTTTAAGCATTTCGGCAAAAGTGCTTATATTGGATGAACCGACATCAAGCTTGGATCGCGGTGAAGTAAAGCAGCTGTTTCAGGTCATAAACAAGTTGAAAGCCGAAGGTTTAGCGATATTATTCGTGACTCATTTTCTGGATCAAGTGTATGAAGTGTCTGATCGAATAACCATTCTCCGTAACGGAGAATTTGTCGGGGAGTATATGGCAAATGATCTACCTCGGTTAGAGTTAGTCTCCAAGATGATTGGCAAGGAGCTGCATCTGCTTGATGAGCTGCCAAAATCTCAAGTTGCGGGTAGTTCCGCTGCAAAGGAAGTGATGCTGGAAGCAAAAGCACTTGGGCGTAAAGGAGCGATAGAACCGTTTGATCTTCAAATACGAAAGGGGGAAATATTGGGACTTGCCGGGTTACTAGGATCCGGCCGCACGGAACTGGCTAGAATGGTTTTCGGGGCTGATCGGGCCGACCAAGGTGATCTCCTCATGGAGAACGTTGGCGGCGGCATACACTCACCGAGACAAGCGATTGACCAAGGCATCGCCTTCTGCTCTGAGAATCGCAAGACCGAAGGCATCATTGACGATTTGACCATTCGCGAGAATATCATTCTTGCGCTGCAGGCGACGCGTGGCTGGTTCAATGCGATTCCCCGAAAGCGCCAGGATGAAATAGCGGAAGAATATATTCGCGCTCTAAATATTAACCCGCCAAATCCGGAGCATCTGATCAAAAATTTAAGCGGAGGCAATCAGCAGAAAGTGCTGCTGGCCCGATGGCTGCTGACGAATCCGAAGCTGTTAATCTTGGATGAACCGACAAGGGGAATCGATATCGGGGCCAAAGCGGAAATTCAGAAGCTTGTGCTCTCCTTGTCCCAAAAGGGCATGTCGGTGCTCTTCATTTCTTC
>NZ_JAGGKV010000048.1 GCF_017874035.1 Paenibacillus aceris
CTCTCGACTCGTATTTACCAAGGTAACGTCATCGTCGTTTGTATTCGTTGCTCATAGCGTATATCCGCTAAAGTTGCGACTGCCCGTCGCACAAAGTAAGGGCCGCCAATCGGCAGCCCTCTTTCCCCTCGTATGCGATTATCCGATTAATGGAGCCTTATGCCCCAACGTGCCCTCTACCTCGTTCCCTTCCTTGCGCCAATACTCAATTCCGCCTAACATTTCTTTTACTTTAAAACCAAGCCCAGAGAGACGGGCTGCGCCTTTCGTACCTCCGTTGCAGGCCGGCCCCCAGCAATAAACGACTATGACTTGCTCTTTGGATAAAGATAATGCTGCCGTTGTAACTTCGTCGATTTGATTGGAAGGCAAATTAATCGCTCCCGGGATATGGCACTCGGCATACGCCTTACTGCTTCTCACATCGATCAGCACAAAATCGGCCACCCCATGCTGCATGTCGTAACGCACATCCGCTACATCCGTTTCTACCGATAGTTTATTCATATAATGGCGATGTACAGCATCCGGCGAAGCAGCAGGCGTTTCCAGCACTAGCGAGTATACAGGTTGGTTCTCCATATTAATGACCTCCATTTGGGTGTTGTTCTCAAGCTCTGATTGACTTGAAATGACTATACCACAGTCCCAAACCATGGAGTTATCGATAGAATTCGATACCATACTTCATTCATTTTGATAATTGGATGCGCCGAGAACCTCTAGAAAGCCGTGGAACGCTTTGGACTGCCACTTTTTCTTCGAATAAATGATCTGCGTATAGAACTTAAAATCGGGATGCACAAGCGGTACGGCAACAACCCGGCCCTTCTCTATATCCTCCGCAACCACAATCCGAGGCAGTAAAGCAATGCCAAGTCCATACATAACGCACTGCTTGATCGCTTCTAAATTCCCAAACTCGTAAGACAAGGAATAATGAATGTGCTTGCTTTTGAGCGTCCTGAGCAGCATTGCGCGGTACGTGCAGCCCTCTTCCGTTAAGATCAACGATTCTTTTTCCAAATCCTCAATCAAGACTTCCTTTGTTCCGGCAAATTTATGTGCAGGACTAGCGATAATAACAAGCTCTTCCTCTCTTAAAATGCTGCAATGAAGCTCAGGATCCGCAAAGGGAGGATCTAAAATGATTCCGACATCCAATGCCCCCTCTTTCACAGCTTCAATGATGAAGGGCTCGTTGCCCGGTTGAATCATCACGTTGATATCCGGGAAATGCTGCCTGTATGTCTGAAGATGCGGCGGGAGAAAAAAGGCGGCTAACGTTTCAATCGTGCCAATCGAAAGGATGCCTCTGGACTGACGGGAGACGACCTCTTTGGACTCCTCGTGGAGCCTGTAAATGTCGTTTGCATATTGTAAAAGCGCTTCTCCGGCAAGCGTCAGTTTCATACTTCTTCCGAATCGCTCTACGAGAACGGCCCCGTAGGATTCCTCCAGCTTTTGAATCTGCGTCGTAATGCTGGACTGGGCATAGCCAAGCACTTCTGCGGCACGTGTGTAGCTTCCCCATTTGGCCACTTCACGAAAGGTTCTTAAATACGTTAACTCCACACAAATCACCTTACTTTACGAAAAATTGTTATTCTCATAGTACCACATATGGAACGTAAAAAAGCCGCCGAACCTCGGCAGCCTTTGTGTTTTCGAAACGATTTAAAGGTCTCTGGCAACATGGGGTTTGCTATAATGGCTAACGCCTCCGGAGCCGACAAGCACTCTTCCACCTTTATTAAAAATGATTAATTTTCTTAACCCATTATTCAGCAGAACAGTCACTTTGGCCTGATTGGCAGTCGCGATATAAGTGATATATCCGCTGCTCCCTACCACCGTTCTCCAGTTTTTATCGAATTCAGATCTCACCACCCGATTCGAATAAACTTGATTCTCCAATCTGGTTACCTGTGTTTTTCTCATGGAACCTCACCTGCTTCCTGCTAGACATACGATTCCATATATCTTATGCAAGAGTTCTAGTTTGGTATAGACAAGTTTAGTTGCGGGCGATATAGATCATTCGATTTTAAAAATCGTTTGAAATTATACTTGAGCGTTACAGCGACTACCTCATTTTCCTTGGTGAAAATTAAAAGCTTTGGGGTATACGAGGGCGACTGACTAACAAACAAAACCACTTGCGTAACTGTTCCTGATACCCACTGATTGTTAATTTTCAATGGTGGAGCAAGCTCAACTTTTACCGCTATTCCACTGGTAGGCTCGATATTCAAAGAACCTACGGGACCGGCAATAGCAGATAGCCACTTCCCAACCTCACTTTGCAAACTTGCTGAATGCGTGATCGACTTGATGACCTCACCCTTCTCAATATCAAACGCCTCAGCCCCGTCAGCTGCGTAAACCGGATTGTAGCCGGCGGTCAACATGACGATAACAGCCCATATGCACACAAATCGTTTCATCATCCTGCCCTCTTATCGGAATTCATATTTCCATTTATCATGTCCATATTACGCACGTTTACTAAATGTGGCAAAATATTTCCGGAAGTCGCTCCCATTGCTGAGTAAGCCACTCCAACTCCCGAAAAAACCGCGCCGGGACGCCGGAATCCTCATGGATCTCTGTACGAAGCCACCAAATGGATTCGATTAGATACAACATTTGAACGGCCCTCAGAAATGTTCCTTCAGGTAACGCGGCATGTTCCCGGTATCCTTTTAAGAAAGAATCGGCGGCATCGAGCCGAAACCGCTCACTCTCCCAAGCACCGGACAAAACAGCACGAGCGATATCGATTTCCGGATAAGCCACATCCATTCGATCGAAATCAACGATCGTAACTGCCCCATTTTCATGCAACAGTAGATTATCCGCCCATAGATCCCAGTGAAGCCAGCCAATCGGACTCTCTGCAAACACATCAAAATCTAGCCACTGAACATTCATAATCGCCTTATCCAACAAATCAATGAGAGGCAAGTTCCTTGCATTCCTCGCTTGCTCAAGGTTGGCTTGTAGTGCCTTAAGGCAAGCCTTCTGATCCGGTTCCCATGCGGGTCGGGCTAGCGGAATATCCCTAAGCAGCTGATGCATTCGGCCTGTTGTTTGGCCTAGATCGTACATATGGCAAAGGCTGATGCTGCCGGTCTCAGGAACACTTCCTTCCACCCAACCCATAACCGCATATCGATGGCCCTTCCGCGTCTCTTGAATAAACCGCCCATCCAAGTCGTACACCTCCGGGCAAGAAAGGCCCGACTTAAACAATTGCTGCTGCACATACAGAGTCATCTCTATCTTTTTTCTTTTTTCCGTCAAATGGAGCTTGTACCGATCTGGATGATAAAACTTCACAAAAATAAAACCGCCAACAGTTGTTAGCCGCCATTTCACATTCAACCAGCCTTTGTGGAGCAGATGGGCATTCGTTACCTTTATGCCAAAATTCGCTTCAATATCGCTTACGATTTCCTCCAGCACCTGGTTGCTCTCTACCATTCGTTGGCTCCTTGTCCTCTTATTTATCGATTGGGAATAACAACTATTTGGCCGTTGAAGCGTCAAATCCTCCATGGATCAAACTAAGAATCTTTCTCCGCTTCTATTCCCGCAAAAGAGGCGTCCCCACAATTAAGCGCCAACAACAATAAAGAGGCGCCCCCGCAATGGGGTGATAGGGAAGCGATTAGGAAGCTACTTAAGGAGCAAGTGAAGCAGTATTGAGAATGATTGGTGGTACTTTAGCAGCTTGTGCAACATCGGGAGTGTTTGGGAAGGAGCAACAGGGAGGAGCTTGTGGAGCATCGAGAGTGTTTGAGGAGGAGCAATGGGGAGCCATCTGGAAGATACTTCGGGTGCCGCCGTCCAGACATTGGGGTGATAGGGAAACTACAGGGCTCTATTTGTGCAAAAAACGCCTACTTCCCGCTTTGTGCGGAACTACAGGGCCTTATTTGCCCACAACGGCCTTCATTTCGCCGAAAACGGCAAAATAGCGGACCGTAGTTCCCTTCCCCCAGCCACATGCCTGTTTTTGGCCTAAATAGCGGACCTCTGTTCCCTCTCCCTGCCCGAGCAGGCTGTAAGCACCAAAAACAAAAAAAGAGGTGCCCCAGAAAGGTCTTTCCAGACCTTTCTGGGCACCCCCTACGCCTCCTCGGCAACCTTGGCGAACTGCGTGCTGTACAGCCGTGCGTACAGCCCATCAAGAGCCAGCAGCTCGCGGTGCGTGCCCCGCTCCACGACGCTGCCCGCTTCGATCACCAGAATGTGATCGGCGGCCAGCACCGTGGAGAGCCGGTGCGCGATCACGAGCGTCGTACGCCCTTGCATCAGCTCCTCGAGCGCCGCCTGCACATAGGACTCGGATTCCGAGTCCAAGTGCGAGGTCGCCTCATCGAGGATGAGGATGCGCGGGCGCTTCAGGATCGCGCGGGCAATTGCGATCCGCTGGCGCTCGCCGCCGGAGAGACGGTGCCCGCGCTCTCCGACCATCGTGTCGTACCCTTCGGGGAGCGACACGATAAAATCATGGATGTAGGCCTGGCGGCACGCGGCCTCCATCTCCTCACGCGTAGCATCCTCCCGCGCAAAGCGCAGGTTGTCGCCAATCGTCGCGTGGAACAGAAACGATTCCTGCGTCACGTACGCGATTTGCGAGCGCAGCGAGGCAAGCCTTACACCGCGGACGTTCACGCCGTCTACCTCGACGATGCCGTCCGTCGGGTCGTACAGCCGCGCGATCATGCCGATCAGCGTCGATTTGCCGGCGCCGCTCGGTCCCACGAGCGCGATCATTTCGCCCGGCTGCGCCTCGAACGTAACGTCCTGCAGCGCGTACTGTCCTGGCTTATAAGCAAAGGAAACATGCTTATAAGCCACACGCCCAGCGACCTGGGGCAGCGGCAGCGCTCCTGGAGCATCCATGACATCAGGCACCATGTCCTGATATTCAAAAATCCGCTGAAACACGCCCAGCGCCGTCCCCACCTCGACCTGCAGGTTCAGCAGGGTGCCTACTGGCATATACAGACGGCCCAGATAGGCAGCGAAGGCAACAATCGCTCCAAGCGACATGGTGCCGGAGATAACCGAAAAACCGCCATACAAATAAATGATCGCTGTACCCAGCGGTCCAAGCGTGCTCGTCGCCATTCCGAACCAGCGGCCGACTAAATTGAGCCGCAGCTCCAGATCCATCACTTTCTGGTTCATGGCCTTAAACTCGGCCTCCTGCTGCCGTTCCCTGCCAAAAATACGGGTCAGCAAAGCCCCGGAAATGCCGAAGTTTTCATTCAGCTGCGAGGTAATATCCGAACGCACCCTTTGTGTTTCGATGCGGAGCGCCTTGCGCAGCTTGGAAACTTTTTTAACCGGCATCATAAATAGCGGAAGAATCAGAACAGAGATAATAGCCAGCTTCCAATCAAGGGCAAACAAAATACCGATCGTTGTCGCAACAATGACGAGCTGGGTAATCGAAGACACCACAAGTGAGGTGACGACCCCTTGTACGGCCTGTACATCGCCCGTGATCCTCTGCACAATCTCGCCTGATCTGGCGTCCGTGTAGAAAGCCATCGACTGCCGCTGCAAATTTTGAAACAATGACAGCCCCAAATCTCGAATAACACCTTGGGTTACTTTCGTATTGAGATGATTTTGCCATACCCCCAGCACACCGCTCACGACTGGAAGCAGCAGCATCAGCATCGCCATCTCAGCGAGCAGCCTCATACTCCCCTGCGGAATCGCCTTATCAATAATCTCCTTCATCACCAAAGGCGGTATTAATCCGACCACAGCCGCAAGCAGCGCCAGCCCGATGATGCCCAGCAACTGTCCCCAGTATCCCCGGAACAATGTCAAAATTCGTTTGACCGAAACATCCTTCAGCTTCGCTTTAGGCCGATCCCTGTCGGATAGACGTCCCATTCCGCCTGGTCCCATTTTCATCACTCCATTCTGCTTCTAAAGCTGTCTCTTCGAGTGGAAAAGCATGCGAAATCGCTTTCGCAACTTCATCCGCCATGTTCATAACCCTGTAAAGCGATGTCGTTTGAAGGACATTATACTGCCTGGGTCCATCTACGTTGACAATTGCGGCAATCGTATAGTCGCCAACATGAGGCAGATCTTTGCCGACCGACTTCCCTGGCGCTAAAGGCTGATTCGATACTTGAAACATGCCCACAGACATTTTTTGCCCCAAGCATGCATCTATCGCGATCACGACACTGCCCTGCGGAATTTCCTGCAGCCGCGTCGCAATGTTACTGGCATCGCAAGGTGCCTCCAGCGTCCCTATGACATGAGGATACCCAAGTTCAGCAAGTCTGGTTCCTACTAGCGGACCCAAAGCATCGCCTGTCGAACGGTCTGTTCCAATACATACAAAAGAAAGCGCACTCGGCTTCATCTCAAACGTTGTACCAATGCTTTCAAGAAATAAGGCCAACTGTTCGCCATTCATTTTTTTCCAAAATTGCTCCTGCGTACTGCGCGGTTCCTTCATCTATCATTTCCTCCCCTTACAAGCTTTCAGCAAAATTTCCCCCTACTAAGGATGAATGATATAATGCGATCAACTTCTATTCTTCCATAAGGAGGTATCCTGTGTCCACTCTCGGTATCATCGCTATCCTGACGCTCCTTTATTGGCTTTACGTCGCTTTTGATGTGCAAAAGGGGCTGCATGCCCTGCGTACCCTGCCTAAATCCGCCAAATCCCCGGACAAACCTCCGCTTGTATCTGTCATTATTGCAGCCAAAGAAGAGGAGAGTACCATACGCGAAACCGTCCAACATCTTCTATCCCAAAATTACCCGCGCCTCGAAATCATCGCTGTGAATGACCGCTCCCAGGATGCTACCGGTGTCCGGTTAGATGAGCTTCGCAAATGGTCCGAAGGCAAAAAGGACATTCCTACAAAGCTGCAAATCATTCACATCACCCACCTGCCGGAAGGTTGGCTTGGCAAAAACCATGCGTTATATCAAGGCTATCTGCAAGCCAGGGGGCAGTATTTGCTGTTTACGGATGCGGATATCCTTTTTGCCCCAGGTGCTATCACCGATGCTGTCGCTTATATGAAGGAAAATGACGTACATCATCTCACGCTGACCCCGAATATGATCGCACGAGGTGCTTTGCTCAAAGGTTTCGTCCATTTCTTCCTGTTCTCATTTTCTTTATTCGTCCGCCCTTGGCGTGCCAATGTCGACAGTTCCCGGGGGCCAGGCATCGGAATCGGCGCCTTCAATATGGTGAGCCGGAACGCCTATGAGGCGATTGGTACACATCGAGCGATCGCATTAAGACCTGACGATGACTTGCAGTTAGGCACTATTCTTAAAAGATCGGGCTTCCGGCAAAGGGTGCTTTCCGCCAAACACCTGCTGCAGGTCGAATGGTACCATTCTCTGAACGAAGCCGTGATCGGGCTGGAGAAAAATCTTTTTTCCGGTTTTCGCTACAGCTACAGCATCGCGTTCCTCGCTTGTTTGGGACAGCTCGGCTTTTTTATTTTCCCATGGCTTGGCCTACTTCTCTTGTGGGATTGGCGTGGCGCCGTCTATGCGGTTACTGTTATTTTGCAAATCTGGCTGTACCGCAAGCTAATGTCCCGCCTAATGAGCATGAGAGGTGATGAAGCCTATCTGCTTCCTGTCAGCGCTTCGCTGCTTGTATATACCATCGTGCGGTCGGTTTGGCTTACATGGAAACAAGGCGGGATCTACTGGAGAGGGACCTTCTATTCCCTTCGTGAATTAAAAAGGAACACCCGGCACTAACCCACCGCGCATTTCTCCTAACGCCAAATAAGCGTTACTCGACAGAGCAAAGCTTACCTTCACGGTTGTGGCGTGATCCTGATCTTCTAATGAACACGATTCATTCGAACAACCCGGTAGTACAAATGGCTGCTCACCTCATGCTCCACTTCCAAATACCCCTCTGCATGCACATAATCACCCGTTATAAAAGTAGAGGCATCTGCGGAACTGGAGTGCGTCAGGAAAAGGAGAGCGGCTTTATCATTGCCTACAACAAAACCCGTTTGTTCTTTGATTTGAAATTTATCCAGAATGGTGCCATGATGAGACCTTGCAATATGGTGAAACTTCCAAGACTGGTCTTCTTTAATAAGAAAATAAAGCACGCGATTCCTCAGATTGTTGCTAAATTCCCGCGTAACTCCAATCATACATACCTTCTCGCCTAGACTTAAATATTCATCAATGACATAAGATTTCAACCGTAATCGCAGCACATTCTTATGTTGGATATAGGCTTCCATTTCTTCAATTGTTCTTTGATCTCTCGGATCTTGCTTCGTTGCGTAAAATACTTCTTTAATAAACGTATCCGTTTGCAGGCTTCTAGCGCCTTTGAAATGATTGTATGTACGAAAAAATTGCTGAATGACTTCCCGGACCTCATCTGGCATCGCAGGGCCCTTATCCACGGTATACATGCTATCTGCTATACTTGAATGTCTCTTTTTATAAAACCAGTTCTTCCAGACACTTAATTGCATGCGCTCGTGTTCACCTGCTCTTTCTTTCTTCCAAGCATTTCTTCATTATAGGCTAAAAACCATAAAATTTCGATAAAAATCGCATTATTCCGCAGACGAAAAGAAACACTTGCCATCTATGCCTTTCAATCGAAAGAACATAGAAAACAAGTGTTCGGTAGTCCCATCTTTACAGAACTCTTTTTGCTCCGACATACCTTGCGCTCCAATAAGAGCTTGATAGACTATCCACAGCCACGCCTCTGGATGTAGTCGCTGAAATAAATCGATCATTGCCAAGATAAATGCCCACGTGATTCACTGTTTTTGAAGCGAAAAACACTAAGTCTCCTGCCTTCAAATCCGTGACTTGCGTGCCTGCTTCACTGTGCATTTCCGATGACGTACGAGGCAAATCGATTCCTTTCGCTTGATACACGAACCGCACAAAACCGGAGCAATCAAATCCGTTCGGCGTCGTCCCTCCCCATACATAACGTACGCCCATATAGGCGTTTGCCGTCTGTACGATTTGCTCCGTCACAGACGGAACAACAGGAGCGGCCACCTTAGGAGCCGGTGGTGGTGGCGGCGCAATCCAAGCCGGTTTGTGCGACTTTCCATCCACATCCACAATCGCGATCTGATTAGCTTCATTCCATTCAATTGGCGAACCGAAGGTTTCCGTAATGAATCGCAGCGGCACATAGGTATTCCCTTGGTACACGGTTGGACTGCTTTCCATACTGATCTTTTTACTGTTCACAATCGCTTGCTGCTGATCTGTAACGAGTAAGATCGACTGCTGCTTGTTGACCAGTGTGACCTCGATTTCATCCGCTTGCTTCTTCCAGCTTACTTGATAGCCCAGCTTCTCAGTTAACACTCGGAGAGGAACTTGCATGATGCCCTTGTCATCAATGTAAGGCTGTACTTCTGGAAACTTCAACAGCTCGTCATTGACCTGAACCTTAACTTGGCGATCCGATGGCGCGGAAGCGGCCTGAGCGGCATGTGCCGTAAACATGGGTACTGCGGCGCAAAAAATTGCGCATGAACAAATAAGACGTGAAGAAAAAGATTTCAAAACTTTGCCTCCTTGAAGCCTCCGAGGTTAGTTGACGGGTTCGGGAAGAGGTTTTCCCTAGTACGCTTAGCCAACAGCGCTCATTCACCCCAAGTAAAGAAGTCCCCCGTACCAGAGCTTTCGATGCTCTGAGATTCGGCATTTTTTGTCTATGATAGACTAGCATAGTTTATTTGATAGATACAACTTTTGCGTGGTAGTAAGTTTTTCCAGTCAACGTTTTTTTACTGGAATGGCTTCGATATTTTTCCATAAAAAAACCACCCGATGGGGTGGTTTAGCGGTTAAGAATAGCCAATCACAGACAGCACCTGATCGCTAATTTTGTTTAGAGTTTCTAGCTCAGAGACAGATAATGAAAGAGAAGCTGCTTTCATATTATTTTCGAGGTGATGCTGATCCTGTGTACCAATAATAGCCGAAGTAAGTGCTTCCTGGTGAAGCAGCCAAGCAATTGCTATTTGTGTAACGTTGGCTTCCTTGGAATCTGCTATTTCTTTCATTACCGCCAGAAGTTCCTTCTCCGCCTCCAGATGCTCCGGAAGGAAAAGCCTTCTCTCCTTGCGGAAGTCTCCATCCTTCAATGTCTTTCCATAAAGATGGAAAGCCCCTGTCAGAATCCCTTTCGCAATCGAACTGTAGCTCATCGTACCAATGCTATGCTCCAGGCAAAAAGGCACAATCTCTTGCTCAATCGCTCTGTGCAGCAAGCTGTATTCCGGCTGAATCACATCGATTTGCGCATATCTCACGGCTTCCTTCAGCTGTTCCAGAGAGAAATTGGAAACGCCGATAGCCCGAATCAAGCCTTCCTCTTTCAGCTTCACAAATTCCGAAAGTGTTTCCTGTACCGGGATGTCAAAGCTTGGCCAGTGTATGTAATAGATATCTATGTAATCTGTTTTTAATCGTTTCAAACTGTTCTCTGCTGATTTCCTTACATCCTGAGGACTTAGATTGCTTCGGCTCACCTTCGTCGTGATTATACATTGTTGACGTATATCTGCCAAAGCGGCTCCGACAATTTCTTCCGAATGGCCATTTCCGTAGCCTTCAGCCGTATCAAACGTTGTGATGCCAAGCTCGAAAGCTTTGCGGATGAGCTCGATGTTGTTTTGATCGTTTGTAAACTCCCACGGGCCTCCTCCTAGCTCCCAGCAGCCAAATGTCATCGTCGAGATGTCAAAACCGGCATTTCCAAGCTTCTTCGTCTTCATAGTCGCCGACCTCATTTCATTTGTATAGTCCCATTGATATAGTCCCACTGATATGCACACGTTAACAATGTAAAGTATACCGCTTTCATCTTCTTTTGCCAAGAGATGAGGAAGCTCTAGCTCCCTATGCTTCCCGTCAAGGAAGGTATCCCGCCGTCGCAATCGTGATGACACCTATATGAATGCTGAGGGAACTGTGGTCCGTTATTTATCCATATTAGGGCCTAGCCGACTCTGAAAGGGAACTATGATCCGCTATTTGTCCACATTTGGCTAATAATCAGCTAAATGAAGCAAATAAGGCCCTGTAGTTCCCCCTAACTGGGAATCTGGCCAAAATCGGTTTGACCCCCTAATTCCGGAGAGTTACCAGTGTAAGAAACAGTAACCTTAGAATTACGTTAATTTGCGTTTGTTTCCGCTCGTTTCCT
>NZ_JAGGKV010000049.1 GCF_017874035.1 Paenibacillus aceris
TTATAGTCGATTGCTCGACTGTGCTTACTCACTCGTTGTTCAGTTTTCAAAGATCAATTTCTTTCGTTCACCGCCGCGTTACCGAAGCAGCGAGAAGTAATATACCATATCTGTTTTTCATTTGCAAGCTTTAATTTTTACATCCATTCGTGAAGATATTCAACACGTTCAGATCTCGATTACCGCTTGCGCCCCGTTCCGTTTGGAACAAGAATCATAATATAGCACATAGGATTTTGGAATGCAACCCTCACGCTAATTTTTATGAAAAGAACCCCCTAGCGCCAGATATTATCTGAAAGCTGTGAGGCTCAGCGGGTTTTCACTACGAACTATTTCAACCTGATACCTTTAAGTAATATTTCGAGAGGTTCTCTCTCCTCATTTTCACCACGATTATCGTGCTCAACGAGTTTATCCAGCCGTGCAACCTGATGACCATAGTCGTACATAGCCGCTGCCACAATGGACAAGCGTAGCAAACCCTCCGGCTGTTTCGTATAGCGTTCAATGAGAACGGTCATGAAACGCTCGTTCTCCGCTTCCATTTCTAAACCTTCCGTAAGATCATCTTTCAGCTTGTCATCAAATTTTAACAGAACATGCTCGTGGAACTTTATTAGCTTTTCCATATGTTGATCAAAATAGTCATCAATGGCTTCCGTCCGGGCAGCCTGAAAGTAGTGCTCATCTACAGCTTCAAGAACTTCAAGTCCTTTGTACATTACCAGCAGCTTTTGCTTATATACAACAAGCTCGCGAATGCGACCGAAGCCATTGCCTTTTCCTTTGAGCTTTTTGGTCTCCTCTTCCATGAGCCTGTACTTGTCCGATAGGGATTTCAGGCTGCTTCGAAGGCTTTCTTTTTCCTCACGAAACACAGTTTCCTTCATTTCATTAGAAATAACAGTTCGGAGGAGCAACGACATTTTGCTGAAAATGGTCTGAATCTGCGCGGCAAATTGCTCTTTGGGCTTGGGCGGAAAGAAGAAAATATTCACGACGAAAGCACAACCGATACCTATTAAACTTAACAACAACCTATTGAGCGCGAACTCCCACTCCCCAGAAGCCTCCATCACCGCTACAACGGTAACCAATGTAAGGCCTATCGTTTCTTCCATTCGCATTCTAAGACTGATGATAATGACAATAATACATACGATTCCAATAGCAATGACATTATTTGAGAAAAACATACCAGCCAGCAGCGCTAACGCCGCACCAAGAATATTCGTCTGCAGTTGCTCCAGAAAATAGCGCCACGATCGGTAGATCGAAGGCTGCATGGCGAAAATAGCAGCAACAGCGGCAATTACAGGAGGAGTAAAATTAAGCCAGGCACTAATATATAAGGCCAAAGCAACGGCGATACCCGTCTTCCAAACACGCGCACCGAAAACCATGAAATCCCCCTCATTCAAAATATTAATTCACTATTATCTTACACAGGTACGGTGGTTGATGCAAAAGAAACAATTTATTAGCCTCCTTGTTACTTCCAGCCAGCCTGCATGTCAGTCTCTTTGTGAAGCCATACTGTTAAGGTACTTTCGATAACGTGCCGGAGGCGACTTATGATCAAACAAAAATGGCGAATTCCACCCACCCAAGGGCTTGGATTTAAACTCAGTAAAGGACAAGTAGTTCGGGTAACTGACGTAGAAGGCGAGCAGGTTGCTGACTTTGTAGCCTATCATGAAAATGACATCAGAGAACGTCTGGACCCGGGAGTTACAATGGATGCCCTGCATAAATTGAAAGTGAAGCCAGGGGACATACTTTACACCAATACATACAAACCCATGCTAACAGTCGTTACTGATCAAGTAGGTCAACACGATTTCATTAATCCAGCCTGCCGCAGCGAAATGTACGAGGTTCTATACAATAAAAAAGATCATGCAAGCTGCTATCATAACCTGAATCTGGCCATTGCTGAATTCGCAATACCCGCCCCCGACCAGCACTATCCCGTCAATTTATTTATGAATACCGTCATCCATCCGTCTGGAGAAATCACGGTAGAAAAGCCGCTATCAAAGGCTGGAGATTATATCGAACTTCGGGCGGAAATGGATTTAGTCATAGCCGTGTCTGCATGCCCCTGCTCTGAGAGCGCCTGCAATGGATTCATGTGTACACCTATTGACGTAGAAATTTTGTAGGCATTCACCCAACTCTTCTTCTCCGCATACTATGCTCCGAATGAGTGAAGGAGGGTTTGGTTTATGGTTCAATTATATGCCAAAGGCTGGTTAGATCGTCATTTAACAGACCTGACCACTTGGCAGCAAGACGCCTTTCGTAAGTTCGGTCATATGATTGCGGACGAAGACCGAATGTATCCATGCATACCAGGAAGACAGGGCTTCCTCTCCGATAGTTTGCGTTTTGGGTTCGCAGATGAGCCAAGATCTGAAGAAGCAATTAAACAAGTTGCCCAGCTGCTGCAGCAATACGGTGAATGCTCCCGTGATACTGGAAAGTATGCTTCACTAGTTATATTTTTTGAAACAACGGAAGAACTGGCGACCAGCTTCACTGTAGAAGATTACGAGCAGGTTTTCTGGTCCGTTTTGAGCCGGGTTAGCGCTAAAGATCGGGTCCCCTGGCCTGCTCACATTCCCCAAGATCCGACTCATCATGCCTGGGAGTTCTGCTATAGCGGCCATCCCTATTTCGCCTTTTGCGGGACGCCTGCCCATCATGTTCGCCGAAGCCGTTGGACACCTTATTTTCTAATTACCTTCCAACCCCGATGGGTTTTCGAAGAAATCAATGATTCAACGGCTTTTGGACGTAATATGAAAAAGCAAATCCGCCAAAAACTAGTCGAGTACGACGGTGTGCCGGCGCATCCCTCGCTCAAATGGTATGGTGAGGCTGATAATCTGGAGTGGGAGCAATATTTTCTGCGTGATGATGAGAGTGTGGCTCCTAAGTGCCCTTTTGCGTCTATGGCGTTGAAAAAAATGTAAAGAAAAAACCAGCCAAGGTCTGAGCGACCAAAGCTGGTTTTCGTCTATTAATGAATCGTCGCTCGATTATTAGGAGGCATTTGCGGCATACCTTGCGCCGGAACGAACGTATTCAGCATTTTCTGCATATCAGCGGTCCCAAGCTGTGGAACCTGGTAGTAGGCATTTCTATTTTGATACAAGAAAATTTCATAGGCCATCTCGATAAAATTCTGTACTTGTGAAGCGAGCACACGACGCACGGTAGGGTTCGTCACCTCAACGGATGTCATTGTCAATAGAGCCGCATGAGATTTGATTAGCCCCAACATATGAGCACTAATGCCCGCGTCCTTCACGTCAGCCAGCGATTGATTCGGCTTTTTGGGCTGAGTTGGCTTGATCCCATAGATCGGCTGAGACAAATTTCGGATCATGTAGGTTTGCGTCTCGTTGCTCGGCTTTTGCCCCGTAGTAAAGCATTCTGCCGTTAAATTATAGTGGTACAACGTAAAGCTGTACTGATGATCCAGAATGTCCAGAAGCTCGGGGTCTTGGACAAACTGTCTGAAAATCATGAACTGGTCAAGTACATTGATGGTACAAGCTAACACTTCGTGCA
This sequence comes from Paenibacillus aceris, assembly GCF_017874035.1. Classification (GTDB taxonomy): domain Bacteria; phylum Bacillota; class Bacilli; order Paenibacillales; family NBRC-103111; genus Paenibacillus_E; species Paenibacillus_E aceris. The sequence goes on from NZ_JAGGKV010000049.1 coordinate 3,583, forward strand.
AATCAAAAAGTTCATGCCCACCATGATTCATGTTAGGCGCCATTTGATTCATATTGTTATATGGTGTTTGCTGCTGCATCTCGAAGTCTCCTTTAATAAGTGGATTGGTAACTTCGATAATATGAGCCAGAATGGCCGATTTTATTCGTTTCGTCTACTTCAACAGGGAAGCCCAAGTGGTTTCAAGCCACTTATCAAAGTCGGCTCCTTTGTCGCCTTCGTAGGTATCGTATACGTCACTTCTCGTTTTCTGGAGCTTTTCTTTAAACTCTTCAAAAGTGTGACCTTCCGGCAAACTCTTTTTGATGCGCACAAATACCTTGCCCGCCCCTTTAATTAAATCGCCTTTCTTCCGCGGAGGCAGCTGGACATCTTCGCCAAATGCTCTGAGCTTGCGATAGGCCGTCTCTTGAATGGGATAAACGGTATCGCTGGACATGATACGGGTCAGTATATTTATACTCTGCTGATCGTTCCACTGACCTAACTGTTCAACAGCATCCAGACGTTCTCTCCAATTGGATGTTCGGTTTACGGATTTTTTTAATTCTTCAAAATTGGCAGGCACTTCATTATTTAGTTCTATATTCAATTGACTCAAGCTCCTTCGACTGCTGCAATATGCGCATGTTCATGTTCTTTTACTACAATGATGTTACACTTTTTAAGAGCGAAGCGCCAATAGGATGGTTTCACGTCTGAAGACCTCGAAAGAACAACTCGAAACTAACAGCCATTTGCGTATTGAGCTTCTCATCGCCCATCCCCATTCCCCAGCAAATGAGTACGCCCATATAAGTTTGAATAGCTTGATCTGCGATCATTTCTGCAGGAAAGACGGTCGAGAACTCCCCTCGTTTTTGTGCTTCTTCTATAAGAGGGATAATTATTTGTTTTAGCTCTTCCAGCATCTGCAGCTGATTGGATACAGTTTTCTCGTTGCTTAAATTGCTTTGAAATAACGCACGAGCAAGCTGTCTGGTATAGGGTACCAGCCTTACCAATTGTATTAGGAATTCCCGTAGGTGAGGGAGAATCGGTCCGCTTTTATCCTTCAGTTTAATGAACTCGGTGGAAGCCCAGAATGTCTGGATATCACAGAAAACCTCTTCTTTACTGGCAAAATAGTTAAAAAACGTTCCCTTCGCAACACCAGCTCGCTCCGTGATCTGATGAACCGTTGTCGCATCGTAACCTTGCTCCGCAAATAGTTGGAGCGCTGTGTCTATGATCTTTTTGCGCGTGGCCTGCTTTTTTTCCTCACGGTTCATAGGTTCATCTCCGTTTATGGCTAATGTTTACGCTGCATTTATCAAGTATAGAGGAAACGTTAGATTTGTTCAATTCAAAAAATGACCAAAGGTATAATAATATGATTATTATCTAGTGTTTGTTTAAGCGATTATAAAACATCTTCTTTACTTAAAGATTTTATACAAACCTTTAAATATGACCATTGGTTTAAAATTAAAGGCAACCTAAGGCCACACTTATGTAATAACTACAAATCACTGAGTGGGGTGACTGTTGAGTTTACAAGCAGTGCGTGCCCATTTTCATGGGCTGGGGGCAAGTGGCTTATCGTCCCTTCCTGGCCGTTCTCGCCTTCTCACCCAAAGCATCCGCCGTGGCGGAACAAACAGCGCTTTCCTTTGGAAACCGCAGCGCAGCATAAATGCTCAAAAGCCCGAGGCTTAGTCGCCTCAGGCTTTTGATTTTTGGATTTATATCTGACGCGCCTAGCTTGAGCTTACGACTACTCCCCTGCAGTACTTGCAAACTGCCGCATCGATTTCGATTTCCTCATTGCAGTAGGAGCATTCCTTATGTGTTTTCACTTGCATCGACTCCACCGCTTTTTTCTTCTTCGCGCTCGTTACAATCAACAGGCCGATGACAACAATGACAACCACGATTATCCAAAAAATCATACCGAAACACCTCCTAGTTGATGAACAACTTTTGATGAATCCGTATATGTATATTCGCCTATGCTTGTCTATTTGTCTTTGTCCTTATTTGAAAATGATAACTGCGACCAAAAATATCTCTTACACGGATTCCGCTGCTTTCATGAAAGCTTTCCTGAATGAATCTCTCTTTTGGCAGCGATAGTAGTTCATCCACCCGCTCTTGTATCTTTTTCCACTCAAAAACATGTCTACCGTTATTCAGTGTTACATATGGTACATTGTACAGTGCCCATACTCTCCAATTCACATGTTCCAATACAAATGTACCGCGATGAAGAGCAAGCGTTGGGAGAGGGATTTTCACTGTTCGTGCCGCATGGATATCGTTTTCATTGATGAGGGGAACTAACCAAAAGCTGTTGCCATCAGACCTAGTTTCTTGATTCATTTCGATTACTGGAGATTGAACGCCAAATGCGGATAGCCGAAGCTTGGTAAGTTCTACTGCATGCACATTACAGTCACTAGCTACCCACCTGCGTCCCAACAGTTCCGCTGCCACCAGCATACTGCCGCTGCCGCAATAAAAATCACCAATGAGATCTCCTTCTCTCGTTGTTGCCTCCAAGATCCGCCGCATAAGCTTTTGAGGCTTCTGAGAAGGGTACAACGCGTCTTCTTGCCCAAGCTCATCATAAAATCCAACATCATCCCCAAATGGAGGGGATTATTTGCTCGTCATTTTTCATGAAAAGTGCAGTCCTCCGATAGAAAAACAGAGATTCATGCGATAAGCCAAACTGACTATGGTATAAATACGGATTCTCCGTGATTTTCCAAATAACTTCACATATAAAGTGATCTCTATGAAAAGCCGTATCCAAAAGTACTTTCAGATAGTGGCCCTCTTTCTGCGAGATTTGCAATACTAATACGCCTCTATCACTTAAAAGCTCTCTAGCCAACTCTATCCTTAATTTATAGTCCGCTAGATAGAGCTCCGGCCTCTTGGTTTCAAGAAACGCAAATTTGAAATAAATGAAAACCTACATGAACTCCAAGCGTATACGGGAAATATGTCGAATATCATAAATATTGATAAAATTTGTCGTTTAATGTGTTTTTTTCCAAAGTAGTCCAAATAAAAAAGACCACCCGAAGGTGATCTTTCTTATTTAAAGCGGGTGATGGGAATCGAACCCACGCTACCAGCTTGGAAGGCTGAAGTTCTACCATTGAACTACACCCGCGAAAAATTAAAGTCGGGACGACACGATTTGAACATGCGACCCCCTGCTCCCAAAGCAGGTGCTCTACCAAGCTGAGCTACGTCCCGAGAAAATACCGGCGAGAGGACTCGAACCTCCACTCGTGAGAACTCGATTTTGAGTCGAGCGCGTCTGCCATTCCGCCACGCCGGCATATGTGGCGCGCCCTGAGAGATTCGAACTCCCGACCTTTTGATTCGTAGTCAAATACTCTATCCAGCTGAGCTAAGGGCGCGTATGAAATTGATGTAACAATGCCGAAGACCGGACTTGAACCGGTACGATAGTCACCTATCGCAGGATTTTAAGTCCTGTGCGTCTGCCGATTCCGCCACTCCGGCTTACTGAAGGCAGAAGGCGCTACCCAGATTCGAACTGGGGGTAAAGCTTTTGCAGAGCTCTGCCTTACCACTTGGCTATAGCGCCAAAAAGCGGAAGACGGGATTCGAACCCGCGACCCTCGCCTTGGCAAGGCGATGCTCTACCCCTGAGCCACTTCCGCATGTTAAATGGGGTCCCCCAAAATCGCTTTGGGGGGAAATGCGCGTAGAGGGACTTGAACCCCCACGGTCACCCGCTAGATCCTAAGTCTAGTGCGTCTGCCAATTCCGCCATACGCGCATGTTGTAAAAAAGGCAAATGGTGAGTCATGTAGGATTCGAACCTACGACACCCTGATTAAAAGTCAGGTGCTCTACCAACTGAGCTAATGACTCAAGAAAAGAACTGGGGATCAAGGATTTGAACCTTGGCATGACGGAGTCAAAGTCCGTTGCCTTACCGCTTGGCTAATCCCCAATGGTAAAGATAATGGGCGGACGACGGGACTTGAACCCGCGAATGCTGGATCCACAAACCAGTGCGTTAACCCCTTCGCCACGACCGCCACATTATAAAAGATAGATGGAGGCTGATGGATTCGAACCACCGAACTCGGAGAGAGCAGATTTACAGTCTGCCGTGTTTAGCCACTTCACTAAGCCTCCATATTGTAAAACGATAAAGCTAATTGTGGTGCCGTCGAGAGGACTTGAACCCCCAACCTACTGATTACAAGTCAGTTGCTCTACCAGTTGAGCTACAACGGCATATTGTTTGTTATAATGGCGGAGCCGACGGGATTCGAACCCGCGGTCTCCTGCGTGACAGGCAGGCATGTTAGGCCTCTACACCACGGCTCCACACTTATAGGTATTGCATAGATGGTGGAGGCTGACGGGATCGAACCGCCGACCCTCTGCTTGTAAGGCAGATGCTCTCCCAGCTGAGCTAAGCCTCCATAGGAATGAAACTTCAAGAATGGTGACCCGTAGGGGACTCGAACCCCTGTTACCTCCGTGAAAGGGAGGTGTCTTAACCACTTGACCAACGGGCCTAATTGAATAAAAGATTTACCGACGGAGAGAGAGGGATTCGAACCCTCGCACCGCTTACGCAGTCTAACCCCTTAGCAGAGGGTCCCCTTATAGCCACTTGGGTATCTCTCCAATTTATTACTGGTAGCGGCAGAGGGGCTCGAACCCCCGACCTTACGGGTATGAACCGTACGCTCTAGCCAGCTGAGCTACGCCGCCATAATGTCTTTTATAAGAAACGGAGAAGGAGGGATTCGAACCCTCGAGACGCTTGTGACGCCTACACGATTTCCAATCGTGCTCCTTCGGCCAGCTCGGACACTTCTCCTAGTATTTATTGGTTAAGACTCCCCGAACAGGACTCGAACCTGTGACAACTCGATTAACAGTCGAGTGCTCTACCAACTGAGCTATCAGGGAATATGGTGGAGCCAAGCGGGATCGAACCGCTGACCTCCTGCTTGCAAGGCAGGCGCTCTCCCAGCTGAGCTATGGCCCCTTAAGACTTGACTGGAATCTAAAAAATTCATGGTAGGCCCTAGTGGACTCGAACCACCGACCTCACCCTTATCAGGGGTGCGCTCTAACCAGCTGAGCTAAGGGCCTATATTTATGATCCACTCCAAAGGAGTTGGAAAAACACCCACAAGGGGTACTGCTTGGCAACGTTCTACTCTCCCAGAACCCTGCGGTTCAAGTACCATCGACGCTGGAGGGCTTAACGGTCGTGTTCGAGATGGGAACGCGT
>NZ_JAGGKV010000050.1 GCF_017874035.1 Paenibacillus aceris
AAGATATCATTTGTCATGTAAACATAAACTCTGCCGTTATAAACCATGGCAAATGGATCGGCGCCAAACTTTTGTGTAAATAGCGGATTGTTTTTGCCAGGTGTTTTAGCCAGTGCCGGTGTAACCGAAGTTGCTGCTGCCTCTACCTTTGCCGTAACGGGGACTGCTGTGAGCGCAAGAGTTAAAGCCATCGTCATCCCCAACATTTTCTGCCATTTCTTCATTGAACAACCACTGCCTTTCCTTATTTTTTTGATAAATCACATGCACTCCAATGAATCTTCTCGTTACATATTTGAGCTGTTTCCTCACCTTTACCTATTCACTAATGAACCCAATCATAGAGAGGGAGTCTAACCTCCCTCTTTTTTGCTCATGAATTTTACCTATTCAAGTATTTTTCTAGCCAAAGCCGCAAGGTCCTCGATGCCGATCTTACCGTCGTTGTTCAAATCAAAGTTCTTGAAGCTGGACCAGTTCGGATCAGCGGAGGTTTTGCCATAGGCTGCTGCAATGATGCCCAAATCGCCTACGGAATAACGACCGTCGCCATTCGCATCACCTGGCTGAATAGTAATGACGGAATTCATAAATGTTTGCAGCGCAGTTGTCAATTCACTTACCGTCTTCTCTACTTGCTCCTGGGTTGCCGCAGTGTTATCTGCTACAGCCTTCGCTTGATCGATAGCTGCCTTAAGCACCGCTTTGGAGCCCGCCGGATACTGGCCTGCACCGGTTCCCTCGGTTGCCGCATCATGCTTGCCTTGAGCTTCGGATATTAATGAGATAAGAGCTGTTTTGTCAATTACGCTAACTTGTACCGTGTAAGACCTGCTCTCCAAATTGCTTTCATGGCCGGTTTCATTTGCAATTACCCCTTTGGACAGGGAAATCGTAGAGGCAGCAGCCTGTGTACCGGATTTAACCTTCCAATGGAGCTTCAAAAGGCTGCCGTCAAGATGGGCGCTTTGACCAATTGTTGCCACAAGGAAACGAACTTCCCCTTGCTTCTGAGTCTGGTCGACAATCACCACGTCATTCGGCTTGACGGATTCGGCCGATACGTATTCCAATTGGCTCGGATCATAAGTAAACGTTAAATCTTGACCGTAAATATTATTTTGATCCTTACCGCTTAGGCCATAATTCAAATCGAAGGTTTCTCCTCTATTAGCTTTTGCCGGCCCTTGCAGAACAGCACCTGCAGGCGTTGAAGGAGGCCAGACAGGATCTGAAGTTGAACTGCTTGTCGTTAAATAAATTCGGTCTATGATAAGTCCGTCTTCCCTGCCCCATAAGTTCAATTCATGCACGCCAGCGGCAATATTCAGAGCAGTTCCTCCAAGAGTACTGAGATTCACCCATTTAAATTGACCACCACTAACTCCCTCAATACCATTAGCAGTAAATTTATACTGGTTATCAATTCCAACGTGGATGGAGTCTGAATTGTAATCAACACTCTTAGCTAGCAGCCAAACATTGTAATTTCCTGTAGCTGGAAAATTAATTTTATATCCAAGTCTGGCATCGGCAGCGAGAGAGGCAGCATCCGTACCTGACATACTAAATCCATTGTCAGGCCCAAACAGCATCGCCTTCGTGGACTGTCCGTCAACAAGCGACCAGGTATGGCCGTTAATGGTGCCATATACATAGGCATTGACTGAGTTTTCCGCTGCTGTCTCAGCCTCAATAGCCACGATGGTTGGTGCATTGAAATTAATTGTATAGACTGCAGTTTGTAATCCATCCCTGCTTACAGTCACCGTAGCCTTTCCTGGAACAGCCTGTGCTTGTGTAATCGTAACACTCGCGCCAGAATCGTTTGAAGTGGCTGTAACTTGCGGCGGAGCCGCTCCTGCAGGAAGATCTACGGAATAGCTGTATACACTTGGATTGAATCCGCTCACTTGTGCACCGTTCACCTGAAGCGACTTTAGATTCGTATCAAAGTTGGATCCTGACATCTTGTCATCTAATTTGAAATAATCGAAGTCAACATAACCGCCAGTTATCTTTGTTGCAAAATTGAATAAGGCGAAACGGTAGCCCATAAAATGCGGTAATGTATATGACATTTGAAGAGTGTTTCCAATGGATGCCCAATGCTCACCGTCAAGACTGTAATAGAAATAGGCTTTATCTGTCCTATTCTTATAATCCAATTCAGTCCTTAAGTATACGGTGTTCTGATTGAGAGGGATATTTGCTAATTCCACTGCTGACCCTGAGCTCCCATTCACCATAACAACAGATTTTGCAGTGCCGGACATTTTAACACCGACAAACCCGTAATTCTTCTGGAATGCGGCAATTCCGGCATAATCCCCGTCTTTCATATGGCTAACATCGATAGCAACTGTTCCTGAACTTTCCGGTCCAAACGTTCTTTGTGTAAGCGTATTTCTGGCATCTAGAATGCTGGTGCTCGTTCTTCCGTTAGTGAGTCTTAGATACCCCGGTCTGTCGGTAAGAGACCAATATCTGTTATCAGGATTATGGTTCCACTGCCACACTAATCCAAGATTGGATCCGTTGTAGTCATTTTCGCCGCTTGCTGCCTCTGTATGATAAACTGCAACTTTCTCTGATCTCTGATCGAAGTTATCCGACGAAACCCATGATCTTGAAAGCTCGGCCGGAATCCCTGTGTCATTAACATCACCAAATACAGGCCAGCCATCCTCACTCCATGTCATCGGTACAATGTAGGGTATACGTCCTACTGATCCGTAATCCTGGAACAACACTCCGTACCATTTTCCATCAGGAGATTGAACAACCCCCCCCTGTGCCACCCCGGCACTATTTGAATTACTACCAGATCTTAAAGCAATCTTTCCTTCATATGTGCCATCAATCGTATCAGCCCTATGCACCAACTCTGTACGAATGCTTCCTGAGGGCCATGAAATATTGAAGATATAATATTTGCCATTAATCTTATAAATGTGCGAGCCTTCAGCTCCTAGACCTCCTGAGCCTCCAGGAGCGCTTGCATTTTGAATGATTGTTTTATTCATTCCGCCTACTTTGATCGCTGTGGCATCTGAAGTAAGCTCAATAATCTTAATGGCTCCACCGCCATAAACCAGATATACGCGGCCGTCATCATCAAACAGCAAAGACATGTCATGATAAACTCCGCCTGCTAACTCATGCTTTTCCCATGGTCCCTTTTCAATATCAGTGGTTTGAAAGATATACGTTTTACCAATATCATTGGAGGCAAATACCACATAAAACTTGCCATCATGGTATCGGATGCTGCTTGCCCATGAGCCTTGCCCGTATATGTTTTGTCCATTTGAAAGCGTCTGTTTGTCACCATCTGCGAGGATATCATAGACATAATTGACGATTTCCCAATTCACGAGATCCTTGGATTTCATAATGGGAACTCCAGGGTTCATGTGCATGGTAGTGCTGGTCATATAATAAGTATCATTTACCCTGATCACATCAATATCCGGTACATCCGCCCATATAATTGGATTCTTGGCCGTGGTGCCTTCGGCAGCAAATATAGATTTGTCTGGCAGACAGCCAATTAATAGGGTGAAAACTAAAACAAATACAAAACACTTTTTATACATGGATTTATATTCCTCCTATTGAAAAATCTAGAAAATTCTATTTTCCGGCAAGGAGAGGGAGGAAAACCTCCCTGCTAAATGCTAGTTATTCAAGTATTTTCCTAGCCACTACCGCAAGGTCATCGATGTCGATCTTGCCGTCGTTGTTCAAATCGACATTCTTGTAGCTGGACCAGTTTGGATCGTCAGAGGTTTTGCCATAGGCCGCTGCAACAATGCTCAAATCGCCGATGGAATAACGGCCGTCACCGTTCGTATCACCAGGCTTAGTGGTAATGATGGAATCCATAAACGATTGCAGCTTAGCCGTCAATGCGATTACCGCCTGCTCTACTTGTTCCTTGGTTGCCGCAGTATTATCTGCTACAGCCTGCGCTTGATCGATAGCTGCCTGCAGTGATGCTTTGGAGCCCGATGGATATTGGCCTGCGCCGGTTCCCTCGGTTGCAGCATCATGCTTGCTTTGAGCGTCGGCTATTAATGCTTTAAGAGCTGTTTTGTCAATTGCGCTAACTTGAACCGTGTATGACTTGCTCTCCAGTTCACTTTCAAGGCCGGTTCCATCTGCGATTACCCCTTTAGACAGGGAGATCATAGAGGCGGCTGCCTGAGTATCGGATTTAACCTTCCAATGAAGCTTCAGAAGATTGCCGTCGAGATGGGCATTTTGACCGAGAGTAGCGAGAAGGAAGCGAACTTCGCCCTGTTTCTGCGCTTGGTCGACAATCACCACTTCATCTGGATTTACGGATTCTGCAAATACGTATTCCAGTTGGCTTGGATCGTAAGTAAACCTCAAGTCTTGAGCGTAAATATTTTGATCCATACCGTTTAGGCCGTAATTCAAATCGAAAGTTGCGCCTTTAGCTGCTTGATCGGGACCTAAGAGAACAGCGCCCTTTGGTTCCTGAACAAGCGCTGTCAATCTAGCACCTGCCCAATCGCCATGATCGTAGGCATTGCCATCCCCACCATCAGTAACAACCAGCTTGAGAATTTTGACCCCCTTTACATCAACCTTCGCACTTACTGTTGTGGAAGTTGCCTTCATAAGACCACTATCCCAGAGCTTTACGTCATCTCCCCATACCTCAAACGTTACACTTCCTTTGCCGCTTACTTCGTCATCAATCCCCACATCAGAAATAAATAAATCATATTTACCGTCGATAGTGTAGGTGATTGAACTTTGTGCATTGACTCCCAAGCCCTTATTGTATGGAACCCCTTTGATGGTTATTTTCTTACCGTCGCCTTGGCCCATTTCTCCATTCGACATGTCTTTCTCAAACGGACCCCAACCATTTGCCGAATGGAGAGGCTCTAAATCACTTAGATAGATAGTGCCGCCAGGAGGTAAGGCAATGATTCTTTGGCTGCCCTGCAGTTGCTTTCTTCCATCAATGTCTTCATAGCTAGCGGTTACACCAATATCACTGATCCCAACTACATCGGATGGAAGAGTAATGTTCCACATTACCGTTACCGTTTGACCAGCTGCAACATGATCAAAGCTGGTGGCAGATAGCGGAGCAGCTGTCCAACCATTTGGAACTATCAAACTAATGGCGGCATTTGTAACATCTTTGACTCCGTCATTATGTAGGGCAACTGTAAGTTCTGCTGTCTTACCTGATTCTATTTGGCCATTTGAAGCCGTTATTGTCATATCCAAAGAAGAAGGCAAATTATCTATTGTTGCCGGACTCACTCTGAACATAGCAGTGCCGTGGGAAGGAACATCAGCGTTTATTGTTCCTGTGGATCCCTTGCTGAAATGCTGCCATAAGTCTCTTAAAATATATCCTTCCGAAGCAGGAAGTCCTACATCCGTAGCCGTTACACTTATTTTTGTCGCCTGTGCCCCTCGATTTAACAATGCGACCGCCTTGTCACCATTCGCAAGTGGTTTTACAAGCACTTCGATATCCCCATTGTCAATAATTTTTGTAGCTTGCACGCCAAGCGGGTCCTGATTTACAGCAATTACTTCCTTGTTCAGTAAAATATCTTTGGTAGCTTGTGACATGGTTCTGAGATCATTCCCGGCAATAAGCGGTGCGGCCAGCATACTCCACAAGCTGAACTGTGAACGGTATTCTTCGGTAGTTGCACCACCGTTGCCTACTTCAAGCATATCCGGGTCATTCCAGCCACCTGGTCCGGCACTAGCACTATGAGTGACAGCTGTATCATAAGCATTAATGATTCCATTAAACCAATTCGTACCTTTTTCCCATGCATCCCCGATATCTTGGCCAGTGCGCCACAAATTGCCGATTTGCGGTCCCCATACCCATGGTGATTGTTCACCCCAGTTGCAAATACTATAAACAATTCCTCTTCCGGAATTCTCTAGCGCTCTTCCGAACTCACTATACCAAGTTGCCGCATCAGGTTTCGGACCATAGTTTAAGAATTGTGCATCTGGATCAACATAACACCAATCAACTTTGACATAATCAATCCCCCATTCGGCATACGTTTGAGCGTCTAAATCGTAATAACCTCGACTGCCCGGGCGCCCTCCACAAGTCTTATAACCGACATCCGTATACAGTCCAAGTTTTAATCCTTTCAAGTGAACATAATCAGCAAGAGCTTTCATTCCATTCGGGAATCGAACTGGATCAACCACAATTTTCCCTGTTGTCGTATCTCTAGAAGTTTGCCAGCAGTCGTCGATATTCACATATTGATATCCGGCATCTTTCATACCACTTGAAACCATGGCATCGGCCATTTCTTCAACCAATTTTTCGCTCACATTGCAACCAAATTTGTTCCAGGTGTTCCACCCCATCGGCGGTGTTTCAGCAAGGCCGTTATCAGCAGCTTTCACCTGATGGGCAGGAGTTAAGAAAAACATGCAGACCATCATGAAAAGAATAACAACCGATAATACTTTTTTCATAAAATTCAACATACCTCCAATTTATGATGATGTTGACTTATCCGACGTATTTCGAAGGTGATTTCCAAAAGAGGGCCGAAAATAGATCCCTCTTTTGGTCATTCACAAGTCACTCTAATTCAATATCTTCATCGCCAAAGCCGCAAGGTCCTCGATGCCGATCTTACCGTCGTTGTTCAAATCAAAGTTCTTGAAGCTGGACCAGTTCGGATCAGCGGAGGTTTTGCCATAGGCTGCTGCAATGATGCCCAAATCGCCTACGGAATAACGACCGTCGCCATTCGCATCACCTGGCTGAATAGTAATGACGGAATTCATAAATGTTTGCAGCGCAGTTGTCAATTCACTTACCGCCTTCTCTACTTGCTCCTGGGTTGCCGCAGTGTTATCTGCTACAGCCTTCGCTTGATCGATAGCTGCCTTAAGCACCGCTTTGGAGCCCGCCGGATACTGGCCTGCACCGGTTCCCTCGGTTGCCGTATCATGCTTGCCTTGAGCTTCGGATATTAATGAGATAAGAGCTGTTTTGTCAATTGCGCTAACTTGTACCGTGTAAGACCTGCTCTCCAAATTGCTTTCATATCCGGTTTCATTTGCAATTACCCCTTTGGACAGGGAAATCGTAGAGGCAGTAGCCTGCGTACTGGATTTAACCTTCCAATGAAGCTTTAAAAGGCTTCCATCAAGATGGGCGTTTTGACCTATTGTTGCAACAATGATACGGACCTCCCCTTGCTTCTGAGTCTGGTCGACAATCACCACGTCATCCGTATTCACAGATTCGGCAGATACGTATTCCAGCTGACTTGGATCATAAGTAAACGTTAAATCTTGACCGTAAATATTATTTTGATCCTTGCCGCTTAGGCCATAATTCAAATCGAAGGTTTCTCCTCTATTAGCTTTTGCCGGCCCTTGAAGAACGGCGCCAGCAGGCATGGTTGGCCAGACAGGATCTGTAGTTGAACTGCTTGTCGTTAAATAAATCCGGTCTATGATAAGTCCATCTTCCCTGCCCCATAAGTTCAATTCATGCACGCCAGCGGCAATATTCAGAGCAGTACCTCCAAGAGTACTGAGATTCAGCCATTTAAATTGACCACCACTAACTCCCTCAATACCATTAGCAGTAAATTTATACTGGTTATCAATTCCAACGTGGATGGAGTCTGAATTGTAATCAACACTCTTAGCTAGCAGCCAAACATTGTAATTTCCTGCAGCTGGAAAATTGATTTTATATCCAAGTCTGGCATCGGCAGCGAGAGAGGCTGCAGTAGTGCTTGACATAGCAAAGCCCGTGTCAGGCCCAAATAGCATCGCCTTCGTGGACTGTCCGTCAACAAGCGACCAGGTATGGCCTTCTATGGTTCCATATACATAGGCATTGACTGAGTTTTCCGCTGCTGACTCAGCCTCAATAGCCACTACAGCAGGAGTATTGACTGTTACTTTAATTTGCGCTGTTGCAGCATCCCCTAATTCTCCCTTATAACTTACAACAACATTGGTTGTTCCACTGGCTTTTGCAGTGATTGTACCACCCAAAACTTCTGCTATATCAGGGCTTGGATTGCTATAGGTTGCTGTTTTTGTTACATCTTCCGTGTGTCCGTCAAGATACTCCGCTGTTACTTTAAATGTTGCTGTTTTGCCAAAATCCAGCGCAACTGATGTATTGTCAACGGTAAGCTTCTTCACTGTCAGCTCACTGTTCAAGTCTTTTACTAGCATATTCAGAGTGTCTGTTTTTCCGCCATAGCTGACATCGACACTTGTTGTGCCATAGCCTACACCGGTTACAACGCCGCTATTGACACTTACAATACCGCTTTGCACAGGTGTGGCAACTGCCTGAGCCGTAACATCTTCGCTTGTTCCGTCGGCATATACGGCTGTAACCTTCATGCTTGCCGTATTAGTTCCGGAAACCTTATCGATTTTATATTTATCAATGGATGCATTGATTGCAGCAAGATCATGAGCAGCGCTCTTTTGAGCGAACTGCCAATAATCGACCTTGAAGAGATT
>NZ_JAGGKV010000051.1 GCF_017874035.1 Paenibacillus aceris
TTTGGAGGGTTATTTGGCATGCTCAGTAATTAGTATAGCACCATCTTCTCGATTTTCTATTGAAAAATCTTGACAAGTTATTAGCTGGTTTACTTTAATGATGGAATCAAAAAAAGAGCTGCTTCAATGCAGCTCCTGCGCTATCGTGTCCCGTTAGATTAAGCTTGAAATTTCACTTAATAACGTTCTTATGCATAACACTATATGCATTTAAAAGTAACTAATTGTAAGTACAATGCGCTGATAACCGGTTCGTTGAGTTTGTTCCTTTTCCTCCCCAGGGATAGTACTCCCCCTCCTCGAAGGCCTATTTCGATTTCAGTAAATCTTTGATTTCACTTAACTCATTCCTAACTTCATTCCTAAACTTGGAAAAATCATCTTCAAGTCTATGCAGATGTCCTTGAATATCGAAAATCTCTTGTTCGGCTTTATAATTAATGGCGAAGTCAATAATTGTTTCTTTTTTATCCCTTGCTGCTTGACGATTTTGGCTCATCATAATTATTGGTGCTTGAAATCCTGCTAGGAAAGAAAGCACTAAATTTAATAGGATAAAAGGCGGCTCATCGAAATGAATCACTTTAGTAAAAGACAGAGTATTTACTACGATCCATACCAGCAAGACCGCGAAAAATATATTAATAAATTTCCAACTACCGCCAAACTCAGCAATTTTATCTGCTAACTTATCAGACCATTTTGTTGACTTAATGTAATTTTCATTTAATTGTGCGTGAATATGATTTTCAAATTCATCAACTAGACGGTTAACTCGACTACCATAATCATTTAAATCTTGTTTTATTTCGATTCCCAATTTTTTCACCCTCAAAATGTATTGGATTTTTTATCTCTTTTCCGTATCTCCTTTATATACTTATACCAATTTGGCCATTTCTAATCAATTCATTTTCACCATCTCCATTAAACTATCCTGCCCGTTAGCGGGGAAAAGGCAGCCTCTTGATCTCGGCTGCCTTCACTGGTGTTTTATTATGCTATAGTTATCCATTAGTTTAAGTAGTCATAGTATTACGACTCTTCTAACTCTACAAATTCGCTATCAAGTACAGTATTTCCTTCTATAAATGGATTACCAGCATCACCTTCTCTACCAAAAACGTTGATCATCACACTTTCATTCTTAGAATGAGTAACTCTTACTTCGTAATGGTGCCCTGCAAGAATATCGGCGTTTAAAGCAATTCGAGTACTTGGAGAGAGTTTATCATTAAAATTTAAAAGAGTTGCTATTGGTCCTTGAACTGGAACACCAGCGGCACCAGCTAATCCCCAATCAAACACTTTAACTCTTACTCTATGAGATTCATCATCAAGATTAACTACTTCAATATGAGCATTAATTTCTACATCTAGACTATTTTGGAGTATACCAGTTGATCGAGTTATATGAGACAACTAAATCACCTCCTTTTATTTAGTAGTACATTATATGAGAGAATAATTATAACTCTTGTGTATTTGTTATATGACTCTTGTAAAATTGTTGTTGCCTTTCAAAAAAAGGCATACGGGTAGTACAGTCCATCGTTGTGCCTTATTGAACTAATCTGCCCGTTAGCGGGGAAAAGGCAGCCACCTTCACCTTAAGCAAGAACGATATATTCTTCATTATTTCGAATCCCCCACATCCAAAGTAAGTGTGATATTGGTTTATGATGGTTTTATTGGGCACTGTGTAGCCCACAAAATAAAAGAAACCGCAACAGCATAAGCTGATGCGGCCAAGAATTATTACCATTTTCCACTTTTAAAGTCGTGATTATCGAGCAGTTAACTTAAACAGTTTACCATTAATTAGATTGAACCAGTGGGTGCTGCATTATGGCTGAAGGACTACATCAAATGATGCCGAGCTTCCGCTTGGGGCGGACACCTTCACTCTGAAGCTTGTAATTTGCTTACCGCCATTTGAACTATACGTAATGAAACCGCGTTTGGGATCAATAGCAACTGAATCGGAAGTACCGTTTGCAGATGTCCCATAATTAATTTTATCAATATAAAACATGAGGTTGAGCAAGTCGTTCCCATCATGACTTGTAGTAGGAGCTGAAGGATCTTGGACCAGCCAATTGTCGGTAGGCTTCAATTCTTCATCCAAGGTGCCGGGTGCATGATAGGCTGCAATGGAATCAAAATATTGATCCGAAACCGTAATTTTATTCGCCAACTTTTCATCCCATAGATAGAGTCCTGCAGCAAGATCTGATCTGGAGACGTTCAATGCTCTTGATTTATCAAGTGCAATGGAGGAAACCGAAGGAACTTCATTTTTCACATTAATTTTAAAGCTAGCTGTTTTGTCATCGCCCTTCCCGTCTTTATAAACAACTAGAATGGTTGCCTTTCCTTCTTTGAGTCCTAATACGTACCAATGACCGTCGCTTCCTTTCACCGCTTGCGCGACGGATGAATTGCTCGATGCCGCAGAATGAACGGTATATATATTTCCGGATACGAACTCGCTGCCTTTCATTGGTAGCATATTGATTTTTTTCGCGAATTTTTCATATTTATCCATCAAATAAGTCGCATCTGTGACTGTCTCTCCCCAGTAATCCCTAATGGCAACCACTGTCGACAATTTGTTGAATGGCAAGAGTACAGGCGCTTCAAATATTGATTTACCCAGCGAATCCGTAGTGAGCTTAGGATCAAAAGTTTGTAAAGTTGTCGTTAAAGAATTTATTTCCTGATTGCTCCCCTTCGTAAACAATATCGCCTTGAATGCAAATTCTGATGCACCCGCTTCACCCGTGTAGAATCGGAATGTCTTGTCAAACATCGTATCTATGCTGAAATCTTGGTACACAGCGTTCGCTACAGTCCCGACAGGTCCGGAGGCTGTCCCCATTTCTCGAGGATATGCCTGGAATACATACTTATAATTCTTATAGCGGGGGTTCACCGACAAGTCTTTTTCCTTGCTTCCCATGAAAGTGCCGAATGCATTGCCGCTGTTATGTTTAAAAGTCATCCGCACATAATATTGGTTAGCATCGTCGTATTTCATTTCTTGACCGTATTGATCATAAACCTTCACTCTGAAATCATTGCCCCAGAATGGCATTTGGTACTTGCTTGGAGCCGTAGAAAATTTTAAATAATCGGCTTTGCGGGCATTGCCGGTATTTACTTGGAACTGAGCTTTCACTTCTGGATTGTCTTTCAAGAATACAGTTATGACCGCCGGACCTTTGGCATCCACCGACTTCACTGCTATTTTACCTTTATTTTTCCCGCTAGTTGAAATAAAGTTCTTTGCTTTCGATGGATCGGTCTCCAGCGTTACTACTCCATTGCTAACGATAAGCAGTTTATCTGCTTTTTCCACGATTTGGTCTGGTGTCAGCTTAGTCCCTTGTGCATCATTAATTTCAAGGGGAATATACATTTTCGCATCGACTAAGTCGTCTTCATGCACTTTGTCTCCTTGTGCCAGTTCAAATGCATAATTGCCGAATTGTAAAGCTGATGGAACACCGTTTGTACGGATATGAATGGCTTTTGTTACCGTTTGTCCTGAACCATTGGCATATATGGCTACCGTAATATCCTTTTCCTTTTCACCGACTGAGGTTAACTTAATGTCAGCAGCGTCGTCTCCGACGATACTGTCCACGAATGCATTCGCATTATCTCCTTTTTGCAAATCCGTATCCAAGGGAACAACGGATACCCATTGATTCAGTAGTGCTTTATCCATTACTCGGTGACCATATTGATCAAACGCTTTTACATCCAAATATGCGGAAGACTGAGAGGATAAGTACTCCAGTTTGGCATTAGAGTCACTCTTCAAATCACCGACTTCAATTTTAGTCACCATCGGTTGAATGCCAACCTGAAATGTTTTTGTTATCGTAATTCCGCTATCCATATCTCTGATGATAACTGTAACGGCGTCATTTGTTTTTACATCGGCATTCTCCATGATATTTATCGCTTGTTCGCCTGCCACTGGTGTAAAAGAGGCATCCATGACCATAATGTCCAGATTGCTTGCGGTTTTCGAAGCAGGTCTGCCATATTGGTTGATTGCTTTGAACTCTAGACGCAGCTTTTGGCCCGAAGACAGAAGCGGTAAATGTTCGTCAGCTGATACGAATTCCAGCTTTGCGATTTTTTCTCTTATCGTCGTGATTTCAGCCGTACCATTCGAACTGTCTATATGGGAAGCTCCGTCAAGGCTAACTTTCCACGTATCATCCTCAAACTTCTTATCAAATACGAGTGTTGCAGTTTCTTTATCATCGCTCCAACTTGTTGTAAAGCCCTCGCTTTTCACAACCCCATTCTTGTAAACGGATAGGGTTACAGCGTTTGTATCAGCCAGAGGCTGATTCAATTGAACAGTGAGAGCGTTGGCGTCAGTTGCCTTCAAGGAAGAAATAGCGTAGCTCTTCTTATAGTGCTTGGTCTCGTAAGAAGCTAGAACGAGGTCCTTGCGGGTTACCGCCGAGCTGCCACCGAATGAACCGTCTTCTTCCACAGACAGCAGCTTTTCCTTAATCGCCAGCTCCACATATCCTTTGGCCCAATCAGATACGGTCTTGTCCTCCACACCTTTTACAGACTTTGCTTCTGCTTCCTTACCAAGTGCACGAATTAAGAATGCCGCCAGCTGCTCTTTTGTTACCTTTCCAGCAGGGTTGTACGTTTCAGGCGCATCTCCGGTTGTTATTCCCGCTTTTGTGATTGCTTCAATGAAAGGTAAAGCATATCCATTGGCAGGATCATCGGCTAATACATCTTTATAACTGGAAGCTTTTAGCGATGAATCAACTTGTAAATTGAAAAAAAGAGAAGCCGCTTTCGCAAATTGAGCTCTGTTCATAAACTCGTTAATACCAAAATGATCATCACTTATACCATCGAACACGCCTGAAGAAATCATTTCTGCAAATTTGGCTTTCGTTTGAGCATCAAGGTCGCGAAGATCGCTGAACTGTTCGGATGATTTTGTAGTTTCTGCCCCCATGACCGTTGTTGCATTGTAACCGGATACTATCATGGAAACTGCCAGTAAACCGGATACGAACATCCAGCCTTTATCAAAACTTTCCTTCAGTCTATTGATGTCAGTCATAGTTTCTCTCCTTGTACTTCTTAATTTAACTTAATAGAGAATCTGAATTTGGCATTGTCTTCAAACCACATTGGATAGTTCGTTCCCCACACATTATTGTGCAAATTAAAGTGCATGCCTCCATCCAAGGAGCAAAACTATTGTCGAATTGCAGCAGCCTCTTACCGTCAGGCGATAATAAAGGGGCATCCAACGTTTCCAAGCGAACTCCGCCATCACTTCCAGTGTAATAAACGCCTGAATTGACAGCATGCAGATTGCGGCTTCCGTTTTTTACAACCTCAAGCGGAGACATCAGTTGGCCCATCTTATCCATTTTCCACAAATTCGGATTATCGACGTTCAACCCAAATGAGAACCAGCTTGCTTCCGGTTTTTATAGAACTTGTAATCAATTTGAAGATCTCGTGGCGCTCCATTTACTTGAACGCATTCGGAGAGCATGACAAGCTGCGCCTGCACATGATCGTAATAATCATGAAACTGATGCCTTATACTGACCAAATGAGGCGAGAGCCTTTTATGCTCTGGCTGCGGTTCTGCAAATTCCATACCTGGCTTGCCCCAATCCGCATCAGCCCAGAAATAGGTTTCACTCAAATTCTGGACATAGTTTTGGAAGCATGCATTGTAATTTTCATGACCAAATGCTTCGTACTGATAACAACCTAACCGATGATGCTCATCCGCCAAAATCTTGCCCTGATTGTCCCCTCCTGTTTTTTCTTTTTATATATTGAATACTGTTTCCAGTATTACAACCACTAAATTGTCCCTTTACGGAACCGACGGAAATACCTCTGATGAAAAATTTATTAATGAATGGGAAGATGAACATCATGGGACCAGCAGTAATTAAAAAGCCAGCAGTCAGCTGGCTTCTCATTTTTAACCAGAATCATTTATTTATTTTAGTGACTGGGCCATAGAATCACTACTCCATATTTGACTTCCTGCTTGTACGATTTCGACCAGTGCAATACAAAATACTGCCAATAAGCGAACAAGCTTAAAAGCGGTGATCTACTTAAAGGGGTGAGTGGTATATATATCCTTGATAGTCTTTGATATCCTCAAACAACTCGTTGACGTCCTCAAGAGCCGCGTTACTGTCTTTTAGTTTGATGGTTAAGCAGTTATAGTAAACTATAAGCATAGGTCTTTAACTTCAACTAATTTCTATAAAAAACAAGGTCAGACGACATAACATCGACTGACCTTGTTGTATTCTTATTCACTTTATAGCTAAATGCCATTTACTAATCATTTACTAATCATTTATTAAACATTTATTAAACATTTCGTTTAACGAATTATGGAACAATTCTAATTAATTATGGAATTTCACACTTTTTTAAACTATCGTTCCTCGTTAGATTCCTGTAGTTGGATAAATTTCAGCTTTGTAAAAAAACGAGCGCCTCAGTACGATGGAAGTACGCTACGGGTCAA
>NZ_JAGGKV010000052.1 GCF_017874035.1 Paenibacillus aceris
TGTTACGTTGTCTCATTCCGCTCGCCTCCCTTTATATGAATAGTACCTTATTTCCCATGGTACTCTCCAATTTAATTAGGGGGCTTAATAGAAATCCCTCCAATAGCGGACTCCAGTTCCCTTTCCAACTTGCCGGGAAGCCCAAGAATACAATTCCTGTATACATGAATACACATCCACAGAAAAATAGCGGAAGTTGCGGAGCCCGTCCTGCTCGCGTTTACGCTATATGCTTTTACGGACGGTCGAACCTCCGTGAGTTCTCCCCCTTCCCGCTGTAAAAGAAAAAAGCCACCCGAAGGTGGCTCTTTCTTTGTGTGAAGCGGGTGATGGGAATCGAACCCACGCTACCAGCTTGGAAGGCTGAAGTTCTACCATTGAACTACACCCGCGTATTTATCGGGATGACACGATTTGAACATGCGACCCCCTGCTCCCAAAGCAGGTGCTCTACCAAGCTGAGCTACATCCCGAAACGCTTATAACTTAAGTAAAAATGGCGCGCCCTGAGAGATTCGAACTCCCGACCTTTTGATTCGTAGTCAAATACTCTATCCAGCTGAGCTAAGGGCGCTTAAAATATGGAGCGGAAGACGGGGATCGAACCCGCGACCCTCGCCTTGGCAAGGCGATGCTCTACCGCTGAGCCACTTCCGCACGGTAAGTCTTGCTTGTCACTTCATTTCTTTTCTCAGAGGCGACAAGGAATAATATATCAGGATTTCAGAACAAATGCAAATGTTTTTTGTTACCAATCGTTATTTTATAAAAATACCGCCAAACGGCACCACTTCTTTCGCAATCCGTCGCAATAAGCTGTCATTTTTCATGTGCTCATCCAATTTACGATCCGGCTTGCAAGGCTGCAGCAACACATGCCCCTGACCCGTCATTTCCCATTGATAATTCATATGCTGACTGGCTAACGTGTTGCCATACACACTAAGACGCAGTTCGGCATTACGCGGATAAGCAATAAGGCAGCTAATATCCACATATAAAGGCTGCTTCGGATCCAGCGTCATTTGATACAGGGGGCCTGTGGTCAGAAGTCCTAGCGTACCCGGTCCTTTGAACTGCATTTTCACGAGCTCTTGCGTAATGAGCGTATTTTTAACATTTTGCAGGTGAGAAGTGAAGCTGACACCCTCGGTATAAAAGAGAACATGCCGAAACTCATACAAAAGATCATCGTCTGCACCAATATGCACAACAGACATGCTATAGCCTTCGGGCAATCCGAGCATTAGCTGGGCAGGACCACGTACACGCGATTGTATCAAACGCTTTTTCCGGTACATGCTGGGCAGCTTCATCAAGGAGTCCTCTCTTTGCTCGGACCTCCCCTGGAAAGCAACGATTTGGTTCGGATGCAGCACATGAATCGCTTCCTCCTGCTCAATGCGCAGCGTGGCCATCCTTGCCTGCGAACTTGCATGTTCGAAAGTTACCTCCATGCTTCTCCCCCCTATCTCATATGACGCTTCTGTCTGCGCCAAACCACATACCGAAACACCCGTCCAAGTACAAAATAAAGCACTACAAGCAGCACAGCCGCGATAACCATATTTGTTATTTTCCGATTTCGCTTCTCTTTATCTAGCGCCACTTGCTCCATAGCTTTTAAACGCTCTTGCAGAAGTTGATTTTCCTTTTGCAGCGCTTCATTTTGCTTAAGGAGCTTTTCCTCCGTTTCCTGTGAATGCCGAATCGTTTCCGAGAGCTTGTCCTTTTGCTCCTTTAATTGTTGCTTCGTTGCCTCGTAATCCTTCTGAATCTGCTCCACATTCTCTGGAAGCTGATAAATATCTTTCACCCGATCGAGCCAGGAGGCTTGGGCTGCAGAGACAGGGAACATAAACCCTATCACAATCGCCAAAACGCCGATAACGTGAATTGCTGAAATTTGACGTGCCAGCATCCGCCTTCCCTCCCATCGGCTCGACATTTTCTTCTATTTTACCTTAAAAACCTCCCCTTCACCACTTCTGCTCCTTGTACAGGATAACGTAAAATGGTCTTCATCTTCGATTGCTCTACCTTCCTTGGATCAGATAAATAAATCTCATGATGGAGGCCTCTAATGCTTACCTGATTCATCTCCATGAATTGCTCCATTTGTCTTAGCGTATCCGTCTCTATAGCATATGGGCCCACATGCAGCATCTGTACACAGCTTCCTTCGTGCAGCCTTTCAAACCTGATATCCGCAATCGCCTTTAGCTCTTTTTTCTTGTCTTTAGCTTTTATACGAGCTTCCTCTACCCTTTCTGAAGTTACAAACTCAGGCATTCTGATCAGCAGTTTCCAGCGCCACTGCTCCCTCGGCACCTCTAGCGCGTTCCTACTATCTCCATCTACCCACCACAAGCCCTCCAGCTTGGCTACAGTAAAGTCTTTCCCTTCACTCTTACAAATGCCCTTAATACTATATGAAAGCGTGTAGAGCGCTTCAGTCGCATTTGCGAAGTCATCTCCATCCGGGTCCCCTATCCCCTCAATCGTCACGTACCAAACAGGCTCAAATTCGATAAGTTCCGGTTTTGTCTGAGCCGTGTAATAGGATTTATAGGTTTTGGCCAAATCAAACTTTTCCATGGGACACTTCCTTTTTTTCCTTTCAGTATATAAAATAAACCCTGACAGCTATACGTCAGCAAATAGAAAAAACTTACCCTTCGCTGTTAAACCGCGAAAAAAGTAAGTTTTTGTACTAAGATATTGTATGTAATTATTCCCCAGCCGGTGGAGTGAATGTACGCTGCGCAAATTCAGCATCCAACATGAAGAAGGCGTTGCTGTCTTTGTCGATTCGTTTCAGCTTATTAATAATACTGTCGAACATGGCTTCTTCCTCTACCTGCTCATCGATGAACCATTTCAAAAACTGCATAGTGGCATGCTCGCGATCGTTGAGTGCCAAATCAGACAGATGGTAAATACGTCTTGTGACTTCCTGCTCATGCTTGTAGGCATGCTCAAACGCGTCGAGGATCGATTTGTACTCATTCACTGGCGTATCCATGCCGGCGAAGGAGACCTTTTTTCCACGATCATTGATGAATTTGAAAATCTTCATGGCATGAAACTTCTCTTCTTCCGCCTGCACGATAAAAAAGTTCGAGAACCCATCCAAGCTTTCTGCCGCACAATAACCAGCTATGGCCAAATAGACGTGCGCGGAGTAAAATTCATAGTTCATCTGCTCGTTGAGCGCTTCCGTAAGTTCATCTTTTAACATGATGTGCTGCACATCCCTTCTGTATGGTTAATTATTGCGTATTCCCATACATACAAGATTACCAGAACTTCACATAGAAATACAAACGGAAGTCATAATTTTATAAGGTTATTGTCTAGGCCATTACGGTTTCGGCCCTGGATTCAGCAATAATCTGCTTGAGCTGCGCATAGAGTAAGTCAGGTGAAGAAGCGCATATGAGCTCTTTTTTGCCGAGCATTGCGATGCATTCTTTCTTGCAATGCTTGCAATTCCCTAAGCAATCCTTCTTTTTCTGCTTCAGGTCAGGGTACTCATTTTTCAACGACTTATATATTTGTTTGGATCCGAACTTTTCATTTCTACAGCAGTATTTAATCGTTTTCATGTCATTCAACCTCCACCGCTCAAATATACCGCCTACACTTGATATTAGTGATAATAATAATCAATGTCAACAATAAATTGAAGATGGATGTAAAAAAAAGCTCCCTAACTCCTTCTAAAGGAATTGAGGAAGCTTTTTGTGATGCGGTCAAGAGGACTCGAACCTCCACGGGGGGTTAGCCCACACGGACCTGAACCGTGCGCGTCTGCCAATTCCGCCATGACCGCATATAACCGAAATAAAAAAGTGAGTCATGTAGGATTCGAACCTACGACACCCTGATTAAAAGTCAGGTGCTCTACCAACTGAGCTAATGACTCATACTGCATAAAAAATGGCGGAGCCGACGGGATTCGAACCCGCGGTCTCCTGCGTGACAGGCAGGCATGTTAGGCCTCTACACCACGGCTCCACACAAAATAAAACACCTCATCAAGAGGTTGGTTGCGGGGGCAGGATTTGAACCTGCGGCCTTCGGGTTATGAGCCCGACGAGCTACCGAGCTGCTCCACCCCGCGTCATTGAAAAAGGAAAAATGGAGGCTGACGGGATCGAACCGCCGACCCTCTGCTTGTAAGGCAGATGCTCTCCCAGCTGAGCTAAGCCTCCATGGGAATAAAACTTCTAAGATATTGATGGTGACCCGTAGGGGACTCGAACCCCTGTTACCTCCGTGAAAGGGAGGTGTCTTAACCACTTGACCAACGGGCCTCGTAAACAGGCTTTTCTTATGTATACGTGCTTTAGGTGGCGGAGAGAGAGGGATTCGAACCCTCGAGACGCTTGTGACGCCTACACGATTTCCAATCGTGCTCCTTCGGCCAGCTCGGACACCTCTCCATGAAAAGCCTGGTATAGGATAAAAAATGGCTCCCCGAACAGGACTCGAACCTGTGACAACTCGATTAACAGTCGAGTGCTCTACCAACTGAGCTATCAGGGAAAACTGCTTGGCAACGT
>NZ_JAGGKV010000053.1 GCF_017874035.1 Paenibacillus aceris
CCATTGAAAAGTTATCTGCAAAAAAGTATTGAAGGTCAAAAACTGAGAAAACGAGAGTATTTAAGAGCAAAGCGTTTCTCCATAGAGGGAGGATACTTGAACAAAAGCGAAACTTATACAAGCATTAAAACGTCATATTTTTCGAAGGGGTTATTATGCTGGAAACGAAATTGATAAAATTGAATAATAAAAAATGAATAAGTTTTTCCCACCAAAGGGGGCAGATTGTTGAAAAAGAGTAGATTAACTTTTTTTACACTTACAATTTTGCTACTACTTATCGGATTCTCGGCTTATTATATTAACGATAATAAGCATGTGTATGGAAATGATAAAGATTCCATAGAAAAAGTAATTAAATCTATTAAAGGGTATGAAAATAAATCAATTGAAATTCTGGAGGTAAAGGATTTCAATGATCGAAGGGTTGTAGGATTTTTATCTAACAATAGTCCTGGCTATATTCATTTTAGAAAAAATGAAGATGGCAATTTTTTGTGGAGTTATATACAAGTGAGTGAGGATGAAAAATTTAGCTCATTCATTCCTGAGCATCTTAGTATGTTTATGATTGTTGCCAATAATGAAAATGAAATTGCTAAAATGCAAGTAAGTATAAATGGACAGAAATTGGAGCAAAGGTTTATTCCTTATAAGGCGACTGTTGCTTGGGTCAATTTTCCCGATACCGATAGTAGCCAATATGAATTTCGAAATTATAAGTATTATGATAAAGACGGAAATCTAATAAAAGAGATCAATTAGTTCGTTGAACTAACGGTGAACGTTACTTCAATAAACCACAAAATGAGGCTGCCGCCGCCCATGTGCCACATTTACAGCTGCTCGTTTTTTACCTTTTCGTGCAGCCGTACGTCTATACATCGCTCCAAGGAAGTTCTTAGATGCAGCAACGGAATGGGCCGCTTCTATTAAAGCAGATTTAAGATACTTGTTTCCGTTTGTGGTTTTGGCAGATTTCTTTTTTCCTGCACTTTCATTATGTCCAGGTACCAATCCAGCCCAAGAGCATAAATGCGCCGCACTAGGAAACTGTTTGTTAATATCCGTTCCGATTTCCGCCAGAATTTGTTCTGCCATTCGAGTAGCTATACCAGGGATTGAATCTAAACGTTCAACATCTTTGAAAAGATGCTATCCGCGCAGCAACTTCCTGATCGAGCACTTCAACTTGTTCATTTAAAAAATCAATGTGAGTTAAAATGGTTTTGATCATCAAACGCTGGTGAGGGTTTACATAGCCTTGAAGAGCTAGTTCGAGCTCGTTCTTTTTTTGTTTCAAGGTGCGCCTAGCAAAGTTCGCTAGTTTTTCGGGATCATCTTCGCCCTCCGCAATAGCACGCAACATATCGCGAGAGGAGACACCCATAATATCCGAAACGACAGAGCCAAGCTTAATATTCGCTCCCTCTAATACCTTTTGAATGCGATTGTGCTGTCTGGATCTCTCTTCAATAATGCTTCGGCGATACCTAACAAGCTCTCGAAGTTCACGTTGATTTCGATTTGGAATGAAGCTTGCTTTAAGAAGTCCATGACGGAGAAGTTTGGCGATCCATTCCGAATCCTTTACATCTGTTTTACGTAAAGGTAATGCCTTCATATGCTGGGCGTTCACCACTAAAAATTCAATTCCTTCAGCTTCAAGCAGGTTGACGATGGGTTTCCAAAATACGCCTGTGATTTCCATTGCGACGTGAGAACATTCATGCTGTTTGATCCAGTCGATAAGTTGTAATAGATGCACCGTTTTCGTAGAAAACGTTTGAATCTCCTTTCCTTTAGACGTTAGAATACATGCTGTAATGTTATCCTTGTGAATATCCATACCGCATGTACGTTCAATGACGACTTCCACTTAAAAAACATCCTCTCTACGGCTAATTCGGATAAGAGGCTGGTGCAACAACCAGAGTAGGATTAATCTCCCATGAGTGCTTCCCGAAAGAGAGCGACAATCTGTGATGCACCGTGATCGTTGGAGTCAGACTAACGGTTGGGCTCTAAGGCACCATAGCTTATCGACCTTCCTCTCCCAGCCATGGTAGCAGTATTGACAGATTCCTTAACCCATTTTCATCATCTGTGGTGCAGCGCTTGCGCTGCATGTATGACTAACGGGCAGATTAGTTCCAATAGGTGGTATTATTATTTTGACATACTCATAGGGACATTCATTAAAGGAATTGCATTCTGATGTTAGAGGAAGTGACCGACAAGTGCTAATAAATGTGTTAGAAAGATTTCTTGAGAGTGAAGTTCGGTATCAGGAAATGTATGAAGAAATCATCAAGTTCATTACTTCAGCTCACATCAGGAACGGAGAATTTGAAGGAAACTACTTTATTATTAAGAAGATGGATCAAGATATTTTTTTTATCTTCGCAGAAAATATACACCCAGTTGATAATCATGAGAGATACCTTATAGTGCATCAGTTTATAGAAATGATCTAGTCACTAAAATAAATGAGTACGCCTTAAAACAGCATCTTAAACTAATCAAATTAGATTGAGCTAACTGGGTACGTTAGCATATAAAGCTATAATTATACTTACATAGGGAGTTATAAAGATGGAAATTTCGAGAGAAAAAGCATACGTATATCTGTTATATTGTGTTCTTTTAGATATACGGAGTGCTTCTTACACTCATCGTATTAAATGGTGGAAGCCTTCATCATGGATCCAGGCTAAAATTGATTTGCAAGAAATAAACAATATTTCTGATGTATTTCATAACTTACCTGACTTGCTTGTTAACCGACCAAATGAATTTGATGAAAAATGGTTTTGGGATTACTTAAAACAGCGACTTCCAGACAGATATCAATTTTATTTTCAAGTTTTCACCGAAAAGATAAACGAAAAAGCATGAGTTCATTGAACTCCCTCTGTATGATTTGATTATCTCACGCAAGCTCGTCTATTCGCAGGATTTCAAACCTTTAGATTTCGATGATGAATGAAAGATAG
>NZ_JAGGKV010000054.1 GCF_017874035.1 Paenibacillus aceris
AAACGCAGCCTTTTGAAAAAAACGTCATAGCTGCGCCTAGTTTCGTATTGCCATTTTTAGTTCTCTGCTATGTGAGATTTTCAGGGTAGTTCAATCTTGTTTATTCGACGCTAAATTTTTTCGCCTTGGATTGTATAATTCAAAACCTTCCATGAACCAGAATTCCTTAAGACCGATTTGGTTATAAAGTTGAACTTCTTCTCGATAAATTGGATACATACCCGCTAAGAAAATCGGTTTGCCCTCTGTAACGATTTTCTGTGATTCCTTATCAAGTCCAGAAGGTGAAAAAACAAAGAAACCAGCCATTTCTGAATCATCACTTACCGGCTCATCAGAAGTAAATAGGTCCCCGTATGAAAATCTCTTTATTCCTCTTCGTTCTGTAACTAAGCCTGCCATTGCATAACCCCAGGAAAGATCATTGGTTTCCAAGGTTAGAATCAATTCAGGTTTTCCATTTATCCATTCAGAATGGTCAACTTCTGAGAGTCCGTAGGTTATAAAAGTCATCAAGCCAGTTTCAGGTAAATCCCGGTATATGAACAAATGTACAGGAGGACCGCCATCTTTTGATTCGATTCTTTTTATCTGATAATTGTCACCAAAAACCTTTTCAATGTGATTCAGAAATAGTTCAACGTTTTTCATTTTAGCTCCTTAATGGGTACTTCATTACTACGCTATTGTAAACTTACACTTAATATAACAATTTATCCCTCAAATCTGTTCGTTAGTGCAGTAAGGCTGCTGGTCATTCTCGCGGTAGAGCCTCATAAAGTGGTTTTTGAACTATCGTTCTCCCGTTAGCTCAATGATCTAGTCTTGATCTATGGTACGGTTCTCCGTCTGTCTGATCTTGTCACCTGCTCTCAAACGACAGCAAATGAACCGCTTATTCACTTTCGTTACCGCATCTTACTTCTTCAGCAGCCTCATAACAAAACCAGTCTGCATCGATATAACCCTGCTCGCTCTCACTGTTATAACAGTATAACCCGATTCGATCTCCCCTGTAATTCCC
Organism: Paenibacillus aceris; assembly: GCF_017874035.1. Classification (GTDB taxonomy): domain Bacteria; phylum Bacillota; class Bacilli; order Paenibacillales; family NBRC-103111; genus Paenibacillus_E; species Paenibacillus_E aceris. The sequence goes on from NZ_JAGGKV010000054.1 coordinate 1,025, forward strand.
CCATCCCAGCTGATAGACTCCTCCAAAGCTTGTAAAATGCATCCCATCGACGCTATATTCGAATCGATTAATTCCGTCTATGTTCCACACAGATCTTAACCAAATGGTAGAAACCCTTAATTGCGGTCCCAACTCAATCGTACCCGAATTGTTATACTTCAGAACCCTTGTTCCCTTCCGCTGTTGAACGCCAATCGTGCAATAGGTTTGTGCAAAATGGCAAAGACCCGCTTCTTGTTCGTCAACCATGCCGCTTACATCTATTTTTGCGGTTGCAGTATTGTGAACGGTTCTAAACGCTCTTTGTGAAATGATGTTGCTTACGGTAAAAAAATTGTCCTTTTCGATGGGACGGCATGCGTATAGACGCAAATAGCTGGGCCGTTCCGTTAACGACCATTTGCCGTCCTTCGGCTGATGATTCCATTCCCACTGGGGTTCAAGTACCCATCTCTCAAAATCGTCGTTTGTTGAAAGAACCGTCGTAGGATACCCGTTTATCGGCTTGCTGCCTCCCCATACCATCTCCCCAATTCCGTCGCCGTCCGTATCATTTCCGATTATCGGCCATCCGTCAACCCAAGTTACAGGCAGCAAGTGAAGCGTTCTGCCTTCGTAATACCCGCCTGTTCCTTGATGAGAAATGAAATACCATTCCCCTAAGGCCGTCTGAACAAGTCCGCCTTGATTAGGCTCTCGGTCTATTTCGATGCCGTGCGTATGGATAAGCTCCTTTTCCTCATAGGGCCCATAGATAGACTTCGACCTTAACATTATGACGACTCTAACGTCCTTGCCTTCCTCACAGCGAACCTCACTGTGAAAAAAATAGTAATATCCATCGATTTTGTAGATCTTATTTGCTTCGCTACCTTTGTACTGATGGATAATCGTATCGCTATCATGCAGCAGCTCTTTGCCATCTCCACTTAGTTTAAACAGATGGATATTATAGTTGTCAGCAAAGTTGGTGGTAACCAAGTACCCTTGTCCGTCATCGTCCCAAAACGAACAACAGTCGTCCCAGCCGCTAACTTCCCAAACTTGATGAAGTGGCTCCCATGGCCCCGCTGGTTCAGCAGCCGTACTCATAAATAGTCCTTCATCGGGGGTAAAAAAATAAACCCAGAATTTATTCTTATGGAATCGGATCGAGCCTGCCCAAACTCCTCTGCCATAACGGTTCATTCGATCATAATTGTACTCCGGGCCGATACTTGTCAAATCGCTAACGACATGTCCTATCATTTTCCAACTAACAAGATCTTTGGAATGCAGCACCGCCATCCCCGGAGAGCAATGTAAAGTAGAAGAGATACAATAGTAATCCTCACCGACTCTAATGACATCCGGATCGCTATAATCTCCAGGTAAAACAGGATTGACATAGGTACCGTCCCTTTGATCTCCCCAAAAACCCTGCTTTGATAATACCTCGTAGTTATCCTTCATATCATCGTTATCCTCTCGGTCGTAAGTGTAATTCCAACACCCAGTCAATTCGTTCTTATTTACATCATTTCCTTCCGGATAACTGCCCGTTACTTCAACAGGCTACCCGAATTAGCAGGTAGCGTTATTCTGCTATCGTTCCCCGTTAGCCATCCATGCCCCTAACGGGGCACCACGGACAAATGAAAATTTGTTGAGTTTGGCTATAATGTTAATACGGCTGGCGAGGAAGGTCGTT
>NZ_JAGGKV010000055.1 GCF_017874035.1 Paenibacillus aceris
CTTCCTCGCCAGCCGTATTAACATTATAGCCAAACTCAACAAATTTTCATTTGTCCGTGGTGCCCCGTAGGGGCATGGATGGCTAACGAGGAACGATAGTTCAATCACGACATTGTCTTGAGACAATAAAGTATTAGACTGGATGTATTGAATTCGCGCGGTTTTTCGATTTACAAACCGTCACACTCCGAAAAAAAAGTATTAGACTAACCTAAAAAATGAAACAACAGCAGCCATGGACAGAAAATAAAGTCCTAGACTGCTGCTGTTTAATTGAACTAACGCCCCCAATAGTCCAATAACAAGACATTCTAATCTTGAATGTTGCTCTTGACTTGGAGTGTACTCCAAGTTGTATAGTGATCGTTAGTCAAGTAAATATCACTTTTAGGAGGCGTAATCATGAGCACATCAAAAATAGTTTTGATCACTGGCGGAAACAAAGGTATTGGTCTTGAGACTGCTAGGCAATTGGGCAAACTAGGATTCACAATATTGCTCGGTTCAAGAGATGAAGCAAGAGGACAGGAAGCGACGGCTACCCTGACGGCTGAGAACATAAATGCAAAGGCAATTACCCTGGACATAACAGACTTGGATACAATACAATCCGCAGTAAAACAAATTGATGATCAGTATGGTTCGCTTGATGTTCTGATTAATAACGCTGGCGTGTGCTTGGAAAGAGGTCTTCCTCCGAGTCAACTGGAATTAACTGTTCTAAGGAATACTTATGAGACAAATGTTTTCGGCAGTTTTTCTGTCACTAAGGCAATGCTCCCTTTGATTAAAAAATCGCCTGCTGGCAGAATTGTAAACCTTTCAAGTGGCTTGGCTTCCTTGACCGAGTATAATAACCCGGAATCGGATGCCGAAAAATACGGAGTAAATTTGCTCGCCTACATGAGTTCGAAAACGGCTGTCAATGCACTAACAGTCTTGTTTGCCAAAGAATTAAAAGATACGCCGATCAAGATAAATTCAGCTGATCCAGGGTACACAGCTACGGATTTGAATGGGCATACGGGTTATCGTACCGTTGAACAGGGCGCTTCCATTGTCGTGAAACTCGCCACCCTTCTGGGCGATGGTCCGAACGGCGGTTTCTTTGATGAGAACGGAGTAATACCGTGGTAATACGTCAGGAGGTGCGGCAAAGTGATCGACATTCCCGAAACCGTAAGCTCAATTAAACAGGCGGCTGAATTCACGGGTCTGTCAGAAGATACGATCCGCTATTACGAGAAAATCGGCTTACTTCCGTATGCCGACCGCAAAGCAAGCGGACACAGAACGTACAGTAAACATCAATTGGAAGGCATGGTCTTTTTAACGAGACTCAAAGCAACTGGAATGACACTGGAAGAAATGAAGCGTTTCCGTAAGCTTTACGAAAGGGGTGAAGCCTCACTCCCTCAGAGAGTCTCCATTCTAATCGAACACAAGAATAGAATTCAGAACGAGATTGACAGATTACTGGAGACACAAAGGATTATTGATTACAAAATTGACAATTATAAAGAGGTCCTAGTAAATCCGGATTTAAACAAAAAATGGAAATCCCCATTTGCCGATTGAGAGCTTTCTTATTGAACTCTTCTGCCCTTTAATCAACGGGTGCCAGTCTAATACTTTATTTTCCTAGTCTAACACTTTATTTTTCGGTCTAATACTTTATTTTCTTTGGACAGACATGACGGCAGCCGGCACATGATCGGCTGCCGTTGTCGGTTGAAGTAACGGGCAGCTCAGTATGTTAAAATGAGGTAAAAAACTTTGAGAGTATGGGACAGGGGTGAAATTTTGAGCGTCTGGAGAAGAAAAGCCACGGAGTTGTTTGATATTCGTTTTGGTACTATTTTTCATGAAACAATTTATGATGTATTTCAGAC
>NZ_JAGGKV010000056.1 GCF_017874035.1 Paenibacillus aceris
CTAACGGGCAGCATTCCTATTATGTAGAAATACGAGGTTTGAAGCACAAAAAGACTCCTTGGTATGATGTTAAAAGGATCCCAGTTGCTGGCCAGCGACAGATCCAAAAACAAAACCAAGGAGACTACACCATGCATTCTACTCAAAATGAAAGAATTAATCAAATCACTTCTTCTACTTTAATTATCGGAGTCGACATCGCAAAATTCAAACATGTGGCTCGTGCGCAAGACTTCCGCGGAGTCGAGCTTGGGAAGCCCATTACGTTTGAAAACAATCGAGAAGGCTTTGAAGTGTTCGTGAGTTGGTTCCAGGAGATTTCAACAGCTCAAGAATTCCATGACATTATCGTTGGCATGGAACCAACGGGTCACTACTGGCTGAACCTTGCTCATTTTCTAAAAGAAAAGCAAGTAAAATACGGTGTTGTGAATCCACTGCACGTGAAAAAAAGTAAAGAACTAGATGACAATTCTCCAACGAAGAATGACATGAAAGATGCAAAAGTGATCGCACAGCTGGTCAAAGATGGGAGATACGCCGTACCGAACCTTCCCCACGGTATTTATGCCGAACTGCGGGAAGCGATGAAAATTCGCGAACACCTAACAACTGACCTTTGTGTTGTGCAAGCGCGTGTCCATAACTGGTTAGATCGATATTTCCCAGAGTTTTTGACGGTTTTTAAAGACTGGGAGTGCAAATCTGCCATCCAAATGCTAAACCTTCATCTACTGCCACATGAACTTATTCACGTGCCGGATACAACCTTACTACAGCATTTGAGAGAAGCTGCAAAGCGAGGGCTTGGTCTAGGGCGAATCATTTGTTTGAAAGCAGCAGCAAGCCGTTCTGTCGGCATACGAGAAGGTTCGGAGTTAGCTAAAATGGAGTTAAAGTTACTGCTAACCCAGTACGAATGGTTTCAAAACAAGCTCGAAGAACTGGGGGCAAAGTTGGATGAACTGCTCATGCAGATCCCTAATGTACAACTATTGTTGGCCATAAAAGGGATCGGAAGGGACACCATTGCAGGTTTTCTAGCTGAGGTAGGCGACATAAGTCAGTACCGTCATCCCAAGCAGATCACGAAGCTTGCTGGATTGAATTTGAAAACAAATTCATCAGGTACACACATCGGACAAACGAAAATAACCAAGCGAGGCCGTAAGCGTCTTCGTGCGTTGCTCTTTCGAGTTATGATGCCGTTAGTTGCTAAAAACGCAGCTTTTCGGGCCTTGCATGAATATTACACCAAACGACAGGTGAATCCACTCAAGAAGATGCAATCTCTCATTGCTTTGTGTAATAAACTTATAAGGGTCTTTTTCGGCATATTAACAAAAGGACACGAATTCAGTGAAGAAAAGATGATGCAGGATATCCCTCGATTTGCAGAGTTACCGCAAGCAGCTTAAATAACGATACTCAGGGTGGATGATCTTAGCAAAGGAAAAGATAACAAGAAGCACGGATGAGTCGGAAAGGCACTATCCTTACGGACAGAGATCCTGTCGGGCAGCATATCTGACCTCCACCTCATGGACAGGTTGAATGAAGGAATGTGGGAGCGTAGACTCTGCGAGATGTGGGAGGGTTGACCACCATGAGCTCATGTGGAGATCCAAAGGTGCAACCATACATTACCATACCATCCGTTTTTTACATCAGGTGGTTTAGGTAGAGAGACTTTTGCCCCACAGCATATCCATAAATTTCTTCTTCTTCAACTTCATACCATTGAAAAGTTATCTGCAAAAAAGTATTGAAGGTCAAAAACTGAGAAAACGAGAGTATTTAAGAGCAAAGCGTTTCTCCATAGAGGGAGGATA
>NZ_JAGGKV010000057.1 GCF_017874035.1 Paenibacillus aceris
ATTGAACTCCCTCTGTATGATTTGATTATCTCACGCAAGCTCGTCTATTCGCAGGATTTCAAACCTTTAGATTTCGATGATGAATGAAAGATAGCGAGATATATTAGGATGTGTCGTTAAAAAGGCATGCGTGAATAGAGGTGAGGTAATTTCACCCAATTCATTCCAAGTGCTGCACGTATTCTCCACGGTGCCCTTAGCGATTTTCACTCCCATGTCTCAACGGGTCATAGCCCTTACATTCCTTCGTCACATCTATCTAAGGGGTGGAGGTCGGTCTTTCTAACGGAATGGGTCGGAGCCCTTTTGTTCAACGTATCCCGATACTCCGTGCTTTCTTTGTCATCCTGCGAATACGCCAACTTGCGTGAAAAAAGGGGTATTTTAAGCTACTAATGCAAGGATTTTTGTTGGGTTGTAGGCTTCATTACTTTGAGCCAATCCTACTAAGAGTCTAGCTAACTTTGAACATAACTTCATAATAGATTTCATCTTTTTAAGCTTCTTTACTTCAACATTATGGTGATGTAATGCTTTAAACTCTTGGTTATTCATGACCATGCTCATCGTGATTAAATAGAGAAAGTGTCGCAGTCGTGGACGGCCACGTTTACTTAGCGTCAATTGTCCTTTCCATTTACCTGAGCTAGCTTCAGTTATATTAAGACCTGCGTGACGGAGTAAAGCATTCCCGTGTGCGTAACCTCTAATATCTCCAGCCTCTCCTAAAACACCAGCTAAAGCAATTGCACTTATTCCAGTAATGGCAAGGATTTTGCCTGAATAGGGGATACGTTCAACAACTTCCTTGGCTTCTTTTTCGATCCTCTGCAGTTGTTTAGTGGCTAAGTCGTACTCTTCAAGGAGCTGCTCTAGATGTAATTTGTAAGCAAGTGTTGCCTGCTTAGATCCAACAGTTTGCTTGGCAAGATCGATGAGAAGATGAGCTCTACGTACACCAGAATGTCGCTTCATTGATTTCTGCCATCCCTTAATGACATCGCCAGGACTCAGTTTACAAAGGTCAGATGGTAGCGGAAATAGCCGGAGGGTTAACAACGCACCTTTGCAAGTTAAAATCTTAAAGACTTGTCTTAGTTCAGGGAAAACAATGTCAACCCAGCGGTGGATCTGGTTAACAGCACTTACAAGTCGTTTCACGACTGTATCTCGGTTAGCCATTAGTACTCGCAGCTCCTCATACTCGGAGGAGTGGAAACGGACAGGGGAGTAGTAGCCGTTCTTCACCATGTCGGCAATAACTAAAGCATCTTTTTTGTCGCTTTTAGAGCGTGTATTGTCGCGGTTTTCTTTATTCTTTTTAACTAGATGAGGATTAACAAGTACGGTTTCAATTTCTTTATTTTTAAGCCACCCGGCAAGGCTTAGCCAGTAATGGCCGGTCGGTTCCATACCAACAATTACTTGAGATAGCTTATATGAAGCTAACAAGTCACGAATCCAACGATCGAGGGACTTGAATCCATCTTCGTCATTACTAAACTCCAAAGGATTGCCAAGAGCGACACCGCGAAAGTTAACTGCTCTAGCAACATGGGCCTCCTGAGCAATGTCTACACCTACAACAATATGATTAAAGGTAATGTTTTCAATGAGTTGATTTTGCTTATCTTGTGATTTAAACTTCATAGTAGAGCGTCCTCCTGGATGATGGAATTAAAGGGCTTTTGACCCGTAGCGTACTTCCATCGTACTGAGGCGCTCGTTTTTTTACAAAGCTGAAATTTATCCAACTACAGGAATCTAACG
>NZ_JAGGKV010000058.1 GCF_017874035.1 Paenibacillus aceris
GGAGACCTCCGAAAAAGTGGTTCCATATTACTAATTTGTCGCTGATTTAGAGTAATTTAAGCCGTTTTAGGGCTGAATCGCTAAGGAAAAGCCTTTTATTTATCTCCACTTCCCTTAGGAAATGGCCAAGAGGGCAGACTGCTCCCGTTGTCGTTTATCCGTAATTAGCTTAGTCATTCTCTTTACGTTAGACGCTATAGTGCTTAACAATGCATGGATATATGTTCTTTCTAATCCGCGATATCGGGCACGTCTGAGTCCATGATTCCTTACTTTATCTGCATGACGGCGCTCAATCAACCATCGACTCTTCCTTGCTTCCTTGTACTCATCGGATTTGTAGTGTTCACGCGCCTGTTGGAATTCTGCGTAGTAATCGCTGATGAAAACATTACGTACGCTCTTACTCGTTGTACACTTCGCTTTTAGTGGGCAATCTTGACACTGGGTTTTAGTAAATCGAAACTCGAGTCCATTCCGATCTTCCTTAGCTTTGGTCCGATCCCTGTAGGCTTTGCTGACTACGCCATTGGGACAGGTTACCTGCATCTTTTTCGCATCAAATTGAAAATCTTCAGGGGTAAATAAACCAGAAACCTGCTGCTTTGTTTTCATCCAGCTTATATGGCCTATAATGTTATTCTTTTGAAGAAAACGAAGATTTTTACCGAACCAGTAACCTTTATCTGCAGAAAGCTCTTTGGGCAAAAATCCATGATTATCTTGAAATTGCTCTATGAGGTCAACCAGTTGATCACCATCTTCGGCATTGGCCGGAGTCACTTTAATCGCCGTGATGATCTCCGTTTCTTCATCCATCATGATATGGTCCTTATAGCCCTGGATCTTACGCATATCTGATTTATGTCCAGTACGTGCATCGGTGTCTACAATGCTGATAAGACGATCCGTAGCATCCTCATCACGATCAGAAATGACTTTCTTTAGTGTAACGAGGGCTGCATTCGGCTGCTCATCGTTGTTTAGTAGGGGCTCAGCCACGGCCGCGAACTCGCTGGCCAATTGAAGCACAACCGGCAACTTCTCGTCCCGAGTTTTCCCCTTGAGCTCGTTCCAGAGCTCAAGCATTCGTTGTTCAAACTGTTGAAAGATCTCTTGGTCGATCTCTCGTAATTCAAGAAGAACACTCTCATAAGCTTGCCGAACTAGAGAAAGCCATGTGGGGATTGCGACATCGGCAATGATATGAGTGGAGTCCATGATGGACCGTTTGGATTGAGCAGAAATAAATCCATGTTCAATGCACTGATCAACTAACCGCTGAAAGATGTCTTGAAATTTCTCCAATCCTACGCGCTTAACACGGAAGTAGCTGATGGTAGTGTCATCTGGTAATTCATCATCGATATTCAAGTCCAAAAACCATCGGTAGGCTAGGTTCACTTGAATATGACTAATGACTTGTACGTCAGAAAGATTGTACAAGTACTCAAGTAAACAAATTTTGAAGAGAAAAACCGGTTCTTCTGCAGGACGACCGCGATTAGCAGAATACTGTTCAGCCAACAATTCTCGAATGAAGGTAAAATCGATGGTCTTAGCGATACTCCGTAACAAATGATTTTGAGGGACAGCTTTCTCATAATAATATTGATCGAAGCCGGAAATTTGGCTTCCGTTGTCTTTACGAAGCATCGATAATACCTCCAAATAACGAATCTATATTTCTATTATATTCTATTAATAGATATATTTGGGGTTAAATTAGCATTGATAACTGACTTTTTCGGAGGTCTCC
>NZ_JAGGKV010000059.1 GCF_017874035.1 Paenibacillus aceris
ACGGGGCACCACGGACAAATGAAAATTTGTTGAGTTTGGCTATAATGTTAATACGGCTGGCGAGGAAGGTCGTTCAACTATGGTGCCGAGAGCCCAACCGTTAGTCTGACCACAACGATCCCGGTGCACCACGGACTGTTGCTCCCTTCTGGGAAGCACGCAGGGTAGATTAACCCTTTATTGGTTGTTGCACCAGCCTTAATTTTTTTGCCGTAGAAAGGTGATTCTCATGCAAATACTTATTGAGCGTGCATGCGGTTTAGATGTTCACAAGAAGACCATCACTGCCTGTGTCGTTACACCAGAAGGAAAGGAGATCAAGACGTTTCACACCCATACCGTCTATCTACTTCAACTAATTGACTGGATGAAGGAGCATCGCTGCACACATGTAGCTATGGAAAGTACAGGCGTCTTTTGGAAACCTATTGTCAACTTACTAGAAGCTGAGGACATTCATTACCTTGTCGTAAACGCCCAACATATGAAGGCTGTTCCCGGTAGAAAGACGGATGTGAAAGATGCAGAATGGATTGCAGACCTTTTACGTCACGGGTTACTTACAGCAAGTTATATTCCAGATCGGAACCAGCGTGAACTGCGTGAATTAGTTCGTTACCGACGCAGTTTAATTCAAGAACGAGCTCGTGAGCATAACCGAGTACAGAAAGTACTAGAAGGAGCTAACATTAAGCTTGCTTCTGTCGCCTCAGATATTATGGGTCTTTCCAGTCGCGACATGATTAGTGCGATGATTAATGGCGAAGAAGATCCGGAGAAACTTGCAAGCTTTGCACGCGGAGTCATGAAGAAAAAGAAGGACGAACTTGAGCTTGCACTTCAGGGTAAGATGAGTGCTCATCAACGCCTTATGCTTAAAACCATGCTTACCCACGTTGATTTCCTCAATGAACAAATCTCGGAATTGGATAACGAGGTGGCCGGGCGGCTAGACCCTTTTCAAGAAGACATTGAGCGACTAGATACGATTCCTGGAATTGCCAGACGTACCGCTGAACAAATATTAGCCGAAATTGGCACAAATGTCGGTTCACGGTTTCCAAGTTCAGCCCACCTTTGCTCATGGATCGGTCTTGTTCCAGGACATAACGAAAGTGCGGGTAAACGAAAACCCTCGAAAACTCGCAAAGGAAATAAATATCTCCGATCAGCACTTCTTGAAGCTTCACAATCCGTATGCAGATCTGACAATTATCTCGGAGCCCTATACAGGCGAATCGCAGCACGTAAAGGTGGTCGTAAAGCAGCTGTAGCTGTTGCACATGCCATCATGAAGATCGCCTACCATCTCTTAACTCGCAACGAAGATTACCGAGATTTAGGTGCTGATTATTTTGAGAAACGACAGCAAGATGTGATCGTCAAACAATCCATTCGCAAGCTAGAGAATCTTGGTTTTACCGTAACAATTTCAGCTCCCAACGCCTCATAATACCTCGCTCATATTAATACATGAAACGCAGCCTTTTGAAAAAA
>NZ_JAGGKV010000060.1 GCF_017874035.1 Paenibacillus aceris
CCCGAAGCTATGAATTGAAGCCCCAGTAAACGGCGGCCGTAACTATAACGGTCCTAAGGTAGCGAAATTCCTTGTCAGGTAAATTCTGACCCGCACGAATGGCGTAACGACTTGGGCGCTGTCTCAACGAGAGATCCGGTGAAATTTTAATACCTGTGAAGATGCAGGTTACCCGCGACAAGACGGAAAGACCCCATGGAGCTTTACTGCAGCTTGATATTGGACTTTGGTACGATCTGTACAGGATAGGTGGGAGCCTTTGAAGCCTGAGCGCCAGCTTGGGTGGAGGCGCCGTTGGGATACCACCCTGATCGTATCGGAGTTCTAACCTGGTACCGTGAACCGGTATGGGGACAGTGTCAGGTGGGCAGTTTGACTGGGGCGGTCGCCTCCTAAAATGTAACGGAGGCGTTTAAAGGTTCCCTCAGAATGGTTGGAAATCATTCGCAGAGTGCAAAGGCATAAGGGAGCTTGACTGCGAGACCTACAAGTCGAGCAGGGACGAAAGTCGGACTTAGTGATCCGGTGGTACCGAATGGAAGGGCCATCGCTCAACGGATAAAAGCTACCCTGGGGATAACAGGCTTATCTCCCCCAAGAGTCCACATCGACGGGGAGGTTTGGCACCTCGATGTCGGCTCATCGCATCCTGGGGCTGAAGTAGGTCCCAAGGGTTGGGCTGTTCGCCCATTAAAGCGGTACGCGAGCTGGGTTCAGAACGTCGTGAGACAGTTCGGTCCCTATCTGTCGCGGGCGTAGGAAATTTGAGAGGAGCTGTCCTTAGTACGAGAGGACCGGGATGGACGTACCGCTGGTGTACCAGTTGTCTCGCCAGAGGCACCGCTGGGTAGCTATGTACGGAGGGGATAAGCGCTGAAAGCATCTAAGCGCGAAGCCCCCCTCAAGATGAGATTTCCCAGTATGTAAGACCCCTTGTAGACGACGAGGTTGATAGGTTCGAGGTGGAAGTGCAGCAATGCATGCAGCTGACGAATACTAATCGGTCGAGGGCTTAACC